>CAWBJZ010000001.1:0-193428 GCA_963789285.1 Rubricoccaceae bacterium
GAGCGAGACACGAGACTCGAACTCGCGACCTCCACCTTGGCAAGGTGGCGCTCTACCAGCTGAGCTAGTCTCGCAGAGCCGACTCCTTCCGGAGCGGACGCCAAAAGTACGGGACCCAGGCCGCCGGAGTCAACGGCACCACTCGGGACGGCCGGGGTCTTCACCGCGTCTCTGCCAGTCCTAGCTTCCCGGATGGACACGCCCCGCCCCTGGACCACGCTCGCCAGCGACACCGTCGTGGACCGCTGGTGGATGAGGTTGCGCGTCGACCGCGTCCAGATCCCCGACGGCCCGGTCCTGGACGAGTACCACGTCGCCGAGTACCCCGACTGGGCGTGCGTGCTCGCGCTCACCGACGACGGCCGCGCCGTGCTCATCGAGCAGTACCGCTACGGCATCGACCGCGTGCTGCTGGAGCTCCCCGCCGGTGCCCTCGATCCGGGCGAGGACCCGGAGACCGCCGCCCGGCGCGAGCTGCTGGAGGAGACGGGCTACCAAGCGCGCGAGTGGCGCTCGCTCGGCCGGCTCGCCGTCGAGCCCGGCCGGCACACCAACTACGGGCACCTGTTCGTGGCCCTGGGCTGCCGCCGCGTCGCCGAGCCCGACCTCGACCCCGCCGAGGACCTCCGCCAGCGGCTCGTGCCCGCGTCCGAACTGGCGGACCGCGTCGAGGCCGGCGAGATCGCGCACGGCATCCACGCCGCGGCGGTGTTCTGGGCGATGGCGAAGGGGTGGCTGGGGTCGGCCGACGAACCCGGCGCGCCGGGCCGCGTTTAGGGCGCTCCCCTCTACGATACCCGTCATGCAGAAAGAGACCTCCACCTTGCTCGTCAGCGTCAACGTCGAAGAGCACGACGGCCAGGACGCGCTGTTCAACCAGATCGGCCAGAAGGTGGGGGAGGGCTGGAAGGTGATCCAAGCCATCCCGGTCTCGGGCGAGGAGGCCAGCCCCGGCGGGCTGGCGGAGGACTTTATGCGGTACCAGGTGACCGTCGAGCGCGAGATCGACTCCGACAACGTCATCGTGGACGCCGACCGCGGCGGGGCCGCCGACCTCAAGGACGTCGGCCAGGTCTCGGCCGCCTTCGGCGGGCCGATCGCTGACGAGACCGACGAGGAGGAGTAGCCCCCGCGCCCAGCGTCCGCCAGCCTGAACCGCGTTCCGGCCGGCTCCCCCTTGCCTTCGCCCCGACCGACGTGAGCGCTACGATCCACGATGTCGCGTCCAAGGCCGGGGTCTCGATTGCGACGGTCTCGCGCGTCCTCAACCGGTCGAGCCCGGTCAGCAGCAACAAGAGGGCGCTGGTGCTGGAGGCCGCCGACGCGCTGGGCTACTCGCCCAACCCCGCCGCGTTGAGCCTGCTCAGCAAGCGGACCGGCGGGATCGGGGTCCTGCTCCCCTTCCTGTCCGGGGAGTTCTTCTCCGAGCTGCTGCGCGGGCTCGACGACGCCGCGCACGAGCACGGCCTGGTCCTGATCGTGTCCAGTTCGCACCGGAGCCCGAGCGACTTCCAGCGCTCCATGAGAATGGTCGACAAGCGCGTCGACGGCTTGGTGGTGATGGCCCCGGAGATCGACCCCGCCAGCGCGGCGTCGATCCTGGAGCGTGACACGCCCGTCGTGTTCATCAACACCTACGCCGACGGCGTGCCGGCGGACGTGATCAACTTCGACAACCACGCCGGCGGGCTCGCCGTCACCCAGCACCTGCTGGACCTCGGGCACCGGCGCATCGCGATGGTCCGCGGGCCGGACGACGCCCGGGACGCGCACGAGCGTGCGCGGGGCTACCGGGACGCCATGCGCCGAGCGGGCGTCACGGACACAGCAGCGCTTGAGATTCCGGGGGGGTACGCCCGGGAGTCGGGGTTCGAGGCGGCCCAGGAGATCCTGCGCTGGGCCGAGCGTCCGACGGCGGTCGTGGCCGCCAACGACTACTGCGCCAAGGGCGTCATGAGCGCGCTGTCGAAAGAGGGAGTCCAGGTGCCCGAGGAGGTGTCCGTCACCGGGTTCGACGGCCTGCCGAGCGGGGAGTACTCCGTGCCGCCGCTGACGACGGTCCGCGTGCCGATCCGCGAGATCGGCTACCGCGCCATCCGCCAGCTGGCGATGCGGCTGGGCGGGGAGCTGGCGGACGGCGGGCACCTCCGGCGGGTGGAACCCGTGGAGTTGGTCGCGCGCGGGTCCACGGCGCCGGAGGGCGGGGCTGCGTAGGGCGGCCGCACTGGCGAAGCGCTTCCGGGTGGGCAGGGGCGGAGGGCAAAAACCAAGCGCAACTGGCGTGAAAAGGTTTTCAGAGCCTATCTTCCGCCTCCGCTCCACGCTCCCACCCGATCCTCTCGACCCATGGACCGACTGCTACACCGCATGATCTCAACCCGTTACGCAAAGCGCTTCCACCTAGCGATGGTGGCTCTCGGGTTCTTTATGGTTGCTGCGCCCTCTGCGTCAGCCCAGGTTGTCTTCGACTCGTTCGACACGGACGGCCTTCCCGAACATCGGGACGTTCTTCGGCCCGGCCAAGGTCGAGGGCACCAACGATGACACCGGCGTCGGGATCGGGGTCGGCCCGACGACGGGCGTCGGCGGCGCCGAGAACACGGGGCTGTCCGTCGGGATCAACCCCGGGACCGGCGGCACGTTCGCCGGCTTCGTCGTGCCCGGACCCGATGGGACGACGGACGTCTCGGGTCGGAGTTCCTAACGTTCTACTTCCGTCCCACGACGGTCCAGGCCGGCAACCTGCCGCTGACGCTGGAGGTCAACCTCCAGGAGGACACCGACGCGAACGGGAAGTTCGACGGCGGCGGGGCCGACGACGAGTTCCGGGCCGAGTACCGGATTGAGACGATCACTGGCGACTACCAGTTCGTCGAGATCCCGCTCTCGTCGTTCCGCAAGACGAACGCGGCGGGGAACGGGGTGTTCGACGCCGACAAGGTGCTCTCGGTGGTGTTCGCGTTCGGCGGCCTCCGCGGCCCCGAGTTCGCCATCGCCATCGACGAGTTGGTCTTTACCGAGAAGTCCCAGATCAAGATCAACGCCCCCTCGGTTGCTTTTGACTCGTTCGACCGGACGGCCTTCCCGAACATCGGGACGTTCTCCGGCCCGGCCAAGGTCGAGGGCACCAACGATGACACCGGCGTCGGGATCGGGGTCGGCCCGACGGCGGGCGTCGGCGGCGCCGAGAACACGGCGCTGTCCGTCGGGATCAACCCCGGGACCGGCGGCACGTTCGCCGGCTTCGTCGTGCCCGGACCCGACGGCACCACCGACATCAGCGACGCCGACTACATCGTCTTCTCGTTCCGTCCCACGACGGTCCAGGCCGGCAACCTGCCGCTCAGCGCTGGAGGTCAACCTCCAGGAGGACACCGACGCGAACGGGAAGTTCGACGGCGGCGAGGCCGACGACGAGTTCCGGGCCGCGTACCTCGTCGAGGCACCTGGCCGACAATTACCAGACCGTTGACATTCCGCTCTCGTCGTTCCGCAAGACGAACTCGTGCGGGGAACGACGGGTTCGACGCCGACAAGGTGCTCTCGTGGTGTTCGCGTTCGGCGACCTCCGCGGCCCCGAGTTCGCCATCGCCATCGACAACCTTGGATTCGCGTCGGCAACGATGCTGGGCACCTCGTCTGATCTCCCGCCGTCGCTTTCGGTCGCGCCGACGGTCTTCCCGAACCCGACCGTCGGCCGGGCCACGGTCGCCTTCGAGCTGGCCCAGGCCTCCGAGGTCTCCGTCGACGTCGTCGACCTGCTCGGCCGCCGCGTCGCCCGGCTGGCGCCGTCGGCGCTCGCGTCCGGCCCGGTCCGGATGGAGCTCCCGACCGAGGGGCTGGCAGCCGGCCTCTACGTCGTCCGCGTGCGGACGGCGGACGGCGTGGCGGCGGCCCGCCTGGTCGTGACTCGCTAAATCGAGGGCTGCCGCCCGCCCACACCGGGCGGGCGGCGATGCCCGTCTGACTCTATCCCTCCTCGATGACGTCTCTCTCAAGGATCGCCGGACTCGCTCTGGGACGGACTGCGGCGCGTGGTGCATGGGCACCGCGCGCCGTTCTGGTTGCGGCCCTGTGGCTGGGCACCGGCGCTGCGTCGGCCCAGTCGCTGGCCGGCTTCGACCTGTGGGCCGACCTGGCCTCTGACTCGACCGCTGAGACGAGCGACGCTGTCCCGGACTCCGTGGACTTCGACTCCGAGCAGCCTGCGCCCGCCGCGGTGCAAGCGGCCGTCGCAGCCGCTCCGCTGTCGGGCGCCGCCAGTCTCGCGGACCCGGACACGACGGAGAACCTCCGCCGGCTGCCCCTCGACCTGACGGTCTTCGGCTACTACCGCTTCTTCGGCTACGGCCGCAACATCACCGAGCCGTACCCCAACCTCGCCCCGTTCGAGCGGACCTACGGCGTGGGCGACGGCTACCGCGAGCCGATGCTGTCGCTCACCGTCGCCGGCCGGCCCAACGGGCGGTCGTCGTTCGGCACCGAGCTGTTCATCTTCAACCCCTACGACGGGAGCGAGGACTTCAGCGCCAACACGATCTCGCTCAACCTCGGCGTCAACTTCTACGGCAACTTCCGGACCGAGGTCGGGACGTTCGGGGTGCGCGCTGGCGGCATCCACTGGTACGCGCTGAGCCCGTTCACGATCGGCGTCAACCAGACGCTCGACCGGTACTCGATCTTCGACCGGACGCCGTGGGAGGGCGTCGACGGGACGGGCAAGTACGAGAACTACTTGCAGACCGGGGAAGCCAACCCAAACGAGGAGCGGTTCGCCTTCCAGGCCTTCCAAGGCCTGATCCTGAACGGCGCCCGGCTGCCCGGCGGCTTCGGCTTCGACGCCTTCTGGGGCAAGACGCAGCCCAACGGCGGGCTGCCCAACGCCCGGACCGACCCCAACGGGACGGTCCCCGGCGAGGGCGACGTGCCGACCTACGTCGGCTTCTCGGGCGACGCGCGCGCGCTGCCCAGCTTCATCACCGGCGGCCGGATCCAGCGGACGTTTGGTCGCAACCTCGTCGCGCTGAACTCGATCTACAGCTACCGCACCCTCGACAGCCTGACGACCGAGCGCCGCCAGTACCAGGTGCACACGGGCTCGTTCGACACCAACCTCGGCCCGGTCAACCTCGCGGGCGAGCTGGGCGCGGGCCGGTTCGAGAGCCCGGACCTCGCCGAGTCGAAGTGGGGCGAGGCGCTCATGGTGCGCGCCAAGACCGAGGCGACCACGACGGGCCTGCCGCTCGACGTCCAGCTGTACCAGGTCGGCCGCAACTTCTTTAACGAGAACAGCGAGATCTCGACGTCCAACAACCCCCAGTTCCGGACCGACCCCCGGTGCGAGGTCGTGGCCGGCTCGGGCGCCGGCGGCGGAGGCATCACCCAGACCAACATCCTGGAGCACAACCGCCGCGGGATCAACGTCAACACGGGGTGGCAAGGCGGCCCAGCGAGCTTCACGGTCGGGTGGGGGCTGGCGCACGAGCTCGCGCCGACGACGACGACGCTGACCTACGTCCACCGGATCAACGGGCTGGCGGTCTCCCGCATCTACAACCCGTTCCCGGAGGACGCCGTCTGCGCGACGCAGTTCGGCCCGTTGTCGCGGAAGTACTCCATCTTCCGAGGCGCCATCGAGCGCGCCCAGACCACCGACGTGGACCCGGTGACCGGCCTGGCCTCGAACCGGAAGTGGTACCACGCCGTCGACGTCCAAGCCAAGGCCGGCGCGACGGTCTTCAACCGCGCGCTCTACGGCTTCTACCTCGGCAGCTTCGGCTCGGCCAACCGCACCGCGCGCGCCGTCCCCACCGACGACGACACCTACATCTTCGCCCAGTACCACGAGTTCGACCTGTACTACGAGCTCGTCCCCGGCTTCCTGCTGGCGGGCTACCTCGGGCTGGAGAACATCCGGGGCGGGCAGCTTACCGAGCTCGACCCCGACTCCGGCCAACCGCGCGACCAGATCGGACGCGGGATCGGGCTGGGCTTCGACTGGACCGTCGCCCAGAACGCCGGGATCTACCTCCGCCACCGCTGGATGGACTTCGAGGACCGCAACTTCGCGCTCGACACCTACCAAGGCCAGGAGACCACCGTCGAGCTCAAGATCTTTTTCTAGCCGCCCATGCACGTTCTCTCTCGACTCGGACTCTTGCTCGCCCTGCTGGCGGTCGCCTCGGTCGTGCCGCCAGCGGCCCAGGCGCAGGGCGGGGCGCCGGAGGCCGAGGCCGGCCCCGGGCTCCGCTTCAACGGGCTCGGCCGGAGCTACATCCAGCAGTCGGACCTGGGCGGCGCGGTCGCGGAGACCGACACCTCGACGGCCGAGAACCTGTCGGACGGCAACTTCGTGCTCGACCTGGCGGTCAACGCCCAGCCCAACCGCGTCACCGAGGTGCAGGGCACCATCCGCCTGAGGAACGAGTTCGGCGGCTTCTTCGGCGCCGGCGCCACGGTCGAGATCCGCGAGCTGTGGGCGCGCGGCGTGATCGCCAACCGCGTCCGCTACCGGCTGGGCGACATGAACCTGGCCCTGACCCCGTACACGCTCTACCTCCCCGAGGAGGACGGCTTGGTCAACGAGCCCGAGCTGTTCGTCCCCCAGCGCGAGGTCATCGAGTACGAGGAGTTCTACACCGGCCTCAACGAGCGCCGGTTGCAGGGCGCGACCGCCGACTTCGCGCTCGCCTTCACCCAGGCGGTCGAGGAGGTCGACACCCGGGTCTTCGTCGCCCGCTTGCGCGCCACCGACTTCGTCGCCCAGCCGACTCGGCTGATCAGCGGCGGGCGGCTGGGCGCGACCTCGGCCACGATCGGCCCGTTCGACTCGCGCGTCAACGTCGGCGGCAACCTGTCCTACGTCTGGGACGACCTCGAGTCGGGCGACGCCAACACCGGCATCCGCAACCTGGTCTACTCGTTCGACACCGACGTCACGCTGCTGGACCGGACGGCGTACACCCTGAGCCTGGTTGGCGAGGCGGGACGGTCGAGCGTCGACCGGCGCACGCTGTTCGAGGAGGTCGCGGAGGGCCGGGACTCCACGGCCACCAGCGTCGACGAGTCCGACACCTTCGTCGAGGTCGGGCTGGCGGCGGACCTCGGCCCGCGCGGCGTCGGCGTCTCGGCGACGTTCGTCAACGTCGGCCCCGACTTCTACAGCGCCGCCGCCCAGAGCAAGCGCGTCGACTACAACCGGGCGCTGGAGTCGTACAACCGCATCGGCAACGACCAGGCGCGCCGCGCGGTCTCGCTCTTCGACTTGACGCGCGACCAAGGCCTCTACACCTTCCGCGTCGCGGACGCGCTGATGGCCTACGACCCCCGCTACGGCAACGTGCTGCCCTACGGCCGCGCCACGCCCAACCGGCGGGGCCTGCGCCTGGCGGCGAGCTACGAGATCGAGAACCGCGTCGAGGCGATCCTGGACGTGGCGCTCCTGAGCGAGATCCGGGGCCAGGGCACGACCGAGCTCAAGGACTTCGTCCGCGTGCAGGCCGGCGCCGACGTGCCCATCGGCGCGCTGACCGGGCTGGACCGGCTGATCGAGGCGACGCTGGGCGTGCAGTTCGAGAGCACCCAGCGCGGCGGGGGCGAGTTCGAGGAGGTGGACCTCACGTCCACGCTCGTCGAGGCCGGGCTGTCGGTCGAGGTCTACGACCGCCTCGACGTGCTCCTGGGCGGCAAGTACCGGACGTCGAGCGGGAGCGACTACCTCGCCGTGATCGAGAACTTCAACGACGTCCGCGACTTCCCCGGCCGGTTCGTCACCGACGACAGCGAGGCGCTCTACGGCGCCGGGCTCCGCTACCGGTTCCGCGACGACGTCTACCTCACGCTCCAGGCCCAGCGCTTCAGCTACAGCGACGACGGCGCGCGCGAGGGCCAGGAGCCCGGCGCCGACTACCAGATCGGGCAGGTGTTCGCCCTCTACAGCATGACCTTTTAACCGATGCCGAGCTTCTCCTCCTCCGCCCGCGGCCTCCTGGCCGTCCTGCTGCTCGGCGTCGCCGCCAGCGGGTGCGACCACGGCGTCGAGCCCGACGGCCCGAACCTCGTGGACCGCTTCGGCCCCTTCAACCTGGTGACGCCGCTGGCGGCCAGCCAGCCGACCGCCGACTTCGCCGCCGGCGGGAGCGTCGTGTTCACCGCCGAGTTCAACAAGCAGGTCGCCTGGGTGCTCACGATCACGGGCCAGGAGAGCGGCGCGGTCAGGGTGATCGAGGGGTTCTCGCGCGAGCTCACGGCCGAGAACGCGCGCTGGAACGGCCGCACGACCGAGCTCCCGTTCTTCCGCGCCGAGCCCGTGGTCGCCGTCCTGACCATCCCGGAGCGAGGCGGAGTCCCAGCCGACGACCGTCGACGTCGAGGTGCTCTCGGGCCGGACCTACGCCGGCAACGTGTTCGAGGACTTCGAGGGGCCGGCCAACATCTTCGTGGGCAACTTCGAGTTCGAGTTCCAGAACTCGGGCGTGAGCTCGGAGGTGCCCGCGGGCGAGGGCGACTCGTTCTACCTGCTCCGGGGGACGGAGGCGGCCTCGGGCCCCACGCGCAACTTCTTCGTCGGGCTCATCGACATCCGGCCGGAGGGGCGGGGACGGTTCCCGGTCCCGACCACGGTCCCGGAGGACCTCTTCGTCAACTTCCTGATCCGCGGCTTCGACACCGACTTCACCATCGCCGTCGTCCAGCTGATCGTGGACAGCAACGGGACCGGCGCCTACGAGCTCGACCAGGACACCGCGATCCCGTTCGGCGACATCCCCGTCGACTTCGAGGGCTGGCGGCTGTTCAGCAAGCGCGTCAGCGCGCTCGGGTCGGGGGAGGCGCCGCAGAGCCTCACCCAGGAGCAGGCCCAGAACATCGTCGGCGTCCGGGCGGTGCTGATCTCCGACAACAACGCCCAGCCGGCGACGCCGCGGCAGGTCGCCTTCGGGATCGACTACATCACATTCACCGCCGGCGGCCCGTTGCAACCGTAACGCGGCGCTTGACTCTCCAACCCATGGCATTCCGGCTCCTCCTCTCGTCCATCCTCGTCGCCAGCGCGGCGCTGGCCGGCTGCGTGCAGTTCCAGCCCGTCGCGCTCTACGACGGCGTCGAGGTCGCGCCCGTGCCGGAGCGGCCGCGCTCGCTGGCGCTCGCGGTCGAGCCGGTCATCTACTCCGACCAAGACGACGACACGATCTGGTTCCAGGACGACGCGCGCTGCACCCAGGGCGGGCTCACCGACCAGGTCGTCTACGCCGGCGGCCGCGCCGTCGAGGTGACGTGGGACCGCAAGACCGAGGGCTGCGAGTGGGCCGGGCTCGGGTTCGGCTGGGACGGGTGGGCCGGCAAGGACCTGTCCCAGGTGCTGCCCTACGCCGCCATCCAGATGCGCGTCCGATCCAAGGAAGGCAAGATGTACGGGCTCCCCATCGTGCTGACGCTGGAGGACTACGCGGGCGGGATGGGCTTCGCCTACACCGACAACAAGTACTTCGAGCGCTACTTCATCGACGAGGACTGGCAGTCGGTCACGGTCCCGCTGGCGGACTTCGACATCGACGCGCCAGGCGCCCAAGCCCTAGACCTGACCAACGTCAAGCAGGTCATGTTCGAGCTCCAGCAGTCGGGCAGCATCTACATCGACGACGTCAACCTGGTGTGGTACGAGCCGGTCGCGCAGGAGCCGTGGGTCGTGCTCCCCGAGCGCCCCGACCCGGCCGCGTTGCCGATCACCCTGTTCGACGACGCCTTCATCAACGACGACGGCTGGGGGCTGATCGACGACGGTTGCCAAAGCATCGAGGCCGTCCAGGGCGGCGTCGCCGGCTCGACCGCGCTCCGGGCGCGGTGGGACGTCCGGCCGGAGGGCTGCTACGAGGGCGCCCTGGGCGTGAGCTGGGACCAGTGGTACCCCGCCGACATCACCTCGATCAAGGACCAGGGCGCCATCCAGTTCGACGTCAAGATCCCCGCCGGCACCACCCGCCAGTTGCCCGTCCGCGTGGCGCTGGAGGACTACGGCCGCCAGGCGTCCCAGATCATCTTGGACGCGCGCTACGCCGAGTCGAGTGCGTTCTCAACCGAGTGGCAGACCGTCACGATCCCGTTCACCGAGTTGCGCGGCGGAGGCCGCGAGCTGGCGGCCGCGCCGGCGACGGTGGGCAACCTGCCCGCCTTTAGGGACGGCGCCGACTTCGCCACCATCAAGCAGCTCGTGTTCTACTTCGACGACGCGGGCGAGGTCTGGATCGACAACCTCCGCCTGGTCGCCGCCGACTAGCCCCGCGCCTTCCGCCCCGACTGCCATGAGAGCTCTCCCCATCCTCGCCCTGGTCGCGCTGTTCGCGTCTGCCTCGGCGTCCGCCCAGACGCGCGAAAACGACTCCACGGTCGACCGGCCCCAGGGCGACGGCGCCGTCGTCGGCGGGCTCCGGTACAGCGGCGTGGTCCCGGTCGAGATCCAGCAGAGCGCGGACGGCTCGTGGACGCTGCTGCGCGGCGGCGAGCCGTACTACATCCGGGGCGTCGGCGGCAACACGTTCCTGGACCGCGCGGTCGCGGCCGGCGCCAACTCGATCCGGACGTGGGGCGCGGGTGAGGCCATCGGCGTCCTCGACGCGGCGCACGAGAAGGGGCTGACGGTCGTCTTCGGGCTGTGGGCGGGCCAGGAGCGCCAGGGCTTCGACTACAGCGACGGACGCGCCGTCAAGGCCCAGCTGGAACGGTTCCGCGAGGTCGTCAAAACCTACAAGGACCACCCGGCGATCCTGATGTGGGGCCTGGGCAACGAGAACGACCTGTTCTACACCGACCTCCGGGTGTGGGACGCCCTCGGCGACATCGCCGAGATGATCCAGCAAGAGGACCCCAACCACCCCGTGATGCACGTCACGGCCGGGCTGGACGTCGCCGAGGTCCAGCTGATCCAGGACCGCGCGCCCGGCATCGACGTCTACGGCGTCAACACCTACGGCGAGCTGGTGGGCGGCACGAGCAGCCTGCGGTCGTACGGATACGAGGGGCCGAGCGTCGGCCGCCAGCTACGCCGCGCGGGCTGGGACGGGCCGTACGTGATCGCGGAGTGGGGGCCGGACGGTCACTGGGAGGTGCCCAAGGCCGCCTGGGGCGCGCCCGTCGAGCAGACCAGCCACGAGAAGGCCCAGATGTACCGGATCCGCTACGAGCGCGGCATCGCGGCGGACTCCACGCACAGCATCGGGTCCTACGCCTTCCTGTGGGGCGAGAAGCAGGAGACCACGCCGACGTGGTACGGCATCTTCACGCCCGGCGGCTACGAGACCGAGGTCCTGGACGAGCTGCAGTACGTTTGGACGGGCGACTACCCCGACAACCGCGCGCCGGCCCTGACGGCGTACACCGCCAACGGACAGGACCGCTACGCCAGCTTGCGCGTCGAGGACCGCGACCGCGTGACCTTCCAGGCGACCGTCACCGACCCCGACGGCGACGACCTGCGCTACGTCTGGGAGCTGCTCCCCGAGAGCACCGACATCCGCGCCGGCGGCGATGCCGAGGCCCGGCCCGACGCTGTCGCCATCGACCAAGTCCGCCAGCAGGGCGGGACCCTCGTCATCCGCGCACCGCGCCAGGAGGGCCCGTACCGGATGTTCGTCTACGCCTACGACGGCCAGGGCAACGTCGCGACGGCCAACTTCCCGTTCTACGTCGGTACGCCCGCCACCGCCTCGGCCTCGCAACCATGACCCTCCGCTCCTCCGCCCCGTTCTCGCTCGCCGCGCTCGCCGTCGCCCTGCTGGCGGTCGTCTTTGCGCCGGGCTGCGACAACTCCGTCGAGCAGATCGTCATCGACCCCGAGGGCGGCAACGAGGGCTGGAATCTGGTGTGGGCCGACGAGTTCGACGGCAACGAGCTCGACGCCTCTAACTGGACGCTGTCCATCGGCGACGGCTGCCCCGACTTGTGCGGGTTCGGCAACAACGAGCTCCAGATCTACACCGACGACAACCACGAGGTCAGCGGCGGCACTCTGAAGATCACGGCGCGAGAAGAGGCGGACGGTCAGTTCACCTCGACGCGGATGAACACCCAGGGCAAGGCGTTCTGGACGTACGGCCGCTTCGTGGCGCGCATCAAGCTGCCCGTCGGGCAGGGCATTTGGCCGGCGTTCTGGATGTTCTTCGAGGAGGACACCTACGGGGGGTGGGCCGCGTCGGGCGAGATCGACATCATGGAGTACCTGGGCCAGACGCCCAACGAGATCTTCGGCACGCTGCACTACGGCGGACCCTTCCCAGCCAACGTGTTCGGCGGCGACGAGCTGACCTTGCGGAGCGGCACCTTCGCCGACGACTTCTTCGTGTTCGCCGCCGAGTGGGAGGAGGGCGAGATCCGGTGGTACGTCAACAACGTGCTCTACCAGACGCAGACCTCCGAGGACTGGTACACGACGGGCAGCGACGACCCGGCGGCGCCGTTCAACCACGACTTCTTCCTGCTGCTGAACATGGCCGTTGGCGGCAACCTGCCCGGCCCGCCCGACGAGACGACGCCGTTCCCGCAGACGATGGAGGTGGACTACGTCCGCGTCTACCAGCGCCCCTAGACCATCGCCGAGCGAGAAACGGAGGACCGCGTCGGCGCGCTACTGGCGGCGATGACGCTGGGCGAGAAAGTCGGCCAGCTGAGCCTGGTCCAAAGTGGGGAGGGCGAGGTCCCGGATGCCCTACGCAAGGCGGTGCGCGAGGGCCGCCTGGGCGGCGTGATGAACGAGGTGGACCCCGAAGTCACCGGCGAGCTCCAGCGCGTAGCGCGTGAGGAGAGCCGGCTGGGGATCCCGCTGCTCGTCGGACGCGACGTGATCCACGGCTTCCAGACCGTCTTCCCGATCCCGCTCGGACAGGCCGCCAGCTGGAATCCCAAGCTCGTCGAGACGTGCGCCCGAGCGTCGGCGGCCGAAGCGTCGGCGTGCGGCGTCAACTGGACGTTCGGGCCGGGCGCCGACGTGTGCCGCGACCCGCGGTGGGGCCGCATCGCGGAGACGTGGGGCGAGGACCCGTTCCTGACGGCTCGACTGGCGGTCGCGGCGGCGCGCGGGTTCCAGGGGGAGGACATGGCCGAGCCCGGACGGATCGCGGCGTGCGCCAAGCACTTCGTCGGCTACGGCGCCAGCCAGGGCGGACGCGACTACGCGGCGACGGACATCCCACCCGCCGAGCTCCGCGCGACGCATCTCCCGCCGTTCCAGGCGCTTGTCAACGCGGGCGTGGGCTCGCTGATGGCGTCCTTCAGCGACCTCGACGGCTTGCCGGCGACGGCCAACCCCGAGATCCTGCGCGGCGTCCTGCGTGACGAGTGGAGCTACGAGGGGCTGGTGGTGAGCGACTGGAACGCCATCCCCGAGCTCGCCACGCACGGACTGGTCGAGGGCGACCGCCAAGCGGCCCGCGCCGCCGCCCTGGCCGGCGTGGACCTGGAGATGAACAGCGACACGTTCGCTAGGCACCTACGCGACCTGGTCGAGTCGGGCGAGGTCCCGCTGGCGCGCGTGGACGAGATGGTGTCGAACGTGCTGCGTCTCAAAGTCGGGCTGGGGCTGTTTGAGGATGTGACGACGTCTCAGACACCCGATGCAGGCGCTGATGTCAGCGCGCTCGCCCGCGAGGCCGCCGCTCAGTCCCTCGTCTTGCTCAAGAACGACGGCGCCGTGCTCCCGCTCCGCCAGCCCGGCGTGGTCGCCGTCATCGGCCCGCTGGCGGACGACGGCTACGAGCAACTCGGCACCTGGATCTTCGACGGCGACCCAGGCCGGAGCGTGACGCCGCTGGCCGCGCTGCGCGAGCGGCTAGCAGGCGCCGAACTCCGAACCGCTCGCGGGGTCGAGACGACGCGGAGCCTGGGACACGATGGGTTCGCGGAGGCCGTCGAGTCGGCGCGCGGCGCGGACGTGGCGCTGCTGTTCCTAGGGGAGGAGTCCATCCTGTCCGGCGAGGCCCACTGCCGCGCCGACCTCGGGCTTCCCGGCGCGCAGACTGCGCTGGTCGAAGCCGTTGCCGAGACTGGCACCCCCGTCGTCTTGGTCGTGATGGCTGGTCGTCCCCTCGCCCTGACCGATGCGATGGAGCGCGCGGACGCGATCCTGTACGCGTGGCACCCCGGGAGCCAAGCCGGGCCCGCGCTGGCGGACGTGCTGCTCGGCGACCGCGCGCCGTCGGGGAAGCTGCCCATCACGTTCCCGAAGTCGTCCGGCCAGGTCCCGATCTTCTACGGGCACAAGCGCACCGGCCGGCCGCCGACCTCGGACACGGTCGTCACGATGGAGAACATCGAGGCCCGGGCGCCTCAGACCTCCGTCGGCAACACCTCGTTCTACCTCGACCTGGGCGACAAGCCGTTGCACCCCTTCGGGTTCGGCCTGTCCTACACCACGTTCGAGTATACGGATCTGCACTTGGACTCCGACGAGATCCCGCTCGGGGGGACGATCCGCGTCCAGGCCACAGTCACCAACACCGGCCCCGTCCAGGCCGATGAGGTCGTCCAACTCTACCTGCGCGATCCGGTCGCCAGTCGCACGCGGCCCGTCCGAGAGCTGGCCGGCTTCCAGCGCGTCCGGCTAGCGGCGGGTGAGAGCGAGACCGTGACCTTCGAGTTGCATGCCGATGACCTCGCCGGCATCGACCGCCAGCTCAGGCGCGTTACCGAGCCGGGCCGCTTCGAGGTCTGGGTCGGCGGGGACTCGACGGCGACGCTGACCGCGTCGTTCGAGGTCGCAGAATCGGGGAAGGCGGCGGCATAGCCGTCTCGACGGTGGCGTTTCCCCTCGACGCGGGCTAGACTGCCAGCGTCGTGAAAACCTTTTCATGGCCGGTTCCCAGGGGCCGCCCCTCGACTGATTCCCCTCTCATGCATACAGACAACGCCCCCGCCGGGTCGAGCGGGCTCCCCTCCCAGCGGACGAGCGGCTACGCCGCGCCGTCCTGGGTCAACCTGCGTGGGCAAGACGTGGCGGGCCTGCCGCACGCCGACCAGGTTGCCCTCCTCCGCCAGATCCTGGACGACCAGATCCACGGCATCTCGTTCAGCCCCTACATCGACGACCAGGAGCCGGGCCACGAGATCAGCGAGGAGCAGATCCGCGCCCGGCTCGACATCCTGGCCCCGCACGTCCGCTGGATCCGGACGTTCTCGTGCATCGAGGGCCACCAGCACTCGCCCCGGATCGCGCGCGAGTACGGGCTCAAGACGATGGTGGGCGTGGACCTAGGCCCCGACCTCGACGACAACGAGGCCCAGCTGG
Organism: Rubricoccaceae bacterium; assembly: GCA_963789285.1. Classification (GTDB taxonomy): domain Bacteria; phylum Bacteroidota; class Rhodothermia; order Rhodothermales; family Rubricoccaceae; genus Rubrivirga. Next base: position 15,272 of record CAWBJZ010000001.1, read on the forward strand.
CGGCCGGCATCGAGATCGCCCAGGCCGGCCACGCCGACATCCTGGCGGTGGGCAACGAGAACATGCTGCGCGAGGACCTCACCGAGGCGCAGCTGCTCGGCTACATCGCCCGGGCCAAGGCCGCCGTGCCGGACGACGTGCCGGTCAGCTTCGTGGACGCCTACTACCTGTTCGAGCTCCACCCAGCCGTCGCCAACGCGTGCGACGTGCTGCTGGTGAACTGCTACCCGTTCTGGGAGAGCTGCCCCGCCGAGTACGCACTGCTATATATGAAGGAGATGTACCGCCGCGCCGTCAAGGTGGCGAACGGCAAAAAGGTCATCATCAGCGAGACCGGGTGGCCGAGCGCGGGCTCGCCGTTCGGCACCGCCGTGCCCTCGGCCCAGAACGCGCTGGAGTACTTCGTCCGCAGCTACCGGTGGGCCGAGGAGGATGACATCGAGATCTTTTACTTCGCCGCCTTCGACGAGGCCTGGAAGACCGGCGGCGAGGGCGACGTCGGCGCCTACTGGGGCTTGTGGGACGCACAAGGAACCCTCAAATATGCCTGAGCCCACCGCTACGATGCCTGTCCTCGACGTCCCGTTCGGAGACGCGATCTGCTACTCCGGCTACCGCGAGCACCAGTCGCCGGTGACGGAGGACTACCCGTCCTACGACCAGGTGCGGGAGGACCTGCTGCTGCTTCAGCCTGGGTGGCGCTACCTCCGCCTGTACGACTGTAGCCGCCACGCCGAGCTGGTGCTGGACGTCATCCGGACGGAGGAGTTGGACTTCCAGGTGATGCTGGGGGCCAACATGACCGCCGAGGTCAGCAACCCGCAGTGCCCCTGGGGCGGGCAGTACGATCCCGAGATCCTAGTCCAGAACCGCCAGGCGAACAGCGACGAGATCGACCGCCTGATCGCCCTGGCCGGGCGCTACCCCGAGATCGCGTTCTCGGTCTCCATCGGCAACGAGGCCTCCGTCGCCTGGACGGATCACCTGGTGCCCGTGGAGCGGTTGATCGAATACGCCAAGCGCGTCAAGCGCTCGATCCCGCAGCCGGTCACGTTCTGCGAGAACTACGTGCCTTGGACGGGCAAGCTCGCCGCGCTCGTCCCGCACTTGGACTTCCTGTCGGTCCACACCTACCCCGTGTGGGAGTACCAGACCATCGACCGCGCGCTGGACTACACGCGCCAGAACTACCGCAGCGTCGCCGACCGCTACCCCGACGTCCCCGTCGTCATCACGGAGGCGGGGTGGACGACGGGCTCCAACGGCCGCGGCATCGAGCCCTGGAACGCCTCCCAAGAGCTCCAGGCCGACTACGTCCGCCAGCTAACCGCGTGGAGCCGCGAGCACCAAGTCCTGACGTTCGTGTTCGAGGCCTTCGACGAGCCGTGGAAGGGCTCGCCCGACTCGATGGAGCCCGAGAAGCACTGGGGCTTGTTCACCGTGGACCGCCAGCCCAAGCTGGTGATGCAGGACCTGTACGGCGACGCGGTCGCGACCTGACCGACTGGCGGCGCGCATCGCTAGGGCCGGGGCAGGTTGCTCGTAGGCTCCGCTCCCCCCGCCGACGCTGCCATCGCTCCGCTCCGCGCAGCATCGGCTGTCCCCCTCACGCGTGAGGGGGACAGCCCGAGCGCCCGCTGACCCCGAAGGGACGGCGAAGCCAGCGACGACGCAGTCGGCGCGATGGGCGTTCGGGCGGGGGGAGCGATCCGGCGCAGAAGAACGGGGCCTACGAGCAACGACGCCTCAAACTAGGCGTCGAGCGCGCCCTCGGCGGGTGTGGCGCCGCGTCGCTGCTCCAGTTGCATCCGCACGTCGTAGGCCGTGTCCTCGGTGATCGGGAAGCGGGCGACGGCCCAGATCGCGATGGCGGAGGTGACCGCCGGGATCAGCACGTCGAACACGCGCATCAAGAAAAGCGCGCGGTCGGTCTGGTTGATCCCTAGCTCGACGTCGAAGCCGGTGACGTTGAGCAGGACGCCGCTCACGGCCAGCGCCACCGCCAGCCCCAGCTTGACGATCCACCAGTAGATCGAGCCGAACATGCCCTCGCGGCGCTCGTGCGTCTTGAGCTCGTCGAGGTCCACGACATCCGCCAGCATGGCGGGGACGAGCGTGAACAGCCCGCCGAACCCGAACGCCATCAGCGGCGCTGGCACGAGCACGAGCCAGGGGAGGTCGGGGTTGTAGCTGAACCACTTGATGACGTAGCCCACGACCGAGATCGCCGTCGTGATCATCAGCGCCTTCCGCTTGCCCACCTTCGTCCCGAGCCAGGTCGCGAAGCACCACGATGGCGAACGCGGAGACGGCCCCGACCGTCCCCGCCCAGCCGACGAACTCGGCGCCCAGCTGCTCATTCCCCCCGAAGACGTAGTAGATGATGACGTACGACTGGAACGCGCCGATCAGGATGAACCCGTTGAAGATCAGGAACGTGGCCGCCGCGAGGTACAGGAACGGCTTCGACTTGAGCGTCTCGGCGAAGCCGGCTAGGAACGACTTCAGGTTCTCCAGCATCCCCTCCGGCTCCCCGGCCGCGTCGGCCTCCGCGACCGCGCGCATGGGCTCGCGCAGCACCAAGCCCGGGATGATCCCGGTCGCGATCACCACGACGGCGACGAGGCCCGCCAGCACCGCAGCGCCGTCCGCCTGGGAGTCGAAGAACACCTCGTAGGAGACGAACCACAAAAACCACGGCCCGAGCAAGTTGACGAACTGGCCTGTGAAGTTGGACACACCCATCAGCCGCGTCCGCTCGTGGTAGTCCGGCGTGAGCTCGAACCCGAGCGCCACCCACGGCGTCGCGTAGACCGTGTACGCGAGGTAGAACAGCAACGACCCAACCAGGAAGTAGACGAAGGTGAGCTCCTGGGACAGGCCCTCGGGGATCTGCCACAGGAAGAAGAAGATGACGCCCGAGGCGATCGCCCCCCAGACGATGAACGGGCGCCTCCGGCCCCACCGCGTCGAGGCGTTGTCGGAGAGGTACCCGACCAGGGGGTCGGTGAAGGCATCCGTGATCCGAGGGATTGCGCCCAGCAAGCCCACCCACGCCGGGTTCATCCCAAAGCCGAGGTTCAGGATGATCATCATCCCCCCGCTGGCCGTCGCGAGCAGGTTGTTCGCGAACGCGCCCGACCCGTAGGCCAGCTTGTGCAGGAACGGGATGCGGTCGGCCGCGGCGGTCTCGCGATGGGCGGTTGCGGGCATGGCGAGAGCGGCGAGGGGAGGGGGCTAGAGCGCAGGCATCACGCCCACGTCGATCCGGGCGACGTCACCAGACCGCCTGAACACCCGGGCCGAGGTCTCGCGCGACAGCGCGGCCTCGTCTAGCTGGCGCTCGCCGTCGGCGCCGGTCACGCGGACCGCCAGTGCGTCGGCGCGGCGGTAGACGACGGGGACCCCGCAGTAGGTGAAGGCGAGTTGCCCGGCCTCCAGCTCGATGGACCGATCGGCGCCGTCGAGATCGACGTAGCGGAACGTGGTCGGCTCCGTGGTCAGTTCTTCCGCCCGTAACAGGTTGGGCTGGAACGAGATCTGTCCGTCGCGGACCAAGACGCCTAGCTCGCCCCAGCGGCACAGGATGTCCTCCTTGACCTGGCCCGTCATGCCGGGCTGGCGGGCCTTGCCGCCGCCGGGCGTGTGGGAGTAGGCGTCGGCGGGGAAGGCGCCGAACTCCTCCGGCGTCTTGCCCACGCCCAGGCCGGCGCGGATGTCGTAGTAGGCGTCGGCCAACTGGCGGAGCGTCTCGGGGTCGGTGTCCGCGTGGGCCGCGCGCCAGAACGACTCCTGGGCGGCGAGCGCCAGCTTGGAGACCATGTGCCAATAGATGCTCCCCAGGCCTTCGTAGCCGAAGAACGTGCCCGAGCGGCCGGTGTAGGCGCGGTGGTCGAACACGCGCTCGAAGGCCGCCAGCGCGTCGGCGCGGTCGGACTCGCTGACCTCGACGCCGGCCTCCGCCAGTTGGTCGAGGGCGGCGTCGAGGTCGGTCTTGTTGCGGAAGGCGCCGTTAAAGTGCACGCCGCCCCGCACGTCCCGCACGACGACGGACTCGTCGCCGGCGTCGAGCAGACGCTTGAGCAGCCCGGAGCTGGCGGCGTCGGCGGGCACGTTGTTCTTCTCCAGGAACGTCCCCAGGTCGCGGTCGGGGTACAGGCGGTAGCTGTGCTGGTTGGCGCGGTAGATGTCGCTCGCGCGCAGGGCGCGGAGCACGTTCAGCGACTCCTGCCCCGAGAGCACGCCGGCGTCGAGCGCGGCCACCTGGCCCTCCAGCATCGCGTACAGGTGCTGCACGGACGCTTGGTCCCCGTCGGTGTGGAGCAGGTTGTAGGCGTGGTAGAGTCCGTCGTCGCGGTGGTTGACGCGGATGGTGTCGTCGGCCGCTGCGAGCGCACGGCTGAGCAACTGGCGGACGTCGGCGAACCCCACCGTGCGCGTCTCGCCCGAGAGCCCGTCCGCGTACAAGCCTTGGCGGTAGTCCGACCCGGCTTGGCCGAGGGCGTCCACGACGTGCTGGCGGTCCTGGTCGGAAGTGGCGGAGGCGTCAGTGAGGGCGTCCGAGACGCGGTTGAGCAAGTCGGCGACTTCGACCGATAGTTCGGCCGAGTCGCTCGGCGCGTCCGCCAGCAGGGCGTCCAAGAACGTCAGGTAGCGGCGGACGGCGAACAGCGTCACCATCGAGATGCCGTAGCCCACCAAGGCGTTGTTGGCGTCGTTCCACTCCGGCCGCTGGGTGTTCATCCAGATGCCGCCGCCCGGGACGAAGTTGGTCAGCTTCGCCAGGAGCGGCACCAACAGCTTCTCGGCCAGCGTCACCTGGAGCACCGCGTCGCCGTCCCACAACAGCTTGCCGTCGGCGCCCACCTCGGCCACGCGCTCGGCGATCCGGTCCTCCTCGTCGGCGTCGTAGACGACGGTGTCGTGGGGGTCCTGGACCAGGTCGGCGTAGGCCTTGATGCGGTAGGGGACGTTGGCGTAGCTGAACCGCCGCTCGCCCAGGAGCGTCGCCAGCCGGTCGGGGTGGTGCGCCTGGGACAGCGTCAGCAGCCGCAGCAGGTAGATGATCTGGTGGTCGCCCCAGTAGCCGATGTACGACCACGGGTCGTCGGGCTCGATCTTCTCCCAGTCGATCCCGTGGTCGGTGATGCGGTAGGGGTTGTAGCCGTCGGCGGTCGAGGCGCCGACGAAGACCGAGATGAAGCTCTCCAGGTACTCGGGGAACGAGCGGCCGAGGGCTTCCCAGTTCTGGAAGATGTCGCGCCAATTGCCCTCGTAGCCCCGCGTCATCGAGCCGTCGGGCTCGCGTCCGTCGATGGAGAAGTGGTTCCAGGGGCGGCTGGGGTCGCCGTGGCGGCGGCTGAAGCTGAGCGGGAGGTAGTTCGCGCACAACCGCGCGAGTTGCGGGTCGCGCCCGCGCGCCTGGTCCACCAACTCGCGGGCGCTCAGCCGTTCGGGCAGGCCGTCGAGCCAGTCCGCCTGCGCCTGGGCGACGGCGGCGTTGTGCCGAGTCACGTGGTCCGTGACCTCCGCCCGGGTCACGGTGTAGCCCGCGTCGAAGGTGCCGCCGCGCATGACGTTGAACAGCACGTTCATGCGGTGCCGCGCCGTCGTGATCCGCTCGCCCGTCCGCTGCTCGCCGTCGGCGCCCGCGACCAACTGGCGGAGCCGCTGCGTGCCGGCGTCCACGTCGTCGCGGACCGACTGGCGGAGCGTGTCGGCGTCGCCCAGGGCGTCCGCCAGCGCGACGACGTCGGCGGCGTCCTGCTCGATCTCGGCGACGGTGTCCCAGGTCACGTGCTCGCCTGCGCCCAGCGTCAGGGTGCCGGCGACGAAGTAGGCCCCCCGCTCGGCCTTGACGGCGGTCTCGGTCTCGACCGGCTCGGCCCGCGCGGAAGCGGTCGAGCTGGCGCGTCGAGAGCAGGACGGCGTCGGGCTCGATCCCGGCCGACCACACGGTCGTGGCCTTGAGCGCTTCGCTGGGCTCGGCGCGGTCCACGGGGATCGCGCTCAAGGTGAACAGAGCCCAGCGTGGTGCCGGGCACTAGCTCGTTCTTCTTGTAGGCGTTGGCAAGCACGCTCCGCGTCTCCTGCAGGTCGCGGCTGACGCCGTACGGCATCAGGTTCTGGACGCCGTCGAGCACCCGGACTCGGGCCTTTTGGTCACGGTGGTTTCGCACCTCGGTCGTCTTGACGAAGCCGTACCGCTCGCTCGTGCTCCACGTCACGGCGACGCTCAACCCCAGGTCGTCGTTGACCTCTCGGTACTGCAAGCGGTCGCCCTGGAGCGTCTTGGTCAGGCTCCGGCGGACAGCATGCATCCCGGCGTAGCGTGTGGAGAACGGCTCCCACAACTCCCACCGGCGGTCGCGCTCGACGAGGAGCACGGTCTTGCTGCCCGTCCGGTCCTGGGCGTCGTGGATCCGGTCCACGGTCTCGTAGGGGAACAGCGCCCGCTCCGGCACGCCGCGGCCGGCCGTGAGCCCGCCGGTGCTGGAGGCGAACAGCCAGTGGTCGACGTCGCTGACGACGGTGACGAAGAACGGGTCCAGCCCGTCCACGTGGTCGATCCGGTAGGCGTCGTGGCCGTCGAGTTGGACGAACGAGCCCTGGACGGGCGAGCCGTCGCGGTCGAGCGGCACCCCTGCGACGTGGACCGCCAGCGGGGCGGAGGCGGGGCGCGACGCGGCGTTACTCTCCGACATAGAACGGGATGTTGGCGTGGGCGGCGTGGCCCTGGCCGTCGTAGACATTGATGAACAAGCGGTAGGCGCCCGTCTCGTTGGGCGCGGTGATCGTCGTCTGGGCGGCGCCCGGAGTTGCGACGGCGCCGGAGACCAGCTCGGGGACGGACTCGTCGTCGCCGCCCTCGCTCAAGTCGGTCTGCTCCTCGCGGATCTCCCACGCGTAGCGGAGCGCGTCGCCGTCGGGGTCCGTGATGGTGACGCTGGCGGGAACCGTTTGGCCCGGGTCCAGGCGGATGCCGTCGGTCGCGCCGCGCCCGTCGAGCGTGGCGGACTCTAGCCGGGGCGTGCGGTTTTCAGGCCACTCGCCCGTCCACACGTACTCCATCACGTCCACAGTCTCGGTCTCTTGGCCGGTCGGCATGAACAGGCCGTACCAGGTGGGGGTGCGCTCCTGCTTCTGGCCCCACAGGAACACGAACGAGCCCAGGCCTTGCGTCGAGTCGGCCGCGATGGCGTCTTGGTAGCGCTGGCGGTACAGGTCGGCCTTGACGGAGGAGTTGTTCTCGATGGGCGCGCCCCAGGGCGTCTCCGCGACCTCCCAGTGGCCGGTCGCGCCCCACTCCGTCACCATATACGGTCCGTCCCAGCCGGCCTCGTCCAGTCGAAGCGCGAGGTTCTCGATGTCGGCGTAGAACTGGACGCTCAGGAAGTCGAGCCCGGGTGCGCGCACCCTGATCTCGTCCACGATGTCTCGGCTGATGCCGGCCAGCATGGTCGTGGTGGGGTGGTTGGGGTCGATCTCCTGGATCATGTCGGAGATCTCGCCGACGGCGCTCCAGACGGCGGGGTTCTCGGCGCCCAGGTTGAGCTCGTTGCCGATGCCCCACGCCAGCAGCGCCGGGTGGTCCTTGAGCGCCTCGACCTCGCCGCGGACGCGCTCCAGTTGCTCGGCCACGGCTGCCTGGTCGTCGTAGTCAAATCCAAAAACGCCGCGGCCCTGGCCCGGGCGCTCGCGCGCGACCTCCAAGCCCATGAGCACCATCAGCCCGTGCTCGTGCGCCTCGTCCAGCACCTCCCGGGCGGTCTGCTCGCCGTTGTCCGTCCGCCAGGTGCGGAACGCGTTGGCGCCGTGCGCGGCGAGCGCCGGGATGTCGCCGAACTCCAGACCGGCGCCCTCGACGTAGAACGGCTGGCCGTCGACGGTCAGCTGGTAGCGGCCGTCGGCCTCGACGACCTCGACCCGGGCGGGGCCCTCGCGGCTCGGGCTGGCGGTTTCGGTGGGCACGGCGTGGCAGCCGACGACGCCGACCGCCAGCGCCAGGCTAGCGGTGAGAGAGAGCGTGCGGAGCATGGCTAGATAACGGGGGAGACCTGGGGCGCCTCGGGCGCGCGGACGAGTTGGGCCTCCAGCTCTTCGAGCGACTTCCCCTTGGTCTCGGGCACGACGAAGAGCACGAACGCCAGGCCCGCCGCCGCCACGACGCCGAAGATGGCGAACGTGGTCGCCGCGCCGAGGGCCGCCAGCTCGACGGGGAAGACCTGCTGGACGGCGAAGCTCACGGCGGAGTTGATGAGGCCGACGAACGAGATCGCGATGGCCCGGATGCGGTTGGGGAACAGCTCGGAGAACAGCACCCACATCACCGGACCGAGCGAGACGGCGAAGGCGGCCACGAAGCCCAGGATCCCGACCAGGATCAGCGTGGGGTTGATGGTGATCGCCGACGTGATCAGCGGCGCCTCGTACGCCGTCGCGGCCTCGGTCCCGAGCGCGCCCTGGATCGCGCTCTTAAAGGCCACGTCGTTCTCGTACGTCTGGCCGACCAACGGAGCCAGCGCGGCGACTTGGTTGGTGGTCATGCCCTCCGGCGCGACGGGCGCGTCGGCCATCTCGGCCGCGGCGGTGCCCAGGTCGGGCAGGGTGTAGGTCGCCTGTCCGAACCCGTAGGCCAAGAGCGCCATCGCCACCATGATGCCCATCAGCCCGCCGACCAGCAGCGGCTTGCGGCCCAGCCGGTCGATCAGCGCGATCGCCAGCAGCGTGAACACCAGGTTGATGACGCCCACGAAGATGGCTTGGACGAACGAGGCGTCGGTCCCGATGCCGGTCTGCTCGAAGATGGTCGGGGCGTAGAAGAACACGGCGTTGATGCCCGTCGCCTGCTGCACGATGCCGATCACCACGCCGATCGTGACCACCAGCCGCAGCGCCGGCTTGAACAGCTCGGCGATGGACGCCTTCTCCTTCTGGGCGTCGGCGGCCATGCTCTTCTGGATCTCGTCCATCTCCTGCGTCGCCGCGACGCCGCCGACGGCCATCTGCATGATGGGCAGCGCCTCCTCCTTGCGGCCCTGCATGATCAGCCAGCGCGGGCTCTGCGGCACGAAGAACAGGCCCACGAAGTACAGGATGGCCGGCATCAGCTCCAGCCCCAGCATCCAGCGCCACTCGTTGCCGCCGAAGCCCATCGACTGCGCCCAGCTGGCCGGGGAGTCCGCCAGTTGCAGGATGAGGTAGTTGGTGAAGAACGCCACCGTGATCCCGATCACGATGTTGAGCTGGTTGAACGAGACCATCTGCCCGCGCGACTCCGGCGGGGCGATCTCGGCGATGTAGAGCGGCGCGATGATGAGCGACGCGCCGACGCCGAAGCCGCCGATCATCCGCGCGATCACCAAGAAGGTGAACGAGGGCGCGAGCGCCGAGCCGACGGCGGAGACGGCGTAGAGCGCCGCGGCCACGAACAGCACGTTCCGCCGCCCGAACCGGTCGCTCAGCGGGCCGGAGACCAGCATCGCCAGCGTCGCGGTCAGGGTCAGCGACGAGACCGAGAAGCCGAGCTGGGACTTGGTGAGCGAGAACTCGGTCTCGATGAAGCCGACCACGCCGGAGATCACCGAGGCGTCGAAGCCCATCAGGAAGCCGCCCAGTGCCACGATCAGCGCGGTCCGGATGACGTACAGTTTGTTTGGCATGGGCCGAGAGTTGGGCTGGCGGGTGGCTCCCGTCGGCCACCGCGAAAACCTAGGTTGAAAAGGTTTTCATGAGGGTTCAGTATAGATCCGTGCCCGTCGACGCTGCAAGCGCTTCCGGTCCTGATCTCTGGCGACCTCGGTTAGCGGCGCGCAGCGCGGTGGCCCGCCTCGGTAAGCGCCCCCACTGCCCGGTCGGCGTCGGCGGGGGTCTCGAAGCCGAACCGGAAGGTGCCCAACTCGCCCGACCGCACGCGCAGCAGCTCGGCGTCGCGGAGGTTGAGCCCGGCGCGGGCGAGCACGCCGGTCAGCGCGTGCAAGAAGCCCGGCTGGTCGTCGGCCCAGACCACGACGTCGGCCAGGGGCGCCAGCGTCCCGCGCGACGCCGAAGGGAGCGCGGCCCGCGTCCGTCCGGCGCGCTCGAAGGCGTCCGCCAGCGCGCCGCCGCCGGCCTCGACCGACTGGCGGACGGCGTCTAGGCGAGCGGAGAAGTCGGCCAGGGCTTGGGCGACGGCGTCGCGGTTGTCGTCGAGGATCGGGCCCCACATCGACCACGGCGAGCCGGCGATGCGGGTCATGTCGCGGAACCCGCCCGCCGCGAGCGCGAGCGCGTCCGGCCCGACCTCGGCGGCGGACTCGACCAGGGCGACCGCCAGCAGCTGGGGCAGGTGGCTGATCGCGGCGACGACGGCGTCGTGTCGGGCCGCGTCCATCACGACCGCCCGAGCGCCGACGGCGTCGGACAGCCACCGCGCGCGGGGTGGGAGGGAGGCGCCGTCCGGCGGGCACCACACCCAGACGGCGTTCTCGAACAGCAGCGGGTCGGCGTGGGAGGGGCCGGCGACGGCGGCCCCCGCCATGGGATGCCCGCCCACGAACTCGACCGACTCCGGCAGCACGTGGGCGGCCTGCATCACCGGCCTTTTGACCGATCCCACGTCGGTCACCAGCGTGCCCGGTCGGACGTGCTCGGCGACCTCTTCTAGCAGCGCAGGCACGGCATCGAGCGGCGCCGCCAGCACCACGACGCTGGACTGGCGGACGGCCTCGGCCAGTCCGGCGAGCCGTAAGACCGCGCCGCGCTTTAGAGCCGAGGACGCGTGGGCGGGGTTTGGGTCGTGGCCTACGACCTCGACCCCGCGCTGCCGGAGCGCCAGCCCGAGCGAGGCGCCGATCAAGCCGGTGCCCACGACGGCGACGGCGGGGGGACCTTCGGACACGGCGGCTCGGTTGGCGGGGCAACCTACCCCGACGATTGGAGAGCGCGTCCCGCCAGCGCCCTTGCCCCCGTCCCGCACCCCTCCCGCCCGTGCTCTTCCCCCTCAGCGACGACGACCGCACTCTCAACGGCCCGGCCTGGGCCACCCTCGTCTTTATCGCGATCAACGCGCTGGTGTTCGTCTACCAACTCAGCGACCCGTCGTTCACCTACGGCTGGAGCGTGGTCCCGCAGGAGATCACGACCGGCGTGGACCTGGTCAACGACCAGCCGACGTTCCAGGACAACCCGGACCTCGAGATTACCTCGACGGGGCAGATCCCCCAGAGGCCCGGCCCGGGCGGGGCGCCGCTGATCTACCTCACCATGATCTCGGCCATGTTCATGCACGGCGGCTGGGGCCACATCGGCGGCAACATGCTGTACCTGTGGATCTTCGGCGACAACGTCGAGCACCGGTTCGGGACGGCCAAGTTCGTCGTGTTCTACCTCGTCAGCGGGATCGCGGCGACGCTGACGCAGGTCGCGATGCAGCCGGCGGGGCTCATCCCCAACCTGGGCGCCAGTGGGGCGATCGCGGGCGTGCTGGGCGCTTACCTCGTGCTGTTCCCGCGCAACAAGGTCAACGCCGTGTTCTTTTTCCGCGTCGTCGCCGTGCCGGCCGTCGCGGTGCTGGGGCTGTGGATCGCGATGCAGTTCTTCAACTCGTGGGGCGCGACGGCGGTCACGGAAGGCGAGGAGACCGGCGGCGTCGCCTACGGTGCGCACATCGGCGGATTCCTGGCCGGGATGGCCATGGGGCTGGCGGCGCGCATGATGGGAACGAAAGAGCGCCCGAACCGGCTGACGAAGGCGATCCAGGCCGATCCTGGGAACCGCCAGATGTGGTGACGCTGTTGGAGCGGGCCTTGGGGCACGCTCCTTGCCCCGGCTCCGTTTGGATCTACGGCCCTAAGCGTCGATCTTCCGGTCCCCCCTCATGCCGATGGCTCTCCGTTACTCCATCCTTCTGGCTGCTGCCTGTTCGGAGGCGCCTTGTTCGGAGGCGCCTTGTTCGCGCCCGCCCAGGCGGCCGTCGCGCCGGCGAGCGACATCCTGGTGCTGGTCCACGAGGACGACACGCCCCAGCCGTTCCGGCTCTCGACGCCGAGCCCGAACCCCTTCCGCTCCGAGACCCGGCTCACGCTGGCGGTCGACGCCGCGACCACGATGACGGTCGCCGTCCACGACGCGCTGGGCCGCCGCGTCGCGCTGATCCACGACGGCGACGTCCGCCCGGGCACGTACACGCTACGCGTGGACGCCGGGCAACTCCCGTCCGGGCTGTACCTGGTCCGCGCGACGAACGGTCGTGGGCAGTCGGCCACGCGCTCGGTGTCGCTGGTCCGCTAGCGCCTCGGCCCTCTCGATCTGACGCGCCAGTCCTCCGGGGCTGGCGCGCTTTTTTATGTTGGGGCATGCCGGATGCCTCGCTCCCCACCCCTGCCCCGCTGGCGACGCCGGCCGCCAGTCCGTGCGCGGCGTGCGAGGAGGCGTTGGTCGGGGCGTACTGCCACGCGTGCGGGGAGCGAGCGGCAAGGCCCGAGGACGAGTCTCTGGGTCACTTCCTCCGCGAGCAGTTCCACGAGGTCACTAGCGCCGACGGCCGGCTGTGGCGGACGGTCAAGGCGTTGCCCATCCCCGGCAAGCTCACGGCGGAGTATTTCGCCGGGCGGCGCGGGCTCTACGTTCGGCCCGTCCGTGTCTTCCTCGTCCTCAACATCCTGTTTTTCCTGTGGGCGGGATGGTTCAACGTGGCGGGGGTCGTCGGCGACGCCTCGCTCTACCGGTCCAACTGGCGGTTCTCCGGAACGATGGCGGAGGCCGCGATGGGCGCCGGCGTGTCGGGTGAGGCGTACGACGCCGCGTTCAGTCAGCGCGCTCGTGTCTTGGCCCCCACACTGATCGCCGCGTTTATCCCCACGTTCGCGGTCCTGTTCGCGCTCGCGCTCGCGCCCGCCCGGCGGCGGTTCGCTCGGCACGCGGTGTTCGCCACGCACTTCGTCGCCGTGCTGCTGGCCTCGATGGTCCTCACGTCGCTGGCGCTTGTCCTTCCGCTCCTCGTGATCCAGGCATTCACCGGGGAGATCGCCTACAACCTGAACGACAGCGTCCTCACGCCCGTCTTCCTGGTGCTCTGGTCTGGGTACCTCGTCGCCGGCGTCCGCCGGGTGTACGGGGTGCCGTGGTGGGGCGCAGGCGTCGCGGGCCTGATCCTCGCGACACTCGGATCGGTGGTCGCGCTAGAGGTCTACCGGACGGTGCTGTTCTACGTCACGCTCTGGACGCTCGACGTGCCGGCCTAATACACCGCGCCCCGCTGGCGACGAGCGCCAGCGGGGCGGGAGAGGGGGGAGCCGGGGTTCGTTACTCCGACTCCGGCTCGGCAGGTGCCTCGGCCTCGGGCTCTTCAGCAGGCGCCTCCGCCTTCTTCTTGCGGGCCTTCTTGGTCTTGAAGGACAAGTCCTCGCCCTCGCCCGAGTACCCGACGGTGATCTTGGCGCCCTCCTGGAGGTCGCTGGTCAAGATGGCCTCGGCCATGGGGTCCTCGACGTACTTCTGGATGGCCCGGCGCAGCGGGCGCGCGCCGAACTGGGGGTCGAACCCCTTGTCCACCAGGAACTCCTTGGCCTCCTGAGTCAGCTCGATCTCGATGCCGAGCTCGCCCACGCGCGCGAACAGATCCTGCTTCATCACGTCGATGATCTCCAGGATGTGCGACTTCTCCAGCGAGTGGAAGACGATGACGTCGTCGATGCGGTTGAGGAACTCGGGGTTGAACACCTTCTTGAGCGCGTCCTCCACCGTCGACTTCATCTTGGAGTAGTCGAACGTCTCCTCGGACAGCGAGAAGCCGATCCCCTTCCCAAGGTTCTTGATGTCGCGCGCCCCGATGTTCGAGGTCATGATGATGATCGTGTTCCGGAAGTCCACCCGGCGCCCGAGGCCGTCGGTCAGGATGCCGTCGTCGAGCACCTGGAGCAGGATGTTGAACACGTCGGGGTGCGCCTTCTCGATCTCATCCGAGCAGAATCACCGAGTACGGCTTGCGGCGGACCTTCTCGGTCAGCTGGCCGCCCTCCTCGTAGCCGACGTAGCCGGGAGGCGCACCGACTAGCCGCGACACGGAGAACTTCTCCATGTACTCCGACATGTCGATCCGGATCAGGGCGTCCTGGCTGTCGAAGAGGTACTCCGTCAACTGCTTGGCCAGCTCCGTCTTGCCGACGCCGGTCGGCCCCAGGAAGATGAACGAGCCGATGGGCCGCTTGGGGTCCTTCAGGCCGGCGCGCGTCCGGCGGATGGAGCGCGCCAGCTTGACGAGGGCCTCGTCCTGGCCGACGACCTTGCCCTTGAGCTCTTGCTCCATGTTGAGCAGCTTGGCGCCCTCGGTCGTCTGGACGCGGTCGACGGGAACGCCGGTCATCATCGCGACGACGGCGGAGATGTCGGACTCCGTGACGGGGTACGTCTCGTCCTCGGCTTGGCGCTCCCACTCCTTCTTGACGTTCTCGAGCTCCTCCTGAAGCTTCTTCTCGGTGTCGCGGAGCTGGGCGGCCTTCTCGAAGTTCTGCGACTTCACGACCTGGTTCTTCTCCTCCTTGACCGCCTCAATCTTCTCCTCCAGGTCCACGACCTCGGCCGGGACCTTGATGTTGGCCAAGTGCACGCGGGCGCCCGCCTCGTCCAAGACGTCGATGGCCTTGTCGGGCAGGTGTCGGTCCGAGATGTAGCGCTCCGAGAGCTTGACGATGAGCTCGATGGTGCCCTCGTCGTACTCCACGTTGTGGTGCTCCTCGTACTTGGGCTGGATCTGGCTCAGGATCTCGACGGCCTCGTCCGGCGTGGCCGGGTCGACGATGATCTTCTGGAAGCGGCGGTCGAGCGCCCCGTCCTTCTCGATGTACTGGCGGTACTCGTCGAGCGTGGTCGCGCCGACGCACTGGATCTCGCCGCGCGCCAACGCCGGCTTGAACATGTTGGAGGCGTCCAGGCTGCCCGACGCGCCGCCGGCGCCGACGAGCGTGTGGAGCTCGTCGATGAACAGGATGATGTCGTCGTTCTTCTCGAGCTCGGTCATCACCGCCTTCATCCGCTCCTCGAACTGGCCGCGGTACTTCGTCCCGGCCACCAACGCCGCCAGGTCCAGCGTCACGATCCGCTTGTCGTACAAGACGCGCGAGACCTTGCGCTGGACGATGCGGAGCGCGAGCCCCTCGGCGATGGCGGTCTTGCCCACGCCGGGCTCGCCGATGAGCACGGGGTTGTTCTTCTTGCGCCGGCTCAGGACCTGGGCCACGCGCTCGATCTCGACCTCGCGCCCGACGATGGGGTCGAGCTTGCCGTCCTCGGCCATCGTGGTGAGGTCGCGGCCGAAGTTGTCCAGGACGGGGGTCTTGGACTTGTCGCCCGTGTCGCGCTTGCTGCCGCGGGAGCGGCCCCGGCCCGACGACGGCTCGTCGGGCTCGTCGGTGGAGGCGGAGCGGGGGCTGGCCTTGCCGCTGAGGATGGAGTCGAGTTCGCTGCGGACGGCGTCGTAGGACACGGAGAAGGCTTGGCTGAGGATCTGGGCGGCGACGTTCTCGTCGTCACGAAGGAGGGAGAGCAGCAGGTGCTCGGTCCCGATCACGTCGGACTTGTAGAGCTTGGCTTCGAGGTAGGTGATCTTGAGCACCTTCTCGGCCTGCTTCGTCAGCGGGATGTTGCCGACGGTCAGCGTGCCGCCGGTCGAGCGGACGGTGTCCTCGACGGACTTCTTGAGCTTGAAGAGGTCGCACCCGAGGTTGCGCAGGATCTTGACGGCGATGCCCTCGCCCTCGCGGATGATCCCGAGGAGCAGGTGCTCGGTGCCGATGTAGTCGTGCCCGAGACGGATCGCCTCCTCGCGGGAGTACGAGATCACGTCGCGGACGCGGTTCGAAAAGTTGCCTTCCATTGGAATAGAGGGGGCGCCTGGAGTCGGCGCGTGTCGCTGGCGGCCGCGGGGAGCGGCGCCGCCAGCGGGGCGGGGGCTACGCGGAGAACGAGGAGCCGCAGCCGCAGGTCTGGGTCGCCTGGGGGTTGTCGAACACGAAGCCGCGCGCGTCCAGGCCGTCGTGGTAGTCCACGGTCGTGCCCATCAAGTACAGGCCGTGGCGCTTGTCCATGTACAACGTGATCGCGTCGCCGTCGGCGCCGTCGATCTCGAACGACAGGTCGTGGTCGCGCTGCTTGTCGAAGCCGAGCACGTAGCTCATGCCCGAGCACCCGCCGCCCTTGACGCCGACGCGCAGCCCGTACTGGGCCGGGATCTGCTTGTTGGCGACGATCCGGCGCACCTCGGTGCGGGCGCGGTCGGTGAGCGTGACGGGGGGCGGCAGCGAGGGCGCCGTGGCGGGGGCGGCCGGCGCCGTGGGCGTAGAGGTCGGGGTCATGGGGAGGCGTCGCTCGGGGATGAGCGGGTCCGGTGGGGTCGAATCGGGAACGGGCAGCGCTGTTCCATCCGTGCCGGGCGGCCGTATGGAATCTCCGCCCAGCCCAGACGCGCCGTCGGGCGGCCAGCGTACCCCCGCCCAAGCGAGGACTGGCGGCCGCCGCCCGCGCTCAAAGGTACCGCCAGTCACGCGACGGCCTGGGGGCGGATCCCTCCCCATGGGGCAATCCTGCCTCCCAGAGCGAGCGGCGCCCCGCCTGCCCTCGACCGACAACGTGTTACTCCGGCCGCGCCAGCACGACGGCTCCGCGCAGGGCGTCCGTCGTGCCCCCCTGGGCGTCGACGGCCTCGACAAGGACGACGTAGATGCCGGCCCGCTGGGGCCGGCGGTCGTCGCCGGTGCCGTCCCAGACCAGCGTCGCCGTCTGCGCCGACAGCCGGCCGGCGTCGAGCTGGCGGACGAGGCGGCCGCCGCCGTCGTAGATCCGGGCCCTCACCAACCCGGCCTCCGACGACAGCGTGTACGTGATCTCGGCCGCCTCGCCGCGCGTCGGCGCGAACGGGCTCGTGATCGTCAGCGCGGTCCCGCGCTCGACGGGCGTGCCCGAGATCGACAGCGAGTTCGGCGCCGACGGCGTCCCGCCCAGCTCCGCCAGCGACGACGACCAGTTGGCGGGGTCGTTGGAGCCGCCGGCCGGGTCGCGGCGCTCCAGCGAGAGCCCGGTCGCGTCCTCGAGCTCGACGCGGTGCCAGTCGGGGTCGTAGAACACGGAGTCGAGCACGGTCCCGCCCGCGCGCAGCACCAAGGGCTCGCCCGAGTTCGACAGCGAGATGACGGAGCCGGCCTCCAGGAACGGCGCGTCCGGGAACGTCAGCCGGAAGCCGTCGGCATCTCTCGCCAGGGCGAGGTACTCGCCGGGCAGCAACACGCCCGCGTCGCGCACCAGGGGGTCGCCGTCGTCGTCGCCTCCGGCGCCGAGCGTGATCGCGCGCAGGTCGAAGACGCCGTCGGCGGTCGTGTTCAGGACTTCGAGGTACTCGCCGGCGCTGCCGTTCTCGGGGTCGTACAGGATCTCGGTGATCACGACTTGGCCCGCTAGGGGGGTGTCGGCGGTGCCGAAGAACAGCCGAGCCGAGGTCGTCGGGGCCGTGTTGCCGGCCAGGTCGGTCAAGCCCGTGCCGACGACGGAGTACAGCACGCGCTCGGTCAGCGCCTCCGCCAGCGTCAAGTCCGCCACCAGGACGCCGTTCACGCCCGTCAACCCGGAGTCGTCGTCCAGGGTCACGACGGCGACCGACGCGACGGCGATCGCGCCCCCGTCGGAGGTCACCTGGAAGCGCGACGCGGCGGCGCCCGTCCCGAACGTGATCGGTTCGGAGAACGTGACCCGGACGACCGTCGCCGACCGGGCCGTCGCGCGCGTGATCGAGGGCGGCGTCTCGTCCTCCGCCAGCTCGGCCGTCACCGAGCTGCTGGCGGTCGAGTTGCCGATCACGTCGCGGAGCCCCGTCGCCGTCACGGTCACCGTCCCGGGCGCCAGCGCCTGGCCCGCCGCGAACCCCAGGAGCACCGTGGTCTCGCCCGGCGCGTAGCTGGCGGAGGCCACGGCCGGGCCGGGGGAGACGGTGAACGCCGACGGCGTGACCGAGCCGGGGTCGAGCGGCTCGTCCACGGTCACCAGCACGGCGCGTCCGTCGGCGCGGACTAGGGCGTCCGTCAGCTCCGGACCTTCCAGGTCGGGCGCGAACTGGCTGTTCCGGGCGCCCGGCGTGCCCCCGCGCGGGTCGGTCGTGGTCGCGAAGTTGGCGCGCATCGACGGGCCCTCGGGGTCCTTCCGCTCCAGCGACGCGTCCAGGCCGCCCCACGACGGGGTGTACGTCAGCGCGTCGATGGTCGTCCCCTGGTACTTCAGCACGACGGAGTCGCCCGAGTTGTTGAGCGCGCTCCAGCTCGGCTGGTCGATAAAGTCGATGTCGGGGTAGACGGCTGCGAACTTCGCCGGGTCGTCCACGACGACGGCGTACTCGCCGGGGCCGATAAAGACGGGGGCGTTCGAGATCGGCGGGTCGTCGCCGGCGTTGTCGTTCAAGGTGAACTCGCTGAGGTCGAACGTTTTGTCCGAGCGGTTGAACAGCTCGACGAACTCGCCGGAGTCGCCGCCCGCCGGCGGGTCGTACAAGAACTCGTTGATGACCAGGTCGCGCGGATCCGCGGCTTGCCCCTCCCCAAAGAAGAACGCCTCGGTCTCGGTCCCGATGGCGTTGCCCGCGACGTCCGCCACGTTCCGGACGGTGAGGGTGTAGCTGGCGGGGCCGGTGAGCGGCGCCGCCAGCGCCAGCACGACCTGGGCCGGGTCCGACTGGAGGTCGGCCAGGACCGGCGAGCCGATGCCGCCGCTGATGGAGTAGTTGGCCGCGGTCTCGGCCGTCGTCGGGTCCAGGGCCTCGCTGAACGACACCCGAACGGACTGCGCGTCGAGCGCGACGGCCGAGACGACGGTCGGCGCCGCGAGGTCGGGGTTGAACTCGACGGTGACGGCGCTGCTGGCGGTCGTGTTGCCGCGCGCGTCGCGGAGGTTCGTGGCGGTCACGGTCGAGGTGCCCGGGTCGAGCCGGGCGGACAGGCCCAGGGTGACGGTGAGCGCGCCGCCGTCGTACGTCGCCGTGGTGACGGTCGGCGTCCCGGTGACGGAGAACGCGCCCGGGGTAACGGAGGCGGGGTCGAGGGGCTCGCTGACGGTGAGCGTGACCGTCCGCCCGTCGGCCGAGACGTCGGCGTCGGCCAAAGTGGGCCCGGTCTGGTCGGGCGCGAACAGCGTGTTTTGCTCGCCCGGCGTGGCGAAGTCCGGGTCCGTCGAGGTCCCGAAGTTGGAGGCGGCCGTGCTGGGGCCGAGGGGGTCCCGGCGCTCCAGCGAGGCGTCGCTGCCGCCCCACGAGGGGCGGTACGGCACGGCGTCGATCTCGGCCCCGTTCAGCAGCAGCGCCGGGCGGTCGCCGGTGTTGTTGAGCGCCGGGAAGCTCGCCAGCTCGACGAAGGCGACGCCGGGGTAGGCGGCCGCGAACGCCGCCCCGTTGTCCACCAGCACGAGGTAGCCGCCGTCCGCCAGCGTCGTGCCGGCCGGGACGCCGGCCGACGGGTTCCCGCCGTCGGAGACCGCCAGCCCGGACACGTCGAGCGTCCCGCCGGACACGTTGAGCACCTCGATCCACTCGTTGCCCGACGGCTGGGGCGCGGGCGGGTCGTACAGGATCTCGTTGATGACCAAGTCGCCGGGCCCCACCTGGGCGAGGGCCGGGGCCGCCGCGAGCACGGCGAGCGCGAGCAGCAAGAGGAGCGTCCGGGCCATGGGGCGGGCGTTGGGGGCCGCAAGGTAGCCCGGCCCCCAACGTCGGCCCGGCGGCTACCCGCCGCCGTCGGGCTCGGGGAACGTGTAGGGCACGAGGGCGGCGGTGTAGACGAACCCGATCCGGGCCTCCGCGCCGTGGTAGTCCAGCAGGTCGCTCACGGGGTGGACCTCGGCCAGGCACCACCGGCCGCGGTCGCCGGCGACCCGGGGCGCGCACGAGGACAGCTGGACGACCTCGTCGGCGCCGCGCGCGGCCTCGAACAGCACCCGCGCCTCGGTGGTGGGCCCCGCCCGCACGTTGAGGGCGTCGATGGTCGGGTCCACGGCCCAGGGCCCGGCCCCGTCCCCGACCGCCTCGAACCCCTCGGGCACGCCCGCGCCCCGCGCCTCCCGCGCCGACGGCCGGACGGGCGGGGCGACCTGGAGGTCGGCCTCGCGGAGCTCGCCGAACGGCTGGTAGACGCCGGGGAGCTCGGCCCGGACCGCGTACCACCGCTCGGCCGGCGGGCCGAGCCCGCACGACGCGACCCAGACGGCCGTGCCGTTGCCAGCCCAGAGCGCGCTGAGCGACCCGCGCCGCGCCCAGAGATCGACCCCGCCGGCCTCCGCGTCGACGATGGCGAACCGGTTGACGTCACGGCGCGGCGCCTCGTCCGACTGCGCGAGCGCGGCCGTGCCGGTGCCCGCGGGCACGAGCGCGAGGAGTGCCGGCCTCACCACGACGTCGCTGCGGTCTCGTAGTCGGGGCCGACCCGGCTCTGGACGCGCCCGGCGCAGGGGTGCGCCGGCTCGCCCGGCTCCGACTGGAGCGCGCACGACAGGGCGAGGTCGGCCGTCGACACGTAGCCCAGCGCCCGCGCCCCGGGGCAGTACGAGTCCTCGCAGTCGTCGGGCTGGGCCTCGCGGACGACGGCGCACCACCGGCCGGGCGCCTGCGCGGCGCGCGGGCGGCACGCCACGAGCTCGACCTCGTCGCCGGCCCCGACGCGGAGCACGACGCGCGCGCTGGCGTTGGGCCCGGCCCGTAGGGCGAGCGCCCGCCCGCCGGCGCCCACCGCCAGCGGCAGGCCAGGGCGCACCAGGCGCATCCCGGCGGGCGCGCCGGCGCCGCGGACGGTGGCCGCGCCCGGGCGGACGGGGGCGTAGAGCCGGAGGTCGGCCGCGCGCACGAACCCGGCGCGGACGTCGGCGCTGCCGGGGCCGCCGACGGAGGCCTCGCCGTAGGCCCACGGCTCACCCGAGGCGGACTCGGCGTGGCCCAGGACCCAGAACGGGGCCCCGTTCTGGACCGTCGCACCGGCGCTGCCGTCCACGTCGCGGTACAGCTCGGTCCCGCCCCCGGTCGCGTCCACGACGGCGAGCACGTTGGCCAGCGGCCGGCCGGCCTGCGCCCCTTGGGCCGCCGCGCCGGCGGCGGCCAGCGCCCAGACGACCGTGCCCAGGGCGGCGCGGGTGAGGCTAGTGCCCATGGTCCTCGGTGACCAGCTCGGCGTCGTAGGCGTAGCCGAGCTCGCCCTCGTCGAAGGTGTAGAGGAGCACCCAGCGCGCCGGTCCCGTCGCCTGGGCGTCGTGGGCGACGACCCAGACGCTCTGGCCGCTGGGCATCCGCTGCATCACGCCGTCGGCGGTGCTCGGGCCCGAGCGGAGGTTGACGTAGCCGTCGGTCGAGGCGACGCGGCGGTAGCCGGTCCAGTACTGGGCCTCGGCCCGGAACCCATCCGGCACCCCGGACCCGGCCACCGTCAGCGGCTCGCGGGGGCGGGGCGCGTCGTAGACCAGCTCGGCGTCGTAGACGTGGCCGATCCCGTACATCACGTCGAGCGCGTCGTTAACGCCCTCGGCCGTTGCGACGTGGCACCACCGCGCGCCCCGGCGGCCGGGCTCGCAGCCGAGCACGAGCACGCGCTCGCCGGTGCTCAGCCGGCGATCGATCCGGGTCCGCGCCGACGGCCCGTCACGGAGGTTGAGGTACCCGTCGTCGGACTCGACGGTGGCGAACACGTTGACCGCGGTGCGGTCGGACGGCTGGGCGGCGGCGGCGGCGCAGAGGAGGAGGCCGAGGACGAGGTGGCGCATGGCGGGGGCGGACGCGTCGGGCGGGGCCCGTAACGTAGGGCACGCGGCGGGCCCCGCCCACGCCCCGCCGCCGGAGCACCGCCGGGGTGGCACCTAGGCCGCCTCCGCGCGCGCGGCGAGGTCGCGGACGCAGACCTCGGTCATCAGCCGCGCCGCGAGTGGGAGCGCGTCCTCATCCAAGTCGAAGCGGGCGTGGTGGAGGGGGTAGCGCGTCTCCGGCCCGCTGGCGGAGCCCACGCGGACCATCGCGCCGGGCACCCGTTGGAGGTAGTAGGCGAAGTCCTCGCCGCCCATGCTGGGGAGCGGGATCTCGACCGCCGCCGTCTCGCCGAACAGCGCTTGGGCCGCTTGGCGCGCCCGGCCGACCTCCGGCGCCGTGTTGACCACGGCCGGGAGCGCGTCCTCGATCTCGACCTCGACGTCGGCCTTGTAGACCGCGCCCAGCGCGCCCGCCAGCCGCCGCATCTTCTCGCGCAGGTACCCCATCGTCTCGGCGTCGACGCAGCGCAGCGTGCCCCCGAACTCGACCTCGGACGGGATCACGTTCAAGGCGTCGCCGCCCTGGAACCGGCAGACGGTCAGGATGGCCGCCTTCCGGGCGTCGGTCACCCTGCCCGCCAGCTGGTAGAGGTCGTTGGCGATCTGGGTCGCGACCCAGACCGTGTCCACGGCCTCGTGCGGGCGCGCGGAGTGCCCCGACTTGTCGCTCCGCACGATCATGCGCCACGGCGCGCACGCCGCCGTGAGCGACCCGACCCGGAAGCCGAAGCGCCCGACGGGCAGGCCGGGGTCCATGTGGACCGCGTAGGCCGCCGCGACGCCGTCCAGCACGCCCGCCCGGATCATCGCCGGGGCGCCCGAGGGCGTCCGCTCCTCGCACGGCTGGAAGAACACCCGGACCGTCCCCGCCAGCTCGGCGCGGCGCTCGCGCGCCAGCACGGCCACGCCGCAGCCGACCGACATGTGGGCGTCGTGGCCGCACGCGTGCATCACGCCCGGCGCCGTCGAGCGGTACTCGGCCTCGGTCTGCTCCGCGATCGGCAGCGCGTCCATGTCGGCGCGGTAGGCCACCGTCGGCCCGGGGCGGTCGCCGGCGACCTCGACGTAGAAGCCGGTGCCGGCCAGGGGCCCGACGGTCTCGAAGCCGCGGTCCTCCAGCCAGGTCCGCAGGCGGAGCGAGGTCTCGACCTCGGCGAAGCCCAGCTCGGGGTGGGCGTGCAACTGGCGGCGGAGCGCGACGAGGTCGCCGCGCAGGGCGGCGTCGGAGAGCGGCGGGGCGTCGGTGGCGGTCACGGGCTCGGCGTCGGTGGGAGGGGGAAGATCGGCACGGCCGCACGCGCCCCTAGGCCCCCGGCCTAAGGGGGAGTCGGAGAAGGCCAGGCCTCCGCTCGGCTTGCGAAGGCGCCACCAGACCCGGCGGTTCCGCCGGCCGGGCTCAGCCCGCCACCGCGCCGACGCTCTCGCGGAACTCGTCCGCCAGCGAGGCGACGACGTCGGGGAGCCGCGGCGAGTGCTTCATCACGGCGCGCTGGCGCTCGTAGCTGGCGCCGTGCTCCAGGATGTCCAGGATGCCGCGCAGCTCGGCCAGGCAGCCCAGCCGCTCGGCGACGGGCTCCAGGCGCGCGATCAGGCCCGGGAGCTGCTCGCGCAGGGGCGAGTGGTCGCCCTCGTTGTCGCAGATGATGTCGGCGTCGAGGCCGTGGCGGCAGGCGCGCCACTTGTTCTCGCGCAGGATCCAGGGGTTCAAGAGGTCGATCGGCGCGCCGTTCTCGTAGCGGTCGCCGAGCGCCACGACCAGGCACTGCACGAGCGCCACCAGCGACGCCAGCTCCTTCATGGTCGAGGGCGAGTCGCAGATCCGGACCTCCAGCGTCCCGAAGTTGGGGTGGGGGCGGATGTCCCACCAGATCTCCCGGATGGTCTGGATGGCCTGGGCGCGGACCAGCGTGTTCATGAACTTCTGGAACTCGCCGTAGTTGGCCAGCCGGTACGGCAGCCCGGCCGTCGGCATGCCCTCGAAGATCTTCGACCGCGTCGACGCCAGCCCGGTGTCCTCGAAGTCCACGAACGGGCTGCTCGCGGAGAGCGCGAGCAGGTGGGGGAGGTAGCTCGCGAGCGCGTTCGAGACCGCGATGGCCTTCTCGCCCGACGACAGCCCCACGTGGACGTGGAGCCCGTAGATCAGCAGCCGCCGCGCGGGCCACTGGATGCGGTCCACGAGCGACTGGTACCGCTCGTTGGGGAACACCTTCTGGTCGCGCCACTGCCCGAACGGGTGCGTCCCGGCCGACGCGAACGCCATCCCGAGCTCGTCGCCCACCGCGACCATCTCGCGGATGGAGCCCGTCAAGTCCGTCACCGCGCCCTGGACGTCGTCGCAGATCCCGGTGATGACCTCGATCGTGGACTGCGTCAGCTCCTGCTTGATCTTGGGGTGGTCGTGGCCCAGGCGGTCGAGGAGCGCGACGGAGCCTTGCTTGAGGTTGTGCGTCTGGGGGTCCAGGATCTGGAGCTCGATCTCGACGCCGAGCGTGGGGTTGGGCGACGAGTTGAACGGGATGGGGGCCAGGGGGTCGACCGCGGAGAGGTCCATCGAACGGGGTGTGAGAGGCTCGCAAGAAACCCCCGCCCGTGAAGGAATGGCAAACCGCAGGCGGCAGAAATCGGCGTCGCGACGCACGCGTTCCGGCTGGCGGCCTAGGCCCTCGCGCCACGGCGTCCGACCGCGCTCCGTCCCACCGCCGGACCCCGCTAGCAGCGCGACGGCGGGCGCCGCGCCTTCGTCGCCCCACTCGTGTGGCTCGCCAGTCGCTAGCGGTCGGCCTCGACGGGCGGCGTGGCCTCGGCGGAGCCGTCGCCGCCGGGCGTCGGCGCGCCGGGCGGGCGGGGGAGCGGGTCGGCGCGGGCCTCGCGCTTGGTCGCCGCCCACGAGACCGCCGCCGCCGTCGTGATGCACCCCACCACGACCGTCAGCGACACCCAGGTCGGGATCTTCTCGATCCCGAACCACGGCTCGATAAAGGGCTCGGTGAGCATCTTGGCCCCGATAAACACCAACACCGCGCCCAGCCCGATGTGCAGGTAGCGGATCCGCTCGATCACGCCCGCCAGCAGGAAGTACAGCGCCCGGAGCCCCACGACGGCCATGATGTTCGAGGAGTACGCCAGGAACGGGTCGGTCGTGATGCCCAGGATGGCCGGGATGGAGTCGACGGCGAACACCACGTCGGTCAGCTCGATCATGACCAGGACCAGGAACAGCGGCGTCACCCACAGCTTGCCCTCGATCCGGACGAAGAAGTGCTCCTCGTGGTACCGCGGCGTCACCGGGAGCACGCGCCTCAGCAACCCGATCAGCTTGTTGTCGGCGACGTCGTCGGCGTCGTCGTTCTCCTTGAACATCCGGAGCCCGGTGAGCAGCAGGAACGCGCCGAAGATGTAGAGCACCCAGTGGAACCGGTCCACCAACGCGACGCCCAGCAGGATCATGAACGCCCGCATCACGATGGCGCCGAAGATGCCCCAGAACAGCACGCGGTGCTGGTAGCGGGCCGGGACGGCGAAGTACCCGAACAGCACCGCGATCACGAACAGGTTGTCGACCGACAACGACTTCTCGACGAGGTACGCCGTCAGGAACGTGACGCCCGGCCCGTTGCCCAGCCCCTGGTCCACGCCGGCCCACCAGACTGCGCCGTTGACCGCGAACGAGGCCGCGACGAAGAACGCCGACAGCCAGGCGGCCTCCTTCCACTTGATCTCGTGCGCCTTCTTGTTGAAGCCCAGCAGGTCGATCAGCAGCAGGACCACGACGTAGCCGTTGAACACGGCCCAGGCCCAGGTAGGAACGTCGAGGTGAGGCATCTCAGTTCGGGGGGCGCCCTAAACGCGAGCGCGCGCACCGGGTTCGGCCCCGCGGTCGCGCTCAGCCCTCGCTCAAGTCGCGGTGGCCGAAGTAGTACAGGCAGAACTTGAGCTTGGCCGCCTTCTGCGGCCCGAAGCCGGGCAGCGCCTGGACCCGCTTCTCGACCGCCGCGCAGTCGCCGTCGGCCCAGATCCGGCCGGCGTCGCCGCCGTACTCGTCCGCCACGCGCCGGGCGACGGCCTGCGTCGTGTCGACCATCTTGTTCGTGAACCGGTGGACGGCTGGCGTCTCGGTGAACACCGCCGCGAAGGCGTCGCGGTCCATCTCCGCGATCCGGGCCATGTCGAGGTGCCCGAGCCGCTGGCGGAGCTTGTGGGGGCCGGCGAAGGCGGTCTCCGCCAAGACGCGCTGGTCGTAGAGGAGCCCGAGCAGGATCGCGTTGGCCTCGTCGCGCAGGAACTCGTCGACCGCGGGGTCCTTGGTGGCCGTGCCCTCGGCCTGCAACCGGTCCAGCATGCGGACCAGCCCGCCGTCGAGCGAGGAGTAGTCGGAGGCGTCGAGGGGCATGCGGCGGGGGGAGGTCTCGGCGGCGCAAGCTACCGGCCGCGGGTCTAGGGCATCCGGACTACGCGGGGCCCGTCGAGAGGCTTCATCTTGCGCTCCACTACACGCCCCCGCCCCCATGCGCCGACTCGTCCCCCTCCTGCTCGCCCTCCTCTTCGTCGCCGGCTGCGACTCGTCCGACGACGGCGAGACCGCCGCCGTCCGCGTGATGACGCAGAACCTGTACCTCGGCGCGGACCTGTTCGCGGTCGCGAACGAGACCAACCCCCAGCTCGTGCCGGTCCGCGTGGCCCAGTTGTACGCGACCGTCGAGGCGTCCAACCCCGCCGCGCGGATGGAGGCCGTCGCGGCCGAGATCGTGCGCGTCAACCCCGACCTCGTCGGGCTCCAGGAGGTCACGACGTACGCCGTCCAGCGGCCCGCCGACAACCTGCCCGGCGGCGCGGCCACGCCAGCCACCGACGTCACGTTCGACTTCCTCGACCTGCTGATGGACGCCTTGGCGGACCGGGGCGCCGACTACCGCGTCGTCTCGCGCTCGGCGAACGCCGACGTCGAGTTCCCCGGCACCACCGACGGCCAGACGTTCTTCGACGTCCGCTACCAGGACGAGGACGTGATCCTGGCCCGCAACGGCGTCACGACCGGCGCCCCGACCGAGACCACGTTCGACCTGCTGCTGACCGTCCCCGTCGGTGGGGTGAACCAGACGTTCGTCCGCTCTTTCCAGTCGGTGCCGGCGACGGTCAACGGCGTCTCGTTCACGTTCGTCAACACCCACCTCGAGGTGGGCGGCGACGCCGAGCCCATCCAGTTCGTCCAGGCCACCCAGCTCCGGACCACCGTCGGCGCGCTGGCGGGCCCCATCGTGGTGGTGGGCGACGTCAACTCGGACGGGAACGGGAACGGGCAGAGCTACCGCTCGCTGCTCGACGACTTGACCGACGCCGCCCCGGTCGGGAGCGCGCCGACGTGCTGCCAGGCGGCCGACCTCCGCAACGCCGCGTCTCGACTGGCGACCCGGATCGACGTGGTGCTCTACCGCGGCTTCGAGAGCGTGACCGAGACCGAGGTGGTCCTGGACGAGCCGGGCGACCGCGTCGGCGGGATCTGGCCGAGCGACCACGCCGGGGTCTGGGCCGAGCTGCGCGGCTCGGTTGACTAGCGGTCGGGTGGCGCAACCCGGCGGGGCGGCACGCGGATAGTGGGGAAGCTTTCCCTCCCTGCCATGCGACGCCCCGCCACCTTCGGACGCTTCCTGACGGCCGCCGTCTACGCCGTTGGTGTGGTCCAACTCGCCGCCTGCGGGCTCGTCGTGCTGCTGGTCTTCGGCAGCACGCTGGCGACCGCCAGCAAGAGCGGGTTTGAAATGCCGGCCTGGCTGCTCCCGCTCGACCTCGCCCTCTCCCTGGCGGTCGTCGTCGCCGCGTGGGTCGCGTACCGGCGTGGGGGCCTCGACACGTTCGAGGTCCGCCGCCAGCGCTAGGCGCGGCGCCAGGTGGGGCCGCTCGGCGTGTCCATCACGACCACGCCCAGCGCGTCGATCTCGTCGCGGATGGCGTCGGCGCGCGCCCAGTCCTTGGCCGCCCGCGCCTCAGTCCGCTGGGCGAGCAGCGCCTCGACCTGGTCCTCCAACTCGTCCGACTGGCGGCCCGCGTCGGCGGCGGGGGCAGAGCCGACGATGCCGAGCAGGTCGTCCAGCTTGTCGAGGAACGCCTTGGCCGACCGCGCGCTGGCGACGGAAAGCGGCGCGACGCGGGCGCCGGCGACGATCTCGTTGGCGCCGCGGTAGGCCGCGGCCGAGCGCCTGGGGCGTGTTGAGGTCGTCGGCCATGGCGGCCAGCGTCTTGGCCCACGCCGCCTCCAGCGGCTCCGCGAGCACGTCGTCGCCCGCGCGGTCGGCGTCGAGCGCGTCGTCGGCGGCTTGGGCCGCGTCGAGGTAGCGCTGGCGGTTCTTGGCGGCGTCCTCCAGCGTCTTCCGCGTCAGGTTGAACGGGCGGACGTAGTGGCCCGAGATCAGCGCCAGCCGCACCGCCAGCGGGTCGAGCGGGGCGTCCCAGTCTTGGCGCCCGCCGTCGTCCGGCGCGGCCGTCAGATCCCTCACCGTCAGGAAGTTGCCGGCGCTCTTGGACATCTTCTCGCCCTCGACCTGGAGGAAGCGCGTGTGCATCCAGTAGCGCGAGAACGGCTGGCCGCTCAGCGCCTCGGCCTGGGCGATCTCGCACTCGTGGTGCGGGAACCGCAGGTCCTCACCGCCGCCGTGCAGGTCGATGGTCTCGCCGAGGTACTTCTGCGCCATCACCGAGCACTCGAGGTGCCAGCCGGGGAAGCCCCAGCCGTCGGCCGGGCCCTGGGCGAACGGCGAGTGCCACTGCATCAGGTGCCCGGGGTCCTTTTTCCACAGCGCGAAGTCGCGCGGGTCGCGCTTGCCGTCGTCCTTCACGACCTCGCGCCCAGCCTCCGCCAGCGCGTCGGCGTCGGTGTTGCCAGAGCAGCCGGCCGTAGTCGGGGAAGCTGGGCACGTGGAAGTAGACGCCGTCGTCGGTCTCGTAGGCGTGGCCGGCCTCGACGAGCGCCTGGACGGCCTGGATCTGCTCCCGGACGTGCTCGGTCGCGCGCGGGCGGACGTCGGGCTCGACCAAGCTCAGGGCGTCCCAGTCGCGCTTGAGCGCGGCCGTGTAGTGGCGCGCGAGGTCCCAGACGGTCTCGAACGCCTCGCCCTCCTTCGACTGCAGCGCCCGGGCCATCTTGTCCTCGCCCCCGCCGTCGGCCTGGTCGTCCTCGGTCAAGTGCCCGACGTCGGTGACGTTGGAGACGTAGCGGACCGACCACCCCAGCGCCCGGGCCGTCCGCACCACCAGGTCGGCGGTCAGGAACGTGCGGAAGTTGCCGATGTGGGCGTAGCTGTAGACCGTCGGCCCGCACGAGTAGAACCGGAGCAGGGGGCGGTCGCCGTCGAAGGCGACGGGCGTGACCTCCTCGACGGCGCGGGTGAGGGTGTTGGACAGGCGGAACGGCGGGGTCTCAGGCATGGCGCGGGGGGCTGCGCCAAGCTACCGGGCCGGCCGGCGCGCGGTTCGACGGGTTTTCCGTGAGCCGCCCGACGGGCGCGCCGCGTCCGCCAGTCGAGCGGGGGCCGAGCGGCTAGTAGCGCCGGTTGGAGAGCGTGAAGCCCGCCAGCAGGCTGACGCGCGGCCCGCCCTGGCCGAAAACGGCCGCCACGTTGACGGGCACGTTGACCTCGCCGATGGGGGTGTTCATCCCCACGGCGACGGCGTAGCCCGTGCCGGCCAGCGACAGGTTCGGCCCGACGCCGATCTCCATGCCGTTGACCGTCCGGAGGCCCACCAGGAACGTGCCGCTGGGAAGCAAGAGGTTGCGGTCCAGGCCGCCCACCAGCCCCACGATCTCGGTCACGCCCGTCAGCCCGGACTCGGTCTGGAACAGCCGGGTCTCGAACTGCCACCCGAACTGGGTGATGACCGGCGTCGCCGACGCGATCCGCTCCCCGCCGTCGTCGCCGGGGAACTCCTCGTTGATGGTCTCGACCGTCCCGGGGTCCAAGATCGTGATGCCGACGCGCGGCCCGCCCAACCGGTGCGGCGACCGCCGCTCCGTCGCGCGTCCGACGATGGGCGCGGGGCTCGGCGTGGGGCGGACGAGCGGCGTGGGCGCCGGCGCTTCCTCGGGAGCGGGCTCGGGTTCGGGGTCCGGGGGGACGTTCTGCGCCCAGGCGGGCGCGGCGAGGAGGGCGAGGGCGAGGACGGCGGGGCGGAGCAGCATGGTCGTGGGGAGGGAGGAACCCCAAGCTGCCGAGATCCCGCCCGGGAGCCCTGGTGCGGACGCGGCGTTTCGGGTGGTCCGATTGCACCACCCCGTCCGGTGCGCCGCCCGCTCCCGCGTCACGCCTCCCCATGCCCGACACCCCGCCCGGCCTCCGCTACGTCGACGACAGCCGCCCCGGCATCACGCGCGTCGGGCGCGGCACCGGCTTCTCGTACCACCGCGCCGACGGCGAGCTGGTCGCCGACGACGTCCGCGAGCGGATCGAGGCGCTGGTGATCCCGCCGGCGTGGCAAGACGTCTGGATCTCGCCCCGCCCCAACGGCCACCTCCAGGCGACCGGGCGCGACGACAAGGGCCGCAAGCAGTACCGCTACCACGACGACTGGCAGGCGCACCGGAACCGGGCCAAGTTCGACCGGATGGTCGGCTTCGGGCAGGCGTTGCCCGACATCCGCCAGCGCGTCCAGTCCGACCTCCGCAAGCGGTCGCTGGGCCGGGAGAAGGTGCTGGCGCTGTGCGTGCGACTGCTCGACGAGACGCTGGTGCGCGTCGGGAACGAGGAGTACGCGACCAAGAACCACACCTACGGGCTCACGACGATCCGCGACAAGCACGTCTCGTTCGACGGCGCCGAGGTCCGGTTCGAGTTCGTGGGCAAGAGCGGGAAGAGCCAGTCGCTGGCGGTCCACGACAAGCGGCTGGCGCGGCTGGTGAAGGCGTGCCAGGACATCCCCGGCTACGACCTCTTCCAGTTCTACGACGACGCCGGCGAGCGGCACGACGTGGAGTCCGGCCACGTCAACGACTACCTCCAGCAAGCGACGGGCGAGCCGTACACGGCCAAGTACTTCCGCACGTGGGGCGGGACGGTCACGGCCGCCGAGGCGCTGGCGGCCCACGACGCCGTCGAGAGCGGGACCGAGGACGGGCTCATCACCCAGGCCATCAAGGCCACCGCCGCCCGGCTGGGCAACACCCCCGCCGTGTGCCGCCAGTACTACGTCCACCCCGACGTGCTCGACGCCTTCCGCCAGCGCGACCTGAGAGAGCGGGTCAGACGTCGGAACGCGGGCAACACGCCGGCGGGCCTGCGCCCGCCCGAGGCCGCCGTGCTCGACCTGCTGGCGGAGCGCGCCGGCGGGTGATACCGCCCGCGCGGGTGTCCTAGGCCAGGATCGCCCGGAGCGCCGCCAGTTGGGCGCCGTCGTCGAACAGCGCGCGCGTCGGGACGGCGAACCCGCCCGCGACCCGGCTCTCCAGCGTCGTGCCGACGGCTTGCTCGCGGTAGCGCCCCCCTTCGATCCGGTGCGCCACCACCGATTCGTCGTCGGCGTCGATGATCCAGTACTCGGCGACGCCATGGGCGGCGTAGTCCTCCCGCTTGACGCCACGGTCGCGCCGGGCCGTGCTGGCGCTCAGCACCTCGACCACCAGGTCGGGCGCGGGGTAGACGTTGGTGTCGGGTCCGATCTGGGCCGCCTTCTCCGCGCCCCAGAACGCCACGTCGGGCTCGTAGTCGTTCCGCGTCAGCCCGATCAGAGCCTTCTCCGACGCCACTTTGCCGCCGAGGGACTGAGCGTCGTTGTGCGCGCCGAGTAAGGCAGTGAGGCGGCGGACGACTTGGTTGTGGGCGTCGCGGGCGGGGGAGTGCATGACGACCTCTCCGTTGATGAACTCGGCCTTGGTGGACGGCGTGAGCCAGTCGCGGAACCGCTCGCGCGCGACGGCCTCACTCCGGAGGGCGCTCTGCAAGTCCGCGACCAAGTGCGGGAGCGCGGGGGAGTCGAGCAGCGGCTGCAAAACGGGGGCGGGCATGGCGACGGCGGGCGTGTCCCTAGAGTACGCCCCCGCCGTGCGATTCGTGCCGGGCTGGCGGTGGGGATCGCCAGCGGCGCGGGCCCGACGCGCTAGGCCGCCTCGGCCTCGGCGACGAGGGCCAGCGCGGCCCGCTCGATGCCGTCCGGCCCGATGCCGACCTCGTCGTGCAGCTGGCGCTGGGACCCGTGCTCGACGGTTTGGTCCGGCAGGCCCAACCGCACGACGCGCGTGCCGTCCATCACGCCCGCGTCCGACGCCCACTCCACGACCGCCGAGCCGGCGCCGCCGTCGCGCACGCCGTCCTCGATCGTAATCACGCGGCTGTGGCGGCCGAACACCTCGGTCAGCAGGGCCGCGTCGATGGGCTTGACGAAGCGCAGGTCGTAGTGCGCCGCCTCGATCCCGCGCGCCGCCAGTCGGTCGCAGACCTGGGCGGCGTAGTCGGCGATGGCGCCATACGTCACGAACGCTAGCGCGTCGCCGTCGCGGAGCCGGCGGCCGGTCCCGATCTCGATGGGCTCGAAGCCCGTCGCGCAGCGCCATCCCCGTCGCGGAGCCGCGCGGGTAGCGGATCGCGAACGGGCCGTCGTGCTGGAGCGCGGTGTACATCAGGTCGCGCAGGTCCTGCTCGTCCGACGGCGCGGCGCAGACCAACCCCTGGACGGCGCGCATGTAGGCGATGTCGAGCGCGCCGTGGTGCGTCGGCCCGTCGGCGCCGACGACGCCGGCGCGGTCCATGCAGAACACGACGGGGAGCTTCTGGAGCGCGACGTCGTGGACGACGCCGTCGTAGGCCCGCTGCAAGAACGTCGAGTAGATGGCCGCGAACGGCCTGAGCCCCTGGGTCGCGAGCCCGGCCGCGAACACGACCGCGTGCATCTCGGCGATGCCGACGTCGAAGGCGCGGTCGGGCATGGCCTCCATCATCGTGCCCAGGCTGGTCCCGGACGGCATGGCGGCCGTGACGCCGACGACGCGCTCGTCTTGCTCCGCCAGTTCGACCAGGGCGTCGCCGAAGACGGACTGCCACTTGGGCGGCTGGGTCCCGCTGGCGGTGGGCGTGGCCAGGCTCTTCCCCGTGAGCTTGTCGAACGGGCTCGACTGCGCGTGCCACTTGACCTGGTCTTGCTCGGCTGGCTTGAACCCCTTGCCCTTGACGGTCAACGTGTGGAGCAAGATCGGGCCGGGCAGGTCGCGCAGGTCCTTTAGGCGCTTTGCGAGCGAGACCACGTCGTGGCCGTCGGTCGGGCCGATGTAGCGGAAGCCGAGCGCCTCGAACAGCATCCCGGGCGTGAGCGCGGCCTTGAGCCCGTCCTCGACGCGGCTCGCCAGCCGCTGCAAGTGGCCTCCCCCCTTGCCCTTGAGCTTGTCGAACAGGTCCCAGACGTCGGTCTTGAGCGCGTTCCAGCCCTTCGACGCCGAGATCCCGGCGAGGTACTCGTGCAGCGCGCCGACGTTGGGGTCGATGGAGATCCGGTTGTCGTTGAGGACCACCAGCAGGTCAGAGTCGGCCGCGCCGGCGTTGTTGAGCCCCTCGAAGGCCAGACCGCCCGTCATCGACCCGTCGCCGATCACGGCGACCACCTTGCGGTTCGAGCCCTGGATGTCGCGCGCGACGGCCATGCCGAGCGCCGCCGAGATCGACGTGCTCGCGTGGCCGACACCGAACGTGTCGTAGTCGCTCTCGGCTCGCTTGGGGAAGCCCGAGAGCCCGCCGTACTTCCGGTTGGAGGGGAACGCCTGGCGCCGCCCGGTCAGGATCTTGTGCCCGTAGGCCTGGTGCCCGACATCCCACACCAGTTGGTCGTGCGGCGTGTCGTAGGCCCAGTGCAGCGCGACCGTCAGCTCGACGACGCCCAGCGACGCCCCGAAGTGCCCGCCGTGGACGGCCACGATGTCCACGATAAAGTCCCGGAGCTCGTCGCACAGCTGGGGCAGCTGCTCGACGGACAGGGCTCGGACGTCGGCCGGGCTGGCGATGGTCTCCAGCAGGGGGCCGGGCGTGTGGAGCGGGGCGTCCGAAGGCATAGGCTCGGCGGGGAAAGGCCGAAGATAGGGGGGGCTCGGTGGCACGGACGGCGGGCACCGCCGGTTTCAGGCGAAGTTGAAAGGGCCTAGGGAACGGATCGCCCGGGAGGACACCTCGCCTACTGGCGGGAGCGCCCCGCCAGCGCGGGGCGGCGGGCGGAGCGGGGCGGCGGCGGATTGCGCCCGCACGGTCGCACGGTCGGTGGCATTTTGCCCGCCACGCTCCTGTGACCTCGGCCCCGCGACCGGCGGCCCACTCGTGACCCCGGGCTTCGGCCCGCTCCCCCATGACCTTCGACACCACCACCGTCGAGCGCGCACAGTCCGGCGACGCCTCCGCCCGGGACGCGCTGCTGGCGGGCATCACGCCCATCCTGCGCGGCTTCTTCCGCAACCGCATCGGCGGCAGCGACCAGGTGGACGACTTGGTCCAGAACGCGCTCCTGCGCGTCCACCGCGGCTTCGACGCGTTGCAGCGTGCCGACCGATTCAAGGCCTTCGCCATGAAGGCGGCGCTCTACGAGCTCCAGGACTTCTACCGCGGCCGCTACTCGTCGCGCGAGGCTTTGTTCGACCCCGACCTGCCCACCCCGGGCTCGGTCGATGCCCAGGACGTCGCGCTCAAGGTGGACCTCGAGCGCGCGCTCTCGACGCTGTCCGAGCACGCCCGGGCCATCCTGGAGATGCGCGAGCTGGGCTACCCCTACGCCGAGATCGCCGACTCCCTCGGCACGACCGAGGCCGCCGTCAAGATGCAGGTCAAGCGCGCCTTCTCCCGACTCCGCGACGTCCTGACCGCCACCGCCGCCCTCGCCCTGGCGTGGCTGGCCCTCTAGATCCCACCATGATCGACTCCGACGCCCTCGCCTTCTACGACGCGCTCCCGCCCGACGACCGCGCCGCGCTCGACCGCTCGCTCGCCCAAGAGCCCGCCCTGGCCGAGGCCTTCGCGCGGTGGCAGAGCCTGCGCGCCGACGTCCGCGCCGGGCTGGCGGACGCGGTGCCCGACCGCGGGCTGCTCGTCCTGTACGCCTCTGGCCGACCGCGACCTGCTCTCGGACGACGAGGCCGCGCGGTTGGACGCCGCGCGCCCTGACCTCGACGCCGCGCTCGCCCGTCACCCCGGGCTGGCGGCCGCCGTCCAGCGGATCCAGTCCGACCGCGACGCCTTCGAGGCGGCTTGGGCCGAAGCGGCGGCACCGGCCGAGGTCGCCACGCCCGCCGAAGCGTCTGCCGAGCCGCGCTCTGTCACCGCCCCACCGCGCCCCGCACGTGAGACCCGCCAGTCCGCGCCCGCTCGGTCCGCCAGTCGCCCGGCCGTGAGCCGGGCCCGCCCCACCCGCTGGGTCTGGCGCGTCGCGGCCCTGGCCGCCGTCGTCGCCTTCGCCGGCATCCTGACCACGATCTGGACGCGCGACGCCGGCTGGGAGACCGTCGTCGCCGACGGCGCCCGGACCGTCACCTTCGCCGACGGCTCGACGGCCGACCTAGCCGACGGCGCCCGGCTGGCGATGCCCGAGGACGGGGTCGAGGACGCTCGCCGAGCGCGGTTGCTGTCTGGCCGCGCCCTGTTTCGGATTGAACGCGACGCGTCCGACCCGTTCGAGGTGACCACGCCCAACGCCGAGGTGACCGTGCTCGGGACGACGTTCACCGTCGAGGCCCGCGACGTCGAGACCGAGGTCGTCCTGGTCTCGGGCGTGGTGACGCTGTCGCCCCGCGCCATGCCCGACGCCGCCGTGACGCTGGCGCCCGGCCAGCGCAGCACGGTCCTGGCCCTCGACCCGCCGTCGGCGCCCGAGCCCGCCGACTTGGGCACGCTGGACTGGTCCGGCACCGTCTTCGCCCGCGACCTGACGCTCGGCGAACTGGCGGAGCGGCTGAGCCGCCAGTCGGGCACGCCCATCGTCGTGGCGCCTGCCTTGGCAGATGTCTCGGTCTCCGACGGCGAGTACGGGGCGAACGGCTTGCGCGATGCGCTCGACAAGCTGGCCCTCGCGCTCGACGCCCAGCTCTCGATGGAGGGCTCCGGCTTCCGCCTGGCTCCCTAGAGACATGGACCGTCCGGACTCCGCCAGCGGGGGAGAGGCCGGGAATGCGGAATGGCATCGGGCGCCCGTTGTGGGCACCTCTATCCTCCGCTGATGCGTCTGTTCGCCCTCGTTTCCGCGCTGTGCGCCGCCCTCGTCGTGGGGGCGGCGCCGGTTTGGGCGCAGGCCGAGGCCGAGGTCGTCTGGAACGACGTCCCGCTGGCGGACGCGCTCTACGAGCTGGCCGAGGTCGCCGACCTCGAACTCGTGTTCGCGCTCCGCTTGGTCGAGGACGTCCGCGTGCGGGGCCGCTACCGCGTTACCGACGACCCCGACCCAGGCGCTCCGCTACATCCTGCGCGGGACCGGGATCCGCGCCGAGCGCATCCGCCAGGGGCAGTACGTCCTGATCCGCGAGCCGCTCAACGTGACGCCCGACACCGGGCCGGAGGCGTTCACAGGCACGTTGGACGGTCGCGTCGTCGATGCCGAGACGGGGGAGGCTTTGGTCGGCGCGCATGTCTGGCTGGTCGATCTCGGGCTGGGCGACGTGGTCGCCGCCGACGGCCAGTTCGCCGTCCCGCTCCTGCCGACGGGCCGCTACGTCGTCCGCGTCTCCCACGTCGGCTACGGGCCGGTGCGGTTAGAGCTCGACGTGTTCCCGGAGTCGTCGCGCCTGCCGCCGACCGTCCGCCTGCAGCGCGTGATCATCGACGCCCCCGACGCCCCCGTCGTGGCCGGCCCGGAGCCGCCCGGGCCCACGCCCGGCATGACCGACCTCGCCGGCCGCCAGGCCGCCGCGATCCCCTACGCCCTAGGCGAGGCCGACCTCGCCGCGACGCTGTCCTGGCTCCCCGGGCTCACGCGCACTGGCGGCGCCAGCGGGGCGCTCGTGGTCCGCGGCGCCGACCCCCACCGGACGCGCTACGTCCGCGACGGCGTCCCGCTCTACGAGCCGTGGCACGCCTTCGGGCTGTTCTCGTCGTTCCAGCCGGAGGCGCTGGCGCGCGTCCGGTTCCACCGCGGCTCGCTGCCGGCGCCCTTGGGCGGCGGGCTGGCGGCGGTGCTCGACGTGGAGACGACCGACGCCCTGAGCGGCGACACCGTCCGCACGGTAGGCCTGAGCGCCGTCGCCGGCCGCGTCGTGGCCGACGTGCCCGTGGGGGGCGACGTCGGCGTCCACCTGGGGCTGAGGCGCTCGGTGCTAGGCGTGCTGCTGGTGCCCGGGCTGAGGGCGGAGGGCGGCGCCTGGGTGCTCGACCCGACCGGCGGCGACGTGCTCCGGCGCGACCGGCCGCCCCACGTCGGCTTCGGGGACGCCGCGCTCAAGGTCAGCGCCCGGCTCGCGCCCCACTCCGGGCTGCACGTCGCCGGGACGCTGGGCGACGACCGCGTTCGCCTGGACCTGCCGCTCGCGCACGCCGGGTCGATGGACTACGGCTGGCGGACGCACACGGCGTCGGCCCGGCTCCAGACGTTACGCGGGTCGCGGACGCTGGTGACAGCGCTCGGCTACCGCAGCGGCCACGCCGCCGACGAGGTCCGCGTGCTCCCCGACGCCGTCGTCCAGACCAACCAGCGGTTGGTCGAGCACGGCGTGGGGCTGGACGTCGATCACTTCCGCTCCCTCAGCCACCAGGTCCGCGGCGGCGTCCAGCTTGCCCACCGAACGGTCTCCGGGACGCGCCGTGCGTCTAGCCTCGACGACGCCGACCGGGGCCGCCAGTCGGTCGCCGAGGTCGCGGGCTACGTCCAGGACTCGTGGCGCCCGAGCCGAGAGTGGCAGCTGGTGCCGGGCCTGCGCGCCGAGGCGCTGATCTCCAGGGCTGGCGTCTCGCACCTGGCTCTGAGCCCTCGGCTGTTCGCGCGCTGGACGCCGGACGAGGACCGGCTGGTGGTCCGCGCGGGCCTGAGCCGGCAGTCGCAGGCGGTGCACCGCGTCCGGGACCGCGCCGCCGGCCGCTACGCCCTCGCCTCGTCGCGCTGGCTCTTGGCCGACGACCGGATCCCCGTCGCCTCGGCGTGGCAGTGGGGCGCCGGCGCCGAGTGGGCGCCCGGCCGCGTGGCTTTCAGCGCGGACGTGTACACGCGGTGGTCTCGTGGCCTGCTCGAACCGCTGGGCTCGACGGCGACCCCGGCCGGCGTCCGCCCCGGCCCGCTGGTGTCGAGCCACCCGCCGCACTCGGGCCGCGCGACGGGCCTGGAGCTGGCGGCGCGGACGACCGCGGGCGACTGGGTGCTGGGGCTAAGCGGCGCCGTCTCGCGCGCCCAGGTCCGCCAGGCGGGCGAGGACTGGCGGCCGTCGGCGTACGACCGGCCCGTCGCGCTCGGCGTGATCGCCCAGCGCGGGCAGGGCGCGTGGACGGCCGCGCTCCGGCTCGACGCCGAGTCCGGACTGGCGGCGGAGGACGGCCGCCGCGACCCGCGTCCAGATCCGGGCGAGCGCGGCGGTCGGCGCCTCGGCGTCGCTGCTGGGTTTGCGGTGGACGGCGCAGGCGCAGGCCACGGCGCGAGCGCTCGGCCCCCAGCTTCTGGGCGGCACGCCCGACGTGGGCCTGCCACTGGCGACCGACGCGCGCGGCCTGCCAGGGTGGCCCGTCGTGAGCCTGTCGGCGCGGTGGTAGGGGAGGGGCGCGTCGGCGCTCGCCTCGCCTCCGTGCTGGCGGACACGCCCCGCCAGTCGGAAACGGCCCGCCCTCGAACCCTCCGCCGGGCGGCCGACGTTGGTCCCGCATGGCCTTCAACTCCATCCGCAAAGAGCGCCCCGACCCCGCCGACCTCGACCTCAAGGACGGCACCGTCACGCGGCTGGCGCAGCAGAAGAAGGACCTCGACCGCGTCAGCGTCTTCCTAGACGACGCCTTCGCGTTCGGGCTCGCCATCGACCTGGTCATCGAGGCCGGTTTGAAGAAGGGGCAGGCGCTGACGGCCGCCCAGCAGCGCGCGCTTCTGGTGCGCCAGGAGTCGTTCGCCGCCAAGGCCTCGGCGCTCGCGGGCCTAGCCAGTCGAGCGCGGACGACCCGGGAGGTGCGCGACGCCTTGGCGCGCAAGGGCTTCGCCGACCCCATCATCGAGGACACCGTCGCCGACCTGGAGCGGCTGGGCGTGGTGGACGACGCGGCCTACGCGCGCGCCTTCGCCCGGGGCCGGTTCACCGGGCGCGGCTACGGCCCGGCCCGGCTGCGGCAGGACCTGATCAAGAAGGGGGTCTGCCCGGGAGGCCATCGACGCCGCGCTGGCGGAGCTGACCGAGAGCGAGGACCTGGGCGGCGCGGCGCGCGAGCAGGCCGAGAAGAAGTGGCGCTCGCTCTCGTCCGAGGAGGACCTCCGCAAGCGGAAGAAGAAGACGATGGACTTCCTGATGCGGCGCGGGTTCGGGTTCGAGTCGGTGCGTTCGGCGGTCGAGGCCGTCGCGGCGCAGGACGAGGCTCAGGACGAGGAGGAAACGTGGGACTAGGCGCGCCGCGCCGTGCGGTGCTCGCGCTGGCGGCGCTGGTGGTCGCGGCGGGCGCGGTGTACCCTGCCCTGGTAGGCCGAGCGCTGGGGCTGACCGTCTCCGCGCCCGCCCTGGCACAGGGCGCGCTGATGTCGCTCGCGCCCGGCCTGGCCGTCGTGCTCGTGGGCCGGCTGGCACGCGACCACCGGCAGGCGCAGTGGACCGCCCTGGGAGGAGCCCTCCTGGTCCTGACGCTGGGCGTGGCGCTCTACGCCGTCGCGCTCCAGTCGCCGTCCGGCCGAGCCCCGTACGTCGCCGCCCGCCTGGTCCCGTTGCGCCAGCTCGCCGCCGCCGCGTTCGTCGCCTGGGCCGTCTGGCTCGTCCGCCGCAGCCGCTAGGGTGGCAGGCGCTCCAAAACCGACGGACCTTCCGCCTCCCCCCGCACCCGACCCATGACCTTCGACCCCGCCGACGACGCCCGCCAGACCGCCCAAGCCGTCGCCGCCGTCCGCGCCCAAACCGACCTGGTGCCTGAACTGGCGTTGGTGCTCGGCTCCGGCCTGGGCGCGCTCGCTGACGAGGTCGAGGACGCCGTCGTGATCCCGACCGGCGACGTCCCGCACTACCCCGCCTCGACGGTCGAGGGCCACGCGGGTCAGCTCGTGCTGGGCACGATGGCCGGCAAGCCCGTCCTGGTGATCCAGGGCCGCGTCCACTTCTACGAGGGGCACTCGGCGCGCGCGATCGGCTTTCCCGTCCGGCTGGCGGCAGCGCTGGGGGCTCGGGGCCTGGTGCTGACGAACGCGGCCGGCGGCATCAACCCCGCGTTCGGGCCCGGCACGCTGATGCTGATCTCGGACCACCTCAACCTGTCGTTCGCCAACCCCCTGGCCGGCCCGGTGGGGGAGGGCGAGAGCCGGTTTCCGGACATGTCGAACCCCTACAGTGAGGGGTGGAGGGAACAGGCGCGTAACATTGCCTTAACATTGCGGGTCCCCTACCGAGAAGGGGTATACGTCTGGACCTCCGGTCCCTCGTACGAAACCCCCGCCGAGATCCGCTTTTTCGCCCGCGCCGGCGCCGATGCCGTCGGCATGAGCACCGTGCCGGAGGCCATCCAGGCCGCCGCGCTCGGGATGCCGGTCCTGGGGATCTCGACCATTACCAACCCCGCCGCCGGGCTCGACCCCGCGCCGCTCGACCACGCCGACGTGCTGGAGGTCGGGCGCCGCGTGAGAGACCGGTTGGCCACCTGGGTCCGCGCCATCGTCGCCGAGACCACGCCGGCCTAGCGCCGGGCCCGGGACTCCCCCGGGTCCCATGCGCCTCCTCCTCCTCGTCTTGCTCCTGGCCCCGTCGGCCGCGGCCGACCCCCTGGCGCTCCAGCTGTTCAGCCAGGCCGACCGCCGCGCGGTCCAGGTGGGGCAGGAGGTGCTGGTGACCGTCGAGGCCGTGGCCGTGCCCCAAACGCCGGCCGCCCGCGCCGCGCTCGTGGAGGCGCTCCGCCAGTGGGTGCCCGCGCTGGGTACGGGGCTGACCGTGACGGTGTCGGAGTCCGCGGTCACGCGCGACGCCGGGGGCGTGCTGGAGGTCTCGCACCGGATGCTGGTCCGCGTGGATCGAGCCGACGTGACCGAGATCCCGGCGCTGAGGCTCCGGGTCGAGGTGGGCGGGTGGACCACCGAGGTCCGCACCGCGCCGCACGCGCTGGCGGTGTTCAGCCGCGTGCCCGACGCGGGCTCCGCCGTGGTCGCGGTCACGGTCGAGGGCGAGCTGGCGGGCCAGCCCTTCGAGCGGGCCGGGACCGCGTTCGCCGTCGGCGACGACGCCCTCGCGACGGCCTTCCACGTGGTCGTGGGCGCCCGGCGCGTCCGCGTCGCATTGCCCGACGGGACCGAGGCGGTCATCGACCACGCGTGGGCCCTCGACCCCGACCGCGACGTGGCGATCCTGCACCTCCCCCGCGCTGTGACGACGCGGGCCGGTGTGGTGCCGCTGCCGCTCGCGCCGGCCGGGCCCGCCAGCGCGGCGGCGTTCGCTGTCGGCCGCCCGGGTGGCGGATCGCCTTGGGAGGCGGCCCCGCGCTACCCCGACCTCGACCTGGCGGACCAGCGCATCTCGGTGTCCGGCAACGTCGTCCAGCCCGGCGACAGCGGCGGGCCGCTGCTGGACGAGCGGGGCCGCGTGCTGGGCGTGATCGTCTCGGGACGCGGCGAGCAGGCGGACGCCGAGCTGCTGGAGGAGTCGCTGTGCCTGGCCGCCGACCTGGCTCCGGCCCTGGAGCGGTACCGCCAGGCCCAGGCGCCCGTCGCGCTGGCGCACGCGCTCGGCGCGGCCGGCTCGACGTTGTCTGGCCGCGTCCACGCCGCCGTCGGCGCGCTCGACCTGGCCGCCGCCGCGCCCGGCATCGGACCGCCAGCGGTGGCTGGGGCACCTGCGCGTCGCCGTCCGCCAGTCGGGCGATCCGGTCCTGCTGTTCCTGGCGGGCGACGTGCTGGAGCGGGCCGGCGATACGCGCGCCCGGGGCGCCCTCGCGGCCTCGATGCGGCGGGGGTACACCCCGGCGGCCTACGCCCTGGCCCACCACCTGCTGGGCTCGGGGAGCCCTGGCCTGGCCGCCGACGCGTTCCGCACTCTGGACCGGGACCCCGCCTACGGTCGGCTGGCGGCGCTCGGCGAGGCGCAGGCGCTGGTGGCCCGGGGCCGCTACCTCCAGGCCGAGCGTCCGCTGGCGACGGTCCTGGCGCACGACGCCCGGTTCGCCCCCGCGCTGTATCTCCTAGGGCTGACGCATCTGTCCGGAGGCCGCGACGCCCAGGCCCGCGCTTTGGTCGCCCGCGTGGCCGATCCGAAGTGGGCCAACGCGCTGCGGCTGCCCGTCGAGGTGGAGGCCCTGCGCCCGCCGACGCTGCAGGCGCTCCCCCGCGTCGCGATGCGGTAGGGGGCGCGGGCCTCGCCGGCGGAGCCCATCCCTCACCTCATATCCCTACACCCCGCGTTCGCGGTCCGGCTAGGTTGGCGCCATGCCCGCGCTGCTCCCGATCGTCCCCTACGCCGACCGCCACGACCGGCTGGCCGCGGTCCTCGACCGCCGCGCGGTCTTCGACGACGCCATCGAGGCGTCCGTCCGCGGCATCCTAGACGACATCCGCCAGCGGGGCGACGATGCAGTCCTAGAGCTGACCGAGCGGTTCGACGGCGTCCGCCCCGAGCGGCTGGCGGTGCCGGTAGGCGAGCTGGACCGAGCGCTGGAGGCGTTGGACCCTGGGCTGCGGACGACGTTGGAGCAGGCCGCCGCCAACGTGAGGGCGTTCCACCAGCGCGAGATGCCCGAGTCGTGGCGTCACGACGACGGCGACGGCGTGGCGTACGGACAACGCGTATCGCCCGTCGAGCGCGCCGGGTTGTACGTGCCGGCCGGGACGGCGCCGCTGCCGTCGAGCGTGATCATGAACGCCGTGCCCGCCCAGGTGGCCGGCGTGGACGAGATCTGGGTCGCCAGCCCGCCCGGGCCGGACGGCCTGCCGCACGCGTTGATCCTGGCGACGGCGCGGCTGCTGGGCCTGGAGAACGTGCTCGCCGTCGGCGGCGCCCAGGCCATCGGCGCTTTGGCGTTCGGGACCGAGACCGTCCCGCGCGTGGACGTCATCGTCGGGCCGGGCAACGCCTACGTCGCGACGGCCAAGAAGCTCGTCGTGGGCCAGGTCGGCATCGACTCGGTCGCCGGGCCGAGCGAGGTCGTCGTGCTGGCCGACGCCGACGCGAACCCCACCTACGCCGCCGCCGACCTGCTGGCCCAGGCCGAGCACGACGCCCGGGCGAGCGCCGTCCTCGTCACGCCGTCCGCCGAACTGGCGCACGCCGTGCAGCAGGAGGTCGAGCGCCTGACGGCGACCCTTCCGCGCGCCGACGTGCTCCGCCAGTCGCTGCCGGCCTACGGCG
This sequence comes from Rubricoccaceae bacterium, assembly GCA_963789285.1. Taxonomy (GTDB): domain Bacteria; phylum Bacteroidota; class Rhodothermia; order Rhodothermales; family Rubricoccaceae; genus Rubrivirga. Next base: position 58,494 of record CAWBJZ010000001.1, read on the forward strand.
CGGCCATCGTGACCGAGACGATGGACCAGGCCGTCGCGTGCGTGGACGAGCTCGCGCCCGAGCACCTGGTCATCCTGTCCGACGCCGCCGACGCGCTGTGGGCCCGCATCCGCCACGCCGGCGCCGTCTTCCTGGGCCCGGACTCGCCCGAGCCCGTCGGCGACTACTTCGCCGGCCCCAACCACGTGCTCCCGACCGGCGGCACGGCCCGGTTCGCGTCGGCCCTCGGCGTCGGCGTGTTCCTGCGCCGGCAGTCGGTCGTCCGGTACTCCGCACGGCGACTCCGCCAGTCGGGCGAGGCCATCGCCCGGTTCGCCGAAGCCGAGGGGCTCGACGCGCACGCGCTGGCGGTTAGGGTGCGAATGCTGGGTTCAGGGTTCGAGGTTCAAGGTTCGCAGGACCGAAACGCCGGCGGTGCGTCAGACGCTGAAACTCCGACCGTACCCGCTGAGCAGCCCAGTCCCCACGCGATCGCGGCGCCCGCCGACCCGAACCCCGAACCCCGAACCCCGAACCGCTGATGCCCGCCCCCGTCCACCTCGTCCGCTCCGAGATCCGCGCCGAGCGCGCCTACCGCGTCCCCACCACCCTAGAGGTCGATGCCAAGGTGGACCAGAACGAGAGCCCGTACGACCTGCCGGACGAGATCAAGCGGGCCGCCTTGGACGCCTTCGCCGCGACGCCCTGGAACCGCTACCCCGACGACCGCCCGCACCAGCTGGTGGCGGCCCTGGAGGAGCGGAACGGGCTGCCCGCCGGCTCGGTCATCGTCGGCCGAGGCTCGAACGAGCTGACCCACACCCTGGCGCTGTGCTTCCTGGACCGCGACACGCCCGTCGTGCTCCCGAGCCCGATGTTCTCGCTCTACGCCAGCGTCGCCCGGATGCACGGCGCCGACATCGTGGACGTGCCGCCGGAGAAGGACCTCAGCCACAGCGCCGACGCGATCCTGAGCGCCGCGCGGCGCTCCGGCGCCCCGCTCACCATCGTCACGACGCCCAACAACCCGACCGGCCAGACGATCCCCCACGCCGACCTCGAGCGGCTGGCGGACGGCGTGCCCGGCGTCCTCGTCATCGACGAGGCCTACCACGAGTTCCTGGACGGCCCGACCGCGACCGACCTCCTCAAGGCCCACGACAACGTCCTGGTCATGCGGACGTTCTCGAAGGCGTTCGGCATGGCCGGCGTCCGCCTGGGCGTCCTGCTGGGCCACCCCGACCTGATCGCGGAGATCGAGAAGTCGCGCCTGCCGTTCTTGGTCGGCCGGCTGGGCGAGGCCGTCGGCCTCGCGATCTTGGACCGCTCGGACTTGGTGGCCGAGCGCGTGGCCGAGCTGCGCGCCGAGCGGGCGTCGCTGGAGTCGTGGCTGGGCGGCTTCGACGGCATCGAGGTGCTGCCCGGCCAGGCCAACTTCTTCCTGGTCCGCACCCCGCTCGCCGCCGCCGACCTGATCCGCCAGCTGGCCGAGCGCGGCGTCCGCATCCGGGACGTGACGGGCTACCCGGCGCTCGCCGGCCAGGACGGCCGGCCGGGCTGGGCGCGGATCTCCATCGGCGCGCCCGACGAGAACCGCGCCGTCCGCGCCGCGCTGGCGGAGGTCCTGGGGCTGACCCAAGAGGAGCCCTCCCACGCCTGAGTTGCTGCCAGTCCGTTCTCGACACTGCTCCCGAAGTCCCCTCTCCCCAGGGGAGAGGGGACAGCCCTAGATCACACTGCCCATGGACTTCCTCGACGACCTCGCCTGGCGCGGCGCCATCTCCGACCAGACGCCCGACCTCGCAGAGCACTTAGGCGAAGCCCCACGCGTGGTCTACTGCGGCTTCGACCCCACGGCCGACAGCCTGCACGTGGGCTCGCTCCTGCCCATCATGGCGCTGGCCCGGTTGCAGCGCGCCGGCCACACGCCCGTCGCCTTGGTGGGCGGAGGCACCGGCATGATCGGCGACCCCTCGGGCAAGAAGGACGAGCGCCAGCTGCTGACGATGGAGCAGGTCCAGGCCAACGCCGCCGGCTTGCGCCGCCAGCTCGAGCGCTTCCTCGACTTCGACGGCGACGCGGCGGCTCGGATGGTCAACAACGCCGACTGGCTGACCTCGGTCACGCTCACCGACTTCCTGCGCGACGTCGGCAAGCACTTCACGATCGGGTACATGACGGCCAAGGAGTCCGTCCGGAGCCGCGTCGAGACGGGCCTGAGCTTTACCGAGTTCAGCTACATGCTGCTCCAGGCGTACGACTTCCTCGTCCTGCACGAGCGCTTGGGCTGCACGGTCCAGATCGGCGGGAGCGACCAGTGGGGCAACATCACGGCCGGCACCGACCTGCTCCGGAAGTCGGCCGGCGTCCAGGGGCACGGCCTGGTGATGCCGCTCGTCACCAACGCCAGCGGGACGAAGTTCGGCAAGAGCGAGGCCGGGACCGTCTGGCTCGACCCCGAGCGGACCTCGCCGTTCCGGTTCTACCAGTTCTGGCTCGGCGCCGACGACGCCGACGTGGTCTCGTACCTCAAGTTCTTCACGTGGATGACCCGCGACGAGATCGACGCGCTGGCGGCCGAGACCGAGGAGCGTCCGCACGCCCGGCAGGCCCAGCGCGCCCTGGCCCGCGCCCTGACGACGCTGGTGCACGGCCAAGACGCGACCGAGGCGGCCGAGCGCACCGGCAAGGCGCTGTTCGGCGGCGACCTCGCCGGCCTCAACGCCGCCAGCCTGGCCGAGGTGTTCGAGGAGGCCCCCAGCGTCGACCTCGACCGCGCTCGACTGGCGGACGGCGTCGGCGTCGTGGACCTCTTGGTCGAGGCCGGGCTGGCGGCGTCGAAGGGCGAGGCGCGGCGGCTGGTCAAGGGCGGCGGCGTCCGCGTCGGCGACGACCGCGTGTCGGACGAGGCCCGCGTGGTCACGGCGGAGGACGCCGTGGACGGGTCCGTGATCGTGCTGCGGAAGGGGAAGAAGGCGGTGACGGTGGTCCGGGTCTCGTAGCCGGCGCCGCCGGGGCGGCGGCGGGGCCGCCACGGGAATCGCACGGACCCCGGCACGCTGGTTGCGGTACCGAGGAAGCCGCCGCGCCGCCGGCGTACCTTTCGCGTCTCCGAATTCTGAACGGTCTCCTCCGTAATGGACTACATCCAGGTCGACATCATCGGGCTCTCCACGAGCCCCTCGTCCGGCGGCGCCTACGCGCTCGTGCTCGGGGAAGTGGGGGGGAACCGCCGCTTGCCCATCATCATCGGCGCCTTCGAGGCCCAGGCCATCGCGCTGGAGCTGGAGAAGATCCAGCCGCCCCGGCCGATGACGCACGACCTGATCCGCTCGCTGTTCGACGCGCTCGGCGCCGAGGTCACCGACGTCGTGATCGACGACTTGCGCGAGGGCACCTTCTTCGCCAAGATCCGCTACGTCGCCGACGGCGACGAGGCGACGCTGGACGCCCGCCCGAGCGACGCCGTCGCGCTGGCGGTCCGCACGGACGCGCCCTTGTTCGTGGCCGCGTCGGTGTTGGACGAGGCCGGGATCCCCGCCGACGACGACGAGGTCGGCGACCGCGTCGAGGCCGAGTCCGGCGAGCCCGAGTTCGAGAGCGCGGCCTCGTCGGCCATGTCGAAGCTCGACCGGATGGAGAGCCAGCTCGAGAAGGCCATCGCCAACGAGGACTACGAGAAGGCGGCCCAGCTGCGCGACGACATCGCCCGGATGAAGGAGGGCAACTGATGCCCGGCCCGCGGTCGCCCGAACACGCCCCGGCCGCCTTGTCCGTCGCGTCGGTCCCGCACGCCGAGGTCGGCGCCTCGGCGCTGTTCCAGGCGACGCTGGCCGGAGACGCTAGGGCGCTCGGCTTCTACCGCTGGAACCCGTGGTCGGCCGAGGACCGCGCCCGCGCCGCCCAGGTCGCGGCCGAGTCCGCCCAGCACAGAGACGCCGTCGCGGACGTCTTGGCCGAGCAGAACCGCGCGTGGGGCGCCAGCCCCGAGGTGCTGGCGCTCGTCGACGCGCTCCGCCAGCCGGACGCCGTCGCCGTCGTGACGGGGCAGCAGCTCGGGCTGTTCGCCGGCCCGCTCTACACCATCTGGAAGGCGCGCTCGGCCGTCCGACTGGCGGCGCGGCTGGCCCAAGAGACCGGGCGCCCCGCCGTGCCCGTGTTCTGGCTGGCCGACGAGGACCACGACTTCGCCGAGATCCGGCGCGCGACGTTCGCGCCCGACGACGTGAGGCACGCGACCTACGACGACGGGCAACGGCCCGACGCCGACCGCGGCCCCGTCGGCCGCATCGTGCTCGACGCCGACGCCGTCCGCCAGTCGCTCGCGGAGCTGGAGGCGGCGCTGCCCGCCGGCCCGCACCGCGCGCAGGCGCTAGAGCTGGCCCGCGACGCCTATCAGCCCGGGCGGACGATGCGCGACGCGTTCGCGCTGCTGATGCGGTCGCTGGTGCCGGACGTCGTCCTGATGTCGGCCGACGACGCGCGCCTCAAGCGGCTGGTCGCGCCGCTGATCGGGCAGGAGATCGAGCGCTGGCCCGAGACGCTGGCGGCGCTGGAAGCCCGGAGCGCTGAGCTGGAAGGCGCCGGCTTCCACGTCCAGGTCGCCCCGACGCCCGTCAACCTGTTCCAGATGGGGGAGGGGCACCGGACCCCGCTCGACCCCGCCGCCGACGGCCTGGTCCCGCGCGGCTCCGACCAAACGCTCACGACCGCCGACGCACTCCGCCAGCTAGAGGAGGCTCCCGAGACGTGGAGCCCCAACGTGATCCTCCGGCCCCTCGTCCAAGACTCGCTGCTGCCGACGGCCGCCTACGTCGCCGGCCCGGGGGAGGCGGCCTACTTCGCTCAACTCGGCCCGGTCTACCAACTGTTCGGCGTGCCGATGCCCGTCATCGAGCCGCGTCTAAGCCTGACCGTCGTGGAGCCCGGCATCGGCAAGGTCCTGGACCGCTACGACCTCAGCCTGGCCGACCTGGGCGCCGGGCCAGATCCCTCCGAAACCCTGTCCGCGCTGTGGCGCCGCTTGGCCCTCGACGCCTCCGACCTCGGCCTCGACGCCGCTTTCGCCGACGCCCGCCAGCGCGCCGAGTCCGTCTTGTCCGATCTCGAACCGCTGGCGCTCGCCGCCAGCCCGTCGCTCGACGGCGCGGTCGGCGCGGCCCGGGCTGCCGTAGCCAAAGCCCTCAACCAACTGGAAACCAAAACTGTACGCGTCGAGAAGCAGACGCACGACGACGTGAGGCAGCGGCTGGAGCGCGCCCAGGCAGCGCTGTGGCCCGAGGGCCACTTGCAGGAGCGCGCGCTGGGTCCGCTGGGCGTGGTCGCGCGCCACGGCACCGCCGCGCTGGCGGCGATCGCGGACGCGGTCCCGCTCGACGCGCGGCGTCACTACGTGGTGCGCCCGTGACGCTGTTCTCGCCCCTGGTCGAGCGCGCGATCGAGACCGCCGCCGAGTGGCACGACGCGACGTGGCGGAAGGGCCGGTGGCGCCCGCCGTTCGTCGTCGGCCCGGACGGGGAGCCGAGCCGCGTGCCGACGATGGCGCACCTGACGACGGTCGCCCTGACCGTCCAGCGCGCCGGGTGGGAGGACGAGGCCGTCGCGGCGGCCTTCTTGCACGACGCGCTCGAGGACCCCAACCGCTACCGCCAGCGGCTGGCGCGCGCCGCGCTGGCGGACGTGGTGGGCGAGGCCGTCGTGGTGTTGGTGGAGGCCGTCAGCGAGCCCCAGCTCGACGCGGACGGGGAGCGGCTGCCGTGGCGCGCGCGCAAGGAGGCGTACCTGCAGAGGCTCGGGAGCGGTTCGGCCCAGGCGTCCGCGATCTCGCTCGCCGACAAGCTCCACAACGCGTACTCGATGGCGTCGAGCCTGGAGGCCGGCATCGACATCTTCACGACGGTGCCGGGCCGGACCGGGCTCTCCGCCGGTCCGAGCGACCAGTCGTGGTTCTTCCGAGAGGTCTTGGAGACCACCCAGCGGCACGGCGACGTCCGCCTGCCGCCGATGCGCGCCCGGCTGGCGGACGAGATCGAGCGGTTCGAGCGCGCCGCTGGGCTAGGCTAGGGACCCAGCTTCTCCCAATCCGGCTCCGGATGCCCCAGTTCCGTGGGCGTTTTCCAGCCGTCCTTGGTCCGCCACAGCAGGCCGTCATACCCGACGCCGTGCATGTCGATGGGCCGCTGGGCATCGTCGGGCCGCGTCCACAACCGAGTTTCCGGGGTGAGCACCATAGCGCTGGGTCCAAGAACCAACACCCGCCGTCCATCGTCGAGCTGTTCGATCTGGGGAGGGTGCCGCCGCCACTCCGAGTCCGCCGGCAGGTCCATCCGCTCCAGGTGCGCGTCGATGAATGCCTGGAGGTCGTGGTCGCCCACGCCGGGCGCGCCCGGCTGGAGCGCCACCCGGACGGACCGGGTCGCCGCGGCGACGAAGGGGACCCGGCGGACCCGAGTCTCCGGCTCTACGGCGAGCCCGTAGACGCCCAGCACGGCTATCGCTGCACGCTGGATCTGAGCTAGCGTGTCGGGGTGCGTCACCGAGGTGGTGTACCGAACGCGCGTCCAGGTCGCGCCCGGCGGATCGGGGTCGCCTTCGGGGACGGTAGGGCGCTCGGCCGGGCGCGTCTCCAACGCCATCCGCTTCGGCCCAGGGACGACGGCGTCGAGCGCCTGGACGGTGGAATGACCCGGATCGGCTGAGCCGTAGACGGTCCACGAGAGCGTCGTGCCGATGGTCCGCTCCGTCTCGACGGGCGTGGCGCACGCGCCGGCCAGGGCCAGGAGCCCGAGAGCTGCCCAGGCGGTCCGGCGTCTCGCAGGACGAGGTGACGCGGTGCGGAGCATCTCCGCGGCCCGGTCGAACGAGTCGGCGGCGGCCGGGCGGAGGGCGTCGAGAGTGGTCATAGCGGCTGGGGGAGGGGGGCGTCGTCTAGGAGAGCACGGAGCCGGGCACGCGTCCGGCTGAGCCGGCTCTTGACGGCGGACGCGCTCCGGTCGCGCTGGATCTCTCGGATCTCGTCGACGGAGAACCCGCCGATCTCGAAGAGCAAGAAGGCCTGCCGCTCGCGCTCGCCCAATCGCGCGAGCACGGAGACCACGTCGAGCGCGGCGCCAGTCTCGCAATCCACCACCAGCCCCCGCGTCGGGGGCGCGTCGTCGGGCGGGAGGGGGGAGAGGCGCCGCCACGCCCGGCGCCGTTGGCCGCGCCGGACCTCGCGCGTCACGATCCGGAACAGCCACGGCCGGAACCGGTCAGGGTCGCGGAGGCGGTCGGCGTTCTCGAAGGCGCGCAGCAGCGCCGCTTGAAAAGCGTCCTCCGCATCCGCCAGCGACCCGTCGGCCCCGAGCCCACGGCAGTAGCGCAGGGCGTCGTCGTAATGCGGGCGGAGCAGGGCGAGGAAGGCGTCCGCGTCCATCGAGGGGTGTCCGGGCGAGGGTGGCCCCCCTACGACCGAACAGCGCCGCTCACGGTCGCACGCGCCTGGAGATTCTTCCGGCTTCGCCCGACCAGCGGACGGGGTCGAGCGGTTCGAGCGCGCTGCCGACCTCCGATCGATGGCCCGGCCCGCTCAGCGCGCCAGCCCGGCGTGGTCCACCATCAGGCACCGGTCGCGGACGTAGGGCAGCCCGGCCTCGGCCGCCAGCTGCTCGGCCTCGGCCGACGACACGCCGATCTGGGTCCAGATGAGCGGCTTGTGCCCGGTCCGCTCGGCGCGGTCGGCGGCGTCGCGGACGACGTCGGCGGCGAACTCGGGGCGCCGGAACACGTCGACGATGTCCACCCGGACGTCGTCGGGGATCGAGACCAGGTCGGGGTAGGCGGTCTCGCCCAGGACCTCGTCGTGGTTCGGGTTGACGGGGACCATCGCGAAGCCCGCGTCCTGGATGTAGCGCGCGATCCGGTGGCTGGTCTGGAAACCCCGCGGCGAGCAGCCGACGACGGCGATGGTCTGGGCGTCGCGCAAGGCGGAGGCGATGTCGGGCGAACTCAGCATGGGCGTCGTGGCGTAGAACCGACCCAACCCCGCTCGCCCGCCCTTGGATTCCACACAGCCCGCGCCCCTCGCCGTCGCCGACGCGCCACGCCAGTCGGTCGAGGTCGCGGAGGCGCCGCCCGGTGCCCTGGCTCGGCTGGGCCGCCTGCTCCCCGCCGTCGACACCGTCGTGCGCGCGGCGTACCGGACGGCCGGCATCAGCGCGCTGGCCGTCGCCGTGATCCTGTACGCCGTCTGGGACGCGTTCTCGGCCCGGATGGTCGGGGCCGACTTGGCCGTGCTGGGCATCGTGCTGCTGCTGCCCGCCGCCGCCGTCGCCCTGGCGGGGTGGACGCTGGCGGACGTCGCGCGCCTGCCGGGCCAGCTACGCGACGCCGCGCTGGGGGCCGCTCGCGACGCGTCGGCCCCGAAGAAAGGCAGCCGGATCGTCCGCTTGATCAAGTCGCTGTGGGCCGCGCGGGGGCTGGCGCTCCTGACCAAGGGCGGGTGGCTCAAGGCCGTCGGCGCGCTGCGCTTCGTGCGCCTGGCGAGCCTGCCGTTCGCGCTCGCGCTGGTGGCGTTCGTGGCCGCCAACGTCGTCGTCATCCTGGGCGGGCTGATCGCGCTCCTGACCCTGGTTCTGTGAGCGAGTCCGGCCTGACGCGGTTTCTAGAGCGCCGGCTGGCGCGCGGCGTGCCCTACGGGCTCGCGACGACGCTGGCGTTCGCGTTCGTCGCGGCCGCCGTCGCGGGCTTCTTCGCCCTGATCGACCTGGCGACCGACCCGGAGCAGGTCACCCAGTTCGACACGGCGGCGCACGGCGTGCTGTTCGAGGCGCTCGGCGCCAGCCGGCCGTTCGGACTGGCGGTGACGTGGTTCGGCAACAACGCGACCGTGATCGCCTTCGTCGTCCTGACCGCGCTGGCGCTCGTCCTGACGCGCCGGTACTGGGCCGCCTTCCGCGTCGTGTTCGCGTCGGCCGTCGGGGGGCTGGTGGTGCGCGGGCTCAAGCTGCTGTTCTCGCGCGACCGCCCGCTCGACCAGGTCGTCGAGGCGACGGGGTACAGCTTCCCGAGCGGCCACGCCTTCGCCTCGACGGTGTTCTACGGGATGCTGGTCTACCTCACGTTCCGCCTGACCGAGCGCCGCGGCGCGCGCGCGCTGGCGGTGGTGCTGGGCGGGACGGTGATCGTCGCCGTGGGGCTGTCGCGCGTGTACCTCAACGTCCACTACCCGACCGACGTCGTGGGCGGGTGGCTGGCCGGGGGCGCGTGGCTGGTGGCGAGCCTGCTGCTGGTGGACGCCGTCGAGACCCGGTTCCGCAGCCGCACCGAGGCGCGTGAGGACGCCGCCCGGCCGAGCGACGCCGAGCCTCAGCCGCACGGGGGGCAGCGGGGCGTGGAGACCCGCTGAGATCCCGCCGCCGGCGGAGCCCCGCCGGGCCGGCTCCGTAGCTTCGCCGACCCCCTCCCCCTAGAGCGCACGGCGACATGGCAGGCTACCCCCACGACGAGATCGAGCCCCGCTGGCAGGCGCACTGGAGCGACCACGACACCTTCCGCCAGCCCGGCCCGGGCGACGACGGCTTCGACGGCTCCAAGCCCGGGTTCTACGCCCTCGACATGTTCCCGTACCCGTCGGGCTCCGGCCTGCACGTGGGCCACCCGGAGGGCTACACCGCGACCGACATCGTCGCGCGCTACAAGCGGATGCAGGGCTTCAACGTGCTCCACCCGATGGGCTGGGACGCGTTCGGGCTGCCCGCCGAGCAGGCCGCGATCCGCGAGGGCATCCACCCCCGCGTCACGACCGAGCGCAACGTCGCCACCTTCCGCCGCCAGCTGCAGCGGCTCGGCTTCAGCTACGACTGGAGCCGGGAGGTGGACACGACCGACCCCGACTACGTCCGCTGGACGCAGCACATCTTCCTGACGCTCTACGACCGCGGGCTGGCCTACGAGTCGTTCGCGCCCGTCAACTGGTGCCCCGAGCTCGGCGCCGTGCTGTCGAACGAGGAGGTGGTCGACGGGAAGTCGGAGATCGGGGGGCACCCCGTCGTCCAGATGCCCATGCGGCAGTGGATGCTGCGCATCACCGAGTACGCCGACCGGCTGCTCGACGGGCTCGACGACCTCGACTGGCCGGAGTCCGTCAAGGCCATGCAGCGGAACTGGATCGGGCGGAGCACCGGCGCCGAGGTCGACTTCCAACTCTTCGGCTTCCCCGAGCTCACGCTGTCCGTCTTCACGACGCGGCCGGACACCCTGTTCGGAGCGACCTACATGGTGCTCGCGCCCGAGCACCCGCTCGTCGACGAGATCACCGCCGACGACCACCGCCAGTCGGTCGCCGACTACGTCGCGGCGACGGCGCGCAAGACCGAGCGCGAGCGCCAAGAGGAGAAGGCCAAGACCGGCGTCTTCACCGGCGCGCACGCCGTCAACCCCGCCAACGGCCAGAAAGTCCCCGTCTGGATCGCCGACTACGTGCTCGCCGGCTACGGCACCGGCGCCATCATGGCCGTGCCGGCGCACGACGCGCGCGACTTCGAGTTCGCGGTCAAGTTCGGGCTGCCCGTCCGCCCCGTCGTCCGCCCGCCCGACGCCTGGCTGGCGGCGCACGCCGGCCCCGACGTCCCGACCGGCACCGAGGCCGACCTGATGTTCGGCCGCTACCACGACGCGCCCGAGCACTGGACCGAGGTCTACACCGGCGCCGACGGGACGGCGATGAACTCCGACGCCTCGGACCGCGCCATCGCCGGCATCGCCGACGCCGGCGTCTCGCTCGACGGGCTGGCGGTGCCGGAGGCCGGGGCCCGGATGACCGAGTGGCTCGACGACCAGGGCGTCGGCCGCCAGCGGACGACCTACAAGCTGCGCGACTGGCTCTTCAGCCGCCAGCGCTACTGGGGCGAGCCGATCCCCGTCATCCACGTCGACGGACAGCCCAAGCCGCTGCCCGACAGCGAGCTGCCGCTCCACCTCCCGGAGGTCGAGAGCTACCAGCCGGCCGCGACCGGCGAGAGCCCGCTCGCGAAGGCGACCGGCTGGGTCGAGACGACCGACCCCGAGACCGGCCAGCCCGCGCTCCGCGAGACCAACACGATGCCCCAGTGGGCCGGCTCGTGCTGGTACTACTTGCGCTACCTCGACCCCGACAACTCGGACCGACTGGTGGACCCCGAGAAGGAGGCGTACTGGATGCCGGTCGACCTCTACGTCGGCGGCGCCGAGCACGCCGTCCTGCACCTGCTCTACGCCCGCTTCTGGCACAAGGTCTTGTTCGACGCCGGCCTGGTCTCGACCGACGAGCCGTTCCACAAGCTCGTCAACCAAGGCATGATCCTGGGCGAGGTCGAGTACACCGCCTTCAAGCGGCTCGACGGCGACGACGCCATCGGCTGGGTCTCGTCCGACCACGCCGTCGAACTGGCGGCCGACGAGGCTGAGGGCGACGCGACGCACCAGGACGAGCGTGACGGGACGCCGCTGGTGGCCGTCCACGTCGCCGAGGGCGACGTGAAGAAGCAGGGCGACGGCTTCGTGCTTCGGGCGCACCCCGACGTGCGCCTGACGTCGCGCGCTCACAAGATGTCGAAGTCGCGGGGCAACGTCGTCAACCCCGACGACATCGTCGATGAGTACGGCGCCGACTCGCTCCGGCTCTACGAGATGTTTATGGGGCCGCTGGAGCAGGTCAAGCCGTGGAATACGCGCTCCGTCGACGGCGTCCACCGCTTCCTGGCTCGGGCCTACCGACTGGTCATCGACCCCGACACCGGCCGCCCGTCCGACGGCGTCACGGACGACGCGCCCTCTCGGGACCAGTCGCGCGTGCTCCACGCGACCATCCAGAAGGTCACCGACGACATCGACGGGCTGCGCTTCAACACGGCCATCGCGGCCATGATGGAGTTCGTCAACGCGGCCACCAAGTGGGACGCGGTCCCGCGCGAGACCGCCGAGTCGTTCACCCTCTTGCTCGCCCCCTTCGCCCCGCACCTCGCCGAGGAGCTGTGGCGCGTGCTCGGGCACAGCCAGTCGCTCTCGCACGAGCCGTGGCCCGTCGCCGACCCCGACCTCCTCAAGGAGGACTCGGTCGAGATCGCCGTCCAGGTCAACGGCAAGCTGCGGGGCACGGTCGAGGTGGACGCGGAGGCGTCGAAAGACGCCATGCTGGAGGCGGCCCGCGCCGAGCCGAACGTGGCGAAGTACCTCACCGAGGGGACCGTCCGCAAGGAGATCGCGGTCCCGGGCCGGCTGGTCAACTTCGTCGTCGCCTAGCGCCCCGGGCGCCCCTGATCCGGCGGGGGCGGGGACCGGGTCGCCTGCCTCGCCGTAGGCCGCGTCCATCCCTCCGCCCGCCATGCGCGTCGTCGTCACCGGAGCCACCGGCACCGTCGGATCCTCCGTCTTGGAATCGCTCCTGGACGCTGGCGTCCGTGCCGTCGCGGCCGTCCGCCAGCCGGACGACCGGGACCTCCCCGCCGGCGCCGACCGCGTGGCCTACGACGTCACGCGCCCCGAGACCTTCGCGCCCGCTCTGGCCGGCGCCGACGGCCTGTTCCTGATGCTCCCGCCCGCCGCTGGGGGGGACCTCGAAGCCGTTATCGGCCAAGCCGAAGCCGCTGGCGTCCGCCGCGTCGCGTTCTTGTCGGTCCAGGGCGCCGCCCGCAACCCGCTGCTCCCGCACCGCGCCATCGAGAAGCGGCTGGAGGAGGGGACGGCCGACTGGCTGTCGCTGCGCGCGAGCTACTTCATGCAGAACCTGTCCGAGGTCCACGCCGCGGACGTGCGCCGGGGCGAGATCGCGGTCCCGGCTGGCCAAGGCAAGACCTCGTTCGTGGACGCCCGCGACGTGGCGGAGGTCGCCGCGGCCTGGCTGGCGGGCACGGCGGACGTGCCGGGCGGGCACGTCGAGCTGACCGGCCCCGAGTCGCTCGACTACTTCGAAGTCGCGGACATCTTGACCGACGTCCTGGACCGCCGCGTCGTCTACACCCGCCCCGGCGCCGTCGAGTTCTTCCGCCGCGAGCGCGAGAAGGGGCGGGCCGCGTCGTTCGCCGGCGTCATGGTCGCGCTCTACACCTCGGCCCGGCTCGGACTGGCGGGCCGACTGGCCGACGGCGTCGAGCGCACCCTCGGCCGCCCGCCCCGCTCCTTCCGCCAGTTCGCCGAGGACTACGCCGACGTGTGGTCGTGACGGCGGCGGAGATTGACGCGTGGGGCGAGCGCTGCCGAGCCCACGTTGAGAGCACGATGGCGGCCGACGCCGCCCACGACCTGGGACACGTCCGGCGCGTCGTCACGACCGCGCGCCGGCTAGCGGACGCCGAGGGCGCGGACCTCGCCGTCGTCGTCCCGGCGGCCTGGTTGCACGACGGCGTGACCGTCCCGAAGGACTCGCCCGAGCGGCGCAGGGCTTCCCGACTGGCGGCGCGCGCGGGTGGGGCTTGGCTGCGGGCGGAGGGGTTTCCCGAGCGACTGGTCCCGGCCGTCGAGCACGCCATCGCGGCCCACAGCTGGTCGGCGGGCATCGAGCCGGAGACGCCCGAGGCCGCCGTGGTCCAGGACGCGGACCGACTCGACGCCCTCGGCGCCATCGGCGTCGCGCGGCTCTACGCGACGGCCGCGACGCTGGGCTCCGCGCTCGTCCACCCTGGCGACCCGCTCGGCACGTCCGGCCGCGCCCTCGACGACCGCCAGTGGGCGACCGACCACGTCGCGGTCAAGCTGCTCCGGCTGCCCGAGACCATGCGGACCGCGGCAGGCCGCGCCGAGGCCCAGCGGCGGGCGGGCTTCCTGCGCGCGTTCCTGGACCAGCTCGCGTCGGAGGTCTAGGGGACCGCCTGGAGTGGCGTCCGAACGGCGCCAGCGGAGACCTGGCGCCCACGCCGGCGTACTCCACGGCCCCACTGCTCCTCCTTTGCAGACAACAGCTCTCTGGTTCATCATCGCAGGCGGCCTGCTTACGGTCATGGCCCTCGCCGTGACCACGCTGCGCCGGCTCCCGCTCTCGACCAGCCAGCTGTACCTGCTGGTGGGGCTGGGGCTCGGGCCGCTGGGCGCGGGCTTGCTCATCGTCAACCCCATCGAGCAAGCCAAGCTCCTAGAGGTCGTCACCGAGATCGTCGTCACGCTGTCGCTGTTCGCGGCCGGGCTCAAGCTCCGCACGCCGCTCTCCGACGGCCGGTGGAAGCTGCCGGTACGCCTCGCGACGGTGTCCATGACGCTGACCGTCATCGGCATCGCGGCCCTCGGGCACTGGTTCCTCGCGCTTCCCTGGGGCGCGGCCATCCTGCTCGGCGCGGTCCTGGCGCCGACCGACCCCGTACTCGCGAGCGACGTCCAGATCGAGAACCCCGACGACACCGACCGGCTCCGGTTCTCGCTCACCGGCGAGGCCGGGTTCAACGACGGCGCCGCGTTCCCCTTCGTCATGCTCGGCCTGGGCCTGCTCGGGCTGCACGAGCTGGGCGACGGGTGGTGGCGGTGGTGGGCCGTCGACGTGGTGTGGGCCGTGTTCGGCGGGCTCGGCATCGGCGCCGCGCTCGGCATCGCCGTCGGGCGTCTGGTGGTCTACCTCCGCCGGACGCACCGCGAGGCCGTCGGCTCGGACGATTTCCTGGCCTTGGGCTTGGTCGCGCTGAGCTACGGTTTGGCGCTGCTGCTCAGCTCGTACGCGTTCCTGGCCGCCTTCGCCGCCGGGCTGGCGCTGCGCTACGAGGAGCGGCGGGAGTCCGGCGACCAGGCCTCCGACGAGGTCGAGGCGATGGCGCACGAGGGCGCCAAGGAGGAGGTCGCCGTCGACTCCCACTCCGCCCCGGCCTACATGGCGAGCGCCGTGCTCGGGTTCTCGGAGCAGCTCGAGCGCATCGGCGCCGTCGCCCTCGTGGTGCTGGTCGGCGCGCTCCTCCACCGCGCCGAGTGGAGCATCGAGGCCGCCATCTTCGTGGTCGTCGTGATCATGATCATCCGTCCGCTCGCGGTCATGATTGGGATGGCGGGCTCGTCGACGTCAGGGCTGCAGCGCGGGCTGCTGTCTTGGTTCGGCGTGCGGGGGATCGGGTCGCTGTACTACCTGATGTTCGCCGAGACGCACGACCTCTACGACGGCTTCACGGACCGCCTGCTGGGCCTGGTCCTGACCACGATCGCCGTCAGCATCGTCGTCCACGGGGTTTCCGTGACGCCGGTCATGAAGTGGTACAGCCGCCGCGCCAACCGGGAGGAGCGGCTGGCGGTCGCAGCGGAGAAGGCCGACTAGCCTAGCGGAGGCGAGCGGGTCGTGCGCGTCCGAATGGCGCGGAGCCTGAAGCGGCCCGCGCGGAGGCTCGTCCGCCTCCCCCGGCGGCGGCGGCGGTCGCAAGTCTACGTGCTTGCCTGCCAACCTGGCCCGTACTCCATCATCTGGAAAGCCCCGCTGGCGGCTATCGCCAGCGGGACGCCACGGGAGGCTAGTACCGCGTCGTGACCGACTTCCGCTTCAGCGCCGAGAGCCAGCGCGTGATGTCGATGCCCTTGGGGCACGCCTGGACGCAGTTGAAGATGGTGTAGCACTTCCACAGGCCGTCCTTCGAGTCCACGACCTTGAGCCGGTCCTCGGCCTCGGTGTCGCGGCTGTCGAAGACGTAGCGGTACGCCTTGAGCATCGCCGCCGGGCCGAGGTAGTCGGGGTCGGCCCAGGTCGACGGGCACGAGTGCGTGCACGCGCCGCACATGATGCACTTCGTCGCGTCCTCGATCACCGCGTGCTGCTCGGGGCTCTGGATCCGCTCCTTGACCGGCGTCGCGGTGTCGTTGATGAGCCAGGGCATCACGGCCCGGTACTTGTCGAAGAAGCGGTCCTGATCGACCACCAAGTCCTTGATGACTGGGGCCGCCGGCAGGGGCTCGAACGTGACCGTGTCGCCGTCTTTGAGTCCTAGGTCCTGGACCAGGATCGAGCACGCGAGCTGGTTCTCGCCGTTGATCTTCATCGCGTCCGACCCGCAGATGCCGTGGGCGCACGACTTGCGGAAGGTCAGCGTGCCGTCGAGGTGCCACTTGACGTAGTGGAGCAGGTCGAGCGCGCGGTCCATGTTCTCGGCCGGCACCTCCCACTCGTCCCAGCGCGAGCGCTTGTCGGTGTCGGGGTTGAACCGGCGGACCTTGACGGTCAGCGTCATGGTGGCCGCGTTGCCGCCCGAGCGGCGGCGCGGCTTGATCCCCTTCTCGGCGTCCTCGACGCGGTCCTCGATGGGCTCGGCGACGGGCGTGGGCTCGGGCAGGGTGGCTGTGTTGCTCATTGGGTTCTGGGTTCAAAAGGTTCAGGGTTCACCGAGGTGGCGGCCCTTGCGAACCTTGAACCTCTGAACCCTGAACCGCCTTTAGTACTTCCGCTCCTTGGGCTCGAACTGGGTGATGACGACGTCCTTGTATCCGATCTCGACGCCGCCCTTCTGGTCGCTCCACATCAGGGTGTGCTTGAGCCAGTCGCCGTCGTTGCGCTTGGAGTAGTCCTCGCGCAGGTGCGCGCCGCGGCTCTCGGTCCGGTTCCGGGCCGAGGCCGTGATCGACTCGGCGTAGTCGACCATGAACCCGATCTCGACGGCGTCCATGAGGTCGGTGTTGAACCGCTTCCCCTTGTCGTCGCAGGTGACGGCCTTGGACCGCTCCCGGAGCGTCTGCAGGTCGTCCATCGCCTCGGTGAGCGTCTCGTCGGTGCGGTAGACCGACACGTTTCGCATCATGGTCTCCTGCAGGTCCGTGCGGACGACGACGGCCTTCTCGCCCGTCGTGCGGCTGACGGTCTCGTCGAGCATCTCGCGCGTCGCGGCCTCGGGGCGGTCCGGGATCGACTGGCGCTCGGCGCCCTGGCGGATCTGCTTGGCCATCTCGATCCCCGTCCGCCGCCCGAAGACCACCAGGTCCAGGAGCGAGTTTGTGCCGAGTCGGTTGGCGCCGTGGACCGAGACACACGCGGCCTCGCCACACGCGAAGAAGCCGTGGACGGTGTCCGAGCGGTCGGCCGAGCGGACGACCTGGCCGTCGATGTTGGTCGGGATACCGCCCATCGCGTAGTGGCACGTCGGAGCGACCGGAATCGGCTGCTTGACCGGGTCGATGCCGAGGTAGACGCGGCTAAAGGTCGAGATCTCGGGCAGCTTGTGCTCCAGGACGTCCTTGCCGACGCCCGTCATGTCCAGGACCACGTGGTCCTTGCCGTTGACGCCCCGGCCCTCCCTGATCTCCTTGTAGATGCACTGGCTGACCATGTCGCGCGGGGCGAGGTCCTTCACCGTCGGCGCGTAGCGCTCCATGAACCGCTCGCCCTCCGAGTTGCGCAGGATGCCGCCCTCGCCGCGCGCGCCCTCGGTGATCAGGATGCCCAGCCGGTAGAGCCCCGTCGGGTGGAACTGGATAAACTCCATGTCCTCCAGCGGGAAGCCGTTGCGGAGCGCGATCGCGAACCCGTCGCCGGTCCCGGCGTG
Organism: Rubricoccaceae bacterium; assembly: GCA_963789285.1. Taxonomy (GTDB): domain Bacteria; phylum Bacteroidota; class Rhodothermia; order Rhodothermales; family Rubricoccaceae; genus Rubrivirga. The sequence goes on from CAWBJZ010000001.1 coordinate 75,920, forward strand.
GGCGTTGCTAGTGGTCTTGAACGCCCGGCCGTAGCCGCCCGTGGCGAAGCAGGTGATCGTGGAGTGGAACGTGTGGACCTCGCCGGTCAGGATCTCGTACGCCACGCAGCCGGAGACGGCGTCGGTCGAGTCGTCGGGCTTGATGAGGTCCAGGACCTGGTACTCGTCGTAGAACGTGACCTTGTTCTTGACGCACTGCTCGTACAACGTGTGCAGGATCATGTGGCCCGTCCGGTCGGCGGCGTAGCACGCGCGGCGGACCGGCGCCTCGCCGAAGTTGCGGGTGTGGCCTCCGAACCGGCGCTGGGCGATCTTGCCCTCCTTGGTGCGGCTGAACGGCACGCCGTAGTGCTCGAGCTCGATGATGGTCCGGGGCGCGTCCTGGCACATCTGCTCGATGGCGTCCTGGTCGCCGAGGTAGTCCGAGCCCTTGGTGGTGTCGAAGGCGTGCCACAGCCAGTGGTCCTCCTCCTCGTTGCCCAGCGCCGCGCCGATGCCGCCCTGGGCCGCGCCGGTGTGGCTGCGGAGCGGGTGGAGCTTGGAGACGACGGCCACATCGGCCCCGCCCTCCGAGGCGTACAGGGCGGCCATGAGCCCGGCTCCGCCCGCGCCGACGATGACGATGTCGTGTTCGTAAACCATGAGAGCGGGGGGCTGGGTGGGGTCTGAGAAGGACGGCTGGGCGCCGTCAGGATTGCCGCTAGCGACGACCTCGCGAGGTCTCCACCGGCGGCACGAGAGCTACCCGGTGTAGCCGAGTCCGGCGACGATGACGGAGTAGGCGCCGATGACGAACAAGATCAGCGCCAGCGTCCACGACAAGGCGGTCGCGCCGACGCGGGCGATGTCGTTGCGGATGTAGTCCGTCAGGACGTTGTTAAGCCCGTAGAAGCCGTGGTGCAGCGCGAAGGCCAGGAAGAGCAGGTTGAATCCCTTCCACAACACCGCGTACACCGGGTCCGCGAGCCGGAGCATCAGGATCTGGTAGGGCGTCGGGCCGGCGTTCTCGCCCGGCGGGTGCGTCAGGCCGGGGGCGTCGCCCTCAATCTGGCCGGCGCGGGAGTCCTGGGCCGGGACCACGCGCGGCGTGCCCTCCGTCGGCAGCGCCTGGTTGCGGGCCTCGAAGGCGCGGACGGCGGCGTCGGCCTCGTCGGCGTAGCGGGGGAGCACGCCGGCCTCGGCCTCCTCGGCCGAGACGACCGAGTGCGAGATCGACGCCGTGGTGCGGTCGTAGTGCTGGACCCAGAAGTGGGTGATCAGCAGGAAGATCAGGAACGTGCCCGTGATCCGGTGGACGAACCACTGGAAGGCGCTGGAGCGGGCGGTGCGGCCGTACTGGGTAGCCATGGGGTCGGGGGTGGCGCGACGCGCTGGCGGACGCGGCCGCCAGCCGTACAGCTAGCCGGTGTAGTAGTCGAGGAGGGCGGCGATGGAGGGGTACCCGCCCACCGCGAACAGCACGGCGGCGACGGCGCCCAGCGTCCAGAACAGCTTGCGGTGGTTGGGGCTCCAGCCCATAAAGTCGATGAGCACGATGCGGAGCCCGTTCAGCGAGTGGTACACGACGGCGCCCAGGAGCAGGAACTCGCCTACCTTGAAGATCGGCGCGTGGTAGCTCGTGATCAGCGCGTTGTAGGCGTCCGGGTTCGTGATCGCCTTTAACCCCCAGATGTGGACCACCAGGTAGCCCACCAGCGCGAGCCCGGTCAGGCGGTGCAGGATCCAGGCGAACATCCCCACGCGCATCTTGTAGCGCTGGACGGGGCGGACGGGCTCGGCGGCGATGGCCATGACCAAAATCGGTGGGTTGCGGAAGGGCTACCGGAGGGTACGCGCCGAAGTTTCAGTCTGGATTGAAAGTTTGGCGCGCCGGCCTACAAAGGTACGGCGGAGGCGGGGCGCCGTGAGCGCACCCGGCACCCGGTCGTGCCCGACTGGCGGGTCGATCCGGGGTGCCCGATAAAACGGACGGGGCGCGCGAGCCGTGCTCGCGCGCCCCGTAGGCCGTATGGAGATTTGGCGCCGAGCGCCAGCACCAGCTAGCCCCGGTCCGCGATGGCCTGGACCGTCTTGCCGCGCGGGCCGACGTACTCGGCGCGCGGGCGGATGAGCCGGTTGTCCTCCCACTGCTCCAGCAGGTGCGCCGTCCAGCCGGTCATGCGGCTGATGGCGAAGATCGGCGTGTAGAGGTCGGTCTCGATCCCGAGCAGGTAGTACACGCTCGCCGAGTAGAAGTCGACGTTGGCGTCCAACCCCTTGGTGTCCTTGACCGTCGTGCGGATCGTGTCGCTCATCTCGAGCCACTTCATCTCGCCCTTCTCCTCCGACAGGTCCGAGAGCATCCCGCGCAGGATGGTCGCGCGCGGGTCGAGCGTCTTGTAGACGCGGTGGCCGATGCCCATGATCTTCTCTTTGGCCGCCAGCTTGCGGTCCACGAACTCCTGGGCCGTCTCGCCCGACTCGTCGAGCGCGATCAGCGTCTTCATGACCTCGATGTTGGCGCCGCCGTGCAGCGGCCCCTTCAAGGCGCCCATGGCGCCGACGACGGCCGAGTACATGTCGGACAGCGTCGAGCCGATGACGCGGCACGTAAACGTCGAGGCGTTCAGCCCGTGCTCGGCGTGGAGCACGAGCGCGGCGTCCATGATCTTCTCGGCAGCCGGGCCAGGCTCCTCGCCGTTGAGCATGTAGAGGAAGTCGGCGGCCGTCGAGCCCTCTTGCCGAGGTGCGAGGGGTTCCTTCCCCTTGCGGATGCGGTCGAACGCCGCCAGCAGCGTCGGGAGCTTGGCCGTGATGCGGACCGCCTTGCGGTAGTTCGCGTCGGCGTCCATCACGTCGGCCTCGTCGTCGTAGGCGGCCAGCATGGAGAGCGCCGTCCGCATGGCCGCCATGGGGTTGGCGTCCTTAGGCGTGTGGTGCCGGAGGTGGTCGAGGAGGTCGGCGTGGACCGGCCGCGCGTCCCGCATCATCTGGGTCAGCTCGTCGAGCTGCGACTGGCTGGGCATCTCGCCCTTCCACAGCAGGTAGGCGACCTCCTCGAAGGAGGCGTTCTCCGCCAGGTCGCGGATGTCGTAGCCCCGGTAGACCAGCTCGCCCTTCTGCCCGTCGATGGCGGAGAGCTGGGTGTCGAGGGCGGTGACGCCTTCGAGGCCTCGGGACTTGGTGGGGGCGGGTGCGGTCTGGGACATCGGGGAAAGGGGAGCGGCGGGGCCGGAGAAACACAAGCGGGACAGGGCACCGTACCCGGGATGCGCGCCGTTGTTCACCGGCGGCGCTGCGCAAAGCGCTGGTCGGGCGCGCTTTGCCGAGGATTCAGAATGGACGCGGACCGCGCCGTCCGCCAGTGCGGCGACCGGGCGGCGCAGGCGTGCGCGTGCTCTTCGCGGTCGGGCAGAAGCGGCGGACCGTATCTTGCCGTGTCATCCGGTGGCTTCCGACCCGGTCGCCCCGCTGACGCCGACCTGCGCCCGGCCCCCCGCCCCAATGCGGGTCGCCCGGCCGACGCCCTGCGTCCCATGCTGCACCCCGTGCATCTCTTTTCCCGCGTCCCCGCCCTGGCGGCGCTCCTGGCCGACTGGCTGGCGAGCGCCTTCGCCGTGCGCGGCCCGCACCCCGCGCCCCAGCCCGCGCGCGCCCTGGCTCCGCCAGCACGGCGCCGCGCCACGTACGCCGCCGTCTCGGCGCTGCGTGATCGGGACCGGCGCCCCGCACCCCCACTCTGTGAAGAAGCAAATCGTCATCAACGCGAGCAAGGACCGCTCGCGGATCGCCATCGTCGAGGACGGCGAGCTGGTCGAGCTCTACGTCGAAACGCCGGATAACGTCCGCTCCATCGGCAACGTCTACCTCGCCGAGGTCCAGAAGGTGATGCCCGCGCTGCGGGCCGCGTTCGTGGACGTGGGGCAGAAGCAGGACTGCTTCCTGCACTTCTCCGACCTCACCGACAACCTGCCCCAGCTGCTCGCCCTGGCCGGCGAGGACGTCCCGGGCCTGGACGAGCCTGTGCTCTCGCTCGCGCCGCCCAAGCGCGTGGCCGACGACGAGGACGAGCCCGACGTCGAGGAGTCGCTCGAGATCGAGCCCGCGCCCGAGGAGTCCCGCAGCCGCCGCACCAGCCGCCGCCGCTCGCGTGGGCGGGGGAGGGGCCGCGGCCGGGGCCGCTCCGGCGGGGGCCGCGAGGAAGAGGAGGAGCAGGAGGAGCGGGGCCGCCGCGCGCTGCCCTCGGTCATCGACCTCACGGCGCCCTCGAAGCCCCGCCGCCCGGCGCCGAAGCCGGAGGAGCCGAAGGCGGAGGAGCCCGAGCCCACCGAGCCCGAGTCGGACGCCTCCAGCCCCGACGCGAGCGCGCCGGTCGAGCAAGCCGCGCCCAAGAAGAAGCGGACCCGCTCCCGCAAAGCGGACCCCCAGCCTGACGCCGAGACCCAGGACTCAGAGGGCGAGGCGCCCGACGCGTCCGCTACTGAGACCGAGCAGGCCGAGGTCGTTCAGGAGGAGGCCGCTCACGACGACTCCGAAGACAAGCCCGAGAAGAAGCGCCGCCGCCGTGGCAAGCGGGGCGGCAAGAAGTCCGACGGCTCGTCCAGCGACGAGGCGTCCGACGAGGACGACGCGCCCGACGAGCCGGAGGCCGGCGACGAGGTCAAGGACGAGCCCGCCAAGCCCAAGCGCTCGCGGAGCAGGAAGAAGACGGAGAAGGAGGACGAGCCCACGTCGGACGACTCCGGCACCGAGCAGCAAAACGAGCCGGAGCCCGAGTCCAAGCCCAAAACCTCGACCCGCAAGCTGCCCGCCACGCTCGACCTCACGTCCAGCGCCAAGCCCCGCCGCAGCCGCCCGACTGGCGACGCCGGCCGCCAGCAGGACGAGGAACGGTCCGACGAGGCGACCGCCGACGAGCCGTCGAAGGACGACAAGCCGTCCGGCCGCTCGCGTCGGCGCTCGCGCTCCGACGACTCCAGCGGCGGCGACGAGTCCTCGCCGCGCGGCTTCAAGAAGCCCGAGGCTGACGGCGACGCGGACGACAGCGAGTCCACCTCCGCCAACGGCGACCGCCAGTCGCGCCGGGGCCGCGGACGGAAGTCGTCTGAGGCCTCCGACACGACAGGCTCGGATGAGGCGTCGGACGCCAGCGAGTCGGAGGACCCGTCGTCGGAGCCGCGCAGCCGCCGGGGCGGCCGCTCGGGCCGCGGGCGCGGACGGTCCAGCGACTCGTCGGACTCCAAGGAGCAGAGCGACGATGGCAAGGAGGCCGCTAGCGAGAAAGACTCCGACAAGGAGTCCAACGGCCGCTCGGGCCGGGGCCGCTCCGGCTCCCGCAGCCGCTCTTCTGATTCCGACTCGTCCGACCGCTCGTCCGGTTCTCGCTCCTCCGACTCCCGGTCGGGCGGTCGCTCGGCGGGCGGGCGCGGAGGCCGCGACAACGGGCGCTCGAACGGCCGCAGCAGCGCCGGCCGCAGCGGGTCGATCCCGCCCAACGAGCAGCTGCTCAAGCGCGGCGGGCGGATCATCGTCAAGATCACCAAGGAGGCCATCTCCAACAAGGGGCCGCGCGTCTCGACCGACCTGTCGCTCGCCGGCCGGTTCCTGGTGCTGGTGCCCGCGGCCGACTACGTGGCCGTCTCCAAGAAGATCGAGAGCGCCAAGGAGCGCCGCCGCCTGCGCACGCTCGCGACCAGCCTCAAGCCCGACGGCTTCGGCGTCATCGTGCGGACCGTCGCTGAGGGCCGGGACGCGAAGTCGCTCGACACCGACCTCCGCCTGCTCGCCGACAAGTGGCGCAAGATCCAGAACAAGCTGGACGAGGGGCCGAACCCGCCCGTCCTGCTGTACCAGGACGTCAACATGGTGTCGTCGGTGATCCGGGACCTGTTCTCGGAGGACTACGACCGGATCCTGGTCGACGACGAGAAGACGTTCCGCAACGTCCAGGCCTACGTCAAGGCCGTCGCGCCCCAGATGGCCGACAAGGTCGAGTTCCACAAGGGGAGGGGCCAGGTCTACCGCTCGCTCGGGATCGAGAAGCAGGTCGAGGAGGCGTTCTCCAAGCGCGTCAACATGAAGAGCGGCGGCTACCTCTTTATCGAGACGACGGAGGCGATGCACGTCGTGGACGTGAACTCCGGCCGCGCCGGGCGCGGCAAGAGCCAGAAGCAGAACCTCATCGACGTCAACGTCGAGGCCGCCCGCGAGGTCGCCAAGCAGCTCCGGTTGCGCGACCTGGGCGGCATCATCGTCGTGGACTTTATCGACCTCAAGTACGACCGCGACCGCCGCAAGGTGACCGACGCGCTCAAGAAGGCGTTCGAGAAGGACCGCGCCGTGACCAAGCTGCTGCCGATGTCGGACTTCGGGCTGGTCCAGATCACGCGCCAGCGGCTCCGCCCCTCGATCACCGCCGGCGCCGTCGACGACGACGGCGAGCCGCTGCACGGGCAGGACGCCATGGAGGCCGCCGGCGCGGCCGAGATCGTCCAGCCGGGCAAGTCGATGGACGTCGGCATCGAGCCGGAGTCCCAGCTCCGCGACGACCGGCCCGAGCGCCCGGCCCCCCGCGAGCGCGCCGCCGTCGCCCCGGAGGACGCCACGCCCCAGGCGCTGGCGGGCCGCCTGCGCGACTGGCTCGAGACCTACCGCCAGTCGGTCGAGGAGACGTACCGGACGCGGCCCATCGTCGTCAAGGTGCACCCCCTCTTCGGGGCCTACCTCAAGCGCGGCTTCCCGTCGGTCATCACGCGGTGGCGGCTGTCCATCCGCGGCATCAACTTCTCCATCGACGACGACGCCTCGGTCGACCCGCTGGCGTTCGACGTGAGCGACCAGAAGTCCGGGCGCTCGCTGCTGAAGAAGTATTCGGACGGATAGGCGACGGGGGCGGAACGGGGGAGGGGAGGCGGTCTTTGTACCCCACCCCCTCGCCCCGCCGCCCCCGTTCCGCGCCCAGATGAAGCCACCCGCCGTCGTCGCCGCCTTCGAAGAGGTCCTGGAGCAGCTCGGCGCGCGCGTCCGGCGCGAGCGCGGCGGCTTCCGGGGCGGGCTGTGCGTGGTCGACGGGGCGCCGACCGTGGTGCTGAACAAGCTGCACCCGCCCGAGGCCCAGGCCGTGGTGCTGGCGGACGCGATCCGAGAGCACGGCGGGGCCGACGAGCTGTACCTCCGCCCGTCCGTGCGCCAAGCGCTGGACGACGCCTGGGCCGCCTCCGACGTGGAGGCACCCGATGCCGACTAGCCCGCCGCTCACGGTCACATTGCTGGGGACGGGGACCTCGACCGGCGTCCCCGTGCTGGGCTGCGACTGCGCCGTCTGCACGTCGAGCGACCCGCGCGACGCCCGGTTGCGCACCTCGGCGCACATCGTGGCGCACGCCGACGCGGGCGACGTCCACCTGCAGATCGACGCCGGGCCGGACTTCCGAACGCAGGCGTTGCGAGCCGACATCCGCGCCGTGGACGCGCTCCTGGTGACGCACGAGCACTTCGACCACGTCACCGGCTTGGACGACCTGCGCCCGTTCTTCTTCCGGGTCCGGACCCCGATCCCGGTCCACACCTCCGCCAGCACGGCCGACGCGCTGCACGGCATGTTCCGCTACGTCTTCGACCGGACGTACCCCGGCGCCTCGGTCCTGGACCTGGAACCCGTCGACGGCCCGTTCACGGTCGCCAGTCGGACGGAGCCCGGTGCGACGGTCGGCGTCACGCCGCTCACGGCGCCGCACGGGCAGTTCGAGGTGATGGGCTTCCGGATCGGGACGTTCGCCTACCTGACGGACGTGGGCGCGGTGCCGGCCGCCGCTCGCGCCGCGCTGGCGGGCGTCGAGGTCCTGGTGCTCGACGGGCTCCGCCCCGACCCGCACCCCACGCACCTGACGTTCGACCAGGCCGCCCAGGTGGCCGCCGACCTGGGCGTGCGCGAGACGTGGCTGACGCACATCACGCACAACGCGCTCCACGCCGAGGTCGAGCTTCCGCCAGGCGTGCGGCTGGGCTACGACGGGCTGGTGATCCGGGTCGGGTAGGCCGGCGGCGGTCGCTACCTTCCGGCAAACGCCAGCGCTCATGTCCGACCCCTCGCCGAAGCCCGGCGTCCTCGTCCTCAACGGCCCCAACCTCAACCGGCTGGGCCAGCGCGAGCCCGAGGTGTACGGCGCGATGACGCTGGCGGACCTGGAGGCCGACCTCCGCAAGCGGTTCCCCGAGCTCGCGCTCCGGTTCGAGCAGCACAGCGGCGAGGGCGCGCTGATCGACGCGCTCCACAGCGCCGACACCGTCGAGACGGCCGGCATCGTGTTCAACGCCGCCGGCTACTCGCACACGTCCGTCGCGCTGCGCGACGCCGTGGCCTCGATCTCGACGCCGGTCGTCGAGGTCCACATCTCGAACGTGTACGCGCGCGAGAGCTTCCGGCACCACTCGATGATCTCGGCCGTGGCCGCGGGCGTGATCGTGGGCTTCGGGATGGCCGGTTACCGACACGCCGTCCGCCACTTCGCGGGCTGATGGCGGACGCCGAGCGCCCCGACGACGAGACGCCTGACCCGGCGCCGCAGTCGGTCCCCGAGCCCCAGAACGAGCCGTCGCCCAGCGACGAGCTCGCGCCGTCCGGACTCAGCGCCCCCGCCGACGGCGCCGAGACCCTGCCCGAGGCCGACGCCGCGCCGGACTCGCCGGCTGAAGACGCTCTCAACGAGGACCGCCAGTCGAAGGGCGAGCCGAAAGGCAACGGCGCGATGCTGGTCGCGGCCGGCATCTTCGCCAGCCGCGTGATCGGGCTGGTGCGCGACCGCGCCGTCGCCTACTTCTTCGGCTCCGGCGCCTTCGCCGACGTCTACCGCCTGGCGCTCCGCGCGCCCAACTTCCTGCAGAACCTGCTGGGCGAGGGAACGCTCTCCGCCTCGTTCATCCCGATCTACAGCCGGATGCTGGAGGAGGGCCGGGAGGAGGACGCGGGCCGGTTCGCAGGCGCCATTTTTGGGATCCTAGCAGCGGTGGCGTTCGGCGCCGCGATCCTGGGCGTGCTACTGGCGGAGCCGTTCGTCGCCGTGATCGCGTCCGGGCTTCTTGGACGACGCCGACAAGCTGGCGGCCGGCGAGATCGTGATCGACCGTTACGCCTTGGCGGTCACGGTGACTCGGCTGACGTTCCCCATGACGGCGTTCCTGGTGCTGAGCGCGTGGTGCTTGGGCGTGCTCAACAGCCACCGCCGGTTCCTGCTCTCGTACTTCGCGCCGGTCGCCTGGAACGTCGCCCTGCTAGCGGCGCTCTTCGGCGGGGCGTACCTGTACCTGGACGACCCGCTGGGAATCGGCGAGCTGGCCGTCGTGCCGTCGGACGCGCTGAGCCGGGTGCTGATCGCGGTGTTTGTGGGCGGTATCGCCGGCGGCGTGCTGCAGTTCGCGGTCCAGCTTCCGACGGTGCTGAAGCTGCTCAAGGGGTTTAAGCCCAGCCTGTCGCTGTCCGTCGTGGGCGTGCGGGAGGCGATCGCGGCGTTTGTGCCCGTCGTGCTGGGGCGCGGCGCGTACCAGCTGTCGGGATACCTCGACTTCTGGCTTTCGACGTTCGTCGCGGCCGGCGCGCTGGGGGCCATCGGCTACGCGCAGACGCTGTACCTCCTGCCGATCTCGCTCTTCGGAATGAGCGTCGCCGCGAGCGAGCTGCCCGAGCTGAGTCGGATCTCGAAGGCCGAGCTGGACACGTTCCTGACGCGCGTCGCGGGCTCCATCCGCCAGATCTTTTACCTCATCATCCCGACCGTCGTCGGCTACCTCGGCTTCGGCGCGCTCGTCGTCGGCGCGTTCTACCAGACCGGCCAGTTCAACGCCGACGACACCTGGCAGGTGACCCTGGTACTGATGGCGTACTCGCTCGGCATGGTCGCGACGACGGCCGGGCGGCTGCTGCAGAACGCGTTCTACGCCTTGAACGACACCAAGACGCCGGCCCGGATCGCCGTCTGGCGCGTCGCGATCTCGGGCGTGGTCGGCGCGGCGCTGATGTTCACGCTGGACCGGTTCTCCGTCACCGACGTGACCGGCATCGTCTCCGACGGCGACCCGCTGCGGCTGGGCGCGGTCGGATTGGCCCTCGGTTCGGCGGTCGGCGCCTGGGTCGAGCTCTGGCGGCTGGTCGCCGCGCTCCGCCAGCACGACCCCGCGTTCCGGCTGCCGTGGTCGGGCGCGCTGCAGATGGCGGGGCTCGCCGGACTGGCGGCGGTGCCGGCCGCGTTGATTCGGTGGCTCGTGCCGCTGGACGTGCTGCCGGTGTGGCTCTACGGCGCGGGCGTGATGGCCGTCTTCGGGTTCAGCTACCTCATCCTGGGCCACCTGGCAGGCTTGAAGGAGTCGGACGCCTGGGTGGGCCGGTTCCTCCGCAAGATCAAGCGGTAGCATCGTTTAGGACGCGGCCGACGCCGCCTCCTCTCCGGCGGTGAGTTTCGCCCGCGTTCGCACGCGCTCCGCCCTCGCGCAGAGACTGAGTGCCGCCCGTCCCCTCGCCGAGGGGGACAGCCGAACTGCCCAGTCGCGCGGGGGAGCGAAGACGAGGCAGGGCTCCGGTGGCACGAAGGAGCCACCGGCGCCGCGCTGGTCACGGCGGCTGCGCTGTGCCGACAGCCTCACTGCCTCGTTCCACCGCCACTGGCGGACGCTCCCCGCCAGTCGAACGGCGGCGCGGTGACACGACCTGGGCGCATGGGCGGCGGTACCCTCCGGACCGACTCACGACACGCACCGTGGCCGGATACCGCGGGCACCTCGCCGGTGCCACCCTCTTCTTCGGCGCCTACCTCGGCGCCATCGCGCTCGTCTACTCCGTGGACCAGGCGTACCTCCGCTTCTCCGACGTCGAGCTGGTGGCCTACCCGTTCGCGCTGTTCGGCCTGTGCCTGATGTTCGGGCTGTGGCCCGACGTCGACACCAACTCGAAGGGGCAGAACATCTTCTACACCCTGTTCTTCCTGGCCGACATCACGCTGATCACGACGCGGCAGTTCGAGGAGGCCGCCTACCTCGGCCTGTTCTGCCTGCTCCCCGCCATCGGCAAGCACCGGGGGTGGACGCACACCTACTGGGCCATGCTGCTCATCCCGAGCCCGCTTCTGCTGCTGCCGTACGTCTTGACGCCCGAGCGCCCGTTGTCTGGCTTACCATTCTACGGCGCCGCCGTCGTGGGCTACTTCAGCCACCTGGTCTTCGACGGCCTCGTGTTCCGCCTGCCCGGCCGTCGGCGCGGCGCCGGCTGGTAGCGCCCGACTGGCGCTCGGTTTCCGCCAGTGGGAAGGGGGGATTACGCGACGGCGCTCTGGAGGTACTCCAGCGTCCCAGCGTCGGCGTCGAGGCGCGCGCGCAGGCCGATGGGCAGCGTGTACACCGGCGAGACGTGGCCGATGGGGGCGCCCAGGATCGAGGGGAACCGGTACCGCTCCAGGTGCCGGCGGATGGTCTCCTCGGCCGACCACGACGACCCGCCCGAGCTGCACCTGGAGCACTGCCCGAACGCGATGCCGGCGTTGTCGCCCAGGACTCCGGCCAGGTCGAGCTGGACCAGCATCCGGTCCAGCCGGTAGGCGTCCTCGCCGACCTCCTCGAAGAAGACGAGGTGGTCGTCGAAGTCGGGGAGGTAGCCCGTCCCCGCCAGGGCGGCGATCACCGACAGGTTGCCGCCCACGACCGGCCCCTCGGCCGTGCCCCCGCGGACGGTCTGGGTGCGGTCACGGTTGCTCCGCGTCTCGGGCGAGAGGACGGGCGCGATCCCGTCGACCAGCGTTCGCACGAAGCTGCCCGACGTCAGCCCCTGCCACGTCGAGACGCCGACGGGTCCGTGGAACGTGACCAGCCCGGTCTTGGCGTAGATCGCCAGCAGCAGCGCCGTGATGTCGGAGTAGCCGACGATGGGCTTGGGGTTCGCCGCGATCTCGTCGTAGTCCAGCAGCGGCAGGATCCGGGCGCAGCCCCAGCCGCCGCGCACGGACAGGACCGCGTCCACCTCGGGGTCCTTCACCATCGCCATGAAGTCGCGGGCGCGCTCGGCGTCGGTCCCGGCCAGGAAGCCGAACCGCGCCAGCACGTTGCGGCCGACCTTGGTGCGGAACCCCAGCCCCTCCAGCGCCGAGACGGCGTCGTTCAGCTGGCCGGTCGAGCGCAGCACGCCGGCCGGCGCCACCAGCCCCACGACGCCGCCGGCCGGGAGGCGGGGCGGGAGGAGGATGGGGCGCGGACGGCGGATGCGCCGGACCTCCCCGTCGCGCTCCATAGGCATCACCTCGGCCCGCTCCGTCGGGATCGGGTCCAGCGGAGACGGCGGAGACACCGCGATGGGCTCGGACGGCGGGGGCACCAAGCCCAGGGCGGCGCAGCCGGCCAGCGGCAACGTGGCGGCGGCGGTGCCGAGCACGCGCAGGGCGTCTCGGCGGGGGAGGGGTCGGGGGGAGTCCATCGCGGGGGGAACGACTCTGGAAACGTACGCCGGGACAACGCCGTGCCCGCGCCGGAGGTGCGTGAATCGCTCGCCGCCGCGCCTACCTTTCGGCGTCCCCCCACCGTTGTTTTGGCCCGCATCATCCACGCCGGCGACACGCCCGCCAAGCGCCGCCGCGCCCACACGAGAGCCAGCGCCGAGGCCTTGCGCCTGCTCGCCCAGCGGCCCAGCCTGGGCTCCGGCGCCTTCGACGACGAGGCCAAGGACCTGGTCGCCTACCTCGCCTTCCACCTGCGCGGCATCGGCGACACCATCGAGGGCTCGGCGCAGTCCTGGGACGACCGGAACTACTGGAAAAAGGCCGAGAAGCTCCGCGCCGACTACCGCTGGGCGCCCCAGACCGCCGACCAACTCGAGGCGCTGGCGGTCGCCGGCGACTGGCCCGAGGTCGTGCCCGAGCTCTTGGGCCTGATCCCCCGGTTCGCCGACGTCAACATCGGCAAGATGACGCGCGACGCCGACCACTGGGTAGGCGCCTACCGCGCCTTGGTCCGTCGTAGCGCGTGAGCGACTTCCGCACGCGCACCGACGGCGACCGGACGTTGGTCCACGACCCCGTCCGCCGCCAGTGGGTCGCGCTGACGCCCGAGGAGGGCGTGCGCCAGCGGCTGCTGCTCGACCTGCTGGCGCTGGGCTACCCCCCCGGCCTGCTGGCCGTCGAGCGCGCCGTCCCGTTCGGCGGCAAGGTCTGGCGCGCCGACGTGGTGGCGTACGGCCGGGACCAGCGCCCGGCGCTCCTGGCCGAGTGCAAGGCGCCGGGCGTGGCCGTCGCCCAAGCGGCGTTCGACCAACTCGCGCGGTACAACGCGGTGCTGGACGCGCCCATCTTGTTGGTGGACAACGGAGCGGATCGCTACTGCTGCGTGCAGAGTCCGAGCGGGTGGGAGTTCGTGGACGCCATCCCCCCGTTCGCCGGGTAAAGATTCCTCGACCTCGGCCGCCCCGTCCCACTGGCGGACGGTCGCCGCCAGCGCGGGGCCGTGGTAGGCAGGTGGATCGCGTCCCTACGAGATCGGGCGCGCCTCCCCCTCGCGGCGCCGGTGCTCCCGGACGAGCGCTTCCGCCAGCGGGACGGCCCGAGCGGTGTAGTGAGCCACGAGCCGCTGGCGCTGGCCGTCGTCGAGGTCGGCATGGAGGCCGGTGCGTCGGACGCGGTCGGTGCGGGCGTGGGCGAGCGCGAGCGCGGCGGCGACGGAGACGTTGTAGCTCTGCACGAAGCCGTCGAGCGGGAGCAGCACCGCCGCGTCGGCCGCCTCGATCATGGCGTCGGACGCGCCCGCGTGCTCGTTGCCGACGACGAGCGCAGTCGGTTGGGAAAAGTCCCAGTCCTCGATCGGGACGGCGTCGTCGCGCAACGCCGTCACCGCGACGCGCCCGCCTCGTCCGTGGACCCACTCGACGTACTCGGCGGGGTCCTGCCACGACCGGACCTCGATCCACTTGTGCGCGCCCTGGCTCGCGCGGCGCGCGGCGCGGCGGTCGGCGGTCGTGGTCTCGTGGCCCGCTTCCAGCGTGCCCAGCCAGTCGGCGGCCTCGCCCTGGAGCGCGACGACGTGGGCGGCGCCGTAGCCCAGGCCCTCCGCGCTCCTCAAGACGGCGTTCACGTTGCCCGGGTCCACCAGCCCCTCCAAAACCGGCACCACGCCGAACGCCCGCGCCGCCACGACGGCCTCGACGCGGGCCCGCCGCTCGTCGCTGAGGTACGGCCCGAGCACGCGCTCGACCTCCGCCAGCCCGAGGCGGTGCTCGCCGACCGGGACGGTGTCGGCGAGCGGGAAGAAGGGGGCGGGGGGGAGCGGCATGGTCGGTGGGAAGCTAGCCAAGCGGGTCGCAGGCCGGCCACGGGCAGGGTCCGCCTGGGACTGGCGGCGTGGGGAGGCGCGCGGTACCGGGGAGGGGGATCGGCGGCGTTGGCCCGGCGTCCGACAGCACCCCCGGATCCACCTCCTCCGCACCCCATGGACCTCCACGACTCCGTCGCCATCGTCACCGGCGCCAGCCAAGGCATCGGCCTGGCCACCTCGCGCGCGCTCGTCGCCCGCGGCGCCCGCGTCGCCGGGATGGCCCGCTCCCAGGACCGCCTGGACCAACTGGCGGAGACGCTGGGCGACGCGTTCACGCCCGTCGTCTGCGACGTCACCGACGTCGACGCCGTCCGAGACGCCATCGACGGCGTGGCCCGAGACCTCGGCCAGATCGACGTGCTCGTCAACAACGCCGGGCTGGGCCGCTTCGGGCCGGTCGACGAGCTCTCCGTCGACGACTGGGACCTGCAGATCGACACCAACCTGTCGGGCGTCTTCCACTGCACGCGCGCGGCGGTGCCCCACATGAAGCGGCAGGGCGAGTCGCGCGGCACCGACGAGACGGCCGGGTTCATCGTCCACGTCGCCAGCATCGCCGGACTCATCGGCAACCCGAACTTGAGCGCGTACAACGCGACCAAGCACGGCCTGCGCGGGTTCTCGGACGCGACGATGAAGGAGCTCCGGCCCTTCGGCATCAAGACGTGCTGCGTCTACCCCGGCTCCGTCGACACGAACTTCGCCGCCGACGCCGGGCACGATCCGAGCCCCAACGCGATGACGCCGGAGTCCATCGCCGACACCATCCTCCACGTGCTCCAGGCGCCGCACCGGACGCTGATCTCGGAGGTCGTGCTCCGCCCGATGGTGGGCCGGAAGTAGCCGGCCGCGCCGTCCGCCAGTGGCGCTGGCGGCAGCCGCCGAGCGCGGTCGCGACGATCTTGTAGGCTCACCCCGCCTCGTCCGATGCGCCGTCTGCTTGCCCTCGTCGTTCTCTCGGCTGCCGGATGTGCGGCGCCTGTCCCGCTTGGCCCGCCCACGCTGGCGCCCCAAGACTCGGGCACGGAGTCGCTGCTGATCGCGGCGCACGCGGTCTCGGACGACGTGGCCTGGGTCTCCGGCGCCGGCGGCGTCGTCGGGCGGACGGCCGACGGCGGGGCGACGTGGCAGACGGCCGTCGTGCCGGGCGCGGACACGCTGCAGTTCCGCGACGTGGTCGCCTTCGACGCCCAGACCGCCTGGGCGCTCTCGATCGGCAACGGCGCCTCGTCGCGCATCGTCAAGACCACCGACGGCGGGCGCACGTGGCGGACGGTCTTCGTCAACGACCAGCCCGACGCGTTCTTCGACTGCCTGTCGTTCTGGGACCCTCTCCGCGGGCTGGCCTACAGCGACTCCGTCGACGGCGAGCTGGTGATCATCACGACGGCGGACGGTGGCGAGACGTGGCAACGCGTCCCCCCCGAGTCGCTCCCGCCGGCCCTGCCGGGCGAGGGCGGGTTCGCCGCCAGCGGCACGTGCGTCGCGACCCGGGGCACCGACCTCGCCTGGGTCGCGACCGGCAACGCCGATCCAGCGCGCGTGCTGCGGACCGACGACGGCGGGCGGAGCTGGTCCGCCAGCGCCGCGCCGGTCGTGGCGGGTGAGGCTCGGGGCCTGGCCTCGGTCGCCATGCGCGACGACCGGCGCGGCATCGCCGTCGGAGGCGACATCGGCGATTCAGAGTCCCAGGTGGACGCGGTCACCGTCACCGACGACGGCGGGCGGACGTGGCAACGCGGCGGCCGGCTCCCGTTCTCGGGCGCGGCCTACGGCGTCGCCGTGGTGCCCGGCGCGGAGGCCGCCATCGCCGTCGGCCCGGGCGGCGCGGCGCTCTCGCGCGACGGCGGCCGGTCGTGGGAGCGGTTCGACGACCGGACGTGGTGGGGCGTCGCCGCCGCCAGTCGCGACGCGGTTTGGCTGACCGGTCCCGACGGCCGCATCGCTCGGGTCCGTCTCTAGCGCCTGACTGGCGGACGGCTTCGATGAGCGACAAAGCGTCCAGGCTGCTCCCGTTCCCGAGAGGTCTCAGTGCGCGGTCGTCGTGAGGACGGCGACGCATCCTGCTCAGGCGCCGCCCCGTCCTCGACGCTGCCGGACCTTCGCGCGAGCGAGCGGAGTGGTCGGGGTCCACCTGCCCATCCCGCATGCCCTCCGCCCCCGCCGTCTCCGACCCCCTCGGCCCCTTCGACCGCGAGGTGTCGATCCAAGAGGTCGCCGACCGCATCGCCACGGTCCCCATCGACGGCTCCCCGGACGACATGCGCCGCGCCTACGAGTGGTTGCTACGGGGCACCGCCAGCGGGACCACGATCCCCGTCGGGCGCCCGGCCCGGATCGGCCAGGTTCAAGGCTGGGCGTTCCCACCTGGCGACGATTCCGCCGCGCCCGACATGGAGATCCGGTCGGTCTGGTTCCACGGCGGCGGCTACGTGTTCGGATCGCCCGAAACGCATTGGCGGGCGGTCGCCACGTACGCGGCGGCCCTGGGCGAGACGGTCTTCGTGCCCCGCTACCAACTCGCCCCCGAGACGCTGTGGCCGGCGCCGCTGCAGGCGGGCCTGGACGTGTGCCGCGCCATCCTGGACCGCGGCCTCCGGTTGTCCGTCTGCGGCGACAGCGCCGGCGGCCACCTCACCCTGACGACGGTCCTCGCCCTCGCCCGTGAGAGCCGCCAGCCGACCGTGGCCGCCGTCCTCTCGCCCAACGCCGACCGCACCGGCCTGAGCGACACCCGGGAGCCGAACTCCGAGACCGACGCGATGAACAACGACGAGGACGACCGCCGCTGCGCCTCGATCTCGACGGGGGGGACCGGCCTCCCCGACGACGACGTCACCATCTCGCCCCTGGTCGACGACCTCAGCCTGCTCCCCCCGATCCACATCGAGGTGGGCGGGACCGAGGTGCTGCTGGGCGAGGCGCAGATCCTGGCCGAGCGCGCCCAGGAGGCCGGCGTCCAGGCGTCGCTCCACGTCGAGCCCGACGCCTTCCACATGTGGCAGCTCTGGGCGCCCTGGCTGCCGGAGGCGACCGAGTCCATCGAGCGCACGGCGTCGTTCGTTAAGGAGTACCTCGATGGGTAGCCCGACTGGCGGAGTTCGACCGGCAGTCGGCGCAAGCACGGCGGCGGGACGCTCCCCCCGCCAAACGCCGCCATCGCTTCGCTCCGCACGGCATTGGCTGTCCCCCTCACGAGTGAGGGGGACAGTTTGACCGCACCACGCTGGTCTCTCCCGGATGCCTCGACCTCCGCGTGGTCGAACGGGGGGAGCGCTACGGGCGAGCGAAGAAGCATTGCGTGTAATCCTCGCCCGTCACTCAACGCCAGTCGCGCCCCCCGCGCGAACAAACTGAAAACGCAGAGACCCGCCGCCAGTGGCTCGGTAGGCTAGCGGCAACCCGACTCCCCCCGATGCGCTACCTCTCCCTCGGCGACACCGAAGACATCTCCGCCAGTTGCCACCACGTCACGTTCGGCGGCACCGGCCTGGTCTTGGACGCCGGCATGGACCCCAACGAGGACGGCTACGCCGCCCTGCCCCCGTTCGAGCTCCTCAAGACCCGCCCCGTCGACCACGTCATCGTCTCGCACGCGCACCACGACCACCTGGGCGCGCTCCCCGTCCTGGCGCGCGAGGTGCCGCACGCGACGATCCACGTCTCGCGCGCGACCGCGATGCTGGCCGAGCAGCTCCTGCCGTCGTCGGCCAGGCTGCAGAAGCGCCGCGTGCGCGAGGGCTCGACCGACGCCGCGCCGGTCTTCGACGTCGAGACCGCCGAGGCGCTGGGCTACGTCTACGAGACGCACCTGCTCGACACCCCGTTCAGCCTGGCCGGGAGCCGGGCCGAGGGGCCGCTGTCGGGCACGTTCTTCCACGCCGGCCACGTGCTCGGCGCCGTCGGGCTGCTGGTGGAGGGCTACGAGAACGGCAAGCGCCGCTCGCTCTACTACACCTCCGACACGTCCGTCCGCCCCCAGACCATCCTGCCCGAGGCCGACTTCCCCGAGGGCCCCGTCGACGTGATGCTGCTGGAGTCCACCCTCGGTGCCGACCCCGACGCCGAGACGGCCTCGCGCAAGGGCGAGCAGAAGCGGCTGGGCGCTGCCCTCGCGGACGTATTGAAGCGGGGCGGGCAGGCGCTCATCCCCGTCTTCGCGCTCGGCCGGAGCCAGGACGTGCTGGCGATGATCGACCAGTTCAAGCGCAAGGGCGTCGTCCCCGAGGACACCCCGGTCTACACCGCCGGCGCCATGCGCGGCGTGGCCGAGATCTACGACAAGACCCGGCACTCGACCCCACGCCTGGACCCCGACTTCGAGGTCTACGGCGTCGACCAGCTGCGTCTGCCGCGCGGGGGCAAGAAGCTGAACGAGGCGCTCTCGCGCCCCGGCATCTTCGTCGTCACCTCGGGGATGCTGTTCGAGAAGACGCCGTCGTTCTCCATCGCCCAGCGCCTGGTCGGCGACGAGAACAACGGCATCTTCTTCGTCGGCTACAGCAAGGAGGGGTCGCCGGGCGACACGCTGCAGAGGGCGGCGGAGTCGGGCGAGAAGATGACGTTCGAGGATCTAGAAGGCCCCGTCGCGATCCGCTGCCAGGTCGAGCGGTTCCGGTTCTCGGGCCACGCCCACCGCCGCGACCTGGTCGACATCGTGGACCGCGTCCGGCCCCGCACCGTCGTGCTGGTGCACGGCGAGACCGAGGCCAAGGAGTGGATGAAGGCGACCATCGAGGAGGCGCACCCCGACGTCAGGGTCATTATCCCCGCCCAGGGCGAGGAGGTGGAGCTGTGAGCGCGACGACCACGTCCGCCCCGGATCTCACAGGAGACCCGGGGTGGGAGCCGCTGACGCCGTTCTGGGAGATCCTGGGCACGCGCTCGTTCGTGTCGTCCGAGGACGACGACCGGATCCGGGTGCGCTACTACCAGGGCGACGGCCGCGTCTGGGCGCGCGCCTGGTTCGGGCCGGGCGCCGAGGGCCCGCCGGGCCACGCCCACGGCGGCTCGCTGGCGGCGCTGCTGGACGAGGCGATGGGGATGGCCGCGCTCTCGACGGGCCGCATCGTGGTCGCGGCCCGCATCGAGGTCGACTTCCGGTCGATGGTGCCCCTCGGCGAGGTCGTCACGGTCGAGCTGGCGCTGGGCGAGTCCGTCGGCGTCAAGATCCCGGTGCGGGCCGAGCTCCGCCAGTCCGACGGCACCACCGTCTGCGAGGCCTCCGGGCTGTTCGTCGAGATCGGGACCAAAGGGCTAGACGCGGCCAGCCAGCGGCCGGGGCGGTAGCCGGCACACCGCGCGCGTGGCGTGCGTAAGGCCGCCCCTGCCCCCGCCGTCCACCGAGCCCCCCCCGACGTACGATGACGACGCACATGCCGCCCGCCGCCGCCTCCCGCCAGTCCGACTGGGACCAGGGCATCCCGTTCGAAGCGTTCTTGGACGTGGCGGAGGAGAACTGCGACCTGTGGACCAACACCTACCGCCGGTCGCAAGCGCCCCAGGACCTGGTCGAGCGCGCCCAAGCCGTGCACGGCGACTGGCAGCTGTTGGTGCTCAGCGCCGACTGGTGCGGCGACGCGAGCAACACCGTCCCCCACGTCGCCGCCTTCGCCGACGCGGCCAGCAACGTCTCGCTCCGGATGCTGGACCGCGACGACCACCTCGACTTGATGGACGAGCACCTGACCGGCGGGACGGCGCGGTCGATCCCGGTCGTGATCGTGCTCGACGGCGCCGGCAACGAGCGCGGCTGGTGGGGCCCGCGCCCGTCTGACCTGCAGGCGTGGTTCGTTAGCGACGATGCCCAGGCGATGTCCAAGGACGAGCGCTACCGCGAGCTCCGCAAGTGGTACGCCCGGGACAAGGGGCGCACGACCGTCGCCGAGGTCTTGTCCATCATCGAGACCGCCGCCGGCGTCGGCGCCGTGAGCTAGCCGTGCCCGGCCTCCCGCCGATCACCGACGCCGACCACGTCGCCGGCCGCCCCGACGCCCCGGTCACCCTCGTCCAGTACGGCGACTTCGAGTGCCCGTACTCCAAGGACGTCCACGACCTGGTCCGCGACATCCGCGAGCACCACCCCGACGGCGTCCGGTTCGCGTTCCGGCACTTCCCGTTGCGCCCGCACCCCAACGCGCTGCACGCCGCCGTCGCCTCGGAGGCCGCCGCGCGCCAGGCCGGCTTCTGGCGGCTCCACGACCGGATGTACGCCCACCCACTCCGCCTGCGCCCCGACCAACTGGCGGGCCACGCCAGCGAGGTCGGCCTGGACGGCGAGGCCGTGCGCGCCGCCGTCGCCAGCCGTGAGGGGGCGGACGCGATCCTGGCCCAGAAGCGCGGCGCCATCCGCGCCGGCGTCAAGACCACGCTCGGCCTGTGGATCGACGGGGAGTGGTACGAGGAGGACGCGCTGGAGCAGGCCGTCATCGACCGCGTGATCTACCGCTTGCGCGACTTGGGCAAGTAAGCCATAAACGAAGAAGGCGCCGCTGATGCGACGCCTTCCATTACGATCAGGCGGGATCGGCTACGCCTCGCGATGGGTGCCCTGCTCGCTGACCGAGGCGCCCTGGAGGTCCTCCCAGTCGGACAAGAACTTCTCCAGACCGTTGTCGGTGAGCGGGTGCTTGATCAGCTTCTTGATCACGTCGAGCGGCATCGTCGCCACGTCGGCGCCCAGCTCGGCGCACTCGACGACGTGCATGGGGTGGCGGATGGAGGCCGCCAGCACCTCGGTCGTGAACCCGTACATCGCGTAGAGGTCGACGATCTGGCGGATCAGCGTCATCCCGTTCGACGAGATGTCGTCCAGGCGGCCGATGAACGGGCTGATGTACGTCGCGCCGGCCTTGGCGGCCACCAGCGCCTGCGTCACCGAGAAGCACAGCGTGCAGTTGGTGTCGATGCCCTCCTCGTCGAACGTCCGGATGGCCTTGATCCCGTCCAAGATCAGCGGCACCTTGACGACGACGTTGTCGGCGATCTGGGCCACCTCGCGGCCCTCGGCCAAGATCCCCTCGTAGTCCGTCGCCGTGACCTCGGCCGAGACCGGGCCGGGGACGATCTCGCAGATCTTGGCGATGTGGCCGTGGAAGTCCTTGACCCCCACCTTCTTCATCAGCGACGGGTTCGTGGTGACGCCGTCGAGCACGCCCATGTCGGCGGCTTCCTGGATCTCGTCGAGGACGGCGGTGTCGATGAAGAACTTCATGGCGGGGGTGGGGAGGAGGGGCGTGTCGTACGACGGGGGCCGGGTTGGGGTCCGTTCAATCGCAAGGCGCGGCGGCCCAGCGCGCGGAAATCGTCCGCGTCGAACTCGGGCGCGATGGGCCGCTGGCGGATGTCACGGCCGCCGCCGAGCAGGTCCCACGAGAAGATGAACGGGGCGGAGGCGCCCAGGCCGGCGCGCCCGAAACGCAGGTCCGCGACCGCGCCGGGGTCGCCGGTCGCGTCCGGTCCGCTGGCGGCCGGCGTCAGCCAGCCGCGCGAGAACCACGAGAGCGTGGCGGCGCCTCGGCGCCGGGCGACCTCGGGCGGAAACTCCACGAGCGGAACGGAGGGCTCGAAGACCACCTCGCCGGGCCGGTCGAACACCTGGAGCGAGAACGGGAAGGCCGTGCCGTCCGCCTCGGCGGCTCCGCGCCACAGCAGCGACGTGAGCGGGCCGGCGGCGACGAGCACACGCTCGGCCTCGACCCCGCGGTCCGCCAGCGCCTGCTCGACCGTGGCCCTCGCCTGCCGCTGAGCGGCGACGTGCAGGCCCAAGACCGCCGTGCTCACGACGAGTCCGCCAATCGCCCACTCCCTCCTGCGCTTTGCCCAGATCGCCCCGGCCAGCCCGACCGCCAGCGGCACGGTGTACGCCGGGTCGATGATGAAC
Source organism: Rubricoccaceae bacterium (assembly GCA_963789285.1). GTDB lineage: Bacteria > Bacteroidota > Rhodothermia > Rhodothermales > Rubricoccaceae > Rubrivirga. Next base: position 98,118 of record CAWBJZ010000001.1, read on the forward strand.
GTGCTCCCGACGGCGAACGGGCGGTCCGAGAACGGCGCCAGCAACTGCGTCCCGTAGACCGTGAACACGTCTAGCAGCGGGTGCGTGACCAGCGCCAGCACGAGCACGGCGACGTAGGCTCGCAGCCCGACGGGCGCCGCCGTCGGGCGAGCGCGGGCGTCCCGCCAGCGGTCGAACCGGTGCGCCAGCCAGCCGAGCGTCGGGCCGGCCCACAGGCAGAACGCGAGCCCGTGCGTCAACCCCCGGTGGAAACGTAGCGCGCCGGACTCGTCCAGGAACGGGTAGGCCACCACGTCCAGGTCGGGGACGGTTCCGGCGATGGCGCCCCAGACGACGGCGCGTCGGCCCAGGGTGTGGCCCGCGACCGCGGCGCCGACCGTGGCGCCCAGGGCGGCTTGGGTGAGGGAGTCCATAGAATCCGGGGGGAGATCCAGACACGCCCCCGCGCCGTCGAAGTCCCCACCCGACCTCCCCCCGCGCTCCACGCTGCCCCATGACTCTGTGCCCGTTCGAGGACGCCGGCGTCCATCACCTCGCCCCGCTCGCGCTCACGCGGGCCGTCTACGACTTGCGCGTCGGCGCCCGAACGCTGCTGGAGTCGGCCCAGGCCGCCTTCCCCGCCGACCGACTGGCGCTGCACACGCGCCGCGCGCTGGCGGGCGTCGCTCAGCAGGAGCATCCGGACGCGGTCGAGGTCAAGGGCGGGACGCTGTTCGTCAACGGCCGCTGGCTTGTCCGCTCGGGCGCCGTCGTCGACGCCGTCCACGCCGCCCGCCAGCGTGCCGCGGCCCAGGCGTTCGTCCAAGGCGAGACGCTGCTGGCGCTGTGGCACCCCGACCCGCCGTCGGACCTCGCCGCCAGCGACGCGCTGGAGCTTTCGGACGGCGTCGCGGTCGAGCACGTGGAGGGGGAGACGACCATCGACCGACTGTGGGACCTGATCGCGGACTTGGGTGACCGCATCACAACCGACCTGGAGGCGATGGGCGGGCTCGGCAAGCACCTCGGTACGGTCGAGGACGGCGCGACGCTGGCGGCGCCCGAGCGCATTCATTTAGGCGAGGGCGCCGTCGTTCGGGCGGGCGCGGTCGTGAGCGCCGCCAGCGGACCGGTCTGGATCGCCGACGGCGCCGAGGTGGGCGAGAACGCCGTCGTCAAGGGCCCGGTGTGGCTAGGCGCGGGGGCGTCGGTCAAGCCCGCCGGGCGCGTCGACGAGAGCGCCATCGGGCCGCGGTCCAAGGTGGGCGGCGAGGTGCACGGCAGCGTGGTCCACAGCCTGTCGTCGAAGGGCCACGACGGCTACCTCGGCAACAGCTACCTCGGGCGGTGGTGCAACCTGGGCGCCGATACCAACACGTCGAACCTCAAGAACGACTACGGCGAGGTGACGGTCTGGGACGCCGTCGCCCAGGCGTTCGTCCCGTCCGGCCGGCAGTTCGCCGGCCTGTTCATGGGCGACCACTCCAAGTGCTCGATCAACACCATGTTCAACACCGGCACCGTCGTCGGCGTGTTCTGCAACCTGTACGGCTCGGGCTTCCCGCCGCGCCACGTCCCGTCGTTCTCATGGGGCGGGGCCGACGGCTTGGTGCCGTACCGCACCGACAAGGCGTTCCGCGTGGCCGAGGCGGTCATGGCCCGGCGCGACCACGCCCTCACCAGCGCCGACCGCGCCCTACTGGTGGACGTCGCCCGCCAGCGCGACCACGAGACGCCCTAGAGGACCCGTGACGTGGTGTAGGACGAGCGACCACAGAACGGCGGAGGCACCGCGAAGGGCTGCGGATAGACGAACACGAGAGGGGCGCAGGAAGTGGCACCCCAGCCCCGTCCAGATCCCGACGACCCTCTTCCTGACCCCCTCCTTCTCATGGTTCTGGCGCTTGCCGCCGTCGTCGTCCAGGTGCCGGCGTAGGCCAAGTCCTTAATTGGTCGTCGGTCCTGGCCGTCTCCTTCAAGAATGGTCGAACCTAGACGGCGGTCCCGACTTCAACCGACTCCCCATCCACTCACCCCTCCTTAACGATGAATCGACTCCTCTCCCTGACCGCCCTGGCCGCCGCCCTCGTCGTAGCGCCCGGCTGCATGTCCTCCGGCTCCATGAACGGATCGGCCGACATGGACGGCGCGAACGCCGGCGCGAACGCGGGCGTGATGGTCGGCGGCTCCATGATGCTCCCCAGCCAGACGCTGGTCGAGAACGCCTCCGGCGCCTCCACCCTGACCACGCTGGTCTCGGCCGTCCAGGCCGCCGACTTGGTCGAGACGCTGAGCGGCCCCGGCCCCTTCACCGTCTTCGCTCCGACGAACACTGCCTTTGAGGCCGTCCCCCAGTCGGCGCTGCAGTCGCTGCTCCAGCCCGCCAACAAGGCCCAGCTGCAGGGCGTCCTCACCTACCACGTCGTCTCGGGCCTGTACCCCGCCGCCTCGCTCCGCGACGGCCAGCGGCTCACGACGGTCAACGGCGAGACGCTGATGGTGACCAAGGCCAACGGCCGCGTGATGGTCGGCAACGACAGCGGGATGGCGACGGTGACCCAGGCTGACGTATACGCCTCGAACGGCGTGGCTCACGTGATCAACTCGGTCCTGATGCCGTAACGACTGCTGCTCGCGGGAGCCTCCGGCCCTCCGCGACGTAGCCATGAGCGGGGGCGGCCTTCGGGCCGCCCCCGCTCTGGTTTTGGCCCCCGCCCCATGCCCGAACGATCCGCCCTCCTGCTCGGCGCGACCGGCCTGGTCGGGGGCCACGTGCTCGCCCGACTGGCGGATGACCCGCGGTGGGGCCGCGTCGTCACGCTGGGCCGCCGGCCCATGGCGTCAGCCAGCCGAGCGCACGAGCACCACGTCGTCGACTTCGACCGGCTGGCGGACCACGCCGACCTGTTCGCCTGCGACGACGTGTTCTGCTGCTTGGGCACGACCCTCAAGCAGGCCGGGTCGGAGGCGGCGTTCCGGCGCGTGGACCTGGAGATCCCAGCCGAGTCCGCCCGGCTAGCGGCGGCGGCGGGCGCGAGCCAGATGCTGATCGTGACCGCCTGGGGCGCCGACGCCGACTCGCGCCTGCTCTACACCCGGACGAAGGGCGAGGTAGAGCGCGCGATCGCGTCGATTGGTTTTCCCGCGTTGCAGATTCTGCGGCCGTCGCTGCTCACCGGCGACCGCGACGAGTTCCGACTGGGCGAGCGGGTCGGGCAGGCCGTGGGTTCGCTCGCCGCACCTCTGCTGCGCGGACCTCTGGCGGCACTCCGTCCGATCTCGGCTTCCGAAGTCGCCCGAGCGATGGTCGAGATCGCCGCCGAGCGGCCGGCGGGCGCCCGCGTCTACGGCCCCGACGCCCTCCGCCAGTGGGGCGGGTAGATCCGCGGGAGTCTGCCTGGGGTGACCTCGCTGGCCCGTCTCCTCAGAGCGAAGTTCTGGAAACGTCACGTTAGGGGTGGGGCATCCGGCGTGCCCCCTGCCTGCCTGGCCGACTGCGCTAGATTCCTGTCGCACCCACCCCCTCCCGCATCTGACCGTTTGAGACGCTGACTTGCTCTCCCGGCACGCGCCGGTCCGATGCTCCGCGAACGAAGCCTCCTGCTCCAGCGCCTGCTGTTCGGCGCCGACCTCGCCCTGGTGGCGCTGGCCTGGGTGCTGGCCTGGGCGCTCCGGTTCGAGGTGCTCACGCCGCCCGAGTGGGTGCCGCTGGCGAAGTACATCAGCCTGCTGCCGTTCGTGCTGGCCGTGTGGGGCGCCGTGCTCCTGCTGTCGGGCTTGTACCAGACGCGACGGATCCAGAGGTTGCCCCTGGTGGTGTGGTCCGTCGCTCGGGCGGTCGGTCTGGGGATCGCGGTGTCCGTAGGGGCGCTGTTCTTCTACCGCGAGTTCTCGTTCTCCCGGCTCCACGTGGTCCTGTTCGCGGGAGTCGCGTCGGTCCTGCTGGTGGGGCTCCGGGTGGGGATCTACGCTGTCCTGCGTCGTGGGCGTCGGCACGGGCGGAACGTGCGCCGCGTGCTGATCGTGGGGGCCGGGAAGGCGGGCCAGAGGCTCGGGCGGGCCTTCCGCCACTACCCCTGGATGGGGTTCGAGGTGATCGGGTTCTTGGACGACCGCGCGGAGGTGGCGACCGAGACGGACACCCTGTACCCCGACCCGCCCGTCGCGCCCCGCCTGCTCGGCACCGTCGACGACGTGGCCCGGATCCTGAACGAGCACAATGGGGGGATCGACATGGTCTACGCCGCGCTGCCGCTCTCGGCGGCCCAGCGCATCGAGGTCGTGGCCGAGGCGTGCGCGCGGCACACGGCGCACCTGTGCCTGGTCCCCGACCTGTTCGGCCTGGACCTGCTGATGAACAGCCGGATCTCGGACGTCGACGGCCTGCCCGTCATCCACCTCCTCGACGAGGCCCCGTTCGACGCCCGCCAGGCCGTCAAGCGCGCCGCCGACGTCGCGTTCTCCGCCGTCGCGCTCGCGCTGCTGGCGCCGCTTCTGGCCGGGATCGCGCTCGCGGTCAGGGCGTCTTCGCCCGGCCCCGTCCTGTACCGCCAGCGGCGCATGGGGCTGAACGGCCAGACGTTCGACATCCTGAAGTTCCGGTCGATGCCCGTCGACGCGGAGGCCGCCAGCGGGCCGGTGTGGTCGCAGCACGGCGAGAGCCGGGCCACGCCGGTCGGCGCGTTCCTGCGGCGGACCAGCCTGGACGAGCTGCCCCAGTTCTGGAACGTGCTCCGCGGCGACATGTCCGTCGTCGGGCCGCGGCCGGAGCGGCCGGCGCTGATCGAGGGGTTCCGGGACCAGATCCCCGGCTACATGCTGCGCCACAAGACCAAGGCGGGGATCACCGGCTGGGCCCAGGTCCACGGCTGGCGCGGGGACACGAGCCTGACCAAGCGGATCGAGCACGACCTCTACTACATCCAGCACTGGTCGTTGTGGCTCGACGTCAAGATCGTGGCCCTGACGGTCTGGCGCGGGTTCGTCCACCCCAACGCGCATTGACCCAGGGCGCCTTCGCCCGGTACCCGACGGTGTTAGTGCTCGTCGGAGCCGCCCGCGCCGTCGGCGCGGCGCTGTATGCGGTCGGGGACAACGGGCAGTACCTCCACGGGGAATCCGGAGACCGGCCGCCAGCCCGGACGGCGCGCGCGCGCCGCCAGCGGGGGACGAGCCGCGCCTGATCTGCCCGGTATTCGCCGGAAGCTGAGTGCGGGCCGGCTAGATTTGTGACGCCTCCCCCCGAGCCCCATGCTGTTTCTCCGCGACCTCCACCTCGCCTTCGGCGGGCGCGTCCTGTTCGACGGCCTGAGCTGGACCGTCCGCGCCGGCGAGCGCGTCGGGCTGGTCGGGCCCAACGGCGCCGGGAAGTCCACGCTGCTGCGCGTGATCGCGGGCGAGCAGTCCGTCGACAGCGGCGAGGTGGTGTATGAGGGCGGCGCGTCGGTCGGGTTCTTGCGCCAGGACACCCAGGAGGAGGACCTGAGCATCTCGCCCCTGGAAGAGGCCCTGCACGCCTTCGACGACGTGATCCGGCTGGAGGCCGAGGCCGCCGAGCTGACGGCGGCCATGGAGGCGCACGCCGACCACACCTCGGACGCGTACTTCGCCATCGTCGAACGCTTCTCCAAGGTCCAAGACCGATTGGTGACGCGGGAGTCGCACACCGCCGAGGCGCGCGCGGCGAGCATCCTGTCCGGGCTGGGGTTCTCGGACGACGAGATGCGGCGCCCGCTGAGCACGTTCTCGGGCGGCTGGCGGATGCGCGTGGCGCTGGCCCGGCTGCTCCTGGGCACGCCCGAAGTGCTGCTCCTGGACGAGCCGACGAACCACCTCGACATCGAGTCCATCGACTGGCTCGAGCAGTACCTCACGACCTACCCCGGCGCCGTGGTGCTCGTGAGCCACGACCGCTACTTCTTGGACCGGATGACGACGTCGACGGCCGACTTGGTGCGCGGCCAGATCGACTCGTACCCGGGCAACTACGAGACGTATTTAGAGGCGCGTGTAGAACGGCGGTTGCACTGGCAGCAGCGCTACGACAACCAGCAGAAGGAGATCGCCGAGGCCGAGCGGTTTATCGCCCGGTTCCGCGCCAAGGCGACCAAGGCCAAGCAGGCCCAGAGCCGGATCAAGGCGCTGGAGCGGATGGAGCGGATCCCCCCGCCGCCGCCCCTCGCCGCCTCGATGCAGTTCCGCTTCCCCGACCCGCCCGCCTCGGGCCGCCAGGCGATCGAGCTGTCCCGGTTCTCGAAGGCGTACCCCGCGCCCGAGGGCGGCACGACCAAGGTGTTCGACGACGCCGGGCCGATCGCGCTCGAGCGCGGCGACAAGGTGGCGCTCGTGGGCAAGAACGGCGCCGGCAAGTCCACGTTGGCGCGGATGCTGTTGGGCGAGGAAACCTTCGAGGGCGACCGCAAGGAGGACACGCGGGCCAAGATGGCCCACTTCGCCCAGCACCAGGCCGAGGCGCTGGAGCCGTCCCACACCGTCTTGCAGTCGCTCCGCGAGCGCTCGCGGGGGCACTCCGAGACCGAGCTCCGCAGCATCCTGGGCGCCTTCCTGTTCTCGGGCGAGGACTCCGACAAGAGCGTCTCGGTGCTGAGCGGCGGCGAGCGCTCCCGGTTGGCCCTCGCGCGCACGCTGCTCTCGCCGGCCAACGTCTTGGTCCTGGACGAGCCCACCAACCACCTCGACATCGTCTCCAAGAACGTCCTCGCCGAGGCGCTCCGCCAGTACGCCGGCACGTTCGTGCTCGTGAGCCACGACCGCGCGTTCATCGACGAGGTCGCCGAGGCCATCTGGTACGTCGAGGACGGCGGCGTCAAGAAGTACGACGGGACCTACACCGAGGCCCAGTGGCAGCGCGAGCACGGGACGCAGGCCCAGCTGGCGGCGCGCGGCGACGGGGCGGCGGGGCGTGGCCAGTCCGCCCCGGCCCCGCCGACCAAGGCCGCCCCAGCGCCGAAGAAGTCGTCGGGCGGGAAAAAGTCCAAGGACGAAAAGCGCCGCGAGGCCGAGGCCCGCAACGCGCTCTACCGCATGATGAAGGACGGCGACGTGCCACCGGCCAAGACGCTCGGCCCGGAGCTGGCCGGCCGCGCGCTGGAGCTGCTGGAGCAGACCGTCGAGGAGAAGGAGGCGCGGAAGGAGGTGCTCGAGGCCAAGATGGCCGACCCCGACCTCTACGCCAAGCCCAAAGAGTTCCAGGCGACCATGGACGAGGTGGCGTCGGTCCAGAGCGAGCTCAAGGGGCTCTACAAGCGTTGGGAGACGTTGGCGGCCGAGGTCGAGGCGCTGTAGCGACGCGTGGCCCGACCGAAGCGCGGGCGTGATGCCTAGCCTGGCTGCGGCGAGGGCATGCCACCGGCACGCCCCTTCGGTGGGTCTCGTTCGTCCGCCGCCGCGCCGGCACTCTGCCGCCTCACAACGCTCGATCCCGTAGGGACACCATTCATTGTGTCCGCCAGCCAAGCACGGCCCCCAACCGCCGGGCGCGAACCCCCCGGCCCGTCGCGGTCCGCATTGGACGCCATGCACGGTGTCCTTACACGTGAGCCACCGCGCCCGCCCCACTGGCGGAGGCCGTCCGCCAGCGCGGCGCGACGGGAACGAACGGATCCAACCGCCGCGCCGTTGGCGATCTTCCCGCCCCCGACCCCCGCACGATGTCCGACCTCGACGGCCTCCGCCAGGCGCTCCGCGTCTCGCCCGACAACGTCCCGCTTCGCACGATGCTGGCGCGCCAGCTGCTCGCCGACGGGCAGGCCGGCGAGGCCGAGGCCGAGTACCGCCGCGCGCTCGCGCTCGCACCGAGGGACGCCGAGCTGGCGGTCGGGCTGGCCGAGGCGTTCCTGGCCGGCGGCAAGACCGCCGAGGCCGCCGTCACGCTGGAGGCCCTGGCCGAGCAGCCCGCCCGCCCCGCACGCGCGCTGCTGGTGTGGGCCCGAGCGCTCGCCGCCGAGGGCGACGCCAACGCCGCTGGCCGGCGCTACCGCCAGGCCGTCTCCGAGGACGACGCGCTCGCCGACCCCGCCTTCGCCGCGTCCCTCGGTCTGTCCCGCGAGCCGGACGACGCCGACGACGGCCCCGCTTTCGAGGTCGGCGGACGCCTACGCGGCGCTCGACAGCCGGACCAAGCCGACGCCGCGCCCGACGCCGAGCGGCCCGAGGTCACGTTCGACGACGTCGGCGGGATGGAGGCGTTGAAAGAGGAGATCCGGCGCAAGCTGATCTACCCCATGCAGAAGCCCGAGCTCTACGCGGCCTACGGCAAGCGCGCCGGCGGGGGGCTGCTGCTCTACGGCCCGCCCGGCTGCGGCAAGACGCACCTGGCGCGCGCGACGGCCGGCGAGATCGACGCCGGGTTCCTGTCCATCGGGCTGCACGACGTGCTCGACATGTGGATCGGGGAGTCCGAGAAGCGGCTGCACGGCGTGTTCGAGACCGCGCGCGACCTCGCCCCCTGCGTCCTGTTCTTCGACGAGGTCGACGCGCTCGGCGCCAGCCGCTCCGACCTGCGCCAGTCGGGCGGGCGCCACGTCATCAACCAGTTCCTGTCGGAGCTCGACGGCGTCGGGTCGGACAACGACGGGGTCTTGGTGTTGGCGGCGACGAACGCGCCGTGGCACCTCGACTCCGCGTTCCGACGGCCGGGCCGGTTCGACGAGATCGTGTTCGTGCCCCCGCCCGACCGGTCCGCCCGGGCCGAGATCCTGGCGCTCCTGCTCCGCGACCGCCCCACCGCCAAGCTCGACCTCGACGCCGTCGCCAAGAAGACCGACCAGTTCTCCGGCGCCGACCTCCGCGCGGTCGTCGAGACCGCCGTCGACGCGTGCCTGGACCAAGCGCTCAAGACCGGCACGCCCGCGCCCATCACCACCAAGACGCTGCTGGCGGCGGCCAAGCGGCGGCGGCCCACGACCACCGACTGGTTCTCGACCGCCCGCAACCACGCGCTCTACGCCAACGAGAGCGGGCTGTACGACGATGTGCTCCAGTACCTCGACCTCCGCCGATGAGCGCCGCCCGCTACGCCATCCAGCTGATGCAGCAGGGCCGCGCCGACCTGGCCGAGCCCGAGCTGCGACGCGCCCTGGGCCAAGACCCCGACGACCCCGATTTGCACGCCTTCCTGGCGCTCGCCCTGACCGACCTCGACCGGCCCAAGGACGCGCTGCCCGAGGCCGAGCAAGCCATCGGGCTGGCGCCGGACGTTGGCCTGGGGCACTACGCCCGCGCGGTCGCGCTGCTGGACTTGGGGAAGACCAAGGACGCCGAGGCGGCATCGCGCGAGGCGCTGCGGCTCAACCCGCTAGACGTGAACGCGCGCGTGACCCTGGCGTCGGCGCTGCTCCAACGAGGCCGCCGCGAGGAGGCTCTAGCGATGACGGAGGAGGCGTTGGCGCTGTACCCGGAGCACACCAGCGCCGCCAACCTGCGAGCGCTCGCACTTGTCAAGCTGGGGCGGCGCGAAGAGGCCGCGGCGGCCGTCGAGGGCGTGCTGTCGCGCGACCCGGAGAGCGCCGTCACGCACGCGAATCGCGGGTGGACGCTGCTCCACCAGAACCAGCCGCGCTTGGCGATGGAGTCGTTCCGCGAGGCGCTGCGGCTGGAGCCCGACAACGACTGGGCGCGGTCGGGCATCGTCGAGGCGATGAAGGCGCGCAACCCGGTCTACCGGGGTTTGCTGGCTTACTTCCTATGGATGAGCCGGCTGTCGAGCGGCCAGCGTTGGGGCGTCATCATCGGCGGGTACCTCGCCGCCCAGATCATCCCGGGCGCGATGCTGGTCTACTTGCCGCTGGTGATCCTGACGTGGGCCGGCGACTCCTTCTTCAACCTGGTCCTGTTCCTGGACCCCTTCGGCCGGCTGGTGCTGTCGCGCGACGAGCGGCTCGGCGCGGTGCTGATGGGGGTCTGCGTGCTCGGCGGACTGGCGCTCGGGGTCGGCGGGGCCGTGGCGGGTCAGCCCGACCTCACCGTGATCGGCGTGGGCTTGTTCGCGCTGTCGCTGCCGGTCGGCGGGACGTTCAACAAGCCGGCGGACCGCCGGCGGATCGCGGCCCTGTACACGGCTGGGCTCGCCATCGTCGGCGCCGGCGCCGCCTTCTCGATGCTGGCCGGTCAGCACGGCTCAGCCGACACGCTGGGGGGAGCCTACGTGCTCGGGATCGTGGCGTTCACCTGGCTCTCGGGCTTGTTCACCCGTTGACGCGCGCGGCACTGGCGGCCGTCGCTGGCGAGCACGCGATGGGGGGGCCGGTCAGTCGCGTCCGCCGTCCGCCGCGCCGTCCCGCGCCGCCAGTCGGTCGCGGCGCAGCCTCAGCCCCTCGCGCTCGCGGCGCAGCGCCGAGCGCCGCCGGTTCGCCGCCCGGCCCCGCTCGGCGACCCGGTCCACGCGGTCAGCGGAGTCGCGGCCGGACTGGCTGATCTCGTCGGCCAGCCGTTGGAGGTCTACGGCTTCGTCCTGGAGCCGCTCCGCCTCCACCTCCAGCTCGTAGCGGGCGTCGTCGTAGGCGCGGAAGTCGGCGTCGGAGCCGCCGTGGCGCGCCAGGTCGTCGTAGGTGTCGCGGACCTCGGCGGCGCGGCCCTGCAAGGCGTGGCCCCGGCCACGGTAGTCGGCGACCCGGTCCTGGTACTGGCGCCTCCGCTCGGAGAGCGACCGGGAGCGGGAGCCGTAGCGCTCGACCTCGGACTGGACGCCGCGGATCTCGTCGTCCAGAACGGCGATCTCCCGGTCCAGCGTCTCGATCTTGCGGTCAATCTCGGCGACCTCGGGGCTCTGCGCGGAGGCAGCGACGGCGAGAACAGCGAAGAGGAGGAGCGCGCGCATGGCAGAGGGGGAAAAGAGAGTAGGGCGCCGGCGCTGGCCAGACGAGGAGGTCAGGCGCGCGGCCGGCGAGCGCGGACGAGGGCCTCGTCGGCGGCCCACAGCGCTAGGCCGACGCCCACGAACAGCGCCAGCGCGCCGACGGGCTGCCAGATCACGAACCCGCCGAAGACGCCCAGGATCGCGCCGAGGTACTTGATGTAGTTCAGCTGCTCGTTGGACGTGGACTTCAGCAGGTTCTCGAGCTGGGCCTCGTCGAAGCCCCGCGCCTTCTCCTGGATCATGGCCTTGATGTCGAAGCTCTCGACGAACGACAGGACGGCCCGGGTGGCCGCCTCCTCGATCTCGTCCGCCCGGGCCTCGACCTTGGCCGGGACCGCGTCGAGCGCCGCGTCGATCCGGTCCAAGAGCGGCGCGACGGCCGACGGCAGCTCGTCGAGCGCGCGGTCGAGCCGGCGCTGGAAGTCGTCCTCGGCGAACGTCCGGTAGAGCCGCAGCGCGACGCCGCCCAGGCCTTGGCCGGCCTGCTCCTCGACCTTCTGGACCGCCAGTTGGGCCACCTCGCGGCGGATGGCTTCGGAGCCCAGCACCTCGCGGGCGTAGTCCGACGCCAGGTCCTTGAGCTCGGTCCGGAAGCCGGGGTCCTCGACCGTCCCCCGGATCACGCCCACGGCCAGGTCGCGGTAGCGCCCGATCACGCCCGACTCCTGGATCTTCTGCTTGATGATGTCGGCGTTGATGAGCTCGCGGCTGATGGCGTTGGACAGCTGGTAGATCACGCGCTCGCGCTGGGCCGGGATCAGCCCCTGGGGGATGATGGCGCGCTTCTGGCGTGGTTGGAACAGCATCGTGATGGCCAGCCAGTTCGTCCCGAACCCGATGAGCCCGCTCACGGCCAGCACCTGGAGCAGGTCGCCCAGCGTGGAGTCCCGGCCGAACAGCGCCATCTCGACGTCCATCAGGAAAAAGCTGGCGACGAACACCACCCCCAGCAGCCAGGGGATCACGCGCAAGTAGGGGATCAGCTGGCCGATGCGCCCCACCATCCGGGGCGGCCCGGTGTCCGGCGCCGCGTCGCGGCGCGGCGTCTCCGGGACGTGGGCCTTGACGTAGCGGATGACCAGCTGGACCAGCTCGCGCCCCCGCCCCCGCGACGCCTCCCGCGCCGACTCCATCACCGGCGCCGGCACCAGCGCCGTGCGGGCGGGCTCGGGCTCCACGGCGTCCGCCGGGGCGGGGTCAACGTTCGGTTCTTCTACTACTTCGACTGCATCGTTGGGAAGTCCGACGGCTTCCGGCTCTTCGGCCTCCACGGCAGTCTCCGTCGCGCTGGCGGCGTCCGCCAGCGGGGGCGGGTCGAGTGGGGGCGGGGCGGCGTGCTCCAGGTCGGGTGGGTCCGGGTGGGGAGCGTCGGGGGCGTCCTCGATGCCGTCCAGGTCCACGACGCCGGGGACGGGGACGTATTTGCGGGGGCCGGAGGCGCGGTCGTCGGACATCGAGAGGGGAGGGGCGTGCGCCTCCTACGCCAGATGGAGCCGCGAGGCTTCACGCGCCATCCCGTCGATCACGATCTGGATCAGCTCGTCTAGCTCGACGCCCAGTTCATCGGCGCCCTGGCGGATGTCGTCGCGGCTGACGGCGGCGGCGAACCGCTTGTCCTTGAGCTTCTTCTTCACCGAGCGCGGCGTCAGGCCATCCATCCCGCCCGGGCGGACGCGGGCGACGGCGGTCACGAAGCCCGCCAGCTCGTCGACGGCGAACAGCGCCCGGGCCATCTCGCTCTCGCGCGCGACGCCGGTGTACGGCGCGTGGCCCAGGATCGCCGTCCGGATCTCGTCGGGGTACCCCAGCCGCTCCAGCTCCGCGACGCCAATCGCCGGGTGCTCCTCCGGCGTCGGGTGCCGCTCGTAGTCGAGGTCGTGGAGCAGGCCGGCGATCCGCCACGCCTCGACGTCGGCGCCGCGCTGGCGGGCGAGCTCGGCCATGGCGGCCTCGACCGCGACGCCGTGCCGACGCAGGCTCTCGCCAAGCGTCCAGTCGTGGAAAAGGGCCAGGGCGTCGGGGTAGGAGGGCACGAGTAGAGGGGGAGGTGAAAGAGGGGGCGCCGGGTGGTCGGGACTGGGTGAGGAGGGATGTCATCTTCTCTCTCCTACTCCCCGGCCTGCGCCGCCAGCTCCGGGCCGCCGTAGCGCTCCGAACCAGGCCAGGATGTAGCCCACCTTGCGCATCAGGCCCGATGGACGCGACGCGATGCCGTGGCTGGCGCCCGGGATGCGGATCAGCGCCGTCGGGACCTCTTCGAGCTGGAGCGCTTGGTAGAACTGCTCCGACTCCGACATCGGCGTCCGCGTGTCGTCCTCGCCGGTGAGCAGCATCGTCGGCGTCGTCACGTTGCCGACGTAGGCCAGCGGGGAGCGCGCCCAGTAGCCCTCGGGGTCCTCCCAGGGCAGCTTGTCGAACCAGTACTTGGCGCCGAAGGTGTACGAGTCGGCCGTCCCGATCCAGCTCGTCCAGTTGATGACGGGCTTGGCGACGACCGCCGCCGCGAAGCGGTCGGTGTGGCCGACGATCCAGGCCGTGAGCACGCCGCCGCCCGAGCCGCCCGTCACGTAGAGGCGGTCCGGGTCGATGGACCCGCGCGCGACGACGGCGTCGACGCCGCTCATCAGGTCGTCGTAGTCCTGGCTCGGGTAGGCATGGTGGATCAGGTTGCCGAAGTCCTCGCCGTAGCTCGTCGAGCCGCGCGGGTTGGTGTAGAGCACGACGTAGCCCGCCGCCGCCATCAGCTGGACCTCGAGGGAGAAGCGCGGGCCGTAGTTGGCGAACGGGCCGCCGTGGATTTCCAGAATGAGCGGGTACTGGCGGCTGGCGTCGAAGCCCGGAGGCGTCACGATCCAGCCCTCGATCTCGCTCCCGTCGGCCGACGACGTGTAGGTGAACTCCTCGACGGTACCCAGCGACCGCTGCCCAGAACAGGTCGCCGTTGAGGTCGGTCAGGCGCCGGACCGCGCCGCCGTCGAGCGAGACGACGGCGACGTCGGCCGGGTGCGCGCCGCTCGTCAGCGTGAACGCCGCTCGGCCGCCGCCGACGGAGAACGAGCCGCCGGGGTAGGGCCGCCCGATCGACTGCCCGCCCAGGTCGGACGCGATCACACGCCGCTCGCCCCGGTCTGTCACGACCGCCAGTCGCGTCGTGCCGCCGTCGTCGTACATCGCCACCAACCGGTCGCCGGCCCAGGTCGGGTCCTGGATGTCTCGGTCGAGCGTCGGCACCAGGCGCGTGGTGGTCCTCGCCGTCACGCACGTACAGGTTGGTGAGCTGGTAGCCCAGCCGGCGGTCGTCGCTGCCGAGGTAGGCCAACGTGCCGTCCGGCCCGATGGCGGGGCTGCGGTCGGCGCCGCGCCGCGTCGTCAGGGCCATCATCCGTCCGCTGGCGACGTCGACGCGCCACAGCTCCGAGTCGCCCGGGTCGCGCTCGGCGCCGTCGCGCCGGTCCGACGAGACCACGAGGGCCGCGCCGTCGGGCGTCCACGCGGGCGTCCCGTCGACGTCGTACGGGCCGTCGGTGACGGCTTGTGGCGTGCCGCCCTCGGCCGAGACCACGAACAGCTGCCGCGCGCCGGGCCGGACGTAGCCCGAGCCGTCGCTGCGCCAGCTGACGGCCTCGACCTCGATCGGCGCTTGAGCCCAGCTGGCGCCGGCTGGCGGCCCGGGCAAGCTCGCCAGCGGCGTGCGCTCGCCGTCGACGAAGCGCGTGAACGCCAGCCTCGTGCCGTCGGGCGCCCACGCGACGCCGCCGGGCGCCGACGCCAGTCGGGCTACGGGCACGGTCGCGCCGGTGTCGAGGTAGCGGACCATCAGGTGCCGCCGGTCGTCGTCGTCGGCGTCGCGGGCGACGTAGGCCAGCCGCGTCCCGTCGGGCGACCACCGCGCCCCGCTGGCGTCGACGCCGGTCACCAAGGGCTGGTGGCCGCTGCCGTCGGCGTTCACCATCCACAGGTCGCCGCGCACGCGGTCGGTCTGGATGTCCAACCGGTTGCGGCGGTAGACGACGGTCTCGCCGTCGGGCGCGATCTGGGGGTCGGAGGCGTACTCGATCTCGAACACGTCCATCAGACCGAGCGGCGGCGGGCTCTGGGCGCTGGCGGCGGTGGCGACGAGGAGGGCGGCGAGGAAGCGCATCACGCAGGCGGGGTGGGGTGCCAGAGGTTACCTCGGCCTCCGGGCGGGTGGCGGACGCCGCGACGCCACGTGCGCAAGAAGGCCGGCTGGCTCAGACCGAGACGCCCCGCTCGGCAGGCCCCGCCAGTCTCAGCCTCGCTGCGTCCGCCGCGCGGCCTGGTGCCCACACCGGCACCGTCCGTGTGCGGCCGCGGCGTTTCCGACCTCGTCCGACTGGTGGTGTCGGCCCGCCAGTCGGTGCCCGTCCGGCTGGCGGAGTCGGCCCACCAGTCGAGCGCGGTCTAGAACACGCTTGGAGACACGTCCAGCTCGCGGAGGTAGCGGCCCGGGTCGGCCTGGAGGTCCTGCAGGATCTGCTGGAGCGCCGCCGCGGCCGCGTTGGCGTTCTCGTAGAGCGAGGGGTCGGTGAGCAAGAGGCCCAGCGTGCCGTTGGGCGAGGTCAGCGTGGAGTCGAGGTCGGTGGTCAGGCCGTTGAGGTTGGCCGAGAGCGCGGCCAGGTTCCGCGTCAGGCCCTCCAGCGCCACCAACTGGGCGTCGGCGCGGCGAAGCGCGGAGGACAGGTTGTTGACCGCCGCCGTGATGGAGTCGGCGTTGACCTCGGCCAGGTTGCGGACGGTGCCCGAGGTCGCGACGACGTCGTTGCCCACCACGACCGACAGGTCGGTGACGTCGCGGCCGACGCGGTCGGAGACCGACGAGGCGTTGGCGGCGGCGGCCTCCAGCGACGCCAGCGTCCGGTCGATCCGGCCCTGCTCCTGGGTCACCAGCGTCGTCGTGGCCTGGGTCAAGAACCGAAGCTGGGCCAGGACGCCCTCGATGTCGCCGCCGGAGTTGGTCAGGATGCGGTCGAGCGTCGTGAACGTGTTCACGGCCCCGATGAGCGCGGTGTCGGCGCGGGCCGTGATGGAGTTCGACTCGCCGGCGATCAAGTCGAAAATGTCGGGCGTGGTCGAGGCCTGCAACGTGTCGCCAGCGGCCAGGGGCCGGCCCGCGCCCGCGCCGAGCGGCGGCGTGATCTCGACGTTGACCTCGCCCAGCGCCGACAGCCCCGACGTCTGGACGATGGAGCCGCGCGGGATCTCGACGTCGCGGTCGATGGCCATCGTCACGACGACGTGGCGCGCGTTGTCCGCCAGCGCGACCGACGACACCTCGCCCACGCGGACGCCGCTGAGCCGCACGATGGCGCCCGCGGTCAGGCCCTGGGCGTCGTCGAAGACCGCGACGACCTCGTAGCCCGCCCCGAACAGCGGCTGCCCGGAGAGGAAGCGGACGCCGAGGAAGATGGCGACGGCCGACAGCAGGACGGCCAGGGCGACCTTGATCTCGTTGGTCATAGGGGTGTGGGTCGTGGGGCGCGGCGCGGCCCCGCGCTCTGCTCGCTAGGCGGTCTGGGACGGCGTCCCGATCTTGTACTCGTTGGCGCGGACGAACGAGAGCAGCGTGGGGTCCGTCGCCCGGTGCAAGTCGTCGACGGTCCCGGTCCAGGGGATCCGGCCGTCGTGGACGAACGCGATGCGGTCGGCGATGGAGAGCACGGAGTGCATGTCGTGGGTGACCACGACCGACGTCGTGCCCATCGTGGAGCCCAGCCGGTGGATCAGCTCGTCGATGGTGTTCGAGGTCTCGGGGTCCAGGCCCGAGGTCGGCTCGTCGTAGAGGATGTACTTGGGCTCGATGGCGATGGCGCGGGCCAGCGCGACGCGCTTCTGCTGCCCGCCCGACAGCTCGGCCGGCTTCTGCGACCCCGCCTGCGGGAGCTCCACCAGCGCCAGGCACTCCTGGGCCCGCTGGCGGACTTGGGCGCGGGTGAGGTCGGTGAACGTGCGGAGCGGGAATTCGACGTTCTCCTGCGCCGTCATGGAGTCGAACAGGGCGCCGCCCTGGAACAGGACCCCGAACTTGCGCCGCACCTGGCGGAGCTCGGCGTAGGTCAGCTCGTCGAGCGGCGCGCCGTCCACCACGACGCGGCCTTGGTCCGGCTCCAGCAGCCCGATGACGTGGCGCATGAGCACGCTCTTGCCCGAGCCCGAGCGCCCGATGACGCACGTCACCTCGCCCTCCGGCACGTCGAGGTCGACGCCCCGGAGCACCGGGACGCCGCCGAACGACTTGGACAGGTTACGGACTTGGATCACGTGAGGTTCCGGGCTGGTCCGGGTTCCGGCCTCGCGCGAACTCGGCGACCGTCGTGGGCGCCGAGCGTTCGGGGCGTTCCGAGGCAGCACGGTTTCGGTCCGCCGCTCCCGTAGCGCCCCTTCGAACCCTGAACGGAGAACCCAGAACCTCATAGCAGGATGGCGGCGCACAGGTAGTCGGTGAACAGCACCCAGACGCAGCCCAGGACCGCCGCGCGCGTCGTGGCCTGGCCCACGCCCTCGGCCCCGCCCTTGGCCTTGTAGCCGGTGTAGCAGGCGATGGACGTGATGACGAAGCCGAACACCAGCGACTTCACCAATCCAAAAAACACGTCGTAGGGGCGGAAGAAGAGCCGCGCCCCCTCCCAGTACGTCTGGATCGTCAGCACCCCGCTGGCCTCGGCCACGACGCCGCCCACCAGCATCCCGACCGACGCCGCGACGACGTACAGGACGGGGAACATCAGGACGCCCGCCAGCACCCGAGGCACGACGAGGTAGCTCCGGCTGTTGAGCCCCATGGCCTCCAGCGCGTCGATCTGCTCCTTGACGCGCATGGTCCCGAGCTCGGCGGCGATCCGCGCGCCCACGCGGCCGCACAGCACGAACGCGGTCACGAGCGTGCCCAGCTCTAGCAGGATCGACTGCTCGGCGAACGTGCCCACGATGGTGACGGGCAGCAACGGGTTCTCGAGCTGGTAGATCGCCTGGACCACGACCACGCCCCCGGTGAACGCCGTCGCCAGCGACACGATGGGGATGGAGTCGATGCCCACCTGGACCATCTGGTCGGCCAGGTTGCGCGCGTAGAGCCGGGGGCTCAAGTCGCGCGGCAGGTTGAACGCCGAGGCCAGCAGCAGCCAGTACGCCCCGAACCCCTGGAGCAGCCCGGCCGGGACCTCCCACAGCGGCGCGAACCCGGCGCGGATGCGGGCGCCAAAACCGGGGTCGATGTCGGGCGTGGTCTCCATGTGACAGGCGAGTGGCAGCCGCGTGCGCGACCTTGGGCAAGCTACCGACCGCGCCCCGCGCCCGACGCCGGGCTGGCGGTTCTCCTTACGCCCTCCGTTTCTGACATGGCCAAAGCCAAAACCCAATACGTCTGCCAAGAGTGCGGCCACACCTCGGCCCGGTGGTCGGGCCAGTGCGCCGGCTGCCGGGAGTGGAACACGCTCGTCGAGGAGGCCGTGCCGACCAAGGTCAAGGCGCCCGTCATGCGCGGGGCGAGGGCCGCCGCCAGCGGGGACGGCGGCGGCGGCAGCGCGCCCCGGATGGCCGGGGCGTACACGTCGGGCGTGCGGCCGCAGCGCCTCAGCGACGTCACCATCCAGAAGCGGCACCGCATCCCGACCGGCCTCAAGGAGTTCGACCGCGTGTTGGGCGGCGGGGCCATGGTGGGCAGTCTCACGCTGGTGGCCGGCGACCCCGGCATCGGGAAGTCCACGCTGATGACGGAGCTGGGGCGGGGGCTCACCGGCTCGGACGGCGAGAGCAACACGCTGCTCTACGTCACCGGCGAGGAGAGCGCGCAGCAGGTCAAGCTGAGGGCGCAGCGGATGGGCATCGACCCCGACTCGCTCTACCTCTTCCCCGAGACCAACGTCGAGTCCATCCTCGCCGCGGCCTACGACCTGCAGCCCGACCTGATGGTCGTGGACTCGATCCAGACCGTCTACCGCCCCGACCTGACCTCGGCGCCGGGCTCGGTCGCTCAGGTCCGCGAGTCGACGGCGGCGCTGCTGGACGTGACCAAGACGCTGCCGACGACCACGTTCCTGATCGGCCACGTCACCAAGCAGGGCTCGATCGCCGGCCCGCGCGTCCTGGAGCACATGGTCGACACGGTGCTCCACTTCGAGGGCGACCGGCACCACGCCTACCGCATCTTGCGCGCGGTCAAGAACCGGTTCGGCGCGGCCAACGAGCTGGGCGTGTTCGAGATGCGCGAGGAGGGATTGAAAGAGGTCGGCAACCCCAGCGCGCTGTTCCTGTCGGAGCGCCAGTTCGGCACGTCGGGCGCCGCCGTCGTGTGCGCCCTAGAGGGCACGCGGCCGCTCTTGGTCGAGGTCCAGGCGCTGGTCACGACCTCCAGCTACGGCACGCCCCAGCGGACGGCGACGGGGTTCGACGGGCGCCGGTTGCAGGTGCTGCTGGCGGTGCTGGAGAAGCGCGAGGGGCTGCGGTTCTCGCAGAACGACGTCTTCATGAACGTGGCCGGCGGCGTCCGGCTGGACGAGCCGGCCGTCGACCTGTCCGTCGCGCTGGCGTGCGCGTCGAGCCTGCGCGACGTCCCGCTCGACTCCGGCACGGCCGTCGTGGGCGAGGTGGGGTTGGGCGGCGAGATCCGCGCGGTGAGCCGCATCGAGGCCCGGCTGGCGGAGATCCAGCAGCTCGGGTTCGAGAGCGCGATGATCCCGAAGGCGAACATGAAGGGGCTCCGCGCACCCAAGGGGCTGAAGCTGGTGCCCGTCCAGAAGCTGTCCCAAGCGCTGGACCTGGTGTGCTAGCCGCTGGCGGCGGCGGTCGCCAGTCGGGGCGGGGGGGGGCGTGCCGGCGGGACGCTCCCCCCGCTAATGCGCCCATCGCAAGCTCAGGGGCGATTAGCTGTCCCCCTCACGAGTGAGGGAGACAGTTTGTTCGAGGGCTGAGCGAAGCGATCCTTGAACAAACGGGGGGAGCCTGTCGGGCTGGGCGTCAGGAACGGGACCCCGCCGGTGCCGAGGCCGACAGTAGCTTGCCCGGGCCTCCCCGCGCCCCGTGTCCCACGCCCTCACCGTTCTCCCCCTGCGCGCCACGCTGAGCGCCTTCCGGATGGCGCAGCCCGGGCTGCCGGGGCGGCACGGGACCGCGCTCCGCCGCGCCGCCGCGCTCCGGCTGGCGCCCGCCGAGCGCGAGGTCGAGGCCGCCATCGACGCCTTCCGCCAGCGGCTCCAGGGCTCTAGCGAGACGGTCGAGGTGGTGGACTACGGCGCCGGCACACGCGGCGGGGCGCGCCCGCCCGCAGCGGCGCGTCTCCGAGATCTACCGCCGCGCGGCGACCGGCCCGGCCTGGGGGCGGTTCCTGTTCGGACTCACGCGCGGGCTCCGGCCCCGGCGCGTGCTGGAGCTGGGCACCAACCTGGGCGTCGGCTCGGCGCACCTGGCCGGCGCGCTGGCGCTGACCGAGGCCGAGGGCGGCCCGCCGGCCGGCTGGTGACGCTGGAGGGCGCACCCGCGCTAGCGGCGCTCGCCGGCGAGGCGCTGGACCGGCTCGGGCACCCGTGGGGGAGGGCGGACGGGTCGAGGTCGGTGATCGGGCCCGTTCGTCGAGACGCTGCCTGACGTCGTCAGCGGCGAGACGTTCGACCTGGTGTTCGTCGACGGGCACCACCACGCCCAGGCGGCGCTGGACTACCTCGGCATCCTCCGCCCGGCGCTGGCGCCCGGGGCCGTCGTGGTCCTGGACGACGTCGAGCCCGGCCGGCCGGTCCGCCAGGCGTGGAAGCGGCTGCGCGCGACCTCGCCCCAGCCGGCGTTCTACGCTCGGCAAGTACGGCGTGCTCGTCACGCCCGATTCCCACACGGGGGGAGCCGCAACGGCCGCGGCGCGTGAGAGCGACCCCATCTTGTCGGCGCCCGCCGACCGCCCCTCCGCCTGACCGCCATGCCGCCCCCCACAGACGCCGAGCTCGTCACGGCCTACCTCGACGACGGCGACCAACGCGCGTTCTCCCAGCTCCTGGCCCGCCACAAGGAGCGGATCTACGGCTACCTCGTCGGGATGGTGCGCGACCGCGAGGTCGCGAACGACCTGTTCCAGGAGTCCATGTTCCGGGCCATCCAGGCCATGCACCGCCGCCGGGGTGCGTACGAGAGCCAGGGCCGGTGGCTGGCCTGGACCATGCGGATCGCCCGCAACGCGGCGCTCGACTGGCTCCGCGCGCGGAAGAAGTTCTCCGACGTCGACAAGTTCAGCAATGAGGACGAGGGGACGTCGTTCTGGGACCGTCTCCCGGACGAGGCGCCCGACGCGTCGTCGCTCCTCAACCGGGCCGATCTCTGGCAGGAGGTGGAGGCCGCCATCGAGCAGCTCCCGCCCGAGCAGCGGGAGGTGGTGCTCATGCGCCACCAGTCGGAGCTCACCTTCCGCGAGATCGCCGAGCTCACCGACGTCTCCATCAACACCGCCCTCGGCCGGATGCGCTACGCGCTCATCAACCTCCGCAAGATCCTGGACCCCGAGTGGTTCGCCGAGGTCGACGCCGACCTGCCGGGCGCGCCGAGCCGGGACGAGTCGGTCGCCTGACCGATCCCTCTTCACACACGAGTTCGCCAGCCGCCCCGTTCGCTACGCATCCCACCTGTCCGATGTCCGACGCTCTCACTCCGCTCCGCCAGGTCTACGGCCTGGAGCCCGCCTCCGGGCCGGAGACCCCAGAGCACGAGGGGCTGCGCGCGCTGCGCGACGCCCTCGATGCCCAGCCGCCGCTGGCCCCGCCCGCCGACGTGCTCGACGCCGTCCTGGCGCGTGCCGCCGAGCCGCGCGACGTCCTAGCCTTCGAGTCCGACGCTCAAGCCGCCGCGCTGGCGCCCGTCCTGGACGCGCTCGACCGGCTGCCCCGCCCGTCGCCCTCCGACTCCGTAGTGGCCGCGATCGAAGCGCGTGCTGCCCAGGCGGTTGGCTCGCTCGCCGCTGTCCGCCACGTCTACGAGGACGCGCCGGCCCCCGCCGCCGGGACCCGAGCCGCCGTCGAGTCCGACGTGCTCCGCCAGTCGCGCGACGCCGTCGAGCGCTCGCTGAGGTCGCGGCCCCAGGCCCGGCCGTCTCAGTCGGTCGTGGACGCCGTCCTGGCTCGCGCCGCGGAGGCGCAGGCTCAAGAGGAGTCGATCACGGCCGATTCGCCTGTTGAAGAGGCCGTCCTAGCGCAGTCCTTCCAGGCGCTCGACCGGCTCCCCCGCTACGCGCCCTCCGCCGCGGCGATGGACGCCGTGATGGCCGCCGCCGCCGTGCCGCCGGTGCCCGCGACTCGCCCTGGCCGACCCGCCGCGCCGGCTCGCGACCGCGCCGCCGCGCCGGTCCGTCGCCGCCCCGTGGGCGTGTGGGCGAGCGCCGGCGCCCTGGCGCTGGCGGCCGTGTTCGCGCTGACGCTGCTCCCGCGCGAGGCCGCAGCGCCCGAGGCCCCCGCCGCACTGGCGGTGGCCGAGCAGACCGAGCCCGCGCCTCAGGCACCGGCCGAGAGCGACGCCGAGGCCGCGACGCCTCCGCCCGCCGCGCCTGCGCCGACGCCGTTCAGCTCCGCGCTCGCCGCCAACCAGTCGGCCGGGGGGTTCACGCCGGCCGTCGAGCGCCCGAGCTCCGGGCCGTCCGCGCCCGCCCCGCCGCCCGCTCGGGCGACGCCGCGCGTTGCGCCGCCGACGCCCACGGTCGCATCGGCAACCCCCGTCGCAGCGCTCGCCGCCGACGCCGCGCCCCTGCCGACGTGGGAGGCCAGCGACGACGTCCGCGCGCTGTCGCTGCGGCTCCAAGAGCTCGACACCGACGACCTCGCCTGGGACGAGCCGGCCGAGGCGTTCGGCGCGCGGGCGGCGTCCGCCAGCGGCACGCCCGGCGTCCAGGCCGTCGGCGCTACGCGCGGCCGCGCCCGCATGATTGACACGAACGACCAGCGATGACCCGACTCCTCGCCGCCGCGGCCTTCGCGCTCGCCGCCGCGCTCGCCCCCTCCGCCCAGACCGAGACCGTTCACACGTTCGAGATCGTCGACGGCCAGGTGCATTTGGACGGCCGGTTGGTGCCCGACGCCCTGCCCACAGGCATGGACCTGGGGGGGCAGAGCATCGGACCGATGGAGTTCAGCGGCCCCATCGTCCCCGTCCTGGAGATCGACGGCCAGGTCTACGTGCTCGAAGGCGAGCGCCTGGTGCCGCTGGCGGAGTCGGCCCGGGTCGACCGCGGGCTCTACGTGATGAGCGAGCCGGAGGCGATGGTCGCGGAGATGCCTCGGGAGCGGATGATGCCGATCGTCGAGGCCGCCTACCTCCGCGACGTGGCGGCCCAGAACGGCGACCTCTACGAGCGGATGCGGCGCGAGATGACGATGGAGCGCGAGGTCGAGCGCCGCGTCGTCCGCATCCGCACCACCGAGCCGGGCCCGGCGCGCCGGGGGCTGGTGGCCGACCTCCGCGGCCTGCTCTCGGACCTGCTCGCGCTCAAGCACGAGATCCGGGCGCAGGAGATCGAGATCGCGACCGAGCAACTCGACAGCGCACGCCGGGCGCTGGTCGAGCGCCAGTCGCACCACGAGGAGATCGTGGACCGCCGCCTGCGCGAGCTAATCGGCGACCGGTAGAGCGCCCGGCAGGCGCCGGTCGCTCGCTTGGTGGTTGGCGCGCGCGATCCGGCGTGCGTAGGTTCGCGGCCGAAGCGGCCGGCGTACCCCGGCCGCTTCTGGGACGACCGCGTTCCCGCCTTGCCCACCGTTGGATCCCGTCGCGCTTGTGCGGTGGTCCCAGCGGGCAGGCCCGGCTGGCACGGTTTTTCCAGACGCTCAGACCCCCCGCTGACGCGACCCCCCATGCTCCGACTGCTCCTCCTCACGGCGAGCCTGCTGCTGCTTGCCGCCCCCGCGCGCGCCGAGGCCCAGGTGGCCATCGAGCGCATCTCGTTCGACCAGAGCCCGGGCGGCGACGTCTTGGTGGCCCGGTTCCACACGACCGGCCGCGTCCGCGCCTACAGCGTGGACCAGACCGGCGGGACGCTGGAGCTGGTGCTGTACCGGACCGAGCTGTCGCCCTCGATCCGGCGCTCCGAAGCCCGGATGCCCATCCGCTCCTACCGGCTGGACGCGACCGGCGACCAGGTGACGGTCCGGTTTGACGTGGACCCGTCGGTCAACGTCCGGGCGTACCCCGACCGAGAATCGTCGGACCTGCTGCTGTCGTTCTCGACCGCGCCACGGCCGCGCGCGATGGCGTGGGGCGGCGGCGTCCCCCGCCAGCCCGTCCGCGCGGCGCCGGTCAGGCCGACGCCGCGGACGACGGCGCCCGGGCCGGTCAGGCCGATGCCCGGGCCGGTCGCCGCGGCGGCGCCCCCGGTCTCGGACAACTGGCGGCTGGACACCATCGTGCTCGACGCTGGACACGGCGGCCACGACGCCGGCGGCGTGGGCGTGAACGGCGTGACCGACCGCGACGTGGGGTTCGCCATCGTCCAACTGCTCGGCCCCATGATCGAGCGGGAGCTGGGCGTCCGAGTGGTCTACACGCGGTCCAACGACACCTTCGTCGAGCTGCGCGAGCGCGGGCGGATCGCCAACCGGTCGGGCGGCAAGCTGTTCATCTCGGTCCACGGCAACGCCGGGCCGGCGTCGGCGAGCGGGACGGAGACGTTCTTCCTCGCTCCCCGTGGTTCGGCCAGCGCGCGCGAGGTCATGGAGCGGGAGAACTCGGTGATCCAGCTCGAGAGCGACCCCAGCTACTACGACAGCTACACCGAGGGCGGCGACATCATGGCCTCGCTGGCGATGAGCGCCTACCAGGAGGAGAGCCAGCACCTGGCTCGGCTGATCGAGGGGGAGTTCGTGGCCTCGGGCCGCCGCAGCCGGGGCGTGAAGCAGAACAACTTCGCCGTCCTGTGGGGCGCCTCGATGCCGGCCGTGCTGATTGAGGTCGGCTTCGTGACCAACCCGGACGAGGCCCGCCTGCTGTCGTCGCGCGCGGGGCAGGAGCAGACGGCGAGGTCGATTCTCAACGCCATCCGCGCCTACAAGGCCACCTACGAGCGCGGCCTCCGACTGGCGGGCTCGGAGGGGTAGCAGGCGTCGCGTCCGGTTCCTCGCGCCGCGCTGGCGGCCGTGGTCGCCAGCAGGGCGGCGGCTACTCCAGCGAGGTGCAAACGTAGGTCAGGATCTCTACGTCCGGCTCCAACCCGAGCAACTCAAGCCGACGACGCTCCGCCTCGGGCAACTCTACCGGTTGGCGAGCGTCGATCCGACGGATCGTGGGTGTTTCTGGGAGCTCCCCCGGCTCTCGCACCAGCCGGCCGTCGAGGACCCACGCCGACTTGGTCTCGCCGTTGATCCAGATGTTGGGACCCTTCACAACGCGTGGCGGCGCGCACTCGAACTGCGTGGCGCTCGAGTCCGGTAAGGCTTGACCTTGCGCCGGTGCGGAGACAATAGTGAGGGCTGCGGCGAGGCAGAGGGCGAGACGCATAGCGGAGGAGGCTAGCTGAGGAGCGCCGTGAGCTGGAGCAGGTCGTAGTCGATCTCCTTCTTGCGGCTCCAGACATTCCGCATGGGCGTCAGCTTGAGGTCGTTGTTGACCACGCCCACCATCACGCCGTCGTGGCCCTCGATCAGCGCCTCGACGGCCGCCGCCCCCAGCCGCGACGCCAGGACGCGGTCGCGCGCGGTCGGGCTGCCGCCGCGCTGGATGTGGCCCAGCACCGACACGCGCGTGTCGATGCGGTCGAAGGCGGGGTCCTCGGCCAGCGCCTGGCGGATCATGTGGGCGCCGCCTAGCTCGTCGCCCTCGGCCACGACGACGATCGAGGAGCGCGACTGCGACACCATCAGCGACAGGATCCGCTCCTTGATCGCGCCCACGTCGGTCAGCATCTCGGGGATCAGCACCAGCTCGGCGCCGCCGCCGATGCCGCACGCGAGCGCGATGAACCCGGTGTCCCGGCCCATGACCTCGACCAGGAACAGGCGCTCATGAGCGTCGGCGGTGTCGCGGATCTTGTCGATGGAGTCGAGCGCGGTGTTGAGCGCGGTGTCGAACCCGATGGTCTCGTCGGTCCCGAACAGGTCGTTGTCGATGGTGCCGGGGCACCCGACGACCTTGATGCCGTGCTCGCTGGCTAGGTTCGTGGCGCCCTCCAGGGTGCCGTCGCCGCCGATGGCGACCAGGGCGTCGATGCCGGCCATGCCGAGCTGGGTGGCCGCCTGAGCGCGGCCCTCGGGCGTGCGGAAGGCGTCCGACCGCGCGCTCTTCAGGATCGTCCCCCCGATCTGCAAGATGTTGGACACCGACTGGCGGTCCATCTCGACGAAGTCGCCCTCGATCATGCCGGCGTAGCCGCGGCGGATGCCCATGATCTCGATGCCCTCGGCGACGGCGCGGCGGACGGCCGCCCGGATGCAGGCGTTCATGCCAGGCGCGTCGCCACCGGAGGTAAAGACGCCGATGCGGGTGATGTCCATGGCGCTGCGGGGTGAGGGAGCCCGCAAGATCGCCGCGCCGCCGAGCGTGTGTCGGTGAGATCCGGCGGAGTCCGCCAGTCGGTCGGCTCGTCCTCTTTCGGTCTGCTGGCCCTAGCCCTCCGTGCGGGGGTCCAGCGGACGGGCCACCACGACGCCGATCTGGCTCTTGATCCCCTGGACGTAGCCCTGGAGGTCCTCCGAGATCTTGACGCGGTTGGACGAGAGCGAGGCGTGCATGAAGCCGGTGTGGGCATCGGTCTTGTGGACGAACCCGGTGTGCGTCACGTCGAGCCCTCCGATGGAGGTCGCCGTCGCGATGATGTCGCCGGGCTGGAGGCCGTCGTAGGCGCCGGTGATGCGGTCCTGCGGGATGTAGAACAGCTCGGCTCCGGCCAAGCTGGCCTCCATGTTGACGATGCAGGTGTACGTCTCGTCGGACGACAGGTGCGGGTAGGCATCGCGGTTCTCGCCCATGAACGTCAACCGCTTGTCGAGCCGCTCGCCGCCCAGCTCCGCGGTGACGTTGCGCAAGCCGTCGCGGGACTCGTTGTCCAGGATCCACTCCGAGAAGTAGTGCAGGCGCGAGCAGTAGCCGTCGAGCTGGCCGTCGCGGTAGCGCAGCGTCTGGATGCCGCGCGCGTAGTCGTCGTAGTCGCTCTCCCCGAGCGCGATCATGCGCGAGATCGCGAGCACGTTCTCGATGTAGAGCACGCAGTCGAAGCCGGTCAGGTCCACGACCAGGACCTCCTCCGGCGGCGCGTCCAGCATCCCGGCGACGTAGGGGCGGCCCAAAAGCTGCTCGCCGGTCCACTGCACGATCTCGCCGTAGCTCCGCCCAGCGACGTCCTGGCTGGCGGCGTCGGTCAGGATCGAGCGGAAGGTCGCGAGCGTCTGGGCGTCCACGGTCTCGGTCGTGTCCGAGGCGACGACGGGCGTCTCGGCGTTGGAGACCGGCGGCGCGGCGGGCTCGACCTCGGCCTGGGCGACGGTCACGGGGCGCTCCCGGGCGGTCACTTCGCCAGGCGGCACGGCGGGCTGGCGGGAGCCGCAGGCGGCGACGAGCAGCGAGGCGAGGATCAAGAACCGGGTCATGGCGCGTCGGGCGGGGAGGGGTCAACGCTGGAAGCTCGCGACTGGTGCCGGTCGAGCGCGTGCCAGTCGCCGTTCACGGCCAGGGCGTGCGCCAGTCGGCGCTCGAACGCGGCGCGCGGGATCTCGGTGACGCCGAAGCGGGCCAGGTGCGGCGTCGTCATCTGGGTGTCGAGCAGGCGGAATCCGCCGGCCCGCAAGCGATCCACGAGCGCGACGAGGGCCACTTTGGAGGCGTCGCGCTGGCGCGAGACCATGCTCTCGCCGAAGAACGCCCCGCCCAAAGCGACGCCGTACAGCCCGCCGGCGAACGCGCCGTCGCGCCAGCACTCGACCGAGTGCGCGAACCCGGCGCGGTAGAGCGCGACGTAGGTGGCGATCAGCTCCTCCGAGATCCAGGTCTCTTGCCGACCTGGCGCCGGTGCCGCGCACGCCCTCATGGTCCCCTCGAAGTCGCGGTCGATGGCCACCTCGAAGCGCCGCTGGCGGACGGTCTTGGCCAGCGTCTTCGGGACGTGGAACCGGTCGAGGGGCAGCACGGCGCGCGGGTCGGGCGCGTACCACCCGATCTCGCCGTCGAGATCGGCCATCGGGAAGACGCCGATGCGGTACGCCGAGAGCAGCAACTCGGGCGTCAGGGTCGTCAATGCGCTCCGCCCGTCAGGAACGCCATCACCGCGATGCCCAGCAGCATCATCACCAGCTGGCCGACGGCCTTGGTCGCGGGGTAGCTGTGGCGCTGGTTGAGCTCGGGGATGAGGTCGCTGCCCGCGATGTAGAGGAACGCGCCGGCCGTGATGGGCAGGAGGTAGTCCGCCAGCCCGTCCACTTCGGCGCCGACCGTGAGCACCAGGCCGGCGCCGACGAGGGCCCCCAGCCCCGTCGCGAAGTTGTACAGCAGCGCGCGGCCGGGGGGGTAGCCTCCGTAGACCAGCACGCCGAAGTTGCCGATGCCCTGGGGGATCTCGTGCAGCATCACCGCCAGCGTGGTCACGACGCCGGTCTGGATCGACACCAGGTAGGCGGCGGCGATGATCGCCCCGTCGATCAGCTTGTGGGCCACGCTGCCGACCAGGTTCACCAAGGCGAACGGCGCGGCCTCTCCGTCCGGAGCCACCGCTAGGTGGGCGTGCCCGTGACCGTGGCTGTGCCCCGTCGCGCCCTCCAGCGCCTCGGGCACGCCGTGCTGGTGGCGCCAGTGGAGGAACTTCTCGAGCACGAAGAACGCCAGCACGCCCGCCAGCACCAGCAGCCCGGTCTCGGGCCCGTCGCCGAGCGCGTGGTAGCTCTCGGGGATCAGGTGGAGCAGCGCCCCGCCCAGCATCGCGCCGACGGCGAACGCCACCAGCAAGAACACGAGCCGCTCCAGCCGCGCCCGCCCCAGCGACAGCGTCAGCGCGCCCACCAGCGAGGTGAGCGAGATCGCGACGATGGACAGGAGCGCGGCGGCCGAGGCGTTCACGAGGTCGGGAGAGGGGGCGGGCAGACGCCGGGCGCGCGGCGGCGCTTACTGGTAGCCCTTCCCTTCCTTCTCGGCCTTGTCGACGAGGTCCTTGTCGAGCGGCGGCGCCGTCGGCTTGTCGACGCCGAGCGCGCCGGGGTCCTGGGGGCCGGCGTTGATGGTCGGCGCGTTGGTCTCCGAGAGGTCCTCGTCGGAGCCCGGCTGGTTGCCCAGGCCCACCTTGTCCTCGACGTAGTCGGGGCGCTCCTCGCGCAGGTGGAGGGGGTCTTTTTTGGTAGAGAGGTCGGCCATTGGAATAGAGGGGAAGGGGCCGGTGCAACGGCGCGGACTCGCCAGGGTTCGGGGATCCAGCGGCGAAAGCCCCTGACGGTTGTGGCCCCGCCGACAGGCTGCACCGCGACGCCCGTGAGCCGTCGCGTGCGATGCCCGTCCGCGCTGGCGGGCCGCCAGTGCGGCGGCGGGGCGGCCCCAAGGCTTCTCTGGTGGACGCATCTTCCCCCTCCCGTCCCTCACCGCCAGACCATGCGCCGCCTCCCCCTCCTGCTCTCCGTCCTGCTGGTGACCAGCGCGTGCCAGGCGCAGCGCTCGCCCGGCCCGTCGCCCGTCCGCGCCGAGAACGGGATGGTGGTCTCGGCCGAGGTCCACGCCTCCCAAGCGGGCGTCGAGGTCATGCGCGCCGGCGGCAACGCCGTCGACGCCGCCGTGGCGACCGGCTTCGCGCTCGCGGTCACGTTCCCCGTCGCCGGCAACGTGGGCGGCGGCGGGTTCATGGTGGTCCGGTTCCCCGACGGGACCGCGACGACCGTCGACTACCGCGAGACGGCCCCGGCCGCGTCCACGCGCGAGATGTACGTCGACTCGGCGGGCGCCATCCGCCCCGACCTCAGCCGCCGCGGCGCCCTGGCCTCGGGCGTCCCCGGGTCCGTCGCCGGGCTGCTCCACGCCCACGCCCGCTACGGCCGCGCACGACTGGCGGACGTGATCGGGCCGGCCATCCGGCTCGCAGCCGAGGGCTACCCGCTCTCGCCGGGTGAGGCCGACCGCTTGAACGACGCCAGGCGACGCTGGGACGCCTACCCCGTCGCCCAGCGGACCTTCACCCGCCCGGAGGGCTGGGCCGCCGGCGACACGCTCCGTCAGCCCGACTTGGCCCAGGTCCTGATCCGCGTCCGGGACCAGGGACGCGACGGGTTCTACACCGGCGAGACGGCACAACTGATCGTGGCCGAGCAGGAGCGGGGGGGGGGCATCATCACCCTGGCGGACCTCGACGGCTACCAACCCGTCGAGCGCGAGCCCGTCGTCGGGGACTACCGGGGCCACCGCGTCCTGTCCATGCCGCCGCCGTCGTCGGGCGGCATCGCGCTCGTCCAGATGCTGGACGCCGTCGAGCCGTTCGACGTGGCGGGGCTGGGCTTCAACTCGTCGGCGACGGTCCACCTGATGGGGGAGGCCATGCGCCGCGCGTTCGCCGACCGCGCCGAGTGGCTGGGCGACCCCGACTTCTCCGACATCCCGGCGGAGCAGCTCACGCGCGAGTCCTACACGCGTGCTCGGATGGCCAGCTTCGACCCCGTCCGCGCCGACTCGTCGGTCGCGCTCGGCGCCGGCCAGCCCTTCGAGTCCGACCAGACGACGCACTACTCCGTCGTCGACCGCGACGGGCTGGCGGTCTCGACGACGACCACGCTGAACGGCGGGTTCGGGTCGCAGGTCGTGGTCGAGGGCGCCGGCTTCTTCCTCAACAACGAGATGGACGACTTCACGTCGGCGCCCGGCCAGCCCAACATGTTCGGGCTGGTGCAGGGCGAGGCCAACGCGATCCAGCCCGGCAAGCGGATGTTGTCGTCCATGACGCCAACGATTGTCGAGGACCCCGACGGCCGGCTGATGCTGGTGGTCGGGAGCCCGGGCGGTCCCCGGATCATCACGGCGGTGTACCAGACGATCCTGAACGTGATCGACCACGGCATGGACGTCCAGTCCGCCGTCGCCGCGCCGCGCGTCCACCACCAGTGGCTCCCCGACGTGCTCTCGGCCGAGCGCCAGTCGCTGGCGCAGGACGTGATCGTGGGGCTCAGCGAGCGCGGCTGGAGCGTCGACGAGTCCGCGGGCTGGTGGGGCCGCGTCGACGCGATCCAGGTGGTCTACGGGGAATCGTTCCGCTCGACGGACCCCTCAGGCCTGGACACGGTCGAGGCTGGCCGCTCGGGCCGCGTTCTCCTGGGCGGCGCCGACCCCCGCGGCGAGGACGCCGCCGCCGGCTACTAACCGGCTGGCGGCCCGCTCCCGCTCTCCCCGCGCTGGCGGACGCCCTCCGCCAGCGCGGCGGATGCAGCGCGGCCCCGCCCGTCGCGCGCAACGAAGAGGCCCCGCCGGCGCGGTGCCGGCGGGGCCTCAAGCAGTCCCCGAAGCGGGCTAGCGCGAGAAGTCCGCGATCCGGATCGGGTTGAGTTGGTTCGTGCCCCGGAACTGCCCGAGCACGCCCGTGAACGTGAACGGCCCGTAGGACCCGGGGCTGCCGCCCGTGATCGGCTGGACCGTCTCGTTCACGATCTCGCTGTCGCCCGACGTGCGGATGATGATCGAGCCTCCAGCGGCAACGGCCTCGTAGCTCGTGTTGGTCGTGAACACGATGTCGCCCGTCGTCAGCGTGAGCCCGGTCACCCGCACCAACTCCGACTCGTAGGTGTCGCCGCTCGTGGCGATCTGGGCTGGCGTGAGCGTCTGCGCCGCCGGCAAGGCGTTGCCGCGCGAGAGCACGTCGAAGTCGTTCACGGTGCCGATCTGGAGCAGGTCGTTGAACTCGCTCAGCACGCCGACGATCTGAATCCGGTCGCCCTGGGCGATGGCGCCGCTGGCGACGGCGTTGAAGTACTCGTTGCCGTTGGCGAACACCGCGAGCGCGGCGCCCGAGTCGTCCTGGACGAACGAGACCCGGCCCCGGGCGCGCGTCACGATCCCCTCGATGGTCACGACCGTGCCCAGGGGGCGCTGGCGGATGACCGAGATCGGCGGGGTGCCGACCTGGAGCCGGAACTCACGCCCGGACCCGATGGACGCCCCGCCCGTCGCGCGCTGAAGCACGAACACGGCGGCCTCGGCGCTCTCAAGCTCGTCGTCGGGCCGCACGTCCACGGTGACCACGTCGGTGTCCTCCGGGCCGGTGAGCGTGACCGTCGCCACGCGGTTGGCGCCGTTGGGGACGCCGAAGTTGTCGATGTCCCCGACCCGGTTGCCGTCCGGGTCGTCCGACGCGTACGAGGTCGTCGAGGACGCGGTGGCGAGCAGGACCTCCACCGTGTAGGTCTGGCCCGCCACGCCGCCCGTGAGCGTCACGGGGATCTCGACGCCGGCGTCGCCCTCGGAGGCGTTGACGCTCGCGGCGCCGAACTCGATGAGGGGGCCTTGCTCGACGGGCGGCTCGACGGAGTCGCAGCCGCTAGCGACCGCCAGCAGGACGGCCAGGAGGAGGGGGATACGCATGGGGGGAGAGTCGGGGTGCGGAGGGGGCGGGGTGCGGAGGGGGGCGGGCGCTAGAACGAGTACTTGACGCCGAACCGGAGCTGCCAGCGCGAGCCCAGGTTCTGGGTGTTGAACGCGTCCCCGGTGATGTCGTCGCGGACGGTCCGCTCGTCGAACGACACGACGGGCTTGCCGATGTCGTCGGCCGTGACCACGCGGCCCGCCAGCGTCGAGCCGACGTCGCCCTCGCGGACGTAGCTCTGGAAGCGGAGCGCGTTGAGGTTGTTGAACGCCGTGCCGCGCAGGCGGCCCCACTCCGAGTCCAGCAGGTTGAGCAGGTTCACCAGCGTGACCTCGAAGTCGACGCGCTGGCCGCGCACGGTCTCGACGCCCTGGTTGAGCTGCAGGTCCAGCCGCGTCTGCCACGGCGCGCGCGACGAGTTCCGCTCGGCGAAGCCGCCGCGGTACTGCGCCAGCCCGTCCTGGCTCTCGATGAAGGAGTCGAGCAGGTCGTAGTTGTCCGACGTCAGGAAGATGTCCGTCTCCGAGGCCGGCACGTAGACCAGGTCGTTGAACCGCTGGCCGTCGCCGTTGGCGTCGCCGTTGTAGATCCACGAGTACGGCTCGCCGGCCTGTGTGTCTAGGAACAGGCCCAGCTGGGTCGTGAAGCGGTCCGCGTAGCGCGTGGTGTAGTTGAGGAAGCTCAGGATGCGGTGGCGGACCTCGAAGTCGGCCGTGCCCAGCGGGGGGTCGTTGATGTCGATGTTCTCGTTGAACTGCCAGTTCGAGATCGCCCGGCTGGAGGTGCCGTTGTTGACGTTCTCGGCCCGGTTGAGCGTGTACGAGAGCGAGCCGCCCAGGCCGCCCTCGCGCGGCGTCCGGCGCTGGAGCTGAAGCACGCCCGAGTAGGTGTACCCCTCCGACGTGTTCTCCAGCAGCAGCGCGTTGGTGAAGTTGCCGTTGACGAAGTTGTTGGTCGCGTCGCCCGTCCGCCGCTGGTAGACCGGCCGGCCGTAGGCCGTCACGAAGCTCTCCTCGATGTTGAGGTTGCGGTAGACGATGTCGTTGACGGCCTTGGAGTAGATGCCCTCGACCGTCGCCACGAACCCGAGCCCGAGCTCCTGGTCGAAGCCGACGTTGGTGCGGAAGACCTGGGGGAACTTGAAGTCGGGGTCGATGAGGTTGATCTCCGTGGTCTGGACCGGCCGCAGCGCGCCGCTGGTGAGCGGGGTCGGCTGGTCGGCGGGGTTGGCCGAGCCGCCGAAGAAGCCTTGCTCCGAGACCGAGACCACGCCGTCGCCGTCGAGGTCGTAGGAGGCCCCGTTGAGCGTGGCGTCCAGGCGGGCCAGGTCGGCGCCGGTGTTCGAGAACTGGTTCGAGATCCAGACGAAGGGGGTCCGGCCCGAGAAGATGCCCGTGCCGCCGCGGATCTGGAGCGTGCGGCCGGCCAGCCCGTCGGCGCGGTAGTTGAAGCCGAGCCGGGGCGAGAACAGCGGGTTCCCGCTGGCGACGTTCTGCGTCGAGTACGGCGTGCCGTCCTCGCGGACGAACGCGGGCGACAGCGTCGGGCCGGGCGTGCCGTCGAAGTTGACGGTCTGGGTGCCGGAGACCAGCGGGTTCTCGACCGGCGACTCGGGCACGATCGGGACGTCGACGCGGACGCCGCCCGTCAGGCGCAGGCGGTCGGTCACCGTCCACTCGTCCTGGGCGTAGAGCCCGAGCTGGAAGGCCGTGAACTCGGCGCGGGGCTGCTGCTCCGGGTTCACCGTCCGGACGGGGACGCCGCGGGCGTCCAAGCGCAGGCGGCCCTGGTCGTCCACGTCGTACGACGAGGCGTAGGAGAACCGGTACCGCGTCGGGAGGCCCGCGCGCGAAGAGGTCCGTCGAGGTCGGGTTGCCGCTCAAGCCCTCGATCTGGACGTCGGTGCCGAAGGCGCCCGCGTCGAACTCGTAGTCGCCGTAGAAGTCCTGGATGAACAGGTTCTGGAAGTCGTAGAACTGGTTGCTCGTGCCCAGCGTGATGGTGTGGGCGCCCTGGAACAGGGTGAGGTTGTTCGTGAACTCGAACAGGTTCTGGTCGAGCCCGTTGGCCTGGCTGAAGCGGTCGATCCCGAGCCCGACCGAGTTCGACCCGCTGGTGAACACCGAGGCGTTGGGGAACGGGTTGTCCGTCGAGCGGCTGTCGCGGATGGCCGTGAACACGAAGCGGGCCTCGTTGGTGACGTTGTTGCCGAAGCGGGAGTCGACCTGGGCCGCCGTCGAGTTCTGCGTGCTCGCGAACACGTAGCGCCGCGAGGCCAGGTCGAACGAGTTGGGGCCCCGCCCGATGCCGTCGTCGCTGCTGGCGTCGACGTAGTTGTGGCGGATCGAGAAGCGGTTGTTCTCGTCCACGTTCCAGTCAATCTTGCCCAGGAGCTTGTTGCTGAAGCGGTCGTCCGAGACCAGGTCGAACGTGCCGCCCTCGTAGCCGTACTGCGTCCGGGCGATGTCCGAGACGGCCGTGACCTCGGCCACGGTCACGTTGGACTCGTTGACGGCGCCCGAGCCGGCGAGCCCGAACGAGTCGGGGAACTCGGACTGCTCGCGCTCGGCGGACAGGAAGAAGAACACCTTGTCGCGGATGATGGGGCCGCCCAGCGTCACCACGCCCGTCCCCTGGCTGTAGTCGGTGAACTCGGTGTTGTCGATGATCCCGATCAGGTCGGAGTTGCGGCCCAGCACGCGCGCCGAGCCCGAGAACTCGTTGGTGCCCGACTTCGTGATGGCGTTGATCTGGCCGCCGGTGAAGCCGCTCGCGCGGACGTCGTAGGGCGCGATCTCGACGTTGAACTCGGCGATGGCGTCGATCGAGATCGGCTGCGTGCCGGCCTGCCCGCCGGGCGTGCCGTTGCCGGCCAGGCCGAACACGTCGTTCAGCGTCGCGCCGTCCACCTGGATGTTGTTGTAGCGGTTGTTCGCCCCGCCCAGGCTCGACGAGCCGCCGCCGGCCGACAACGGGTTGAGCCGGGCCAGGTCGGTCAGCGAGCGGTCGAGCGTCGGCAGCGACTCGATCTCCTCCTCGGAGACGTTGGTCGCGTTGCCCGTCCGGCTGGCGGCGATCACGGCGCCGTTGCCCTCGGCCGTCACGACCACCTCGTCGATCAGCGCCGAGTCCTCCGCCAGCGCGAAGTCGACGGTCTCGATCTGGCCCAGGTTGAGGTTGAGCCCCTCCCGCGCCTGGGTCTGGAAGCCGATGTAGCTCGCCGTCACCGTGTACGGCCCGCCGACGCGCAGCCCGCGCAGGTCGTAGCGGCCGTCGGCGCGCGTGATGCCGCCGACGCGCGTGCCCGAGGGCTCGTGGACGGCGACGACGTTGGCGCCGATCAGGGTCTCGCCGGAGGCGTCGCGGATCACGCCGGTCAGGCCGGCGGTCGTGTTGCCCTGGGCCGAAGCCAGGGGCGCGAGCAGGCCCAGCAGCAAGGCGGGGAGGAGGAGTCGCAGCGTGCGCATGTCCAAGGGGGTGTGGGGAGTGCCCGCGGGGTAGGGCGGAACCGGAGCCAAGGTAGACCGCTGATCTCCGGAGTCCGTGAACCATCCGTGAGTCACGAACTGTTAACACGCCCTGGCTCTCGCAGGCCTCAGCCGGGAGGCTGTGGCTCCGTCTTTTGCCCTACCACGCGCTTGGCGCGCCCCTCCTGGGCGGTTTGGGCTGCATCTTGCCCCCGCCTCCCTCCGCCCCTGATGCGCTCTCGCCTGCCCTCCGCCCTCGCCGTTCTCGTCGCGCTCTACGCCGGCTGCGCCGCGCCACCTCCGCTAGCTGGCGCTGTCCCTGGCGGGGTGGCGGAGGCCGGCCGCCAGTCGGGCGAGGCGGATGCCGAGACCGCCCTCGTCTTGGTCTCGCTCGATGGCTTCCGCTGGGATTATTTGGATCGGGAGGTCGAGGCGCCGACGCTGCGGTGGATCGCTGGAGGCGTCCGGGCCGAGCGGCTGATCCCGGTCTTCCCGACCAAGACGTTCCCCAACCACTACTCCCTGGTGACAGGGCTGCACCCCGAGGCGCACGGCATCGTCGGCAACTCGATGCGCGACCCGGAGCGGCTGGAGGACGGCGAGCCCGCGCGGTTCTCGCTGTCCAACCGGGAGGCGTTGGCGGACAGCCGGTGGTGGAGCGGCGAGCCGATCTGGGCGACGGCCGAGCGCCAGGGCGTCGGCTCGGCGACGGTCTTCTGGCCCGGCTCCGAGGCCGAGATCGGCGGCGTCCGACCCGGGCAGTGGCTGCCCTACGACGGCGACATGGCCTACGACGACCGCGTCGACCAGGCGCTCGACTGGCTCGACGCGGAGGACCCGGCCCGGCTGGTCACGCTGTACTTCGAGGCCGTCGACGACGCCGGCCACCGCCACGGCCCCGACGCGCCCCAAGTCGCCGACGCCATCGCCCGCGTCGACGCCGCGCTCGCCCGACTGGTGGACGGGCTCCGCCAGCGCGGCCGGTTGGAGTCCACCGACCTGGTGGTGGTGAGCGACCACGGGATGACGTCGCGCTCGCCTGACCGCGTCGTCGTGATCGACGACGCCGTGGACCTCGACGTCGATGACGTGGACTGGGGCGAGGTACCGGGCGTCTGGCCCGGCCCCGGCCGCGACCACGCCGAGATCGTCCGCCGGTTGTCGGCGTTGCCGCACCTGACGGCGTACCGCAAGCAGGATCTGCCGGCGCGCCTCCACTACGCCGACAGCCCGCGCATCCCGCCCATCGTGGTCTTGGCCGACGAGGGGTGGACGGCGTCGTCGCGCGACTACGTCGAGCGCAACCCCGACCGGCCGACGGGCGGCACGCACGGCTACGACAACGCGTTCGAGTCCATGCACGGGCTGTTCGTCGCGCGCGGCCCCAGCTTCCGCACGGGCCTGGAGACCGGGCCGATCCAAGCCGTGGACGTGTACGGCATCCTGACCCGAGCCCTCGGCCTGACGCCCGCGCCGAACGCGGGAGACCCAGACGCCGCCAGTCGCGTGCTGCGCTAGCGCTGCCAGCCCGGCGCGAGCCGCAACCTGCGGGGGCTGTAGGGCCACGACTTTGTATTGTCGCAGCCGTCAGGGGCGCCCGACTGGCGGCGTGGTCACGCCGTACTGCCAAGCCATTACCCGACTGGCGACGGCCTCCGCCAGTCGGGGCAGGGGAGTCCTATGTCGCCAGAAGCCCCTACGGGGCTGCGGGTTAGAGGCGGTGGGGCGACCCGCCTTGACTTGTGAGGACGGTTGCGATGCCTTATTGTGTGGTTACATCCCGGTCCGCTGCTCATGAATCGATTTGCTTCCCTCCTATTTGGAATTGCTCTACTCGTCTCAGGGTGTGACTCTGTAAACGACAGCACAAGCCCCCCCCCCTCGCGTCGTCCGTAGTGGAGCCGTCTGGCCACGACCTCGTGACCTCCGACGCCGCCACGTTCGCACAAGCCCTCCGCGAGGTCGACAACGACAACGAGGTGATCGTCATGCCGAAAGACGTGACGGGACCTCGGCTGACGGCGCAGGCGCACAGCGAGGCGAGCGGACACGTCGTGATCGCCCGGCCCGACCTCCCCGGTCCGTCACGGGCACAGCTGGGTCGGGGCGCGCCGCCGAGGAGTCCAGGACTGGCGAACGCGGTCACTCGGTCGCTTGCCCGGTTCGACCTGGAGCCGTACCGAGTCTCGCAGTACTCGCTGTCTCTCCGCATTCCCGACGCCGTGCTTGAGCCGGCAATCGCCGCGCTGCTCCGGCTGCCAGTCGTCGATTACGTGGAGGCGAACCAGACGATTCTGGTGACCCCCTCTTCTGCGCCGGTCAACTCTGTTGATGCCCTCATAGCCCTGGCCGACCCGCAAGGAGCGAACCCTGCTGACGTCAAGCACACCTTCCACAATGTGCAGGGGGCTTGGGAGATCACGCGTGGCGCGGGCGCGAAGGTGGGCATCATGGACTCGGGGCTTGCATTCAGCAACGCGCCCGGCTCCCCCCAGCAGCACCCAGACGCGCAGTTGCTCTCGAGCACGTCCGGGGTCCTGGCTCTCGGGTTCGCCGACGATTATAACAGTGATGACAACAGCAACTTCCCCGATTGCGGTGCGAGCGCGCAACAGAGCGGTAGCTGTGTTCCATGGGACGACCACTCCGCCTCTGTTTTTCAAGCGGCTCATGGCTCGGCCATGGTAGGCATCGTTGGGGCGAACGACAACAACGAAGGGACTGTTGGCCTTATGCCGGATGGGCTAACCGTTAGTATGAAAATTTTCCAGAACTGTAGCTTGAGTGGAAAATACTTTTGCAGTGGTAACACGTACGCTCTTGAAACCGACGACTGGGTAGCGGCTATCGACTGGGCCAGCGCGAATAATCTAGATGTGCTCTCAATGAGCTTCGGTTCGTCAAGTGTTCCGAGTGCTGTATACGACGCACTTGGTCGGGCCTACTATTTTCACGACATTCTTCTCATCGCACCTGTGCCTAATGAAGGTGAGAATGGGAGCACTAAACTAGTCGAGGTGCCTCACGTGATGGGCGTGGGAGGAGTGAGTACCGGGAGGGCAAACTTGGACAACAGCGATCTCGACGACCGTCAGGAGGTCTCGGCATTGGCTTCGCGGTCCCCCACAATTGGCGTCGCGTGCACATCACCTAGTAGCTTCTGTGGCCTCAACTCCAGCAAGCAGACCAACGGAACATCACAGGCTACGGCAATCGTGGTTGCCATCGCAGGATTGGTCCGAGCCGACGAGCCGAACATCGCGGTCGACGATCTTCGTACGCGCCTGTCCCGGACGGCGGAGAATGGGACTTTACGGATCGTGAACGCACGGAACGCCGTCCTCGACGTCGTCTCCCCACAGCCTCCAGAGCCGATTAGGGTGTCCATTGATGGACCTGACTACATCCTCACGTCCGGGATGAAGACGTGGACGGCTAAGGCAACAGGAGGAAACGCTCCGAACGGGCAGCAGTCCTACACCTATCTCTGGGAGCGTGAGGACTACCTCGGGGGGCCTCGCTACTCGGTGGCGTCCTCTCGGACGTACAGCGACTTTGTATCCACGTCCCAACCCGGGTTCGTCCTCTACGTCACGGTCTCCGACGGGTCCGACTCTGGGATAGCGGCCCGGAGCGTCCAGGGCAACAACTCCGGGGTCGACTGCCCCCCGAATACGCTCTGTTAACCCAGCGGGCCCCCCGCTTCCTTAGAACTCCCCCACTATGGCTCGACTCTGCGCCCTCCTCCTCCTCACCACCCCCCTCGCCGCCTGCGGCCTCTTCGACGGCGACGGCCCGGAGATCGCGTTCTCCTCAGCGGTGGCCCCCGATGACGAGTCGCTTGTGCTTGGCCGCGACACGGTGTTCGTACGACCTCACGACGCCGATGCGTATTGGAGCCTCATCAGGGCGCTTGAGGCCTCCCAATCCCTCCCCCCCTTCTCCGTCGAGGTTCTGCCCGGGGCGGTTCGGATCGACGGGTACTTCTACATGGCGGCAGCGAATCGCCTGGGTGGGAGCGTTCGTCGGACAGAAGACGGCGTCGAAATTACGGCTAGGTCACACTCGAGAAACTTGTCTGTTGCACCGCGAACCATTGACTTGATCCTGTACAGAGCAGAGGCCGTGCCAGTCAAATCAGGTGATCGAATTCGAGTAGTGCATCAGAACGACATTTACAACAAGCAACGCGCGGGGTACCCCGACTATAATGTGGCGGTACTGTCGAGCTCGACACCGGCTCACCACCGTCCCCTAGCCGCTGGCGGACGACCGCCGCTAGCGCGGCAGGGGCGGGCCGTATTGCGTGCCGCGCTCGGCGGGTGGGGGCGTATTGCAATACGCCCTAAGGTGGGACATGAGGCGTGGCGCTCCGGTTAGCCCTGCTCGCGCTCGCGCGTCTCCTGCGACACCCGCTCGGCTTGCGCCAGCACGCGCATCACGTTGCCGCCCAGCACCTTGCGGACGGTCTCCTCCGAGTGCCCGCGCTGCAACATCCCGTACGTGATCCAGGGCAAACGCGTCACGTCGCCCAGGCCGGTCGGCAAGCTGGGCACGCCGTCGAAGTCCGACCCCAGGCCGACGTGGTCGGGGCCGGCGGTCTCGATGGCGTGGTCGATGTGGTCCAGGACGGTCTCGGTCGTCACGCGGCCGCGCCCGACGTAGGTGCGGTAGAAGTTGATCATGATCACGCCGCCGTTGTCGGCCAGCGCCGCCAGCATCTCGTCCGACACGTTGCGAGCGTGGTCGCGGAGCGCGCGGCACGACGAGTGGCTCAGGATGACCGGCGCGGTCGTGGTCTCCAGGGCGTCGGCGAAGGTGGCGTCGGAGACGTGCGACAGGTCCACAAGCACGCCCAGCCGGTTCATCTCGGTGACCAGCTGGCGGCCCAGGTCGTTGAGGCCGCCCCACCGCGGGGCGTCGGTCGAGGCGTCGGCCCACGAGTTGGTGTTGGTGTGGGTAAGGGTCACGTAGCGGATGCCGTTGGCCCACAGCCGACGGAGCACGTCGGGCGAGCCCTGGAGCGCGTGCCCGCCTTCCAACCCCATCAGGATCGCGCGCCCGCCGCGCTGGCGGATGGCGCGGACGTCGTCGGCGGACCGGGCGACCTCGACGCCGTCGGTCTCGTCGGTCTGGCGCAGCACCTCCTCGATCATCGAGACGGCGCGCTGGGTCGCGCGCTCGTCCTCGCCGTAGGCCCGGGCGACGTAGATCGAGAAGAACGCGCCGTCGAGCCCGCCCTCGACCATGCGAGGCAGGTCCACGTGCTCGCCGCGGTGGCGCTCGCCCAGCCGGTAGCCGCGGTCGAGCATCAGCGTCGGCGTGTCGATGTGGCCGTCGATCACCAAGGCGTCGTAGTGGATGCGCAGGGCGTCCGCCCACAGCGGGTCAGACGCGATCAACGCGTCCGCCTGGGCCGTCGGCATCGCGATCACGCCGCCGTCGGAGAGCGCGTCCGTCGAGTCCGCCTCTACCGGCTCCGGCTCGCTCGCCTCCTCCGCCAGCGCGCCGGGCTCGGCGTCGGAGCAGGCGATGGCCACGCCCAGGACGAGCACGACGGCGAGGGCGGCGGAGAGGACGGTCACGGCGGGACGGGGGGACGCCTCAGTCTACGTGTGGGGCGGCCGCGTTGGTGCCCCACGCGCGCCGGCTACCGCGACCGGACGGCGTCCGGGCCGATCTCGTCCAGCGACGCGCGTCCGGCCAGGCCCATCGTCAGGTCGAGCTCGGCGATCACGTTTTCGACCACGGTCCGGACCCCGCGCTCGCCGGCGACGGCCAGCCCGTAGACGTAGGGCCGGCCGAGCATCACGGCGTCGGCGCCCAGGGCGCGGGCGACGAACACGTCGGCCCCGCCGCGGACGCCGCTGTCGAACAGGACGGGCGCTCTGCCGCCGACGGCTTCGACCACGCCGGGCAGCGCGTCGAGCGCGCCGACCTCGTTGTCGATCTGGCGGCCCCCGTGCGTCGAGACGCCGATGCCGTCGACGCCGTGGTCGAGCGCCTGGCGCGCGTCGTCGGGGTGGAGGACGCCCTTGAGCACGATGGGGAGCGACGTCGCCTCGCGCAGCAAGGCGAGGTCGGCCCAGGTCAGCGACGGGCGGCTGTAGGTGGCGACAAACCGCTGGACCGCCTTCCGCGCCGT
The DNA here is from genome assembly GCA_963789285.1 of Rubricoccaceae bacterium. GTDB lineage: Bacteria > Bacteroidota > Rhodothermia > Rhodothermales > Rubricoccaceae > Rubrivirga. The sequence goes on from CAWBJZ010000001.1 coordinate 140,087, forward strand.
CTGGCTCCTGAGGTTCGTGAGCACCCCGCCGGGCACGCGCCGCGCCTGACCGAGCGCCGCGCGCACGGTCGCGAAGCGGACCGGCGGCCGGGCTGGCGGGTCGGGCAGGGGCTCGTCCAGCTTGGACATGAACACCGGGTCGGAGGTGTACTGCGCGATGCCTTGGCCGTGCAGGAACGGGAGCGCGGCCAGGTCGAGGTCGCGGGGCCGCCACCCGAGCAGCGTCGTGTCCAGCGTCAGCACGATCGCCGAGCACCCGCACCGCTCTGCCCGCTGGACGAACGAGCGGACCAGGTCGTCGTCGGTGCTCCAGTAGAGCTGGAACCAGCGCGGCGCCCCGTCGCGGACGGCGTCCATCGCGGCCGCGGTCTCCTCCATCGGCACGCTCGCCTGGCTGGAGAACACGAACGGGACGCCCGAGCGCCGCCGCCGCGCGTGCGACGGCGAGGTCGGCGTCGCGGTGCGCCATCTCCAGCACGCCGATGGGCGCCAGCAGGACGGGCGCGGGGAGCGCGTCGCCGAACAGCGTCGTGGACAAGTCGCGAGGGTCGGCGCCCCGGAGCACGCGAGGCACGATGGGGTGACGGGCGAAGGCCGCGCGGTTGGCGTCGGCGGTCCGCTCCTGGCCCGCGCCTCCGGCGACGTAGGCGAACCCCTCGGCCGACATCGCGCGCTGCGCTGCCGCTTCGAGCCGACCGTAGTCGGCGGGGACCTCGGGCGGGGTGCCGGCCAACCCGCTCACGAACACGGACCGCTGGCGGCGCGGGCCGGCGCCGGTGTGGTCGGACTGGGCGGGAGGCGTGGGCATGGCGGCGGGAGCGAGTCCCGGTCCTATGCCGCCGCCAGCCGCGGGGTCCGCCTACTCGATGGTCCAGGTGTCGCCCGCGTTCAGCAGCGCCGCCAGCTCGCCCGGGCCGCGCTGGCGGCGGACGTCGTCGACCTGCTGGTTCAGCATCGCGTCGTACGTCGGCCGGTCCTCGCGGTAGAGCACGCCGAAGGGGCGGGGGAGGTCGGCGTTCCAGAACAGCTGGTCGATGACCAGGTGCGCGAGCGCCTTGTCGGTCGGGTCCCACGTCAGGCAGTCGGACGCCGAGTGCCCGTCGCCCAGGTCGACCGAGCGCAGGCGCAGGCCGTCGACCACCAGGCCCTTGGTGCCCTTGGCGTAGACCGCCGCCCGCCCTTCCTCCAGCATCACCGTCCTAAGGGGCTTGGTGTCGCGCTCGGTGAAGTCGAAGAAGGCGCCGTCGTTGAAGATGTTGCAGTTCTGGTAGATCTCGATCAGCGAGGTCCCGCGGTGGGCGTGGCCCGCCTTCAGGACGGCTTGCATGTGCTTGGGGTCGCGGTCCAGCGTCCGCGCGATGAACGTGCCGTCGGACCCGAGCGCGAGGGCGGCGGGGTTGAACGGGTGGTCGAGCGAGCCGTACGGCGACGACTTGGTCACCTTGCCAACCTCAGACGTAGGGGAATACTGCCCCTTCGTCAGCCCGTAGATCTGGTTGTTGAACAGCAGCACCTGCAAGTCCACGTTGCGGCGCAGCATATGCGCCGTGTGCCCGGCGCCGATGCTGAGGGCGTCGCCGTCGCCGGTCACGACCCAGACGTCGAGCTCGGGCCGGGTGGTCTTGAGGCCGGTCGCGATGGCGGGCGCCCTCCCGTGGATGGAGTGGAAGCCGTACGTGTTCATGTAGTACGGGAACCGGCTGGAGCAGCCGATGCCCGAGATGAACACGACGTTCTCGCGCGTCTCGGCGAGGTCTGGCAGCGCGCGCTGGACGGCCGCCAGCACGGCGTAGTCGCCGCAGCCGGGGCACCACCGGACGTCGGCGCCGGAGACGAAGTCCTTGCGCGTCAGGACCGGGAGCCCGAACGCGGCGCCGTCGCCCTCGGGGTCGATCGTCCGCGCCGCTGGCGGGACCGACGGCCGAGCGGCACCGGGCGGACGCGCCGGCTTTTTGGACGGGGGGAGTGACGGCTTTTTGGGGCCGGCGGCAGGGGGAAGCGTGGGCTTCTTCGATGCGCCTGGGGGAAGGGTCGGCGTCCTGGCTGGGGGCGCGCCGTCGTCGGGACCGTCCTCTGGGATCGGCGGAAGGGCGGGCTCGCCGTCGGAGGCGGGCACAGCCGGGGCGTCCACCGGAGGCTGCTTGCCCGCCGGCTGCGGCGTGTCCGGGCGCGCGCCCTCCATCCCGCGCGGCTGAGGCGGAGAGCCGCCGGGGCGGGCGGCGGAGTCGTCGGGCAAGGGGGCGTCGTCGGACATCGAGAGGGGGGAGGGCGCTATCCGCGCGCTAGGTCTAAGATGGCGGCCTGGACTTCGCGCGCCTGGAACGGCAGGCCCTGCACCTTGGGCAGGCTCTGGGCGTCCACCAGGAAGCGGTCGCGGAGCACGTGGACCAACTGGCCGTTGTTGAGCTCGGGCACGAGCACGTGGTCGAACCGGCCGATGGCTTGCGCCAGTCCGGGCGACAGCGGGTTGAGCCAGCGCAGCTGGATGTGGCCGACCTTGAGCCCGTCCGCCCGGACGTCCTGGACGGCCTTCTTGATGGCGCCGTACGTCGAGCCCCACCCGATGACGAGCACGTCGCCGGCGTCGTCGCCCTCGATCTCGACCGGCGGGAAGGCGTCGGCGATGCGCGCCACCTTCTCGGCCCGGGTCTCCGTCATCCGCTGGTGGTTCTCGGGGTCGTAGCTGACGCCGCCGGTCCGGGCGTCCTTCTCCAACCCGCCGATGCGGTGCTCCAGCCCGGCCGTGCCCGGCGTGGCCCACCCGCGCGCCAGCGTCGTCTCGTCGCGGACGTAGGGCAGGAAGGCGCCCTCGTCCGTGACCGCCGCGCTGGCGGTCTCGGCGAACGCGACCGGGATGTCGGGCAAGGCGTCGGCGTCCGGGACGGGCCAGGGCTCCGAGCCGTTGCCCAGGTAGCCGTCGGAGAGCACGACGACGGGCGTCATGTACTGCAACGCGACGCGCGCCGCGTGGAACGCCGCCAGGAAGCACTCGCCGGGCGTCCGGGGCGCGATGACGGGCGTCGGCGCGTCTCCGTTGCGTCCGTAGAGCGCCATCAGCAGATCGCTCTGCTCGGTCTTGGTCGGCATGCCCGTGCTCGGCCCGGCGCGCTGGACGTCGATCACCACCAGGGGCAGCTCGACCATCGTCGCCAGTCCCAAGAACTCGCCCTTCAAGGCCATGCCTGGGCCCGACGTGGCGGTCACGCCCAGCGCTCCGCCAAACGACGCCCCGATGGCGCTGCCGATGGCCGCGATCTCGTCCTCGGCCTGGAAGGTCTTGACGCCGAACGCCTTGTACTTGGCGAGCGCGTGGAGCAAGTCGGAGGCCGGCGTGATGGGGTACGTCCCGTAGAACACGTCCAAGCCGGACTTCACGCCGGCCGCGACCAGCCCCAACGCCAGCGCCTCGTTGCCCCGGATCGCGCGGTACGTCCCGGGCGGCAGGTCGGCGGGGGCGACCTCGTAGCGGGCGACGAAGCTTTCCGAGATGTCGCCGTAGTGGTAGCCCTTGTCGAGCGCGCGCAGGTTGGCGTCACGGAGCTCGGGCACCTTGTCGAACTTCTGGCGGACCCACTGGCGGGCCGGCTCGACGGGGCGCGTGTAGAGCCACAGCGAGAGCCCGAGCGCGAACATGTTCTTGGCCCGGTCGATCTCCTGCTTGCTGAGCCCGGTCTCCGCCAGCGCCTCGTGCGTCAGCTTGGTCAGTTCGACGTCGTGGCGCTCGTAGCCGTCCAACGTGTCGTCCTCCAGCGGGTTGGTCTCGTAGCCCGCCAGTCCCAAGTCGCGGTCGCCGAACGCGTTCGAGTTGACGAGCACGGCGCCGCCGGCCTTGACGCGCGGCAGGTGGACCTTGAGCGCCGCCGGGTTCATCGCCACCAGCAGGTCGATCTCGTCGCCCGGCGTCAGGATCGCGCCCGACCCGAAGTGGAGCTGGAAGCCGGAGACGCCGTACAGCGTGCCGGCGGGGGCGCGGATCTCGGCCGGGAAGTCGGGCAGCGTGGCGAGGTCGTTCCGCGCGTGCGCGGTCGCGAGGGTGAACTGGCCACCGGTCAGCTGCATCCCGTCGCCGGAGTCGCCGGCGAAGAGCACGACCACGTCGTCGAGGGCCGTGGTGGGCGTCGGGGGCGTGGTCTCGGTCATGCCGTTCGGTACGCCCGCTCGCGGGCCGTGATTCGCTCGGCGGGCAAGGTAGAGGGCTCCCCCGAGGTGTTGAGGCCGATTCGCGCCGTCTTTACTCGCCCATCCGGTCCCCCACCGTTCCCCGTGCGAGCCCCCCGCCTCCGCGAGGGCAAGGTGCCCGTCGAGCGGCGGGGGGCGCTTCGGTGTGCTCGGGGGTATTCACGGAACAGCGGGTGCGCACGCGGCGGTTAGAGGGGCTCCCTCGGGTAATTCCCCATGTCCCACCCCTTCCGCGACCTCTTCCCGCGCGCCAAGCCCATCGTGGCGGTGGTGCACGCGGGCGCGTCGCCGGGCGTGCCGGGGAGCCAGTCGGTCCGGGCGGCCGTGGACCGCGCCGTCGCCGAGACGCGGCTGCTGGTGGAGCTGGGCGTGGACGGGCTGCTGGTCGAGAACGCCCACGACGCGCCGGCGCTGGGCGACGACGAGACCGGGCCCGAGGTCATCGCCTACATGACGACGGTCGCGCTGGCGGTGCGCCGGAACGCGGGCCGTCTGCCGGTCGGCGTCCGCGTGCTTCACGCCGACCGCGCCGCGCTGGCGGTCGCGCTCGCCGCCGGGTGCCACTACGTCCGCGCCGACGGCTGGGCCCAGGACCCGAGCCTGGCGGCGCGCTTCCACCGCTACCGCGCAAACGTCGGCGCCTCGGCGCTGCCCGTCCTGGCCGACCTCCGCCCGACCGACGCCGACGACGTCGAGGCGCTGGTGATCGCGACCGAGCACGCCCGCCCGGACGCGCTCCTGGTGCTCGGCCCCGCCGTGGGCCAGCGGCCCGTCGACGGCGTGGTCGCGGCCGCCTGCCGCGCCACCGCGCTCCCGCTGTTCTGCGGAGGCGGCATCGACGGCTCGAACCTGCCCGAGTACCTCGACGCCGATGGATTCCTCGTGGGGAGCGGGCTCAAGGAGAACCGCCGGTGGCAGGCGCCCGTCTGCGAGCCCTTCGTCCGCTCCCTGGTCGGCGCCGTCGAGTACGCCCGGGGCCAGGAAGTCCGCCAGTAGCCGCCCGCCCGACATGGTTTCCTACGACGCCACCACCGAGACCGTCCGCGTGACCGTCCGCCCCGCCTACCTCGACGGCCAGTCGGACGTGCTGGAGCAGCGGTTCGCGTTCGCCTACTTCGTCCGCATCGAGAACGAAGGGCACGACGAGGTCCAGCTGCTGCGCCGGACCTGGATCATCACCGACTCCAAGGGCAACGTGCAGGAGGTCGAGGGCCAGGGCGTGATCGGCAAGCAGCCCGTGATCGCGCCGGGCGAGGCGCACGAGTACCACTCGTTCTGCGTGCTCAAGACGTTCGAGGGGTCGATGCACGGCACGTACCTCATGCAGCGGGAGTCCGGCGAGCGGTTCCGCGCCCAGATCCCGACGTTCCACCTGCGCGCGCTGACGAACTAGCCGCCGCACTGGCGGAGGCCGCCGGCGGCCTCCGCCAGTCGGTCAGCCGGCCTGGATGCGGATGAGCGTCTGGTCCGTCGTGGTGACCAGCATCTCCGAGCCGTCGTCGCTTAGGCGGTAGCCGTCGATGGCGTCGGGGAAGAGCTCGGGCGGGGTGCCCATGTGGAAGAAGGCGTCGGCGACGACGCCCCAGTCCTCGGGCGTCAGGGCGACGGTGGCTTCGCCATCGACGGTGACGTAGGGCGCGTAGGCGATGACCTTGTTGAGGTGGTTGATCGCCTGCTTGACGTGGAGGCCGGGGTCCATGGCTGTCGAGGGAGGGGGAGGGGGATTCCACGTTCCGCCGGCCGATGTTCCCGGCGGTCGCGATCCTCAACGGCGCCGCGCTCAGCGCGCCCGCCTCAGGCCTTCGACCTACATCCCCGACCCACTGGCGGGCGGTCCCCGCCAGCGGCACGCGGATTCCCCGGCAGCGGTCGTCAGGCCGTCGGATCTTCCCGCAGTCCGTCCCCGAGTCCCGATGCCCGCCGCCGTCGCCGCCGCCCCGACCACCACCGACGCCGAGCGCGCCTACCTCGGCGTCGTCGAGCGCGTGCTCGCGCGCGGCGTCCGCAAGACGAACCGGACGGGGACGGACACCATCGCGTCGTTCGCCGAGCACTACAGCGTGGACTTGGCCCAGGGATACCCGTTGCTGACCACCAAGAAGGTGTTCTTCAACTCGATGCTGCGCGAGGTGATCTGGTACTTGTCCGGCGCCGACCACATCCGCCAGTTGCGCGAGCACACCAAGATCTGGGACGCGTGGGCCGACGACAACGGCGACCTCCAGACCGCCTACGGCCGGTTCTGGCGCCGCTTCCCGATCCCCGCCGATGGCGTCGCGCTCGGCGACGAGGTCTGGGCCGGCGCCGACCACCCCCACGTGCAGCAGGAGGCCGACGGGTCGCTGTCGTTCGACCAGATCGGCTACGTCCTCGACACGCTGCGTACGAACCCGATGAGCCGGCGGTTGGTCGTCAGCGCGTGGCACCCGGCCAACGCCGCCGTGAGCCGGCTGCCGCCGTGCCACTACACGTTCTGCTTCCAGGTCACGCCGTCCGACGACGGCCCGGACCTGCTGAACTGCCACCTGACGCAGCGCTCGGCCGACCTGGCGCTCGGCGTCCCGTTCAACCTGGCCTGCTACGCGCTCTTGACGCACCTGCTGGCGGACGCCGCCGGCCTGCGCCCCGGCCGCTTCGCCCACACCCTGGTCGACGCTCACGTCTACGTCAACCACGTGGACGGCCTGCGCGAGCAACTCTCCCGCACGCCGACGCCCGCGCCCCGCCTCGTGATCGCCCCCCACCCCGACGGCCGCCCGCGCGACCCCGACGACCTCCGGTTCCAAGACGTCACGGTCGAGGGTTATGAGCCCCAGCCCGCCATCCGCTTCCCCGTCGCCGTTTAGCCCATGCTCCAGTCCCGCCAGTCCGGCGCCGTTCTCACGCTCACGCTCGACCGCCCCGAGGTCCGCAACGCGCTGTCCGCCGAGCTGGTGGGCGCGCTGACCGAGGCCGTCCGCGCCGCCGGTCAGGACGAGAGTGTCCGCGTGATCGTGCTCACCGGGTCGGGCAAGGCGTTCTCCGCCGGCGCCGACCTCGCCGCGCTCCAGGCGCTGTCGTCCGCCAGCGCCGAGGCCAACCTGTCCGACTCCGAGCGACTGGCGGACCTGTTCCGAGCCATCTACACGAGCCCCAAGCCCGTCGTCGCCAAGGTCCAGGGCCACGCGATTGCGGGCGGGTGCGGGCTGGCGGCCGTCTGCGACCTGTCCTTCGTCGCCGAGCACGCCAAGCTGGGGTTCACCGAGACCCGGATCGGCTTCGTGCCCGCCATCGTGTCCGTGTTCATCGTGCGGAAGCTGGGCGAGGGCGCCGCGCGCGACTTGCTGCTGCGCGGCCGGTTGCTGGACGCCGCCGAGGCCGCCCGGATCGGGCTCGTCACCGCGTCCGTCCCGACCGACCATCTGGACGAGGCCGTGGACGCCGTGTGTCAGGAGCTCGCGACCGAGACCTCGGCCAGCGCCGTCGCGCTCACCAAGCAGCTGCTCGCCGACGTGCCGTCGATGGGCGTCGCCGAGGGGCTGAGCTACGCCGCCCGCCTCAACGCCCTGGCGAGAGCGACCGACGACTGCCGCGCCGGCGTCTCCGCGTTCCTGTCCAAGACCGACCCGCCGTGGCGCGCTGGCGGTACGGCCGGGCAGGCGTGAACCCGTAGCCGGTGGCTTGCCCGCGTACCACCGCCGTCAGCCGAGGGCATACCGACGGCACGCCCTTCCGCAACCCTTCCGCCAGTCGCACGGTGCCAGGCAGCAGGCGACGGTCCCCGGCTACCTTGCGGCCCCCACTCACTCCGACATGGCGACGACGTACAAAGACGCAGGCGTAGACATCGACGCGGGCGAGGAGGCCGTCCGCCGCATCAAGGATCACGTGCGGGGCACGTTCACGCCCTCCGTGATGAGCGACGTCGGCGCGTTCGGCGCCATGTTCGCGCTCGACAAGAGCCAGTACCGCGACCCCATCCTGGTCTCGTCCATGGACGGCGTGGGGACCAAGCTGAAGGTCGCCCAGCGCGTCGACAAGCACGACACCGTGGGCGAGGACCTGGTCAACCACTGCGTCAACGACATCGCGGTGTCCGGCGCGCGACCGTTGTTCTTCCTGGACTACTTCGCCGCGGGCGTGCTGCGACCGAGCGTGCTGGAGGCCGTCGTGAAAGGCTTCGCCAAGGCGTGCAAAGAGAACGGCTGCGCGCTGATCGGGGGCGAGACGGCCGAGATGCCCGACTTGTACGCTCGGGGCGAGTACGACGTCGCGGGCACCATCGTGGGCGTGGTCGAGCGCGACGGGATCGTGGACGGCTCCAAGATCGCCGCCGGCGACGTGCTTCTGGGCCTGCCCTCGACCGGGCTCCACACCAACGGCTACAGCCTGGCGCGGAAGGTGCTCTTCGACCGCTTCGTGGCCGCCGACACCCCGGACGCGCTCCACGGCGAGGCCATCGGCGACGCCCTCTTGCGCGTCCACCGAAGCTACCTCGACGTGATCCAGGCGCTGATCGCGGAGAACCTCGCCCACGGCTTCTCCCACGTCACCGGCGGAGGCTTGGTCGGCAACACCGCGCGCATCCTGCCCGACGGCCTGGCGCTGGACGTGGACTGGGACGCCTGGGCGCGCCCGCCGATCTTCCGGCTGATCCAGGAGACCGGCGGCGTGCCGGAGGACGACATGCGCCGCACGTTCAACCTGGGCGTCGGCCTGGTCGCCGTCGTGCCCGACGCCGACCGCCAGCGGGCGCTCACGGTGCTGGGCGCGCTCGGCGAGCCCGCCTTCGAGATCGGGCGCGTGGTGCAGGCGGACCAGGGGTAGCCCGCGCGTCCGCCGGTATCCTCCGCTCTCGCACCCGCCATCCCCATGTCGTCTCGCATCGCCGTCCTGGGCGCCGGAAGCTGGGGCACCGCGCTCGCCATCGCCTCCGCCCACAACGGGCACGACGTCCGCCTGTGGGCGCGGCGCGCCGACGCCGCCGACGCCATCCGCCAGTCGCGCCGCAACGAGCCCTACCTGCCGGGCGCCGAGATCCCCGACGGCGTCACGGTGACCTCGGACCTGGACGCTGGCATCGACCGCGCCGACGTGTGGCTGGTCGCCGTCCCGAGCCAGACCGTCCGCGCTGTGCTCGCCCCGCTGGCGGAGCGTGTGGGCGAGGAGATTACCGTCGTGTCGGTCGCCAAGGGGATCGAGAACGAGACGCTGCTGACGACGAGCGCCGTGCTGCGCGACGTGCTTACCGGGCGGACCCGGACCGGCTCGGCGTGCTCTACGGGCCAAGCCACGCCGAGGAGGTCGCCCTCGGTCGGCCCACGTCCGTCGTCGCCGCTTTCCCAAGATCTAAACGTCGCGGCGCAGGTCCAGGCGCTGTTCATGCGGCCGAGCCTGCGCGTCTACACCAACGCCGACGTGCTGGGCGTCGAGATCGGCGGGTCGGTCAAGAACGTGATGGCCGTCGCGGCGGGGATGTCGGACGGGCTCGGGCTGGGAGACAACGCCAAGGCGGCCCTCGTTACGCGCGGGCTGGCGGAGATCACTAGGCTGGGCACGGCGCTGGGCGCTCGGCCCGAGACCTTCGCCGGACTGGCGGGCCTGGGCGACCTGGTCGTGACGTGCTTTAGCCAGCACAGCCGCAACCGGGGCTTCGGCGAGCGCGTCGGCCGCGGCGAGACGGCCGGCGAGGCGCTCGGCCACTCGACGATGGTGGTCGAGGGCGTCCGCACGACGGAGTCCGTCCGCCAGCTGGCCCAGCGGCACGGGGTCGAGATGCCGATCACCGAGGCCGTCTACGCGATCCTGTTTCAAGGCATGGACCCGGCCGACGCCGTGGGACACCTGATGGAACGCGACGCGACGGTCGAGGGTGAAGGGACGGCCCGGGCTTAACCGGCCTCGGCTTCGCCAGTCGCGCTCCCAAACTCCCGCCCTCGCTCACGATGACCGCCGACGACCTCCGCCGACTGGCCGCGATGGGGGAGGGGCGGCACCTGGAGTTCAAGAACCGCGTCCCGCGCCCCGAGCGGATCGCGCGCGAGGTGATCGCGCTCGCTAACACCGACGGGGGCAAGGTGCTCGTCGGCGTGGACGACGACGGGACGGTGCTGGGTGTCAAGGACGCCCAGGAGACGTTCTTCGCGCTGCAGACGGCGCTGCGAGACCGCATCCTGCCCCCGGTCGAGCTCGACTTCGAGACGGTCCGCATCAGCCGCAAGCGCGAGGTGCTGGTCGTCCACGTGCCCGCCAGCCTGGACCGGCCCCACAAGCTCCGGCCGGACCGCCGGCCCGACGGCAAGCTGCCCAAGCAGCGCGCTTTCGTCCGCGTGGCCGACCAGTCGGTCGAGGCCAGCGCCGCCGCCGTCGAGATGATGAAGGCCGAGGCGCGCGGCGACGCCGTCACGTTCACGTTCGGCGACGCCGAGCGCCGGCTCTCGGACTACCTCGCCCAGCACGAGACGATCACGGTCACGACCTACGCCCGGATGCACGACCTCCCGCCGTGGAAGGCGTCGAAGGCGCTGGTGATGCTGGCGCGCGCGGGCATCCTGGCGCTGCACCCGCGCGAGGGCGGCGAGGACGTGTTCACCGCTGGCGATACCGTCTGACCCGCTGGCGGGCGGCCTCCGCCAGTCGGTCAGTCGGCGGTGCCGAACCGTTCTGCGAGGGTCGCTTCGAGCTCGTCGAGCGAGGTCTCGTCGAGGAGGACCAGGCCGTCTGGGCCGACCAGGATGTACGTCGGGACGCTGGTGAACTCCAGCTCCTCCCCGGCCTCGAACGTCCCGCCTTCGGGACCGATGGCGTGCTGCCACGGCATCGGGAACCGCTCGGCCCTGAACGCGCCGACCGACTCGGGCGTGTCGTTGATGGCGATGCTCAGGATCTCGAATCCGCGTCGCGGTACCGCTCGTGGAGATCGGTCAGCCGGGGGAGCCCGGCGACGCACGGGCTGCACCACGTGCCCCAGAAGTCGAGGAGCACCGTTGAGCCTGCGAAGTCGACCTTGGTGATGGCCGTCGCGGAGTCGGCGAGGGAGGGGTAGGCGAAGTCCGGGAGCGGGCGGCCCGGCTGGACGCGGCGGTCGGTGCCGAACGCCCGGCGGACCTCTTCGGCCTCGTCGGAGTCGGGGAACTCCCGCAGGATCCGCTCTCGCTCAGCGGCCGCGCGGTCGCTCGCCTCGGTCCACTCGAGCAGCGCCGGCGAGCACCCCCGACGCCTGGGCGCGGACGGGCTGGTCGGGGTGGTCGTAGGCCACCGCGCGGAGGTAGGCCTCGGTTTCGGCCGGGAGGGGGCGGCCCGCCGCCGCCGTCTGCTGCACGACCTCGACGAGGACGTTGTTGACCCCCGAGGAGGACAGCCCCTCGTACGACCACACCGGCGAGAGCGGGGGCACGTCGCGGAGCACCGCCACGGCGGCGGCCGAGTCGGCGCGGACCTTGTCGAGCCTCCAGAGAGCCCGTGCCGCCCGGACGAGCAGGCCGTCGCCTGGGCGAGCGCCGGCGTCGAACGCGGCGGCGCGCGGCGCCAGCGCTCGGTGACGGGCCGCGCCAACGACCCCGCTCATCGAGTCGCGGACGGCGTCCTGGCGGTTGAGCGGGGTCGCCATCATCCGTGCGTCTCGCTCGGCGATGGCGGCCGCGAGCTCCGGCGTGTCGTAATCCGTCCGGTGCCAAGCCTCGGCCTCGGCGTACGCGTTCATGACCGCGGCCACCTCCGCGTCGGACGACGCGGCGACGAAACCGTCAAAGGCGTCACCGCCAGCGCGCAGGGTCAGGCGGAGGTCCACCGTCCGGTCGGACCCGTCCACCATGAGTGGGAGCCACTCGGGGCGGGTCTGCACGCGGACGACGAGCGCGCCCGGCGCTGTTGCGGCCATCTCAAACCGGCCGTCCTGGCCCGTCGTGTCCCTGGCCTCCTCGCGCCCCGGCGCGCTCACCGCGACAGGGATGCCGACGTGGGGCGAGCCGTCGGGGGCCACGAGCGTCCCGCTGACGAGCGTCTGGGCCGACGCAGGTAGGGCGAGAGTGGCAGCGAGGAGTAAGCTTCGCATATCGCTAAGGGCGGAATCGCTCAGGCTACCGCGACGCGAAGCCGTTGTCAATCCGGCCGCGTTCAGCGGGACCCCCCCGCTTCGGCTCCGGCGCCCCGCGTCCGCTCGCCCTCTGCTGACAGCGTGGTCTGACCAACTGGCGACGGCTACCGCCAGTGGGGCGAGGTCCCGGCGTCGCCCTTGCGGTTCGGCTTCCCGTCCGTCGTGGCCGTCGCTGGGGCGGCGCAAATGCGCCCGCCCCGGCGCTGGGCCAGGGCGGGCGCGCGTTTAGGGGAGCAGGGACTTAGGTGACCGCATCCTTGAGGGTCTGCGCGGCCTGGCGAGCCCGCTCTTGGCCACGTCGTCGGGCGTGGCGGCGTCGAACGTGGACGGCGGCGGCTCGGCTAGCTCGGGCACGTCACCGAGGGGCTCCATCTGGTCGATGAACGAGAACTCGCCCTTGCCGTCGACCGACGTCCCGGACGTGAAGCGCGCGCCGTCGAAGCCGGCGTGCTTGTCCTTGCCCGTCGCCATGAAGGCGTACTGCAGGTTCATCTCCTCCACGTGCGGCCCCTTCTGCTCCTCGCTCAGCGGGATCGACGCCGGGATCGGGTGGATGGCCTCGGTCCCGCCCAGCTCCTCGATCACCGCCAGCCACTGGTTCTGGTGCATCGTGTCGCGAGCGAGCAGGTAGCGCAGCATGTCCTTCATGCCGTGGTCGTCGGTCATCTGGTAAAGCCGCGCCGCCAGCGTCCGGCCGGTCGACTCGGCCATGACGTTGGCCGTCATGTCGGCGGCGAGGTTGCCTGAGGCGACGACGTGGGCCGCCGTGAACGGCTCGCCGTGGCTGTTGACGGGCATCGCGCCCAACCCGGCCGACAGGAAGTGGCGGGGCAGCATCCCGCCCATGACGGCCGCGACGGCGGGGTCCTTGGCCGCGTCGTCCTGCATCTCGGTCGGGGCGCCCTCCAGGTTGAGGGCCACGGCCGTCGCCAGCATCTCGACGTGGCCCAGCTCCTCGGCGCCGGTCTGCTGGAGCATGTCGCGGTACTTGTGCTTGGACGGGGGCAGGTTCCAGGCCTGAAAGAAGTACTGCATCATCACGCGGATCTCGCCCTCGATGCCGCCGATGGCCTGCTGGAGGTACTTGGCGAAGAGCGGGTTCGGCGTGTCCACCTTGACGGGGTACTGCAGCCGGAGGTCGTTGAAGAACATGGGAGGGGGGAGGGAGGGGGACCGCACGTTAGGCGGAGGTCGCCGCGTCGTCCATCGGGACCCGCCTGCGCCGCCCCCCGCGCTCTCCCTAGCGGTGGGGGAGGAGTCCCCTGAACGGTCGCCCCGCGCACGCTGCGGCCCCACCCTGGCACGTCCTGTGCTCCGCGGTAGCCGGCCCCCGCCGCGCTGGCGACCGGCCTCCGCCAGTGGGTCAGGCGGCCTTGGCCAACCCCTCGGTCATGTGCCCGGCCTCGGGCGACGGGCCGCTGAGCACGGTCGGGACCGCGCGGTCGGCGCAGTCCTCCAGGCCGGGCGGGCACGGCACGCCCGCCGCCCGCACGGTCGGGATCAGCGCCCAGACCATCGCCGCCGCCAGCGCCGCGCCGACGCCGGCCGCGACGGCGTTGGCGCCGAAGCCTAGGCTGGCGTACAGGACGCCCGAGACCGCGCTCCCGACGGCGAAGCCGGCGTTGCCCGTCGCCGCGGTCAGGCTCATGAACGCGCCGCGACGCGCGGCCGGCACCATCTCGGTGAGCAGGGCTTGGAGCGGGCTGATCCGCGAGGCCGCCAGCGCCATGATCCCGAAAAAGCCGACGAACGCCGCCGGGGGCGCCAGCGCGGCGAGCGGCATCAGCGCCATCAGCACGCCCACGCCCAGCGACGCCGCCACGATGACCGGCTTCCGCCCGATCCGGTCGGACAGCTTGCCGGCGCGCGGGCCGGCGAGCACGTTCGCGATCCCGCCCAGCACGTAGACCGCCGACACCTGGGCCTCCGAGAACCCCAGCGCCGTCTCCAGCCACGTCGGGAAGTAGACCACGAACAGGCCGACGCCGGCGAACATCAGCACGTAGACGCCCGCCGCCGACGCCGTCTCGCGCGCCCGGAGCAACTGGGCGTACCCCTGGACCGCCCCAGACAACGTCAGCGGCGACTCCGACCGCGCGCCCGGGGGCTGAGGCAGGAACGGGACGGCGAGCGCAAACGCCCCAACCATCGCGATCCCAAACCCCACGAACGGCGCCCGAAACCCGAACGCCGACGCGAGCGCGATTCCCAGCGGGATGCCGATGATCTGCCCGACGGCGAAGCCGCTCATCACCCACCCGTTGGCCCACCCCCGGCGGTCGGCTGGGAAGGCGTCGCCGACGTAGGCGACCGACGCGCCTGACAGGACGCCGCCCGCGGCCCCCGCCAGCGCGCGCAGCACCAGGAGCGACGTGAACGTGGTCGCCAGCCCGTGCAGCAGCAGCACCGCCGCCATCGACGCCGTCCCGATCAGGATCATCTTGCGCCGCCCGAACCGGTCCGACACCGGGCCGACGACGAGCGTGAAGACCGCCAGCGTGACGGAGTACACCGTGATCAGCAGGCCCAGCGGCCCCGGCCCGACGCCGAGTTGCTCGCCGATGCGCGGCAGGATGGGCGCGATCACGATGATCTGGCCCGCCGCTGCGAACACGAGCAGCCACAGCGTAAACAGGACGAGGGTCGGTCGGCGCGGCATCGGGGCAGTGTACCCCGGCGGCGACTGGTGGTCGCCGGGGACGCAGGAAGATTCCGTGCCGCCGGTCGCCGCCCCTGCCAGTCGCCGGCGGTGGGGCGTGGTTCGCCGTGCTCGCCTAGCTGGCGGAGGCCGTCCGCCAGTGGAACGGGGCCGAGGGTGTTGGGCTCAGCAGCCCGTCGTCTCGTGCCGCGCCACGCGGCGGACCAGCGCGCCGGGCGCGGCTTCCGACGACAGGAAGAGGGCGGTCACCGTCACGTTGTAGTGGTCCGACTCGTCGAGCACCAGGTCGAGCCGGCCGTCGCCGTCGAGGTCGCCGGCCCACAGCACCGCCGGGTGCCCGGCGTCGCGGTCGGTCACGTCCGCGACCGACTGGCGGACGCCGCCGTGGTCCAGCACGAGCACGCGGCGGACGCGGTACGGCGCGCCTTGGTAGTCGCGCCCGACCTCCGGCCCCTCCACCACCCCCAGCGCGTAGTCGCGCCCGCCGAGCGATAGCGCCAGCCGACCCGACCGAATGGGCCACGGCTCCTCAAGGACAGGCACCGCCGCAGACGGGAATGGGCGGGACGGGCGCCGAACAAGCACGGCCGCCTCGTCGGTGACCCACTCGCCGTCATCGTGCCGGCGGAGAACGGCGTCGTGACACGAAGGCCCGTCATCGGGCCGCCCTCTCGGTCGAGGACGGGGTCGAGCGCGGGCACCACCGAGAGCGGGAACGTCCGGACCTCCCCGCCGGGGTACAGCCCCTGCCACCGCGCGCCGTCCTGCGCCGACACCTCGCCGCCGTGGAACACGCCGACGCCCGCCAGCACCTGGGCAGAGCCGGAAACCGAAGAGTCCGCCGCCTCCGCCAGCGCGTCGACGGCGGCCGACGTGAGCCGTGCGCCGTCGGGGCCTCGCCCCATCGAGTCGAGCGGCGCCTGCGCGCGGGCCGCCGCCTGGCGGACCGACGCGGGGACGGTCTCGGGGTCCATAAACCGGAACGCCCACATCGGGTCGTCGGGGCCGAGCGCCGAGTCCGCCGCCGCGCGATCCGCGTCCGCCCCGCTGGCGGACGGCGCGGACATCCGGCAGCCGGCGGCCAGCACCAGCAGGGCAACGAGGGCGGGGCGGTGGCGCATGGCGGGCGGGGTCTTCGCCGGGACAACGCAGAGAGGGGTCCGCACGTGTGACGCGGGGTGTCACGCCCCACCGGTATCTTGCCGGCACCCCCGACAGATAAATAAATGCCCGTCGTCGACACGATCCCGCTCCACGAGACCGCCCGAGACCGCTACCTCACCTACGCGCTCTCGGTCATCACCAGCCGCGCGCTGCCCGACGTCCGCGACGGGCTGAAGCCGGTCCAGCGGCGGATCCTGTACGCCATGGCGACGAACCTGCGCCTGGGTCCGGACGCCCGGTTCCGGAAGTCCGCCACCATCGTCGGCGAGGTGATGGGGAAGTACCACCCCCACGGCGACACCGCGATCTACGACGCGATGGTGCGGATGGCGCAGTCGTGGTCGTTGCGCGCGCCGTTGGTGGACGGGCAGGGCAACTTCGGATCGCTCGACGGCGACAGCCCGGCGGCCATGCGCTACACCGAGGCCCGGATGCGGGCGCTCGGCGCCGCCATGCTGGCCGAGATCAAGCAGGACACCGTCGCCTTCCGCCCGACCTACGACGGCCAGCTGTTCGAGCCCGTCGTGCTCCCGGCGCCCGTCCCCAATCTGTTGGTCAACGGCGCGACCGGCATCGCCGTCGGCATGGCGACGAACATCCCGCCGCACAACCTGGGCGAGATCGTCGACGCGTGCCTGTCGCTCATCAAGAGCCCCAACGCCCGCATCGAGACCCTGATGGCGTCGGTCCAGGGCCCGGACTTCCCGACGGGCGGGCGGATCCTGAATACACGCGAGGAGATCCAGGCCATCTACGAGACCGGCGAGGGCGCCATCGACCTCCGTGGCGAGTACGAGATGGAGGGGAAGGGCACCATCGTCCTGACCTCGATCCCCTACGCGCTGTCCAAGGCGGACCTGATCGAGAAGATCGCCGACCACATCCGGACCGGCAAGGTCCCCCAGATCGTCGACATCCGCGACGAGTCGACCGAGGACGTCCGGATCGTGCTCGAGCTCAAGCGCGGCTCGCGCCCCGAGGCCGCGATGGCCTACTTCTTCAAGCACACCCCGCTGCAGAGCCGGTTCCACGTCAACATGACGTGCCTGGTGCCGACCGACAACCCCGAGGTCGCCGCGCCCGAAAAGGTGGACCTCAGGACCGCGCTCCAACACTTCCTGGACTTCCGCCTGGACGTCGTCACGCGCCGGCTGGAGCACGAGCTAAAGGCGCTGGAAAAGCGGATCCACATCCTGAAGGGGCTCGCCATCGTGTTCGACGCGCTCGACGAGGCCATCAAGCTCATCCGCGCGTCCAAGAACAAGGCCGACGCCAACGCCCGGCTCCGCCACCGCTTCGGCATCGACGACGACCAGGCCGACGCCGTCCTGGAGATCAAGCTCTACCGCCTGGCGCGGATGGAGATCGACGCCATCCTGAAGGAGCTGGCCCAGAAGGAGAAGCGCGCCGCCCAGATCCGCGCCCTGCTGGCGGACGAGACGGGCCGGTGGAAGATCGTGCGCCGTGAGCTGCGCGAGGCGCGGAAGGCGTTCGCCGACGAGCGCCGGACCGAGATCGCCGGGCCCGACGCCGTCGTGGAGTACGCCGCCGAGGACTACATCGTCAAGGAGGACGTCTACGTCATCGTGACCAAGGACGGCTGGGTCAAGCGCCAGCGGAGCTACACCGACCTCGGCGCCATCCGCGTACGCGAGGGCGACCGCGTCCTGTACGCGCTCGCCGCCAGCACGCGGGCGACCGCGTGCTTCTTCTCGTCGGCCGGGCGGGGCTACACCATCCGCGTCGACGACCTCCCCCAGACGACGGGCTACGGCGACCCCGTCCAGAAGTACTTCGACTTCGCCGACCGGGAGACGGTCGTGGGCGTCGCCTCGTTCGACAGCCGCGTCCTGCCGGCGGGCGTGCCCGAGATCGACGGCGTGCCCCAGCCCGAGCTGTTCGCCGGCGACGGCGCCCCGCCCATCGACACCACGTTCGGGCCGTACATCGTGGCCGTGTCGAGCGACGGGCTGGCGGTGCGGCTGGAGACCGACGCGTTCCAGGAGCCGTCCAACAAGAACGGCCGCGTGATGATGCGGCTGGCGGCCGGCCAGCGCGTCGTCAACGCCGAGGTGACCTCGGGCGCCGAGAACGTGTGCCTGGCCTCGAAGCAGGGCCGTGCGTTGATCTTCCCGGTTCCACAGGTGCCCGTCTTCAAGAGCGCCGCCAAGGGCGTGATCGCGATGCGGTTGCAGGGCAAGGACGACAAGGTGCTTGGCATGGCCGTCTCCGACGCGGCGCGGCGCGGGCTCGAGGTCGAGACCAGCCGGGGCCGGACCGAGATCGTCCGCACGACCAAGTTCGAGGTGGGCAACCGCGGCAACAAGGGCACGACGATCATCTCGAAGGGCACGCTCCGAGCGGCCACCCCGGACCCCGTCGAGCTCCACCTGCCGGGGCGCAGCTAGCCTTGGCCGCGCGCCGCCAGTCGGTCAGGCGGCCTGCGCCAGCACCTCCCGGACGGCCGGGCCCAAGCTGGTGGCCAGGTCGCGCTTGGTGAGGTAGGCCCGGGCGCCGGCCTTGCGGGCGCGCTTTTGGTAGCTGAGCTCCTCGTGCGCCGAGATCACGATGGCGGGCAACCCCGGGCGGGCCTCCCGCAGCCGGTCCAGCAGTTGAATCCCGTCCATGCCCGGGAGCGACAGGTCCGTGACCACCAGGTCGCACTCGGTCTCCGCCAGCACCTCCAGGAACGCCTCCGCGCTCTCGGCCACGCCCGTCAGCTCGAGGTCGGGTTCGAGGTCGAGCAGCATCGCGTAGGCGTCGCGCATGACCGGGTGGTCCTCGACCAAGAAGATGTGGTAGCTCACGGGGGGCGGGGGGGATGTGCACGGCGTTGGGAGCGCTCGTCCACCAGGCGAGCCGGGGTGCGCGTGCGGACGGGCTACGCGTCGTCGTGCGCAGCGTTCGCCTCCGGTCCGAACACAGGGGGAGCCCCAGGGCCCCCTCCGGAGTTTCCTCCGTACCGGCCCCGGGGCTCGCGCCGGGGGATCGGACAAGGGCGTTAGGCGCGCGCTACCTTCCGGCGCCCACCGCCCGTCCCGCCGCCCACCCCGATGGCGCACGCGTCCGACCCGGCTGACCGACCGACCCCCGACGCCGGACTGGCGGGGCGCAACGAGGAGCGGCTGCGGTTCGCGCTGGAGGTGGCCGGCCTGGGGCAGTGGGACCTCGACCTCGCCACCGGAGAGGCGTTCCGGACGGCGCTCCACGACCGGATCTTCGGCTACGACGAGATGCTGCCCGAGTGGACGTACGAGACGTTCCTCCGCCACGTCCTGCCGGACGACCGCGCCGCCGTCGACGCCGCGTTCCAGCGCGCCACCGAGCACGGCGAGGACTGGGACGTCGAGTGCCGCATCCGCCGCGCCGACGGCCAGACGCGTTGGATCTGGGCGCGGGGCCGCATCGGGCACGACCACGCCGGCGAGCCGCGCCGGATGCTAGGCGTGGTCTCCGACGTCACCGACCGCAGGGCCGGCGAGACCACGGTCCGCGCCAGCGAGCGCCGCCTGCAGCGGGCCGTCGTCGAGGCCCCGTTCCCCATGATCCTGCACGCCGACGACGGCGAGATCCTCCAGGTCAGCCGGGCGTTCTCCGAGATCACCGGCTACCAGCCCGCCGACGTGCCCACCATCGCCGACTGGACCGAGCGCGCCTACGGCGAGCGCCACCAGGCCGTCCGCGAGGTCATCGACCGGCTGTACCACGGCGACCGCCGCGTCGACGAGGGGGAGTTCGAGGTGCGCACGAACAGCGGGGAGACCCGGGTGTGGGACTTCAGCTCGGCCCCGCTCGGCCCCGACGCCGACGGCCGCCGGCTGGCGATCAGCATGGCCGCCGACGCCACCGCGCGCAAGCGCGCCGAGGGCGAGGTGCGCCAGATGTCGGTGCGGCTGCTCCAGGCCAGCGAGCGCGAGCGCCGCCGCGTCGCGCGCGAGCTCCACGACGAGCTGGGCGGGCTGCTGACCTCGCTCCAGATGAGCCTGTCGATGAACCCGGCCCGGGAGCAGGACGCCCGCGACGAGCTGGACGAGGCCGAGGAGCTCGTCCACGCCATGCTCGAGAAGGTCCGCGACCTGTCGCTCGACCTGCGCCCCAGCCTGCTCGACGACCTGGGGCTGGCGCCGGCGCTCGACCAGCTGGTCGAGCGGTTCCAGGCGCGGACCAAGATCGACGTCGACTTCCGCTCCGAGATCGCTCCGGGCGACCGCTTCGAGCCCGTCGTCGAGACGACGGCCTACCGCGTGGTCCAGGAGGCGCTGACGAACGCGGCCCGGCACGCCCAGACCGACCGCGTCCAGGTCCTGTGCCACCGCGAGCCGACCCGGCTGGTGCTCCACGTCGTCGACCAGGGCGTCGGCTTCGTCCCGGACGAGGTGGACGAGGCGGTCTCGGGCGGGCTGTCGCGTCCACGCCCGGCGTCGGCACGCGCGTGACGGTCTCGCTGCCCGTGGAGCTATGACCGCGCGCATCATCCTGGCCGAGGACCACCAGATCGTGCGCGAGGGCTTCCGGTCGCTGCTGAGCGACGAGCCCGGCATCCGGGTCGTCGCCGAGACCGGGGACGGGGCCCAGGCCGTCGCCCTGGTCGAGGAGCACCGCCCCGACGTCTTGGTCGTGGACCTGGTGCTGCCCAGCCTGGACGGCCTGGAGGTCACCAGCCGCGCGCGGCGGGCCTCGCCCGAGACGGCGGTCGTCGTCCTGTCGATGCACCGGCACGAGGCGTACGTCGTCCAAGCGGTTCGGGCCGGCGCGTCGGCCTACGTGCTCAAGGAGTCCGGCGTGGACGACCTGGTGTCGGCCATCCGGGCCGTCCGCGCCGGCCGGCGGTTCTTCAGCGACGGCCTGGCCGACCCCGCCGACGACCCCGACTACGCGGCGGACGCGACCGACCGCTACGACGCGCTGAGCCCGCGCGAGCGCGAGGTGCTCCACCTGGTCGCCGAGGGGCGGACGGCGCCCGAGATCGCCGAGCGCCTGTTCCTGAGCCCCCGCACCGTCGAGGCGCACCGCGGCAACGGGATGGCCAAGCTGGGCACGCGCTCCCAGGCCGAGCTCATCCACTACATGATCCGCCGCGGGCTGGTGCCGCCAGTGGCGGGGGACTAGGCCCCGTCCGCTCGGGCTTCACGGGGGATCGCGTAGGTCTACGGATGCGGCCGGGGCGAGCGGCGCCCTACTCTGGTCACGCTGCGGACCTCGTGTTCGCGCGCTTCGTCCCCCTTGGCAACCCCCCCGTCCCGGTGTCCCGCTCCGTCCTCCTGGTCGACGACGACCCCACGTTCCTCCGCCACATCGAGCGGTTCATAAGCAAGGAGATCCCGTCGCTCCAGGTGGTCGGCTCCGTGAGCAACGCCGGAGACGGCGTTGCCCAGGCCGGCGAGCTCCAGCCCGACGTGATCCTGCTGGACCTGTCGATGCCCGGGACCGACGGGTTCGAGGCCATCCCGCTGCTCCGCGACGCCGCCCCCGACGCCGTCATCGTGGCCGTGACCATGATGGAGGAGGACGAGTACCGCGACCGCGTGCTCGACCTCGGCGCCGACGGCTTCGTGCCCAAGAGCCGCCTGGTCACCGACCTGCGCTCCGAGCTCGACCGCCTGCGCCCCGCCCAGACTGGCGACGCCGACGCGCAGGAGACGAAGGACAAGGAGGCCGCGACGACCGCGGACGTCGAGCCCCACCAGCCCCCGGCCCACACCCTGTTCGACGCCGACCCCACCGGGCGCCTGGACCCGGCGTTCCCGCCGCGCGCCGGCATGGGCGTGCCGGGCCTGGACTCGATCTTGTGCGGGGGCGTCCCGCGCCAGGAGACGTACCTCGTCCAAGGCGGGCCGGGGACGGGCAAGACCACGCTGGGCTTGCAGTTCCTCCGCGCCGGCGCCGAGCGCGGCGAGCCCGGCCTGTTCGTGACGCTGCGGCGGTCGCTCGAGACCATCGCCCGGTCGCATGGCTGGGACCTCGAGGGCGTCGAGATCCGGGAGTACGGCGACGCCGAGACGTCGGGCCAGGTCCAGACCGTCTTCCCCTCGTCCGAGGTCGAGCTCGAGGAGACCGTCGAGCTGATCCGCGAGGCCGTCCGCGACGTGGCGCCGGGCAGGGTCGTCGTGGACACGATCTCGGACCTGCGCGAGCTCTCGGGCGACCACGCCCGCTACCGCCGCGAGTTGCGCGAGCTCCGCCAGTTCCTGGCCGCCCAGGGCTGCACCGTCCTGTTCCTGGACGACACGCCCGAGAACACCGGCGACCGCGAGCTCCAGAACCAGGCCAACGGCGTCTTCGCGCTGCGCCAGAAGTCGCCCGAGTACGGCGGCGTGCGGCGCTCGATGCAGGTGATCAAGATGCGGAGCACGCCGTTCTTGACCGGCAGCCACAACTTCCGCATCCGGACCGGCGGCATGGAGGTGTACCCCCGGATCACCGCCGACGGCGAGAACTCGTACGACACCTGGGACCCGGTCCCGAGCGGGATCCCGGCCCTGGACGAGATGCTGGGCGGCGGGCTCCGCGAGGGCACCGCGTGCCTGGTGGCCGGGCCGACGGGCAGCGGGAAGTCGGCCGTGGCGTTCCAGTACGCGCATGCCGCCGCCGAGCGCGGCGAGAGCGCCTCGGTGTTCCTGTTCAACGAGCGCCTGGAGACGTTCTACATGCGGAGCCAGGGGCTGGGCATGGACATGAAGCCCCACGTCGAGGCCGGGCGTCTGCACGTCGAGCAGGTGGACACGGGCGTGATCGCGCCCAGCGAGTTCGCCCAGCGCGTCCGGCGGACGGTCGAGACCGACGGGGCCAAGGTGGTCGTGATCGACTCCCTGAGCGGCTACGTCAACGCCATGCTGCGCCAGAGCCTGCTGCTGTCCCAGATGCACGAGCTCATCACGTACCTCAGCCAAAAGGGCGTGCTCACGCTGCTGGTCGTGGACCAGCACGGGCCGTTCTCGACGGGCGAGCAGGCCAGCCCCGGCCACGTCAGCTACCTCGCCGACAGCGTGCTGCTCCTGGCCTACCAGAAGGAGACGGGGCACCGGCAGCGCTCGATCTCGGTCCTGAAGCAGCGCCACGGCCCCCACGCGCTCGACGCCCGCCGGCTCCAACTCTCCGAGCGTGGGATCGCCATCGGCGAACCGGTGTATGGGTTCGAAGGACTCACCCTCGACCCGCCCGTGTTCGCCACCTTCTACCCCTCCGGGGGAGACTCCGATGGACGTATCGCTGTCCCGGCCCCGCCCGCCTAGCCCGGTGCGCGCGCCGGTCGGGGGCGGGGGGAGCGTGGGCGTGGTGGCCCCGCTGGGCCGCGACGCCCGGCTGACCGCCGACCGCCTGCGCTCGGCGCGGTTGCCCTCCCTGGCCTGCGCCAGCCTCGACGCGCTGTGCGACGGGCTCGACGCCGGCCAGTTCGGCGCGGCCGTGGTGACGAGCGAGAGCGTCTCCGACCCCATCGCCACGCGGCGGTTGCGCGGCTGGCTCCAGGGCCAGCCGCCGTGGTCGGACGTGACGGTGATCGTCCTCGCGGCGGCCCGGCACTCGCCCGCCGAGGCGCGGCGGCTGGTTGGCCACCTCGGCTCCCGTCCCAGCACGGCCGTCCTGGAGCGGCCCGTCCCGGCCGCCGTCCTGATCGCGGCGACCCGCCTAGCGCTGCTGTCGCGCCAGCGCCAGCTCGAGGTCCGCGAGCTGCTCGACCAGCTCCAGCAGGCCAAGGCCACCCTTGAGGCCCGCGTCCAAGCGCGGACGCACGAGGTCCGCCGGTTGGCCGCCGACCTCACCCTGGCCGAGCACGCCGAGCGACGCCGGATCGCCCACCTCCTGCACGACGACCTCCAGCAGCGGCTCCACGGGCTGTCGATCACGCTGTCGCTCCTGGAGCGCTCGGCCGGCGACCCCGACCGCTCGGACCAACTGCTCTCCCAAGCGCAGCAGACCCTGGACACGGCCACGACACTAACGCGGTCGCTCTCGCACGAGATGGCGCCGCCGATCCTGCACGGCGAGGGCCTGCTGGAGCTTTTGGAGTGGGTGGCCGCCCGAGCCAAAGAGCTCTACAGCCTGGAAGTCGAAATCGACGTCGGGCCCGAGGTCGCGGTGCCTCGGGAGGACGTCCGCGTGCTGCTGGGTCAGATCCTGGCCGAGCTGCTCTTCAACGTGGCCAAGCACGCCGGCGTCGGCCGCGCCCGGGTGGTGGCCCGCGGTGTCCCAGGCGCCCAGCTGGCGCGTATCGTGGTCGAGGACGACGGGGAAGGGTTCGAGACGTTGGTGCTAAAGCAGGGGGCCGGGAAGCCGGGGGCCGGCATGGGCGTCGCGACCGTCCGGGAGCGGGCGGAGCTGATCGGTGGGCGCGTCTCGATCGAGTCGGCGCCGGGGCGGGGGATCCGGGTGAGGGTGGACGTGCCGAGTGAGGCGGAGGCCGGGTAGCCTCCGCCGGAGCCCTTCGGGGACCCGCCCGCCCACTGGCGGTGATCGTCGCCAGTGGGGAGAGGACGCCTAGGCGTCGCGCTCGACTTGGTCGCGGTCGAGGTCCGCGCTGACCTCGTTGGAGAAGTGCCGCGTGCAGGCGTCGCCGTCCAGGTCGAAGGCGTTCATGATCCGGAACGTGCCCCGCTCCCCGGTGACGGCGTAGAGCGCGAAGGCCGCGTCGTCGGTGGTCGTCTGGTAGGCCACCTTGAGGTCGCTGATCTCGCCATGGAACTCGAAGAAGTCGGAGAACCGCTGGCGGATGGCGTCCTTACCGTCGGCGGTCCAGTCGAACGACAGCAGGGTGCCGGAGTCGGAGTAGAGGGCGGTGACGGCGTCGAGGTCGGCGGCGGCCACGGCGGCGGCGTGCTTGGAGAGGAAGTCGGAGGGGGACATGAGCAGGGGGAGGGGAGGGACGTGAAGACGAGAGAGGCGCGCGTGGGATCCGGCGGCGGCGAGATCCCGGCTCGGTGCGGGCGGAGGCCTGGGTCTCCGCATCCACCGCCTCCGGCTCGTGCGCTACGTGCCCCCCGCTCGGGACGACTAAGAGGCGGCTCGCGGCTCCGCTGGCGGTCGCTGTCCGCCTGCGCGGAGAGGAAGGGGCTCGGCCCGCTACTCGGACGCCGCCAGCCGGGCGAGCGCGTCCCACACGGCGGCGCCCGTCGCGGGGTCTTGGGCAGCGGCAGGCGGTGTCGCTTGGTGCGGCCCGCGCAAGAACCCGCGCGTGACCCAGCGCCCGGTCTCGGCGCCGTACCGCGGGTCGGTCGCCAGCAGGAGCGGGCTCTCGGCGCCGGTCTCGGGCGAGAGGTACAAGAACGAGAACAGCCCCGCGGCAGCCCCCAGCGCCCCGCCCATCCCGCCGAACACGTCGGTCCGGACCACGCCGGGGTGGCACGCGTGGGCCGTGACGGCGGTGCCGTCCAGCCGCCGCGCCAGCTCCAGCGTCCAGACGGTCGCGACGAGCTTGGACTGGCAGTACGCCTTGAGCGATGAGTACCCACCGCGCGGCTGGCGGAGCGCGTCCGCCAGCGCGGCGGGGTCGGTCGTCGGGATGCGGCCTCCGCTGTGGGCCTCGCTCGACACCGTCACGACGCGGGCGCCGCCGTGCGCCTGGGCCGTCGCCTCCAGCAGCGGGCGTAGCTCGTGGGTCAGCACGAACGGCGCCAGGGCGTTGACGGCCATCGTCACCTCGACGCCGGCCGCGGTCGTCTCCAGCGTCGGCCGGAGCAGGCCGGCGTTGTGGACGAGCGCGTCCAGCCGGTCGGTCCGCTCCCGGACGTCCTCGGCCAGCTGGCGGACGGCGTCGGGGTTGGCGAGGTCGGCGCGGAGCGCCTCGTGCGGGGCGCGGGTGTCCATCCGAGCGCGCGCGCGGGCCAGCTTCTCCGGGTCGCGGCCGTGCAGCAGCACCCGCCAGCCGCGCGCGGCGAGCTTCTGCGCCAGCGCCAGCCCGACGCCGCCGTTGGAGCCGGTCACGAGGGCGGTCCGGCGGTCCGAGACGTCGACGTCAGCGGCGGGCGCGCGGTCGTCGGGGTCGAGGCGGGGGGCGGTCTCCATGGTGTGGGGCGGACGGGGCGTGGAGACCGCCGGGCACCGCGGAAAGTTGCCGGCCCACTGGCCGGCGCCTCCGCTAGTGGGCGTGGGCGGGGGCGCGTCGCGGAGCCGCCGCCGTGGGCCGCCAGCCGCCCACAGGCCCGGGACTGGCGGGGCGCCGGTAGGTTCGGGCTCCACCAGCTCCGCTCGAATGAGCCGCCTCGGTCTCGTCCCCATCGCCTTCGCCCTGCTCTCCGGCTGCGCCGGCCCCGTAAGCAGCGCTCCCCCCGACTCCCGCATCGACATCGCGGACGGCTATGCCGAGGATGCCCTCGCCGACGCCTCCCTCGCCGTCGTGCTGGGCCCGGTCTCCGTGACCGACGAAGGCGTCGCGATGCACCTCGGCGGCTCCACCGCGGACATGGACGCGACCTACCGGGCGTTCTTCGCCAGCGAGATCCCCGACGCGTTCAAGATCGCGCGCGTCGGTGAGGTCACGGCGGTCGAGGGCGCGGCGCTGGGCGTGCCCGCGACCCTGCCCCCCAGGGGGACCCGCTTCGAATCGATCGACGCCGACTTCGTGCTTCTGCTCGACACCCTCCATGTGGACCGGGCCACCTACTACAGGTCCACGCCGGGCGCCGTGAACCCCCAAACCGGGATGCAGATGCAGACCACGACTAAGATCGAGAACCTCCGCGTAGACACGGACGTGGTGCTGTGGGACAACCGGCGCGGCGCCCTCGTCGCGGGCGGTCGGCTCGATACCGAGCGGGGGCTGAGCCTTCTCGAGTCGAAGGAGATAACCTACAAGAACGCCGTCCGCGAGTTCGTCGAGCAGCTGGCGCGGTTCACCCCCCTCGCGCTCCGCTAGCAAGGGCGCCGTGGGCGGCCCGAGACCGATGCGTCCTGACTCGGGACCCGATGTAGGCCGGGCTTCCCGTCCCGCTGGCCGACGCCGTCCGCCAGTGCGGGGGCAGCCGACGGGAGGCGGAGTGCCATGCGGGTGGCACCGGGCGTGGGTACCATCTAGGAAACGTCCCCCCCGCGTGCAGAGATGGCAGAAGTTCAGAGTTACACCGGCGCCGACATCCAGGTCCTGGAAGGCCTGGAGCCCGTCCGCAAGCGCCCCGGCATGTACATCGGCGGCACCGGCAAGGCCGGCCTCCACCACCTGGTCTGGGAGATCGTCGACAACGCCGTCGACGAGGCGACCAACGGCTACGCCAGCCAGATCGAGGTCGTGCTCCACCGCGACGGCAAGACCGTCTCTGTGAGCGACAATGGCCGCGGGATCCCCGTCGACAAGCACCCGACCAAGAAGGTCTCGGCGTTGCAGGTGATCCTGACCACGCTGCACGCCGGCGGGAAGTTCGACGGGTCGAGCTACGCGACCTCGGGCGGGCTGCACGGCGTCGGGTCGAGCGTCGTCAACGCGTTGTCCGAGAAGCTGGTCGCCCAGGTCAAGCGCGACGGCGCGCTCTACGAGCAGACGTACCAGCGCGGCGTGCCCACGACCAAGCTCAAGAAGGTCAGGAGCAACGTCCGCGGGACCGGCACCACGATCACGTTCACGCCCGACCCGGAGATCTTCGCCACGACCGACCTCGACGCCGAGACCATCAAGGACAACCTCGAGGTCAAGACGTACCTCAACGGCGCGCTCCGGATCGTGTTCAAGGACGAGGGCAAGGGCGAGCGCGTCGAGTACCACCACGAGGGCGGCATCGTGGAGTACCTCGACAAGCTGGTCTCCGACGCCGAGACGCGGCGCGTCCACCCCGAGCCCTTCGTCGTCCGCCAGTCGGAGCTGGACGACGGGCTGAGGACCGAGCTGTGCTTCGTCTGGACCGAGGCCCCGCGCGAGTCGATCACCTCGTTCGTCAACGGCATCCCGACGCGCGACGGCGGCACGCACGAGCAGGGGCTCAAAGACGGCGTGACCAAGGCGGTCCGGAACTACATCGAGACCCACGACCTGGGCCAGAAGAAGCTCGACATCACCGCCGACGACGTTCGGGAGGGCATGATCGCCGTCGTGAACCTGTACCACGTCGACCCCCAGTTCCAGGGCCAGACCAAGGAGAAGCTGAACAACCCCGAGGCGCGCTCGGCGGTGTCGAGCGCCTTCCGGACCGAGTTCGAGCAGTTCCTGAACGCCACGCCGTCGACGGCCGAGGCCATCGTCGCCCGCATCTTGCAGGCGGCGCGCGCGCGCCAGGCCAGCCGAGCGGCGGTCCAGAACGTCCGGCGCAAGAGCGCGGTCAGCCACCGGCTCAACCTGCCGGGCAAACTCTCCGACTGCGCCTCGACCGACCCCGCCGAGTCCGAGCTGTTCGTGGTGGAGGGCGACTCGGCTGGCGGATCGGCCAAGCAGGGCCGCGACCGCAAGACGCAGGCGATCCTGCCGCTGCGCGGCAAGGTGCTCAACGCCGAGCAGGCGACCAAGTCCAAGGTGCTGGCCAACAAGGAGCTCTCCAACATCGTCGACGCCCTCGGCTGCGGGCTGGGCGAGGACCTGGACCTGACCAAGCTCCGCTACCACAAGGTCGTCCTGCTGATGGACGCCGACGCGGATGGGCTGCACATCGCGACGCTGCTGCTGACGTTCCTGTACCGCTACATGAGGCCGCTCATCGACGGCGGCTACGTCTACATCGCCCAGCCGCCGCTCTTTAGGGTCGACGCGCTCAAGGACACGTGGTGGGCGCTCGACGAGGCCGACCGGGACAAGATCGTCCGCCGGATCCAGCGCAAGAACCCCCGGGCCAACATCGAGGTCCAGCGGTTCAAGGGCCTGGGCGAGATGATGCCGGCCACGCTACGGGAGACGACGCTGGACCCCGACAAGCGCCGGCTGCTCCAGGTCGCCATCCCGCAGGGCTCGCTGATCGAGACCGAGAACGCGATCTCGGACCTGATGGGCAAGGACGCCGCCCCGCGCTACCGGTTTATCATGGAGCAAGCCGCCACCGTCCAGGACCTCGATGTCTAGACCCCGCCCCCCTGGCGACGCCGACGCGCCCGCCGACGGCGACCGCCAGCAGGCCGCCGCCTACTGGCTGAGCCGTCCGCCAGCCGAGCGATTAGCGGAAGTGGAGCGCCTGCGGCGAGAGCACCACGGGCCGGACTACGACGACCTCCCGATGGAGCTGGTGGCGCGGATCGTCCAGCCGGGGAAGCCGACGCGCGTGGTCGACCTGGGCGTGCGGAGAACGAGACGGGCGTCGTGACGCGGCTCGACCGACTGGGGCTGGCGCTTCTCGCCGGCGGCGCCGGGCTGGCGCTCGCCAACGTCGTGATGTGGGCGCTGGGCCGCGATGCCGGAGCGTGGCGGCCGGCACTGTCGGGCGTGCTGCTGGTGGCCGGGCTCGCCGCGCTGGCGGTCGGTGTGGTGCGGGGGATGCGGACCGACGAGGAATAGCGCGAGAGCTCTAGAGGAGCTTTAAGAAGACGATGGGGAGCGCGACCATGATGATGCCCACCGTGTAGGCTACGAACGCCAGCCCGCCGGAGAGTGCCCCCAGCGCTGCGTTGCCCCAGCTTCGCCCGTAAAACCCCGCCGCCGCCCACGCACCGCCCGTGAGCAGAAGCACGACCGTACCAACTAAGCCGACGTTGACTGACCCCCCGGCCAAGGCGATCGACGACGCGACAACCGCCGACAGCGCCGTGAAGGCCCCGGTGAAGAAGAACCCCAGCACCAGCGTCTCGGCGAACGTGTCGGACCTCGACCGACCGCCGAAGAACAGCTTGAGAAAGCCCGCAAAGGCGAAGGCTAGGATGACTGAGAAGATGGAGAAGAGCTGGCCAACGGTCTCGACGTAGACGGGAGGGAACTCAGCCATGAACCCAGTCTGGAATTCGGTTGACCGAGCGATGATCTCAGCCCGCTCCTCGTCGGTGAACTCAGCTGGGTAGCCTCCTCCTAACCGGATCCCCAAATCAACCTGCGCCTCCTGGTCTCCCTGCCAAGCGATGGCCTCGAGCTGACTCATTATCCGCTCCTGGGACGCGTAGATCGGTATCAAGAGTACGGCCACCGTGGACCCTAGGATCAGGAAGCTGACTGGGTTGACGTAGCGCCGCCGCCGCCCGCCGACGTACTCGCGCGCCAGCCGCCCGGGGTCGAGGAAGGCGAGCTTGGCCGTCGCGGGCAACCCCCGCTCCCACTTGAGGAAGCGCTCGGCGAAGTCGCGCCAGATCGAGCGCAGCGTCAAACGGTCGTCGGCGTGGCGCTGGCCGCAGCCGTGGCAGTAGCGGCCGACCCGGGTGACGCCGCAATCGAGGCAGTGGTCGGCGCCGTCCGCCAGCACGGCAGGCGCGACGACGGGGGAGGGGGCGAGGGTCTCCATCGTCGATTGCGTAGTTGCTATGCAAGAGGATCGTCCCGGCCCGTTGCGTCTGTCAAGGCGGCGCGGCTTAGACGGACCGACCGCAGCCTCCCTCCGCGCTGGCGGCCGGCGTCGGCGAGCGGCTCCTCAGCCCGCTCCGTGCGCTTCCGTGTAGCCGGCGTAGACCCCGAACCCGACCGCGACGAACAGGAGCAGCGCGAGGTACACCGCCAGCGCGACGGTGATCGAGAGCGCCGCTAGGGCCATCGTACTCGCGCGGCGGTCGAAAAAGTGCCGCGCGCCCCAGGCGGCGTAAACCAGGTACAGCGCCAAGCTGGCCGAGAGCAACGCCGGCGACTGGAGCTTCACGCCCAGCGGCGTGACCAGGAGAGCGCTGGGGACGACGACGGCGACCTCGACGTAGGCGCCCAACACGGCGCACTCCGCCACCGTGCGGCCGCGGTCAGCGAGGAGCCAGCGCAGCATCGCCGCGAACGGCAGGATGATCAGGAGCGAGAAGTAGCTCCCGTAGCTGTAGAGGATGCGGGTCGTCTCGGCCATAAACGGCTCCAGCATCGCTATGCCAGGTCCGTCGGAGGGGAGCGACCCGAGCTGGGATTCGATCTGGAGGCGCGTCATCTCCCGCATCCCGTCCTCCAAGAGCCCGTAGATCACCGCGTACACCGCG
Source organism: Rubricoccaceae bacterium (assembly GCA_963789285.1). Lineage (GTDB taxonomy): Bacteria > Bacteroidota > Rhodothermia > Rhodothermales > Rubricoccaceae > Rubrivirga. The sequence goes on from CAWBJZ010000001.1 coordinate 171,160, forward strand.
TACACCGCGTAAACCACGAACAGCATCGTGATCGGGTGGGTGTACGTCTGGCGCCGACCCTCGACGAACGCCAAGGCGACCGCGCCCGGCCGGCGCACCACGTCGACCAAAGTCCGGAACAGGCCTCGGTCCAGGTTCAGGCGCCGCGTGCGGAAGTCCTGCCACAGCGACCGGAACGTCAGCCGGTCGGCGACCGAGGCGTGCTGGCCGCACTCGTGGCAGTACGCGCCGACGCGCCGGGTCCCGCACTGCAAGCAGCGCGGGCCGGTGGCGGTCGCGGGTGCGGGCGGGGCGGGGGCCAGTTCCATCGGGTTAGGATCGCACCGGCCCAGAGCCTCCGCAAGCGACTGGCGGGCCGTCCCGCCCTCGCCGCCAGTGGGGCGGGCTCACCCAGTTTTCGGCCGGGGCAGGCACGCCGGGCGCTAGCTTCCCGTTGTCGCCCCCGCCCCCCGCACGACCCCCCACGTGGACCAGTCCCGCATCCGAAACTTCTGCATCATCGCCCACATCGACCACGGGAAGTCGACGCTGGCCGACCGGCTGCTGGAGGCGACCGGGACCCTGACCAGTCGGGAGATGCAGGCCCAGGTGCTGGACTCGATGGACCTCGAGCGCGAGCGCGGCATCACGATCAAGAGCCACGCCATCCGGATGGGCTACCAGGCCAACGACGGCGAGCGGTACGTGCTGGACCTGATCGACACGCCGGGCCACGTCGATTTTACGTACGAGGTCTCGCGCGCTCTCAACGCGTGCGAGGGCGCGATCCTGGTCGTCGACGCCGCCCAGGGCATCGAGGCCCAGACGATCTCGAACCTGTACATGGCCATTGGCGCCGACTTGGAGATCATCCCGGTCCTGAACAAGGTCGACCTGCCGTCGGCCCAGCCCGAGCTGGTGGCGCAGTCGATCACCGACCTGATCGGCGGCGACCCCGACGACGTGCTGCACGTCTCGGCCAAGACCGGCGTCGGCGTGGACGCGGTCTTGGAGCGGATCGTCGAGCGCGTGCCGGCGCCCACTGGCGACCCCGACGCGCCGCTGCAGGCGCTGATCTTCGACTCCACGTTCGACACGTATCGGGGCTCGATTGTCTACGTCCGCGTCAAGCAGGGGACGCTCCGCAAGGGCGACGCCATCCAGTTCATGGCGACCGGCGCCCGGTACCACGCCGAGGAGATCGGGCACCTCAAGCTGACCATGCAGCCCGTCGACGTGCTCGGCCCGGGCGAGGTGGGCTACCTGATCGGCTCGGTGAAGGACGTGGCCGACACGCGCGTCGGCGACACCGTGACGCACCAGAAGAACGGCGCGACCGAGCAGCTGCCCGGCTACCGCGACGTCAAGCCGATGGTGTTCTCGGGGATCTACCCCAGCGACTCCAACGACTTCGAGGACCTCCGGACGGCGCTGGAGAAGCTCCAGCTCAACGACGCCGCGCTGACCTACGAGCCCGAGACCTCGGCCGCGCTGGGCTTCGGCTTTAGGGTCGGCTTCCTGGGGATGCTGCACATGGAGGTGGTGCAGGAGCGGCTCGATAGGGAGTTCGGGCTCGACATCGTGACCACGATGCCCAACGTGCGGTACACCATCGCGCTGGCGGACGCCGACGACGTCGAGGTCGAGAACCCGTCCGACATGCCCGACCCCGGGCTGATCCGCGAGATCCGCGAGCCCTACGTCAAGGCCGAGATCATCACGCCGGTCGAGTACGTCGGCGCGCTGATGCAGCTGTGCCAGGACCGCCGCGGGACGTACCTCACCCAGGAGTACATCACGACCGACCGCGTCAACCTCAAGTACGACCTCCCGCTGGCGGAGATCGTCTTCGACTTCTACGACAAGCTGAAGTCGGTGAGCCGCGGCTACGCGTCCTTCGACTACGACTTCATCGACGAGCGGGCCTCCAAGCTGGTCAAGCTCGACGTCATGCTCAACGGCGACCCCGTCGACGCGCTCTCGACCATCGTCCACCGCGACAAGGCCTACGACATGGGCAAGCGGCTGACGAACAAGCTGCGCGAGCTCATCCCGCGCCAGATGTTCGACGTGGCGATCCAGGCCGCGCTCGGCAACAAGGTCATCGCGCGCGAGACCGTCAAGGCGCTGCGCAAGGACGTCACGGCGCGGTGCTACGGCGGCGACATCAGCCGCAAGCGCAAGCTGCTGGAAAAGCAGAAGGCCGGCAAGAAGCGGATGAAGCAGGTCGGCGCCGTCGACGTGCCCCAGGAGGCGTTCCTGGCCGTCCTGTCGATGGAGTAGGATGAGGAGCCGGGAGCTAGGGATCAGGAATCAGAACCGCCGTCGCCGCGGTCGGGCCCCGGTGCTCTTGTGGGCCGCTGTCTCGTGCTTCCTCCTTCCCGTTTCCTCTCGCGCCCAGTCCGTCGTGGAGGTGCTCCAGCAGCAGCGGCGCGACGCTCGTGTGGCCGAGATCATGGACGAGATTGGCGACCGCGTGCCTCCCCGTCCGGCCGTCGAGATCGGCACGCCCGACGCGGCGACCCAGGCGTTCCTGGCCGTCCAAGCCGAGCGCCAGCGGGCGCGCGACCGCCTGGTCGCCGTCGAGGAGGCCCGGGCCGACAGCGTCATCCTGGCCGCCCAACTGGCGACGCTGTCGTGGCGCAAGATCGAGCCCGGCAACCAGCAGGACTTCGTCGAGCAGTACGCCGAGGCCTACTGGCAGGCCGCTGACCCCCGCCCCAGCTTGGTCGACTCCCTGGACACGGCCGCGCTGCGGGGCCGGCTCCAGGCCGCCTTCGGCGACCCCACGCGCAACGCCGACGCCCAGCGCCGCCACGGCTACGGCGGCTCGGAGTACGTGCAGTTCGAGTACTGGTTCGTCGTCAACGACTCCATCCCCCTGCTGGCGCTCGACATCGACGGGCCGTTCGGGCGGGGGCTGCTCGTCGCCACCGACGAGCCGCACGGCGACATCCTACAGAACCTCAAGGCCAGCTTGTCGGCACGGCTGGAGACCGCCCGCCGGCCCGACCCCTGGGTGGACTACTACCACTCGTACGAGCGCGGGGAGTGGTACCGGACCGGGTTCAACGGCGCCGAGTCGTTCACCGTCGCGGTGCGGAGGCCGCGGTGGAGCGGGCGCGCCGAGACCGAGCGCTGGGTGATCCACCGCTAGCGCCCCGCGGCACCCGGCCCACTGGCGGCGCGCCTCCGCCCGTGCGGCGCCGCTCCCGTAGCTTCCCGCTCCCCCCGACCGCCTGTGCCGACCACCGCCTCCTCCCGCGTCTCTCGCCGCGAGCGTCCCAAGCCGACGACGCGCGAGAACGTCTGGTACTGGGTCAAGGCCATCCTGGTCATCCTGATCCTCCGCGCGTTCATCGCCGAGCCGTACCGGATCCCCTCGGAGTCGATGGAGGACACGCTGCTCGTGGGCGACTTCCTCATCGTGTCCAAGATGCACTGGGGGCCGCGCACGCCGGCGACCGTCGGCGTCCCCTTCACGCGCGTCTTCGCGCCCGGGCTGGCGGCGCCCCAGGTCCGGCTGCCCGGTTTCGCCGAGCCCGAGCGCGGCGACGTGGCCGTGTTCAACTACCCCGCCAGTAGGGACGTCGTGGTGGGCGAGATCCCCGCCTCGGTCCCCATCGAGCGGCGCGGGCCGTACATCAAGCGGATCGTGGCCGTCCCCGGCGACACCGTCGCCGTGCTCGACAAGGTGCTCCACGTCAACGGCGCGCCCCAGCCGCTCGCGCCGACGATGAAGCAGCGCTGGACCGTCACCTCGACCGGCGACGACCGGCCCAACGCGCGGCAGTTCGCCGAGATGGGCGTCGAGTTTGAGGAGCTCAGCGACCGCCGCGACAGCACCGGCACCGGCTACGCCTCGCCCCGCCAGTACGTCGTCAACGCGACCCCGCCTGAGGTCGAGGAGATCACGGCGCTACCGCTGGTGGCGCGCGTGGACCCCTACATCCAGGACGAGCGGGCCGTCGACCAGACCTACGGCGCCAACCCCGACCACGTCTCGCCGCGCATCGTGCCCGGCGCCGGCATGACCGTGGCCCTGACCGACGCCACGCTGCCGATCTACGCCGAGGTCATCACGCGCCACGAGGGCCGCCGCCTGGAGCGCGGCCCCGACGGCGGCGTCCTGGTCGACGGCGCGCCGGCCGCGACGTACACCTTCACCCAGGACTACTACATGGCGATGGGCGACAGCCGCGACAACTCCGTCGACAGCCGGTTCTGGGGCTTCGTCCCGCACTCGCACCTGGTCGGCAAGGCCGTGTTCACGTTCCTGTCGTTCAAGGGCGAGTTCCCGTTCGTGCGCCTGGAGCGGTTCTTCCGCCCGATCCCGTGACCGGCCCGCTGGCGGACGACGAGGGCGGGGGGGACGCGCCCGAGGCCGCCCCGGATGCCTCGGGCGAGGCCCTAGAGCGCCCATTCCCGGAGGCACAGGGCCCCATCCGAGGAGGCGCGCCACTGGCAGATCGTGGCGACGTGGTCGGCGGAGAAGAACTCCCACCGGCCCTTCCCCTGGAGAACGAGGGGGAAGCTCAGCCGAACGGACCCGCTACAGACGCCGCGGATGCTGCCCCCGCGTCTGCCCACGACGGCCGCCAGTCGGGCCGGCGCCGCGCCTCGCCGGAGGTCCGGGCGCTGGCCGGCTGGGTCCGCGTGATCGGTGGCGCCATCGTGTTCGCGCTCGCGCTCCGCGTGCTGGCCTTCGAGGCGTACCGCATCCCGTCCACGTCGATGGAGGACACCCTCTTGGTGGGCGACTTCGTCCTCGTCTCCAAGTTGCACTACGGCGCCCGGGTGCTGGGCCGCCGCCTGCCCGGCCTGGGCGGCGTCGGCCGGGGCGACGTGGCCGTCTTCAACTACCCCCCCGACCTCGACCCCGACCCCGCCCGCAAGACGCCCTACATCAAGCGGATCGTGGGCTTGCCTGGCGACACCCTGGCCGTCGTCGGCAAGGCCGTGCGGATCGGGAGCCGGGCCGTCGCGGCGCCCACCCGGTCGCGGCAGTCGTGGCTGGTCCAGGGCGCGCTGCCCGACGCCGAGGCGCTGGAAGCGCTGGGCTTGGGCGGCCGGGTCCAGCGGATCGCGCCGGGTCAGTGGGCCGTCTCCGCGACCCAGACTCAGGCCGACCGACTGGCGGACGAGCCCGGCGTGGACGCCGTCGAGCCCCGGCTGCGGGCGCTCGGCGACGGCAGCGCCTCGTTCCCGCCCGCCTTCCGCTACAGCCTGGACGACTACGGCCCCGTCGTCGTGCCGCGCGCCGGCGACGCCGTCGTGCTGGACGACCTCACGTGGCCCGTCATCCGCACCGTCGTCGAGCGGTTCGAGGGGCACACCGCCGAGCGCGCGGCGACGGGCTTCTTGATCGACGGCCAGCCGGCCGAGACCTACACGTTCTCCCAGGACTACTACTTCGCGTTGGGCGACAGCCGCGACGACTCCGCCGACAGCCGGACGTGGGGGTTCGTCCCCTTCGACCACGTCATCGGCAAAGCCGTCGCGGTGTACTTCTCGTGGGACGAGGACGCCGGGACGGCGCGGTGGGGCCGCATCGGCCGCTGGGTGGCCGACTAGCCGGCCGCTCTGTCTTCGTGGCGGGAGGTGGCCGGCACCGTCAGAGTGATGCGGGCGCCCCGGCCCGGCTCGGAGTCCACGTCCAGCCGGCCGTCGGCCATCTCGATGCGCTCGCGGATGCTGTACAGCCCGAGCCCGCTCCCCGCCGTGTTGGCGCTGGCGTCGAACCCGGCCCCCTCGTCCTCGACCGTGACCACGACGACGCCGTCGTCGCACTGCGCCGACAGACTGGCGGCGCTCGTGCCGGCGTGCTTGACGACGTTGAACAGCAGCTCGTGGACGCTGTGGTACAGGAGCTCGCGGACCGCGCGGTCCGGCACGACGCACTCGCCGTCGGTGCGGACGGTGATGTCCAGGCGCTGCTCCTTCCGCCGGGTCTCGGCGAGCCAGTTCAGGGTGTCCGTGAAGTCCTCCCGGTCCAGGATGGCCGGGCTGAGCTCCGAGGCCAGCGTCCGCGTGAGGTCGGTGGCGGCGTTCAAGATCTCGTCGGCGCGCACTTGCAGGGGGCTCAGGGCCCCGCCCGCGCTCCACATCGCGTGGAGCGTCATCGAGAGCCCGGCCAGCCGCTGCTGGAGGTCGTCGTGGAGCACCGCCGCGATCCGGCGGCGCTCCTGCTGCTCGGCGACCGCCAGCCGCCCGGACAGGCGCCTGATCTGCTCGGTCCGGGCTTGGACCCGGGACTCCAGCGTCGTGTTGAGGTCGCGGATCTCGCGCACGTCCAGGACCCGCTGGGTCACGTCGGTGAACAGGACCGCCACGCGCGGCCGGCCCGGGGCCCTGACGCGGAGCGCCTCGACCTCGAACCACCGGCCCAGCGCCGGCGACTCTCGGACGAACCGAGCGCGCTCGCCGGTCTCGGCGACGCGGGCGAAGGCCTCGGCCCAGTGGGGGTCGATCTCCGGCACCATCTCCCGGATCGTCCGGCCGGTGGCGTCCGCGAGCCCGGACTGGCGCGCGAAGGCGGGGTTGGTCTTGACGAACCGGTAGTCCAGCGGCGCCTCGCCGTCGTCCTTAATGATCTCGATCACGCAGAACCCCTCGTCGATGGAGTCGAACAGGGTCCGGTAGCGCTCCTCGCTCTGGCGCAGCGCGTGCTCGTCGGCCTTGCGCCGCGTGATGTCGACGAAGGTCACCACCACGCCGTCGATGCGGTCCTCGACCGAGCGGTAGGGCCGCGTGTGGACCAAGTACCACCGCCCGTCCTCGCCCTGGACCTCGCGCTCCTTGGCGTCGAGCCGCTCGATGACGGCCCGGGCGTCCTCCACCAGCAGGCCGCCGCCGAACCGCTGCGCCAGGTCGCCCAGGGGCCGGCCGACGTCGGAGGCCAGCACGTGGAAAAGGTCGCGGACGTGGGGCGTGAACCGCTGGATGCACAGGTCGCGGTCGAGGAAGAGCGTCGCGATCTCGGTCGAGACGATCAGGTTCTCCAGGTCGCCCTTGGCCCGGGCCGTCTCGTTGACCTTGGACTTGAGCTCGTCGTTGACCGTCCGCAGCTCCTCCGACATCGACTGCGCCTCCTCCTTGCTCGTCTCGAGCTCCTCGGCCGTGCTCCGGAGCTCCTCGTTGATCGACTGCAGCTCCTCGTTCTGCGCCCTCAGCTCCTCGCGGCTGGTCTCGAACTCCTCGACGGTGATCTGGAGCTGCTCCTGGGTCTGGCGGAGGGCCTCGGCGAGCACGTGGTCGGGCTCGGCGGCGTCGCCAGTGGCCGGGCCCAGTTGGACGTCGAACACGACCTGCACGAGGGCCCCGCCGGGCGCGGGCCGGGCGTGGACGACGACCGACGCCGGCTCGCCGTCGAGCTCCAGCTCGACGGGGCCGGACGCGACGGGGCGGCCGTCGCGCCGCGCCTGGAACAGGGAGGTCTGGGCGGCGGCCCTCAGCTCGGTGCGGAGCACGCGCGCGAGCGCCCGGGTCGGCGCGCCGGTCGTGACTTGGAGGAACCGGGCGGCGCCCTCCGAGACGTGGGCGACCTCGCCGCCCTCGCCCACCAGCACGCTCGGCGGCGCCGTCTGCTCCCGAAGCGACTGGTGGACGCGTTCGACGTCGTCCGCCGCGTCGCCAGAGGCCGGGCCGGGCGCCTCGGCGGGGGGGGCCGCCGGCGGGAGCGGCCGGTAGACCACGCGCGGGACGGCGGGGAGCGGCGACGCGGGCGTCTCGACGCTCTGCCGCCGGTACAGCCGGGCAGCCTTGTCGAGCGGGGCGAACAGCTCCGGCTCGACCGACGGCGTCTCGCTGGTGCCCAGCATCAGCAGCCCGTCCGGGAGCAGGGCGTAGTGGAACAGCGACAGCGCCCGGCGCTGGAGCGAGCGCTGGAAGTAGATGAGCAGGTTCCGGCAGCTCACCAGGTCGACGCGCGAGAACGGGGCGTCGGCCAGCAAGTCGTGGGGCGCGAACAGGACCGACTCGCGCAGCCGCTCGGCGACGCGGTACCGCCCGTTCTCGTGGACGAAGAACCGCCGGAGGCGACGGGGGCTCACGTCGGCCTCGATGGATTCGGGGTAGGCCCCGTGCCTGGCGGTCCGGATGGCGGCGGTGTTGAGGTCGGTGGCGAACACCTGGACGCCCGGCGAGTCGGGCAGCGTCGCGGCGTGCTCCAGGAGCAGCATCGCGATCGAGTACGCCTCCTCGCCCGTCGCGCAGCCCGGCACCCACACCCGGACCTCGTCGTCGCGGTCTTTCCCCTCGAACAGCTTGGGTACGGCCTTCGCCAGCACCTCGAACGCCTGGGGGTCCCGGAAGAAGTTGGTGACCGAGATCAGCAGGTCGTCCATCAGGGCCTCGCTCTCGTCGGGGTCCTGGCGCAGCCGGTCGAGGTAGGCGCCCAGCGACGCCGAGTCGGTGACGTGCATGCGGCGCTCGATGCGGCGCAGGACGGTGGCGCGCTTGTAGTCGGCGAAGTCGTGGCCGGTGCGGGCGCGCAGGTGGGACAAGACGCTCTGGAGCGCCTTCGCGCCGTCCTCGGGCAGCTGGCTGGAGCCGGGCAGGTGCGTCCGGTGGACGCGGCGGGCGTAGGCGACGACCTCGGCCGCCAGCGCGCCCGCCGGCCCGACGCCGTCGACGACGCCCGACGCGATGGCGGTCCGCGGCATCTCGTCGTAGCCGGCCTCGCTCGGGTCCTGAGCCAGGATCAGGCCCCCGGCCTCCTTGAGCGCCCGGACGCCGACGGTCCCGTTCGCGCCCGTTCCCGAGAGCACGACGCCGACGGCGCGCTCGCCGTAGGCCTGGGCCAGCGTCCGGAAAAAGTGGTCGACGGGGCGGCGCCGCACCCGCTCCTCCTCAATGGGCTCCAACTCTAGCGTGCCGTCGGCGGCCAAGAGGTTCTTGCCTGGCGGGATGATGTAGACATGGCCCGCCTCGATCTCGACCGACTCCGTCACCTGGGTGACGGGCAGCGGGAGCCCGCGCTGCAAGACGTCGGCGAGGCGGCTCTCCTCGTCGGCCGCGAGGTGGAGCACGACGACGAACGCGACGCCGTCGACCTCGGGGAGCCCGGCGAAGAACGCCTCCAGCGCCTCGACGCCGCCGGCGGAGGCGCCCAGCCCGGCCACGACGAGGGCGCCGGGAGGGGCGCCGCCCGACGCGTCGGCGTTCGGGGGGACGGTCTCGTACGGGGAGGGGTCGGTCGTTTCCATAGACAGCAAGGGTGGGTTCAGACGGCGGCCCCTCGTGCTCCGCGCACGAGCCCACCCCGCGTCCACGAAGCTACCCACGGACCGGTCCCGCTCCTACCGAGGCCTGCCGGATCTAGACCATTCCCAGGCGTTTGCGCCACACCCACTCGACGGCGAGCAGCGCGACCGCCAGCACCAAGAGCCACCACAGGTCCAGGAGCGGCGTCTCGTCCTCGCGCACGAGCGGGCGGTCGGCCAGGGCGCCCCGGTCGCGCAAGCCGCTGACGAACGCGCCCAAGGTGTCGAGCCCGACGACCTGGCCGCCCGAGCGCGTCGCGAGCTGGCGCATCAGCGCGGGGTCGGCGCCGGGCTCCCGAAACTCGGCCGACAAGCGCCCCACGCCGAACGAGCCGCGGTCGTCGCCTAGCCGCGTGCCGCTGGCGGAGGCCGTGGCCGTGAACGTATACGTCCCCGCCGGGCGGACGCCGAGGTCGGCGGCGTAGCGGCCGTTGCCCAACGACCGCATGGTGGCCGTCGCCGGGCCGCCCGGTCCTCGGACCGAGAGCTCGATGCGGGCGTCGCTGACCGGCGCCAGGTTCTCGCCGTAGACCTGGCCCGAGAACGTCACCCGGTCGCGCTCGCCGAACAAGGCGCGGTCGGGCCGGACGCGGACGGGCCGGCGGTCGCGCGTGGCCGTCGTCCACCGGACCAGCCGGTCCAGGAGCGTGCCGTAGACGCCGCGCAGGTCGTCCAAGTCGTCCGGCAGCGTCCGCCAGCGCCACGAGCCGGCGCCCAAAAGCGCCGCCGAGCGGACGGCGCCCGACTGGCGGACGACGAGCAAGGGCGCGTCCAGCACCGTCCCGCCCCGGCGGACGGTCGCGAGCACGCGTGCGCCCGGCTGCAAGCCCCAGCGGCTGGGCGTGATCTGAAGCGGGGGCAAGGCGGCCAGCCGCTCCAGCGGGACGCCCAGCTCGAGGATGGGGTGCGCCTCACCGGCCGCCGTCGGCGCGGCGGAGACGGGGACGGCGCCGGGCCGCAGCGCGTCGGGGGAGGCGGGCAGCGCCTCGCCGAACGCCGCCGCCAGCGCGGCGAGGTCGGTGCCGGCCGTGGCCAGGAACACGACGGGCAGGCCTCCGGCGACGGCGGCGCCCAGGCGGCGCGCTTGGCCCGGGTCGCTCGCGCGGCCGGGGTAGCCCGCCAGCACCAAGAGGTCGAACCGGCCGAGCGCGTCGGGCAGCGCTCCCTCGTAGAACTGGCCGGGCGACCGCTGCGTCCGGACGGTGACGTCGAGCGACTCGTCGGCCTCTAAGGTCGCGCGGATGGCGGCGAGGTCGGGGCTGGGGCCGGCGGAGACGAGCAGGACGCGGCGCGAGTCGTCCACGACGCGGACCGTGACCGTCCGGCGGTTGTTACGCGTCGTCGCCTCGCCCGCCAGCGGCCCGACGGCGACGGTGTAGCGGACGACGCCGGTCGCCGTCGGCGTGACCTCCAGGTCGGCGACGGCCTCGGCGCCGTCGGCGGGCAGGGTGACGGTCTGGCGCGCGACGGTCCGCCCGCCCGTCATGACGGTGACGGCGGCGGTCTCGCCCGCGAACCCGTTTGCCCGGACGCCGGCCTGGATGGGCAGCGGGCTCCGCACGTACGCGATGTCGTTGGTGATCGCGCGCTCCAGCCGTACGTCGCGCGACGAGACGCTGTCGCCGGCGACGGCGGTCCAGATGGGGACCGAGAAGCGCTCCGCCAGATACGCCGGGTTGCGCCCGTCGGTCACGCGCCCGTCCGACACCAGGACGACGCCGCGCAGGTTGCGCCCGGCGAAGTCGGCCTGGACGCGGGTCAGGGCGCCCGCGATGTCGGTCCGCTCGCCCTGGAAGGCGAGGTCGCCGCCGGCGAGCGTGGTGCCGGCAGGCCGGGCGTCGGCGTCGAAGCGGTAGAACCGGAGCGCGGCGTCGGCGGGCAGGGCGTCGAGCGCGGCGCGGACCTGGGCGCCGGGCGTGGCGCCGCCGGTGCCGAGGCGCAGGCTCTCGCTGTCGTCGACGAGCACCGCCAGCAGGGGCGGCTCGCCGGTCCGGGTGACGCGGCGCCAGACGGGGTCGAAGAGCAGGAGCAGGACGACGAACAGCGCCGTCCACCGCAGCGCCGTCAGCGACCACCGCCGCCAGCCGGTGACGGCGGGCGTGCTCCGGCCGTAGGCCCACCACGCCAGCAGGCCGGCGCCCAGCGCGCTCGCGGCCAGGACGACGGGGGAGACGGTGAGGGCGAGGTCCAACGGGCCGGGGCGGGGGAGGGGCAAGATCCGAACGGCGGCGCGTCGGAATCGGTCTGGCTTTGTTGGAACGTCGGCGCCCGTACGCTCCCCCCGCCAAACGCAGCCATCGCTTGGGTTCGCCGTCCCTTAGGGGTCGCCCCGCGCTGCATTGCTTGGCTGCGCCGTCCCTTCGGGGTGTCCCCCCCACGAGTGAGGGGGACAGTTTGAGTACTCGTTGAGGGACGGCGCAGTCGGCGCGATGGGAGATCAAACGGGGGGGCGCCGCGGGCAAATAGCCCAGCGCTGGCGGTGTGGCCCGCTACCGCCCGAGCGACTCGCCGCCGAACGCGCCCGGCAGCAGCGCCTCCGCCGACGTCACCTCCGGGGCGTCGTCGCCGCGCCAGATCACGACCTGGGCGCCGGGCGCGAGCTCCGCGATCACCTGGCGGCAGCCTCCGCACGGGGTCCCGCCGGGCGCGTTGGGGCAGGCGACGGTGACACGAGCGATGGGTCCGAAGCCCGCCGCCCGGGCCGCCACCAGCGCCGTCCGCTCGGCGCAGAGCCCGCGCGTCCAGTCGGCCGCGTCCTCGACGTTGGCGCCCGGCATCCGGCGGCCGTCGGCGTCCGTGACGACCGCGCCGACGGGGAAGTCCGAAGCCGGCACGACGGCGCGCTGTGCCGCTCGGAGCGCCTGCTCGGTCTCGTCCCCCTCCGCCACCTCCGCCACCAGCGCGTCGCCCGGCTCGGGCAACTGGCGGTGTTGGCGGACGGCGAGGTCGGGCGCGGCGCGGTCCCAGTCGCCGCCGAGTTGCTGGGCGACGGCCGCCAGGTCCCCGGGCGTGAGCGGGACGCTCGACGCGACGGCGACGAAGTCCCCGCCGGCCAAGGCCGCCAGCGCCAGGGCGCCTTGCAGGGCCGGGATGGTCAAGGGGAACGAGGCGTTCTCCAGCCGGGGCGCCGCGACGTAGCGGCCGTCCTCGCGGAGCGCGGCCACGCCGGACGCGGCGCCCGAGTACGGCGCGTGCGAGCGGCCGGCGACGGCGCGGGCGTGGGCGCGGAGGGGGTCGGACATGGGCGCGGGAGGGGGCGCAAGCATACGCCGGGTAGGGATCAGCGCTCCGACGACGTCGTAGCCCGGCCGCCCCACGACCCCCCCGCCCCCGTGCACCCCGACTCCGTCAAGCTGCCCCCGCACCCCGACGTTCTGATCGAGGCCGCCGAGCGGTTCGGCACGCCGGTCTACGTCCACTTCGAGGCGACGGTCCGCCAGCGGTGCCGCGACCTGATGGGCGCGCTGGACGGGACACGGAGCCGGGCGCTCTACGCGCTCAAGGCCAACGCCACGCCCGCGCTCCTGCGCGCCGTCGCCGACGAGGGGCTAGGGTTCGACGCCGTCTCGCCGGGCGAGCTGGCGCTGCTCGACGCCCTGGGCGTGGACCCGGCCCGCGTCCTCTACACCACCACCAGCCCCAGCGACGCCGAGCTGCAAGCCGCCGCCGCCGCGGGCGCGCTCGTCAACCTGGACGACGTCGAGCGGCTGGACACGTTCGGCCGGATGCACCCGGGCGCCGACGTGTGCCTGCGGTTCAACACCGGCATCGGCGCCGGCCACCACCGCCACGTGGTGACGGGGGGAAGGAGGCCAAGTTCGGCATCCCGATGGAGGCCGCCAGTCAGGCCCGAGAGGTCGCCCGGCGCTGGGGCCTGCGCGTCGTCGGGCTCCACCAGCACGCCGGCAGCGGCGTGAGCGATCCTGAGGACCTGTGGCCCGCCGTCCGCGCCTTGGTCGAGATCGCGCCCCGGTTCCCCGACCTGCGGTTCGTCAACGCCGGCGGGGGCCTCAGCATCCCGTACCGCCCCGGCGAGGCCGCCGTGGACCTGGGCCGGCTGCGGACGGGCGTCGTGGAGCGGGCGCTCGACGCGCTGGCGGCGGCCGGGCACCCCGAGGCCGAGGTCTGGGTCGAGCCCGGCCGCTTCGTCGTCGCGGAGTCGGGCGCGCTCGTGACGCGGGTCCACACGCTCAAGCCGACGGCCGACCGCACGTTCGCCGGCACGGACTCCGGGTTCAACCAGCTGCTCCGGCCGACGTTGTACGACTCGTACCACGCGCTCGCCAACCTGTCCAACCCCGACGGCCCGCTCCGGACCTACGACGTCGTGGGCAACGTGTGCGAGTCGGGCGACCTGTTCGCGCGCCAGCGCGAAGTCCAGGAGCTCCAGCGCGGCGACCTGCTGGCGATCCTGGACGCCGGCGCCTACGGGCTGGCGATGGCCTCGACGTACAACCTGCGCCCGCTGCCGGCCGAGGTCGTCGTGCGGCCCGGCGGCGAGCTGGAGCTGGTGCGCGCGCGGCTGTCGCCCGCCGAGCTTGCCGCTCGGGCGCTAGCTTCCGACCTGGCCGGAGTGGCGAAAGGGTAGACGCAGCAGACTTAAAATCTGCCGAGGCGCACGCCTCGTGCGGGTTCGAATCCCGCCTTCGGCACCCTCAGAGGCCCTTCCCGCCTCTGAACCGCCCCAGACGGTGGCGAAAGGGTAGCACATGGGTAGCACCCCGCCCCTTCGGGCTCGGATCTCACTCGCTCGCATCCATCCCTCACGATGGCGAGCCTGATCCACCAACGCGGCCTCTTCTCACTCCAGTTTTACGCGGCGGACCGCAGCCCCAAGCGCAAGCGCGTTCCCTTGCGCGTCCGCGTCAAGCGCGACGCCGAGACGGTCCGCCGCAAGCTGGAGCGGGACTACTCGCTCGGCGCGTTCGATCCGTGGACGGACGACCCGCTCACGTACGACCGAGCCGACGTCCGTCCCGAACGGATGGGGGAAGCGGTGGCGGCGTTCCTCGACTCCAAGAGCCACAAGGCCCCGCGCACACTGAGCGAGTACCGCAAGACCTTGGACCGCTTCGCGGAGCGCGTCGGCGCGGATACCCTCGTCTGTCACGTCGCCGCGTCCAACGTGGAAGCCTGGCTGGACTCGACCGACGCGGGCACCGTGACGCGGCACGCCTACACGCGCACCCTGAAGGTTTTCTGCCGATGGGCACGGAAAGAAGGACTGACGGACACCGTCGCGACGGACGGCGTACGGCTGCGCAAGCTGCCCCGCAAACATCCCCGATTCCTGACGCCCGCCGAAGTCGAGCGGATCGTGACGGCTGTACAGACGGAAGCGCGCTCGGCGCACTGGCTGGCGGATCTCGTCGTGTTCGCGTGCCACACAGGCTTGCGCCGTGGCGAGCTAGTCAACCTCCGATGGGACGCCGTCGACTTGGAGCGGCGGGCGTTGACCGTCGCGAACACGGAGACTTTCACGACGAAGAGCGGCGCGGATCGGACGGTGCCCCTATCGCAAGCGGCCGTCGACGCGCTCAGCCGTCTGGAACGGTCGGAAGGGTGCCCGTACGTCTTCAGCACTGAGCGCGGGCAGATCTCCGCCGACTACCTCAGCCAGGCGTTCAAGCTCTATGCGCGCAAGGCAGGAATCCCTGACGTCCATCTTCACCATTGCCGCCATACCGCCTGTAGCTGGCTCGCTCAGAAAGGCGTGCCCTTCGAAGTCATCCGCCGATTCGCTGGGCACTCGACAATCACGGTGACCGAGCGGTACATTCACGTTGGCAACGACTACTACAGCGACGCGATCAAGACGGCGTTGGGGTAGGCGCTCGCTTCGGTCTTCGCGGCCCGTCGTCTTCGGATGGCGGGCCGCTCGTGCATTCCACCAAAATGTTCGGGGGGTGGGGGTGTTCGGTGGGGCCAGGGGGGTGTTTGCTCTAGACCCTCGCGAAAATTCGATGTAAAGCGGGACCGCCCCGCGTCGTCGACGAATCAGGGCGGGGGCGTGAGACAGCCTGAGAGACCGCCAGACGGGCGCGGATCGGCGCGGGGGGAGGATGTCGGGCCGAGACGCTGGGGAGCGTCAGCGAAGCGCTGAGGCAGCCTGAGCGGGCGCAGGACTCGGCGTTAACCAGGCGAAGGGCGGGCCCGTGCGCCAACGTGCCGAATCGCCTTCATTTGGAGACCACGCCGAACCCGACCAAGAGACCGTCGGCCAGCCGCTGCACGGCCGAACACCCCGCCTGGTTGACGACCGAGCGGGGACCGTCCCCCAATGCAAGACCCCCGCCCGACCGAAGTCTGACGGGGGCCCGAATGCCGCCGCGGAAGCGGACGCGGCCGTCGGGAGTGTACTGATAGTCTTCGATCATCGGATTAGGCGCTCGGGCGGCGTGCGTACTTGGGGCGCGTCTGCAGCTCGGCAATCGCGCTCACGGGGATGCGGTACTGGCCCTTGGCGTCGCGAGTCGACGGGATGTGGCCCGCATTCACGCGGTACACCAGCGAGCCATAGGCATAGCCTGTCAGGCGGGCTAGCTCGGGGAGAGAGACGGTTTCGGACTTGTTCATGGGGTCGGGGGGCGTGCTCTTCCCCTTCCACGTTCCAAAATTGAGAAGGTTTCACCAAGGGGTTGACTTTCTCAGTCTGGTACCATATGCTCTTCGGTCGCTTTCCGAAACTTGTCAGCGCTCCGTGTCGTCTACGGTGGACAGTCACCCTGACTGTCGGGTCCTCACGCCCCCGTGAAGGCCGTTCACACCGACGCCCGCCCCCAGCGTGTCCAATGCAAGGGCGGGCGTCAGAGAGAAGCGAACACCATGTTAACGAGCGAAAAGGAGGCCGAGTCTCCGCTATCTGACCGCTCGTTCGATGAAGAGCTGTCGAAGTGGCGATTGGCGACGGGCCGCGCGACTATCGAGACCCTGAGGGCGGAGGCCGTAGCGGCGTCGGCGGCGGCCCAACGGGCGGAGGCGCTACGTATACCAGTGGAGGGGGCAGGCGAGGAGGCGGACCGCGGCGCCGTCTCCCTCTTGGAGACCGCGGCCGACTGGGGGGATGGATTCGACGCCTGGGGCGATACCGCAGCCACCCCCGACCCGTCCCTGTCGCCCGATTTCGCGGAGCAAGGGAGGGGAGGGGAGGAGGCCACAGGGGAGGAGGCCACAGGGGAGGAAGGAGGAGGGACAACCCCCCCGCTATGTATCGGTCACCTCGACCCCGTCGAAACCGTCGAAATCGACCCTGAAGGTACCGCCAGTGCCGAAAACGACCCCTCCGATGGCGCATCGGCCGATGGGATTAGCGTACGGGAATCGAGCACTATTAAGGACTTAGGCGGGCGCGCCCCCTCCCGCTCCGCCGCTCGGACGCGCCCGTTCACTCGGATCTACCAGCGCGCGACCGTGCCCGCCGACTTCCGCCGACTCGTCCTCCGCCGCCACCCCGCGCTCGCCGTCGGGCCCGCCTACGTCCGACTCTTCGGCGCGCTCCTCAGCCCCCGCCGCCAAGCCGCCGCGCGCGACGGACGGCCCGCCGTGGTCGTGGGCGGCTCACTCTTGGCCGCCTGCCTCGGTCGCGAGGTCGACTACCGCAATGGCGACCTGACGGGAGCCGAGTCGACGGGCGCTTTCCTCGACCGCTTCAACGCCGACGTCTTCGGCGGGCGGCTGGAGATCGAAGACCGAGACCGCGACGACGCTTCCAAGCGCGCGCGGTGCGTCCCCCTCGACTCGGTCCGCGCGCTCGTTCACCCCGACGTCCTCTTGGCTTGGGAGGCGCTAGGCACCGCCTCAGAGGCCCGCGAACGGGTCTACTTTGACAGCGGGGCCCCGTACACGGCGAAGACCGCCAGCCGCGAGCGGAAGCGCTCGGAGGCGATCTTAGACGGCGTGGAGATGCGGGAGGCGCATTGCCCGCTGGCGGGCCGCGTCGCTGCCTACATGAACGGCCTCCCCGCCCGCACCTTCTCAGGGCTCGACTTCGACGCCGCGCGGGCCGTCGCGGGGTCGCTCGACAACCCGAACGCCGCCGCTCAGCAGCTCGACTTGCTCCGCCGCATCGAAGACCAACCGAAGCCCTACTACGGCTTCTCTCGGTTCTCCCCGCGCGTCTGGGGAATGGGCGCGTCGATTACAGGTCTGAAGTCGACGGTACGTCAGGCGCTAATGCCCGACGCGGTGGATATGGACCTGACGTCGGCTCACTTCGCCATCGCCGCGCGGGACTGGGGTCTGCCCCAGCTGTACGACTTCCTGTCGTCGGGCGCCTCGCTGTGGCCGCCGCTTCTCGCTCACCTCGGGTTGCCGAGCGACCCCGCCGCAGGGTTCAAGGGCGTCGTGAAGCCTGGCGGCTACGGCATCGTGTACGGCGCGGGAGCCGCGCGCATCGTCCGCGACGTGCGTGCCGAGCACGCGGCCCTGACAGGCTCTCAGATGCGCGCCGACGATGCCGCCCGACTGCTTACCCACCCGCTGATGCGGGAGGCGCTAGAGGGACGTGAGCGGGAGCTGGCCGTGATCCGCGAACGGCTGGAGACGGCGGGCCACGTGCGCGACTGCTTCGGCGTCCCCGTCAGCGAGGGCGCCAGCGGGTACGGCCCCGCGTCGCGGCTCGACTACTCCCGCTCGGTCTTGGGGCAGCTGAACCAGGCGCGGGAGCTGTCCCTAATGGAGCCGCTGCTAGCGCTGGCCGAAGCGGAGGCCGAGCGCGACCGCCCCGCGTGGCGCATCGTGCTCTGGCAGCACGACGGCGTCTCGGTCCACTTCGCGCGCGACCGCGAACGGCACCAGCGGGCGATCCTGTCCGCCGTCAACGAGAACGCGCGGCGGCTGGGGTACCCGACGCGGCTAGAGATCGGCTGACCCTAGCGCCTGCTGAGACGGCCCGCGGTGCGGGGCCGCATCGCGCTCATTCGCTCCTGGACCGTGGCTCGCACCCCCTCGCCGTCGCGCTCGATGGAGCGCGCCGCGTCTTCGAGGTCCGCCATCGCGCGCTCGATGCTGGCGGGGGAGCCGTTGCGGTCAGTGAGCAGCGCGGAGCGGGCGGACTCGACGCGGGCTTTGAAGGCTAGGGCGCCTTCCCGCTGGTCCGTCGCTGAGCTGAGGTCCGCAGCCGCCTCCGCATAGACGTTCGCGGAGATCCATTCCACTTCGCGGTCCCTCGCCTCGCCCTCCACTTTGGCGCGCTCGATAAGCTGCGCCATTAGCCACACGGCTTGGCGTCGCTTTTCCTCGAACGTCCGCGCGTTGTCGCCTCGATACTTCAAGAAGTACAACGCAAGGTTGACGACGGATACGGCAAGCGCGAGCCAGGCGACCACTTCGGTAGGGGGCAGCGAGACGGCGAGCGCGAGCCAGGCAATCATGTCGACAAGGAGCGGCGAGACGGTAAGCTACTGCGTCGTTTCTATCACGCGACCGCCCCGCGTCCACGATCTGAGACGGACGTCTCCACGATCTACTACGGTCGTAGTACGACTCGAATAGTAGCGGGCCCACCTTCAACTCTAGCTGGAAACGGACAGGGGAGACGCAACCGTAAAGCCGCGGGCGATTTCGGCCGTCCCGACGACGGCGGGGGCCATCATGCGGTTTACATCGGGGTTGGAATCGGCCCCGAATCGCGTAAAGTCACGGCCAAACGTAAATCTCCATCCACAAGCGAAGGCAATCCCTGACGACTACGCCCGACGGCGCCCCCGACCTGGTAGACCTTACGAGCAACACCCCGCCATGTCGACCGCCGCGGCTCCATTCGTGCGCCCAAAAAATCCTTGGTCCCCATCGGGGGGTCGCGCCTATTCAGATGCACCTCCCGCGTGCGTCGCCCGTCGACCCGTCTACTGCGCGCACGGACCTAGCCAACACGCTACGCCTGTCCCGTTGCACGGTCAAGATGCACCCACGATCTTCACGGTTCAGACGGTCGCTCTGTCCTATGTTGCGCGTGCGGTGTCCCTCCGATGCCGCCCGCCGTGCCGCTGGGCACGCGCGGTCCTTGACGTCCTGAGCGAGTGAGATCCGAGCCCGAAGGGGCGCGACGGTGCTACCGAGTGCTACCGACTGCTACCGACGTAGCAGAAACGTAGCAGTCGGCACGGTTCGGAGGCGGAAAACGGCCTCTGGAACGCCCCAGACGGTGGCGAAAGGGTAGACGCAGCAGACTTAAAATCTGCCGAGGCGCACGCCTCGTGCGGGTTCGAATCCCGCCTCCGGCACGGCCTGGGCCCGCGACCGAGCCGCTGGCGGGTCGCTCCGGCCCGGCCCAAGGCTCGCCCGGCTACACCGCCAGTCGGAGCCCGCTGTCGGCGTCGCCGTAGTGCGCGCGGTTGATCTCGCGGATCGCCTCGGCCGCCTGGGCGATGGTCCGGTCGCGCTGGCGGTCGCGCTGGCGGACCCGGTCGTTGGCGCGCTCGACGGCGCCCTCGACGTGGCGCCGGTGGATCGCGACGTAGTCCTGGGGCGACGACGAGAACGCAATGCCGGTCCGCGGCGGGCCCGAGGGCACCTGGACCGAGCCGAAGCGGGCGTTCCGCTTGCGGGGGTAGCTCGTCAGCGCCCACTCGTGGTGGAACGCCTCGACCCACTCCTGGTCCGGGATCGCGGACAGGCGGAGGACGATGGTGGTGATGTGGTCACCGGAGGGGGAGGTCGAGACGGCGTCCTCGAACAGGCCGGCAACGCAGATGGAGGAGGAGGGCATGGTGCGGCGTGGTGGCGTCATGAAGATCGGACTTTCGGCGGCCCTCTCGCCAGAGAATGCTGTGCGGAACGGCTGATCACGACGTCCCTCGGCTAATCATCAGGTGCTTCCGCCGGCCACTCCGTCCACCACCGCCGGCCCTGGTGACGACCGCCAGCGCGGCGTGCGGTGGCGTCACCCGTGCGTAAGGGCACGGCGGCCCGCATTCATTTTCTCCCGCCCGTTGCCTAGCTTCGCGGCAGCCCCCACCCCTCCGCATGACCGAGTTCGATACGCCCGAGGCCCGCGCCCTCATCCAAGACGCCGTCGCCTCGGCGCTCCGGGACAACCGCGACTGGCTCCGCGAGCTGATCCAGGACGCGCTCGCTGAGATGGCGCACGCCGAGGCCCGCCGCGAGGCCGACCTCCGCGTCGGCGAGACGCGCCCGTTCCCCGTCCCTCACGGCCGGGCCTAGCGCATCCACAACAGGAGCAGGGTCACCGCGACGCCGATCACCATGCCCACGAGCGTGGGCAGGATGAGGCCGGCGGGGCCGCGCGGGGCCGGCTCGGGCGTGCCCTCGTCGGGCGTGTCGGCGGGGACGGGTTCGGTCATGGCGGGGGCGGAAGCGCGGGCGCAGGATAGCGCGTCCGGGAACGCCGCACGCGCGCCGCGATAGGCGCGGACGCTTGCCCGACCCCGCCCGTGCGCTTCCTCCTCCTCGCCCTCCTCCTGCCCCTGGCCGCGTGTGGCGGCGACGGCCGCCAGCCGCTGCTGGTCTACTCCCCGCACGGCAAGGAGATGCTGCAGTACTACGAGGACGCCTTCGAGGCCGCCAACCCCACCGTCGACGTGCAGTGGATCGACCTGGGCAGCCAGGAGGTCTACGACCGGATCCGGGGCGAGCGCGCCAACACCCAGGCGTCGGTCTGGTGGGGCGCGCCCCAGACGCTGTTCATGCAGGCGGCCGAGGAGGGCCTGCTGGAGGCGTTCGCGCCGTCCTGGGCCGACGCCGTGCCCGCCAGCGCCAAGGACGGCCAGGGCCGGTGGTTCGGCACCTACTTGACGCCGGAGGGCATCCTGTACAACAACGACGCCCTCGGCTCGGACGCCGTGCCCCAGGACTGGGACGCTTTGCTGGACCCCTCGGTGCGCGACCGCATCACGATCCGCTCGCCCCTGGAGTCCGGCACCATGCGGACAATCTGGGGCGCGCTCATCTTGCGCCAGCCGACCGTGGAGGACGGCTACCGCTGGCTGGCCCGGCTCGACCTCAACACCAAGGCCTACCCCGCCAACCCGACCCAACTCTACCTGCAGATTGAGCGCGGCGAGGCCGACCTGACGCTGTGGAACCTGCCCGACACCTACCTCCAGGCCCAGACCAAGCCGTTCGGGTTCGCAGCCCCCGCCTCCGGCACGCCCGTCCTGGTCGACGCCATCGGCATCCCCGCCGGCGCGCCCCAGCCCGAGCTGGCCCGCCAGTTCATCGAGTTCGTGACGACGGAGCAGGCGCTGGTGTACCAGGCCGACGCCTTCCACCGCATCCCCGCCCGCACCGACATCGCCCAGGATCAACTGCCCGACTGGATGGGCCAGGACACCTTCACGCCCCTCGACCTCGACTGGAACCGGCTGGCGGCCGAGGGGCCGGAGTGGATGCAGCACTGGGACGAGCAGATCAAGGGCCGCGGCGCCGAGTACCTCGCCGAGAACCCGTAGCCGCGCCCATCCCTCTCAATCCCATGCCCTACGTCAACGTCAAGATCACCGACGACGGCACCACCGCCTCATAGAAGTGATGCTTCTAAGGCGGCGCGCTTTGATCAGGCGTCCGCCTACCTTACTCTTTCTTTATCGCAACCTCTGGAAGCCATGCGCTCATTCTTAATAACGGCGGCAGTCGCTCTCCTCGGATTCGCCGCCACGGCCGATAGAGCCGAAAACCGAGAGATCCGCATCATTACGGACGAGACCGGGGCTGTCTTCGAGGACGTGACCGGTCAGGGTCGCGGGTTTGTTCTGGCTGGACCGCGCGTGTCCATTCCCTTCGAGGACGGCGTGACCCTGAGCTTGGACAACCTCGACGGCTCGGGCGTGACGACGAGTTGGGATCAGGAGAACGAGTGGGCAATCGTAAGAGGGAGCTACGAGGTAGAGATCCGTCAAGGTGAGGAAGTGAAGGCACGCTTCCGAGTCCGCAACGCGACGATGGTCATCGGCGAGTTCGAAGGCGACGAGGGCTGGACCGGCTGAGACGCTTAACTGGCAAGTGAGCGACCCGGCGGACCCAGAAACCTAGGGCTACAGCAGGGTGCCCATCATGGAGCACCGCGAGC
>CAWBJZ010000002.1:0-801274 GCA_963789285.1 Rubricoccaceae bacterium
AGGAGGGGGAGGTGACGATCGCGAGGGCGCGCGCGACCGTCCGCTACCCCGCGCGGTTCATGCTGATCGCCTCGATGAACCCGTGCCCGTGCGGCCACGCCGGCGACCCCACGCGGGCGTGCGTCTGCGCGCCGGGGCAGGTGCAGCGGTACCTCGCCAAGGTGAGCGGCCCGTTATTGGATCGGATCGACCTGCACGTCGAGGTCACGCCCGTCCCGTTCGAGGCGTTGGGGCGGAAGCAGGACGCCGAGCCCAGCGCCGCCGTCCGCGAGCGCGTCCAAGCGGCGCGCGAGGTCCAGGCCCGACGGTTCTCCGGCACCTCCGGCCAGTTCTGCAACGCCCAGATGACGTCCCGCCAGGTCCGCCAGTGGTGCGCGCTCGACGACGCCAGCCGCGGCCTGCTCAAGTCGGCGCTGACGCGGTTGGGCCTCAGCGCACGCGCGCACGACCGGATCCTGAAGGTGTCCCGCACCATCGCCGACCTGGAGGGAGTCGACTCCTTGACACCGGCGCACCTCGCCGAGGCCATCCAGTACCGCTCGCTCGACCGCGCCGGCTGGGGCGTCTCGTGACCCGGTCCCCGTCGCGCTCTAGGCCGACTGGCGGCGCGCGGGAGCAAGCGGAGCGCGACGGCGGCTGCCAGGTGGTGCCGGCGCGGTTTGCCGCGCTCGGCTACTCCGCCCCGCTGGCGGCGCCCGCCGCCGCGGCCTGGGTGGCGATCGACACCCGGAGGTCGAGCGCCGACGCCGTCGACGCCACCAAGGCGAGGTCCTCGATCAGCGCCTTCTCGTCGGCGTAGACCGCCAGCGACGTGCGCCCCTCGCGGACGGCCTCTACGGCCAGCGTCAGGCTGTCTCTGGACACCTCGCGCTCGTCGACGTAGAGCGTCCCGTCGGCCTGGATCGTGACCGCGACGTACTCCTGCTCGAGCGGCTGCGCCGTCGCCACGTCGGGCAGCTCCACCCGGACCGCCTTCTGCGTCACGAACGACGACGTGAGCAGGAAGAAGATCAGCAGCAGCAGGACGATGTCCGTCAGCGACGCCAAGCTGAACGCCGTCAGGGCCTTGCGGCCGGTCGAGAAGTCGAAGCTGGCCATGCTACCGACGCCCCGGCGTCTGCAAGAGGTCGATAAAGTCCGACGTCACGCGCTCCATGCCGTGCACCAAGCGCGTGATCCGGCCCACCAGCAGGTTGTACGCGAACAGCGCCAGCAGCCCGACCGCCAGCCCGGCGGCCGTCGTGACCAGCGCCTCCCAGATGCCTCCCGCCAGCAGCGAGGGGTTCACCATCCCCTCGTAGCGTTGGATCTGGCGGAAGGCGCCGATCATGCCGGTCACCGTCCCCAGGAAGCCCAGCATGGGGGCGATCGCCGCGATGGATGCCAGCAGGTCCATCCGCTTCTCCAGCTCGAACGCCTCGCGCCGGCCGGCCTCCTGGACCGTCTCCTTGATCTCGGCGATGGGCCGGCCTAGGCGTTCCAGCCCGCGCTGCAGGATCCGCGAAGGCGGCGAGTTCCGCTCGCGGCAGTACGCGATGGCGCCGTGGACGTCGCCGGCCTGGACGTACTCCGCGACGTTCTTCGCCAGGGTGTCCGGGTCGCCCTGGGCCCGCTTGAGCGCGCGGTACCGCTCCCAGATGATCCAGACCATCACGATGGAGAGGAACACGATGGGGAACATCGACCACCCGCCCCTGAACAGCAGTTCCAACCCGCCCCGGAGCGAGTCCGAGAAGGACGGGTCGACGGCGTTGGGGGCGACCGCCAGCGTGTCGGCGGCGAGGGAGTCGGCGGCGGTTTGCAGGGCCAGCATTTAGAGCGTGCGGAGGTCGAGGGACCAGGCGTTGGCCGGGACCTGGGGGGGGAGGTGGGCGGCCAGGCGCGAGGCCTGGGCGCGGTCGGCGAACTGGCCGACGGCGACGCGGTACACCGGTCTGCCGCCGCGGCCGGAGGGTAGCACGGCGGCGCGGTACCCGGCGCCGCGGTAGCGGGCGCTCAGCGCGGAGGCGTCGTCGCGGGAAGCGGTCGAGAGCACGACCAGCGTCCACGCGTGGGCCTTGGCGTCCACCGGGACGTCGCCGGAGAGCGCGCGCGCGTCCGCAGCGAGCAGGCTGGCGGAGCGAAGTGGCGGGACTGGGTACGTAGCGGCTGGCGGTGGGCTCAGGCCGGGTAGGGCCGGCGAGGGGCCTGGGTCGCGGGGTGCCCCGCCGCCGCTGGCGGCGGGTGCGGCCCGGCGGGAGGTCGCGGGAGCGGTAACGCCAACTGGGACTGGATCGGGAGCCGGCTCGTTCGTCACCCGGTCCGTGCCGACCAACGCCGTGGGGCTCGTCGTCACCTGCTCGGTGGGGGCCGTCTCGCCTCCCGACCGAGCCGCCAGGCGAGGCCAGAGCCACGCCAGCAGCAGCGCCAGCGCGAGGACGGCGGCGAGCGCGACGAGCCACCACGGGAAACCGCCTTTCTTCTGCTCCGCGGAGTCTGTCTCGGGCGGGGGAGGCGCCTCGGTGACGAGGACGGCGTCTTCGAAACCCCCTTCCGGAGTGGTGACGGGGGGCGGGTCCTCGCTGAGGTCCAGGTCCCCGAACGGGTCGGGAGCGCCCGGGTCCGCCGGCACCGGGCGCTCGTCCGGAGGCTCCGCTAGCAGGGCGCCGAACTCCGCCGACGGCCCCACCCGCTCGATCACCGGTCCGGGCTCGCCGGCCTCGTCGACGTCCCCAGCGACCTGGCTGGGCCCGGGGTCGGGCGGGGGGACGGGTGCCCCCTCGCTGGCGGACTGGGCGCTGGGGGCCGGGTCCTCAGGGGGAAGGACCTCGGAGTCCTCAGGGGCGAACTCGTCCGTCACCGGTTGCTCTTCCACCGGCTCCTCGAACTCGGGCGGCTCCGAAGCAGGCGGGGAAGGTGCCTCCGAGTTGTCCACCTCAGGGTCGCGATAGGCGGGCGTCGTCGGGAGCACGTCGCTGAGCGCGGCGCCGGCGCCGAACGGGATCGCCAGCTCGTCCAGGTCCGCGTCTAACGTGGCCTCGTCTACGAAGGCGGCGTCGGTCGGGGACGCGCTCTCAGACTGCGAGGGCGCTTCCGGCTGAGCCGCGGAGGCGCCCGAAGCTTCAGAGCGCTCCTCCTCGGATTCCTCGGGCGAGGCGTCACCGAGACCCACAAACGCGACGGACTCGCCCGGTTGCGAGAAGTCCGGCGGCGCGTACGGCGGGGCGCCGGGCTCGGAGGACAGGTCCCGAAGCGGGGCGACCCCTTCCTGCTAGACGGAAGGCGGGTTCGGCTTCATCAAGGGCGTTGAAACCGGCGGCGTCGGGAAAGGCGTCGGCCGTCGCGTGCTCTGGCGGCAGCGCCTCCGTGGCCAAGGGCGGGCCAGACTCTGCGGTGGCCACTCCGGGCGCCTCGGGCTGCTCAGCCGGAATCTCCGAGGGCGGCTGGTCGGCTGCGGAGTCGTCGTCCGCCTCGACTGCCGTCTCGCCCGGAGCGCGGGGCTCGAAGGCCATCGGGTCGAGGTCGCGGACGCGCGTGACCTCGACCTCCGGCGGCACTGGCGGACGAGGCGGGGCGGGCGGTGGCGGGGGGGGCGACGGAGGCGCGCTGGGCACGGCGCCGACGGGCGCCAGGCCCTCGTAGGTCCGGTTCACGACCGCCAGCAGGTCGGCCTCGACGCCCAGGATCACGCCGCCGCTCGTCCGCCGGAGCAGCCCGACGCCGGGCAGGCGGACTTCGCCCGTCACCGCCAGCCGGGCCTCGACCTGGTCCATCGCGTCTCGATACGCCTGCACCGCCTGGGCGCCATCGATGTTGAGGAAGCGCCCGAAGGCGACGGCCAGCGACTCGTGCCCGGCCGCGCTGGCCGAGGCCAGTCCGATGGTCTCGCCCGGCGGCATCAGCACACGCGTCCCGTCGGCGCGCTCCTGGATCCGGGAGGCGACATGCTGGCGAACGAGGGTCCCCAGCCCGGGCAGCGGGGCGGGGCGTCCGGCGAGCAAGCGCTCGCGGATGGCGGCGGCGACGGCGTCGAGCGGGGTCACGAGGGCAAGGGGGGGCGCACGGAAGGTAGGGCGGTCAGCGGGAGAGCCGGAGACCCAGCATGACGGTGAAGGGGGGCTCGGGGGAGCCGGGCCAGCGCTCGGCCTCGCCCACCAGCCGCTCGCCGCGGAGCACGACCGAGAACGGGCCGCGCACGTCGTAGCGGGCGTCGAGCGCCAGCACGGCCCAGGCGCCGGCGTCCTCTAGGCCGGCGCGGTCCGCGGGGCGGGCGCTCTCGCCCCGAGCGCTGAGGCCGACCCGTCCGCGCCCGCCGGCGACGGGCACCTGGAACCCGGCCCGGGCCACGGCCGGCGCGAAGAACGGGATGTCGCCGCCGTCGGACGTGCCGCGCCGGAGCTCCAGGCCCGCGGACGCCGTCGCGCCACTGGCGGCCGCGACGGTGAGGTCCCCGCCGATGCCGTAGGCCGAGGCGTCGACGTAGGTCTCGCTGAACGCGCCGCCCGCGCGCTCGAAGGCGAGGTACGTCGGCGCGACCATCGCGAGCCCGTACCCGCGCACGCGCGCCGCTCCAGGCCGGAGCTCGATGCCGACGCGGGCGTCGACGGGCACGACGTCGGGCACGACGATGGGGTCGGGGAGCACGAACGGGTTGTCGGCCGTCAGGTCGTAGAGCGAGCGGACGGCGAGGTGCGGGTCGTTGGTCGCGAACAGCCGGTTCGCGCCCAGCGGCACCTGCACGTCCACGATCGGGCCGACGAGTTGGCCGTCGCCGCCGCCGGCCGACGCGGAGGCCGAGTAGCCCAGCACGCGCGCGCCCAGCACCAGGCGCGCGCCGTCGGCCCGGCCCAGCGCGACCGCCAGCCCGGCGGCGCCGTACTGGACGTCGTTGCCGAACCCGCCCGACCCGGCCAGCCCGCCGGCGACGTCGGCGCGCAGCCGGTCTTGGAAGAGCGCTGCGCGAGCGTTCGCGTCGACGCGGCCCTCGTTGGACTCGGGCTCGGCGTCGTTGGTGCGCGACAGCTGGCCCTGCTCGAACCCGATGGTCAGGGCGTAGGGGACGGCGCCCAGCCCCTCGACGCCGGCTTGGGCGCCGAGGCTGCGGCGCTGGCGGCGCGCGGTCACGATGGAGGCCGGCGTGGCGTAGCCGTCGAGCGAGGCGAAGCCCTCCAGCCGCAGGCGTCCGCGACCAAACGAGCGCCCGCCCGCGCGCACGTCGAGGCGGTCGAAGCGGACGCGGTCGGAGCCGCCGTCGGCGCCGTCGTAGTCGGCGTCGACGAAGAACTCGCCGGAGGCCCCGACGCCGGACAGGTCGAGGCGCCCGTAGCGGCCGGACTGGGCGCCGCCGCCGGCCTCGGCGCGCAGGCGGCGCAGCGTCAGGTCGTCGCCGACCGGCTCCGGCGGGGGCGCGAACGCGAGCGCCGGCAGCCAGTCGAGGTCCGGGTCGAACGGCCGGGTGATCGCTTGGCGGTCGGCGGGGACGACGTAGGTGCGCGGCGGCGGGCCGAAGCCGGACAACGGCTGGCGGTTGACGACGGGGAGCTCGACCGAGACCGTGCCGCGGCTCTCGAAGACGGCCGGCGTCAGGCTGGGCAGCCGCGAGCGGTCGACGGGGTCGGGCTGGCCTTGGGCCGCCGCCGGCAGGGCGAGCGCGACGGTGAGGGCCGCCAGCAGGGCGGAGGCCAGGCGCGGGTTACTGGTCATCGGGTCCGGGGGCGTCGGGCGCGGGGGCGGCGAGGTCCGGCCGGTCGCGCAAGGCGGCCTGGGCGGCGGGCGAGTCCGGGTAACGGGCGACGAGCGCGCGGAGCCGGGCGTCGGCCTCCTGGGTGCGCCCGAGGTCCTGGAGCGCCAGGGCCTGGAGCGCGATCGCGTCCGGGCCGCGCTGGTCGTCGTCGGGGTAGCGGGCGACGAACTCGGCGGCGGCAGCGCGGGCGCCCTCGGGATCTCCACCCGCGAGCAGGGCCTCGGCCAGTCGAAGCTGGGCTTCGGCGGCGTACGGTCCCTGGCCGTACCGGCTGACCAAGCGGCGGTAGGCGCGCGCGGCGTCCTGGAACCGGCCGGCCGAGGCGTAGGCGCCCGCCAGCGACAGCAGCGCCTCCTCCTCTAGCTCCGGCGACGGCTGGCCCGACAGCACGCCCTCCAGCGCGACGACGGCCAGGGAGTCCTGCCCGTTGGCGAGCGCCAGCTGGGCGCGAGCGTAGCGTAGGCGGCTCCGGGCGGCGGGGTCGCCCATCCCCGCCTCGACCTCGGCGAAGGCGCGGTCGATCTCGTCCCCCCGGCCCTGGCGGTCGAGCGCGTCGGCCAGCCCGCCGAAGGCGTCGTCGGTCAACGTCGAGGTGGGGTACTGCGAGAGCACGCGGCGGTAGGCGGCCTCCGCCAGGGCGTAGCGGCCTTGGTTGACGAGGACGTCGCCGATGCCCAGCAGCGCCGCCGCGCCGGACGCCGGCCGCTCGTTCAGCACGCGCTCGTAGGACCGGATCGCCAGGCTGTCGGCGCCCGACGCCGAGTACAGCGCGCCCTGGGCGATGAGCGCCTGGGCGTAGCGCTCGGACTGGGGGTACTCGCGCAGCAGCTGGTCGTAGGTCCGGATCGCGTCGGCGGTGCGGCCCTCGCGGCCGAAGGCGCCGGCGGTCTGGAAGAGCGCGTAGTCGCCGCCCTGCCGCTGGGGCGTGGCGGGGGCCACCAGGGCGTAGACGCGCCGCGCCTCGTCGTAGCGGCCGAGCGTGGTGTAGAGGTCGCCCAGCCGGAGGAGGGCGTCGGCGTAGTAGGGGACGAGCTCGCCGGACGGCGTGTAGGCGGACAGGAATCGCTCGAAGGCGTCGGCCGCGCCTTGGACGTCGCCGCGCTGGTAGCGCGACCACGCGATGACGTAGCGGGCCGCGTCGGCGCGGGAGTGGGTCGGGAACCGGGCTAGCAGGTCGTTCTGGATCGACTCCGCCCGGGCGAACTCGGCGGAGCGGAACGCGCTCTCGCCGGCCCAGAACAGCGCCTCGCCCGCGCGCGGCCCGTCGGGGTCGTCAGCGGCGACCGCCAGCAGGGCGGACGTAGCCTCGGCGAACCGCTCGGACAGGAAGAGGGCGTAAGCGTCCTGGAACGAGACCTCGGCCCGAGTGCCGGCCGTGGCCGTACCCAGATCCTCGGCCAGTCGGAAGGCGTCGCGCGCTTGGGCGGCCTGGCCGTTCGCGGCGTAGGCCTCGCCCATCATCCGGGCGGCCTCGCCGGAGTACGGCCCGCGCGGGCTCCGGTCGAGCAGCTGGCGGAAGGCGGCCGTGGCGTCGGCGTAGCGGCGGCGCTCGTAGTGGAGCAGGCCCAGCTCCAAGAGGGCTGGATCGGTGTAGGCGCCGTCGGCGCGGCGGTTGGCGGTGGCGGCGAGCCGCGTCTCGGCGTCGCCCAGGCGGCCCAGGTTCTTGAGCGCCAGCCCTTGGTAGTAGCCGGCCTCGTGCGCGATGGCGTCGTCCTCGCGCTCGGGGGCGCCGGTGCGGGCGGCGCGGTAGAAGTCCACGGCCGTCGCCCACTCGGACTGCATGGAGGCGGCGCGGCCCTGGGCGAGCGCGGCGCGCCGGGCGTAGCGGCTCTCGGCCGGGACGTCCGCCAGCGCGTCGCGGGCTGCGGCGGGGTCGCCCAGGCGCAGCCGGGACTCGCCGGAGAGCAGCGCTCCGCGGGCGGCGTCCTCGCCGACCAGCGTCGCGCGGCGCTGGTCGGCGGCGTCGGCGCCGCGTGCCAGGTCGCCGGTGCGGACGAGGGCCTCGGCGTAGCCCAGCCCGGCGTCGCGGTCCGGCTGGGAGCCGGGGTAGCGGTCCTGGAGCTGTCCGAAGGCGTCGGCGGCGTCGGCCCAGTTCCCGGACTCGGCGTGGAGGGAGCCCAGCGCGTAGAGCGCGGCGGGCGCCGTCGGGGTGTCGGCCTGGGCGGCCTGCTCGAAGGCGACGGCGGCGGCCTGGACGCGCTGCTGGCGGCGGTGGACCAGGCCGAGCAGGTAGGCGGCCTCGGCGCGCGACGCCTCGGGGCCGGGCCTCGCCAGGGCCTCAACGAGGGCCAGCTCGGCGCGGTCGTCGTCGCCCCGGGCGTAGTAGTACCGGCCGAGCGCCAGCCGGGCACGCGGCGCCAACGGGTGGTCGGGGTAGAGCGACTCGAACCGGTTGAACAGCGACGCCGCGACGAGGTCGTCGCCGGTGGCCAGCGCGGACTCGCCGCGGAGGTAGAGGGCCTCGGGTGCTCGGGCGTCCCGGGGGTACCGGTCGAGGAACTCGCCGAAGGCGCGCTCGGCGGGGCCGTAGAGGCCGCCGTCGTAGAGCGACCGCGCGTCGTCGAAGGCGCGGTCGGGGTGGGGCGGGCGCGCCTGCACGGTCGGCCCAGGGGTCTGGGCGACGGCGGCGGGGCCGGCGGCGAGCGCCAGCGCGAGGCCAAGGAGGAGTCGGCGGGCGCACGCGCGCGCCTCGGGGGACCGGAAAGGCATTGGGGGGACGGGCTCCGGCGGGAGGGGGGAAGCTACGGAGCGACGGGCGTCCCTCCGCACGCAGAAACAAACCGATGCCCCGGGATCGTACCAGTGCCCATTCCTCTGTCCCCACCCCTGACCTCGCCACCCATGGCCACCTCGAACCCCACCGACACCAACAAGGGCGACGGCGCCGCCGACACCCCGGCCCCGGGCATCCCCGACCCCAACCCCACCGTCCCCGACGCCTCCATCGAGCCCGCCGCCCAGATGGCCTCGACGATGGCGAACCCCTTGGACGACATCGACACCAAAGAGACGCCGCAGTCGGTCGCGCCCCCGCTCCCGGCCGACTACGAGATGCCGGAC
Source organism: Rubricoccaceae bacterium (assembly GCA_963789285.1). Classification (GTDB taxonomy): domain Bacteria; phylum Bacteroidota; class Rhodothermia; order Rhodothermales; family Rubricoccaceae; genus Rubrivirga. The sequence continues at coordinate 8,783 of CAWBJZ010000002.1, forward strand.
GACTACGCCAACGAGGACGCCGTCGCCAAGGTGAAGGCGTGGGCCGAGGCGCACCCCGGCTTGGCCATCGCCGCCGCCGCGGGCATCGGGCTGTTCGTCGGCCGGATCGTGACGGGCCTGGTCCCCAACCCCGATCCGCCGTCGCTGGCGGACCGCGTCGAGAAGCGCGCCAAGGTGCTCTCGAAGGAGGCGAAGAAGCGGGGCAAGGACCTCCAGAAGCAGACGGCCTCGCTGACCGACGACGCGGGCGAGTCGCTCCAGGAGGCGCTGCACCGCGCCTCGGAGGCGCTGCAGGAGGCCGCCGGCAAGGCTGGCCACGCGGCCGAGGACGGCTACGAGAAGACCAAGGACTTCGCCGAGACCATCGCCGACGCGGCCAAGGTGGCCGTGACGGGCGTGCTGGCGACCAAGATCGACGACTGGGTCAAGCGCTAGCGCTCTCCGTTCCGTCCTTCAGACCCGCCGCCGGCTCCGTGCCGGCGGCGGGTTTCTTCGATGCGGGTATGCCGCCGGACGACCTCAACGATCTCCAGTTATCCCGCAAACGTGAGACCTGGAGGGAAGGGACGGCTGTTCAGGATGACAGAGCGCGACCATACGTCCCGCAAACCCTGGTTTACGAAATGGGTCCGTGTTCCGTAGCGAGGGAGCAGAGTGCACGCGATACGTCATGTGGTGTGGAGCCACCAGGCGTCCGAGATCCCCGAGGCGTGAAAGGAACGGCGCACGAGGTCCGGGGTTGGCTCGTTGGTCAACCCCGCACGTCTGCCCACCCTTTGCTCGCCGACCTCCGCCGTCTCCGCTCGCTCGTCGCCGCGCTCGTCCTCGTGGTGACCGCGGGCCCGGCAGGTGCCGTATGCGCCCACACGCTGGTGGAGGTTGCAGGCGAGGCGCACGACGCGATGGAGATGGCTGCAGACGTGGGCCACGCGCCCGCCCAGGAGACCCCGCCGTGCCACGGCGAGCCCGAGCCTCCGGCGCACGAGGCTCCCACCTCGCACGGTGACGCCCACCACTGCGCGTCGGCGTGCTGCGCCAGCCCAGCGACGCCCGCGGGCGAGACCGCGCTCGCGCCGGTGGCGCCTGGCGACGCCGTCCCCGCGCCGGCCGTGGCCGTCGTGGACGCGCCCGTCGAGGTCCCAGCGCCCGCGCCTGTGGCGCAGCCCCCGCCGCCTCCGCTGCGGGTCCACGTCGAGCTCCAACGGTTCCTGATCTGAGAGGCTGCGGGCACGTGCCGTGCCCGAACGCGCCGTGACATCGGCGTGACCTGCCGTCCGGGCTTGCTGCCCGGCCATCGACCGTAGCGCGCTCCGAGGGGAGCGCGCCTCTCCGATCCCCATGCTCCGCACTCCCGTGCTCGCGCTCGGCCTCTTGGTAGCCGGGTGCGCCGCCCCCGCAGCGACGCTGCCAGGTACCGCCGTCCCGTCTGAGGCCGCGCGTCCCGCCTCGCCTGAGGCCGTCGTCTCGCTCGCGCCTCTGGCGCCCGCTCCCCGCCCCGACCTTCCCGCCCCTCTCCGGCCCCGCGGCCCGTCCGTCGTCTCGACAGAGGCCGCGATGGACCACGGCGCCCATGCGCCGCTGGCAGCGCCCACACCAACAGCGGTGGGCCACAGTCAGATGGCCCACGGTTCGATGGACCGCCCCGAGAACGCCTCGCCTCTGGCGCTCGCGCTCGACGCCTACCTGGACGTTCAGGAAGCGCTCGCCACCGACGACCTCGCGCCGGTCCAGGCCCAAGCCCTCGCCGACGCCTGGGTACGCGCCACGGACCGCGCGCCTGACGCCGCCCCACACTTTTGGCACACGCGGGTCGACGACGTGGCCGCCGTCCGTACCCAGTCCCTCGAACTCGCGGGGGCCACCGGCCTGAGCGATGCCCGCACGGCGTTCGGACAGCTCAGTGGGCCCTTCCTCGCGCTCGTCGAGGCGTACGGCGTCCCAGTGGGCTACGACCTGTCGCGGTTCACGTGCGGCATGAGGGGCGACCTGCCCGGTGGCGGCGTCTGGCTCCAACGCGGCGCCGAGCCCCGCAACCCCTACTTCGGCACCCGGATGCTCGCCTGCGCGACCCGCAGCGCACCAGGCACCGCCGTCCCGGCCCGAACCGGCGACCTTGTTGCGCCAGAGGCCTCTGGCGCGACGGACCACGGCGACATGGACCACGGCGCGGGGGACCACACGGGGCACGACGGATGAAGCGCCCCCTCACACTCGCCGCGTTGGCACTCTTCGCCAGCGGCTGCGCAACCGTCCGCCCTGACGCCGCAGCCGACGACCTCCGCCAGACGCTCTCGAGCCGCACCGACGCGCCCGTCGCGTGGCGCACTGGCGGTCCGGCCGACGCCCGCGCGGACGCCTCCGTGGCTGCGCTCCTCGCCGACTCGCTCTCGGCCGACGCCGCCGTTCAGGTCGCGCTCCTGAACAGCCCCTGGTTGCAGGCCATCTACGAGGACTTGGGCGTGGCCCAGGCGCAGCTCGTCCAGGCCGGGCTGCTCTCCAACCCCGTCTTCGGAGGCCGCGCGCTCTGGGGGCTGGGCGAGCGCGGCGCACCCGACCTCGGGTTCAACGTCGCCTTCGAGTTCCTCGACGTGCTCTGGGTCCCGCTCCGCAAGCGCGTCGCCCGGAGCGAGTACGAGTCCGCCCGGCTCCGCGTGGCCGAGGCTGTCCTCGACCTCGCCGCTCGGACCCGAAGCGCCTACACCCGTACCCAGGCCGACCGCCTCCGACTCGCGATGGAGGCCCGAATCGTTCGGAACGCCGAGGCCGCTCACACCGCCGCGCTCTTGCTGCGCGAGGCCGGGACCATCCCCGCCGCCGAGTACCTCGCCGAACAGGCCCGCTACGAGCAGGCCCGCCTCGACTTGGTGATAGCGGAGCAGGCCGCGGTCGAGAGCCGGGAGGCCCTGACGCGGACGATGGGGCTAAGCGGAGGCGCCTACCGCCTGGGCGGACGCCTGGAACCCGTCCCCGACGCCGAGCCGCTGGCGGTCTCGCTCGCCGAGGTCTCCGCGCTCGACGTGGCCGCCCTCGAAGAGCGCGCGGTCGCGTCCAGCCTCGCCTTGGAAGCGGCCCGCTACGACGCCCAGGCCGTCGCCCAGCGCCTGGGGCTCACCGACGTCCAGGTAGTCCTCCCCGAGTTCGAGGTCGGCGGCGAGGTCGAACGGGAAGACGGCGAGTGGGAGGCCGGCCCCGAGGTCGAGCTCGCGCTCCCGCTCTTCGACCAGGGCCAAGCACGCCGCGGCGCGCTCCGTGCCGAGCTTCGCCGCGCCCGCGCCCGGTACCGAGCCTTGGACGTGGACGTCCGATCCGCCACGCGCGTGCTCGCCTCTCGCTTGTCGGCCACGCGCCGCGTCGCGCTCCACTACCAACGCGCCGTGCTGGGGCTCCGGCAGGAGCTCTCCGAACAGACGCTCCGGCAGTACAACGCGATGCAGGTCGGCGTCTTCGGTCTCCTGCAAGCGCAGCAGGCCGAGGCCCAGGCCGCCCGCTCCTACGCCGACGCGCTCGCGGCCTACTGGGACGCCCGGACCGACCTCGACGCGCTCTTGGCCGGTCGCCTGCCCGACCTCGGGGCCTCTTTCATGCCCGCCTCTGGCGCCGCGCCGACCGCGCGCGAGCCGGGCCACTAACCCACAATTGCCATGATGAACCGACGACAGATGATCGCCGCCGGGGCCGCCGGGCTCGGGCTCTTTGGAGCACGCAGACTCGAAGCTCTCCCCGTCCGCTTCGACCCTGACGCCGCTGCCGACTCGCTCGCCGCGTTGGACTCCACCGCCGCGACGGCCGCGCGCGACACCCTCATCACTGAGGGCGCCGCTCCGCACGCCTCTGGCGCCCAGCCACGCGCCCACACCCCGGAGCCCACGGCCCGCGACCTCCGCACGCGGTGGGACGGCGACCGCCCCGCCCGGGTCTACACGCCCAACGGGTCGTCCATCACTGGAGCGCGCGCCGCCGACGGCGCCTGGGTCTACCACCTCACCGTCTCCGAGGTCGAGCACGAGTTCGCGCCCGGCCTGGTGGCGACGTGCTGGGGCTACAACGGCCAGGTTCACGGACCCACGTTCGAGGGCGTCGAGGGCGACGACGTCCGGATCTACGTCACCAACCGGCTCCCCGTCGCCACGACGGTCCACTGGCACGGCGTCTTCCTGCCCTCGGGCATGGACGGCGTGGGCGGGCTCTCGCAGCCGGTCATCCAGCCGGGCGAGACGTTCCTCTACGAGTTCCCGCTGCGCCAGAACGGGACGTTCATGTACCACGCCCACCACGACGAGATGACCCAGATCGCCCTGGGCCTCACGGGCATGTTCATCGTCCACGCAGGGCGCGACCCCACGCCGGTCGACCGCGACATCGCGCTCATGCTCCACGAGTGGTACGTCGAGCCCGGCACGAGCCGCCCGGACCCCAACGTGATGAGCGACTTCAACCTGCTCACGCTCAACGCCCGCGCCTTCCCCGGCACCGACCCGCTCGTCGTCGGCCACAACGACTGTGTCCGGCTCCGCATCGGCAACTTGTCGCCGATGGACCACCACCCGATCCACGTCCACGGCCACGCCTGGAAGATCGTCGCGACCGACGGCGGGCGGATTCCGCCAGCGGGCCAGTGGCCCGAGAGCACGGTCCTGGTCCCGGTCGGCGCCACGCGGACGGTCGAGTTCGTGGCCGACGCGCTGGGCGACTGGGCGCTCCACTGCCACATGACGCACCACGTCATGAACCAGATGGGCCACGAGGTCCCCAACACGACCGGCGTGGACTCGGCGCGGCTGAACCGCGAGGTCCAGCCCATCGTGCCGGGCTACGCCACGATGGGCGAGGCCGGGATGGACGAGCACGGCTCGCACATCGAGATGGGCCACATGCCCGTCCCCGAGAACTCGATCCCGATGGTCGGCCAGGCCGGGCCGTTCGGCTACATCACGATGGGCGGGATGTACACCAACCTCAAAGTCCGCCCGAAGCCCGTCGACACCGACCGCGACCCCGGCTGGTGGGACCACCCGGAGGGGACGGTCGCCCGCGCCGCGACGCCCGAGCAGGCCGCGCGCGACGGCATCCGCCTCTCGTGACGTCGTCACCCGCCGCAGGTCCCCCTCGCACAACACCCCACGACCCATGAAAGGCTCCTACCCCCGCTTCTTCGCCATGATCGCCACCTCGACGGCGCTCATGTTGGTCTTGATGTACTCGACCGTCTACACCGTCGAGCACGTCTGGTGGAGCCAGACGAAGTTCTGGATGGCGCTCTACATGGGCGCCACGATGGCCGTGGTCATGCTCGCGTTCATGCTCGGGATGTACACCGACACGCGGAAGAACGCCGCCATCTTCGTCGGGAGCGCCGTCGTGTTCGCGGCTTCGTTCTGGCTCGTCCGCGCGCAGACGACTGTTGACGACGTGGCCTGGATGAAGGCGATGATCCCGCATCACTCCATCGCGATCCTGACGAGCGAGCGGGCCCAGATCTCGGACCCCCGTGTACGCCAGCTCGCCGACGGGATCATCGAGACGCAGCGGCGCGAGATCGCTGAGATGGAGGCGATGATCGATAGCCTGGAGACCACTCAGTAGAGCGCGCCGCTCCAAGCCCCCAACGATCTTGCAGTGTTACCGAGGTCGCGGTGACAGGATTCGAGGTGCGCGTCTCACAAACGGCCGTTGGTGAACGGGTTGAGCGTTCTAGGCAAATCAGCTTTGTCTGTCGCGTTTGACGCTCGAAATCCCGTATGGCTATCTAAGTCTCATACGTCCTCGCGCGCAATGCGGCGTCTCCACGTGCCCAGGGGCGCTATTCTACGCTCGATACCCCCTCAGCCAACACTCGTGCCAGCGCCAGCGCGCCCTCGGCCGGCTCGACCGGGCACCGCTCGACGGTCCACCCCGGCAGGTGGCGGGACAGGGCGTCCTCCAGCGCCGCGACGTAGACCGCCTCGTTCGCCAGCCCGCCCAGGTACCGCAGCCGCGGGCGGACGCGGTCGCCCAGCCGCGTCGCCAGCCACCCGGCCTGCTTGGCGAGCGCGTTGACCTCGGAGCGCAGCAGCGTCTCGGCGGCCCAGTCCCCGGCTTCCGCCGCCGCCAGCGCGAGGGGCGCGAACGACGCCAGCGGCTGGCGGTCGGTGTGGACGGCGCGCAGGACGGACTCCGAGGAGTCGAGTCCGAAGCGTTCGGCGGCGATCTCGGGGAAGGCCGAGGGCGGGCCGCCGTCCAGCGTCGCCAGCAGCGCGCGCAGGGCGCCGCGTCCCAGGGCCGTCCCGCTCCCGTCGTCGCCGAGCGAGGCGCCCCACCCGCCCGCCCGGTGCGTCTCGCCGCTCTCGTCGCGCGCCAGCACGAGCGATCCCGTCCCGACCAGCAGCAGCGCGCCGCTCCCGTCGCCCCACGCGCCGTGGTAGGCGACGTGGGCGTCGTGGAACACCCGGATCGGCACCGGGCCCAGACGCTCGCCCAACGCGTCCGCCAGCGCGGCGCAGGACTCGTCCCGGCCCGCCCCGGCGATGCCCACCACCAGCGCCCGGCACTCGGCGCCGTCCAGCGCCTCGTCGACTAGCTGGCGGACGGTGTCGGCCGCGCCCTCGACGCCGTCGCGCAAGAGCTGGGCGCCCGGCCCGGTGACGGTATGCGTGCCATCCGGCCCGTCGGCCAGGACGGCGGTCTTGGTGCCCCCGGAGTCCACCCCGACGATGACCGATCGGCTCACGGGGCGGGGCGCAGCACCAACCGCGACGAGGGGAGGGGGGCGGAGGGCGTGACGACCCAGACCTGCGACGAGGCGCCGGCGTCGATCTCGAGCACGCCGGACGGCGGCGGGCGGTTGCCGGGGTACCGGACCTCGGTCCGGCCGTCGCCTAGGCGCGTGCGGACGCTCCAGACGGCGACGCCGGGCCGCTCGTCCTCGAAGACGATGGACGGGCCGGGGACGGGCGCGGTCGGGTGGCCGCCGGCCGGCGGCAGCGGGTCGCGGAAGCGGCGGGCGGCGGCGCTGCCTCGGCCCCCGAGCACGGCGTAGCTGGGCCCGCCCTGCAAGCGGCCCCAGCGCCACTCGGTGGGCAAGGCGCCGTAGCGGTCGCGCAGCTCGGCGCGAGCGATGCGGAGCGAGGACGGCAGGAGCGCCACGCTCAAGGTGTCGGCCAGGTCCGGGAGGTCGCCGGTCAGGTCGCGGTGCGAGACCAGCCACCACTCGAACAGCGACGGCGCGATGCCGTCGGCGCGGTAGGCGCCGTCCCAGCTCTTGAGGTAGGCGTACGGGCCCTGGAGCACGTCCGGCAGGGAGTCCCGCCGGCCCAGCCCCTCCATCATGCCGGGCAGCAAGTCGCGCGCCCACCCACTGGTGAGGTCTCGGTTTCCGCTGTCCAGCAGCTGGAACGTGCTGTCCGACGCGGCCGAGTCTGCCGGGGACTCGCGCAGGGCTTGGGCGGCGTAGCGCGCTAGGGAGTCGCCGGCGATGAACGCGACGCCGTCGCCCATCGAGGCCAGGAGGGGGGACCCGAGCAGCCGGGTCTGGTCCGACGAGACCACCAGCCCGTCGCCGTCCAGGATCACGAAGCGCGGCGGGACCCGTCCGGCCCGCAGCGCGCGGAAGGCGCCGAGGTCGGAGCCCAGCGCGAACCCAGTCCACCGGACCCGCCAGCCGGTGCCCACTCGGGCGGAGTCGGCCGCGGTCGCGCTCGGCCTCCGCCCTGCTGGCGGCGATTGCCGGCGTCGCCGGGGCTTGTGCTGAAGCGGAGCCGCCAGTCGGGGTCTGCGCCGGGACGGGTGCCGTAGAGGCGGTGTCGGCGGCGGTCGTGTCGGCCGCGGTGCGGCCGGGGCGTAAGACGAGACCGGTGGTGTCCCTGGCCACCGAGAGCAGCGTCTCGTCGCCGTCACGGTCCACGATGCGGCTGAAGACGGGCGGGGGCGCGGCGCCGTCGAAGGACTCCAGACGCACGTCGGAGTCGAGCAGCATGCCCCAGCCCGTCCCCCCCGTCCAGCCCGACGGCGACACCAAGGTGCCCGGTATGGTCAGGGCCAGGGTCGTGCGCCCGCCGGTCTTCAAGATGGCCGGCGCCAGAAAGTCCAGCGCCGAGGTGCCCGCGGAGGTCTGCTGCACCAGCGTCCGCGCGGCCCCGGCGTCCAGGGCGTAGACGCGGTCGTACCCGCCGCCGGGGAAGCCCAGGAAGGCGCGGAACAAGGAGTCGGAGCGCACGAACCCGGCGACCGCGGAGTCGCCAGCGGCGGCGCGGCGCCAGGTGGAGTCGGCCGAGAGCGACGGCGCGGCGAGGTAGGCGTGCAGGCGCTCGACCGCCAGGGCGTCCCACGCCTCCCAGCCCGTCGGGACCACGTCGGCGACGATGAAGGCGTTGGACTGGGCGGCGCCGGGCTCGGCGAAACCGGCGGAGGCGCCCAGGGCGTAGGCGTCCAGCACGGCGCGGTCGTCGTCCGACAAGACCTCGTAGGAGCGCCGGGCGAGCCCCCCGAACCCCAGCGTCCGGGCGTGCAAGTCGAGGTCGCGGAGGTCCGGCCCGAACCACTCCGCGAGCCGGCCGAGCGCGGCCTGGCGCCACAACGAGGCCGCCCACCCGTGGTCGACGGCGTGCGCGTAGCCCAGCCCCGCCGCCAGCGCCGCCTCGGTCTCGCCCTCGACCCAGACCGTGCCCGCTTCGTCCCACGCCAGCGTCACCGGCTGGCCGAGGCCGGGCACGTCGAGCTCGCCGTCGCGCGGGGCCTCCGTCCCGTAGGCGAGCACGCCCACCGCGGCGGCCAGCCCAAGCACCAAGAGGAGGACGACGCCGAGCGTCAGGAAAAAGCGGGCCAAGGCGTCGGGATGCGGGGGGGCAAGCTACCGCGCGTCGTACGCGGGACGGCGCCGCGCGCTCCCGGCGGCGCGAGATCGGTTCAGGGACGCCGGGCCGCGAGCCAGTCGGCCAGCTCGTCGGCGGTCTTGGACGTGAGCGAGCCGTCGGCCGTCAGCCCGCCCTTCTGGGCCGCCGCCACGCCCCACCGCGTCGCGTCCAACCCCTCGACGGAGTGCGCGTCGGGGTTGACCGACACCAGCACGCCGCGCTCTCGCGCCGCGCGGACGAACCGCCAGTCGACGTCGAGGCGCCAGGGGCTGGCGTTGAGCTCGACGGCGACGCCGTGCTCGGCGCAGGCGTCGAGGACGGCGTGGTGGTCGAGGGGGTATCCCTCGCGCCTCAGCAGCAGGCGCCCCGTCGGGTGGCCCAGGACGTCGACGTAGGGGTTGGAGACGGCCTGCACGATCCGCTCGGTCGCCTGGGCCTCCGTCATGTTGAACCCGGTGTGGACGCTGGCCACGACCAGATCGAGGCGGGCCAGCACCTCGTCGGGGAAGTCCATCGTCCCGTCGGACAGGATGTCCACCTCCGACCCGGCGAACACGCGGAAGTCGACGCCCTCCGCCTGGTAGTCCTCGTTGAGCTGGCGGACGGCCTCGATCTGGGCGTCCAACTCCTCGATGCTCAGGCCGTGCGCGATCTGCAGGCTGCGGCTGTGGTCGCAGACGCCGAAGTACGTCAGCCCGCGCGCTAGCGCCGCGTCGCACATCTCGCGCAGGGTGTGGGCGCCGTCGGAGGCCGTGGTGTGGTTGTGGATCGTGCCTCGGAGGTCCGAGCTCCGGAGCAGCGTCGGCCGGTCGTCGACGGTGAGCCAGTATGCGTCGTCGCGGAGGGGCGCGGGGATGGGGGGGAGGCCGGCGGACCGGTACACGTCGTCCTCGTCGGCGTGGTCGCCGGGTTCGCCGTGGGCGTCCGTTATGGCTTGGACGTGCGCCTCCGGTCCGGTCCGCTGCCACAGCGCCCGGCCGAAGGCGGCCGTCGGCGTCGTCCACACGGTGAGCGGGAGGCCGAGCGGCAGCGTGCCCTCGACCCGCTCGTCCTCGGCCGCCGCGCCGATCTCGTCCGCCAGCGCGGCGGCGACCTCGTCGGGCGTGCCGGTCGCGACGACGTCGACGCGGTCGACCACGTTGCACTGGCGGCGGACTTGGCCGGCGAGCTCGGCGCGGAGGCCGGCCGCGCGCAGGGCATCGCGGGCGGCCAGCGCTTCGAGCGCGGCGTCGCGCAGGTGCGCCTTGCCCCGGTACGTCTTGAGCTCCTCGACCGCCTTCAGGATGTTGGCGACGGTCTTGGCGCCGAAGCCGGGCAGCTCCGCGAGGCGGCCCGAGCCGGCGGCGGCCTCCAGCGTCTCGATGGAGTCGACGCCGGCGTCCTGCCACAGCGTCCGGACCTTCTTGACGCCGAGCCCCTTGACGCGCAGCACCTCGGGCAACCCGGGAGGCAGCGACTGGAGCAGGGTCTCGGTGACGCCCATCACGCCGGTCTCGACGAACTCCGTGATCTCGGCCGCGAGCCCCTTGCCGATGCCCTGGAGCCCGGCGAGGTCGGCGCCGTCCGCCAGCAGGTCGGCGAGGGGCGTCTCCAGCCGCTCGACGGCCCTCGCGCCGGAGGCGTAGGCGCGTGCGCGGAACGGGTTGCCGCCGGTGAGCTCGACGAGGTCGCCGGTGAGCTTGAGCTGGCGGGCGACGGTCTTGTTGGTCATGGGGGTTCGGTTGGGCGGCGCGGTAGCCGTTCTCGTGGGGCGGTGCCCGGTCACGTGCCGTTCTGGTCTTGCCGAGAGGTCTCCGGTGCGACCGCGGGGCGACGGTGGCAGGCGAGAGCGAGATGCGCCGGCGGCTCAGATTTGTTCCAGCCGCCCCTCCGCCTCGCCGCTCGGCCGGCGTCGCCCGCGTCCGCCCCCGACCCCACCGCTCAACCGGCTTCGACTGGCGGACGCGTTCGGCGTCGTCTACCTGCGCGTCCCCGGCTCTGCGCGGGCGGGCCGCCAGTGCGAAGCTCGGCCGCCGTCGGGGTCCGCTCTATTTTGCCCGAGGTGCCGTCCCGCCCGGCACCAACGCCACGCCCGCCCCGTTCGGCCCGCCTCCACACTCCACGTCTACATGCTCCGCTCTCGTTTCGCCCCCCTGCTCGGCGCCGGCCTCTTGGCCGCCGGGGTTATCGCCGGCGTCCAGGTCCAGGACGCCGTCTCCGCGTCCGACGAGGTGGAGCAGCTCCGCAAGATCGAGGAGGCCTACGAGTACATCACGCGCGCCTACGTCGAGCGCGTCGACACGTCGCAGCTGGCCGAGGACGCGATCGAGGGGATGCTGGCGGGCCTCGACCCCCACTCGATCTACATCTCGCCCGAGGACATGGCGCGCGTGCGCGAGAGCTTCGACGCCAACTTCGACGGCGTCGGCATCTTCTACGAGTTCGTCGAGGGGCGGCAGGACGTCGACACGTTGGTGGTGCTGATGCCCATCGTGGGCGGCCCGAGCGAGGAGGCCGGCCTGCAGCCGGGCGACCGCATCGTCGAGATCGACGGCGAGAACGCCATCGGCATCGACCCCGACGACGTGCCGACCAAGCTCAAGGGCCCGCGCGGGACCTCGGTGGACTTGGTCGTCCAGCGGCCCGGCAACCGCGGACGTCTGTCGTACACCATCACGCGCGACCGCATCCCGCTCAACACCGTCAACGCCACCTACATGGTGGACGAGACGACGGGGCTGATCGCGCTCGGCCGCTTCGCGCGGACGAGCCACGACGAGGTCCGCGACGGCATCCGCCAGCTGGAGGCCCAAGGCATGGAGCGGCTGATCCTGGACTTGCGCGGCAACGCGGGCGGGCTGCTGGAGCAGGCCTACGCCATCGCCGACGAGTTCCTGGGCGCCGGCGAGATGATCGTCTACACCGAGTCGCGCCACTCGTCCAACCGCCGCCAGTACCGCGCGACCGCCGGCGGCATCTACGAGACCCAGCCGGTGATCGTGCTCGTCGACGAGAACTCGGCCTCGGCGTCGGAGATCGTGGCCGGCGCGCTCCAGGACCACGACCGCGCCTACTTGATCGGCCGCCGCACGTTCGGCAAGGGGCTGGTCCAGCAGCAGTTCCCCATGACCGACGGCAGCGTGCTCCAGATGACCGTCAGCCGCTACTACACGCCGTCGGGCCGGCTCATCCAGACGCCCTACGAGGTGGGCGGCGGCGACGAGGCGTACTACGAGGCCAAGGTCCACATCCGGGAGGCCGTCGAGGACCAGCTGGCCCCGCGCGGCGGCAAGGTCGACGCCGGCGCGTTCGGCGCCGACGTGCCCGACTCGCTGCGCTTCCGGACGGCCGCCGGCCGGACGGTCTACGGCGGCGGCGGCGTCCTGCCCGACTTCATCGTCCGCCGCGACACGCTCTCGCCCGCGCTGGCGACGGTCGTCAACAAGCGGTACGACGACACCTTCGCGCGCCTGGAGGTCGAGCGCCGAGGCGCCGACTTCCGCGGGTCGTGGGAGGGACGCCAGCGCGAGTTCGTGCGCGACTTCCGCCTAAGCGACGCCGACTTCGACCGCTTCCTGTCGTACGTCTCCTCCCGGGGCACGCGCGTCGTCGCCGAGCGGCCGGAGGCGGCGGGGACCGAGGCCAGCAGCGAGACCGGGGACGACGTGGAGGAGGCGGCCGACGTGCTGGTGCGGAGCGAGGCCAACGCCGCGCGCGCCGACATCGAGACGCGCGTCAAGGCGTTCATGGCGCGGCGCCTGTACGACACCAACGCGTTCTACCCGGTCATCAGCCAGATCGACCCGGCGCTCCGCGAGGCCATGCGCCACTGGCGCGACGCGCAGGACCTGGCCCAGGCCAGCCGGTAGCCCGGGCCCGGATGGTTCGACGTGCCCCCGCCTCTCCATCGAGGCGGGGGCACGCGCGTTCAACCCCGGTCGCCGGGCGTCGCCAGTGGGGCGGCAGATCGACCGCTCCCGTGAGCAACTCTGGCCCGCTTGCCGTGTCTATTCGGCCGGCGGACCCCTCCGAACTATGGGTTCCCCTTCGCGTCGCGTTGACATTCCCCTGCCCGGTGGGGATATTGGCCCCGCACGTCAGGCGCGTCTCCGCGTCCCTCCCTCGCCCTCGGGGCCGCACACCGCGCCCCTCGCCCCGCCTTCCACCCAGGTACCCCACTCATGACGCTCCCCGCTCTCCTCCTACAGGACGCCGCCGCCCCCGACGGCTTCGCGAACGGCCTCGTCTACCGCTTCAACGAAGGCGGCGACTTCATGTGGCCCGTGCTGATCTCGCTGATCATCGGGCTCGCCATCGCCTTCGAGCGCATCCTGTCGCTCAACCGCGCCGACATCAACGCCCAGAAGTTCATGGGCCGCGTCAAGGAGGCCCTCGACAACGGCGGCGTCTCGGCCGCCGAGGAGGTCTGCGCCGACACGCGCGGGCCGGTCGCCTCGGTCGTCCAGGCCGGGCTCACCCGCTTCGACGAGGGCATGGGCGCCGTCGAGAAGGCCGTGGTCTCCTACGGCTCCATCGAGATGTCCTTCCTGGAGCGCGGGCTGGTCTGGCTCTCGCTCTTCATCTCGCTCGCCCCGATGTTCGGGTTCCTCGGGACCGTCGTCGGCATGGTCGAGGCGTTCGACGCCATCGAGGAGGCCGGCGACATCTCGCCGTCGCTCGTCGCCGGCGGCATCAAGATCGCCCTCTTGACGACCGTCTTCGGGCTCATCGCCGCCATCATCCTGCAGGTGTTCTACAACTACTGCGTCTCCAAGATCGACCGCATCACGGCCGACATGGAGGAGGCCTCGGTCGAGCTCATCGACTCGCTGTCGATGATGTCGGTCGGCCGCCCGGCGCTCTCGGGCCGCTCGGCCCGCGGCACGCTGCCGCGCCCCAGCACCGAGCTGGGCACCGGCGACGACCTGACCGGCGTCGACCTCTCGTAGCCCTCGGGCACGCAGGCCCCCCGCTGGCGCGCCGCCAGCGGGGGCCGGCTGCCACCCCCAACCCCCAAACCGATGGTTACCGCACTCATCTGGCTCTGCCTCATCGTCATCGGGCTCTCGCTCCTGATGATGGTCGTCTTCGGCCTTAAAAACGCCGGCTCCACGCTCTCCCAGAGCAAGCTGGGCCTGGCGGCCTTCGCGCTGCCGGTCCTGATCTTCGTGATCGCCTACGCCGTCGACGGCACCGCCGAGGGGGCCGCCGTCGCGACCGCGCTCGCGCTGGCGCTCGCCGGCTTCCTCGCCCTCGTCATCTCGGGCGCCAAGAGCCTCATCACCTAAGGAAACCGATGCCTCTGCTCAAGCCCCGGAAGAAGCGCGACGCCGAGATCCCGTCGGCCGCGATGGCCGACATCGCGTTCCTGCTGCTGATCTTCTTCCTCGTCACCACCACGATCAACGCCGACAAGGGCATCTACATGCAGCTTCCGCCGAAGCTGGATGAGAACAACCCGCCGCCGGAGATCAACCAGCGCAACCTGCTCAACATCCTGGTCGCCGCCGACGGCCAGGTGCTCGTCGACAACGAGGTCATCGCGATCAACCAGATCCGTGACATCGTCAAGCGCCACATCACCAACAACGGCCGCGAGCCGCAGCTCTCGGTGAGCCCCGACAAGGCCGTCGTCTCGTTCAAGACCAAGCGCGGGCTGTCGTACGACAACTACATCGGCGTGCTCGACGAGATCAAGTCGGCGTACAACGAGCTGCGCGACGAGTACGCCCGGCGCGAGTTCGGCTCGACCTACGGGGAGTACCGCGCGCGCCTGCCCGAGCAGGAGGAGGGCGGGCCCGAGATCGTGGACGAGGTCGCCGAGCGGTACCCGCTCAAGATCTCCCTCGCCGAGCCCGACGACGACTGAGCCCGACCGCTGGCGCTCAGCGCCAGCGTGACCGGCCCCTACCCCTAGCCCCCGACCCATGTCCGCCCACTTCAAAAAGAAGAGCTCCGGAACCAAGCAGGAGATCCCGACGGCGTCCATGCCGGACATCATCTTCATGCTGCTGATCTTCTTCATGGTGACGACCGTGCTCCGGGAGACCGAGCTGCTCGTCAACATCACCGTGCCTCAGGCGGAGGCCGTGGAGAAGATCGACCAGAAGCGCCTGATCCAGTACGTCTATATCGGGCCGGAGCGCCTGGAGAGCAGCATCGGCGACCCCGCCGTCCAGATCGACGACGCCATCGTGCGCGAGCTGCCCAACATCCGCCAGTTCATGTTCAACCGGCTGCGCGTCGAGCCCCGCACCATCGTCTCGATGCGCGTTGACCGCGAGGTCGAGACGGGCCTGCTCTACGACGTCCAGCAGGAGATGCGCGAGGCCGAGGCCCTGCGGATCAACTACTCGACCAACCGCGAGGCCGAGTAGCGCGACCCCAACGGCCCCGCCCACTGGCGGCGGCCGTCCGCGAGTACGACGGGCGCTCTTCGGGGCGCCCGTCGCCGTTTCGCCCGGACTCCACGGCGGCCGGAGACGCCGACCGCCTAGCTTGCCGACCCTCCCGACACCCCCGCCATGGCCTACCCCGCAACTCTCATCCCCGGCGACGGGATCGGCCCCGAGGTCATGGAGGCCGCCGTCGGGGTCATCGAGGCGACCGGCGTCGCGTTCGACTGGGACCGCCAGGAAGCGGGGATGGGCGCGCACGAGGAGACCGGGGAGGCGCTGCCCCAGGCCACCATCGACTCCATCGACCGGACGCGGTTGGCGTTCAAGGGGCCGCTCACGACGCCGGTCGGGACGGGCTTCCGGAGCATCAACGTCCGCATCCGGCAGCACTTCGACCTGTACGCCAACGTCCGCCCGTGCGAGACGCTGCCGAACACCCAAGGCCCGTTCAGCGGCGTGGACCTGATGCTGTACCGGGAGAACACGGAGGGGCTCTACGCCGGCATCGAGCACTTCGACGAGCGGTTGCAGATCGCCGACTCCATCAACCGGATCACGCGCGCCGGCTCGGAGCGGATCATCCGTTACGCCTTCCAAGACGCCATCCGGCGCGGACGCCAACGCTTGACGCTGGTGCACAAGGCGAACATCCTGAAGGAGACCGGGGG
The DNA here is from genome assembly GCA_963789285.1 of Rubricoccaceae bacterium. Lineage (GTDB taxonomy): Bacteria > Bacteroidota > Rhodothermia > Rhodothermales > Rubricoccaceae > Rubrivirga. Next base: position 24,656 of record CAWBJZ010000002.1, read on the forward strand.
GATGTTCCTCAAGATCGGGCGCGAGATCGCCGAGGAGTTCCCCGGCATCGCCTTCGACGACCGGATCATCGACAACATGGCGATGCAGCTGGTGATCCGGCCGGACGAGTACGACGCGGTCGTGACGACGAACATGTTCGGCGACATCCTGTCGGACCTCATGGCCGGGCTGGTGGGGGGCTTGGGCGTGACGGGCTCGGCGAACATCGGCGAGGACTGCGCCGTCTTCGAGGCCGTCCACGGATCGGCGCCCGACATCGCGGGCCGGGGCGTCGCCAACCCGACGGCCGTCGTCCGCTCGGGCGAGATGATGCTGCGGTACCTCGGCGAGGACGCCGCCGCCGAGGCCGTCCGCAAGGCGCTGCACGACGTGTACGCCCAGCCCGACCTGCTGACCGGCGACCTGGGCGGCTCCGCGACGACGGCCGACTTCGGCGCCGCGCTGGCGGAGCGCGTGCGCGCGCACTCCACAGACTCCGACTCATGATCCAGCGCATCCAGTCCCTGTACCTCGTCGCCGCGGCGCTGCTGCTGGCGCTCTTCGCCGCCCTGGGCGACACCTGGGCCGTCGCCATCGGGGAGGACGTCCCGTGGCTCGGCACGGTCGGCTTCGGATTGTCCATCGTGACGGCGCTCGTGGCGCTGGTGGCGGTCGCGCTCTACAAGGACCGCAAGCGGCAACGGCAAGTCATCCACGCGGCGCAGTGGCTCGACCTGGTGTTGGTCGTCGTGGTGCTGGTGGGGTTGTACCTCGCGTTCGACAGCGACGCGTTCCAGGCACCGGTGGGCTACTACCTCGTCGCGCTGCAGCCCATCGTGGCGTACTTCCTGCTGCGGATGGCGCGCCAGCGGGTCACGGCCGATATCGAGGTCGTCCGCTCGATGGACCGGCTGCGGTAGTGACGCGCGCGCCGGCGCCCGTCTGGGCGATGGTGGGCGTGGGGCTGCTGGCGTTCGGGTCGTCGCCCGTCCTGATCCGACTGGCGGGCGACGTGCCGGCCTTGGCTCTGGCGGCGTGGCGAACGTCGGTCGTGGCGCTGGCGCTGGCTCCGGTCGCGCTGACCACGGCCCGGTCCGACCTCCGCTCGATGTCGCGCCGCGACGTCGGACTGGTGGCGGCGGCGGGCGTACTGTTGGGCTTGCACTTTATGGGCTGGATCGTCTCGGTCCAGCTGACGAGCATCGCCAGCGCGGCGGTGCTGGTGACGACGAGCCCGGTCTTTATCGCCGTGCTGGGTGCGGTCTTCCTGGCGGAGCGTCCGTCTCGGCGCACGGCGGTCGCCATCGGGATCGCGGTGCTGGGCGCGGCGCTGATCGGGCTGGGGGAGTCCGGCGAGGGCACGTACCCGAACCCCGCCCTGGGCAACGCGCTCGCCCTCGGCGCGGCGGTGCTGGTGTCGGTGTACCTGCTGATCGGCCGCGCCGTCCGCCAGCGGATGGGGTTCGTGGCGTACTTCTGGGCGCTCAACGTCGCGGCCGCGGTCACGTGCCTAGCCGGATGCTGGGTCGCCGACGTGCCGTTGGCGCTGCCGCCGCCCGCCGCCGGGCTGGCGGTCGCGATGGGGCTGGGGCCGGGGCTGCTGGGCCACGGCTCGTTCGTCGGCGCGCTGAGGTATCTGCCGGCGACGCTGCTGGGCGTGTTGGCGTTGGCGGAGCCGATCTTGGCGTCGCTGGTGGCGTTGGCGTGGTTCGGCGAGGTCCCGCCGCCCGTCGCCGTCGTCGGGATGGTCGTGGTGCTGGCGGCCATCGCCGCCGTGGTCACGGAGCAGCGCGCTCGCCCCGACCCCGCTCACCCCGTCCGCCAGCCGGACGCAGGTAGGTCGGAGAACCGCCGCCGGCCCCGGGCGAAGTAGTCGAGGACGATGCTGCCTCGGTAGGGGGGGAGCACGGGAACGGCGTCGGTCGGCGGCGTGACGCCTCGGATGCGGGCGGCGGCGTCTCGCCTGGCCGACCGAATCGCGGCGGCCTCGTCCCGGTTTCCACCGAGCCACGCACGACTGGCGGCGATGGCGTCCAAAACCCGGCGGGCGCGGAGCACTCGCCTCGCCTCCGCCCGGGGCAGGTTTTTGGCGAGCATCACGAGCCCGTTGCGGAAGTTGTAGTACGTCTTTCGGGGGTTGCCCGCCGGCAGCGACGCCCCGCCCAGGTGGTAGACCTCGGACGCGGGCTCGACACGGATTCGCCCGCCCGCGCGCTGCAACCGCCAGCACAGGTCGATCTCCTCCATGTGCATCCCGAACGACTCGTCGAACCCGCCGGCTTCCAGGAACGCGTCGCGGCGGACCATGAGCGCGGCACCCGTCGCCCAGAAGACGTCTCGGGCGTCGTCGTACTGGCCGTGGTCCGTCTCCAGGGTGTCGAACAGCCGGCCGCGCGTGAACGGGTAGCCGTAGGCGTCCAAGAAACCCCCGGATGCGCCGGCGTACTCGAACTGGCGGCGGTCGCCGTGCTGAAGCAGCTTGGGCTGGGCGGCGACGACGCCGGGGTCGTCGAACGCCGCCGCCAGTGGGCCGAGCCAGTCGGGCGGGACCTCGACGTCGTTGTTCAGGAAGCAGACCAGGTCGCCGGTGGTGGCTGGCACCGCGCGGTTGTTGCCGGCCGCGAACAACAGGTTCTCCGGGTGCGCCACCACGGTCACCCCGTGGTTCTCTCGCAGCCAGTCCCGAGAGCCGTCGTCGGAGGCGTTGTCCGCGACGACGACTTCCAGGTCGGGGTAGTCGGTCGCCAGGACCGAGGGCAGAAATCGCTGGAGCAGGCTGAGCCCGTTCCAAGTCACGATCACGATGGAGACGCGAGGCAGCACGACAAGGGGACGGGTAAGAGCTAGAGCGCGACGGCCCAGGTCTGTGCCCGAACCTGGTTCGACGCGACAAATGCTTCGCGCGTCCGTGGTCCAGACCCGTTGTAGCGCGTGACGTAACCCGCACGTCCGCGATCTCCACCGAGCGCTGCGACACGAGGAACGAGCAGGGGCCGCCGGTAGATTCCGGCCGTGCCGGCCCGCCCCCCCCAACTCGCCCTCGACACCCTGGCCTCGGTCTGGGGCTACCCCTCGTTCCGGCCGGGGCAGGACCAGGCCGTCGCGGAGGTCATGGCCGGCCGCGACGTGCTGGCGGTGCTGCCGACGGGCGGCGGGAAGTCGCTGATCTACCAGGTGCCGGCCGTGGCCCGGGGCGGGCTGGCGATCGTCGTCTCGCCCCTGATCGCGCTGATGCGGGACCAGGTAGACGCCCTGGCGCGGCGCGGCGTCCGCGCGGGCCTGCTCTACGGCGGGCTGAGCGCGCGCGCGGCCGACCAACTGTGGACCGACGCCGAGCACGGGCTGTACCGGCTGGTCTACCTGACGCCCGAGCGCCTGCAAACGGACCTGTTCGCCGCTCGCGCTCCGCGTCTCGACGTGGACTTGCTCGCCATCGATGAGGCGCACTGCATCTCGGAGTGGGGCCACGACTTCCGCCCGGCTTACCGACAGATCGCCGCCGCGCGTCCGCTCATCACGACCGCCAGTGGCGAGCCGGCGCCGGTCGTAGCGGTGACGGCGACGGCGACGCCCGAGGTGCGCCGAGACATCTTGGACCAGCTGGAGCTGCGCGACCCGGCCGTCCTGGTCCGGGGGTTCGACCGGCCCAACCTGACCTGGAGCGTCCACCACGTCCAGGACCCGGTTCGGCAGGCGCTCGACGTGTTCCAGGCCGTGCCCGGGAGCGGGCTGGTCTACGCCGGAACGCGGCGAGCAACGGAGGCGGTGGCCCGGCGGCTGAGCCAGGAGGGCATCGGCGCCGAGCCGTTCCACGCCGGGCTGGAGCCGGCCGCCAAGCTCGCCACCCAGCGCCGCTGGCTCGACGGCGAGACGCGCGTGATCGCGGCCACGAGCGCGTTCGGGATGGGGATCGACAAGCCCGACGTCCGCGCCGTGGTCCACACCGCGCTGCCGATGACGCTGGAGTCCTACTACCAAGAGGCCGGCCGCGCCGGACGCGATGGCGACCGCGCCTACGCCGCGCTCGCGCTCGGCCCCGACGCCCAGGCGCTCCCCCGCGACCTGATCGACCGGAGCCACCCCACGCCGGCCGACGTCCAGGCCGTCTACCATGCCGCGGGGAGCCTGGGCCAGATCGCCGTCGGGAGCGAGCCGATGGGCGCTGTGACCCTCGACCCCGCTCGACTGGCGGAGGTGGCCGGCGTGACGACGCGCGTCGCGACGGCGTCGGTCGAGCGGCTGGCGGCGGACGGAGCCTGGGGCGTCGTGACGCCTCGCGAGGGCGAGGTGAGGGTCAGGCTCCCGCGAGGCCGCGACGGACTGGCGGAGGCCGTCGAGGGCGACAGCCCGTCCGTCCGAGCGTTCGCGGACGCCTTGGTGCGCCGGCTGCCGCCCAGCGCGGCCCGGGAGCACGCGGCGGTCCAGGTCGAGCCTCTGGCGGAGGCCCTGGGCCTGGCGTCAGACCGCGTCCAGGCGGGCCTGGACTTCCTCGCCGCCCGGGGCGCCTTGGACGTGTCCCGTCCCGAGCGGGGCGTCACGCTCGCCTGGCATGGCGCTCGCACCGCCCGGGCGCCCGTCGACGCCGCCGCCCTCGACCGGGGCCGCGCGCGCGGACACGCCCGGCTCGACGCCTTGCTGCACTATGCCTCGTCCGTCGGGTGCCGCCGCCAGCACCTGCTGGCCTACTTCGGCGAGTCCGCGCCGGCGCGGTGCGGGCGGTGCGACGTGTGCCTGGGCCGCCACCGCCCGGCCACGGTCACGCCCGACGACGAGCCCGTCCTCCGCCAGTTGCTCGACGCCGCCGCCCGGGGCGCGCTCCAAAACACCGACGCCCCGCGCCGCCAGCGCGAGCTGGCCGACTGGTTGGTCGCCCAGGGCTTGCTGCGCCTGGACGACCCCCTGGCCGGCCGGTTCGCGCTCACGCCCGCCGGCCAGCGCCGGCTCAGCGCGTGAGCACCAACCGGCGCGAGGTCTCGAACCGCTCGCCTCGGACGCGGACGAGGTAAACACCGGCCGGCAGATCACCTCGGCGGACTTCCAACTCCACCGTCTGGCCTGCGCCTACGGCTCCATTGAGCACCGACGCGAGGCGGCGGCCGGCGACGTCGAACAGCTCCGCCGTGACTTGCTGCGTGTCGTCCACCCGGAGCGTCAGGCGCGCGCCGTCGGAGGAGGGGTTGGGGAAGGGGGCCGAGAGGGCGTACGGCGAGTCGGCCGGCCCCGCCTCCGTCGTGACCGCCAGCGCGGCGGCGGGGCGCAGCACGAACAGCCCGTTCGAGATGTCGTTGGCGATCACCAGCCCGCTCTCGAAGTAGGGGTAGTTGCTCCAGTTGCCGTCGTAGTCCAACCCGTCCGCGCTGGGGTAGGTGTCGAAGAAGGCCACCTCCGTCATCGTGCCGGCGCCGATCTGATCCAAGTCCAAGATCCGCAGGCCCGACTGGTAGTTGCTCTCGAAAGCGTAGCGCCCGCGGACGTACAGGTTGTGGTCGATGGTCGTGAGCCCGGAGTCGTAGACGAAGGCGACCTCGGGGTCGTCGAGGTCCTGGAAGTCCATCACGATGGTTCGCTGGGAGGGGACGACGCCGTTGCGCTCGTCGATCTCGTCGTTGATCAGGAAGTAGCGCTGCGAGGCGTCGAACCAGCCTTGGTGGGTGTACGTGTCGTTGGGGTAGGCCGCCTGAGAGATGATCTTGACGTTGGACTTGTCCTGCACGTCGAAGACGGTCACCACGTCCTCGTTGGACCCCAGGCACAGCTCGCGACCCCGGTAGTCGGCGTCCGGGCCCCGGTACACCAGGCACTGCGCGTCGTGCGTGTAGCCGGCGGTGATGCGCGGGTTGGTGTCCCGGGCCGCATCCGAGAAGCACGTCACGAACGTCACGCTGGGCGGGTTGCGCAGGTCGATGACGTGGAAGCCCCGGCCCTCGCACGCCGCCGGCTGGCTGTTGCTGACGCGCCTCGCTCCAACGACGTACCCGTAGCCGGTCTCCTCGTTGATCACGATGTTGTGGGCCGACCCGATCCCGGTGTAGTTGGCGTCCATCGTGAACGAGACGGGGGCGCCGGTCACGCCCCGCAAGCGCCTCAGGTCGAACACCTGGACGCCGTGCCCAGGCGAGCTGTCCGCGACGATGTACGCGTGGTCCTTGTAGACCTTGACGTCGCGCCAGGGCGACGCCTGGCCCGACGCCGGCAGCTTGCCCACCAACCGAGGCGACGCCGGCGTGGAGAGGTCCACGAACCCGAGCCCGTTCTCGGTTCCTACCAGCGCGTACTCCACGCCAGTCTCCGGGTCGGTCCAGCCCCAGATGTCGTTGTGCCGTGCGACACCAGACGTCCCGACGGCGAACGTTGCTCGGGGGAGGTAGCCGACCAGGTCGACGTTGTTGCAAGGAAAGCTCCCCACGTCAGGGAGGACGGCGGCGCCGTTCGTGCAGTCGGCTTGGGCGGCGGGAGCGGGCGCGAGGGCGGCCGCCAGCGTGGCGAGGAGGGCGAGGCGGAAGAACGGCATGAGTCCAGTGAAGGGCGCGCAACCCAGCCTATGCCGGTGGCGGGCGGAAAAGAAGCGGGAGGCTCCGAACGCTCGGAGCCTCCCGCTGGTGTCTGTCAACGGCGGTGCCGGAACTAGCGGGACCGCATGGGGGAGGGCGTCTCCGCCGGCCCGCGCTCCATCGTCGGGTTCAGGATGAACAGCCCGTTGTTGCCGTCGCTGGCGACGACCAAGCCGCTGTTGAAGTACGGGTAGTTGCTCCACTGCCCCGAGAAGTTGACCGTGGTGGCCTGGGGGTAGGTGTCGAAAAAGCCGGCCTCGGTCATCACGCCCTCCATCATCCGGCTGTGGTCCCGGATGCGCAGCCCGGACTCGTAGTTGCTCTGGTAGTTGAGCTTGCCGATGATGTAGAGGTTGTGGTCGATGGAGGTGATGTCGGAGTTGTAGGCCCCGATGTACTCCGGCTCGTCCAGGTTCTCGACGTTGAACATCAGCGTCCGCTGGGTCGGCTCGCCGGCGGCGTTCACCGTCGAGGTGCCGCCGGACTCGTCGAGCTCGTCGTTGGACAGGAAGCCCGTGCGGTCGTCGGTGAACCAGCCCTGGTGGTTGTAGGCGTCGCCGGGGTAGGCCGCCATCGAGATGATGCGGACGTTCTGCTTGTCGGTCACGTCGAAGAACGTCACGACGTCCTCGTTGGACGCGGCGCAGATCTCGCGCCCGGTGTAGTCGGCGTCGGGGCCGTCGTACATGATGCACTGGGCGTCGTGGGTGTAGCCCGGCGCCGAGACCGGCGCGGTGTCCTTGCCGGCGTCCGAGAAGCACGTCTCGAACGTGGGGTTCTTGGGGTCCTGGATGTTGACCACGTGGAAGCCCGGCGCGCCGCACTCGGCGGGCAGGTCGTCGCCCTGGCTCCCGGAGCCGACGTTGTAGGCGTAGCCGGAGTCCTCGTTGATGACGAGGTTGTGGACGTTGGTGACGCCGTTGTACATGGCGTCGGCGGTGAACTCGCCTTGGTCCGAGGTCAGCCCGCGCAGGCGAGACAGGTCGAACACCTGCATGCCGTGGTTGCGCGCCTCCGACACGATGAAGGCGTGGTCCTCGTAGACCTTGATGTCGCGCCAGACCGTCGCCGACGTGGCCGTGGGCAGCTTGCCCAGCAGGACAGGCCTCATCGGGTTCGAGATGTCGACGAACTCGGTCCCGTTGTCGAGGCCGACGAGCGCGTACTCCTTGCCGGTCTCGGGGTCCTCCCAGCCCCAGATGTCGTTCAAGCGCTCGGCGTCGAAGTCCGCCAGCGGGACGTGGCCGACCAAGTCGACGTTGGAGCAGTCGAACGGGCCGTCGGCCAGCGTCGTCGCGTCGTCGTTCGGGAGCGTCGCCCGGCCGTTGACGCAGGCGGCGGTGACGTCCATCTCACCCCCCATGTCGTCCGACACGTCGTCGTCCATCATGCCGGAGGTGGTGGTGCAGCCCGTGGCGGCGAAGGCCAGCGCCAGGGCGAAGAGAGGCAAGCGGTTCATCAGCGGGGGTGGGTAAGCTTGGGGTGCGTAGGGTCTTAGGACGGGACAGCCTCGAATCGGTTGCGCTCGCGGTCCTTGCGGACGCGGTGCGGGTCGAAGACGCGCCCGTTCATGGCAACGTACGAACCGGGCGGCAACGTCTGGACGGCCGCGGCCGCGAAGCCCACGTTGAACTCGGCGTCGGTGCCCTTGAACCGCGCCGGCGCCAGCGAGCCCACGAACACGACCGTGGTGCCCGACTCCGCCTCGCTCAGCGCGTCCGCAACGACGCGCGCGGTCCCGGCCATCGTGTCCGTCCCGTGCGTCACCAGGACGCGGCGCTCGGGCGCGGCGAGCACGGCGTCGGCCACCGACCGGCGGTCGGCGTCGGTGAGCTCCAGGCTGTCCTTCTGCATCAGCGTCTCGACGCGGTAGTCGAAGGCGACGCTGGCTTGCTGGAGCAGCACGCCGATCTGGGGCTCTCCGATCTCATAGGTACTCTTGGCGTCGAAGTACACCTTGTCGATGGTGCCGCCGGTGGTCAGGATGAGGACGGAGTCTGCGTTCATGGACGAGTCGAGCGGGGGTACTCGGGGCCTTGCTGCTCCAGGTTGAGCCGGTTGTCGAGGGCGTCGTAGGTCGCGCGGACGAGCTCCGGGTCGTCCGCCAGCCGCTCCAGCCGCTGGGCCAGCGCGGCGGAGTCGGTGCCGTGCGCGCCCAAGACGGACTGGCGCAGGCTGTCGGCGAACCGGTCCCTGCGTGCCGTGGAGTCGAGCGACGCCCGGGCGTCGGCGAGGTGCAGGTCGGCCAGGAGGTCGACCAGCGTGGAGTCGGCGTCCGGGCCGGTGCCGTCGGGCGCGCCGCCGCAGCCGGCGAGCACGAGCGCCAGCCCGGCGACGAGCCTCACGCCGCCGTCGGCTCGCCGACCTCCAGCCGGAGCAGGTGGGCGGCGTAGGTCTTGCCCTGGGCGTCGAGCTTGAGCGAGACCGTGCCGCCGCCGCCCAAGGCGCCGTGGAGCATGAAGTTGAGCGCCGCGAGGTTGGGCAGCTCGAACCGCTCGACCTCGCCCTCGACGCGCGGGCCGAAGTGCTCCTTGACGCGCTCGGCGGTGACGGTCTCGCGCAACCAGTCGTAGTGGGCCGGGTCGCGCGCGATCAGGCCGACGTTGACGGCGTCGCCTTTGTCGCCGGAGCGGCCGAAGCACAGGTCGAGGAGTTTCATAACGTGGGGCGTTGGACGGGGTACGTGGGGAAGATCGTCCTCCACGCGCCGGGCAATCGCGAACTACGGGATCATCTTGTTGAGCGGGTACTCGATGATGCCCTCGGCGCCGAGCCGCTTGAGCTCCGGGATCAGCCGGCGGACCTGCTTCTCCTCGATGATGGTCTCGACGGCGACCCACTCCTCGGAGAAGAGCGGCGAGATGGTCGGGTTGCGGAGCGCGGGCAGCGTCTCCACGACCGCCTGAAGCTCGTCGCGGCGCACGTTGAGCTTGAGCCCCACCTTACCCTCGGCGCGGATGGCGCCCTCCAAGAGCAGGGCCAGGTTCTCGATCTTCTCCCGCTTCCAGTCGTCGCGCCACGCGTCGTGGTTGGCGACCAGCTGGGTGTTGCTGCTCAGCAGGACCTCGACGATGCGCAGCTTGTTGGCGCGCAACGAGTTGCCGGTCTCGGTCACCTCGACGATGGCGTCCACGAGGTCGGGCGCCTTGACCTCGGTCGCCCCCCACGAGAACTCGACCTCGGCCGTGACGCCGTGGTCGGCCAGCCAGCGCTCGGTCAGCCCCACGACCTCGGTCGCGATCCGCTTGCCTTGCAGGTCCTGGACCGATTGGATCTCCGAGTCCTCCGGCACCGCCAGCACCCAGCGGACGGGCCGCATCGACGCTTTCGAGTAGACCAGGTCGGCGACCACGTGGACGTCGGCCTTGGTCTCGGCGATCCAGTCGAGCCCGGTGATCCCGGCGTCGAACACCCCGTCGGCGACGTACTTGCCCATCTCCTGGGCGCGGACGAGCATCGCCGTCAGCTCGTCGTCGTCGATGGACGGGAAGTAGCTCCGGCTGCGGACGGAGAAGGCGTAGCCGGCTTTGTCGAGCAGGTCGAACGTGGACTCCTGCAAGCTGCCCTTGGGCAGGCCGAGCTTGAGCACGCGGTCGGTCTCGGCCTCGGTGGCGGCGGAATCGGTCGGGGTGGTCTGGGTGGGCATAAATCGGGGAGGGGAAAGGCTAGTCGGCCGACTGGCGGTCGCGGTCGGCACGGGACTGGAAGGTGTAGGGGATGGCCTCCATCTGGCGCAGGAACTTCCGCTTGTCAAGCGTGCGGTCGGGCGCGAAGGTCATTCCGTAGTAGAGGTACAGGCGGTCGGACTCGGGGTCGTGCCAGGCGTGCGAGATGTAGGCGCCGCCCATGACGTCGTTGGTCATGTACCACAGGCCGCGGCGCTCCAGCGCGGGCCGGCCGGCGATGGTCGTCGTGTCGGTCGTCGTCGGCCGCTGCTCGTCGGTCTGGACGTAGCTGCCGTCGAAGCTCCCGAGCGCGAACCGGGCTAGAAGCGAGTCGGTCAGCACCGCTAGTTCGGCGTCGGGCGGGCGCTGGCTCACGCCGTCCTGGGCGAAGACGAAGAAGTCGCGCCAGGTGTCCACCAGGACGCGGCGGAAGCGGACGAACGTGCCGGTCCGCCCGGCGACCGTCACCGTCGTGTCCTGGACCTTGACGTAGTCCCGCTGGACGCCGATGCTGAAGTCGTGCGCCGCCATCATCTCGTCTTCGAGGTCGGTCTGGCGCAGGCGCGTGAACATCTCCGACGACGTCCGCTCGCGCGCGGTCGCGCCGTAGGCCCGGCGGAGCTCCTGGCCGCGCTCGACGATCTGGACCGCCAGCGCGCTGTCGCTCGCGGCCGTCGCGATGGTGACGAGCTGCCCGTCCGCCCACAGGTTGGGCCGGACGTTCACGGCTGCCGACTGGCCGGACCGGAGCGCCGGCAGGTTCGCCTCGCCCACCCTGGAGCGGATAAAGTCCCCGATCTCGCCCGGCGCGTCGACCGACGCGACAAAGACGGTGTGGGGGGAGGCCTTTAGAAGCGGGAAGGACCGCGAGGTCAGCTCGGTCAGCTTGAGCTTGAACGCGCCCTGGTTGCTCGGCAGCGTGGCGACGGGCCGGCCCAGCTCGGCGCGGATGGCGTCCCCGACGGGCCCCTGCCACGTCGCGCTGTCGGTGACCACCTGGATCTGCTCGGCGTCGCCGCGGGCGTAGGGGCGGGGCGTCTCGATGGCCTCGCACGCGGCGAGCGCGGCGCAGCAGGCGAACAGAGCAAGCAGTCGGGTCATGGCGTGGCGGTCGCTCCGGTTTTCAACGACCGCGCCCAGTCGGCGACCCGGTCGAGCCGTGCGGAATCGGTGAGATCACGGTCGTCCCACGCTTCCTCGGCCGTCCGGATCAGCGCGCTGCCGACGATGAACCCGTCGGTGTGCGCCGCCAGTCGGGCGGCGTCGGCGCCGGTCTTGATGCCGAAGCCGACCAAGAGCGGTTGCTCGACCAGCTGGCGGACGCGGGCGAGGTAGGCGTCGGTCGCGTCGACGGCACCGAGCCCGGAGCCGGTGAGCCCGGTGACGGAGACGGCGTAGACGAAGCCCGTCGACCGGTCGTCGACCAGGCGGACGCGGGCATCGGAGGTGTTGGGGGCGACCAGGTGGGTGATGGACAAGTTGTGGCGAGCGGCGGCTTGCTCCAGCTCCTCGGCCTCCTCGGGGGGCACGTCGGGCAGGATCAAGCCGTCTACGCCCGAAGACGCGGCGTCGGCACAAAAGTCGCTCACGCCGTAACGCATCACGGGGTTGGCGTAGCCCATCAACAGCAGCGGCGTCTCCGACTGGCGGCGGAAGGCGGCGGCGGTCTCGAACGTGCCGGCCATCGTCGCGCCCTGCGACAGCGCCCGCTCGGACGCCTGCTGGATCGGCAGCCCCTCGGCGACGGGGTCCGAGAACGGCATCCCGAGCTCGATGAAGTCCGCCCCGGCTTGGTCGACGGCGCGCAGGATGGGCAGCGTGGCGTCGGGGGCGGGGAAGCCGGAGGTGAGGAACAGGCCCATCGCGGTCTCGCCCTGCTGGCGGAGGCCGTCGAGGTGGGCGCGGAGTCGGGTCACGTGGAGGAGGGTGGAGGGGTGGGGGAGGGCGGAAGGGTTGGAGGGGCGGGGAGAGTCTGACCCTCCGCCCCCTCCTCGCTAGCCATCCTTCCCGTCCTCAGAATCCAGCCACGCCGAGATCGTCGCCATGTCCTTGTCGCCGCGCCCGGAGCAGTTGAACACCAGGTCCGCGCCCTTGCCTAGCTCCTCCGCCAGTGCGGGGAGGACGGCGACGGCGTGGGCGGTCTCCAGCGCCGGGATGATGCCCTCGGTCTCGCTCAAGAGCGACACGCCGGCCATCGCTTCCGCGTCGGTCGCGGTGCGGACCTCGACGCGGCCCGAGTCCGCGAGGAACGCGTGCTGGGGGCCGACGCCGGGGTAGTCCAGCCCGGCCGAGACCGAGTGCGCGATGTCGACCTGGCCGTCGGCGTCCTGGAGCAGCATCGTCCGCGTGCCGTGGAAGACGGCGGGCTCGCCGCGGCTCAGCGTCGCCGCGTGCCGGCCGCCCAACCCCTCGCCCGCCGCCTCGACGCCCACCAGCCGGACGCCGGCGTCGTCGATGAACGGCGCCCAGATGCCGATGGCGTTCGAGCCGCCGCCGACGCACGCCACGATCGCCGCCGGCGTCTCCGAGCCCGTCGCGTCGAGCAACTGGCGGCGCGTCTCGTCACCGATCACGCGGTGCAGCTCGCGGACCATCGCGGGGTAGGGGTGCGGGCCGATGGCGGAGCCGATGATGTAGTAGGTGCTCTCGGGGTTTGAGACCCAGTCGCGGAACGCCTCATTCGTTGCGTCCTTCAGGGTTTGGCTTCCGCTAGTAGCGGAGACGACCGTCGCGCCCAAGAGCCGCATCCGCTGAACGTTGAGGTGCTGGCGCTCGATGTCCTCGGCGCCCATGTAGACCACGCACTCGACGCCGAACAAGGCGCACGCCGTCGCGGTCGCCACGCCGTGCTGGCCGGCTCCGGTCTCGGCGATGACCCGCTCCTTGCCCATCCGCCGCGCCAGCAGCACCTGGCCGATGGCGTTGTTGATCTTGTGAGCGCCGGTGTGGCACAGGTCCTCGCGCTTGGCCCAGATCGTCGCGCCGCCCAGCCGCTCCGTCAGCCGGTCGAGCCGCGTCAACGGCGTCGGCCGGCCGACGTAGTTGCGCAGCAGGCTCCGGTACTCAGCCTGGAAGGCGGGGTCGTCTTGGGCCTCGGCCCACGCGGTCTTCAGGTCCTCCAGGACCGGGTGCAGGATCTCGGGCACGAACGACCCACCGAAGACGCCGAAGCGCCCCCGGGCATCGGGCATGGTCTCGGGAGCGGGGGTCTGGGTCGTGTTCATTCGTTCGATGGTAGTCGTAGGGACGCCACGGTGTGGCGTCTCCGTGTGCAGAGCCGCCGCGCTGGCGGCAGGCATCGCCAGCGGGTCAGGCGTCGGCGGTAGCGGCGTGGAAGGCGTCGAAAAAGTCGGCCATCTTGTCCAAGTCCTTGACGCCGGGGCTGGCCTCGATGCTCGACGACAGGTCGACGGCGTAAGGCCGCATCGAGTGGACGGCGTGGGCGACGTTGTCGGCCGAGATGCCTCCGGCCAAAAACAGGTCCACCTTGCCCGACAGCTCTCTCGCGACCCGCCAGTTGAAGCTCTCGCCCGTCCCGCCCCACAGCGACGTGTGGTGGGTGTCGAGCAGGATGAAGTCGACGACGTCGAGGTAGGGCTCAACCAAGGCGTTGACCTGCTCGGTCGAGGCGTCGTGCTGGACCGAGACGGCTTTGATGACCGGCACGTCGATGGCGGCGCAGACCCCGGGCGACTCGTGCCCATGCAACTGCGCCAGCCGGAAGCCCGCCCGCTCGCACGCTTGGTTGACGGCCTCCGCCGACTCGTTGACGAACACGCCGACCGGCTCCGGGCCGACCACCCAGTCGATGATCTCCTTCGCCACGTCGGGCTTGACGTAGCGAGGGCTGTCCTCGAACTGGATGAACCCCAGGAAGTCGGCGCCGGCCACCGCGGCCGTCCGGGCGTCGTGGAGCTGGGTGATGCCGCAGATTTTGACTTTGGTAGACAAGAGTTCGAGGTTCAACGTTCAGGGTTCGTGAGGACGATGCTCAGGTGCTCGGTGTAGAAACGGTGCCTTGATCCGTCACTGAAGGTGGTGAGCCGAACCCCGAACCCGGAACCCTAGACCCCGCGAGTGCCAAGGCCGTCTCGCGGCGCAGCGTGGCGAGCGCGCGGCCCGGGTCGGGCTGGCGCATCAGGTGGGTGCCGACCAAAAATGCGTCGGCTCCAGCGCGTCGTAGTCTTGCGGCGTCTTGGGCCGTCCGGATGCCGGACTCGGCGACCTTGACGATCCGGTCGGGCAAGCGCGCGAAGATCCGGTCGGCGCGGCCCAGGTCCACCTCGAACGTCTTGAGGTCGCGGCTGTTGACGCCCAGCACGTCGATGGCGTCGAGGTCAAGGTCGTCCACCTCGGCGTCGTCGTGGACCTCGACCAGCACGCCCAAGCCTAGCTGGCGGGCGGCGGCGAGAAGGTCCGCCAGCGCGGCGGGGTCGAGGGCGGCGGCGATCAGCAAGACCGCGTCGGCGCCGTAGGCGCGGGCCTCGATCAGCTGGTACTCGTCGACGACGAAATCCTTGCGCAGCAACGGGATGTCGACCGCGTGCCGAACCTCTGCGAGATCGCTCAGCGATCCCTTGAAGTGGGTGGGCTCGGTCAGGACCGAGATCGCCGCGGCGGCGGCCTGCTTGTAGGATCGGGCGACGGCCGCCGGGTCGTACTCGCGCCGGATTACGCCCTCGGACGGGCTCGCGCGCTTGCACTCGGCGATGATCGCCGGGCCATCCGGGCGACGCAAGGCGCGGGCGAGTGACAGCGTCGGCGCGTGGAAGGCCGGGCGGCGCATCAGCGCGGCGGCCGGCGTCACCGCCTTCCGCTCGTCGACCAGCTCACGCGTGTCGGCCAGGATCTGGGTCAGGATCGTGCTCACGCGCTCGCCTCGGCCAGGTCGGCGGACGCTTGGACCAGCCCGTCCAGCTTGGCCAACGCCGCCCCGCTGGCGATGCTGTCGCGCGCGGCGTCCAGGCAGGCGTCGAGGGAGTCGTACTCCGCCGACGCCAGCAGTGCGTAGGCCGCGTTGAGGAGGACGATGTCGGTTTGGGGTCCGCCGACGCCGCCCAGCACGCCGCTCACGATCTCGGCGTTTTCCTCCGGCGTGCCGCCCTGCAAGGCCGCCGCCGAGACGCGCGCCAGCCCGAAGCTCTCGGGCACGACCACCTGCTCCAGCAACCCGCCGTCGTAGGCGTGCGAGCCCGTCTGGTAGATCGTCGTCGGGCTCGTGGTCGAGAGCTCGTCCAGGCCGTCGTGGGCGTAGACCACCACGACGTGCTCCGAGCCCAGCCGCAGCAGGATCCGCGCCATCATCTTGGCGACCGGATCGGAGAACGCCCCGATCAGCTGGCGCTTGACGGCGGCGGGGTTGCACAGCGGACCCAGGATGTTGAAGAAGGTCCGCACACCGAGGGATCGCCGCACCGGCCCGACGTGCTTGAGCGCCGGGTGGAACTGCGGCGCGAACAGGAACGCGATGCCGACCTCCTGCAGGCACCGCGCGACGCCGTCGGCGTCCAAGTCTGCGCGGACGCCCAGGGCGCTCAGCACGTCGGCCGAGCCGCTCGACGACGAGACGCCCTTGTTGCCGTGCTTGGCGACGGGCACGCCGGCGCCGGCGGCGACGAAGCTGGCGGCGGTCGAGATGTTGAACGTGCCCGCGTGGTCGCCGCCGGTCCCGCACAGGTCGATGGGGTCGAGGTCGCCGGACTCGACGGGGACGGCGTACTCGCGCATGACGCGCGTGAAGCCGGTCAACTCGTCCAGGGTCTCGCCGCGCGAGCGTAGGCCCATGAGCAGGCCGGCGATCTGCGCCGGGTCAGCGTCGCCGGACAACATCACGTGCATCGCGGACTCCGCCTGGGACTCGCTCAGCGTCTCGCCCTCGGCGATCAGCTGCAGAATGGGCTTGAGGGTGGTCATGGGGCGTTGAAGGTGCGGCGTTGAATGTGGAACGTGAAAGGCTCAGGAGGACCGATCCGACCGGAGGTAACGGAGCAAGGCTCCAAGCTTCGCGCCGACGTGGGCGCTGAGCTCGTAAAGTGCGTCGAAGTCATCCTGACTGACGTAGGCCCCATCTAACGCGACGTAGAGCTGCGAGCAGACCTCAGCGTTCGAGGCCTTGGCGATGTCCAGGAAGCGGGCGAACTCCGCGCGTGTCCGTCGCTCGAACCCCTCCGCGATGTTCGAGGTGATCGAGATGGAGGCGCGCCGGATCTGATTTCTCAGCGCCGCGTCGCCGGCGAAGCTTCCGCTCCTCGTCTGCCGGTACACGTTCGCGTCAGCTCTCGGGCGAGCTGCCAGGCTTCAATGTCCTCGAACCGTTGGAAGCTGCTCACGACGCCCCCTCATCCGAACGTTCAACCTTCAACCCCGAACGTTCAACGGCCGAGCGCACCCAGTTGCGGACCAGGCGCGGGCCTTCGGTCGTCAGGATGGACTCGGGGTGGAACTGGACGCCCTCGATGGGGAGAGTGCGGTGGCGGAAGCCCATGACGGTCCCGTCGGCGGTCTCGGCGCTGATCTCCAGCTCTGCCGGGACCGACTGGCGGTCGATGACCAAGGAGTGGTAGCGCGTCGCGACGAAGTCTTGCTCGACGCCGTCGAACACCGTCTTGCCGTCGTGGCTGATCCGGCTGGTCTTGCCGTGCATCAGCTCGGGCGCGTGGACGACGCGGCCTCCGAACACCTCGCCGATGGCCTGGTGACCCAAGCACACGCCCAGGATCGGGGTCGTCTCGCCCAACTGGCGGATGACGTCCTCGGAGATCCCGGCGTCGGCGGGGCGGCCGGGGCCGGGCGAGATCAGGATGCCGGCCGGGTCGAGCTCGCGGATTTCGTCAACCGTGACCTGGTCGTTCCGCCGGACCTCCACCTCGCCCGCCTCGGCCACCAGGTGGACCAGGTTGTAGGTGAACGAGTCGTAGTTGTCGAGGACGAGGATCATGGGGCGTGGGCGCCTATGGATTCAAAAAGCCGACGGCGTCGCGGACCTCGCGCATTACCTCCGAGGCCCGGCTTCGCGCAGCCTCCGCACCCGCCGCCAGGATCTCCATCACCTCGCCGGGACGCTCCGCCAGTTCGCGGCGGCGGTCGCGCGCGTCGGCGAAGTGCTCGGTCATCAGCGTCAGCAGCTCCTTTTTGGCGTGGCCGTAGCCGTAGCCGCCGGCGCGGTAGGCGTCGGCGATCTCGGCCTGCTTCTCCGCGCTGGCGAAGTGGCGGATGAGCGCGAACGTGTGGTCGGCGTCGGGGTCCTTGGGCTCCTCTAGGGGCGTCGAGTCGGACAGGATCGACATCACCTTCTTCTTGAGCGCCTTCCCTTGGTCGAAGATGCCGATGGTGTTGCCGTAGCTCTTCGACATCTTCCGCCCGTCCACGCCCGGGATCACGGCGACCTCGTCCAAGATGTGCGGCTCGGGCAGTGGGAACAGCGGGTCGTCCGGGCGGAAGGTCTGGTTGAAGCGGGCGGCGGTGTCGCGGCTGATCTCCAGGTTCTGCTTCTGGTCGGCGCCGACGGGCACCAGCAGGTCACGGCCGGGCGCGGTGTAGGCCAGGATGTCGGCGGCCTGAAGGATGGGGTAGGTCAACAACCCGCCGTTGGGCGTGATGCCCTGCGCCACCTTGTCCTTGTACGCGACGCCTTTCTCCAAGAGCGACGTCGGTGTCAGGGTCAGGAAGACCCAGGTCAGCTCGCCGAGTTGCGGCACGTCCGACTGGACGAAGAGACTGGCGCGCTCGGGGTCGAGGCCGAGCGCGAGGTAGTCCAGCGCCACGTCGATGGTGTACTGGCGGAGCGCGTCGGCGTCGCGCAGCGTCGTCAGCGCGTGGTAATCGACGATGAACAGGAACGCTTCGGACCGCGCCGCCGGGTCGTTGGCCAGCGCGACGTTCTGCCGCAGCGCGCCGAAGTAGTTCCCGATGTGCAGCGTCCCCGATGGCTGGATGCCGGAGACGATGACGGGGAGGCTTTGAGATGGGTCGGTCATGCGGTGGGAGCACTGGCGGACGCCGCCCGCCAGTGGGGCGCGAGCCAATGGGGCGCTAGAGGGCGCCGATGCCGCGGAGCAGGTCGGTCCGGGCGTCGGACGCCTCGGCGTTGTGGTTCAGGATGGCGCGCGTCCGCTCCTGGTGGTGGACCGACTCGGCCTCGTCGCGGAGGGCGCCAGCGAAGTCCTTCTCGGCGTCCATGAACGCCCGGATGGGGTCGCGCTCGCTGGGAGGCGCGGCCGAGGCGCCCATCTGGCCCGCCCCGCTCGGGGGCGTCCCGCCCAGGCTCAGGATGGTCTCGGACATCTTGGAGACCTCCGTTCGCAGGTACGGCATCATGGCCTCGATCTGCACCTTCGCCGGCCCGTCGGGCAGGGTGTCGAGGTGGCGGTCGTAGGCCAGCAGAAGGTCGAGGTGGCGCTGGGCGACGGGCATCAGGCGCTCGACGCTCTCCTGACGGGAGATGTAGCGGCCGGCGCCGCCTTTGTTCAGGACCGGGCGGAGGGCAGGAAACATGTTTGGAGGGGTTCAGGGTTCGGTGTTCAGGGTTCGCCGAGGTGTGGGGCCCTGTGACCCCGAACCTCCGAACCCTGAACCATCAGAGCAGGTCGGAGGTCGCCGACCGCATGGCGGCGAACAGGGCGGCGGCTTTGTGCTTGGTCTCCTCGTACTCCGCGGCCGGGTCGGAGTCGGCGACGACGCCGGCGCCGGCCTGGACGTAGGCGACGTCGTCCTTGACGATCATGGTGCGGATGGCGATGCAGGTGTCGAGGGCCCCGTCGAAGCCGGCGTAGCCGACGGCGCCCGCGTACGGCCCGCGCTTGAGCGGTTCGAGCTCGTCGATGATCTCCATCGCGCGGACTTTGGGCGCGCCCGAGACCGTCCCGGCGGGGAAGCAGGCGGCCAGGATGTCGGTCGCGGCGCGGTCCGCGACGGCGCCCGAGACGGACGAGACCAGGTGCATGACGTGGCTGAACCGCTCGACCTCGGCGTAGCGGTCGACGGACACCGTCCCGGGTTCGGAGACCCGGCCCAGGTCGTTGCGGCCCAGGTCCACCAGCATCAAGTGCTCGGCCCGCTCCTTGGGGTCCGCCAGCAGGTCGGCGGCGTGGTCGTTGTCCTCGTCCGGCGTGGCGCCGCGCTTGCGCGTGCCGGCGATGGGCAGGACGAGCGCGCGGCGGTCGGGCCCGCGCGGCTCGACGCGCGTCAGCACCTCGGGCGACGAGCCGACGAGCGTGAACGGCCCCTCGTCGTCCAGCCCGTCCACGTCGAGGTAGAAGAGGTACGGGCTGGGGTTGACCTGGCGCAAAGCGCGGTACAGGTTGAAGCGGTCGCCGGCGAACGGCATCGCGAACCGCTGCGACAAGACGACCTGGAAGATGTCGCCCTCCACGATCCGCTCCTTGCCGCGGCGGACGGCGTCCTCGTAGCTCGGCGCGCTCGGTCGACGAGGCCGGCTCGGCGGCCAGCAGCCGCACCGGCTCGCCCGGCATCCCGCCCTGCAACAGGTCGTCCTCCAGATCGACCAGTCGCTCGGTCGCCTGGGCGTAGGCGGCTTCCAGGTCGGTGTCCGCGTCCACGAAGACGGTCGCCATCAGCACCAACTGGTGGCGGACGTGGTCGAAGGCGGCCAACGTGTCGTAGAAGCCCCACACCCCGTCGGGCAGCCCCAGCAGGTCGGGCGGGGCGGGCGGCAGCGCCTCCAACTGGCGGACGGCGTCGTAGCCGACGAACCCAACGGCGCCCGACGTCAGGCGAGGCAAGCCGGGGACGACGGCCTGCTCGGTCTCGGCCAGGATTCGGCCCAGCGCTTGGAAGATCGTCCCCTCGACCGGCTCGACCTCGTGCGGGGCCCCGTCGCCGGAGTAGCCGCCAGCGGGGCGGTGGACCCGGACGCGCGACCCGCGCGACTCGACCACCAGGTACGGGCTCTTGCCCAGGAACGAGTACCGGCCCAAGCGCTCGCCGCCCTCGACGGACTCGAACAGGAACCCGAACTCTCCCTCCTCGCGCAGCGCCAGGAACGCCGAGACCGGCGTCAGGAGGTCGGCCGAGCGGCGGACGTAGACCGGGACCGCCAGCCGCCGCCCGTCGGACGGGAGCTGCTCGCGGGCGATGGTCTCGAACTCGGTGAGGGTCACGGACGTGGGGAGGGAGGGCGGAAGACTAGGGCGGCGGCGGGGCGGCGTGGGCGAACCGTCGGCCAACAAAAAAGCCCCCTGCTCAGGTGAACAGTGGGCTCGCATCGGGGACGTGCGATCGCGTCAGGCCACGGGCCGTCCGCCCACTGGGGGGGTGGGGTGCCACCAGGGCCAGACGGTGTGGGCGCGCTGCGTCATGGGGGCAAACTACGGGCGGTGGCCCGGCGGAGCAACCATCGGCTCGCGCTCCATCCGCTCGAACTGCGGAAGGTAGATCTGTGGCCGGAACCGCCGGACGTCGAACCGGGGATCGTAGGGCGGGGCGTTGCGGAAGAGCTCGTTCTCTTGCTCCCGGAGCCACTGGCGGCCCAGGCCGTAGCGCGTGTCGCGCGGCAGCGGGTCCGTGCGGAACTGGACGCCCGGGGGCAGCACCGCCAGCGGAGCGGCATCGCGGCACACGTTGGGGATCGTGGCCCCGCTCGTCGTGCCGAACAGGGTCATCGGGGCCGGCGGCAACGCGCCAGGGGCGGCAACGGCCGCCGAGGCGCCCGCGGAGCAGTCCAGCCCGGACAACCCCAGGATGGGCGCCGGTTCTGGGCCGGCCTGAGCGTCGGGAAGGACCACGACCTGCGCGCTGGCGGCGGCGGTCAGCAGGAGCGAGAACAGGAGGGCGCGGGTCATCGCAGGCGGGGGCTAGCTCTCGGAGGATACGCCGTCGAGCCCGAGGGCGTCCGCGAGCCGGTCGTCGTAGTCGTACGGGTCGGCGTAGGTGCGGAGCGAGCCGTCGGGCTCGGCCCAGGCGGTGAAGTAGGTGAAGTGGCTCAGGAACGGCCGGTCCAGCCGCACGCCGCGCCGGGGCCCGCGCCGCCACGCCGCCGCCGCCTCACCCGGCTCCCACCCGTTGACGGACGTGAGCAGGTACTCCGCCAGCTCGTCCGGCGCGCCGGCCTGGACGCAGCCGCTCGACATCGACGAGCCCGAGCCGTCGTCGAACGTGTAGCGCTTGTTGGTGTCGTGGATCAGGATGGCGTAGGGGTTGTGCATCAAGAACTTGACCCGGCCCAGGGGGTTGGCCGGGCCCGGCCGCTGCTGGAACCTGAACTCCGAGACCGAGACCGAGTCCCACGGCACGAGCCGGGTGTCGACGGGGCGGCCGTTCCGGAAGGCCTCGACGCCCTGGCGCCACAGCGACAAGCTGTCGGCGCGCGCCATGGGGAAGATGTTGGCCGCCGCGAGCGAGCGCGGGACGTACCACACCGGCTGGAACTCGACGGAGTGGACCGAGTCGGTGATGACGGGCGTGGTCCAGCCCCGGGTGAGCGCGTTGCCGATGTTGGCGGGCATCCGCAAGCGCTCGGCGTAGCCGTCGCCGGCCTCGTCGCCCTCCTCGCGCTGGAGCACGCGGAGCTCGAAGGCGGGGAGGTTGACCCAGACAAAGTGGTCGCCCAGGTCGTCGGGCAGCCAGCGCCAGCGCTCCAGGTTGAGGGCCAGCAGGCGGCGCAGCTCGGCGGGGTCGGCGTTGAGGCGCTCCGTCGCGCCAGCGTCCAGGACCGAGTCGGGCTCGAGGCCCTCGGCGGCCTCGAACCGGCCCAGGGCGGCGGCCAGGGAGTCGTCGAAGACGTAGGCGTCGGGCCGCTCCCACACGCCCAGGGTGTCTGTCGCGAGGTAGCCCAGCGCCGTCAGCCGGTCGCGGAGGTGCGGCACCCGGACCGACCGCTCGCCGGGCGCCAGGTCCACGCCGTCGGGGACGGGGGCGAGGTCCTGCTGCAGCGCCGCCAGCCGGGCGCGCAGGCGGCGGTAGCCGTCGTGGGGCGGGCGCAGGTCGTTCAGCGCCCCAGCGACCGCGCGCGCGTCGGACTGGCGGACGGCGTCGACGAGCGCGGCGAAGCCGGCGCCGGACGTGTCGCGGACGGTGGGGAACCACGAGTGCGTGTAGAGCCGGGCCGGGTCGGCGCGGCGGCCCCTCAGCGCGTCGCCTAAGCGCAAGACGCCGTCGGTGAGCGCGAGGTCGAGCGCCGCCAGCCGGGCGGGGCGGGGGTCGGCGAGCGTGTCCCGGGCTTGGCCGTCCAGGGCGAGCCAGCGCTCCTCGTCCAGGCGCAGCGCGCGCTCGAGCGGCGCGATCCGGTCGGCGCCGACTTGGTCGGGCAGGACGCCGTCGGCGGCGGAGCCGTCGAGCATGCGGCCGACGGCGGCCCGGGCGCTGGACTCGGGCCAGCGGAGCGCGCCGGACTCGTAGAGCGCGGCCGTCTCGGGGTGCGTGGCGCTCGCGGCGACGCGGGACGCCAAGGCCGCCGGAGGTCGTCGTCGGACGGGGCCGCGGGGGCGTCCGAGCCGAACAGGTTTCCGAAGATGCCCCAGCCGAACACGGCCAGGACGAGGGAGAGGATCGGGACGTGCACGGGGGGGCGGGGGGCAGGCGGCGGGCTAACGCAGCCCGTCTAGCGAAAGTACCTCTCCCGGCGCCATCGCCTCTACCAGATCGGCGTTCGTTCGGGGCGATTTTCTACGATGGAGGCCCTGAAGCCTCGCCTCCGGGGGGCGCGCACGATGTGGGTCCTGAGAACACAGGCGGGCCGATGGAGCGTCCGCCGGACCCGATGCACGAAGCCAGCCGTAGCTGCCGTCCGCTGGGGCACCACGCCCCCGGGGTCTGGTTGCAAGGTCAGCCGCGGCGCCGGCCTCGGCAAGGGGGCGACCCCTAGCTCTGACTCCCTCTTTTCCTGACTTCGACGATGCCCTCGCTCCTGCTCGACTTCGACCCCGCCCGGGACGGCTTCTCCTTCGGCAACCGCTACTCGTGGACGCCGGACGACCTCGACCTGCTGAGCCGGCGCCTGCGCCCGCTGTCGTCGGTGCCCGTCGCGCTGGCGTCGGCGCTGGGCGGGCGAGCCGCCAGTCGGTCGGGGGGCGTCGCGGCGCTGGCCGTAGGCGCCGGGCTCGGCAAGGTGGGCGCTGGCGACGGCCTCGTCCGCGCGGTGGCCCAGCGGTGGCCGACGTTCGGGCTGTGCGGAGGCATGGCGCTGGCGGCGATCGAGCGGTGGCCGGCGCGCGACGTAGCGACGTCCGAGCTGAAGCCGGACCCGCTCCGCCCGCTGCTCAGGAAGCGCCAGGAGCGGACGCTGCGCGCGTCGCTGCCCCGCTTCGCCGGGTGGTGGCTGCGCGCCCGCGCCTCGCGCGGCCCCGACGGCTGGGCCGGCCCGCTGGCGGACGAACTCGACAAGGTCGAGAAGACGCTAGAGGCTGGGCGCCCGGCCCTCATCGGGCTGGTCGGCGATTCGCCGGACCCGTTCGCGCTGCACCAGGTGGTGGCGTACGGCCTGGACCGCCGCAGTCGGCTCGACGCCACGTTGACGGTCTACGACCCCAACGCGCCCCGCCAGTCGCGCACGATCACGACCCAGCCCGCCGAGCGGTCGGGCGGCTCGGCGATCTCGACCACGATCCCGACGGGCGTCCGCGACGGCCGCGCCGCGCACATCTCGACGCGGCCGCACCACCTCGCGCACCTGTTCGTGATCGACGTGGACGCCTGACCCCGCTCGGTCGCGGGAGGCTGGCATGCAGGACGGGGGGGAGGCCTTCCCACATCCGGTGTCCGGACTGGCACCATGGAAGCCTTTCCGGAAGCGCTTCGATGTTAAGTCGTTGCGCAGGAAGGGCTTTCAGGGCGCGGCCTGTGAGTCATTTGGCCGGGCACGGCGTTGAGCGTGGACAACACCCCCAGACCATGTACGCCTTCCCCCGGACCTTCGCGCCGCCCGACCCCCGATTGCGGGCGCGTCCCCTCGCTCACGAAGCGGTGGCTCCAGCCCCGACGCACGACTCCCGACCCTTTCCTGCGATGCGCGCCGCGCTCCGGCTCCGACGCACGCTCCGCCGAGCCGTCACGTGGACGCTCCGCACCCCAAGCCCCAACTCCCCATGCTGACCCTCATCTCGCCCTCTTCGGCGCCGCCCTGCTCGCCATCGGCGTCTCCGCTTTCCGCGGCCTGTCCGACATCGACGACATCCTGGTTATCCGGGAGCCCGACCCGCGCTAGCCCGTGCGGCTTGTCCGACGCGCCCCCGACTGGATGCTCCGGTCGGGGGCGTTTGCTTGTGCTACTCGTTCACCGTCTTGAGCGCCTCCAGCGCGGCGTCGCGGGCCTCGGCGTGGTCCACGATGGGGCGGGGGTAGGTCTCGCCCAGCGTCACGCCCGCGGTCTCTAGCACCTCGGCCGGCGCCTCCCAGGGCGCGTGGAGGTGCTTGGTCGGGAGCTCCGCCAACTCCGGGACCCACTGGCGGATAAAGTCGCCGTCGGGGTCGTGCTTCTTGGACTGCGAGACCGGGTTGAAGATGCGGAAGAACGGCTGGGCGTCGGCGCCACTCCCGGCGGCCCACTGCCAGCCCATCGAGTTGTTGGCCAAGTCGCCGCCGACCAGGGCGTCCCAGAACCACTCCGCGCCGTCCTGCCAGCGGATCAGGAGGTCCTTGGTCAAGAACGAGGCCGTCACCATCCGCATCCGGTTGTGCATCCAGCCGATGCTCCACAACTGGCGCATCCCGGCGTCGACGAGGGGGTAGCCGGTCTGGCCGCGCTGCCACGCCCGGAGCGCGTCGTCGTCCGGTGCGCCAGGGCATCTTGGCGTACTTGGGCTTGAGCGGCGCCTCAGGCGTCCGGGGGAAGTGGTACAGGACGTGGTAGGAGAACTCGCGCCAGGCGATCTCGCTCAGGAACTTGTCGGCGGCCTCGCGGCTGGCGCCGTTCGTGACGCGGGCCTCGGTCTCGGCCCAGACGGTCCGGGGGCTGACCTCGCCCCAGTGCAGGTGCGGCGACAGCATCGACGTGTCGCGCGCGGCGGGCACGTCGCGGCCCTCGGGGTAGTCCAAGAGCGACTCGTCCAGGAACGTCGCCAGTCGGTCGAGGGCGCCGGCCTCGCCGGGCGTCCACTCGTCCGCCATGGCGCCGGCCCACTCGACGCCGTCCTGGGCCACGTCGGTCAGCTCCAGCGCGTCGAGGTCCACGGACTCCGGCCACGTCTCGGGCGCGGAGGTCTTGCCCAGGCGCGGCCGGTCCAGCGGTTCGTCGATCGTGACCTCGGCCTTGAACCGGCGCCAGAAGGGGCCGAACACCTTGTATGGTCCGCCCGAGCCGGTCTGGACTTTCTCCGGGTCGTGCAGGATGCGGCCGGCGAACTGGCGGGCCTCGACGCCGGCCTCCTCCAATCCATCTTTGACGGCTTGGTCGCGTTCGCGTAGGGCCGGCTCGTAGCGCGTCTGCCACACGACGCGGTCAGCGCCGGTGGTGTCGCAGACCGCCGCCAGCTGGTCGAGGGCGTCGCCGTGGCGCAGGACGAGTCGGCTCCCCCGGCTACTGTAGGTCGCGGTCGAGGGCATGGAGCGAGTGGTGGAGCCACCAGCGGTGGGCGCCGCCGGGCGGCCAGTCGCCCTCTTCGTCGGGCGACCAGACGAACACCGGGACCACCCGGCCGCGCTCGGCGGCGTGGGCGAGCGGGGCGTGGTCGGACAGGCGGAGGCTGTGGCGGAGCCAGACGACGGTCGTGGGCAAAACGGGTGGGCGCGGTGTCCCCCGGTACCCCGCGAGCCCCGTCGCTCGTTCCGCTGGCGGAGCGTCTGGAGCGGCGCCCTAGGAGACGCGCAGGACCTCGATGAGGACCGCCGCGAAGTGGCACACGCTGCCCGCCAGCACGAACCCGTGCCAGACCGCGTGCGCGAACCGGCGCTGGCTGAGGTAGAACGCCGTGCCCGCCGTGTACGCGACGCCCCCGCCGACCATCCAGGCCAGCGTCGTGCCCGGCAGCGCCTCCCGCATCGGCCCGAGCGCGACCACGATCAGCCACCCCATCGCGACGTAGACGACGGTCGAGGCCACCTTGAAGCGGTCGGTGAAGAACAGCTTGAACACGATCCCCATCGCGGCCAGCGACCAGATCACGGCCAGCAGCGACCAGCCCCACGGCCCGCGCAGGCCGCCGATCAGGAACGGGGTGTAGGTGCCGGCGATCAGGGCGTAGATCGCGCAGTGATCCAACGTCCGGAGCCGCGCCTTGGCCCGCTCGAACGGGATGGCGTGGTACAGCGTGGACGCCGAGTACAGCAGCACCAGCGTCCCGACGAAGACCGACGCGCCGACGATGGTCCACGCGTCGCCGGTGAGCGCGGCCAACGTGATCAGCACGGCCCCGGCCCCGACGCTCAGCAACATGCCGAGCCCGTGCGTGATGGCGCTGGCGACTTCTTCGGCGAGCGGGTAGGGGCGGAGCGTCATCGGACCGAGGGAAGAGTGGGAAGGGTACGGGCGAGTCCGGCCGTCTGGTGCGTCCGAGGCGATCTCAGGTCGTCCCCGGTGGGTCCCGGGGGGCTTCCCCGCTGGCGGCGCCGCCCGCCAGTCGAGCCGTGCGGCGCGGTGCGGCTACCCGTCCGACGGCGGCTGGGCGTCCTCGCCGGCCTTTTGTGCCGGCTGGGTCCGGTCCTCGACGGGCGCCCAGACGGGCTCGGCGACGCCGGCCTGGTGGTTCACCCACCGCGCCATGGTGAACAGCAGGTCCGACAACCGGTTGAGGTACTGGAGCGCGTCGGCGGACACCTGCTCGAGCGCGGCCGTCTCGACCACCAGTCGCTCGGCGCGGCGCGAGACCGTCCGGCCAAGGTGCAGGGCGGCGGCGCAGGGCGTGCCGCCGGGCAGGACGAAGTTCTTGAGCGGGGGCAAGTCGTCGGTGAAGCGGTCGATCTCGGACTCCAGCGCCTCGACGTGGTGGGCCTCGATCCGAGGGACGGGGTAGGTCACGTCGCCGGGGCTCGCGAGGTCCCCGCCCAGCACGAACAGCTCGTTCTGCAACCGCTGCAGCAGACCGTCTACGCGGACGTCGGCGGCCGAGCGCTCGCGGTGGGGGAGCGCGGCCCGGGCCATGCCGAGCGCGGCGTTGGCCTCGTCGACGGTGCCGTAGGCCGAGATGCGCGGGTGGCTCTTGGCGACGCGGTCGCCGCCGAAGAGCGCCGTGGTGCCGTCGTCGCCGGTGCGGGTGTAGACCTTCATGGGGTGGGGGTGGGGGGCTTAGCGCCGAGCGACGCCAAGGTACCGGACCCTGATCCCGTCCGGCCCGGCCTCGACCTCGGCCTCGACCCCGAACGACTGGCGGAGCTGGTCGGGCGTGAGGACGGCGTGGGGCGGGCCGTCGGCGGCGAGCGCGCCGTCGGCCAGGACCCAGACGCGGTCGGCGACGCGGGCGGCCAGTTCGAGGTCGTGGATCGCGGCCAGGACGGTCTTGCCGGTGGCGGAGAGCGCGACCAGCCGTTGGGCGAGGTCCAGCTGGTGGCGCACGTCGAGGTGGGCGGTGGGCTCGTCGAGGAGGACGAGCGGCGCGTCTTGGGCCAACGCCTGCGCCAGGGCGACGCGCTGCTGCTCGCCGCCGGACAGCTGGGTGACGGGGCGGTCCGCCAGCTCGCCCAGGTCGACGGCGGCCAAGGCGTCCTCGACGCGCTGGCGGTCCGCCTCGGCCAGTCGCTCGGTCCACCCGAGCCAGGGCGCCCGGCCCAGGGCGACGATCTCGCGCGCGGTGAAGTCGACGGCGAGGTCGGCCTGCTGGCGAACGAGCGCGATCTGACGCGCGCGCTCCCGGCTCGGCCAGTCCTGAACGGGGCGGCCAGCCAGCTCCAGCGTCCCGCTCGCCGGGATCAGCCCGGCGATGGCGCGCAGCAGCGTGGTCTTGCCGGCCCCGTTGGCGCCCACGACGGCGATCCGCTCGCCCGCCCGGACCTCGAACGACACGTCGCGCAGGACCGCGCGGTCGCCCAGGGCGACCGCCAGTCGGTGGGCACGGAGCAAGGGCACGCGGCGGTCGGTCGGTACGTTGACGGGGTTCGATCTCTCCCGCCATGCTACGCCTCTCCCTCGTCCTCGTCGCGCTCGCCGTCGCCGCCAGCGGCTGCGACTCGGGCACGGTCGATTCCCAGCGCCTGTTCGAGGACCAGGCGCTCAGCTCGCCCGTCGAGGGCATCACGGCCATCGACGCCCAGGGCAACACCACGAGCACCGACCCGGACGACTGGCGGATCGGCCCGGCCTACCAGAGCACCATCCGCTTCGCGTTCCTGCCGTCGCCCAACCCCGCCAGTCGCTCGGACGTGGTGACGTTCCAACTCGTCCCGGCGTTCTCGGACGCGCTGCCCAGCCTGCGCGCGCGCGTCCTGTTCGTCAGCGCGGCGGGGCAGGCGGAGTTCCTGCCGCTGTTCGAC
Source organism: Rubricoccaceae bacterium (assembly GCA_963789285.1). Taxonomy (GTDB): domain Bacteria; phylum Bacteroidota; class Rhodothermia; order Rhodothermales; family Rubricoccaceae; genus Rubrivirga. The sequence continues at coordinate 53,206 of CAWBJZ010000002.1, forward strand.
GGGACGTGCCGGGCGGGGGCGGTGTCGTGCTCGATCACGGTCCGCGCCAGCCAGATCGACACGCAGAACACGGGCGGCCTCTACCGGCTGGTGGTGGACGACGGGCAGGGCATCGTGACGTACGGGGACGTCGAGGTCCGCTAGGCCTGAGTCCCACAGCCGCCCCTTCCGCGATGCGATCGACACTCCTCCTCGTCGTGTTCACCGTTGGGGGCTGTGCGTCCAGCGCCGTCGGGGGCGTACCCGCAGGTTGGACCCTCACAGGTTCGGCTCACACGGACTACGCACTAGAGCGGGTCCGAACGGTCGACGGCACGGCCGCCCGGCTCGCCGCCCAGACACAAGCCCCCTCGGGCTTCGGGACGCTCGCCCAGGTCGTAGAGGCAGAGCCGTACCGGGGTCTGCGGGTCCGGCTCAGTGCCCAAGTCGAGGCCGATGGGGTCGCGGGCCGCGCCGGGCTCTGGCTCCGAGTCGACGGAGCCGACGCCGTCCTGGCCTTCGACAACATGGAGGACCGCCCGATCTCCGGGACCGCCGCGTCGCGACGGTACGCCGTCGTGCTCGACGTGCCGGAGTCGGCGGAGCGGTTGGCCTACGGCGTGCTCCTCAGCGGCGCGGGCGCGGTCGTCGTAGACAACGTCGAGGTGGAGCCAGTCGGGGCAGACGTCGCGACGACGGACCAACTAGAGGCTCCGCTCGCGACGCCGCCGAACTCGGCGGTCGTGCTCCTCCCTCGCCCGAGCAACCTCGGGTTCGAGGAGCAGATCGGTCGCAGAGCCCGCCTCCTTTGTTCAGGTATGGTCGCTCACCTATACTGGCGTCCCATTCCCCCAACGAAACGATGCGCGCCCTTCTCCTCGCCGCCACTTTAGTTCTCGCCCCGGCCGCGCTCGCGCAGGACTCGGCGCCCGCCGGCGACGGCGTCCCAGTCAACGCCGTCACCTTCTCCGTCCGCGCCACGGTGCCCACGAGCGCTGCTCCGGTGTCGGAGGAGGTCGCCGCGCTGTCTAACGACGCTCAGCTAGTCCGGCTCAGCATCTCGCGGACCAACTCCCTCCGAGAGGAGGTGCAGGTGGAGTTCGCGTTCCGAGACATGGCCGACTACATGGAGTGGCGGGGGAGCGACCGCGTCGTCGCGCTGCTGGCGCAGTTGGAAGCGGAGGCCCAGGGGTCCGGCATGGCCACGGCACTTCAACTCGTTCGGCCCGTGGCGGCCAGCCTGGTCCTGGACGAGGGGTAGCGACGGTCGCGAGCCCAGCCGCTACGCGCCTCCTCCGGGCAGGCCCGCGTTCGGCCTGGTCGTCAATCCGCGATCACCACCGTCGGGCCGGAGTCCGCGGCGCGGCCCGCCAGTCGCGCGCCGCTGGCGCTAGCTGCCGGAGCGCGCTTGCAGGCGGTCGAAGTAGCGCTTGATCAAGTCCTGATAGTCCGGCGCGTAGCCGCTCTCCAGCGCCCGAATGAGGTCGCCCCGGATGCGGTCCGCCGGGCGGACCGTGCGCGGCGGGGCGGCGGCGGGGGGGCGGACGGCGCGGCCCGACTGCGCCTCGCGCTCGGGGCGGCGCCCGCGCTGGTTCACCGACCGCTCGGTCTCCAGCAGCTTCTCCAGGATCTGCTGCTGGCGGGGCGCCAGCCGGCGGTCGGGGCGGCTGCGGCGCAGCTCCTGGGCGGCCTCGCGCATCTGGTCCTCGACGCGCTGGAGGTTGCTGCGGTCGGTCGGGTCCAGGCCCGCCCCGGCGCCCTCGCGCGCGTTCTCTAGCTGGCGGCGCAGGCGCTCCTGCTGCTCGGCCATCTGGCGCATCCGCCGGGCCTGGTCCCCCGACATCCGCTCGCCGGCCGACTCGTTCAGCATCTGCTGGATCCGCTGGTTGAGCTGCTGCTGCTGCCGGCCGATCTGCTGCAGCTGCTGCGGCGTTCCCTGGCCTTGGCCCTCGCCGTTCCCCTGCTGCTGGGACTGGTCCTGGAGCTGTTCGAGCACGTCCGCCAGCAGGAGCGCGAGCTCGTTGAGGTGGCTCATCGCCGACCGCTGGTGCCCGGCGGCGGGGCCGGACCGGCGCTCGGAGAGCTGGCTGACCGCGTTGTCCATCTCGCGCCGGCCCGCCTGGGCGCGGCGGTCGATCTCGGGCCCGAGCTGGGGGACGGTCTTGGCGACGCGGCGCAGGGTGTCCACGACGGTCCGCAAGCCGTCGCGGAGCTCGGATTGGCGGCGCGCGGCGCCCACGAGCGACGGGTTCTGCGAGGGCGTCCGCGCCGTGACGGTGGCGAGCGACTCCTGGTCGCGCGAGATCGTCAGGACGTCTTCGAGCGCGCGGCGCAGGGCGGCCTGGTCCACCCGCTGCTGCTGGCCCTGCATCTGCTGGCTCTGCTCGCGCATCCGGCGGGCCATCTGGCGGAGCTGCTCGGCCATCTCCTCCTGCTGCTCGCCGGCCTCCTGCATCTGGCCCTGCTGCATCTGGTCGGCGTTGTCCTGCATCTGCTGGGGCAGGCCGGTCTCCGAGTCCAGCTGCTCCTGGAGCTCTTGGACGGCGTCGGTCGGCGCGTTCTGGACGTCCTCCATCTGCTCCCTCAGCTCGTCGGTCTGCTCGGCCATGTCCTCCGCTTGCTCGGCGGCCTCGCGCTGCTCGTTCGCCAGCTGGTCGCGCTCGGACCGACTGGCGTCGTCGCCGGCCTCTTGGGTCCTCTCCGCCAGGTCCTCCTCGGTCTCGGCCAGGGCCTCGGCGCGCCGCGCGATCTCCTCCATCTCGACGGCCACCTCCAGCCGCTGCATCAGCTCCATGGCCCGCTCCAGGCGCCGCCGGAACTCCTCCTCCGACTGCGCCGCCTGCTCGGACTGCTCCAACATCTCGCGCACGTCCAGCTTCTCCATCGCTTGGCGCAGCCGCTCCAGGGCGTCGCGCAGCTCGGGCGTGTCGAGCTCCTGCATCACCTGCTGCATCTGCTCGAACATCCGCTGGGACTGCTCGTCCGCCAGGTCGGAGTCCTGCATCTGCTGCTGCAGCTGGCGCATCTGCTCCTGCAGCGACTGGGCCTGCTGTCGCATGGCCTCCTGCTCGCGCAGCAGCTCCTCGACCTGGCGCTGGTCCTCCCAGTCGGGGTCGAGGTTCTGGCGCAGGTCCTGGCGCAGGCGCTCGAAGCGGTCCTGAGACTCCCGCGCCTGCTCGTCCATCCGCTCCAGCGTCTCCGTCGTCGAGTCGCGGCGCGCGTCGAGGTCGTCCAACCGGTCGGTGAACGAGGGGTAGCGGAGCGTGAAGAGGGGCGTCCGCGCCGACTTCGCGCCTCGGCCGTCGTTGTCGGAGACGGTCCCGTACAACTCGACCACGTCGCCGGGACGCGCGCCCGGAACCCGCCAGTCAAGCGCGACCTCCTGGTCGAGGGGCCGCGTGCGGACGCCCAGGCCCAGCCGGCGCGGACGGCCCGTCGTCCCTCCGCGCGTGACGCGGTAGACCACGCTGCCGCCCCGGAACCCGAAGTCGTCGGTGACGCGGAAGACGAGGCGTTTGGAGGCGTCGGAGAGGTTGCCATCGGCGCCCTCGACGAGCGCGATCTGGGGCGGGCCGTCGCTCAGCGTGCCGAGCGTATACCGCGCCGGGTCGGCGTTCTCCAGCGCGCCCGACCTCAAGCGGACGGTGTACGTGCCGGCGCCGCGCAGCCGGAACGCCCCGCGCGCCGCCTGCGACCCCACGCGCAGCCCGACGCGCTGGCGGCGTCCGTCCTCCCACTCGACGTCGAGCCAGGCGCGGTCGGGCGTCGGCCCGCCGTGGTCCACCTGGACCGTCACCGTCGAGCCTGCCAGCCCGGTCGCGTCACCGACGCCCTCGGGTAGCAGCCGGCTCGGGCGACCGCTGTAGCCCGGAGGCGTGACCCTAAGGCGGACGCCGCGCACCAGGGGCCGGTCCACGGTCGCGATTCGGTACCACGGCGTGCGGACGCCGTCGGCGATCACGCGGTAGCGCAGGTCGGCGCGGACGGCCTCGATGGTGTGGGCGAAGGCGCCCTGGTCGTCGGCCTGCATCGTGACGGTCTCGGTCGCGCGCTCGTCGGCGCGGCCGTACTCCAACGTCGCCGTGACCGGGAGCTGCGTCCCACGGGCGGAGACGGCGAGGGCGAGGTCGGCGCCCCGGGTGACCTCGGCGTCGCCGGGCTCGACCGCCAGCGCGAAGGGGGCTGGCGGCGCGAAGTAGACGCCGGGCGCCATCAGCCGCGTCGCCGCCGACGACATCGTGCTCGGCCACACGCCGAACGCCACCGCCAGCAGCGCCGCCGGCACGAACGCCCACCGCGCCACGTCGCGGACGGGCTGCCACGCCCGGACGCGCTCGAACGGGACGTCGGCCATCTCGCGCCCTAGGGCGTCGAGCGCCGCCGACTGCAGCTTGCTCTCGCCGATGGCGTTCCCGTCGGCCAGGTCCAGGAACGTCGCCAGCCGGTCGCCGACGCCGGGGAAGTCCTGGCCCGTCCGCCGGACGACCGAGTCCTCGTCCAGCCCCGGCAGCACGCCCAGCCACCGCAGCACGGGCCCGCCCACGCCAACCGCCAGCAGCACGACCAGGAGCCCGGCTATGGTCCAGAACAGCGCCGTGCGGAGCTCGACGCCCAGCCAGACGCCGGCCTCCAGCGCGACCGCCAGCGCGGCGGCGGCGCCGACGACGCCCAGCGTCACGAGTGCGCCCCGGGTCACGGCCGCGCCCGTCAGCCGCCGGCGAACGGCGCGCAGGCGGCGGCGGAGCGGGGCGGCGGGCGAGGACAACGGCGGGGCGGAGGGGGACCGGAAGCTACCGGGCGCCGGTTGCCAACGAACGCCCGGATTCCGGATTGCCTTCGGCACGGACCGGAGCCCCAACCAGCCTCGCGACCGGAGCCCCAACCAGCCTCGCGACCGGAGCCCCAACCAGCCTCGCGACCGGAGCCCCAACCAGCCTCGCGACCGGAGCCCCAACCAGCCTCGCGACCGGAGCCTCTGACAACCGCGAGCCGGTACGGAAGCCACGCTGTGGCGTCTTGCTCGCTGCGGAGGATCACCGGCGCCAGGCCGAAGCGCCCCGCACCAGCGGCGGACGCCGTGCACGGCGTCTCTACGAACGCCTCGTCCCACTGGCGGAGGCCGTCCGCCAGCGCGGGGCTACGTGACTCGGCTGGGTTGGCGGACACAATGAATTGTGTCCCTACGGGTGCCGCGTCGGTGCATCTTCCCGCGCCCCACCCGTCGCTGCCATGCCCGTCCTCCACATCGCCGCCGAGTGCGCCCCGTTCGCCAAGGTCGGCGGGCTGGCCGATGTCGTCGGCGCGTTGCCCCAGGCCCTCGACGTGCCGTCGGCCGTCGTGATGCCGTTCTACGGCGGTCCGGGCGGGCGGCTGGCGGAGCGCGCGGGCGAGGCCGAGCGCGTGCACGCCGGCATGGTCTGGCTGGACGGGTGGTTTCCGTTCGAGGTCTGGCGGTCTGAGGCCATCGCGCCGGACGTGCCGCTGTACCTCGTCCACGAGCCGACGCACTTCGGCGACGACGGCGTCTACTTCCGCGCCGCCGACGGGGCGTGGCCGGAGAGGGGGGAGGTGCGCTACCTCGCCTTCCAGCTCATGGTGCTCGACTGGTTGCGCTCGGAGAGCACACCGCTCGACGGAGCCGACGGACTCCACTTGCACGACCACCACACCGGGCTCATCCCCGTCCTGCTGCGGCACGACCCGGCGAACGCCGCGATCCGCGACCTCCCGACCGTGCTCACGGTCCACAGCGCCGACCACCACGGCGAGATCGACTGGGCGTGGTGGGACCGGCTGGGCGTCTCGGTCCCGGACCGCCAGTCACTCGACCACTTGGGCGTCGTCAACAGCCTAAAGGCCGGCGTCGGATTCTCAGACGCCGTCACGACCGTCAGCCCCAGCTACGCGCGCGAGCTGGTCGCCAGTCCCGAGCCGTCGCACGGGCTGGACTACGCGTTCCAAGACGCGGGCGAGCGCCTGTCCGGCATCGTCAACGGCATCGACGCCCAGGCCTGGGACCCCGCGACCGACCCCCACGTCCCGGCTCCCTTCTCGGCCGACGACCTGGGCGGCAAAGCCGAGACCAAGCGCACTGTGTGCGAGCAACTCGGCCTCGACCCCGCCCGCCCACTGGTGGCGTTCGTCGGCCGGCTCACCCCGGAGAAAGGCGCCGAGATCCTGGCGCCCGGACTGGCCGACGTCGTCCGCCAGTCGGACGCCGCCGTCGCCGTGCTGGGCTCGGGCTACGCCGAGCACGAGGCCGCGATGCAGGCCGCCGCCGACGACGCGGGCGACCGGATGTCGCTCACGCTGGCCTTCGACGAGGCGCTGGCGCACCGGCTCTACGCCGCCGCCGACTTCTTTGTCATGCCGTCGAAACAAGAGCCGTGCGGGCTGGGCCAGTTGTACGCCATGCGCTACGGTGCCATTCCCATCGTCCACGCCGTCGGCGGGTTGCGGGACACCGTTGAGGCGTGGGACGGCACGCGGGGAAACGGCGTCCGCTTCGACGCCTACACCGCCGCCGCCTTCGCCCAGGCCACGCTCGCCGCGCTGGCGCTGCCTACGGACGAGGTCGAGAGGATGCGGCAGAGCGGGATGCGGCGGGACTCGTCGTGGGCGTCGTCGGCCCAGGAGTACGAGCGGTTGTACCGCGCGACCGGCCTGGTCTCGGCGTAGTCTCCGGCTCCCCCTCCGACCGACCCCATGCGCGACACGTTGGCCGTCATCCTGGGCGGCGGCGCCGGCACCCGGCTCCACCCCCTCACGGCGCACCGCTCCAAGCCCGCCGTGCCCTTGGCCGGGAAGTACCGGCTGATCGACATCCCGATCTCGAACTGCATCAATTCGGAGCTGATGCGGATGTTCGTCGTCACGCAGTACAACTCGGCCAGCTTGAACCGCCACGTCGCGCGGACCTACCGGTTCGACCGGTTCGGCCACGGCTTCGTCACGATCCTCGCCGCCGAGCAGACCCCGGGCGACGACCGGTGGTTTCAGGGCACCGCCGACGCCGTCCGCCAGTGCCTCAAGCACATCGACCCGTACCCGCACCGCCGCGTGCTCGTGCTCTCGGGCGACCAGCTCTACCGGATGGACTTCAACACGTTCGAGCAGCACCACCGCTCGGCCTGGGCCGATCTCACCGTCGCCACGATCCCGGTGACCGCCGAGGACGCCTCGGCGTTCGGCATCCTGAAGACCGACGCCGATGGCGTCATCACGGAGTTCCACGAGAAGCCGGCGCGCGACGAGCTGGACGGTCTGGAGAGCCCGGTCTCGGCCCAGATGGAGGCCCAGGGCCGGGTCTACCTCGCCTCGATGGGCATCTACATGTTCGAGCGCGACGTGCTGCGCGAGGTGCTCTTGTCGGACCCCGACGAGAAGGACTTCGGCAAGGAGATCATCCCCGCCGCCATCGCCCGCCGCCGCGTCGTGAGCTACCCCTTCGACGCCTACTGGTCGGACATCGGGACCGTGCGGTCGTTCTACGACGCGAACATCGCGCTGAGCCAGCCCGCCCCCGAGTTCGACCTCTACGACGAGGACTCGCCGATCTACACCAACACGCGGATGCTGCCGCCGGCCAAGGTCCAGAACGCCCAGATCACGAACTCGATGATCGGCGAGGGCTCGGTCGTGATCGGGGCGACGGTCGAGGACTCCGTCGTCGGCATCCGCTCGTTCCTGTCCGGCGGCTCGGTCCTGCGCCGCACCGTCATGCTGGGCGCGGACTACCTGCCGTGGCGCGACCCGACGCGGCGGCCCGGGCTCAACCCCCCGCTGGCGCCGGGCGTGGGCGCGAACAGCGTCGTCGAGGGCGCCATCATCGACAAGAACGTCCAGGTCGGCGCCGACTGCCGGATCACCAACGCCCAAGGCGTCGAGGAGGGCGAGGGCGAGGGCTGGTTCATCCGCGACGGCGTGGTGGTGCTGCCCAAGAACGCCGTCCTGCCGGACGGCACGGTGATCTAGCGCTCGCTGATGCCGCGCTTGTCCCTCGCCCTCGTCACGCTGGCTGCGCTCGCCGCCAGTCGGCTGCGGGGGGGCACGCCCCGGCGAGCCGGCAGCTTCGGGTGACGGGCTGGTGGACTGCACGGGCACCGGCGGCCCGTCCGTGGTCGTCGAGGTGCGCGGGCCGGACGGCGAGCCGGCGGCGTTCGGCGCGACCCTCGTGATCCGAGACGGGGCCTTCGCGGACACGAGCGACGCTGCTAGCGCGTGGAGCGAGCTGTACCTGGGCGCCGGCGAGCGCCGCCCGGGCACCTACGACGTCCGGATCACCAAGCCGGGGTACCGCCCCGCCCGGCTCCGCGGCGTCCGAGCGCGCCCGACGGGCGACCCCCGCTGCGACTACTCCGAGCCCCGGGGCGCCCAGCGCCGCGTCCAGCTGCGCCTGCGCTCCGACGCGCCGCCCGTCCGCTCCGTCGTCGTCGTCCCGGGCTCGCTCGGGTTCGGCTTGCCCTACCTGGAGGAGCCGCTACGGGCCATCGTGGACGCGGACCGGGACGTTTCTCAGGATGTCCGGTGGTCGTCGAGCGACACCACCGTCGCGACGGTCTCCGCCACGGGAGTCCTGAGGTCCGAGTGCCGAGCGACGTCCGGCGAGGCGACGATCACGGCGGAGTCGGTCGCGGACCCCCGCGTCCGCGCGACCGTCGAGGTGTCGGTGGCCCCGTTGCGCTCCCAAGACGACCTGCGCGGCGTCGGCCCGCCCGAGGTCGCGGACCGAGCGCGCGAGTGCCTGCGCCAGCTCGGCGGAGGGCGCTAGGCGCCCACTCGGCTCTGGCTGCGCGCGACGGGCGCCGCCGCGAACATCGGCTTCGTCTCGGCCCACGTCGTCCGGAACAGCTCCGACTGGCGGTAGGCGTCCAAGGCGTCGGCGGAGTCCCACCGGCTGAAGGTGGTGAGCACGTTGGGGTACCGGGCGTCCTGCCACAGCTCGAGGTGCTGGCACCCCGGCGCCGCGGCGATCTTCGGGTGGGCCGTTTCGAACAGGTCGAGGAACGCCGCCAGCCGGTCGGGCGCGAACGTCATGCGGACGGTGCGGAGGAGCATCTCTTTTGGGTGGGGGAGGGCGCGGCGCTGATGTCTCGACCGGCCGCGGTTCTCGTAGGGACGCCGCGCCGAGCGGCCGGCTCCCGGCGGTGGGGCTGAGCAGGCCGGCGGCTGAGGTGTGGTAGGGGTGCCGACCTGCGGCGTCTCTGAGTGTTGCGAGTCACCCGCCCCACGGCACGAACGGCACCGAGGTCCCCGCCGCCACCTCGGCGCCCTCCGCCGGGAGCCACGCCAGCCCGTCGGAGAGCAGCAGCGACCGGGCGACGTGGGAGTCCTGCGCCCCCGCCGCGGACAGCACCAGCGTCCCACTGGCGGAGCGCACGGCCGTGACGCGCAGAAACGTCGTCAGCCCGTCCGCCTTGCGGACGGCGTAGGCCAGTCGCCCGGTCTCGGGCTCGCCCGCCTCCGCCCGACCCAGGCACGCCGCCAGCAGCGGGCGGACGTAGACCTCGAACCCGACGACGGCGCTCACCGGGTTGCCGGGCAGCCCGATCACGGGCCGTCCGCCCAGCGTCCCGAACGCCAACGGTTTGCCCGGCCGCTGGCGGACCTTCCAGAACGCCCACTCGACGCCGCGCCGCTCCAACTCTGGACGCACCAAGTCGCGCTCGCCCATCGAGACGCCGCCGGCGAACACCAGCACGTCGGCCTCGCCGGCCTGGTCGAGCGCCGCCGCGAGCGACGGGCGGTCGTCGTGGGCGTGGAGAGGGAGGGGGAGGCCGCCGGCCGCGACGACCTGCGCCGCCAGCGCCGGGCCGTTGGCGTCGCGGATCTGGCCCGGCCCGGGCCGAGCGTCGGCGGGCACCAGCTCGTCGCCCGTCGTGACGACGGCGACAACTGGACGCCGCCGGACGGACACCGTCGCGGCGCCGACGGCCGCCAGCAGCCCGACCGACCGCGGGGTGACGACTTGGCCAGCGGAGAGCACCTCGACGCCGGCCGCCAGCGCGCTGCCCGCCCGCCGGATGGACTGGCCCACCTCGGGCTGGCGGTCGAAGTGGACGCGGCCGGCGGCGCGCGACGTCCACTCGACGGGGACGACGGCGTCGGCGCCGGACGGCAGCGGGGCGCCGGTCATCATGCCCAGGCACGTGCCAGGCACTAGGTCGGAGTGAGCGTCGCCGGCGTGGACCGTGCCCGCCAGCGGCAAGGTGTCCTCGCCCGCCAGGTCCGCCAGTCGGACGGCGTAGCCGTCCATCGCCGACGTGTCGAACGGCGGCAGCGGCCCGTCCGAGACGACGGGCGCGGCCAGCGTCCGCCCGACGGCCTCCGCCAGCGGGACGGACTCCGCAGCCAGCACGCGCGCCGACGCCAGAACGGTGCGGCGCGCGTGCTCGACCGAGACCAACGTGTCCACCCGGCGCTAGCCGCTGTAGCCGAACAGGCCCATGAACTTCATCGCGAACGGCGTCGAGCCCTTCATCTTCACCTTCCGCTGCATCATCGCCATCATGGGGTTCAGCTCCCCGTTCTCGATCGCGACCCAGTCCTCGGTCTTGGCCGTCAGCCGCAGCGAGGGGTCCTCGGGCACCTCGCCCTCCATGATGTCGAGCTCGCCGTTGTGGACGTAGAGCGTCACGTCGCGGGCGTCGTCGCCGGTGAGCTGCATGTGGACCTTGTCGTCCATCGACTGGGCCTTCTCGGCGTTGAAGCGGTCGGGGTAGGAGGCGAGGACCTCGTCGAAGGTGGTGTAGCGGGGCATGGGGGCGGGGGAGAGGGGAGGCCCCAAGATAGAGCGCGTCCGGAACCGCCCCCGGCCCCTCGCGTGGCTCGCCCATGCCTCCGTCTTCCGACTCCTCGACCACGCTCTCGACGCCGTTCGGGCTGGTCACGATCCAGTCCAACCCCAACGCCTCCCGGTCGGCGAAGCGGCGCCAGGACGACCACCGCACGTTCCTGGCCGACCACTGGCCCGGGCTGGCGGCGGCGGCCTACGAGGGCTACCAGCGCCACGGCGCCGGCGCGGTCGTGCTTTGGACCGACTACCGGCCCGGCCTCTTCCGCCGCCGCCCGTTCGAGCCCGAGCGGCTGTTCTACACGACCCAGATCCACGCCATCCCCGGCACGACCGACGACGACTTCGAGGGCTGGGAGGCCCGGCAACTCGAGGACTACGAGCCGACGTCCGAGGCGCTGGTGGTGTTCGTCGAGGGCGGCCGGGTGGTGGGCCACCGGGCGTCGGCGACGCTGGCGCCGCCCCAGGCGCTGCTGCGCTCCCGGGCGAACGAGAACTAGAGACCGGAGCGCAGGGAGGCCTCCACGACACGCCCCGGCGGACTCGGGCGCCGAGGGGCTACCGCTCCGGCCTGGCCTCGTCGATGGGGAACGCCAGCCGGCCGCCCGGCTCCGGCGCCGACTGGCGGACGACCTCGTGGGCGACGTGCTCCAGGTCGGGCAGGATGAGCTCGTCGAGGGCCAGGGTCACGCCGTCCACCGAGCCGGGGCAGCAGAACAGCAGCGTCTCGGCGGGGCCGTCCTCGGCGCCGTACAGCCCGGCCGTGGCGCGCGAGAGCATGGCCGCCGCGCCGATCTGGGCGAACGACCGCATCCGGAACAGCTCGCCGAAGCCGGGCAGCGCCTTTTGGATCAACCGCTCGGCGACCTCGACGGTCGTGTCGCGGCGCCCGATCCCGGTCCCGCCCGACGTGACCACGACCTCGACCTGGCCCGCGAGGTGCAGCAGGACGGCGCGGATGGCCTCCCCGTCGTCGGGCACGATGCGGTAGAACTCGACGAGGTGCCCCGCCCCGCGCAGCGCCTCCTTGGCCGCCGCGCCGCTGTCGTCGGAGTCCTCGGTGCGGGTGTCGGAGACGGTGACGACGGCGCAGGTGACGGCGCGGTCCGGGGCGGCGTCGCGGTGGGACTCGGCGGACATGGGGGCGGAGTGGGCGTCCGCTGTCACCGGCCGCGTGCGGCGTCCGTTCCCGGTTCGCCGAACCATCGCGGGGGGTCGTGGCCGTGGCCGCCCCACGGGTTGCAGCGCAAGATCCGCCAGGCCGCCAGCACCGACCCCCGGAGCGCGCCGTACTGGCGGAGCGCCTGGACGGCGTACTCCGAGCACGTCGGCGTGTAGCGGCACGTCGCCGGGAGCCAGGGGGAGACGGCGCCCTGGTACAACCGCACGACGCCGACGAGGGCGAGCCGCGGTAGCCGCCAGACCACGCCGCCAGCCGCCGCGAGGCTCGGGGGGCGTGAGGCCGGGCCGGGAGACGTCCCCCGGTCCGAGTCCGCCCCCCGGGCCTCGCCTCTAGGCATAGATCCCGCGCATCTTGAGCGCGCCGGCCACCTTCTCGATCGCGATCACGTAGGCGCCGATCCGCATCGACGTGTCGTAGCGCTCCGAGGCGTCGTAGACGCGGTCGAAGGCGGCGCGCATCATGCGGTCGAGCCGGCGGTTGACGCGGTCCTTGCTCCAGAAGTAGCCCTGGCGGTCCTGGACCCACTCGAAGTAGCTCACCGTCACGCCGCCGGCGTTGGCCAGGATGTCCGGGATGACGAGCACGCCGTTCTCGTTCAGGATGGTGTCGGCGTTGGGCGTGGTCGGCCCGTTGGCGCCCTCGGCCACGATCTTGGCCTTGACGTCGGCGGCGTTCTTGGACGTGATCTGGTTCTCCTTGGCGCACGGCGCGAGCACGTCCACGTCGAGCGCCAGCAGCTCCTCGTTGGTGATCGGCTCGGCGCCGTCGAAGCCTTCGAGCGACCGGCCGTGCGCCTCGCTGTAGGCGATGGCCGCGTCGATGTCGATGCCGTCGGCGTTGTAGTACCCGCCCGAGACGTCGCTCACGGCGACGACCTTGCAGCCCTGCTCGCGGAGCAGCTGGGCCGCGACCGAGCCGACGTTGCCGAAGCCCTGGACGGCGACGGTCGCCTGGCCCGGCCGCATCCCGATCCGGTTCATGGCCCCCAGCGTCGTCGTCATGACGCCCCGGCCCGTCGCCTCGCGCCGTCCCTCCGAGCCGCCGATCAAGAGCGGCTTGCCCGTCACGACGGCCGTCTCGGTCCGCTTGGCGTGCATGGAGTAGGTGTCGAGCAGCCAGGCCATGACCTGCTCGTTGGTGTTCATGTCCGGCGCCGGGATGTCCTTGTCGGGCCCGAACACGTCGAGCAGGTTGGCGGTGTAGCGCCGCGTCAGGCGCTCGACCTCGCCGGCCGACATCGAGTGGGGGTCGCAGGTCACGCCGCCCTTGGCGCCGCCGAACGGGACGCCGACGACGGCGCACTTCCAGGTCATCCAGGCCGCCAGCGCCTTGACCTCCTCCATGTGGACGTCGGGCGCGAAGCGGATCCCGCCCTTGGACGGCCCGAGCACCTCGGAGTGGATCACGCGGTAGCCCTCGAACACCTTGAGCGTGCCGTCGTCCATCACGACGGGGATCGACGTGATGTGGATGCGGGTGGGGGAGCGCAGGACCTCGTAGAGCCCGGCGTCGAGGTCGAGCAGCTGGGCCGCGACGTCGAACCGCTCCATCATCGACTGGAACGGGTCGTCCTTGTCCACGTGGGGCGCGGGCTCCTGGTAGACGGAGGGGGTCTTGACGTCGCGCTTGAAGGGGGTCGGCATAGAGTGGGCCGGGAGAGGCGGGGGGGATGGCGGCGAAGGTACGGGAGGAGCCGAAAGGAAGGTCCGTTTGGACGGTGTGAAACGGAAGCGCTTCCGGAGGTCTCGGGCGCGCGCCGCGCGCTCCGATTCTTCCCCGAGTCCCGACCTCGCCCCGCTGGCGCCCGGCGCCCGCCAGTGGCACCTTCCCGCCCCTGCACCCGCCACCGTGACCCGACAGCGCCTCAAGGACCTCGCCACGCTCGCTCGGCGCAAGGGGCGGCGCCAGCACGGGCAGTTCCTGGTCGAGGGCGTCCGCTCGGTCGAGGCCGCCGTCCAGGCCGGCGCTCCACTCGTAGAGGTCCTGGTCGCCGAGGACCTCGGCAACCCCCGCGTCCAAGCGCTGGCGGAGCGGGCCGACGTGCCGGTCCACCGCGTGCCCGCGCACGAACTGGCCAAGGTGGGGGACGCGCGGAGCAGCCAGGGCGTCGTCGCGGTCGCCCGCTCCGTCGTGACCGACGCCGCGCCGGCGGAGGGGCCGGTGCTGCTGCTGGACGGCGTGCAGGACCCGGGCAACGTCGGCGCCCTGGTCCGGACCGCGGCCTGGTTCGGCGTCGCGGCCGTCGTGCTGGACCACGCTTCCGCCGACCCCGAGAGCCCCAAGGCGGTCCGGGCGAGCATGGGCGGCATCTGGGACCTCAAGCTCTCCCGGGTCCCGTCCCTGGTGCCGGTCCTGGAGGCGCTCGGCCAGTCGGGCACCTCCGCCTGGGGCGCCGACCTCAGCGGGACGCCGGCCCACCGGTGGTCGCCCAGCGCCAACGCCGCCTTGGTGATGGGGAGCGAGGCGCACGGCCTGTCGGAACCGGTCGCGGCCTGGCTCCGACAGCGGCCGCCAGCGGGAGGCCGGTTCGTCTGTATCGAGTCGGGGAGGGGGGAGGCGCCGCCGTCGCGCGGCGTCGAGTCGCTCAACGTGGCCGTGGCCGGGGGCGTGCTGCTGGCGCGATGGCTCGGGGCGAGCGGCCCGGTCAGGGCGTAGATTCGGCCCATGGAAATCCCCGCCATCCAGGGCCTACAGGTCGAGACGACGCTGCTCCCGCTGGAGAAGCCCGCCGCCATCTCCGAGCGCCAGCAGCACTTGAGGATCGGGATCCCGTCGGAGGCCCTCAACGACGAGCGCCGCGTCGCGCTGGCGCCCTACGCCGCCGCGCTCCTGGTGGCGAACGGCCACGAGGTGCTCATCGAGAGCGGCGCCGGCGCCGAGGCCCAGTTCGCCGACCACACCTACGCCGACGCCGGCTGCCAGGTCGTCGGCTCCGCCGAGGAGGTGTACCAGCAGGCCGACCTGGTCGCCAAGGTGTTCCCGCCCCGCCCCGACGAGCTCGACGTCATGCGCGAGCGCCAGGTGCTGATCTCGGCGCTGCACCTGGGCGGGTTGCAGCCCGACACCTTGAAGCGGCTGATGGAGCTGCGCGTCACCGGCATCGGCTTCGAGTTCATCGCCGACTCCGACGGGACGCTGCCCATCGTCCGGATGATGCACGAGATCTCGGGCTCGATGGCGGTCCAGACCGCGGCGCGCCTGCTGGAGTCGTCCGAGGGCGGGCGCGGGGTGATGCTGGGCGGGATCTCGGGCGTGCCCCCGGCGACGGTCGTGATCCTGGGCGCGGGCGTGATCGGGGAGTGGGCCGCCCGGACCGCCATCGGCTTCGGCGCGCATACGATCGTGCTCGACACCGACCTCCCGGCGCTCCGCCAGATCGAGCACACCCTGGACCGCCGCGTGACCACGGCCGTCGCGAACCCGACCTACCTCAAGTCCGCCATCAAGAACGCCGACGTGGTCATCGGCGCGGCGATGTCGATGGGGCAGCGGTCGCCGGTCGTGGTGACCGAGGAGATGGTGGCGTCCATGCGCAACGGCTCGGTCGTCGTGGACCTGGTGATCGACCAGGGCGGGTGCATCGAGACCAGCCACCCGACGACGCCCGACGAGCCGTCGTTCGTGCGCCACGGCGTCGTGCACCACTGCCTGCCCAACCTGCCGTCGTCGGTCGCGCGGACGGCGACCTACGCGCTGTCGAACGCGCTCACGCCGTACCTGCTTGGAGATCGGCGAGGCCGGCAGCATCAACGACGCGCTGTGGTCCAACGTCTCGCTGCGGACGGGCGCCTACGTCTACCGCCGCCACCTGACCAAGAAGAGCCTGGCGACGATGTTCGGGATGCCCCACCGCGACATCGAGCTTCTCATCGCGTCTGGGATCTGAGGGCCACGCATCGGTGATGGAGACGACCTACAACGTCTACGCCGTCGTCTTGCTGGTGGGAGCCGTCCCGTGCGCGCTGGCGGTGGCCGCGCTGGCGACGCGCGCCGTAGGGCGCCAGCGCCACGCGGACGGGTGGCTGGCGGCGTGGCTCGGGGCCGTGCTCTTGCTGGTCGGCCCATACCTCTTGGGCTTCCTCGGCGCCTACGACCGGGTGCGGTGGCTCTCGAACCTGCCCATCGGGAACGCCTTCTTGCTGGGTCCGCTCACGCTGGGGTACGTCCGGGGCCTCACCGGACGCGGCCGGGTCTCGCCGTGGCTGTTGGCGCCAGCAGCGGCGTCGCTCGCGCTCGGCCTGTGGGTCTGGACGCGGACGGCGTGGGCAGGCGTACCGTTCAGCGCGACATTCGGCCCGACACTCAACGCCTGGGCGGGGCCGCTCGGGCTCGCGTTCAACGCCACGTGCGTCGCCGTCGCTTGGCGGACCGTCGGCCGGATGCGGACCTCGACGGGGGATCCGTGGCTTGTGCGGTTCGTCGGGGCCGCCGCCTTCGTCCTGGCCGTCCAAGCTGGGTTCGGGCTGGCGTACCTGCTCGGCGCCGAGTTCTCGTACACCCGCCAGTGGTGGGCGAACGTGGCCTACGTCGCCGTCGGGTATTACGTCGCCGTGGCCGGCTACGCGGCTGCCCGCCAGTCCGACGCGGCAGGTCCTCCGCCCGAGCCCGCAGTGCCTCCGCTCCCGGCCGCCGAGGTCGCGGCGTGGACGGACCGGCTCGACCGACGGATGCGGACCGACAAGCCGCACCTCCGCCCCAACCTCACCGTCGCTGGGCTAGCGGACGCCGTGGGCCTGACGCCGGCCGAGCTGTCGCACATCGTCAACGCCGGAGCGGGCCGCAACTTCAACGAGTTCGTCAACGGCTACCGCGTGGCCGAGGTGCAGGCCCGGCTCCGCGACCCCGACGCCGACCGGCTCACGCTGCTGGCGGTCGCGCTGGAGTCGGGGTTCCAGTCGAAGGCCACGTTCAACCGGGCGTTCCGCAAGGAGACCGGGACGACGCCAAGCGCATGGCGCGATGCCCAGAGAGAGGCGCAGGGCGCGATGTGAGCCGTCTCAGATGGCTTGTTGAGGCGCTGGAGGCAGGAAGCGCGCGGAGGTTGCTGCCGTACTCCCTCCACTCCGATGCGCCCGCTCGTCCTCCTCGTCGCCCTCGCCGCTGTGCCCTCGGCGCAGCCCGCGTTCGCGCCCGACTCCGTCCGCGCCGACCTCGCCCTGCTTCAGGGCGCGCTCGCGGCGTATCACCCCGGCCTCGACCGCTACGGCCAACGCGCCGACCTCGCCGCCTCCGCCGACTCGCTCGACGCCGCGCTCGCTCACCGCACGGCGCCCCTCTCGGAAGCCGAGGCCGTCGTCGCCTTCGCCCGCGTCCTCCACGTCGCCGCCGACGGGCATACGGTCATCGCGCCGAGGGACCAGTCCGATGGGCTCCGCGAACGGCTGTGGGGCGGGCCGTCCACGCTCCCGTTCGCGTTCCGCGTGCTCACCAACCCGGACCGGCTCGTGGTGACGCGCGACCTCACGGACCGCCAGCGGCTCCCGCGCGGGACTGAGATCGTCGAGGTGGAAGGGCGCCCAGTCGAAGAGGTGCTCGACCGGCTCCAGGCGCTGGCGCCGGGCGATGGGCGCAGCACCGACGCCCTCCGCCGCGCCCGACTGGCGGTCCCCGAGACCGAGATCGGTCCGGCCAAATGGCCGGATTTCGATGACTTCTACGGGCTCGTCTTCCCGCCGTCGTCGGACTCCATGTCGCTGACCGTCCGCCTTCCAGGGACCGACAGGCTTCGTCACGTCACGGTCGGGTGGGTTTCGCGGGTGGAGCGCGTCGAGCGGATGCGGGCGGCGGGCGCCCTGGCGCCGCCGGACGAGGGCTCGTGGACGACGCGGGCGCTCGACGACTCGACGGCGCTCGTCCGGCTAGGCACGTTCGCAACGTGGGGGTTCGGGACACCGGCCGACACGCTGCTCGCCCGGACCTTCCGGGCGCTCCGCCAGCGGGGCATCCTCCGGCTCGTCCTGGACATCCGCGGCGTGGTCGGCGGCAACCTTGGCGCGCGGACGGTGGCCCGCTACCTCACGACGGAGCCGCTGGGCTGCGCCGGCGACCAGACGGTCGTCGCGTCCGACCGGCCGGACCCGACGTTCTTTCCCTACCTCGCCGCGTTCGGAGGGGGCGAGGGGTGGAAGCAGCCGCTCCCGGCCGGCGCCGTCGAGCCCCGCCCCGACGGCCGGTTCCGGCTACTTGTCGGTCCCGGGTGCGCTCAGGAGCCCGCCCCGCCTGAGGCGTTCGGTGGCCCGGTCGCGGTGCTGGCCGACGAGTGGAACGAGTCGGCGACGTTCTCGCTGCTCCGGCTCGTCCGCGACCAGCAGTTGGGCGTGATCGTGGGGCGCCCGGCCGGCGGCAACCTCCGCGGGCTCACGGCCGGCGTCGTGCTCCGGCTGACGCTCCCGCGAACGAGCATCGTCGTGTCGCTGCCTCTGCTCGCGAGCGTCCCGCCCGGGTCTCCGCCGGACGCCGCACTCGACCCGGACGTCTGGGTCGAGTGGACGGCCGACGACGTGGCGGCCGGCCGGGACCCCGACATCGAAGCGGCGCTCTGCGCGCTCGGCGGCGGGTAGCGCGGAGCCCGGCGCGACGCCCGGCGTTGGACCCGCTGTCCCACTGGCGGACGCTGCCGACACGAACCACCCGCCTACGTTGAACGACGACGCCCTCTGGGCCGAGACCGACCTGGCCGCCGTCCGCCACAACCTCCGCCGGCTGGCGGCGCGCGCCGGCGGGCCGGGCCGGGTGATGGGCGTCGTCAAGGCCGACGCCTACGGCCACGGCGCCGTCGAGGTCTCCCGCGTCCTGGTCGAGCGAAGGCGTCGAGCTACTGGCGGTCGCCACCCTCGCGGAAGCCGACGAACTTCGCCAGTCCGGCATCGACGCGCGCATTCTGGTGCTGGCGGCGCCGCTGGACGAGGCGCTGCCTGCGTATGAGCGGTTGAGCCTGGAGGCCGTGGTCTCGTCGCCCGCCGTTGCACTGGCGGTCGCAGCGCGCGAGGTCGGAATCCCCGTCCACGTCAAGGTGGACACCGGGATGCACCGGATCGGTCTCGCGCCGGACGAGGTGCCCGACACCCTCCGCCAACTGCGCGCGGCCGGCGTCCCCGTCGCCGCGCTCTGGACGCACCTCGCGACCGCCGACGCCGCCGACCCCTCGTTCGCGCTGGAGCAAGTCCGCCGGTTCGACCGTGTCATTCAGGCGCTGGGCGACGACGCGCCCGAGACCGTCCACCTCGCCAACGGGCCGGCCCACGTCCGGCTGCCGCCGTTGACGTCGCGGCCCGCGCTGACCCGGCTGGGCGGCGTGCTCTACGGGTTGCGCTCCGATCCCGCGATGCACGACGCGACCGCTGACCTCCGCCCCGCGCTGCGACTGGTGGCGCGCGTGGTCCACGTCCAGACCGTCGAGGCCGGCGAGTCGGTGAGCTACGGGCAGACGTGGACCGCGACCGAGCCCACGCGCGTCGCGACGCTGCCCATCGGCTACGCCGACGGCCTGCCGCGCGCGCTGTCCAACAGCGGTCACGTCGGCATCGGCGGCGCGCTGGTCCCCATCGTCGGTCGGGTGTGCATGGACATGACGATGGTCTCGCTCGGCCCAGTCGCGTCGGCGCCGCCCGTCACGCGGGGAGACCTCGCCGTCGTGTTCGGGCCGGGCGGGCCGACGGCCGAGGCGCTGGCGGCCCAGGCGGGGACGATCTCGTACGAGCTCACGACGGCGCTGGCGGGCCGCGTCGCGCGACGGTTCGTCGGCGGCTAGTGCGCCCGCCAGTCGCGCGCCCCACGGCCTCAGAACCCAGCCGCGCCGGCGGGGTATAGCCGAGTGCCCGTAGCTTCACGGGACCCTCTCACCCACTCCGCCTTTCGCCCATGGCCACCTCCACGCCCCAGGAGATCACGATCCTCGTTGTTGACGATGAGGAGGACGTGGTCGAGATTATCTCGCACTTCCTCCGCGAGGAGGGCTACAACGTCCTCACGGCCCACGACGCCGACGAGGCGCTCTCGAAGGCCACCTCCGACGTGGACGCCATCCTGCTCGACGTGATGCTCCCGGGCATGAGCGGGTTCGAGATCGCCAAGCGTCTGCGCGGCCGCGTCGAGACCGAAAAGATCCCGATCATCATGCTGACGGCCAAGACCGAGGAGGCCGACCAGCTCGAAGGGCTCGCCAACGCCGACCAGTACCTCCAGAAGCCGGTCAGCCCCCAGGTCGTGCTCGCCAACATCCGCGCGGTTCTCCGCCGGACGGGCACGGAGGAGAGCAAGACGCTGTCCGTCGCCGGGCTCACGATCTACGAGGACGAGTACCGCGCCACGCTCGAGGGCGACGACTTGGGGCTCACGCTGACCGAGTTCGAGCTGCTCCGCTACTTGGTCCGCCACCCCCGCAAGGCGTTCACGCGCCAGCAGTTGCTGGAGACGATCTGGAAGGACGCCATGATGGTGACCGAGCGGACCGTCGACGCCCACATCAAGAACCTCCGCGAGAAGCTGGGCGACTTCGCCCGTCACATCCAGACGGTCCGCGGCGTCGGCTACCGCTTCGTCGAGGAGGCTGGGCAGGAGGCGTAGGCGCTCGGGACCGGGGGAGGGGACGCTCCTCCCCCCGACCCCCAGGCCCCAACCCCCCAACCGATGCGCTGGCGCGACATCCGAGACCTGCTCTACCCCCGGCGGGCGTCCACCCAGACGTGGATGATGCTCACCTTCGCCCTGTTCGTGGGGCTGGCGGCGCTGGGGGTGGGGCTGTACTCGTTTTTCGTGCTGAGGGGCGAGGTGCGGGAGGCGGCACGTGACACGCTGCGGGACCAGGCCGAGCGGTTCGCCATCCAGCTTGAGGCCGAGCCCACCCAGGACGCCATGCTCGACCTGGGCCAGCAGATCGCCCAGGTCAGCAACATCGACGTCTCGATCGCCACGCGCGACGAGGTGATCGGCGACTACGGCGACGGCACCGCCGACGCCACGCCGTTCTTCGAGCGCGAGGAGGTGGTCGAGGCGCTCGCGGCCCCGGACCACGTGGGCTTCGCCGAGCGGAGCGGCACGGACGGCGCCCGCCTCCACGTCGCGCTGCTCCGGCCCCAGACCGGGCTGCTGGTCCGCGTCGGCGAGCCGGTGCCCCGGCTGCTCCAGGCCATCCAGTCGCTGCAGAACGTGCTCGCGATCAGCATGGCGCTCGCGCTGCTGACGGCGCTGTTCGGCGCCTGGATCGCGGCCCGCCAGGTCGTCCGCCCGCTCAAGGCGATCACGCGGAGCGCGCAGAGGATCAACGAGGGGGACCTCGACGGGCGGATCCAGGTCAAGACGCGGGCCGCGGAGTTCCAGGACTTGGCCCGGAGCCTGAACCACATGGCCGGCCGGTTCCGCTCCGACATCCACGAGCTCCAGCGGATGCAGCGGGTCCAGAACGAGTTCATCGGCAACGTCAGCCACGAGGTCAAGAACCCCATCTTCGCCGTCTTCGGCTACCTCGAAGCGCTGGGCTCCGAGACCCTGCCGGCCGAGCAGCGCAAGCGGTACGCCCAAAAGGGGCTCACGAACCTCCAGCGGCTCAACAGCCTGTTCTCGGACCTGATCGAGATCGCCAAGCTGGAGTACCGCGAGGACCTCATCCGCCCGACGACGTTCGACGTCCAGGAGCTGATCGCCGAGGTGGGCGAGATGCTGGCGCCCAAGGCCGACGAGCGGGGCCTCGACCTCAGCTACGACAACGACCCTCTAGGCGTCGTCGCCGACCGCAACCGCATCCGCCAGGTGCTCACCAACCTGATCGACAACGCGATCGCGTACTCGGGCGAGGGGACCGTCCGCTGCCGGATGCGCCGGCACATGGACAAGGCCCGCGTCGAGGTCGTCGACACCGGGCGCGGGATCCCCGAGGAGCACCTCGACCGCATCTTCGACCGCTTCTACCGCGTCGACACCGCGCGGAGCCGGAAGGAGGGCGGGACCGGGCTGGGGCTCGCCATCGTCAAGCAGATCCTGGAGGCGCACGGCGAGACGATCCAGGTCGAGAGCACCAAGGGCCGGGGCACGCGGTTCTGGTTCGAGCTCCCGCTGGCGGCCGTCGAGGCCGGCGGCGACGGCGCGGCGGTCGGCGTGGCGGAGAGCGCGGGCTAGCCGGTAGCCGCCAGGCGGCCGCGTCCCTAGCTTGCGCGCTCAAACGCCACCCACGCTCGTGGACGCCCCGCTGTACGCCTTGGTCTACGTGTCCCAAGCGGCCCGCCCGATGGGCGACGCCGAGCTGGACGCGCTGCTCGCGGAGTCGCGCCGGTACAACGAAACGCGGGGCATCACCGGCTTCCTGGGCTACGAGCGGCCCGACGACGGCGCGCACCCGGGCACGTTCGTGCAGCGGCTGGAGGGGCCGCGCGACGCGGTCCAGGACGTGTTCGACTCCCGCATCGTAACGTCCGGCCGCCACCGCCGGGTCGAGGTCAAGCTGCACGGCCCGATTCAGTCGCGCACCTTCGGCAACTGGACGATGGCCTTCGCCCGCCGCGGAGGCGGCGAGCCCGAGGGCTTCAACGAGTTGGTCCAGCGCCTGGGGCCGCCGCCCGCGTGAGCGACGGGCGGCCGCAGCTGGCGGGCACGGAGGCTGCGCGGACCGACATCGCCAGTCGCTCGCTACAACCGGGCCAGGGCCAGCGCCGCGATCTCGCGCCCGCTGGCGAGCGACGCCGTCGCCGCCGGGCTGGGCGCGTTGACGACGTGGACCGCGCGGCGCGTCTGCTCGATCACGAAGTCGTCCGCCAGCGTGCCGTCGGCGTGGAGGGCCTGGGCGCGGACGCCCGAGGGCGCCCAGCTCAGGTCGTCTAGGTGCAGGTCGGGCACCAGCCGCTGAGCGGCACGGCCGAACGCGCGCAGGCTGACGGAGCGCCTCAGCTCGCTGAGCCCCATCGCGAGGTGCCGTGCGGCCAGCTGGCGGAAGCCGCGCGAGCCGAGCGACTCGGCCAGGTCGCGCCAGCGGACGTCGCGCAGCCTGTAGCCGTCGCGTGCGAACGCGAGCGCGGCGCTGGGGCCGATGTCGACGGAGCCGTCCACGCGGCGCGTCAGGTGGACGCCCAGGAACGGGAAGGCGGGGTCGGGGACGGGGTAGATCAGGCCGCGCACCAGCTCGGCCGAGCGCGGCGCGAGGGCGGCGTACTCGCCCCGGAAGGGGACCAGCTGGACGGACGGCTCGGCGCCGAACATCCGCGCGACGCGGTCGGCCCACAGCCCCGCGCACGTCACCAACGCGTTCGCCTCGACGACGCCGGCGTCGGTCTCGACCACCACGCCCCCGTTGGTCTCGCGTCCGCCCACGACCGCCGCGCCCGTCCGGATCTCGGCCCCGGCCTCCGCCAGTCGCTCGGCGAGCCGCCGGGCCACGGCGCCGTAGTCGGTCACGCCCGTCGACGGCACGTGGAGCCCGGCGACGCCCGCGGCGTGCGGCTCGCGCTGGCGGAGCCCGTCGGCGTCGAGGCGGTGGGCGACAACGCCGTTGGCCTGGGCGCGCTCGGCGAGGGCGTCCAGGCGCGGGCGCTCGCCCTCGGTGACGGCGACGATGGTCTTGCCGGACCGCGTCCACGGCAAGCCCTCGGCGTCGCAGAACGCCTCCATCTCCGCGCGCCCCTGGCGGCACAGCGCGGCCTTCTGGCTGCCGGGGCGGTAGTAGACGCCGGCGTGGAGCACGCCCGAGTTGCGCCCGCTCTGGTGCCGGCCGACGGACGCTTCCTTCTCGATCACCGTCACCTCGAGCCCGGGCCGCGCCGCCAGCGCCGCGCGCGCGGTCGCCAGCCCGACCAGCCCGCCGCCGACGATGACGAGGTCGGCGCGCACTAGCGGACCAGCACGACGCGCGTGCTCCCGCGCGCGGTCTCGCCGCGCAACCGCACGACGTAGGTGCCCGCGGGCAGGGAGCGGCCGTCGACGGTGATCGATTGCCACACGTCGGCGCGGGCGGCGCCTTGGTACAGCACGGCGACGCGGCGGCCCGTCAGGTCGTACAACTCGACGGCCACGTCTTGGGCGCTCGCGACGCGGAAGCGGGCCTGCGCCGTGCCGGCGAACGGGTTGGGGCGGACGCGCTCGAACTCGGCGTTCTCGACGCCAGGCACGTTGCGGTCGTCGAACCCGATGGGCCGCAGCATCGGCCCGACGATGTCGCACTCGAACGGGGCCCCGGCCGTGTGGAGCGCGCCGGCGCGGTACCAGAACACGGTGTCCTCGCCCTGGAGCGCCTCGCCGTTGACGAACGGCTCGAAGGCGAACGCGCAGCCCTGGCCGTTCGTCAAGCCGTCGTCGATCTCGTCGACCTTGTAGCGGAGCACGAGCGCGTCGGTCTTGGAGTACGGGTCGGCGGGCAGCCGGCGGTCCTGCTCGCCGGGCACGATCTCGTAGCCGAACCCGCTCGCGCCGTCGACGACGCTCCAGTAGGTCCGGTCGGACGCGCCGCCCAAGACGCGTGACGACTCGGTCGTGAACGGCTGGGGGCGGCCGCCGCCGGGGTGCTCGCGGACGACGTCGTTCTGGGGCGTGCCGTCCAGGTCGAAGTCGAACCGCCAGTAGGCGTGGTGGCGGTGGCCGGACTCGGTGCAGACGGCGTCGGCGGCGGCGAACGAGAACTCGGGCCAGATGCGGCCGTCGCTGTAGAAGTGCCACTTCATGCGGTAGCGGTACCACCCCGCGCGGCTGTGGCCGGTGACCACCAACTCGTCGCCGTAGTCCTCGACGGCGAGCCCGACGAAGTCGCCGACGTCGCCGCCGGGCCTCGCGTTGCCCGGCGCGTCGTTGGCCTCGCACGACGCTTGGACGGCGCCGGGCGCGCTGACGGCGATCCCGCTCCGCAGCGTCCGGCCCGACTGGCGGACGGCGTCGCACTCGGCCGCCATCACGGCGTCCGGGCCGATCTCGACGCGCGCGTCCTCGGTCTGCCAGTCCCGGAAGCAGCCGCAGCCGCCCTCGTCGTACTCCACGTTCAGGACCGGGACCGAGGCGCGGTCGAGCACCTTGCGGCCCCGGAAGGTCACGTTCCGGATCTCGACGCCGCCGCTGTTGACCGTCGTCCGGTTGCTGGGCCGGTACACGTCGAACTCCCACAGCGGGTCGTCGGCGGGCCAGGCGATGTGGCCGTTGGGGACGGTCTCGGCCGGCGGGCCGTCGGCGTAGCCGCCGTTCGTGGCGCAGCTAGCGTCGGTGATCTCGACCTGGGCGCTGGCGGCGGGCGCGAGGAGCGCGAGCGCGGCCAACGTGGTCAGGCGGAAGGGGAGGGCGGTCATGCTAGTTGCGGCGGCGGGACTCGCGACGAGCCTGGGGGTGGGCGAGGTTGCTCTCCGCGTCCGGGTCGGCGTCGGCGTCCAGGACGCGGCCGGCGCGGAGGTCGACGATGACGTAGCGGAGGCGCTCCCGGCCGTCCGCCGTCGTGGCGAACACGTCGTAGGTCGCGCACCGCCCGCCGGGCCCGCAGGCGTGGCCGTCCTCCCGGACCAGGGGGAAGCCGCCGTCGACGGTGACCGCCCCGCTGGCGGCCCCGATGAGCGCGGCGATCTCGGGGTGGCCCTCGATCATGCGGATCGAGACCGCGGCCTCCGTCGGCGTCGGGCCGGCCACAGACGTCGTGCGGACGGCGCGCGACAGCACGGCGCCGTCGGCGCGCGACTCGTGGACGTATTCCCCGGCGGTGGGGTCATAGGTGACGGTGGTCTCGACCTGGGCGTAGGTCCCGTCGTCGATCTTGACCCAGTCGGAGACGGCGAAGAGCACGCGCGGCGCCGGGCTCAGCCGGGCTTGCTGGGCGTGCGCGCCGGCCGTGGCGACGAGGGCCGCCAGCGCGGCGGCGAGGAATCGGACGAGGGGCATCTTGGAGGGGGGACGAGCGGGACCGGCAAGGCGGGGATCTCGACGGCGGCGCTCGAATACCGTGCCACATCGCCTGCACGCTCGGCACGCCCCTTGCCCAGCTCGGGCGGGGAGCCTCCGTGGGCCCCCCGCGTATCTTCCGCCTCCCCGTCCGCCCCGCCCCTGCCGCCCCTGCCATGGCCTCCGACGATCCCGCTCCCGACGCCTCCGCCCCCCGTTCCGACCGCGCCGAGCAAGGCGCCGGCGACGCCCCCCGGTTCACGACGCGGACGTTCCTGATGCCGGACGACGACGCGGACTCGAACCCCGGCGACGGCGCCTCGGCCCCGCTCCCGGAGGAGTCGTTCGGGACGGGCGAGATCGACGACGCCGCGCTCGACGCGGCCGTGCAGGACACCGGCGCCGACTTCGTGTGGTCGGCCGCCGACCTCGCGCCCCCGGCCCCGGCCGACCCCAGCGAGTTCCTGATCGGCGAGATGCCCAAGCCCACGGCCGCCGACTTCGTGGACGAGCCCCTCACCCCGACTGGCGACGCCGGTGAGCGCGGGCGCGTGGAAGGCGTGCTGGGCGATCCAGAGGAGAGCCGGACCGAGGCAGCCTACCTCGAGATCGCCGACGAGCGCGTCGAGCCCCCGGTCGGCGCCGTCCCCGCCGACTCCGTAGAGGCGCCGGAGCCCTCGGAGACCGACCCTGGCACGGCGACCGAGCCCAGCGCTGACGCCGCGGAGGTCGAGGGCACCACGACGGCCGAGGACGGACCGGTACCCGACGTCCCGCAGATGGACGCGGCGACCGACTCCGACGAGCCGGCGGACGCGCCCCAGGAGGGCAACGTCCACGGCATCTTGGGCTCCATCACCGCCGCCGGCGCCGGCATGCTCAGCGCCCTGGCCGACGTCGTCCACCCCGACGACGACCCGGCCCCGCCCGCCGAACCCGATTCCGCAGTGGACGACTCCCCCGACACCGACTCTATGACGACGACCGACCCGATGAACGAGACCGAGATGATCGCGGAGGTGGACCAGGCGTTCGACGCCGAGAGCGACGCCGAGAAGTCCGACCAGCCGAGCGCGGACGGGATCGAGGGCGACCTGGAGGTCGCGGAACTGGGGCCGGACGACTTCGAGCCGGACGAGCTGCGGCACGTGCTCCGCACGATGATGACCTCGCGGAGGCTGGACGAGAAGATGCTGACGCTGCTCAAGCAGGGGAAGGGGTTCTTCCACATCGGCTCGGCGGGCCACGAGGCCAGCCAGATCGCCGTCGCGAGCCAGTTCGAGGGCGGCCGTGACTGGTTCTGCTTCTACTACCGCGACCTGGGGACGGCGCTCCAGGTGGGCGTGAGCCCGCGCGAGGTGCTCCAGGCCCACTTCGGCAAGCCGTCGGACCCCTTCGGCGGCGGCCGCCAGATGCCCGAGCACTTCGGCCACCGCGCGCTCAACATCATGAGCACGTCGTCGAGCGTGGGCGCGCAGTTCGTGCCGGCGGTCGGGTTCGCGCTGGCGATCCAGAAGGACGGGACGCCGGAGGGCGAGCCGACGAAGGCCGTCTACACGTCGGGCGGCGAGGGCTCGACGAGCCAGGGCGCCTTCCACGAGGCGCTGAACTGGGCCGCGCGCCAGGCGCTGCCGGTCTTGTTCCACGTCCAGGACAACAAGTACGCGATCTCGGTCCCCGTCGAGGAGCAGACCGCCGGCGGCTCGATCTGGCACCTGCTGGGCGGCTACGCCGGCCTCAAGCGGCTGCGCTACGACGGCACGGACTACTTCCAGTCCATCGCCGCCGCGCGCGCCGCGATGGCGCACATCCGCGCCGGCCACGGCCCGGTCGCGCTCCACGCCGACGTCGTCCGCCTCTTCCCGCACTCGTCGTCGGACGACCACCGGAAGTACCGCGAGACGGCGTCCATCGAGGCCGACGCCGCCCGCGACCCGCTCGCCAAGCTCGTCCGCCAGCTGACCGAGGCCGGCGTCGTGACCGAGGACGAGGTCGAGGCCATGCGCGCCGAGATCGCCGCCGACATCGACCGCTTGGCGCGCGAGGTCGAGGCCGAGCCGAACGCCGACCCCGCGACGGCCACGCAGCACGTCTACTACGAGGGCCCCGATGAGCGCGAGTACCACGCCGACGGCGACGACGGCGACCTCGTCGTCATCGTGGACGCGATCAACCACGCGCTCGACGAGGAGATGGCGCGCGACGACAAGGTGCTGGTCTACGGCGAGGACGTGGGCGGCGGCAAGGGCGGCGTCTTTACGGCCACGCGCGGGCTGGCGGCCAAGTACGGCAAGGAGCGGTGCTTCAACTCGCCCCTGGCGGAGCACTCCGTGATCGGCTCCGCCGTCGGGCTGGCGGCCGCCGGGTACAAGCCCGTCATCGAGATCCAGTTCGCCGACTACATCTGGCCCGGGATGCAGCCGCTCCGCAACCAGGTGATGTCGATGCGGTACCGCTCCAACGGCGAGTGGGCCAACCCGATGGTCATCCGCGTCCCGTGCGGCGGCTACATCCACGGCGGGCTGTGCCACAGCCAGAACGTCGAGGCCATGTTCGGTCACTTCCCCGGCCTCCAGGTCGTGATGCCGTCCAACGCCGCCGACGCCAAGGGGATGTTGAAGTCGGCCATCCGGGGCGAGGACCCCGTCATCTTCCTGGAGCACAAGGCGTTGTACCGCCAGGGTCCCGCCCGGCGCCCCGAGCCCCACGCCGACTACCTCGTCCCGTTCGGCAAGGCCGCCGTCGCACGCGAGGGCGCCGACCTGACCATCGTGACCTGGGGCGCCATCGTTTACAAGTCGCTCAACGTGGCCAAGACGCTGGAGAAAGAGGGCGTCTCCGTCGAGGTCATCGACATCCGCTCGATGTTGCCGTTCGATTCGGAGGGCGTGCTGGCCTCGGCGCGCAAGACGGGCCGCGTGCTGGTCGCCTACGAGGATCACGAGTTCATGGGCTTCGGCGCCGAGATCGCCGCCCAGATCTCCGACGCCGCCTTCGGCGACCTCGACGCCCCGGTCAAGCGCGTCGCCGGCGCGTTCACGTCGATCCCCTACGCGGACCCGCTGGAGACCGCCGTGCTGCCCCAGGACGACGACGTGCTCGCGGCCGCTCGCGAGGTGCTGGCGTACTGATCCGTCGCTCGCCGAGTTGACTCCGCCTTACGACCTCGGTCCGGCACCTCCGCCTGAATAGGCGCCTCTCTACAATCGCCATGCGACTGCCCTTAGCCCTGTCCCTGCTGCTGCTCGCCACCGCCGCCAGCGCGCAGGGGCGGATGGCGTTCGACGTCCAAGAGCATGAGATGGGACGCCTGACGGAGGCCGAGCCGAGCGCCTTCACGTTTCGCTTTGTGAATGAAGGGGATGCGCCGCTCATGCTGGCGGAGGTCGAGAGCAACTGCGGGTGCACGATCCCCGCCTACACCTCGGACGCCGTCGCGCCGGGCGGGTCGGGCGAGGTCGCCGTGCGGTACGAGACCGCGGGGCGGCCGGGGCCGTTCGAGTCGGCCGTCCGCGTGACGACCGACGCCGGCCAGGCCGTGACGCTGCGGATCTCGGGCGTCGTCCAGCCCGCGCTGGCGACGACGGGGACGGCGGTCGGGGCGTTGGCCTTTGAGACGCTGGACAAGGACCTCGGCACGATCCCTGCGACCGACGTGCTCCAGACCTCGGTCCAGTTCGCCAACACCGGCACGCGACCGATCCGGGTCGAGCGCGTGGAGGCACCGGAAGGTGTCGAGGTCGTGTTTCCGCGCGGCCCCATCTTCCCTGACCAACTCGGCGGCGTGTTTGTGACCGTCGAGGACCCCGCCGCGCTGGCGGATGCCGACGGCGAGGTCGCGTTCGAACTGGCGCTCGTCACCGACGACGCAACTGAGCCCGTCAAGCGCGTCCGCATCCGGGCGGTAGTCGCGGAGTCGGTGGACGAGTAAGGAGAGGCGTCATCGGGGCGTTCAGGGGGCATGAGACTCCTGACCCCGATCCTTCTGTTCGCGCTCGCCTCGGCGCTCCCTGCGATGGCGCAGCCCACTGTCGAGGTACCGCTCGACCGCGTGCTGGCCGGCGTCGTGGGGTCCGACGGCCGGGTGGACTACGGGCGGCTCGCCAGCCGCCACCGCGCCGACCTCGACGCCGCGCTGGCGGCCGTCGCGGAGCAGGAGCCGAGCGCGCTCCGGGCGGACGCTCAGAAGACGGCGTTCCTGATCAACGCCTACAACGCGCACGTCCTGGCACGAGTCCTGGCAAACCCCCGTGCGCGCAACCTGGAGTCTCAACGTCTCTTCGACGAGTTCTTCCAGCGACCCGTCCGCGTGGCCGGGCGGTCGATGACGCTAAACCAGCTCGAGCACGGCGTGCTCCGCCGCCAGCCGAGCGTGGATGGGGCGGCCGTGCCGCGCTCGCTCTTGGCCCTGCGCCCGAGCCGGCTCGACTACCGCATCCACGCGGCCTTGAACTGCGCCGCGGTCTCGTGCCCGCCGTTGCAGCGCCGCGCCTGGCGCGCCTCCACGCTCGACCGCGACCTGGACCAGGCGTTCTCCGCCTTCGCCGCCAGCCCCCGCGCCGCGCGCCTGGACGGCCGCACCCTGGTCGTCTCCTCGCTCTTCGACTGGTTCGCCGCCGACTTCGAGGCCGGCGGCCGGTCTGTCGGCGACGTGATCCTGAGCGCGGCTGGCGGCCGCCAAAACGCGCTCCGCGCGCGACTGGCGGGCGAGTCCGCTGGGGACCTGCGCCGGGACCGCCGGGCGCGGTTCGCCTACGACTGGACCGTCAACCGGCGCTAGCGCGCCGCCTTCTTGTCGGCGGCATCCGCCAGTGAGGAGGTCGTGGGCCTGAGGCCTGGGCACCCAGCGGCGCGTCGCGGCCGTACTTCCGGCGGGCCGAGCTTCGGGCGTGCGGTGGGCACCTGGGCTAGCGCGGCGGCGTAGGTTCGGCCACGCATCCCCCCGTCCCCATGCTCGCCATCCTGCTCGCCGCCCCCACGCCTGAGGGCTACGGCGTCGGCCTCGAATTCCTCGTCTACCTCAGCTTCCTGATCCCCGTCGTGCTGCTGGCGGTGATCTGGTACCTCGGCAGCCGGAACACGGTCTAGCTCCCGCCGGCGACCGGCGCCAGCGGGCCGACCAAAGAGAAGCGCCGCGCCGGAGGGTTCCGGCGCGGCGCTCGCGTGTCGGCGTCTGCGGGTCTAGCTGTCGGACTCCAGAGCGTCCACCTGGCTCATGTAGTGGGGGACCCACCCGTGCCAGGCCTCGCCCTCCTGGATCATCTCGAAGGCGGCCCGGGCCTCGGCGGCGTTGCCGGCGTCGAGGTGCGCGCGCCCGAGGGCGATGTAGTTGACCGAGCGGTCGCCCTGGCCCTCGCTGACGCGTACCGCCGTCTCGGCGAAGGGGACGGCCTCCTCGCCGCGCTCCATGGCCGTGAGCGCCTTGGCGTAGTACAGCGCGGCCTGGTCGGCGTCGTAGCCGGCCTGGCGGGCCTGCTCAAGCAGGGCGTAGGCGTCGGCGCCTTGCTCGAAGGTGGTCTCGTTGCCCGAGAGCATCTCGATGGCCTGCGTCACCTTGGCGGTGGTCTCCTGGGCGGCAGCGGCGGCGGCCTGCTGCTGCTCGGCGGCGGCGGCGTTGGCCTCACGCGCCTCGATGGTCTGCGTCACGGTGTCGAGCCACTGTTGGGAGGCGGCCTGGAGCTGGCCAGCGTTGGGGGCGTCCGAGGCGCGCGACATGGCGACGGCGGCTTCCAGCGCGTTCCGGGAGTCCTCCAGGCGGCCCAGGCTGTAGAGGGCTTGGCCTCGGCCGAAGCCGGCGGGCGCGAACGACTCGCCGTAGAGCAGCGCCTCGTCGTACTTGGCCAGGGCGGCGGTGTAGTCGTCGTTGCGGTAGAGCGCGAGCCCCTCGTTGTAAAGGGCGAGCGCGCGGTCAGCGTCGGGGGCGATCGCTACGGCGGCGGAGTCGACGGCCACCGTGTCGGCGGCGGGGGCGGGGGCGGGGAGCTCGGCGGGGTCGGCCTGGGCGTGGGCGACCGGGACGGAGAGTCCGAGGGCGAGGGCGGCGAGGAGTGCTGGGCGGGTCATCCTATGGGGTGGGGTCGTGGGGACGGTAACAGCTAACCTACAGAGGTCGTGCCAGGGAGGGAAACGCCGCGAGTGGCCACTTCGCGTGTTCCTGATGAACGCCTCCGTCTACAAGCGCAGACACAGGCGTCCCCTGAGTTGGGCCGCTGGCGGGGCCGGTCGGCGAGGCGGAATGGCACAGGCGGATCGGAGCGCCTCGTGTGATCCGGTGGCTTGTCAACGGTTCAGGCAGGGCAGGCGAGGTCCGCCCCCGTCTATGCGACTCCGCCGTTGCAGCCGGAGGTCGGTCGGAGTGGTCCGCCGAACCGCCTCCGGTCTGCTCGCTCTCGTCCGCCCGTGCGGCGGGCGCCTGCCTGCGCCCCGGTGCTCGTAGACTCCCGTCCGCCCCCCGTGCCCGTGGCCCGCCGCTTCGTCCTCGCCCCCCGCGCCCCGGCGCCCGCCTCCGAGCTCACGCTCGACTACGCCGCCGCCCTCGACCCCCAGCAACTGGCGGCGGCGACGGCCGGCGACGGCGCCACGTTGGTGGTGGCCGGCGCCGGGACCGGCAAGACGCGGACGCTGACCTACCGCGTGGCCTACCTCGTCGAGACCGGCGTGCCGCCCGAGCAGATCGCGCTCCTGACCTTCACGCGCCGCGCCGCGCGCGAGATGCTGACTCGGGCCGGCGGCCTGCTCGACGGGCGCTGCGAGCGCGTCCAGGGCGGCACGTTCCACTCGTTCTGCGCCGAGACCCTGCGCGTCCACGCCCCACGCATCGGCTTCCCCCGCCGCTTCGGCATCCTGGACCAGGCCGACGCCGCCGACGTCGTGGACCTCGCCCGCACCCGGCTGGGCCTGGACCGACTCCCCAAACGGTTCCCCAAGAAGCGGACGCTGCTCGGCCTGTTCTCCGCCGTCGCCAACCGGGGCGTGGGACTGGCGGAGTTGCTGGCCGAGAGCTACCCGCACTACGCCGAGCACCTCGACACCATCGCGCGGCTCCAGGCCGCCTACGCCGACGCCAAGCGTCAGACCGGCGTGATGGACTACGACGACCTCCTCGCGCTGACCTCCCAACTCCTCCGCGACCACGACGACGTCCGCCGCCAGGTGGCCGGGCGCTGCCGCCACGTGCTCGTCGACGAGTACCAGGACGTCAACCTGTTGCAGGCCGAGCTGGTCGAGCAGTTCCAGTCGGTGCACGGCAACGTGATGGCCGTCGGCGACGACGCGCAGTCGATCTACCGCTTCCGCGGCGCCGACGTGGGCCACATCCTGGGCTTCCGGAACCGCTACCCCCAAGCCCAGATCCTGAAGCTGGAGCACAACTACCGCTCCACCCAGCCGATCCTGGACCTCGCGAACACCGTGCTCGACGGCGCGCGCGAGAAGTACGACAAGCGGCTGTTCACCGACCGCTCGGACGGCGAGACGCCCGCCCTCGTCCAGGCGCCCGACGACGACTGGGAGGCGCGTTTCGTCGCCCAGGTTGTTCTTGGACAAGCGCGAGGCCGGCACGGCCCTGAACCGCCAGGCCGTGCTGTTCCGGTCGGGCTGGTGCTCGTACTCCCTGGAGGCGGAGCTGGCGCGGCGGCAGATCCCGTTCGTCAAGTTCGGCGGGCTCAAGCTGGCGGAGGCCGCGCACGTCAAGGACCTGGTCGCGCACCTGCGCGTGGCCGAGAACCCCGCCGACGCCGTCGCCTGGAACCGGGCGTTGCGGCTGGTCGAGGGCGTCGGGCCCCAGACCGCGCGGCGGCTGCTGGACTGGATCTCCCAGGCGACCGGGCAGGGCGCCGTCCACGCGCTCACCTCGGTCGACGAGATCGTGCCGCCCGGCGTCGCGGCCGGCGTGGGGCGGCTGGTCGAGGCGCTGACGCCGCTGCGCGACGAGTCGCTTGCCGCCCGAGGGGCAAGTCGAGCGCCTGCTCGACTACTACCGCCCGGTCCTGGAGCGGACCTACCCCGACGACGCCGAGACGCGGCAGCAGGATCTCGACGCCGTCGCCGCGCTCGCCGCCCGGCACCGCACGCGGACGGCGCTCTTGGAAGCGCTGGCGCTCGACCCGCTCGACTGGACCCAGGAGCCCGCCCAGGGAGCCCACAAGGACGAGGCGCCGCTCGTGCTCTCGACCATCCACTCGGCCAAGGGGCTGGAGTTCGACACCGTCTTCTCTGATCCACGCGCTCGACGGCGTGCTGCCGAGCGCCTACGCCCTGAAGTCGTCCGACGAGGAGGACGAGGAGCGCCGGCTGATGTACGTCGCCGTGACGCGCGCCGAGACCGAGCTGTACTGCTCGGTGCCGCTGGTGCAGTACCGCCGCGGGTCGGGGCAGTTCATGACCGAGCCCAGCCGGTTCCTGTCCGGCCTGCCGGAGTCGGTCATCGAGCCGTGGTCGCTGTCCGAGGGCGAGGCGCCTCCCGAGACGCCAGCGTTGCCTCCGGCCCCGCCCCCCGCGTTGCCTTGACACCGGCTTCATATGTGGCTACCGTAGATCCGGCTCCACCGCTATGCAACTCGACCTCGCCCCGGCCCTCATCGGCCCGCCCGACCTCCGCGTCGAGCGGCTGGACTTGGACCGCTTCGGCGAGATCCGCCAGCTGAACCAGCAGGTGTTCGGCGACGACCGCGTCATCTTCCGCCTCGACCGCGACGACCTGCTGCTGCTGCTGGCGACGGTGCGGGGCCGGCCCGTCGGGTACAAGGTGGGCTACGCCGAGTCCGGGACGACGTTCTACAGCGCCAAGGGCGGCGTCGCGTCCGACTGGCGGCGGCGGGGCATCGCGCGCGCGCTGCTGTTGGAGATGGAGGCGGAGGCCCTCCGCATGGGCTACACCCGGCTCGCCTACGACACCTTCCCCAACAAGCACCCCGGCATGACGGCGCTGGGCATGGCCGAGGGGTTCCGGGTCACGGCGGCGGGCTACAACTCGGCCTACCGCGACTTCCGGCTCCGCTTCGAGCGAGCGCTGGTAGGGGAAGAGGGGAAGAGGCGAGGCCGGATGACCTCTTCTGACCCCCGCTCCCCCTCGTCCCTCTTGGCGAGCGCGTAGTCGAACGGCGCCCGCGAGCTCTTGCTGACCAACTCCGCCGCCAGTGGGCCGAGCGGCACGAGCAGCCGCAGGACTTTGGGCTCCAACGTCGGGGACAGGGACAGGGGAGAGGCGGAGGAGACGCCGCGCCGCGCTGGCGCTCGTTCCCGGCGAGCCGGACCTTGCGGCTCCGCACCCCGCCCGACCGCATGGCCGCCCCGTACTCCGCCCTCGCCGCCGGCTACGACGCCGTGATGGCCCACGTCGACTACCCGATGTGGGCGGGCTACGTCCGCAGCCTGATCCGCATCCACCACGACCGCGCGGAGTCGGTCATCGAGCTGGGGTGCGGGACGGGCGCGATGGCGATCTCGCTCCAGCCCTACGGGCCCGGCGACGGCTACGACTACCGCGCCTTCGACGGGTCGGAGGCGATGCTGGCCGTCGCCCGCCGGGCCGCGCGGGACGCCGGGCGGCCCGTGGCCTTCGCCCAGGCCGACTTCCTCGACCCCATCCCCGGCCCGCCGGCCGACGCCGTCGTGCTGGTCTACGACGGGCTGAACTACCTGCTGGAGCTCGACCAGGTCGGCGTGCTGCTCGGCCACGTCCGCGACGCGCTCGTGCCGGGCGGGGTGGCGATCGTGGACCAGTCGACGCCCGCCAACTCGGTCAACCACGCCGACGGGTTCGACGACGCCGGCGCGACCGACGCGTTCTCCTACGTCCGCTCCAGCCGCTACGACGCCGGCGCGCGCCTGCACACCACCGAGTTCCGGCTGACGGCGCCCGACGGGACCGTCTCCGTCGAGACGCACCGCCAGCGGGCCTACACCCTGGACGAGGTGGCGGGCGTGATCGAGGCGTCGGGGCTCACGGTCGAGGCGGCCTACGACGGGCTCGGGCTCGACCCGGCGACGGACGAATCCGAGCGGATCCACTGGGTCCTGCGCCGCCCGCTGGCGACGGCGGCGTAGCTTGCCGCCCCCAGCGAGACCGCCCGTGGACCCCGTCGTCGACCGCATCCGAGACTCCTCCGCGCCGCCGTCGGCCGGGCCGCCGCGCGAGCGACCCCTCGTTGAGTTGCGCAACGTGGCCGTGGGCTACACCGACCCCTCCGGCTCGCGCGTCGACGTGGCCTCGGACCTCAACCTGACCCTGGCCCGGGGCGAGATGGCCTACTTGATCGGGCCGACCGGGTCGGGGAAGTCGACGCTGCTCAAGCTCCTCTACATGGACGTCCCGCCCGAGTACGGCGTCGTGCGCGTGGGGCCGTACGACGCCGAGTCGGTCAAGCCGCGCGACATCCCCATGCTCCGGCGGATGCTGGGCATCGTGTTCCAGGACTTCCAGCTGCTCCCCGACCGCAGCGCCTACGAGAACGTGGCGTTCGCGCTCCACGCGACCGGCGTGACGGGAAAGGAGGTGCGCGAGCGGGCCCTGGAGGCGCTGGCCCAAGTCGGCCTGGGGCACCGCGCCAAGGCGCGTCCGAGCGAGATGTCGGGCGGGGAGCAGCAGCGGGCCTGCATCGCGCGCGCGCTCGTCAACCACCCCCGCCTGCTTTTGGCCGACGAGCCGACAGGAAACCTCGACCCGCGCGTGGCCGACGAGATCCAGAAGCTCCTCGTCAAGGTCAACCGCCAGGGGACCGCGCTCCTGATGGCGACGCACGACTACCGCTTGGTGAAGGCCTTCCCCGCGCGGACGCTGGCGCTCGTGCGCGGGCGGCTGGTGGAGGTGGACCCCGACTCGCTCTAGCCCATGCCTACGCGCGCACTCTGGGCCGGGGCCGCCGTCGCGCTGGCGGCGCTCGCCGGCGGCTGCGACGAGCCCCCGGAGGCGCCGGCGGAGGCGGTGCCCGACGCGCCGCTGGCCGAGGTGGCCGACGCGTTCGACGAGTGCCGCGTCGGGGACCTGCAGCAGGGGCTTCGTCAACTCGACGCCATCGTCGACCAGTCGCCCGACGATCCGGACGCCTTGGTCGCGCGCGGGCTGTGCCGGTGGTCGTGGTCGAGCACGACGGAGGACGACGGCGACTTGCGGGGCGCCTACCAGGACTTGTCGGACGCCATCCGAGCCGTCGACGGCGGCGCCGAGTCCGCCACGTCGCTGGACCAGATCTACAGCCGCCGCGCCTACGTGGCCCAGGCGCTCGACGGCGCCTGGGTGCGCGCCTTGGAGGACCTCGACCACGCCGTCGCGCTCGCCCCCGACGACGCCGGCCTCTTCCTGGACCGCGCCGTCGCCAGGGCCTCCGCTGGCCAGACCGCGGCCGCCCGCGCCGACCTCCGCCGCTTCGTCGCGCTCCCCGACACCGTGCTCCCGGACCGCCAGCGCGTCGCGGAGGCGATGCTGGACGACCTGGAGCCGGCGTCCGAGCCCGAACCGTGACCGCCGGCGCGTAGGGCGCGGCCCTATCTTCGCCCCGTCGTTCCCCTCACCCGCCCCGCCCCAATGGAGCTGCTCGCCCAAGTCATCGACGCCATCAACAACGTGCTCCGGTGGCCCTTGGTCATCGGCCTGCTCGGCACCGGCCTGTTCCTGACCTTCAAGCTGGGGTTCATCCAGTTCCGCCGGCTCGGCCACGGCTTCGCCGTCGCGACGGGCCGCTACGACGACCCCGACGAGCCCGGCGACGTGAGCCACTTCCAGGCGCTCACGACCGCCCTCAGCGCGACGGTCGGCGTGGGCAACATCGCCGGCGTCGCGCTGGCGATCCACATCGGCGGGCCGGGCGCGCTGTTCTGGATGTGGGTGACGGCGCTGCTTGGGCATGGCGACGAAGTACGCCGAGGTCACGCTGGCGCAGCAGTACCGCGACGTCCACGTGGACGAGGACGGCAAGGCGTGGGAGGGCTCGGTCTCGGGCGGTCCGATGTACTACATCGAGCGGGGCTGGGCAAAAAGTGGAAGCCCGTCGCGGTGTTCTTCGCCTTCGCGCTGATGGTGACCTCGTTCATGACCGGCAACGCGGTCCAGGCCAACACCGTCGCGACCCAGGTCTTCGACTCGTTCGGCGTCGAGCCCTGGATCACCGGGCTCATCACGGCCACCATCGTCGGCGTGGTGATCCTGGGCGGGATCAGCCGGATCGGCAAGGTGACGTCCATCGTGGCCCCGGTCATGGCGGCGGTCTACGTCGCGGGCGCCCTGACCATCCTGATCATCAACATCGGCGACCTCCCCGGCGCGTTCGGGCGGATCTTCACCGAGGCCTTCAACCCCCGCTCGGGCGTGGCGGGCACGGGCGCCGGCGTGTTCCTGCTGACGATGCTCTACGGCGTCCAGCGCGGCCTCTTCTCCAACGAGGCCGGCCAGGGCTCGGCGCCCATCGCGCACTCGGCGGCCAAGACCGACGAGCCGGTCTCGGAGGGCGCCGTCGCCTTGCTGGAGCCGTTTATCGACACCATCCTGATCTGCACCATGACCGGGCTCGTGCTGATCACGACGGGCGCGTTCGAGGCGACGGCGCCGGCCCCCGTCGACCTGGGCGCGTCCAACGTCTCCATCGTCGAGGGCAACCGCGAGTCCGGCTTCACGCCCTACCTCGGCCAAGACGCGATCTCGTACAAGGAGGGCATGGCGCAGGCGCTCGACGGCCCGCGCGTCGGCCGGTTCAACGTGGGCGTCGACACGCTCTACGTCGACGAGGCCCAGACCATCCCGTTCTCGGGCACCGTGGACGCGGGCACGCGCGCGGTCGTGGACGACGACGGCAACGTGATCCAGACGTTGTACGGGAACACCGTCCGCACGTCGGCGCCGCTGACGACGCTGGCGTTCGAGACGGGGTTGGCGCCCATCGGGTTGGGCGGGCTGGGCGGGTTCATCGTCCTGATCTCGGTCATCCTGTTCGCGATCTCGACCTCGATCTCGTGGAGCTACTACGGCGACCGCTGCGCGAATTACCTGTTCGGGAGCAAGGCGATCCTGCCGTTCAAGGCCATCTTCGTGGTCATGCACTTCGTCGGCGCCGTGCTGGCGGTGACGACGATCTGGGACCTGGGCGACGTGGCGCTCTCACTGGTGACGCTGCCCAACGTGCTCGCGCTGCTGCTGCTCTCGCCGGTGCTGAAGAAGCTGACCGACAGCTACTTCGAGCGCCGGCCGTGGGAGCAGAACGAGATCGATCACAAGCGGGCCAAGGAAGAAGGACGGCTCTAAGGCCGAGTAGGGGGAGGGGCGAGGGTCCCTCCCCCTACGCCCCCTCTCCTCAACTCCCCCCTCCGCCGTGCTCACCGTCGTCGACCACCCGCTCCTCAAGCGCGCGCTGACCGCGTTGCGCGACCAGAACACGACCTACGGCGCCTTCCGCCAGGTGCTCTCGGACGTGTCGTCGATCCTGGCCTACGAGGCGCTGCGGACGCTGCCCGTCCGGGAGACGCGCGTGGCGACGCCGATGGAGGAGACGACGGGGTACGAGCTGGCCCGCGAGGTCGTCGTGATCCCCGTCCTGCGCGCTGGCCTTGGGCTGGTGGACGGGTTCGTCCGCTTCGTGCCCGAGGCCCGGGTCGGGCACCTGGGGATGTACCGCGACGAGCAGAGCCACGAGCCGGTCGATTACTACTCCAACGTCCCGCCCCAGGTGACGAGCGCGCGCGTCTTCGTCGTGGACCCCATGCTGGCGACGGGCGGGAGCGCGTCGGGCGCGATCAACCACCTCAAGAGTCGGGGCGCCCGGGACCTCACGTTCGTCTGCCTGGTGGCCGCGCCCGAGGGCGTCGCCCGACTGGCGGAGTACCACCCCGACGTCCCCATCGTCACGGCCGCGCTCGACCGCGAGCTGGACGAGAACGCCTACATCCGCCCCGGCCTCGGCGACGCCGGCGACCGCATCTTCGGAACCACATGAACGGACTCGCTGCGCTCGTCGGGATGGGGAACGGGGGATGGGGGATGGGGGGAAGCCTCTTGTCCCGTCGCACTGGCGGTCGCGCCTGGCGGGCGGTTGGCGTAACGGCGGCCGTGCTGATGCTGGCGTCGGCGCCGCTTCAGGCTCAGGCCCCGCCGCAGCCGCCAGCGGTCGAGTCGTCGCAGGCGCCCACCGAGGTGCCGGACGCGGCGGACGCGCCCGTCACGCTGGACGGTGCGCCGGTCGGTGCGGAGGCTCCCTTGCCCGCCGCGGACCCGGACGCCGTCGTCGCGCCGGACGTAGCCGAAGCCGCCGCCGCAGACGCCGCCGCAGACGAAGAAGCGCCCGCGCGCGACGTGGGGTGGTTGTCCATCCTGCCGGCGCTGCTGGCGATCGCAGCGGCCCTCGCCTTCCGCCAGGTCATCGTCGCGCTGTTCCTGGGCGTCTGGCTGGGCTCGTGGATCGTGACCGGCGACCTCGCGATGGGGTGGTTCACCGGGCTCTTCGCGACCATCCAGACCTACATCGTGGGCGCGCTGGCGGACGGCGACCACGCGGCCATCATCCTGTTCTCGATGATGATCGGCGGCACGGTCGGGCTCATCCAGAAAGAACGGCGGGCACGGCGGCCATCGTCGAGCTCGTCACGCGCTGGGCGCGGACGGCCGGGCGCGGCCAGTTCGCGACGGCGGTGCTGGGCGTGGCCATCTTCTTCGACGACTACGCCAACACCCTGATCGTGGGCGGCACCATGCGGCCCATCACCGACCGCCTGCGCGTGAGCCGGGAGAAGCTGGCCTACATCGTGGACTCGACGGCGGCGCCCATCGCGTGCCTGGCCTTCGTGACGACCTGGATCGGGTACCAGGTCGGGCTCATCGGCAACGCCGTGGACAAGCTGCCGGGCTACGACGAGGGGGCGTATTCCATCTTCCTGGGCTCGATCCCGTACTCGTTCTACCCCATCCTGGCGCTGTTCTTCGTCTTCGCGATCACGCTGACCAAGCGGGACTTCGGGCCGATGCTCAAGGCCGAGCGCCGCGCCCGCCAGACGGGCCAGCTGTTCCGCCCCGGCTCGACGGCGGAGGCGGCCCAGGCCGAGTCCGAGCTCTTGGAGCCGCCAGCCGACGCGCCCAAGCGGCTGGTCAACGCGCTGCTGCCCATCGCCGTCTTGGTCGTGGGCGTGCTCGTGGGCCTGTGGATCACCGGCCGCGCCTCGATCCTGGAGGCCGGCGGCGAGATGACCCTCAAAAACGTGGTCGGCGAGGCGAACTCGTACACGGCCATGATGTGGGCGTCGCTGGCGTCGGTCGTCGTCGCCGTTCTTCTGTCGGTCGGTCAGCGGATCCTGACGCTGGAGCAGGCGATGGAGGCGTGGTACGCCGGGATGCGCTCGATGCTGCTGGCCGTCGTGATCCTGGTGCTGGCGTGGTCGCTGTCCAACGTCAACGACGCGTTGGGCACCGCGACCTGGCTCACCGACCAGCTCTCCGGCACGCTGTCGCCCGGCATCGTGCCCGCGCTGGTGTTCCTGCTGGCGGCCGCGACGGCGTTCGCGACGGGCTCGTCGTGGGGGACGATGGGCATCCTGATGCCGCTCGTGATCCCGCTCGCCTGGGGCGTGCTCGCCGCCGACGGGCTCCACACCTCGGGGGAGTACACCCACATCATCTACTCGACGGTCAGCGCCGTGCTGGCGGGCTCGGTCTGGGGCGACCACTGCTCGCCGATCTCGGACACCACGATCCTGTCCAGCCTGGCGTCCCAGTGCGACCACATCGACCACGTGCGGACCCAACTCCCGTACGCCCTCACGGTCGGCGTCGTCGCGCTGCTCTTGGGCACGCTGCCGACGGGCTACAACGTGCCGTGGTGGGTGATGATGCCGATCTGCGCGGCGGTGCTGTTCGCCGTCGTCCGGTTCGTGGGCAAGCCGGTCGAGGAGGCGGAGTCTGTCGCGACCTCAGCCTGACCCGCCCGCGCCAGCCGACCGAACTCCTGACCGACTGGCGGCCTGCCCCCGCGAAGGCACAGGGCTGTTGAGCTCTCCCTACCACCGCCGTCATCCTGAGCAGAGCGAGTCGGCGAGTGGAGTCGAAGGATCTCTGGCGAGCGGAGCACGCCGACCAGCGCTCCCGTCTCCGCCCGGGGACAGCGTCGCATCAGAGATCCTTCGGCAAGCTCAGGATGACAAGGGGGGCGGTAGAGCCAGCACTTAACGGCCCTACCGCGGAGGCGAGGGACCGCTCGCCCGCGCCGTCGCGGCATCCGTCCGAGGAACCGCGCATCGCCGCCGCCAGTGGAGCACGCGTGACGCCGCTGTACCTCGACAACCACCTGCTCGTCGTTGACAAGCCCGCCGGGCAGCTCGTCCAGGGCGACGCGACGGGCGACCTCGACCTGGTGACGGAGGCCAAGGCCTACCTCAAGGACCGGTTCGACAAGCCCGGCAACGTGTTCGTCGGGCTCGTCCACCGCCTGGACCGGCCGACGAGCGGCGTCGTGGTGCTGGCGCGGACCTCGAAGGCGGCGGGGCGGCTGAGCGGCCAGTTCCGCGGGCGCTCGACCGACAAGCGGTACCTCGCGGTGCTGGACGGCGTGCTGGGGCAGGGGGGCGAGGCGACGGACGGGATCGTGAAGCGGGAGGGCGGAGGCGTCCGCGTCGTGGCGGTGGAGCACCGGGACGCCCAGCGCGCCGTGCTCCGCTGGCGGACGCTGTCGGCCGAGGCGAAGCGGTCGCTCGTCGAAGTGGAGCTGGTGACGGGGCGGAAGCACCAGATCCGCGCCCAACTGGCGGCGCGGGGCGCGCCCGTCGTCGGGGACTTCCGTTATGGCAAGGACGTCCCGTTCGCCGACGGGCGAGGCATCGCCCTGCACGCGTGGCGGCTGACGATCCAGCACCCCACCCGGAAGGAGCCGATCACGTTTTCCGCTCCGCCTCCGCCGTCCTGGCGCGGGCTGTTCGACGCCGCCCTGCGCCGGCACCTCGCCGCGACTGGCGCCGGTCGCTGACGAGCCGCAGATTCCCGCATCCCACGTCCCCACGCCATGAGCCGCCCCACCCTCGATCCCGTCGAAACCCGCGTCGCCGGCGCCTTGGCGGAGAAGTCGCTCGCGACGCCGGACCACTACCCGCTGACGACGAACAGCCTGATCTCGGCGTGCAACCAGAAATCGTCGCGCGACCCGGTGACGTCGTACTCCGAGCGCGACGTGGCCGGTGCCGTAGACCGGCTCATGCGTCGGGGGCTGGCGGGCACGACGGCCGGGGCGGGGCACCGCGTCGCCAAGATCCGGCACCTGCTGGACCGCGCCCTCGACCTGTCCCGCCGCGAGCTGGCGGCGCTCACGGTGCTGCTGCTGCGCGGCCCGCAGACGCCAGGCGAGATCAAGTCCCGCACCGCTCGTCTGGCCGACTTCGCCAGCGTCGAGGACGTGGACGAGGCGCTGTGGATGCTGTCCGACCGAGAGCAACCGCTGGTCGTGAAGCTGGACCGCGAGCCGGGGCAGTCCGCCGACCGATACGCGCACTTGCTGTCGGGCGATGTGGAGACCGCCGCCCCGACCGAGCCGGAGGTCGAGGGTGCCCTCGACCCGCCCGACTCCGCTGCCGACCCGGGCCGCCAGTCGCTCGCGGAGCGCGTCCGAGAGCTCGAAGAGACAGTCGCTCGGATGCAGCAGGAGTGGGCCGATTTCCGGGCGGAGTTCGAATAGCTGAAGTCTGACGGGATCGGCCCTGACGGTACTGAGGAGGCGGTATTTAACAGGTGCAAGGTGTGTCACGACGGTGGCACTGCGGGGTGGGATCTTGGACCACATTGACCCCGCAGTCCCATGACTCCCATCGGACCCACCAACATCGAACTTGCCGAGGCCCTCGAACAGATGGCCGAGGTGCTGCTCCGGCAGGGCGAGCCCAACCCGTACCGCGTCCAGGCCTACCTCCAGGCGGCCGGCACCATCCGCGACCACAAGGAGCCCGTCGCCCGCGTCTACGGCGACGGCGGCCGGGAGGCGCTGACGTCGCTCCCCGGCATCGGCGTGAGCCTGGCGCACCACATCGCGCAGTACATCGAGTCGGGCCGGATCGGCTTGCGCGACCGCCTGCTCCGCTCCGACGACCCCGCCGCGTTGCTCGCGACCGTCCCCGGCGTCGGCCGCGGCCTGGCCGACCGGCTAGTGATCGAGCTCGGCATCGAGTCGCTGGCGGAGCTGGAGCGCGCCGCTCACGACGGCCGTCTCATGGACCTGGACGGCGTCGGCCCCCGGCGGACGGAGGCGATCAAGCTCCAGCTGAACTCGATCCTGAACCGCTCGTCGCGCCGCCGCGCTCGGCGCGTGCGCCGGCAGGTGGCCCAGCTCGCCTCGGCCCAGCGCCGCCGTGAGGACTCGGCCGCCGACGCGACGGAGGTCGAGGAGGCCGCCGCGACGCCGCCCGTCGAGCCCGCGCTCGACACTCGGCCGGTCGCGACGATCTACTCGCTCTTCCCGCCCGCGGCCGCTTAACGACT
Organism: Rubricoccaceae bacterium; assembly: GCA_963789285.1. Classification (GTDB taxonomy): domain Bacteria; phylum Bacteroidota; class Rhodothermia; order Rhodothermales; family Rubricoccaceae; genus Rubrivirga. The sequence goes on from CAWBJZ010000002.1 coordinate 97,426, forward strand.
GGCGGGGCGACCCGACGGGTCGCCCCTACGTCCGAACGGAGGATCGGCGGCGACCGTCAGTCGGGCAGTCGGGTATGATTCCTCTCCGCGTTTTGGAACCCCCCGTTTGGACGCGGGGATTTCGAGTCACACCGGAACGTCCGGGCAGCGTGTCCAAACGGTCCCCCTTGGCAAGGGGGACAGTCCGCGCAGGGGTGGTGGGTAGGTTGAGGGCCGCTACGGTTGCCAACTGGTTGGCCTGGAACGCCGCGCGGACGGGGGTCCTCAGCCCAGCGAGCAGACCCGAGTAGACCGCCGACGCCCTCCGCCAGTGGGTCAGGCGCCGCGGCGCTCGGCGAAGTCGAGGAACCGGTGGGCGAGCGTGCGGCCCAGGTCGGGCGTGTTGCCCCACGCGCGGTTGTTGCCGATCACGTCCAGCGTCACGCCGGCCTCAACCGCCTGGTACATCAGCGCCGTCGCCTCGTCGATCATCCGCCGCGCGTCCGGCGTGTCGCTTAGGCCCGGGGCGGGGGCGTCGAACGGGTAGGCCAGCTTCCACGACTGGTCGAACGACATGTCGCGCGGCTGCATCAGCCGCACGATCGCCGTCCGGCCGGACGTGAACCGTTCGCCCGTCATCCGCCACTGGTCGATCAACGGCGGCAGCCACTGCCAGTGGCTAAAGCAGAAGCCGACCTCGGCGTTGCTCAACCACTCGAAGTAGCGCGCGGTCAACTGGTGCGACGAGCGGACCTCGACGTGGTAGGGCGCCGGCGGGATGGCCTCCACGAACTCGGCCCACTGCGCGACGAACTCCTCCGATGGCGGGCTGTCGGCCGCGCGCTCGTAGGGCTGCTCCAGGATCACGCCCGCCAGCTTGACGCCCAGCTTTTGCTGGGCCGGGATCAAGAAGCGGTTGGCGAACGCGTCCGCGTCGAAAAGGTCGGGGTTCTCGACGTAGGTCCACCGCCCGTCTTGCTTGCGCCGTAGGCGGCGGGCCAGGAACTGCTGGGGCGCCTTGAGCACAAAGCGGGCGTTCGCCGGACTGGCCTCGACCGTCCGCTCCAGGGTGAACAGGTTGGTGGAGGGCTTGCCGGACTCCTCGATGAGGGGGCGGTAGTACGTGAAGTCGATCTCCAGCACGCCGAAGTGGAGGAAGTAGTCCTCGATGGACTCGACGGGCAGCAGCCGCTCCTCGAACGACTCGCCCCCGACGGTCTTCCGCCGCGTCTGGACCTCGCCCGCCCACACGTCGCGGGGGTACACCTGGTCGATCCAGGCCGCCGACCGATCGCTGGCGGAGCCGAAGTGCAGCAAGGGGTGGACGTTGCGGAAGTCGTGGCGCTCGGCCTCCGCGCGGCGCTCGTCCACGGGTCGGGGCTCGCTCATAGGGCCGTCTCCGCGCTGGGCTCGTAGGGCTGCGGCGCTGGCGGCGCCGTCGGAGGGGCGTCGGTGGGCGGCGCTTCGCCCGCCAGCAGGGCGCGGACGGCGCCGCCGGCCACGAACAGCCCCAGTACCAGCACGCCGTAGTAGGCGAGGGCGCGCCAGGCCAGGAGCGCCGGCCCGCCGTAGCCGTCGGGCAGCAACGGCGCGAGGTACAGCATGTACAAGGCCTCGATGCCGCCCGACCCGCCGGGCGTGGGCATCGCCAGTCCGGCCAGCCACATCCCCGCCGTCCGCAAGACGAACAAGAAGTGGCGGAACTCGCGCCAGAAGCTCAGCGCGACGAAGAAGACCACACCGTAGCGCCCGGTCCAGTAGAGCAGCGTGTACCCGACGCCCTTGAGGTAGAAGCCGAGGTCTTGTCCACGCAGGATGGTCGCCTGCTGGCGCAGCTTCCGCGTCTCCCGGCGGACGGTGTCCTCGAACCGGCGGAGCCACCGAAAGCGCACGATCCGGTTCGCCAGCCGCTCCAGCAGCTCCGGCCGGAACAGCGTCGCGTAGGCGAAGAACGCGATGTAGCACAGCATCCCGCCCAGGTAGGCCGCGATCGTGATGATCCCGACCGCGCCCAGGTCGAGGGGGAAGACGGGCACCCAGATCGCCGACAGGTACAGCGCCACGATCAAGATGGCGAACCACAGCTGGTCCATCAGCATCGTGAACAGCATCAGCGCCGTCACCCGGCCGTACTCGACCCCGTTCTCCTTAGCGATGAAGAAGGCCGCGAACGGCGCCCCGCCCATCGCCGACGGCGTCACGGCCGACATGAAGTCCCACGTCAGCTGCGCCCTCAGCCCGCCCCGTGCCGTCAGGAGCCCCTTCGAGACGTGGCGCAGCCGCAACCCGCCCGCCACGATCTGCAGCCCGAGCGCGGCGACCGCCAGCGCGAAGACCTCCGGCCGGAACGTGCTCCGGACGGACGTGAACGCGCCGGGCTCGTAGGTCAGCCACAGGATGATCCCGATGGCCGTCAGGCTCAGGGCGACCGGCAGCAGCAGGTCGCGCTTGCGGACGCGGCGGCGCGCGGGCGGGGACGAGGGAGCCGGGTCGGCCATGCAAGGCGAAGATAGCCGGCCCGGTGCGCCGTCGTCCGACTGGCGGCTCTTCACCGAGAGATCCCGACCCGGCGGCGGATCGGTTGTCGGCGCGGCCCGCGCCCGGCTATCTTCGCTCGCGCCGGGCGCCCCCTCCCGGTCCCCCTCACCCCGACCCATGCTGGAGCCGTTCCTCTTCTTCGTGTTCGCCGTGCTGTCGGTGGCGGGCTCGCTGGGCATGCTGATCTCGCGCAGCCCCGTCACGAGCGCGCTGTGGATGGTGCAGACGATGCTGGCCATCGCGTGCCTGTACCTGACGCTGAACGCGGCGTTCGTCGGGATCGTCCAGGTGCTGGTCTACGCCGGCGCCATCATGGTGCTGTTCCTGTTTGTGATCATGCTCCTCAACCTGGAGGAGATGCCGCGGCTGAGCGCCTTCAGCTGGCCCCGCGCCGTCGCCTTCGTCGGCGGCGTCGCCGTGCTGGCGCTCTTGCTGACCGCGGTCGCCACGCGCGCCGACCTCCTGCCCGAGACCGGGATGGCCGGCGCCGCCATCGTCGCCCAGGACGCCGACCTGCTGCTGGACCCCGACGGAGACGCGGCGGTCGTGGTGGACGAGGAGGTGGTGGCCGTCTTCGACCCCACGTCGGTGAACCAGATCGGCGTCGCGCTCTTGACGCGGCACGCGTTCTCGCTCGAGATCATCGGCGCGCTGCTGCTCGCGGCCACGATCGGCGCCGTCTTGCTCGCCAAGAAACGGTTCGTCTAGCTCGCCCGCACCCTCCGCCAGCGCGGCCCACTCGCTCTCGCCCCCATGGATCTGACCTGGTACCTGTCGCTGAGCGCGGTGCTCTTCACCATCGGCGTCCTGGGCGTGCTGCTGCGGCGGAACGTGATCGTGATCCTGCTGTCGGTCGAGCTGATGCTGAACGCCGTCAACTTGACGCTGGTGGCGTTCAGCCAGGCCTTCGGCGACGTGGACGGGCAGATCCTGGTCTTCTTCGTGATGTCCGTCGCCGCGGCCGAGGCCGCCGTCGGGCTCGCCATCGTGATCGCCATGTTCCGGAACAAGCTGACGGTCAACGTCGACGAGATCCGCCTGTTTAGGGGATAAAAGGGACACGCCATGCGGGACGCGCCATGAGGGCGAGCCCGCATCCCCCGTCCCGCATCCCCCATCCCTCTTCCCCTCCACATGGAACTCCTCGTCCGGCTCATCCTGCTCCCGCCGCTCTTGGTCGCGGCCTTCAACGGGATGATGGGCCTGTTCGCGCCGGGCTGGCGGAAGCAGGAGACGGTCATCGGCGCGCTGGGGACGCTGGCTGTGTTGATCCCGTTCGGCGTCACGGTGATGCTGTTCCTGGGCTTCGCCGAGCCCGAGGTCGTCCGGTACTTCACCTGGCTGGAGGCCGGGTCGCTGAGGGTGGACTTCGCCTACCGCATCGACCAGCTGTCGCTCCTGATGACGCTGATCATCACCGGCGTCGGCTCGCTGATCCACCTGTACTCGATGGGGTACATGAAGGGGGACCCGGGCTACTGGCGGTTCTTCGCCTACCTCAACCTGTTCATCTTCGCGATGCTGAACCTGGTGCTGGCCGAGAGCCTGCCGGTTCTGTTCCTGGGCTGGGAGGGCGTGGGGCTGTGCAGCTACCTGCTGATCGGGTACTGGTACAGCGATCTGAAGAACTCGGCGGCGGCGAACAAGGCGTTCATCGTCAACCGCATCGGCGACTTCGCCTTCCTGCTGGCGATGTTCATCATCTTCCAGACGGTCGTCACGGCGCCGGGCTTCACGGGCACGTTCGGGATGGACTTCGCGACGCTGCTCGCGCCCGAGACCCTGGCGCTGTTCAACGGCTCGACCGGCTTCTGGGTCTGCCTGCTGCTCTTTATCGGCGCGACGGGCAAGAGCGCCCAGATCCCGCTCTTCGTCTGGCTCCCGGACGCCATGGCCGGCCCGACGCCGGTCTCGGCGCTGATCCACGCCGCGACGATGGTGACGTCGGGCCTGTACCTCCTGGCTCGTCTGTCCGCGCTCGTGCTTCAGGCGCCGGGCGCGATGGCGATCATCGCCATCATCGGCGCGCTCACGGCCATCATGGCCGCCAGCGTGGCGATCACCCAGAACGACATCAAGAAGGTGCTGGCCTACTCGACGGTCAGCCAGCTCGGCTTCATGTTCATGGCGGCCGGCGTCGGCGCGTTCTTCGTGGCCATCTTCCACGTCATGACCCACGCCTTCTTTAAGGCGTGCCTGTTCCTGGGCTCGGGCTCCGTCATCCACTCGATGCACCACGTCGAGCACGAACTGGAGCACAAGGGGCTGATCCCGTCGTCGCACGGCCACGACACGCCGCTGGACTCGGAGAAGGAGAACGACCCGTTCGCCGAGCAGCACGTCAAGCCCGTCCGCGGCCACGCGATCCTGCCCTACGACGGACCGTTCGACGCCCAGGACATGCGGACGATGGGCGGGCTGAAGAAGTACATGCCGTCCACGCGCTGGACCTTCCTGATCGCCACGCTCGCGATTGCCGGCTTGCCCGGACTGGCGGGCTTCTTCAGCAAGGACGAGATCCTGTTCTTCGCCTTCAAGTTCGGCGGCGACGGCAACGCGCTCGTCGGCTACGGAGTCTGGTTCGTCGGCATCGTGACCGCGCTGCTGACGGCGATCTACATGACGCGCGCCTACCTGCTCACCTTCGAGGGCCAGCCCCGCTGGCCGGACGCCCTCGACACGCACCCGCACGAGAGCCCCTGGACGATGACCGTCCCACTCTGGGTGCTGGCCGTCCTCAGCGTCTTCGCCGGCTACCTGGGCTTGCCGCCCGTCATCGCGGAGCTGTTCGGGACCGAGAGCTGGATCCACCACTGGCTGGGCGCCGAGTACGGCGGCCCCGTCGCTGAGCTCGCGTACGAGATGAAGCCGTCCCACGCCGTCGAGTGGACGCTCCTGGGCGTCGGCTCCGTGGTCGCCATCCTGGGCATCGCCATCGCCTGGGTCTTCCTCCGCTTCGGCGAGCGCGGTCCCGACGCCGACCGGTCCGTCCGCAAGATCATGGGGTGGCTCTACGCGCCCGCCAGCGCCAAGTGGAAGGTGGACGAGCTCTACGACGCGACCGTCGTCAATCCCATCGTCGAGGGCAGCCGCCAGGGGCTCGCGCCGTTCGACAAGAAGGGCATCGACGGCGCGGTGATGGGCCTGGCCGGCGGCATCCGCCGACTGGCGGATGGACTGCGCGGCGTTCAGACGGGCGTCGTCCAAACGTATGCGCTGGGCATCGTGGTCGGCGTCGTGGCGGTCGTCGCGCTGGTTCTCTTTCTCTAATGCAAATGCGTTCAGGGTTCCAGGTTCAGGGTTCGTCGCTTGAGGGGCCTCCGTCGGTCTCGCAGGCCGCGACTCTTGACCCTACACCCTCGATCCGTTTCTCTTCCTCGTCCCCGTCGGAGACGCAGGCCGTTGGGTGCCGCTCCGGGGCAGTCGGCGTGAACCCTGAACCCCGTACCCGGAACCCCTCCACTGATGGCTGACATCCCCGGGCTCCTCTCGCTCGTCATCTTCCTGCCGGCCTTGGGCGCGCTGCTGCTGCTGGCGTTGCCGTCGGTGGACAGCATCCGTTGGGCAGCCCTCGCGACGACCGTCGTCACGTTCGTGCTGTCGATCGGGCTGTGGCTCGGGTTCGACGCGTCGGTCTCGACCGCCAGCGCGCCGCAGCTGGCGACCAAGCTGGCCTGGTTCGGGCCCGCCATCGACATCAGCTACTACGTCGGCGTGGACGGGCTGAACCTGCTGCTGCTGATGCTGACGACGCTGCTCGGCCCCATCGTCGTGCTCTCGTCGTGGACGTACATCGGCAAGGCGCACAAGGGGTACTACGCGCTGCTGCTGCTGCTCCAGACCGGCGTGCTGGGCGTGTTCGCGGCCTTCGACGTCTTCCTGTTCTACATCTTCTTCGAGCTCACGCTGATCCCGATGGTGTTCATCATCGGCATCTGGGGCGGGGAGGACCGGGTCTACGCCGCGATCAAGTTCGTCATCTACACCCTGGTTGGCTCGCTGCTAATGCTGGTGGGCGTGCTGTGGCTCGGGTTCGCGGCCGGCGACGCCGTCAACGGGGGCGTGTTCACGACGGACTGGTACAAGCTGGTGACCTACGGCGTCCCGCTCGGGTCCCAGATGTGGCTGTTCGGGCTGTTCGGGCTGGCGTTCGCGATCAAGGTCCCGCTCTTCCCGCTCCACACCTGGCTGCCCGACGCCCACACCCAGGCGCCGACGGGCGGGTCGGTCGTGCTGGCGGGCGTGCTGCTCAAGATGGGGACGTACGGGCTGCTGCGGTTCGTCATCCCGTTCTTCCCCAACGCGTCCGAGCGGTTCGCGATGCCGATCGCGATCCTGGCCGTCATCGGCATCGTCTACGGCGCGCTCGTGGCGTTCGCGCAGACCGACATCAAAAAGCTGGTCGCGTACTCGTCGGTCTCCCACCTCGGGTTCGTGGTGCTGGGCCTGTTCGCCTTCGACATCGTCGCCGTCCAGGGCTCGCTGATCCAGATGGTGAACCACGGGATCTCGACCGGCGCGCTCTTCTTGATCATCGGCATGATGGTCGAGCGGCGGCATACGCGCGCGATGGCCGACTACGGCGGCATCGCGAAGTCCGTCCCGGTCCTGACCTTCTTCATGCTGTTCAGCGTGTTCGCCAGCGCGGGCCTGCCCGGCCTGAACGGGTTCGTGGGCGAGTTCATGATCCTGCTGGGCTCGTGGAACTCGGAGACGGTCGGCAACGCGGCGCTGATCGCGGTCGCCACGACGGGCGTCATCTTCGCGGCCGTCTACCTCCTGTGGATGGTCTACCGGACGTTCTACGGCGAGATCACGAATGAGGCGAACGCGACGATGAAGGACCTCAACGGGCGCGAGATCGGGCTGCTGATGCCGTTGGTCGCGCTGATGGTGCTGATGGGGTTCTGGCCGACCCCGTTCCTGCAGCGCTCCGAGGCCGCCGTCCGCTCCCTGATCGAGACCGCCGACCTCAAGGCCGAGGCGGTCCGCGCCGCCGACCTAGGCGAGATCGTCGAGGTGCCCATCGCGTGGCCCGAGATCGTCGCGACCGTTCCTCCCTCGGAGTAACCCCCGCCCTCACCCCTAATGATCCGTCGCTCCGCGCCGCTGGCGCTCGCCCTGCTGGTCTCGGTCTTCGCGCTGGCGCCCGCCGCCAGCGGGCAGGACGTCGACCCGACCGTGCCGGAGGTCGGCGTCGAGGACGCGCTCCAGCCGGGCGTGGACGCCCAAGACCCCGGCGTCATCATGGGCGACGAGCAGGCCGACATGGAGGGCGCCGGAAGCTCGCACGGCGACGGGCACGAGGTGGACGAGGCGCACGGCGAGGGCGGAGACCACGGCGAGCCGCCGCCGGTCCTGCTGGTGATCCCGTTCGTGGTGCTCCTGCTGATGATCGCGACCGGCCCGCTGTTCTACCCCCACTTCTGGCACCACCACTACCCCAAGGTCGCCATCGCGCTGGGCGCCATCGTGGCCGCCTACTACCTGATCGTGATGGGCGAGATCACGCCCATCGAGCACGCGGCGCTGGAGTACTTCGCCTTTATCGCGCTCCTGGGCTCGCTGTTCGTCGCGTCGGGCTGCATCCTGATCAAGACCGACTTCGCCGGCACGCCCAAGGCCAACACGATCCTGCTGTTCGTCGGCGCCGTGCTGAGCAACTTTATCGGGACGACGGGCGCGTCGATGCTGCTTGATCCGGCCCTACATGCGGCTCAACGCCGGGCGGCTGAAGGCGTACCACATCATCTTCTTCATCTTCACCGTCTCCAACGTCGGCGGCGCGCTGACGCCCATCGGCGACCCCCCGCTGTTCCTGGGCTTCCTGCGCGGGGTCCCGTTCTTCTGGACCGTCGTCAACCTGTGGCACATCTGGCTGCCGACGATCCTGATCATCCTGGCCGTCTTCTACGTCATCGACGGGCGGAACAAGGCCGAGAGCATCCGCGAGGAGGCCGAAGACGAGGGGCTCGACGTCGAGCCGGGTGACCTGCCGGGCGTCGCGGCGATCCCGGAGGCGCCGGGCATCCGGGACGTGGGCGACGTGCACACCCCGGGCGAGGTCTCGATCAACTTGAGCCAGGACCGGCCCAACCCCAAGCGGTTGGAGATCGAGGGCAAGGCCGGCTTCGCCTGGCTGGCGATCATCATCGGCGCGGTGTTCCTGGACCCCAACGTGCTCGACTGGATGAAGGGGACGGTCCTCGACCTCCACGGGCAGTTCCACCTGCCGTTCGGCATCCGCGAGGTCATCATGTTCACGGTCTGCGTGCTGGCCTACAAGACGGCCAAGCCGGCCGTGCTCAAGGGCAACGACTTCAACTTCGAGCCCATCAAGGAGGTCGGCTACCTCTTTATCGGCATCTTCCTGACGATGCAGCCGGCGCTGACGCTGATCGGCCAGTTCGCCCAGACCAACGCCGACTCGCTGGGCGTGACGCAGTTCTACTTCGGGACCGGCATCCTGTCCGGCGTGCTCGACAACGCGCCGACCTACGTCAGCTTCCTGTCGGCGGCGATGGGCAAGTTCGGGTCGAGCATCGAGAGCCGCGACGCCGTCGAGGCCTTCGCGCTCGGCACCAACCTGCCCGCCGAGACCTTCTACCTCCAGGCGATCTCGATCGCGGCCGTGTTCTGGGGCGCGCTGACTTACATCGGCAACGGCCCCAACTTCATGGTCAAGGCCATCGCGGAGTCGTCGGGCGTCGAGACGCCGTCGTTCGTGGCCTACATCGTGAAGTACTCCCTCCCGATCCTGGTCCCGATCTACATCCTGGTCTGGGTCGTCTTCTTCAGCGGCTGGGTGATCCCGCACCCGGGCGATGCCGAGACCGCCGTCCAAGCCGTCTCCCAGGCCGCCGGCCTGATCACCACGATCCCGTTGCCGTTCTAGCGATGCCCGCACGCGAGCCCCTGTCCGACGACGCCATCGAGTCCGCCCTGGCCGACCTGCCCGACTGGCGGCACCAGCCGGCGTCCCCCGACGCCCAGCCGCCCGCGGGCCAGCGGATCGTCTGGGAGCGCTCGTTCCCGGACTTCCAAACCGCGTTCGCCTTCCTGACGCGCGTCGCCTTCGTGGCCGAGGACCTGGACCACCACCCCGAGATCACCAACGTCTACGGCGACGTCGCGCTGGCGCTCTCCACCCACGACGCGGACGACCGCGTGACCGACACCGACCTGGCGTTCGCGCGCCGCGTGACCGAGATCGCCTAGGCGACGTCCCGACCCCATGACCGAACCCCTCTACGGCAACTTCCTCGCCGACCTCGCCGCGACGGCCCCGATCCTGATGGTCGCCGGCCTGGGCGTGCTCGTGGTCTTGCTGGACGCCTTCCGCAACGACGACGCGGGCATCCCCTGGATCGCGGGCGTCGGCATGGCGGGCGCGGCCGTGTGGCAGGCGTTCCTGGTCCCGACGCCGGGCGTCGCCTTCGACGGCGAGGTGTACTTCGGAGGCGCCGCCGCCATCGCGAACATCGTGATCTTGATCGGCGCGGTCACGAGCCTCGTGCTCACCGTCCCGTACTTGTCGCGCCTGGGGCGCAACTACGGCGAGGTCCACGCCCTGATCCTGTTCGCCACGGCGGGCATGATGACGCTGGCCTCGGCGGGCAGCCTGGTCACCCTCTTCGTGGGCTTGGAGACGATGTCGGTCTGCCTCTACGTCCTGACCGGCTTGGTGCGCGAGGAGTCCACGGCCAACGAGAGCGCGCTGAAGTACTTCCTGCTGGGCGCCTTCTCGACCGGCTTCTTCTTGTACGGCCTGGCGCTGCTCTACGGCGCAACGGGCACGATGCAGCTCGCGCTGCTGGCGGAAGGCCTGGCCGTGACCGGCCGCACCGGGCTGTTCCTGGCCGGCGTCGGCCTGCTGCTGGTGGGCTTCTTCTTCAAGGTCTCCGCCGTCCCGTTCCACATGTGGACGCCCGACGTCTACCAAGGCGCGCCGACGTCGCTGACCGCGTTCATGTCGACCGCCAGCAAGGCGGCCACGTTCGCCGCGCTCGCCGTCGTGCTCTCCCGCGCCTTGCCGCCGGACCTGGTCCAGGGCACGGTCCAGGTCACGCTGGCGGTCGTCGCGGCCGTGACGATGGTGGTGGGCAACGTGATCGCGCTCGTCCAGACCAACGTCAAGCGGATGCTGGCGTACTCGTCGGTCGCCCACGCCGGCTACATCCTGGCCGGGCTGGCGGCGGGCACGGCCGGCGGCTACGGCGGCGCGCTGTTCTACCTCTTGGCCTACACGCTGATGAACGTCGGCGCCTTCGGCGTCATGGGCGCGCTGGAGTGGGACGGCGAGCAGGGGGCCGACCAGTCGCTCGACAGCCTGGCCGGCGTCGGCTACCGCAAGCCGTTCCTGGGCGTCGCGATGGGCGTGTTCATGTTCGCCTTGACCGGATTCCCGCCGTTCGCGGGCTTCATCGGCAAGGTGCTGGTGTTCTCGGCCGCGGTGGACGCGGGCCTAACGTGGCTCGCCATCGTCGGCGTGCTGGCGTCGGTGATCTCGGGCGCGTACTACTTGCGCGTGCTCGTGGTGATGTGGATGAAGGCGCCCGAGGAGGCGCCCGACAACGCCCGCCAGCCGTTCCCGGTCGGCCGCGCGACCGCCGCCGTCGTCGGGCTGTGCGCCCTGGCGCTGCTGGTGCTGGGCATCCTGCCGGGCGGGTTCGTCGAGATGACGGCCGCCGCGTTCGGCGGGGGAGAGGCGGCCTTGGTCGCGCTGCCGTAGGAGGGGCCGGATGCGTACATCGTGACGCGCGATCTCTAACGGCTGGCGCCAGGCTCGGCTGAAGACGCTTCTGCCTCTGGGCGATGGGAGCGAGGATCATCTTGGGTAACGCGGCCTTCACCACGCATCACGCAGCACTCCTCGAAATGACCTCCCTCCTCCGCGAGTACCTCCCGACGGCGCCGGACCTGGGCCTCTACACCGCGCCCGACATCCCGCCGTCCAAGCTCCGCGCCGCGCTGGCGGACTACGCGCCCGAGGTCGAGGCTGCCGACGTGCTGGCCCTCTACGACGCGACGCGGTTGGGCTCGGCCAAGGACGGCGCGGTGTTCTTGGCCGACCGGATGGTGTTCCAGAACAACGACCTCCAACCGGCGCGGACGATCCGCTACGGCGACATCGTCGGCATCCGCTCCAAGCGGAAGCTGCTGGGCGGGCGCGAGATCCACATCGACCTCAACCGCGCCCGCGCGACGGTCACCGAGACCCTGGACTTCTCCGGCCAGCCCGGCGCCGCCGAGTACGTCGAGCGGTTCTTGCAGCAGGCGCTCGCGCTCGGCGTCGTGCCGACCGAGTCCGCCAGCGAGACCGACCGCCGCGCCGTGGAGGCGGCGCTCGACCAACTGGTGGCCGTCGGCGCGCTGGCGGGGGCCGACCGCCAGCGGATGATGGACGCGTTGTAGTCACGCGAGAAGGAGGGTCCGGGAAACGGCGAGCGGGGGGCGGGGTACAACCTGAACCCCCTCTCAACCCCAGAACACGATGGCTTTCGAGCTCCCGCCCCTCCCGTACGAATACGACGCCCTTGAGCCCCACATCGACGAGCAGACGATGCGGATTCACCACGGCAAGCACCACGCCGGCTACACCACCAAGCTCAACGCCGCCCTCGAAGGGACCGAGTACGCCGACCAGCCCATCGAGGAGACGCTGGCCAAGCTCGACCAGCTGCCCGAGGACAAGCAGACGGCCGTCCGAAACAACGGCGGCGGCTTCTTGAACCACGGCGTCTTCTGGACCACGATGTCGCCGTCGGGCGGCGGCGAGCCCACTGGCGGCCTGGCGGCGGCCATCGACGACGCCTTCGGATCGTTTTCCGAGTTCAAGACCCAGTTCGAAGACACGGCCAAGGGGCAGTTCGGATCTGGCTGGGCGTGGCTGGCCTACGCACCGGGCAAGGGGCTGCACCTGCACGGGCTGCCCAACCAGGACTCGCCCGCGTTGCACGGCCACTACCCGATCCTGGGCATCGACGTCTGGGAGCACGCCTACTACCTCAAGTACCAGAACAAGCGCCCCGACTACGTCTCGGCGTGGTGGAACGTCGTCAACTGGGACGAGGTCGACCGCCGGTTCCGCGAGGCCAAGGCGCAGCTCGGCTAAGCGGCCGCCTCCGCGTCTTTCAGAGCGCCCCGTCCAGGAAAGGACGGGGCGCTTTGCATTCCGCCCTCTGGCGAACGTTTTCGACGTTGAGCCATTAGACCCGCCCTCCATCCTCCAGACCGATGAGCACCGACGACAACCAAGACCTGCCCCAGGACACTGACCCCTCGGTCTCGAAGGGAGAGGCGCCCCAGGCGATGGGCTTCTTCAACGAGCCGACCGAGTCCGACGTTAAGATGGACCCCGACCACCCGGCTTTCGACCGCGTCCAGCAAGGCAAGAGCGTCGACGACGAGTACGAGCGGGAGTACAACCGCCGCTACGTCAAGGAGCACGGCGACCACCACGGCAACGACCCCATCGAGGGCGCCGACGCCGACCGCCAGCCGTAAGCGATCTCGACCGCCCGCGCGTTCGAGCGACGCTGTCCCCCCACCTGTCGTGCGACTCGTTCTCCTGCTGGCCCTAGCGGTCCTGGCCCCCGCTGCCGACGCCCAGCTTCAGATCCACGCCGCCGTCGCGCCGGACACCGAGGGCGACACCGAGGGCATGACTCGGCGGCCCGTGGTGACCGTGCCCGGTCATGAGGTCTGGGTCGGGGACGTGGTGCTCAACCTCCCCCCGGCCAGCATCCAGACCGTCGGACTGGAGACCGACGACAGCGGGGGCTCGGCGCTGTCCCTGTGGCTCTCCGACGACGCTGGGCGGGCGTTCTCAGTGCTGACCGCCGAGTCCGTCGGGAAGGCGCTGGCGGTCGTTTACGATGGCCGCGTGCTGGTCGCGCCGGTCGTGATGTCCCCGATCCCGAACGGTCTGGTCATGATCACCGGGCTCGACAATGCCGAGGCGGAGCGGCTTGCGGAGTCGCTCCGAAGCGCCAACAAGCCGCCTGCGCCCGTGCGGCCGGCCCTTCCTCCACAACCCGGAGCGCGCCCGCTGGAGCCCGTCCGGCCCGTGCCGCCGACGTTCCCCCCGCGGACACCGGAGCCGGACCTTGTGCCCGACGCGACCAGCCGCGCCAGCCAAGCCGCGCTGCGCTTCGCGGACGCCATCGCCGCCCGCAACTGGCGGATGGCGGCGGCCGAACTCCACCCGCAGTCGCTGCGCGTCGCTCGATCCAGCGCGACGTCCATCCTGGAGTTGGACCGTGGGATGGTGAACGTCCGGAGCGAGGGGAAGGAGGGGGCGTTCGCGGCCGCCGACGTTCTGGGGTCCGCGCCCTCCGGCCGGATGTCCGACCTCAACGACCGCGACGTGGGGGCTCTTTACCTCGCCGCGCTCGACGTTCTGGGCGTGTGGGGAACGCCCGGCGTCGCACGGCGGGTAGTCGGCGAGGTGCCGGATGGCGACCGAACGCACGTCGTGCTGCGGGCAACGTCCATTGAGGCCGGCGCGTCGGACGTCTCCCTCGTCACCGTGGCCAGGGACGGCTCCGAGTGGCGCCCGCTCCTCACCCAATCCCAAGGTTTCTGATGCCGCACAAAACCGCGCTCCTGCTCTTCTTTCTGCTCCTCATCGGGTGCGGTGCCGAGACCGCCCCGGAGACCCCGACGCCGCCCGCGCCGCCTCCGGTCGAACCCATCGAACTGGCCGAGGCGCTCCCCCCATCGCTGCTCGGACAGGACCGCCAGTCGCTCGACACCAGCGTTCAGGCGGCGCTGGGCGCCGAGGTCACCAAGGTCGCCGCGGAGTACGGCGACGTCACCGTCTCCCTGACGGACTTCCAGACCGCGGAGATGACCCAGATGATGGGCTACGCCGGGCTGGCCGCCAGCGACGAGCGGTACCTGGAGCACCCGGTCCAGCGCAGCCGGGCGGCGGGCTTGGCGACGACGTCGATCTTGGTAGGCGGCCGAGCCTTGGTCGAGGTCACGGCAGGTTCGTCGGAGGAGGCCGACTCCGCACTTTCTGAGCTCAGCCTTGCCGCGCTGCGGCGTTAGTCAGTCGTCGTTCCGCTCGCGCAGCTGGAGGTCGATCTCGAACGGGTCGATCTGGACCCAGTGCTCGCGCCGTACGCGGAAACCGTGCCAGACGAGCGCGCCGAGCGCGATGGGGAGGGCGGAGATGGTGACGGCGGTGGCCGTGAGGGTGCGTGTAGACATGGAGGGGGGGACGGAATGCGTGGTCGTTGTGGGTGCGTTATGACGCGGTGCGGCATCCCGTTCCCGGAACACATAGAGATCACAGCGACTCCGGAACCCCCTGAGTGCCGGGCCTCCGGGGCGCAGCCAGACCCCTCCGTACCTTCCCGGGCCTCCCAAAGCCCCATGCCCGACGTCCACGACTCCCCCGACCTCGCCGCGATCCGCGACGCCTTGGTCGCCGCCGACCGCGTGGTGATGACCACCCACCAGCGCCCCGACGGCGACGCGCTCGGCACCGAGATCGCCATCGCGCGCGCGCTCCAGGCGTTGGGCAAGACCGTCACGCTCCTCAACGCCGACCCGCCCCCGCGCAACCTCGACTGGTTGGCCGAGGAGCAGCCCCCGGACCTGCTCCAGCAGTACGAGTCCGGCAACCTGGCCCAAGCCCAGGCCGTCGCGGACGCCGACGTGCTGCTGGTGGTGGACACCAACGCCGAGCACCGGCTGGGCGACGTGGGCAAGGTGTTCCGCCAGTCGGGCAAGCCGGTGCTGCTGCTCGACCACCACCCCGACCCCGAGGGCTGGTTCGGGGCTTCGTGCGTGCGGACCGACGCCTCGGCGGCGGCCGAGATCGCCTACGACCTGATCGCGGGCATCGACCCCGAACTGGTCGACCGCGCCGTCGCGACGGCGTTGTACGTCGGCATCATGACGGACACCGGCTCGTTCCGCTACAGCGCGACCACGCCGCGCACGCACGCCATCGTGAGCGACGTGCTGGACCGCGGCGACATCCGCTCGGAGCCCATCCACATCTCGCTGTTCGACGGCAAGAGCCGCGAGGGCCTGGCGCTCCTGAGCATGGCGCTGGGCACGATCCAGACGCACTACGCCGGCCGGCTGGCGACGCTGTTCGTCAGCCAGGACATGATCCGCCAGTCGGGCGCTTTCTTCGACGAGACCGAGGGGCTGATCAACTACGGGCTGTCGCTCGACGGCGTGCTCGCGGCCGTGATCGCGCTGGAGCTTCCGTCGGGCGTCAAGCTGTCGTTCCGCTCGAAGGGCGACTGCCCCATCAACAAGTGGGCGGGCAAGTTCGGCGGCGGAGGCCACGCCAACGCGTCGGGCGCCTACGTCAAGAACGGCCAGCTGGCGCGCACGATCAAGGAGGTCGTGGACTCGGCCCCCCCGCACGTCATGTCCGACCACGTCCCCCAACCCCAGGGCGAGATCTCGCCCGAAGACCTCGCCCTGCTCGCTCAGTTCAAAGGCTCGCTCTAACCCATGCCCACAACTCTCCTCTCCTCGACCGCCGCCAGCCAGGGTGCGACGGTCGCGTTCGTCACCGACCCCGAGTCCGCCGACGCTAAGCACGCCGCCGCCGCCAAGGTCGCGGCCAAGACCAAGGCGCCCGTCGTCGTGCCGCGCGCCGACGGCGACCCGTCGGTGGTGGTCGTAGTCCAGGACCAGCCCGGGCTGGAGCGCTGGCGGTGGGCGGCGGCGGCGGCGGCCCAGGCGCTGGGCTCGCTGGAGCTGTCCCAGGTGACCCTGGAGGCGCCGAAAGGGGAGGGGCCGGAGGTCTCGGCCGCGCTCGTGGAGGGCTTCCGTCTGGGCGCCTACCGCTACGACGACTTCCGGACGGCCGACCGTCCGCCCGAGGTCGAGTTGTCCGTCCAGGCCGACGAGGGCCACGCCGAGGCTGTCAAGCGCGCCGACATCTTGGCTCAGGTCACGACGTTGGCGCGGGATCTCGTCAACACCCCGCCGGACGCCAAGATGCCCGCCGCGCTGGCGGACCGCGTCGCCGAGCACGCCGAGTCGGCCGGGCTCCGCGTCGAGGTCTGGGACAAGGAGCGGATCGAGGCCGAGAAGATGGGCGGGCTGCTGGGCGTCAACCGCGGCAGCCTGGACCCGCCGCGGTTCGTGGTCCTGGAGTGGGCGCCGGAGGGGACGGAGCGGCGACGACCCCGTCGTCCTGATCGGCAAGACGGTGACGTACGACACCGGCGGGCTCTCGCTCAAGCCGACCAAGAACTCGATGGACAAGATGAAGGCCGACATGGGCGGCGGCGCGGCCGTCGCCGCGACGTTGGTCGGCGCGGCACGGCTGGGACTGGCGGTTCGGGTGATCGGCCTGCTGCCGATCTCCGACAACCGCCCCGGAGGCCGCGCCTACGCCCCCGGCGACGTGCTGACGATGCACTCCGGCACGACCGTCGAGGTGATGAACACCGACGCCGAGGGCCGCCTCTTGCTCGCCGACGCGCTCAGCTACGCCCGGACGCTGTCTCCGCGCTGGGTCCTCGACGCCGCTACGCTGACCGGCGCCCAAGGCGTCGCCCTGGGCGACCGCGTCGCCGCCGTCATCGCCCGCCCCGACGACCAGGGCCTCGCCGACCGCGTCCACCAGTCGGGCGAGCGGACCGGCGACCTGGCCTGGCCGCTGCCGCTCTACCCGCACTACCGCGACCAGCTCAAGAGCGACACCGCCGACCTCAGCAACGTCGGCGGCGCGATGGCGGGCACGATCTCGGCCGCCGCCTTCCTGGAGCACTTCACGCGCGCCGACGGCGACGGCCCCAACGGCGGGGAGCCGGCCTACCCCTGGGTCCACGTCGACTTGGCCCGGCCAGCGTTCTTGGACACCGCCTACGGCTACCGGCCCAAGGGCGGGACCGGCTTCGGCGTCCGGCTGCTGCTGGACCTGCTGGCTGGCGCCGTCCCTGACGGGGTGACGCACGAAGCCGACGCATGAGCCGCCTGCGACTGGCGGTCAGCCTGGGCGACCCCAACGGGATCGGGCCGGAGGTCGTGCTGCGGGCCGCGGCGGCGTTCGACGGCGCCGACGTCGTCGCCGTCGGGAGCCCCGCCGTGCTCCGCGCCCAGGCGGAGGCGCTGGACCTCGGCCCGGTCTACGAGGTCTCCGCCCCCGACGGGGCCGGTCGCCAGCCGGGCCTGGCGGTCCTCGACCCCACGCCGGACGCGGTCCCCACCTTCCACTGGGGCGACGTCACCGCCGAGGCCGGCCGCCAGTCGCTAGAGGCCGTCGCTCGGGCGTGCGACCTGGCGCTGGCGGGCGCCGTGGACGGGATCGTGACGGCTCCGATCTCCAAGGAGGCCATCGCCCGGGCGGGCTACGCGGTGCCCGGCCACACCGAGTTCCTGCAGCAGCGGACGGGCGCCGAGACCGTCGTGATGGTGCTGGCCGCCGACCTCGACGCCGGCCCGCTTCGCGTCGCGCTCGTCACCATCCACGTCCCACTGGCGGAGGTCGCCGGCGGGATCACGGCTGACCGCGTTGGCCGGGTGTGCCGGACGCTGTCGGCCGGGCTCGAACGCGACCTGGGCATCGACGCGCCCCGGCTGGCGGTCTTCGGGCTGAACCCCCACGCCGGCGATGGCGGCGTGATCGGGACCGACGAGGTCGACGTGATCGTGCCCGCGCTCCAGTCGCTCCGCGACCAGGGCGTCGGCGTGGACGGCCCGTTCCCCGCCGACGCTTTTTTTGGCCGGGCCGCCTGGAGGCGGTATGACGCCGTCGTCGCGATGTACCACGACCAGGGGCTCGCGCCGTTCAAGGCTTTGGCCCAAGGTGCTGGCGTCAACGTCACCTTGGGCCTGCCCATCGTTCGCACGAGCCCCGACCACGGGACGGCGTTCGACCTAGCGGGGCAGGGGACCGCCGACCCGTCCTCGATGCTCGCCGCGCTCCGACTGGCGGCCCAGATGGCCGAGCGTCGGCGCGGGTGACTGTAACGACGGGTTGCTCCCTCCCGGCCTCGCCCTTCGCCCCTGGCCTCGGCCTTCATCAGCAGCGAGTTCTGACGCCGTCCCGGGGTTAGCCGATCCAAGACGAACTGTCTCGGACAACCCAGGCACCGCCGCGCTTCCCCAAGACGTACCGCCAGCCCGAGCCGGCGAGCCTCCGTGCGGCCTCACTCCCCGCCCACACCCAAGCCGAGTCTGATCGGATGGCGCCTGGCCCGATCTCACCGCAGTCGTACCGCTTCCGAATTGTGCGTGGGACCTCAATTAGAAAGACGGGGTCCGCAGACCGCGGTTGTACCAGGGCAAGGATGTCCCGGACGTCCTCGTCCGAGTACGGACCGATCACTCCTACCCCGTTTGCGTCACGCTCTGGGAACGGGAAAGAGCGTCGGGGGCAGTCGCTCGCATGACTGGCAACGCACCCGACCCCAGCGACGGATGCAAGAGCGACCAATACGAGCCTCATGGTTGTCAAGGCGGCAGAGGGACCGGGGGCCCGCGCTCGGGAGTCGATGCGAGGCTGCAACTTGATCAGGAGTCCCAGTGGTCTCGGCTAGGCGGAGACCAAGCGGGAGGCGTTAACCTAGCGAGCGCTGGACGGAAGGACGCTTCGCGACTCGCGCACGGCCCGCCCACCGCAACCGCCAGTCGCCCGCGCCGTAGCCTGGGCTCGCCCTCCCGCCGCCCGTGACCGCCCTGCTTACCGAGATCACCGAGGGCGTCCGCATCGCGGCGTCGACGCTGTGGGAGCGGAAGGTGCGGGCGCTGCTCACGACGCTGGGCATCGTGATCGGCATCGTGTCGGTCACCTCGATGTTCACCGTCATCAACGGCATCGAGGGCGAGTTCGACCGCTCGATGTCGATGATCGGCGACGACGCGCTCTTCGTCGACCGCACGCCCTGGATCGTGCTCGGCGACTGGTGGACGTTCCGCAACCGCCCGCCCGTCACCGACGACCTGGCGGCGTTCCTAAGCGAGCGCACCGAGACCGCCCAGGCCGTCGCCCCCATCACCGGCTTCGGCGCCACCGTCGCGCGCGGGCGCGACGAGGCGACCGGCGTCGGCATCGAGGCCTCGACGGCGAACTACATCGACACCGGCGGCGCCGACGTCGAGCAGGGCCGGTTCTACACCGACTCCGAGTCGCGCGCCGCCCGGGCGGTCGCCGTCATCGGCGTGGACGTGGTGGAGGCGCTGTTCCCCGGCGAGGACCCCATCGGCAAGGAGGTCCGCGTGGGTGGCGAGCGGTTCGAGGTGGTCGGCGTGCTCGCCAAGCGCGGCAAGTTCCTGGGCATGGCCTCGGCGGACAACCGCGCCATCGTGCCGCTCGAGACCTACCGGCGCCTGTTCTCCTCCGACCCTGGCGTCTCGGTCAAGGTCCGTCTCAAATCGGGCGTTGAGCAGGAGGCCGCCATCGACGAGATCACCGGGCTCACGCGGCAGTGGCGCGGGCTCGACGCGCTGGAGGACGACGACTTCGCCGTCAACAGCCAGGACCAGTTCCGCGACTTGGTCCAGACCATGCGCGTCGCGACCTACGGCGTCGGCCTGTTCCTGACGGCGCTGTCGCTCTTGGTGGGCGGGATCGGCGTGATGAACATCATGTTCGTCAGCGTCAAGGAGCGGACGCGCGAGATCGGCGTCCGCAAGGCGCTGGGGGCCACGCGGCGCGCGATCCTGTTCCAGTTCCTGGTCGAGGCCGTCGCGATCTGCGTGCTGGGCGGCGCCATCGGCGTGGCGCTGGCGGCCGGCGTCGCGGTCGCGATCAACCAGGTGTTCACCGCCCAACTCTCCGGCGGGACCGTCGTGCTGGCGTTCGCCATCTGCGCCGTCGTCGGCGTCGCGTTCGGGCTGATCCCGGCGTGGCAGGCGGCGCGGTCCCGGCCCATCGAAGCCTTGAGGTACGAGTAATGGGCGAGACCATCCGCCAGGCCCTGGGCGCGTTGCGCGCCAACCGCCTGCGCTCGGCGCTGACGCTGGTCGGCATGGCCATCGGCGTGTTTTCCGTGATCGCATCCGTGACCGCGGTCGAGGTCTTGGACGGCACGCTGATGAACGAGCTGGCCGCGCTCGGCACCCAGACCGTCTCGATCTCGCGCCAGCCCGACGACCGCCCGCCGACCGACGAGGAGCAGAAGCGGCCCCAGATCACGCTCGCCCAGGCCCAGGCCGTCCAGGACCGGCTGGCGAGCGCCGCCGCCGTCGGCTTGCAGGTCACGACCTACAACCGCGAGCTGCGCACGACCGAGACCCGGACCGACCCCAACGTCACCGTCGTCGGCGCCGACGACGCCTACCTGCAGAACAACGGGTGGGAGCTGGGCGCGGGTCGGTTCCTGGACCCGGACGACGTGCGCGGCGCGCGCGACGTGGCCGTCATCGGCACGACGGTCGCTGACAACTTGTTCGGCGACGGCGAGCCCATCGGCCAGTCGCTCCGGGTGGACGGCGCGCGCGCGACGGTGGTCGGGGTGCTCGCCGAGAAGAGCGGCGGGCTGGGCGGCGGGGACCGGAACAACCGCGTGATCCTGCCCATCACGCGCGCGGTCCCCGCGTTCGGGCTGCAGGACCGCGACGTCGGCATCGACATCCGCGCCGTCAGCGCCGAGCAACTGGCGACGACGCAGGACGAGGCCGTCGGCATCTTCCGCGCCGTGCGGCGGCTGGCGCCGGAGGCCGAGAACGACTTCACGGTCTTCACCAGCGCCGACGCCGCCGAGAGCCTGTCGACGTTCACCGACGCGCTCGCCATCGGCGGCGCCGGGATCGGGCTGATCGCGCTGCTGGCGGCCGGGGTCGGCGTGATGAACATCATGCTGGTGAGCGTGACCGAGCGGACGCGCGAGATCGGCGTCCGCAAGTCGCTGGGCGCACGGCGCCAGGACATCCTGCTCCAGTTCCTGGTCGAGGCCGTCGTGCTGTGCCAGATCGGCGGGCTGGTGGGGATCGGGGCGGGCGTGCTGGTCGGCAACGTGGCGGCGGCGCTCATGACGACGGCGCCGGCCTTCCCCTGGGGCTGGGCCACGGTCGCCGTGCTCGGGGTGACCGTCGTCGCCCTGGTGTTCGGGGTGTACCCGGCGACGAAGGCGGCGCGCCTGCACCCCATCGAGGCGCTGCGCTACGAGTAGCGAGGAAACAGGAGGGAGGAGGCAGGAATCCGCGGCGCTCACCCCGCGCGACTCGGATCAGGGCCATCTTCTGATCCCTGATCCCTGATCCCTGATCCCTGATCCCTGATCCCTGATCCCTGATGCCTGACGATTCCCAGACCGAAGCCAAGCGCGCTGCTGGGCTCGCCGCCGCCGACCTCGTCGAAGACGGGATGCGCCTGGGGCTCGGCACCGGCTCCACGACGGCGTTCGCCATCCAAGCCCTCGGACGCCGCGTCCGGGACGGCCTGGACGTCGCGGGCGTGCCGACGTCGTTCGCGGCCGAGCGGCTGGCCCGCCAGTCGGGCGTGCCGACGGTCGCGCTCGACGCGCTCGACCTGAGCTCGGCCCGGCCGCCCCTAGACCTCGCGCTCGACGGCGCCGACGAGGTCGACCCCGCCCTCAACTTGATCAAGGGCCGAGGCGCGGCCCACGTGCGCGAGAAGGTCGTCGCCGCGCTGGCGGCCCGGTTCGTCGTGCTGGTCGACGCCGGCAAGCAGGTCGAGGTGCTGGGCTCGACGCAGCCCGTCCCGGTCGAGGTGCTCCCGTTCGCCGAGCCCGCCGTCGCGCGCGCGCTCCGAGCCCTGGGCGCCGAGCCCGAGCTCCGCATGGGGCAAAGCAAGGACGGCCCCGTCGTCACCGACCAAGGTCTGTGGGTGATCGACGCCCGCTTCGACGGCATCTCGGACCCCGCCGGACTGGCGGCGGCCATCGACGGCATCCCAGGCGTCTTGGGCCACGGCCTGTTCCTGGGACTGGCGACCGACGTGCTCGTCGGCGAGGCCGGAGGCACGGTCCGGCACCTCACGGCTCCAAGCTCGGCCGACTGAGCCGCCAGTCGGAAGCGAGACCGCCCCGGCAGCCGAAGCTACCGGGGCGGTCGGGATCGAATCTGAGAGCGGCTAGCGCAGGCGGAACGTCACCGGCAGCGAGAACCGCACCTTGACCGGGCGGCCGCGCTGCTGGCCCGGCGTGAACTTCAGCGTCCGGACCTCGGCAAGGGCGGCCTCCGAGAGCAGGTCGTTGGGCGACCGCACGACGACGGGGTCGACGACGTTGCCGCGCTCGTCGACGACGAACTGCACGATCACGCGGCCCTCGATGCCCGCGCGGCGCGCGAACTCCGGGTACTCCGGCTGGATGGCGCCGGCGCCACCGATCAGCTCAGGCTGCACCTCGGCCACGTCGAAGATCTCCGGCTCGGTCGGCGCGACCGGCGGCGGCGGCGGCGGGGGGGAGGGGGCGGCGCGTTCGGCGTCGGCGGCGGCGGCGGGGGGGCCGGCGGGGGGGCCGGCGGGGCGGGCGGCGGGGGCGGGGTGTCCGTCAGGTCGAGGTCGATCTCCTCGATGATGTCCTCCTCGATCTCGACGTCGTCCGGGACCTCCTGCGGCGGCGGCGGGGCCGGCGGCGGGGGCGGCGGCGGGACGAACTCCTGCGTCGGGGGGATCTCTTCGAGCTCGATGATCTCCTGGCCGTCCTCCATCATCACCACCGTGTCCCCCTGGTTCATGGGGACGGTGAAGGCGGCAATGACGAGCAGCAGCGCGGCGAGCAGGCCGAGCTGCATGTACAGCGGGTATTTCCGCTTGAGATCAGCTTTGGGCGTCTTGTAAAGGGCCATGTCTGTGGGGAGAGGGGGCATCCGGGCGGGCCCGGTCGCGCAAAGGTAGGCCCGTCTGGGCCCCTGTGTCCTTCACGTAGGTGGACAAAAACGGGCGGGGACCCGGGCCGTCACCCGTAAAGACACGGCCCGGCCACCAGAGTTGCTAGCGCAGGCGGAACGTGACGGGGACCGTGAACTGAACCTTGACCGGCCGTCCGCGCTGCTGGCCCGGCTCGAACGAGACCCGTCCGACGGCCTCTAGCGCCGCCTGGCTCAGCAGGTCATTGGGCGACCGCACGACGACCGGCGTCACGACGTTGCCGCGCTCGTCGACGACGAACTGCACGATGACGCGGCCCTCGATGCCCGCGCGGCGCGCGAACTCCGGGTACTCCGCGGCCGACTGCAGCGCCGCGATCCCTCCGATCAGCACCGGCTGCTGCTCCACGACCGTGAACACGCGGTCCGGCTCGTCCTCTACCGCGACGGGCGGCGGGGGCGGCTCCAGGGTAGGCGGCGTGAGGTCAACAGCCAGCGGGGGCTCGACCAACGCTCGCGCCGGGGGTGCGGCAGGCGGCGCGGCGGGCGCCTCCAGCACGAGGTCGATGGCTTCCAGCACGTCGTCCACCTCGACGTCGTCCTGGACTTCGACGGGCGGCGGCGGCGCGGGCGGAGGGGGCGGGGGCGGAGCCTCCTGGACCGTCGGGTCCACGTTGATGAGGACGAGCGGGTCGTCCTCCGGCTCGGCGAACTGGACAGGCGCTTGAGCCGGCGAGGGGACGGTGAAGGCCAGCACGACGGCGCCGAGCGCGAGCGCCAGTCCGGCCTCGGCGTAGAGGGGGTAGCGGCGCTTGACGTCGGCGGCGGGCGTTTTCTGTACGGGCATCTCGGGCGGGGGAGGTGTCCTATCCAGACACGTCCTCCGCCGATTCGTTGCTCCGCCACCTCCAGATCCCGACGCCCAGGACCACGCCGACGGCGTCCGCGAGCGCGTCGAGCGCGTCGGGGGTCCGCCCGACCAGGGGCAGCCCCTGCCAGAGCTCGATGGCGATGCCGAACACAACTCCGCCCAGCAACACTTGCCACTCGCGACCCGGCACGGCGCGCGCCCACAGGAAGCCGAGAACGGCGAACAGGCCGACGTGGACCCACTTGTCGAACGAGAACGGCAGGAACTCGGGCGGGACCGACGGCCCGGGGACCGAGCACACGACCAGGATGACGAGCGCCCAGGCGAGGGTCAAGCGGATCGGGGTCACGAGCGCAGCGACCGGGCGGCGGACGGGAGGAGGGACACCAGGTCGGAGGCGACGAGCCCGGCCGGTCCGTGGTCGCGCGCCCACAGCCGGGCCGCGGCGGCGCCCAGGTGCAGGGCGCAGACGGCGGCGTCGGCGGGGTCCAGGCCCTGCGCCATCAGCCCGGCGACGCACCCCGCCAGCGTGTCCCCGGTGCCGGCGGTCGCGAGCGCCGGCTCGCCTGCGGGCCCAACAATCACGCGCCCGTCCGGCGTCCCGACGACGCTGGGCATCCCCTTGAACACCACGACGGCGTTCCACCGCTCGGCCAGCTGGCGGACGGCGTCGACGCGGTCGGCGGGTGCGTAGTCGGGATCGTCCAGCAGCCGGCGGAGCTCGCCCAGGTGCGGCGTCAGCACGAGCGCGCCGTCGCGCTGGCGGAGGCCGTCGGCGCGGCCGGAGAAGGCGCCGAGCCCGTCGGCGTCCAGAACGAGGGGGGCGGAAATCTGGGCGACCAGGTCGCGGACGAGCGCGTCCGTGGCGTCCGAGCGGCCCAACCCGCAGCCGAGCACGACGGCGTCGGCCTGGTCGGCGCGCGCCAGGACCGCGTCGAGCGCGTCCGGAGACAGTGTGCCGCCGTCGGTCTCGGGTTGGCGATCGACCATGACTTCGGGCGTGGCCTGGTCCACGGCCTCGGCCGCGCTCTGGGGCACGCACGCGACCACGGCGCCCGCGCCGGACCGGTACGCCGACCGCGTCGCCAGCACGGCGGCCCCGGTGTAGGCCCGGCTCCCAACGACCGCCAGCACGCGGCCCGCCGAGTACTTGTGCGCGTCCGGGGCACGCTGGGGGAGGTGAGCGCCTGCCCACGCGGCGTCCGCCCGCCACGCCGTCGCGCGGTCGCGGAGCTCGGGCTGGGGGATCCCGATCTCGACCGGGACCACCTCGCCGGCGTGCGTCGGCCCGTCGCCCAAGACGAGCCCGGTGGTGACGGCGGCGAACGCGACCGTCAGCGCGGCGCGGGGCGTGCCGGCCGCCGCCTGCCCCGTCGTGGCGTTCAGCCCGGAGGGCACGTCGAGGGACACGACCGGCGCCCCGCAGCTCCCCATCCAGTCCGCCAGCGCGGCGACCGCGCCGCGGAGCTCGCCCCGGGCGCCGTTGCCCAGCAGCGCGTCGATCACCAGGTCCGTCGCGGGCGGCAGCGTCTCGACGTCGGTGATCTCGACCGGCGCCCCGCGCTCTGACAGCCGGCGGAGGAGGTCCAGGTTGGACTGGCGGTCCGGCGTGCCGTCGCCCGGCACCAAGACCACGTGGACGCGAACGTCGCGCGTCGCCAAGACGCGAGCGACCACGAGCCCGTCGCCTCCGTTGTTGCCGGTCCCGGCGAGCACCGTCGCGTGCGCCAGGTCCGGCCAGCGGTCCAGGATCACGCGCGCGGCCTCGCGACCGGCCGTCTCCATCAACGTCCGGCTCGGGATGTCCCAGTCCTGTTGAGCCGCCTGGTCGGCGGCGCGGATGGCGTCGGCGGACAGGAGGGGGGTCATAGCGTGACGGGCTGGACCTCGGTCTCCCAGCGAGCGCGGACCTGGATGGGGTCGTCGAGCAACCGCAGCGGCTCGGGGGGGCGGTACGGCGAGACCGCGCCGCCGGTCCACCGGCCGTCGCCGTTGTCGTCGCGCCAGATCCGCAGCGTGTACGGCCCGGGGAGCAGGCCGTTTGCGACGAACCGGCCGTCGGCATCGGCCTGCACCACCACGTCGCCCGACTCCCCCCGGATCTCGACTTGGACCGGCCCTCCGCCCTCGACCCGGCCGACCACGCCCCCGGTCTCGCGCGTCCCGGCGACCGCGTACCGCTGGCGGTAGGTGGAGTCGGCGGTCTCGACCACGACCTCGAACTGGGGCGGCAACTCGCCGGCCGGGCGGTACGTGACGCCGTCCGCGGTCTCGAACGCCACGTCGGGCGCGTCCGCCAGTCGGGGCCGCTCGCCGGCCGGCGACGAGAACGTCGCGGTGGGGCGCTGGCCCGGCGCGAGCACGACCACGGAGTCGCCGGCGGGCGAGAACGACTGGAACCGGGCGGCCACGGTGTCGGGCCGCGCGGGCGGCGTGAAGACAGCGAGAACGCCTGGGCGCCGAGCCCGGACGAGTCGGTCACGGCGACCGTCGAGTCGGGCGCGTAGGAGAGCCGGTGCACGGTCGGGGGCAGCGCCTGGGACGCCTGGAGGAACACGTCGTCCCGGGCGACGGCGGGCTGGTAGACGCGGACGGCGACGGCGCGCCCGCTGGCGGAGTCGGCCAGCGTCCACGGGGCTGGGCTCGCGCTCTGGAGCCGGACAGGCTCGTCGAACCGCACCGCCAGTCGGCGGTCGGACAGCGGGCGGACGCGCTGGGCGACGGGCGGCGCGACGTCGGTCGACGTCATCCAGAACGTCTCGGGCTCGGCCGCCGCGGTGTCGGCCCGCAAGGCGGGGCGGGGCGGGGCCGCGACGCGCTCGCCGGGGTCGATGCGGTCGTTCCGGTTGCGGTCCTGGACGGCCACCACGAAGAACGGGGACCGGCGGAGGTACTCCAGCGCGAACGCCCCGTCCGGCCCGGTCTCGGTCCGGTAGTCGGGCAGGGCGTCCAAGACCGGCGCGGACGCCGAGTCGGCCAGGGCGTACGCCCAGACGGCGGACGCCACGCCCGCGCCCGTCTGGGGATCGCGGACGCGCCCGGCGATCGAGGCCCGGTCGATGGCGTCGCCCGTCCCGAACGCGAACGTGATCGGCTGCCGCAGGGCCACGCTGCGGTTGTCCTTAAGCGCGGTGCCCAAGGTGACGACGTAGGTGGTGGAGTCGCGGAGCTCGGGCAGCGTGATCTCGATCTCGCGCCCGCTCACCGACACCTCGGGCGGCGTCCCGCTGGCGGGCGTGACGGTCACGGCCGAGGCGCTGGCGGCGTCCAAGCGCTCGGAGAACGTCAGCGTGATCGTCCGGCCGGTGACGTTGGTCGCGCCGTCGGCGGGCGACGACGACTCCAGCGTCGGCGGCGTCGAGTCGGCGGGGCCGCCGGTGGGGGCGGCGGGCGTGGCGCAGCCGGCCGCCAGGACGGCCAGGAGCAGGCTCAGCCGCGCCCTCATGGGTCGTCCGACAAGAACGAGCGCAGCTGCCAGCCGTCGCCGTCGTCCCAGAACACGGCGCGGTAGCCGGTCGGGCGCAGCGCCTCGTCGCGCTCGACGACCGCTTGGCGCCCGTCCGGCAGCGTCACCGTCTGCCACTCGTCGTCGGCGGGCCCGGCGGGCAGCGCGGCCTCCGTCACGGTCGCGATCACGGGTCCGCCCGGCGCGGTGTAGGCTGGCACGTCCTGGCCGGGGACGGCCACGGTCCGGTCCGGGTCGAGGTCGTCGGGCCACAGCGCGGCGACGGACGGGATCGTCACGGCGCCGTCCTCGTCCACGCTCCCGCCGTCCAGGGCCCGGCGGAGCACGACCCAGACGGGGTCGCCGGCGCGGCCCGAGAACCACCTCGCGCGCATCCCCTCGGCCCCGCCGGGCCCGTCGTCGTAGCTCAGCCGCGCGCCGTCGGCCACGACCGCCAGCAGGGCGGCGGTGTCGCGCCGCGCCACGACGGCGTGGAGCGAGTCGCGGAAGGCGGAGAACCCGGGGTCGGAGGCGCCGTCGTCGACCAGCACCAGGTCGCCCGTCACCACCAGCGGGGCCGGCGCGTCCGGAGGACCGGCCGGCCCGCACGCCGCGAGCAGCACGGCGGCTAGGAACGGGAGCCGGGGTCGGGGCATGGGAGGGCGCACGGTGAACCGCTAGGCTACGGCCGCCGCGCCGCCGGGCTCCGCCTTCCCCGGTTTTCCTCGCCGCCGCGGGCCGGCTGGCGGGACCTTCCGGCCTCACCAGAACGACCCCCACATGGACCTCCAGCCGCTCCTCGACGCCGCCACCTTCAACGACGACGGCCTGGTCGCCGCCATCGCCCAAGACGACGCCACCGGCGACGTCCTGATGCTGGCCTACATGAACCGCGACACGCTGCGCCAGACGTTGGAGACCGGCGTCATGACCTACTGGAGCCGCTCGCGGCAGAAGGTGTGGGTCAAGGGCGAGACCTCGGGCAACGTCCAGAACGTGGTCCAGGCGTTCGTCGACTGCGACGGCGACGCGCTGCTCTTCCGCGTGACCCAGGTCGGCGACGCCGCCTGCCACACCGGCCACCGGAGCTGCTTCTACCGCCGCGTCGAGGACGGGGCGCTGGAGACCATGGGCGAGCCGGTCTTCGACGCCGACTCGGTCTACAAGTAGGGCTAGCGGACGGCGTGGGCCGAGTAGCCCGAGGCCACGTCCAGCGTCACGACGTAGTCCCGCAACCGGCGCCGCTGGCGGACCGTCGCGCTCGCGCGGACCGAGGCCGGCAGGTCCAGGCCGTCCACGCGGACGAAGCGGATCTCGCGCGTCACGTTCCCCCCGTCGTGCTCCGTGCGGATCGCCAGCAGCCGGGGCGCACGGGCCGACCGCGTGAACCACGCCGTCGAGGCGCCGGGCTCCGTCCCGAGCGTGACGCGCCAGGCGTCGGCGCTCTCGAACCGCGTCTCGGACAGGTCCCGGGCTTGGGCGACGAGGAGCCGGTCGGGCAAGGGGGGGGGCTGGGTGACGAACCGGCCGGCCGGCCCGAACGCGCGGCGGAACCGCCGACCGCTGTCCGGCCCGCGCCGGGGGTCGACCTCGCGGCCCCCGACCTCGACGCGGCGCACGACCCGGCGGGGCGGCTCGCCCGGGACGTAACGAACGGTCGCCTCGGCGACGACCTCGCGCCCTCCGCGCGGGCCTTGGAAGTCGTGCGTGGACCGCTCGGTCATCTCGACCACGCCCCGTTCCGCGCGCGCCCACCCGGCCCGCCAGGCGTCCACGACCGAGGCCGCCGTCGGCTGGGCCTGGGCGCTGGCGGCGAGCGTGAGCAGGAGCAGGGCGGCGCGCATCGTCGGCAAGAACGCACCGCGGCGGGGCGTCATGTCACGGAACCGTGGCGACTCCGTCCCGCTTGCGTACGCCGCCGTCGCCGGCCCAGGGGCGGCCTAGCTTTGGGCCCGTCCACTGCACGCCATGACCGACTCCTCCATCCTGATCGTCGAGGACGACGACGATTTGCGCCCGACGTTGGCCCGGCGGCTCCGGGAGGCCGGGTACGCCGTCGAGACCGCCGCGACGGGCCCCGGCGCCTTGGCCGCCGTCCAGGCCGACGTGCCGGATTTGGTCGTGCTGGACGTGATGCTGCCCGGGCTCGACGGCATCGAGGTCTGCCGCCGGCTCCGCGCCGAGCACCCCCTCCTCTACATCCTGATGCTGACGGCCAAGGCCGACGAGCTCGACCGCGTCGTCGGGCTGGAGGTCGGCGCCGACGACTACGTCACCAAGCCGTTCAGCGTCCAGGAGGTCGTGGCCCGCATCCGGGCCGCGCTGCGCCGCGTCCGCGCCGTCCGCGAGCAGCTGGCGGCCAGCCCGAGCAAGGACGACGAGGCGCCCATCGAGGCGGGCGGGCTGCGCGTCGACCCAGCGCGGCGCGAGGTGACCGTCGACGGGCAAGCGGCGCACCTGACCGTCCGGGAGTTCGACCTGCTCCTCTTCCTCGCGCGCCACCCCGACCGCCCGTTCACGCGCAGCCAGCTGCTCCAGCAGATCTGGGGCATCACCTACGAGGGCTACGACCGCACCATCGACAGCCACGTCCAGCGGCTGCGCGCCAAGATCGAGGCCGACGCCGGCGACCCCCAGTTCGTCCGGACGGTCTGGGGCGTGGGGTACAAGTTCGCAGGCGCACCGGCGTGAGCCCGTCCGACCCGGCGCGGCCGACCCGCCAGCGGGGCGGGACGGTGTTCTGGAAGGTCGCCGGCGTGCTGGTGGGCGCCCAGGTCGCGACGGCGCTGCTGGCGGTCGTGCTGAGCGGGGTGTTCGCCAGCGACCGGAGCCAGGAGCTGCTCGCGGGCACGCTGAGCCTGAGGCTGGACGCGGTCGCGGAGGAGATCGAGGGCCGGGCCGAGATCGGGCCGTTCGGGGACGTCGACCTGGGGGACCGCCTGCGCGTCGATCTCGGGTCCCGCTTCCCCGACCCCCTAGCGTTCCTCGACGCCGACGGCGCGCCGGTCGCCAGCTTCGGCGGGACGATAGAGGACGTCCCATCGGAGGCCGTGCGGGCGCTTGCCGACGGCCGGGTGGCCGTCGACCTGGACGGCTCGGGGTGGGGGCTGGCCCCGGTCCTGGCGCCCGACGGGCTGCCCGCGGGCGGCGTGCTGGTCCGCCCGCTCACCGAGACCATCCGCCAGGAGCAGCGGGGGACGCGGCGCGCGTTCTGGCTCTCGACCGCCGTGACGGTCGCCGTGGCCGTGGCGCTGGCGCTGCTCTTGGGCGCGCTGTTCACGGCCCGGCTGGTGCGGCCCATCCGAGAGGTGACGCAGGGCGTGGAGCGGCTGGGCCAAGGCAACTACTCCGGCCGCCTGCCCGCCGCCGGCCACGACGAGCTCGGCCGGCTGGCGCGCGCCGTCAACGAGATGGCCGAGCGCGTCCAGGCGTCCGTCGAGTCGCTGCGCGCGACCGACCGCCTGCGCCGCGAGCTGGTCGCCAACGTCGGCCACGACTTAAGGACGCCGCTGGCGGCGCTGAGCGCCACGTTGGATGAGGCCGAGCGCCACCACGCCGACGGGAGGGACGCCGATCTCGCCGCCGACCTCGACGCCGCGCGCCGCCAGGTGGCCGGGGCCGCGGCGCTCGTGAGCGACCTCTTCGAGCTGTCGGTGCTCGACCACCCCGACCGCGCCCTCCGCCTGGGCCCGGTGCCGGTCGGGGAGCTGGCCCGCGACGTCGCCGGCCGCCACGCCTCCGCGTTCGAGCAGGCCGGGCTGGCGTTCGACCTCGACCTCCCCGCCGGCCTCCCGACCGTCCAGGCCGACGGGGGACGGCTGGTACGGGCGCTGTCCAACCTGCTCGACAACGCGCGCGACCACACCGAGCCGGGCGGCACCGTCCGGCTGGCGGCTCGCGCCGACCGCGAACGCGTCGAGCTGGCGGTCGAGGACTCCGGCGTCGGGATCCCGGCCGACGCGCTGGACTCCGTCTTCGAGCGGTACTACCGCGGCGAGGGGGCCCGGACGCGCGGGACCGGGACGGGCCTGGGGCTCGCCATCGCTCGGGCCGTCGCCCAGGCGCACGGCGGCACCCTGTCCGTCGAGAGCGAACCGGGGCAGGGGAGCCGGTTCGCGCTGGCGCTTCCGCGCTCGGACACAGGCTCCGACAGCGCACGAATCGACGCGCCCGGATCGTAGGTTGAGGCGTACCCCCGCCGCCGACCCGATGACCGCACGCGCTTTCCGCCTCGTCCCGTTCGCCTTCTTGCTGGTGCTGGGCGCCGGCTGCGCCACCAGCCAGACCGTCGCGGACGCCCCCGTCACGCCCCCGGCGCCCGTGGTGGCGGAGGCCGACGGCGCAGCGGACGCGCCCAGTGACGCCAAGGCGCTCACCTTGGAGCTGCTCTTCGCCAGCCCCGAGTTCTCCGCGCGCGGCTTCCAGGGCGGCCAGTGGGCCGAGTCCGGCGCTCGACTGCTCTACGTCGACGCCGACCGCCAGTCGGGCGCGACGAACCTGGTCGAGCTCGACCTCACGACCGACCGGGAGCGGACGCTGATCGACGGCGCGACGCTGGCCAAGGCCGACGGCGAGGGCCTGGTCCAGATCGAGGACTACGCCACCTCCGCCGACGGCTCCCGGACGCTGCTCTACACCGATTCCGAGCGCGTCTGGCGGCTCAACACCAAAGGCTACTACTACGTGCTCGACAACGAGGCCGGAACCGTCACGCCGGTCGCCGACCGCGCCGACGGCTTCCAGATGTTCGCCAAGTTCGACCCCACCGCCCAACACGTCGCCTTCGTCCGCGACCGCAACCTGTTCGTGGTCGACGTCGCGACCGGCGCCGAGCGCCAGCTGACCACGAACGGCGCGCCGGGCGGCGTCATCAACGGGACCTTCGACTGGGTCTACGAGGAGGAGTTCGGGCTGCGCGACGGCTTCCGCTGGAGCCCCGACGGCCGCTACATCGCGTTCTTCCAGCTCGACGAGTCCGGCACGCGGGACTTCACGATGCAGGACTACCGGACGCTGTACCCCGATTCGTTCACGTTCCGCTACCCCAAGGCCGGCGAGACCAACGCCGAGGTCCGCGTCGGCGTGGTCGAGGTGGCGACGGGCGCGACGCGCTTTTTCGACACCGACACCTGGTTCGAGGGCGGCGACGAGACCGAGTACCTCGCCGGCATGGGCTGGACGCCCGCCCTCGCGGACGGGACGAGCGACGTCTGGATGCTCCGCCTCAACCGCGACCAGAACCACGTCGACCTCCTCTACGGCGACCCCGCCAGCACGGAGGTGACCCAAGTTCTGGAGGAGGAGAACGACAGCTACATCGAGGTCGAGACCGGCTTCTCGGACGTCGCGACGGGCACCATCACCTACCTCGGCGACGGCGACCACTTCGTCTGGCGGAGCGACCGCGACGGCTACGGGCACCTCTACCTCTACCGCAACGACGGCACCTACGTCCGCCAGGTGACCACGGGCGAGTGGGACGTCACCGACTTCCACGGCGTCGACGAGGCCGAGGGCGACGTCTGGGTGACCACGACGGCCGCCGGCCCGATGCAGCGGCACTTGTACCGCGTCCCGCTGGCGGGCGGCGCGCCCGAGCAGGTCACGCGCGGCGCCGGCTGGCACTCGGTCGACCTCAGCCGCGACTTCGACTACTTCACCGACGTCTACTCGACGGCGACGGCGCCGCCGACCACGACGCTCTACCGGACGAGCGGGGAGGAGGTCAAGACCTTGGTGGACAACCAGGAGCTCCGCGACCGGCTGGCGGCCTACGACCTGCCGGCCCCCGAGTTCATGACCGTCCCCGGTGCCGACGGCACCGACCTCAACGCCTACCTCATCAAGCCCCGCGGCTTCGACCCCGACCGCCAGTACCCCTTGCTCGTCCACACCTACGGCGGGCCGGGGAGCCAGGAGGTCACCGACCGCTGGGCCGGGACCGAGCGGCTGTGGCACCACTACCTCGCCGAGACCTACGGCATCCTGGTCGCCGGCGTCGACAATAGGGGGACGGGCGGGCGCGGCAAGGCGTTCAAGACGGTGACCCAGAACCGCCTGGGGATCCTGGAGGCCGAGGACCAGATCGCCGCCGCCCAACACCTCGGCGCGATGGACTTTGTGGACGCCGACCGGATGGGGATCTGGGGCTGGAGCTACGGCGGCTACCTCTCGCTGCTGGCGATGACCTACGGCGACGGGCCCCAGACCTTCAAGACCGGCGTCGCCGTCGCCCCCGTCACGTCGTGGCGCCAGTACGACACGATCTACACCGAGCGCTACCTGTCCACGCCCCAGAAGAACCCCACGGGCTACGACCTGGGCAGCCCCACGACCTACGCCGCCAACCTCGCCGACACCCAGGACCTCTTGATCGTCCACGGCGACGCCGACGACAACGTCCACGTCCAGAACACGATGGCGATGGTGGACGCGCTCCAGGCCGAGAACAAGCAGTTCGACCTCATGATCTACCCCGGCCGCAACCACGGCATCTACGGCGGCAACACGCGGATGCACTTGTTCACCATGTTGACGCGCTACCTCGCCGAGAGCCTGGCCGGCCAAGCGCTCACGGCCCAGCGCTAGTCGTCGCGACCCGCTGGCGGCCCGGCCCACGAGGGCGGCGGGCCGCCGACGCCTCAGGACAGGCCGGAGCCGACGCGGGCGATCCGCATCAGCTCGCGGTGGACCGTCTGGATCTCGTAGAGCAGCGGGTCGAGCGACTGGCGCTGCTGGGGCAGCATGCCCGCCAGCGCTTCCTCGACCGTGCAGCCGACGCACTGCGCCTGGCTGGTGAAGGCCGCGCCGAGGCGCTGGGCCGCGCTCCTCGCGGTTCGTGCGCGCATGTCGTCGTCCCAGTGCCCGTCCAGACGGATCAGCGCACGCAAGAGGTCGTCGCCTTCGGCGCTTCCCAGCCGGACCATCTCCCGCGTGTATCCTCCAAGCGCGTCGACGTCGTCGATCGAGAGCGTCGGGGAGGGCGACGATGCGACGGACCAGAAGCTCCGCGACCTCGCGTTCGGCCGAGACCCGCGTGGACTCGGGCAGCTGGGGGAGGACCTGGTCCGCGACTCGTTCTGCTTCCCGCCAGTCGGCCGCCTCGATCATCCGGGAGCTCATGTCGGAGAGCGAGACGCATCGATGCCACCATGTCCTGCATCAGCTGCTGCCGGGACTCGGCGGTCGGACGCGGGGGCCGCGAACCGGTCCACCCCCCGCGCCCGTTCAGGTCGAACGACGGGACCTCCGAGAGCGCCAGCGGCGCGCTGGCGGCGTCGGCGGGCGGCAGGGAGCCGTCGGGCGGAGGCTCGGTGCCGCATCCGAACGCGATCAGGGCGAGGGCGAGGATTGCGCGCATGGAGGCCGTTGGCGAGGGGAGGGGCAATGTCTGAATTGTCGCCGGCGTCCGCCAGTAGCCCTCACCGCTTCCTCACGGCGTCGTCGCCGGTCTCGGGGGAGCGGGGGGCTATACTCGCGTGCTCCCCTGAGCACCGCATTGTGATTGTCGCGATCGACGGACCCGCCGGGTCCGGGAAAAGCACGACGGCGCGCGCGGTGGCCGACCGGCTCGGGTGGCTCTACCTCGACACCGGCGCCATGTACCGCGCCGTCGGGCTCGCCTTCCGCGAGCAGGGCCTCCCGTTCACCGACGCCGCCGCCCGCGCCCTCGTCCCCGGGCTCGACGTCCGCCTCCAGCCGGCCCCGGACGCGGTCCACGTCACCCTCAACGAGGCCGACGTGACCGACCGGATCCGGACGCCGGAGGCGGCCCTCGACGCGTCGCGCGCCAGCGCCCTGGGCCCCGTCCGCGAGGCCATGGTCGCGCTGCAGCGCCGCGCCGCCGACGGCCGCGACGTGGTGGTCGAGGGGCGCGACATCGGCACGGTGGTCTTCCCCCGCGCCGAGGTCAAGTTCTTTCTCGTGGCCGACCTCGACGCCCGAGCCGCCCGGCGGCTCGCCCAGGGCGGATCCGACGGGCCCGGCCCGGCGTTGGACACCGTTCGCGCGGACCTCGCCGAGCGCGACCGCCGCGACCAGAGCCGCGACCTCGCGCCTCTCGTGGCCGCCGACGACGCGGTCGTGCTCGACACGACCGCGCTCACCATCGACCAGCAGGTCGAGCACGTCCTGGACGCCGTCCGAGACGTCTCCGCCGGCTAACTCCCGCTTCCGACTGGCGGCGCCCCTGAGAGGAGGCGGCCCGGTCGTTCTTCCGACTCTAAACCCCTACGGCATCCGTCCCCACCTCTCGCCCTGCTGGGCGGACGGACGCCGACTCTCTCCTTTATGGCAGACAACACGCAAGACGCGCCCAACGACGGCGCCCCCGCGACCGACACCCCCGCCGCCGCCGGCGACGGGTCCAACGGCGCCCCCGAGCCCAAGGCCATCGACCCCACCGGGTCCGCCTCGGTCTCGAACACCCCGGCCGCCGACGACGCTCCCACTGGCGACGCCAGCGCGGACGCCGACTCGGGCGACGAATCTCTCCTCGACCGCGTCAAGCACGCCGCCGAGGACGCCATCGACGCCGTCCAGCACGCCGCCGAAGACGTGGTCGAGGCCGCGGGCGACGTCGCGAAGAAGGTCGCCGGCACCGTGCAGCACGCGGCTTCGGACGCCGTCGGCGCGGTCGCCGACGCCGTGGCCGAGCGCGCGCCGGCCCTCGCCGACGCGCTCGACATCGACGCGCCCTCGGGCGACGGCGCCTCGACGGCCGCCTCGCTCGGTTACACCGGCAAGAACCTGGGCCGGACGATCTCGATCGACGAGCTCAACGAGGTCGACGAGCAGAACGCCGGCGTCTCCGGCATCGGCGCCAGCAGCCAGGTCATGGACCGCGGGCAGGCGCCCGACGAGATGACCGACCTGTACTCCCGCTCGCTCAGCGAGGTCGAGGCCGACCAGATCGTGACCGGCACCGTCGTCAGCCTGACCGACAAGGAGGTCGTCGTCGACATCGGCTTCAAGAGCGACGGCGTCGTCGCCAAGAACGAGTTCGGCGCCGACCCCGAGATCGGCGACAAGATCGACGTCTACGTCGAGCGCCTGGAGGACCGCCGCGGCCAGCTCACGCTGAGCTACGCGATGGCCATCGACAAGCTCCGCTGGAACATCATCGACCAGGCGCTCGACACCGGCGCCGTCATCGAGGGCGAGATCGTCAAGCGGATCAAGGGCGGCATGATCGTGAACCTCCTGGGTTCCGAGGCCTTCCTGCCCGGCAGCCAGGTCGACGTCCGCCCCGTGCGCGACTTCGACGTCTACATCGGCAAGACGATGGAGTTCAAGGTGGTCAAGACGAACCCCGGCAACGGGAACGTCGTGATCAGCCACAAGGCGCTGATCGAGAAGGACCTGCAGGCGCAGCGGACGCACATCCTGGACTCGCTCGAAGTCGGGCAGATCCTGGAGGGCCAGGTCAAGAACATCGTCAACTTCGGCGCCTTCGTCGACCTCGGCGGCGTGGACGGACTCTTGCACATCACCGACTTGTCGTGGGGCCGCGTCGGCCACCCGTCGGAGGTGCTGGAGCTGGACCAGAAGCTCAACGTCGTCGTCCTGGACTACGACAAGGAGCGCCAGCGGATCTCGCTGGGCTACAAGCAGCTCCAGAAGCACCCGTGGGACGACCTCGCCGAGCGGCTGGTCGAGGGCATGCAGCTCGACGGCCGCGTGGTCTCCATCACGGACTACGGCGCCTTCGTCGAGATCGAGCCCGGCATCGAGGGGCTGGTCCACATCTCCGAGATGTCCTGGACCGAGCACGTCAAGCACCCCACGCAGCGCGTGCAGCTGGGCCAAGACGTCAACGTCAAGGTGCTCAAGGTGGACGAGGACACCAAAAAGATCTCGCTCGGCATGAAGCAGCTCGAGCCCGACCCGTGGGAGGGGCTCCTGGAGCGGTTCCCCGTCGGCACGATCACTCGCGGCAAGGTCCGCAACATCACGACCTTCGGCGCCTTCGTCGAGATCGAGCAGGGCATCGACGGCCTGGTCCACGTCTCGGACCTGTCGTGGACGCGCCGCGTCAAGCACCCGTCCGAGGTGGTCAAGAAGGGCATGGAGCTCGACGTGATCGTCCTCGACATCGACATCGCGCAGCGCCGGATCTCGCTCGGCCACAAGCAGGTCTCGACCGACCCGTGGTCGAAGGTCGCGGAGGTCTACGCCGAGGGCTCCGACGCCGTCGGCACGGTCTCCGAGATCAACGACGGCGGGCTGGTGGTGGACTTGCCGCTGGAGGTCGAGGCCTTCGTCCCGGCCAGCCACCTGCAGCGCCCGGGCCGCCCGATGGACGCCTACCAGATCGGCGACGAGCTGGAGCTCCAGACGATCCGGATGGACCGCGACGACCGCGAGCTGGTGATGTCGGAGACCGCCAAGGCGCGCGCCGCCGAGCGGACCGAGCGCTTCCAGGAGCGCGAGGCCAAGCAGAAGGAGTACAAGCAGGAGCGGAAGCAGGTCGAGAGCTACGGCCGCAACCAGAGCGGCCCCGCCACGCTCGGCGAGCTCTCCGGGCTGGCGGCTCTGCGCCAGCAGATGGCCGACGCCGAGGCGAACGCCGTGTCCGACGAGGACACGAACGAGCCGCCGGTGACGACGGGCCAGGCCAACACCGACGTCGCAGGCAAGGTGGGCGCGGGCACGTCGTCGCAGCAAGCGACCGACATCCCGCGCGGCTCCTCGGAAGAGACCCGCCAGCGCGTCGAGGAGACGGGCAACGTCCCGCCGGCCTCGTCGACGCAGGCGGCCTTCAAGTCGCCGTCGGTGCCGGAGGAGGGCTCGCTCGCCTCGGCCGTCGACACGGCCATCGGGGAGGAGACGCCGACGACGGAGGTCTCGACGGGCGCCAACTACGAAGGCGCGGGCGTCGACTCCACCGACGACGTCAAGACCCCGGACGTGCTCTCGAAGCCGGCCGGCCAGGTCGTCGAGGAGGCGCTCTCGGGCGACGACGCCGACGAGACCGACCGAGCGCGCGAGCTGGACAGCGCCTCCGTCACGATCGAGGGCGACCTCGACGCGGCGACCGGACGACGACGCGACCGACAAGGAGTAACCCTCCTCGCCGGTGAAAGATGGAGCGGCGGCCTCTCGGGGCCGCCGCTCTCATTTTGCCTGACCCGCTGGCGGACCGCGTCGGCGCGTGCGGGCTGGTCAGGGAACGCCTCCGCAGCGTGGGGCCCGGAGCCCGGCGCGGCCTGAGCCGTAGGCGCAGCCCCCACCTCCGCAAACCGTGTGATCGACGACGCCACCCTCCGCGACCTCGTCGGCCTGGGCGGCCCCGAGCGGGCCTTCCTGACCGTCTACCTCGACCACGGCGACGACCTGTCGACGGCCGAGCCCGCGCTGGCTCGGATCCGCGCGTTGCTGGCGGACCAGCCGGCCGAGGCCGAGCACTTCGCGGAGAGCCTGGCCATCATCCGCCAGCTCGACGCCGAGACCCAGGCGCCCGACGGCGGGGCGGTGGCGATGTACGCCAGCTGGGCGGCCGACCTGGGCCAGGCGTACACGTTGCCCGCGAAGGTGGGCACACGCGTGTGGATGGGCGACGCGCCCTACGTGCGGCCCGCCTACGAGCTCCTCGACGAGCAGGAGCCCTACGCGGTCGCCGTGGTCGACAACACGAGCGCCCAGGTCTTCCTGGTCCGCGCCGACGACGTCCACCAGACCCGCAGCCTGCGTGGCGACGTCAAGAACAGCGTCAAGAAGGGCGGCTGGAGCCAGAAGCGCTACGCCCGCCGCCGCGACAAGCAGATCGAGGCGTACGCGACCGAGGTCGCCGCCGGGCTGGCGGAGCTCTCGGGCCAGGCGACGTTCGACCGGTTGGTGATCGTGGGCTCCGACGAGCCCGTCCGCGCCGTCAAGGCCGCGCTGCGCACGGACCTGCGCGACCGGCTGGTGGGAACCGACTCGCTGGACGGGAACGCGACCGAGGGCCAGGCGCTGGAGGCCGCCGCCCACGTCGCCGAGCAGGGGGAGCGCCAGGCCGAGCAGGAGCTGTGGCACCAGATCCGCGAGCAGGGGATGGGGCCGGGGCTGGTCGCCTTCGGGGCGACGTCGGTGACGGAGGCCGTCCGGGGCCACCGCGCCGAGGCGGTCCTGGTGGACCGGGAGGCGTCGTTCCCAGGCACCAAGTGCCGCGACTGCGAGATCGTGGTCCACGGCACGCCCCGCACGTGCGGCGTGTGCGGCTCGTCCGACGTGTTCCGCGTAGACCTCGTGGAGGCCATCACCGAGCAGGCGTTGCGGTCCGGCGCCGAGGTGGACTTTGCCGATCCGTTCCCGGGGCTCACCGAGGTCGGGGGCATCGCGGCCCTCTTGCGGTACTCGCTCACCCAAGACGACGCGGAGCAGCAGGAGCGCGAGCGCCGCGAGCAGGCCCGCCTCCAGCAGGAGGCGCGCGCAGACGCCGCCCCCGAGGAGCCTTCCGATGCCGTCGCCTCCGACGAGGTCGTGCCTGATGAGGCCGCGTTCGACGAGACCGCCAGTCCGCCGCCGGTCGACCCGGCTCCGGTAGAGCCCGAGCCAGCCGCCGCGGCACCGGCCACCGCCGAGCTGGCGGAGCCCGCCGACGAGGCCCCGCCGAGCCCGCCGTCGTGGAGCCCGAGGCCTCCGCCCCGGAGCCGGCCGCCGCCCCGCCGGCTGCGCCCGCCCCGCGCCGCCGCCCGTCGAAGCCTCCGCGAGAGCGTGACCCCGCTCCCCCCGCGCGTCCGGTAGACACGAGCACTGCTGCGAATAGCCGAGTCAACAAGGGATTGAGCGTGGCGCTCTTACTGCTCGGCGGCTTCCAGGTCGTGCTCGGCCTCCGTGACCTCCCGAATAGCGGTCTGGGAGAACTCCTGCTCGGTGGCGGCCTGCTCGCCGTCGGCGCGATGGGGTTCGCCCCGCCGGCCCGGAAATCGCTGCGGACCACGCTCGGCGTCCTGGGGGTGCTGCTGGCGGTCGCAGGCTTGGTGCTCACCATCATCGGCTAGACGTCCCGCCAGTCCGACGGGCGGGTGGACTCATACACGACCATGACCGACGACGACTGGCGCCAGCGGCTCACGCCCGAGCAGTACCGGGTCCTCCGCGAGGGCGGGACCGAGCGCGCGTTCACCGGGGCCTACCACGACGAAGCGCGCGACGGCGTCTACCGCTGCGCCGGGTGCGACGCCGCGCTGTTCGAGAGCGGCGACAAGTTCGAGAGCAAGAGCGGGTGGCCCAGCTTCACCGAGGCCGTCGGCGACCACGTGCGCTTGCGCGACGACCGGAGCCACGGGATGCGACGGATCGAGGCCGTCTGCTCAAGCTGCGGCGGCCACCTCGGTCACCTGTTCGACGACGGACCGCGCGACCGCGGCGGGCTGCGGTACTGCGTCAACTCGGCGGCGCTGCGGCTGGATTCTCAGGACGCGGGCTCGGCGTAGGTTCGGGGCGTCTCTCGCTCGCTCCGTGGCCCTCCGGTTCCTCGCTCTCCTTGGCCTCTGCGTCGCGGCGCCGCTGGCGGCACAGGACGGCCCGCCCGACGTGCGGTTCAACCGGCTCAGCATCGAGCTCCCGCACCCCGAGGTGCAGGCGCTGGCCCAGGACCGCGACGGGCTGGTCTGGATCGGCACGGCGGACGGCCTGGCGCGCTTCGACGGCCTGAGCGTCACCGTGCTCCGCCGCCGCCCCGGCGACGACCGGTCGCTGCCGTCCAACACCGTCCAGTCGTTGCTGGCAAGCCGAGACGGGACCGTTTGGGTGGGGACGGACCGGGGCCTGGCGCGTCACGACGTCCGCACGGACCGGATGACGCGGGTGTCGCCCGAGAGCGGCCCGTGCGCCGGCGCCGTCACGTGGCTGGCCGAGGACGCCGGCGGCCTCGTGCTGTACGGCTCCCGCAGCTTGGGCGTCTGCCGACTGGCGCCGGCGACGGGCCGGACCGAGAGCATCGCCTTGCCGTGGGCGGACGCCGGCGGTCCCCGGGCGTGGGCGATGGCCGGCCTGCCAGACGGCTCGGCCTGGGTGCTGGGCCCCATGGGCGCCGGCGCGTGCCGGATCGACGGCGACGCGGCGCCCGGAGAGCGCGACTGCCGAGCCATCGCTCTGCGCGGCTTCGAGCCCCACATGATCGGGACCGACGCCGAGGGGCGGCTGCTCGCCTACGGCCAAGCTCGGGGCGGCGGGGCGCCCCAACTCCGGCGCTGGACCCAGGACCGGTTCGCCCTGATCGCCGACAACCTCCCCACGTTCGGCGCGACCGAAGGGGGTCGCCTGGCCGTGGAAGGCCGCGAGGCCTGGCTGACGACGGCCAGCGACGGCGTCCTCGCCGTCGGCCTGGAGACGGGCGACTGGCGGTGGCTGTCGCCGGTCCCGGGCGACC
This sequence comes from Rubricoccaceae bacterium, assembly GCA_963789285.1. Lineage (GTDB taxonomy): Bacteria > Bacteroidota > Rhodothermia > Rhodothermales > Rubricoccaceae > Rubrivirga. Next base: position 139,375 of record CAWBJZ010000002.1, read on the forward strand.
CGAGCAGCATCCCGGCCGAGCGCGTCCAGGCGCTCTTGATCGACCGCCAGGGCGCGGCCTGGGTCGGGACCGCGCGCGGTCTGGCCGTCTGGCGGATGCCCGTCCGCCCGTTCACGGTCTACCGCCGGTTCAGCGGGCGCCAGGGCGAGATCTCCGACGACCGCGTCAACGGCATGACCGAGGGCCGCGACGGCGGGCTGTGGGTCGCCACCAACGACGGCTTGAACCGGCTCGACCCCGAGTCGGGCTTGTTCGAGACGTTCTGGGTGCCCGACCAGCAGGAGCCGGGGCCGCCGGCCTGGGCGCCCGCGCCGGGGCCCTACCAGGACGCGTGGTGGCAGGTGCTGGAGGGCTCCGACGGGACGCTGTGGGTCGGCGGGAAGCGCAACGGCCTGCACCGGCTCGACCGCCGGACCGGGCGGTACCGCCTGGAACTCGACGCCAGCCGCGCGCTCGGCATGGTCGCCGACGACGGCACGCCGCGCGGCTTCGGCGTCCGCCACGTCTTCGAGGACCCGGACGGGCGGCTGTGGGTGGGGACGACGGGGGAGGGGCTGGCCGTCCGCGACCCCGACAGCGGCCGGTGGGAGGGCGTCCGGCCGGCGCTGGGGGACTCGACGCTGCCGCACCCCTCGGTCAACCGGTTCTTCCAGGACAGCGCCGGGCGGACGTGGGTGGGCACCGACGCCGGGCTAGCGGAGCTCCGGCGCAGCGAGTCGGACCGGGCCTTCCGCTTCGGCGCCGTCGACTTGGGGGAGGAGACCCCGGTCTGGTCGGTCGCGGAGAGCGCCGCGACGCCCGGCGACCTGTGGATCGGGACCGTCGGCGCCGGCCTGGTGCGCTACAGCCCAGGGTCCGGGGAGGTCACGCGGTTCACGACCGAGGACGGCCTGCCCAGCGACCTGGTCTACGGCGTCTTGGCGGACGGCGACGGCCGGGTCTGGGCCACCACCAGCCGGGGCCTGGCGCGCGTGGAGCCCGCCAGCGGCGCCGTCGCGGTCTACAACCAGGCGCACGGGCTCCAGGCGGACGCCTTCGACCTGATGGCGTTCTACCGCAGCCCGACAAGCGGCGAGCTGTGGTTCGGCGGGCCCAACGGCCTGAGCCGGATCGACCCCGGCGGCGTCGGCGTCGCCGCGTACCGGCCGCCCGTCGCGTTCACCCAGGTCCGCGTCCGCGACGAGGCCCAGCCCGGGCGCCCGCTCGACGGCGACACGCTCCGGTTCCGGCACGACCAGAACTTCCTGTCGGTCCAGTTCGCCGCCCTCGACTACACCGCGCCGCGCGCGCTGCGCTACCGCTACCGGCTGGTGGGCGTCGACGACGGCTGGCGCGAGACGACGGGCGAGCGCCCGACGGCGACCTACACCGCGCTCGGTCCGGGCGCCTACCGCCTGGAGGTGGTCGGCTCCAACGCCGACGGCACGTTCAACGAGTCGCCCGCCGTGCTCATGCTGGTCGTCGAGCCGGCGTGGTGGCAGCGGGCGCCGGTCCGCGCCTTCGCTGTGCTGCTGCTGGCGCTGGGCGCGGCCGGCGGGGTGCTGCTGCTGCTGGCGCGCGCGTCGCGGCGGCACCGCCAGGAGCGGACGCTGGTGGCCGACGACCTGCACGACGGCCCGATCCAGCGCGTCGCCGAGGTGGGCCGCGACATCGACCTCATCGGCGGCGACGGCGAGGTCGTCGACCGCGTCCGCCAGCGCGTCGGCGACATCGAGATGGGGCTGCACGACGCCCTGCTCCGCCTCCAGCCCCGAGCCGCGGGCCGGCTGGGGCTGGCGCGGTCGCTGGACGCGACGGTCCGCCGGTTCCGCCGCGCCGCGCCCCAGGTCGCCATCGGCTCCGACTGGTCGCGCGCGCCGACGGAGCTCGGGCGAGAGGCCAAGCAGGACATCGTCGAGGTGGCAACCAACCTCGTCGGCCACGTCTTGCGCGTCTCCGCGCCCAGCCGCTTGGACGTAACGGTCGCTGACGAGGACGGCGCCACGGTCGTTCGCGTCGCCAGCGACGGGGAGGCCCCGGTCTCGTCCGCCTTCCGCCAGCGGATCGGTCGGCGGACCAGCGGGCTGGCGCGCGCGTTGCGCGTCGTCCGGGACCGGGGCGGGGCGCTGGACATCGAGAAGACTCCGGGACGGGAGCGCCGTCGTGGTCCGCCTGCCTCAGCCGGAGCCCGTCGGCTAAGTCGGACTGGCGGGCTGCCCCTGAGGCTCTTCGCAGCAAAGGAAAACGCAAGGTCCCGGGGCGAAGCCGTGGGCCTCTGCCGAGAGGGGCGAGCACCGAGACGCCCTCAGCAGCCCAACTCCGCGCGCTACCGCCCGCGCAGCCAGCGCGTCGGGTCGACCGCGGACCCGTCTTGGTAGAGCGCGAAGAACAGCTGCGCCCCGCGCCGCTGGCTCTCCGTCCCAGCGCGGCCGACGACCTGCCCCGCGCGGACGCGCTGGCCCTGGCCCACGACCACCTGGGACAGGTTGCCGTACAGCGTCACGTACTCGCCGTGCGTAACCATGATGTAGGTGCCGTAGGTCGGGATCGTGCCGACGCGCTGGACGACGCCCTCGAACACGGCCCGCGCCGGCGCGCCCGCCTGCACCGTCACGTCGATGCCGTCCGAGCGGATCTGGGTGTTGTAGACCGGGTCCGTCCGGGTGCCGAAGCGGCCAGTCACGGTCCCGTCGACGGGCCAGGGCAGGCGGCCCCGGTTCTGGCGAAAGGAGCCCGTCAAGTCCACCGTTCGGTCGACAGCTGGGGCTGGCGCCGCAGGTCGCGCGGCGGCAGGCGCGGGCGTAGGGCGGGGCGCCTCGGCGCGCGGCGTGGGCCTCCTCTCAGGCGCCGGCGCCGGGGCGACCGCCACGTTCTCCGCCGCTGGCGGAGCCTCAGGGCGCGCGACGGGCGGGGCCGTCTGGGGTGGAGCCGCGGCCGGGGGCGCGGCGGGCGCCGGGTCGGGCTGGCGGGGCTCGGGCGTCGTGCGGCGCCGTGCGATGTCTCGGGCCTCGCGTGCGGCGCGGTCGGCGCGGCGCTGGGCCTCGGCGGCGCGCGCGACCTCAGCTTGCCGCGCCGCCTCCGCCTGGGCGACGGCGCGGGCGGCGGCCTCGCGCTCCTGGCGCTCCTGCTCGGCGCGGCGGCGCTCCTGGGCGACCAGGTCCTGGACCAGGCTCGACAGCTGCTGCGCGTCCGTGCGGCGCTGCTGGAGGTCGCGCTCCAGGCGGCCCCGGCGGCTGCGCAAGTCGGCCACCAGCGACTCCCGCTCGCGCCGGGTCTCGGCCAGCTGCTGCCGCTGCGCCTGGCCTTGCTGGAGCAGCCGCTGCGTCTCCTCCAGCGACGAGCGCACCTCGCGCTCCCGACCCTGGAGCTCGCCCGTCTTCTGCGCGATGCGGTCCACCTGGCCCCGGCGGCGGCTGGCGAACTGCTGGAGGTAGCGGGCGCGGACGATCATCTGGTTCACCGAGCCCGCGGCCAGGATCAGCGCCAGGCTGTTGCGCCGGCCGTGCATGTAGGCGTGCCTCGCGCGGTGCCGGTAGGACTCCTTGGCCTGGTCGATCTCGGACTCCAGCCGCTCGATCGAGCGCCGGAGCGTCCGGGTCTCGCCCTGGATGGTCCCGACCTGGGTCCGGTAGCCCGACACCAGCTGCTCGCGCAGCTGGATCTCCGCCGTCATGCCGTCCAGCGCCTGGAGCGCCGTCGCCTCCTGGCCTCGCGTCTGCCGCACCTGGCGTTCGACGCTCGCGATCTGCTGCTGGAGCCCGTTGAGCCGACGCTGCGTCGTGGCCCGGTCCTGGGCCACGGCCGAGCTGGCGACCAAGACGACGAGGAAGGCGATGCGGCGCATGGGGAGAGGTGTCGGCGGGCCGGAGGGAAGGTAAAGCCCGGCGCCTACTGGACCTCGATCACTTCGTAGCCTTGGGGCCGCTCGAACCGGATCCTGAGGTCGTCGGGGTTGACGACGAGCCGGCGGTGGGACAGGCTCAGGGTCGTGCTGAGCCCCTCCAGCCGCACCTCGCGCGGCAGGACCACGCCGTCGACCACGTCGAACGACCCGGCCGTCTGCAGCCCGGCCTGGCGCCCGTCGCGGCCGAACTCGACGACGCGCGTGACGCGCCAGATGGCCGGGTCGACGGTGTACGAGCGGCTGCCGCCGCCGCCCGCCAGCCGGCCGGTCAGGGTGTAGAGCCCGTCGGCCGACGCCAGCGTCCAGTCGACCCCGCGCTCGGGGACGAGCAGGCCCAGGGCGGCCCGGGCGATCCGGCCGTCCTGGCTCGCGCCGGGTACGACGGCGTCGGCGGCGCTCAGCGGGCCGAGCAGGAACTGGTCGCTCAAGCGGTTGATGACGAACACGGAATCCCGGGTCACCAACGCCCGCCCGCCCACGATGCCGAAGCCACGGAGCACGACCGCCGTGCTGTCGCGGAGCCGGGACCGCAGGCTGAAGGTCAGCGACTGGCTCTCTTGGGGCGAGGTGTAGGACAGGTCGCCGTCGGCCGCGACCGACATCACAGGTGCGACCGACTGCGCGACCGAGCCGATGATCTGGTCGACGGAGTGGTTCGGGTAGCCCGTCGCCTGCCCGTCGGGGGCGTCCTGGACGAGCGGCCCGCGCGGCAAGCAGCCGGCCAAGACCAAGGACAGCAGGACGAGCAGGCGGACGTGCACAGGCGGAGGGGGTTTCTGGAGCGGAGAGGCTACCGGGACAGGACCGCGGCCAGGCGAGCGCGCAGCGCGCCGGCGCCGTCCACGGCGTCCGCCAGTCGGTCGAGGGCGTCCAGGCCGCGCTGGGCGGCGTCGCGGGCGTCGCCGGGCTGGCCGGCGGCGGCGTAGGCCTCGGCCGCGCTGGCGACGATGGCGGGCACGGACGAGAACAGCAGCATCGCGTCGTCGGCGGTCTCGGCCGCGCGCGGGTCGGAGGCCTGGGCGAGGGCGTCGAGCACCCGGACCCAGGCCGCTAGGTCGCGCGGGTTTTGGTCGACCTGGTCCAGCAGCGCGTCGACGTCGCTCGCGCTGGCGGACGCGGCCGGCGTGGCCACCGGCCCGGCGTCGCTGGCGACGAGCGCCGCCAGTCGCCGACGGACGGCGGGCTCGCCGGGGTCGAGCCGAGCGGCAGCCCGGGCTTGGACCAACGCCTGGTCGGCGTCGCCTCGGGCTTCGGCGAGCGCGGACAACCGAAGCCGGGCCGCGACGGTGTCGCCTAGGCGGACCAGGTCTTGGAGCGCCCGCTCTTCCGCTTGGTCGTCGCCGCGTTGGGCCGCCAGCTCCACGGTCGCCAGCAGCACGTCGAGGTCGGCGGGCGCCAGCCGGCGTGCCGTCTCCAGGGCGTCGGCGGCGGGGCCGGTCTGGCCGGCCCCGCGGAGCGCCTGGGCAAGGCCGAGCTGGACGTCGGCGCGGCCCGGCGCGGCGTCGGCGGCCAGCTGGGCGAAGTAGGCCGCCTGGGCGGGGTCGGCGGAGACCTGGGAGCGGACCAGCAGCAGCGTGGCGTCCGGCCCGGACTCCAGCAGGCCGTCCAGCACCCGGGCCGCCGTCGAGTCGTCGTCGAGCGCCTGGGCGGTCAGGGCGCGGATGAACTCCCCCTCCGACCGTGCGCGCGTCGCGTCGTCGGGCTGGGCGTGGGCGGAGGCCGCCAGCAGGGCAAGGAGGAGGGGCAGGACGCGCATGACCGAAGATCGCACCGGGAGGCGCGACAACGAAGCGGGCCCCGGCCGCCGTGCCCGGGCGGGGACCTCCAAGACGGACGGCCGACGGGGCCCAAGGCGCCCAGGCTCCGGCAGCGACGGTGATCACGATCCTGTACGGCTTGGCGTCTCGGTTGGGCAGGACGAGGGCAGTCGCTGGGGTGTCGGTCACGAGACGCCATTTTCTTTTGCGCCCGACGAACGCTGTGCCGCCCCCGTCTTGGCACTGGCGGCGCACGCCAGGCCGCCCGACGGAGGGCACTTCGGGGTGGAACGGGCTGGCTGGACGAGGGGCACGCCGGCAGGGCTTCTCAGGCGACCGTCGCCGCTGGGAACCGACTGCACCGCTCCAGCGCCCGAAGGCCGGGTTGCGGACGGCCAAACCCGCTTTCCGACGTCACCCGAGTCGCGCCCGACGCCACCGCGTCGGTCGTGGCCGGGGCCCCGGAGCGCGTGCAGGCCGTCCTCGCGCCGGGCTGAAATGCGTCGCCAGCTTGCCGCAAGACAGGTGAACAGTGTACACTGAAGCGCTTCCGCACCCCGTTGACGGCGGGCCAGACGAGCCCGTTCTTGGCACGCCTCTTGGAAGTCTCCTGCGTGCCCCCCCGGCACTCCCTCCCCAAACCCCGCACCCGATGTCCCGCATCCTCTCCTTGGCGTTCGCCGCCTTCTTCATGTTCGCCGCCGCCGCCCCGGCCATCGCCCAGTCGACGCCCGTCGGCTGCTGGCAGACCATCGACGACGAGGACGGCTCGGTGAAGTCGTACGTCAAGGTCTACCAGAGCGGCAACACCCTGGTCGGCGACATCGTGCGCCTGACGACCGACGGCGGCCGGTGCACGGACTGCGCGGACCGTTACAACAACCGCGTGCTCCGCAACGAGCGCATCATGAGCGGCTTCACGCGTGACGGCAGCCGCTACAAGGACGGCAGCATCATCGACCCGAAGTCGGGCCGGACCTACAACGCGGTGATGAACTTGGTCTCGGGCAACAACGACCGCTTGTACCTCCGCGGCTACATCGGCATCCGCGCCCTGGGCCGCTCGCAGACCTGGCGCCGCGCCGCAGCGTCGAACTGCAACTAACCCGGTCCCCCCGGATCCTGGTTTGTGCCCCCCGGCCGCGCGATGCGGCCGGGGGGCTCTTCGTATCTTGGAGGTGTCCGGCGACGGTGCCGGACCCGAGCCCGCCGACGCCTTCCCAACCCCGACCCGACTCGTCCCCTCCGGCCCCCGCCCCGCGGGACGCTCGTGAGCACGCTCTCCGGCCACGTCCTGGTCCTCAACGCGGACTACCAGGCGCTCTCGGTGTGCAGCGTCGAGCGCGCCGTCGGGCTGGTGTGGCTCGACAAGGCCGTGCTGGTCGAGGCCCGGGAGGACAAACGGCTGCGGTCGGTGCGGGAGTCGTTCCCGTGGCCGAGCGTGGTCCGGCTGAGGCGCTACGTCCGCGTGCCGTACCGGAAGGTGCTCCTGACCCGGCGCAACATCATCCGCCGCGACGACCACCGCTGCGTCTACTGCGGCGCGTCGGAGTCGCTGACCATTGACCACGTGCTCCCGAAGTCGCGGGGCGGCCGCGACGCCTGGGACAACCTGGTGGCGGCGTGCACGCCGTGCAACAACCGAAAGGGGAACCGGACGCCCGACGAGGCCGGGATGCCGCTGCCGCGCCGGCCGTTCCGCCCGAGCCACGTGATGCACATGCGGGACCTGATCGGGAAGGGGGAGGAGGCGTGGAAGCCGTACCTGTTCGCGGCCTAACCCGTCCGCCGGCGTCGCCGCGCTGGCGGAGGCCGTGCGCCAGCGCGGGGCTCGGCGGGCGGGCACAGTGGATTGCGTCCCTGCGAACGCTTGGCTGGGCGGATCTTGTGGCTCCCATCTCCGCCTCCGCCCATGACGATCACCCTCCCTGACGGCCGCGAGGTGCGGCCCGGCAAAATCCTGTGCATCGGCCGCAACTACGCCGCCCACGTCGCTGAAATGGGCGACGTGTCCGACGCCGAGCCCGTCGTGTTCCTCAAGCCCACGACGGCGCTGGTCGCCGACGGCGGCGAGGTGCGGCTGCCTCGGCAGTCGGACGACGTGCACCACGAGCTCGAACTGGTGGCCGTCGTCGGGACCGGCGGGCGCTACATCGACGAGGCCGACGCCCTAGCCCACGTCGGCGCCTACGCCTTCGGTCTGGACCTGACCGCCCGGGACCTCCAGGCCGAGGCCAAGTCGAAAAAGGGGCCGTGGAGCATCGCCAAGGGGTTCGACACCTTCGCGCCGCTCGGGCCCCTCACCGACGCCGCCGAGATCCCCGACCCCCAGGCCCTAGAGATCGCGCTCACCGTCGACGGCGACGAGCGCCAGCGGGGCACGACCGACCGGATGGTGTTCTCGGTCGCCCGCATCGTGTCGTTCCTGTCGAGCGTGTTCACGCTCGAGCCCGGCGACCTGATCTACACCGGCACGCCCGAGGGCGTCGGCCCGGTCCACGACGGCGCCGAGCTGCGCGCGACCGGGACCGGCCTGCGCCCGCTGGCGGTGACCGCGCGCAAGGTCGGCGCGTCTTCCTGATCCCCATGCCCCACGCCCCCATGCGCGCGCTCCTCGTCGGTCTGCTCCTGGTCACTGCCGCCGAGGCGCAGACCGTCGTCCAGGGGCGCGTCTCCGACGCCGAGACGGGCGAGGGGCTGCCCGCGGCGACCGTCCAGGTGCTGGGCACCAGCCGGGGCACGATCACCAACCGCGCCGGCGACTACGAGATCGCGGTCCCCGCCGGCTCCGCCGACACGCTCGTCGTCCGGTTTATCGGCTACCAACCGGCGTTCGGCGTGCCCCAGGGCGGTCGGCTGGACCTGGCGCTCGTGCCCAGCGTAGCCGAGCTGGGCGAGGCCGTCGTGACGGCGTCCGTGACGGCCGACGAGATCATCCAGCGCGTCATCGACCGCAAGGCGGAGTGGCAAAGCGGCTTGCGGACCTGGCGCGCCCAGGCGTACTCGCGCCAGACCATCCGCGCCGACGGCCAGGTCGTGGGCGTGATCGAGGGACAGACGACGGCGTACTGGGACCGCGACCGGGGGCTCAGGGAGGTCGTGACCGGCAAGCGGACGACGGGCAACCTGGACGCGATCCCCGCCAACGCCTTCTCGGCCGCCGACCAGGTCGTCAACTTCTACGACGACGAGATCGAGTTCGGCGGGTTCGACCTGATGGGGCCGACCCACCCCCGCTCGACCCGGTTCTACCGCTGGGCCATCGAGGGCACGCGCGCCATCGACGGCCAGCGCGTCTACGACCTCTCGTTCCAGCCCCGGAACCCGTTGCAGCCCGGGTTCGAGGGGACGCTGGCGGTGCAGACGGGCGAGGACGCGCTGCTGTCGGTCTCGGCCCGGCCCAGCGCCTCGGTCCAGTTCCCACTCGTCAACCAGTTCGAGCTGACGCTGGAGCAGCAGTTCTCGCCGTTCGGGCTGTCCGTCGCCGGCCGGTCGGTCTGGCTCCCCGCCGACTTCCGGATGTCCGGCGAGGGCAAGCTGGGCAACGCGCTGCTCCGGTTCCCCGACCTCGGCTTCGCCGTCAGCAGCCGGTTCACCGACTACGCCGTCAACGTGGCCGTGCCCGACTCGCTGTACGACAGCGACGAGACCGCCGTGGACTCCGTCGCGCTGGCCCGGGGCCTGGAGCCGGCCGGCGCCGTACCCCTCGTGGCCGAGGAGGAGCGGGCGCTCGCCGAGATCGACTCGACGCAGTCGCTCGCCGACGCCCTCCGCCCGACCGGCCCGCTCGCCCGCTTCTTCAGCGTCTCCACCTCCGCCGACGCGCCCCGCCAGTCGGGACCGGCGCGGCGTGGGCTGCGGTTCGGCGGACTCGACCCGATCTTGGTCTACAACCGCGCCGAGGGCCTGAGGGTCGGCGGCGACGTGTCGGCCATCGTTGGGGCTGTGAGCGTCGGAGGCGACCTCGCCTACCTCACGGCCGCCGAGCGGTTCTCGGCGCACGGCTCGCTGGCGGTTCGCGTCGGCAGCCAGGCGCGGGTCGGAGTCGGCGTGCGGAGGGAGACCTTCGAGATCGGGGGCTCGGACTACGTCGAGGGCGCGCTCAACAGCCTCCCGGCGCTCGTCAACGGCGACGACTACTTCGACTACGCCCGGCGCGAGGGCGTCCGGGGCTGGGCGGAGTGGCGGGGCGGAGGCCCGCTCCAGCCCCTGGTTTCGCTGGGGGCGAGCCTGGACGACTACGACCCCGCCCGCGTCGAGACGCGCTACACCTTGACCGAGCGCCCGCTGCCCGCCGACATCGCCCAAGCGGACGCGCGCGACATCGGGGCGGCCACGGTTGGGCTGAGGCTCGGGAGCCTGCCCGACGGACTGGCCGGCGGCGTCACCGGCTTTCGGGGCGTCGCCGTCCGCGCCGAGCTGGGCACGCTCCTGGCCGAGTCCCGCCGCGTCGGCGACTCCGATCCGGACAACGAGGGCTACCGCCGCGTCGAGGCCGAGGCGCGGTGGTTCGTGCCGACGATCCTGCGCCGGCGCCTGCTCGCGCCCACGTTGCACGTCCGGCTGGCGGCGGGCGCCGCCAGCGCGTCGCTGCCGGTCCAGCGCGCGTTCGGGATCGACGGCCGCCACGCCGGGCTGGCGCCGTTCGGGGCGTTGCGCAGCCGGACGGGCCGGCTGACGCTGGCGCAGCGCTACGCGATGGTGGCCTGGGAGCACGACTTCCGGTCGGTGCTGTTCGAGGCGCTGGGCTGGCGCGGCTCGGCGCCGCGCGGGGTGTCGCTCCAGGTCCACGGCGCGCACGCCTGGGCCGACGGCGCACCCGGCGCGCCTCGGACCGAAGGCAGCGTCGTGCACCACGAGGTCGGGGCGTCGCTTGGGCTGGGCTACACGCTTCCCGTCCGGCTCGACGTGACCTACCGGCTGACCGACGACCCGGGCGTGGTGTTCGGCATCGGGTTGGCGCGGCTGTTCTAGGCGCCTGGGCACCAGTCGGCGAGACCCGCCGTTCGAGCCGTTTCCCAGCCCTGCCCGTGCGGCCCGTCCTCCTCCTCGCTCTGCTGGCGGCTTGCGCCGCGGCTTCTGAACCGGCTGAGGCGCAGCCCGTCCGCTTCCCGGAGGTCCGCGCGCCGCAGGCCGAGAGGGCGCCTCGGGTGACGGCCCAGTTCGAGGCGACCGTCCGCGACGCGGAGACCGGCGAGACGCTGCCCGGCGCGACGGCGCGCGTGCTGGGCCAGCGCGGCGGGGCCGCCGCGGACCGACAGGGCCGGCTCGCGCTCACGCTGGCGGCGCTGCCCGACACCGTCGTGGTCAGCTTCGTGGGCTACGCGAGCGCCCAGATCCTGGTGACGGAGGCCGACGTGCGCGGCGGGGTGGTCCGGCGCGACGTGCGGCTGTCGCCGCTGGCGACCCAGCTGGGTGAGGTGACGGTCACCGGCGAGCCGCCGGGCGAGGTGCTGTGGCGCCGCGTGCTCGCGCGCCGCCAGCGGCGGGCGGTGCAGCTGGGCGCGTACTCGGCCGAGGGGTACTCCCGCTTCCTGCTGCTCCGCGACGGCGTCACCGACGTGCGGCCGGTCCCGATCCTGCTCACCGAGGCGATCTCGAACTTGTCGTGGACGCGCGAGAACGGGCTGCGCGAGGAGGTCGTCGCCCGGCGGCGGCGCCCCGACGGCGGCCCGTTCCGGTGGGCGGGCCTGGGGCCGATCCCCGACCTGTACTTCGAGGACGACCTGCTGCTCGACGGCCGCGTGATCCCGTCGCCCACGCGCGCCGACGCGCTCGACAACTACGCCTTCCGCCTGGGCGAGACCGTCGACGCCGACGGGGTGCGCTACATCGACCTGGCCGTGATCCCGCGCCGGGCCGGGCTGCTGGCGGGCCGCATCCGCATCGTGGACACCCTGCTCGTCGTCGCCGAGGCCGAGCTCCGCCCCGACCCCGGCGGCCGCGCCGGGCCCGTCGACGACTTCGACGCGAGCTACCGCTGGACCTACCGCTCGGTCTGGGCCGACGGCGCCCTGGCCGACTCCGTCTGGCTCCCGCACCGCTTCGACCGCCAGGGCCAGGTCGCGGTCAACCTCCCCGGCTACCGCGTGCCGCGCGTCCGCTTCCGGCAGACGACGGTCCTGGACCTGGTCGTGCCCCGGGCGCGGGGCCAGCTGGCCGGGCCCGGCCGGCGCTGGCGGAGCCCGCGGGCGGTGTACGGCGGGCAGGACGTATTCCGGACGGGCCGCAACCTGGTCCCACTCGACAGCCTGGAGCGCGTCGCCGACGGCTCCGAGACCATCCGCCAGTCCCGACTGGGCGACTTGCTCAAGCGGCAGGAGGGCATCGGGATCAGCTTCGGGATCTTCGGCGGCTTGGTCGGGGCCTCGGCCGGGGGGCGCCTGGAAGGCGACGACGACGACTAGCCGCTACGGCCGCGCCCACACGCGGTAGCCGCCGGCCGGCACCTCCCACCGACGGGCGGGCGCGCCGAGCAGGTCGCGGGCGCCGGCGAAGTCCGCCAGCATGGCGGCATCGACGGCGAGGTCCAAGTCCGCGGGGACTGGGGCGGTGTTGAGGGCAACCAACACGTCCGAGCCCGGCGCGGTCCGGCGGTAGACCCACAGCTGGTCGCCGGCGTGGACGGTCTCGAACGTGCCGACCCGGAGCGCCGGCGTCTCGCGGCGCAGGCGGACCAGGCGGGTCACTTCGTCGCGCAGGGCGAGTTGGTCAGGCGTGAGTCCGTCCCAGACCATCATCCGGCGGTTGTCGGGGTCGTCGCCGCCGGTCATCCCGATCTCGTTGCCGTAGTACAGGATGGGGATGCCGGGGGTGGTGAGCGTGTAGGCGAGCGCGAGCGCCTGGCGCCGGTAGGTCGCGGGGTCGTCCACCTGGGCCGGGCTCGGGCCCCAGCCGTCCAGGTCGTCGCCCTCGACGAGAGCGGGGAAGCGGGGCTTGTCGTGGCTGTCGATGGGGTTGCCCATCCGGTGCAGCGGCCCGAACACCTTGAGCGAGGTGTCGAGCTCGTCCGCCAGCGCGGCGAGGGACCCGCCGCGCGCGAACGCGCCGACGGCGGCGTCGTAGAGCGCGAAGTTGAACTGGGAGTCCAGGAGCCCGGGGGCGACGTAGCTGGCGACCAAGTCGTAGGACCCGAACGTCTCGCCGATCTGGAACGGGCGCTCGCCGGTGTCCTCCGCCAGCCGGTCGGTCATGGCGCGCCAGAAGTCGGTGGGGATGTGCTTGACGGCGTCCTGGCGGAACCCGTCGGCGCCGGACTCGGCCAGCCACCACTCGGCGTCGGCGGTCACCTGGGCGACAGCTTCAGGCGACGACTGGAAGTCGAAGCTGGGCAAGTAGGGCTCGAACCAGGTCGTCAGCCGGTGCTCGTCCCAGCGGCGGATGTTGAGCGAGCCGTCGGGCAGCTCCAGCGACCCGAACCACCCAGGATGCTCGGTCGCGTAGGGGTGCTCTTCGTGGACGTGGTTGGCGACGAAGTCCAGGAGCACCTTGATGCCGCGCCGGTGGGCCTCGTCGACGACGGCGCGCAGGTCGTCCATCGTCCCGAACCGGGCCTCGACGGCGCGTGGCTGGACGGGCCAGTAGCCGTGGTAGCCGGTGTAGTAGCGGTGTGGCGCTGGGTACTCGCGGTAGGCGGTCTCGGGGTTGTCGATGACCGGCGACAGCCAGAGCACGTTGACACCCAGCGCGTCGAACGTGCCGTCCTGGAGCCGGGCCAGCACGCCCGCCAGGTCGCCGCCTTGGTAGTTGGCGCGCTCGGCTAGGCTATCCCGCACGATGGGCTGGGAGTTCGCTGCGTCGCCGTCGTAGAAGCGGTCCACGACGATCTGGTAGACGACGGCGTCGTTCCAGCTCCAGGGTGCCGCGCCCAGCGTCGACGCCGCCCGTCGGTCCTGGACGGGGACCTCGACCCAGGGGCTCACGCGCGCTCCGTCGCGGACGGCGATCCGCAACCGCCGCGCCCCGGGCTGGAGCGCGTCGAGGTCGATCGTGATCCGGCCGGCGTCGGGGTCGAAGTAGACCGCGTTGTCGTCCAGGACGCGGTTGCCGTCGAGCACGACCGCGCCGTCGTCGTCGTCGACTTCGGCCGGCAGCGACTCCGTTCCGTCGGCGGCGACCGAGCGGACGTTGAGCACCAGCAGGCTGGGGTCGTCGGGGACGGTCCCGACCACCCGTGCGCGCAGGCCGCCGTCGACGGCGGGCGGCACGACGAGCACGTTGTTGTAGGCCCCGAACGGGTTGGCGACCGAGTCGCGCGAGGCGGGGTCGAGCACCTCGGCGTCGTCGACGGTCAGCTTGTACTCGTAGCGTCCGGCCGCGACGGGCACGGTCGCCGCCAGCGCGCCGTCGGACTGGCGGCGGAGCGGCGTGGCCGTGCGCGACCAGTCGTTGAAGCCGCCGATCACGAACACGTCGGGCGTGGCGCCGGGCTCGGGGTCGTACCGGAAGGTGACCTGGGGCTGGGTCTCGGCCTGGACCGCCAGGCCGACCGCTTGGCCGTCGACGTCCAGCGGGAGCACCGCCAGCCCGGCGGCGTCCGCGCGGAGCACCAGCCGCTCGCCGATGATCTCCGCCTGGACGCCGTCCACATCGCCCGCCAGTCGGGCGCGGTCGGCTCCAGCGAACAGGTCCGACACCACGACGGTGTCCGGCCGGCCCACAACCAAGCGCACGACCGGCGCCGGCGGGCGGTCATCAAGCGCGGGCACGTCGGAGACCGACGCGCTGGGCGCCGGCGCGACTGGCGGCGCTGGAGGGAGGGACGGAGGCACGACCGCCCCGCCGCACCCGGCGAAGCAAAAGACGAGGGCGAGCGCGAGGCGGGGCATGGCAGGGGAGGGGCGGCGGACGCAGTCTAGTGCCGCCCAGCAGCAGCACCCCGGCCCCCGCCGCACGAGCCGCACCCGGCGCTCCGATGGGCTGGGCGCCGGCGGTAGGTTCCGGCACGAGATCTGCGCCCCCCGATGAAGTCCTACACGCTCCGCCCCGACCCCGAGCGCCCCGCCGCCGACCCCGCCCAGCACAGCCGCCAGCTGGCGCCCCAGGACTCGGCCCGCGCCGAGGAGCTGCTGGGCGGGCTCAACCCCGTCCAGGCCGAGGCCGCGCGGACGACCGAGGGGCCGGTCATGATCATCGCCGGGCCCGGCTCGGGCAAGACGCGCACGCTCACCCACCGCATCGCCTACCTCCTGGCGGCCAAGCAGGCGTGGCCCAGCCAGATCCTGGCGCTGACGTTCACCAACAAGGCCGCGCGCGAGATGCGCGCCCGCGTCGTGGACCTGGTGGGCGACGAGGCCAAGGGGATGTGGATCGGGACCTTCCACTCCATCTTCAGCCGCGTCCTTCGCCGCGAGGCCGACAAGATCGGGTTCAGCCGCGACTTCACGATCTACGACTCCGACGACACCGAGCGGATGATCAAGGAGATGATGTCGCGCTACGGCATCGACCCCAAGCGCGTCACGCCGCGCTCGGTCCGCAACGCGATCTCGTCGGCCAAGAACGCCATGGTCGGGCCGGACGAGTACGCCCGGCTCGCCGGCGACCCGTTCACCGAGGCCACCGCCCAGCTCTACACGCCGTACCAGCAGGCGCTCAGGAAGGCCAACGCGATGGACTTCGACGACCTGCTCGGCATGCCCATCCGGCTGTTCGAGGCCCACCCCGAGACGCTCGTCGAGTACCAGAACCGCTGGAAGTACCTCCACATCGACGAGTACCAGGACACCAACCGCACGCAGTACGTCCTGGCCAAGATGCTGGCCGCCCAGCACCACAACCTCTGCGTGGTCGGCGACGACGCGCAGTCGATCTACGCCTTCCGCGGCGCCGACATCCAGAACATCCTGTCCTTCCAGAAGGACTACCCGGCCGCCAACACCTACCGCCTGGAGCAGAACTACCGGAGCACGCAGCGCATCGTCCGGCTGGCGGACGCCGTGATCAAGGGGAACTCGGCCCAGCTCGACAAGACGCTGTGGACCGACAACGACGAGGGCGACCCCGTCGTGCTGATGGAGGCGCTCTCGGAGCGCGACGAGGCCCAAAAGGTCGAGCGGACCGTCCGCGACATCCGCTCCCGTACGGGCATGGCCTGGAGCGAGGTCGCCGTCCTGTACCGCACGAACGCGCAGTCGCGGTCGATCGAGGAGGCGCTGCGCCGCGGCGGCATCCCGTACCGGATGGTCGGCGGGACGAGCTTCTACCAGCGCAAGGAGATCAAGGACGCCCTCGGCTACCTCCGCCTGGTGGTCAACCCAAGCGACGACGCCAGCATCCTGCGCGTCATCAACACGCCCACGCGCGGCGTCGGCGGCAAGACCATCGAGCAGCTCCGCCAGTACGCCACCGAGCACCGCGTCTCGCTGTGGCAGGCCGTCCAGGACCCCGGGGGCGCCGGGCTGTCCTCGCGGGCGGCCAAGGCCGTCGAGGGCTTCGGCTTCCTGATCTCCCGCTTCGCCAGCAAGGCCACGACCGCCCCCGCCGACGAGTTGGCGCGCGAGCTGATCCAGGAGACCGGCCTGCTCAAGCACTTCCGCGACCAGAACACGCCCGAGGCGCTGACGCGGCTGGAGAACATCCACGAGCTGATGAACGCCGTCGCGGAGTTCGCCGGCGGCGCGCCGGACGGCGAGCCCCGCACGCTGGCGGAGTTCCTGCAAGAGGTGTCGCTGGTGGCCGACGTGGACCGCCTGTCGGACGACGAGAACCGCGTGACGCTGATGACGCTCCACGCCTCGAAGGGGCTCGAGTTCAAGGTCGTGTTCGTCACGGGCCTGGAGGAGGGGCTGTTCCCGCTCGCCAAGGCGGCCCAGGACCCGACCGAGCTTGAGGAAGAGCGGCGGCTGCTGTACGTCGGCGTGACGCGGGCGGAGGAGGCGCTCTTCCTGAGCTACGCCCGGAGCCGCTACCGCTACGGCGACCAACAGCAGTCGGTCCGGAGCCGCTTTTTGGATGAGCTGGAGGGCGACGACTTGTTGCGGACCGAGTCCGGCGGGGCGTTCCAGCGGCGCGGCGGGCGCTTCGAGCCGACCGAGGGCGGGACGGGGCAGTACGGCCAGATGGACCCGCACTACTGGAAGTCGTCGCTGCGCCCGGAGGCCGGGCCGAAGGTGTCGAACCGGGAGGCGGCCCAGGCCCGAGCCACGGCGCTGGCGGCGGCGGGCGGCAGCGAGATCGTGCCCGGGGCCCAGGTCCACCACCGCTCGTTCGGCAACGGCAAGGTGATCGCCATCGAGGGCGCCGGCGACCGCGCCTCGGCGACGGTGAACTTCAAGAACGTCGGGATGAAGAAGCTCAAGCTGGCCTTCGCCAAGCTCCAGGTGGTGGGGTAGAAGCCTCCGCGCCGCCAGCCCCGTCGCGCCGCCCGCCCCGTCGCGCTGGCGGGGACGCTCCGCCAGCAGGAAGCAGGAGGGGCGTTCCGGCGGCCGAGCGCTACCGCCAGTCGGGCGCGAACCTCAGCGCGGGCGCCGGGTCTGACCCGCCCCCAGCCTCCGCCCGATGCCCGCCACCTCGTTCGACAAGAGCAAGATCAACGTCCTCCTGCTGGAGGGCATCCACGACAACGCCGTCCGCGCCTTCCGCGACGCCGGCTACACCTCGGTCGAGCGGCGGACCGCCGCCGTGCCCGAGGCCGAGCTGCCGGGCCTGCTCCAGGACGTCCACTTTCTGGGCATCCGCTCGCGGACGCACCTGACCGACCACGTGCTGGCGCACGCCGAGAAGCTGGTCGCCGTCGGCGCGTTCTGCATCGGCACGAACCAGATCGATCTGGGCGCGGCCAGCCAGCGCGGCGTCGCCGTGTTCAACGCGCCGTTCTCGAACACCCGGTCCGTGGCCGAGCTGGTGCTGGGCCAGGCGATCCTGCTCCTGCGCGGCATCCCGCAGAAGAGCGCCCAGGCGCACCGCGGCGAGTGGGCGAAGTCGGTCGGGACGAGCCGGGAGATCCGGGGCAAGACGCTGGGGATCGTGGGCTACGGCAACATCGGGAAGCAGCTCTCGGTGCTGGCGGAGGGGCTGGGGATGCGCGTCGTCTTCCACGACACCTCCGACGTGCTCCCGCTGGGCAACGCCCGCCCCGTCCCCGAGCTGGCGGACGTGCTGGCCGAGGCCGACGTCGTCACGCTCCACGTCCCCGACACGCCCGAAACGCAGGGCATGATCGGGCGCGACGAGATCGCCCGGATGAAGGCCGACGCCGTGCTCATCAACGCCAGTCGGGGCACCGTCGTCGATCTGGGCGCGCTGGCGGAGGCGCTGGAGGGGGGGGCGCTGGCCGGCGCCGCCATCGACGTGTACCCGACCGAGCCGCGCTCCAACGACGACCCGTTCGAGACCCCGCTCCAGGGCTTGGACCGCGCGATCCTGACGCCCCACATCGGCGGCTCGACCGTCGAGGCCCAGGAGAACATCGGCGCCGAGGTCGCGGGCAAGCTCGTCCGCTACAGCGACAACGGGACGACGGAGACCTCGGTCAACTTCCCCGAGGTCGTGCTCCCCCCGCACCCCGAGGGCCACCGGCTCCTCCACGTCCACCGCAACGTGCCGGGCGTGCTCGCGGCCATCAACGGCGCGTTCTCCGAGATGGGCGCCAACATCGCCGCGCAGTTCCTGCAGACGAGGGGCGAGCTGGGCTACGTCGTGACCGACCTCGACGGCGGCCAGTCCGAGCGGGCGCTCGACGCCCTCCGCCAGATCGACGGCACGTTGCGCGCGCGCGTGCTCTACTAGACGAGGGCGACCGCTGGCCACGCGGGGCAAAGCGGCCTCCACACGGGGGGTCTGGACGTGGAAGCGCTTACTTTGAGATCCTATCCCAGGACCGACCCATGCGCCGCCTCCCGCTCCTCCTCGCCCTGCTGGCGGTCTCCGCCGCCGCCCAGTCGCCCGCCGACCGCTTGCCCCCAGCGGAGGCGGGGGCCGAGCGCGCCCAGGGGTACAGCCAGTCCGACGGGCAGACCGTGTTCGTCTTCGACCCGGCGCTCTACGGCGTCACGCCCCAGCGCGTCGCCGTGACCGGCGCCTTCCGAGGGTGGAGCGACGACATGGAGGACCCGGCGTGGGCGCTGACCGAGGCGGACGGCGTATGGACACTGGCCGTCCCGGAGGCCGACGGCCCCCAGCCCGGGACCCCCTTCAAGTTCCGGATCGACAACGGCCGCTGGCTCGACCCGCCCGCCGGCGCGCCGAATGGGCAGAACGGCAACCTGGTGTTCCGCTTCGGCGAGACGCCCGCCCGACTGGTGGCCGAACTGCGCGGGGACACCCAGGTTTGGGTCGAGGTTCAGGGGGCGCCGCGCCCTTTGACGGCCGGCGCGTACCGCGTGGTCCGTTGGGACGGTGAACCTCAGGAGGTCGCGTTGGTGACGCCGCACGAGGCCACGACGGCGCTCCTGACGCTGGCGATGCCGCTCGACCCCCATCAGGTCCACTACGTCGAGGTCGCCGGGTCCGACGGCTTGCTCCGCGGCCGGGCGCGGTTTGACGGGCTCTGGCGGAACGTGGCGAGCGCTCGCCGACTGGGCGCCTCCGTGCGGTCGGGCGAGACCACCTTCCGCTTGTTCTCGCCCCGCGCCGACTCGGTGCACGTGGTCCTCTACGCCTCCCGGACGGGCGCCGAGACCGGCCGCCGCGCGCTCGCGCCGGCCGGCGACGGCGTCTGGGAGCACGCCGAGCCCGCCGACCTCGACCGCCAGTGGTACGACTACGCCGTCTACGGCCCGGACGGACCGGGCTCGGCGTTCACCAACCAGACCGGCGAGACCGTCTCCGACCCCTACGCCCTGGTCTCGGACGACTCGTGGGGGCGCAGCCGCGTCTGGACCGACCGCATCCCCCTAGCCTCTGGCGTCGTCGGCGGACGCCCGGCGATGGAGGACGTCGTGGCCTACGAGGTCCACTTGCAGGACTTCACCGACGAGTTGCCGCTGGCGGAGGGCGTCGGCGCGCTGGAGGGCTTCATCACGCCCGGGCTGACCAACAGCCGGGGCGAGGCCATCGGGCTGGACTACCTCAGCGGGCTGGGGATCAACACGGTCCACTTGATGCCCGTCCAGGAGTTTCTTCATTATCCCGATTCGGAATGGCAGGCGGCGTTCGCCGACGACCCGTTCATGATTGAGCAGGGCGTCGCGACCGAGAACTACCAGTGGGGCTACCGGACCACGCACGCGTTCGCCGTCGAGAGCCGGTTCCGCTCGGCCGGCGACGAGCCCGGGGTTGAGCGCGAGCGGTTCGCCGCGCTCGTCGACACGTTGCACCAGCGGGGCATGGCGGTCCTGATCGACGTCGTGTTCAACCACACCGGCGAGAACATGGAGGGGCGCGAGCAACTGCTGACCTTCAACGGCATCGACAAGTGGTACTACTACCGGTTGGACGACGACGGCGGGCACATCGGCGCGTTCGGCAACGAGGTGAAGTCCGAGAACCGGCCGATGACCCAGCGCTGGCTGCTCGACCAGCTCAAGCACTTCGTCGACGTGTTCGGCGTCGACGGCTTCCGCATCGACCTGGCCGGCCAGACCGACGAGCAGACGCTGCGCTGGCTCCAGGCCGAGCTCGGGCCAAGACGTGCTGATCTACGGCGAGCCTTGGATCGGGTCCAACGACCCCGACTACGAGGCGAACCCCTCGTGGGACTGGTACAAGGCGGACAGCCCCATCACCTTCTTCCAGGACGACGCCCGCAACGCGTTCAAGGGCACGACCGCCGACCCGACGCTCGGCCCCGCCAGTCGGGGCTACGCCGGCGGCGACGTCTCCGCGCGCGACGCCGCCCTCCAGGCCGTCGCCAACGACTACCCCGAAGAGCCGACGGCACGCGCCGGCATCAACTACCTCGACATCCACGACAACTGGGCGCTCGCCGACCGCTTCGCGACGTGCGAGACCGGCGACTGCGCCTGGGACGGCCGGCAGGGCGTGCGCGAGGCCGAGATGCGGATCGGGGCGGCGCTGCTGATGACCAGTCTGGGCCCGGTCGTGATCCACGGCGGGACCGAGATCGCGCGGTCCAAGGGGCTCGCCCCGCTGCCCGAGGAGATCGGCGGCCAGCTGGTCCTGACCGACATGGAGATGGCGCCGATCTACATCAAGGGCCGAGGCGACACCTACAACTTGCGCGCGGCCAACGCCTTCGTGTGGGAGACCGTCGGCCAGACGGCGCCGGTCGACGCCGCGTCGATGGCCGACTGGTGGCGCGGGCTGACGGCGCTGCGGCTCAGCGAGACCGGCGAGGTGTTCCGGGTGGGGGAGGCCGTGCCCGACGGCTGGGTCCGCCCGGTCCTGCTCGATGACCGCCCCGACGTGCTGGGCTACACCGTCGGCGACCGCGTGCTGACGATGGTGAACGTGGGCGACGACGTGGCGACGCTGAACCTCGAGCATCGCCGGCGACTGGCGGCTGGTGGCGGCCTCGGACGCGTCGGACGGACGCGTGGACCCGGACGGCATCGAGGCGGCAGGGCCGCTCGGCACCTTGCGCGTCCCGGCCAGGGGCGTCCGCATCTGGGTGCGCGACTAGCGGGGCGGGACGTGACCGGATGCCCTGAAGGGCTACACGTGGGCTGGCCCGCTCGCGTCGCGTCCGGGCATGACGCACGGAGGTCTCGCGTGGTATCCGTTCAAACTGGCGGTCGCCTTCGCCGACCGCCAGTCGCGGGCGGGGTCACGTTCAGCCGAGCGCCGTGAAGAAACCGCGGCGGGCGGTGGCCCATTCCGAAAGCGCTTCCGATCTTGCCGGCCCCTCCGCCCCAGAGCCCATGGCCCACGCCCCCGCCGTCACCGCCTACGAGATCGCCACCGGCAACTTCAACACCGCCGCCGACCTCCTCGACCTCTCGCCCGAGTGGCGCACGCTGGTCCGGACCCCGTTCCGCGAGATGAAGGTCGAGGTCCCGCTGTACCGCGAGGACGGCACGTTCACGACCTACACCGGCTACCGCGTCCAGCACAACGGCGCGCGCGGTCCGTTCAAGGGCGGCATCCGGTTCTCGTCGTTGGTCGACGAGCAGGAGGTCAAGGCGCTGGCCGAGACGATGACCTACAAGACCGCGCTCGTCGACGTCCCGTTCGGCGGCGGCAAGGGCGGCGTCAACGTGGACCCGCCCCAGTTGTCCCAGCGCGAGCTGGAGCACGTGACGCGGCGCTACATCTCGCGCATCCACCTGATCCTGGGCCCCAACCGCGACGTCCCGGCGCCCGACATGGGCACGAACGCGCAGACGATGGCCTGGATCGTGGACCAGTACGGCCGCCAGCACGGCTACAACCCCGCCGTCGTGACCGGCAAGCCGCTGGAGCTGGGCGGGAGCCCCGGCCGCGCCCAGGCGACCGGCCGCGGCGTCATGCTCACGACGGTCGCCGGCGCGCGCGACCACCTGGGCAAGACCCCAGACCAGCTGCGCGTCGTCGTCCAGGGCTTCGGCAACGTCGGGATGAACGCGGCGCTGCTGCTGGCGGAGACCGGCGCGACCATCGTCGCGGTCAGCGACCACACCGGCGGGTACCACGACCCCGAGGGCCTGGACCTCGACGATCTGGTGGCCTACACCGAACGCCCCGACGGCGACCGCACCCTGGCCGGGTACACCGGCGCCGAGCCCGTCGGCCACGCCGACTTCATGGGGATCGACTGCGACGTCCTGGTCCCGGCCGCCATCGAGAGCGCGATCCACGACGGCAACGTGGCCTCGGTCAAGGCCAAGCTCGTCGTCGAGGGCGCCAACCTGCCCGTCACGCCCGACGCCGACCGCCAGCTCGCCGAGCGCGGCGTGCTCGTCATCCCCGACATCCTGGCCAACGCCGGCGGCGTGATCGTGAGCTACTTCGAGTGGGCGCAGAACTTCCAGCAGTTCCGCTGGAGCGAGAAGGACGTCAACGAGCGGCTGGAGCAGATCCTGATCAAGGCCTACGACGACGTGGCGGCGGAGATGAAGGCGCGCGACTGCTCCATGCGCGCGGCGTCGTTCGCGCTCGCCATCGGCCGCGTGGTGACCGCCGAGAAGTTGCGCGGCGCGCTCTAGGCGCGACAGCACCGGTGGCCCGCTGGCGGACGCGCTCCGCCAGTGGGGCGGGGGCTGCGAGGGGACCTGTGGACCCGGCGCGCCCCAGAGTTCGAGGCGGGCTCCGGGCCTCTGCGTGAACGCCGTGCTCGGTGCGGATGGGGTTTCGGGCAAGACAAGCGCTTCCGGAGGCGGACCAGGCGCGAACGGCCTGGTCTGAGCCGTCCCCAGGCCTAGCTTGCCGCTGTCCGCCGGGCGCACGCCTTTGCATTGCCCGGCCGACGCCGATACCCAGGACTCGGGCGCCCGCCCGGGTCCTTTTTTCGTCCCCCCGGACGCCGACCGCCACCCCGCCAGGGCCGGCGCTCGCCAACGCCCCGCGCTCTCGATTTGAACATCAGCCGCATCTTCGGAGACCGCCGCTACGGCATCTCGCTCCCCTCCGCCCGCACCTTCAAGGAGGAGTGGTTCTCCAACGTCCGCGCCGACCTGTTGGCGGGCGTCGTGGTCGCGCTGGCGCTGATCCCCGAGGCCATCGCGTTCTCGATCATCGCCGGCGTCGACCCCAAGGTGGGGCTCTACGCCTCGTTCTGCATCGCCGTCGTGACCGCGTTCGTGGGCGGGCGGCCCGGCATGATCTCGGCGGCGACCGGCGCGATGGCGCTGGTCATGGTGACGCTGGTGCGCGACCACGGGCTGGAGTACCTGTTCGCGGCGACGTTGTTGACCGGCGTGTTCCAGATCGCGTTCGGCTTTTTCCGGCTAGGCCGCTACATGAAGTTCGTGCCGCGCGCGGTGATGACCGGGTTCGTCAACGCGCTCGCGATCCTGATCTTCCTGGCCCAGGTGCCGTTCATCGTCGAGGGCGGCGCGCTCGGGCTGGCGGTCATCGCGGGCGCGCTGCTGATCATCTACGGCCTGCCCCGGATCACCAACGTTGTGCCGTCACCGCTGGTGGCGATCCTGGCCCTCACCGTCGTCGTGGTCATGGCCGGCGGGGCCGGGCTGATGACCGTCGGCGACATGGGCGAGCTGCCGACGGCGCTGCCGCTGTTCGGCCTGCCCTCCGTCCCGTTCAACCTGGAGACCTTCGCCATCATCACGCCCGTCGCGCTGGCGCTGGCGATGGTCGGGCTGATCGAGTCGCTCCTGACGGCGTCCATCGTGGACGAGATGACCGACACCACGTCGGACAAGGACCGCGAGAGCCGCGGCCAGGGCATCGCCAACATCGTCTCCGGCCTGTTCGGCGGGATGGCCGGGTGCGCCATGATCGGGCAGTCGGTCATCAACGTGACGTCGGGTGGGCGCGGGCGGCTGTCCACGTTCGCCGCCGGCGCCTTCCTGTTGTTCTTCATCCTGGTCCTGGCCGACTGGCTGGTGCTGATCCCGATGGGAGCGCTCGTGGCCGTGATGATCATGGTGTCGGTCGGCACGTTCGATTGGTCGTCGATTGGCCAGGTCCGCACGATGCCGATCACCGAGACCTTGGTGCTGGTGGCGACTGTCGGAACCGTCCTCTACACCCACGACCTCGCCATCGGCGTCTTCACCGGCATCATCCTGTCGGCGCTGCTCTTCGCCCGCCAGGTCGCCAAGACGGCCGACATGATCTCGACGCTGAGCCCCGACGGCCGGACGCGGACGCACGCGGTCAAGGGCAACCTCTTCTTCGTGACGGTCCAGGGCTTCCTCGACCGCTTCGACTTCACCGAGGACGTGGACACGGTGGTGCTGGACTTGACGCGCTCCCACGTCTGGGACGCCTCGGCCGTCGGCGCCATCGACAAGGCCGTGCTCCGGTACCGCCAGCGCGGCGTGGAGATGGAGGTGGTCGGGATGAACCGGCACACCGAGGCGATCATCGACCAGGTGGCCGTCCACGACAAGCCGGGCGCGGCGCTGGCGGTGGGGCACTGAAACCGCCTGCGCCTCGTGCGCTTGGCTCGCGTCTAGCCCGCCCGCTCCCCCCGTCTGAGCGCCCGTCGCTCCGGCTAGCGCCGTCGCTCAACGGGCGCTCAGACTGGCTGCGCCGTCCCTTCGGGGTGTCCCCCTCACTCGTGAGGGGGACAGCCAGTGCTGCGCGGAGCGGAGCGATGGCAGCATTGGCGGGGGGAGCGGCGACTACGACCGCTTCATCGCGAAACCTGCCGCCAGTCCAAACAACGGGACCCAGACGAACCACGGGTTGCCCAGCGACATCGCGATCACGCCCGAGACCAAGCTCGCGCCCGACAGCAGCGCCGTCCGGAGCCCGGCCAAGGGGTTCTCGCCCGCGCCCCGCATCCGGGTTTCGGCAAACCGGATGCCCTCCGACAACAGCGTCGGCGCCTTGACGATCAGGTCCACGAGCTCGGGCGCGCCCTTGAAGCTCTCCTTCAAGAGCGCGACGGGGTTGAACTGGTTGATGAACAGCTTGTTGACGTGCTTCTTGCTCACCTCGGCCACGTCGAAGCCGGGCAGCAGCGTCTGCCCGACGCCCTCGAACGTCACCAACGCCTTGGTCATCAGCACCATCTCGACGGGGAAGTACATCCGGTACTGGCCGGCCAGCCCGACCGACTCCATGATCAGCTGGCCGACGTTGACCTCGCCGTACTTCTGGGCCCGGTAGAACCGGCGGCACAGCTCGGCCACGGCGCGCTGGAAGCCGCGTGGGTCGGCCTTCTTGCCCGCCTGGCTGACCGAGGCGAGGTAGCGCGCGGCGTTCTCGGCGTCGCCGGTGACGAGCGAGAAGTAGTAGTAAAGCAGCGTCCGGCGCAGGTCGCCGTCGAAGTAGCCGACCATGCCGAGGTCGATGAACCCGATCTTGGGGTGGATCTCCCCGTTCTCGTCGGGCTCGGTGTCGAGCACGAACATGTTGCCGGGGTGCAAGTCGGCGTGGAAGAAGCCGTCCTGGTAGAGCATCCGGATGATGGCGAGCGCGCCCAGGTCCACCATCTCGCGGCGCACCTCCAGCGGCAGCGCCGTGCTCTCCTCCGTGTCCGGGCGGACGCCCCGAAACCGCTCCATCGTGAGCACCAGGCGGGAGCTGTACTCGCGGTAGATCCGGGGAAAGCGGATGCCGGGGACGTCGGCGAAGTTCATCGCCATCTGCTCGGCGTTCTCGGCCTCGCGGCGCAAGTCCACCTCGCGCATGGTGTACTCGGCGAACTCGTCGAGCACCTTCTTGGGCTGGTAGCGGCTGAAGAACACCTGGAGGAACGAGCCGAAAAAGCCCAGCAGCCGGGCGTCGCGCTTGAGGACGACGTAGATGTGCGGCTTGACCACCTTGAGGATCACGTCGTCGCCTTCGATGGTCGTCGCCGGGTGGATCTGGCCGATGGAGGCGCTGCCCAGCGGCTTGGGGTCGATGTGGGTGAACGCGTCCTGCCACGGCCGGCCCAGCCCCTTGGCCACGCGGTCGAGGTACTCGGGGAACGGCATCACCGGCAGCCGGTCGAGCAGGTTCTTGAGCTCCTCGGTGATGAACGGCGGCAGCAGGTCCTCGCGCAGCGCCAGCACCTGGCCGAGCTTGATGTAGGTCGGCCCGAGCAGCTCCAGCCGGCGGCGCAGCTGGCTCTCGATGCGGAGGCGGCGGATGTCGCGCTTGACCAACGGGCGCGCGAAGAAGGCCGCGATCTTGATCAGGAAGAGCGGGAAGCCCTTGACCCAGGGGAACTGGTCGCGGTCGCGCGCGACGGCGACGGCGCTGCCCAGCACCAGGCCGCTCGCGTGGCGCAGCGTCGTGAAGTAGCGCTGGACGAGCGACGGCGGGTTGCCGACGTCCATGACCTCGTAGCCGGCCTGCCGCGCGACCTCCGTGCCCTCGTCGTGCGCCGGGACTCGGGCCGTGCCGACGCGGCGGCGGAGCCTGGACATCCGCTTGAGGTCCTCGGCGACCGCGTGCTCGCTCTCGGCCAGCGGGGCAGGCGCCGAGTGTGAGGTCGGGACGGCCCGGACCGGGCCAGGCGCCGCGCTGGCGTGGGCGGTCGCCGTAGGGTTCTCCCCGCCGGGGCCGGGTGGCCGGTCCTCGCCCTGGTCCGATTGGCGCTCGTCCTCGGTGACGGTGGGTCCGTCCGCGACGCCGAGTTCGGCGGCTCGGGGAGCCGGTTTGGGCATCCACTCCGCGTCGTCCGTCTCGCGCTCGCGGAAGCCGCCCGCCAGCGGGGCGGGCTCGCCCTGGAAGGCCGAGGCGGGCTCGGGAGCGTTCGCACCACCGGCGTCGGGCGGGTGCAGGTCGGGCGCCGTCTCCGAGACGGGGACCAGGTCGCGGTCGCGGGGGTCGGCTGGCGGCATGGGCCTGAGACGGGGAACGGGGGCGAGGGATTCAGGGCCGTTCCTGCGCCGGATGCCTAGGCAAGAACAGCAAACCGCTCAGCCGCAAGGGGTTGAGGCACTGGCGGTCGGCCGAAGCTACGGAGCCGGCCAGGCCCTGCCCGGTGCGGGGCACTGGTGCCCTCGCCGGCTGGTGCGGCGTCGGGCCCTACCGCCTCACTGCGGAGAACACCGGACCCAGGTGCTTTGGTCACCGCCCGTGTCGTCGGGGTCCTCTGTCCCGAGGTAGGTCATGGTTAGTTCGTCCTGGGTCAACTCGTCTATCTCGAACATGAAGCCCCCCATGTTGTAGCCCTCGGCAATGACGATGGCGGGGTTGCCCATGCCGGACTCGGACGGGCTTTTTGCCACATAGACTCCCACGAAGGTCGAGGTCCATCCCCCGTCTTCCTTCTGAAGCCAGATGTACCGCTCGTCCACGGTGAAGGCCCGGATCGACACGTCGCATTGACCGGGCTCGCTCCAGAACCCGGAGAGCAGGTCGCGGTCGAGTTCCTGCGCTCGCGGACCCGTCGCAACGGCCAGCCCGAGGGCGACCCAGACAAGAGACCTCATGGCGGTGAAAGGCTGGAGATTCGGCGGGCTTGACCTAGCGGTTGCGGCCGAACTTCTCGTGGCTCGACACCCAGTCGTTCGACGAGATCGCCGACGCCAGGCTCACCTCGCCCGCCAGCACCACGCCGGCGATGATCTCGGCCAGCTTGTGGACGCCGTCCTTGCCGTAGCACCCCAGCATCTCCAGGCACTCGCGCTGGGTCGCCAGGCCGGTCCCGCCGCCGTAGGTGGCCACGATCAAACTGGGGATCGTGATGGACAAGTAGAGGTCGTCGTCGTCGGTGTGCTCGGCGTACAGGATCGCCGCCGAGGACTCCGAGACGTTGGCGACGTCCTGGCCCGTCGCGATGAACATCGCCGTGATGCCGTTGGGGCTGTGCAGCCCGTTGTTGTTGGCGCCCGAGAGCACGCTCCCGATGCCGGCGGCGACGCCCCAGTGGTACGCCAAGCCCTTGGGCTCCACGCGCATCACCTCGCGCAGCACGTCGCCCGAGATCTTGCACTCGGCGGTGACGCGCTTGCCGCGCGTCTTCATGATGTTGACCATCGACGCCTTCTTGTCGGTCGCGAAGTTCGACTCGAGGTAGAAGCGGCGGATGGTGTCGTTGTTCTCCAGGATCCACGAGCACGCGGCGAAGGTGGCCCGGCCGACCATGTTCTGGCCCGCGGCGTCGCCCGTCGTGAAGTTGAAGCGGCTGAACGCGAAGTGGTTCGACAGGTAGGTGTCGATCATCGTCAGCTTGCCCACCGACGTCGTGGACTCGGCCTGAGCCGCGATCTCGTCGAAGTGCTCCAGCAGCCACTGCTTGAAGTCGCGCGCGCCCCGGGCGTCCTCGAAGATGAAGACCGGCGCGCGCTGCATGGCGTCGTCCGAGATCGTGCACTTCACGCCGCCGGACAAGTTGAGCACCTTCATCCCGCGGTTGTAGCTGGCCACCAACGTGCCCTCGGCCGTCGCCATCGGGATGAGGAACTCGCCCTGGGCGTGCTCGCCGTTGACGTTGAGCGGCCCGGCCACGCCGATGGGCACCTGGGCCACGCCGATAAAGCTCTCGACGTTGCCCGCCGTGATGTGGGGGTCGAACGAGTAGCGCTTGATGTGCTCGAACGACTGCCCGGTGTACTCCTCGACGAACGCCTGGCGGGCCTGGATGGCGCCCTCGGCGAAGTCGTCGTCGCGGTCGCGCGGGACCGTCACGCGGTCGGGCCGGTCGGCCTGGACGGAGTCCTTGACCTTGAACTTGAGGTCGCCCATGCCCTCGATCCCGAACTTCAGCCGCAGCTCGTGGACGCCCTCGCCGGCTTCGACGCCCGGCACGTGGACCGTCACGACGTGGCGCAGCGGGAACGCCAGCGGGCTGGACGACGAGACCTCCGAGGCCGACATCGTCGTGCCGTCGGCGAGCGACAGGGTCAGGCGGTCGGCCGAGACCTCGGTCCCGTCCACGGTGACGCTCTCCAGGCCCGTCAGCTTGGCGTCGGTGAGCCGGTTCTTCAAGCTGAACGCGACGCCGTCGCCGGTGGGCGTCAGGCTGCCGTTGGTGTAGAGCTGGCGGAGGACGAGCGACGGGATCTTCATGGCAGCGCTGGGGGCAGGGGAGGGGGTGAAGCTACGTCGAAGCGGCCTCCGATATAAGGGCGCGCCTGACTCTCCCGGCGCGCTCGCCGGCTACACCTCGCGCCACATCACGTAGTGCGGGCCGATGCCGGCGATGTCGAACTCCGGCCCGACCGCCGCCAGCCCCAGGCCGCGGTAGAACGGGACGGCGCCGACGCGCGCGTTGCACCACAGCACGCGCCCGCCGCGCTCGCGGACGACGTCGAAGCACTCGGCGAGCACGGCGCGGCCCAGCCCGGCGCCCCGGGCTCGGTCTGAGGTCGCCATGCCGCGCAGCCGCCAGCTGGCCCCGTCGGCGAAGGCCCAAGCGGGGATCTCGCGGCCGCGCTCGGCGGGCGGCGCCTCCGGATACAGCGTGCCGACGCCGTGCACGTCCCCATCCCAAAACGCGGCGACGTGGACGGCGACGGTCTCGTCCTCGGGGTACGTCGCCAGCCGGTCTCGCCAGCCGGGCCGCAGGACCTCGGTCCGCAAGGGGCGGACGACCTCGGGCGGGACGCGGCGGACGGTGACGTTCATCGGGCAGGGGCGCGGCTCAGCGTACCGAGGGCGGGAAAGCTACTCGCGCGCTCGGCCACGACGCCGACGGGGCTGGGGAAGGACCCGGCTCCGGCCGAGCGCGGATCGCTGGGCGCCCGGGCGTGGTTGGGCGCCCATGCCCGACCTGTTCGACCCGCCCCCCGACCCCAACGCCCTCAAGGCCAAGGCGCTCGCGGTCCACGCATCGCTGTGCCAGGAGTACGAGTGCCCCATCGCGTACTTCTCGACCAAGGACCCGCTCAGCGAATTGGTCTCGGCGCTGCTCTCGCACCGGACCAAGAACGCCGACAGCGCACGGGCCTACCGCCAGTTGCGCGAGCGCTTCCCGACGTGGGAGGCCGTCCGCGACGCACCCGTCGAGGAGGTGGAGGCGGCCATCGCGCCCTGCACCTGGCCCGAGCAAAAGGCCCCGCGCATCCAGGAAGTGCTGACCGCCATCTCCAACGCGCCCGAGACCGACGGCCTCAGCCTGGACGCCCTGGCCGACTGGCCCGCCAGTCGCGCTCGGCCCTGGCTGCAGGCGTTCAAGGGCGTCGGCCCGAAGACGAGCGCGGCCGTCTTGCTGTTCAGCCGCTTGCGCGTGCCGGCGCTGCCCGTCGACAGCCACCACCACCGCGTGGCCCAGCGGCTGGGGCTGATCCCGGAGAAGATGGCCGTCGGCCCCAGCCACGACGCGCTGGCGGCGCTGGTGCCCGAGGGCTGGGACGCCCAGGCCGTCTACGACCACCACGAGGTGTTCATGCTGCACGGCCAGAAGTGCTGCTACTGGCGCCGGCCCGACTGCCACCGCTGCGTGGTCTACGACGAGTGCGTGTGGCAAGGGAAGGGGCCTCGGACGCGCGAAGGCTGATCGGGCGCTTCCGGCGGTCTAAAGGGACGCTGACGGAACAAAGCTTGTTCAAACAAATAAGCCAGGCTCACCAACCCCCTGAACCCATGGCGAGCATCCGCGAATCCGTCGAAGACCTCAACAACCGCATCCTCCAAGGCGACATCCTCGGCGCCTTCGAGGACTACTACGCCGACGACGTCGTGATGATCGACGCCGGCCAGCCGCCCCGGGAGGGCAAGGACGTCAACCGGAAGTACGAGGAGGTCTTCGTCAACGGGCTCACCGAGTTCCGCGGCGCCGAGATCAAGTCGAGCGTCGTCGACGAGGCCAACAGCAAGGCGCTCACCGAGTGGCACTTCGATTTTACGCACTCCGACTTCGGCGACCAGAAGTACGACCAGGTCGCGGTCCAGACCTGGAAGGACGGCAAGGTCGTCGAGGAGCGGTTCTACAAGCTCTAGCCGCAGTCCGCTCCGTTCAGCGCCCGCCCCGGTCTACCGGGGCGGGCGCTCTCGTTACCGGCTGGCGCTCGACGACCGCCAGTGCAACAGGCCCGAGACCGCCAGCAGCGCGACGCCCACGCCCATCCACACGTCCGGACTGGCGGGGGACCCGAACGACGACCACGCGACGGCCGCCAGCCCCAGCAGCGTGCACAGCGCCGCCGCGGCCAGCAGGCGGAGTCCGGGCGGGGCGGGCACTAGTACGGCGGGCTCAGGGTCTCGGGGTCGGCCGGGGCGTTCTGGAGCTCCCAGTCCTCGAACCGCGCGAGGTCGTCACGGATGGCCTTCATCACGTAGGCCACCACGACGGCGTCGTCCAAGAAGCCCGTCCCCAAGATGAAGTCCGGGATCAAGTCGGCGGGGGTGACGAAGTAGAGCAGGCCGGCGGCCAGGAAGAACACGGCCTTCCACGGCAGGTGCCGGTACTCGCCGCGCGCGATGGCCGAGCCGAGCCGGGCCAGGCGCGGCACGTCGTCCTTGAGCGAGCCGATGCGGCTGCGGTCGTTGCGCAGTTGCTCTTGGGCGCGGCGGATGACCGCGCGCAACCGGCTGGGGTTGTCGGCCAAGTCTTCGGCGTCGCCGCGGACCAGGCTCAGGCCGCGCTGGGCGGTCGTTCGTTTCGAGGAAGCCACAAGGATCGGGGGAGGGCGGAGGGCAACCTACGCGCGGCCGCTCGCCTTGTTGTATCGGGCAGGCCCCTTCCCGGGCTGCGCCTAGATTGCCGCCGACCTCCCACGCCCCGATGCGCCGACTCCTCGCCCTCGCCGTTTGCCTCGCCGCGCCCGTCGCTGTGCCCGTCGCTGTGCCCGTCGCCGCGCAGACCCCCGTAGGGGACGGCGCAGCCAACGTAGACCCCGTCGTCCCCGGCCCCAATCCGGTGGCCGCGACGCCCGCCGCCGCTCGACTGGCGGCCGCCGAGCAGAGCCGCCAGCTGGCCGAGGCGTCGCCCCTGGCCGAGGTGCCGTTCCGGTCGGTCGGGCCGACGGTGATGAGCGGGCGCGTGGCGGCGGTCGCCGGCAAGCCCGGCGACCCGTCCGCCTTCTACGTCGCCTACGCCTCGGGCGGGCTGTGGCGGACCGCCAACGGCGGAAACTCCTTCACACCCGTCTTCGACCACATGCCCACGATCACGCTGGGCGACGTGGCCGTCGACTGGCGCGACCCCGAGGGCGACGGGCCGACGGTCTGGGTCGGCACCGGCGAGTCCAACTCCAGCCGGTCGTCCTACGCCGGGACCGGCGTCTACCGCAGCACCGACGGCGGGGACTCGTGGGCCCACCTCGGCCTGGCGGAGACGCAGCACGTCGGCTCCATCGTGCTCGGCGACCAACCCGGCACGGCCTGGGTGGCGGCCATCGGCCACCTGTACTCGCCCAACCCCGAGCGCGGCGTCTTCCGCACGACCGACGGCGGCGCCAGTTGGACGAAGACGTTGTTCGTGGACGACGACACCGGCGCCATCGACCTGGTCCGCGCCGGCGACGGCCGCCTGTACGCGAGCACCTGGACCCGGAGCCGCCGCGCGTGGGACTTCCGTGAGGGCGGACCGGGCTCGGCGATCTGGGCCTCGGACGACGACGGCGCGACCTGGACGCGGCTGTCCACCGAGGGCTCCGGCTTCCCGACCGCCGCGACGGTCGGCCGCATCGGCCTGGACGTCCACCCGTCGGGCGTGGTCTACGCCGTCGTGGACAACCAGGCGCGTCGGCCCGCCGACCCCGACGCGGAGGAGCCCACGCTCACCTCCGCCGCGCTGGCGACGATGACGCGCGAGGAGTTCCTGGCCGTGGCCGAGGACGACCTCAACGCGTTCCTGGACGCCAACAACGTCCCCTACAGCTACACCGCCGAGAGCATTTTGGAGGACGTGCGCGAGGGCCGGATCTCGGCCCAGGACCTGGTCGACTTCCTGGGCGACGCCAACGCCGCGTTGTTCGACACCCCCGTCGTCGGCGCCCAGGTCTACCGCTCCGACGACCGGGGCCGGTCGTGGCAGGTCACGCACGAGGGCACCCTCGATGACCTGTTCTACTCCTACGGCTACTACTTCTCCATCGTCCGCGTCGACCCCAACGACGTCGACCGGCTGTACGTGCTGGGCGTGCCGCTCGTGGGCTCCGTCGACGGCGGCGCGACGTGGCAGCGCGCCGACGCGCCCTCACGTCCACGTGGATCACCACGACCTGTGGCTCGACGCGCCAGTCGCCCGGCTACATGCTCTCCGGCAACGACGGCGGCGCGAACCAGTCGTGGGACTACGGCGCGACGTGGAATAAGCTCAACACGACGGCCGTCGGCCAGTTCTACACCGTCCAGACCGACGACGCCGAGCCCTACAACGTCTACGGCGGACTGCAGGACAACGGCGTCTGGATCGGGCCGAGCGACTACCGCCCGTCGCCGGCGTGGCGCGCCGAGGGCGACTACCCCTACCGCCGGCTGTTCGGCGGCGACGGGATGCAGATCCAGGTCGACCCCCGCGACGGCACGGTGTACACTGGCTTCCAGTTCGGCAACTACGCCCGCATCGACGGCGGGCGCGGCCGGAGCCAGAGGATCGTGCCGGAGCACGTGCTGGGCGAGCGCCCCTTCCGCTACAACTGGCAGACGCCGATCTGGCTGAGCCGCCACCTGCCCGGACGTGCTCTACCTCGGCTCCCACAAGCTGCACCGGAGCCTGGACCGCGGCGAGACCTGGACGGCGATCTCGGACGACCTGACGGCGGCGCCGCCAGGCGACGTCCCCTACGGCACGCTCACCTCCGTCCACGAGTCGCCGCTGGAGTTCGGCCTGCTGGCGGCCGGCACCGACGACGGGTTCGTCTGGGTGACTGAGGACGACGGCCGGACGTGGCGCGACGCCTCCGCCGGGTTGCCCACGGACCTGTGGGTCAGCCGCGTCGAGCTGTCCGGCCACGACCGCGACCGCCTGCTGGTCAGCCTGAACGGCTACCGCTGGGACCACTTCCAGTCCTACGTCTACACGTCCGACGACCTGGGGCGGACGTGGCGGCGGATCGGCCTCGACATCCCGGCCGAGCCCGTCAACGTGGCCCGGGAGGACCCCAACAACCCCGACGGCTTGTTCGTCGGGACGGACGGCGGGCTCTACGTCTCGCTCGACGGCGGCGACACCTTCACCGCCTTCCACGGCGACCGCGCGCTGGCGGACGTTCCGGACGGACCGTTCGCCGGCGCCGACGACGGCTTCCGCCGAGCGGCGTTGCCGCGCGTCCCGGTTCATGACCTGGTCGTCCAGGCGCGCGACCGCGACCTGGTCATCGGCACGCACGGCCGCTCGATCTGGATCGCGGACCTGGGTCTGGTCAGCCAACTCACGCCCGCCGTGCGGTCGTCCCGGCTCCACCTGTTCGCGCCCGACACCACGACCCACCGCGAAAGCTGGGGCGACCTCGGGTACACGTGGTCCGACCCGGCCGAGCCGTCGGTCGAACTCGCCTACTGGACGACCCAGACCGGGACGGCCCGCATCCGCGTGCTCTCCGAGTCCGGCGACGTGCTCCGCCAGTGGCAAGACGCTGCCGAGCCCGGCCTCAACCTGATGGCCTACGACCTGCGCTCGGACCAGGAGATGGGGGAGGCCGGGGACGCGACGGAGGCGTACTACCTGGAGCCCGGCGCGTACACGCTCGAGGTCCGACTGGCGGGGCGGACGGAGACCGCCGCGCTGGTGGTCGAGGCCGGGCCGGAGCCGCCCAGCCGCGCGCGCAAAAAGATGCCGTAGCACCACGCCAAAGGGCAGGCGGCAGGGGAAGGGTGGTCGGGAGGAGGCGTGGAAGCGCTTACCTTCTGGGCCCACCCCACCCGCTTGCATGGAGCCCCTCTCGTACGACCGCGACGTCGAAACCGTCGTCGGCAACGGCCGCCTGATCGCGCGCGTCCGCGCCGCCAGCGCCGAGTTCGTCTTCGCCGGCCCCTCCAGCGGCTACCAGCTTCTCGTCGACGGCGAGCCCGCCGACAGCGTCGGGGTCACGACGGAGGTGCTGCCGGGCCGGACGCGGTTCCTGCTCGGCGACCGCGGCACGGCCACGGTCTCGGCGCAGCCCGACGCCACGCTCATGGTGATCCTGGTCGAGGCCACGCGCGACGCCGACTGGTCGCTGGAGCTGACGGGCCAGGGCGCCCAGGCCGGCGACGACGTGGTAGACACCGACCGGGGCCGCGCCGTGCTGTGGTCCCAGGGCAAGGCGACGGACTCGACGCAGCAAGACCGGTCGACGGGGACGCTGCACGTCCGGCTGGCGGACGGCGAGCGCGCGGCGTTCCTGCTCGGCACCGACGCCGCGTGCGCGGCCCTCGGCGACCCGTTCGACGCCGTCGAGTCGTGGGCCCAAGCCGACGCCCAGCGCGGGCTCCGGCTGCGGTCGCCCGACGCCGACCTCAACCGCGCCGTCGCCTTCGCCAAGGTCCACTTGCGCCAGGGGTACGACTGGAACCCCGACGAGCACGGGCACCCCGGCGGGGCCGGCTCCAAGATGGTCTGCGACATCTTCCGCTGGCGCGACGTCTGGAGCCGCGATTTTGGGTCCGGGTTCGGACCGGGCGGGATCGCCGCCGGCTTGGCCGACGCCGTGCTGGCGACGCTGGACTACGAGGCCGAGCGCTACACGGCGAACCGGCCCGAGAGCCTGAAGGTCTCAGACGACACCAGCCAGGGCGGCTCGGCCGAGGGGCTCGGCTGGCTGATGAAGCTGGTCTGGCGCGTCTACAAGCACACCGGCGACGACGCCTGGCTGGAGCGGATGACCGCCGCCTTCGAGCCCTGGATGGACCTGTGGGTCTCGCGCGACCGCGACGGGCTGGTCGTGGACGTCACCGAGTGGATGGACCACAGCCGCTTCCTGCGCCTGCCCGAAGGGCAAAGGACGCTGTACTCCAACGCGCTCTACTACGCCGCTCTCCGCCGGATGGGCATGATCTGCAACGCGCTCGGCCGCACCGACGACGCCGACCGCTACCGCGACTTGGCCGCGCACTCCCGGCAGTCGATCCACGACGCGTTCTGGAACGACTCCGGCTACTTCAACAACGCGGTCCAGTGGGGCGTCGCCGACACCACGCTGATGCTGGCCGACAACGCCATCGCGGTCGTCGAGAAGATCGCCAGCCGCAACGAGCGCTTCCGCACGCTCGAGACCATTCGGGAGCGGTCGTGGCGCCCCTTCGGCACGGTCACGACCGACCTCCCGATGCGCTACGTCCCGCTCGACAACGACCACAACCAGCGCGTCTGGCCGTGGTGGCTCGCCCACGAGGCCAAGGCCCGCTTCCACAACTTCGACGCCGAGGGCGGGCTCCACGTGTTGGGCAAGATCGTCGACACGTTCTCGTGGCCGACGCTGCCCGGCATGTGCGAGGAGTACCTCGACCCCGACGACGGGGCCCAGGACGCCGTCGTGGGCCACGCCTTCATCACCGGCTCGGGCGCCATGCTCGACGCCATCCAGTACGGGTTGGTCGGGCTCAGCATCCGCCAGCCCGGCGAGCGCACCGTCCGGCTGGCGCCGGCGACGCCCCGGAGCTGGGAGACCTGGGGCGCGGACCTCGACCTGGTGACGGGCCGGCTCCACTACGACGAGACCCCGGAGGGCGTCCGCGTCGTGCTGGAGGGGACGTCGGTCGAGACGCTGGAGCTCCGGATCCCCCCGCGCGAGGCCGTCGAGCTGGTGACCGTCGATGGCCAGGAAGTCCGGCCCGAGCGCCAGGAGGACGGGGCGAGCGAGTACTTCCGCTTTGCCGTCACGCCGGGCGCCGAGCACGCCATCGAGGTGTCGTTCGCGCCCCAACGCGTGTGGGGCGGGGACTTGGCGATGCCCCCGCTGCCGCCGCCGGTCCCGGTCGCGCGACCCCTCCTGATGGACGAGCCGCGCCTGTTCGCGGACATCCTGCAGTCGTTCGTCCGCGCGGCCGTGAGCTACTTCGGCACGATGCGCCACGTGGCCGCGCGCGAGATCGGCGACCTCGAAGGCGCCGGCGACCTGGTCGTGATGGTCGGCAACGAGCTGCCCTACACCACCAAGCAGGGCGAGTCCGTGCCGGACATGATCGACGGGTTCTTGGGCCGCGGCGGCTCGCTGCTCCTGCTCGGCCCGCGCTTCCCGCAGATCGACATTACCGCGCATTACCACGGCGGCGCCCAGATGGGCCAGCACGCCGGCATGTTCTGGTGGAAGACCTGGGCCGACGGCCGGTGGCAGGACTTCGACCCCCGCGACGACGAGATCATCCCAGCGCCGGATCACGAGGGGACGGTCTACTGGGGCGACGGACCCCTCTTCGCGGCCTGGGAGCACTCCCTGGGGTTGTTCGGCTTCGAGACCGAGTGCCGCGGCGTGTTCGACGTCGAGGGCGGCGTCGTGGACCCCGACCAGCGCGTCGAGATCGTCTACACTGACTGGACCGTCCGCAAGCCGTGGTCGTTCACGCCGCTGGCGTTCACCGAGCGCGAGCACCAGCAGGTCACCGGGCCTCGGAAGGAGCGGTACCCGTGCGCGGCGCTGTTGGAGAACGCCGAGACCGGAGCCCGCGTGGTCGTGATCTCGCCGTCGGTCTGCTCCCGGACGGACCTGCTCCACCGGATGCTCGCCCACGTCGCCGAGTCGCCCAGCGAAGCCGTCGAGGCGTCGGCGTAACCCCCTCAGACCACGAACAGCCTTGGGCCGGAGCGTCCGAGCTAGCCGTGGGCGCGCTTGGGGAACAGCTCGCGGAAGCGCTGGATCATCTCTAGCGCCTCCGACTCCTCCCCAGCGTCGCCGTCGGCGAACTCCTTGGCGGCGGCTTCGGCGTCCGGCCCGGCGTCTCTAGCGAGCGCCCAGTAGGCGTCGGCGCGCTGCAGGGCGTCCTCGAAGGCGTCGGGGTCGTCCATCAGCGCGGGGTCCTCCAGCAGCGGCTGGGCAAACTGCGCCCGGGCCTCGATCTCGCTCAGGCCGGCCTCGCCGTAGCCGGCGTGCGTCGCGTCGTCGTCCTCGGGGCCGACGCGGAAGGCGGGGTGGTGGAGCAGCTCGTCGAAGCCCAGGACGGGGTGCCCCGTCGACTGCGCCGCCTCGATCTCCTCGGGCAGCAGCGCCTGCCAGTGGACCTCGACCGTCTGCAGGAGCCCGTCGAGCCCCATCCAGTCCTCCTCCGACGGGTCGTCGCCGACCAGCTGCGCCGCCAGCGCGGGCCGCTTGTGCGAGCGTTCCTGGGGCGGGAGCGAGAAGAAGGCCCACAGCACCCGGGCCGTCTCCAAGAGCGCGACCGTGTCGTCGGCGACGGCGTCGGGCTCGGTCCGCAGGCGGAAGGCGTCGGCGGCGTCGAGCTCGTAGACGCCGAAGAGCGGCTCGGCGAAGAGGGCCAGCGACTCGTATTGGACGCCGGTCTCGCCCTCGACCAGCACCTTGCTCAGCTTGGCCTTGCGGCTGGCGAAGGCCTGGGCGGCGGCGCCGTCCACGGCCGCGACCGTCTCGGGGTCGAGGTCTACGGGGTCGAAGTCGTCGTCGTACACGGGGAGTCCGGGTGATGGGCGTGCTAGACGCCCGGCGGCCTCTCGGTGGTTCCGAAATGGGGAAGAAGGATCGGCCCGGTCTGGGTGGCGATCCCGTCCAGCGTGGCGCCGGCGTCGGCGGTGAGCCCGGTCCGGACGGGCGAGGTCTGGAGCGAGGTCGAGCGCGCGGCCGTCAGGAAGTGGAACCGCTCGCTCGGCGGCATCCGTCCGATGGGGCCCGCGCCCGCTCCGCCCTGGGCGACGGTCTCGAACGCGCGCACGGCGCCCGCCAGCAGGGCGGGGTCGAGGGCCAAGGCGCCGGCGTCGGCCCGGACCCAGCGGACGCCCAGGAACCGCGACTGGCGGCACTGGAGCACGACGCCGAGCGTGACGGCGTCGCCGGTGGCGACGCGGACGGCGCGGACGAACGCGTAGTCGTAGGCGTGCACGGCCTAGCGGCGGTAGGCGAGGGGGGAGGCGTCGGGCGCCTCGGTCCGGGCGGCTTGGGCGGCGTCGACCCAGGCGCGGGGGGCGGCCAGCCGCCGGGCGAAGTAGTCGGCGTAGGCGTCGCGCCCGGCCTGGGCGGTCTCGAAGTCGGGCTCGCGGCCGGGCGCGGCGGCAAGGAGGAGGGCGTCGGGCACGTCAGCCAGGATAGCCGTTATTGAATTCGTAGTTAGCTGTGGTGCCAAGCGCGCGTCCGCGTCGGCGACGCTGCTGGCGACCGGGAGCAGCACGTGGTCGCGGATGGCGGGGAA
The DNA here is from genome assembly GCA_963789285.1 of Rubricoccaceae bacterium. Taxonomy (GTDB): domain Bacteria; phylum Bacteroidota; class Rhodothermia; order Rhodothermales; family Rubricoccaceae; genus Rubrivirga. Next base: position 178,621 of record CAWBJZ010000002.1, read on the forward strand.
CGGGGTCTGGGTTCGCTCCGGCGTCACGTTTGGCCAGTCGTGGTGGAAGTAGAGCGCCGCACCGTGGTCGATGAGCCACAACTGGGGGCCACCCCCCGCCTCCCCAGGGCCAGGCTCTCCGCGCGCGACCAGCAGGTTGGGGTTCCTCGCCGTCCGGTCGATGTTGGTCGCGAGCGCGTCCAGCCACACGACGTCGGCCGCGAGGTCAGGAGAGACCAGGTCCGAGTGGGCGACGGGGTCGTAGGCGAAGGCGCCCGCCACGAACCCCAGCCCGACGTTGGCGCCGTGGCTCGCGCGCAGGATGTCCTGGATCTCGGGGTCCGGCTCGGCGCGCCCGAACGCCTCCGCCAACTCCACGACTGCCAACTTCGGCAGCGGCAGGCCGAGCTGGCGGGCGATCCCGCCGACGATCAGCTCCGCCAGCAGCGCGCGCGCGCCTTGGCCGGCGCCCCGGAACTTGACGACCATCATCCCGCCGTCGGTCTCGACCAGGGCCGGGAGCGACCCGCCCTCGCGCAGCGGCGTGACGTAGCGGAGGGCGGAGACGGTCGGGATCGGCATCGGTCCAGTACCGAGGCTAGGTCGCAAGGTTCAGGGACTCACCCCTGAGGCGAAACGGCTACCGCGGCCCCCGGCCTCGGCCCGCGTCACGCCATCCCGGACCCGAACCGGCGCAGCAGCGCCAGGAAGAACGGGACCCCGCAGATCGCCGTCAGCACGCCGACTGGCACCTCTTGGGCGGGCAGGATCGTCCGTGCCGCCAGGTCCGCGATCAATAGAAAGAGCGCGCCGCCGGCGAACGCCAGCGGTACCAGCCGCCCGTGCGTCGCGCCCACCATCAGCCGGACCGCGTGCGGCACGATGAGCCCCACGAACCCGATCACGCCCGCCGACGCCACCAGCACGCCCGTCGCCACGGCCGAGATCGCGATCAGCGCCCGCTTGAGCCCCTCGACGGGCACGCCCAGCGCTTGGGCCGCCTCCTCGCCCGTGCTCAGCAAGTCGAGCGGCCGCGACAGCGCCCACAGCGTCGCCCCGCTGGCGACCGCCACCGCCAGTGGGGCCCAGACCTCGGACCACCGCGTGCCATCGAGGGAGCCGAGCAGCCAGAACAGCACCGCGCGCAACTTGTCGGGCTCCGGGCTGGCGTAGGTCACGAACGCCGTGACGGAGCCCAGCAGCGCCGACATCGCCACGCCCGCCAGCAGCAGCCGCGTCGTCGAGAGCACCGGCCCGCGCCGCGCCGCCGCGAAGACCGCCAGGACGGCCAGCCACGCGCCCGCCACGGCGACCACCGACATCGACGCCGTCCGAGACACGACCGCCGGCAGGAACCCGAGGTAGAACAGCGCCGCGCCCGCGCTCGCGCCCGACGACGCGCCCAGGATGTAGGGCTCGGCCAGGGGGTTGCGGACGAGCGCTTGCATCGCGACCCCGATCACGGCCAGCCCCCCGCCGACCGCCAGCGCCAGCACCACGCGCGGCGCCCGGAGCGACCACACGATCGTGCGGTCGGTCTCCGTCCCTCCGCCCGTCAGCATCGCCCACACGCGCGCCGGGCCCAGATCGGAGCTGCCCCAGACCAGACTGGCGACGACGGCGGCCACCAGCAGGACCGCCAGCGCGGCTCCGACGAGGCCGCGCCTCACGCGGCGCCGGCGGCGAACGCCTCCGGGTGCAGGCGGCGCGCGATCTGCTCGATCCCTTGCGCCAGCCTCGGCCCGGCCCTACTCACCAGGTCGGGGTCGATGCCGTAGACGCGGCGGTTCAGAACGGCGGGGAGCGTCGCGAACGTGGGGTGCCGTGCGACGAGCTGGGCCGGGTCGTAGTCGGCGCTCAGGACGATGATGACCTCGGGCGCCATCTCCAGGACGGCTTCTTCGCTGGGCTGGGCCGCCGCGCCGGTGTAGAGGTCGGTCAGGTTGTCTCCTCCGGCCAGCCGGACGGCCTCGCTGGCGTAGGAGTCGCGCCCGAAGGCGTACAGCGTCTCGTCGCCCACCAACAGCAGGACGCGCGGCCGCCCGAACGGGCCGACGGCGTCGGCGACGCGCTCGACGCGGCGCTCGAAGTCGGCCGCGGCCGGGGCGCCTCCGCTCACGTTCAAGAGCGTGTCCAGCGTCCTGAGCGCGCGCGGGACGTCGGCGACGCGCTGGAAGCGGAACAGGTAGGTCGGGACGCCGAGCTCGGCCAGCCCGTCGGCGGCGTCGGCGGTGTTGACGTCGCCGGAGCCGATGGCGACGTCGGGCTCCAAGCTCAGGACGCGCTCCAGGTCGAGGGGGTACGACTGGAACCGCGCCAGCCCGTCGATCCCGCTCGGCCAGTCGTCGCTCACCGCGACGCCCGCCAGTCGCTCGACGCCGGCGGCGGCGGCCACCAGCTCGGTGACGTTGGGCGCCAACGGCACGACCGCGCGCGCGCTGGCGGGCACGTCCATGGAGCGGCCGAGGTCGTCGGTGACGGCGCCCACGCCGCCGCCGCGGCACGCGCCCAGGACCAGCAGACCGAGTAGAACCAGCGAGGACGAGCGGGGCACGAGCGGAGGGGTGGGGCGCGGCTAAGTTACCGGCCCGATGACGGCTCACGTCCTGCTCAATCCTGCCGCGCGCGGCGGACGCAACCGCGCGATGCGAGGCCCCATCGAGCGGGCCTTCGCCCAAGCTGGCCTCGACGCCACGGTGACCGAGACGACGGCTCGCGGCCATGCCCAGCGACTGGCGGCGGAGCTCGGCGAGGCCGGCGAGTGGGTGGTCGCGGCCGGGGGCGACGGGACCGTCCACGAGGTCGCCAACGGGCTCGTCGGGACGGCCGGCGTGATGAGCGTGCTCCCGGTCGGGACCGGCAACGACTTCGCCGCCGCCGTCGGCACGCCCGCCGGGCTGGCGGACGCCGTCGCCGCGCTGGACCCGTCGCCAACCCTGCGCCTGGACCTGGGCCACGCCCGGTGGACCGACGCGGACGGGCAGACCGGCGAGCGGTGGTTCGCCAACTGCCTGGGGATGGGGTTCGACGCCCAGGCCGCCGCGCTCGCCGCCGAGACCAAGTGGCTGGGCGGGCGCGCGGCCTACCTCGCCGCCGTCGTCCGGACGCTGTGGGCCTCGCGCCGCCCCGACTTGTGCGTCTCCATCCGCGCCGACGGCCTGGCCTTCGACGGGCCGCTGTTCCTGTGCGAGGTCGGCAACGGGCACTCCATCGGCGGCGGGTTCCTCATCACGCCCGACGCTCGGCCCGACGACGGGCTGTTGGACGTGTGCGCCGTCCGCCACCTCGCCCCGCGACGCGCGATGACCCTGATGCCCCAGACGTTCACCGGCGCCCACGTCTCCGCGCCGGAGGCGAGCATGACGCGGACCGAGACGCTGACCCTGCGCGTGACCTCCGCCAGCCCGCCGAGCCTCGGCGTCCAGGCGGACGGGGAGACGCTGACGCTGGACGCGGCCGAGGTCTCGGTCTCCGTCGAGCCCGGCGCGCTGGCGGTCCGGGCGCCGGGCGTCGCGGAAAAGGCCGTGGCGCGCGGGCGTTACAAATCGTACCCTTCAACCCCTGGCAGCACCTCCCCTCACGCCCGCCGCCCATGAGCAAAAAGCGCATCTTCGTTGTCGACGACGACCCCAAGATCGGGGAGCTGTTCGCCAAGGTTTTGGACCGAGACGGCTACGCCACCCAGGGCTTCACCGCGGCCGAGCCCCTCCTGCAGGCCATCGACGACGGGACCTCGCCCGACCTGGTCCTGACCGACCTCATGATGCCCAACATCTCGGGCATGGAGCTGATCGAGGCCCTGCGCGAGCGCGGGCTGACGATCCCCGTCATCGTCATGACGGCGCACTCGTCGGTCCAGACCGCCGTCGAGGCCATGCGCCTGGGCGCGTTCCACTACCTGCAGAAGCCCGTCAACCTGGAGGAGATGCGGGCGCTGCTCTCGAAGGCGCTCGACCTGTACTCCGACAAGAAGGAGCTCCAGGAGATCAAGACGACGCGCAAGAAGAAGCACTCCACGTCCAAGATCATCGGCGAGAGCGAGCCCGTCCAGGCGGTCCGGGAGACCATCGAGACGCTGAAGGACATCCCGAACACGACCGTGCTCGTGCGCGGCGAGACCGGGACGGGCAAGAACCTGGTCGCCCAGACGCTGCACTACGCCTCGAAGTGGAGCGGCGGGCGGTTCATGGAGATCAACTGCGCCGCGCTCCCCGACAACCTGCTGGAGAGCGAGCTGTTCGGCTACGAGAAGGGCGCCTTCACCGACGCACGCGCTGCCAAGCCCGGCCTGCTGGAGGTCGCCGACGGCGGGACGCTGTTCCTGGACGAGATCGACTCGATGTCGCTCGGGTTGCAGTCCAAGCTGCTCAGCTTCCTGGAGAGCCGGGAGTTCCGGCGCCTGGGCGGGACCGACCAGATCAAGGTGACCACGCGGATCGTCGCCGCGACGAACGCCAACCTGGAGGAGAAGGTGGCCGAGAAGGAGTTCCGCAAGGACCTCCTCTACCGCATCAACGTGGTCACGGTCGAGCTCCCGCCGCTGAGGCGGATGGGGGAGGACGCCATCGCCATCGCCGAGAAGCAGGCGGAGGGCTTCGCCGGCGAGTTCGGCAAGACGTTCGAGGGCTTCACGGCCGAGGCCGAAGCCAAGATCACCGGCCACGACTGGCCCGGCAACGTGCGCGAGTTGCGCAACGTCCTGGAGCGGGCCATGATCTTCGCCAAGCAGCCCACCCTAGACGCCGGCGACCTGGTGCTCCTCAAGTCCGACCTGTTCGACGGCGCCGCGAGCGACGCCGACACGTTCCGGTTCCGCTCCAGCGCCACGCTGGAGGACCTCGAGTACGAGTACATCAAGCACACGCTCCACAACAACCGCAGCTCGTCCTACGCCGACGTCGCCAAGCTGCTCGGCATCTCCAAGAAGACGCTGTGGGAGAAGCGGAAGCGCTACAACCTGGACGCCGAAGTCGAAGAAATGACCGCGTGAGTGGTTCAGGGTTCTGAGGTTCGAGGTTGGCTGCGCCGGCCTTCGGCTCGCAAGGACCCGCACCTGAGCGAACCCTGAACCCCCGAACCCTGAACCTGATTTGACCGACCAGCAGAAGTCCGCGCTCGCCGACCGACTGGCGGGCGCCACCAACGGCGCCTCCGCCGCGCATACCGCCGCGCCCACGCCCGCCGCCAGCGAGGGCGAGCTCTCGACGGCGCTCCAGCGCATGATCGGCGCCGGCGCCGCCCGCTTCGGCCTGCGCGCCGACGCCACCGGCCCGGGCGACGCCTGCGCTCTGGCGCCGCCGCTCGCGCGGATGATCGACCACACGGTCCTGAAGCCGGACACGACCGAGCACGCCATCCGCGACCTGTGCGCCGAGGCGCGGGAGTACTGCTTCGCGTCGGTCTGCGTGAGCCCCGTCTGGGTCCCCGTCGCCGCCGCCGAGCTGGCCGGCGCGACCTCGGTGGTGTGCACCGTCGTCGGCTTCCCCCACGGCGCCACGCGGACGCCCGTCAAGGCGTTCGAGACGGAGCAGGCCATCCGGGACGGCGCCCGCGAGATCGACATGGTGATCTCGGTCGCTCTGCTGAAATCGGAACGGTACGCCGACGTCGAAGCCGACATCAAGGCGGTCGTGCAAGCGGCCCAAGGGCGGACGGTTAAAGTGATCCTTGAGACGGCACTCTTGACCGACGAGGAGAAGGTGATCGCGTGCGTGCTCTCCCAGAACGCGGGCGCGAGCTTCGTCAAAACCTCCACCGGGTTCGCGTCGGGCGGCGCCTCGCCCCAGGACGTGGCCCTGATGCGGCGCGTGGTGGGCGACTCGATGGGCGTCAAGGCGTCCGGCGGGGTCCGCTCGGCCGAGGACGCGTACGCGATGGTCGAGGCCGGCGCGTCCCGGCTCGGCGCCAGCGCGGGCGTGGCTATTCTGAAGGGGATGACCTCCGACGCCTCCTACTAGCCCCGCGCCCGGCGCGGACTCGCCCATGCGGATCCCCCTGTCCTTGCTCGTCGCCGTGCTGGTGCTCCCGGCCTGCTCGGGCCTGCGCCCCGTCGACACCGAGCGCGAGCGCGACCCCACCACCGAGGTCCCCGCGCCGACCTACCCGGCCTACGAGACCTTCGACCCGAGCGGCTTCGACGCCCAGCCCGCGGTCGCCGTCGAGGTCGTGCACGACGTGCCGGCGCGCGTGATGCAGGGCCGCGTCGTGGTCCCGGGCGGGTCGGCGAGCGTGCCCGACGCGTCGGAGCCCGTTGCGACCCAGGTGGACGGCTACCGGGTTCAGGTGTTCACGTCGGCGAGCCGGGACGCGGCGGAGTCGCTGCGCGCCCAGGCCGTGCGGTGGTGGGAGGGGGCGAAGTCGCGGCCCGGCGCGCCGCGGTCGATGGAGGCCGTCGTGAGCTACCGCCAGCCGTACTACAAGGTCCAGCTCGGCGCCTTCGCCTCGCGTGAGGAGGCCGACGCCGCGCTGGCACTCGTGCGCCGCCAGTACCCGGAGGCGTTCGTGGTGCCCGACCTGGTGACGGTGATGCGCTAGCCGACGTCGATCCGGTCGCCGTCGTTGGCCCACCGCGTGCCGGGGAACGTCTCGCGCGCTGGACCCAGGTCGTCGTCGCAGGCGCCGTAGGGCGCGTGGACCAAGACGAGCTGGCCGGCGCTGGACCGGACGGCGACACCCGCAGCCTCCTCGGCGGAGCTGTGAACCCCGGGCAGGGAGCCAGTCGCTTCGTGGACCAGCAGGTGGGCGCCCTGAGCCAACGTCACCACGGCGTCGCACCGCGCGGTGTCGCACGAGTAGGTCACGACGCGCTCCGGGGTCTGGAAGCGCAGGCCGATGGTCGGGACCGGGTGGTCCACCGGGCTGGCGGTGATCGCGAGCGGACCCAACTCGACGACGGCCGTCCCCGGCTCCATTGCGACCGGGTGGAAGGTGCGGTCGGGGAGTCCGTCCCACTTGCTGGTGTCGAAGACCGAGAACAGCGCCCGGGCCTTGCTCAGCGTCGCTTCGGGGCCGTGGACGGGGATGGGCTCGGTGCGGCCCATCAGCCACAGCTTCTCGATCAGGAGCGGGTACCCGGCCAGGTGGTCGGGGTGCTCGTGCGTCAGGATCACGGCGTCCAGCTGGGCCGGGTCCAGGCCGCAGGCCAGCATCCGCTGTACCGCGTCCCCGCCGCAGTCGACGAGCACCAATCGGCCCCCGTGCTCGACGGCGAGCATGGTCGTGGTTCGGTCCGCACCGGCGTTCGCGGAGCCCGTGCCGAGAAAGTGGACCGTCATCGAGGGGGAGCGGGGGGTGGCTGCAGGATACACCGGGCGGGTGGGTCAGGCGCGCCGAATCCCGCGTGCCGAACGCTCAGCGTGACCGCGCGACGACGTAGGCGCACAGCCCGATCAGCGCGTCTCGCGCCTCCGACTCCGGGAACGCGCGCAGGTCGGCCGCGGCCTGCCCGGCCAGCTCCTCCATCCGGGCGCGCGCCGCCGCGAGCCCGCCGCTGGCGGTGACGAAGCGCAGGACCTCGGCGGTCTGGGCGCGGGTCTTCTTGCGCTTGCGGACCAGCTTGCGGATCCGCCGTGCGTCTGGGTCGGAGGCGCGGTCGAGGGCGAGGATCAGGGGCAGCGTCATCTTCCGGTCCTGGAGGTCCAGGCCGACCGGCTTGCCGGCCGCCGCGTCGGCGTCGTAGTCGAACAGGTCGTCGCGGATCTGGAAGGCCAGGCCGATGGTCTCGCCGATGGCCTTGGCGCGGGCCACGGTGGCGTCGTCGGCGCCGGCGCTGGCGGCGCCGGCGGCCATGCAGGCGGCGATGAGCGAGCCGGTCTTGTCGGCGATGATCTGGAAGTACCGCTCCTCGGTCATGTCCAGCCGCCGCGCTGTCTCGATCTGCAGCAGCTCGCCCTCCGACATCCGCCGGACGGCGTCGGACATCACGTGGAGCAGGTCGTAGTCGCGGTCGTCGAGCGCCAGCAGGAGCCCTCGGCTTAAGAGGTAGTCTCCAAGCAACACGCCCACCTTGTTGCGCCACAACGCGTTGACCGACGCCACGCCACGCCGCGTGTCGGACTCGTCCACCACGTCGTCGTGCACCAGCGTCGCCGTGTGCAGCAGCTCGACGAGGGCGGCGGCGCGGTAGCTCCGCTCGGTGATCCCGCCCGACATCTCGGCCGAGAGCAGCACCAGCGTCGGCCGGATCTGCTTCCCCTTCCGCTTCAGGAGGTACTGGACGACGGTGTCGAGCAGCCGGACGCGCGAGCGCATGGCGTCGCGGAAGTGGCCTCGGAACACGTCGAGGTCGTCGGCGACCGGGGCCTGGATGTCGCGCAGGGATCGGGGCGCGGTGTCGGCGAGGGGGGGCGCGGTGGCGACGTCCATCGGAACTTTCAGTCGGGAGTGAAAGCTACTACCGGCTCCCGCGCCTTGGTGTTGCAGCCGGGGCGGCCGGCGGGCCAATTCATGCGGTCTGGGCCAGCGCCGGGTAGAGGTGCCGCCCGATGGCGCACCGCGCGCACCGCCCCTCGTCGCAGTACGTCCGCGCGAGGTGGTGGACGCCCTGCGCCTGCGCCGCCGATCCCGCCTTCATCCCCACCTCGGCGAACTGGCGGACGATGCGGTCGGTCGGGGCCGGCAGCGATCGGTAGACGTCGTGGACGGCTGCCTCCAGGTCGCGGTCGTCGCGCTGGTCGGCGTCCAGGAGCAAGACGGGCAGGACGGCGTCCACCAGGACACGCGCCGCTCGCGTTTTGCCGAGCGCTGGGGTGTCGTCGGGTGTGGGGGGGCGCAGGACGTCGAGCGCGTTTGTGGCGCTGGCGCGGACGGCGTCGGCGAGGGTTGCGACGGGGTCGAGGTGGAACGGGCCGCCCGGGCCGAGCCAGGCGGCGGCTTGGGCGATGCGCCGAGCCGGAGCGTTCGCCGGCCGTCCCCCGCGCTTCCACGCCTCCCGCCGCATCGGACGCGACGCCCGCGGTGCCGGCTCGAACAGCGACTCCTCCGCCAGTCCGGACTGAGCGAGCATCGAGTGGTGGACCTCCTGACCCGTCATCGTCCGGACCCGACCCAGGTCCATCCGCGCCGCCAGCGTCTCGAAGGCAGCGGCGTTGGGCTCGTAGCCGAGCGCTCGGCAGGCGCGCAGGACGAGCAGGCGGTCGAGGTCGGGCGACCGGCCGTAGGCGTCGGCGAGCGCGGCGGCTCGCGCGCGGAGTCGCTGGCCCCCGAGCCAGTCGACCCACTCGGTCTGGACGGACTGTGGAACCTCGTCCAACCGGGCCTGGCAGTACGGCGCGGTGCCGGGGCGGAGGTAGAAGGCGCGGAGCAACGACCGGAGCGAGCGGTCGAGGTGCGGCAGCAGGACCAACTCGGGCACGACCGAGCCGTCGACGCGGCGGACGGTGCCGGTCCGGGCGTCGGGGCTCAGCACGACGTGGAGCACGACGCGGTCGTAGGCGGGGTCGCGGTGGTGGCCGTGGGCGTCCCAGACGGCGCTTGCCGAATGAACCTCGACGTCGCCGGCCCACAGGACGCCGCCGATGGTGACCCGAGCGCCCGTCACATCCGGCCCGGAGTCCCGGTTGAGGCTGCCGCGCCGGACGATGGTGACGGGCTCGCCATCGGTCGTCTTGAGGCGGCTCGGGTCGAACAGGCCGCGCACCCAGGCGTCCTGGATGGCGGCCTCGGGGATGCGACTCAAGACCTCGGCGGGCTCGGCGACGAGGGGTTCCTGAACGGTGGGCACGGGCTAGGCGGCTGGCGGCATGCGTTAGAGACCCCGGCCGGTCCAACCGTCTAACCTTCGTCGGCCAGCCCCTGCGCTAGCTCCCGGTCCACGAGCCACACCAGGTCGCCGGCGACGGAGACCTGGGCGATGGGCGGGCCGGCCTGCTCGCCATCGTAGGCGTCGAGCGTGTCCGAGAACGCTTGGCGCTTGTTCGCGCCGGCCGCGGCGATCAGGCAGAGCTTGGCCGTCGCCAGCGCGGGGTACGTCAGCGTGAGCCGCTCCCTGACGGCGGCGTCGGGCGGGGCCTGGCCGACGGCGACGCGCCGTCCGCGCTCGTTGACGGCGTCGGTGCCGGGGAAGAGGGACGCCGTGTGCCCGTCGTCGCCCATTCCGAGGTGGAGCACGTCGAGCGTCATCTTGTCGCCGAAAAACTGCTCCAAGGCTTGCTCGTAGACGCGAGAGCCCTCGTCGGGCGGGCACGTGCCGGGCATCTTGTGGATGTTCGACTCGGGGACGCCGGCTGGCGCCAGCAGCGTCCGGTACGCCATGCCGGCGTTGCTCTCGGGGTGCTCGGGCGGCACGGAGCGCTCGTCGCCCCAGAACACGTGCACGCGGTCCCAGTCGATGCCCTCGGCCGCCGCCAGCCGCTCGTAGGCGGGCACCGGCGTCGAGCCGCCCGTCAAGCACAGCGTGGCCCGGGGCTCGCCGGCGAGCGTCGCACGCAGGGCGGAGGCGGTGCGGTCGGCCAGCGCTTCGGCGACGGCCTTGGGAGAGGGGAGCACGACGATCTCGGCGTTCATGGGAGCGGATGGCAGGGCGGGAGGGGGGTGGACCGGCCCAAAGACAGCGGTACAGCGAGGGGCGCCTTGCGGGACCCTCCGTCTGCGCCAGGAGACCAAACCGTTGACCTCGCTGAGCTGGTTCGCGTAGTCTAACGCCGCCGTTACTCCCCCCGGGTCGCACGCGGCTCAGCCGGTACCCCGCTCACCCACCCCTCGGCCATGCTCCGGCGTCTCTCCGCGGTCCTTGCCCTCTGCGCGCTCGGTGTCTCCGCCGGATGCGTGACCACCCCGTCTCTTTCAGGTCCTGAGGTGGACCTCGCTCACGACGCGCTCGCCTCCGCAGAGGGTCTCGCCGACTACCTTCAGGCGGTCACCCCCGAGACGATCGCCGACGTGGTGTACAGCGGGCAGGCCCGCGTATCCGGAGGTCCCCTGAAGGACGTGGTCCGCTGGACGGACTTGCGCTTCGGCGGCGGTGGCGGGTGCACGGTGGCTAGCTACGTCTCGCGCGATGCGGCCCGGGAGGCGGGCAAGATCCGGTGCGCTGGGTTTAACGGTGCCCACCGACGGTGGACGTCCCGTCAGGGACGCAGGGTGGGCATCGGCCAGCCAGGCCCGACCGGGCAGGTGTGCCACGTGTACGGCGCGCAAGCTGTGAGCTGTGCGTTGCCAGGGCGTAGTGCAGCCCACCTCGCCGGTGCGCTGAGGGCACTCGTGGAGCTCGACGCCCGGTCTGGTCTAGCTGCGCTCCCGGAATGCGAGACGCCGACTCCCATCGGCGCGCTGGCGGCACTCATAGGCGAGTCCAGCCGAGGTCTTCCAGCGCCCGGCCGGTGAGCCCGAGGCCCGCTACGGCTGGCGGACAGCGTCCACCAGCGCGGCGAGGCTCAGCAGGCGTCCGCGGCGGTGCCGGTTTCCTCCGGTGGCGGCGCTTGAACGAGCCGGTCGGCGGCGTCCGGGCCCCACGTGCGGGAGGCGTAGGCGTGCGGCTCGATGTCGGCGTTGTCCAGCACCGACTGGTAGATCCGCCACGCCTCCTCGGCCTCCTCGGCGTGGACGAACAGCGTGGGGTCGCCTTCCAGGATGTCGTGGAGCAGGGTCTCGTAGGCGTCGGGGAAGGCGCCGAACGAGTCGCCGTAGCTGAACGCCAGCTCGCGCGTGGTCACCCGGAACCCCTCGCCCGGCTGCTTGACGTCGAACGACAGGCGGAAGCCCTCATCCGGTTGCAGCCGAAGGCGGAGCACGTTGGGCGTGGGGTCGCAGTCGCCGGCGTTCTGGAACAGCGTCACCGGGGGGCGGCGGAACACGACAGCGATCTCGGTCAACCGCTGGGGCATCCGCTTGCCCGTCCTGAGCACGAACGGGACGCCCTGCCACCGCCAGCTGTCGAGGTGCAGGCGGACGGCGGCGAAGGTCTCGGTCTGGGACCCGTCCTCGACGCCGTCGTGGTCGGCGTAGCCTTCGGGGTCGTCCGGGCCGGCGCCGTACTGGCCGAGCACGACCTCGTCGGCGCGCGCCGTCCGCGTCGAGCGGAGCACCTTGATCTTCTCCCTCCGGATGCCCTCGGCGTCGAGGCGGGCCGGCGGCTCCATCGCTGCCAGCGCGAACAACTGCGTGAGGTGGTTCTGGATCATGTCGCGCAGCGTGCCCACGCCGTCGAAGTAGCCGGCGCGCCCGGCGGCGTCGTTCGTCTCCGCGACCAGGATCTCGACGCGCTCCACGTCCTGCCGGCTCCACGCCGACTCGAAGAAGGCGTTGGCGAACCGGAAGACCAGCAGGTTCTGGACGGTCTCTTTGCCGAGGTAGTGGTCGATGCGGTAGACGACCTCCTCGGGGAAGTATGCGTGGACGACCTCGTTGAGCTGGCGGGCGCTGTCGAGGTCGTTCCCGAACGGCTTCTCGATGACCAGCCGGACCCAAGGGGCGTCCGAGGGCCGGTCCTCGCCGACGGTGCCGCGCCCGGCCTCGTGCTCGCCCAGCGCCGTGATGGTGCCGGGGAAGGTGGAGGGGGGGAGCGCGAGGTAGTAGACGCGGTAGCCGCCCAGGTCGCGCTCGCGCTCCAGCGCCTCGCACGCGTCGAAGACGGGCGCCAGTTCGTCGTAGGCCTCGATGCGGCAGTAGCGGAGCGCACCCTCAGCCCAGGCGCGCGCGTCGCCCTCGCCGACCCCGGTGTCCGTCAGCGCGTCGACGGCGGCGTCCTGGAGCTTCTGGTCGTCCCAGTCCGAGCGGCCGACGCCCAACACGGTGGCCGGCGCGGGGACGTCGTCGCGCTCGGTGACGTGGTAGAGCGCCGGGAACAGCTTGACGGCGGCCAGGTCGCCGGTGGCGCCGAAGAGGACGAAGAGGGAGGGGTCCAAAGCAGCACGGGGAGGTGGGCCGAGTGAATGACTCAGTGCCGTCTCGGGTTCGCCCCTACCGCGCTTGGCCCGCGCCCGACGCCTCCGCTAGCCGGCCGAGCACGTTATGGGGGAGGACGGCGGCGGTCACGACGCCCGGCGCGGCGTCCACGCCCACTGCATCTCGCACTCGATGGGCTGCTCCCCGGACTCGTCGGTGACGACCACCGGGACCGTCACCTCGCCGCGCGGGTCGGCGCGCATCCGCTCGGCATCGGCGCGGGTCAAGGTGGCGACGGCCTGGACGCCGCCGGCCGCCCGCCGTTGGTAGTCCACCCGCATCGACTTGAGGACGGGGACGGCGCCGTCGTGCACGTTCATCCCGACGGCCAGACCCGTCGCGGTCTCGGCCGCGAGCGCCAGCGCCGCCGCGTGCAACCCGCCGATGTGGTTGTGGACCCGCACGCGGTCGGGGATGGTGACGGCGACGCTGAGCTCCTCCAGCCGGTCGATCTTGGCGCCGGCCGTGCCGACGAACCGGATGGCTCGCCCCAGGGCCAGCGTCCGGGCCGCCGCGCGCAACGGCCCGGGCACGACGTCGAGTCGGCTGAGTGTCCGACGCAAGCGGTTGGAGAACTCGGGCATCGACATGGATTAACGGTGTTAACCCGCCAACAAGAGTTTTAAAGGCGGGTTCCTCTCGCCTGGCTCCGACCCGTCCAGGACCGAGATCACGGGCCCCGTCCAACGGGCGGCGCCAGTCGGACCCGGGCCGCTACCGCTCTCGTTCTGCAGCGCGTTTGATCGCCTGGCCGCGCGCCGCGATCAGCCGCCGGAGGTAGGGCGCGAGCACCGCCCGCTCCACGACGACGCCCAGCGGCCAGAGCGGCGCGGCGAACGCCAGTCGGTCCGTCATCAAGGTGCCGCCCGCGGCGGGCTCGAACACGTGGTCGTGGGCGAAGGACCGGAACGCGCCCCGGACCATGACGTCGCGGAACTGGCGGGGCCGGTCGAACAACTCGACGCGTGCGCGGAGCCGCTTGCAGACGCCGAGGTGGCGTCCCTCGAACTCCACCTCGTCGCCCAACCGGAGCAGGGCGTGGTAGGGCGGGCCGTGACTCGCTCGCCGGTGTGCGCGAGCGACCGGGCGTGGAAGTCCACGTCGCGCGCGAGGTCGAAGCACACCTCGGGCGGGGCGCCGATCTGGGTGCGGACTTCCAGTCCCGTCACGGCGCTAGCCGTCCGACGCGTCGGCCGACTCCCACCGCGCCGCCAGTCGGTCGGCGACGCGGAAGGCGTTGGCGGCGATGGTCAGCGTGGGGTTGGTGGCGCCGGACGTGGGGAAGACGCTGGCGTCGGCGAGGTACAGGTTCTCCAGGTCGTGCGCCCGGCCGTCGAGGTTCACGACGCTGGTCTTTGGGTCCGTCCCCATGCGACACGTGCCGCACTGGTGGTTGACGACCGAGATCGGCATCGGCACGCGCAGGAAGCGGTCGAAGCCGATGGCGCGCAGCTTTTCCTCCAGCACGTCCATCAGCTTCTCCTGGGCCGCCCGGTTGGTCTCGCGGTAGGTGAGGACGATGCCGCCGTCGTCGTCCAGCGTGATCCGGTTGTCGTCGAGGGGCAGGTCCTCCGACTGCACCCACCAGTCGACGGAGTGCGCGGCGATCTCGTCGGCCTCCTCGATGGACATCGCGTCCTCGCCGAGATCCTGGACGATCTGCCAGCCGGCGTGCTTGCCCATCAGGTGGATGTGGCCAAGCGGGACGGACTCCCACTCGTCGTCGCCGGGCAGGCCGAAGTAGAAGTCGTTGACAGCCAACGTCTTTTGAAAGCGCGTGGGGTTGGGCCGCTGCGTTGCAACGGTGTAAAACTTCGAGGTCACGTGACGCATGAAGTGTCGGCCGACCACGCCCGACGAGTTCGCCAGCCCGTCGGGGTGCGCATCGGACGCCGAGCGCAACAGCAACGCGGCCGAGTGGACGGCGCCGGCGCATAGCGCGAACGCGTCGGCGTGGAACGTGGCGGGTTGGCCATCCACCATCGCCTCGACCGAGGTCACGCGCGCGCCGCTAGCGTCGGTGACGAGCCGGGTGACCTCGACGCCGGTTTGCAGCGTGACGTTGCCGTAGGCGACGGCGGGCTCGACGGAGGCGGTCTCGGCGTCGCACTTGAGGTGGAGGAGGTCGGGGAAGCCGTCGAAGGCGGCGCGGCCCATGGCCTCGAACGTCTCGCGCAGCACGAACGGCCCGGTCCCGGGGTTCTCCATGCTCATCTTGACGCCCATCGGAAGCTCGAACGCCCGGACGCCCTGCGCCTTGAGCCCGGTCGCCACCTCGCCGATGCGCGGGTCGTGCGCCAGCGGGGGGTGGGGGAACGGGCCGGCGGGCGGCTCGAACGGGTCGGCGCCGCGGTCGCCGTGGACGTGGTAGACGGCCTCGGCGCGGTCGTAGTAGGGCGCGAGGTCGGCGTAAGAGATGGGCCAGGCGGGCGAGGTACCCTCCAGGGTCTCTAGCTCGTCGAAGTCTTGGGGCCGCATGCGCAAGAGCGCCGAGCCGTAGACCTTGGTGTTCCCGCCCAGCCAGTGGTACATCGCCGGGCGAAAGCGCTCGCCGGTCTCGCCGTTCGTCCACCACTCGCCGGACTTGTAGCGGTCCTGGGTGAACATCGCCTGGGGGCTCCAGTTGTCGGCCTCGCGCGGCAGCGAGCCCAGGCGGTTAAGGAGCAGGATGCGCTTGCCCGTCGGGGCCAAGGCTTGGGCGAGGGCGCCGCCACCGACGCCGGCGCCGATGATGCAGAGGTCGTAGCGCAAGGGAATGGGGGACGGGAATGGGGAACGGGTCAGAGGAGGAGAGGGGCGACAGACGGGCTCTGTTGCCAGTTCCCAATCCCCCATTCCCTCGTGCCTCCTCTACCCGCTCCAGGGCTGCTGGAAGTCGCCGTAGAGCGTGAGCCCGCCGTCGGCGAACAGGGTTTGGCCGGTGACGTAGGCCGCGTCGTCGCTGGCCAGGAACGCGATCATCCGGGCGATCTCGTCGGCGCTGGCGATCCGGCCCATCGGGATGTGGTCCTTGACGACCTGGGTGGCGTCGGCGTCGTCGAGCCAGCTCTGGATGGGCGTCAAGGTCGCACCCGGCGCGATGGCGTTGACGCGGATGCCGCGGTCGGCGTACTCCAGCGCCAGCGTCTGCGTCAGCCCGTGCAGGCCGTACTTCGAGACGGCGTACGACAGGTAGTGCGGCCTGGGAATCTGCTGGTGGACGCTCGACACGTTGACGATCACGCCGCGCGTCGCGCCCTCGGGCTCCCGGGACAGAAACCCCCGGATGGCCTGGCTGGAGCACAGGAACGCCCCACGGAGGTTCACCGCCAGCACCTGGTCGAAGTGGGCGGCCGTGGTCTCGTGGCTCGACGGCTCCTCGATCTGGATGCCGGCGTTGTTGACCAGGATGTCGACGGTGCCGCAGGCGCCCGCCGCCTGCTCGAACATGGCCTCGACCTGGTCCTCGCGCGACACGTCGGCCTGAACCAAGGTGCAGACCTCGCCGGCGTCGTCCGCCAGCGCGACGGACGGGCGGGCGGGACCCGTCGCGGAGTCGGTGGCTTCGGCGACGGCGGCGTGGGCCAGGCGGCGGGTCTCCTGGGCGTTGGCGAGCTCGCGCTCGTAGGGGTAGTTCACGACGACGCGGGCGCCGCGCCGCGCGAGCTCGATCGCGGTCGCGCGGCCGATGCCGGTGGAGGCGCCGGTGACGAGCGCGGTGCGGCCGGTTAAGTCAGGCATGATGGGGGGGCGTAGGTTTCAGTCAAAACTGAAAGTTTGCGTCAGAGATCCGCTGACGCCGCCGCCCGGCGCGTCCTTACCGGAGAACGAACACCAGCCCGTTCTCGATGCTAAAGTCCGTGCGCTCAACCGATTGGGGCGGGCGGCTGTCGAACCGCACCTGGGCCTGCACCCGGAGCCGGACCGCGCGCGTGATCCCGACGTCGAGCGCGGTCTGGTTGAGCACCCGGACGTCGCCCGGCACGTCGGCGCGGGGCTGGAGGTAGGTCGTCGTCTGGAGCGAGGTGTTCGCGTTTAACGTCCATTGCGCCGTGCCGTAGGTGCTGAGGCGGACCACGGCGGCCGGCGGCTCCTCCAGCTCGGCGTCCAGCTCCTCGTGCTCGAACATCGGCGTCACGCCCAGCGCCAGGCGGAGCGAGTCCTGGTCCACAAACTGGTAGCGCGGGCCCGCGCCCAGCAGCGTGCGCGAGACCAGCCGCTGCTGGCGGTTGCGCTCGACCTGGGCGAAGGTCTCCAGCGTCAGGCGCGGCGCGACAACCCAGCCGTAGCGGGCGTGGAGGAACGAGCGGTCCAAGAACGTGCGGTCGTCGGCGCGCGACAGGTCCGTCCGGCCGACGACGAACGCGGAGTGGGCCCCGGCTCCTAGGTCCGCGCGTCCGCCCAGGCCCAGGCGCAAGTACTCGGCGTTGCCGGTCGCGTAGGCGGCGACGGCGTCGAGCGAGACCGCGAGCCCGCCGTCCCGGTCGCCGCGCATCCGCTCGGTGTTGACCTGGGCGCTGGCGGCGGTCGCGAGGGCGGTCGCCAACAGGGCGAGGGCGAGCAGGCGCGTGGGGACGGGCATGGCGGGAGGGAGGCCCGGCTACTCGCCGGCCTCGACGCTGGGGCTCCCCGGGCCCAGCAGGCGCGAGTTCTGGAAGGCCCGGGCCTCGTCGATGAACAGCTGGAGGTGCGGGAACGGGATCTCGATGCCGGCCGCCTTGAGCGCCTCGAACACCTTCTCTTGGTACTCGAGCCGGATGGGGACTTCGAGCTTGGAGTCGCGCAGGTGGAACCGCAGCTCCATGTCTACGGCCGAGTCCCCCAGCGCCGTCACGACGACGGCCGGCGCGTAGTCGGGGTGCAGCCGGCCGTCGCCCTCGGCCAGCGCCAGCACGACGGCCCGGGCGGCCCCGGGGCTCTCCTTGTACGCGATCCCGAACGGGACCGAGATCCGCAGCGCGCGCAGCATCGAGTGGTTGATGATCCGCTCGGAGATGACGTTGGCGTTGGGCAAGATCGCCATCTGGTTGTCGAGCGTGCGGACGCGCGTCGTGCGCAGCGTGATCTCCTCGACGGTCCCGAAGGTGTCGTGCAGCTCGATGTTGTCGCCGACGTGGAACGGGCGGTCCAGCAGGATCGTGACGCCGGCGATCAGGTTCTGGACCGTGTCCTGGGCCGCGAAGCCGAGCGCGATGCCGGCGATGCCGAGCCCGGCGATAAACGGGGCGACCGCGATCCCGATCTCGTCCAGCACCGCCACGACCGCCAGCGAGACGATGGCGAACCGGGCGAACCGCAGGATGAGCTGCTGGACGCCGGCGTCGATGCGCCGCGACCGGTTCAGGGCGCGGTCGGCCAGGCCCAGGATCACGCGGAGCGCGATCCAGAAGGCGATGGCCGTGAGCACGGCCGGGATCAGGTTCTCGTAGACGAAGCTCAGGAACCCGGCCGAGGAGCACGTCGGCGGCGTCCTCGTAGCGCCCGCTGCCGACGGCCTCGACGGCCGCGCCGACGTCGCGGCTCAGCCCGCCGATCCCACTGGCGGTGTCGACCACCGCCGAGTCAGCCGCCGCGAGCGAGTCCCGCGCCGCGTCGAGCGAGTCCGCCAGCGTGGAGTCGGGGGCGAGGTCTTGCACTAGGCGCGGCGGCTGGCGGCGCGTCGGGTCGCGGCTTCCAGGGTGTTCTGGAGCAGCATCGCGATCGTCATCGGGCCGACGCCGCCGGGCACGGGCGTGATGGCGCCGGCGACCTCGGCGACGGCGTCGAAGTCCACGTCGCCTACCAGCCGGTAGCCGCGCTCCCGACTTGGGTCATCGACGCGGTTGATGCCCACGTCGATGACCGTCGCGCCTGGCTTGACCATGTCGGCGGTCACGAACTCGGCCCGGCCGATGGCCGCGATCAAGACGTCGGCCTGGCGGGTGATCTGGGCGAGGTCGCGCGTCCGGCTGTGGCAGACGGTGACGGTCGCGTCGAGCCCGCGGCGCAGCAGCAGGCTCGCCATCGGCTTGCCGACGATGTTGCTGCGGCCCAGCACGACCGCGTGCGCGCCGGCGGTGTCGACGCCGCTCCGCCGGAGCATCTCGACGATGCCGGCCGGCGTGCACGGCTCCAGCGAGTCTTCGCCCAGCACCAGCCGCCCGACGTTCTCGGGGTGGAACCCGTCGACGTCCTTGTCCGGGTCGACGGCGCGGATCACCGCGGCCTCGTCGATGGCGTCCGCCAGCGGGAGCTGGACCAGGATGCCGTCCACGCCGCCGTCGTCGTTGAGCTGGCGGATGAGATCGACGAGGTCGGCCTGGGAGAAGTCGGCCGGGCGGCGCAGCGTCTCGGCGTCGATGCCGGCCTCCCCAGCGGCCCGGGCCTTGGCGCGGACGTACGACTGGCTGGCCGGGTGGTCGCCGACCAGGATGACGCGCAGGGCGGGCGCGCGGCCGTGCTCGGCCAGGAACGCCGCCGCGCCCTGGGCCACCTCGGCGCGGACGGCGGCGGCGATGGCGGTGCCGTCGATGATCTGGGCCATGCGTTTGAATGGGGGAGGCCGGAAGCTACCCGGCGACTGGCGGACGCGGTGCGAAGAGACGGGGACGCCGGCGGCAGGCTCGTGATGCACCGTCCGCTCCGTCTGGGACCCCCCGTCCGCGCGGCGTCACAGAGGGCCCAGCGGAGGTTGAGGACTTGTCTCGGAGCCACAGAACGACCGACCCCGCGCGGACTGTCCCCCTTCAAGGGGGACAGTTTAGACGCGCCATGCCGATGCTCGACTGGAACTCGATCCTCGTATCACTTCGGAGGGGGAGACGGCGTGGAACCCGCCCGTCTGAACGGGGGGTTAAGACTCGGAGTAGCTCCGTAGCCACGTTTTGGACTAGCCAGCCAGGGCGCGCCAGCCAGCTCGGAGCGAGTTCGCAGCCGTTCCCCACACCCCTGGGTGCCTCTGCCCGTCCGGTGGGCGTACCCTGCCGGCCCCACCCTTTCGCCAATCATGCTTCGAGCCGCGATCCTGGGCGCCACCGGCGCCGTCGGCCAGACCTTCGTCCGCCTGCTCTCGCGCCACCCCGACTTCGAGATCGCGTGCCTCGTCGCGTCGGAGCGGTCGGCGGGCAAGCCGTACCGCCAGGCCGCGCGCTGGCTCCAGGCCGAGCCGCTGGCGGATGCTGTTGGGGAGATGATGGTCGAGGGCGTCGACGCCGCGCCCGACGTGGACGTGGTCTTTTCTGGACTCGACGCCAGCGTCGCCGGCGACGTCGAGGCCGACTGGGCGTCGCGCGGCTACGCCGTCGTCTCGAACGCGCGCAACTACCGGCTCGACCCCACGGTCCCGCTCCTGATCCCCGAGGTCAACCCCGAGCACCTCGCGCTCATCGACCGCCAGTCATGGGGCGACAGCGCGTCGGGCGGCTTCGTCGTCACAAACCCCAACTGCTCGACGGTCGGGCTGGTGATGGCGCTCAAGCCGCTGCACGACGCGTTCGGGGTCGAGGCCGTCCACGTCGTGACGATGCAGGCGTTGAGCGGGGCGGGCTATCCCGGTGTGGCGTCGCTAGATGCGCTCGGCAATGTCGTGCCCTACATCGGGGGCGAGGAGGAGAAAATGGCCGTCGAGACGCGCAAGCTGCTGGGCACCCTGGCCGACGACGGCGTGACCGACGCCGAGATCGTGGTCTCGGCGCAGTGCAACCGCGTCCCGGTCGTGGACGGCCACATGGAGGCCGTCTCGGTCCGGCTGGCGACGCCCGCCAGCGCGGCGGAGGTGGCCGAGGCGCTGCGGTCGTGGACGAGCCCGCTCGCCGGCCAGGGGCTCCACATGTCGCCCGAGACCCCGGTCCTGGTCGACGACGACCCCGCCGCGCCCCAGCCCCGCACCCACGTCCACCTGGGCGACGGCATGACGGTGACCGTCGGCCGGATCCAGGACTGCCCGGTGTTGGGCGTCAAGTTCGTGGTGCTCAGCCACAACACCGTCCGCGGCGCCGCCGGCGGCGCCATCCTGAACGCCGAGCTGCTGGCGGCCCAGGGCCGGATCGGCCGCCGCGCCCTGGCCGCGTGACCGTCCGCCTAGCGCGCCCGTCGGACTCGGCGCCCGCCGTCGAGCTGTGGCTGGCGCTGCACCGCGAGCACCAAGCCCTCGACGCGCGCTACCGGCTGGCGGACGACGCCGGCCAGCGCTGGGCCGCCGACTTCCGGGAGTGGACCCGGAGCCGGACGAGCGCCGTCTGGCTGGGGCTCGACTCCGGGCTCCCGGTCGGCCTGGCGACCGCGCACCTGGTCCAGACCCCGCCGACGTTCGAGCCCGTCGTGCTCGCCCACGTCGACGACCTGTACGTCACGCCCAACCGCCGGGGCCGCGGCGTCGGCGCCGCACTCCTGGACGCCGTCCGCCAGTGGGCCCGGGACGGGGGGGCGACCGAGGTCCGCGCCGGCGTGCTGGCGGCCAACCCCGGCGGGCGCCGGTTCTGGGCGCGCGAGGGCGCCCAAGACCTGTCGGTGACGGTGACGATGCCGCTGGGCTGATCCGCCCTCGGCCGCCTCGGTAGCTTCCCGGGTCGGTCTTGGCACGGGTCCAACCCAAGAAGTCCCCCACCTGGACATCACGAAGTGACGGCGTAGCCAGGAGGGGACAGGGTGAGGGACCTCGTCGCTCCGGTAACGACGCCGAAGCCGAACCGAAGCGCCCCCCTCACCCTAGCCCTCTCCCCCAAGGGGTGGAGAGGGATCTGTTTCCAGCCACCCCGACCCGCCATGCCCTGGAGCCGCATCATCGGCCAGTCCCGCGCCACCGACACGCTCGCGCACGCCCTGGCCAGCGACCGCGTCGCCGGGACGTACCTGTTCCACGGGCCGAGCGGGTCCGGGCCGAGGGCGGCGGCGCTGGCGTTCGCCCAGGCGCTCCTGTGCGAGCGCCGCGGCCGGCCCGGAGGCCCCGAATCCGACGCCTGCGGAAGCTGCTTGGCGTGCACGAAGTCGGCCCGGCTGATCCACCCCGACCTGCACGTCTACTTGCCGTTCCCCAAGGTCAGCAAGGGCGCCGACAAGGACGACCGGCCTGGCGACTACGCCGACCGACTGGCGGCGCTCGCCGCCGAGCCCTACGCGCCCGTCGACTACAGCCAGCGGGCCGGGCTCGACGAGGACGGGCCGAGCAAGAAGCAGGTCGAGCACCGGAAGCGGCCCATGAACGAGCTGCTGCGGCGCGAGATGACGTTCGTGCCCGCCGAGGGCCGCTACGTCGTCGGCGTGCTGACCGACGCCGACCACATCCGGACCGAGGCCGCCAACGCGCTCCTGAAGCTGCTGGAGGAGCCCGGCGCCGACGTGGTCCTGATCCTGACCGCCGAGCGCGTCGAGAACGTCATGCCGACGATCCTGAGCCGGTGCCAGCGCGTCCGGTTCGACCCGTTGGGCGCGGGGGCCATCGAGGCCGCGCTCGTCGAGCGCGCCCGACTGGCGCCCGACGTCGCCGGCGTGACGGCGCGGATGGCCGACGGCTCGTACACCCGGGCGCTCGAGATCGCCGGCAGCGAGCGCGTCCAGGGGCAGCGGACGCTGGCGCTCGACTTCGTCCGCAAGGCGTACTCCGGCCGCCCCGACCAGTTGACGCCGCTGATCGACGCGGCGAGCAAGATGGGGCGCGAGGGGCTGAAGTCGTGGCTCGACCTGGTGTCGCTGTGGATCCGCGACCTGGTGCTGGCCCGGGCCGTCGGGGCCGGCGCGCCGCTCGTCAACGTGGACCAGGCCGAGGCCATCCACAAGTTCGTCGCCGCGCTGCCCCACGCCGACCTGGAGGCGATGGCCGCCATCGTCGCCGACGCCGCCGACGCCGTCGAGGCCAACGGCCACAACGGGCTCATCGTGACCAACCTGGCGTTCGGGCTGCGCGACGCCATGCACGGCCGCTCGGCCGGGCGGCTGGTGACGCCGCTGGACGCGGCCTAGACTCCGGCTCGGGCGCGGCGCCGTCCGCGGGCCGGTTAGGAGACGGCGAGGGGGTTGGCCAAGGCCTCGTAGCGGTCGAACAGGAAGGCGACGCGGTTGGCTTCGGTCGTGAACGCCTGCGGACGGTAGGCCCGGTCCACGGCCCGGTCGAGCGCGCGGTGGGCCTTGACCAACTCCGGCGGCATCGCCAGCGGGTCGTAGAGGTCGGCGAGCGTGGCGCCGGTGTCCAGGTGCGGCTGGCGGGCGTCGAGCACGGCCTGCGCCGCCGCCTCGACCGACTGGCGCTGCTTGTCGGACGGCGCCTCCGGCCACGGGAAGTTGTTGTAGACGATCCCCGCGGAGTACCGATAGCGGCTCTCCAGTCGCCCAGCGGTGTATCGCATCCAGGCCATGTGCATCGCTGACGAGAGCACACCGAAGTGGTACTGCGTCGCCGTCGGTACGATCAAGGCCGAGCCGCTGGCAATCGTCTTCGGCTCGTAGAACCCGACGGGCACGTAATCCCGCCGCTCGGACGACACCTTCGGGACGAGCAGGTACCGCGTGTCGGGCTGGCGGATCTCTCCGAACAGAGACGGGGACGGCAGCCAGTTTGTTCGTCGTTGCTCGGCTGCTCGATCAACCTGTAGGCACGGTCGACGCGACTCGCTCCCGGATCGGCTCGACGTCCCGGACGATGGCGGGGGGCGCCCCGTCCAGCCACAGGCAGAATCGCTCCACTCCGTTTAGGAACTCGTCCCCACCGACGAAGGGCCGGATGAAGGGCACCGCCCAGGGGATGCTGTTCTGGACGGCGTCCGCTCCTCCGGGGAGCAGCACGAGGTGGCCACTGTCGATCGGCATACTCCCGTCACGAATGGGCGGAACGTCGCGGATCGGCGTGCGCCGATTGAGCACGATCGACATCCGCAGCCTCCACCAGGTACGGGTTGATGTTCGAGACCGCCCGCTCCGTCGGTTCGCCGCGAACGTCGTCGTAGTCGAACAGCCGCTTCGGGCTCACCTCCTGCGGCCCAAACCCCTCGATCACGACGTGGACGGCCGCCTTTCCGCTCGCCTCGTTGTCCCACCGAAACGTTCGATGCGCGAAGTGGAGCCGGCACCCGTGCTCGCCTATCAACTCGTTCCAAAGGATTCCGACCTGCTCGCCTTGGCTGATCGAGTTCGTCGCCACAAACGCCGTCCTCGTCTCGGGGTGCTCGTCCATGTAGTAGGCCGCCTTCACGAACCATCCCGTGACGAAGTCGAGCACGCCGGCCCCCTTGATCCCGTGGAGCACGCCCCGTAGGTCCGTCTTCTGCTCCTTCGTCTGCTCCTTCTTACCTACGAACGGCGGGTTGCCGAGGATCACGTCGAACGCCTCCGGCTGCGCCTCGCCCCACGCCGTCCGCCAGTCGGTCGTGAGCGCGTTCGCGTGGAGCACGTGCGGCGTGCTCGTCAGCGGGAGCCGCGTGAAGTACTCCCCGAAGGCGTCGGCCACCTCCAGGTTCATCTGGTGGTCCACGAGCCACAGCGCCGCGCGGGCGATCTCGGCCGGGAAGTCCTCGACCTCGATCCCGAAGCACTGGTCCACGTCCACGCGGACGAGCGCGGCGATGTCGAGCACGCGCTGCCCGCCCTGCATCCGCCGGATCGCCTCCATCTCCAGCCGCCGGAGCTCCCGGTACGCCACGACGAGGAAGTTGCCGCACCCGCACGCGGGGTCGAGCATCCGGAACGCCGCCAGCCGGTCGTGGAAGCGCCCCAGCGCCGCCCGGTTCGCGCCGGCCCGGTCCAGGTCCGCGCGGAGCCCGTCGAGGAACAGCGGGCCGATCAGCTTCAAGATGTTCGTCTCGCTCGTGTAGTGCGCCCCGAGCTCCCGCCGCTCGGCCGGGTCCATGACGCCCTGGAACAGGCTCCCGAAGATGGCCGGGCTGATCCCGCCCCAGTCCAGCCCGCACGCCTCCAGCAGCCGGTCGCGCATCGCCGAGTCGAACGCCGCCGTCCGCAGCGGGCCGGAGAACAGCGCGCCGTTGACGTAGGGGAACGCCGCCAGCGTCTCGTCGAGGTTCGACTGGCGCTCGTCGGGCGCGGTGTCGAGCGTCTGGAAGAGCGCGCCCAGCATCGGCCCGAGGTCGCCGCCGTCGGCGCGCGTTCGGGTCTCGACGAAGTCCTGGAAGGCCCCGCGCGGCGAGAAGATGCCGGTGTCGTCGGCGAACAGGCAGAACAGCAGGCGGACGAGCATCCGCTCCAGGTCGTGCCCCCGGTACCCCGCCGCCTCTAGGGCGTCGTGGAGCGCGGCCATCTGCCGGGCCGCCTTGACGTTGACGGGGTCCTGCTCGGCGTAGCTCCGCTTCTCGTAGCCGGCCACGAACCCGAACAGGCTCACGTGGTCGAGGAGGTCGGCCACGGCGAACTCGGTCTCCTCGCCCGTCTCCAGGTCGTGGAGCCGCATCCGCTCGAAGTCGCTGACCACGACGTAGCGGGGGAGGTCGTCGTCGGCCAGGTTCGGGAAGTAGTCGAGGGCCTGGCCGTACGCCTTGTCGAGGTCTTTGCCCCGGCTCTTGTGCTCCGCCAGCATCACGCCCGGCCAGAACAGGTCGATAAAGCCCTGCCCCCCGCCCGCCTTCTTGACGGCCTCCTCGAAGGTCGCCACGCGCCGCCGGTTCACCCCGAACACGTTGAGGAACTGGTCCCAGAACGTCTTGGCCTCGGCGTGCTCGCGCTCCTCGTCGCGCCACTCGTGGACGAAGGCGGCGGCGCGGGTCTTGATCTCGTTCCAGGTGAGCGGCATCCGGTCGGCGGGAGGGGCGAGCCGAATCTAGCCGCGCCCCCGCGCGCGCCCCGCCCCGCCTCCCCCGACTGGCGGGACGCCTCCGCCAGCCGGCCGGCGAGCCGGCGCGGCAAAAAAGCGGCCCGCCCCGTTGCCGAGGCGGGCCGCCAATAAGACGACAGCCGTTGAGCTACAGCCGCTCGACGGTGTAGCCGGCCTGGCGCAGCATCTCGACGACGCTGCCCTCGCCCACCAGGTGCCCCGCGCCGACCACGACGAGGGCGGTCTCGTCGCCGGCCAGCAGCGACTCGATCTGGGGGACCCACGCCCGGTTCCGGGTCACCAGCAGCGCCTCGAACACCTCGGGGTGGCTCATCCCCTCGTTCATCATCTCCGCCAACCCGTCGTCGTCGCCGCTGCCCCAGGCCTCGACGAGCTTGGCGAACTCGGTCGCCACGCTGTCCGGGCTGGTGCGGATGGATTCCAGGAGGTACTCGACCTGGGTCTCGGTCGAGAGGTCGTCGAAGGCGGCCGTCTGCAGCTCCATCGTCTCGAGCGCGCGCCGCGGCTTGCCGTCGGCCTTGGCGCGGTTGAAGAAGTACGCGTCGACGCCGCCTTCCTGGATCGGCAGGCCCGACTGCTGCAGCGCCATCATGCCGTACATGATGCCGGCGAACCACGGCTCCAGGGTGTCGAGCGCGCCCGCCGGCATGCCGACCGCCGACAGCGCGGTGTTGAGCGAGTCCGACTGCTCGGGCGTCAGCGCCTCGCCGATCGTGACCTCGTCCATGGCCGCGGCCATCATCCCTGCTGCGCCCGCTTGGGCTAGGTCGAGGTCGAGCTCGAACGCGAGCACCTCGGCCTCGTTGTAGGCGTCCTCAACGTGATCGGGCATCGGGAGCGCGCCGTCGGGCAGCACGTGGACGGAGCCGAGCAGGTAGACGCGGGTGTCGCCGTCGTCCATCACGAACAGCGGCGGCCGGCGGTCGTCGGTGTCCTGGGCGGCGACGGAGCCCGCGAGCAGCAGGGCGAGGAGCGTAAAGAGGGTGCGCATGTGTCTTAGGAGTCGATGGCGACCAGTTCGAGGTCGAAGGTCAAGGCCTGGCCGGCCAGGGCGTGGTTGGCGTCGAACGTCAGCGTGTCGTCGGTGACGTCGACGATGGTGGCTTCGATGGTACCGCCCCCCTGAATCCCGAGTTGCACGCGCTGGCCGGGCTCGGGCTCGGGCCCGTCCGGCAGCGACTGGCGGGGGACCGCCATCACTAGGTCGTCGCGGCGTGGGCCGTAGGCCTGGTCGGCGGGCAGGCGGACCGTCTTGGTCTCGCCGATCTCCATCCCGCTCACGGCGTCGTCGAAGCCGGCGACGACCTGGCCGGCGCCCAGGGTAAAGGACAGCGGCTCGCGGCCCTGGGACGAGTCGAACGGGGTGCCGTCGTCCAGCCGGCCGGCGTAGTGGACGGAGACCTGGTCTCCTGGAGATGTGGGCATGCGTCGAAAAGGGGGGAGGGAGGCCAAGATCGGGCCGACCAGGGTGCGAGCCAGGCCGGGCGCCATTCCGCACCGAAACCCAACGGAGAGGGCCGGCACGTAGCTTGCACGCCCCCCGCACATGTCTATGCGCCTCGCCTTGGCCCTCGCCGTCTCGTTGGTCGCCGTGCCCGTGTGGGCCCAGGCCGGCCACGGCCGCCTAGTGCGCCACGCCGGACCCGACGATCTCGGAGACGCTGGAGTCGATGCGGATCGTCCGCCAGTTCCAGTCGCGCACGGCCGAGCTCCGCGTCGCCGACGACGCGCCGGTCACGGTGCCCGTCGCGTTCCACGTCCTGTCCGAGGGGTCCGGCGCCGGCCGCGGCGACGTCCCCACGGAGTGGCTGGAGGCCCAGGTCGACACGCTGAACTCGGCGTTCGCGGCCTTCAACGTCCGCTTCGCGCTGTCCCTGGTGAACCGCGTCGAGAACGCGGGCTGGTACCGGGGCCTGCGGCTGGACTCGCGTGAGGAGCGCGAGCTCAAGGGCGAGCACGCGCTCGACCCCGCGCGCGTGCTCAACGTCTACACCGCCGACCTCGCCAGCGACTTCCTGGGCTGGGCCACGCCGCCGGACGCCGGCAGCGAGGCCGACGTCATCGACGGCGTCGTCCTGCTCGACCAGTCCCTGCCCGGCGGCGACGCGGCGCCCTACAACCTCGGCCACACCGGGACGCACGAGGTGGGGCACTGGCTGGGGCTCATGCACACGTTCTCGGGCGGGTGCACCGAGCCCAACGACGGCGTCGCCGACACGCCCCAGGAGCGGTCCGGCGCCTCGGGCTGCCCAACGACGCGCGACTCGTGCCCGCTCGACCCCGGCACCGACCCCGTCCGGAACTACATGGACTACTCGGACGACGCCTGCATGACCGAGTTCACCGCCGGCCAGGTCGAGCGCAGCCTGGCGCTGACGGGGCAGTTCCGCCCCACGCTCGTCGCCGGCGGCTACGGCCTAGCGACCGTCCCGCTGGCGGACGTCGAGGACGCGTTCGTCGGCGTGCCGACCCGGACCGTGCTCCGCGTCACGAACGCGACCGGCGCGCCGTTCCAGGTGACCGCCGTCGCGTCCGACGGGCTCGACGTGAGCGCGTCGGGGTTGCCGGCGACGGTCGAGCCGGGCGGCGTGGCCGTCTTGCCGCTGGCGGTCGGCGTCCGCAGGGCGGGCGCGTTCGCCGAGGCGGTGCGCATAACGACCACCAGCGCCCAGGCCGGCACCTTGACGGCGAGCCTGCGCGGGACGGCCACGCTGCCGCCGACGGCCCGGCTGACGGCCCAGGCCGTCGGCGCGACCGCCATCGAGGGCGCGACCGCCGAGCGGACGGTGACGCTGGCCAACGACGGCGACGGCCCGCTCGCGTTCGCCGTCGACACGGACCGGCTGCCCGAGTGGGTCGCGTCGGTCTCGCCCACGTCGGGCACGATCCCCCCGCGTAGCGAGGCCACGCTGACGATCGTCCTGGCCGCCGGCACCCTGGTGCCGAGCGAGTACTCGGCGCCGGTCGTGATCGGGACCAACGACCCCGTCAACGGCGACGTGATCGTGCAGGCGGACCTCGAGGTGCTGCTGCGGCCGCTCGCGCTCGGACTGCGCCCGGTCTACCCCAACCCCAGCGCGGGCCCGCTCACGATCCCCCTTGAGGTCGCCGACGAGGGGAGGGTGACCGTCGAGGTGTTCGACGTGCTGGGCCGCCGGGTCGCGACGGTCGCCAGCGACCAGACGCTGCCGGCCGGCTACCCCGAGCTCCGGTGGTCGTCCGCGGGACTGGCGGCGGGGCTCTACGTCGTCCGCGCGCGGACGGAGACGCAGGAGGCGACGGTCTCGCTGACCGTCGTCCGGTAGCCGCTCCCGCTCTCCATCCGCCAGCAGCACATGGGGAGGAGCCGCGTTGGTGCTCGGCGATCCTAGTCCGCCAGGACGGACGGCCCGTCGTCGCGCCGCAGGTCGCGCACCAGGAACGCCAGCGCGGCGCCCGCGGCCACCAACGACACCAGGCCCTGAACCGGCGAGCCCAGCAGCAGCCAGCCGACGCCGAACAGCGCGGCGTAGACCACGGCCACGCCCGCCAGCCAGCGCGCCGCAAGGCGGCCCAACCCGGAGTCGGGCGTGACGTAGGGCAGGCGTCGGGCGCTGGGCGCCCAGCCGGGTCCGCCGGGGCGCGTCCGCTGGTAGAAGGCGTCGAGCGTCGCGTCGCTGGAGCGGGGCAGCAGGAACGTGGCGGCCAGCCAGCAGACGGTCGTGATGGCGACGATGCCGAACAGGTTCTCGGGGAACTCGGCCGTCAAGAACGGGACCGGCACGCCCAAGAGCTGGAGCGCCACCAGCACGAGGGGGACGACGGTCGCGACCAGCTCGCTCCACGCGCTCACGCGCCACCAGTACCACCGCAGGATCAGCACGAGCCCGAGCCCAGCCGACGCCGAGAGCACCAGCCCCCAGGCGTCGGTGATGGTGTCGAGCTGGGTCGTGACCAGGAACCCGAACAGGGCGAGCGCGAACGTCAGGACGCGCGAGACCCGCACGTAGTGGCGCGGCGTCCCGTCGGTCTTGACGAACCGCTGGTACAGGTCGTTGACGAGGTAGCTGGTGCCCCAGTTGAGCTGGGTCGAGATCGTGGACATGAACGCGGCCAGGAACGCGGCGAACAGCAACCCCAAGAGCCCGGGCGGCAGCGTGTCGCGCATCACCATGACGTAGCCCTCGCGCGCCCGGTCGGCCCCGAGCTCGGGGTAGAGCACGAGCGCCACGAGACCGACGACGATCCAGGGCCACGGCCGCAGGCAGTAGTGGGCGACGGTGAACCACAGCGTGGCCAGGACCGAGTCCTGCTCGCTCCGCGCCGACAGCATCCGCTGGGCGACGTAGCCGCCGCCGCCGGGCTCGGCGCCGGGGTACCAGCTCGCCCACCACTGGACGCCGAAGTAGGCCACGAACGCGAGCGCCGTGATGACGAACAGCGCCCCGTCCTCGGCGCTGGCGGTGCCAAAGGAGGGGAAGAACTGCAGCGTCTCCGGCGACACCTTCTCCGCCAGCCCGGCCAGCCCGCCGATCTCGGGCAGGTCGAGCGCGAACCACGCCAGCGCGATCGAGCCGACCATCGCGAGCACGAACTGAAACGCGTCGGTGACCACGATCCCGATCAAGCCCGACAGCAGCGAGTACACCGCGATCAGCGTGATCAGCAGGCCGACGGTCGCCAGCGGCGCGCCGATCTCCAAGCCGAGGATGGAGAACGAGCTCTGCCCGAACAGCTGCATCCCGGGGAAGAGCACCGTCAGGATCGACTCCATCGCCAGCGACACCCAGCCGATGATGGCGGCGTTCATGAACAGGCCGAAGTAGACCGCCTTGATCCCGCGCAGCCAGGGCGCCGCCGGCCCGTCGTATCGAAGCTCGACGAACTCGACGTCGGTCAGCACGCCGCTCCGCTGCCACAGCCGGGCGAAGAAGAACACCGTCAGCATCCCGCCGATGGCGCCGTTCCACCAGATCCAGTTCCCCGAGATCCCGCTCACGGCGATGACCTCGGCGATCAAGAGCGGGGTGTCGGCCGCGAACGTCGTGGCCACCATGCTCGTCCCGGCCAGCCACCACGGGAGGTCGCGGCCGCCGGCGAAGAACTCCCCGGTGTCGGCGCTCGCGCGCCGGGCGTACAAGGCGGCGATGCCGACGCTGCCCGCCAGCACGGCGGCGACGATGGCCCAGTCGAGTCCGGTCATGTGCGGGGGAGGGGTGCGCCGGAGGGTACCGCCGGGCGCGGGGCGCGGCAACTGGCGGCGCGGGTCGCGGAGACGTCCGAGAAGGGGGAATGAAACGAGCCCTGCGCTGCCCTGGCGGGTTGCCACGGCAAGCCCGGGCGCCCTACCTTCGTCGTCTCTCGCCGGTGGCCTCCGCCAGCGGCGAGACGGATACTCCTCGGTAGCTCAGTGGTAGAGCATGCGGCTGTTAACCGCAGGGTCGTAGGTTCAAATCCTACCCGGGGAGCTCGAGTCCAAGGCATGGTCCCGCTGCCAGGGTGAAGGCGTGGGAGGACGACGTGGGTGCGTGTACGGCGGGCAAGGGGAGGCGGCCGTTTCGCAGCGGGCACGCTCGATGCCGAGCGCACCGCAGTCGTGTGGCGCAGGGAGATCCCGGAGGCGCTTTAGCTTGCTCCGGTTCGAGCGCGCCGAGTCAGGTCGTGCGGGTGTTCTCAACGCGCGATGCTCGCAGCACGGGGACGCCTGGCGACGTAGAGTGCGCCGGCGTATCGTGGGCCTATCGCCGCCTCGCCTCCCTCAATCATCTGCCGCCATGTCCGCGACCGACTTCGAGAAAAACGACGGCCTCGACGCTCTCTCCAGCGAGGAGCTGGAGGCGCGAGCCTTCGGACCCGACCCCGACGCCCCGGCCGTCCGTGGCCTCGCGCCTGAGCCCCCGCCCGTCGCGCTCGCGACCCGCCCCTCGGACTCGACCCGCTGGCGCGTCGCCGACCCCAAGCCGCGCAGCGCCCTCGCCGTCGGCGCCGCGGTCGCCGTGGCCATCGCGCTTATGCTCGCCCTCACCCTCTTCGTAACGGGCAGCCCCGGCGCCGGCGAGGAGGTCGTGGTCGAGGACTACAACGAGATCGACTTCATCGAGGGCGAAGACGTCATCGACGACGGCATGATCTACGACGGGGACCTCGTCGGCGATGGGGAGATCGTCGAGGACGGCGAGATCGTCGACATCTACTAGCGCCGACGCGGTGCGGGCGCGCTTTTCTCCTCTGACCAGCCTGCTCACTTCGGGGCGTGCCTGGCCAACTCCACGTCAAAGGCAGCCCTGGCCAGAGGCCCAGCAGCGGGGATCGTGCGGAGAGCCCGCCCTCAGGAGCCGCCTTCTTTCGTCGAGGGCGGAGCCCCCGCCGTCCGCCGGCGCGCGATCTTAGGACCATGCCGACGCCCGCGACCTCCGCTAGCCCATTGCGCCCCGAGATCCGCGTCGAGGGGATCGCCGTCGCGCCGGGCGTGGCCATCGGGCCGGCCTACCTCTACGCCGCCGGCGCCTACCAAGCCGAGCCCGAGCAGCTCAGCGCCGACGACGTGGACGCCGAGCTGGAGCGGTTCGAGCGCGCCATCGTCCGGAGCGAGCGCGAACTGGGTAAGATCACCGTCATCGCGCGGCAGAAGCTGGGCGAGTCGTCGTCGGGCATCTTCGACGCCCAGGCGCTGATCCTGCGCGACAGCCAGTTCTACGACGCCGTCGTGGCCCACGTCCGCGAGCACGGCGCCGGCGCCGGCTGGGCCGTCCAGTCGGTCCTGGCCGAGCACCGCCGCCGGCTGGAGGGCGCCGCCAGCGCGTCGCTGCGCGAGCGGGCCGCCGACTTCTCGGACGTCCAGAACCGCGTGCTCCGGCACCTCCAGCAGGGCCAGGCCGTCTCGCGCATCGACCCCGACCGCGTCGTCGTGGCCGAGAACCTGTCCGCGGCCGACGTCCTGCTCTTCAGCCGCCGCGGCGTGCTGGGCGTGGTCCTCGACTTCGGCGGGCCGACGAGCCACGTCTCGATCATGGCCCGGGCGCTGGGCGTGCCGGCCGTCGTGAGCCTGCACGGGCTGGCGGAGCACGTCCACGGTGGCGATGTCGTGATCGTGGACGGGTTCTCGGGCGCCGTCATCGTCAACCCCACGGCCGAGACCCTGCGCCTGGCGCGCGAGAAGGCCGAGCGGTTCGAGAGCCTGGCCCAAGACCGCGAGGCGCTGGTGGCCGCGCCGTCGGAGACCAAGGACGGGCACGCCGTCACCCTGCGCGCCAACGTCGAGTTCCGGGAGGAATTCCCCCTCCTGCACGAGTTCGGCGCCCAGGGCGTGGGCCTGTTCCGGACCGAGATGCTGTTCCTGACCCAGGGCCGGGCGCTCGACGAGGAGCAGCAGTTCGAGGTCTACCGCGACGCCATCGTGGCCGCCGCGCCCGACCCCGTCACGTTCCGCCTGCTCGACCTCGGGGGCGACAAGGTGCTGCCGATGTCGCACCGCGAGGCCAACCCGATGCTGGGCTGGCGCGGCATGCGGATCCTGCTCGACAAGCCCGACGTGCTGCGGCCCCAGTTGCGCGCCATCCTGCGCGCCGCCGCCCAGGCGCCCGACGCCGCGCCGGCCCAGATCCTGCTCCCGATGGTGTCCGGCTTGGGCGAGGTCCTCGCCTTCCGCAAGACCCTGGAGGCGACCGTCGCCGAGCTGGCGGACCAAGGCGTCGACCACCGCGCCGACTTGGCCGTCGGCATCATGGTCGAGGTGCCGTCGACGGCGCTGCTGGCCGAGACGTTCGCCCGGCACGTGGACTTCTTCTCCATCGGCACCAACGACCTGACGCAGTTCGTGCTGGCCGTCGACCGCGGCAACGACCTGGTCGCGGGCCTGTACCGCGAGCTCCACCCGGCCGTCCTGAGCCTGATCGCGCGCACGGTCGACGCCGCCACGGCCGCCGGCATCCCGGTGAGCCTGTGCGGCGAGATCGCCGCCGACCCCAGGGTGACGCCGCTGTTGGTGGGC
Source organism: Rubricoccaceae bacterium (assembly GCA_963789285.1). Lineage (GTDB taxonomy): Bacteria > Bacteroidota > Rhodothermia > Rhodothermales > Rubricoccaceae > Rubrivirga. The sequence continues at coordinate 212,181 of CAWBJZ010000002.1, forward strand.
CTGGGCATCGACGTGCTCAGCGCGTCCCCGGCCTACCTCACGTTGGTCAAGCGCGTGCTCCGCGCGTTCACGTTGGCCGAGGCCCGGGACCTCGCCCGCCGCGCGCTCCGCCAGCCCGACGCCGACTCGGTCGGGCGCCTGCTCGACACCTTCCTCGCCTGCCACAACGCCGAACTGGCGGCGCTCCTCGGGCTCGACGGCGCAGGCAACGGCGACTCCCTCTCGTCCCGCATCTCCGCCCACCTCACCGCCGACCCATGAGCGACACGCTGCACACCCCCGACCTCGACCCCGACGACATGCGCGGCGCCGTCCGCGACTTCCCCCAGCACCTGGAGACGGGGTGGGAGAGGGGGGAGGCCGCCGAGTCCTTCGGCCTGGACGCCGGCGGGCTCGACGGCGTCGTCGTCTGCGGCATGGGCGGCTCCGCCATCGGCGGCGACCTCGTGCGCGGGTTCGTCGAGCCCTCGACGCCGGTCCCGTTCCTGGTCAACCGCGGGTACACGCTGCCCGGCTGGGTCGGAGAGAAAACGCTGGTGATCGTCTCGACCTACTCGGGCGGGACCGAAGAAACCCTGAGCTCGTTCGAGGACGCGCGCCAGCGCGGCGCCCGGTGCCTGGTCGTGACCTCGGGCGGCGACGCGCTGGAGCTGGCCGAGTCCCATGGCCTCGACCACGTCGTCATCCCGGGCGGGCTGCAGCCCCGCGCCGCGCTGGGCTACTCGCTGGGCGTGGTCCTCCGCATCGCCCGCACGCTGGGGCTGGCGGAGCTGACCGACGAGGCGATGGCGCACGCGCTCGAGCAGGCCCGCCAGCGCGCCGACGACCACGACCGGGACGCCGACGGCAACCCCGCCCGCGACCTGTCCGCCGACTGGCAAGGCTCGCTGCCCGTCGTCTACACCGGCGTCGGACTGCTGGAGGCCGTCGGGATGCGGTGGCGGACCCAGATCCACGAGAACGCCAAGCACCCCGCCGTGGGCAACGTGCTGCCGGAGCTGGACCACAACGAGATCATGGGCTTCGAGTCCGGCCCGCAGGAGGTGCTCTCTCGGATGCAGGTCGTCGCGCTCCGCGACGCCGACGACCACCCCCAGGTCGCCAAGCGCTTCCAGGCGACCAGCGAGCTGGTGTCCGACGCCGTCGGGGGCTGGACCGAGATCGAGGTCGCCGACTCGACGCGGCTCGACCGGATGCTGTCGCTGATCCAGCTCGGCGACGCCGCCAGCTTCTGGCTGGCGATGCGTAAGGGCGTGGACCCGACGCCGGTCGAGACCATCCAGCAGCTCAAGAAGACGCTGGCGTGACGGGCGCGGTACGTTTCGAGTCCACCTGACCTCGACCCCATGCGCCTCCTGCTCCTACTCGTTGCCGCCCCGCTGACGTTCGCCGCCTCCGGCGAGGCGGCGGCCCAGCCCGTCACGCCCCAGGCGGCGTGCTCGTACAGCGACTGCGCGATCCGGATCGAGCCGGCGTTCTTCCTGGGCCCGGAGATCGTCCAGGGCGAGCCCGGCAACGAGATCGTCGTCGGCCGCGTCGGCGCGCTGATGGGGGGGTTGGAGGAGGTTGTCGCGTCGTCGCCCGGGGCCCTGGAGCACGCCGGCTCGGCCCGCCGCGCCCGGCTCGGGTCGCTCGTCTCCATCGTCGCCGGCGCCGCGGTGTCGACGTACGTCTTCGCGCGGGCGATCGACAACGACTTCAGCAATTCCGCCTCGGTGAACGCCGCTTACTACGGCGGGATCGGGCTGGTGATCGTCGGTGGCGTCTTAGAGCTGAAGGCGCAGCGCGAGCAGTCGCGCGCGGTCTGGGAGTACAACCGGACGGTGGCCGGCGAGTAACCCGTCATCGCCTAGGCACGTCCGCCTACGCTCGGCGCCCGCCAGTGGGGCGCGGGGCACTGGCGGCCCGTGAGGGGAGCGGCGGAACGGCCGGGACGCCGGGGCTAGCTTGGCCAAACCCCGACCGCCATGATCAAGGAGACCCTCGCCCGCGACCTCAAGGACGCGATGCGCCAGAAGGACAAGGTGCGCCTGAGCGCCATCCGCGCGATCCAGACCGCCATCATGATGCGCGAGAAGGAGGCCGGAGAGCCCATCGACGCCGACGCCTCGCTCGCCATCGTCGCACGGCAGGCCAAGCAGCGCCGCGACTCCATCCGCCAGTTCCAGGACGCCGGCCGCGACGACCTGGTCGAGCGCGAGCAGGCCGAGCTGGGCTTTATCGAGGCGTACCTCCCGGCCCAGGCCAGCGACGAAGACATCCACGGCGTCGTCCACCAGATCGTCCAGCGGACCGGCGCCACGACCATGGCCGACATGGGCCGCGTCATGGGCGAGGCGATGTCCGAGCTGAAGGGCGTCGCCGAGGGCTCGCGCGTCCAAGCGGTTGTCCGCCAGTTGCTCTCGGCGTAGTGTCGACGCTCGACCTGCTGCTGGGCGCGGTCCTGGCGTTCGGGATGTGGCGCGGGCTCAAGACGGGCGCGCTGATGCAGGTCGTCGGGACGGTCGGCTGGGTCGCGGGCTTCGTCGCGGCGACGGCGCTGATGGCGCCCATCGGCGAGGCGGTCGCCTCCAGCCTGGGCGTGAGCCCGCGCACGGCGCCGGTGCTGGGCTTCATCGTGGTCTTCGGCGCGGTCCTCGTCGGGCTGACGCTGGCGGCGCGCGTGGCGCGGAAGACGCTGGAGGCGATCAAGCTGGGCGGGCTCGACACGGCGGCGGGCGGCGGGCTGGGCGCGTTGCGCGCCGGCTTCGGCCTGAGCGTCGCGCTGCTGGCGACCTCGTTCGCCCCGATCCCCGGCGGCGGGCCCGTCCTGGTGGACGCCCAGGAGCGCGAGGAGTCCCTGCTCTACGACCCCATCCAGGCGCTGGCGCCCGAGGTGTGGGGCGTCGTCCGCACGGTGACGCCGGGGCTGCAGCAGGCGCTGGCGGACAAGTTCAACACGTGGCAGGAGGGGGAGCCCGAGGCGGTGACGGGCGAGGAACCGCTGGAGTAACCGGGTCAGCGTCCGCCCGACTGGCGGGCGGCCTCCGTCCGTGCGTCGCGTCCCCCGCGGCGCCTCTGCGGCTCAAGTCTCGCACTCGCGCAGCGCCTCCGCCAGTGCGGCGGGGCCCAGTGACGCGCCGGTCGTCACCGCCGGCCGGTTAGCTTCCCGGCCCCCCGCGCCCGCATGGTCCCCCTCCGCCTCCGCCTCAAGAACTTCCTGTCCTACGGCGACGACGCGCCCGTCCTCGACCTGGAGGGCATCCACGTCGCCTGCCTGTCCGGCGGCAACGGGCAGGGCAAGAGCGCGCTGCTTGACGCCATGACGTGGGCCGTCTGGGGCGAGGCCCGGAAGTCGTCCGAGGCCCGGAAGCCCGACGAAGAGCTGTTGCGGATCGGCGCTCGGGCGATGGAGGTGGACTTCTCGTTCCGCGTCGGCGCCGCCGAGTACCGCGTGGTCCGGAGCTACACCGAGTCCGCGAGCGGGAAGACGTCGAAGCCGGGGCTCGAGCTCCAGATCCGCGACGGCGACGACTGGCAGGCGCTCACGACGCCGTCGCTGCGCGCGACGCAAGCGGCCATCGACGAGCGCATCGGGATCGACTACGAGACGTTCATCAACTCGACGTTTTTGCTCCAGGGGCGGTCGGACGAGTTCACCAAGAAGAAGCCCGGCGAGCGGAAGGAGATCCTGGGCAAGATCCTGGCGCTCGACCGCTACGACCGCATGGCGGCGGTGGCGGGCCGGCGGTGGTCGGGCCTGCGCGAGCGCGCCAAGACGCTGGAGGCCGAGCGCGACCGGTTGGACGCCGCGCTCGGCCCGGTCGAGGAGTGGGAAGGGGAGCGCGCCGCCGTCGCCGAGGTGGTCGAGGCCGCCAAGCGCGAGCAGACGCAAGCCAAAGAAGCCGAACAAAAGGCCGCCGCGGCGCTCGCCGAACTCGACGCCGCCGCACGCGAGGCCGACGCCCTGCGCGCCGCACTGGCGGAGCTGGCGGAGCGGACCCAGCGGCTCGACAAGGAGGAAGCCGAGCTGGCCGCCCGCATCGCCAGCGCCGACGCGCTGATCGCCAGCGCCGACCGGATCGAGGCCGACCACGCCCGCTACGAGGCGCTCCGAACGCAGCGCTCGGCGCTCGACGAGAAGGCCGGGCTGTTCCGCGGCGTCGACCAGCAGCGCCACGCGCTGCGCCTGGAGATCCAGCAGCTCGCCGCCCAGGCGCAGGCCCAGATCGTGCGGATGGAAGGCGCGGTCCAGGCCTTCGATCGCCAGATAGAAAGCGACCAAGCGCTCCTGGCCGACGGCGACAAGGCCCAGGCCGGGTTCGCCCACGCCCAAGCGGCGAAGGCGGACCTGACGCGCCTGGACGCAGCGCGGACCGAGCGCGACCGCCGCAAGGCCCGCGTCGACCAGATCGACAAGCAGCTGGCGGCTGACAAGGGCGCCATCGAGGGCCAGCGCGCCCGCGTCGTGGCGGACGGCGTCCGGCTGGCCGAGGAGGTCAAGGCGGCGACGGCCGTGGACCTGGACGCGTTGCGGGCGGCGGTCCAGGCCGGCAGGGCCGCGTCCGACCAGCGCGAGGCACTCCAGGCCGAGGGGACCGAGCGGGGCGCGGCCGTGAAGGCGCTCGACGCGCGCCTGGAGTCGCTGGCGGCCGACCGCGCTCGGTTGCAGACGCGCCGCGACAAGCTGGCCCGGTCCCAGGACGACACCTGCCCCACGTGCGGCAGCGACCTGTCCGACGCCCACCGCGCCGACGTGCTCGCCAGCTACGACGCCGACCTCGCCCGCTTCGACGCCGAGCGAGGGCGCGCCGACCGCGACCGCGCCACCGCCGTCGAGCGCCGCGACGCGCTCCGTGCCGACTACGTCGCGCTGGCGGCGCCCATCGAGGCCGGCGCCAAGGCGGCGTCCGATCTGGAGGCCGCGACCGAGCGGCTGCGCCAGAAGGAGCAGGCGGAGGAGCGGCTGGGCGTCTTGCGCGTCGAGGCGCGGACGTTGCAGCGGCAGCTGGAGCAGGAGACCTACAGCCCCGCGCTCCGCGCCGAGCGCGCCGACCTGTCGGACGCCCTGCTGGACGACGGCTACGACGCCGACGCCCACGACCACGCGCGCAGCGCCGCCGCCCTCCACGATCACTGGCAGGGGCAGGTGCGCGCCTTGGCTGTCGCGCAAGAGCGCCTGGCGCACGCCCGGACCGAGCGGGCCCGGCAACTCGCGGACCTCGACAAGCGCCGCCAGTCGCTCGACGCCGGCGAGGCGACGGCCCAGGCGACGCACAAGATGAAGGCCCTGGATCAGCAGGTCGAGTCGCTGGGCTACGACGCCGGAGAGCACGAGCGCGTCGGTCTCGCGCTCCGCGAGCTGGCGGAGGCGCCGCAAAGGCTCTCGGCTTTGCTCGACGCTCGGCGGCGCCGCGCCGACGACGCCGAGCGCCGCCTGCGCCTGGCCGACGACCGCCGCGCCCTCGCCACGGACGCCGCCGCCCGGCAGACGTCGCTGGACGCGTTGTCACAGCGGTTGGTCCAGCGCGAGCACGCCGAGCGCGCCCAGGCCGACGCCGCCCGATCCCACGCCGACGTCTCCGCCCGACTGGCCCAGGCCCAGGGCCAACTCGGCGCCCTCGACGAGCGGCTGGCGCGTGCCGAGCGCGACCGGCAGCGCCGCACCGAGGTCAAGAAGGAGCTCAAGGCCGTCGTCAAGGACCGCGCGCTCTACGGGCACCTCCGCCGCGCGTTCGGCAAGAACGGGATCCCGTCGCTCATCATCGAGGAGACGCTGCCCGAGATCGAGAGCCGCGCCAACGTGTTGCTGGAGCGCTTGAGCAACGGGCGGACCCGGGTCGCGCTCGAAACGCTCAAGGACAAGAAGACCGGCGGCGGGACGAAGGAGACCTGGACATCCGCATCACCGACGACCAGGGTGCGGCGCGGTCCTACGAGACGTTCTCCGGCGGCGAGGCCTTCCGCGTCAACTTCGCGCTGCGCATCGCGCTGAGCCAGATGCTGGCGGAGCGCGCCGGCACCCAGATCCGGACGCTAGTGATCGACGAGGGCTTCGGAACCCAGGACGCCGACGGATTGCAGGCCCTCGTCGGCGCCATCCGCGCGATCCAGGACGACTTCGAGACGATCCTGGTCATCACGCACCTGGACGAGATCAAGGCGGCGTTCCCCGTCCGCATCGAGGTCCGCAAGGAGCCGGTGACGGGTTCGACGTTCGACGTGATCGGGGGGTAGCTCGCCAAACTGGCGGCGCGGCTCCGCCAGTCTGGAGACTGTCATGGAGGCACGAACGCTCCCAACGAGGTCCCCTCTCCTCGGGGAGAGGGACAGGGTGAGGGGTCTCGAATCACGTCGGCGGCGCCGAAGCCAAGCCGGAGCGCCCCCCTCACCCCAACCCTCTCCCCCAAGGGGTGGAGAGGGGGCGGCTCCTAGTCGCCAATCGGTCTCTTAGCGGACGGCGCCCGCGGCGACCGGTCGCGGCTCCACCGGCCCGATGCCCCGGCGGCGCACGGTGACCACGCCGGCGATGATCAGCACGCCGCCGACCACCTGGAGCACCGTCACCCGGTCGCCCTGGAGCACGACGCCCGCCAGCACGCCGATAGAGGGGACGAGGTTGGAGAACGCCGCCGTCCGCGACGAGCCGACCTTGAGCACGGACGCATTCCAGATCGCATAAGCCAGCCCAGTCGACAACCCGCCCGAGAACAGCAGGGCCCACCAGACCCGGGCGTCGAACTGGCTCCAGTCCACGCCGGAGAACTCGGGGACGGCGATGGCGAACAGGAACGGGAACGAGACCACGATGCCCCAGAACGTCAGCCCCAGCGGCGACGCCCCGCGCGACAGCAGCGGACGGCTCAGCGTCGTGTAGACGCCCCACGCCAGCGCCGCCGCCAGCATCAGCGCCACGCCCTGACCCTGGCCCTCGAAGCTCGCCTTCGGGTTGCCCGCCACCACGAGCGCCACGCCCAGCAGGCTCACGCCGAAGCCGACCCAGCCCAGCACCAGCAGCCGCTCCAGGCGCAGCACGTGCGCCGAGACCGCCGTCCACGCCGGACTGGTGGCGACCAAGAGCGCGCCCATCCCCGCCGAGACCCGGTCGATGCCCACGATGAAGCCGACCTGGTAGACCAAGATCCCCAAGAGCCCCAGCCCAATGACCGACCACCGGCCGACGGCGAACGTCGCCCACGGCGTCACGCCCCGCCGCCGCGCGTCCGCGACGTGGAGCGCGCCCAGGACCGCCAGCGACACCACGAACCGCAACAGGTTGACCGTGTACGGCGGCGCCACCTCCAGTGGTACTTTAATGATCGCGAAGTTGACGCCCCACACCAGGACCACGGCCATCAAGCCGATCTCGGAGGCGTAGCGGAAGCGGGACACGGGCGCGGGGGAGAGCACGCGAACGTACCCTGCCGCCCGCCGCGCCCCACCGCCCGCCCCGCTCCATACGCGATCTCCACCATGCCGACGCCCGGGATCCGCAAGCTGTACTACTCCATCCGCGAGGTCGCCGAGCTGACCGAGCTCAAGCCCCACGTGCTCCGGTACTGGGAGAGCGAGTTCCCGGCGCTGGCGCCCAAGAAGAACCGGGCCGGCAACCGGGCCTACACCGAGGCCGACGTCGAGACCGTCCGCCGCATCCAGTCGCTGCTGCGCGACGACAAGTACACCCTGGAGGGCGCCCGCCAGGTGATCGACGCCGACGGCCCGGAGGGCGCGGGGGACGGGGCCGCCCCGCTGGCGGTGCCGCGCCAGGAGCTGGAGTCCCTGCGTGCATTTTTGGGGGACGTGTTGCGGCGGCTCTGAGGCGCCGTCTAGTTTCGGCCTCCCGCTCCGGCGGTCTTCGGGTAGTGGCGCAGCCAGGTAGCGCACCAAGCTGGGGGCTTGGGGGTCGTGGGTTCAAATCCCGCCTACCCGACCAGACGCCCGGCCCTCTCAGGAGGGCCGGGCGTTTGCCTTTCTGACCCCGCGCGTCGGCGCGGGGGACGCCGAACCGGGGGATCCCGGCAAGCGCCGCCGGCGGCGTCTCGCTAGTTTCCCCCTCCGCCCCCCCACGCGACTGTGCCCACCGGGACCTCGTTCGAAGCCGACCTCCGCGCCACCCGCGACGCCGCCGACCTCTCGTTGGCCGACATCCAGCAGAAGACCCGGATCCCGGTCGACGTGCTCCGCCGGTTCGAGGAGGGGGACCTCATCGGCGACCCGACCTACAACGAGGTCTACCTCAAGGCCTTCCTCCAGTCGTACGCCAAGGCCGTCGGGGTGGCGCCGAGCGCCGTCCTGGCGGCGTTCGCCGAGCAGAAGCGAGGCGGGTACAGCGGCTCGCTCCACCCCGAGGCGGGCGGCGGCGCGCCCGCGCCCCAGAGCCCGAGTCTGGACGGCCCGCCTCCGGTCGCGGCCCCCGACGCCCCCGCCACGGCTCCTCCCGTCTCGGACGCACCCGCGGAGTCGCGCGCGACCCCCGCTCGGCCACCCTCGTCGGTGCCGCCAGCGGTGCAGGCGCTCCAGCAGGCGCCCCAGCCCTCCCAGCGCCCCGCGGCGGACGCCAAGCCCAAGACGTTGGCGCAGGCGCGCGTCAACCGCCCCGTCGTGCCGACGGCCAAGCGGTCGTTCGACAAGAACTGGGGCACGATCCTGGGCCTGTTCGCCGTGCTGGTGGTCGCGCTCGCCGGCGCGCTCTACTTCCTGGTCTTCGCCAGCGACGACGCGCCGGACACCGAGCCCGACACGGTCGTGGTGGGCAGCGACGAGACCGTGGCGCCCATCGACTCGTCCGGCGTCGGCGCCGGCGCCGCGACGGGCGGCCCCCGGCTCCAGCTCCCGATCCAGGTGACGCTGACCGCCAGCGGGGGCAAGCTCCAGAACTTCCGCGTGACCGAGGCGCCCAACGACCGGCTGGGCTACTGGCTGGAGGACGGCGCGTCGGAGACGTTCGAGAGCGACTCCTTGATCGTGCTGTGGGGGGAGGGCGCCGACGGGATCGGCCCCAACGCCCAGGTCGAGCTCCAGGGCCAGCGCTGGACGCCCAACTCCGGCGGCGTGCTCCGCATCGACCGCGCGCGGGGCCAAGCGATCCTGGACTCGCTCGCCGCGGCGCCCCGGGCGCCCGCGGGCAACGCGCGCCCGGCCGCGCCCATCTCCCCGGACCCCGACGTTCTCTAGGATGAAGGACGCCGTCGGCGCCGCGCTGGGGCTCCTCGCCCAGATCGACGACCGCCCGCCAGACACCCTCGGCGCGCGTGAGGCCGAGGCGCTGGCGGACGCGCTGCGGCCGGTCGTGCGGGCGCTCGGCCGAGCGTACTACACCGGGGGCGAGAGCCTGGTGGGGGACACGCAGTACGACCGGCTCTTCCACGCGCTGCGCGCGATCGAGGCGCTGCACCCCGACCTCCAGACCGACGACTCGCCCACGTCCAGGGTGGGCGGGGCCCCGCTCGACGGGTTCGTCAAGGTGGACCACCCCCAGCCGCTGTTGTCGCTGGGCAACGCGTTCGACGGCGACGAGCTCCGTGCTTGGGTGGACCGCGCGCTCAAGGGCCTCGACGGCGTGCTGGCCGAGGGGGAGGCGCCCGCATTCGTCGCCGAGCTCAAGATCGATGGGCTGGCGCTGGCGCTGACGTACCAAGACGGCGTGCTGGTCCGGGCCGCGACGCGGGGCAACGGCCAGACCGGCGAGGACGTGACGGCCAACGTCCGCACCATCCGGTCCATCCCGTTGCGGATCGACGCCGGGCTGGAGCGCGTCGAGGTCCGGGGCGAGGCGTACATGGCGCGCTCGACGTTCGAGGCGCTCAACGAGCGGCTGGCGGAGGCGGGGGAGAAGACCTTGGCGAACCCCCGCAACGGCGCCGTCGGCAGCCTGCGCCAGCTCGACTCGACGGTGACGGCGTCGCGCGAGCTGTCGTTCGTGGCCTACGGGCTCGGGCCGGCGACGGGCGACGTGCCCGGCCGCCAGTCGGGCATCCTGGACTGGCTCGACGGGCTCGGGATGCCGACCGGCCCGGAGCGGCAGGCGTTCACCGACGTCGACGCCCTGGTGGCGTTCTGCCAACACTGGGCGGGCCACCGCGACACGCTCGACCTGGAGATCGACGGCGTTGTGGTGAAGGTGGACCGCGTGGACTACCAGGACGTGCTGGGCCAGGTCTCGACGGCGCCGCGCTGGGCCATCGCCTTCAAGTTCCCCGCGCGAGAGGCCACGACCACGCTGGAAGGCATCGACCACAACGTTGGCCGGACGGGCGTCATCAAGCCGCTCGCCCGGCTGGCGCCCGTCGAGGTCGGCGGCGTGACGGTCTCGAAGGCCACGCTGCACAACGCCGACTACATCACGTCGCGCGACATCCGCGTGGGCGACGACGTCGTCATCAAGCGCGCCGGCGACGTGATCCCCGCCGTCGTCGGCCCGGTCTCCGCCGACCCCGACCGCGACCGGCCCGTCTACCAACCGCCGTCCGAGTGCCCCGTCTGCGGCAAGGCGTTGGTCCGACCGGAGGGCGAGGTCGATCTCCGCCACCGCGACGGCGGGTGCCCGGCCCAGCTTAAGCGCGCCGTCGAGCACTGGGCCGCCCGGAACGCGCTCGACGTGGACGGGCTGGGCACCAAAATCGCCGCCCTGCTGGTCGAGCAAGAGATGGTCGCCGACTTGCCGGACCTGTACCGCCTGGACCGTAACGCGCTCCTGGCGCTCGAAGGCTTCAAGGACCGCAAGGTGGACAACCTGCTCGCCGGACTGGCGGCGTCCAAGGAGCGGCCGCTCGCGCGGTTGCTGTTCGGGCTGGGCATCCGCCACGTCGGCGAGACCGTCGCCCGAGACCTGGTCGCTCACCACGAGTCGCTCGACGCCCTGGCGGCGGCCGAGGGCGAGGCGCTAGAGGCCATCGACGGCATCGGGCCCATCGTGGCCGAGAGCGTCGTCGCCTGGTTCCAGGACGAGGCCAACCAGTCGACCGTCGAAGGCCTGCGCGCGGCCGGCCTCAACCTGGTCCGCCAGTCCGGCGAGCGCGTCGCGACCCTGGTCGATGCTGACGCCCCGCTGGCGGGCGTGACCGTCGTCCTGACCGGGACGCTGCCGACCCTGACGCGGCCCCAGGCCAAGGCGCGGATCGAGCAAGCCGGCGGCAAGGTGAGCGGGAGCGTGTCGAAAAAGACCGGGCTGGTGGTCGCCGGCGAGTCGGCCGGCTCCAAGCTGGCGAAGGCCGTCGAGCTGGGCGTGCCGTCGGTCGACGAGGCCGGGCTGCTGGCGGTCTTGGACGGCGCGCCGCTGCCCGGCGCGGAAGCCCAGGAGGACGGGGCGGACGACTCTGAGAAAGCCGAGTCGGAGACGAAAGCCGCTGGCCCCCCGCCCAGCGAGTCCGCCAGCGCGGCGGACCAGGGCGACCTGTTCGGAGCGTGATCGAGGCGCTCCGCCGTCGGATGGCGCAGCGCGACGCGCGCGCGGCCGTCGCTCGGCGCTCGCCTCGACCGCTGCCGCCCGTCGCGCGCGACCGCACGCTGCTGCTAGCGCTCCCGCCCGACGACGCGGCGTTGCACGACGCGTGGAGGTTCGTAGATCGCCTCGACCTGGCTGACCGTCAACTCGTCCTCGTCCAGACCGCCGACGAGATCGGCTACACGCCCGACCGATTCGCCGGCGCCGTCCGCCACGTCGGACCGGACGACCGCGACTGGCGCAGGCTGCCGGCGGCGAGCGCTAGGCAGAGCATTTGGGCGCGGCAACTGGATCTCGCGCTCAACCTGGCGCCGAGCGATCTTGGGGCGGCGCTGCTGGTCGGCGCCTCGCCGGCCGCCCTGCGCGTCGGGTTCCACGAGCCGAGCCAGGAGGCGTTCTACGACCTGATGATCCGCCAGTCGCCCGGCGACTCCGGCGTCGCGTCCGTCGAGCGCGTGCTGCGCCAGCTCGACCCCCCCATCGTCCCCTTCGCCTGATGCTGACCCCCATCGATCTGGTCGTCCTGGTCGTCTACGCCGTCGGCGTCATCGCCCTGGGCCTGCGCGCGGGCGGCCGCCAGTCGAGCACCGACGAGTACTTCCTGGGCGGGAAGGAGCTTCCGTGGTGGGCCGTCTGCTTCTCGGTCGTCGCGACGGAGACGAGCACGCTGACCGTGATCGGCGTCCCCGCCGTGGCCTACGGCGGCGCGCTGACGTTCCTGCAGCTCACCATCGGCTACCTGATCGGGCGCGTGATCGTGGCCCGGGTGCTCCTGCCGCGCTACTTCGCCGGCGAGCAGCAGACGGCCTACGCGTTCCTGGGCAACCGCTTCGGCGACGGGATGCGCGGCCTGGCCTCGGTCACGTTCCTGCTCACGCGCCTGCTGGCGGACGGCGTGCGCCTGTTCGCGACGGCGATCCCGATCCAGGTCATCGCACGCGCGGCGGGGTACGACCTCGGCTACCCCGTCATCATCCTAGGCATCGGCATCGTCACGGCGGCCTACACCTACGTCGGCGGGCTCAAGGCCGTGGTGTGGATGGACGTGATCCAGATGGGCATCTACGTCGGCGGCGCGCTCGTCGCGGTGGGCCTGCTCCTGACCGGGCCGATGGCCGGCACGTTTGCCGAGGCCGCCGCCGCCGGCAAGCTCCAAGTCATCGACCTGGGGCTGGCGGACGGCCTGGGCGTGCTGCTGACCTCGCCCTACGCGCTGCCGGTCTCGCTCATCGGCGGCGCCGTCTTCGCGATGGCGTCGCACGGGACCGACCAGCTGATCGTCCAGCGGATCCTGGCGTGCCGGAACGTCGCCGAAGGGCGCAAGGCGATGGTCTGGAGCGGGGTGTTCGTCATCCTGCAGTTCGGGCTGTTCCTGTTCGTCGGCCTGGCGCTGTGGGTGCACTACGGCGGCGCGCCGTTGGCGGACTTGGGGCTCGAGCGCGGCGACGAGTTGTTCCCGCGCTACATCCTGGACGAGATGCCCGCCGGCCTGCGCGGCCTGTTGTTCGCGGGCATCATCGCCGCGGCCATGAGCACGCTGTCGTCGTCGCTCAACGCCTTGGCAGGCTCGACGCTGATGGACCTGCTGGAGCGCGTCGGCAAGCGGCCCACGGACCCCGCCAAAGCCTTGACGTTGAGCCGAATCCTAACGCTGGTTTGGGCCGGCGTCTTCGTCGGCTTCGCGATGCTGTTTACCGGGATGGACAACCCCGTCGTCGAGTTGGGCCTAGGCATCGCGGGCTTCACGTACGGTGGCCTGTTGGGCGCCTTTTTGCTCGGCCTGCTCTCCAAGCGCGCCCGCCAGCTCGACGCGGCCGTCGCGTTCGTGGTCGCCATCGTGCTGATGGCGCTGGTGATCTTCGGGCTCCGGTTCAGCACCGTCGAGGCGAGCTGGGTCTGGGCCTGGCAGCCGGACGCCGCGCTCACCGAGGCCCGGGGGTTGCGCGTCGTCGCGTGGCCGCTCTTCCCGGCCATCGGCTCCGCGATCACCGTCGGCCTCGGGTTCCTGCTCGCCTCGCGGCACTCGGGAGCCGATCCCAAGACCATCGCGTCCCAGACGGCATGAGCATCCTCGACAAGCTCGGACTGGCGCCCAAGTCCAACCGGTACTCGCGCCGCGCCGGCCTCCGCACGGACAAGCGGCGGCCGGCCGAGACCCGGATGAGCCGGCCCGACGTGCTCGCCCGCGTCGGCCTGTTCGCGGCGCTGGCGGTCCTGGGGCTGCTGGCGTTCCCCAACGTCGCCGTCTACGACGGGTCGGCCCGGGTCGGCGAGGTGTGGAAGGGGGACGACGTGGTGGCCCCGTTCGACTTCTCGATCCGCCTGCCCGAGGACCAGATCCAGGCTCGGCGCGACTCGGTCCTGCGCTCCGAGGAGCCGATCTTCACCGAGAGCGAGGAGGCAACAGCGCAGACGCTGGCCCGGCTCGACCTGATCGACGCGACGCTGGACTCGACGTTCGTCGCCTACAACACCTGGCAGCGGAGCCGCGCGCGCGCGCGTCAGCCCGCCGGCGCGGACGCGGACCGTGAGGCCATCCGCGGCCAGCTCCGCCGCGACTCGGCGGCGTTCGCTCAGCGGTTCGCCGCCAACCCCCTGCCGCTCAACGAGAGCCAGTGGCGCGTCCTGCTGAGGTCGAGCTACCAGGAGTCGCAGCGCGGCCGCGCGGGGATCTCGACCCGGCTGCTGGGGGAGTCCGGGCGGATCGCGCGCGAGCTGCTCGACCGCGGCGTGCTCGACGTCGACAAGGACTCCGTCCGGGCGGCGTCGCTCTTGGTGCAGGACCTGGGGTCGCGCTCGGAGGTCACGCGGCGCACGCGCGACGTGGTGGGGCGCGGGGAGGCGGTCCAGTTGGCCCGGCGCAGCCTGATGGCGGCCTTCCCGGGGCGCGCCGACACCGTCTCGATCGGCGTGGTCCTGTTCCGCGAGGCGCTCCAGCCGTCGCTGCTCTACAACGCCCAAGCGACCGAGCGCAAGCGCGACCAGGAGCTCCAGTCGGTCCTGCCCACGCGCGGGCGCGTCCGCCAGGACCAGGTCGTCATCCGCTCCGGCGACGAGGTGACGCCCCAGCGCTACGAGCAGCTGCAGTCGCTCAACCTCGAGCAGCGCGAGCGCGGCGGCGACACCTCGTGGGCGCTGACGGTGCTGGGGCGGTCGCTCTTGGTGTTCTCCGCCATCGCGCTGTTCTTCCTGTACATGTACCTCCTGCGGCCGTCGATCTTCAACGACCTCAGGCGGTTCGTGCTGGCGTGCCTGGTGCTGGGCGGCGTGCTGATGGGGTACCTCATCGCTGGCGCGTTCGGCGGCCCGGCGCAGTACGCCGTGCCCGTCGCGCTGGCGGCGATCCTGCTCACGATCGTGTTCGACAGCCGCGTCGGCAGCTTCGCCGTGCTGACGCTGGCGGCCCTCGGCGGTCTGGAGTTCGGGTACGACTTCCCGTTCACGTTCGCGACGCTGATCGTGGGCGTGCTGGCGGTGTTCTCCGTCCGCGACGTTAAGAACCGGAGTCAGATCCTGGCCTCGGCCGGGCTGGTGTTCCTGGCCTACGTCGTGGTCCTCACCGGCTACGAGCTGTTGCGCGCCGACCCGTTCGCGCGCGACCTGCTCCCGGACCTGATCGCCATCGCCGCCAACGCCGCCCTGGTGCTCCTGGTCGGCCCGATCCTGTGGGGCGTCGAGAAGGGGTTCGGCGTCACGACCGACATCACCCTCCTGGAGCTCTCGGACACCAACCGGACGCTGCTCAAGAACCTGTCGATGCAGGCGCCGGGCACGTTCAACCACTCGCTCCAGGTTGCCAACCTGGCCGAGGCCGCCGCCGACGCCATCGGCGCGAACGCGCTCCGCGCGCGCGTGGGCGCGCTGTACCACGACATCGGGAAGATGCTCAAGCCCGAGTACTTTATCGAGAACCAGCAGCCGGGCGAGAACCCCCACGAGAAGATCAAGCCGTCGATGTCGGCGCTGGTGATCGCGGCGCACGTCAAGGAGGGCGTACAACTGGGCAAGGAGCAGAACCTGCCCCAGATGGTGATCGACTTTATCGCGAGCCACCACGGCACCGGCCTGATCGAGTTCTTCTACCGCCGCGCCCAGGAGCAGGCCGAGGACCCCGAGTCCATCAACGAGGCCGACTACCGCTACCCCGGCCCGCGCCCGCGCACCAACGAGCAGGCCATCGTCATGCTGGCGGACTCCATCGAGGCCGCCAGTCGGTCGCTCGACAAGCCGACGCCCAAGCGCCTGGAGTCGCTCATCGAGGGCATCGTCTCGGCGCGCATCCGGGACGGCCAGCTCGACGAGTCGTCGCTGACGTTCGTGGACCTGGCGCGGATCAAGGACGCGTTCCACGGCTTGCTCTGCGGCATCTACCACTTCCGCGTCCGCTACCCGGACCAGGAGGAGGGCGACTCCAAGCCGGACGACGAGAAGCCGGATGACGACGAGCCTGCCGGCGACCCGCCCGCCGACCCTCAGCCCGTTGAAGGCGCTCCGCAAGAGTCGCCCGACGACGAGGTGGACGGCCAGGCTCCGACGGCGACGGAGCGATCTACGCTCGGTTAGGCGCCCAGCACCTCGCGCAGCCGCGCGAGCGCGTCGGGCGCCAGCGTCGCGGTCGCCTCCGCGTGCGCGGTCTCGGTCTTCATGAGCAGGGGGCGGACGCGCCGCCGCGCCTGGGGCGTGTAGAGCACCAGCGTCGCCTGGCGCAGGACGGTGTCGAGCTGGCGGCGGTCGCCGTCGACGGGCAGGCCCAGGATCTGGCCGGCGAAGCCGGTGCGGCGCCGGAGGTCGTCGGAGAGCGGGATGACGGCGTCGGGGTGCCGCGTGACCAGGCCTAGGGACTCGCCCGCGCCGAGGCCGGCCGTGCGTTCGAGCACGTCGTACGGGTAGTCCACCACGACGCCGACGCGGTCCGTGTCGGGGTGCAGGGGGCGCAGGCGGTGCAGCAGCGGCAACGGCGCCACCAGTCCGTCGAGCCGAGCCAGGCCGGGGACGTCCGCCAGCAGGGCCGGCGCCACGCGCTCCTGGAGCGCCGCGGCCGACTGCTCGGCGCCGCTCTCGGCCAGCTCGCGGTAGTCGGCCACGAACGCGAGGGAGCGCGAGGTGCCGGGGCGCTCGAAGAACTGGACGGCCTCCTGGACGGCGTAGTCGACCTCGGCGTCGTTGAGCCCCAGGCCCACCAGCTTGTGCAACGCCTCCTGGACCACGCCCGCGCCGCGCTCCAGCCGTTCGGCGCGCGACAAGATCTGGCGCTCGATGACGATGTAGCCCCCGCCCCGGCGCACGTCCAATAGCCCCTCCTCGGCCAGCTTCTGGTACGCCTTCCGCGCCGTGTGGAACGAGATGCCGAGCTGGTCGCCCAGGTCTCGCGTGGAGGGCAACCGGGCGCCCGGCCGGTACTTCCCCGACGCGATCTCGTAGCGCATCGCCTCGACCAACTGGTCCGCCAGCGGGAGCGGGGCGTCGCGGTCGAGCTCGATCACGCGCCAGCATCTCGCGCGCGGCGAGCGCGGCGCCCACGATGCCGGCCTCGTTGCCGAGTGCGGCGGGCCGGAGCTTGGCCTTGGTGCTGAGCATGGGGCTGAACGCCTCCCAGCGCTCCGGCTTGCTCACGCCGCCCCCGATGATGATCAGGTCGGGCGAGAGCAGGAACTCGTACATCGCCAGAACGGGCTGGACGCGGCGCTTGCCCCACAGCTCCCACGACAGGTGCTCCTTGGTGCGGATGGAGTCGGCGGCGAAGTGCTCGGCGATGCGGTGGTCATAGCGGACGTGGCCGAACTCGGTGTTGGGCACCAGCGTGCCGTCGATGAAGAGCGCGCTGCCGATCCCGGTCCCGAACGTGAGCAGCAGGACCGTGCCCTTGGTCTTGCGCCCGGCCCCGAACCGGACCTCCGCCAGCCCGGCCGCGTCGGCGTCGTTGAGCACGGCGACGGGGACGCCGCAGACCTTTTGGAACAGCTTGCGCGCGTCGGTGCCGCGCCACGACTCGTCGATGTTGGCGGCGGTCTCGACCACGCCCTTCACCACCCGCCCCGGGACCGTGCAGCCGATGGGGCCGTCCCAGTCGGTCGCCTTCATGATCTCGTGGACCGTGTTGGCCACCTCCTTGGGCGTCGCCGGCTGGGGCGTCGGGATGCGGTAGCGGTCCTTGATCAGCTCGCCCTTCTTGGTGTGGACCGGCGCGCCCTTGATGCCCGAGCCGCCGATGTCGATGCCCAGGATCCGGGTCGGCGCCTTGGCTTTGTCTTTTTTACCCATGCCGCTAAGCTACCTCGTAGAGCTCGACGGCGAACCAACCGTCGGGGTCGGTCCACCGCTGGCGGCGCGCGAGGCCGGCGGTCTCGGCGAGCGCGGCCATCGAGTCGGCGGTGACCTTGTGGGAGTTCTCGGTGTGGATGGTCTCGCCGGCGTCGAACCCGAACGACTGGCCGCAAACCGTGAGCGTCTGCTCGCGCTCGCTCCTCAGGTGCATCTCGACGCGGCCGCGGTCTGGGTTGACGCGGACCTCGTGGCTCCAGGCGTCGAGGTCGGCGTCGCCCGCGAGCTCGCGGTTGACGCGGCGGAGCAGGTTGAGGTTGAACGCGGCCGTCACGCCCTGGTCGTCGTCGTAGGCGCGGCGCAGGACTTCCGCGTCCTTCCACTGGTCGACGCCCAGGAGCAGCGCCCCGCCCGGCCCGACGACCTGGGCGACGTGCTCCAAAAACTGGGTGGCCTCGTCGCCGGTCAGGTTGCCGATGGTGGAGCCGGGGAAGAAGACCACGACCCGCTCCGACGCGTCGGGCAGGTCGGGCAGCGTGTACGGCCGGGTGTAGTCGGCCGCCAGCGGGAGGACGGGCAGGCCGGGGTACTGCTGACGGAGCCGGTCGGCGGTCTGGAGCAGGAACGCCTCGGAGATGTCGATGGGGACGTAGGCCGCCAGCGTGCGGCGCGCGTGGAGCGCGTCGAGCAGGATGCGGGTCTTGTCGCTCGACCCCGACCCGTACTCGACCAGGGTAGAGTGCTTGCCGATGGCGTCCACGATGGCGTCGGCGTGCTCGGTCAGGATCGAGCGCTCGACGCGCGTCGGGTAGTAGGCGTCGAGGCGGGTGATCTCGTCGAACAGCCGGGAGCCGCGCTCGTCGTAGAACCACTTGGCCGGGATCGAGCGGGGGCGCTCGGCGAGCCCGGCGAGCACGTCGTCGGCGAAAGCGGAGTCGGAGGCGGGCTCGGTCACGAGCGCGCCAGGCGCAAGCCGGTAAACTGCCACGTGGCCTCGGGCGGGAAGAAGTTGCGGTACGTCGGGCGGATGTGGCTCCGGGACGTGGCGACCGAGCCGCCCCGCAGCACGAACTGGTTGGCCATGAACTTGCCGTTGTACTCGCCGAGCGCGCCCGCCAGCGGGGCGTAGCCGGGGTACGGGCTGTACTGGCTGTGCGTCCACTGCCACACCTGGCCGAACATCTGGCGCAAGGCGCCCGGGGCGCCGTCGCCGCCGGCCGGGGCGCTGGCGGTGGGGTGCAGGACGCCGGCGTCGGCGAAGTCGCCCGGCGCGTCGCCGGTCCCGTCCCAGACCGTCCGGGCGGCGACCTCCCACTCCTGCTCGCTCGGCAACCGGGCGCCGGCCCACCGCGCGTAGGCGTCGGCCTCGAAGTAGCTGAGGTGCGTGACGGGCTCGTTCGGGTCGACGGGGCGCATGCCGGACAACGTGAAGTGCCACCAGTCGCCGTCGCGCTGTTCCCAGTAGAACGGCTCCGTCCAGCCCTGCGCCGTCCGCTCGGCCCAGCCTAGGGACAGCCACAACGGCGTCTGATCGTAGCCACCATCCTGCATAAAATGCAAGATACTCGCCGCACGTCACCAGCCGGTCGGCGATCTCGAACGACTCCACGAAGGCGCGGTGGCGCGGGCCCTCGTTGTCGAAGTGGAACCGCTCGCGCGTGGTCTCCCCGCCGGGCGCGACGCCGACCTCGTGCAGCCCCGCCTCAAACCTCCGCCAGTTCACGGCGCCCGGGTCGGGGCTCGGCACCTCCGGCCGCTCCCGGAAGACCGGGCGCAGCGGGTTGACCGAGAACACGTGCTTGAGGTCGGTCAGCATCAGCTCCTGGTGCTGCTGCTCGTGGTGGAGCCCGACCTCGACGACGTCGGCCACGTCCGACTGGCGGTGCTCGTCGAAGTCAGCCAGGAAGTCCGCCATCGCGGCGTCAACGTGGGCGCGGTAGGCGAACACTTGCTGGACCGTCGGGCGCGACAGGTAGCCGCGCTGGGCGCGGCAGTGCCGCTCGCCGGCCTGGACGTAGTAGCTGTTGAACAGGAACGGGTACCGCTCGTCGTGAAGTTGGTACCCGTCGGCGTGGGGCGTGAGCACGAAGGTCTCCCAGAACCACGTCGTGTGCGCCAGGTGCCACTTGGTGGGCGACACGTCGGGCGACGACTGGACGACAAAGTCCTCGGTCGCCAGCCCGTCGCACAGGTGCTCGGTGAAGGCGCGGACCTGGGCGAACCGCTCGCCGAGGTCGCTAGAGACGGTGGGGGGGGAGTCGGTCATCGGAGGCAGGGAAGTCCGGGGCTTTGGGGTACCCCGCGGGGGTCTAGTCGGGCAAGTCGGTGTCGCCGTCGTCGTCGCGGACGTCGGTGTCATCGTCGGCGCGGCCGTGCGGCGTGGGCTCGGTCCGCTGGTCGGCGTCGGTGACGGGCTCGTCGGCGCTGGCGTCTTGGGGGGAGGGAACGTCGGGCATGGGGAGGGCGAAGGTGGAGTCCGCCAACGCCGCACCCCGCCCCGCCGTTCTGTGCCCGGACGACTCACCGACCTGTTCCTCGCCCCAGACGCCGGCGCGCCAGTCCGCCGCGTGGACTCCGCCCAGGCGCTGGAGGGGTGGGGGCTGGAGGGCGACCGCTACGCCGCCGGGTCCGGCTCGTTCAGCCGGTGGCCGCACCCGGGCCGCGCCGTGACGCTGATCTCAGCCGAGGCGCTGGCCGACGCCGAGCGCGAGTTCGGCGTCACCCTCGCCGACGGCCAGCACCGCCGCAACCTGGTCGTGACCGGCGTCCCGCTGGCGGAGCTGAAGGGCGTGCGGTTTCGCATTGGTGAGGCGGAGCTTGAGGGCTGGCGGGTCTGCGCGCCGTGCAAGTACCTGGTCCGGGTGACCGGCCAGGACCAGATCTTCCAAGCGCTGGTGCGCCGGGGCGGGCTGCGCGCGGCGGTCGTCGTCAGCGGGGCGGTCCGCCGGGGCGACGCCGTGACGTGGGACCCCGCCGCGGTGGCCCGTCGTGCTGTGCTGCCTGGGTAACCTCCGCCGAGCACGCCTGCCACCATGCCCTCGATCCCCGACGCCACCCTCGACGACGTCCGCGCCGCCAGCGACCTGGTGGACGTGGTCTCGGACCGCGTGCGGCTCAAGAAGCAGGGGAAGAACTACATGGGGCTGTGCCCCTTCCACAACGAGAAGTCCCCGTCGTTCTCGGTCGACGCGGCGCAGAACCTGTACTACTGCTTCGGGTGCCGGCGCGGCGGCGACGTGTTCAAGTTCATCCAGGAGATCGAGGGCGTGGACTTCCTGGACTCCGTCCGCTTGCTGGCGGACCGCGCGGGCATCGAGATCCGCGAGCAGGGCGGCGACAACCCCGAGGCCGACCGCCGCGCGACGATGACGGCGGCGCTCCGCTTCGCCGCCGGCTACTTCTACCGCCAACTGGGCACGGCGGAGGGCGAGCGCGGGCTGGCCTACCTCAAGTCGCGCGGGTTCAGCCAGGACGCCGTGCGCGAGTTCGGCATCGGGGTGTCGCTGCCGCGCTGGGACGGGCTGGTGACGGCGGCGACCGAGGCCGGCTACAAGCCCGACGTGCTGGAGGCGGTCGGGCTGGCGAAGGAGCGGCAGGGGGGAGGGCACTACGACGTGTTCCGGGACCGGCTGATGTTCCCCATCCTGTCGCCCATCGGCAAGGTGCTCGGCTTCGGCGGGCGGATCCTGCCCGACACGGAGACCGGGTCGGACGACTACCAGCCGGCCAAGTACGTCAACTCCCCCGAGACCGAGGTCTACCACAAGAGCCGCGTGCTCTACGGGATGAAGCAGTCCAAGCGCGCGATCCGGACCGAGCGCGAGGTGATCGTGGTCGAGGGCTACGCCGACGTGGTGAGCCTGTGGGACGCCGGCGTCCGCAACGTCGTCGCGGCGTCCGGCACGGCGCTCGCGGGCTCGCAGATGGCGCTGCTGAAGAAGCTCGACGTCCAGCGGCTGGTGCTGCTGTTCGACGCCGACGACGCCGGGCAGAGCGCCGCCCGCAAGGGCGTCGACGCCGCGCTCGACGCCGGGCTCGCGCCCTACGCCGTCACGCTGCCCGACGGCGCCGACCCCGACTCGTTCGTCCGCCAGTTCGGCGCCGACGCGTTCCGCGCGTACCTCCGCGACGAGCGCCTGGACTTCGTCGCGTTCCTGGTGATGCAGGCGCGCCAGGCCGGCGCGCTGGCGACGCCCGAGGGCAAGAGCGCCGCCGTCGGCGAGGTGCTGCGGACGATCAAGCGGCTCGGCGACCCCATCCAGACCGGCGAGTACCTCAAGCGCGCCGCCGACGCCCTCGACGTTTACGAGTCCGACTTGCGCCGCCAGTTCGAGGGGCAGGCGCCGCCGCGCCGCCGACCGCCGCCGGCCGAGGAGCCCGAGTTCGAGACCCCAACCCCGGAGCCGGCGCCCGACGTGCGCCCCGAGGAGTCGTCGCTGATCCGGCTGATGCTGGAGCACGGGCTGCCGATGGTGGAGCACATCCTGACCCGGATGGGCGTCGACGAGTTCACACCCGGGCCGGCCCAGGCCGTCGTCCAGGCGCTGATCGAGCAGTTCCAAGCCGGCGCCGTCGACCTCGCCCCGTTCGTCCGCGGCGACCACGGCGACGGCGCCCGCGTCCTGGTCCAGGAGGCGCTGGCGGAGCGGCACGGCCTGAGCGACAACTGGCATGGCAAGGTGGGCGTGAACCCCAAGCACCGCGACGACAACCCGTTCGCCTCGGCGGCGGGCTCGATGCGGCTGCTCAAGCTCGACCGCGTCCAAGAGGCCGTGACCGCCGCGATGGCCCAGATGCAGTCGCTCGAACGGCAGGGCGGCGACATCTCGGACCTGCAGCGCCACGTCAACGAGCTCAACGAGCTGCGCCGCAGGATCGAGCGCGGCGAGTTCATGGAGTGGACCGGGGACGAGAGCCAGGGGTAGTCCTGGGCTGCCGCTCCGTCCGGGCACGACTCCACTGGAACCGCCCCGCGGAAAGGGCTCCGTTCGTGCGCCCCCGCGCTCGCTCGTGCCCGCCGCCAGCGGGGCGACGGAGAAGCCTCCACCCGGAGGGAGCGCCGCGCCGGGTCCGGCGTTCTAACTTCCCGCACGCCCCCCGCCGCCCGCATGGCCAAGAAGAAGACCGCCCCCAACGCACCCCCCGAGGGCGACGGCCTGCCCGACGCCAGCGCCGGGGTCGAGGTGTCCCAGCAAGCGGAGGCCGCCGAGGAGGACCGCATCGACCAGGAGCTCCCCGTCGCCGTCGAGCCGCTGCCCGTCCCCAAGGACGCCGACCTCACCGACCCCGCGCTCTACTTCAACCGCGAGCTGAGCTGGATCGACTTCAACTGGCGGGTGTTCTTCCAGGCGCTCGACCCCCGGACGCCGCTGCTGGAGCGCGTCCGGTTTATCGCCATCACGGCCAACAACCTCGACGAGTTCTACCGCAAGCGCGTCGGCGGGCTCAAGCGCCAGCTCGAAGCCGGCGTCCGCGCGCTCTCGCCCGACGGCCGGACGCCCCGAGAGCAGCTGGACCTCTCGCTGGCGGCGGCGCGGCACATGCAGTTCGAGATGTCCCGCGTCTGGGAGACCGAGCTCCGCCCCGAGCTGGAGGACGCCGGCGTCGTCGTTCGGGAGTACGACAGCCTGGAGGACGATGAGCAGGCGGCGCTCGACAAGGTGTTCCGGGACACCATCTTCCCCATCCTGACCCCGCTGGCGGTCGACTCGGGGCACCCGTTCCCGTTCATCTCCAACCTCTCGCTGTCGCTGGCCTTCACGCTGCGCCACCCCAACCGCCAGTCCGAGCACTTCGCCCGGCTCAAGGTGCCGACCGTCCGGGGCCGGTTCCTGCCCGTCGACGGCACGCCGGGCCACGTGGTCGCGGTCGAGGACGTGATCCGCAACAACGCCGAGGAGCTGTTCCGGGGCATGGAGGTCGAGGGCGGCTACGCCTTCCGCGTGACGCGCAACGCGTCGGTCGACCGGAGCGAGGAGGAGGCCGACGACCTGCTGGAGATGATCTCCGAGGAGCTGCGCGAGCGGAAGTTCTCCGAGGTCGTCCGGCTCGAGGTCGAGGACGACATGCCGATGCGCGTCCAGAACCTGCTCCGCCGCGAGCTCGACCTCAACGACGACGGCGACGTGATCGAGGTCGACGGGATGCTCGACCTCGCCGGCATCGACGCCATCGCGTCCGTGGACCGCCCGGACCTCAAGGACCTGCCGTGGGAGTCCGTCGTGCCCATCCGCCTGCGGCACATGGCGCTCGAAGAGGACGACGACATGTTCGCCGTCATGCGCCAGGGCGACCTCCTCGT
The DNA here is from genome assembly GCA_963789285.1 of Rubricoccaceae bacterium. GTDB lineage: Bacteria > Bacteroidota > Rhodothermia > Rhodothermales > Rubricoccaceae > Rubrivirga. The sequence continues at coordinate 236,165 of CAWBJZ010000002.1, forward strand.
CCACCACCCCTACGAGAGCTTCGCCGCCAGCACGCAGCGGTTTATCGAGGAGGCCGCCGAGGACCCCCGCGTGCTCGCCATCAAGCTCACCGTCTACCGGACGAGCCAGGACAGCCCCATCGTCCGCGCGCTGATCCGGGCGGCCGAGGCGGGCAAGCAGGTCGCGGCGTTGGTCGAGCTCAAGGCCCGGTTCGACGAGGAGAACAACATCGAGTGGGCGCAGCGGCTGGAGCGGGCCGGCGCCCACGTGGCCTACGGGCTCATCGGGCTCAAGACCCACGCCAAGACGACGTTGGTCGTGCGCCAGGAGGAGAGCGGGCTCAGGACCTACGCCCACCTCGGGACGGGGAACTACAACCCCACGACCGCCCGGTTCTACACCGACTTCGGGCTGTTCACCAGCCGGGAGGACATCGGCGAGGACCTGGTGGGGCTGTTCCACTTCCTGACCGGCTACGCGCCCGAGCAGGAGTACCAGACGCTGGCGGTCGCGCCGCGCGACCTCCGGTCGAAGTTCATCGAGCTCATCCGCCGCGAGGTCGACCACCAGAAGTCGGGCAAGAAGGGGCGGATCATCGCCAAGATGAACGCGCTCGACGACGTCGGCATCATCAAGGAGCTCTACCGCGCCAGCCAGGCCGGCGTCCAGATCGACCTGATCGTCCGCGGCCACACCCGCTTGCGGCCCGGCCTCAAGGGCGTCTCCGAGAACATCCAGGTCGTCTCCATCGTCGGCCGGTTCCTGGAGCACAGCCGGATCTACTACTTCCACAACGCCGGCGACTCCGACATCTACATCGGCTCGGCCGACTGGATGCGCCGCAACTTGGACGACCGCGTCGAGGTCGTCGTCCCCATTGAGGACGAGCAGGCCCGGAGCCGCTTGCAGCGGACGCTGAAGTTCTGCCTGGAGGACAACCGCCAGGCGTGGGACTTGGCCCCGGACGGCCGGTACTCCCTCCGCTGGCCCGGGACCGACAAGGTCCACTCCTTCCACGACACCTTGATGCGCCGCGCCCGGCGCCGAACCGAAGAAGACGACGCGGCATGGTCGTTCTAGACGTTCTCCGTAGGGTCCGGCAGCCGCTCGCCGCGTGCGGCGTCGCGCTGGCGGCGCTGGCCGGGTGCGCCGCCGAGCCCAAGGCGCCCTCGCCGGAGCAGGTCGCTCTGTTCGAGCGGTCGGTCGACGCCGAGCTAGTGGTCGTCGCGGCGCGGAACGCGATGCGCTACGAGACGCTGCGCGTGGAGGCGCCGGAGGGCGCGACGGTCCGGCTGGTGATGGACAACCGCACAACGACGAGCCCCGCGATGGTCCACAACGTGGTGGTCCTGGACGGCCCGGGCGACATCGACCGCGTCGGCCAGGCGGCGGCCAGGACGCCGGACAACATCCCGGACGACGACGCGATCCTGGTCTACACGCCCTTGACCGGACCGGGCGAGCAGACGGCGGTCGTGTTCACGATGCCGCCGGCGGGGGAGTACCCCTTTATCTGCACCTGGCCCGGCCATTACACCCAGATGCAGGGCACGCTGGTCTCGACGCCCCGCTAGCGGACGGTCGTGGCGCACGACCCCGCGTCGCTGAGACCGATGTCCACCCGGTCTCCCGACCTCAGTCCCAGCGCGGCCACGGCATTGGCGGAAGGGGCCGCCCGCTCGTACTGACCAGCGGTCCGTTTCGCAGCGTCGGAGAGCGACGCGGATTCCAACTGCCTGGCGATTCGGCGGTAGCAGTCCGCGACGCACCAGTACGCCAATCGTCCTTCTGGCATGACCGGGCGACCCACCGACGCGAGGTCGAAGCCACAGGTCTGGCTAAGCCTGGAGTCCGACGCCTGAACCGAACAGGACGCGAGGTCGATGGCGACCGCCAGTAGAGAGAGTCGCACGGTAGGAGGGTGGCTCATGCACTCCGTGTCCGCGTCGGGTGTTGCCCGAGCAACCACACTGCCCACGAAAAAGCTGGCCGCCCTCCGGAGAGAGCGGCCAGCCGCGGAGCGAGACGGGAGCCCAGGTTACCGGACGCGCGTCGTGCAGGAGCCGTAGGAGCCTAGGCTGGCCGAGACGGACTGGCCGGGGCGGAAGCCCTCCAGGAAGTACTGCTCGCGCGTCGGGCCGGAGCGCTCGTACTGCGCCGCCACACGGCGGGAAGCGTCGCGGACCTGGCCCGTCGTCGAGGCGGCCACGTTGCGGTAGATGTCCGCTAGGCACCAGTACGCGAACCGGCCCCGAAGCGAGGTCGGCCGCCCGACGGCCTCGCCGATCAGGCCGGCGCGGCGGTACAGGCTCGGGCCGTGCGAGGGGAAGTACTCCAGCGCGCGGGTAAAGTCCGCCGCCGACCCGTAGCGACCGGAGCCGCGGGAGTAGAAGAAGTCCGCGCGCTGGGCGTTCGACTCCGCCTCCGCGATGGCACGGTTGAACAGCTCGTTCCCGCGCGTCCGGTTGCCTGCGGCGTACTCGCGCTGGGCGATGGCGTAGAGCAGGCGGGGGTTGTCGACGTTGTCAATCACCTCGTCGAGGCGAGTGATCCTGGAGATGACGTTCTCGGGATCCGCACCTAGCGCCTGGATCCGCTCCGGCTGTTGCTGGGCGGTCGCGAGCAGGACGAAGACGCGGTCGCCACGCAAGGTGCCCCCGTCGAGAGCGTCGAGCAGGCCTTGCACGACCGTGTCAGCCCCTCCTTCGGCGATCTCGCCCGGGATCACGACCGACGGCTCGGTCGCGAAGTACTCCGCGTTCGCGGTGTAGAACTGCTTCAACGTTGGGTCATCGACGAAAGTCGCTAGCCGACCGACGAACTGAGCGCGGTCGGGGTTGTAGCTCGGCGTGGCTTCGTCGGCGGGCTCGAACTCGTCGGCGGAGGTGATGTAGAGCTGGTTGATGTACCAGTCCTCCAGGCTGTCCGGCTGAGCGTCTAGCGCTTGGGAGAACGCCCTGAACTGCCGCTGGCCGGCGTCGTCGTAGATGTCGGCGTTCTTGAAGTAGAAGAAGCCCTCGTTCAGCGCCCGGTTGTACGTGTCGACCTCCAGGCCCTGCGCCTGCATCGCCCGCATCCCCTGCTGGCGGGTCGCGATGGCGGAGTCGAGGTAGGCGACCCGCTCGGCCCGGTTCGTCGAGTCCACCTCCGCGGCGAACCCCTCGTAGACCGCCGCCAGGCGGAGGTAGTTGCGGTCGTCGGGGTCCTCGCCGGTGTAGAGCGGCTCGGTCGCGACCAGGTGGCGGAGGTAGACGTAGGCCTCGCAGTAGTCCCCGTTGCGGAAGTACTCGCTGCCGAGGCTGAAGTTGGCGCGCGTGGTCGGCTGGATCAGGACGTTGGTGCCGTCGCAGTAATCGCCAGGGCCAAACTCAGTAGGGGTCGAAGGGGTAGCCGACGCCGTACTAGACGACGCGCCGCCAGTGGAAGGCGCCGAGCACGCGGAGAGCGCGCCGAAGGCGATAGCGAAAAGAGCGATGCGGGACGGTCGCATGGGTGTGGTGGCCGAGATAGGTGGGAGGGACTAGTTGAACTGGCGCCGGACGAACCAGCGCTCTCCGAAGTTGATGGTGAGCGTTCCCTTGAGGAACCGGTCGCGGACCAATACGCCCGTCGCGGAACCCCGGGTCCCCAGTTCGAAGCCCAGATCAATCCGGGCCCCGGTGAACCGGTTGGGGAGGGAGAGGCCGCCGGTGAGCGCGAGCGTGTTGACGTTCTGGTCCTCCGGGCGGTAGAGCCCCCGCTCGGCGTAGGCCCCGAGCCGGTACGACGTGCGACGCAAGGCGCTCGCGCGCGGGTCGCGCCCGGCCGGCGTGACCTCGAAGCCGCCGCCGATCTGCCAGCGGTCTCGCAGCACGTCGAAGCCGGTCGCCGAGTCGAAGCCGCCCAGCGGCAGCGTGCTCTCGAAGCCCGACCACGGCTCGTAGAGCCCGCCCAGCGTGGCCGACCAGCGGGCGCCCGACTGGTAGCTGACGCCGGCGCGCGCGATGAGCGGCAGGTCCACGTCGCCGTCGATGGAGAGGTTGCCGTCGGGCGTGCGGAGCGTGTCCCGGTCCAGGCTCTCGCCCAACGTCGCCGACCGGTCCGCGGTCAAGTTCGCCGGGAGCGTGAGGGAGCCCGCGAACGTCAGCGCGTCGTCGTCGCGCGCCAACGACAGGGCGGTGAAGGCGGCGCCCAGCGTCGCCGTGATCCCGCGCAGGCGCGTCGACCGGGCCTCGCGCGTCTCGGCGAAGTCGTTGTCGTTGTTGCCGTCGACGTCGAAGAACTGCACGCGCCGCAGGGACTCCTGCGTGCCGAAGATCACGTCGGCGCTGGCGCCGAACTGGACCGCCGAGCCTAAGCGGGCGCCGACGCCCGCCGTCAGCTGCTGCAGCCCGCCCGTCCCCTCCAGGTTGGAGGTGAACCGCGCCATGCTGCCCTCGACCGAGATCGAGTCCTCCGTGGCCGCCCGGTAGTTCACGCGCGAGTACGGGCGGTACGACACGGCGACGCCCAACCGGCCGGGGATCAGAGGGACCCCGAGGTGCACCGACGACACGTCGCCGGCCGTGGTCACGCTCGAGCCCTGCGTCAAGGCGTCCTCCCCGCGGACCGTCGCGACGGAGGCGCCAGCGGAGAACGTGGTGACGGACTGGTCGGCCCAGAGCGCGGGGTTGGTCAGGCCGACGTAGGTGCCCGAGCGGAGCGCCGCGTTCGCGTTCCCCATCATGGCCGACTGGCTCGACCCGTACTCGACGCGCTCGCCCAGCCCGTAGAGCGAGTAGATCGACCCGTAGTTGTTCTGCCCTTGGGCGTGGACGAGCCCAGGCAGGGCGAGGAGGAGGAGAGCAGCGAAGCGCATGAGAGCCGGATTCGGAGAGGGAGACACGCGGGCGGGGCTAACGTTGCTCGCCCGGCACGCCGACCAGCGTCAACGTCAGCCGCGGCGACTGGCCGACGTCGGCCGAGGCGACCCTGACGGGCAAGATGTCCAGGGAGGCCAGGTTGAGCGCGGGGTCAGGCCCGGGCCGGATCTCGTAGCGGTCGAACCCGCTCCCGGTCGGGTCCAGCAGCAACTGCTGCAGCGTGCTGGTCAAGACCCGGGTGTCCATGAGCACGCCGAAGTCGCCCGAGACCGTGACGGTCCCGAGCCCGATGTACGTCGGGTCCCCTGTGCCGACGCCGCGGACGCCGAAGAGGGCAGACTGGCTCGCGAGCGGGCGGACGAACGTGCCCTGCTGAGCCAGCGACGACTCCAGGGGGAGCCGGAGGATGCCGCGCGCCAAGGGGAGCTGCTGGAAAGGCGCCAGGTCGGCGGCGAACCGGAGCGCGACTCCTGACCCCCGTCGCAACGGCAGGTAGCTCGCCGACGGGGCGGGCGGCTCGGTCGCGATCGACGAGAACACCTCCGACAGGGGGTAGGACAGCGTGTCCACGTCGCCGCCGGTCGGGTCGTACGCCAGCCGCAGACGAGCGCCCGCCCCAGCAAACGTGCTCAGCCCGAAGACCACCCCAGGCGCTGGGGTGAAGCCGTCCCCGGCCTGGAGCGCGAACCCCTCGAACTCGTCGTTGAACGTGGCGCTGAGCAAGGCGGCGGCGTTCTGCGAGACCCAGCTGGCGGGCAGGTTGAACCGGACCAAGGAGTCGGCCTGGACGACGGGGGTCGTCGAGAGCGAGGGCCCGATCGAGAACAGGGTGTCCCGGGCGTAGCCCTGGGAGGCCTCCCACGTGCCCTGGATCTGGTGGAGCGAGACCGGCAGCGTGGCCGTGGTGTCGCCGTAGGTGTAGCTCCGCCTCATCTCAAGCCAGACCTCGCGCACCTCCCCGGCCTCCACGTCGGAGGCGCCGCTCGGTTGCAGGAAGTCGACGTAGGCGACCGACCGGACATCGCCGAAGACCCCATCCGCTACGCGCCCGACCAAAACGCGCGGCTGCGGCGAGGGGTTGGTGGCCGAGCCCGGGGACGCGATGCCGATGGCCGGCGCGGAGAACGCCAGCGTGTCGAGGTCGGTCAGCCCGACCACGCGGACCGAGGGGTCCGACTGCTCGTCATCGATCAAGCCCAGGCCGACCCCGGCGGGGTCCTGGCAGGCGGATAGGGCGAGGGCGGCGATGGCCGCGACGACGAGGGTTCTCACAGGGCGAGCGGGGGCGTGGTCGAGATGCGGTCCCAACGCAGCCCGCGCGCGTTTCGCATGGGGGGGCTCCGATTGGGACCGGAGCCCCGATCCTACCGCCGCCGCCGGCCGGCATCCGGGCGATCTCTGCAAAGAAGGCCAAGCGTCCTCTCAGACGCCCGACTGGCGGAACGGGCAGACGACACCCGGAGCCGTTCACGCCGACAGGTAGCGCCAGCCGTTAGGCCGCGGCCTGGTACAGCGCCGCGGCCTGCTCGGCCATGCCCTCGGGCTCCTCCTCCAGCACCGGGCCCTCGGTCTCGCCGCTGGCGGCCGCGTCGGCGCCGGCGTAGGCGACCGCGTCGGCGGTGGAGAGGCCGATCTCACGAAACGTCTTGCCCACCAGCTCCGTCGGGAGGCCCAAGCTCTTGGCCTCGTCCTCGCCCAGCGTGGGGTTGTAGGCGTCGGCGGGGTCGGGGGTGTAGACCGTCTTGGCGTCGGCGAACAGCTCCGAGTCGGCGAGCTCGGTCTTGACCACGTGGGGCACCAGGGCGCCGATCCAGCCGGCGGCGTGGACCACGTCCGGCCCCCAGCCCAGCTTGCCGACGGTCGAGAGCGCCGCCCGGGCGAAGAACAGCGCGCGCGCCGGGTTGTCCTCGAACAGGACCTCGGTCTTGCGCTCGCGGTACAGCCCCTTCCGCTTGAAGAAGTGGACCGAGTCCATAAAGTAGACCTGGAGCCGGATGCCCGGGATCGAGGCCACCTTCACCTTTAGGGTGTCAGTCGCGTCGCCGGCCGTGATCTCAGCGCCCGACAGCCGGATGACCTCGTGCAGGCGGTTGCGGCGCTCGGACACCACGCCGTAGCGCGGCATCAGGATGCGGGGCTCGACGTCTTGGTGCTCTTGGAGCGCTTCGGGCAGCACCCGCATCGCCTGGGCGGTTTCGGTGGTCTCGGAGAACGGGGCGACCTCGCCGGCTACGAACAGAACGCGCATCAAATGGGGGACGGTGGGAGACCTTATTTCGACCGCGTGAAAACTAACTCCGTCGCGGACCCGGCGCCAACGGGTCCGGGGGGCTCCCGTATCATGGGCGCCCGACCGGCCCCCGACCCGTGACCAAAGCCCAGATCGTCGACCGAATCGCTGACGCGACCGGCCTCACCAAGCTCGAGACCGAGGCCGTCGTGGACGGGTTCATGCACTCGGTGTTGGACGCGGTGTCCGAGGGCGACCGCGTCGAGCTCCGCGGGTTCGGCACCTTCCGCGCCGTCGAGCGCGCGCCGCGCACGGCCCGCAACCCCCGGACCGACCAGCCCGTGCCGGTCCCGCGCCGGATGGTGCCCGTCTTCAAGCCGGCCCAGGAGTTCCGCCGCCGCGTCGAGGAGGAGGGCGCGGACCGGCTCGTGGGCGCCGACGGCCAGTAGCCCCCATGGCCCAGTCCTGTACCTCCTGCGGCGCCGCGCTGGCGGACGACGCGGTCGCGTGCGACCTGTGCGGCACGCCCACGGCGGCGGCCCCCGCCGCGACGGCTGGTGCGGTCTCGTGCTCCCAGTGCGGACACGCCCCGCCGCCAGGGTCGCAGTTCTGCAACCGGTGCGGCGCGCCGGTCGCGCGCGAGCTCCCGCCGACGTCCGCGCCCGCGGCGTCTTCCGAGCGCCCGTCGTCCGACGTGGGCCGCCGCGCGCTGGCGGTGATCGGGGCCGGAGTGCTGGCGGTCACGTTGCTGTATGGGCTCACGCTGTTCTCGAACCGCCCCGCGCCCGCCGCCGACCTCGACGTGCCGGACACCGACGCGCTAGGCGTGGGTGAGGCGGCGCCGATCCCCGAGGGCGCGCCCCCGCTGCCGGACACGCTCCAGGCCGCCGCCGACCGGTTCGCGGCCCAGGGCACGGCCCAGGGCTGGTACGAGTCGGCGCGGTTTTACCTCACGGCTGCCTTCGAGTCGATCCAGTCCGACCCCGAGTCCAGCGTCCGGTGGGCGCGCCGCGCCATCGCCGACTTCGAGAAGAGCCTGGCGATCGAGGAGGACCCCCGCGTCCGCGTGGGTCTGGCGGAGGCGGCGACGTTCGACCCCTCCGACCCCATGCGGCCGGTCCTCGAACTCCAGGCCGTGCTGGAGGCCGACCCCGACAACCTGGACGCCACGTTCCTCCTGGGCGAGCGCCGGCTGATGATCGGTCGGACGGAGCCCGCGCGCCAGTCGTTCGAGCGCGTGCTGGAGCTCGCGCCGGCCGGCTCGCCGCTCCGCCAGCGGGCCCAAGAGGCGCTGGCCTCGATCCCGACGGAGTGACCCGGGGCCTGCTCGCCGCCTTGGTGCTGGCGGGCTGCGCCGACGCCCCCGACGCGACCGTGTTCGCTGCCGCCTCGACGGTCGACGTGGTGGAATCCGTGGTGGGCGAGTCGAGCCGAGACGTCCGGGTCAGCGGCGCCGCGTCGTCGGTGCTGGCGCGCCAGATCGCCGCCGGCGCCCCCGCCGACGTCTTCGTCAGTGCCGACCCAGCGTGGGTGGACTGGCTGGCCGGCCGCGGCGTCGGGATCGTCCGCCAGTCGGTCGTGGCGACGGGGACGCTGGTGGTGGTGGGGGCGAGCGGGGCGGCGGCGGGGGATGCGGAGTCCGCGCTGGCGGGGCGCGTCGCCATCGCCGACCCCTCGCACGTGCCGGCGGGCCGGTACGCGCGCAAGGCGCTGGAGCGCGAGGGGATGTGGCGGCAGGTCCAACCTCGGGCGGTCTACACCGCCGACGTCCGCGCGGCACTGGTGGCCGTCCAAACCGGCGCCGCCGACCGCGCCGTCGTCTACGCCTCCGACCTAAGCCGCCAGTCGGACGTCCGGGTGCTGTACCGGTTCGATCCGATGCCGGAGATCCGGTTCGTCGTCGCTCAACTCACCCCGGCGGGCGGACCTGCTTACGACGCCCTGGCGGCGCCTGAGCCGTGGCGTGCGGCGGGCTTCGGGCCATCGCCGTGACCCCGGCCGACTGGAGCGCGGTCGGGCTGAGCGTGCAGGTGGCGCTGGCCGCGACGGCGCTGGCCGCTGCCCCGTGTGTCGCGCTCGGCTGGTGGCTGGCCCAAACGCGAGCGCGGTGGGCGCCCATCGTCGAGTTCGCGGTCATGCTCCCCTTGGTGCTCCCGCCCGTCGTAACCGGCTACGCGCTGCTGGTGGTGCTGCCGAGAAGCCTGACGTTCACCGTCTGGGCGGCCGTCCTGGCGTCCGTGGTGGTCGGCGTGCCCTTGTTCGTCCAGCTTGCGAAGCTCGGTTTCGAATCCGTGCCCGCCGAAACCGTCGACGCGGCGCGCGTAGATGGCGCCAGCGCGTGGGCGGGGTTTCGCCGGGTGACCGCGCCGCTGGCGATGCCGGGGGTGCTGGCCGGGGCGGTGCTCCACTTTGCCCGAGGGCTCGGGGAGTTCGGCGCGACGCTGGTCGTCGCCGGCAACCTGCCGGGCCAAACTCAGACGCTGCCACTCGCGCTCTACACCCAGCTCCAGCGCGTGGACGGAGACGCCGCGTCGGTCCGACTGGCGGTCGCGTCCGTCGCGCTGGCGGCGGTGAGCTTGGGCCTGTCGCGGTGGCTGATCCACCGGTGGAGCCCGGGCTCCCGTCCGTAGCTTCCCCGCATGATCCGAAGCCTGCTCCTGCTCAGCCTAGCGACGCTGACGGCGTGCGCCAGCTCCGCGCCTTCCGCGCCGATGGTGGCCCCGCCCGAGCCGGTCGTCGAGGTCCCCGTGCCGCCACCCCCGCCGCCTCAGATCGTCGAAACGGAGGTGCCCCAGGTCGAGACCCCCGTCGTGCCGCCGCCGTCGCCCCGGCTCCGGATCTCGCAGCGCTCGGTCTACGAGGAGGACCGCGCCGTCCGGTGGACGCTCGAGAACGGGCTGACGGTCTGGTACGCCTGGGACCCCGACGCCCGGGTGTACGCGGCGCTGGTCAGCGGCCCCGTCGCGTCGTCCGCGCCGGCCCGCTCCCACGTGCAGCCCGCCGGCACCGCGATTCTGGCCACGGCCGACCGGTTTGACCAAGCGGCGTCCCAGGTCCAGGACGCGCTGCGCGCGGATGGAGGAGCCTTGAGCGACTGGGTCGTCTCGCTCCATGGGTCCACGTCGCCGGAGTGGCTCGAAGCCGGCATCGCCGAGGCGTTCGGCGCGCTCCGCGGACGCGCGGCTGCCGGCACTCCCATTACACTTGGGGACCAAGCCTTCGTTCGAGTGGACTGGGACGACCTCCCGACGCTGTCGGTCGTGGCGGCCCTCATCGCAGACCGCGCATCGCCCTCCGACCGAGCGACGGTCAAGTACGACGCCGTCGAAGGCGAAGCCACCGTCACCCTCGTCTCCACCTCGCTGACGCTCTCGCGAGCGCTGGCTTCCGCGCCCGAGGGCGACGTCCGAAGCGCTCGGGCGCGGGCGGCGCGATTGGCCCAGACCGGGCCGGGCATCGTCGCCACCATGGCCTCGCTGGAACGGCTCCCAGGTCGGTACCAGCCCGCACGGCCGCCCTCCGAGATCCGCGACTTGCCCAGCCGCATCGAGCGGACCCCTCCCGACCGCGTCAACGCGCTGCTGGCACGACTGGCCGCCGCCACCCCCGCATCCCGATGAGCGAACCGCTGTTCACCGACGCCGAGCTCGAGAGCATCCGCGACGCCGTCGCCCAGGCCGAGACGCGCACGTCGGGCGAGATCGTCCCCTACGTGGTCCGGCAGAGCGGGGACTACCCGGCTGCGACTTGGCGGGGCGCCTCCCTGGTTGCGCTCGTGAGCGGGATCGTGACCCTGGCCGCGGCGTGGCTGTACCAGGGCTGGGAGAACACGTGGCTGTACTCGGCGTGGGCCGTCGCGCTCGCGATGTCCGGCGGCGGCGTCTTGGGCGCGCTGGCGGCGATGATCGAGCCCGTCCGGCGCGTCCTGGCCGGACCCGCCCAGATCGACGAGCAGGTCCACCGCCGCGCGGCGGTCGCGTTTATCGAGGAGGAGGTGTTCGACACCCGGGACCGGACGGGCATCCTGCTGTTCGTGTCGCTCTTCGAGCACCGCATCGAGGTCGTCGGCGACGCCGGGATCAGCGCCAAGGTGGAGCCGGCCGAGTGGGTCGAGGTCGTGGACCTGGTCCGCGCCGGCATCCGGCGCCAGTCGCTGGCCGACGGGATCGTCCAGGCGGTCGGGCGCTGCGGCGACTTGCTCCACCGCCGCGGCGTCGAGGTCCGGCCCGACGACACCGACGAGCTGCCCGACGACGTCCGGGTGCGGGACCAGTAGCCGCGCTGGCGGCCGCGTCGGGCGGGCGCTAGAGTGCCTCGATCCGGAGCAGCGTGCCGTCCACGTCGCGCAGGTAGAGGCCGCCGATGACCTCCTTGTAGTCCACGCCTTGAAGGTCGAGGCGGGCGCGGAGCAGCGTGACGGTCCGGCGGGGCATCCCGAACGCCAGCTCGTGAACGCCCCGAGCCGAGTCGTCGTCCGACTCCACCAGCTCGAACACCCGGTTGCCCTCCGCGTCGAGCAGTTGGGCGCGCGGCTGGGCCGTGAGGGGGTGGACACCGAGCCCGCCCAACGTCAGCCCCAGTGCGGTGACGTAGAAGTCGAGCGCTTGGTCAAACCGGGTCGTGCGGACGCAGACGCTGCGGAGCCAGACCGTGGAACTGGGCTTGCGGAGCGCGCGCTCGGCTTGGCGGTAGGCGGAGTCACGGGCGTGGAGGGAGAGGTCCATGGGAGAAGTCCGGGAGAGGGCATGGTAGCGGCGGACGCCCAGCCCGTTCCCAGCCTCCGTGCCCCCCTATGGTTTCCACGCTTTACCGCCCGCTCGCGGAACGTTTGGTCTCAGATCTGCGCCGCTATTGGCCGGCCCGCTAAAGCTCTCCGCGAGGCCGGGCGGGCTCCAGACTACATGAACCCGAGCGTCAGCCGGGCCTCGTCGCTCAGCATCTCCATCGAGTACGACGGCACGAACGTGATCTCGACCGTCGCTCCTCCGACGCCCTCCAGCGCGCGAATGCCCTCCTCGACCTCGCGCGGCAGCGTCTCTGCCGCCGGGCAGTTCGGCGCCGTCAGCGTCATCGAGACCGCGGCGTCGGTCCCGTCCTCGCCCTCGGTCAGCGTCCATCCGTAGATGAGCCCCAAGTCCCAGATTGGAACGGGGATCTCGGGGTCGTAGATCGTCCGAACGACGTCGATCATGGCCCGCTCCATGTCGGACAGGTCCATGGTCGCCAGCGACTCGTCGTCGCGGCCGTCGTGCAGGAAGTCGCGCGTGGTCTCGCTCATGGGTTCGGGCCGCTGGCGGACGCCCTCCGCCAGTGGGGGAGCGGGCCGGCGGGGTGGTTACTTGAGGCGCTCGGCGATCATGGCGTCGAGGTGGTCGCGCAGAGGCTCCAGCGACACCATCTCGACCACGTCGTGGGCGAATGCGTAGAGCAGCATGGCCCGGGCGTCGGCCTCGGAGACGCCTCGGCTACGCAGGTAGAAGATGTGCTCGGGCTCGATGGCGCCCGTTGTGGAGCCGTGCGAGCACTTGACGTCGTCGGCGTAGATCTCGAGCTCGGGCTTGGAGTAGTGCCGCGCCTGGGGCGAGAGCACGACGCCCTGGCTCTGCTGGTACGCGTTCGTCTGCTGCGCCTCGCGCTGGACGAACACCTTGCCGTTGAAGACGCCGGTCCCCTGGTCGTAGACGATGCCCTTGAAGAGCTCGTTCGACTGGCAGCCCGGGGCCACGTGGTCCACCAGCGTGTTGGTGTCCACGTGCTGGTCGCCGCGGCAGATGTAGAGCCCGCCCAGCGTGGACTGGCCGCCCTCGCCGGCGGGCACCATGACGGTGTTGTTGCGGACGGTGCCCGAGCCGAACGTGAACGTCAGCGTCGAGACGTCGGAGTCGCGCTCCTGGTAGCTCTGCACCAGCGACACGCCGTGCGCCGACTGCCCCTCGTCCTGCACGCGGACGTGGCGGACGACACCGGCTGTGCCGCAGACGATCTCGGTCAGGTCGTTGCGGAAGGTCTCGGCCTCGCCGATGACCGCGAACGTCTCGATCACGGTCGCCTGCGCGGCCTCGCCGACCACGATCAGGTTGCGTCCCTGCACCGACGTCGGGCGTGGGGCGGTCACAAAGTGGACGACCTCGATGGGCGTCTCGACCGCCACGCCGCGCGGCACGTCTAGGTAGAGTCCGTCCAAGCTGAACGCGCTGTTGAGCGCCGCGAACGCGTCGCGCTCCAGGTCGACGTGCTTGCCGAACGAGTCCCGGACGCCCTCCGGGTTGCGCTGCACCTGGTCCCGCAGGCTGCCGGCGGTCACGCGCTCGGGCAAGCTCGACAGGTCCGAGCGCTCGGCGTCGAACACCCCGTTCACCACGACCGCCAGCGCGGCGCCGATGCCGGGGATGCGCGCGGCCTCGATCTGCTCGTCGCTGACAGTCGCCGACGTGTCCGCCGGCTGGTAGTCGGCCTTGAGGACGGCGCGCAAGTCGGTGTACTTCCAAGCCTCATCGCGCGTCGTCGGCAGGCCCTTGCCCTCGAACGACGCCCTGGCCGACTGGCGCAAGTCGTGGAACGGGTCGGGGGCGCCGTCGCCGCTGAACGCGCCGGCCAGGGCGTCGGTGGCGTTCTTGAGGAAGCCGGGCTGCTTTTCGAGATCGATCATAGAAATGCTTGGTTCAGGTTCAAAGGTTCAGGGTTGGCTGCGCCGGCCTTCGGCTCGCAAAGACTCGCACTGAGCGAACCCTGAACCGATTTGGACTACGCCGTAACGCCGGCCTCTTCGATCAGCCAGTCGTAGCCCTTCTCCTCCAGCTCCAGCGCCAGCTCCGGCCCGCCCGAGCGGACGATCCGGCCCTCGACCAGCACGTGCACCTTGTCGGGCGTGATGTAGTTGAGGAGCCGCTGGTAGTGCGTGATGAGCACGAACGAGCGGTTGTCCGCGCGGAGCTTGTTGATGCCGTCGGACACGATCCGCAGCGCGTCGATGTCGAGCCCGGAGTCGGTCTCGTCCAGGATAGCCAGCTGGGGGTCCAGCATCGCCATCTGGAAGATCTCGGCCCGCTTCTTCTCGCCGCCCGAGAACCCCTCGTTCACCGACCGCTGGGTCAGCTTGGGGTCGAGGTTGACGAACGCCGCCTTCTCCTTCATCAGCTTGATAAAGTCGCCGACCGAGATCTCGGGCTCGCCGCGGTGCTCCCTCACCGAGTTCACGGCCGTCCGCAAAAACTGGTGGGTCGAGACGCCGGGCAGCTCGACGGGGTACTGGAAGGCCAGGAACAGGCCCTCGCGCGTCCGCTCCTCGGGGTCCATCTCCAGCAGGTCCTCGCCGCCGAAGGTCACGGTGCCCTCGGTCACCTCGTAGTCGTCGCGGCCGGCCAGGACGCTCGCCAGCGTGGACTTGCCGGAGCCGTTCGGCCCCATGATCGCGTGGACCTCGCCGGGCTCGACGTCGAGCGAGAGGCCCTTGAGGATCTCGGTGTCTTCGACCGAGGCGTGGAGGTTGGAAATGCTGAGGAGTGCCATTCTTTGGTTCAGGGTTCTAGGTTCAGGGTTCGCCTAACGAGGCGGTGTAGTCAGCCCGAGGCGCAGTGCTCTGGGCGACGAACCCCGAACCCTGAACCCCGAACCTGCGCTAGCCCACCGAGCCCTCCAGTTGAACTGAAAGAAGCTTCTGGGCCTCGACGGCGAACTCCATCGGGAGCTTGGCCAGGATCTCCTTGGCGTAGCCGTTGACGATCAGGTTGAGCGCGTCCTGCTCCGAGATGCCGCGCGCCTGGCAGTAGAACATCTGGTCCTCGCCGACCTTCGAGGTCGTCGCCTCGTGCTCGACCTGGGCCGTCTCGTTCAGGATCTCGATGTAGGGGAAGGTGTGCGCGCCGCACTGGTCGCCGATGAGCAGCGAGTCGCACTGGCTGAAGTTGCGGGCGTTCTCGGCCTTGGGGTTCACCTTGACCAGGCCGCGGTACGAGTTGTTGGACTGCCCGGCCGAGATGCCCTTGGAGATGATCGTGCTCCGGGTGTTCTTGCCCAGGTGGATCATCTTGGTCCCGGTGTCGGCCTGCTGGTAGTCCTTGGTGAAGGCGACCGAATAGAACTCGCCGACCGAGCCGTCGCCCTTCAGAATGCACGACGGGTACTTCCAGGTGATCGCGGAGCCCGTTTCGAGCTGTGTCCAAGTCACCTTCGAGTTCTTGCCGGAGCACAGCGCCCGCTTGGTCACGAAGTTGTAGACGCCGCCCTTGCCCTCGGCCGAGCCGGGGTACCAGTTCTGAACGGTGCTGTACTTAACCTCGGCGTTGTCGTGGGCCACGATCTCGACCGTCGCCGCGTGCAACTGGTACTCCTCGCGCATGGGCGCCGTGCAGCCCTCCATGTAGGAGACGTAGCCGCCCTCGTCGCAGATGATCAGCGTCCGCTCGAACTGGCCGGTGTTGGCCTCGTTGATGCGGAAGTAGGTCGAGAGCTCCATCGGGCAGCGGACGCCCTTGGGGATGTAGCAGAACGAGCCGTCCGAGAACACGGCGGCGTTGAGCGCCGCGTACAGGTTGTCGGTGTACGGGACCACCTTGCCCATGTTGGCGCGCACCAACTCGGGGTGCTCCTGAACGGCCTCACTAAAGGAGCAGAAGATCACGCCGTCCTTGGCCAGCTCAGCCTTGAACGTCGTCGCGACGCTCACGGAGTCCATGACGGCGTCGACGGCGACACCCGCCAGCGCGGCCTGCTCCCTCAGCGGGATGCCCAGCTTCTCGAAGTCGTCCAGGATCTCCTGGGGCACGTCGTCGATCGAGTCGTACTTGACGCGGTCGCCGGGCGCGGCGAAGTAGTAGGCGTCCTGGTAGTCGATGGGGTCGACGTTGAGGTGGGCCCAGTCGGGCTCCTTGCCGTCCTCCAGCAGCTTGAAGAAGTGCTCCAGCGCCTTCAGGCGGTAGTCCAAGAGCCACTGCGGCTCCTCCTTCTGGGCCGAGATGTAGCGGACGGTGTCTTGGCTCAGGCCCTTGGGCGCCTTGGCGCTGGGGGTGTCGGTGACGAAGCCGTACTTGTACCCTTGCTCGGCGACGTCCTCGAAAAAATCGTGCTCGGTATAGGTGCTCATTTTGGAAGTCTGGGGGTGCCGTGGACAACCGGGGGGCAGGGGGGCTGTTCCCCGAAGACGGCGCTAACAGGGCCTGTCATACCCGCCGGACAAGTGGAACGGCCGGCGACGTACGATGGTAGGTCGACGGGCCGTCCAAAGCCCGAATCGGACGTGAAGACCCCCGCGCTTTCCACCCTCCCCATGACCTCCGCCGAACCCGCCGCCCAGACCGACGCCCCGTTCGCCATTACCGAGCGCGCCCGCCAGCGGCTGGCGTCGGTCGCCGTCTCCGAGTCCGTCGACCTAGGCGCGAGCTTCTTGCGCGTCGCCGTGGTCCCGGGCGGGTGCTCGGGCCTGACCTACGACCTGGGATGGGACACGACGGTCGGCCCGGCTGATGAGACCGTTGAGCTCGACGGCCTGCGGCTCGTGCTCGACCCCCGGAGCCTGGTCACGGTCGAGGGCACGACGCTGGACTTCACCGACGGCCTGGAGGGCAAGGGCTTCCACTTCGACAACCCCCAGGCCACGCGGACGTGCGCGTGCGGCGAGTCGTTCAGCCTCTAGCATGACCGTCGTCTACCTCGACGCCGACCACCTCGGCGACCCGCTGTTCGTGCCCGGCTTGGCCCGTGACCTCACGGCCCGCCAGTCCGGCCTGGTCTTGGTCCACGGCAGCGGCGAGCGGGGCGAGCGCGCGCTCGAGTCTCAGGGCCTGCTTCCCAAAGCCGTCGACGGCGTGTGGCACGTCGACGACGAGCGCCAGCGGGGCGCGGTCGAGCGGGCGACGCGCGAACTCAACCGGGCGATCGTCCACGAGTTCAACGAGCAGGGCGTCGTGGCCGTCGGCGCGATGGCCGGCGACCGTGGGCTGGTCCGCGTCGCGGAGGACGGCGTAGAGATCGGCAAAACACAGTGGGTCGCGGACCTGGTCCGCCAGGGCGTTACCGTGTTGGTCGGGACGCTGGTGAATGGGGCGGAAGTGGACGCCGCGGCCGTCGCCGGCCGGCTGGCGGCCGCGCTCGACGGCAGGGCGATGGCGCTCAGCCGGCGGTCGGTGGAGGCCGACGTGTCGCCGCAGGAGCTCGAGGGGTTGGTCTACGACCCGGCGGCGGTGCGTCGGATGGCTAAAAGCGCGGGTCCGGTCCACTTGGGACTCCGGGCACGGCTGAGGTCGGTCGTGGACGGAATGCCTTGTGTTCGATGAGTTTACGCTCTGGTGTGGTTGGTCAAATGCCCCGAAACGGGCCAAAATCGAGGGGCGTCGGTTGTTCAAATAGGCCCGTACGGCTATCTTGGGCACTCTTGGCAGCCGAGCCCCGTCCTCAGGGACGCTCGGGAGCCGCCCCATCCCAACCCAACCCCTACGCATCATGAGCATGTTCAGCAAGCTCCAGGAGCACGTCAACTCCCTCGAAGACGACTTCAGCAAGTTCTACGACAAGAGCAACAAGGCCGCTGGCACCCGTGTCCGCAAGGGCATGCAGGAGCTGAAGCAGCTCGCTCAGGACATCCGCACCGACGTCCAGGACAAGAAGAACGCCGACTGACCCTCGGCGCTCCGTCCGATGAGGCCGTGCCACGCTCGTGGCGCGGCCTCTTTTGCTTCCGCCCCGCACGCCATGACCCGCCTCGCCCTGCTCTCGCTTCTGCTCGCCGCGTCCGCCAGCGCCCAGGAGCCCGACACCCTGGTCGCCGCCGACGGCTGGCGGTCGTCGCTGCAGGCGTCGCTGGCGGGCAACCAGTCGGCGTACTTGAACTGGCAGGAGGGGGGCGTGAGCGCGCTGGCGCTGACCGGCGTCGTCGACGGCTCGTTCGACCGCGTCGTGGGCCGCGTGTTGACGACGCAGACGTTCCGGCTGGCTTTCGGCGTGCTGCGCCAGGACACGCTCGACCTGAGGAAGGCGCTCGACGTGATCCGCTACGTCGGCACGGCCGAGCTGGCGTCGGACGACGCGCTCCGCCCCTCGGCCTCGTTCTCGGCGCGGACCCAGTTCGCCGCCGGCTTCGACTTCGACCCCGACCCCGGGCGGTACCCGAACCTAGCCGTCGTCGACGGCCAGGAGCTCAAGGTGTCCGACGCCTTGTCGCCGCTCGTCCTCGGCCAGTCGGTCGGCGTAGCGTACCGGCCCGGCGGGGGCTTCGTGGCACGGACGGGGTTGGGGCTGAAGGAGACCGTCGTCGGGATCGAGCGGCTGCGGCCGGTCTACGGCAACGCGCTCGACCAATCGGTGCGCGTGGAGGCGGGCATCGACCTGGAACTGGCATTCGAGCGCGAGGTGATGGAGAACGTGACGTTCAAGTCCCGGCTGGCGGCGTTCCAAGGCTTCGGCCAAATCGGGGACCAGGCCCCGGACGCGCTGTTCGAGAACGTGCTGATCCTCAAGGTCAACGACCTGCTCAACGTGACCGTCGACGCGGCGGCGCTCTACGACGCCGACATCAGCCAGGACATCCAGTTGCGCGAGGTCGTGAGCGTCGGGCTGGCGGTGGACTTGCTGTAGGGCGTTCTCGGCCGCCGGACTGGCGGCATCTTTCGGCGTGACTCTCGAACACGCGCTCCGCCAGCTCGGGCGCCGGCTTGCGCTGGGCTACGGGGCGGTGTGCCTGGCGCTGTGGCCGGTCCCGGTGTTTGGGCTGCTCCATGCGGAGTCGGCGGCCGTTATTGCAGGGGTGGGGTGCCTGCTGGCCGCGATTGCTTCCCGCGCTGCGTGGCGGAAGGGCGCCAGTCTTGCAGGCACCGTGGGCGTCAACCTGCTGGTCTT
Source organism: Rubricoccaceae bacterium (assembly GCA_963789285.1). Classification (GTDB taxonomy): domain Bacteria; phylum Bacteroidota; class Rhodothermia; order Rhodothermales; family Rubricoccaceae; genus Rubrivirga. The sequence continues at coordinate 255,045 of CAWBJZ010000002.1, forward strand.
GGGCGCCCCGCTGGCGTTGCTGACGCTCTCGCTGCTGTGGCGGCCAAACTGCGGGTACTGGCAGGGGCTCGGCCTCTTCCTGCTGCTGGTCCCGCCGAGCGTGCTGTTCGGCGTCGGCGTCGGTTGGGCGGTCCCGGAGCGGTGGCGGGGCTGGGTCGTCGCGTTGGTGCTGCTGGCGGTCGCGTTGGGCGGCGTGTTGTGGGATCTGCTCGCCCATCCACAGCTGTTCACGTACAGCCACGTCTTCGGCGGCGTGCTGGGGCCGATCTACGACTCCGAGCTCGCCGTCCGCCCCGGGCTCTACGCGGCCAAAGCGCAGACGCTGCTGTGGGCGGGGCTGCTGCTGACGCTCGGGTCGTGGCGCCGGACGCGCAGCCGGCGATGGGCCGTGCGGACGGCCGTGCTGGCGGCGGCCGTCGGCGCCAGCATCGTCCTGGCACCTCGGCTGGGGATCGTCCAGACGGAGGCAGGGATCCAGCGCGTGCTGTCGGAGCGCGTAGACCTGGGGCCCGTCGTGTTGCACCTGCGCGCCCGAGACCCGCCAGCCGGAGGCGGCGCGGCTGGCGGACGAGGTGCTCTACCGGTTCGAGACCCTCTCCCGAGCCCTGGGCGTGGTGCCTGGCGAGCCGGTGGACGTGTACCTCTACCCCGATCCCGACACCAAAGCCGCTTTGATCGGCTCGCGCGAGACCAGCGTCGTGCCGGTCTGGCTGGCGTCGCCCCAGGTCCACATGCTGGCCGACCAGGTGGGGCAGTCGCTGGGTCACGAGATGGTCCACGTGCTGGCGCGCGAGTTCGGGATGCCGGTCGTCCGGGCGTCGCCGGCCATCGGGCTGGTCGAGGGACTGGCGGTCGCGCTCGAACCGCCGGACGGGCTGCCGGACGCGACGGCCTTGGTCCGCGCTGGACTGGAGCTCCCCGAAGGGCAAGGCGGAGTGGCTGATCCGGCCCAGGCCGTCCAAGCGACGATGTCGCTCCGGTTCTGGGGAGCGCCGGCAGGCGTCGCCTATACCGTCAACGGCGCGTTCTCGCGGTGGCTGCTCGACCGCTTCGGCGCCGAGCGCTTCCAGGTCGCCTACCGGACGGGCCGGTTCGAGCCGGCCTTCGGCCGGTCGCTCGCCAGCCTCAGCCGCCAGTGGGCCACGGAGGTCGCGGCGATGCCGCTCGACCCCGAGGCGGTCGCCGTCGCCCGCTGGAGGTTCAGCCGCCCGTCGCTGTTCCAGGTCCGGTGCCCGCACTGGGTGCCCCCGGCGGTGCGGCTGGCGCGCGACGGGCGCGACGCCTGGGACCGCGGGGACGTATCCGCCGCGTCCGCGTCCTACCGCGCCGCCGTCCAGGCCGACGCGCTCTCGCTCGCGGCGCTCGACGGCCGACTGGCGACGACGCTGGCGAGCGGGGGAGGCGTCTCGGACGCGATGCTCCGCGACGCCCGAGCGCTCGCCGACACCCTGGCCGAGCCCGGGCCGCTCCGCCACCTCGCCGACGTCCAGCGCCTGCTCGGCCAACCCGCAAACGCGGCCTTCCGCGCTGCCCGCGACTCGCTCGCTCCCGTCGACGCCGTCGGCCGGCTGCTGCTCGACCGCCGCCGCCAGGTCCCAGCCGAGGCCCTGCGCGCGCTGCTGGCGGCGCACCCCGACCGGCCCACCGACCAAGTCGCCCAGGCCGCGCCCGTCCTGGGGGCACTCGCTTTCGCCCGGGCCGACCAGCCCGTCCGGGCCTGGGAGGTCGCCCGTCGGTGGTGCGTCCCGGACCCCACGACCGAGGCCGGGCGCGTGACGCGCTGGCTCCAAGGCCGGCTGGCGATGCGCGCCGGCGCGCTCGAAACCGCCGCCGTGCTCCTGGACGGTCTGGCCGAGTCGTTCGACCAGCGCGGCCCGCGCAGCGTGGCCGCGCTCGTCCGCGACGACCGCCAGCGGTTGGGGTGGCGCCTGAGCGTGCCGCCGAGCGCGCCGGCTATCTTGACGGCTCCCAACGACGTCCCGGATGCGCTCGCGCCTGCCTGCCCTCGTCCTCGGCCTGACGCTGCTCGCGGCGTGCGCGCTCCCCGAAGAGGGGTTTGAGACCGGGCCGGGGGTCACGCCTCCGACGGCGCGCCCGGGGCAATGGGTGGTGTCCGACAGCGCCGTCGGCGCCGTCCAACTGCACGCCGCCGGCGACGAGGCCACCCTGCCCATCCTCCAACTCGGCGGCGGCGACGCGCTCACGCTCTCGTTCGACGTCCGGGGTCAGGACGTGGGACAGGCGCTGGAGGTGTCGTTCGTCCACACCGACCGGCTGGGGCAGGAGCGCCTCGTGCCGAGCGAGTACATGCGAGGGTTCGAGACCGACCAGATCCTGGACTTCCAGCGGTCGAGCCCCTCGGTGTCGGTGCCCTACGTCCACTACACGTACAGCTTCCCCAACACGTCGATCGGGTTCCGCGTGAGCGGGAACTACCGCGTCCGCGTGGCCGACCGGGGGCGGGTGCTGATCGACGCCCCGTTCTACGTCAGCGAGCAGCTGGCGGAGGTCGAGCTCGGGTTCGGGTCGACGGTCCAGGGCGGCTCCGTCGGCTTCGCCATCCAGCCCGCCGCGCGGCTCCGGCCCGACGCCGAGATCGGCGAGTTCGACGGCTCGCGCTTTACCGTCTGCTTCGCCCGCAACGGCCGGACCGACTTGATGCGCTGCGCGCCGGAGCCGTCGCTCATCGACCTCGCGCTCTTCCAGTTCTACCTCCCGCGCCAGGACGCCTTCCCCGAGCAGGGCGCGCTGTTCGAGCTCGACCTGGGCTTCCTAGGTCTCAACAACGAGATCGTCGACATCGACCCGACCGCGCGCCCGCCCACGGCCACCCTCGACCTCGACTACGCCGACTTCGGCGGCGACGTCCGCCAGCCCGTCCTCGCCGCCGTGCCCCTGGTCGGCTCCGTGTTCCGCGACATCGGCCGGGCCGAGGTCGACGCCGAGTACGTCGACGTCGCCTTCCGCTACGTCCCGCCCGAGAGCCGGCAGTCGCCGCGGCGCGTGTTCGTCTCCGGCTCCTTCAACGGCTGGACGCCCGGGCCCGAGGACGAGCTGGAGTGGGTCGAGGCCGACCGCCAGTACCAAGGCACGATCTCGATCAAACAGGGGCGCTACGTCTATTCGTACTCTGGGGCCGCGAGCCGCACGCCCGGCCTGAGCGCGGCCTCCGTGTTCACGGCCTACGTCTACCTCGACGACCCCCGCCGCTTTACCGACCGACTCGTCGCCGTCCGCAGCGGCGTCGCCCGCTGACCCCACACCACACCCCCATGATCCGTTCGCTCCTCTTGGCGTCCGTGCTGGTCGCCTCCGGCTGCTCGGCGGCGCTCTCCAGCGCCGACGCGCCCGACCCCTCGGCCGACGCTGGGAAGCCGGCCGACAAAAAGTCCGGCATGAAGCCGTTCTCCGAGGTCGTCACCGACGACGCGGTCTCCGACGACGGGCTGTTCTCGGTCCACCTCGAAGACGACGGCGCCAAGCTGCTCTTCCAGATCCCGGACTCCCTCATGGGCCGCGAGATGCTGGTCGTCTCCCGACTGGCGAAGACCACGGAGGGCTTCGAGTACGGCGGGGCCAAGGTGAACACCCAGGCCGTGCGGTGGGAGCGCCAGGGCGACTTCGTCCTGCTCCGGACCGTCCGCTACGCGTCCGTCGCCGCCGACAGCCTGCCGATCTACCGCGCCGTCCGCGACGCCCAGTTCGAGCCCATCGTGGCGCGGATGCCGGTCGTGGCGCTCGGGCCGGACTCGACCTCGGTCGTCGTCGACATGACCGACACATTCGTCACGAGCGACACCCCCGTGTTCGGGCTGCCGAGCGGCGCGCGCGAGCAGTTCAAGGTGCGTCGCCTGGACAAGGACCGCTCGTTCCTGGCCCGGGCGCAGGCGTTCCCCCGCAACGTCGAGATCCGGTCCGTGCTGACCTACGACGCGTCCGAGCCGCCGGAGAACGCCTCGACGGGCACGTTGTCGGTCGAGATGTCGCACTCGATGGTGCTGCTGCCCGACGAGCTCATGCGGCCCCGCCGCTACGACGAGCGCGTGGGCTACTTCTCCATCGATCAGACCGACTTCGGCCTGCCGGCCCAGCGCGCCGAGAGCCGCCGCTACGTCACGCGCTGGAAGCTGGTGCCCAGCGACATGGAGGCCTACGCGCGCGGCGAGCTGGTGGAGCCCGTCGAGCCCATCGTGTACTACATCGACCCGGCCACGCCCTACGAGTGGCGCGACGCGCTGAAGCAGGGCGTCGAGGACTGGAACGTGGCCTTCGAGGAGGCCGGGTTCAAAAACGCCATCCGCGCCGAGGACCCGCCCACCGACGACCCCGACTGGAGCCCCGAGGACAGCCGGTACTCCGTGATCCGGTACTTCCCGTCCGAGACCCAGAACGCCTACGGGCCCCACGTCCACGACCCCCGGACGGGCCAGATCCTGGAGTCCGACATCGGGTGGTACCACAACGTGATGAACCTGCTGCGGAACTGGTTCTTCGTCCAGACCGCCGCCGTGAACCCCCAGGCGCGCGCGCCCAAGTTCCGCCAGGACGTGATGGGCGAGCTGGTCCGGTTCGTCTCCGCGCACGAGGTGGGCCACACCCTGGGCCTGCCGCACAACTGGATCTCGTCGAACGCCTACTCCGTCGACTCCCTCCGCAGCCCGACGTTCACGGCCGAGCACGGCACGGCGCCGTCGATCATGGACTACGCCCGGTTCAACTACATCGCCCAGCCCGGCGACGGCGTCGTCCAGCTGATGCCGCGCGTCGGCGAGTACGACAAGTGGGCCGTCAAGTGGGGCTACACCTACTTCCCCGACGCCACGTCGGAGGAGCAGGAGCGCGAGCGCTTGCAGGCCATGACGATGGCCACGCGCGGCGACTTGGCGCTCCGGTACGGCGCGCAGACGTTCGACCCCGTCGACCCCCGCAGCCAGTCGGAGGACTTGGGTGACGACGCCGTCTACGCCAGCCAGCTCGGGCTGGCCAACCTCAAGCGGATCGTCCCCCGCCTGCAGGAGTGGACGACGGTCGAGGGCGAGGACTACGGCGACCTCGACGAGCTCTACGGCCAGGTCGTCGGGCAGTGGGCGCGCTACCTCGGCCACGTCGGCCGCCAGATCGGCGGCGTCGAGATCGACCCCAAGATGGTCGGCGAGGACGGCGTGGTCTACCAGCCCGTCGACGCCGACCGCCAGCGGGAGGCCGTCGCGTTCCTGATCGAGGAGGGCTTCACCACGCCCGACTGGCTGCTCGACTCGGAGCTCTTGGGCCGGATCGAGCCGGCCGGCTCGACGACGCGGATCCAGAACTTGCAGGAGGGCGCGCTCAACCGCGTGCTCGACCCCGTCCGCATCGCCCGGCTGGCGGAGGCGGAGTGGCTGGCCGGCGACGCCTACCCCGCCGCCGAGCTGATGGACGACTTGCAGGAGGGCCTGTTCGAGGAGATCCGGACGGGCCGCTCCATCGACCCGGCCCGGCGCTCGCTGCAGCGCGCCTACGTGGACCGGCTCGGCGTGATGCTCAACGCCGACGACTTGGGCGTCCCGGCGCAGTTCGCGTCGCGCGTCTACGGGTACTCGCCGCAGAGCCCCGACCGCTCCGAGGTGCGCCCGCTGGCACGCGGCGCGCTGCTCTCGCTGCAGTCGGCCCTGAGCCGCGCCGTGTCGCGCTACGCCAGCGACAGCGAGCGCGCCGAGCGGTACCACCTGCTCGATTTGCAGGCCCGCGTCGAGGACATCCTGGACCCGAACGACTAGCCCACCAGTAGGCCAGGGGGGCGGAGCGGTTGGCCCGCTCCGCCCCTTTTTTGCTCGCTCCTGTGCCCGTGCTCGACCTCCGCTCCGCCCAACCCGACGTCCTGGTCCTGGTCGGGACCCAGACCGGCAACTCCGAGGTCGTCGCCGACGCCATCGCCGAGCGGCTGGCGGACCTGGGCTTCGCCGTCCACCTGCTCGACATGGCCGAGGCCTGGCCCGAGGCCTTGGCCGAGCACCCCCAGATGATCGCCGTCACGTGCACGTGGTCCGACGGCACGTTCCCCGACAACGCCGTCGACTTCGCCGAGGCGCTGGAGGCCGTCCGCCCCGACCTCTCCGGCGTCCGCTTCGGCGTCTGCGGCCTGGGCGACCGCGACTACGACCCGTACTACCAGACCGCCGCCGTGCGACTGGTGGACCTGCTCCGCCAGTGCGGCGCGAGCCAAGCCGTCGCGCTTCACGACATCGACGGCGGGCCGACGCCGGCGCACATCGAGGCCGCCGTCGCGTGGGCGGTGGAGTGCGCGGAGGCGTTCGCCGTGGGGTCCGCGTGACGCTGGCCGACCTCGACCTCTCCGCGCTCCGCTTCCGCCCGTCGGCCGAGGCGTTCGACGAGCTCCGCGCCGCGTGCGAGGCCAACCCCGACCTCGCCACGTTCGAGACCATCGGCGAGAGTGAGGAAGGGCGCCCCATCGCTGGCGTCACGCTGGGCTACGGGCCGCGGCCGGTGACGCTGGTGGCCGGCGCGCACGCCGACGAGCCCGTCGGCCCGGAGACGCTGCGGACGTTCGTCCTCGAAGGACTGGCGGCGCGCGGCTGGGGCGCCGACGGCGGGGGGCTGGAGGATCTGTGGGAGCGGTTCACGTTCCGCATCGTCCCCCACGTCAACCCCGACGGCGAGGCGCGCAACCAGCCGTGGATCGACCGCTGGGACGCCAGCCAGCCGACTGAGACGCTGGGCCACTACCTCCGCGGACGCCGACGCGAGCCGCCCGGCCGCGACGTCGAGTTCGGCTACCTCGACCTCCGTCCCGAGAACCGCGCCGCAACGGACTTCCTGTTCAGGTCCAAGGCCCCGTCGCGTTGCACGCCAGCCTGCACGGCATGGGGTTCTCCGAGGGCGCGCTGCTGCTCATCGAAAAGCGGTGGCTCGGGACCGATCGCGACCAATCGTTACGCGCCGGCTTCGCCCAACTGGCGGAGTCCGCCAGCCTGCGGCTTCACGACCACGACCGGGGCGGCGACAAGGGCTTCCGCTACGGCGGGCCTGGCTTCTGGTCCACGCCCGAAGGCACCGCCATGCGCCAGCATTTTTTAGATGGTGGAGATCCGGACACCGCCGCCCTCTTCCGCCAGTCGACCATGGAGACGGCCGTCGCGCTCGGCGGCGAGCCGCTGTGCGTCGTAACCGAGCTCCCCCTCTTCGTCCTCACCACCGACCTGGGCCGCCAGCCCGGCGTGCCGGTGACGCTGCTGGCGTTCCAAGACGCGATGCCTCGACTGGTGGAGGCGGCGGGGGAGGGGCAGGACCTCGCGCGGCTGGTGACGCCGTTCGGGCTGCGCGCGTTGGACCTGGAGACCCAGGTCCGGATGCACCTCGCGACGTTGGACCTGGCGCTGGCGGCGGTTGCGGAGCCGAACGGCCGCTAGTCGGGGCCGACGCGGTAGGCGCAGAACCGCCCTCGGCCGTACTCCCTGAGCGCGTAGTTGTGGAACGTCCCCCCAAACCCCGCCGCGCCGGACCGCTGGACGATGAGGGCTCTGCCCGAACTCCACGGGCGCCAGCCCAACACAATCCGCCCTAGTCCCTGCGACCCTCCGTCGCGTCCCTGCAAGTCGTAGCCGGTCCCTCCCCACTGCTGGTGCCAGGTGTCGCGCGCTCGACGCGCCTCAAGCGACGACCGAACGCTAGCGGCGAGTTGGACTTCGCTAGTCAAAGCGACGAAACTGTCGAGGTACACATCGCTCAGCAGCTCATACTCGACCATGCCCTGGAGCGGACCCGGGGTCCGCCGAATCCGGACCGAGCCGTCCGGCAGAGTAGTGGCGACGATCGACTCTTGGGGGACCTCCCATAGCCAGAGCGAGCCCGCGGCAGACGGGCTTGCCGCGGAGTCCAGCGCTACTACCACTCGGTACGTTCCCGCAAGCGCTCTTGGCTCTGAGGGGTTGAACGTGGGCGCCGCTGGCCACCCCGCGGGGCAGTCCTGACTGCCGGCGGTCGCCGCGAACAGGACCGCGGCGACGAGCAGGACCCACCGGCTAGCCAAAGAACAGCAGGCAGAGCCAGACGGCGAACAGCATCGCCGAGACGTCCGCGATCAACCCGGCCGGGAGCGCGTGGCGCGTCTTGCTGACGCCGGCGGCGCCGAAGTAGACCGCGATCACGTAGAACGTGGTCTCCGTCGAGCCGAACATCGTCGCCGCCATCCGGGTGATGAGCGAGGTCTCGCCGTACTGCTGCGCCAAGTCCGCCACGATGGCGACCGAGCCCGAGCCCGTCAGCGGGCGGACAATGGCCATCGGCAGCACCTCGGGCGGCATTCCGATCAGGGCCAGGACCGGGCTCAGCGCGCCCGCCAGCCACTCCATCGCGCCCGACGCCCGGAACATCCCGATCGCGAACAGGATCGCGACCAGGTACGGGATGATCCGGACCGCCAGCCCGAACCCCTCCTTGCCGCCCTCGACGAACGACTCGTAGACGGGCACTTTCTTGAGCAGCCCGTACAGCGGGATGCCGACGATCATCGCGGGGAGCACGAAGACCGAGACGACGTTGATGATCTCGCGGAAGGTGTCCATCGCTTAGCCCTCGGTGACGGTGACCGGCGCCGCGACGGGGCCGTTGCGAAGCGGGTCGGTGTCGCGGTAGCGCCTCAGCCGGCCCAGCCCCTTGGCCGCCAGCACGGCGACGATCACCGAGCCCAGCGTCGTAAACAGGATCGGGAAGTAGACGTTGTTGGTCTCGACGCCCAGGATCGCGATCAGCGTGATCGGCGGGATGAGCTGGACGCTGGCGGTGTTGAGCGCCAGCAGCATCACCATCGAGTCCGTCGCGGTGTCGGGCTCAGGGTTGATCTTCTGCAGCTCCTCCATGGCCTTGATGCCGAACGGCGTCGCCGCGTTGCCCAGCCCAAACACGTTGGCGGCTAGGTTGAGCGCGATCATCCCCATCGCCGGGTGATCCTTGGGAATCTGCGGAAAGAGCGGGCCCAAGACGGGGCGCACCAGCTTGACCAAGGAGTGGATGATGCCGGCGTCCTCGGCGATTTTGCTGAGCCCCAGGAACAGCACCAGGACCCCGATCAGCCCGAGCGCGATCGTGACCGCGATCTCGGCGAAGTCGATGGCCGCGGTCGTGATGGCGCCCAGCTTGACGAAGCGGACGGCCTCGAACGCCAACCCCGCCGTCGCTGCCGCGCTGCTGTCCGACTGCTGGATGCGGACGTTCTGCAACGTCCCCTGCAGGATGTTGTCGCGCGGGTTCGTCGCGTCCCGGATCACGTCGAGCGGCGCGGGCAGCTCGGCCTCGGCGTCGTCCAGGATCAGCTCGGTCTCGTCGCCCGACTGGCGCAGCGTGGCGGCGTAGCTGGCCTGGGGCGTCCCGTCCACGCCGTACAGGTCGCGGAAGGCTAGGGAGTCCACGACCAAGCGGACGGGCTGCTTCGGCGCGTCGGCGTCGTAGGGCCGGTCGAACTCCAGCGCGACCGGAAGCGGCTGGCCGTTGCGGTAGCGGTCGGTCGCGACGTCGCCGATGTCGCCTGCGAGCGCGAAGACCAGGCTGACGATGATCAGCCCGGCCCAGATGTAGTTCAGCATGCGAGCCCGGCGTGCAGGTGTGGGGGAGCCCGAAGGTCGCCGCCGCTGCCGCTCGGCGCAACCGCCGCCGATCATCCGGGCCGCCAGCGCCCCGCGCCTGGGCCGGGGGGCGCCCCGGGCCTACGCTTGCGGCGCCGGCGCGTCGTAGTGCTGGCGGATGCTGCGGGCGACCGACGGGCCGGTGACGGCCGCGATCTCGGCCTCGGTCGCCGCCTTGACCGCTTTCAAGCTTCCGAGCTGGGTCAGCAGCTTCTTGGCCGTCTTGGCGCCGACGCCCGGGATGTCGAGCAGCTCGCTCCTCAAGTCCTTGATGCGCCGCTGCTTGCGCTGGGCCGTGACGGCGAAGCGGTGCGCCTCGTCGCGGCACCGCTGGATCAGCCGCAGCGACGACGACGTGCGCGGGATGATGACCGACTCGCTCTGGCCGGGGAAGAACACCTCCTCCAGCCGCTTCGCCAGCCCGACGACGGTGAACTTGCCGTAGACGTCCACGCGTCGCAGCGACTCGACGGCCGACGACAGCTGACCCTTGCCGCCGTCGATGATCACCAGGTCCGGCCACGGCCCGTTCTCCTCCAGCAGGCGCGCGTAGCGCCGCTCGACGACCTCGCGCATGGACTGGAAGTCGTCGGGCTTCCCGCTCTCGACCGTCCGGATCTTGTAGGTGCGGTAGTCGCTCTTGCGCGGGCGGCCGTCTTGGAAGACCACGCAACTGGCGACGGTGCCCGTCCCGCCCAAGTGCGAGATGTCGAAGCACTCGATGCGCCGCGGCGGTTTTTTCAAGCGCAGGTCCCGTTCGAGCGAGAGCACCGAGCGGGGGATGCGGTCCTCCTCGCGCTTCTCCTGCTGCAGCTGCCACTCGCCCAGGAGCAGCCGGGCGTTGGCCTCGACCATGTTCATCAGGTCCACCTTCTCGCCGCGCTGGGGCGTCCTCACCTCGACCTTCTTGCCCTTGCGCTCGCGCAGCAGCTCCTCCACGGCCGACGGCTCCGCCAGCGGGCCGGCGAGGTAGACCTCATTGGGCAGGAACGTCGCGCCAGCGTAGTACGCCTCGACGAAGCGCTGCAGCAGCTCGGCCTCCTCCAGCCCCTCGATCCCGCGAAGCACCTTGTGCTCGCGCCCGATGATCTTGCCCTCGCGCACCTTGAACAGCACGCCCACCCCGGCGTCCTGCTCTCGGTCGATCGACAGCGCGAACAGGTCGCGGTCCACCTCGGGGTCGGTGACCACCTTCTGCCGCTGCGCGTATTTCTCGATGGCGCGGACGCGGTCGCGGTACTGCGCCGCCTCCTCGAACTGCTTCTCGGCCGCCAGCCGCGACATCTCGCTCTTGAGCAGCGCGATCAGCTCGCCGGTTTTGCCGTTGAGCAGCCGCCGGATCTGGTCGATGGTCGCGTTGTAGTGCGCCTCCGTCTCGTAGCCTACGCACGGCGCGGCGCACTTCTGGATGTGGTAGTCCAGACACGGGCTGAACTTGCCGGCCTCGATCGCTGGCTGGTTGAGGTGCAACGAGCACGACCGGAGCTGGAACAGGTCCTTGATCGTCTTCAGCATCAGGTTCATCGCCTTCCCGTCGGTGTACGGCCCGAAGTACTCCGACCCGTCGCGGCGCACCTTGCGCGTGGGGAAGACGCGCGGGAAGCGCTCTTTCTTGATGCAGATGTACGGGTACGTTTTGTCGTCCTTGAGCAGGACGTTGTACCGGGGCTTGATCTTCTTGATCAGGTTGTCCTCCAGCAACAGCGACTCCGCCTCGGTGTCGGTCACGATTACCTCGACGTCGACGATCTTCTTGACGAGCGCCTGGATGCGGGCCTCGCGCGGGCGCCCGTCCTGGAAGTAGCTCCGGACGCGCGAGCGCAGGTTCTTGGCCTTGCCGACGTAGAGCACCTTGCCGTCGGCGTCCTTGTGCTGGTAGACGCCCGGGCCGGTGGGCAACTGGCGGAGCTTGTCGTCGAGCGCGTCGGTCATGGGAGTCCGGCGGGGGAGGGGGCGCGGGGTCAACGCCAGCGGGGCAACGTCGTGCCCGGCCGTGACGGCGTCGCGTCACCGGAGGGGACCTTGGGGGGGCGCCGGCGGTTGGAGACGGGTCTTGAATCCGGCGCGGCCCCGAAGCCCCGCCAGCTCCTCGACGGTCGATCCTATGCGCTCCTGCCTCCTCGCCCTCGTCGTCGGTCTCGCCGCCGGGCTTGCCCCCGACGCCTCGGCCCAGACCTCCCGCCCGGACTCGTTCCGGTACTACGCGACTCCCGTCGTTGGATTCGCCTACAACGACGGGCTGGCGTTCCTGGCCGGCGGGGTCGTCGGGCGGCGCGTCGGCGCCCGGGGCGACGTGGGGATCGGCCTGTACGGCGGCGACCTCGCCTACGACGACTTCGCGCCGTTCGCGATGCTCCAGCCCGTCGCCGGGGTCACGGTGCCGCTCGGCGACCGGGTGCGCGGTCGTGCCCAGGTGTCTGGGCTGGCGCTGGCGGCCGACCGCGACACGGCCCGCGACCCCGAGGGCTTTGGCCTCCGCGTGCTCGGCGCCCAGACCGAGGCGACACTGAGCCGCGAGTTCCCCGTCGTCGGCACGCTGCGGCTGGCGCCGACGGGCGGGGGCTACGCCGCCGTGTGCACGACGCAGAACACCGTTGAGCGGGCGGGCGAGACGTGCGCCGAGGCCGGCGTGCTCGTCGGCGCCCAGGTGCTGGTCGAGGTGTTCGGCGTCGACGCGGTGCTGCCTCTTGTGGTGCCCGTCCGGCTGGCGGGCGACACCGACGCGGCCGACCTCGACGGCGCGTTCAACCTGGCCCGACGCGCGATCACGGGCGGAATCCAGATCTGGTTCTAGGGGCTTAAGCGGCGGGTGGCACCGGTTCCTCATGTCCGGCCAACACCTCCGCCAGCGAGGCACCGCCGACCTCCGTCGGGAAGTGATGATCGTCGGCGCCCGGATGGGGTGGCCAAGCCCGGGGATGATCTCAGGCCGAGCGCCCGAAACGACGCGTCAGAGCCCGAAGGCGTGGCGGACGTGGCTACCCGAAGAGGAAGCGGCCGACGTTATCGTCCTTGGGGTTAATAAGTGCTAGGGCTGCTGGCGGAGGTTTTCGGGGAGGACGTTGGTCATGAGCGGGTGGAACTCCGGGCCGGCGGTCGCCGACCGCCAGCGGGACGACACCGTACCCGGCGACGAGGCAAGGTCACGGGGCGCCGGTGACCGCGATCACGTGTGCCCCTTCCCACTTTCGGAAGGGCCTCGACCGTCGCCACGACGCGCTGCCCGATCCGCAACGGGCACAGCGTGACGCCGGGGCTGACGAACAGCCGCGCGCCGACGGTCCCCCACGACCCGAGGGGGGCGGAGAGCTCGACCTGGTCCGGGATGCACAGCTCGCACTGGGCCCCCGCCGGGCACGGCGAGCACAGGTAGAACCCGGTGACGGTCCCGGCGAGGTTGACCGGCGACGGAGGCGGGGTGGCGAGCACGTCGGCCAGCCGCCCCCGCGGTGCGTCGAGCGTGTCCGGGTTGAACCCGTCGTGAGTCGCGCACCCCCACTCGGGCTCGATGTGGCCGTCGGTCATCACGCCGCTCAGCCCGGCGCGGGGCGCGAGGGGGTGGGGCTCACCGGGCGTGACCACGCGGGGCCCGTCGACGTAGTCGGAGACGACCTCGTCTCGAGCGCACCCGCTGGCGGCTAGCGCAGCCAGTAGCACGAGCAGGGGCAGGCGGAGCGTCATGGTTGGGTCAGGAATCCCGCGACGTCGCGGGCGAAGCGCGAGGCGTCGACGGTCTGGATGGGGTGGTCGACGCCGGGTAGGACCTGGAGGTGCGCCCCGGGGATGGCGCGGTACAAGCCGACGGCGTGGCGGACGTCGAAGAACCGGTCGCGGTCGCCGGCCGAGACCCGCGTCGGGCAGGCGACCTCCGCCAGTCGGTCGTCGGTCAGGTGCTGGTCGGGCAGCCCGCGCGTGAACGCCGCCAGTTGCTCGACCAAGCCGCGCCACCGGTCGGCGCCGTGGACCTGGGCGAGCCGCCGGGCCCAGAACGGGTGCTCGGCTTCCATCCGCTCCGGCTCCATCGGCCTGGTCATGGCCTCGACCTCCGCTTGGTCCCACTGCACGTTGACGCCGTGGACCGCCAGCCGGCCGACGACGTCGGGGCGGGCGAGGGCCAGGGCGAGCGCGATGGCGCCGCCCATCGAAAAACCGAAGACGGCGGCGCCGGACAGACCGAAGTACTCTGAGACTGTTATTGCATCAGCGAGGTAGCTCTCCCACGTCGGGACCGGCTCCGCCAGTGGCGCGCTCCGGCCGTGCCCCATAAAGTCGAGACCGTAGACACGGAAGCTCTTCTCCCACAACGCGATCAGCCGGTCCGTTTCCAGCTCCGTCGAACCCAGCGCGCCGTGCATCACCAGCAGGGGAGGTGCTGATTCCGGTCCGGACACCTGGACCGCGCGGCCCTCGACCTCGACCCACTGGCGGTTCGGTCGGACGGACTCGACCAGCTCCACCAACACGCCGGCGGTGTCCTTGGGGTGGAGGAACACGATCCGCTTGCCGTCGGCGCCCGGCTTGGGCGCGTCGGCCAGCAGGCGGAGGCCCAGCGCGCGGACGCGCTCCATCTCGCCTTCCAGGTCCTCGACCTCGAACGCCAGGTGGTGCAGGCCCGGGCCGCGCTTGGCGACGAAGCCCGCGACGGGCGACGTGTCGGCGGTCGCCTCCAGCAGCTCCAGCTTGGGCGCGGCGCCTGGGACGCCGCCGTCGCCGAAAAAGTGGGTCCGGACGCCCTCGCGCTCGACGGCCTCCGACTTGTACGGCGCCGCCGCCAGCAGGCGCTCGAAGAGCTCGACCTGCTCTGGCGTGGAGGTGGCGATTCCGATGTGTTCGAGCGTCATCCGGGCAGGCGTGGTGAGGGCTGAAACTCGCACCGGCCGGCCGGGTCCCACGACCGATGCTGCTCCACACCCACTCGCACGCCGGGCACGGTCACAGCCACGGCTCGGATTCCGGCGAGCCCGGAATGCCGTTCGAGCGCCAGCAGCGGCTGGCGATGACCGCCAGCCTGGCCGTCGCGGTCGTGATGCTGGTCGGCAAGTTGGTCGCGTACCGGCTGACGGGCTCGACGGCGATCCTGTCCGACGCCATCGAGTCGGTCGTGCACCTGGGCGCGACGGCGATGGCCGGCTTCAGCCTGTGGTACGCCGCCCAGCCGCCCGACCCGGCGCACCCGTACGGCCACGGCAAGATCGCCTACTTCTCGTCCGGGCTGGAGGGCGCGCTGATCCTGGTCGCCGCCGTCGGCATCGTCTGGACGGCGACGGTCGACCTGATTCGAGGGCCGGAGGTGCAGCAGATCGGCGTCGGCTTGCTGATCACGGCGGGGCTCGGGGTGATCAACCTGATCCTGGGCCTCACCCTGGTTCGCGTCGGCCGGCGCACGAACGCACTCGTGCTGGTCGCCAACGGACACCACGTCCTGACCGACATGTGGACGAGCCTGGGCGTGCTGGTCGGCATCGGGCTGGTGTGGGTGACCGGCGCCGTCTGGCTCGACCCCGTCGTGGCGTTGCTGGTGGGCGCCAACATCGTCTGGACCAGCGCGTCGCTGATGCGCGAGGCCTACAGCGGGCTGATGGAGACCGCCGACCCTGAGGCGACCGAGCAGGTGCTGGCGGTGCTGGACGGCGCGGTCGGGGAGGGCCTGATCGACGGGCACCACCACGTCCGCCACCGCCGCGTCAACGACCAGGTCTGGATCGAACAGCACCTGCTCCTGCCCGACGGGATGCGGCTGGACGACGCGCACGAGCGCGCGACCGAGGTCGAGACCCGGCAGCGTGCGATCTTCCCCGACAGCCGGGTCCAGGTCACGAGCCACCTCGAACCCCGCACGCACGACCACCCCGACGACGCCCCCCACGACGCCGTGACCGACTCCCTCGCGTAATGCGTATCGCTGTCATCGGCGGCCTCGCCGCCGGCCCCGCCGCCGCCGCCGAGGCCAAGCGCCAGGCCCCCGACGCCGAGGTGGTGATGTTCGAGCAAGGCCCCGACATCTCCGTCGGCTCGTGCGAGATCCCGTACCACATCGGCGGCGTGCTCGAACCGGGCTCCGACCTGGTCGTGCTGACGCCCGACGAGATGCACCGGAGCCGCGGCGTCGTCGTCCACGTCCGCCAGCGCGTCACGGCGCTCGACGCCCGCAGCGGCCAACTCACCATCGACGCGCTCGACTACGGCGCGACGCGGGCCGAGACCTTCGACCGCATCATCCTTGCCACGGGCGCTCGGGCTCGCCAGCTCGGCGTGGAGGGGGAGGACGCCGCCGGCGTGTTCTCCGTCCGGGACCGGGTGGACACGGTCCGGATCGAGCGCTGGCTGGCGACCGAGCCCGTCCGCCACGTCGTGATCGCCGGCGGCGGGTACATCGGGCTGGAGATGGCGGAGGCCATGCGGCACAGGGGGTTCCGCGCGACGATTCTAGACCCGGCTGGGCGCGTGCTCAACCGGACCGTCGCGTGCGAGGCCAGCCAGCTGATGCAGGACGCCGTCGCCCAGGCCGGCGTCGCCGTGCGCCAAGAGAGCGTGACCGGGGTGCTGGCGGACGACCGCGGCCACGTCCGAGCGGTGCGGACGGACAAGGGCGAGGTCGTGGGCGCGCAGATGCTCATCGTCGCCATCGGCGTCGAGCCCCGCGTCGAACTGGCGGACGCGGCCGGGCTGGCGATGGGGGACAGCGGGGGGCTCCGTGTGGACGACGAGATGAAGACCTCGTCGCCCAAGGTGTGGGCGTGCGGGGACCTAGCCGAGATCCCGCGCGCGCCCGACGGCAAGCGCGTGCTGTGGCCCCTGGCGACGACGGCTCGGCGGGCGGCCCGGGTCGCCGCCCGGAACGCCGTCGCCGGGGGCGGCGCCGACCGCTTTCGTCCGTTCGCGGGCGCCGTCGGCGTCAAGGCGTTTGGGATCGAGGTGGGCGCGGTCGGGCTGTCGCTCGGCCAAGCCGGCGACGCCGGGTACGACGCCGTCGCCGCCGACATCCGCCACAAGAGCCGCGTCGGCAGCTTCCGCCAGTCCCGACCCATCGACGTCCGGCTGGTGGTCGAGCGCGGGACGGGCCGAGTCCTGGGCGGGCAACTGGTGGGCGCCGAGGGGGCCGCGATGCGGGCCAACGTGCTCGTCCCCATCGTGCAGGCCGGCGGCACCGCCCGCGACCTCGCCCAAGACCACGACCTGATCTACAACCCCCCGCTCGCGCCCGCCGTGGACCCGCTCAAGATCGCCGCCAGCCGAGCGCTCTCCCTGATCTAGCATGGACCTCAAGGAAGAATCGCTGTCCACGGAGACCGTCTTCGACGGCGTGCTGCTCCAGGTGCAGCGCGACGAAGTCCGCCTGCCGAACGGGAAGACCTCCGGCCGGGAGTGGATCGCGCACCCCGGCGCCTCGGCCGTCGTGCCCGTGGACGCCGAAGGCCGCGTCGTCTTGGTCCGCCAGTTCCGCTTCCCGACGGGCCGCGAGTTCTGGGAGGTGCCGGCGGGGAAGTTCGACGAGCCCGGCGAGGAGCCGCTGGCGGTCGCCCAGCGCGAGCTAGCCGAAGAGGTCGGGCTGGCCGCGAGCGAGTGGACCGAGCTGGGCGCGACGTACCCGGCCATCGGCTACTCCAACGAGATCATCCACCTGTTCCTGGCCGAGGGGCTGAGCGAGGACGACCAGACGGCGGACGACGACGAGTTCGTCGAGCCCTTCCGCGTGCCGATGGCCGACGCCGTCGCGATGGCGCGCCGCGGCGAGATCGAGGACGCCAAGACCTGCGTCGCGCTGCTCTTGGCCGACGCCGCGCTTGCGGATCGGTCTTCACGGTAGCCAAGCCGACCCGGACTCGCCCGGTCTGACCGCGCTGGGCTAGCTTGCGCGCTGCCTCCTCCCGGACCCCCAGATGTTCTACTTCCTGATCGTCCTCATCCTGATCGTCGCCCTGCTGATGTCGCTGGTCGTGCTGCTCCAGAGCGGCAAGGGCGGCGGGCTGGCCGGCATCTCCGGCGGAGGCCAGGCGACCCAGATCCTGGGCGCCCGCCAGGCCCCGGACACGCTGGAGAAGGCGACCTGGGTGCTGGGCTGGGTCTTCCTGGGCCTGTGCCTGGCGACGACGTTCTTCATCCCGCGCGCCGGCAACGGGGGCAGCATCTTGCAAGACCGCGGCTTGGAGGGCTCGGCCGCTCCCGGCATCGAGGCGCCCGTCGCTCCGCTGGAGCAGGCGCCCGCCGCGCCGTCGCCGGCGAACCCCGCCACGCCGACCAACCCCGACGTCCCGGTCGAGTAGTCCACACGCTCGATCCGACACTCGCGAGGCCGCCCGGAACCCCCGGGCGGCCTTTTCCTCGTCCGCCGGACTGGCGGCTGGGCTCGTGGAAGCGGGGGCATCACCGCCGCGACCGGACCCGCCAGTCGGACGCTGTGGGGGGCGGGTTGCGGCCCGCCGCCAGCCGCCCCTACCCTATGGGGGTCCAAAAACCTACGATATGAGACTCGCCCTCCTCCTCGTTCTTGCCGCCCCTCTCGCGAGCGCTCAGGACTACTCGCCGTACGTCATGCGGACGATGAACCAGTACGAGTCTGTTCAGGCGTTCGTGGAGCAGTCGCCTCCCGACAGCTTGTCGACCCCTGATGAAGCCGTTGGCTATATCCAGGCGCTCGCTCAGTTTGTCGATGCCGCGGTCGTCGCACGAGACCCCGACGCCCCGGGCGCCCTCCGCCAGCTCGACGCCTACGTCGTCCACCAGTTCGGGTACCAGCTCGGCAGCGTGGCTTACGGCGAGCCGCTGCCGACGTGGTGCGCGCTGTGGGCCGAGCAGATGGTCCCGCGCCTGGCCGCCGACATCGCCCGCTTCGTCGCCGAGCCCACCGCCGACCACGCCGCGCTGGTGTGGCCCGGGGCCGTCACCAACATCATCGATACCTTGCTTCCCGTACCGCTGCGAGCTGCCCGACGAGTACGTGGGCCACATTCGAACGATGGTCCAGAGCGTGCTTTCCGCCGCGCCGGACTTTCTGGACGGCGCCGCCCCTGCCGACTCCGTCGAGGCGGGCCGGCTCCGCCGGTCGCTCGCTCGGGCTCCGAGAGGCCGAACCGTACGTCCGGGCGGAGGGCCTGCGTCGGGCCGGCAAGCTGGCGCGAGCGCAGGCGACCCTGGAGCCTGCGATGACCGACGCTGCCCAGGCTCTCGGTCTGGGCTGCGGGCCGGCTGGCGGAGTCCCTAGCAGCGGCGGGGGAGACGGGCGCCGCCCTGTCCGTGCTCGGCCGCGCCGCGCCGCTCGCCCCCTCGGCCCGGGTCCCGGCCGACACCGTCCGCGCGTGGTACGCCGCCGTGAGCGCGGCCGAGGCCGAGAGCCGCTTCGCTGCCGCGACCGCCGGCCCCGCCCTCGAAGCGACCGGCGACCGCGTCGCCTGGGCGGACGGGCTGGTGGACTTGGCGACGGGCGAGCCGTTCGACCCGGCGTCGCTCGGCGACGTGCCGGTCCTGCTGGACGTGTGGGCGACGTGGTGCGGCAACTGCATCGCCGAGTTCCCCGACCTCGTCCGGCTGGCGGAGGCGTACGACGGCCGGGTCGCCGTGGTGGCGGTGTCCGTCGACCGCGCGACGGGCGGGGCGGACCTGGACGGCGTCCGCGCGGTCGCCGAGCAGCAAGGGCTCGACGTCGTCTCGCTCTACGACCCGCGGGAGTCGGGGAGCCTGGCCGACCAACTCAACATCTCGGGCTACCCCGCCCGGTTCTTCTTCGCGCCGGACGGCCAAGCGTACGCCTCCCGGAGTGGGACTCGGTCGGTGACGAAGGCCGAGGTCGAGGCGTACCTGGACGGCCAGCCTTAGGGGCGTCGACCCACTGGCGGTCGGCGTTGACCAACCCGCCCACCGCGCTCGCCAGTCGGGCAAGAACGAAACGAGGCCCCACCGGAGCGGGGCCTCGCCGCGACTGCGCCGGCCTGTACGCCGGATTCTGTCCGGGCCTGGGCGTCGCCCCCGGGCCCTGTGCCGTCATCTATCTGGGACCGCCGTCGCCGGCGGCCTCGAGCGGCCTACCCGCGTCCTCGGGCGGGCACCCTTTCCCGGCGCGACCGCGAGCGGTCGGCCGGGGCGGACGCTGTGTGGCCTTGCACCCCGTGGGGTTTGCCTGGCCGCGGGCGTCGCCACCCGCGCCGGTGGGCTCTTACCCCACCGTTTCACCCATCACCTGTGACCGGCGGCGAGCCGCCCGTCCATCGGCTGGTCTGTTCTCTGTTGCACGTGCCGTCACGCGAGCCGGAGCCCGCGCGCCTTGCCGTTAGCAAGCACGGTGCCCTGCGGTGTCCGGACGTTCCTCCCCGCGTCCGCCCCGAAGGACGGGGCGCGAGGCGACAGCCCGGCCGGCGCGTCCCAAACGTACGAGCGGGCGCCCGGGATTACCCCAGGCGCCCGCTCGAAAGTCCGGTGCGTTCGTCGCGCTGGCGGACGCCGCCAGCGGGCCGTCTAGCCCTCGCCGCCCACCTCGGCGAACAGCGCGTCGTCGACGATGATGCGGCCGTCGTGCTCCGAAACGATGATCCGGTCGCGCTGGCGGACCTCGACCTGGCGCTGCGGCGGCACCATGAACCCGGCGGCGGCGCCGCGCTCGATGGGCACCACGGCGCGGCCGTCGCGGACGCGCGTCCGCAAGCGCTCGTAGGCGCGCCGGAACCGCTCGTCGATCTGCCCCGCGGCCTTGTCGCGCTGCTCCTCGAAGGCGTCCTGCTCGGTCTTGGTCTCCTCGACCACGCGCTCGAGCTCGACCTGCTTCTCCTTGATCCGGGACTCCAGCTCCGAGAGCTGGTCGTCGGCGCCGTCGACGGTCTCGGCCGAGTCCACGTCCAGGTTCTCGTAGCGCTCGATCTCCTCGTAGGCGCCCTGGATCCGCTGGCGGTGGGCCTCGATCTCCTTGGTCAGCGCGTCGTACTCGCGGTTGTTGCGCACCTGGAGCTGCTGCTCCTCGTACTTCCGGATGAGCCCCTCGCTCTCGGCGATGTCCAGCTTGAGCTTCTTCTTCTGGACCTCGGCCTCCTTCTTGTCCTGGTCGATCTTGCCCAGCCGCGTCTGAAGCCCGACGCGCTCGTCTTCGAGGTCGCGGATCTCGTCAGGGAGGTCGCCGCGGAGCTTGGTGAGCTGGTCGATCTGGGTGTCGATGAGCTGGAGGCGGACGAGCGCTCGGAGCTGGTCCTCGATGGTGGTCGTGTCGGTCGCCATGCGGGCTTGTTCGGGTTCGGAAGAACCAGGGTAACCCCCCCGGCCCCCCGGGGGTTTTGATTGCGGAGCGAATTGTGAGGGAGTGAGGGCGTCTGTTCGGCCTTTGGGCCCGGGGGCCACCGCGGCGCCCCCGCCTTTGCGTCGGACTGGCGGCGGCCGTCGGCGCGTGCAGAGCTACCCAGCGAACGTCCGCATGGGCGAGGTCCGCGTCTCCGTTCGGCGCACGTCGAGATCGGGGAACGACTGGCGGAGGCGGTCCGCCAGCAGGACCTCGGCGACGGTCTCCGTCTCGTAGTGACCCGCGTCGATGAGCGAGATCGACGGCTGTCCGTCGGTGTCGAGCGCCTCGAACCAGCGGTGGTAGGTGACGTCGGCCGTCACGAACGCGTCGGCGCCGGCGCGCAGGGCGTCGGGCAGGAACGACAACCCGGAGCCGCCGCAGACGGCGACGCGCGACACCGACTGGCGGTCGTCGCCGACGTAGCGGAGCGCGCCGGCTCCTAATGCGTCTCGCACGCCAGCGAGGAACTGGGGGAGGGGCTGGGGCTCCGCCAGCGTGCCGATGGCGCCGTAGCCCTGGCGCGTGGCTCGGACCTCGTTGGCGTACACGTCGATGACGGGCGTCTCGTACGGATGCGCTTGAGCGACGGCGCGGCGGACCGCCGAGACTCGCCACGTCGGCACGACGGCCTCGATCCGCACCTCCGCCTCTTGGTGCGGCTCCCCCACGGTTCCGACGGCCGGCTCCGCGCCCGCCAGCGGCACGAACCGGCCCGTCCCCGCGACCGAGAACGAGCACCCGGCGTAGTCCCCGACGCGGCCCGCGCCCGCCTCCGCCATCGACCGGCGGACGGGGTCGGCGGCGGACTCCGGGGCGAACGTCACGACGGTCCGCATCACGTCCGAGAGAGGGGACAGGATCTCCAGGTCGCCCACGCCGATCTGCTCCGCCAGCGCGAACGAAACCCCGCCCCAGGCCGCGTCCACGTTGGTGTGGACGGCGGCGAAGCTGATGCCGGCGCGCGCCAGCCGCCACACGAGCGACCCGACGGGGTGACTGGCCGTCACCTGGCCGACGGGCTTGAACAGCAGCGGGTGGTGCGCCACGATCATCTCCGCGCCGACGCGCTCGGCCTCCTGAATCACCGCGGGCGTCAGGTCCAGCGCCACGATCACGCCGCGGACCTCGGCCGACGCGTCGCCGACTTGAAGCCCGACCCGGTCGAAGTCGGCCTTCTGACCTGGGGGTGCCCAGGCGTCGAGGTCAGCGAGAACGTGGGCGACGGTGGTCATCAGGAAGTGGGGCGACCGGACAGGCGGATGCCCTCGGCCTCGTCGACGCGCGTCAGCAACACCGCGCCGATGGCGAACAGCACGATGACGATGGAGATGCCGATGCGCTGCGACCCGAAGGTGGCCGTCAGAACCCCGAGCATGAACGGGCCGATAAACGCGGTTGCCTTGCCGGAGAAGGCGAAGAAGCCGTAGAACTCCGTCTCCTTGTCGTCGGGCACGAACCGGCCCAAGAGCGACCGGCTGGCGGACTGGTTCGGGCCGATGGCCAGGCCGACCAGGATGCCCGAGACCCAGAACACCGTCGTGCTGGTGGTCGCGACGGCCATGACGGCCGCGACGGTCAGCAGCGCCAGCGACATGAACAGGACCGGGCGGCCCCCGATCTTGTCGTCCAAGAACCCGAACCCGAGCGCGCCGATCATGGCGGCGACGTTGAGCACGATGCCGAACAGCAGCACCTCGGAGATCGTGAAACCCAGCGTGCCCTGGGCGTAGATCCCGCCGAAGGCGATGAGCGTCACGAGCCCGTCGTTGTAGAAGATGCGGGCCACCAGCAGGCGCACGATCTGGCGGTAGCGCCTCAGCTCGCGCGCGGTCTCCGCCAGCTCGCCGAAGCTCTGGCGCACCAGCGTGCTGAACTCGGGCCGGTCGGTAACCTGGACCTCGCGCAGAATCAGGAACGTCGGGATCGAGAACAGCGCGAACCAGCCGGCCACGAGCAGGTTGGTCGCGCGCACGTGCTCCCCCGTCGCCTTGTCGAGCCCGAACGGCGCTTGCTCAGGGTTGACGAACACGACGAGGGCGATGGCCAGGCACAGCAGCCCGCCCACGTAGCCCAGCGCCCACCCGTAGCCGGAGACGCGGCCGATCTGCTCCGGCCTCGCCACGTCGGGCAGGTAGGCGTTGTAGAACACCTGGGCGGTCTCGAACGCCACGTTGGCGATCACGAACAGGCCGAGCGCGAGGGCGATCTGGCCGGGCTCGGCGGTAAACAGCCCGGCCGTCGCCGCCACGCAGATCACCGTCATCGCGAGCAGGAACGACTTTCGCGCGCCGCCGCGGTCGGCGAAGGCGCCCAAGATGGGCGAGAGCAGCGCCACCACGATCGCCGTCACCGTCACCGCTCGCGACCACAAAACGGTGCCCAGCTCGGCGTCCGGCACGGCGACGCCGGCCGCGTCCGGCGACAGCGCCATGTAGCCGGTGAAGTACGTCCCGTAGATGAACGTGACCACCAGCGTCGTGAACGACGAGTTGGCGAAGTCGTAGAGCGACCACGCCCAGATGGTCTTGGTGTCGCCCCGCTGGCTGCGCCGGTCGTAGGCGAGCGGGGGGGTGGAGACGGGGGGCTCGGCCATCCGGGAGGGGGGAGGGGAGCGCCAAGCTACCGGACCTCTCCATTCGGCCCCTGATCCAGACGGACTATCTTTACGGCTGCGCCCCCGTAGCTCAGGTGGATAGAGCGACCCTCTCCTAAAGGGTAGGCCGCAAGTTCGACTCTTGTCGAGGGCACCGCGTCAGCCGCTGGCGGCGCCCGCGGACGCGGCGGTGATCTGCCCGTCGATCCAGTCCGCCAGCCCAGCGACGACGTCGTCGCGCTCGGGCTACCGCGACTGGCGCGTTGTTCGGACGCTGGGCGGGTACCCTCCAGTGCCCCGCAGGCGACGCTATTCGATCCGGTCCGACGGGTCCGGCTCGGCGTCCGGGACGCGTGCGAGCACGGCGTCGAACGCCTCCCGGCTTCCCCGCGCCCCCCGCTCCCGGAGGTACTCCACCGTCAGCAACGCGGAGACCTTCTCGGCTGCCGCCAATGTTAGGAACTGGTTGATCGAGACCCCCTCCTCGGAAGCCAACTCCCGGATCTTGGAGTGAAGCGAGTCGGGCAAACGGAGGCTGAGCGTGCTCACGGCGGCAGGGGTTTAACGGAGAAGACGGAGAAACGCGCCTGGCGTCACGACCTCGACGGCAATCCGCTCGTCGAGCGGGCCGAAGTCGCGGACGTTGTGGGTGACGAGGTAGTCGGCCTGAGCCTTGACGACGAGGTCTGCGACCATCTCGTCCTTCGGGTCGCGGAGTAGGGGGCGCCAAAGAAAGTGGATGTCGTGCAAGCGGGCCGTTGAGCAGAGGTAGTCCACGAAGGCCAGGACCTCCAAGCCGGAGAGCCCGAGGTCGGCTTGGTGGCGGAGCAACACCGACTCGTACTCCAGGGCGAGCGGGACGGAGAGATTGGTCCCGAAGTCGCCCTTGCCGACTCGCTGGACCACGGCGAATGAGGCCCCTCGCCGGGAGCGGAGCGCGGAGTCGATGACGTTGGTATCGAGAACGGCTTGGAAAGGCACGGTGGTATCATACGTGACACCATCTAATCTGTCAACGCCTTGGGAGACTTCCCTAGGCTTCCTTCTTCGTCCGTGCGGCAACGACAAGAAGGCTACGGTCGGCTGCTTCGCAACGGAGACGGGCCGTGCTTCAGCGGGGCTCCGACGGTTCAGTCGGCTTCGTCTCCGATCTGCCTGTCGATCCAGTCCGCCAGCGCGGCGATGACGTCGTCGCGCTCGGGCTCGTTCATCGTCTCGTGGTAGTAGCCGTCGTAGACCTTGAGCGTGACGTCGTCGGTCGCGGCGTGCTCGGCGAGCCAGCGCGTGCCGTCGGGCTCGGTGAGCTTGTCGGCGGTCCCGTGGAACAGGTAGAGCGGGACGTCGAAGGCCTCGGGCCGCTGGCGGACGCGCTCGGTCGCGGTCAGGATCTCCAGGCCCAGCCGGGCCGTGACGCCGCGCTTGATCGTCAGCGGGTCCTCGCGGTAGCTGCGGGCGACGGTGGGGTCGCGCGACAGCAGCGACAGGTCTAGGCGGGAGACCGGCGTGTTGGGCAGCCAGCGCGCGACGACCGGCGCCGCCTTCCGAAGCAGCGCCGGCGCGCTCACCTGCAGCGCCGGCGACGACAGGACGACGCCCGCCAGCCCGTCCGTCCCGCGCTCGACGACCGTCGCGGCGACGACCAGGCCGCCCATCGAGTGGCCCATTAGGAAGACCGGGACGTCGGCGTCCGCCAGCACCTCCTCGACGAACGGCGCCACGTCGGTCACGTAGTCGTCGAAGGCCTCGACCTGGCCCCGCTGCCCGTCCGACTGGCCGTGGCCGCGCAGGTCGAGCGCGCGGACCGCGACGCCGCGTGCCATCAGCGCGCTCGCGAGGTAGGCGTAGCGCCCGCTGTGCTCGTGGACGCCGTGCACGAGCGCGACGACGGCGCGCGTGGGCCGGTCGGGCGTCCACCTCCGCGTGAACAGCGTCGTGCCGTCGGGGCTGGTGCGGGTGCCGGTGTCGTGCGTCATGGATCGCTGCTTCGGGGGGCGCGGTATACCGCCGACACCGAACGCGGCTCCATGACCATCACCGACCACGCTGGCCCCGCCGACCTGCTGGCGACCATCGACCGCCAGGTGCGCGACCTGCAGGAGGCCGACGCCGAGCCGGCCTTCATCCTGATCGGCCCCGACGCCTACGCCACGCTCAAGACCGCCGTCGCCGAGCGGTTCGGACGAGAGCCCGCCGACCTCGCGCAGTACCAGTGGCTCCCCGTCGTCCTCGACCCCTTCCGCGCCGACCGCGTCTGCGTCGTCCCCCCGCCCCGAGATCAAGCCGCTGGGGTGCGCGCGGAACGCATCTAGTTTGTTAGACTTCCGCCTCCACCCGCACCCCGCCATGCGCGCACTCTGGAACGACGCCGTGATCGCCGAGAGCGACGACACCATCGTCGTCGAAGGCAACCACTACTTCCCGCTGGCGGACGTCGCCCGCGAGCACCTCCAGCCGTCCGAGCACACGTCGGTGTGCCAGTGGAAGGGGGAGGCGAGCTACTACGACGTGGTGGTGGACGGGCAAGAGAACGCCAACGCGGCCTGGAGCTACAAGGAGCCCAAGACGGCCGCCGGCGAGATCGCGGACCACGTCGCGTTCTGGCGGGGCGTCGAGGTGGTCGAGTAGCGTAAAGGACTGGCGAAGAGAGACCGGGAGAACCCCGGGCGCGCGCTCCGGGCGTACCCTACATCGTCTCCCGCTGCCGATGCGCCCGTTCCGGTCCCTGCTCCTGCGCCGACTCGTCGCGACCGCCCTGGTCGCGGCCGTCGGCGTGTCGCTGGCGCCCGCCGCGTCGGCGCAGAGCGGCCGACTGGCGACGCTGCGCGGCGTGCTGAACGACGCCCAGGCGTTCGAGGCCGGGATGGATGCTGCCCGGCGGGCGGAGTCCGCCCCGCTGCTCGCCTTCGCGCACGCCTACGCGGCCGAGAGCCAAGACGGGACGACGGCCGCCGCCGTCGCCCAGCTACTTGGCGCGGACGCGCTGAGGGGCGTCTTGCCGCCGGCTCCCGACCGAGCCTCGCCCGCGCCCGAGGCGGCGACGACCGGCGCCAGCGCGGCGCTCGGCGTGCTCGCGGGCAACGCGAGTTGCCTGGGCACGACGCGTCCGCGTCCGACGGCTCCCGAGCCGGTTGCCGCTGACCGACGCGCGTGCGGCGCGACGGCCCAGCCGCGCGCGCCCTAGGCCGGCGCCGGCTCTCGACTCGACATTCTGCGCGCGCCCGTTGGGGGCCGCGTCCTCTACGACTACCCGGCGTCCTCGCGGACGTCTGACACCATGGAAGGCAACGGATTCAAGATTTTCGCCGTCGCGGCGCTGCTGTTCATCTCGCTGTGGCAGCTGTTCCCGACGCTCCAGAACTCCCTCAACAACCGCGAGCTGGCGGCGATGGACTCGACCCAGCGCGCGGCCTACCTCGTCGAGAACGGCGAGGACATCCAGAAGACCAAGGAGGAGTCGCTCAAGCTGGGCCTCGACCTCCAGGGCGGCATGCACGTCACGCTCGAGGTCGGCACCGGCGCGCTCCTGAACGAGCTGGCCGGCAACCGCGCCGACGAGACGTTCACCAAGGCGCTCGCCCGGGCGCAGCAGCAGGCCCGGACGTCCAATGACGACTTCGTCTCGCTGTTCTCCAACGCGCTGGAGAGCGAGCGCGAGGGCACGCGCCTGGCGCGCTACTTCCGCAACACCGACGCCAGCATCACGGCGCGGTCCAGCAACGCCGACGTCGAGACGTACCTGCGCGAGGAGGTCGAGGAGGCGTTGGTCCGCGCCGAGGAGATCATCCGCCAGCGGATCGACCGCTTCGGCGTCACCGAGCCGCTCATCCAGCGCCAGGGCTCCAGCCGCATCGTCGTCGAGCTGCCCGGCGTGGACGACCCCGAGCGCGTCCGGGAGTTGCTCAAGGGCACGGCCAAGCTGACGTTCCACCTCACGCCGCCGACCGAGGAGATCCAGCGCTCGGCCTCGGCCATCCTGAACTACTACCAGGAGCTCGCCGACGGCACCGCGACGACGGCCGCCGACGCCACGGCCGCCACCGACGCGGACACCACGGCGACGCAGATCGCCAGCGCGGACGGCGACACGACCGAGGCCACCAGCGACATCGACTTCTTCGACTTGGACGGCCAGTCGGCCGACGCGACCGAGGAGGGCGGCAACCGGCTGGCGGCCATCTTCCAGATGCTCCAGACCGCGCCCGGCCAGAACTCGGCCATCTTCGGCGTCGTCGCCGGCCGCGACACCGCCGAGGTCCGCGACCTCCTGGAGGCGCCCGGCGCGCGCGCGCTCGTGCCCCCCGGCGTCCAGTTGCTCTACACCTCCAACGCCGACGCCGGCCAGTCGCCCGACGACGACCTCTACTACCTGGTCGCGGTCAACGAGCGCGTCGAGTTGACGGGCGAGGTGGTCACCGACGCCGGGCCGGACTTCGACCCCTACACCAACGCCCCGATGGTGTCGCTGACCATGAACGGCGCCGGCGCCAGCCGCTGGCGGCAGATCACGACGGCCAACCGCGACAAGCCCGTCGCCATCGTCCTCGACAACCTGGTCTACACCTTCCCGATGATCAACGAGCCGATCCCGAACGGGCGGACCCAGATCTCGGGCAGCTTCACGCGCCGCGACGTCGAGGACATCGTGACGGTCCTGAAGTCGGGCGCCCTGCCCGCGCCGGTGACCATCGAGGAGGAGCGGACGGTCGGGCCGAGCCTAGGCGCGGCCTCCATCGCGGCCGGCACGCGGGCCCTGACCATCGGCTTCCTGCTGGTCTGCGTGTTCATGGCGATCTACTACCGGGGCGCTGGCTTGGTGGCCAACATCGCCCTGTTCCTGAACGTCTTCTTCATCTTCGGCGTCCTGGCCTCGTTCGGCGCCACGCTGACGCTGCCGGGCATGGCGGGCATCGTGCTCACGATCGGCATGGCGGTCGACGCCAACGTGCTCATCTTCGAGCGCATCCGGGAGGAGATGGCGTCCGGCAAGACCATGCGGGCGTCCGTCGAGGGCGGGTTCGCCAAGGCGCTCTCGGCCATCGCCGACGCCAACGTGACCACGTTCTTGATCGGCGTCATCCTGTTCTCGTTCGGCGTCGGCCCGATCCAGGGCTTCGCCGTCACGCTCATGGCCGGCATCCTGACCTCGCTGTTCACGGCGCTCGTCGTGACGCGGCTCGTGATCGACTACCTGGTGACCAAGCGGGGCGTCAACGTCTCGTTCGGCTAGAGGGACCCGGGGCCGCCTGGGCGGCCCCGTCCCACGTCCCTCACACTGAATCCACTACTGACATGCGCATTTTTGAAAGCCCCACGTTCGACTTCCTCAGCCACAACCGAGACAGCTACACGATCTCGGGCATCCTGCTGGCGATCGCCCTGTTCTCTTTGATCTTCGTCGGCCTAGAGTTCGGCATCGACTTCAAGGGCGGGACGGAGTTCATCGTCGAGACCGCCCAGCCGATCCAGTCCACCGAAGCCGTCGCCGCGCTGGGCCAGGCCACGGGCGAGATCTACGAGGTCAAGGAGTACGGCGACCCCAACACGCTGCTCGTCCGCACGGCGGCCGGCGGCAACCCCGAGGAGCTGGTGAACACGGTCGAGACCACGTTGGCGGCCGGGTTCGCCGGCAGCGGCCCCGAGATCACCGGCACCTACTCGGTCGGGCCGCGGGTCGCGTCGGACCTGAGGGGCAAGGCGATCGGGCTGGTGTTCGGCGCGCTGTTCGTGATCCTGCTCTACATCTTCGTCCGCTTCGACTGGCGGTTCGCCGTGGCGGCCGTGATCACGCTGGCCCACGACGTGTTCATCGTGCTCGGGCTGTTCGCGCTGCTCCACAACATCACGCCGTTCTCGCTCCAGATCGACCAGGCCATCATCGCGGCGCTGCTCACCATCGTCGGTTACTCGATCAACGACACGGTCGTGGTGTTCGACCGCATCCGGGAGTACGCGCTGCTGTTCAAGACCGAGCCGTTCGGAATCATGGCCAACCGCGCCGTCAACACCACGTTGTCGCGGACGGTGCTGACGTCGGGCACGACGATGATCACCGTCTTCGTGCTCTTCCTGATCGGCGGCGAGGCCCTCAAGGGCTTCTCGCTGGCGCTCTTGGTCGGCATCGCGGTCGGCACGTACTCGTCGATCTTCGTCGCCAGCCCCATCGTGGTGGCGCTGCGCGAGAAGTACGCCCCGGCGCGCCGGCCCATCACGGCCCGCGCTTAACAGAAGGGGAGGGCTGGCGGAACCGTCCAGGACGACCGCCAGCTCCCCGCTTCCACCCTCTGCTCTCACCCAACACCTGCACGATGGACATCCAGACCTCAACCCGAGACGGCGTCGTCGTGCTCGCGCTCGACGGCGACGCCTTGGGCGGGCCAGACGGCTCGGCGCTGCACGACGCCTTGCACGCCGCCCGAGGCGACCAGCCGACACAGGCGGTCGTCGACCTGGCCAAGGTGAAGCACATGAACTCGTCGGGTCTCGGGATGCTGATCGGCGCGCTCACGACCGCCCGCAACTCCGGGGGCGACCTGCGGCTGGCGGCCGCCGGCGAGCGCGTTCGCTTGCTGCTCGACGTGACCCAGCTCTCGGGCGTCTTCCAGTCGTTCGACTCCGTCGACGCGGCCGTCGCCAGCTACTCGGGCTAGGCCGGGACGCCGTGGAGGCGGAGCCCTCCAGCAGCGTCCCCATTGGACCCCACACCCCTCTACCATGCCCGTCTCAGTCGTCATCGGCGCCCAGTGGGGCGACGAAGGAAAAGGAAAGGTCGTCGACCTCATCGCGCCCACCGTCGACGTCGTCGCGCGCTACCAGGGCGGCGCCAACGCCGGCCACACGATCATGTGGGGCGACCAGACGTTCGTGCTCCACCTCATCCCGTCGGGCATCTTCCACGACGGGACGACGTGCGTGATCGGGAACGGCGTGGTCATCGACCCCGCCGCCCTCGTCGAGGAGATCCGCCAGATCGAGGCGCTGGGCTACCCCGTCGAGGGCCGGCTCAAGATCAGCCACAACGCGCACCTCATCATGCCCTACCACAAGGCGCTCGACCAGGCGCGCGAGCGGTGGCGCGACGCCGAGGCCATCGGCACGACCGGGCGGGGGATCGGGCCGGCCTACGTCGACAAGTTCGCGCGCTCCGGCATCCGCGTCGTGGACCTGCTGGACCGCGACGGGCTGCGGAAAAAGCTGACGGCGGCCATCGAGGAGAAGAACGACATCTTGCAGGCGGTCTACCAGTCCGAGCGGCTGAACGTGGACGCCATCGTGGACGAGTACGTCGAGTTCGACCAGCTGATCGACCCCTACGTCACCGACACCTCGGCCTATCTCAACGAGGCTCTGGCGGAGGGGCAGACGATCCTGGCGGAGGGCGCCCAGGGCTCGCTCTTGGACGTGGACCACGGGACCTACCCCTACGTCACCTCCAGCCACCCGACGTCGGGCGGCGCCTGCACCGGGCTCGGCGTCCCGCCAACGGCCATCGACCGCATCATCGGCATCGTCAAGGCCTACTCGACGCGCGTCGGCAACGGGCCCTTCCCGACCGAGCTGGAGGACGAAACCGGCGAGCTCCTGCGCGCCCAGGGCCAGGAGTTCGGCGCCACGACGGGCCGTCCGCGCCGGTGCGGCTGGCTGGACCTGGTGGCGCTGGGCTACACGACGCGGCTCAACGGGTTCACCGAGCTGGCGGTGACCAAGCTCGACGTGATGGAGGGGCTCCCGGAGCTCAAGGTGTGCACCGAGTACGAGATCGACGGCAAGCGGACGACGCGCTTCCCGACCGACTTGCGCACGCTGAGCCGCGCGGTGCCGGTCTACCGAACGCTGCCCGGCTTCACCGGCGACATGGAGGCCGCGGGCTCCGTCGAGGATTTGCCCCGGGAGGCCCAGAGCTACTTGCAGTTCGTCAGCGACCACCTCGGCGTCCCGATCACCGTCATCGGGACCGGCCCCAAGCGCGAGCAGACGCTGGTGGCCGCCTAGCGCGTCTCACGGACCGCGAAAGTACGTGCCCCCGCTGGCGGCAAGCGTCCGCCAGTAGGCGCCCGCCAGCGGGGGCGGGCTAGATTGCGACGTGGAACCGACCGCTCCCGCTGCTGCTCGCCCGTGTCTCAACTGCGGCGCTGACCTCGTCGGGCCGTTCTGCCACGACTGCGGCCAGCGCGACCAGCCCGTCGACCTGCCCGCCCGGGAAATCGCTCGAGGCGCTCTGGGAGACGTGTTCGCGTGGGACGGTCGATTTTGGGGCACCGTGCGGCTGCTGCTCCGCCGGCCCGGCTTCCTGTCGGCCGAGTGGGCCGACGGCCGCCGCGTGCGCTACATCCCGCCCCTCCGGCTCTACGTCATCGCCACGCTCCTGTTCGTCGGCGCGGACGCGACCTACGGCTTGGCCAAATCCGTTCTCCACGACCACGAGGTCGCGACGGAGGAGCAGGCGGAGGACGATTCCGAAGAGAGCCGTATGACTGGGTTCATACCCACAAACCGGGTCGAGCGGGCGGACCAATACCTGGAGGGGATGTTCGGGTTCGGGCTGCGGTGGTTTTTCGTGGTCATGCCGCTGGGCGGCTTTGGCCTGTACGTCTTGTACCACAACCGGCGACCCAGCTACGCGTCCCATTTCGTGGTGTCGATCCACGTGTTCGTGGTGGTGATCCTGACGTTGGCGGTCATCGAGGTTATCAAGCTGGCCTGGGTGCTGGTGCCGCCACATGAGACACTCCACCACGCCGTCGACGAAGGCGCTCTGATTCTGCTCGGGGCCGCATTCCTCGCGTGCTACCTCTACGCGGTCTTGGCCGTCCGCCGGTTCTACGGCCTCTCGCTAGCCAAGGCGGTGGTCTCCGCGCCCGCCGTGACGGTGGCGCCGCTCTTGGGCTGGTTCGGCATCATCATGTTCGGGTTGATGCTGGTGCTCGCGTGGCCCGCGTGACGCCGTACCGCACGAGCACGCGGCTCAAGCTGGGGCTGATCGTGGCCGCGGTCGCCATCGCCCTGGCCTCTCTCCTGTTTACCCAGCGGCTGGCGGACCGCCTGGAGCAGCGCGACGAGCAGGCCGTCGCGCTGTGGGCGAGCGCCGTCGAGTTCCAGTACCGCGTCTCCGGCCGCCCCGAGACCCCGCCCGAGGTGTGGGACGGGCTCGCCGCCTCCGTCCGCTCAGTCCGGCCTGCCCGCCGACCGCCGCCGGTCGTTGCTGGGCGCGCTCGACACGCTGCGCGACGCCCCGCCCGCCGACGGCTTGGACTTCGTGTTCTCCGAGATCATCGAGCCCGACCGGTTCAGCATCCCCGCCGTCATCACCGACACCGCGATGACGGCCGGCCAGCTCGCCCGCAACGTCGCGCCCGGCGCCGACCTCCTGGCGCTGGCGGCCGAGATGGACGCGCTCCACCCGCCCATCCGGATCGACGAGTACGGGCTGCTGGTGCACTACGGCGAGAGCCCGCTGGCGCGGATGATCCGGCTGTTCCCCATCGTGCAGCTGGCCGTCGTGGCGCTGTTCGTGCTCGTCGGCTACCTCGGCTTCTCGTACGTCCGCCGGAGCGAGCAGTCGAGCCTGTGGGTGGGCATGGCGCGTGAGGCGGCGCACCAGCTGGGCACGCCGCTGTCGTCGATGATGGGGTGGATCGAGCTGCTGCGGCTGGGCGACGCCGTCGAGCCGGCGACCGTCGCCGACGAGCTCGACCACGACGTCGAGCGCCTGCGCCGCGTGGCCGACCGGTTCGAGAAGATCGGCTCCCAGCCGGCCCTGGAGCCGACGCCGGTCCGCCCGGTCCTGGAGCGCGTCGCGGACTACATCCGCCGCCGCGTGCCGACGAGCGCGCCGGTCGAGATCACCGTCGCCGCCGACGAATCCGTCTCGGCTCCCCTCAACGCGGAGCTGTTCGAGTGGGTCGTCGAGAACCTGCTCAAGAACGCGCTCGACGCGATGGAGGGCGTGCCGGGCCCCCATCGGATTGGCATCCGAGGCCGTGCCGAGGGGGGGCGAGCCATCGTTGAGATCGCCGACACCGGCAAGGGCATGGACCGCGCGACGGCGCGCCACGTCTTCCGCCCCGGGTTCTCGACCAAGCGGCGGGGCTGGGGGCTGGGGCTGAGCCTGGCGCGCCGCATCGTCCAGGACTACCACGGCGGCGAGCTGGCGGTCGCCGAGACGGCCGTCGGGCAGGGGACCACGTTCCGGATCACGCTCCCGGGCGCTTAGGGCTTGCGAGACGAAGCCGCTCGCGGGCTGCGCGGGGCTCCTGACACCCCTTGCCGCGTTCCCCACCTGCCGCGGGGCCACGGCCCCGCGCTCGTCGGGCGTCTCGCAGGGGGCGCCAGCCGCTCCTGCTCTTGTCTCAAGACCCTAGGCGCTGACGGCCTTGCGGATGCCGTCGGCCAAGGCCTCGTCGGTGGTGACGGCCGAGAAGATCATCGCCCGGACGCGCCAGGTGACCACAAAGACGCCGTCCACGACGCGGGAGTCGACCGGCGTCGGCTCGCTGAGCGCGGCGTAGGTGCCCTCGCGCAGGTCCATCTCGTCCTGGATGCGGTCGATCAGGATGTAGTCGTAGGCGAACAAGACGGCCCGCTGGCCGGCGGCGCCCTCGTAGCGGAACGCCGGCACCTGGATCGCGGCCGGCGCCGACGACGGCGTGGGCCGGATCTCGCCGATGGACGGCAGCCCGACGCCGACGAGCGCCAGCGACGGCAAGTCCGGCGGCGAGATCGACCAGCCCAGCGTCTCCAGCACGAACATCCGCGCTTGGTCGGGGACGGTCGTGACCTGCTCGGGCTGGAACTCGTCGGCGGCGTCGGCCAGGACCACCAGGAGGTCCTCGGCCTCCGACGCCCCCGGCCGCAGCCACACGTACGCCGCCCCGATGGCGGCCGCCAGCAGCACAGCGACGAGCGCCGCGCGCCACGCGGGGACCGTCCGCCGCGGCCGGGGCGGCGGCAGCTCGTCGGGCTCGGTCTGCATGCGGTCGAACGCCGCGAAGGACTCCGGGGCGCTCATCCGGCCTCGGTCACGGCCGCGTCCGCCCGGGCCTCGCGGCTGGCGGCGCCGAAGACGACGTTGACCGAGGCGCCGCGCTGGATCGAGAGCAGGTCGGCGGCGTGGCCGCAGTTGACGGCGATCTCCAAAAGCCCCGAGCTCCCGATCAGCGTGATCGGGTCGCCGACGCTGACCTCGGCGTAGGTCGCCTGGTGAGCCTGGATCACCGTCGAGCCGGCGTAGCACTTGAAGCTCCGGCCGTCGCGGCGCTTGTCGAGGTCTTGGGCCGTGATGTTCGTGATGCAATTTCCGAAGGCGTCCACGTGGAGCACCATGCCGTCGATGGCTTGGTCGTCGATGCGGGGCAGCGGCCAGTGCATCGCCGAGACGGACTCGACCGGCGTGCCGACGTCGGCCAGCCGGGCGCCCGCCGCCAGCCGGGCGGCGACGGGGCCGAACACGTCGCGGCCGTGGAACGTGCGGCTGGGGGACGCCGCGAACCACGCCTCGGCGCGGTCCAGCTCCACGATCTCGCCGACGAACTCACCCGCGAGCAGCGGCAGGATCCCGTTGTCGGGCCCGACGAACCGGTGCGTCTGGCCGCCCATGGCGAAGCGCGCCGCGATGGCGCGGCGCTCGGTCCCGACGCCCGGGTCCACGACCACGAGGTGGACCGACTCGGCGGGGTAGCTCGGGATCACCTGGCGGAGCACGAACGCGGCCTCCATCACGTCCTGCGCCGAGACCTCGTGGCTCACGTCCACCATCCGCAGGTCCGGCTTGACGCTCAGCATCGCCCCCTTCATGGCGGCGACGTAGCCGTCACGGTGGCCGAAGTCGGTGGTCAAGGTGACGATCACGGCAGCGCGGGGGACGCCGGAAGGTACGGCGAGCTTTTGAGGCGTCGGCGGCTACTATCTTTACCGCCTCCCACCGTGTGCCCCGTGCAGCCTCCCAACCCCTCCCAGATCGCCAGCGGGCTGACCGAGCGCGGGCGCCGCGCGCTCGACGAGTTCGTGCTGCTGTGGGGCGAGATGGCGTCCCACTGGGGCATCAACCGCACGATGGCCCAGATCCACGCGCTCCTCTACGCCGCCGCCGAGCCGCTCGACACCGACGCGATCATGGAGCGGCTGCAGATCAGCCGGGGCAACGCCAACATGAACCTGCGCGCGCTCGTCGACTGGAACCTCGTCCGCAAGACCCACCAGCTGGGCTCGCGCAAGGACTTCTTCGTGGCCGAGTCCGACGTGTGGACCATCACGACGACCATCATCGAGGAGCGCCAGCGGCGCGAGATCAAGCCGGTCCAGCGCGCGCTCGACGAGGTCGCGAGCGACCTGCGCGGCGACGACCACGCCTCGCCCTCCGACGACGCGCTGGCGGACCGCGTCGACGCGCTCGTCGAGATCATGGAGGTGTTCGACGGCTTCACCCAGGCGCTGCTGCCGCTCGTGCGGGGCCGGAGCACGGACAAGGTGCGGAAGGTCACGCGCTTCGCCTCGACGCTGCGCCGCAAGTCGGGGGACGAATGACGACCGCCGAGACCGGACGCCGCGGGGAGGACGCCGCGGCCGAGTTCCTGGAAGCGCGGGGATACCGCGTCATGGACCGCAACTACCGGTTCCAGCGTGAGGAGATCGACGTCGTCGCGTTCCAGCCCAACCCGACCAACGACGGGGGGATGATCGTGTTTGTCGAGGTCAAGGCGCGGTCCGGGACCGGGTTCGGCCGGCCCGAAGCGGCCGTCGACAAAGCCAAGCAGCAGGCCATCATGCGCGTCGCGGAGGCCTACATGCACGAGCGCCGCCTGATCCCCTCGCCGACGCGGTTCGACGTCGTCGCCGTGCAGTTCGGCGCGGGCGCGCCCGAGATCGAGCACTTCGAGAATGCGTTCGGCTACTTCGTCTAGCCCGGTCGAGGGCACCGGGCCCGTCGTGCTCATCCACGGCGGCGCCTGGGACATCCCCGACGAGCACCTCGGCGCGCACCGCGACGGACTCGCTCGGGCGCTCCGCGTCGCCCAGCGCACGTTCTGCGCCGGCCGCGACGCGCTGGCGGTCGTGGTGGAGACCGTGGCCGCGCTCGAAGCCCACCCCGCCTTCGACGCCGGGCGGGGCTCGGTCTTGGACCGCGACGGGCTGCCCCAGCTCGACGCGGGCGTGATGCGCGGCGAGGATCTGCGGTGGGGCGCCGTCGCCAACGTCCGCGGCATCGCGCACCCCGTCCGCGCCGCGCGCGCGCTCGTTGACGCCGACGGCCAAGCGCGACTCTTGGTGGCCGAGGGCGCCGAGCGGTTCGCGGCCGAGGTCGGGCTGGCGGCCGTCGAGCCCCGCGCCCACATCGTCGAGCGCGAGCGCCAGCGGTACGACCGGCTCCGCGCGCACCCCGACTTCGCGGCTGGCGGTCTCGCGGGACGGATGGACGTGCCGCGCGGGACCGTCGGCTGCGTCGTCCGCGATCTTCAGGGGAGGTTGGCGGCGGGCACCTCGACGGGCGGCGCTCCGCTCACGCGGTCGGGCCGGGTGGGGGACTCTCCGGTTCCCGGCGCCGGCTTCCTGGCGACGCCAGCGGGCGCGGCGTCCGCGACGGGGTGGGGGGAGGCCATCCTGGCCGTCTCGCTGGCGGCGCGGGCCGTCGGGGCGGTTCCGGATCAGCATCCGGCGGAGGCGGCGCAGGCCGCGCTCGCTGCGATGCGGGAGCAGGTCACATGGAGCGACGAGCCCGCGACCGGCGGGCTGCTGCTGGTCGACGCGGACGGCCGCGCGGGGTGGGCGTTCAGCACGCCGCGCATGGCGCGCGCGTGGTGGCGGCCCGGGTCGCCGTCGGAGATCGACGTGTAGCTAC
Organism: Rubricoccaceae bacterium; assembly: GCA_963789285.1. Classification (GTDB taxonomy): domain Bacteria; phylum Bacteroidota; class Rhodothermia; order Rhodothermales; family Rubricoccaceae; genus Rubrivirga. The sequence continues at coordinate 292,346 of CAWBJZ010000002.1, forward strand.
CAGGCCTTCCGGCGCCGGGGGGCGGGCTCGGCGGGGCGGGAATCCGTCGGAGCGGCGGCGGCCGCAGCAGCGGGGGTTGCGGCGATGTCCCCCGAGTGCACCTCGCGCCGCGGCGTCGGCCAGCGGCGGCCGGACGGCGCGCGGTACCGCGTCCTCAAGGCCGAGGCCGGCTCCGACTGGCTGGGGGTCCTGGGGATGGGCCGGACTTGGGCCGCCAGTGGGGCGGCCGAACCGCCAGAGACGTCGGTCCCGACGAAGTAGTGGGCCAGGATCTCGCGGTGGCTCCGGCCCGCCCGGGCCTGCCCGACCGCGCCGAACTGGCTCATCCCGACGCCGTGGCCGAAGCCTCCGCCCGTGAACACGTACTCGTCGCCTTGCAGCGAGATGTCGTAGCTCGTGCTCCGGACGGTCCGCGCGCCCACCGCCGCGTCGACGGCGCGGCGGAACTGGCTCCCCGTGATCGTTGCTCGCCGCCCCCCGTCCAAGCGCACCGTCAGGACCCGGCCGCTCGGGGACCGGCGCTCCACCTGGACGCCCCGGACCGACCCCCCGAACTGGTTCGAGAGCGCGCGCAGGACAGTGCTCCGAGAGGCCGTGGTGCGCCACGAGTGGTCCGGGGCGACGGTGTCGTAGGGGTCCGGCACGCCGCGGAGGTAGGGGATGGGGGCGCCATTCCACAGCGCCTCGTTGTTGGCCGTGTGGCCGCCGGACGACGAGAAGTAGTAGGCGTCGGCGAGCTGGCCGTTGTAGGTCAGCGTCTGCCCGGCCGTCTCCTGAGCCGCGCGCTGGGAGGTAGGCGTAATGGTGGTCAGGCCTCGGTAGACCTGGTGGCGCTGGTCGTCGAACACGTCATAGGTCGCGTTCTCGCCCTGGCGACGCAAGGCGTAGGTGCGAGCTAGGATGGCTTGGGCCTTGGCGGCCTCGATCTCGGGGAAGTTCAGCTCGCTCGCCACGACGCTCGCGACGTAGGTCTCGATCGGCGCGTGGTTCACCCACTGCAGCGACCCCCCCTCCACGCGCGCCACCAGTCGGTCGGGGTACCGGCGGTCGACGCGTCCGGAGCGGAGCCGGATCTCCCGGGCGTCCACGGTGAGCTCGCGCCCGCGGTGCTGGCGGCCGCCGACGGTCACCTGGACGTCCGAGCCGGACGCGCGGACCTCGACCCGCTCTCCCACGCCGGCGGTCGCCAGCGGCTGGCCGTCGAGGCTCAACTGCGCGTCCGATCCCACCGCCTCCAACGTCGGCTGGTTCACGGTCGACCCGCTGAGCACCTGGACCCGAACGACCGGGCCGGCCGTCTGGGCATGGACGGCGGGGAGGAGGAAGAGGAGGGCGGCGAGTGTGACGGAGACGCGCATCGAGGTAAGATCGGGTCTTGGTCGTATCGCGGGCATGGGGCGGTCTCTTAACGTGCAGCAGAATAGGGACGTCCCCGTTACAGGCTCAGCCGGTCGCGGAGGTCCCTCGACCGCGCCCGACTGGCGGTCACCTCGTGCCCGCCGACCAAGTGCAGCTTGTAGCGGCCCGAGAACCACGGGACCATCTCCCTGATCCCGCTCAGGCGCACGATCGCGTTGCGGTGGACGCGCATGAAGGCCTCGCCGTCGAGCCGGGACTGCAGCGCGTCGAGCGTGAACCCGACCAGGTGCCGCTGGGGCGTGGCCATGCCCGGCACCAGCACGTACAGGCTCGTGATGCCGTCCTGGACCTCGGCCGCCACGATGGTCGCCGCCTCGACCACGACCAGCCGGTCGTGGCCCTGGACGGTAAACCGCTCGACCACGTCGTGGGACTGGCTGACCGTGGCGACGGTCTCGTCCAGGGTGTCGAGCAGGTCCGCGAGTCGCTCCTCCGACTCCTCGCCTCGCGAATGCCGCCCCTGGGCCCGGGCGACGGACTCCGCCAGCCGGTCGGCGTCGATGGGCTTGAGGAGGTAGTCGGTCGCGTTGGCCTGGAAGGCGCGGATGGCGTACTCGTCGTAGGCCGTCGTGAACACGACGTCGGGGCGGCGGTCGGGCGGGAGGGCCTCCAGGACCTCGAACCCGTCCAGGCCGGGCATCCGGACGTCCAAAAAAGCCAAGTCGTAGCGCGCCTCGCTCAGCTTCTCGACGGCCTCGACGCCGTCCTCGGCGTGGTCGAGCAGGGCGAGCTGGCCGGACTCGACGAACGGCTCCAGCATGCGGCCCAGGCGCGAGCGGGCGGGGGCTTCGTCGTCGACGATCAGGGTGCGGAGCGGCGTCACGGGTTGAGGGGCAGGGTGAGGGTGGAGCGGACGCCGACGTCTCGGGGCGCGACCGCCAGCGACGCGCGGTCGCCGTAGAGGAGCTGGAGCCGGTCGGAGACGTTGCTGAGCCCGACGCCGTACGGGGTGCCGGGCGCGAGCCCAACGCCGGAGTCCTCGACGGTGATCTCCAGGTGGTCGGCCGCGTGACGGGCGCGCACGGTCACGGCGCCCCCTCCGCGCTTGCGTTCGATCCCGTGCTTGACCGCGTTCTCGACCAACGTCTGGACCGAGAACGCCGGCACCTGGCACCCGTGCGCCCCGTCGTCCAGGTCGATCTCGACGTCGAGGGCGTCGCCGAACCGGGCCTGCTCGATCCGGAGGTACCGCTCGACCAGCCGCATCTCGTCGCGCAGCGGGATCGTGGTCTGGCCGCTAGCGGTGAGCACGTCGCGGAACAGGCCGGCCAGGTGCTCGACGGTTTCCTCCGCCTGCTCGGGTCGGTCGCGGATGAGCGCGGCGACGGTGTTGAGGGCGTTGAACAGGAAGTGCGGGTTGATCTGCGCGCGCAGGGCCACCATCTCGGCCTGGGCCGTTTGCCGCACCAACTCGCGCTCGCGGTCGAGCAGCCGCAGCCGCTCCACGGCGAGCGCGAGCTGGGCCGCCAGCGCGCGCAGGCGGTCCACGTCCTCGGTGTCGTACACCGACAGCCGGCGCACCTTCCGCCCCAGCACGATCAGCCCGACGGGCGCGCCCCGGCCGGTCGTGACGGGCACCGCCAGCGCGACGCCCAGCCGCCTCAGCCGCTCGGCGATCGCGCTGGGCAGCGCGGACTCGTTGAGCTCCTCGTTCCGCGACCAGACGGCGCCCTGGTCCCGGATCCGCTCCCAGACCCGGCTCAGGTCGACGTTTGTGAACGTGGGGGCCTCGGGCCGGAAGGTCGCCTTCACCCAGTCGTCGCCGGCCTGCAAGAACACCACCGCCGACCGCGCCAGCAGCGCCTGCCCGGCGGCGTCGACCGCCAGTTGGGCGAGCGGCTTGACCTCGACGACGGTCCGGATCTCCTCCCCGAGCTGGTCGAGCCGGCGGCGCGACCGCTGGCGGGGCGTCTGGAACACGGCGCGCGCGCGGTCGCGGATGGCCGGCGCCACCCACTCCGCGACCAGCAGCAGGACCACGACCACGAACCCGAGCGCGGCCGGCCCCGAGCCGCCCGGGACCAGGGCGTCGAGGACGGCCGCGGCGACCGCGACGACGACGAACGCCAGCGCCAGCGTCGTCAGCGTCGCCGCCGTCCGGACCAGGACGGCGTCGAAGGCGCCGTGGCGGAGCACGCCGTAGGACACGAGGGCGACGGGCAGGAGCGAGAACAGCTGGAAGAGGACGATGAACCAGGCCGCGGAGACGTCGGCCTCCCGAGGGCCGGGGCCGAGCTGGGTCCAGGCGATGACGGCGCCCACGACGGCGAGGACGAGCACGGTCACGCTGCCAACCCGGCTCCACGTCGGGCGCCCGCCCTGCGCCCGCTCGACCCAAAACGCCGACACCGCCGTCGCGGCGCCCACGTAGACGCAGGCGTAGAACAGGATCGGGACGGCGAAGGCGTCGGGCGGGAGCGGCCCGAGGTGGCCCAGCAGCGTCGCCAGCAGCACGCCGGTGCCCAGGACGAGGGGGGGCACCGCCAGCACGCGCCGCCAGTGCCCCAGGGCGACGACCACGCGGCGGTCCCTCAGCCCTTGGTCGAGCAGGAGCGCGGGGTACGCGATCCAACCCCCTAGGGCGAGCAGGGTCAGGGCGTCGAAGCCGCCGCCGCGCAGGCCGCCGCCGCCCGGGGGCGCGCCCAGCGTCGAGACCCACAGCACCCGGAGGAGGTTGCCGCCGACCCAGAGCAGCGCCGCCCCGATCAGCAACCGGGACCGCCGAGCCCGGATGCTCCGCGTTGAGAGCGGGGCGACGGTCAAAAACGCGATCAGGTGCAGCAGCGTGACCGTGGCGAACCCCCAGCCCGTCGCCGCCCACAGCAAGCCTGTCAGGGGGTACAGGAACGTCGGGTTGCGGACGATGCGGACGTGGACCTCGCTGCTCGCGCGCCGCCGCTGGACCGAGTACGTCAGTACGGTCCCCGTCGCGCGGCTCACCTGGAGCTCGGCCTCGGTCGCCGACTCGACGGGCAAGTAGTCGAGCGCCAGCAGCACGTCGCCGGTTCGCAGGCCCGCGTCGTCGGCGGTCCCGCGGCGCACGACGTAGCCGGCGACAACCTGCCCGTCGCGGTCCTCCCAGCGCACGCCGTCGTAGCCCAGCGCGGGCGTCTGGTCGAGCGGCAGGCCGACGTCCCGGGCATACTCGGCCCAGCCGGCCGCCAGCGAGCCCAGCGGCAAGAGCGAGAGCAGGGCGACGGTCGAGGCCAACCCGACGGCCAGCCACCGCTTGGGCGGGGTCATACCGGAATCTAGGCCGGCGCTTGGGCGTGGCACCGTCCCTGACCCCGCGCCCATGCTCGTCGACACCCACGTCCACCTCTACAGCGACCGCTACGACGCCGACCGCGACGCCGTTATTGCAAAGGCGCAAACCGCCGGCGTCGGGGTCCTGCTCCTGCCCGCCGTCGACGTCGACTCCACCGCCGACGCCCTCGCGCTGGCGGACGCCGAGCCCGGGGTGTTCGCCATGGCGGGGTTGCACCCGACCTACCTCGCCGACGCCGCGCCGGACGCGTTCGACCACGTGGAGCGGATCAGCCTCGACCCCCGCGTCGTCGCCATCGGCGAGACCGGGCTCGACTACTACTGGAGCCGCGACCACGCCGACGCGCAGCGCCAGTCGCTCGACGCGCATGCTCGGCTGGCGGTCCGCCGTGGGCTGCCCATCGTGCTCCACAACCGCGACCAGAAAGGCTCGGACGACTGCGCGCGCGACATCGTCCGCATCCTGCGCGACGTCCGAGAGTCGGAAGAGGGGGGCGAGCGCCTGACCGGCGTCTTCCACTGCTTCGGCGGGCCGGACTGGCTGACGACCGAGGTCCTGGACCTGGGCTTCTACGTCGGGCTGGGCGGCACGCTGACGTACAAGAAGTCCGGCGTGGCCGACGCCGTCCGCGACGTCCCGCTCGACCGGATCGTCCTGGAGACCGACGGCCCGTATCTCGCTCCGACGCCGCACCGCGGTCAGCGCAACGAGCCGGCCTACGTGCCGCTCGTCGCCCAAGCGCTGGCGGACGCGCGTGGGCTCGACCTAGAAGCCGTCGAGCGCGCGACGACGGAGAACGCCTTCCGCCTGTTTCCGCGACTGGCGGGGTTGGTGCGCGAGGCCGGGACTACTCGACCGGGGGCTTGAGGAGTCCGTCGCCGGTCTGGCCCTTCTTGCCGAACAGCTTGTCGAGCACGTCCTGCCGCGTCAGCAGCGCCGTGAGCCCGGTGATGACCAGCTCGCCGGCCAGCTTGCGCGTCGTCCCCATCTTGAAGACGCCCTTCACGACGCCCGTCGTGACCTTGAACAGCAGGGGGACGATCAGCAAGGCGCCGAGGAAACCGAGGGCGACTTCGAGGAGGGACCGGGTGCTGGAGGTGGACGGGCGAGCCATGACGTGTCGGGAGAGGGGAGGGCCGGTGCTACTCCCGCTGGCGGGCCGCGTTTCCGGTGGTGGAACGCTGGAGCGGGCAGACGCCGTAGAACGGGCTCACCTCCGCGACCCCGATGGGCAAGAAAAAGAAGAAGGCCGAGATCGAGATCCCCAAGTCGCTCCGCAAGGGCAGCCTGCCCCGCCCCGTCGCCGACGTCCTGGCGGCCGGCGTCGGCGCGCTGGCGCAAGCGCGGAAGACGGGCGGCGACTCGTTCGAGGCGCTCGTCAAGATCGGGTCGGCAGTAGCCGAGACGGGCAGCAAGGCGGCGCAGTCCGCGGTTGCGGAGGTCGAGTCCGCGGCGGGCAGCGTCGCCGGCTCGGCGCGCGGGCTGGCGGGCGGTGCCGCCGGCGGCGCCATGGGCCGTGTCGAGGACGTGGTCGAGGGCGTCCTGAGCCGGCTCGGCGTGCCCGGACGCGACGAGGTGCTGGCGCTCCAGGCGCAGGTCGAGGCGTTGCAAGCCAAGATCGCCGCCTTGTCCCAGCCGCCCGCCAGCGGGACGGAGGCGAGCGACGCGGATCGCGACGACGCGGAGCCGGAGCGCGCCGTCTACCACGTCGCCAAGCACGACCGGGGCTGGTCGGTCCAGCGCGACGGCGCCGAGCGCGCGACGTCGGTCCACGCGACGAAAAAGGAAGCGCTCGTGGACGCGCGGCGGACGGCCCGGGCGCACGCGCCCAGCCGGCTGCTCGTCCAGAAGGCCGACGGCTCGACCGAAGCGGAGACGGACTACGACGCCTAGGGAGCCCCCTCGGCGTGCGCGGCCCGTCTCTTGAACTGCGCGGCGCTCGACTGGTAACCCAACTGCTCCGCCGTTTCTGGGCAGGAACCGATCTCGCCTCGCCCCTGCTACGACGCGCCGAACTCGGCCGCCAGCGCGGCGAACTCGTCCTCGAACGCCTGCGCCAGGTCCGACGGCCGCTCGACGTAGGCCGCGTCCGTCGTCACGCCCACGCGGACGGTCCCGTCCAGGCTCAGGATGCTCAAGCCCAGGCCGATGTCGCCGGCCTGGGGCACCCAGAACATCAGCGTCGTCAGCGGCGCGCCGACGATGTGGAGCGGCTCGGTTGGGCCGGGAACGTTGGTCATCACGCCCGTCGCCTTCTCCGAGAACATCTTGACCACCATCCGGTGGACCCACATCGGCGCGCGGCCGATCGACTGCAGGATCCCGAACACCACCGCGGGCTCCGACGAGCGCTTGACGGCGTCCATCCGCGCCTTGACCGTCGCCAGCCGCTCGCGCGCCGTCGGCTCCGAGACCGGGAGCTCCACGAACGCGAGCGCGAACGAGTTGCCCAGCTCGTGCGCCCGCTCCATCGGCCGCACGTTGACGGGCACGGCCACGCGTACCGCGATGCCCTCGACCGACTGGCCGCGCGACTGGAGGAAGCGCCGGACGGCCCCGCCGGCGGCCGACATCACGACGTCGTTGACCTTGGCGTCCATCGCCTCGCCGATCGCCTTGATCGTGTCGAGGGCGATGGGCTCGGTCCAGGCCGCGCGCTTCTGAGGCGAGGCGTTGCCCTTGAACACGGTCCTGGAGTCCGGCCGCATCGCCAGCAGGTGACCCAGCGAGCCGACGCCGGAGCCGACGGACTTGAGCCGGTCGCCCAGGTGCGAGGGGCTGGTGACGAGGTCGACGGCCTCCGCCCCGGCCTCCTTCAGCGTCTTCACGACGCGCTCCCGGCGGGGCCGCTTCGGGCCCCGCGGCCCTCGGCCGGTCGGGTTCTCGGGGTCGAAGTACTCGTCGACGGCGTGGATCAGCACGTGCATCAGCGCGATGCCGTCCCCGATGACGTGGTGCAGCCGCCCGATGACGGCGCTGCCCGGCACCCCGGTCGCGTCGCTGACCCCGCGCACCAGGTGGAACGACCACGGCGAGCGCTCGAACGAGAGCGGCTCGCTCATCAGCCGGCTCACGGCGGCCTCCAGCTCGGCCTTGCCCGCTGGCTCGGGCAGCTCGATCTCGTGGACGTGGTGGTCCAGGTCGAACGCCTCGTCCGGCACCCACCGGGGCGTGGCCGAGCCGATGCCCTCGATCCGCATCCGGAACCGGTCGAACGGGACCAGCCGCTTGCCGACGAACTCACGCAAGTGCTCCATCGTGAACTCGCCCCCGACGCCCAGCACGCCCGTGATGGTCATGGGGTTGGTCGGGCTCTCCATCCGCAGCCAGGCGGAGTCGGGCGGGGTGACGTCGAACGGGCGGGGCGGAGCCATCGGGTGTGGGGAGGGGCCGCCCCCAGTCTACGCCCGCTCGCGCCGCCGCTAGGCCGAGCCTTCGGCCACCGCCAGCTGGCCGCACGCGGCGTCGATGTCCTGGCCCCGGCTCCGGCGGACGGTCACGCGCACGCGGCGGCGGACCAGCTCCGCCAGGAACGCTTCGAGCCGGTCCTCGCCCGACGACCGGAAGTCGGTGCCCTCCACGGGGTTGTACATGATGATGTTGACCTTCGACGGCGCCCAACTGGCGATCCGCGCCAGGTTGCGCGCGTCCTCAACTGAGTCGTTGACGCCCTCGAACAAGCAGTACTCGTAGGTCACCCGTCGCCCGGTCTGGGCGTAGAAGTGGCGGACGGACTCGCCCAGGGCCTTGAGGTCGGTCTTCTCGGAGCGGTTCACGGGCATGATCGCGCTCCGCTGGCCGTCGGTCGGCGCGTGCAAGCTGATCGCCAGCCGGGCCTTCGGGACGCGGCCCGCGGCTTGGTCGTCGGCGAACTGGCGGATGCGCCGCGCGAGCCCGACCGTCGAGACGGTGATGCGGCGGGGGGACAGGCCGAGCCCGTCGCACATCAGGTCGAGCGACTCCGTGACCGCGCGGTAGTTCTGCATCGGCTCGCCCATGCCCATGAACACGACGTTCGAGACGCCCCGGCCCCATGTCTCCTGCCCGATCCGCTCCATCGCGTGGACCTGCTCGGCGATCTGGCCGGCGGTCAGGTTCTCCTGGAAACCCATGAGCCCCGTCGCGCAGAACGTGCACCCCATCGCGCACCCGACCTGGGACGAGACGCAGACGGTCAGCCGTCGCGCGCCACCGTCGTCGTCGATGTCGGGAATCAGGACCGTCTCGATGTGGCGGCCCGAGGGCAGGCGGAACAGGCACTTGATCGTCTGGTCGGTCGCCTGCTGGCGGCGGACCTCGACGAGCGTGCCCAGGTCCATCGCCTCGGTCAGCCGCTGGCGGAGGCCGGCGGGCAGGTCGGTCATGGCCTCGAACGAGGTCGCGCCCTTCTCGTGGACCCACTTGAACAGCTGGCGCCCCCGGAAGGCGGGCTCGCCCAGCGACGTCGCCAGCGCGACGAGCGCGTCTTGGTCGAGGGAGCGAAGGTCGGGGCGGGTCTCCATGCTTCAAGAAACGACGATGGGGCCGAGATCGGGCGCGCGCTCGGCAACCAAAGGTGAAGCCGTCGCGGCCTGGCAGTGAATCTGACGGGTCGAAGCCACCGGCCCTGGTTTCTATGCGCCTGATCGCCTCGTTCCTGCTGCTGGCGATGGCCGCCGCCAGTGCGCAGTCGCGTTTGTCGGCCGGGGGGAGGCCCGGGAGCCGCTCGGCGGCTAAACCAACCACAGCAGCGCGGCATAGCGCGCGAGTCTCAAGCTAGCGACGACGGGCACGAACCACCGCAGCCGGACGCCGGCGACGCCGGCCGCCAGCGTCAGCGGGTCGCCGATGATGGGGAGCCACGACAAGCCCAGCGCTGCCAGCCCGAACCGCTCGGTCCACCGGACCGCCGCGCGCCCGACGCGCGACGCCGCCAGCTTCTCGACGACCCAGGGACGGGCCGCGCGTCCCAACGCGTAGTTGACCAAGCATCCAGCCGTGTTGCCGATCGTCGCCCACGTCAGCGCCGTCGCCGGGTCGAGGCCGGCGGCGACGGCTCCGACGAACGCGGCCTCCGACGAGATCGGGACCAGCGTCGCGCCCACGAACGCGACGGCGCACAGGCCGGCGGCGCCGTAGGCCTCGACCCAGTCCGCGAGCGTCACGCTTCGGGCCGGCGTGCCACGCTGGCGGCCAGGATCAGCGCGACGACGGCGGAGACGACGCTGACCACAACGCACACGCCCAGGCTCAGCGACGTGCCAGGGATGGCGTCCGGGACGCCGTGCAGCCCGTAGCGCAGCATCCCGACGCCGTAGGTCGCGGGGTTGAGCCGCATCACGGCCTGGATGCCTCCGGACGCGCTGGTCATGGGGAAGAACGCGCCCGACAGCAGCCAGACCGGGACCAGGAGCACGTTCATGATCGCGTGGTAGGCGCGCGTGGTCTTGAGCCGCCACGCCATCACGAAGCCGAACGCCGTGAACGTCAGCGCCAGCAGCGCGCCGGCCGCGACCGCCAGCGCGGCGCCGGCGAGCCCGGGGCGGAGGTCCACGAGCGGCGCGAACGCCCCGATCAGCGCCGCCTGGCCGACGGCCAGCGTCGTCCCGCCCAGCACCACGCCCAGCACGAGCGCGATCCGGGGCTGGGGCGATACCAGCGCCGCCTGGAGCACGCCCGACTGGCGGTCCTCGACGACGGACAGCGTGGCGTAGATCGCCGTGAACAGGATCGTCAGCGCGACCATGCCGGGCAGCAGGTACTGGAGGTACCCGGCGTCGGAGCCGGGCACGCGGACGCTGTCGGCGAAGCCGAACCCGAAGACGACCCAGAACAAGACCGGCTGGGCCAGCACGCCGACGACGCGGGCGCGGTCGCGCAGGAAGACGACGACCTCGCGGCGCCACAGGGCCAGGACGGCGTCGGTCATGCCTCGACCACGTTGGCGAAGACGTCGGCCATCGTCGGCGGCTGGAGGGTGACGCCGGTGACGTCGGGGCGGCCGTACAGCTCCGCGACGCGGTGTCGGGCGTCAGCGGAGCGGACGAGCACTCGGTCTCCGACGGCTCGGGCGTCGCCGCCGACCTCGACCAGCGCCTCGGCCAGTCGGGCGGGGTCGGGGCCGTCGAGCCACAGCGCGTCGGTGCCCAGGGCGGAGGTCAGCGCGTGCGGCGTGCCGTCGGCGACGACGCGGCCGCGGTCCAGGATCACGACGCGGTCGCAGCGCTCGGCCTCGGCCATGTCGTGCGTCGCGACGAGCTGGGCGGAGTCTCGGCGCGCGTCCAGCAGATCCCAGAAGTCTTGTCGCGCAAGCGGATCGAGTCCGGTCGTTGGCTCATCGAGCAAGGCAAGCAGCGGGCCGGTGAAGGAGCCCCCGGACCAGGTCCAGGCGCCGAGCCAGCCCGCCCGACAGCGTGCCGACGCGGTGGCCGGCGCGGTCCGCCAGTCCGGCGTCGGCCAGGGCGACTTCGACCGACTGGCGGCGCTCCCGGCGCGTGATGCCGGACAGCGCGGCCTGCAAGCCCAAGGCCTCCCGGCACGTCAACGCCCCATCGAGCGCGGGGCTCTGGAACACCACGCCGATCTGGCGCCGCGTGCGGTCGGGGTGGTCGGCGACGCTCACGCCTCCGATCCGGACCTCGCCCGCGGCGGGCGCCAGTCGCGAGCAGGCGATCCGCAGCAGCGTCGTCTTGCCGCTTCCGTTGCGGCCCAGCAGGCCCTACGCGCTCGCCGGCTGCGACGGTGAACGCGACGTCCTGAAGCGCGACGGTCTCGCCGTAGCGGAACCCGAGTCCGTCGGCGGCCAGGGCGGGGGCCACTAGCGCAGCAGGAAGTCGACGACCACCAGCACGAAGAACGCTGGCACGTAGGCGATCGACGCCAGGAGCAGGCGCCGCGCGCGCTCGTCGTTCGGCTCCGAGAAGAACGAGAACGCCGGGATCGTGAACGCCGTCCCGATGGCCGCCATGCCCGCCATGAACAGCAGCCCGGCCTGCCCGACGACCGCCGGCAGCACGCCCGCCAGCAGCAGCAGCAGCGTCGCCGCGAGCGCGATCCCGGCCAGCTGGCGCTCGCCGCCGTCGCCGCTGGGCAGCATCCGGAAGCCGCCGTCGCGGTAGTCCTTCTGGAACATCCAGGCCAGGGCGTAGAAGTGCGGCAGCTGCCACAGGTACAGGATCGCGAAGATGGCCCAACCCGACCGGCCCCACCGTCCCCGTCGCCGCGGCGGCTCCACCAAGAGCGGGCAGCGCGCCGGGGATGGCTCCGACCAGGGTGTTGTGGACCGTCGTCCGCTTGAGCGGGGTGTAGACGGCGACGTAGAGCACGACGGTCGCCAGCGCCAGCCCGGTCGTCAGCGCGTTCGTGGTCCAGGCCAGGGCGACGGCTCCGACGGCGACGCAAACGAGGGCGTAGACCACGGCGTGGACCGTCCCCATCCGCCCGGCGGGCAGGGGTCGGTTGGCGGTCCTAGCCATCCGTGCGTCGTGGCGGCGCTCGATGACGTGGTTCAGCGCGCCCGCTCCGCCGCCCGTCAAGCCCGTGCCCAGCATCAGCCCCAGCAGCTCGACCCACTGCACCGGGCCCGGCACCGCCAGCAGGTACCCCGACGCCGCCATGACCACCACGAACGCGGTGATGCCGGGCTTGAGCAGCTCCTTGTAGTCCGACAGCAGCGCGAACGCGGCCGGGATCTCGGCGGGAGCGGCGACGGCCTGCGCGGACGGGGACCTCATGCGTGCCGGGGGCGGGGGGAGTCAATCAACGCGCAACGGGCGTCGCGTTCCGTCAAAATCGGGAGAGAGTGCATAGGACGACGGTCCTCCGGGCTGGTGCGCGCCGCTGGCGGAGGGGTCCGCCAGTCAGGCGGGGGCGTGAGTGGGGTTCGGATTTGGGATCGGAAAGTTCCAGAGACTTCCCCTTGGGGCGCCCCCTGACCCCGCCGGGATTCCAGATCTTCCGGTCCTCCCGAACGCTCCCCCCCGACCCCATGCCCCTCATCGCCTCCGTCTCCGGCATCCGCGGCGTCTTCGGCGACGGCCTCGACCCGGCCGTCCTGGTCCGCTTCTCCAGCGCGTTCGGCGCCTGGCTCCGCTCGAACACCGACGGCACGCCGACGGTCGTCGTCGGGCGCGACGGGCGCGTGACGGGCGACGTCTGCGCCCGGCTGGTCACGGCGACGCTGCAGAGCGCCGGCTGCGACGTGGTCGACGTCGGGCTGGCGACGACGCCGAGCGTGGCGATGGGCGTGCTGAAGCACGACGCCGACGGGGCCGTCATCCTGTCGGCGAGCCACAACCCGGCCGAGTGGAACGCGCTCAAGCTGCTGGACGGGAACGGCGAGTTCCTGGGGCCGGACGAGGGCGCCGCCGTGCTGGCGCTGGCCGAGGACGGGGTCGAGGCGCAGACGGTCGGGTACCAATCGCTGGGCGGCTACCGCGCCGACGACGTGCTGCCGTACCACATCGAGAAGATCCTCGACTTGCCGTACATCGACGCCGACGCCATCCGCCAGCGCGGCTTCCGCGTCGTGGTCGATGGCATCAACTCGGTCGGCGCGTTCGCCATCCCGGCCATGCTGGAGGCGCTGGGCGTCCAAGACGTCGAGGTGCTCAACGGCGAGGTCAACGGGCTCTTCGCCCACAACCCCGAGCCGCTGCCGGCCCACATCACCGGCATCACGTCGCGCGTGGCCGAGACCGGCGCCGACCTCGGTGTGATCGTGGACCCCGACGCCGACCGGCTGGCGTTCGTCGAGGACGGCGGGCGCTTTTTCGGCGAGGAGCTCACCCAGGTCATCGCTGCCGACTTTATCCTGGGCAAGACGCCCGGACCGGTCGGCACCAACCTGTCGTCCAGTCGGCTGATCGAGGACATCGCCGATAAGCACGGCCAGTCGGTCGTCCGGTCGTCGGTGGGGGAGATCCACGTCGTGAGGGCGATGCAGGACGCCGGGGCCGTGATCGGGGGCGAGGGCAACGGCGGCGTGATCCTGCCGGACTTGCACTACGGCCGCGACGCGCTGGTGGGCGTCGCCATCGTGCTCCAGCACCTCGCCGAGACCGGCCAGTCGCTGAGCGACGTGCGAGCGAGCTACCCCAGCTACGCCATCGCCAAGCACAAGGTGCAGCTCACCGACGAACTAGACGCCGACGCCCTGCTGGCGGCGTTGGCCGAGCGGTACCAAGGCGGACGGGTCTCGACCGTGGACGGCGTCAAGGTGGACCTGGACGAGGGGTGGGCGCACGTCCGCAAGTCCAACACCGAGCCCATCCTGCGCGTCTACACCGAAGCGCCGACAGCCGAGGAGGCCGACGCGCTGGCGGAGCGGTTCAAGTCCGAGCTGCTGGGCTGAGGCCGACCGCCAGCCGGACGGTCGCGCCGGCGGAGCCATCGGCGTTCCAGGTGGTCTCCGCGATCGCGCCCGTCCCGTCGCGGTCGAGAACGAGGGCCGTCGTCACCCGGGTGCCGTAGCCCGGGGTGACGATGCGCGCGGCGGACAAGACGCGCTCCAGTTCGAGCCCGACGCCGGTCTCGGGCAACGCCGAGTCCCGGGCTTGGGTCGTGTCGTCGAGCAGGTCAAGGAGCGCCGCCAGTGGGACGGGGTCGGAGTCGAGGGCGGCGCGCAATCCGGTCCGGGCCCGGGTCAGCTTGGGCCACGGCGTGTCGAGCTGGTCGTTGGACAGGCCGTAGACGCCAGCTCCTAAAACCGTTATTGCAACAGAGCGTGTGGACACCACCCGTGCCTCTGCCTCATCGCCGACGACCAAGTTGAACCCGTCGTACTGATCGCGTTCGGAGAACACCCTGTCCGCGTAGCTCGCCACCGACTCCGCCCCTTGCAAGAAGTCCGCCGCCAGCGCGCCGCGCGACCGCGTCGCCGACCGAGGGTGGAGGGGGTCGCGGACGTTGGTGAGCACGGCCCAGCGTCCGGCGTCGGTCACGCCGAGCCAGGTCCCGCCCGCGACCCGGTCGCGGCCAGCGATGACGTGCGGCGCGTCGGCCCAGCGCGCCAGGGGGGCGGCGGGGCGGTCGGTCGCCTCGTCGCGGTTGCCCGCCAGCACCAGCCGGTGGCGGGGGTGGGCGTCGAGCGCGAAGGCGACCAGGCACACCGGCTACGCCATCGCCAGGTCGGCGCGCTGGCGGACGGGCGCGGCCAGGGTCTCGCTCGCCCAGATCACCATCCCGATCCACAGGGCATCGGTCGCGAGCAGGTGGACGATCTGGATCCAGATCGGCGCCATGAGCCAGACGTTGAGCCCACCGAGGGCGATCTGCGCGACGAACCCGCCAACGAGGGCCCACCCGAACGAGGCGGAGCGCGCGCTCGCTTGCTGAGTCCGCCAGACGGCGGCGGCCAGGATCGCCAGCGTGATGAAGGCCATCGTGGGATGGAAAATGCGGGCCCCAAGCAGCGCGGCGACGATGGGGTCCGTGGCCGGGTCGATGCCCCCGCCGATGACGAGCGTGTCGCCCAGGGCCGTCACGGCACCCCCAGCGCCCAGGACGAGCGTGGCGACCAGCGTAGCCGCGATCCACGCCGTCCGCTCTCCCAGCCGAAGCCGGGGCGCGGCGTGTCCGTGCGACCACCACGCCGTCAGGGTCAGGGCGCCCATCAGCAGGAACGTGTTCGTCAAGTGCGCGGCCATCCAGATCGCGCGCCCGATGGAGGGGTTGTAGGCGACGTACTCGAACAGCACGAGCGCCGCGCCGATGGCGCCCTCCAGCACCATGAACGCCACGCTGGCGATGGCCGCCGCGCGCGACGGGTGACCGCGCTCGGTCCCCCGCCACACCACGACCGCCAGCACGACGGCCGCCAGCCCGGCGAGCGCGCTCGTGATCCGATGCCCGAACTCGATCACGGTGTTCAGCGCCGGGGCCGTCGGGATCACCTCGCCGTTGCACAACGGCCAGTGGTCTCCGCAGCCCGCGCCCGCGCCTGACGCCCGGACGAACGCCCCCCACAGGATGACCAGGATCGTGTACCCCAGGACGCCCCAAGCAACGCGAGAGACCGTTCGGGGCGAGGGCGTTAGCATGTTGGGAGAGTCGGTGGCGTCAGGAGTCGGTCAACGCGCGCTCGCCGTCAAGAGCCGAGGCGGAGCGCGAAACCTGTGTCAACGTTCCGCCCTGCGTGTCGTCTTGGGGTGGGGCGCCGGTCTGGCAGTCGTGCTCCGCGATCACCTCATCCGTCGCGTCAAGCAACGAGACGCTATAAGCGCCGTAGGGCGCCGCGCCGGCGCTCGACACGTAGAGCGCGACCTCGAGGGGGTGGGGGGCGTCCAGGATCACGCACGCGCCGCCGCCGCCCGCCAGCCCGCCGTCGGCGCCGATGGGCGACTGGCGGGAGACGACGATGGCGAACGGGTCGATCTCCCGCGACGTCACCACGACGGCGACGGGGCTCCCGCCGGGGTAGCGGACGGGGACGACGTCGGCGATGACGCCGTAGGTCTCGTCGAAGTCGTCGGCAGTCAGATTACCCTCTTGTTGGTCGCCGACACTCATCGCGCCGGTGGGGCCCTCCTCGCCGCAGACGTTGAGGGTCGCGGTCAGCACGAACGGTAGCACCCACTTCATGCCGCAACCTACGGGATCGGGCGCCAGCCCCCCGTCAGGGGAGGCACGAAAAGGGGCGGCCCTCCGAAGAGAGCCGCCCCAGACTGGCGGATGGTTCCAGCCAGCGGGTCGAGGGACCTGGGCTTAGAAGCCCATGCCGCCGCCCATGCCGCCCATGTCGCCGCCGCCGCCCATCGGCATGGCGGGCTCGGCCTCGGGCTTGTCGACGATCACGGTCTGCGTGGTCAGGAGCAGGCCGGCGACCGAGGCCGCGTTCTCCAGGGCCGTCCGCGTCACCTTGGTCGGGTCCACGACGCCCATCGCGAGCAGGTTGCCGTACTCCTCCGTCCGGGCGTTGAACCCGTAGTCGTCCTTGCCGTCCTTGACCTTCTGGACGACGACCGAGCCCTCGAGCCCGGCGTTGTTGACGATCTGGCGGAGCGGCTCCTCGAGCGCGCGGCGCACGATCTTGACGCCGATCTCCTGGTCCTCGTTCTCGGTGTCGACGTTGTCGAGGGCGTCCAGGGCGCGGACGAGCGCGACGCCGCCACCGGCGACGATGCCCTCCTCAACCGCAGCACGCGTGGCGTGCAGCGCGTCCTCGACACGAGCCTTCTTCTCCTTCATCTCGGGCTCCGTCGCGGCGCCGATCTTCAGGACGGCCACGCCGCCGGACAGCTTGGCGAGCCGCTCCTGGAGCTTCTCGCGGTCGTAGTCCGAGGTCGTGGTCTCGGTCTGGGCCTTGATCTGGTTGATCCGCGCCGAGATCTGGTCCTGGGCACCACTCCCGTCGACGACGGTCGTGTTGTCCTTGGTGATCACGATCCGCTTGGCGGTGCCGAGCGAGTCCAGCGTCGCGTTCTCCAGCTTGAAGCCCTTCTCCTCCGAGAGGACCGTCGCGCCGGTCAGGACCGCGATGTCCTCCAGCATGGCCTTGCGGCGGTCGCCAAAGCCCGGCGCCTTGACGGCAGCGACACGGAGCGTACCGCGCAGCTTGTTGACCACCAACGTCGCCAGCGCCTCGCCGTCGATGTCCTCAGCGATGATCAAGAGCGGCTGGCCCGTCTGGGCGATCTTCTCGAGCACGGGAAGGAGGTCCTTCATGGCCGAGATCTTCTTGTCGTGGACCATGATCATAGCGTCCTCGAGGACGACCTCCATGGAGTCGGGGTCCGTGACGAAGTAGGGGCTGAGGTAGCCGCGGTCGAACTGCATGCCCTCGACGGTGTCGAGCGACGTGTCGGTGCCCTTGGCCTCCTCGACGGTGATCACGCCGTCCTTGCCGACCTTCTCCATCGCCTCGGCGATCAAGTTGCCGATCTCGTTGTCGGAGTTGGCCGAGATCGTACCGACCTGGGCGATCTCCTCCTTGCCGCCGACTTCGCGGGACAGCTCCTTGAGACGGGCCACGACCTGGACGACGGCCTTGTCGATGCCGCGCTTGAGGTCCATCGGGTTCGCGCCGGAGTTCACCGAGCGCAAGCCCTGGTTCATGATGGCCTGGGCGAGCACCGTTGCGGTCGTCGTGCCGTCACCGGCGACGTCGGAGGTCTTGCTGGCGACCTCCTTGACCATCTGGGCGCCGACGTTGGCGATCTTGTCTTCCAACTCGATCTCCTTGGCGACGGTGACGCCGTCCTTGGTGACGGTCGGGGCGCCGAATTTCTTCTCGATGATGACGTTGCGGCCCTTGGGCCCCAGGGTCACCTTGACGGCGTTAGCGAGCGCGTCCACGCCCTCCTTGAGCTGGTTGCGGGCGTCCGCGTCGAATGTGATTTGCTTAGACATTGGTAGTAGTGTTTTGGTGTGGTGCGTTGGAGAGTCAGCGTGAGCCACGAAGCCGGGCGTTCCCGCGCTCCGGGCCCGATGACCTACGAGTTGACGACGCCCAGGATGTCCGACTCGCGCATGATGAGGACGTCGTCCCCGTCGAGCTGGATCTCGGTCCCGGCGTACTTCCCGTAAAGCACGGTGTCGCCGTCGTTGACGGTCATCTCGACGTGCGTGCCGTTCTCGGTCTTGCCCGGTCCGACCGCCAGCACGGTGCCGCGCTGGGGCTTCTCCTTGGCGGTGTCGGGGATGTAGAGGCCGCCGGCGGTCTGGGTCTCTGCTTCTTCGGGCTTGACGACGACGCGGTCGCCGAGCGGCTTGATCGATGCTGCCATGGGGGTGGGGGTTGTTGAGGGGGGAGAGGCGAGCGCGTTTTGGCACTCTGCCTCGGGGAGTGCTAATCCTCCTACCGCACGCCCGCCAGCTAGATCCGCCAGCGGCGGTTAAGGTCTTGCAAAGGGGGACGCCGAGTGCCCTACCGATGGCCTTAGTTTTGGCCATGGCGTCCCATCACCGCATCTCGACTGGTTGGACCGTGGCCATGGTGGGCACGGCCGCGCTGGCGGCGCTGGCCGCGAGCCCGCCAGTGGTGGGCGGGGAGGCCGGCGTCTGGATCCACCACGCGTTCTCGGTCGCCTGCCACCAGATCCCGGAGCGCACGCCGCACCTGGCCAGCGGACCGATTGCGCTGTGCCACCGCTGCTCGGGCATCCTAGCCGGGCTCGTGCTCGGCATCGCCGCGGCCCCGCTGCTCTCCGCGCGCGTCCTCGGGCTCGTCAACCGGAGCCGCCAGGGACGCTGGCTGCTGGCGGCGCTGGCGCCGACGGCGGCGGACTGGGCGCTGGGCGCGCTCGGGCTCTGGTCCAACACCCCCGTGTCGCGCGTCGCAACCGGCCTCATATTCGGAATGGCAGCAGGCGTCATCTTGGCCGCCAACCTGCTACGCACCCAACCCAACCAGACTCACCCCCTCGCTCATGCCGTCTAAAACCCAATCCATCCTGCTCGGCGCCGCCATCGCGGCGGTCTTGTCCCTGATCCAGGTGTTCGTCGCTACGCAAGGCGGCACAACCGGCCAGTACCTCAGCTCCGTGTTTTGCTGCCTGGTCGCGATCGCCGGCGCGGGGACGGCGGTCTGGCACTACGCCACCACGAATCGTCTAACGTTGCCGGCCGGCACCGGCGCCGGTCTCGGCGCGGCGGCGGCGGCTCTGGGCAGCCTGATCGCGTTCGCGATCGGGCGCATCCTCCAGGCCATCGGCGTGTTCCCGTCCGACGCGGAGACGATCGCGCAGGCGCGCCAGCAGCTAGCGGACCAAGGCATGGACCCGGCGACGATCGACACCAGCATGCAGATGGCCGAGAGCATGTCCGGCGTCGTCGGCGGCTTGATCAACCTGGTCATCCTGGCCGTGCTCGGTGCCATCGTTGGCGCCATCGCCGCGTCCGTCTTCAAGAAGGGCGAGGCCGAGGACTACGAGGTCTAGCGCCGGCTCTCGGCCTGCCGCCCGCCCCTCGGCCCGAAGACGGTCTGCAACACGAACGCGTCCTGGGCGGCCTTCGGGTCGTTCAGGCGCTGCTGCCAGTCGGTCGGCTGGACCTCATCGCCGGACTGGCCGTCGCTGCCGGACCGACCCAGGCCGTGGGGATCGTAGACCGGCGTCACGGCCCGGGTGGTCGGGGTGAAGGCGGGCTGCTGCTCAAAGGCCTCCTCCGACAGCGGGTTCTCGCCGCCGAACCCGTGCCGCTCGTGGGGGTTCGGGCCGCCGCGCTCGAACGTGGCCGCCTCCAGGGCCGAGTCGGCTTCGAGGTCGGGCGCGGGCGGGGCGGGGGGGAGCTCGACCGTCTCGGACCTGGGCGGGGCCGGGACCGACGAGCCGGGGTTGGCGGCCTCGGCCATCGCCTCCTCCAGTTGGGACAGGAACGACTGGAACGGGGTCTCGCTGCGCTCCTCGACATCGGACCTCCGCCTGGCCCTCGGGTTGCCTCTGCTGCGCCGCCTTCTGCCGCTGCGCGCGGCGCCGGCCGGCGAGCAGGTAGTACGCGCCGATAAACAGCAGCGGGAGCAGGTCGACCAGGCCTTCCACAGAAATCGGTGCGCGTGTGAGACGAACGTACGGCGCGCGCCCGGCCGGGATTCGCCGCAGGCCTAGAACAGCCGGGGCGCCTGGCGCTCGGCCTGGATCGCCTCGATCACCTTGCGGTTGGCCGTCGGGAACGCGTAGTCGTCCAGGTCCGCGACGTCCACCCAGGCCATCGGCTCCCCGGTCGAGGTCGTGGGCGTGCCGCCGAGCTGGCGGCAGCGGTAGGCGTGGAGCGTGATGCGGAAGTGGGAGTAGGCGTGCTCGACGCGGGCGACGGGCGCCCCGACCTCCACCTCGATGCCGAGCTCTTCTCGGAGCTCCCGGGCGCACGCGTGCTCGGGCGACTCGCCAGCCTCGGCCTTGCCGCCGGGGAACTCCCACAGCCCCCCCAGCATCGCGTCTTGGGGCCGCTTCTGGATCAGCACGCGGTCGCCGTCCATCACCAGCCCGACCGCGACGACGTGGTGCGGAACGGCCTTCCGCTTGGAGACGACGGGGAACGCTTCGGGCGTGCCGAGAGCATACGCGCGGCACACGCCGTTCAGCGGGCAGCGCGGGCACGCCGGAGACCTCGGCGTGCACACCGTCGCGCCCAATTCCATCACGCTCTCGTTCCACCGCCCCGGCTGGTCCGCGTCCAGGAGACGGTCGGAGACCCCTTGAAGCGCCTTGCGCGTGCGGCCCTGGCGGGCGTCGGCGCCGAGCGCGAAGACGCGCGACAGCACCCGGATCACGTTGCCGTCGAGCACCGCCAGCGGTTGGTCGAAGGCGAGCGACAGCACGGCCGCGGCGGTGTACGGGCCGACGCCGGGCAGGGCGCGGAAGGCGTCGGGGTCGCTCGGGATCACGCCGCCGTGCTCGCTCACGACGAGCTGGGCGGCGCGGTGGAGGTTGCGGGCGCGGCTGTAGTAGCCCAGCCCCTCCCACAGCTTGAGGACGGTGTCCTGATCGGCCTGGGCCAGCGCGCGGACGGTCGGCAGGCGCTCGGTGAACCGGCGGAAGTAGGGCGCGGCGGTCTCGACCCGGGTCTGCTGCAGCATGACCTCCGAGACCCAGACGCGGTACGGGTCGCGCCGCCCGTCCGGGCCGGGCTCGCGCCACGGCATCGCGCGCCGCGCGCCGTCGAACCAGTCGGTGAGGTCGGTG
Organism: Rubricoccaceae bacterium; assembly: GCA_963789285.1. Taxonomy (GTDB): domain Bacteria; phylum Bacteroidota; class Rhodothermia; order Rhodothermales; family Rubricoccaceae; genus Rubrivirga. The sequence continues at coordinate 313,631 of CAWBJZ010000002.1, forward strand.
CGGAAAGCCTGGACGGTCTCCGGCGAGATCGGGCCTCGGATCCGGTCGAGCTCCGCGTCCACCTAGGGCGTGATCTCGACCAGCAGCACCAGCTCGGCGGTCCCGCCCGTGCCGCCGATGCGCCGGAAGCGGACGGGCAGCGTGCCGCGCTCCTGGCTCAGCGTCCGCCACATGAACGAGCGGTCGACGAGCCACGACAGCGCCGGCGCCTGGGCGACCTCGTACCGCACCTCGCGGCCGTCCACGCGCGGCGGGAGCGCCACGATCAGCGTCTCGCCGGCCCGGACGCTGTAGCGCAGCGTGTCGGACGGGCTAGCTTGGACAGACGCCACGCGCGGCTCGGGACGTTCGGGCTGGGCGGACGCGGCAAGCGCGGTCGCGATCATGAGGACTCCCAGGCGGAATGCGAGCACGAGCAGCGGAATCGGTTCGGCGCAAGGTACGACGCGTGGCCTGGGGCTTGGCCCTGCTCGCGAGCTCCGCCAGCGCCCAGGTCCGCGTCGTCGCGACGGCCGACTCGGTCTGGACCCTGCCCGCCGCTCTCGGCGCCCGGCGACGTCCTCGACCGACTGGCGGCCGAGTCGCGGCTGCTCGCCCAGGCGGACTCCACGCGCGGCGACACGCTGTTCGTGACGCCGGGGCCGATCGCCACGGTCGGCCGGGTCGAGGTCGTGGGCATCGACGCCTTCGGCGCGCCCCGCTGGCGGACGCGGACGGGCGAGAGGTTCTGGCCCGACTCCCTGCGCCTGGATCTAGGAGAGACCGCCGCCCGGTACGCCGCGCTCGGCTACGGCACCGCCTCCTTGATTCCCGACCTCCAGGTGGTCGACGGCGGGCCGGACGGTCGACGTCACCGTCCGCGTGGACCAGGGAGCGCAGTCCGACGTGGTCGCCGTCGAACTGGTCGGGGGCCGGGGGCCGAACCGCGCGTTCGCCACCCGCCGCGCCGGCCTGACCGGCCCCGTCCGCCCGGGCGAGCTCGACCGCCAGCGCGTCCGCCGCGCGCTGCTGTCGAGCGGGCTCTACACCGAGGTCGGGGAGCCGTCGCTGGCCGTCGACGGCGACGGGCTGGTGCTGCAGGTGCCCGTCGTGGAGTCGCCGCCGGGCGCGTTCGACGTCGTGCTCGGGTACCTCCCGCCCGCCGGCGGGGCGGGCGGAGGCGTCGTCGGCCGCGGGCGCGTGGACTTGCGCAACCTGTTCGGCGGGGGGCGGACGGCGAGCGCCCAGCTGGAGCGGACGCCCGGGCTGGCCTCGACGTTCGCCCTGGACGTGTCGGACCCGTTCGTGCTGGGGACCCCGTTCGGCGCCGGCGTCTCGTTCGCGGGCGAGGCCCGGGACTCGACGCTGTCGCGGCAGCGGTTCGGCGCCGACGTCCGGTACCCGTTCGACCCGACGTTGGAGGTCTCGCTGTCCCTAGCCCGAGAGTCCGTCCGCCCGGGCACGTTCGGCGCGCGCGAGGTGGGTGGCATCCCCCGAGTCCGCCGCTCCGACGAGGTCTTGGCGGGCGTCGGCTTCCGCCTGGTGCGCGTGGACGACGCCCGCGCGCCGCGCCGGGGCGTCACGCTGGCGGTGCTGGTCGAGCAGGGGCGCCGGGCGGGAACGGAGACCTCGGGCCGCCGCCGGCTGGCGGTGCGTTCGCGCGGGTACCTCCCGACGTTCCCGCGCCAAGCCGTCGTGTTGGGGCTCGACGCGACCGTGACCCAGCGCGAGCTGGGCGCGGACTTGAGAGCCGACGAGGGCGACCTGGTCCGGTTCGGCGGCGCGACCTCGTTCCGTGGCTACGACGAGGCCTCGCTGCTGGCGGCGTCCTACGCCAGGGCCGTCGCCGAGTACCGCATGCTGTTCGACGCGACCTCGTTCGCCTTCGCGTTCGTCGACGGCGGCGGACTCGACCGCCCCGCCGTCGCCGACCTCGACCGCCAGCGGCGCGGGCTGCTGGGCTACGGCGCCGGGCTCCAGGTCTCGACCGGCATCGGGCTGGCGACGGTGACGTACGCGCTCAACCCGGACCTGGGCGCCGGGCGCGGCAAGGTCCACGTCGGACTGGCGGTGGGGCTGTAGCCGTGCGGAGGGTCTCCGCTTGACGCGGCACCCCCCCCATGCGCTCATCGCTTTGGGCGAGGGGATCGCTCCGCTCAGCCCTCGCTCAAATTGTCCCCCTCACGCGTGAGGGGGACAGCCGAGGAGTCGCCCGTGAGGCGAAGCGATGGGCGCATTCGCACGGGGGGAGCGCCACCGGCGAGGCAGGCGGAGGCTACACGCTGTCGCGGAACCCAGACACCCCGGCCTTCTGCGCGCAGTGATCACAACAGAACACGCGGTCGCCGGCCTCCAGGCCGTGGCCCAGCACGCGAACGCCGCACTGCGCGCAGCTCGGCGCGATCTGCTGCGCGGCGCACTCGATGGAGTCGAAGGTCATCGTCTCGCCCGAGTGGAGCGTGACGGAGAAGGCGTGGTCGTAGTCGTTGCCGCAGGTGTCGCAGACGGGCATGGTCGGTAGAGAGGGGAGGGATTCCAACGGCGCCCGCTCCGCTCGGTTCGGGCGCCGATAGCTTCCCCCATGCCCGACCCGTCCGCCCGCGTCCTCGCCGTCCAGCGCCTGCTGCGCGTCGAGCACGAGGGCGCGCACGCGGCGCGGCTCACCGACGGCGCGGTCTCGGCCGACGTGTCCCGCCAGGCGGTCGGGCTGGTGGCCGGCGTCACGCGGATGAAGCGCTGGCTCGACTTCGTCCTGAGCCGGTACTGCCGCGGCCGGCTGGCGGACCTCGACCCCGAGCTGCTCCAGGTCCTGCGGATCGGCGCCTACGACCTGCTGGTGCGCGAGACCGCCCCGCACGCCGCCGTCAACCAAGCCGTCGAGGCCGCGAAAACGTTGCTGCACAAGGGCGCCGGCGGTCTCGCCAACGGCGTCCTGCGCGCTGTCGACCGCGCTCGGCGCGCCGGAACGCTCCCCGCCCCCGACACCGGCGACCTGGCGGACGACCTCGCCGTCGAGTTCTCGCACCCCACCTGGGCCGTCCGCCGCTGGCTGGAGCGGTGGGGCGAGGCCGACACCCGCGCCTTTCTCGCGGCCACCAACCAAGGCGGCCGCTACACGCTCCGCTGCACCGCCGGCGCGCCGGGCGTGCCCGACCTCGTCCGCCAGCTCGCCGAGCTCGGGGTCCACGCCGAGCCCGCGCGGTGGGCCGACGACTTCGTCGCCGTCGACCGGCTCCAGCCCGTCCTGCGCGGCGGGCTCGTCGAGCGCGGCGTCTGCGCGGTCCAGGACCAGGCCGCCGGGCTGGTCGTGCGCGTGCTCGACCCCCAGCCGGGCGAGGCCGTGCTGGACGGCGCCGCCGCGCCTGGCGGGAAGGCCATCGGCGCCGCGCTCGCGATGGGCAACCGGGGCCGCGTCGTCGCGCTCGACGTGAGTGACGCGAAGGCCCGGCTCGTCCGCCAGTCGGCCGAGCGGCAGGGGGCGGAGATCGTGGAGGCCGTCGTCGGGGACCTGACCGGGTGGGACGGGGGGGCGTTCGACCGCGTGCTCCTGGACGCGCCGTGCTCCGGCTCGGGCGTGCTCGCCAAACGCGCCGACCTGCGCTGGCGCCGCAGCCCCCAGGCGCTGGCGGAACTGGTGGAGCTGCAGGACCGGATGCTCGACGCCGCAGCAAGACACGTTCGCCCGGGCGGGCTGCTGGTGTACTCGACGTGCTCCGTCGAGCCCGAGGAGAACGAGGACCGCGTCCAAGCCTTCCTGACCCGAAACCCTTCGTTCGCCCTCGAACCGGCTCAGCCGTTCATCCCGGAGGAGTTGGGCGATGGCCCGTACTATCGGGCGCTGCCGCACCGCCACAACACCGACGGGGCCTTCGCCGCCCGCTTGCGTGCCCATGACTGATCTCGCCGCCCCCTACCTAGAGGCCCAGCGCCGCCTGCACGCCTTGGTGGACGCCATCGATGACGACGCGTTCAACCGCAAGCCGACGCCGAAGTCGTGGTCGGCGGGGGAGTGCGTGGTCCACCTCAACCAAATCGCCAAAGGGAACCTCCCGATCTTCGAGGACGCGGTCTCTAGACCGCAGCCCCGATCGTCGGGGCCGTTCACGTACAACTGGTTCGCTCGCAAGTTTATCGACGCGGTCCGGCCCGGGTCCCGCCCCATCCCCACGGGCGGGGCCATGAAGCCGCCGCCTTCCAGCGACGCCCGCCAGTCGGCCGTCGACCGCGCTCGCGCCGTCGAGCGCTTCGACGCGGACATCGACCGCTACCTCGCCGTCATCGAGGCCTCGGAGGGGATGGACCTCGCCGCCGTCAAGGTCCACTCCGCGTTTCTGCCCCTCGTGAAGCTGCCGCTCGGGGCGTTCATCGAGGCCATGGGGCTCCACAGCGTCCGCCACGTCGAGCAGGCCGAGCGCGCCGCCAGCCAGGCCGCCTAGTCTTGCCTTGCCGGATCGGCGGCAATGACCGAGCTTCCGAGTCCGTTCCGCCCACTCCCGATCCGCGTCTGCGCCCTGGTACGTCGTTTTCAGCTGACTCCATGACTGCCATCCGCCGCCTCGCGGTCGTTTTCTTGATCCTCGCCACCGCGCTGCCCGCGTGGGCACAGGAGGAGTCGAGGGTGAGCGTGAAGTACGGGGCCGCGTTCCTGGAGTCTGGCGTGGGCGCCCGGGCGCTGGGGATGGGCGGGGCCTTCGTCTCGCACGCCGACGACGTCACGGCGGGGTACTGGAACGTGGCCGGGCTGGGCCGCATCAGCCAGCCGCAGGCGGCGTACATGCACGCCGAGCGCTTCGACGGCGCCGTCTCGTTCGACTACGCCGCCGTCGCCTACCCGCTCACGGACCGGTCGACGGTGGCGGTCTCGCTCTTCCGCTCGGCCGTGGACGACATCGCGAACACGCTGGACGCCCTCGACCCCGTGACGGGCCAGATCAACCCGGACAACGTGACGCTGTTCTCGGCCGCCGACAACGCCTTGTTCGTCTCCTACGCGCGCGGCATCGGCGACAAGGTGTCGCTGGGGGCGACGGCAAAGGTCGTGCAGCGCAGCGTGGGCGACTTCGCGAGCGCGTGGGGCTACTCGTTCGACGTCGGCGCCCAGGTCGCGCTGGGCCGCGTCCGCTTGGGGGTGAATGTCCAGGACGCCAGCGAGATGGTGCAGTCGTGGTCCGTGGACGCCGAGCGGTTCGCGGAGATCGAGGAGGAGAGCCGGCCGATCGGCCTGACGGAGGTCGTGCGGCCCGTCGTCCGGTTGGGCGCCTCCACTGAACTCCCGTTGTCCGACGACATCGGGCTCACGCTGGCGAGCGACGTCGACCTCGCGTTCGATGGCCAGCGCGCCAACGTGATCGACGCCGGCGGCGTCTCGTTCCGGCCGCGGTTCGGCGCCGAGATGAGCTTCCGCGACATCTTGGCGTTCCGCGCCGGCATCTCGGACGTGGCGACCAACGAGAACTACGGGACCCAGCTCACGCCGACCGTCGGCGCGGGCGTGCGCCTGGGCGGGCTCGACGTGGACTACGGGTTCGGCGACTTCGGGGGGCTGGCGAGCGAGCTCGGCTACTCCCACCGCGTCTCGCTGGCGTACCGCTTCGGCGGTGGCGCCCGGCCAACGGTCCCCGCGCCGTAAACTCCGCCCCATCATCCCCCCGCTTGCGCGGGGGCAATCTGCCAGCGGCCATGACGCGCGACGACCGAGACGGGATGCTCCTGAGCGTGGCGGCGCACGTCGTCGTGCTGCTGCTGCTGGCGCTGGCGCTGCGGATGCCGTCGAAGGCGCTCGACCCCGACTGGCCGCCCCAGCTGACCGAGATCGAGTTCGGGCTGGCGCCGGTCCCGCCCGTCGTACAGGGCCCGCCGGAGCAGGCGGAGGCCGGGGAGTCGTCGGACGCGATGACGCAGCCGGAGCCCGAGCGGCCCGCGCCGCCGGCGGCCACGCCCGTCCGCGTGCCGGAGCGCACGCCGACGCCGCGCCGGGCCGACCCCCCGCTGCCGCGTCCCGCCCAGAGCGACAACGCTCGCCCGGCGCGGCCGAACCCGCCCAGCCGCGCGGCGCGGTCGGAGCCGCGCCCGACGGCGCCGACCCAGACGCAGGAGACCCAGGGGACGGGCACGTCGCAGGGGGACTCGCCGACGGCGGGCTCGGACGCCGGCTCCGGCTCGGGCTCGGGCGGCGACGCGCCGGTCGAGGTCGGCTTCCAGTTCGGCAACCGGAGCTTCGACTGCCCCAGCGTGCCGTTCGGCGGCGTGACGGGCGAGGTGATCCACCGCGTCACGTTCGCGCCCAACGGCCGCTACGTCGCCGACCGGCCCGTCACGCGCAACGGCCCGCTCAACGCCGCCGTGGAGTCCGTCATCCGGAACTGCCGCGCCCAGCCGCTGCCCCGCAACGCGACCCAGGTCAACCAGACGGCCCAGGCGACCTTCCGCTTCCGCGCGAGCTGAGGCGGCGCCCGAGCGACTGGCGAAGCCGGCCGGCCTCGTCGGCGACGGCGCCCGCCAGCGCGCGCGCCACGAACCGGGTCGGGCCGTGCGCGCCCGCGAACGCGGCGGCGACGGCGTGGAAGGTCCAGACCGTGACCGGGCGCCCGTCGGTGACGAGGTAGAGCGGCCGCCAGTGGTCCGGGACGAACTTGGCCTTGAAGCGCTCCAGCCCGTGGAAGTTGTAGAAGCGCGTCGCGTGCGCCCGGGTCCACGCCAGCAGCGCGCGCACCAGCACCCCCGGCGCGGCGCTGGAGGGCGGGGCCGAGGTCGAGAGCGGGACCATCCCCAGGGTCATCGTCGAGTCAGGGTCCAGGGTCCGGACGACGTGGTCGAGCAGCAGCGCCGCGGTCCCGTTGGGCGCCGCGCGCGACTGGACGATCCACTCGACGAACGCCTCCGCGCCGGGCACGAGGGCGAGGTAGGCGACCGCTGCACCGCCGCGGCGGGCGACCCAGAACTCGCGGTCGCCGGGGGTGTCCAGCACGAAGGGGTCCGCCATGAACCCCATCGGCGGCAGCCCGCGCCGCGCCAGCCAGTCGGTCAGGACCGGGCGGAGGGCGGCGGGGTCGCCAGCGGGCTCGACCGTCACACCTTTGTTCGCCGCCCGGCGGATCTGGGCTCGGAGCGACGCCTTGCCCTCGACGATCTGAGGCCACCGCGCGACACGCCAGACCGGCTCCGCGCCGATCACGACCGACGGGCGGTCCCGACCGATGTCGTGCGGACTCTCCGCCGCGAACCACAGCACTCGGGCCCGCTGGCGCCGTGCCTCGGCCTCGAACGCTTGGGCGACCTCGGGGCGGCGATCGGCGGGCGCCTCCGGTCCGCCGGCGGTGACCCAGACCCGACCCCAAGACCGCACCTCTTGGTAGCGCACCGCCCCGCCTGGGTAGCGCCAGTGGCTCAGGGCCGGGTGGCCGGCGGGGTGCGGGGGGAGCCCTCGGGGCATGGGGGAAGCTACCCGCCTTGCGCGGTGCCCCGGGCCCCTCTACCTTCGCGTGCCCACTTGCTGCCACCGACTGAGACCGTTCCGCTACGCGCCCCTCGCCCCTCCGCGTGTCTCGTCGTTTAGAAATCCTGGCCCTGGTCGTGGGCGACGCGCTCGCGTCCGCCGGCGCGCTGGCGTTCGTGGCGCGCGGGCCGGAGGCTTGGCGCTGGCTGCCCGAGTCGGGCGGGGCCGCCGCGGCGCTGGTCTTGGGCTGGGTGCTGCTGTTCGCGTTCGCCGGGCTCTACCGCGAGCGCTACGCCCGAGGCCGGTTGGACGAGCTGGCGACGCTGGCGCGCGTGGTCGTCTTCGGGAGTCTGATGTTGCTGTTCGGCGTCTTGATCGACCAGTTGGACGGAGGCGCCCTGCGCGCGGCCATCGCCAGCTACACGCTGGCGCAGCTGGGCGGCGTCGGTGGGTTGCGGATGCTCGTCAGGACGTTGCAGCGGGCGCGAGTGGTGCGGGGCCATGGCCGGCACCGCGCGGTCGTCGTCGGGTGGTCGGACCGCGTCGAGACGCTGTACCACGACCTCGCGGCGTACCCGGCGGCGGACATCGAGATCGTCGGCGCCGTCCGCCTCCGCCAGCCGGCCGAGGTGCCGATTCTGGTGGGCGCCGGCGAGCCGACCATCGAGGAGCGGTACCCCGGCGGCGACGCCCTCCCGATGGGCGCCATCGAGCTCACCACGTCGGGCGCGCCCCAGGCCGCCGTCGCCGAGCTCCCGGGGCTGATCGATCGCTTGGGGGTGCAGGACGTCCTGATCGCGCTGGGCAGCGACGACCACGCCATGCTGGACGAGGTGCTCCGGGTGTGCGACGGCAAGCGCGTCACGCTCAAGCTGGTGCCCGACTTCTACGCCGCCGTCGGCGGCATGGCGCGGACGGAGCACACCTACGGCATCCCGCTCATCGAGGTGCTCCCGGAGCCGATGCCGGTCTGGGAGCGGCGGACCAAGCGGATGCTCGACGTGGCCGTGAGCGCGGCCGTGCTGGTCACACTCGCGCCCGTCTGGCTGGTCATCGGAGCCCTGGTCCGAGCCACGAGCCGGGGCGGCGCCATCTACCGCCAGACGCGCGTCGGCCGCGATGGCCAGCCGTTCACGATGTTCAAGTTCCGGACGATGGTGGACGGCGCCGAGCGCGAGACCGGCCCCGTCTGGGCCGAGCACCGCGACCGCCGCGTCACGCCGCTCGGCCGTAAGCTCCGCCGCCTCCGGCTAGACGAGATCCCCCAGCTGTGGAACGTGCTCCTGGGCCACATGAGCCTGGTCGGCCCCCGCCCCGAGCGCCCGTTCTTCGTGGACCAGTTGCGCGATCAGATCCCGCTCTACAGCCGCCGCCACCGCGTCCAGCCGGGCATCACCGGGCTCGCCCAGGTCCACCTCCAGTACGACGCGACGCTGGAGGACGTGCGGCAGAAGCTGAAGTACGATCTGTTCTACATCGAGACGATGAGCCTGGGGGTGGACGCCAAGATCCTGATCCGCACCGTCCGCACGGCGCTGCTGAGGGGAGGGCGCTAGCACGGTAGCTTTGGGCGTCCCCCCGCGCCCGCATGCCCTCGCCCGACCCGGCCCTCGCCCCGACCGCCACCGACCCGCTCGCGCTGTACCGCGCGCTCCGCCAGCCGCGCGCGGTCGAGGACAAGATGCTGCGGCTCATCCGCCAGGGCCGGATCTCGAAGTGGTTCTCGGGATATGGACAGGAGGCCATCGCCGTCGGCTGCGCGTGGGCGCTGGAGGAGCGCGACTGGCTGCTCCCGATGCACCGGAACCTGGGCGTGTGGACCACGCGCGGCGTCCCGCTCAGGCCGCTGTTCTGCCAGATGATGGGGCGCGAGGGCGGCTTCACCAACGGACGCGACCGCACGTTCCACTTCGGCCTGCCCGAGCGCCGGATCGTGGGCATGATCTCGCACCTGGCCGCCATGCTGCCCGTCGCCGACGGCCTGGGGCTGGCGGCCCGGCTGCGCGGCGAGGACGCCGTCGCGCTCGCGTTCACCGGCGAGGGCGCGACACGCGAGGGCGACTTCCACGAAGCGCTGAACTTGGCGTCGGTGTGGTCGCTGCCGGTGATCTTCGTGGTGGAGAACAACGGCTACGGGCTGTCCACGCCGACCGCCAGCGCGGTCCCGGTCGAGGACATCGCGGACGCGGCCGCCGGCTACGGGATGCATGGGGAGGTGGTGGACGGGAACGATGTCCAAGCCGTTATTGCATCCGTCCAGGCCGCTGCCCAGCGAGCCCGCCAGGGCGGAGGCCCCACGCTGCTGGAGATGAAGACGTTTCGGGTCCGTGGCCACGAGGAGGCCAGCGGCACGAAGTACGTCCCCGACGAGCTGATCGAGGCCTGGGCCGCGCGCGACCCCATCGCCCGAACCCGCGCTGCCCTACTGGCGGACGGGATCGGCGAGTCCGAGCTCGATCGCGTCGATGCCGAGATCGAAGCGGAGATTGAAGACGTGGCCGAGTGGGCCCTGACGCAACCCGAGGTGACGGGCACCGCCCCGGCCGAGCACGCCGCCGTCTTCGCGCCGCCAGCGTCGCCGCCGGCCGCCGCCAGCGGGGCGGTCGAGGACGACGTCCGCTTTATCGACGCCCTGAGCGCCGGGACTGGCGGACGCGTTTCAGGCGGACCCGACGACGGTGCTGATGGGCCAGGACGTGGCCGAGTACGGCGGCGTGTTCAAGGTCACCGACGGGTTCCTCGACCGCTTCGGCGCCGACCGCATCCGCAACACGCCCATCATCGAGAGCGGCGCGCTGGGGTGCGCGCTTGGGCCTCGCGCTCGACGGCTTCCGCCCCGTCGTCGAGATGCAGTACGCCGACTTCATCACGTGCGGGTTCAACCAGATCGTCAACAACCTCGCGACGACGCACTACCGGTGGGGCGCGCCGGTGCCGGTCACGATCCGGGCCCCGTTCGGCGGCGGCATCGGCGCCGGCCCGTTCCACAGCCAGTCGCCCGAGGCGTGGTTCTGCCACGTGCCGGGTCTCAAGGTGGTCGTCCCCGGCACGCCGGCCGACGCGAAGGGGCTGATCCGCTCGGCCATCGAGGACGACAACCCCGTGCTGGTGTTCGAGCACAAGGCGCTCTACCGCTCGTTGCGCGGCCCGGTCCCGACCGGCGACCACCGCGTCGAGATCGGCGTCGCCGACGTCGCCCGCGCGGGCTCGGACCTCACCATCGTGACCTGGGGCGTCGGGCGGGGCTGGGCCCTAGCCCTCGCGGACGATCTCACGCCTGACCACGACGTCGAGGTCCTCGACCTGCGGACGCTGGTGCCTTGGGACCGCCAGGCCGTGCTCGACTCCGTCCGGAAGACCGGCCGACTGTTGGTGCTCCACGAGGCCGCTCGCACCGGGGGCTTCGGCGCCGAGATCGCAGCCGAGGTGTCCGAGGCGGTGTTCGAGCACCTCGACGCCCCGCCCGTCCGCGTCGGCGGCGCCGACCTGCCGATCCCGTTCTCGAAGGCGCTGGAGTCCGAGGTCTACTCCGCGACCGCGCGCCTGGAGACCGCCGCGCGCGGCGTCCTGGCCTACTAGAGCGCCGCACTGGCGGACGGGATCGGCAGCGCCGAACTACTCCACTAGCAGGTGGCTAAACGGTGATCGTCTCGCCGGCGTCGGGCGCGACCGCGTCGGCCGGCGCGGCGTCGGTGACGTGGTAGGTGAGCGTGTAGTCCCCGGTCTCGCCCGGCGCGTAGCTCGTCACCAGCACCTCCCACCGGCCCGATTCGCCCGCTCGAACCGACATCCGGGTCGCGCCGGTGTCGCTTCCAGCGTCGTCGATCTCCGACTGCTCCAGGCCCGGGCTCCGGACGATGAGGTACGGGTCGAAGCGGTCCGTCGTCACCGTGACCGTGATCCATTGGCCCTCGCGCACCATCAAGCGAGTAGTCGTCGTAGAACTCGCCGGAGGCCAGCGACCGGTCGCCCGCTTCAAGCAAGCCGGTCTCGGTGACCGGACCGCTCGGCGCGGAACTGCATCCGGAGACGACGAGGACGGCGACGAGGGCGGCGGCGCGCATGGTTGGGTCGGAGGGCGTCCCGAACCTAGCCATGTCGCAGCGCTAGGGGGAGCGAGCAGCCGTCGGGTCCGCGCCGACGACGCCGTCGAGCGTCTCCTGCAGCAGGTCGCTCTGGATCAGCGCGCCCGCGTCCAGGATCATGTCGGACAGGTTGCCCGACATCCGGGTCAGCACCAGGTCCTCGCCCGAGACCACGACTGCCAGCAGGTCGGTCAGGACCTCGTCGTCGGTCTCCCTCAGCAGGAGCCAGACGCGCTCCGTGGAGTCCCGGACCGTCACGAACGGGTACCACCCGTCGCCGGCGAAGCGCGCGAGCGCGTCGGGCCGCTCGATGAGCGAGGCGTCTAGGGCGCCGGTGATGGGGAAGCGGGCCACCTTGACCTGGCGGACGTGGCGGCTCAGGCGCCGGTACGGCTCGGTGGACGTTGGGGCGAACATCCGCCCCAAGAACCGGCTCGTGCCGATGGTGCCGCGGCCGAACGCCATCGAGAACCCCTTCCCGACCTCGGCCTGCCCGGTCGATTCGATGTCGTCGGCGATGTCGCGCTGGATCCGGTTCATCTCCAGCGAGACGCACCCGCTGGCGCCGAGCGCCAGCGCGGCGATCAGTATGGATTTAGTCATCGTCGCCCTCGTCGTCGGCTTCCTCGTCCAGGTCCACCTTGGCGAACCGCCGGCTGAGCTCCGCGATCTGGCCCGGCTCGATGGTGCCGTCGATGTGGACGAAGACGGCCGTGGAGTCCTCGCGCTCGAACGCGAGCACGGCGAGCCCGTTGAAGGCGTCGCCGTCCTCGCGGACGTAGACCCAGACGTCGCCGTCCTCGTTGTCGCTGTCGGGCAGCGCCCGGACGCGGACCATCGTGAACCACCCGTCGGCCTCGAACTGGTCGGCCACGGTGGCCAGCGTCGCCACGGCGCCCGCCTCGCCGGTGCCGGTGACGGGGTAGATGCGCACGGTCACCGACCGGAGGCCATCGAGCATGAGCGCGGTCTCGGGCGAGTGCGGGCCCGCCGCCTGGGCCGCGAGCCGGATCAGCGACCCGCGCAAGTTGACCTCGACCTGGGCCTCGGTCCCGAACATCTCGTCGAGGTCACCGACGGCGATGGGCTGGGCGGCCAGGGGGAGGGAGAGGAGGGCCGCTAGGGCGGCGAGCAGAAGAGGTCTCATGGGAGGGGGGCGTGGTTAAAAGGGGGACGTGTTGAAGGTGGAGCCCAGGGTCCGGGCCTGCTCTCGGACCTGGGCACCGGCGGCGGACTGGGCGTCGTCGATCAGGGCGAACGCGAGGGCGAGGTCGCGGCGGGCGTCTTCGATCTCCTGAGCGCTCGGCTCGCGCTCGGCGATGCCGGGGGCGAGGGGAGCCGTCGCCACGAGGTCGGGCGGCGCCGCGTCGGACCCTCCCGGGGTAGGCTCCAGATCGGGCGCCAGCGGGGCGGAGACGGCCGGCCGAGTCCCGGGCGATCGAGGCGAGGCCGTTGACGGCTGAGAACCGGCACCGAGCGGCGACGGGTCGACCGCACCCGGCACTGGCGACGGCTGAGGAGGGGCCGGAGGGGGCGGAGCGTACGACGCGTCCGGGACCCCCGTGGCCGGTGGGCTCGTCGGTGTGAGCCCGGCGACCTGGTCTGACTCACTGGGTGCCGGCCGCAGCGCCGCCCAACTCCCGCCGACGGCGATGAGCGCCGCCAGCGCCCACGCCCACGCGTGCCGCCGGCGGCGTGGAGCGGGCTCGCGGTCCCCCGCTCGGCGCGTCTGCTTGAGCGCGGCCGCCAGCACGTCGGGCGGGCACGGCGTCGCCGACCACGCGCGGAGCTCGCGCGACCAAACCGGGGGCCACTCGTCGTCCGCGGCGGACTGAGCGGCGGCGAGCACCCGGGGCGGGCACGACTCCTCCGCGAGGCTGGTGAGCGCGTCGGCTACGTCGGCGGGGAGCGCTAGCTCGGCCTCGCAGACCGGGCAGGTGAGGGCGTGGTGCTCGAAGCGCTCGGCCTCGGCGTCCGACAGGTCGCCGGCGAGGTACGGGTCGAGGCGGTGGCAGAGGTCGGTCATGGCACCAGCTCGGGAGCGGCCTCGGCGACGGCCTGGCGGACGCGCCGCCGGGCGCGCATGAGGTACACCTTCAAGGTGTTGAGCGGCAAGTCGAGCGCGTCGGCGATCTCGGCGTAGGCGAAGCCCTCGATCTCGCGCAAGACCAGGATGGAGCGGTACGGCTCGTCCAGCGAATCCACCGCGCGCGTGAGTTGAACCCGGAGCTCGCCCGCCTCGGCGTCGTCGTCCGGGAGCGGGGCGTCGGCCGACGGCTCGGCGATGGCGTGCGCCAGCCCGGGCGCCGGGCGGACCGCGCGCCGACGCAGCAGGTCGAGCGAGGCGTTCCGCGCCACCCGGGCCGCCCACGCCCGCTGGCGGTCCGTCGGGACGGCCTCGATGCCGCGCCAGACTTTGACCAGCGCGTCCTGGGCCGCGTCGGCGGCGTCGGCCGGGGTCCCGGTCACGCGGAGCGCGACGCGGTACACCAAGTCGGCGTGCTGGCGGAGGAGGGCGTCGGCGGTCATTGGCGGAGGGGGTGCCCCCCGACGACGCGGCCCCCCGCCAGAAGGTTACACGGGGTCCGAGATGGGCGCCCGCTCGCGCGAGCCCGCGTCCGGCGGGCGGTCGCCGTCGAGCGCGGCCACGTCGCGGACGTTCTTCTGGACGGAGACGGCGCCGAACAGCGCCAGCACGAACGCCATGCCGTAGAACCCCTTCTCGCTCAGCGCCAAGTCGGCGTTCCACAGCCCGACCACCAGCAGCGCCAGCGTCGCGGCGACCGCGCCAGCACACAGGGTGAAGTACAGCGGGGTCACGCGGATGCCCTCCAGCCGGTCCCGGACGGACTTCTGGAGCGATATCACGGCGAACAGCCCGAAGAGCAGAATCGTCAGGTAGTAGCCTTTCTCGTTCAAGAACATCTTGGCGTTGACGAGGCCGACCATGAAGGCGATGGCGCCGGTCAGCATGGCCGCCCACGAGGCGGCGACGTAGGCGGGCGTGGGGGCGGAGGAGGACGGGGACATGACGAGCGGGGGAGTGTGAGGGCGTGCTACGCGCCCGCCTGCCCCCGCATTGGTCCGATCGCACCACAGGCTCCCGGTCTTATCCGATCAAACTCTCCGCCAGCCGCTCGGCGGCGTCGCGCGCGGCCTGGGCGAAGTCGGCGGCCGACGAGGCGTACAGGATCGACCGGCTGGCGTTGACCAGGATCGGGCCGCCGTTATTGGAACTCATCACATCAGACGCCGAACCCCCTTGAGCGCCCACGCCCGGCACCAGGAACGGCACGCTGGGGTGCGACTGGCGGAGCTCCGCGAGCAGCTCCGGCCGCGTCGCGCCGACGACGAAGCCGGCATCGCCCGCCGCACTGGCGGCCGTCGTCGCCACCAAGTCCGCGACGCGGCGGTAGAGCGGGACGCCGCCGCCAGTCGGGAGGTGCTGGAGGTCGAACGCGCCGGGGTTCGAGGTCGCGACGAGCGCGAAGGCGCACCGGCCGGGGTGCTCCAGGAAGGGGAGCAGGCTGTCGGCGCCCATGTAAGGCGCGACCGTGGCCGCGTCGGCCGCCAGGGCGCCGAACTGGCTGGCGGCGTAGCGGCGCCCGGTGTTGCCGATGTCGCCGCGCTTGCCATCCAAGATCAGGAGCCGGCCCGAGTCGCGGACCGACTGGCAGACCCTTTCGAGCGCGCGCCAGCCCTCGGCGCCTAGCGACTCGAAGAAGGCGAGGTTGGGCTTGTAGGCGGCCGCGACCGTCCGCGTCGATGCCGTTATTGCAATACAAAACAATGCCAACGCGTCCGCAAGGGCGCTTGCGCCTGCACTCGTCGCGGTCGCGTCGCGGAAAGGGGAGGGCAGGCGGTCGGGGTCGGGGTCGAGGCCCACGCACACCGGCGCCCCGGTCTCGGCGACGGCCGCCGCCAGTCGGGCGCTGAACGAGTCGGTCATGCCGTAAACTCGCACCCAGTTCGTACCCCGCGCCGCCGTTCCCGGGACCTCCGGCCCCGGTTCGTCGTCCTAGAAGCGCTTCCAGCCACCAAACTCCTTCAGACCCCATGTCCGTTCTCTCCAACATGAAGGGCGTCTCCGCCCGCGACCAGCAGATGATCAAAGAGGCCGAGGTCATGCTCGGGCCTGAGCCTGACGAGATGGGCTTCATCAAGAACGTCTTCTGGGGGCGCCTGCGCGAGGAGCTGGTCTTCCCGTACCCCCAGGTGTCGGCGGCCGAGAAGGCCAAGACCGACGCGCTGCTGGCGGAGCTCAACGCCTACCTCGACACCGAGCACCCGTCGATCCAGATCGACCAGGAGCAGTTCATCCCCGACTGGGTGATCACGCGGCTCTTCGACATGGGCGTGATGGGCATGACCGTCCCCGAGGAGTGGGGCGGCCTGGGCTTGGGCGTCGCCAGCTACAACCGCGTGCTGGAGGCCATCGGCCGCCGCTGCGGCTCGACGGCCGTGATGGTCTCGGCCCACCAGTCGATCGGCTGCAAAGCGCTGATGCTGTTCGGGTCGGAGGACCAGAAGGAGCGGTTCCTGCCGATGGTGGCGCGCGAGAAGCTCTCCGGGTTCTGCCTGTCGGAGCCCCAGGTGGGCTCGGACGCCGCCGGCCAGGAGACCAACTGCGTCTGGGACGAGACCGAGCAGGTCTACATCCTGAACGGCGAGAAAAAGTGGATCACCTCGGGCGCGCTCTCCGGTCTCCTGACCGTGATGGCGAACCAGCAGGTCACCGATCCCAAGACGGGCAAGACCAAGAAGGGCGTCTCGGCGCTCATCGTGACCCCGGACATGGAGGGAGTATCGTTCTTCCAGAAGAACCGCTCCAAGGCCGGCATCCGGGGCACGTGGCAGGCGCGCATCAAGTTCGAGAACGTCCGCGTGCCGAAGGAGAACCTGCTGCACCGCGAGGGCCAGGGCCTGAAGGTGGCGCTGACGTGCCTGAACTACGGCCGGTGCACGCTGAGCGCCGGCGTCTCGGGCGCGGCCAAGCAGGCCGCCGAGCAGGCCACCAAGTGGGTCGCCACTCGCCACCAGTTCCAGCGGCCCCTGGCCGACTTCGAGCTGGTCCAGAAGCGGATCGCCGACATGCACGCGCTGTGCTACGGCATGGACGCCATGTTGTACGCCGTCTGCGGGATGCTGGACCGCAAGGACGCCGACATCATGGTCGAGACGGCCGCGTGCAAGCTGTTCTGCTCCGAGGAGGGCTGGAACGTGATCGACTCCGCCATGCAGATCATGGGCGGCGAGGGCTACGTGACCGAGAACGAGTTCGAGCGGCTGTGGCGCGACAACCGCATCCACCGCATCGTTGAGGGCTCGAACGAAGTCATGCAGTCGTTCGTCTTCGCCTACGGCGGCAAGCAGCTCGCCGAGTACATGCTGGGCGTGCTGAACACGGTCCAGTGGAGCGACGACGAGACCGTCGGCGAGAACACCGCCCGCATCCTGGGCGGCGCCTTCAAGCCCGCGACCGTCAAGGCCGGGCTTCCGCTGGCGACCGAGATCTTCCTGGGCAAGAAGGTGGCCAAGCCCGCCGTGACGCGCGTCCACCCCTCGCTGCGCTCGTTCGCCGACCGGCTGGCGGCGCACGTGCAAACGCACACGCGCGAGTTCAAGCTGGCGTCGAAGAAGATGGAGGAGCAGATCGTGACCGCCCAGGTCACCCAGGCCCGCTTCGCCGACAACGCGACGCTGATGTTCGCCTGGGCGTGCGTGCTCGCCAAGCTCGACCGCCAGCTGGCCGAGGGCGCGTCGGGCGCCGAGTGGGACCGCGACCGCCTGGCCGGGCTGCACTTTATGCACATCGCCCACGAGCGGATCGAGGCCAACGTCCGCGGCCTGCACAAGAACTCGGACGAGTCGATGCGCCGGGCCGCCGCCGCCGCCCTCGACTACGTCGAGACCATGCCCGACGCCGACTTCTACATCCACGAGTCGTCGCCGACGCACCGCGACCTGGGCCACCCCGTCCAGGAGGACTTCATCAAGCAGTTCCCGGAGACCGGCGCCCCGTTCGTCCCGCGCCCGGCCGACGCCGCGACCGCCGGTGACGGGGCGATGGCGGAGGCCGAGCCGGCCAAGGCCAAAGCGTAGCCGCGCCCACGCGGCATGGCGCCCCGTCTGCCTCCGGGCGGGCGGGGCGTTTTCGTTGGCTCCGACTGGCGACCGAGCTTCGCCAGCCGGGTACCGACCTTAGATATTGCACTGCAAGCCCCAACCCCCATGCGCCTCCTCTTCTCTCTCGCCCTCTGCATCGCCCTCGCCAGTCCGACGCTGGCCCAGTCGGAGCTCGGCGAGGTCTCGTTCGCGAACTCCGGCGCCGCCGATGCTCAGGAACCGTTCTTGCGCGGGCTCCTGCTGCTCCACTCGTTCGAGTACGACGACGCCCGGGAGGCTTTCCAAAAAGCCCGCCAGATCGACCCCGGCTTCGCGATGGCGGCGTGGGGCGAGGCCATGACGCACAACCACCCCATCTGGCTGCGCCAGGACCGCGCGGCCGCCCGCGCCGCGCTGGCGGACGTGTCGCGCGACGAGATCACCGACCGGGAGGCCGGCTACCTCGCCACGCTCGACGTGCTGTTCGGGGAGGGGGACAAGGAGAGCCGCGACGACCTGTACGCCCAGGCCATGCGCCAGCTGGCCGCCGACGTCCCTGACGACCTCGACGCTCGGACGTTCTACTCGCTTGCGCTGTTAGGCACAGCGCACGAAGGGCGCGACTTCACAACTTACATGAAGGCCGCCGCGGTCGCCGAGGAGGTGTTCGACCTCAACCCCCGGCACCCCGGCGCGGCGCACTACCTCATCCATGCCTACGACGACCCAATCCACGCGCCCCTCGGTCTGCGCCCGGCTCGGGTCTACGCCGAGATCGCGCCTGCGGCGAGCCACGCGCTCCATATGCCTAGTCACATCTATCTCGCGTTGGGGATGATGCCCGAGACGGCCGAGATGAACGAGCGGAGCTACCTCGCCGCCAAGGCCAACACGGACCGCCGCGGCCAACCGCTCAACGGCCACGGTTGGCACGCGCTGTGGTGGTGGCACTACGCCGCGACCCAGCTCGACGACCGGGCACTCTCCGACCGCCTGCTAGCGACTGCCCTCGACCACGCCCGCGCCGACCGCCAGCCCACAGCGCAGGCGCACGTCGCGCGGATCAGTGCCCAGCACGCCGTCGCGTTCAGCGACCGGCAAGCCCTAGACGACCCGCTCGCGCGTGCCGCTCAGGGCAGCTCCGCGTCCATCGTCGGGCTCGCAGACGGCGTCCTCCGCATCGAGTACGGCGACGACACCTTCCTCTCCGAGCACGCGGCCAGCCCGATGTCGGCGGCGGACGATGACTCGTGGGCCGAGCGGTCTGCCGCTTTGCAACTGGCGGGCCGCGTCCGGCTGGCCGAGGGCGACGCCGAGGGCGGGCTGGTGATGTTGCGGGAGGCCGCCGCGCTCGAAACCGAGGCGCCGCTCACCTTCGGCCCGCCCTCGCCCGTCGTGCCGTCCAACGAGGCGCTGGGCTGGGCGCTGCTGGAGGCCGGCGACCCCGAGGGCGCCGCCGCCGCGTTCCAGGCCTCGCTCGATCGCGCGCCCAACCGGCGCCAGTCGGTCGCGGGGCTGGAGGCCGCGCGCGGCGCCTCGCGCTAGGAGGCTGCGAAGAGGCCGGGCTGGCGGAACTGTCCGCCGCGCCTGGGATACCCGCCGTCTATGAACGATCTGATCTCCGCCATCGAGCGGACCGAGCTCGACAACGGCGTCCGCGTGCTCACCGAGACCGTGCCGTCGGTCGGCTCCGTCGCCGTCGGCGCCTGGGTCGAGGCCGGGAGCCGCGACGAGACCGAGGCTGAGGCCGGCATCACGCATTTTATCGAGCACATGGTGTTCAAGGGGACCCAGCGGCGGCGCGGGTACCTGATCAACCAGCGGATGGAGTCCGTCGGCGGCTACCTCAACGCGTTCACGACCAAGGAGCACACGTGCTTCTACGCGCGGGGCCTAAGCGAGCACCTGGGCCGAGCACTTGAATCGGTCCTCGACCTGGTGACCCAGCCGACGTTGCCGGACAAGGAGATCGAGAAGGAGAAGGACGTCGTGGTCGAGGAGATTAAGATGTACGAGGACGCCCCCGAGGACCACGTCTTCGACCACTACGAGGCCGCCGTCTACTCCGGCGACCCCTTGGGCCGGCCCATCATCGGGACGCCGGAGTCCGTCCGCTCCTTCGGCCGAGCGGACTTGGCCCGTTACATCGAGCGCCACTACGTGCCCGACCGACTGGTGGTGTCCGTGGCCGGCAACGTGCGCCATACCGAGGTCGTCCGGCTGGTCGAGAAGCTGCTCGACGGGTTCGAGCGCGCCCGCCAGCCGGCCGAGCGCGCGCCGGCCGTCGAGTACCAACCGTCCCATGTCGAGCTGGAGCGGCCCGTCCAGCAGGCGCACTTCGCCATGGGCACGCGGGCGTTCGGCGCGCGCGACCCCCGGCGGACGACGCTGTCGGTGCTCAACACCATCCTGGGCGGCGGGATGTCGAGCCGGCTCAACCAGAACATCCGCGAGAAGTACGGGTGGTGCTACTCCGTCTATTCCTTCGTCAACGTCCAGGCCGACTCCGGCGACGTCGGCGTATACATCGGCACCGACGCCTCGCGCGTCGAGCGGTCGAAGACGCTGATCCAGCGCGAGCTGACCAAGCTGGCCGAGACGCCCGTCAGCGCCCGGATGCTGTCCAGCGCCAAGCACCAGCTCAAGGGCTCGATCGTGCTCGGGATGGAGAGCACGACCAACCGGATGCAGCGGCTGGGCCGCGTCGAGCTGACCTACGGCGAGGTCGTGCCCCTGGAGCGCGTGGTCCAGGAGATCGACGCCGTGACCTCCGACGGCGTCCGCCAGCTGGCGGCGGAGCTCTTCGCGCCCGAGCGGATGACGACCGTCGCTTTACTCCCGTCGCGCTAACCGCGATATTCTGGTTCCCCACACACCCGACTCATGGCGTTCCCGTTCGCAGGCAAGAAGGTTTTGGTCACCGGCGGCGCCGGCTTCATCGGCTCCCACGTCGCCGACCGACTGGTCGAGGAGGGCTGCGACGTCCACGTGATGGACGACCTGTCGGGCGGGTACCGCGAGAACGTGCCCGAAGGCGCCACCTTCCACGACCTCGACATCCGCTCGGACGACGCGGCGGCGCTGTTCGAGGAGCACCGCTTCGCCGCGCTGTGCCACCTCGCGGCGCAGATGGACGTCCGCCGCTCCGTCGCCGACCCCCAGTTCGACGCCGACGTCAACGTGCTCGGCTTCCTGAACTTGCTGGAGGCCGGGCGCCAGAATGGGCTGGAGAAAGTCGCGTTCGCCTCGACGGGCGGCGCGATCTACGGCGAGCCCGACCCCGAGGTCAACGGCGGAGGCCCCCAGCCCGAGTCGCACCCGACCCTGCCGATGTCGCCCTACGGCATCACCAAGCTGGTCTCGGAGCACTACTTGCGGTTCTACAACCAGACGCACGGCCTGGACTACGCCGCGCTCCGGTTCGGCAACGTCTACGGCCCGCGGCAGAACCCCCACGGCGAGGCCGGCGTCGTCGCCATCTTCGCCCAGCGCCTCCTGCGGGGCCAGGACGTCACCATCAACGGGCAGGGCAAGCAGACGCGCGACTACGTGTTCGTAGGCGACGTCGTGAAGGCGTTCGTCGCCGCGCTGGCGGCCGACGCGTCCGGTATCTACAACGTCGGGACCGGCGTCGAGACCGACGTCAACGAGTTGTTCCGCCACATCAACGAGCACTCCGGCGCCGGCGCCGACGAGGTCCACGGCCCGGCCAAGCCCGGCGAGCAGGAGCGCTCGGTCCTGGACTACAGCCACACCCAGCGGTCGCTGGGCTGGACGCCCGAGGTGGACGTCGCGACGGGGCTCAAGACGACCGTGGACTGGTTCCGCCAGCGGGAGGCGGCGTAACCGCTACGGTGTGCCCTGGACGGCCGTCTTGGCCCATGAGAGGACGGCCCTGGCGAGGCTCATCGTCTCGTTCCACTCGTCCTCATCGATCTCGCCGAGGTCCGCCGCGTAGCGGGAAACGATGGCATATCGGGACAGCATCGCGGAGTCCCGGACCTTCGAGGGGATCGGCGCGATGTGCTCTGTGACGAGGTCCAACAGCTGCTCGATGTCGTGCGTCTTGGGCGGTACGATGTCCTTCGATATCAGCACGGCTTTGATCGACTTCTCCGCCGCCTGCTGGCTACGCCGTCCCTTCGGGGTGAGCGTGGAAGCATCGGTGTTCCAAGAGGACGCCCGTCGGCGCCGCCTCCGCGATGAGAAGATCGCTCTCTGCGTGTTTGAACCCTTGCCTGGAGTACGGGCGGATCAGGCATGGACCCCCTCCGCATTGTAGACCTCTACGCCGTGTAGCAAGGCCTCTCTGTAGATGAACCCGATGCTGTCTCGGTAGCGGTCGATCTGGGCGAGGGTCGCGGGGACGTAATCGACTGAGACCCCCATTCCAGAAATGCGGCTGTACAACTGGCGCATGACGGCCCGAGGAGACTCCTCGTTGGGGATCACGATCAGCAGGTCGATGTCGCTCTCCGGCCCCGCCGTGCCCTGCGCCCGGCTCCCGAACAGAACCACCCGCAGCGGCGCCACCTCGTCCACCACGCGGCGAACCACGCGGACCACGTCGGCATCGGGCTGGAAGTCGGTCGCCATAGCGGATGGGGTGGGCTCACGGCCAACATACGCCCCGGCCCTGACACCCCGACCCACTGGCGACGGCCGCCGCCTGTGGGAACCGGACGTGGAGCCGCGGGCGGCGGTAGCTTCGGCAAAGCCGCCCGCCCATGCACCGCGTCCATCTCGAACCGTTCGAAGGTCCCCTCGACCTCCTGCTGTTCTTTATCCGGCGCGACGAGATCGACGTCCACGACATCCCCATCGCGCGGATCGCCGACGAGTACCTCGAGGCCGTCCGCGTCATGGAGCAGGTGGACCTGGACGCCGCCGCGGACTTCATCTACACCGCGGCGATGCTGATCCAGATCAAGGCGCGGATGCTGATGCCGCGGCCCGAGCTGGACGACGCCGGCGAGCCCATCGACCCCCGAGCGGAGCTGGTGGCGCGCCTGCTGGAGTACGTCCGCTACAAGGAGGCGTCGGGCGCGCTGGCGGGGCGGTTCGAGGCGCGGCACCGGCTGTGGACCCGGGGCCAGGCGTCGTCGGAGCGGGCGCGGCTGGGGGCGCCGACCGAGGTGACGTATCGCGCGAGCATCTTCGACTTGGTCTCGGCTCTGGGTTCCGCACTAGAGCGCGTCTCGACGCAGGCGCCGCAGCCGGAGCACCAAGTCGAACGGGAGTCGTTCGCCATCGAGGCTCAGCGCGCCTGGCTGCTGGAGCGCGCCCGAGAGGGGGGAGGCGCCTTCCGCACGCTCATGGCGCGACGCAGCAAGCCGTTCGTCATCGTGACGTTCCTGGCCGTGCTGGACCTGGCCCAGCGCCAGGCCATCCGCATCGTGTTCGGGCACGACCCCCGGGACTTCGCCATCGAACTGGCAGAACCCGTCGCCGACCCCCTCACAGATCTCGCCGCCGCCGCGTGAACGCCGACCGACTCACCGCCGACACGTTCGACCAGGCTGTCGAGGCGCTGGTGTTCGCCAGCGACGTCGCCCTGCGCCCCGACGACATCGCGCGCGTCTACGGCGAGGTGACCGGCGCCGAGGTCGACCCGTCCGAGGTGGAGCAAGCCGTCGATCGCCTCAACCTCGCGTACCGCCAGCGGGGCCACGCCGTCCGCATCGAGCGCTGGGCGGGCGGGCTTCGGCTGGCGACGGTCGAGGAGGTGGCACCGTTCGTCCGGGCGCTGTTCGCCGACGAGGACCGAGAAGCGGCTGTCGCGGTCGTTGCTGGAGACGTTGGCCGTTATTGCATACAAGCAGCCCGTCACCAAGCCCGAGGTCGACCACGTCCGGGGCGTCGGCTCCGACTACGCGCTCCGCCAGCTGCTCGAGCGCGACTTCGTGGCGATCTCCGGGCGGGGGGAGGGCGTAGGCCGCCCGCTCCTCTACGCCACGACCGACCGCTTCCTGGATCAGTTCGGGCTGGCGCACTTGGGCGAGCTTCCGAGCACGCGCGAGATCGAGGAGATCTTGTCCGACCCCAGCTTCACCAAGGAGCGCGCCCGTCTGCTCGCCGAGATGACCACCCCGACGCCCAGCGATGCCTAAGAACCGATCCGGCGGCGACCCCTCCGTCCGCCGCCGCCACCAAGCCGAGCGGAAGGGTCGGGCCGACGACGGGCCGTCGAACGCGTCGCGTCCGGACCCCGATGGGCCCGTCCGGCTCAACAAGTTCCTGGCGCGCGCCGGCGTCGGCTCGCGGCGGGAGTCGGACGCCGTGATCGCATCGGGCCGCGTCACGGTCAATGGCGAGGTCACGACCGAGATGGGCGTCCAAGTCTCCCCCGACGACCGCGTCGAGGTCGACGGCCAGCCGATCCGCCCGACGGACCTCGCCTACATCCTGCTCAACAAGCCCACCGACGCGATCACGACGGTCGCCGACGACCGGGGCCGCAAGACGGTCATGGACCTGGTCGCCGTCCCCGACCGCATCAAGTCGGCGCTGTTTCCCGTCGGCCGGCTCGACCGCCAGACGACGGGGGCGCTGCTCCTCACCACCGACGGCGACCTCGCGCATCGGCTGATGCACCCGAGCTACGGCGCGGTCAAGCTCTACCTCGTCACCGTCAATGACCGCCTCACCCAGCCCGACCTCGACCGGTTGCGCCGCGGCGTCGAGCTCGAGGACGGGCTCGCCAAGGCCGACCACGTCGCGTTCGTCGGCGACGACAAGCGCGACATCGGGCTCCAACTCCACGAGGGCCGCAACCGCCAGGTGCGGCGCATGATGGAGGCGCTGGACCGCCGCGTGGTCGCGCTCGACCGGATCGGCTACGCGGGCCTGGACCTGGAGGGCCTGCGCCGGGGCCGCTGGCGGCGCCTGGAACCGCACGAGGTCAACACGCTCCGTCGTTCGGTCAAGCTCAAACCCATCGTTTTCTAAGCACAGACCGGGGCCTCCGCCAGTCGCCCCGACTCTCGACATCCCCCTCGCCACCATGCAAAAGATCGCCTTCGAGGGCCTGACCTACGACGACGTCCTGCTCGTCCCCGCACGGAGCGAGGTGATGCCGCGCGAGGTCCAGACCTCGACCCGGCTCACCCGCAACCTGAGCCTAGCGGTCCCCCTCGTCTCGGCCGCGATGGACACCGTGACGGAGTCCAAGTTCGCGATCGCGATGGCGCGCGAGGGCGGCGTGGGCGTGCTGCACAAGAACATGACCGCCGAGCTCCAGGCCCGGGAGGTGCGCCGCGTCAAGCGCTCGGAGAGCGGGATGATCCTGGACCCCATCGTGCTCCGGCCCCAGGACACCGTCGGCGACGCGCGCGAGCGGATGGCGCGGTACTCCATCGGCGGGATCCCCGTCGTGGACGACGACCGCCAGCTGGTCGGCATCGTGACCAACCGCGACCTCCGGTTCCAGCCCGACAACGGCGTCCGGCTGGCGACCATCATGACCACGAGCGGACTCGTCACAGCGCCCGTCGGCACGACGCTGGACGACGCCGAGGCGACGCTGCAGGAGCACAAGATCGAGAAGCTGCCCGTTGTCGACGACGGCGGCGCCTTGAAGGGGCTGATCACCTTCAAGGACATCCAGAAAAAGAAGAAGCACCCCAACGCCGCCAAGGACGAGTTCGGCCGGCTGCTGGTGGGCGCCGCCGTCGGCGTCACGCCCGACACCCCGGACCGCGTCTCGGCGCTCGCCGAGTCCGGCGTGGACTTCGTCGTCGTGGACACCGCGCACGGGCACTCCGAAGGCGTGCTGTCGATGGTGTCCCGGATCAAGAGCGACTTCGACGGCCTGGACGTGGTCGCGGGGAACGTCGCCACCGCGCAGGGGACCGAGGACCTGATCCTGGCCGGGGCCGACGCCGTCAAGGTCGGCATCGGCCCGGGCTCGATCTGCACGACCCGCGTCGTCGCCGGCGTCGGGGTGCCCCAACTCACCGCCGTCATGCGCTGTGCCGAGGCGGCCCGCCAGTACGGCGTCCCCGTCATCGCCGACGGCGGGATCAAGCAGACCGGCGACATCCCCAAGGCGCTCGCGGCGGGCGCGTCCACGGTCATGATCGGCGGGCTGTTCGCGGGCGTCGAGGAGAGCCCGGGCGACACCGTCCTCTACGAGGGCCGGCGCTACAAGAACTACCGGGGGATGGGGTCGCTCGGCGCGATGGAGGCGGGCTCGAAGGACCGCTACTTCCAGGACGCTGAGGACGACCTCAAGAAGCTGGTCCCGGAAGGCATCGAAGGCCGCGTGCCCTACAAGGGGACGCTGGGCGAGATCACCTACCAGATGGTCGGGGGGTTGCGCGCGGCGATGGGCTACTGCGGGTGCCCGACGGTGGAGGCGTTGCAGGAGCGCGCGCAGTTCGTCCGGATCACCGGCGCGGGGCTGCGCGAGAGCCACCCGCACGACGTAACCATCACCCAGGAGTCGCCCAACTACTCCACGCGCTCGTGACCGACCGGATCGCCACCCTGCGCCGGATCGCCGCGGCCCACGACACCGACGGCGTGGTGATCACGCACCCGACGGACCTCCGATGGGCTGTGGGGTTCACCGGCTCAAACGGGCTGCTGGCGGTGAGCGAGCGCGGGGCGTGGTTCGTCACCGACGGACGCTACACCGTGCAGGCGGCGGACGAGGTGCGGGCCGCCGAGGTCCACATCGCGCCCGGCGCGCTGGCGACGTGGCTGGGCGAGAGCGGCTTGCTGGGTGGAGCGGGGCGCGTGGCCGTTCAGTCCGACCGGCTGACCGTCGCGGCCCTGGACAAGCTCCGAGGCGCGCTGCCCGGGTTGGACTTCCTGCCGGTTGCCGAGATGCTGGTCGAGGCCGTGGCCGCCAAGACCGACGCCGAGATCGACGCCGTCCGGCAATCCCAAGCCCTGACGTGCGAGGTGTTCCAAGCCATCGTGCCGCTGCTCCGGCCCGGCGCGACGGAGCAGGAGATCGGGGCCCAGATCGTGTTCGAGCACCTGCGTCGCGGCGTCTCCGCGATGTCGTTCGACCCCATCGTCGCGTCGGGACCCAACGGCGCGCTCCCTCATGCCCGTCCTGGCAGCCGCAAGCTGGAGGCCGGTGACCTGGTCGTGATCGACATGGGCGGCTACCTCGACGGCTACAGCGCGGACCTCAGCCGCACCGTCGCCATCGGGGAGCCGGGCGACGACGCACGCACCGCCTACGCCGCGGTGCAGCGCGCTCAACGCGCGGCCATCGCGGCCGCCAGCGCGGGCATGACGGGGCGTGAGCTCGATGCCGTCGCCCGCCAGGTGCTGGCCGACGCCGGACTGGCGGACGCCTTCAGCCACAGCCTAGGGCACGGCGTTGGGCTCGACGTCCACGAGTGGCCGCGGCTGTCGCAGCAAGTTGAGCACGTGCTGCCAGCCGGCGCCACGGTCACCATCGAGCCGGGCGTGTACCTCGAGGGCCAGTTCGGCATCCGGATCGAGGACGTCATCGTGCTCCGGGAGGGGGGGGGCGAGAACTTGACGCCGCTCGGCACCGACCTGCTGGTGCTTTAGTGCGGATCGCGTTCGTGCTGCCCGCGCCAGTGCGCGTGCCCCAGGGCGGGGCGCTGGTGGTGGCCCAGCACGCCGAGCGACTCGCTCGGCGGGGGCATGACGTCACGGTCTTGATGCCACGCTCACTTGGGGGGAGTACGGGGCTAGTGCGCGACGCCGCTGCTCGCTTGTGGAACTGGGCACAGGGCGTCAGGGGGCTCGCATTCGAGACGAATCGGGTCGAGGTGCTCATCCCCGATCGGCTGGGGCCAGTCGAATTTGATGCCGTTATTGCAACTGGATATCAAACAGCGGCACAAGTTGCAGAACGAGCAGGGGAGAAGGGCTTTTATCTGATCCAGGGGGACGAGCGGGCCATGGGGAGGGGGGTTCCTCAAACGTGGACTCTGCCGCTGAAACGCATCGCCGTGTCCCAGTGGATAGCGGACCTCGTCGAAGCGCACGGAGGCTCCGTTCTCGGCGTCGTTCCCAACGCCGTGGACCATGCGGTTTGGGGCGTGGACCGGGACCTGGCTCAGCGCGGAGACCGGGTCGTCGCTTTGTACCACCGTCACCCGGTCAAGGGGCCGGGTACCCTGATACAAGCGTTGGAAGAGCTCAAACGCCTAAGGCCCGCAGTGAAAGCGGAGGTCTTCTCCGCTCGGTCCCCCCGCCATAGACTCCCGGCGTGGGTGGACGTCCACGTCCGTCCTGGCCGGACCCAGTTGCGCCAGCTTTACAACCGAGCCGCGGTCTGCCTCCACACCAGCCGGGTCGAGGGATGGGGGCTCGTACCGATGGAGGCGGCGGCGTGCGGTTGCGCGCTGGTCGCGACCGCCAGCCTCGGGCCCCGAGAGTTCCTGACTCCGGGCACGTCGATGACGGAGGTGGCGGTAGGTGACGGGCTGGCGCTGGCGCGGCATACCGCCCGGCTCCTCCGAAACCCGTCCGCCCGAATCCAGCAGGCTTGCTCTGCGCTCGAATCGGTCCAACGGTTCGATTGGGAGGATTCCACAAACCGATTGGAGGCGTTACTCGTCGAGGGCCTAGGATGACGTCGGTGGTGATCCCAGTCTTGAACGGCGAGTCTATCCTCGACACGACCGCTCCATCCGTCTTAGAATCCTCGGGCGTTGACGAGTGGGTCTGGGTCGATGACGGGTCGTCGGACGGCACGGCGTCGGCCCTCGACGCCCTCGTCGCTGGTGTCCCCAACGCCCGCGTCGTTCATCTGCCAACCAACCGAGGGCGTTCAGCCGCTCGGAACGCCGGCATCGCGGCGAGCGCGGGCGACGTCGTCGTCTTCTTCGACGTTGACGTCGAGCCTTCTGGCGATGCCGCCCGCCAGTTGGTCGAGGCGGCTAGCCAAGGGGGAGCCATCGCGTCCGTCGCGAGGGTTCGCCCCGTCCTTGACGCCCCCCACGACCCGTACCAGGACTACCTAGCCCACTACCCCCGGGGGCCTAGCGCCGGTCTGCCCGCCGGTGCCGTGCTCGACTGGCGGTTCTTCCTGGGCGGGGCGTGTGCGATTCGACGCGACGCGCTCGTAGAGGCGGGTTCGTTCCCAGAAGACGTCGGCTACGGGGAGGACTTCGCGCTCGGGTGCGAGTTGGCCCGTCACGCCCCAGATGGACTCCGGCTTGCCGATACCTCCGTCCGGCTCCATGACGTAGGGCGCTTGGAGGACGCCCTCCACCGCGCCGACGCTTTCGGGCAGGGGCTGGAGGCGATGTCTCCAGGCTGTCGCCGTCATGCGCTCGGTTCGATCGCTGCGATCCCTGGCGCTGGACGGGCCGCTGGCTTTGGGGCGTGTGTGCTGAGGGGGGCAGTACGAAGGCTCGGGCCAAGCGACGCTCGTAGACGAGCGGTCCGCTACCTTTTGGGCGCCCGCATTCTGAGCGCCACACCTCGTGCCTGACCTCTCGCTGCCCAGGCAGCCTCGCGCTTCCGCTCTGGCGGGTGACTACGTCGAGAAGGCCCTGCGGTCGGTCGGGTGGCCGGATGGCGACTTATCCCGGGTGGTCGTTGCCGTTAGCGAGGCCGTCTCCAACGCCGTCGAGCACGGGGGCGGAGAGGACGGCGGGTCCATCCTGCTCAGGCTCGCGACCGATGCCGGCGCGTGCGAGGTCCGCGTAGATGACGGAGGGGCAGGGCCTGATCCGGAGTCTCTCCGTACCGCGTCGCTTCCCCGACGTGAAGCGCTGAGCGGCCGAGGGCTCTACATCCTGACCACCCTCGCAGACGAGGTCCACGTTGGCCCCTCAGGAGTACTGGCGCTCACGTTCACGGCCCGGACGTGAGGGCGTGGGGGCCTGCGGCACTCGGCGTCATCCTCACGGCCGCCCTGGTGTGGACGGGGCGGCCTCCGAGCGCAGGTGTCGAGTGGAGAGTCGCGTTCGTGTGCCTCCACCTAGGAGCGTTTGTGGGGTTGATCGCCTGGCTCCGGTCCACAACGCCCTCGATCCGTTCGGTACTCGTCGGCGCCGTGCTGTTCCGGCTGGTAGCGCTCCCGATGTTGCCCAGCCTCTCGGACGACGGGTACCGCTACTTGTGGGACGGTAAAGTGGTGGTCGAGGCCGGCGTGTCCCCCTACGCGCTCCGGCCTTCAGACCCACAGCTGCGGGCCCTCCAGGGGAGCGTGGAGTACGGCCGGATGAACTCTCAGGGGTACTACTCCGTGTACCCGCCGGTGCCTCAGGCTGGTTTCGCGCTCGCGGCCGCACTCGGGACTCTCGGCGACTGGCGCGTAGGATGGTGGGCGTGGAAGCTGCTCATGGTCTTGGCAGAAGGGGTAGCGATCCTGTTGCTGGTCCGTAACTGCGGGCCGAGGTTGGCGGCGTTGTACGCATGGAGTCCGCTTGCGGTGGTCGAGGTTGCCGGGCAAGGGCACACCGAAGCGCTCGTGTTGTTAGGGCTTGCGCTGGCACTTCAAGTCGGCCGTTGGAGCTGGCCCGCGGCGTCGATCGGGCTCACGCTCGCGGGGGGAACGAAGCTCTACCCGTTCCTCTGGCTCCCGCAGGCGTGGCGGCGGGAGGGGTGGAAGGGGATCGCGGCGTCTCTGTGCATCGTGGGCTTCTTGGCCGTCCCAATATCCGCGCCGGGCGCTCTAGGGCACATCGGCGAGTCGTTGGGCCTGTTCTTCGGCGTGTTCGACGAGTACGCAGCACCGTACCTCCTCCTCAAGTCGCTGCTGTACCCTGCTCTAGGGGAGCAGGCCGGAGCTGCCGCCAGTAGGGCCCTGGTAATCGCGGCGCTATGTGGGATCGCGGCACTGGCGCTTACCGACGACAGGACACCCGGCACGTGGCGGCGGATGCTAGCGCTTGGCGTGGTCGGGTTCGTCTGCGCGACGAGCACACTCCACCCGTGGTACTGGCTACCTGTGTTGTACGTGGCCCCGTTTATGCGATGTAATAAACCGTTATTGTGGTTACTGATATGGTCATCTGTTTCGTACGTCGGCTATGTCTTGGAGCCCCTCTCTCCACTCATCACCGCGATCGGGTGGGGCGGAGCAGCGGTGTTGTGGTGGGTGGACCGCAGGGCTACAGCGCTTCGACCAGCTGCTGAGCCGTGACCTGGGCGGCGTCGAGCCATACCGCATCGGGGTACCGGCGGTACCACGTGCGCTGGCGCTTGGCGTACCGCCTGCTATTGCGCTGGATCAAGGCAACCGCGGAGTCCAGGTCCTGGCTCCCATCGATCACCGGTAACACCTCCCGGTACCCGATGGTCGCTTCGAGCACCTCTCGCGACGAGGGCCAGCGGTCCAAAACGGACCTCGCCTCCTCCACCAACCCTCTCTCGATCATCCGCAGCACCCGAGCGTCGATCCTCCGGTAGAGGTCGGCGCGTGGGCGGTCCAGGACGACCAACCGGCTAGCGATCGGTGGCGCAGCCGCCTGATCCCACGCCTCTGAGACCCGACGGCCCGACTGGCGGAGGACGCCCACCAGCCGCACCAGCCGTTGGCTCTTGGTAGGGTCGAGGGTAGCGGCGGCAGCGGGGTCAGCCTCCTTGAGCTCCTGGAACAGAGCTCCTCGCCCTTCTGCGCTCCCAGCGGCTTCCCTGAGGTCGCGCTCCAGGTCGGGGTCCAGAGAGGGGAGTGGCGCCAGCCCCTCAACCAGGGCGTGGACGTACAGCGTGGAGCCGCCGACCACCACGACGGGCTTCCCGCGCGATCGGATCTCCGCGATCGAATCCCGCGCTTGTCTCTCGAACCATCCGGCAGAGACCCGCATCGTTGGGTCGATCACGTCGAGCAGGTGGTGCGGGACGCCCACACGCTCGGCCTCGGTTGGGGTCGCGGTCCCAATGTCGAGCCCGCGGTAGACCTGCCGACTGTCGGCGGAGATCACCTCCGCGCCCGTACGCGTGGCTACCTCGACCGCCAACCGGGACTTGCCGACGCCGGTGGGGCCAGCGATGATCGTGATCGGACGGTCGCTCACGCGCTGGCGTGCCACGCGGCCATCCCTCCCCGCAGGGACTCCGCCTCGTAGCCACGCTCGCGGAGGAACCGGACGGCCTGCGCCGAACGGCCGCCAGCGGCGCAGTACACGACGACGTCCTTGCCCCGAAACGCTTCCAGCTCGGACCCGCGGGCGTCGAGCGTCGCCAGGGGGATCGAGGTGCCCTCTAGATCACCAGGCTGGCGCTCCTCCGGATCGCGGACGTCGATCAGCGTGGGCGGGTTGGGGCCCTCGAGCCGCCTGCGGAGTCGGCGGACTGTGACCTCGGGCGTCTCGGAGACCTTGACGGGATGTCGGGAGTCCCCACACGTCGGGCACAGCGGGTCTCTCCCGAACCGAACCTCGCGGAACTCCATCGCCAGCGCGTCCACCAGCAGCAAGCGCCCCACGAGCGGGTCGCCGATCTGCAAGATCCACTTGAGCGCCTCAGCAGCCTGGATCGAGCCCAGGATGGACGGGACGACCCCAAGCACGCCCCCGTCCTCGCACGACGGGATCAGGCCCGCTGGCGGTGGTTCCGGGAAGAGGCACCGGTAGCAGGGTCCGTCTGGTGCCCCCAACAGCGACGCCTGCCCCGAGAACTGGTTGACGGAGGCGTAAACAACCGGAATGCCGACCTGCACCGCGGCGTCGTTGACCACGTAGCGCGTCGTGAAGGTGTCGGACCCGTCCACGGCCAGGTCGTACTCCGACAAGACGTCAACCGCGGTAGCTGAGGTCAACCTCAACGCGTGGGGTACGATCCGGACGTCGGGGTTCACCGCCTGCAACCGCTCGGCGGACGCAGTCAGTTTGTCTACTCCAACGTCAGATGTTGAGTAGAGCGTCTGACGATGCAGGTTTGATATGTCAACAGTGTCAAACTCGACGATCCCTACCGTACCGACGCCTGACGCTACCAAGTGGTGGAGCACAGGAGATCCCAGCCCACCCGCGCCGATCACGACGACCGACGCCTCGGCCAACTTGCGCTGACCGTCAGCGCCTATCTCTCGGAGCGTTAGCTGGCGCGCGTAGCGGCGCGTGTCGACGGGCGTCATGTCTTGGAATCGAGAAACCTCATAACCACCCTCGCTGCATTGCGACCGGATGCGCCCATGATACCCCCTCCGGGATGCATGCTGGCCCCGGTCAAGAACAGGCCATCGACCGGGCCTGAGTAGTCGCTCAAGCTCATCGACGGTCGCAAGCTGAACATCTGGTCGATCGTCATCTCCAGGTGCATCACGTTCCCCCTAAACAGCCCCAGCTCGCGCTCCAGCCACAGCGGGTGTTGGAACAGCTGCCCGACAACCGAGGCCTTGGTACCCGGGGCGAAGGGCTCGAACGTGTCTAGGATGTTCTCCGCGACCTCGTCCCCGATCTCGTCCCACGACGCCCCGCCCGTCATCTCGTACGGGAAGTACTGCGCCCACAGCCACAGCACCTCGCCGCCGGGCGGCGCCAGTGTGTCGTCCACAGCCGAGAACGACATCCCGACGATGGGGGGATCGGAGGACGGCTTGCCTTTGAGGTAGTCCGCGTAGGCGTCGGTGATCTGCTGGCGGTCGCGGCAGACGAGTTGGAGGCCGGTGCGGGACTCCAGGCCGGGGCTGGCGGCGTACTCCAGTGGCTTGTCGAGAGCCAGTCGCAGGATGGCTCCGAAGCCGTTGCCGACCCGCATGTGGTCCGCCTCCGCCGGTCTGTGCTCGGAGGGGAGCAGCTTGTTCAGCGTTTCCAGGATGTGGGTGCCCGAGAGCACGGCCCGAGACGTGGACACCTCTCCATCAACCGACACGCCCTGGACCCGTCCGGACTTCACGACCAGCTTCTCGACGGGCGACGACGTGTGGATGTCCCCGCCGTGGGCGCGGATCATCGCCGCCAGCGCCTTCGTCAACCCGCCGGAGCCCCCCCGTGGCCGGGCGACGCCGCTCTCGTGGTACAACGGGTGCCACAGCAGGAACGGGGCGCTCAGGGTCTCGGAAGGGGGGGGGCCGCTCTGGGCCGCCATCCAGACCAGCGGCGTCTTGACCTTCTCCTCCTCAAAAAACTGATCGACCACCTCGCCGTACGGCCGCATGATGACGGACAACGCCTTCTGCCAGTCGATGTCGGCGGAGGAGCCGAAGGCGAACGTCTTGCCCAACTCGAACGGGCTCGGCGTCGACAAGAACACGTCGCGGACCGTCTGGGAGAACGGTGCCCAGGTGTCCACGAACTTCCGGTACCGGTCTCCCTCTCCTGGAAACTGCTGCTCCAGTCCCTGACACGTCTCGTCTACGCTGCGACGGATGTAGACGGACGACCCATCTTCGTAGGGGGCGAAAAAGAGAGGGTCGAGTTCGAGGTACTCGAGCCCATAATCGTACAGACCGAGCTCTTCGATGATCGGAGTCAGACGGATCAGGATATGAGCGGAGCCTCCCAAGTCGAACTGGTAGCCGGGCACGTGCTCCACGGTTGAAACCGCACCGCCAACGACCTCCCGCCTTTCAAAGACGCCGACTCGGTACCCGGCTTTCGCCGCGTAGGCCGCGGATATTAGAGCGTTGTGTCCAGCGCCGACAACAATCAGATCGTAGTCCATTAGAGATCGATAAAGTCGGCCGCGCTATCGGCAAGCCGGTCTCGTTGGTGAACGTAACGCATCGTAGTTTCGATGCTTTTGTGCCTCGCGTGCGTTTGCACTTGCTGCAACGACGCGCCGCCTTCGATGGCCAACGTGCAGCCCGTGTGACGGAGGGTGTGAGCGCCCACTCGCTCCCGTATCCCGGCGCGCTCGCCAAGTTTCCGGACGATCTTATAGATAGAAGACCCGGACAACCGCTTCCCGCCGGAGGCGTTGCTCGACATCGACCGCCAGACCGGGCCCGAGGCGTACCCCTGGGACTCGATGAAGCCGGACAACACGGACGCCGTCCGAGGAGGGATCTTCACGATCTGGTTCGCGCCGCCCTTGGCTTCGTGGAGCCGCAGCACCGTGTGGCCGCTGGCGGACTGGATGTCCTCGACGTCCATGCCGGAGGCCTCCGACCGACGCAGGACACAGCTCAGGAGCACCGATACCAGGGCGTGGTCGCGCGCGCCGGTCCTTTTTGACAGGTCGACGGCATCGCGCATCCGCTCCGCTTGGCCCCTCGTCAGCACGGTCACGAGCTGGTCGCTCGCCGAGGACTTGCGGACCTTGCGGACTAGGTGGCGGTCGGCCGGGTTTAGGTCCAAAAACCCTAGGGCGGTGAGCCACGAGAAGAACCCCCGTAGCGATGCTAAGAACCGCTTGAGTGTCGCGGGGCTCTTGCCTTCGGCTTCTAGGCGCTCCAGCGCGTGGTTGACGTCGGTAAACGTCACCGCCGCGGCCATCTCTAACGTGACCACGGGGGAATCGAAAAACGTCTCCACGTCACGTCGGTACGCCCGCCGCGTGTTCTCGCGGTCGAACCGGAGCAGGTACAGCGGGATCAGATCCGACTGCGCCGTAAACGCACGGCCGAGCCGGCTGACTGGCGGGCGGCTGGCGGGAGGCGCAGCGATCGGGTGCGCGCCGGTCTCCGGGAGTGGCATGGGACGAGGGGGTCGGCAGTGGGCGGAGCCCCAATGTACAACGGTTCGATAATGGGGGTTATCGGGACTGGTCCGATTATCCCGACCCCAGCGCTCGCACGCGTCCACCGCCAGCCGCTCGACTGTGAGCGGCTGGCGGCGAGCCTAGCGCTAGTTGTTGTCGTCGACCTCCGGGGTCCC
This sequence comes from Rubricoccaceae bacterium, assembly GCA_963789285.1. GTDB lineage: Bacteria > Bacteroidota > Rhodothermia > Rhodothermales > Rubricoccaceae > Rubrivirga. The sequence continues at coordinate 348,943 of CAWBJZ010000002.1, forward strand.
GGCGTTGTCGCCGATGTCGACGTTGTCGTCGATGGCTTCGCCGACACCACGGGCGGCGTCGCCGACGGCGGCGGCACCTTCCTGGATGTCGTCGCCGACCTGGCGGGCGCCGTCCTCGATCTCGGCGCCCAAGTTCTGGGCGTCGTTCTGCGCCTCGTCTACGGCCTCGTCGTCGAGCCCGATCTCGACGTCGCGGTCCACGTCGCCGTCGGACTCGATCTCGGTTTGGGTTTCGGTCTCGCAGCTCGAGAGCGGCGCGCCGACGAGCAGAAGCCCGGCGAGCAGGGAAAGCTTGGTCATGGGGTTGGGGGTTGGGTGAGTACGCGCCGCGGTCGCGGCGACGGTGCAACTACCGGCCTCCCGTTTCGATCCGCGTGCCTTCCGCGTCGAATACGTGAACCTTGTCCAGGTCCAGGCGCAGTCCGAGCGCGTCGCCTGGTGCGCCGAGCGGCTGGGGCTCCAACCGCGCCACGATCTGGGAGTCGGGCGCGATGCGGACGTAGGCGAAGATCTCGTTCCCCATCGGCTCCATCACCTCCAGCTGCCCAGGCACCGGCTCGCTCAGCCTCCGGTCGTCCGGCGAGTCGGCCTCGGTGTAGAGGTCCTCCGGGCGGATCCCCATCGTCACGTCCCCGCGCACGTCCGGCGCCAGTCCGGCGATCCGCAAGCCGCCCGCCGTGAACACCCCGTCCGCGACGGACCCCTCGATAAGGTTCATCGCCGGGCTCCCGATAAAGCTGGCCACGAAGGTGTTCGCCGGCCGGTTGTAGAGCTCCAGGGGCGGCGCGACCTGCTGGATGTAGCCGCCGTCGAGGACCACGATGCGGTCGCCCATGGTCATGGCCTCGACCTGGTCGTGCGTGACGTAGACCATCGTCGCGCCCAGGTCGCTGTGCAGCTTCGAGATCTCGGTCCGGGTCTGGACCCGGAGCTTGGCGTCGAGGTTGGAGAGCGGCTCGTCGAACAAGAACACCGACGGCTTGCGGACGATCGCGCGCCCGAGCGCGACGCGCTGGCGCTGCCCGCCGGAGAGTTCCTTGGGCTTGCGGTCCAGCACGGAGTCGAGGCCCAGGACCCGGGCGGCCTCCTCGACGCGGTCCTTGATCTGCTGCTTGGGGTACTTCCGGAGCTTGAGCCCGAACGCCATGTTGTCGAACACGTCCATGTGGGGGTACAGGGCGTAGTTCTGGAAGACCATCGCGATGTCGCGATCCTTCGGGGGCACGTCGTTGACGACGCGGTCGCCGATGCTCATGGTCCCCGACGAGATCGACTCCAGGCCGGCGATCATGCGCAGCGTGGTGCTCTTGCCGCAGCCCGACGGGCCGACCAGGACCACGAACTCCCCGTCCTCGATCAGGAGCGACGCGTCGTGGACGGCCTGGTGGCCGTTGTCGTAGACCTTGCGGATGTGTTCGAGCTCGACGCTTGCCATAGGGGGGTGCGGGAAGGTGGTGGAAAATAGGCGAACAGGCAGTCCGATGGCGGTGGCTAGCTTGCTCATCTCTTCCTGAATCGACATGCCCCTCCACCCCGTCGTCGTCATCGGAGCTTGCTACACCGCGACTGAGCGCGGGTTGGCCGCTGACGTGCTCGCGGCCCGCTCCCTCGGGCTCGCGCCGCTGCCCTTGTGCACCTCCATCGTCGTCGCCAGCGGGGGGCGCGTGACCGACGTGACCGAAGTGCCGGTGGACACCGTCAACGCCCAACTGGAGCACCTGGAGGGGATCGACGGCATCCGTGGCGTTAAGATTGGGATTTTGGGAAGTCCAAAAACGGCTATTGCCGTGCTCGATGCGGCCAGCCAGCTGGGCGGACCGGTCGTGCTCGACATCGTGGCGTCTGGGCCGAGCGGCGAGACCGTCCTGTCGGCGCGCGGCATCGACGCGGTCGCCGAGCGACTGGGCGCGGCCGACCTGGTGACGGTGTCTCGGGCCGACGCCGAGCTGGTAACGGGCGGGGAGATCGCGTCGCTCGACGACGCCCAGGTGGCGGCCCAGCGGATCCACAACCGGGGCGCGAAGGCCGTCGTGATCCGGTGCGGAGCGCTCCCTTACCGTTTTTACGACGCGGCCGACGACCCCGGCCAAACCAATCCGGAGGCGTTGTCGGCGGACCTCTTCTACGACGGCGAGGACTTCGCCTTGTTCGAGGCCCCCCTCCTCCCCGACTCCCCGGACGGCGCCGGCAGCGTGTTCGCGCTCGCCGCGCTGGCGGGGCTGATCGACGGGGACGAGCCGCACGTCGCGTTGCAGCGTGCCAAACGCGAAGCCACGGACGCCGTCCGCGAGGCGGTTCCGGTTGAGGGCCACCGGTCAAGGATTGGATTAAATCCAATAACGGACAACGCCGCATTTTAGGAGTCCCCTCCCTCCTGCGCCTCCGGCTAGCTTCCGGCTCACCCGGCCGCTCTACCGCCATGCCCGAACGCCGCCCCCCTGGGGCCCGCCCGACGATCTACGACGTTGCCGACGCCGCCGGCGTCGCGATCTCCACCGTCTCGCGCGTCCTCAACGGCTCCAACGAGGTCTCCGACGCCACGCGCGACCGCGTCCGCGAGTCCATCAAGGCGCTGCAGTTCCAACCGCAGCGGACCGCCCGGTCCCTCGCGCAGCAGTCCACGACCTCCGTCGCCGTTGCGCTACCGTCGGCGACCTCGATGTTCTTCGTCGAGATGCTGAAGGGGGTCAAGGACGCGCTCCGCGAACGGGACATCGACCTCCTGCTGTGCAACCTCGGCTCGGCTCAGCCCTACCGCACGCTGCAACGGTTCCTCAACCGCGGCGCCGTGGACGCGCTCCTCCTGATGGCGCTCCCCATCGAGGGCGAGGTCGCCGACCAACTGGCGCAGTTCCAGGCCCCGGTCGTCCTCCTGGGCAGCCAGTACCCCGGCTTGGACGCGTTCTGGTGGGACGACCGGGAGGGCGCCCAGCTGGCCACGTCGTACCTCGTCGAGCAGGGGCACCGGCGGATCGGGCTGATCTCGGCGCACGCCTGGAGCGCCAACGCCGGGCCGCGGCTGGACGGGTACAAGGCGGCGCTGGGCGAGGCGGGCGTCGAGTTCGACCCCTCGATGGTGGTCGCGGGCGAGACCACCAAACACGCCGGGTACTCCGAAGAGGCTGGGGCCGAGGCGATGGCCCAACTCATGGGGCTGGACGACCCGCCGACGGCGGTCTTCGCCGCCTCGGACGTCCAGGCCTACGGGGCGTGGTCGTACGCCAGAGACCGCGGCATGGTGATCCCGCGCGACGTCTCCCTCGTCGGCTACGACGACCTCAAGCTGAGCCGCTTTCTCGATCTGACCTCGGTCGCGCAGGGCATGCAGCAGGCCGGGCAGCGCGCGACCGAGCGGCTGCTGGCGCGGCTCGACGGCGAGGGGCAAGCCGGCGAGCACGTCCAGCTGTCGCTCGACCTGGTCGCGCGTGGTTCCAGCGCCCCCTTGAAGCCGTGACGCTGCCCCCTCCCCTCTCGACGACCCAGTTCGACCTGGGGAGACGCTACCAAGGCAAGGTCCGCGACACGTACGACCTGGGCGACGGGCGGATGGTGCTGGTCACGACCGACCGGCTCTCGGCGTTCGACCACGTGCTCCGGCAGGCGATCCCGCTCAAGGGCCAAGTGCTCAACGCCGTCGCGGCCTTCTTCTTTGAGCAGACGGCCGACGTGGCGCCCAACCACGTGCTCTCGGTCCCCGACCCCAACGTCACCATCGGCGTGGCGTGCCAGCCGCTGCCCATCGAGTTCGTGGTGCGCGGCTACCTCGCCGGCCACGCCTGGCGGGCCTACCGCGACGGCGGCCGCCAGCTGTGCGGCGTCCCGCTGGCGGACGGCCTGCGCGAGAGCGACAGGCTGCCCCAGCCCATCCTGACGCCCGCGACGAAAGCCGTCGAGGGCCACGACGAGGACGTGACCCAGCAGGAGATCCTGGACCGCGGACTCGTCGCCCCCGAGGTCTTGGCGGAGGCCAACCGGCTGGCCCTGGCGCTGTTCGAGCGCGGGACCGAAGTCGCGGCACGCCAGGGGTTGGTCCTGGTAGACACCAAGTACGAGTTCGGCATCGACCCCAAAGGCACGCTTCGGGTCATCGACGAGGTCCACACGCCGGACTCCTCGCGCTACTACTACGCCGACGGCTACCGCCAGCGCCTCGACGCCGGCCAGCCACAGCGGCAGCTGTCCAAGGAGTTCGTGCGCGAGTGGCTGATGGCGCAGGGCTTCCAGGGCCTAGACGGGCAGCGGCTCCCGGACCTGCCGCGGGAGTTCGTGGCCGAGGTCAGCGCGCGCTACGTCGAGCTGTACGAGACCATCACCGGCCAGGCGTTCGAGCCGGACTTGAGCGGCGACCCCGAGCTACGGATCGCCGAGAACCTCCGGGCCGCCGGGATCGGCTAGCCGGCGTAGTGCTCGGGCCGGCGGTCCGTCCAGCGGTCGTTGTAGGCGTTGACCGCCGACTGGCGGGCCCGGAGCGGATCGATCTCCGCCCGGATGGTCGCGGGTTGATCCGGGGGTGCCGATGCCAAGACCTCGGCACTTGGCGAGCAAATCAGGCTCCGGCCGATGAAAGTCAGCGAGTCCGCGCCGTTGCTCTCGGTCCCGATCCGGTTGGCCGTCGCCGTGAACACGCCGTTCTCTAGCGCCCGGATGGGCATCGCGTTCGGGCAGTGCGGCAGGACCAGGTTCGACGGGTGCGCGATCACGTCCGCGCCGTTCATCGCTAGGCTGCGCGCCGACTCGGGGAAGATCCAGTCGAAACAGACCATCACGCCCAGCCGGTACGGCCGCCGCTGGCGGTCGGTGACGGTCCAGACCGGGAAGCCGGAGTCGCCAGGCGCGAAGTGCCGCGTTTCCTCCGCGTACAGGTGCGTCTTGCGGTAGGTGCCCAGCCAGCCGTTCGGCGTCGCGACGACGGCGGAGTTGTACAGCGTGTCGCCGTCGCGCTCCGCCAGCCCCGCGACGATCGTCGCGCCCGTTTCGGCCGCCCACGCCGCCATCCGCTGGGTCGTCGGGCCACTGGCGGCGGGCTCGGCCAGCGACCGGGCTTGCTCGGTGGACTCGAAGTAGTAGCCCGTCGCGAACAGCTCCGGCAGGACGATCAGGTCGGCGTCGGCCTTCAGGACGTCCGCTTCGGAAACGTCTAGGTTGTGATTCCTCTCCCCTATTGATGGACTCGTCTGGATGCAAGCAACAATCATCGCAATAACGGCAAACTATGCGCTGCCCTTGGCTTGGATCGCGGTGATCGTCGCCACGTTCGCGATGTCCTCCCAGTCCGAGCCCCGAGACAGGTCGTTGGCGGGCAGGCGCAGGCCTTGAAGCACGGGCCCGAATGCCTCCGCCCCGCCGACGCGCTGGGTGATCTTGTATCCGATGTTGCCGGCGTTGAGGTCGGGGAAGACGTACACGTTGGCCTTCCCGGCGACCGGGCTACCGGGCGCTTTCCGCTCCCCCACGCCGGGGTCGTAGGCGGCGTCGAACTGGAACTCGCCGTCGCAGACCAGGTCCGGCTGGCGCTCTCGGGCAAGCTCGACCGCCTGGCGGACGGCGTCCACGGCCGGGTGGTCGGCTGAGCCCTTGGTCGAGAACGACAGGAACGCTACGACGGGCTCCTGCCCCGTCAGAAAGCGGTGGTTCTGGGCGGCGTCGATGCCGATGGACGCCAGTTGGTCGGGCGTCGGCGCCGCGTTGACGCCGCAGTCGGCGTAGGTCACCGGGCGCCCGTCGGGCAGGACCATCAGGAAGAACGACGAGACCAGCGACGAGCCCTCAGCGACGCCCAGCACGTGGATCGCCGCCCGGATCACGTCCGGCGACGGGTGCGCCGCCCCGGCCACGCAGCCGTCGGCATCGCCGGCGTCCACCATGAGGTCGCCGAAGTAGAGCACGTCGGCGGCGAGCGTGCGGGCGTCCTCGTACGAGAGCCCCTTGTGCTTCCGCTTCTGGAACAGCGCCTGGGCGTAGCCCTGCATCCGCTCCGTCGTGGCGGGATCCACAATGGAGACCGACGCCGGCAGCGCGACCGACTGGCGGTCGGCCTGGGCGCGGATGGTGGCCTCGTTGCCGATCAGGATCGGCTTGACGACGTCGTGCTCGGCCAGCCAGCCGGCGGCCTGGATCGTGCGCGGGTCCTCGCCCTCGGGGAGCGCGATGCGCGTGCGCAGCTTGCGCGCGCGGTCGTGGAGGTCGGAAAAGTCGAAGCGGTCGGGCATGGGTCTACAGGTCTCGTTTCCAAATGGGGGTGTCGGATTTCAGTCGGTCGATCAAGCGGCGGCACTCCCGGAACGCCGCGTCGCGGTGGGCGCTGGCGACGCCGACGACGACGCTGGCCTCCGTCGGGTGCACCACGCCTAGCCGGTGCAGCACCGACCACCTTCATCCCACCGGACCGGCGGGCGTCGTCCGCCAGCGCGGCGAGGCTGGCTTGGGCCATCGCGGGGTAGGCGTGGTAGTCGAGCGCTCGGGTTTCGACGTCGCCAGTCCACCGCCGCGTTGTGCCGACGAACACGGCCGTGCCGCCGGCGGACTCGTGCGCCAGGAACCGGTGGGCGGCCAGGACCGGGAGCGGCTTCTCGGTCAAGCCCGTCCACACGTCGCCGGACTCAGGCGGAGCCATCGAGGGCCGTGAGGACCGCGTCGAAGTCGGGCTGCTCGCCGGCGTTCTCCAGCACCTCGGCGTACTCGACCTGGCCGTGGGCCGAGACCACGAACGCGGCGCGCTTGGAGACGCGGTCGAGCTTCATCGGCGTGAAGTCGTGGTCGTACTTGGCGCCGTAGGACTCCGAGACGCTGCCGTCGTGGTCGGAGAGCAGGCGGAACGGGAAGTCGTTGGCCTTCTTGAACTCCGCCAGCGCGAACGGGGAATCGGTCGAGATCCCGACGACGGTCGCGCCCAGGTCCTGGTACCGGTCGTAGTTGTTGCCGACGGTGCTGAGCTCGGTCGTGCAGACGCTGGTGAAGGCGCCCGGGAAGAACAGCAGGACGGTCTTGTCGGACGCGTCGGACAGCGTGAAGGGCTCGGTCGAGCTGTCGTAGAGCGTGAAGTCGGGGGCGGCGTCGCCTTGGGTCAGGGCCATGTTCGGGGAGGGGTCGGAGGGGAGGGCGGGCTACGCGCGCCGCTCGCTGGGGTTCGCGCTCCTACCCCCCGAACCGGATGGTGCGGATGGGCTCGATCCGACTGGCGGCGCGCGCGGGGAGATAGGCCGCCAGGGTACAGAGAGTGATCGTTGCAATAACAGTGATCAGGACGTCGATGCCCGAAAACTGGATGGGCGCGCTGCTGAGGTAGTACGCGTCCGACGGCAGCTTGACGACCTCCCACCGGTCCTGAATCCAGCCCAGGAGCAGCGCCACGCTCGCCCCGCTGGCGGCGCCGATGACGCCCACCATCAGCCCGAACACCAAGAACATCCGCTGGACCGCGCCCCGGCTGGCCCCCATCGCCAGCACGGTCCCGATCTCGCGCGCCTTCTCCAGCACCACCATCAGCAGCGCGCCGATGATGTTGAAGGCCGAGACCACGACCAGGATCGAGATCACGAGGGGCACGATGCTCTGCTGGAGCTCGACCCAGGCGAACAGCCCCCGGTACGCCTCCTCGATGGGCCGGGCGAACAAGGGCGGGCCGATGTCGGAGCCGATCCGGTCCGACACCTCCCGCGACAGGCTCCGGTCGCTTAGCGTCAGGTCGAGCCGCGTGACCTGGCCATCGGCGTAGCTGAACAGGTCGCGGGCGGTGGCCAGGGACGCGAACGCGAAGCGGTCGTCGAAGTCGCCCAGGCCCGTCTCGAAGATGCCGGCGACGTGGTACTGCTTGATGGTGGGCCGCGAGCGGAGCTCGCCGCTGCCTAGCCCCCGCGTGGAGTACGCCGTCACGCGGTCCCTGACGTCGAGCCCCAGACGCTCCGCCAGCCGGGCGCCCACGACGACGCCGGGTCGGCCCTGGTCGTCGGGCGCGAAGTCGAAGGCGCCGGTCTCGACGCGCTCGGCGACGAACGGCAGGTCCTCCGGGGCGGTGCCCCACAGCGAGATGCCGTCCACGCCGGCCGCGCCGCCGCCGGTGTTCAAGAGAGCGAAGTCGATGATGGAGGGCGCCACGCGCTCGACGCCAGGGATGGCCTCGATGGACCTGCGCAAGGAGTCGGAGTCGGTGAGGGGGTCGCCGAGGTAGCTCTCGACCTGGACGTGCTGCCCGAAGCCGATGATCTTGGCCTCGATCTCCCGGCTGAACCCGCGCACGATCATCAGCGCCAGCAGCAGCGCGCCGGTCCCGACCGCCACGCCTCCGATGGCGGCCACGACGACGAACCGCAGGAACCCGTCGCGCGACTCCTGGCCCTGGGCGCCACGGAGGTAGCGCAAGGCCAGGGTGCGTTCGAACGGACCGATCATGAAGGGCTGGCGGGCGGAGTGCGCAAGATCGGTCACGGCGCGTCATCCGTTCAGGGCGCCCGATATCTTCCCGTCCCCTCCTCCCCGACCCATGCACAACGCCACCGCCACGCCGCCCCTCCCCATCAACGAGCCCGTCCGCGGCTACGCGCCGGGGAGCCCCGAGCGCGCGTCGCTGCGCGCCGAGATCGAGCGCCAGCGGTCCGAGCAGGTCGAGATCCTGCCCGTCATCAACGGCAAGACCGTCGAGACCGGGCGGACCGAGACGATGCACCCGCCGCACGAGCTGGCGCACACCCTGGGCACGTACCACAAGGCCCGGACCGAGGACGTCCAGGCGGCCATCGCCGGCGCGCTCGGCGCGCGGCACGACTGGAGCCGGATGGACTGGACCGACCGCTCGGCCATCTTCCTCAAGGCCGCCGACCTGCTCGCGGGCCCATACCGCGACCGGATGAACGCGGCGACGATGCTTGGGCCAGTCGAAGAACGCCTACCAGGCCGAGATCGACGCGGCGTGCGAGATGATCGACTTTTTCCGGTTCAACGTCGCGTTCTACGCCGACATCCTGGCCGAGCAGCCCATCAGCGCGCCCGGCGTCTGGAACCGGACGGAGTACCGCGGCCTGGAGGGTTTCGTGTTCGCGGTCTCCCCGTTCAACTTCACGTCCATCGCCGCCAACCTGTGCACGGCGCCGGCGCTGATGGGCAACACGGTCCTGTGGAAGCCCGCGCCGACCCAGATGTACTCGGCCCAGGTCATCGTGGATCTCCTGGAGGAGGCCGGGTTGCCGCCGGGCGTGATCCAGTTCTTGCCCGGCGACGGCGCCGACGTGGGCGACCCGGTGCTGGCGAGCCCCGACTTGTCCGGCCTGCACTTTACGGGCTCGACGGCCACGTTCAACCACCTGTGGCACACCATCGGCTCGAACCTCGACACGTACAAGACCTACCCCCGCATCGTCGGCGAGACGGGCGGAAAGGACTTTATCGTAGCGCACGAGTCCGCCAACCCCAACGCGGTCGCGACGGCCATCGTCCGCGGCGCGTTCGAGTACCAGGGCCAGAAGTGCTCGGCCGCGAGCCGGGTCTACGTCCAGGACTCGCTGTGGCCCGCCGTCCGCCAGTCGCTCGAAAGCCAGTTGGCGGAGATCACCGTCGGCCCGCCGGAGGACTTCTCGAACTTCGTCAACGCGGTCATCGACCAGAAGTCGTTCGACAAGATCAGCGGCTACATCGACCGAGCCAAGGCGTCGGACGGCGTCGAGGTGGCGTTCGGCGGCGAGTGCCGCGGCGACAACGGCTACTTCATCGACCCGACCGTCCTGGTCGCCGACGACCCGGCCTACGAGACGATGGAGCAGGAGATCTTCGGCCCGGTCGCCTCGGTCCACGTCTCCGACCGGTCGTTCGACGACCTGCTGACGCTGGTGGACCAGACGAGCCCCTATGCCCTGACCGGCGCTGTCTTCAGCCAGGACCGCCAGGTGCTCGCTCGGGCGACCGACCGACTGGCGGACGCGGCCGGCAACTTCTACCTCAACGACAAGCCGACCGGCGCGGTCGTTGGGCAGCAGCCGTTTGGCGGCGCGCGCGGGTCGGGCACGAACGACAAGGCCGGCTCCAAGCTCAACCTGCTGCGGTGGGCCAGCCTGCGCTCGATCAAGGAGACGTTCGTGCCGGCCACGCACTTCCACTACCCGTTCCTCGACGCTGACGGGTAGGCCCCGGGACTTCAGGCCGTGCCCTACTTGCACGTCTCCTATCCTGCCTCGTCGCCTGCCCCCAGCGCCGTGAAGCCACTCTCCCTGCTCGCCCTCGTCGCCGTCCTTTCGGCTTGCTTGTCCGAGCCTGCCGAGACGGCTTCTGAAGCCGCACCTGCCGAGACCGGAGCCGAAGCCGACCTTGGCCAAGCCCCTCCCGGCGCCGAGCAGCTCGTGATCCAGACCGAAGCCGACGACGCCGAGCTCGGGCTCACCGACCAGGTCCTCTTCTTCCGATACACCGACGCCGCCGACGAGGCCGGCCCGTTGGCCGGGGCGGTGATGGACGCCGTCAATGCGCTCGGAGGCTACTCCGTCCAAGTCCCGCTCGCGGACGTCACGTCGGTCCGATACGAGGACGGCCGACTGTGGATAGAGACGGCGGGCGAGGGGCAGGACGTGTTCGAGGACTCCGACGCCGGGCCGGACTCGGTCTACCGCCAGTTCGCCCCCGACGACGCTCGCCAGTTCGCCGAGACGTTCGAGCGGTTGACGTCGGGGGCGTAGACCTGCTGGCGGCACGGCCGAGCGGCGGCAGACGTGCCGCTGCAGACCAGCGCTGAGCTTCGGATCCCAGGATCGCCGCCGCCGGCGTCTCCGTAGCTTTCGACGAGTTCCTCCCGTCAGCATCCCGCCGTTGGGTGACCGACGGCAAGAACGACGCGCCGGGCAGTACCCGCCAGTCGAGCGCGAGGCTCGCCAACGGTAGCCCCCATCCCCAACCCCCCACTCGGTGACCTTCCGGAGCGTCCACCACCCCGGCGACGTGTCCCGGGCCTGGCTCGCCGTCCAGGCGCAGGCCCGGCCCGTCGCGCTGGCGCTGCTGGCCGTGATGACGGTCGGGCTGGCGGCGGCGCTCCAGGGGCAGAGCATCTTGTGGCCGTTCGTGACCGGCGCGGCGATCTCGTACGTCGTGGCTGCGGCCGTCGGGCAGAACCGCGTGCTGAGGACGCCGGCCCAGGTCGAGATCGTCGGCGCGAGCGCGGCGGTGCAGTCGATGTGGGAGGCGGCGTCGGAGCCGATCGAGCCGCGCCCGGCGTTCGTGTCGTCGGCCCGGCTGGCGCACGGCGAGCTGACGGTCGGGATTGGGGACTCCGTGGAGTCGTTCCAGCGCGAGGACTGGCCGGACTTCGATGGATTGGTGGCCGCGATGCGCCAGGCGGCGGAGTCCGGCCAGGTCATCACCTCGCTGTCGTGAACCCGTCCCGGCGCCCCGCTCCCCCGCTTCCGGGACTCCCCTTCCCGGAGAGTGTGCAGGGGATGCAAGAGAGTCAAAACCAGGTTTGCAATAACGGCAAACGTGAACGGGAGCGCGTGTTCTACTGGGACGTCTGCCCCAACTGCGGCTCGCGACTCATCGACCGCAAGTGCAAGCGGATCTGTCCGAGGTGCTTTTACTACATGTCCTGTTCGGATTTCGACTAGCCGAGCAACCGGCTCCTTCCCGGGCGGCCCCCCGCTTCCCCGGCCCCGTCGCTCCCGAGCCACTGGCGGACGCCCCGCGCCATCGCCGAGACGGTCCGCCAGTCGGGCGACGCGGAGGTGGCACCGGGGCGGCCGTAGCATGGGGGCGCCTCCCCCACCCCCATGCCCCAAAGAACCCGCACCGGCGTCCTGACGCATGGCTCGCTCGGCAAAGGCGTCGAGATGAAGCTCGACCCCGCGCGGTCGGTCGAGTCCGTCAAAGCCGGCACGTTCGTCGTGATCGAGGGCGAGCGCTACGACTTCTTCTCGCTCATCACCGACCTCCGGATCGACGCGGCCAACGAGGGCATCCTGCTCCGCCCGCCCGGCGCCGACGAGGACCTGCTGCGGCGCGTGCTCCAAGGGACGGGCACGTACGCCACGGTTTCGCTCCGGCCCCAGCTGATGGTGCCCCAGGGCATCGACGAGGCCGTGCTGCCGGTCAAGACCATCCCGGCCCACTTCTCCGCCGTCGGCGAGGCCTCAGACGACGACGTCGCGCGCGTCTTCGGCAGCGAGGCCGCCGACGGCGGCGACCGTTTTTTCCACGTCGGCACGCCCATCGGCATGGACGCGCCGGTCTGCCTCGACCTGGCGCGGTTCGTGGAGCGCTCGAACGCCGTCTTCGGCAAGACCGGCACGGGCAAGAGCTTCCTGACCCGGCTGCTGCTGGCGGGCACGATCGCGACGGGACGGGCGGCGTCGCTGGTGTTCGACATGCACAACGAGTACGGCTACGCCGTGCGCCAGGAGGAGGGCGAGGGCGCCGGCGCGTTCGTCCAGGGGCTCAAGGACCTCTTCCCGTCCAAGGTCCAGCTGTTCACGCTCGACCCGGCGTCGCTGCGCGCGCGCCACCAGTCGGCCGACGCCGAGGTGCACTTGTACGCCGACCAGATCGAGCCCGAGGACGTGCTCCCGCTCCGCGAGACGCTCAACCTCAACGCGACGGCGACCGAGAGCACCTACGGCCTCAAGAAGAAGTACGGCAAGCGCTGGCTGGCGGCGCTGCTGGAGGCCGACCCGTCCGAGATCGAGACGATGGCCGAGGAGACGGGCGCGCATCCGGGCTCGCTGTCGGCGCTGCGACGCAAGCTGGACCGCTTGGACGGGCTCCCGTTCTTCCACACTGGCCCCAGCGCCGGGCAGCGCGACGCCATCGAGGAGCTGTTCGAGGCGCTCGACCAGGGACGCTCGGTCGTCTTCCAGTTTGGCCGCTACAAGTCGCTGCTGATCTACTTACTCGTTGCCAACGTCATCACGCGCCGCCTCCGCCAGCGGTACGAGAAGAAGATGGAGGTCTACGAGTCCACCAAGCGCGAGGCCGACAAGCCGCAGCAGCTCTTGATTACGATCGAGGAGGCGCACAACTTCCTGGGGCCGGAGACGGCGCGCGAGACGCCGTTCGGCAAGATCGCTCGGGAGATGCGGAAGTTCTTCGTGTCGCTCCTGATCGTGGACCAGCGGCCGTCGGGCATCGACGAGGAGGTGCTGAGCCAGATCGGCACCAAGCTGGTGGCCCAACTCAACGACGAGAAGGACATCGCCGCGGCCCTCGTCGGCACGCCGGGCGCGTCGGGGCTGCGCCAGATCCTGGCCTCGTTGGACTCGAAACAGCAGGCGCTCCTGCTCGGCCACGCCGTCCCCATGCCCATAACCATCCACACGCGGACGTACGGCGACGAGCTGTTCGCCGACGTCAAGGCGCGCGCGGGCGGCCCGGTCGCCGAGACCGCCGGCGGACTCCAAGAAGAGATGGGTACCCTGTTCTAAGTCCACCGGGCATAGTCTCGGGCTGTTCTGAGCTCGCTGTCCTCAGACTGGCGGGAGCCCTCCGCCAGCGCGGAAGCAGGCGGCGATAACCAAGCCGAGTTGGATTGGCGGATTGTCCCCCGTTCGCCGGCCGAAGCCGTCCCCGGCAGTAGGTATCATTGGCGGAGGTAAGCGCTTCCACTGCCCAGACACCCCCGCATGAGCACCTACACCGGAGCATCCGCCGCCCCGCCCCGCCCCTTCGCGTCCGTCCCCGACGACCGCTTCACACTCCTGGGCGACGCCGCCAGCGCCGAGATCGTGGGCTCGACGCTGGTCATCGACTGCGGCGGCCCCCGGCTGGCCGTCTCGCTGCTGGCGGACGACTTGGCGCGCGTCCGACTCGCGCCGACGGGCGACTTCACGGTCCAGGGTCACGGCGCCGACGCGGACGACACGCCGTTCTCGTACGCGCTCGTTCCGGATAAGGCGTGGGACGGGCCGGCCCTCACGCTGAGCGACGACGGCGCGTCGTGGTCGGTCGCGACGCCCGAGATGACGGTCCGCGTCCAGAAGAGCCCGTGCCGCGTCGGGTTCGAGACCGCGGACGGGCGACCGTTCCTGCAGGACTCCGCCGGCGCCGGCTGGGCGGAGATCGACGGCCGGACGGTCACGCGCTGCTGGAAGGCGCTGGAGCCCGAGACGCGCTTTTTCGGCCAGGGCGACAAGACGTTCGACCTGGACCGCGCCGGGCACCAGCTGACGTTCTGGAACTCCGACACCTACGCCTACGCCCGCAAGCAGGACCCGATCTACAAGTCGATCCCGTTCTCCCTCGTCCACGCGCCCGCTGGCGGTGACGGCGGCCAGTGGACCGGCGCCGGGCTGTTCTTGGACAACACGCACCAGTCCGAGATGGACCTCGGTGCCGACTCCGCCGACGACTGGTGGTTCGGCGCGACCGACGGCGAACTCCGCTACTACGTGTTCGCCGGGCCCGATCTGAAAACGCCGCTGCGGCGCTACTGCGACTTGACCGGGCACAAGCCGATGCCCGCGAAGTGGTCGCTGGGCTACCACCAGTCGCGGTGGAACTACCACGACGAGGGCTACGTGCGCTGGATCGCGCACGAGTTCCGGCGCCGCGACCTGCCGCTCGACTGCATCCACCTCGACATCGGCCACATGGACGGGTACCGGGTGTTCACCTGGAACCCCGAGACCTTCCCCGACGCCCAGGCGCTGCACCGCGACCTGGAGGAGCTGGGCGTGCGGACGGTCACGATCGTGGACCCCGGCGTCAAGATCGACCCCGACTACTTCGCCTACATCCAGGGCAAGACGCGGCAGCTGTTCTGCAAGAACCCCGACGGCTCGGAGTTCACCGACACCGTCTGGCCCGGCGACGTCCACTGGCCCGACTTCACGAACCCGTCGGCGCGGAGCTGGTGGGGCGGGCTGCACGGCCGGTACCTCGACTCCGGCGTGTCGGGGTTCTGGAACGACATGAACGAGCCGGCCATCCTGGGCGGGCGCGACTTCCCGGACGAGGTCCGGTTCGACTTCGGCGACCGCGATTCGTCGACGACGGACCACCTGGAGGCCCACAACGTCTACGGGCTGCTGATGGCGCAGGCGACGTACAACGGGCTGCGCGACCTCCGTCCCGACGAGCGGCCGTTCCTGTTGACGCGCGCGTGCTTCGCGGGCAGCCAGCGGTACGCGGCGGCGTGGACCGGCGACAACGTGTCGTCGTGGGACCACCTGCTGCTGTCGTTGCAGATCTGCCAATCCCTGAGCCTGTCCGGCCTGGCGTTCTGCGGCCCCGACATCGGCGGCTTCGCCGACACCCCGACGCCCGAGCTCTACGCGCGCTGGATGCAGGCCGGCGTGCTCTACCCGTTCATGCGGACGCACTACTCGCACGAGGCGACCGACCAGCAGGAGCCCTGGAGCTTCGGGGAGGAGACCGAGGCGATCTCCCGGACCTACATGAAGCTCCGGTACCGGCTGATGCCGACGATCTACTCGGCCTTCGCCGCCTGCACCGAGTCGGCCGAGCCGCCGATGAAGGCGCTGGTGCTGGAGCACCCCGACGACCCCAACACCCACCGCGGCTGCGACGACCAGATGTACCTGGGCTCGACGCTGATGGCGTGCCCGGTCACCCAGGAGGGCGCGCGCCAACGCTCGGTCTACTTCCCCGACGTGCCGGGCGGGTGGTTCGACGTCTGGACCGGCGAGCACGTCGCCGGCGGCGACCGCCAGTCGGTGGCCGCGCCGCTGGACACGCTGCCGATGTACGGCCGCGCCGGCGGCGTCGCCGCCCTCGACCCCCCGTCGCTGACGACGCAGACGACGGACCACGAGACGCTGACGCTGTGGGCCTTCCCCGGCGCCGGCACGTCGGCGTTCTACTTCGACGACGGGATCAGCTACGCGCACGAGTCCGACGACTGGTTCCGGTTGCGCACCGACCTGGACGATAGCGACGGAGTTGCAATAACGGTTCGCCGGGAGGGCGAGCGCGCCCTCAGCTACCGCCAGTTCGAGTGGCGCCTGCCGCTGGCGGGCCTGCCCGACAACCCGACGCTCGAGGTCAACGGCTCCGACGACCTGGGCGCCGCCGAGGCCTCCGTCCAACAGGACGATCATTGGCTGACTATCACGACGCGCACCGACGTCGATTCGATCACGATCCGATAGACATGGAGACCACGCTCGACACCGGCACCCTCGTCGTCTCGCTTGAGGACGGGCCGCTGCGCCTGGACGCGCTCGACGACCGCACCCTGCGCCTGCACCGCGACGCCGACGCGCACTCGTACGCGCTCGACCCCGAGGCGACGTGGCCCGGCCCCAGCGAGTGGACCGTCGAAGAAACCGACGCCCGGCTGGTGGCGCGGACGGCCGCGCTCACCGCCGAGATCGACCGCCAGTCGGGCGCGCTGACGGTGACGGAGACCGAGACGGGCGCCGTGCTGCTCGACGCGCGCGGGCCGGAGGGCGCCGCGCATTCGCTCCACCTTCAGCCCCAGGACCGGCTGTTCGGGCTGGGCGACAAGGCGCTGGCGCTCGACCGGCGCGGGCGTCGCTTGGAGATGTGGAACACCGACGCCTTCAAGTACAAGCGCGGCACCGACCCGCTGTACAAGTCGGTCCCGTTCGTGCTCAAGCAGGGCGCCCAAGCCGCCGTCGGCCTGTTCTACGACAACTCCTACCGCGCGACGTTCGACCTGGGCGCCCACGCCCCCGACCGCCTGTTCTGGCACGCCGACGGCGGGGACCTCGACCTCTACATCCTGTCCGCCCCCTCCCCTCTCGGGGTCGTTCAGTCGTACGCCCGGCTGACGGGCCGGACGCCGATGATGCCGCGCTGGGCGCTGGGCTACCACCAGTGCCGGTACTCGTACATGAACGAGGGCGAGGTCCGCGAGGTCGCGCGGGAGTTCCGCCAGCGTGAGATCCCCTGCGACGCGCTCTACTTCGACATCCACTACATGGACGGCTTCCGGGTGTTCACCTGGGACCGCGAGCGCTTCCCCGACCCCGCCGGCCTGCTGGCGGACCTCAAGGGCGACGGCTTCCACTCGGTCGTGATCGTCGATCCGGGCGTCAAGGCCGACGACCCCGAGTACGACGTCTACACGCAGGGCCAGGAACTCGGCGCCTACGTCACCTACCCCGACGGTGAGGAGATCCACGGCGAGGTGTGGCCCGGCACCTGCGCCTTCCCCGACTACACCAACCCCGCCGTGCGCGACTGGTGGGGCGGCTTGCACGCCGGGCTGGTCGAGGCCGGCGTCGATGGGATCTGGAACGACATGAACGAGCCGGCGCTGTTCAGCGTGGCCCACGTCGAGGGCACGATGGCCGGCGAGGAGAACGTCGGCACGATCCCGGACCACGCGCGGCACGACTTCGAGGGGCGCGGCGGCGACCACGCCCAGGCGCACAACGTCTACGGGATGCAGATGCAGCGGGCGACCTTCGACGGCCTGCGCCAGATCGTGCCCGAGACGCGCCCGTTCACGATCACGCGCGCCGCCTACGCCGGCGCCCAGCGCTTCGGGACCGGGTGGACCGGCGACAACTCCGCCACCTGGGACCACCTCAAGCTGGCGGTCCAGACGTGCCTGTCGCTGGGCGTCTCCGGGATGCCGTTCGTCGGCGCCGACGTGGGCGGGTTCGTCGGCACGCCGACCGGGGAGCTGGTGGCGCGCTGGACCCAGGTGGGCGCGCTGACGCCGCTGTTCCGCAACCACTCGGCCATCGACACGCCGCGCCAGGAGCCGTGGCTGTTCGGGGACGAGGTCGAGGACGTGTGCCGCCAGGCCATCGAGCTCCGGTACCGGCTCCTGCCCGTCTTCTACACCGCGCTGTGGCAGGCCGCGACCGACGGCACCCCGATGCTGCGGTCGTTGCCACTCGTGCACCCCGACGACGAGACCATCCGCACGACGAGCCCGCTGGGCTTCTACGTCGGCGCCGATCTGCTGGCCCATCCCGTTCTCGAAGAGGGCCAGTCCGAGCGCGAGATCTACTTGCCCGACAACGCCGGAGGCTGGTACGACCTCGCGACGGGCGAGCACCTGGACGGCCGGGCGACGGTCTGGACCCAGACGCCGCTCGACCGCATCCCGGTCTACGCGCGCGCCGGCTCCGTCGTGCCGCTCGCGCCCGTCCGCCAGCACACCGGCGAGGCCATCGACCGCCTAGAGCTCCACGTCTACCTCGCCCCGGGCGAGCACACCTCGTGGCTCTACGACGACGCCGGCGACGGCTACGGCGCCGACTGGCGGTGCCGCCTGGACTTGTGCGACGACGGCGCCACGGTCTCGCTCGTCCCGTCCGCCAGCGGCGACTGGCGGCCGGAGTGGGACGGGTGGGACGTCGTGGTGCACGGGCTGGAGGCCGCGCCCGCCCGGGTCGCGGTGGACGGCCAAGCCGCGGGGTCGGAGTGGGACGGCCGGCGGCTCCGGGTCGCGTGCGGCGTCGGGGCTCTCCTGGAACTCACGCGCTGATACGAACGGGCGCGGCACGGTCGTACCTATCCTCCGCCATGCGTTTCCCCGCCTCCCTCCTCGGCCTCGCACTCGTCGCCCTCGCCGGCTGCGGCACGCCCCAGCCCGTTGGCCAGCGCGTGCCCGACCCGGTCGCGAGCGCGGCCGTCGCGCCGTTCGACTCGGCCGCGTTCAACTTCCTGGTCGTGGGCGACTGGGGGCGGAACGGGTTCTTCAACCAGTCCGACGTGGCCAGGGGGATGGGCCGGGTGGGCGACCAGATCCAGTCCCGGTTCACGATCTCGACCGGCGACAACTTCTACCTCGACGGTGTGACGTCGCTGGAGGACCCCAAGTGGGAGCGGTCCTACGAGGCGATCTACACCGCGCCCTCGCTCCAGTCCCGGTGGTACGTCACGCTCGGCAACCACGACTGGCTGGGCGACGTGCCGGCCCAGATCGAATACACCCGGCAGTCGGACCGCTGGCACCTGCCGGCGCAGTACTACTCCGAGACCATCCCCCTCGACGACGGGACCGAGGTGCTGTTCGTCTTTATCGACACCACGCCCCTCGCGTACCCCGAGGACTACAAGCGGCGGTTCAGCGACACCGGCGTCTGGAACCCGGAGCAACAGTTGAAATGGATTGAGCAGACGCTGGCCGCCTCCGACGCGCCGTGGAAGATCGTGGTCGGCCACCACCCGATCTACGTCGGCTCGATCCGCTACTCCGACAACCTCCGGCTGGTGGAGTCCCTCGTGCCCATCTTCGAGCGGACGGGCGTCCAGATGTACGTCGCCGGCCACGACCACAACTTGCAGCACCACCGCCCCGAGGGCTCGCCGATCGACTACTTCGTCTCGGGCGCGGGCTCGCTGACGCGCGAGGTGATCGAGACGCCGAACACGCTGTTCGCTCTGCGGATCCCGGGCTTTATGGCGTTCTCGATGTCCGCGACGTCGTCGGAGGTCCAGGCGTACGACGAGAACGGGCAACTGGTCTACCGCGCCGAGGTCCCGCTCAAGCGCGGGCGCCGCGTCCCCTTGCCGTTCGGCCTGGGACGCCGGGGCAACACGGACTGAGCCCGACTGCCCCACTGGCGGCCAGGACCGAGAGGCTCATTGGCGGCTGGGGCTAGGTGGCTCAGGGCGTAGGCGACGGGCGCTCCCCCGACCGGCGCGACGCCCGGCGGCGGCCCGTCCGCCGGACCATCTCGTCGTAGGCCTGCTGGCTGAGCCAGTCGGCGCCGTCGGTGTAGGCGGGGCGGACGTAGTACGTGCCTTGGCGGTGGATCGGGCGGCCGTACGCCAGGCACCGCGCGCCCTCGGGCGGAGCCTCCGGCGAGCGCGACTGCCGCCAGCGCACGCGCCGCCAGTCGCGCGCCGCCAGGGCGTCCCAGAACGCGTCGTCATGCGCCGGACGGACCGACGGCACTAGAGTCGCGCGCGACGCCGGACGGAGGCGGGCTCATTCCCCTCCAGGTCGGACCCGAGAGCGTCCGCCAGCACGGCGGCGTCGATCCGGCGCTGGCCGGCGTCCTCGTCGGTGGCGATGGCCTCCAGCGTCTCGATCCGGCGCTGAAACGGCTCGACGGCCTCCGCGACCGCTTCCTGGATCAGGGCCTCTAGCTCGCTCTTGCGCAGGCTCTCCCCCTCTCTCGACGACCCCGCTGCCTTGACCTTCGCGATCCCCGAGAACACCGCCCACGGGAGGCCGACGAAGAGGGCGAACATGGCGAACATCTCTTCGGGTCCCATAGCAGTCGAGGGGTGGTGCAGGAAGGGCTGGCTACGGGCCGGGGCGTCTCCGGTTACGCGGTGGGCCGGGAGGCGCGGCACACGAACGCTACCGATCGACGGCGTCGAGGTCAAGGGTGTACAGACCGCGCTCGCCGACCTCGCGGCTGGTCGCCACGATCCGCCACTCGCCGGGCTCGTCCGCCACCAGGGTTAGGCACGCGTCAGTGCTGCCATCGCTGCAATCGTCGTTCTCGACGCGGGCGTCGCCGGGCCCGGTGGCGATGAGGTACGAGTTGAGCGCGTCGGACCGCATCGCGATGCGCCGCCGCTCGCCCCGCGCCAACGTCACGACCGCCTGGTCGTAGAACTCGCCGGTCTGCAACTGGCTGTCGCCGTCGGCCAACGCCAGGGTCGTCACGGTCACGGGCCGAGCAGGGGCGCCAGGAGCCGAAGCAGCCGTGATCGCGACGTCGTACGCCCCCGTCTCACCCGGCCGGAACGACGTGACCAGGACCCGGACCTCGCCGGCCTCCTCGATCACCAGTTCGGCGCACGAGCGCGAGGTCTCGCCGTCGGTGCAGTCGTCGTCCTCGGCCTGCTGGCCCGCGTCCGTCTTCAAGATGACGTAGGTGTCGAACGCTTGGGAGGTGACGACCGCCCGGACCACCTCCCCCGCCTCCGCGACGACGACGTACTCGTCGGAGAACTCGCCGGAGTTGAGCTGGCCGTCGCCGTCCGCCAGCTGGCCGGAGTAGGTCTGCGCCGACGCCGAGGCGGCTAGCAGGACGAAAAGAGTAGCGAAACGGAACATCAGGCGGGAGGGGGTCTCCCGTCTAAACTAGTCCGCCCGACGATTCGCACCTCTGACTGGCGGAGGCGGCCGCCGGCGGGACTCAGCTGAACGCGCTCAGGCCCGTCGCCTCCAGCCCCAGCACCAAGGTGTGGACCTCGTCGGTCCCCTCGTAGGTGACCACCGACTCCAGGTTCGCCATGTGGCGCATGACGGGGTAGGTGCCCAGGATCCCGTTGCCGCCCAACAACTGGCGGGCCTGGCGGCAGACCGCGAGCGCCGTGCGGACGTTGTCGCGCTTGGCGAGCGAGACGTGCGGGGGCCGCATGGTCCCCTCGTCCTTCATCCGCCCCAGCCGCCAGCCGACGAGTTGGGCCTTGGTCAGGTCCGCCAGCATGTCGGCGAGGTGGTTCTGGACGAGCTGGAACTGGCCGATGGGCCGGCCGAACTGCTGGCGCGTGGTCGCGTGCTGGACGGCGGCGTCGTAGCACGCCATCGCCGCGCCGAGCACGCCCCACGAGATCCCGTAGCGGGCCTGGGTCAGGCACGACAGCGGGCCCTTCAGCCCCTTGACGTTGGGCAGCATGGCGGAGGCCGGCACGCGGACCTCGTCCAGCACCACCTCCGAGGTCACGGCCGCGCGCAGCGACCACTTGTCCATGATGCGGGGCGTCGAGACGCCCGCCAAGTCGGTCTCGACCAGGAAGCCGCGCACGTCGCCGGCGTCGTCCTTGGCCCACACGACGGCGACGTCGGCCAAGGACGCGTTCGTGCTCCAGCGCTTGTGGCCCGTGATTACGTACTCGTCGCCGTCCCGGACGGCGCGCGTCTCCATCGCGCCCGGGTCCGACCCGACGTTGGGCTCGGTCAAGGCGAAGCACCCGATGGCCTCGGCCTTCGCCAGCCGGGGCAGCCAGCGCTGCTTTTGCTCCTCCGAGCCGTAGGCCCAGATGGGGTACATCACCAGGGATCCCATCACGGAGCAGAACGACCGCAGCCCGCTGTCGGCGCGCTCGACCTCCTGCATCATCAGGCCGTAGGTGACCGACGAGGCGCCGAGCCCGCCGTACTCGGCCGGGATCGTCGGCCCGATCACGCCGAGGTCCGCGAAGCCTCGGGCGATGTCCATCGGGAACGTCAGCGCCTGGGCGTGCTGCTCGATGACGGGCAGCACCTCGGACGTGACGTAGGCGCGGACGCGGTCGCGGTGCGCCTTCTCGTCGTCCGTCAGCAGGTCGTCGATGCGGTAGAAGTCCAGGCCTTGGAACGCCGCCGGGTCGTAGGTGCCATTCGTGACGCCGTCGGGCGTGAAGCCGAGCCCGCGGAACGCGCCGGGGTCGCCGGACTGGCCGTCGTCCTGGACGTCGATCTGGGCGGCGCCGTCGCCGAGGTGGGGGGGGTGGGTGACGTCGGGCATCGGGCGGGAACGCTACTTTGGGGGGACGTGGCGCCTACGCGGCGCCGTGCTCCAAAGTACAACGCGCCCCTCGCGCCCCTCTTGCCCATGCGTGCCCTCGCGCTGCTCCTCGTCGTCTCCGCCAGCGCCTCGGCCCAGCGCGCGTCCCCGCCCCGGTACGGCGTCGGCTTCGACGTCGCGACGGCGTTCTACGGCGACGTCGTCCCGGACGGGCCGTCGCTCGGGGTGCGGGGCCGCGTCGCGCTCCCCGTCAACGCCGACGTCTCGGTCGCCGCCAGCCTGGGGATCGCGGCGCACCTGTTCAGCGGCACGTCCGACGCCGACTACGTGCTCAACCCCCAGACCTCGCTGATCGTGACGCTGCCCAGCCAGGGCTCGGCGCGCTACGTCCTGGCCGGCTTCGGCGGCTTCCTCCCCATCACCGGCGGCGGCGGCGGCCCGTCGATCCACGCCGGCGCCGGGCTGGCGATCCCGCTCAACGAGGCGTCGTTCTTCGTCGAGGCCGACCCCTCGGTCGTGTTCGGGGAGGACAGCGTGGTCCCGGTGCTGTCGGTACGGGCCGGCGTCATCTTCTAGGGCTCAGCACCCCCCGCCGCCGCCTCGGAACGCGTCCAAGAACCGGCCCGCGCGCCAGGTGACGATGCGGTAGCCGTACGCCTCGTAGCCCTCCTCGCGCAGGACGACCTCGGCCGCGCCATCGGCGTCGAGGTCGGTGACGCCGACGAGCGAGAAGACGCTCCGGCCCTGGGCGTAGTCCGGAACGCGCTCGAACAGCAGCCGGGCGCCGTCGGAGGTCATCCGGGCCGCGACGACGATCCCGGCCGCGGCCGCCAACGTGTCCGCGCCGACGGCGAACGTGCCCACGACCTCGTCCGAGCCATCGCCGTCCAGGTCGGCCGCCAGCGCGCCGGTCGATCGCAGCCGCCCGCCGTCCTGCCCTTGGACCTCCAGCCGCGCCGCCGCCAGTCGATCGAGAGCCCTCGCCTCGCGCCCGGTCAGGGCTCGCGCCCGGGTGCCGCCCAGCACCGACGACGTCGATCCCAGCGCGTTCGCGTCCGCCGTGCCGCGCGCCCAGCCGACGGCGTACTCGCAGCCGTCCACGCTTACGTCGGCGCTGTCGAGGGCGACGGTCCGGGCGGCCCGCCCCGGCGCCCAGACGCGGACCTCGCGGCCCGCCGGCAGCCACGACTGGCGGACGCCGTCGGCCAGCCGGTCCAGGGCGAGCGCGCGCAGGGAGTCCGACATCGTGGAGTCGAACAGCGCGCCGATGCGGGCGCGGACGGAGCCGAGCGGCGTGGTCCACTCCCCGCCCTCGAAGCGCGCGATGACGTCGAGCGACAGGCGGTCGGGGTGGAGCGAGTCCGACGGCAGCGCGCCACGTCGTACAGGCCACGTCGTACAGGATGAACCCGGCGTCGCCGACGGCGAAGTTGGGGCCGGCGCGCTCGACCGAGAGCAGGACCCAGTCGGTGCTGTCGCGGCGGTAGCTGAGGTCGAGCGCCCCGCGGATGGTGCGCTGCGGCGCCGCCAGCACGACCGCCGCGCGGACGCGGGCGCCCCCCTCGCGGCGGGCCGCATCCACGACCTCGACGGACCGGATCTCGTCGGCGCCGATGGTCCACGGGCGGTCGCCGTCGGCGTCGCTGTAGAAGTCGAAGGTGACGCCGACGAGGTCGGCGCGGACGCGGTCGGCGTCTGGCGTCGGAGGGGGCTCGGCTGGCGGTTCTGACTGGCAGGCAGCGAACAAACATGCCATTGCAATAACGGCAAAGGCGCGTGTCATCCTTGCACCCGGCGCAGGATCGACTGCAGCCGCTCGTGGTCCTCGTCCAGCAGCCGAGCGAGGGCGCGCCCGGCCTCGACCAGGATCTCGTCGCCGTCGTCGCCGTGCGCGTCGCGGAGGTTGCGGAGCGCGGCCGCCAGCAGGTCGTCGGCGGGGACGGCGGGGTCGGGGTTCCGCGCCAGCGTCCGCAGCACGTCGAACGGGGCCGCCAGCCGGGCGACGGCTTCGGGTGCGCAGCACCGCACGCGGTCGTGCAGCGCCGCCGGCCGCGGCGGGACGGTTTGCCGCACGACGGGCGCCCCCTCCCTCCGGCTCTGCCCATCCCAAAAGGCCAGGATCTGGGCGCGCAACGTGGTCCGCACCAGCTCCAAGATCTGGGGCATCTCGCGCTGGATGCGGTCGCGGTCGTAGCTCGGGCCTAGGGCCGACGCCTGGCGGCCGGGCTCGACCGACCCGATCTCGGCGTGGCTCACCAGCCCGTACAGGACCACGCCGTCGGCGGTCTCGACCTCGACCCAGGACCCGAACGCGGGCACTTGAGCGTCGCGGTAGACCTCGGCGACGATCTCGCGCGTGTTGCTGGCGATGACTTCGGCGACGTGGGGGGAGGAGTCAGGCAAGAGGAATCAGGAAACAGCAGCTGTCCAAGGTGGCACCAACGCCGAGCGCTCCTCTCCTGATTCCTACCTCCTGATCCCTCTACAGCCGGGGCGCCCGCTTCGACGCCGCCTTGCCCGAGTACGACGGCACCGCCCCGCCCGACTGGCGGAGCGTCTGGGCCAGGATGCGGTGGAACACGTCCTTCTCCTGCATCCGCACGACCGCGCGCTGGTGCGCCTCTTGCAAGATGATGGGGTAGCCTCCCCCCTTCTCGCACTGGTCGAGCACGACGGCGTGGACCAAGTCGAGCCAGTCGGGCTGCGTCGCCACCCACTCCGGCATCTCGACGCGGCCCACCTCGGAGCCCACGTGGACGTAGAACGCCACGATCCGGTGCTCGCCGTACTGCGCCAGCACCTCGCTGCGCGACAGGAAGACCGCCGAGCGCTGGCCCTGTTCGAGCCGGTCGTGGAACAGGTGGTGGTCCTGCAGCCCGCGCAGCGAGTCCGGCTCGGTCGACCAGTCGTCCTCGCCCAGGTGGAGCCGCAGCAGGTTGACGACTTCGGCGTTGCCCGGGCGCGAGACGTAGGAGCAGACGGGGATGCCGGCCTCGCGGAAGCGGTCGAGCTCGGCGACGTAGCGCGAGAGCAGCTGGGTCTCCAGCCGACGGTTCTTCATCCCGCGCAGCATCCAGCGGATCAGCGTGCCGTCGGCCATCGCCAGCAGGGGCCGGCCGCTGCGGCGCTCGGCGTCGGCGGTGTCGAACAGCCAGCGCAACTCGAGCTCGTCGCGCAGCGCCGAGACCACCTCGGCGGTCATGTCGAGCGGGGACGCTTGGGAATCGTCTTCCGCCAAGTCCAAGAAGTCCTGCTGGCGGTAGCGCAGCGTGGGCTCGGCCTGGATCAGCGGGGGGTCGAGCGTGCCGTAGTGGAACGCGACGCGGCCGACGTTGAGGAGGTAGCACGCCGGCTCGACGTGGCGGTCGGGGAAGATCTGGGACCCGTCGGTCGCGACGACGGTGACGGTCGCCGGGCGGTCTCCGCACGCGTGCGCGCCGTGCGGGGCGCCGGTCGGGATGGCGCGCAACGGCCCGCCCTTGATGGCCTGGGCCTGGTCGCGGAGGTCTTCCCAAGTTGGGCCGCAGTCGTCCAAAGCGGCGCAGCCACGGCCCAGGCGGTCGGCGTGGGCGCGGTCCTCGTCCACCCGGTAGGTGACGAAGTCGGAGAACTGTCCGGCCAGGCGCGCGAAGTCCAGCATGGCTACAAGCTAGCCCGACCGGTGACGCCCCCGGGTCACAACGGGCGGGTTAGAGCGCGCCGGGCACCTCGACGGTCACCAGCGCACACGCCAAGTCCTGTCCCAGCCCGCGCTTCAAGATGGGAAACACCTGGGCCGTCGCGACCGCTAGCGCGAGCTCGACCAGGATCTCTTGCCCAAACCAGTCGCGCACCTCGCCCACAACGGTCCGGGCGTCCTCTCGACTGGCGATGGCGCGGCCGTAGCGGAGCGCCAACCGCTCGGCGTCATCCAGCCGCGTCTCGTCGCCGGCCAAGACGCCCTGCAGGATCGAGGCGGGCACGCCGTCGGCCCTGGCTTGGTTGACGACGATCTGGACGCACGTGCCGCAGTCCTGGACCTCGGTCGCCGCCAGTCGGGCGAGGTGCCAGACGGTCGGCGGCATCGCCTTGCGGTGGCCCGCCAGCGGGGCGAAGGCGCCGAGCTTGACGAACGCGGCCGCCGAGGCGTCGGCGACGGTGCGCAGGTAGCCGAGCGGCGCGCCCAAGGCGGTTTCTTGCCGTGCAATAACGGCGTCGGTGAAGGCAGACATGAAGCGGGGGGTCGAAAGGCGCAAGGTCCCACTGGCGGAAGCCGTCCGCCAGTCGAACGTAGAATGCCGGGGGCGCTTCGGTTCAGCGCCGTCGCGCCGGGTCCCCGCTGGATCGCGCTGGGGGAATGAAGAGGGTCCAGCGGGGTGCCACTGGGAGGCGTTGTCCGTAAGGAACCCCGCCGGCAGGCCCGTCGAACTCAAGACCCCACCCCCCGCCCCCCTGGCCGGCCTCTACGTCCACGTCCCCTTCTGCTCGCAGCGCTGCGTCTACTGCGACTTCTACGTCACCACGACCGGGCGCGACGAGGGCTCGTTCGTCCGCGCGATCCAGGCCGAGGCCGCGCGCCAAGGCGCCGCTTTCCGTGACCGAGCCCCACTCCGGACGGTGTACCTCGGCGGGGGCACGCCCTCGCTGCTGTCGCCCGACGCGCTGGCGGGCGTGATCGGCGCGGTGCTGGAGCACTTCGACGTAAGCGCGCTGCAAGAGGTGACCGTCGAGGCCAACCCCGAGGACCTGGTCGGGGCCGACGGGCGCGACTGGCTGAGGGCGGCCCGGGCGCTGGGCGTGACGCGGCTGTCGGTCGGCGTACAGTCGTTCTTCCCCGACGACCTCGCGTTCATGACGCGGGCGCACTCGGACGCCGACGCGGCGGAGGCCGTCGAGGCCGCCGTCGCCGAGATCGGCGACGTCTCCGTCGACCTCATCTTCGGCGTGCCCGAGCAGCCGTTCGAGCACTGGGGCGCCAATCTCCAGCGCGCCGTCCGCCTGGGCGCGACGCACGTCTCCAGCTACGGGCTGTCGGTCGAGGACCGGACGCCGCTCAAGAACCTGGTAGACCGGGGCCGCGTGGTCCCGGAGCCGGACGAGACCATGCGCGAGCGCTTCCTGTTCACGCACGACTACCTGGGCGACCAGGGCTTCGAGCACTACGAGGTAGCCTCGTTCGCCCGCCCCGGCCACCGCTCCCGCCACAACCAGAGCTACTGGACGCACCAGACCGTGATCGGGCTGGGCCCGAGCGCGCACTCGTTCTGGCGCGAGACCCGGAGCCGGGGCTGGCGCTGGGCCGACGTCGCCCACCTCAAGCGCTGGCAGGCGCTGGCGCTCTCCGGCCAGGACCCGCTGGACTGGCGCGAGCAGATCGGCCCGGACGAGCTGGCCGACGAGGCGGTCCTGCTCGGCCTGCGCCGGCTCGTCGAGGGCCTGGACCTCGACGCGCTCGAACGCGACTACGGCGTGGACCTGCTCACCGACCAGCGCGCCCCGCTGGCGGCGCTCGAAGACGTGGGGCTGGTGGAGGTCACCACCGACCGCGTCCGCCTAACCATCGAGGGCGCCGCCGTGGCCGACGCCGTCGCGCTCCGGCTGGTGGGATAGGCCCGCAAGACGCGGGGTCCGCTTAAGCATCCGCCCACGCTCCACGCACGACGCGGCCCCGGGCCTCTAGCTTCGCCCTCCCCAACCGCTTGGCTCCGTGCGCTTCCGCCTGCTCCTCGCCATCGCCAGTTGCGCGGCGCTCGCCGCCTGCTCCGACCCGGCCCCCGCTCCGGCGTCCACGGAGCCCGAGACCGACGGCATCGCCTTCCGCATCGACGGCACGCTGTCGTTCGTCCGCGGCCAAGACACGCTCCGGACCATCGACATCGAGGTGGCCGACACCGACTCCACGCGCGAGCGGGGGCTCATGCAACGCGACGTCATCCCCCCAGACACCGGGATGCTGTTCGTCTTCCCCGACGAGCAGGACCGCGCCTTCTACATGATGAACACGCCGCGCTCGCTCGACATCCAGTTCTACCGCGCCGACTCGACGCTGGTCAACGTCGCCGAATCCACGACGCCGTTCAGCCTGGACAACGTCTATTCCGACGGCCCGGCCCAGTTCGTGGTCGAGGTCGAGGCGGGCGTCTCGCGGCGGATCGGGCTGGTGCCCGGCGACCGGATCGCTTGGACTACGGGGCGTTAGCCGTTGTTTTCCATAGGGGAACCCACGAGAGATCCCTAAAGGCGGTGCAAAAGATGTGCGGAGAGGAACTAC
Organism: Rubricoccaceae bacterium; assembly: GCA_963789285.1. GTDB lineage: Bacteria > Bacteroidota > Rhodothermia > Rhodothermales > Rubricoccaceae > Rubrivirga. The sequence continues at coordinate 377,509 of CAWBJZ010000002.1, forward strand.
CGACGCCATGAAAGCGGTTACTTACGGCAGGTGACCGACGTGCCGTCCCACGTCCACCTAACAAAGCCCGCTGGCCCCGTAAGGCCGGCGGGCTTCCTTTTGCCCCGACCCGATGCTGCCCAACCCCCTCCCCCCGCGCTTTACCGCCCGACTGGCGGTCTCGGTCCGCTCCGTGATCCAGCACCCGATCCTGAAGGGGGGCCGCCAGCAGGTCGACGCCGGTCCGCTGGAGGCCGAGGCCGCGGTGGACCGCCAAGCCGGCACCGTTCAGATCACCGACTTCCCGACGGTCTCGGACCGCGTGGCGACCAAGCTCGGCAAGATCAAGGCGTCCGTCGAGCTGGTGGGCCAGCCCGAGGGCACGTTCGACGACGCGACGGGCCACATCGCGGTCCGGTCTGAGCTGCACATCGCGCCGAAGTCGATGCTCGCGCGCGACTCCGACGTCACGATGACGCTGGCCTCCGACGACCGCGTCGAGACGCCCGAGGTCTCGGCCGAGGGCGACCCGCTCGACGACGGCGACGACGTGCTGCGGCTGGTCGGCGAGGGGTCGTTCCGGGGCGGGACGCTGGCCGGCGGGACGTTCTGGCTGGTGCTCGACTGCATGGTGGAGTCGGTCGAGGAGCTGTAGCGCGGCTCCACTGGCGGTTGCCGTCGGCCACGCGCGGAGGCTCCTCGGGAGCGCGGCGGGTTGCGCGCTGGGTCCGACGCCAGGGCTGGGACGCCCGCCAGTCCGGCGCGACTTGTCCACACGGCTTGCCGCCGGCGGCCGGGTCCTGCGACCTTGCGGCCCCCCCGCTTGAGATCGCACGATGCCCGACTTCGCCCACCTCCACTGCCACACCCAGTACTCGCTGCTGGATGGGGCGGCCCAGATCGACCGCCTGATCGGGCGCGTGGCCGAGATGGGGCACAGCGCCGTCGCGATCACCGACCACGGGAATCTCCACGGCGTCCCGGAGTTTTTTACCAAGGCCAAGCGCGCCGGCGTCCAGCCCATCATCGGGTGCGAGTTCTACGTCACGCCGTCCGGCATGGGCGAGAGCAGCGACCGGACGCGGTACCACCAGGTCCTGCTGGCGAAGGACCTGACCGGCTACAAGAACCTGATCAAGCTCTCCAGCTTGAGCTACACCGACGGGTTCTACTACAAGCCGCGCATCGACCGCGACACGCTCCGCCAGTACAGCGAGGGGCTGGTCGCGACCACGTGCTGCTTGCAGGGCGAGGTGCTCCAGACGATCCTTAAGAAGAGCGAGGCGGAGGCCGAGGAGGTCTTCCGCGACTACCTCGACATCTTCGGCGACGACTACTACATCGAGGTCCAGGACCACGCCATCCCCGACCAGCGGACCTGCAACGCGGTCCTGATGAAGTGGGCCGACAAGTACGGCGTCAAGGTGGTCGCAAGCAACGACGTCCACTACGTCGACCAGCTCGACGCCGAGGCTCAGGACGTCCTGCTGTGCTTGCAGACGGGCAAGGACCTCCACGACCCGAACCGGATGCGGTTCGAGAACGACCAGTTCTACCTCAAAACCGCCGACGAGATGCGGCTCGCGTTCGGGTCGAGCGTCAAGGACGGCGTGTTCAAGAACGAGGCGGCCGTGGACGCGGCGCTCGATGCCAGCCTGGAGATCGCGGACAAGTGCAAGCTGGACATCCCGATGGGGAACCTGCTGATGCCGCACTTCCCCATCCCGGCCGAGTTCAACGACGACACCGGCGCCTTCCTCCGCCACCTGACGTACGAGGGCGCCAAAAAGCGCTGGCCCGAGATCTCCGAGGTCATCCGCGAGCGGCTGGACCTGGAGCTGGGCGTGATCGGGTCGATGGGCTTCGACGGCTATTTTTTGATTACTCAGGACTTTACGACGGCGGCTCGCAACCTGGGCGTGTCAGTCGGGCCGGGGCGTGGGTCGGCCGCCGGCAGCGCCGTCGCGTACTGCTTGGGGATCACCAACATCGACCCGCTGGAGTACGACCTGCTCTTCGAGCGCTTCCTGAACCCTGAGCGCGTGTCGATGCCCGACATCGACATCGACTTCGACGACCGGGGGCGGGGCAAGGTGATCGACTACGTCGTCGAGAAGTACGGGCGCGAGTCGGTGTGCCAGATCGTGACGTTCGGGACGATGGGCTCGAAGTCGGTCATCCGCGACGTGTCCCGCGTGATGGGCGTGCCGCTGACCGAGGCCGACCGCATCGCCAAGCTGATCCCCGACGGCGTCAAGGTCTCGCTGGCGGACGCCAAGGAGCAGGTCGGCGAGTTCGCCAAGCTCTACGACGACCCGGACCCGAGCATCCGCAAGCTCATGCACTACGCGACGGTGCTGGAGGGCTCGGCGCGGCACACCGGCGTCCACGCGGCCGGCGTCATCATCGCGCCCGGCGACGTCAGCCAGTACGTCCCGGTCTCGATCCAGCGCGGCAAGGGCGGCGCCGGCGACGCCGTGGTCACGCAGTACGACGGGAAGTACATCGAGGAGTTCGGGCTCCTGAAGATGGACTTCTTGGGCCTTAAGACCCTGACGATCCTGGACGACGCGCTGGCGCTCATCCAAGAGAACCACGGCGTCGAGATCGACCTCGACAGCCTGCCCTTGGACGACGCCGACACGTACCGGCTCTTCCAAAAGGGCGACACCGTCTCGATCTTCCAGTTCGAGTCGTCCGGCATGCGCGAGTGGATGCGCAAGCTGAAGCCGACGTCCATCGACGACCTGATCGCGATGAACGCGCTCTACCGGCCCGGCCCGATGGACTTGATCCCGAGCTACATCGACCGCAAGCACGGCAAGGAGGTCGTGGAGTACCCGCACCCGATGCTGGAGGGCATCCTGGCGCCGACCTACGGCATCCCGGTCTACCAGGAGCAGGTCATGCAGATGGCCCAAGTCATGGGCGGCTACACCCTGGGCGGCGCCGATCTCTTGCGGCGCGCGATGGGCAAGAAGAAGCAGTCCGAGATGGACAAGCAGCGTGTGACGTTCGTGGACGGCGCTCGGGAGAAGGGCGTGACGGAGGCGAAGGCCAACGAGGTCTTCGACATGATGGCGAAGTTCGCTGGATACGGATTCAACAAGTGCGCCCACGCCCAGACGAAGGTCCGACTGGCGGACGGAACCAAGACCACCCTCGCCGCCGCCTACCGCCAGCAGCCTCGAGAGTTGATGGCGATGTGGCCAGACGGCGAGATCCGCCCTCACGGAGTGTCCCGCATCGTCAAGACGGGCAAGAAGCCGCTCTTGAAGGTGACCACGGAGTCGGGCCGCGTCATCAAGGTCACAGCCGAGCACCGCTTGCTTACGACGGAGGGCTACCTCGCCGTTGAGGAGATGTCCGTCGGCACGGAGTTGATGACGGAGCCTCGGCGTGTGACCGACGCGCAGCGGCAAGCGCGACGGGCCAACATGACGCGCCTCAACAAACGCCCCGCCCAACGCGCTCGCGTGTCGAGGCGCGTCGCGGCCTACCAAGCCGCGCGGCCACAGGAAGAGAAGGCCGCGCACATGCGGCGGATGCACGAGGAGCACCCGGACCTGACGAGGAACGGCGTCGCCGCCATGCACGACCGCATCCGCTGGCTGCACGCCAACGACCCGGAGTGGCGGCAAGCGCAGATGAAGCGCACCATCGCCAGCACGAGGGCGACCTACGACACCGGGCCGGGCTTCGGGACGTGCTCCATCGCCTCGAATGGCATGTGGTGCGCCAGCCAGCCCGAGCGCGACATGTGTGAGTGGCTGGCCGAGAACGGCGTCACGTTCGAGATGCACAAGGTGCTCGCCAACGGCCGCGTCTGCGACTTCTACTTCGACGGCGTCTACTGGGAGATGGACGGCATGGACCGGACCCACGCCTACTTCGCCGACAAGTACGGCGACCTGCCGTTCGTGGTCGTCACGCCCGAGGACTTCCGCCCCATCGTCGCCAAGCACCTGGCGCTGGAGCACGCCGAGAACGGGGACCCCATCGCCAGCATCGAGCCCTGTGGGCAAGCGATGACCTACGACGTGGAGATGGCTCCGAACGGCCCGCTCAACTTCATCGCGAATGGGATCGTCTCCCACAACAGCCACTCGGCCGCTTACTCCGTCGTCGCCTACCACACGGCCTACCTCAAGGCGCACTACCCCGCCGAGTTCATGGCGGCCGTGCTCACGACCGAGATGGCCGCCAGCGACAAGCTGGCGGTCGCGCTCGACGCCACGCGCGTGGCCGGCATCGAGATTCTGCCGCCGTGCGTGAACCGCTCCGAGGCCAAGTTCACCGTCGAGCACGGCCGCATCCGCTTCGGGCTGGGCGCGATCAAGGGCGTCGGGCTGGGGGCCATCGAAGCCTTGGTGGAGGCCCGCACCGACGCCCAGGGCGCCTTCGACGACCTGTTCGCGCTGTGCAAGGACCTCGACCTCAGGACGGTCGGCAAGAAGACCATCGAAGCCCTCGCGGCCTCGGGCGCGCTCGACGCCTTCGACGGCCACCGCCGCCAGTTCGTCGACGGCGTGGACCTGGCCTGGACCTACGCCCAGAAGCAGCAGGCCGACAAGGCCGCCGGCCAGTCGTCGCTCTTCGGCGCCGGCGGCGACACCGGCTCGTCGTTCGTGCCGGCCCTCCCCCACGCCGAGCCGTGGACCAAGGGCGAGACGCTGCGCTACGAGCGCGACCTGATGGGTTTTTACGTGTCCGGTCATCCCCTCGACGACTTCGCGGCCGAGGTCGGCGCGTTCGCGTCGGTGCAGATGGGCAACACCGAGCACATCATGCACGAGTCGGACCAGACGGCGATCGGCATCGTGACCGAGATCACGCGCCGCACGACGAAGTCGGGCCGCCCCATCGCGTTCGTGACCGTCGAGGACACGACGGGCCAGGCCGAGGTCGTGCTCTTCGCCCAGACGCTAGAAAAGTGCGGGCACTTGATCACGCTGGACGAGGTGATGATGGTGCGCGGCAAGGCCGAGACCTCGCGCGGCGACCTCAAGCTGGTCGCCAAGGACATCCTGCCCATGTGGCGCGTGCGCGAGCAGTTGGTCAAGGCGCTGACGCTCAAGATCGACGTCGACGTGACGACCCAAGACGACGTGGCGTCGCTCAAGGCGCTGTGCGGCCAGCACCCCGGCTCGACCAAGGTCTACTTCGAGCTCACCAGCCGCCAGCTGCCCCGACCCGTCCGGATGCACGCGCGGACGGCGGTCGTGGACCTGACGCCGGACCTGATGAAGGGGCTGAACAAGCTGATCGGCGCGCGGTCGGTCGTGCTCGAAGGCGAGGGGTAGGCAAGACAGCCTCCGCGACCGACCGAGCCACCCCTCCGGCTTCCCGGACCGTTCCATCCTCCGGCCCTGAACGCATCGTGCGGGCGGCGCGGCGATACTCGCCTCAGCCTTTCCCGTGCCGATGCGACTGCTCCTACCCCTCCTGCTACTGGCGGCCCTCGTCGGCTGCGACAGCGCCGACGTCGCTGGATCGACGCCCGTCGTCGACCCCGGGCCGGGCTCGCCGAGCCAAGCCCGGGTGATCGCCGACGGGATCGCGTCGTTCCGAGCACCGGGCGCGATCCAGAACGGCGCGTCGTGCGCGAGCTGCCACGCGCCGGACGGCTACGACCTGGCGTACTTCGACTTCGACGATGCCACGTTGCGCCGCCGCGTCGAGCCCCACTTGTCCGACGAGCACGCCGACCGCATCGTCGCGCTCGTCCACGCGCTCCGCCAGCGCGACGGGATCGCGCCCAAGGCGCCGCTGCACAGCCGCCCGCTCCAGCCCGGCGGCGAGGTCCTGCCGGGCGCTACGGTCGCCGCTCGCGACCTCGCGTTCGGCCGCCAGACCGAGGTCCAGGCCCTCTTCCCCCGGCCGGTGACCACGCCCGGCGAGGCCCGGGCGGCGCGCGACCGCTGGCTGGCCCTCGACGTCCGCGAGTTGCCCATCGGGATCGCCTTGAACCGCTGGAGCGAGGACCCCCACCGCGGCGACGCCTCCATCGCCGACTGGCTGCCCGACCTCGCCCGCCTCCCCGTCGACGAGGGCGCGCGCGACCAACTCCACGCGCTCCACGACGCCTACCTCGCGGACCCGACGGACGCCCGCCTGTTCGAGCTGATCGACCAGAGCTCGCGGCTCACGTCGAGCGGGTTCGGCGGCAACGGCGAGCGGTTCATGGCCCACAAGTACGAGTCCGTCCTGGTGGCCCAGCACCTGTTCCGGCGCGAGGTGACTCGGGGCTCGATGTGGGAGGGCCGCCCGTCGTCGGCCTGGCTGCCGTCCGAGATGACGAGGGACAAGGGACCGAACCCGGTCTGGATGGTGGGCGACTTCGCGCGTGTCCACAAGAGCGGCGACGTTGAGCTCCCGGACGGGGTGATCGACCGCGTCGGCAACGGGTTCGACGAGGAGATGCGCCGGGTCAAGATCGCGTGGTTCTGGGCCGGCTGGCAGTTCGACCAGGGCTTGCAGCGGACGCACGGCTCCAACTCGACCAAGTCGGCGGAGTACTTCACCGACTTCCTGCGCAAGGACTTCGTGGCCAGCAGGACGCCCGACGGGACTTCGGACCAGAGCGGGTACGCGACACACGCCGCGGTCGTGGTCACCAAGAAGCTGGTGGTCCAGAACTACGACCCCGTACTGGCGGACCGCCGCGGCGCCTACGAGCTCCGGTACTCGAACTTCCACGGGTACGGGTGGGACATCTCTAAGGAGCCGCGCGACGCCGAGCGTCAGGCGGTCTACCGCGCGCTCACGGCCGACAGCTACCGGATGTCGCTCTACCTCGCGCTTGACCACGCCGCCAGCCATGACCTCTCCGACGTCGAGCGCCGGCAGTGGCCCAGCGCCCTAGGCCGGATGGAGGCGTTCTTCGAGCACGTCGCCTCCGGCCACCTCGACCACGACCGCGAGCTGGTGGCGGCCGTCCGAGCGGCGCTGTAGGGCTCCTCGATGATGGACGCGGCGGGAGCGGACGGCCCAGCCGCCCGGCCGGTCTAAGGCGTCGCCGCGCCCGACACCTCGTCGTACAGGGCGAGGTAGGCGTCGGTCATCGTCTCCGACGAGCACGCCGCTTCGGCGCGCTGGCGGCAGGCGCGGCGGTCGATGCCGCGCGCGGTGCCGAGCGCTTCCGCCAGCGCCGCGACGTCCCCCTCGGGCACCAAGACGCCTGTCTCCGGCGTCACGATCTCCGGCGCGGCGCCGACGTCGTAGGCCACGACCGGCGTGCCGCACGCCAACGCCTCAGCCAGCGTCAGGCCGTAGGGCTCCTGCCACACGCTGGTGAACACGTAGGCCCTCGCCCTCTGCAAACGCGGCGCGATCTCGTCGTGCGTCAGGTGGCCGAGGTACTCGATGCGGTCGTGGTCGAGGTGGGGCCGGACGAACGCATCGACGTAGTCCGGGTCGCTGACCGGCCCCGCCAGCAGCAGCCGGTCGCCGGACCGGAGGCAGGCCTGGATGGCGTGGTGCGGCGCCTTCTCAGGACACAGCCGCCCCATCCAGAAGCAGTGGTCTTGGGGCGCGTCGTCGCTGGGCGTCCACCGCGACAGGTCGATGCCGTTGTGGATCGTCCGGTCTACGGAGACGATCTCGGCCAAGTGCGACCGCTGGTGGTCGCTCACCGTCGTGACGGTCTGGCGGACGGCGGGCAGGGCGCCGAAACCGAGTCGGAGGTAGGGCTCTGCCAGCGAGTGGATCGAGGTGACGAAGCGCGCGCCCAGGGCGTCGCCGACGGCGATAGGGACGTGGTGGAGCGAGTGGTTGTGGACGACGTCGTACCCCCCGTTCATGACCCGGGCCATCACGTCGAGGTAGATCACGGTCTGCACGAACGCGTGGTCGCTCATCCCGGAGTCGCGGACCGCGTCTGGGCCGACGTCGGCGAGCACGGCGCGCTCCTGGCGCATGGGGATCAAGGGGAGCGACGGGCTGGAGTCGGCGTGGGCGTAGAGGTCGACCGCGTGGCCGCGCTGGACCAGGTCGCGGACGAGTTGGAACGTGATCATCTCCAACCCCCCGGCGAAGGGCTCCGCGATGGGGAACCGGGAGTGGGCGATGACGGCGATCTTCACGACGGGCGGCGGGCGAGGTCTGGGTAGACCCCCGCTGGCGCGCGCCGATCCGCCAGTGGTGCGCGGCCTCGGCCTGATCGCTCCTCGTGCCCCGTCTACGGGGACGCGTCCGCGCGCCGCTGCCGCGCCTGCTCGCGGAGCATGTAGAGGTACAGGCTCTCCACCTTCTCGCGCGCCCACGGCGTCCTGCGCAAAAAGCGCAGGCTGGAGTTCACGCTCGGGTCGTGCGTGAAGCAGCGGATGCGGACCTCCTCCCCCAGCCGGTCCCACCCGAAGTGCTCGACTAAGCTCGTCACGATGCGCTTGAGCGTGACGCCGTGGAGGGGGTTCCGGGGTTGGGGGGAGGACATGGGGAGGAGTCTACGCCGACGACGCGGCACCGAGCGCCTTCGGCGACTGGCGGAGCGTCTGGGCGGGATCGCCAGCCCCGGGCCGACGCATTGCGAAGACCCCGCGGCAGGGACCCGCGACCCGTTCGGACGGTCCAACGCGCCCCTTCACCGAGAGCCGATGCCGCCCCTCCCCCGCCTCGCCCTCCTCTTGGCCGTCCTGGTCGCCAGCGGCTGCGGCGACACCGCCCGGCTGGCGGTCGCCGACGGGACCGGGCCGAACCCTGAGATCCCCGAGCCCAACCGATCCCTCGTACCCACCGTCAACATCGCCGACGCCGAGCCTTGGCCGGACGGGCGGATGCCGCGCGCCGCCCGGGGGCTGGAGGTCCAGGCGTTCGCGACCGGCCTGGACCACCCGCGCTGGCTCTACGAGCTGCCCAACGGCGACGTCCTGGTGGCCGAGTCCAACAAGCCGCCCGAGGCCGGGACCAAGGGGCTGATCGGCCGCACCCGCGCCTACTTCTTCAAAAAGGCCGGCGCCGGCGTCCCCAGCGCCGACCGGATCACGCTGCTCCGCGACACCGACGGCGACGGCCGGGCCGACGTCCAGACCGCGTTCTTGGAAGGACTGGCGTCCCCATTCGGCATGGTGCTCGTGGGCGACTGGCTGTACGTCGCCAACAGCGGGTCCTTGGTGCGCTTCCCCTACCGCGAAGGCGATACCGAGATCGCGGCCGCGGCGGAGACGGTCACCGAGCTTCCGGCCGGGACGTACAACCAGCACTGGACCCGCAACGTCGTCGCCAGCGCGGACGGGACCAAGCTCTACGTGTCCGTGGGCTCGGCGAGCAACGTCGGCGAGCACGGGCTGGACGAGGAGGTCGGGAGGGCGGCGATCTGGGAGGTGGACGTCGCCAGCGGCGCGACGCGGGTCTTCGCCAGCGGGCTGCGCAACCCCGTCGGGATGGCCTACGAGCCCGAGACCGGGATGCTGTGGACGGCCGTCAACGAGCGCGACGAACTGGGCTCCGACCTGGTGCCGGACTACATGACGTCGGTGCGCGAGGACGGGTTCTACGGGTGGCCCTACAGCTACTACGGCGACACGGTCGATCCGCGCGTCGATCCGCGCCCGGACCTGGTCGAGACGGCCATCGTCCCCGACTACGCGCTCGGCCCCCACACGGCGTCGCTAGGCCTGGCGTGGTCCGGCGGCACGGCGCTGCCGCGCATGGGCCGGGGGATGTTCGTCGGCCAGCACGGCTCGTGGAATCGCAAGCCCAAGAGCGGCTACAAGGTCGTCTTCGTCCCGTTCACCGCCGGCCAGCCGAGCGGGCAACCGGTGGACGTGCTGACCGGGTTCCTGAGCGACGACGAGGAGCAGGCGTACGGCCGCCCCGTCGGCGTCGAGGTCGCGGACGACGGGGCGCTGTTGGTGGCCGACGACGTCGGGAACGTGATCTGGCGCGTCTCGCCCGCTCGCTGAGACCGGCCGCCAGTCGGCGGGTTCGCTGTGACACGAGGCTGACACCGCCGCCGTGCATCTTGAGCGCAACCCATCCGCCGACGCTCATGTCTGCCTCCGCCGTCCTCTCCCAAGCGCTCCAAGCCCACGACCGCCAGCCGGGCTCGCGGTCGGGCCAGCACCTGGCCGAGTACTCGTTCCAGTTCGACACCGCCGCGCCCGTCCGCCCGTCGCTGCCCGCCTCGGGCATGGAGTGGACGGCGGCGCAGACGCTGGCCGAGTGCCGCCGCCGGGGCGCGCGCATCGACCGCTCGTCTCGCGGGCTGCGCCTGCGCCACGCCCACCGGCTGCCCCAACTGGCGGTCGCCGTGGCGCGGCACGAGCGCGTCGTCGGCGCCTGGCTGGACCTGGGCGGCGCGTCGGCGCCCGAGCACGGGTGGGACGACGAGACCGACCTGTTGGTGCGTCACCTCCGCCAGCGCGGCGCGCAGGAGCGGGGCGTCGAGCTGCGGCCCGGCGTGACGGTGACCGACTGGTCGCGGTTCGCGGAGTCCGTCGAGGGCCGGTTCGCCGAGGGCCCGGACGCGCCGTGCGCCGACGGGCTCGTCCGCGATTTGCGCGATGCGTTCGCGCAGACTGAGGCCGCGACGGTCCGCCGGATGCCGGTGCGCCGGCAGGCGCGAGCGGCGTAGCGCCGCCCGGGTGTGGTGTAGTTTGCGGCCCCCTCTCCCGCACGTCCATGCCCACCACCGCCACCCTCGACCTCTCCCCCCTGTCCGAAGACCGCCGCCTGTCGTTCTACGGCGCCCTGTTCGCGATGTCCGCCGCCGACCGCGACATGGACGAGAGCGAGGACGACCGGATCTTCGAAACGCTGGACCTCGGCGGGCTGTCGGGCGAGGCCCGCAAGTCCGTGTTCCGCCTGGCCATCGACCCGCCGCCGCTGGAGCGGTGCCTGCTGGAGTTCCAGGACGCCGACCTCGACCTGCGCCGCGGGCTGATGCTCAACTTGATCGACGTGGTGCTGGCGGACGGCATCATCGAGCCGGCCGAGCACGTCGGACTCCACGAGGCGCGCGAGGTGCTGGGCCTGGACCGCGACGACATGGCCGACCTCCACGACCTCGCGCACCAGGTCCAAAGCCAGGAGGTCGTCCGCCCGATCCGCCCCGAGCCGCGCGGCTAGCCCCACTGGCGGTGCAGATGGAAGCGCCGGGGCCGATCGCCAGCGAGGCGGTTTCGGCGCTGCGTCCTAGTACGGGGCGGGGTCGCGGGGGAGCGCCGACGGGTGCACGTCGCCGTCCGCCCCGCCGACGGTGGGCGTGGTGTCCGGGGCCTCGGCCTGGATGCCGCTGCCGAACTTGCGCGCCCACGCCTGGGTGAACTCGGCCCCGATCAGCACGATCAGCGCCGAGTAGTAGATCCAGATCAGCAGCAGCGCCAGCGACCCCGTCGCGCCGAACGCCGAGGCCGGGTCGGCGACGCCGAGGTAGATCCCGATCGCGGTCTTGCCGATGGTGAACAGGAGCCCCGTCGCCAGCGCGCCCACCCAGACGTCGCTCCAGGCGATCTCGGCGTCGGGGAGGTACTTGAACATGATGGCGAACAGGCCGCTGATCACCAGCAGGCTCACGACCGTGTTCACGACCTGCATCCCGGCCCCCACGACGCCGTCGCCGGCCACGTCGGCCGCGGCGCTGCTCATGAACGAGAGCGCGCCGCTGATGGCCAGCGAGACCAGCAGGAAAAAGGCGATGGTGATGATCATGCCGAACGACAGCAGCCGCTTCATGATGACGGCCTTGATGCCGCCCTCGTCGGACGCCTCCTCGACCTCCCACGCCCGGTTCAGCGCCTTCTGCAAGTGCGCGAACGCGCCCGTCGCGCCGAACAGCAGCGCCCCGATGCCCGCCAGCTTGGCTCCGATCCCCGAGCCGACCGAGCTCGCGCTCTCGATCATCGTCCGGACCGTCCCCGCGGCGCCCTCCCCAGCGGCGCTCCCGACCTGCTCCGAGATCGTCCGGGCCACGTCCTCCGGCCCGAAGAACACCCCGGCGAGGTACACGATCAGCGCCAGCAGCGGCGGCAGCGAGAACACGGTGTAGTACGCGATCGCCGCGGCCATCGTGGGCACGTCGTCGTCGCCGAGCTCGCGGCCGGTGGTGAGCAGGACGTCTTTGACGGCGGGCCAGGACAGGGTCATCCGAGGAGGGGGTGATGGGGGAACGGAGGAACGCGCGGGACCGGCTCCCGTTCGCACGTCCCCCCTTTTGGCCGCCATGCCCACCCCCCACCTCCACGACGACGGTCGCTCGCTGACCTTCGACCTGCACGGGGCTCGCGTGGACGAGGCCCTGGAGCTGTCGCACGCCGCCGTGGTCGAGGCCGCCCGCTACGGCCGCGCCACCGTCCGGCTGGTGCACGGCCTGAGCACGACCGAGCACGGCGCCCACCGCACCATCAAGACCGCGCTCCACGACGCCTACGACGACGGGGAGTTCGACCGCCACGTCACGACCGCCGTCCGCATGGAGGGCGTGATGATCCTGAGCATCGCCCCCGCCCCCTCGCCCCGCTCCGGGCGGATCCGCCTCTCCGACCTGCAATGACCCGGCCCCGCATCGGCATCACGACCTCGCTCAACGCGACCGAGCGCGGCGACCGAGAGCAGCGCTTGGCGCTCGCCTACGTCCGCGCCGTCGAGCGGGCGGGCGGGCTGCCGCTCATCGTCCCCATGCTGGCGGACGACCAGGCGACCGACGACTTCGTCGCCCTGCTGGACGGCCTGGTGGTGACGGGCGGCCCGGCCGTGACCCAGGGGCTCGTGGGCGAGCTGCCCGACGACATCGACGAGACCGACCCCGACCGCGTCGCCAGCGACACCCGCGTCCTCCGGTCGTTCCTGGACGCGCGCCGCCCGACGCTGGGCATCTGCTACGGGATGCAGCTGGCGAGCGCTCTGCGCGGCGGCACCATCCTGGCCGACGTCGAGCGCCAGCGCGGCACGGCCGTCCACAGCCGGGGCCGGGGCGGGACGACGCACGCCGCGACGGTCGAGCCCGGCACGCACTTCGCCCGGGCGACGGGGCTGGCCGATCTGACCGTCAACACTAGGCACGTCCAGGCCATCGACCGGCCCGGCGACGGGCTGGTGGTGAGCGTGCGGTCGGACGACGGCGTGATCGAGGCCGTCGAGACCGCCGACGGCAGCTTCGTCGGCGTCCAGTTCCACCCCGAGGCGATGGAGCCTCCGCTGGACGCCCTGTTCCAAGACCTGGTCGCCCGCGCCCGCGAATCGCGCCGGTAGGAACCGGCGGCGTTAGGACCGGTTTTTGCGGTCCACTGGCCGTCCACCCCACGCCCGGCTCCCCCCATGGCCCTCTCCGATCCCGACCCGTTCCGCCCCCTGCCCGACTCCGCCGAGGCGGACCCCGTGGACGCGCTCGGCCAACCGATCGAGCCGGGCGACGACCCCTCCCCCCAGGCGGCCCAGGGCCGCCGCTCGTTCCGCCAGGCCGCCCAGGTCCCGCTCGCCTCGCTGGCGGTGCTGGTCGCCGTCGGCGTCGTCGCGTTCGCGCTGCGCGGCGACGAGCTGCGCGCCGAGTCCCCGACCGAGCCGCGCGTGAACCAGCAGCAGCCGGCCACGCTGTCGGCGCCGCGCAACCCCGAGGACCCGTACACCTTCAAGGCCCTCGACATCCACCCGGACAAGCTCTACGGCCAGTACTTCGCCGGCGCCTTCGCGTCCCAGGCCGCCGGCGCCGAGCTCTCCGACAGCCAGGCCGACTTCCGTTGGCGCCTGGAGATGTACCGGAAGGCCTACGGCGTCGACGACAACTTCACCGTCCGCGTGCTCGACAACCGGACCGGCCGCACCCTCGAAGTCCACCAGCTGCGCGCGCTCAAGGACCGGTTCTCCGGCTCGGGGCAGGTGTCGTGGGACCAGGTGAACCAGGAGCGCCGCACGGCGACGCGCGAGCTGCGCGACAAGTGGGCCGCCTACGGCATCCCCAAGGACAACCTGGTCATCCGGTGGGGCTACGCCGACCAGACCCTGGAGGCGCGCGGGCGCGACGACCGCTACCTCACCTACGAGGTGAACCTGGCGCGGCGGCTGGGCCTGAGCGTGCTGGCGACCGAGATCGGCACCGTCGAGACGTTCAACCAGGACCAGCTCGTGTCGTCCGCCGGGGCGCGGAGCCGGTTCCAGATGATGCCCGACATCATGCGGATGTTCGACGTCGAGCAGTACACGCTGCCGGTCGCCTCGGGCGGGACGGTCGAGGTCCGTGAGGAGTGGAACCCGCTGCTCGCGATGGAGCCGTCGCTCATGCTCGTCCGCGCCTACTCCAACAGCGTCGGCCACGAGCTGCCGGGCATCTCGGCGTACCACACCGGGCCGGGCAACATCTTCAAGATGTACCGCGAGTACCTGCGCGCCAACCCCGGCATCCGCCAGAGCGGGGCCAAGCACGTCTCGGACGCCTACATGTGGGGCGTCACCGACGGGTTCGAGCGCGTGGACCGGATCTCGTCGTTCGGTCAGCACTCCCGCGCGTACCTCCTCAAGGCGTACGGCTCGCTGCGCGCGACCGAGGACCAGCTGATCAACCCGGCGGAGACGATCCACGCCGAGCGCGTCCGGATCAAGCCCGGCGCCCGGGTGTCGCTGTCGCAGATCCTGACGGCGCTCGAGCCCCACAGCCGCCGCGTGAACTGGGGCCCGGCCCGGGGCGCCTCGGCGTACGAGAAGTTCCGCGACCTCAACCCCCACATCGACCTGCCGATGGGGCCGGGCGGCGGCGTGCCCGCCTCCGGCGACGTCCGGTTCACGGACACGGCCGGCGGCGACCCCGTCCGGTTCTTCCTGCCCCAGGGCGCCGCGTCCGTCCTGCGCCGCGTCGGCTTGGACGTGATCGGCCAGGTCGAGCCCTTCGACGAGCGGACGTTCCTGCTCGACGCCGGCGAGCGGACCCAGACCGACCTCGACTACGACCGCCTGGTCCGCGACGCCGGCCAGTTCGGGTTCACACGCTCGGCCCAGGCGCGGATGGACCGGATCCACGACCAGCTGCAGACGCTGGCCTCCCAGAACCCCGACTCCCGCTACCGCCAGACGCAGGCCAAGATCGCCCGCATCCACCGCTCGGTCTGGCGGACGGCCGCCTTCCGCGACCTGGTCGCGACGACGGAGACGCTGCTGTCGATGGACCCCCGCGTCAACATGGGCCGGATGCCGGTCGCGGACGCCCAAGCCACACCGCCCGCCGCGCGCGCGCCGCGCCGCACGATGGAGCCGCTGCCGGCCCGTCCGCCGCGCGTCGAGGACACCATCGCGTACTAAACGCGGGCAGACGAGCGAGCGGCCCGCCGGTATCTTGGGCGCTCCCTCTCTCTCCGCGCCCATGTCCCGCATCGCCTCCGTCCACGCCCGCCAGATCCTCGACAGCCGAGGCAACCCCACCGTCGAGGTGGACGTGATCACCGACGACGGCGCCGTGGGCCGCGCCGCGGTCCCCTCGGGCGCCTCGACGGGCGAGTACGAGGCCGTCGAGCTGCGCGACGGCGACGACGACGTCTACCTCGGCAAGGGCGTCCTCAAGGCCGTCGCCAACGTCAACGACACCATCGCGGGCGAGGTCGCCGGGCTCGACGTGCTCGACCAGCCCGGCCTGGACCGGGCGCTCGATCGACCTGGACGGGACGGAGAACTTCGGGTCCCTCGGTGCCAACGCCGCGCTGGGCGTGTCGCTGGCGGTCGCGCGCGCCGGCGCGGTCGTGGCCGGGCTCCCGCTCTACGCCTACCTCGGCGGCGCCAACGCCCGCCGCCTGCCGGTCCCGATGATGAACATCATCAACGGGGGCCGCCACGCCGACAACTCGGTGGATTTGCAGGAGTTCATGGTGATGCCGGTCGGGGCGGAGACGTTCTCCCAGGGGTTGCAGATGGGCGTCGAGACCTTCCACGCGCTGAAGTCGGTGCTCAAGGGCCGCGGCTACTCGACGGCCGTCGGCGACGAGGGCGGGTTCGCGCCCGACCTCAAGAGCAACGAGGAGGCCATCGAGGTCATCCTGGAGGCCATCGACAAGGCCGGCTACGAGGCCGGCGCCGACCTCTACATCGCGCTCGACCCCGCCGCCAGCGAGATGTTCGAGGACGGCGCGTACTCGTTCTACAAGTCCGACCCCGACCGCCGGGTCTCGTCGGAGGAGATGGTGGACTACTGGGCCGGCTGGGTGGACGAGTACCCCATCATCTCCATCGAGGACGCCCTGGACGAGAACGACTGGGAGGGGTGGGCGATGCTCACCGAGCGGATCGGCGACACCGTCCAGATCGTCGGCGACGACCTGTTCGTGACCAACACGACCCGGCTGCAGCGCGGCATCGACGAGGACGTGGCGAACGCGATCCTGATCAAGCCCAACCAGATCGGCACGTTGACGCAGACGATGGAGGCCATCGAGCTGGCGCACCACTACGGCTACGCCTCGGTCCTGAGCCACCGCTCGGGCGAGACCGAGGACACCACCATCGCCGACCTGGCGGTCGCCGCCGGCAGCGGCCAGATCAAGACGGGCTCGGCGTCCCGCAGCGACCGCCTGGCCAAGTACAACCAGCTGCTCCGGATCGAGGAGCTCTTGGGCGCCTCGGCGGTGTACCCGGGCATGGAGGCCTTCCGCTTCTAGCCGCTGGCGGACGCCGAGCGCCAGTGGTGCAATCGTACTAGGCCCGAGCGCGTAGGCGGAGACAAGTTGCCGTACGCCTCCCTGGCCCCATGCGCGCGTTCGTCGTTCTTCTCCTGTTCAGCCTGAGCGCCGCCGGGTGCGTGCTGATCTTCGCCAAGCCGGCAGTCGGGCCCGCGTCGCTGGATGCCCTTAGCGAACGTCGCGTCGAGTCTCCGTTGCGCGTGCACCTGGACGACGGGTCGGTCGCGGTCTTCCCAAACGGCGCAACGTTCCGGGCCGACAGCATCAACGGCGAAGGCACCTTGGTCACCTTCATCACGGAGCGGACGGAGCGCGTGCGCTCGCTGCCCCTCGACCGCGTGCTGGGGGCTGAGGTGTACAACACCGAGATCGACGTCGGCACGTCGATCGTCGCCAGTGCGGGCGCGAGCGCGGTGAGCTACGTCGCGCTGGCGGGCGCGGCGATCGTGCTGTTCGGCTCGTGCCCCACGGTCTACGCGGTCACGCCAGACTCGGTCGCCCTGGAGGCGGAGCTGTTCTCGAACAGCATCGCGCCTCTGTTCGAGATGCGCGACCGCGACGTGCTCCGCCACGCCACGCGAGGGCCGGACGGGTTGGTGCGCCTGGAGATCCGGAACGAGGCACTGGAGACGCACTACATCGACCACCTGGCGCTGGAAGCCATCGAGCACGACGCGGACGAACGCGCGCTGCCGGCGGATGGCGGCGGCGCGCTCGTGCTCCGGGACGAGGTCATCCCGACCTCTGCGACGGACCGCACCGGCCGCGACGTCCTCGGCCCACTGGCGGTCGCCGACGGCCGGGCCTACGCCACGCCGGACGCGATCACGGCCGCCGTGACCGAGTCGGACCTCTCGGACGCGGTCACCCTGGCCTTCCCTCACCCCCAGGCGGACTCGGTCGCGCTGGCACTGCGGTTCCGGAGCAGCCTGCTGACGACGGTCCTCCTCTACGAGCACATGCTGGCTGGCCAAGGCGCCGGCGGGCTGGACTGGATCGGCCAGGACATGGCCTCTATCGGGGCGGTCGCGGAGTTTGGGGACTACTACCTCCGCCGGCTGGGCTTGCGTGTCGATGTCGAAGAAGACGGCCAGTGGCGCGAGGTCGGTCGGATCGCTGAGGCCGGACCCATCGCCTGGGCCGAGCGCGCCGTCGTCGTGCCCGTCCCGGCCGGCGACGAGCTACGCGTCCGCCTGCGGTTCGTCGCGGACGGCTGGCGTCTGGACGCGGCGACGCTGGGGAGCGCCCGGTCTGTGCGCGCACACCCCGTCTCACTGGCCTCCGTCACCGACGACGATGGCCGGCCCATCGCCGCGCTGGCGGACCAGCTCGGCACGACCGACTTGCGCCACGCCGTGCGCGGACCCGGCTCGGCTTTCCACGTCGCCTTCGCCCCGCCAGTCCCCGCTGCCGGTCGCGCGCAGACGCTGTTCGTCTCCGCCCAAGGCCACTACATCGAGTGGATGCGGCCCGATTGGCTGCGCCAGCCGGACCGCGGGCGGTTCATACCCAACGACTCGACGCTGGTAGCCGCCATCGGCACGTGGCGCCAGAAGCGCGGCGAGTACGAGGCGGCGTTTGAGTCTTCTATGCTCCCGGTCCGATGAGAGCCGCGCTCCTCCTGGCTCTGGCGCTCTCGGGCTGCACCGTCGGCACTCGGGGTCACGAGATCGTCCAAGCTCGGGGCGCGACGGTCGCGCTGGCGGTGCGCGTGGACGGTCGGCAACAGATCCTGGCAGGCGAACTGTTGGCCGTGGAGCCCGACCATTTGGTCGTCGACTCGTTCGACGCGTTCGGCCAGCCGCGCGCGGTCGTCAGCGTCCCGCACGACGTCATCGCGCGAGGCACGGCCTACGTCGGCTCGTCGCCCGACGCGGACGTGCGCGCGCTCCGTCGGCCTCCGCCAGGGCTTCGCCGCGTCCTCGACATCCGCCCTCTCGGTGGCCGCCTCTCCAGCGATCTCTTGGTCCGCCTAAGCCGCTTCCCTGGGGGCGTCCCCGACGGGCTTATGGCCCAGCTGCTGGAGGCGCGGGGCCAGACCGAGGTCGGCGGTCCGGACCAGGCGGAGCTCCTCGACGCGATTCGGTGATCATGATGCGGATGCTCCTATTTGCTGCCCTTGCAATAACGGCCCAGGCGCAGGACCGCCCGTCGCCCGACGCCTTCCTCGACGCGACGCGGCAGGCGCTGGAGGCCTTCGCCGACCCCGCCGGCGCGCTGGCGGCCGGGTTCCGCCCGCTCGGCCCCGACATGCCGCACATGGGCCAGCACTGGGTCCACCCCGGCCGCGCCGTCAGCCGCGACCTCGACCCGAGCCAGCCGGCCATGCTGACCTACCTCGACGTGGACGGCCAGCCGCTCTTGACCGGCGCCGCGTTCACGATCCCCGTCGCCGCCGGCGCGTCGCCGCCCGACTTCCCGACGCCCGGCGCCTGGCACGCTCACGCCGGGCGGCTCCAGGACGAGGCGTTCGGGCTGGTACCCCACGGCGTCCAAGACGCGGACCAGCCGCGCCTGGCCATGCTGCATGCCTGGACCGGCGTCGCCAACCCGGACGGCGTGTGGGCGGCCGACAACTGGGCCTTGCCCTTCGTGCGAGGCGGCTACGCGGTCCCCTCCCACGTGCCGCCCGCGGCCGGCCGGGCCGTGGCGCTGGCGGTCGGATACGAGCCCTTCTTCAACGAGGCCGTCGCGCGCGCGGCCCAGCCGACGCCCACCGAGGCCGAGACCGTCGCCGCTCTCTTGTCCCGCCATCGCATCGCGATCCAGTCCCGCCTGGACGCGACGCCCGTGGGGCGGCCGCCCGACGCCGTAGCACTGGCGGACGCGTGGCGCCAGCTGTGGGCCGAGCTGGAGCGGGCCGTCCCCCGCGTGGCCGAGCGAACGCGCCCGCTCTTCGGTGCCGACGGCCACACCGGCACGCACGCGATCCACGGGCACGGCGGGGACCACCAAGGGCACGAGTAGATTGCCGGTCCCCTCTCCCCTCGCCCATGGGCCTCTTCTCCTCCGACCCGCTGTCCCATTTCCCCGTCGTCAACGGCAAGCGGCTGGACGGTGCCGACGTCCGCTTCCCGCACGACCTCCCGGCGGACGCGACGCTGCTGATCCTGTCGTTCATGGACGACCGCGACCCGCTCTCCGACCAGTGGGCGCGCCTGGGCGAGCGGATCGCGGAGCAGCACCCCGACCGGTTCAGCGTCCTGGAGGTGCCCGTCGTCAACGCCAAGCTGAAGATGCTGGGCGGGCTGGCGACGGTGGGGATCCGGGGGCAGGTGGAGAGCGACGACGAGCACGCCCGGACCGTCCCGATCTACGTCGACCTCAAGCGGTTCCAGAAGAAGCTCAAGGTCAAAACGCGGGGCGTCTACCCGATGCTGCTCGCGCGCGACGGCCGGATCGCGTGGCGGGGCGAGGACGCCATCGACATGGACGAGGTCACCGAGTTGGAGGCCGCCGTCGCGGAGGTCCTCGGCGCCCCCGTCCCTGACATCACCGGGCACCCGGACGTGGAAGCGGAGGTTGAGGAGGAGGACGTGACGGAGGACACCGCACTGGAAGACGTCACGCCTGAGGACGCCGCGCCCGAGGACGAGGCCCCGGGCACTATTGCGGACTCAGAGGCCGAAGACCCGACTCCAGCCGTCACCGACGAGCCGAGGGGGCCGGAGCTCAGCGACGACCCTCCGCGCGTCGGCTAGTAGGCGCCGGAGCCCTTCGCGACCACCTTCACGGTCCGGACCAAGATCACGGCGTCGAGCCAGGGCGACCAGTTGCGGACGTAGTACGGGTCCCACCGCTCCATGCCCAGGTTCCCCGAGTCGCTCCGCCCGCTCACCTGCCACAGACCGGTCACGCCGGGCCTGACCCGCTCCCGGAGCGCTCGAACGCGCTCGCTCAGTTCCTGGTGGTGGTAGTCGGGCAGCGGCCGCGGCCCGACCAGGCTCATCTCGCCTTTGAGCACGTTGATCAGTTGGGGGAGCTCGTCCAGGCTGGTGCGGCGCAGGAGCCGCCCCGGGGCCGTAATGCGGGGGTCGCGCTCCAGCTTGAAGTGCTCCTCCCACTCGGCGCGCAGGGCGGGGTCTTGGTCCATCGCCTCTTCCAGCACGCGGTCGGCGTCGGGGACCATGGTCCGCAACTTGAGAGCCGTGAACACCGCGCCGTCCTGGCCGATCCGCCGCTGGCCGTAGAACGGCGAACCGCGGTCGCTGAGCCAGACCCAGGCCGAGAGCAGCGCCACCAGCGGCATCCACAGCGGAGCCAGCAGCAGCACGACGCCCAGGTCCACGGCGCGCTTGACCAGTCGGGGCGTAAAGCGGGTGAGCGTCGAGGACAGCTCCAGCCCGAGCACGCCGGCGAAGTCGCGGGGCGTGACCCACAGGCTGGGCGCCTCGAACAGATCCGGCACCACGACGACGGTCCGGTAGCACGACAACGGGCCTTCGAGCAAGCCGATCTGGCGATCGCGGTCCGACTCTGGGAGCGCCAGGAAGGCGACGGCGGCCTCGGGCGCCACGCGCGAGGTGTCGCCCACGATGGGGATCGCGTCCAGGAACCCGCCCCAGTCCTCCGGGTCGTCGCTGAAGACGGCGACCGGCGTGTACCCGCACCCCCGCTCCTCCTGCAACTGGCGGACGATGCGGGCGCCCGCGACGCCGGCGCCGTAGACGACGGCCGGGACGCCCCACCGGTCGCGCCGTACCAGCATCCCCTTGACGCTCCACCGAGCTAACGGCACGTAGGCCAGCGACAACGCAAACGCCGCCCCCAGCGTCAGCCGGCTGGCGACGGTCGCCCCGGCGGTGTTGGCATTGGCCAGGAAAAGGCCGACGGCCACGAGGGCGAACGTGCCCGCCAGCGTCAGCACCAACCGGCGGATCTCCTCGACGGCCCCGTGCCCCCACCCGGGCAGGATGCCCGCGGCCGCCGCGGCGATGACGTACACCGGCACCACGGCCCACGCGAACCCGAACACGTTGCCGGCCTCGCCGGTCAGCCACTGGCGGACGACGCCGGCGACCAGCAGCGCGACCGCCAGCGCGCCGACCTCGGCGCCGCCCACCAGCCCGGCGTTGAGCAGCCGGCGGCGGACGTGAGAGGTCGCGCTCGCCTGTGCCAGCGCGCGCTGCCGTGAGAACGGGCGGTCTGGAGACAGGAGGAGGGTTTCCATGCGTGAGCGCAAGAGCGTACGCGGGGTATCGGCAACTCCCGCGCCCACTTGCGCCTCTTCGAGACCAAACGCGCACGACGACCCGCTTCGGTGCCGGTACGTCGCTCTAACGCGGCCACCGGGGAGCCGGCGGCGCGCTCCGCCAGTCGCCGCCGGCGCGGACGCGCGCGAGGTCGGCGCCGGCCCACGGGTACGGCTCCAGCGCAGGTCGCACCCCACCGACTCGGGGCTGTCGGACCCCGGCAGCCGGCACCCGCTCGCCCGGCCCCGCCAGTCGGGTGTCGCGCGCGCCGGTCAGCCGCTCCCACACCCGAACGCTTTCGCCTCGGAACCCCGCGGGGGACACCGACGGCGCGGGGTGGACGTAGAACGACGAGCGGAACGCGTCGGCGCCCAGCCGCCCGACGACGTTTCCAACGAAAGACGTCGAGCGCACGTGCTCCAGGTCGAGCCCTTCGACGGAGACCTCGCGCGCTTCCTGGCCGCCGGTCGCGTTGCCGACGACGACGTTGTTGGAGACCGCGTTGCCCCCGTCCGCCGCACGCCGGTCGGGGTCCAGGCGCAGCCATAGGCCCGTGCCCTGGTTCTCGACGACGGTGTTGTGCGCGTAGGCGTTGCGGCTGGCGGCCTGGGACAGGATGCCCGTGCCCGACCACGACCGCCAGCGCGTCTGGGCCACCACGTTGTGCTGCACCAGCGTCTCTGTGGTCCGGTACTCCAGCATGATCCCGGCGATCTGGTTGCCCACCGCCAGAGACCCCTCGATGGTGTTGCTGGCGTTGTCGATGTCGAGCCAGATGCCCGGCCCGCCGTTGTGGGCGGCGTAGAACCGCCGGATGGTGGTGCCCGAGGTCTCGGTCCACTTGGCCCCGCCGGCCTCCCAGAACGGGTCGTGGCCCCGCCAGTTGTTGCCGACGGCGGCGCCGTCCTCGATCAGACAGTCGGTGCACGAGCCGCCCCAGCCCATTTGGCCGTTGAGGTCGGCGCGCGACTGGCGGAACGTGTGGCCGCGGCCCGTCACGTCGATGCCGAGACCGTTCGTCCACTCGACGGTGACGTTCTCAACCAGCCCGCCGGCCGATCCGGCGCACACGGCGGCCCACTGGGCGCGGTTGCTGGCGTGGCGGAACGTGATCCCGGCCACGCGGAGCCAGCCGGGCGTGTCGGATGCTCCACACTCCGGGTCGGGGGCTGAGGCTTGGGGCCAGAACAGCCGGGTCCGGTGGGCGATCTCGATCCCGGCCTGGGCGGGCGTGACGCCGTCCGCCAGTCGCACGACGACGGCGCCGGGCGCGCGGTCGGGGCCCTCCGTCCAGAACCGGCCCGGCGCGAGCTGGCGGCGCTCGGCGACGGGGCGCAGGACCTGGCCGTCGGCGACGAGCAGCTCGCGGCGGAAGACGGGGTCGTCGCTGTAGGTCTCCAGGCTCGGGCCGGTCCAGGCGCGCCGCCAGTCGCCATCGCGCGTCCGGGTCCACCCGCCCGCGAGGTCGGCGCCGGTCACGACGACGGCCTCGCCGGGCCAAGCGGCGTAGGTGACCCGGGCGCCCGGCCCAGTCCCGCCGGCCTGGGGGCGGACGCTCTCGCGGTACACGCCGGCCCGGATCAGCACGGCGTCGCCGGGGCGGAGCACCTCGGGTCCGGTCGCCCGAGTGATGGTCCGCCAGGGGCGGTCGACGGTTCCGGGGTTGCTGTCGCTGGCCGCCGGGTGGCGCGGGTCCACGACGTAGCGCGTTCCTCCTTCGCCCAAGCAGTCGAGGCCTCCAAGCGCGGGGTCCTGGGCGCACGGCGCTTGACCGACTGGTGGCTCGGCCGCCAGCGGCGCCCCGCTGGCGTCGCCGCTGCAGCCCGCGAGCACGGCCAGCACGACCGCCAGCAGGACGGGGGGCAGCGTCACCACACCAGCTTGGAGCAGTGGAAGGCCTCGGCGTAGCGGGACCCCGCCTCCACCCCCCTCAGCCGGGCCAGACCGCGGAAGGTCTCGGCGTCGTACCACGGCTTGGCGTGCTGGCTGGGGAAATGCTCCGCTAGGAGGACCAGCTTGCGTTCGAGGACGGCTTCGTCTAGCCGGACGTAGGCGTTGGGCCGGTCGAGGTCGGCGTCCCATTTGGGAATCTCATAACTTGCAATAACGGATTTGCGCCACGTCTGCCACGCCAGCTCCCCCACGACGCGGTGGTCCTGGTGCGCGTCCCGCTGGCGGTGCGCGAGCACCAAGTCGGGGTCGAGGCCGGCCAGCGTTTCCTGGGTCCACGCCTTGACCTCCGCGAGCTGGGTCGGGAGGTAGCCGTCGCGGAACCCCGGGGTGTGGACCGCCAGGCTGGCGGCGTCGGCGAACAGGACCAGGGCGGCGGCGCGCGCCTCGGCGGAGCGCTCGGGCGTGCCGGAGTACACGACCGACGTGACCTCGACGGCGCGCTCCGCCAGCAGGCGGAGCACGGTCCCCCCCGCCCCGATCTCGACGTCGTCGGCGTGGGCGCCCAGGCACAGCAGGCGCAGCGGGCGGTCCCGGCCGATCTCGGGTGCGAGCCCGAACATCAGGCCAGGAAGGGCGCCGTCACGTCGCCGCGCACCGACGCGTCCGGCGCGCCGACGCCGGGCGAGGGGACGGCCCCGTCGCCGCCCAGGCCCGGCGCGCACCACACCTCCCACGGCGCGCGGCCCGCGTTGTGCATGTCCTCCAGCAGCATCTTCTCCTTGAACGTGTCCATGCACGCCCAGAAGCCGTCGTGCTCGTAGGAGCCCAGCTGGCCCTCGGCGGCCATCCGGTGCGACGGCGCGCCCAGGATGTCTTCGCCGGGCTCGATGTAGTCGAAGAAGCGCTGGTTCATGACGAAGAACCCCCCGTTGATCCGGAGCCCGACCTCGGTGACGTGCTGGATGCCGGTCACGCCGCCCGACTCGTCGGTGGCGACGACGTGGCTGGTGTAGTTGGGGCGGACGCCGATGAACGTCGCGGCGCGGTCGGACTCCTGGGCGAACCGGATCATCTCGTCCAGGGGCGCGTCGGTCACGCCGTCGGCGTAGTTGGCCAAGAACCACTCGTCGCCGCCGAGGTACTCGCGCGCGGCCACCAGCCGCTCCCCGACCGACGCCGCGAGCCCGGTGTCGACGAACGTGATCCGCCAGTCGTGGATGTCGGACTGCATCAGCTCGACGTTCGAGCCGCCCGTCAGCACGAAGTTGTTGGACACGGTCTCGTCGTAGTCCACGAAGTAGCGCTTGACGTAGTCGCCGCCGTGCCCCAGGCACAGGACGAAGTCCTTGTGCCCGTAGTGGGCGTAGTACTTCATCAGGTGCCACAGGATCGGGCGGTAGCCGACGCGGACCATCGGCTTGGGGATCGGGCCGGAGTGCTCTCGGATCCGCATCCCCTCGCCACCGCAGAACAGGACGACTTTCATGAGGGTGTGGGCTGGCTGACGAAGGGGGCGGAGGGCGCGCCGTCGCCGCTCGCTGGCGCGGTCTCCGGCGCGCTCCAGACGGTGCCGACGCGGGAGCGGAAGACGGGCTGGACCGGCCGGCCGCGCAGGAAGCCGGCGACCGAGCCGGCGTCGAGGGCCCGGACGTAGACCGCCAGCGCGGCCGAGACGGCTTGGACGGTCTGGTCGACGACGCGGTCGGTGTGGGCGGTCGTGATCACGAACGAGGGCGCCAGGACGCCGCGCCGCGTGAGCTCTTGGAGGAAGAGCGTGCGGAAAGCCTGGCTGGCCAGGCCGTCGGCGTCGTGGGTGATAGAAGACCAGGTTGCAGTCGCGGCCGGCGGTCCCGACGAACCCCTCGGCGCCCGACTGGCGGACGGCTTGGGCGACGCCTCGGCGGAGCCGGGCGCCTTGCCGCATGAGTTGGCCGGCGACGTCCTCGTCCTCGGCGATCCGCATGGCAGCGACGGCGGCGGCCAGGCTGTGCGTCTCGGCGCCGTGCGTGGACGAGAGCAGGAACACGCGGTCGGCAGGTGCCGCCAGCCCGCCGAGCTCCATCAGGTCGCGCCTGCCGGCGAGCGCGCTGACGGAGTGCCCGTTGCCCAGCGCCTTGCCGAACGTGGACAGGTCGGGGTCGAGGCCGAACAGCCCTTGGGCGCCGCGCTCGGACCACCGGAAGCCGGTGATCATCTCGTCCAACACGAACACCACGCCGCGCTGGCGGCACGCGTCGATGGCGGCGCGGAGGTAGGCGGTCGGGTCGGCGGCGTCGCGGACGGCCTCCATCACCACGCACGCCGGCCGGTGCTCGTCCAGCACGTCCGCCAGCGCGTCGAGGTCGCCGTACGGGAAACCCACCGTGAGGTCCCGGACGGCCTGGGGAATGCCGCCGGCCATCGGCGTCGTGCCGATAAACCAGTCGTCTTGGGACAGGAACGGGTGGTCGGAGCACGCGGCGACGGTGTCGCGCCCGGTCGCGGCGCGCGCCAGCTTGACGGCGGCCGTCGTCGCCGACGAGCCGTCCTTGCAGAACTTGACCATGTCCGCGCCGATCAGGCCGAGGAACGTCTCGGCGGCCTCCAGCTCGACCCGGCTCGGGCGCGAGAAGCTGGCGCCCCGGCTCAGCCAGGCTCGGGCCGCGGCGGTGACGCGCGGCTCGGCGTGTCCCATCGTGACCGCGCGCAGGCCCTGGCCGTACTCGATAAAGCGGTTGCCGTCGAGGTCCCAGACGAACGCGCCCTGGCCCCGGTCGACGACGACGGGCATCCACTCGGGCATCTGGTCGTCGCCCCGGGCGTAGGTGTGCGCGCCGCCCGGGATCAGGCGGTGCGCGCGGCGCTGGTGGTCGCGGCTGGCCGCGAACCGGCGGGCGTCCGGGTCGGTCATGGCGACGCGCGGAGGAGGGCCGGGGCGAGCGCGCCGTCGCCGTCCGGGGCCGTCCCGCGCTCTTCAACCAGGAGCCCGGCTTCCAGAAGTCGGTCGGAGGCCTGGCGGACGGTCTCAAACGGCAGCCCGCTCCGACGGGCGACGTCGAGCAGCGAGTGCCGGCCGTCGGACAAGTTCAGCGCCCACAGCACGGCTTGCTGCGCGTCCGGACCCGAGGCCGCGCCGCCCATCGCGGCGTACAGCCCGCGCCGGCCCAGTTGGGGCTCGCCCAGGGGCCGGGTGTTGCGGTACCGGCGGTCGGCGTCGAGCGTGCGGACGACCTGTTCGATCACGTCGAGCGACTCCGCCAGCGCCCCGGCGTCCATCAAGCTCAGGTCGTCGCCCGACGTGTGGTACTCGGGGTACTCGCCGTGCGGCGTCCGCGTCAGGCGTCCAACGGGCAGGTCGAAGCCGGGGCTGGCGAACTGGCGCTCGTCGTAGCCCGTCGGCGAGAACGGGCGGACGTCGAGGTCCAGGCCGCGGTCGCGCATCACGGTCTCGACGGCGGCGTCGACCGCCAGCAGGCCGTCCAAGGTGCCGCGCCGGGTCTGCTTGTAGGTGAACCCGCCGCCGTCGCCCAGGTTGGCGAGCACCAGGCCGTGCTGGATCCGGTCGAGCCCGCCGTGGTTGCGCTCGAGCCAGGCGATGGCGCCGATCGTGCCGGGCGCGAACAGGACGCGGACCGAATGGCGCAGCGTCGGCCCGTCGAGCAGCCGGCGAGCGAGCGCGGTCGCGACGGCCAGCGCCGAGGCGTTGTCGTTGGCGAGCGCCGGGTGGCAGGCGTGCGCCGAGACCAGGATCTCGTCCGGGGTTTTGCCCGGGACCAGGACCTCGCCGTAGCTCAGACTCCCGTCCCCCAGGTCGGCGTCGATGACGACCTCGACTTCGCCGCGCTCGCCAATCTCTTCCGCCAGCGCGTCGAGGGCGTTGTGGGACAAGCAGAAGCCCCACGCCGGTGCGTAGTAGGACGTGCGGTAGGGGATCAGATCGGGCTGGTCCGGCAGCGTGTGCAGGTGCGCCCGGAGAGCCCCCAAAGGCATCGTCTCGCGGACGGGGACGGAGTACTGGACGAGGTGCAGCGCGTGGTCGGCCCAGTCGAGCACGCGCCGGCCGCCGACGGCGAGGTACGCGTCGCGGACGTGCCACTCGCGCGGGACGGTCCAGTCCAGCACCGCCGTCCCACTGGCGACCTCGGTGGTGCGGAGCGGGACACGCTCCCCGATCGCGAGCAGCGTCTCCCGAAGTCCCGCGCCGGTGATGCACCGGCGCATCGGCAGCAGCTCCTCGACGAACCGAAGGAGCGCGGCGCCGTCGGGGCTTTGCGCGACGTCGGAGTCGGAGACGTGGTTCACGGGGGGCGGGGCTCGTTCGGCCCGGGTATCGGCCTCCGTGCCGCTTCCCTAAGCCGCGCCGTCGCATTTCACCGCCACCGGCTGTCACCTCTTCGTCACGGCGGGGCCCCACTGAAGCGCGCGCACCAGGCGCCGAAGGTCAGGCCGCCGGCTAGAGCCAGACGGAGACCTCGCCCAGCGACTTCCGGGCGAGGTCCGGGACGGTCGCGCCCTCGGCGGGGTAGCCGACGGGGAACAGGACGAACGGGGCCTCGCCGGCCGGGCGCTCCAGGATCTCGGTCAAGAACCGCATCGGCGACGGCGTGTGCGTCAGCGTCGCCAGTCCCGCGTGGTGAAGCGCGGCGATGAACAGGCCGGCCGCGATGCCGCAGCTTTCCTGGACGTAGTAGTGCTTCCTCTTGGACCCGTCGGCGTTGAGGCCGTAGCGCTGGGCGAACAGGACCACGATCCAGGGCGCGGTTTCTAGGAACGGCTTCTGCCAATCGGTCCCGAGCGGGGCCAAAGCGTCGAGCCACTCCTCGCTCATCCGGCCGCCGTAGCTGGCCCGCTCCTCCTCCTCAGCCGCCAGCCGGATCTCGCGCTTGATCTCGGGGCTCGACACGGCCACGAACGTCCACGGCTGCATGTGCGCGCCGCTGGGGGCCGTCGAAGCCGTCTGAATCGCTCGCTCGATCAGTTCGCGCGGGACCGCGCGGTCGCTGAAGTCGCGGACCGAGCGCCGCCGCTCCATCTCGGCGAGGAACGCCTCGGAGCGCGCGACGGACTCCGCCAGCGGCAACGGCGTGAACGCGTAGGGGACGTGACCGGGCACGGCTACCGGACCGAGAACGAGACGGAGACCCCGACGGTGACGCGGTAGTCGCCCCCCTCCATCGCGCCGTCCATCATGCCGGCCCGCATCCCGGCGTTCATGGCGTCGAAGGCGGACCCGCCCGCGCCGTCCTCGCGCACGCTGAGCACGTCGGCCAGGGTGAGGCCCGCCGCGCCCGCGATCAGCTCGGCGCGCTCGCGGGCGTCGGCGACGGCGTCGCGCAGGGCGTCGCGCTGCAACGTGTCGGCGTCCTGGACGACATAGCTCACGTTCACCTGGCGCTGGTTGACCGCCAGCAGGGCGTCCTGAGCGTCGCTGGCGATGGCGGCGACGAGCGCCGGGACCGCGTCGAGGTCGTCGAGGTGGACGGTGAGTTGTCGGGTGGCGGAGAACCCGTCGTCGGTTCCGCCCATCATGCCGCCACGCGACCGCGTCGAGCCGATGCCGGAGCGGTCGAGGAAGATCTGGCTCTGCGGCACGCCCGCGCCCATCAGGATCGACTGGATGCGCCCGACCTCGGCCTGGTGCGTCGCCAGCGCCTCTTCTGCGGTGTCGCCTTTGGAGTCGAACGAGACGCGGAGCACGGCGCGGTCGTGCGGCGCGCGAGGCCTCACCCGATCCGCGCACGTCGACGGTGCGCAGCGAGGTCGAGGTGGGCGGGCTGGAGATCGTGAACTGGGCCTGCGCCGTGCCACTGGCGGCCAAGACGAGCAGAAGCGGAAAGAGCCGGATCATCAGCGGTGGGGTTACGGGTGCAGGCGGCCGAGCAGGCGGGGGAACGGGGCGGTCTCGCGCACGTGGGGCAGGCCGCAGACCCAGGCTACGGTCCGCTCCAGGCCCAGCCCGAAGCCGGCGTGCGGCACGGAGCCGTACCGGCGCAGGTCGAAGTACCAGTCGAACGCGGACTCGGGCAGGCCGTGCGCCTCGACCTGCTGGCGCAAGAACTCCAGATCGGTGGCCCGCTCGCCGCCGCCGACGATCTCGCCGTAGCCCTCGGGCGCCAACACGTCCATGCCCAGCGCCAGCCTTGGGTCGTCCCCGTCGCGCTTCATGTAGAACGCCTTGACGGCCGCCGGGTAGCGGTGGACGATGATGGGCGTCGGGAAGTGCTTGGTCAGGATGGTCTCGTCGGAGCCGCCGAAGTCGGCGCCCCACTCGAATGCCGCGGCGGACGCCTTCCAGGCCGGCACGTTGCGCAGCCCCTCCTCGATCTCGGCCAGCCGGCCGTTGATCTCGATCTCGCGCGCGTCGATGCGGCGCTTCTCGCCCTTCTTGGCCTGGCCGTACGACTGGCGGTTGCGGTCGCGCTCGCCCTCCAGCTCGTGCCGCTCGTCCTCCAAGCCCTCCTGCTCGGCGTCCAGCATCAGCTGAGTCGCGTCGCTGGTCAGCAGCTCGACGGCCTCGGTGTAGCTCAGCTTCTCGAACGGCTGGCTGATGCCGGCGCGCAGCTGGGCGACGTCGCGCTCCAGGATCGCCAGCTCGGGCTGGCAGTCGGCGAGCACGGCCTCGACGATAGAGGTCAGCAGCTCCTCGGCGACCTCCATGTTCATGGCTAGGTCGTAGAACGCCATCTCGGGCTCGATCATCCAGAACTCCGTCAGGTGCCGCCGCGTTTTGGACTTCTCGGCCCGGAACGTCGGCCCGAACGTGTAGATCTTCCCGTGCGCCATCGCCATCGCCTCGCCGTGCAGCTGGCCCGACTGGGTGAGGTAGGCCGGCTCGCCGAAGTAGTCGAGCTCGAACAGCGTCGAGGTGCCCTCGACGGCGTTGCCGGTCAGGATCGGCGCGTCCATCTGGATGTAGCCCTCGCCCTGGAAGTAGGCGTGGATGGCCATGATGATCCGGTTGCGGACGCGCATGGCAGCCCACTGGCGCTTGCTGCGCAACCACAGGTGCCGGCGATCCATTAAGAACTCGACGCCGTGGTCCTTGGGCGTGATGGGGTACGCCTCGGCGAGCGCCAGCACCTCGACGGACGCCGCCTGGATCTCGACGCCGCCCTCCTGGCGGTCGTCGGCCTTGACCTCGCCGACCACGCGCAGCGCGCTCTCCTGCGTTAGCGAGGCCGCGCCGTCCCACGACGCCGGGTCTACGGCGCCCTCGTTCACGACGACCTGGACGACGCCGGACCCGTCGCGGACCTCCAGGAATCGCAGCCCCTTGGACCCCCGCGCGTTGTACAGCCAGCCGTTCAAGGTGACGGTCTCGCCGACATAGTCGGGCAGGGCGGCGACGCGGGTGAACGGCTCGGTCATGGCGGGGGGATCCGGAGGGAGAGCGGAAGCTACGGGCCCACGTTGGGCCCCGCTGACGCGCCGCCGACGTGGGGGCTACCCGTCCGACACCACGAGAACCACACCGCCCGCAGCACCCGCCAACGGCGCGCTCGGACGTCGCCGGGTCGGGCGAAGATGGCGTGCGTTGGCGGGCGGCGCGGGACCCACGGCCCGCGCCGGGACTCTAACCCACCCCCTCCCGTACCTTGGCGACTCCGTCCGACGAACGCACGGAGCCGCGCCGGAAGCGCTTCCAACCTGCCGCCCCATGAACGCCCCCGAACCCGTCCTCCGCCACCTCGCCGAGCTTGGCCTCGACCGCACGCAGACGGTGTACTACAACCTCCCGCCCGCGAGGCTGGTCGAGCTCTCCGTCCGCCGCGGCGAGGGCCGCCTGACCGCCGGCGGCCCACTGGCGACGCGGACCGACCCGCACACCGGGCGCTCGCCCAACGACCGCTTCGTCGTGCGCGAGCCGTCCAGCGAGGAGCACGTGGCCTGGGGCGCGACGAACAAGCCGGTCTCGGAGTCCTCGTTCGACGCCATCCAGCAGGCCATGAGCCGCTACGCGACGGGACGCGACGTCTTCGTGCGCGACTGCTACGCCGGCTCCGACCCCCGCTACCGCGTCAAGGTGCGCGTGATCACCGAGAAGGCGTGGCACTCGATGTTCGCCTACAACATGTTCCTCCGCCCGGCCTCCGCCGAGGAGCTGGTCGACTTCGAGCCGGACTACACCGTGCTCGACCTGTGCGACTTCAAGGCGACCGAGACCGTCGCCGAGGAGGCACGCGCTGAGCTGAACTCCTCGACCTTCGTGCTCCTGCACCTGGGCCGTGGGCAGGTGTTGATCGGCGGCACGAACTACGCGGGCGAGATCAAGAAGTCCATCTTCTCCGCGCTCAACTACGTGCTCCCGGGCAAGGACGTGCTGCCGATGCACTGCTCGGCCAACGAGGCCGTCGGCGGCGGCAACACCGCTGTCTTCTTCGGGCTCTCGGGCACGGGCAAGACCACGCTCTCCGCCGACGCCAGCCGCGTGCTCATCGGCGACGACGAGCACGGCTGGGCCGACGAGGGCGTGTTCAACTTCGAGGGCGGGTGCTACGCCAAGGCGATCTCGCTCAGCCCTGAGGGCGAGCCCGAGATCTACGCCACGACCCAGGAGTTCGGGACGCTGGCGGAGAACGTGGTCCTGAACCCGGACCGCACCATCGACTTCGACGACGGGACCGTTACCCAAAACACGCGCCTGAGCTACCCGATCCACCAGATCCCGAACGCCTCGGAGGACGGCATGGGCGGCGTCCCGGAGACCGTCGTGTTCCTGACCGCCGACGCGTTCGGCGTGCTCCCCCCCATCTCGGTCCTGACGCCCGACCAGGCGCAGTACCACTTCCTGAGCGGCTACACCGCCAAGGTGGCCGGGACCGAGCGCGGCGTGACCGAGCCCAAGGCGACGTTCTCGGCCTGCTTCGGCGAGCCGTTCATGGTGCTGCCCCCGGCCCGCTACGCCGAGATGCTGGGCGAGCGCGTCGAGAAGACGGGCGCCCGGGTCTTCCTGGTCAACACCGGCTGGACCGGCGGGCCGTACGGGACGGGCAGCCGGATGAAGCTGGCCTGGACGCGCCGGATGGTCAACGCCGCGCTGGCGGGCGAGCTCGACGACGTCGAGACGCGGACCGAGCCCGTCTTCGGGCTGGCCGTGCCGACGGCCATCGAGGGCGTGCCGGACTCCGTCCTGCACCCGCGCGAGACGTGGGAGGACACGTCGGCTTACGACGCCAAGGCCCGCCAGCTGGCCGACATGTTCGCGGACAACTTCGAGAAGTACCGCGACAGCGTCACCGACGCCGTCCGCCAGGCCGGCCCGGCGCGCGAGACGGCCTAAGCCCTCCCTGCCTGGTCCTCAGCGCCCGCCCCGGTTTCCCGGCGGCGGGCGCTGTCGTGTTTGGGCTCAGCCCAACCGGAGCGCCAGCCCGGCAGCGAGGATCATACCGAACGAGATTAGAACGGTGTAGACCACGCCTATGGCTATCGACTTCGTGACCGTGACGGCCCAACCCTGGCCGTACACCCGGTGCTGGGCGATCAGGAAGTGGAGCGGGATCGACAGGAGCAGCACCGTCGATAGGGTCGAAGCCCACGGGTTCGTCGCGGACCACGGCAGCTCGATCACCAGCAGCACGACGAGCACGACGAAGGTGTAGGCGTGGACGTGGAGCGCGAAGACCAGGTGCTCGGCAGTAGAAGCGCGACCGGGGCACGGCGAGCGGCGCGCCGGAACCGCCGCACCTCCGCACCCGCCACGGCGCAGCCAGCGCGCTGGCGGGCGCGCTCACGGGCCGACCCCGACGACGCCCCCCGGAAGCGCTCCGCGCCCGCTTCATCGTACGACGCCGCCTGCGGACCCAGCGACGCCACGCCCACGCCTCCTCCCGTCCTGCCACCGCGCCATTCCACCGCCCTGAGCCGCACGCGTCCACCACGGCGCTCGACGCTGGCGGAGAGACCGGCCGCGGCCGCAGCCGGGGGGCTCCGGCCGGCGCCGAGCGGCGTAGAGCCGCTTGAGCAGCAACGGCGAATACAGGCAGGATCAAGAACAACGTCGTCGGGACTTGGCGCAGGACCGACCGGAGGTACTGGCTCTCAGCAGCCGCGCTCGACGGGGATTCCGAGTCTTCGATCCGGCGCATGGTGCTACCCTTGGCCCACTCCGGTACGGCGTCGAGGGAGCCGTCTTCGAGGGAACTGGTGATCGTCTCGACGCGCCCGGTGTCGGCCGACGCGCCCGGACCGCGTACTCGCGGCAGCGATGACGACCGTCGACCAAGGAGTCGTCGGCGATCCGGTTGATCCGGTGTGGCGGCGTCCAACGAGTCGGCCTGAGCTCGCGAACGTGTCCGTCAGGACCCGAAGCGGCCCGCCGACCTCGATGCCGCGCGCTGAGCGAGGCCGACCGGACGCTGCCGGGCTGCCTCGACGGCGTCCTTCGGTCGTCCAGCGTCATCCTCATAGCTCCTCGGCCATCGATCGGAGTCGGCGGACACGGGCTCGCAGGCCACCGTCCACGTCGCCGGTCGCTCGATCGGGTCCTGCGCGACAGGAGGAAGAAGAACGGCAGCGTGGCCGTGAGGTAGATCCGCAGCGGACGGAGGTAGCGCGCGCGCTGGCCGTCGAGGTAGGCGGCCGTCAGCGCGCCCGGCTTGAAGAGGAGCAGCCGAAGCGTCCGCCACAGCCGCCCGTCGAGCCCGAAGTACTCCGAGACCGACTCGGCGATGAACACGTGCGCCGGCTGGCGGAGCGGCTGATCCCGTTGGCCGCAGTCGGGGCAGAACTGACCGGGAAGGTCGGCGCCGCAGTTGAGGCACAGGGTCGGCGGCTCAGCCGCCAGTCGGTCGGCGTCGCGGGCGAGGTCGGGGGCGGGGGGCGGGGCGGTCACGGCGCGGCGGGCGTTGGGGCCAACCTACGCGCCCTCGCCTCGGTCGTTACAACAAGCCCTCTGCGCGCGTGGCCAGCGGAGCGGGGGTCGCGGTGACGGGGGCACCTAACCGTAAAAGGTCAGATGGAGGACGGCGCTGTACAGGATCAGGCCGAGTACGGCGACGGACACGACGTAGGCGCCGCCCAGCCCGACTGCGACGAGAACGGCTCGGAGCCGCGTCACGTCACAGACCCTGCGCAGCGCCCGGACCTGCCACGCGGCGCCCACCACCAGCGCTGCGCCGACCAGGACCGCCACCACCGCCCCGGACCACCCCGCCGCCCAACTGGCGGCGGCCGCGACCGCCAGCACGCCGTAGGTGACGGCGTGCGCGTGGGCCGCCAGCGCCAGCGCCGCCACCCCGCTCCGCCCGCCCCCGGTGAGCACGAACAGGCCTACGGCGTAGAACGGAACGGCCACGATCAGAGCGATGGGCAACCACCGGAGCAGCGTGCCGATGATCTCGCCCTGGGCCGCCGCCAGCTCCTCCTCGGTCCCCCGCCGCTCGCGAACGTCGGGCACCGGCGGAGGCGAGGTCACCGCCTGGGCCGCCTGCTGCCGGTCGGCCGGCTGGATGTCGCCGTCGATTCGCTCGAGGAGGGCGTCGAGCCGGTCCGCCTGCATCGCGTGGTGATCCGCAAGCGCCCGGGTTTCGCGCGACCGGCGGGCCAGGTCCTCGGCCAACTCCTGGTCAGCGCTGGGGGCTGCCGAGGCCAGCCACCGGCGCTCGGACTCGCGCAGGGCGTCCCCCGCCGCGCCGCCGGGGTCGGTCGCGCGGAGGACGGCGAACAGCGCGACGCTGGCGAGCAGGTAGACCCGGGTCGGGCGGAGCGCCGCCACGGTGTCCGCGCGGGCGTAGGCGTCCGCCAGCGCGCCGGGCTGGCGGATCAAATAGGAGAGCGTGGTCCAGAGCAGGCCGTCGACGCCGAACACGTCCGAGATCGCGTCGCGCGCCAGCGCCGAGACTGTCCGCTCCTGGGCCGGGCGCTCATCCGGACGGGTCTCGGTCGAACGTCGTCTGGCGCTCGTCCCGAAACGACCGCGTCTCCGGCTGGAACCGACGCTCGGAGACCGTGAAGCGGTCCGCTTCGACGTCGATCCAATTATAGAAGTTGACGTTCCGATTCGATCCGCGTCCCCGGTTCGAGGTCGCCGTGCCCGCGCTGGCGATCACGACGCGGTGGCCGGCTTGGTCTCCGGACTTGGGCGCCAGCTCGACCGGCGCGACGTGGCTCCGGTGGAGGTGCCCGCACAGGACGAGGTCCACCCGGCTGCGGCGGGCGGCGCGGAGCGCGCGCCGGGCCCCGCGCGACACGTCGTGCTGACCCAGGCCGTCCAAGAGCAGCAGGTGGTGGTGCAGCGTGAGCACGCGGAAGGCGCCGGGGGGCTGGCGGTCGAAGAACGCCTCCATCTCCTGGACGTGCTCGGGCCGGATCCGCCCGCCCTTGATGGTCCAGCCGTGGGCGGAGTTGAGTCCGAACGCGGCGACGCCGTCGGCGACGAAGGCCGGCGTCACGTCGGCGTCGATAAAGCGGCGGAAGCGCCGGGACGAGCGCCACAGCCGGTCGACGGGGTTGTGCCACCACGCCCGGACGTCGTGGTTGCCCGGCACCACCATCGTCGGCGGCTCGAAGCGGTCCAGCATGGCCCGGGCGGCGCGGAACTCGTGGCGGCGCGCGCGCTGCGTGAGGTCGCCCGAGACCACCGCCAGCCCGACGCCGCCGCCGTTCACCTCGTCCACCAGCGCGTCCACGACCGCCGGGTCGGAGATCCGGCCGAAGTGGACGTCCGACAGGTGCGCGATGCGGAAGCCGCCGGCCATCCCGCTAGAGCAGCATCATCGACGGGCGCTCGATCATCGCCTTGACGTCGCCCAGGAAGGCCGCGCCGGTCGCGCCGTCGACGACGCGGTGGTCGCACGACAGCGTGACGGTCATCACCTTGCCGGCCACGACCGAGCCGTCGTCGACGACGGGCTCGTCGCGGATCGTTCCGATGGCCAGGATGCAGGCGTTGGGCGGGTTGATGATGGCCGTGAACTCGGCGATGCCGAACATCCCGAGGTTCGACGTCGTGAACGTCGAGCCGGCGTACTCGCTCGGGTCCAGCTTGCCGTCGCGCGCGCGGCCCGCCAGATCGCGCGTCTCGGCGGCGATGGTGGCCAGCCCCTTGGTGTCGGCGTCGCGGATGACGGGCGTGATCAGCCCCTCGGGCATGGCGACGGCGACGGCGACGTGGGCGCCGGCGTGCATCCGGATCACGCCGTCGGCTTCGAGGTAGCTCGCGTTCACCATCGGGTGCCGCTTCAGCGCCGAGGCGCACGCGCGCGTCACCAGGTCGTTGACGCTGATCTTGGCCAGCCCCTGCTCGGCCGACAACGCGTTGAGGTCGGCGCGGAAGCGCATCGCCTCCTCCATCCGGATGTCGACCGTCAAGTAGAAGTGCGGGGCCGAGTACTTCGACTCCGCCAGGCGCCGGCCGATGGCCTTGCGCATCTGGGTGATCCGCTGGTCGGTCCCGCTGGCGGGCTCGGCGGCCGGGGACGGCTTCGGCGCCGGAGCGACCGGCTGAGCCGCAGGCGTCACCTTTTGGGCGACGGGCTGCGCCGCGGGAGTTGCGGTCTGCCCCCCCTCGCGTGCCGCCTCGACATCGCGCTTGACCACGCGGCCGTCCGGGCCGGAGCCGGTGATCTGGGACAGGTTGAGCCCCGCCTCGTCGGCCATGCGGCGCGCCAGCGGCGACGCCTTGACGCGCCCGCCGTCGGCGGACGGCGGGGCCGCCGGAGCCGCCGCCGGCTGGCTGGCGCCGGCCTGCGGCTCGCCGCCGTCGGGGCGGTGCCCGTAGCCCTCGGCCGTGGTCCCGGCAGCGCCCGCGTCGCTACCGCCAGTCCGACCGCCGCCCGCCCCGTCCCCGCCGACGGCCTGGACCGCTTGCGCCGCCTCCGGCGCCGCCGGCTGACCCGCGTCGTCGGGCGCCACCTCGACGTCGGCGGGGGGCGTGCTCGCGCCGTCGCCGCCGTACTTCCCGACCACGTCCGACACGTCCTCGCCCTCGTCGCCCAGCACGGCGATCAGCGCGCCGATGGGGACCGAGTCGCCCTCGCCGACGACGCGCTTGAGCAGCACGCCGTCGTCGTAGACCTCGAGGTCCATGGTCGCCTTGTCGGTCTCGATCTGGGCGATCACGTCGCCGGCTGAGACCGAAGCGCCCTCCTCGGCCAGCCACGACACGAGGACGCCCTCCTCCATCGTGTCGCTCATCTTGGGCATTTCAACAGCAATCGCCATCTGTATAGGAATCAGGAGAGAGGAATCAGGAAACAGCGGAGGGTCTTGGCCAGGAAGTCTGATCCCTGATTCCTGACCCCCGTTTCCTCTACA
Source organism: Rubricoccaceae bacterium (assembly GCA_963789285.1). Lineage (GTDB taxonomy): Bacteria > Bacteroidota > Rhodothermia > Rhodothermales > Rubricoccaceae > Rubrivirga. The sequence continues at coordinate 415,397 of CAWBJZ010000002.1, forward strand.
TGTAGAGCGTCCGCTTGACGGCCGCGATGGTGTCGTCGACCGACGGCATCCAGGCCTCGATCAGGTTCTTGGCGTAGGGCGCCGGGACGTCCTTGGCCGTCACGCGCTCGATGGGTGCGTCGAGGTGGCCGAAGCACGCCTGCTGGATGCGGAACCCGATCTCGGACGCGATGCCGCCGTAGGGCTGGCACTCGTCGACGATCACCAGCCGGTTGGTCTGCTTGACGGAGTCGATGACGGCCTGGGTGTCGAACGGGCGGATGGTGCGGGGGTCGATGACGGTTGCCTCGACGCCCTGCTTGGCCAGCTCCTCGGCCGCCTCCATCGCCAGCCAGTAGCTCTTGGAGTGGGCCACGATGGTGACGTCGTCGCCTTGGCGCGCGATGCGGGCCTTGCCGATGGGCAGGATGTAGTCCTCGTCGTCGGACACCTCGCCTTTGAGCCCGAACATCACCTCGGACTCCAGGAACAACACGGGGTCGTCGTCGCGGATGGCGGCCTTCAGGAGCCCCTTGGCGTCGTCGGGGTTGGACGGCGCGATGATCTTCAGGCCGGGGACGTTGGAGTAGAACGCCTCGACGGAGTTGGAGTGCGTCGCGCCGAGCTGGCCGGCCGCGCCGTTGCCGCCGCGCATGACGATGGGCACCTTGGCCTGGCCGCCCGACATGTAGCGGACCTTGGCGGCGTTGGACACGATCTGGTCGAAGGCCACGAACGTGAAGTTCCACGTCATGAACTCGATGATCGGCCTCAGCCCCATGATCGCCGCGCCGACGCCCAGCCCGGTGAACCCGGACTCCGAGATCGGGGTGTCGATCACGCGCTTGGGCCCGAACTGGTCGAGCATGCCCTGGGACACCTTGTAGGCGCCGTCGTACTCGGCCACCTCCTCGCCCATCAGGAACACGTTCTCGTCGCGGACCATCTCCTCGGTCATCGCGTCGCGCAAGGCTTCTCTAAACTGGATCTCGGCCATCGGTAGTGGTTCAGGGTTCAGAGTTCCGGGTCCGCTCAGGTGCGGGTCCTTGCGAACCCTAAACCTGTTGAACCCTGAACCGCCTAAGCAATAAAGGGATAGTCCTCCTGGACGTAGACGTCTTCGTACATGGTGGACACGTCGGGCAGCGGGCTCTTCTCGGCGAACTCGACGGCGGCCATCACCTCGGCCTTGACCTCGTCGTCGATCTCGTCGAGCGCCGACTGCGGGACGAGGTCGTGCTCCAGGACGTACATCTTGGTGCGGATGATGGGGTCCTCGCCCTTCTTGGACTCCATCTCCTCCTTGGTCCGGTACTTCTGCGGGTCCGACATCGAGTGGCCGCGGTAGCGGTACGTCTGGACCTCGACGAAGTACGGCTTGGTCTGGCCGTCGGTCGCGCCCCGGGCGTCGTCGCCGATCTCCTTGAACGCGTGGTAGACCTCGAACAGGTCCATGCCGTCGATGACGGCCGCGGGCATCCCGTACGGGTAGGCCTGCTTGTACAGCTGGTGGTCGCCGCGCGCGCGCTCGACCGAGGTCCCCATCGCGTACTCGTTGTTCTCGACGATGATGAGCACGGGGATGTCGTAGAGCCCGGCCAGGTTGGCGGCCTCGTGGAAGGCGCCCTGGTTGATCGCGCCGTCGCCGAAGAAGGCCATCGCGACGCCGCCGGTCTCCTTGTACTTGCACGCGAAGCCCATCCCGACGCCGACGGGGATCTGCCCGCCGACGATGCCGTGGCCGCCGTAGAAGTGCTTCGAGACGTCGAAAAAGTGCATCGAGCCGCCCTTGCCGCGGCTGCACCCGTCGATCTTGCCGAAGAGCTCGGCCATGCCGGCGTCGCTCGACATCCCGCGCGCGAGCGCCAGGCCGTGGTCGCGGTAGGCCGTGATGATGGGGTCGGTCGGGCGCGTGGCCCAGACGGCGCCGGTCGAGACGGCCTCCTGGCCGATGTAGAGGTGGAGGAAGCCCGAGATCTTTTGCCGACCGTACATCTGGGCCGCGCGCTCCTCGAAGCGGCGCTGGAGCAGCATGTTGCGGTACATCGCCAGCACGTCGTCGACGCTGAGGCCCAGGCTCTCGTGCGTGTGCCCGGACTGGCGGTAGACGCGGACGTCGGGGGTGTCGGGCGTGAAGGCGGCCTTGCCGTTTTTGGCCCCCTTCGGCGCGCTGGCGGAGGGCTTGGAGGCGGGCTTTTTCTTGGCGGTCGTTCCGGCCATGTCGGGCGAGCGTTGGGGAGGGTGCGAACCGGCGGGCGGTGGCTGAGATCCGCCCCGCGCCAAGCTACCGCCGCGCCCAGATCGGGTGCGGACTATCGGCGCCCGCGTTTCACCGCTTCCTCGGGCTGAGCCTTCCCATGCTCCGGTGTATCCTCGAACCGTGGCCTCCCCTTTCCTCTCCGCCGCCCACCAGCGACGCCGTCGTCGTGGTGCCGACCTACAACGAGGCCGGCACCATCGAGCAGCTAGTGGCCCAAGTGCTCGGGCTGCCCGGCGAGATCGCGATCCTGGTCGTCGACGACGGCTCGCCCGACGGCACCGGCGACCGCGTCGACGCGCTCCGCCAGCGGTACCCCGACCGCGTCGGGCTGCTCCAGCGCTCGGGCAAGCTGGGCCTGGGGACGGCGTACCTCGCCGGCTTCCGCCTGGCGCGCGACGCCGGCTTCGCGTTCGTCTGCGAGATGGACGCCGACTTCTCCCACAACCCCGACGACCTGCCGCGCCTGATCGCGGCGTGCCGCCAGGGCGCCGACGTCGCCATCGGGAGCCGCTACGTCGACGGGCTCCGAGTGCTCAACTGGCCGTTGGGCCGGCTGGTGATGAGCTACGGCGCCGGCGTCTACACCCGGATGATCACGCGCATCCCGATCCGGGACGTGACGGCGGGCTTCAAGTGCTTCACGCACGAGGTGCTCCTGGCCATCGACTTCTCGCGCGTGCGGTCCAACGGGTACTCGTTCCAGATCGAGATGAACTACCGGGCGTGGAAGCTCGGCTTCACGATCGTCGAGGTCCCCATCGTGTTCACGGAGCGGAGTGAGGGCGAGAGCAAAATGAGCGGCGCCATCGTGCGCGAGGCGATGGGCAAGGTGTGGGAACTGCGCGCGCGCGCGCTGCTGGGCAAGCTGTAGCCGTGCGCTGGCGGACGGACTCCGCCAGTCGTCAGAAGGGGCCGGTTAGCGTACGGACGACGGTCTGGTCGAGCACGAGACGAATCAGGTTAAACCATTGTCGTCCATAACTTCTGACGTGACTATGGAATCGCCTTCCACTGCGGCGTCTGGCGCGGGAGCACGTCGGCGGGGTCGAGGTCGGGCGACAGCAGCGCCTCCGACACCCGCTCCATTCGCGTCCCCTGGCTCCCCTTGACCAAAAGAACCTCGCCGGTCTCGACCGCCAGCGCGCCGGAGCGGACGGCGTCGGCGGCGTCCTGGCTGTCGGGGTAGAAGAGCACGGCGTCCCGGTCCTCCAACTGCCCGATGGCCTGCTCCATGATCGGACCGACGGCCACGACCCGGTCGGACTGGCGCAAGGCGTGGGCGAGCACGTCGCGGTGCTGCTCGACCTCGTCGTCGCCCAATTCCAGCATGTCGCCCAGGAACGCGGTGCGGCGCGTGGCGGGGAGGTCGGCCAGGACGCCGAGCGCGGAGACCGTGGCGTCAGGCGAGGCGTTGTAGGTGTCGTCGATGAGGGTGCTGCCGTTGCGGCCCGCCAGCCGGCGCAGGCGTCCGGCCTCGGGCTCGATCGCCTCCAGGCCGCGCGTGATCGCGTCCGGCTCCATGCCGAACGCCCGGCCGACGGCGGTCGCGACGAGCGCGGTGTAGATCGCGTGGTCGCCCAGAATGGGCAGCGTCGCCGTGACGTGCTCCGGGCGGACGTCGCAGTCGGCGCCGGTCCCGAACGTGACCACCTTCCCGTCGGTCACGTCGGCCATGCGCCGCGTCCTGGGGTCGTCGCCGTTCAGGACCGCCGTGCCCCCGCGGCTGAGCCCGCGCACGATCTCGGACTTCTCGCGCTCGATCCCGTCCAGGCTCCCCATCGTCTCCAGGTGCACGCCGCGCACGTTCGTCGCCACGCCGACCGTGAGCGGGAACGCCGTGCGCAGCTCCTTGATGTCGCCCGGCATCCGCGCGCCCATCTCCAGCACCAGCACGGTGTCGGGCGCGAGGTCGGCGTTGAGGAGGGTGAGCGCCAGTCCCAGCGGCGTGTTCTTGTTGCCCTCCGAGGTCTGGACGCGGAACGCCTGGCGGAGCACGGCGCCGATGGCCGTCCGCGTCGTCGTCTTGCCGACCGAGCCGGTGATGCCGACGGCCGCGAGGTCCAGGTCCTTGAGCCGAGCCGATGCGCGCTGGACCAGCCAGCCGGTCGCGTCGTCGGCGCGGATGACCTCGGCGCCGCCGGCGTCCACGTCCTGCTCCACGACCACGGCCGCCGCGCCCTTGGCGACCGCGTCCGCCACGAAGTCGTGGCCGTCGTGCGTCTCGCCGCGGATGGCGACGTAGGTGTCGCCGGGCTGGAGGGTGCGGGTGTCGGTGGAGAACGCCATGAGCCGGAGGTGGGTGAGATCGGAAGGTGCCGCTGGCGGACGCCGTGCGCCAGCGCGACGCGGCCGCGAACCGCCCGTAGGGACACAATTCATTGTGTCCGCCTGCCGGTGAGGCTGCCTGCTACCGCGACGTCGAACGCTTGGCGTCCCTGTCGTGGCGGTCGAGCGCGAGCTGGATCAGGTCGTCCACCAACCGCTCGTTCGAGCGCCCAGTCTCGGCCCACATCACGGGGTACATGCTGCGCTCGGTAAAGCCCGGGATCGTGTTGATCTCGTTGACGAGCACGTCGTGGTCCGGCGTGACGAAGAAGTCGACGCGCGACAGCCCCTCGCAGCCCAGGGCGACGTAGGCCTGGACGGCGAGCTGGCGGACGCGCTCGGCGACGTCGGCGGGCAGGTCGGCCGGGACATCCATCCGCGAGGCGTCGGCGCTGGTGTACTTCGAGTCGTAGTCGTAGAAGTCCGACGTCATCACGATCTCGCCGGGGACGGACGCTTGGGGCGCCTCGTTGCCCAGCACGGCCACCTCGATCTCGCGGCCTACGATCCCCTTCTCGACTAGCACTCGGCGGTCGTAGCGGAACGCTTGGTCCAGCGCGGCGGGGTACGCGTCGGCGCCGGCCACGCGCGACACGCCGACCGACGAGCCGGAGTTGGCCGGCTTGACGAAGACCGGCAGGCCAAGCTGGCGCTCGATCTCAGCGAACCCCACCGCGTCGCGCTCGTGCGCCATCACGACGACGTAAGGCGTGTTCGGAAGGCCAGCCGCCGTGAGCAGCCGCTTGGCCGTGACCTTGTCCATGCACGCCGCCGACGCCAGCACGCCCGGCCCGACGTACGGGACGCCCAGCGCCTGCAGGAACCCCTGGATCACGCCGTCCTCCCCGTTCTGGCCGTGCAGGACCGGGAACGCCACGTCCAGCCCGAGCCCGCCGACGCCGCCCTGGCCGCTGGCTCCGCCCCGCCCACTGGCGCCGCCAGCGGCGACGGCGCCGGCGCCCGCCCCGGGTGAGAACTGAACCTCGACAGACTCTGCTTCCAATAACGGACCACCGTTCCACCACCGCCCGCCGCGATCGATGAACAGCGGCGTGACGCGGTGGCGGTCGCCGAGCGCGGCTAGGACGTTGCGGGCTGAGCGGACCGAGACCTCGTGCTCGGCCGACTGACCGCCATAGACCAGGCCGACGTGGAGACTGCGCATTGGCGGAGTGCGTGGGGAGAGGCCCGGAAGCTACGGGCGGCCCAGAGGCGGTGGCGCCGGGGCCTCCCGCCAGGCTGGGCCTCGGCTCCCCCCGGGATCGTCCCGCGCCGCGCTGGGTAGCTTCCCCCTCCCCTCCACAGACCCCGACCCCAACGTGGCCGACTACCAGAACCTCTCCACGCCCACCGACGGCGACACGATCACCATGTCCGCCGACGGGCTCCAGGTCCCCGACCGCCCCATCGTCCCGTTCATCGAGGGCGACGGCATCGGGCCGGACATCTGGGCCTCCGCGAGCCGCGTCTTGGATGCAGCGGTAGCCAGCGCCTATGGTGATTCCAAAAAAATCGAGTGGTTCGAGGTCTACGCCGGCCAGAAGGCGCACGACAAGTTCGGCGAGTGGCTGCCCCAGGACACCCTGACGGCGATGGACGAGCACCTGGTCTCGATCAAGGGCCCGCTCACGACGCCCGTCGGCGGCGGCATCCGGAGCCTGAACGTGGCGCTGCGGCAGAAGCTGGACCTGTACGCCTGCGTCCGGCCCGTCCGCTACTTCACGGGCGTGCCGAGCCCGGTCAAGGAGCCGGAGAAGGTGGACATGGTGATCTTCCGCGAGAACACGGAGGACATCTACGCCGGCATCGAGTTCGAGGAGGGGACCGAGGACGTCGAGACGTTCAAGCGGCTCTTGAAGGAGAACTTCCCCGAGCGGTTCAAGAACATCCGCTTCCCCGACACGGTCGGGCTAGGCATCAAGCCGGTCTCGCGCGAGGGCACGGAGCGGCTGGTCCGCGCGGCGATGGACTACGCCGTCGCCGAGGGCCGGGACTCGGTGACGCTCGTCCACAAGGGCAACATCATGAAGTTCACCGAGGGCGCCTTCATGGAGTGGGGCTACCAACTGGCGGACGACGAGTACGGCGCCGAGAAGTTGGACGGCGGCCCGTGGCGCCAGTTCACCAAGAACGGCACGACGGTCACCGTCAAGGACGTCATCGCCGACGCCTTCCTGCAGCAGATCCTGACGCGGCCCGACGAGTACGGCGTGATCGCGACGCTCAACTTGAACGGCGACTACGTCTCCGACGCGCTGGCGGCCGAGGTCGGCGGGATCGGGATCGCGCCGGGCGCCAACATCAACTACTCGACGGGCGTCGCGCTCTTCGAGGCCACGCACGGCACGGCGCCGAAGTACGCCGGCCAGGACAAGGTGAACCCCTCGTCCGTGATCCTGTCGGGCGAGATGATGCTCCGGTACATGGGCTGGACGGAGGCCGCCGATGCGATTATCGCGGCGATGGAGACCACGATCCAGTCCAAAAAGGTGACCTACGACTTCCACCGCCAGATGGACGGGGCGACCAAGCTCTCGTGCAGCGCCTTCGGCGACGAGCTGATCAAGAACATGCCGAGCTAAACCTCTCGCTCCGCCAGTCCTCGCGCCCCTCGCTGACCGCCACCCCGAAGGGACGGCGGAGCTAGCGGGGGGCGCGGTCGTTCTGCGCAGCCGGTCTGGGAGCGACGCCAGCCGCGATCAGCGGGGCTGGATCGGCACGACGAGGGTTGAGATCGACGCGGGCGGGAGGACCACCTCAACGGTCTCCCCTGCCGCGGCCAGCACCGTCTGCTCGGCCCACGCGACCTCGCGCGGATCGGCGCCCGGACCGGGCTCGTCGCGTGGGTCGCCCCGGAACACGTGGTGCGTCACGGGCCCACGCGCCACACCCACGGCCGACAGGTCGACCCGCACGGCATGAGACGCGTCGAACGACCGGTTCATCAGGTGGACGTAGACGTGGCTGCTGTCGCGCGTCGCCAGCGGCTCGACGACCGCGACGGCGGCCTGGGGCGTGATCCACCCGCCCAGTTGGTATGGTTGGGCATAGGTCGGCAGCGGGCCGTGCTCGACCGCGATACGCTCGGTGCCGTGGTGGGCCCCGAGGAAGGCCGTCGCCAGCAGCGACGGTCGGCGGTACGGGGGCCCGTCGTTCACCACGATCCCGGCGATCTGCCACGGCCCGCCGACCAGCATCGATTGCGTGGCGAGCGCGATGTCGTCGCCGCGGCGCATCATCTCGAACAGGTACGACGCCGCGCCCAGCCCACGCGCGTGGAACGTGCCGACGGACGGGTGGGCCGCGCCCGTGCCCCACCAGCCGCCGTTCCAGTTCCACTCGGTCATGGCCGCCGGGTAGCCCTCGGCCGCGACGCGGTCCAGCTTCCCGGGGTCCAGGGCGGCCCACTCTTCGACCTCGCGCATGACGCCGAGGCCCTGGCTGTCCACCGCGCGCGGAGCGATCCAGGCGTACCACGCCTCGTCGGCGTGGGTCGAATCGCTGACCCAGGCTTCGAGGTCGAGCGGCGTCTCGGCGGCGCCGTCCCCGTCGGCGTCGAGGGCGGCTTCGCGGAGGCCCCACGGGTGGTACTGGTGGACGGCGAGGTAGTCCACGCGCTCGCCCAGTCGCTCGGCCATCTCGTCGGTGAGGTCGTCGATCATGCCGTCCACGATGATCTCGACGTCGGGCGCGACGGCGTGGATGGCGGCTTGGTACGCGGCGAGCGCCCCGAACACGGCCTCCTTCCGCACCGGGTCTACGGCGCCGGTGTCGGGCAGGTAGCGCGCGCCGTCGGCGTCGCGCCAGACGTGCCACTCGTTGCCCAGTTGGACGTAGCGGACGGCCCACGGCGCGGCCCTGCCGTTGCGCGCCCGGATGGAGGGCCAGTCGGGCATCCCGTCGGGCAGGGCCGCCCCTGGCGGCGCCGTCGCGTAGGCCACCAGTCCGGCCGCGTGCCACGCGGCGTCCTCGACGGAGCGCGTGCCGTTGAGCGCGTCGTGCAGGTTGACCACCAGGATGGTCTCGGCCCCCGCCGCCTCGATGGCGTTCAGCCCCTCGTCCATCCCGACCCGGTTCGTGACCGTCTCGCCGGTGTGCCCCACCGACGAGGGCCGCCCCGGCTCGGCCCGGTTGGGCGCGTGGTCGATCATGTCGGTCCAGTCCATGTGGTCCACGTCGGTCCCGCCGGGCCAGCGGATCACGGGGATGCCGAGGTCGCGCATCATCGCGACGACCGCCGGATCGAGGCCGCCAGTCGTGGGGTCGTAGGCCCGCTCGGGGCCGGTCTCTTGGCGACGGCCTCCCCAGCTAGGTCGCTCTAGGAACTGGCCGAACAGCCGGTGGTCGACGCGGTTGAGCACCTGGCCGGTCACGCGGAGGTCGAGCGGCTGCGCGAGGGCCGCAGGTGCGAGGACGAACGCAGCGGCGAGGGGCGCGAGCAGGCGCGAGGGTCGGTACGTCATCGGTGGAACGGGTGTGGGCTCGGGTCCAAACGGACGGGCCATTCCAGCGCAGCCCCCGGGCCCTGAGTGGAGGGCGGCGGGTTTGTCAACCCCGGACCGACAGCGGCATCTGGGACTCCGCCGGCGCGCGCCACGCGGCGAGGCTGCTCACCCGACCTGCTTCCTCAGAGCCAGGATCGAACCCAGGTGCAGCCCCTCGTGGAAGAGGTTGAACCGGAGCGCGTCGCCCACGTCCGCCAGCACGACGCCGGGCGTGGTGGTGTACTCGCGGTACTGGCGGAACGCGCCGGCGCCCAGGTCGGCCTCGATCTGGTCGGGCAACGACAGGAAGGCGTCGCGGACCTCGTCGTAGGGCACGGCTGCGACACCGTCCTGGGGCGTGGTCCCCTTGCGGAAGGCGGCGACCCACTCGTCTGGGACGCCCAGCGGCAGGCCGGACAGCCCGTAGACCAGCGACTGCATCGTCACGACCAGGTGCCCGACGTTCCACAGGACGTGGTTCGACATCCCGTCCGGGATGGTCGTCAGCGACTGGGGCGGCAGCGCGTCCACGATCTGGACCGTCGACTGGCGGGTCTTGCGGGCGACGTCGAGCGCGGCGAGCGCGTCGGAGAGAGAGGCGTCGGTCATGGCTTCCGTACCCAGGCGTTGTCGACGGGCTGGAACCCGAGACGTTGGTAGAACCCCGTCGACAAGTCCGAGTCGCGCAGGATGAGTTCGGTTCCGGCGCACCGCTTCAGGATCTCGTCCACCAACCGCTTGCCGACGCCGGCGCCCTGCTCGTCGGGCCCGACGGCGAGGTCGCAGAGGTACGACACCTGGACGCCGTCGGTCAGGATGCGCGCCAGCGCGACGAGTCGGTCGCGGTCCCACAGCGTCAGCACGAGGGAGGACTGCTCGAAGGCGCGCCACAGCGCGGCCAGGTTGTCGGTCTTGCGCAGCAACGGCGCGCGGCGGTAGAGCGTCGCGATGCGCGCGGGCGTCAGCCCGTCGAGCGTGTCGCGGAGGTCGAGCGAGGCGGGGTCGGGCATGGGGGCGGAGGGCGTGGGCGTGGTGAAATATCGGCTACGCGCCGAGGTCGTCGGGGACCCACCGCCACTGGCGGGCGGACACCGCCAGCGCGTCGGGGACGGCGCGGTCGGGCTCGGTCCACAGCCGCAGGCGGACGCCGTCCATCTCGACGGTCCACTCGGCGGTCAACCCCAAGAACTGGCGGCTGACCAGCCGGGCCGGGACGGAGTCGGGCGCGTCGGGCGCAACGGGCTCCAGCGCCTCGGGGCGGACGGACAACGCCGCCCCGTCTGGCCGAGGCTCGCCCGTCAACCGCTCGGCGACGGCTTGGTCCTGGATGACGTTGGCGCTTCCCAGAAAGCCAGCCGCGTAAGCGGTTGGCGGCGAGGCGTATAGCGACTCCGGAGTGTCTATCGCGACAAGCGTGCCCGCGCGCATCAGCGCGATCTGGTCGCTCAGCGCCAGCGCCTCGGTCTGGTCGTGCGTCACGTACAGGCTGGTGACGCCCAGGTCCCGCTGGAGCGCCTTCAGCTCCGCCCGCGTCGCCTCGCGCAGCGCCAAGTCGAGGTTCGACAACGGCTCGTCGAACAAGAGAACCTCGGGCTCGACGGCGATCGCGCGCGCCAGCGCCACGCGCTGCTGCTGCCCACCCGACAGCGCCGCGACCGGCCGCTGGGCCAGTCCGGCCAAGTCGACGCGCGCCAAGGCTCGCTCGGCGCGCTGGCGGACTTGGTCGCGGGCGACGCCGCGGACCTGCATCCCGTAGCCCACGTTCTCCCCCACCGTCATGGTCGGGAAGAGCGCGTAGCTCTGGAAGACCATCGCCGTCGGGCGGTCCTGGGGCGGGCGGCGCGTCACGTCGGCGTCGCCGATGCGGACGGTCCCGCCGTCCGGCGTCTCGAAGCCGCCCACCAGCCGTAGCAGCGTCGTCTTGCCGCAGCCTGACGGCCCGAGCAGCGACACGAACGCGCCCGGGGGCACCTCCAGCGTCACGTCGTCGACCGCCGCGACGTCGCCGTAGCGCTTGACGACGCCGTCGATCTGGATGCCTGCGGACATGGCGGCCGGAAATGAGTAGGGGCACGGCGCGCCGTGCCCCTACGGATCGGTTGGGAGGTCGGGCTAGGCGTTGAGCGCCGCCGTGACCTTCTCGGCCGCCTCCTGCAACCGGATCGCGCTCTCGATCGGCAGCCCGCTCTCCTTCAAGATGGCCATGCCCTCCTCGGCGTTCGTGCCCTGAAGCCGGACGATGAGCGGGACCGTCAGGTCGATCTTCGACGCGGCCTCGACGATGCCGTTCGCCACGCGGTCGCAGCGGACGATGCCGCCGAACACGTTGACCAGCAGCGCCTTAACGTTCGGGTCGGACAAGATGATGCGGAAGCCGGCCTCGACCGTCTCCGCGCTCGCCGTCCCGCCCACGTCCAGGAAGTTGGCCGGCTCGCCGCCCGCCAGCTTGATCAGGTCCATGGTCCCCATGGCCAGCCCGGCGCCGTTGACCATGCAGCCGACGTTGCCGTCGAGCTTGATGTAGTTGAGGTTGAACTTGCCCGCCTCGACCTCGAGCGGCTCCTCCTCGGCCTCGTCGCGCATCTCGGCCAGGTCCTTGTGCCGGAACATGGCGTTCTCGTCGAGCTCGATCTTGGCGTCGAGCGCGACCACGCGGCCGTCGTCGGTCAGGACGAGGGGGTTGATCTCGGCCGTCGTCGCGTCCGACTGGCGGTAGGCGTTGTAGAGCTGGACGACGAACTTGCGCGCGTCCTTGAGCGCCTGGCCCTCGAAGCCGAGCTGCATCGCCAAGTCGGCCGCTTGGAACGAGCGGAGCCCGACGGCGGGGTCGACCCAGACCTTCAGGATCTTCTCGGGCGAGTGCTCGGCGACCTCCTCGATCTCGACGCCGCCCTCGGTCGACGCCATGATGACGTCCTGGCCCTTCGCGCGGTCCAGCGTCACGCCGAGGTAGAACTCCTTGGCGATGTCCTCGGCGGCGGTGACGAGCACCTTCTTGACCAGTTGGCCGTCGGGACCGGTCTGGGGCGTGACGAGTGTCATGCCCAGGATCTTCTCCGCGTTGCCCCGGACGCCGTCGAGCGAGGGCGTGAACTTGACGCCGCCGCCCTTGCCGCGCCCGCCGGCGTGGATCTGGGCCTTGACGACGAACTGCTCGACACCGTCCTTGGCCATGGTCTCGGCCGCCTGGACAGCCTCGTCCACGGTGTCGGCGACGATGCCACGCTGGACGTTGACGCCGTGCTGGGCGAGGATCTCTTTGGCCTGGTACTCGTGGACTTTCATCGGGTGCGGTTGGGCAAGGGTGCGGGCTGAACTCCGGACGCGCCCGTGGGGCGAAACCGGATGCAAGGCACGCCAAGCTAGCCCCGCCCGTTCCTCCGCTCGCGCAGCTCGGCCGCCAGCGTGCCGATCTTCGCAGGCTCCTCCCACCCCCGCTTTGCTCACCCGCTTCGACTGGCACGTCCTGAGGCGCTTCTTGGCGGGGGCGGCGCTGCTGCTGGCGCTGCTGGTGGCGACGTTCGTGACGCTGGACTTCGCCGAGCACGTCGACGACTTCATGGACCGGGGCGCGACGACGGGCCAGATCCTGAGCTCGTACGGGTACTACGTGCCGGACATCATCCGGCTGACGAGCCCGCTGGCGCTGTTCCTGTCGGCGGTCTACGTCACCGCGCGCCTGGCGCAGTCCATGCAGCTGACGGCGCTGCAGATGGCCGGCGTCTCGACGTGGCGCTACCTCCGCCCGCTCCTGCTGGCGGCGGTCGTGGTGACGGCCGTGATGGTGGCGTTCAACGGCTGGGTGGTGCCCCGGGCGACGGCCAAGCTGCTCGACTTCCAGAACGAGTTCTACCGCGACGCGCCCGAGAACAGCAGCGGCTCGGAGATCTACCGCCAGATCGCGCCCGGCGTGATCGTGACGGCGCGCTTCTTCGACCGCGACGAGCAGCAGGCCCACCAGGTCTCCGTCGTCTCCCTCGCCGATTCGGCGCGCGGCGGCGTCACCCGTCGCCTGGACGTCGGCCGGATGACCTGGGTCGACTCGCTCGCGACGTGGCAGGCGCGGGACGTGACGATCCGGTCCTTCTCCGGCACCCGGGAGTCGTACCGCCAGCTCGCCGAGCTCGACACCGCCATCGCCGTCCTGCCCCGCGACCTCGCGCAGTCGGAGCGCGACGCGGAGCGGATGACGCTGCCCGAAGCCCGGGACTACGTGGCCTCTCTCGAGCGGGCCGGCGTCACCGAGCGGGGGCGGCCGGGCGTGGCGTACCACTCGAAGGTGGCCTACCCGTTCGCCAACTTGGTGCTGGTGCTGCTGGCGGTGCCCTTGGCCGCGCGGAGGCGCCGGGGCGGGCAGGCCGTGCAACTGGCGCTGGGGTTGGGCGTGGCGTTCGTCTACCTCGCCGTTCAGAAGGTCGTCGAGCCGCTGGGGTACGTCCAGACGCTGCCGCCGGCCGTCGCGGCCTGGCTGCCCCACCTCGCGTTCGGCGTCCTCGCCGTCGTCCTGCTGGTCAAGGCGGACCGCTAGCGTCTGGTCCATCCGCATCATGGACGGGCGCGGGGCGCGGCCTACGTTCAGGGCATGACGCTCCCCCCGGACGCCCTCCCCCCCCGCCCTGGCCTCGCCGGCTGCTTGCTCGGCGTGCTCCGGCTCGTCGTCGGGCTGGCGCTGATCGTCGGCGGAACGGTCGTCATCCTGGCGTGCGCGCTCGCGCCCAGACGCATCGGTCACGTCTCACCCGCCGAACGCGTCGCCCAGCGGCTGTCGGCCGCGCTCCTGGCGGTGGCCGGCGTCCGGGTCGAGGCCGAGGGCCGGGACCGGCTGGCGGCGCATCGGGGGTTCGTGTTCTTCAACCACCTCTCCTACCTCGACCCCTTGGTCCTGGCCGCCGTCGCGCCCATGCGGTTCCTGGCGACGGCGGGGGTGCGGAAGCTGCCGTTCATCGGCTGGATCGCGACGGCGCTGGGCACGCTCTACGTCCGCCGCGGCCGAGGCGCCAGCCGGACGCGCGCGCGGGAGTCTCTGAGGCACGAGGTCCAGTCGTCGCCCGTCCCCATCGCCCTCGCGCCGGAGGGCCGGATCGGGCCGGGGCCCCGCGTGCAGCCCCTGCGCCACGGCGCCTTCGAGGTCGCCGCCGACGCTCAGGCGCCGATCCTGTTGGCGGGGCTACAGTTCGAGCCCTACAGCTACGTCGCGTGGCTCGACGGCGAGTGGCTGCTCCGAGCCTGGTGGCGCCTGTGCGCTCGGACGGAGCCGGTGACGGCCACGGTCCGGGTCCTGGGCGACGTCGCCATCCGGACTCGTTCCGACGCCCCCTTCCTGGCCCGCCACGCGGAGTCGGTGTTCAACAGAGATCCGGCCCCGGCTGCGCCTCCGCTCACCGCCGTGGAAAGCGCGGACGTCTAAGAGCCCAGGGGAGGCAAGACGCCTTGGATGACGGCGGTTCGCCGTGCCTGGCGAACAAAGGCCGAGCCGCGGACCGTCGCACCCTGGTGCGAACACGCGTCGTGATCGCTGTCCGCGTCGACGGGTCCCAGTCCCGCCAGTGTGACGAGGCGCCCGGACGTCCGCCGGCGGGCGCCTGTCTTGACTGGTGGGAAGCGAGACCGCTCGCAAGAGACGGGCCTCCACTCACACAGCGCGGCGTGAATGGTCCGACTTGGCGATGGAATCGGCCGGTGGACTGGGCGCTCGGTTCTAGTGGGGCCGGGCATCTCAGATTGGGAGATCCAGACAATCGCCTTCACCTGGCACTCACAAAATCAGTTCATAACACGTTGCTGGAAAAGGCTTGGGCGTGCCCCGATAGTCTGAATCAGCAAAACCCCTACTCTGGCATAGGGATCGGGCTTAAATACGGGTACCTACTATCCCCCCTGGCATGACCATCCTACCACGCCAAGCCAACGCCGTCCTCTCCTTCCGAGACCTCGTCCGCATCCGGACCCAGCTCGGCGTCCACGACCGCACCGCCACCTTCTCGGACCGCATCCGGGGCGAGCGCGACAGCCAGATCGACGGGCTCCACTTCCGCGAGGTCCTCAACCGGACCGGCCGCGACGTGTCCGTACGCGACCACGTGGGCCGCGAGCAGACCATGGTCATGTTCGGCTCCAACAACTACCTCGGGCTCGCGACGCACCCGCACGTGGTGGAGGCGATGCAAAGCGCCGTGGGGGACGTCGGCGCCGGGGTCGGCGGACCGCCCATCCTGAACGGGAACGGGCCGCTGCACCGCGAGCTCCAGGAGCGGCTGGCGGACCTGGAGGGCCAGGAGACCGCGCTGCTCTACGGCAGCGGCTACGCGGCCAACCTCGGCCTGATGAGCACGCTGCCGACCGGGCCCGACCTGGTCGTCTACGACGACGACAGCCACGCGTCTTTTTTGGACGGCCTTAAGCTGGGTCGGATTGACGGCAAGCCGTTCGCGCACAACGACGTGCGGGAGCTAGACCACGTCTTGGGCGAGGTCCGCGGCCAACACCGCGACGTGTTCGTGGGGGTCGAGGGCGTCTACTCGATGTCGGGCTCCGTCGCCCGGCTCGACCGGATCTCCGAGGTCTGCGAGCGCCACGACGCGCTGCTCATCGTCGACGACGCGCACGGGACGGGCGTGACCGGGCCGCGCGGGCACGGCACCATCGCGATGTTCGACGTGGCCGACCGCGTGGACGCCGTCGTGGGCACGTTCTCGAAGTCGTTCGCGGTCTCGGGCGGGTTCGTGGCGGCCAGCCGCGACATCGTCGAGTACCTCCGCTACTTCTCCCGGCCCTACGTGTTCAGCGCGTCGCCGGCGCCGGCGGTCTGCGCGGCCGTGCTGGCGGGGCTCGACGTGATGGAGCGCGAGCCCGAGCGGCACACGCGGCTGATGGACAACGCGGGCCGGCTCGCCGAGCGGCTCTGCGCGATGGGCTTCGTGGCCGACGGCGTGACGCCCATCTTCCCGCTCCCGCTCCCCGTAGGCACCGACGTGCGCGCCGCCGCCCACGACTTCCACCGGCGCGGCATCTTCGTCAACCAGATCGAGGCGCCCGCCGTGCCGATCTCGCAGCAGCGTTTCCGCGTGAGCGTCACCGCCGACCACACCGCCGAGGACCTCGACCGGCTGCTGGGCGCCGTCGACGCCGTGTGGGAGGCCCACGTGCGGCCGGTCGCGGCAGCGAGGGCGGCGACGGCCGTCCCGGCCGCGGTCGAGGAGACGCTCGACGCCTACAAGGGTGGGTTTTAGGGGCCCACCGCGCTGACCGTTGCCCGGGCCGGGGGCTACGCCTCCCCGCTGGGCCCGCTAAACTGGATCTGCTGCTGGCCGACCTCGCCGATGTCGCCGTGCTGGGCCTCGTACCGCTGGATGTTGTCGGCGAGGGCGGCGAGCAGGCGCTTGGCGTGGCCCGGCGTCACCACGATCCGGCTCTTGACCCTGGCCTTGGGCACGCCCGGCATCACGCGGATAAAGTCCAGGATGAACTCCTCCGGGCTGTGCGAGATCATGACCAGGTTCGAGTAGACGCCCTCGGCGACCTCCTCGGACAGCTCGATGGACAGGGACGGGCCGGGAAGCTGGGGCGTTTCCATAGTGGGTGCGGGGGACGCCGCAAGCTAGGCCCGCCGGCGGCCCGGTTCGGCCCTCTCGCTCTTTGCCGCCAGTCGGCCGCTGGCGGTCGGGGTGGGCGGGGGTTAGCGGTCCCGGCCGCTAGAGGCAAGCGCGGCGATGAGATCGCTCCGCGTCAGGATCTGGTAGCGGGGCGCGCCGTCGCCGGAGGCGTCGCCTTGGACCAAGACCGCGCCGGCGGGGCCGTCCAGGTGCGCCGTCAGCTGGTCGAGGGCCACCGTCGCCTCGACGACGGGCAGCGGCTCGGCCATCGCTTGCGAGACCGGCTGGTCGCGCGCGTGGGGCTCCGCGATCAAGCGCCCCAGCACGTCGCGCTCGGACAGCGACCCCACGACGTCGTCGCCGTCCATGACGGGGACCTGGCTGATGCCGTGCTCGGTCATGACCGCGATGGCGTCGGCCAACGTCGCCGTCGGGGCGACCGCGATCACGGCCTCGCTCCGGCCTCGGGCGCCCAGCACGCCCTGGGCCGTCAGCGTCGGCGTGGTCTCCAGGAACCCGTTGCGGCGCATCCACTCGTCGTTGTACGTCTTCGACAGGTAGCGGAAGCCGCTGTCGGGCAGCAGCACCACGACCACGTCGTCGGCGGTCAGCTCGTCGCGGTGGGCGTCGAGCCAGTCGAGCGCGCCGGCGACGGCCATCCCGCACGACTGCCCGATGAACATCCCCTCCTCGCGCGCCAATCGGCGCGTCATCTGCATCGACGCCTTGTCGCCGACCTGGACGTAGTCGTCGACGAGCGAGAAGTCCATGTTGCCGGCCAGGATGTCCTCGCCGACGCCCTCGGTCGCGTAGGGGTAGATCTCGGACTCCTTGAACTCGCCGGTCCGCCAGTACTCGGCGTAGACGCTGCCGAAGGGGTCCACGCCGATGGTCTTGAGCCCGGGGTTCTTCTCCTTCAGGAAGCGCGTCGTGCCCGAGATCGTGCCGCCGGTCCCGGCGCCGGCGATGAAGTGCGTGATCCGGCCGTCGGTCTGGTCCCACAGCTCCGGGCCCGTCGTGTCGTAGTGGGCCTGGGCGTTGGCAGGGTGGTCGTACTGGTTGGGGTAGAACGCGCCCGGGATCTCGGACGCGAGCCGGGCGGCGACGGAGTAGTAGCTCCGCGGGTCGTCCGGCGCCACGTTCGTGGGGCACACGATGACCTCGGCACCCAAGGCGCGGAGCACGTCGGCCTTCTCGGGGCTCTGCTTGTCGGTCGTGGTGAAGATGCACGAGTAGCCCTTGGCGATGCCGGCGATGGCGAGCCCGGCGCCGGTGTTGCCCGACGTCCCCTCGATGATGGTGCCGCCGGGCCGCAGCTGGCCTTTGGCCTCGGCGTCCTCGATCATCGCCAGCCCGATGCGGTCCTTGACCGAGCCGCCGGGGTTGAAGAACTCCATCTTGGCCAGGACCGTGCACGGGAGGTCGCGGCCCAGGGTCAGGAAGCGGACGAGGGGGGTGCCCCCGATGGTGTCGAGGATGGAGTCGGACCACATGGCGCAATCGGTGTCGGTGGGTCGGAAAGCTAGCCCGCCCCGGGTGCGCTTCCGGTGAGGACGGCCCGCTGGGCTGGCCGTCGAGCTGGCGGGGGCGCCCGCCAGTCGGCGGAGCCGGACGAGACGCGCACGGTGGCCGTCGGGGAGGGTTGGGAACGGGGGCGCGCCTCCGGTTGTCTCCAGCGGCTGAGGGCCGCGCGGCGCCTCATACGACCGCGGTCGTGCGGCTCGCTGCCACCCCCTCCGCCAGACCCCGCTAGCCTTGGGCGTAGCCCCCTCCCCCCTGACCTTCGTCGCGCCGGACATGCTGACCGCGCTGGCGACCGCCACCGGAGACCGGCTCGACTGCAACGAGGCGTGGCGCGAGACCTTCGGCGAGGACGGCCTGTGGGACCGCCTGCCCCCGGAGGACGCCCGGTTCGCCCAGGAGTACACCGTCGAGGCCGCGCGCGGCGCCGCCGTCACGCACCAGGTGTTCCTGATCGAGCCGACGGTCGGGGCCGACGTCCCGACGCCGGTCCTGCTGCACTTCCTGCCCGTCAGCCTGCCGGACGTCGAGCGCGGCCAGTACCCCGTCTCCGTCACCGGCGAGGTGCTGAGGGAGCCCGCCAGCTGGGCGGCCGAGCAGACGCGCCGCCGCCGGATGGAGATGCTGGGGCGGATGGCGATGGGGATCGCGCACGACTTCAACAACCTGCTGACGTCCGTGCTGGGCCACGCCGAGCTGCTCCAGGCCGACCTGGTCAAGCTCGACGCGCCCGGTGAGGCCCGCCAGCACCTCGCGTCGCTGGGCCGCGCGGCCCAGGACGGCGCCGCGCTGGTGCGCAAGATCCAGCAGTACATCCGCAACGAGAAGGACGACCGCTCCGAGCCGGTCGCGCTGGACCGCATCGCCGAGGAGGTGCTGACGCTGACGCGGCCGTACTGGTACAACGAGCCGCGCCGGCGCGGGATCGCCATCGAGATCGAGAGCGACCTGCGCCCCGTCCCCCCCATCCAGGGCACGCCGACGGAGCTGCGCGAGGTGCTGGTCAACCTGGTCCTGAACGCCGTCCAGGCCATGCCCGCCGGCGGCACGCTGACGATCCGCACGGCGCGCGTGGGCGACCGCGCGGCCGCCATCGAGGTGGGCGACACCGGCGTCGGCATGAACAAGAGCGTGCGCCGCCGGATCTTCGAGCCCCTGTTCACGACCAAGGGCTCCAGCGGCTCGGGGATGGGGCTGACCATGAGCCAGGGCATCGTCCAGGAGCACAACGGGCGGATCGACGTCGAGAGCGAGCCCGGGCGGGGCACGGTCTTCCGCCTCGTGTTCCCGTTCACCTCGCAGGCCCCCGCCCCCACGGCCGCGCCCTCCGCCGAGCCGTCGAAGGCGGGGGGGGTCCGGGTCCTGGTCGTGGACGACGAGCCGATGGTCCGGACGGTGACCACCAAGCTGCTCCGCCTGCGCGGCCACACCGTCCAGGACGCCGACGGCGGGCCGGCGGCGCTCGCGGTGCTGGCGGCCGAGACGTTCGACATCGTCGTCACCGACTTGTCGATGCCCGACATGAGCGGGCGCGAGCTGGCGGCCGTCATCCGCCAGCGGCACCCCGGCCTCCCGGTCCTGCTCCTGACCGGCGACACCGACGCCGACGTCGAGGGCGACGACATCGGCGCCGTCGTCAAGAAGCCGTTCCAGCTGGACACCCTAGACGCCGCCGTCCGCGAGGTCGCGGAGCAGGGCGGGCGGCCGCCGGCCGTCTAGAACCGCCCGAAGCCCAGGCCCAGCATCACGTGCCCGGTCCCGACTTCGAGCCGCCCGTAGGCAGCACCCGCCAGCTGGCCGGTGACGGCGCCGTAGACGCCCTCCCCCCCGCCGCCGCGCAGGCCGACGCCCACCAGCGCCGCGCCGTCGCCAAGCGCCAGCCGCAGGCCGGTCTCGGCGCTCAGCGCGCCGCGCACCACGCTGGTGCCGCACGCGCCCGGCGACGGGTCGTCCGTCAGGACGCGGCGGCACGTGCCGCCGCCGTAAACGGGCAGCCCGTCGTCGCCGTAGTAGAGCACGTCGCGGTCCTGGTAGTAGCCGGTCCCGCCCTCGGTCAAGGCCGTTAGCTCGGGGCGGAGCGCGCCGTAGGCGGCCACGGCGCCCGGCGTGCGGACGGTGAACAGGCCGGCGACGCCCAGCGCGAGGTCTGGGGCCTCGGCGCCCGCCAGTCGGTAGCTGCCGGCTACAACGTCGCCGCCGGCGCGGACGACCAGTTGGGCGTGAGCGGGCGCCGCGCCGGCGACGGCCAAGGCGGTGAACAGAAGCGCGGTGCGCATCATTTTCGAACGGGTGGGGCGACGATAGCCGCGGGCTCCCGACCGGAGGTCACGACGGGCCGATCGAGGACTCAGCCCCAGCGCCGCGCCATCAGGCTCTCGCCCACCTCGGGCTCCGGCTCGTCGGGCGGGGTGAGGTTGAAGAAGGCCACCATCGCCTCGAACAGCTCGGGGTGGTGGCGGCGCAACCGCGCCGGGCGCTCGAAGAACTGCTCGGTCGCGACGGCGAACAGCTCGGCCGGGGCGGTGCCGGCGTAGGCGCGCAGGATCCCGTCGCCGCGCTGGGCACGCCGCATCTCGGCCTTGACCAACTGGCGCCAGGCGTCGGCGGAGCGGGCGTCCAGGAACGACGGGGCGCCGTCGGCCTCCCAGCCCTCGAAGTCGAACACGTGGGCGAGCTCGTGGAGGACCACGTTGCTGCCGTTCGGCGCGCGCCCAGCCCTGGCGCACGGCCCGGACCGACAGCACGACGGGCCCTTGGGAGTGCACCATGCCGTCGTACAGCCCGGGCTCCTCGTCGCCGTAGGCCTCGTCGAAGGTGTCGGGCACGAACAGGATGCTCCGCTCGCGCGGCAGCTCCCAGTCGGGGTGGCCGTGGAGCATCAGCGCCCCACCGGCGGCGACCGCCAGCTTGAGCTCGTCCGTCGGCTGAGCTTGGTGCACGCCGTCGAAGGTGAGCTCGTCGGCCAGCCAGACGGCGTCGCGCTCGAACCGGCGCTGCTCGGCGGCGGGGAGCCCGGCGTAGAGCCGGACGTTCTCGCGCAGCCACCGGCGCCACGCTTGGGGGACCGGGCGCCGCGCCAGCCGCAGCCTCCGGAGCGGCTTCCGCGCCGACCACCCGACCACGCTCAGCCACACTGCCAGCGCGACGCCCCAGCCGACGGGCTCGGACGTCAGCCGAGTCGCCACCAGGCCCGTAAGCATCGCGCCGACGGCGCCGCCCAGGGCGGGCACGAGCAGGTCGCTGGGGCGTGCGGCGCGCATGAAGGTCGAGGGCGAACGGGACACGGACGGGGCTGAGGAGTTTACGGACCGCTGCGGTCGCCTCCGCGGAGCACGCTCGCCCGGTTGATTGGCGAGCCGGACCCGGCAGGCGATCCCTTCTCCCCGACCCCGCCCGCTTGATGCTCGCCTCCCTGCCCTCCGACGACCCCGAACAGTCGATCCCGCTCCTCACGCCCGCCGAGGAGCGCGAGATGAGCGCGGAGTCGCTGCCGGCGTCGCTGCCCATCCTGACGCTGCGCAACACGGTGCTGTACCCCGGGGTCGTGCTCCCGATCACGGTCGGGCGCGACACCAGCCTGCAGCTGGTCAAGGACGCCTACGCCGGGGACCGGCTGGTGGGCGTGGTGGCGCAGAAGCACGCCGAGGTCGAGAGCCCCGGCCCGGACGACCTGTTCCGCGTCGGCTCGGCGGCGACGATCCTCAAGCTGATCAAGATGCCCGACGGCTCGGTGTCCATCGTGATCCAGGGCAAGCGCCGGATTGAGATCGAGGAGTACGACCAGCTCGACCCGTACCTGACGGCCCGCATCCGCGCGATTGACGAGGACGCGAGCGACGTGGACCCCGTCGAGATCGACGCCCGGATGCGCTCGATCAAGGAGCTGGCGGTCCAGATCGTCAACCTGTCGCCCAACCTGCCCTCGGAGGCGGCGTACGCGATCCAGAACATCGAGAGCCCGGGCTTCCTGGTCCACTTTATCGCGTCGAACCTGCAGATCGACGTCGAGAAAAAGCAGGAGCTGCTGGAGACCCGTCCGCTGTTGGACCGGAGCCAGCTGGTGCTGGATCACCTGAACAACGAGGTCCGCGTGCTGGAGATCTCGGAGGAGATCCGGTCCAAGGTCAAGACCGACGTCGACCAGCAGCAGCGGGAGTTCTTCCTGCGCCAGCAGCTCAAGGCGATCCAGGACGAGCTGGGCGAGACCGAGGGCTCGTCGCGCGACGCCGACGAACTCCGCCAGTCCCTCGCCGAGAAGCGGGACCTGCTGCCGGAGGCCGTCATCGAGACGCTGGACAAGGAGCTCACCAAGCTGGCGCGCACGAACCCCGCGAGTCCGGAGTACGGCGTCGTCCGTAACTACGCCGAGACGATCCTGGACCTGCCGTGGGGCCACACGTCCGAGGACAAGCTGGACATCGCACGTGCCGAGCGGGTGCTCGACGAGGACCACTTCGGGCTGGCGGACGTCAAGAAGCGGATCCTGGAGTACCTCGCGGTGCTCAAGCTCAAGGGCGACATGAAGGCGCCCATCCTGGTGTTCTACGGCCCGCCGGGCGTCGGCAAGACGAGTCTGGGCAAGTCGATCGCGCGGTCGCTCGGACGGGAGTTCCACCGGATCAGCCTGGGCGGCGTCCGCGACGAGGCCGAGATCCGCGGCCACCGCCGCACCTACATCGGCGCGCTGCCCGGCCGCATCATCCAGGGGTTGCGCAAGACGGGGACGAGCAACCCGGTGTTCATGCTCGACGAGGTCGACAAGCTGGGCACCGACTTCCGCGGCGACCCGGCCTCGGCGCTGCTGGAGGTCCTGGACCCCGAGCAGAACGACACCTTCAACGATCACTACCTCGAGCTGGACTACGACCTGTCGAAGGTCCTCTTTATCGCGACGGCCAACTACCTCGACTCCATCCCGGCGCCGCTGCGCGACCGGATGGAGGTCATCGAGATCACCGGCTACACCCCGTCCGAGAAGCTGGCGATCGCCAAGCGCTACCTCGTCCCCCGCCAGCTCGAGCGCAACGGGCTGCGCGACGACCAGTTCACCATCACCGACGACGCGCTGCTGCTTTTGATCGAGGGCTACACGCGCGAGAGCGGCGTCCGCCAGCTCGAACGGACCGTCGGCTCGGTCGTGCGCGGCGTCGCCAAGACCGTCGCCGTGGACGAGGCCGAGCGCGGCGACGTGACCGCCGAGACCGTCCCGGACTTCCTCGGAGGGCGGAAGTTCTACAACGACCTGGCCGAGCGGACCGAGGTCCCCGGCGTCGCGACGGGCCTGGCCTGGACGCCCGTCGGCGGCGACATCCTGTTCATCGAGGCATCGGTCAGCCGGGGGACCGGGCGGATGACGTTGACCGGCAAGCTGGGCGACGTGATGAAGGAGAGCGCCCAAGCCGCCCTATCCTGGGTCAAGGCCCACGCCGACGACTTGGGCATCCCCGCCGACGCCTTCCGCTACTGGGACCTGCACGTCCACGTGCCGGCTGGTGCGATCCCCAAGGACGGCCCCTCAGCAGGCGTCGCCATGACCGCCGCGCTGGTGAGCATCTTCACGCGCCGCTGCGTGCGCCACGACGTCGCGATGACGGGCGAGATCACGCTGCGCGGGCTGGTGCTGCCCGTCGGCGGGATCAAGGAGAAGGTGCTCGCGGCGCGGCGCGCTGGCATCGCGACGGTCGTGCTGCCGGAGAAGAACCAGAAAGACGTGGACGAGGTGCAGGACGACGCCATGGACGGGCTGGAGGTCCACTACGTCAAGCGTGTCACCGAAGCCCTGGACCTGCTGCTGGAGGCCGAACCCGTGGAGTCCGCCCAGGACCTGTTCACCGTCCCCGAGAGGGAGAAGCGGCTGGCGGCGCCCGCCAGCGGCGAGCCCGTCGTGGTTTCGAACGGCGACGCCGGCGCGACGGCCTAAGACCCTCCATCCCACTGGCGGGTGACGTGGGCTGGGACGCTCACTCTGTACGACTCCTAGATCTCTCCTGCTTCAAACAGTTGAACGCTCAGCCGCCCCAGGCTGAGGGCGCGGTGGCGGCGCGGAGCGCAGAATACGCCGGCGGCTGGCCGGACCGAGAACGCGAGCGCTTAGGGTCGGCCTGCAGCGGCGGGATCATTCCAATCAGGATGTCTTCCTTGAGATCCCACTCCCCGCCGCTGCCATGACGCCCGACTACTTCACCGGACTCGACCTCCACAAGCGCTCCGTCACCGCCACCACGCTCGACGCCGCAGGCGCGGTCGTCGCCACGGCCAAGATGCCGTGCCGACCGAAGGCGCTGCTCGCCTACTTCGCCCAGCAGCCCGGACGCCACGCCGCGACCGTCGAGTGCACCACCGGCTGGTACTGGGTCAAGGACGCGCTGGCGGGCCGGACCGACGGCGGACCGGAGGTTGAGCTGACGCTGGCCCATGCCAAGGGTGTCAAGGCCATCGCCTCGGCCAAGGTCAAGACCGACAGCGCCGATGCGGCCATGCTGGCGCATCTTCTGCGGACCGATCTCCTGCCCGAAGCCCACATGGTCTCCGACGAGATGCGACCGCTCCGCGACGTGCTCCGTGCTCGACTCAAGCTCGTCGAGCGCCGCGTGGCCGCCCAGAACTCCATCGCCCGGCTCCTGGAGAAGCACAACGCGCGCGACGTAGCGGACCTCGACACCTTCGGACAGCTCCAGGCCGAGACCCACGTCGAGCAGGCCGAGCTCCTCCACCGCCAGGTCAAGCGGCTGGAGAGCGCGCTCGTGCCCCACCTCGTCCCCGACGCCGACGTCCAGCGGCTGCTCCGCATCCCGGGCATCGGCAAGGCCTGCGCCTTCTCGATCCGCCTCGAAGTCGACGACATCGCGCGCTTCGCCAGCGACCGCGCCTTCTTCAGCTACTGCCGCCTCGTCCCGGGCGCCGACAACTCCGGCGACCGCGTCCGCCACAAGCGGAGCCGCGACGGCAATCGCTACCTCAAGCTGGCTTTCTCTCACGCCAGCGTCCGGGCCATCCAGTACTACCCCGAAGTCAAGGCGTGGTACGGCTCGAAGCGGCGGAAGAAGCCGGAGGCCATCGCCCGCGCGCTGGTCGCCAAGGAGATCGCCCGCATCGCGTACCACGTGCTGCGCAAGCACCAAGACTTCAACGGCCAGTTCAAAGGGCGACCTCTGAGCCGGACGAAGAAGGAGCTATGGCCCCTACTCGCAAGCCCGGCCGTTAGAACTGGCGACGGCGGCCGCGAAAGCGACCGACCGCCCTCGGTGGGAATGGGAAGCGGGTAGGCGTGCCGCCGACAGAGATCTGGGACGGCGTGGCCCGCGCACGCCCGTCGTCGTGACCGACGGCGAGAGCCCGTATGGGGGTGTGGCCCGCCAGCGCTTCGAGGAGCGACTGACGAGGACCGACCCGATCTGACGCCGCGGTGCCGATGCTCCGACAAACCGAGCGCCCCCCAGATCTAGGGGTGCAGGGCGAGACTGCCCCTACGACTCGAAAAACGCCCCACTTGACAAAGACCTGATTATGGGGGTTCTACCGCGCCGCGCCTAAGAGCGCTTTCTGTAGAGCCATCGAGTCGCTCGATGATTCGGATCTGCTGCTTGTACAGAACCAGCATCGCCATTCCAGTGGCGAGCGCACCGATGAGGGCGAAGATGGTGGACCAGAGCACCAGACCGCCAGTGACCGGGGACTCCGGGCCAGTGAGCCCGATGACCATGAACAGCGGCCCGAAGCTCGCCGCGGAGGGAAAGAGAGATCGGACTAGAGGCGACATGGTACAGCGCGGTAGAACAGAGGCGTTTCAGCCGCCGAGAGGTGACGGTGTAGCGATTGATCGAAGCTATACTGGCGGCGCTGCTCGGAACGAGCCGAGAACGCTGACCCTCTCGGTCGGCCTGCAAGCGCGGGTTAGGCCGCCTACTCGCGGACGTATACCTCCAACGCGCCGGGCGGTATCACTCCCCGGGTCGGTACGACGCTCACCTCACGCTCTAGGACACGCGACCCGATCTCTCCGTACCGGGCCGTAAGGGACGGCGCTGTGGCTTCCGCGTCGTCGGTACGCACGGCTAGCGTGGTCATCGCCTCCTCGCCTGGCCCCATCGACATCATGTAGAGGTGAACGGCCTGGATCGCGGGGTCCTGCGCGAACGCAGCGCTGAGGACTTCGGCGTAGCCCTCCGGCAAGTCGACCGGCTCGGTGATGGACACAACTCGGGTCTCGGTCGTCACTGCCCCAGAAGGAGCGGCAGGAGGACTCTCTTCCACAACCTGAGGTGCGGGTGAGCAGGCTGCTAAAAACACGAGGGCGAAGAGGAGGCGCATGGCGGGGTGGTATGAAGGCGGCCTAACGGATGGGCGTTCAGCGGCTTAAAGCGTGATAAACCCGGAGGCCCTTCGCTGGGCGACGCCCCAGGGTACGCCCCCTGCCGTCCGGAGTCAACGAGCTACCCCCCCCGACTGGCGGGACCGGGGGTGCGCCCACGTCGCGGCGAGCGACAGCGCCGCCGCGACCGCCAGCATCCCAGGCGCGAACGCCGGGTTGCCGCCCGGCAGCGTGTCCCAGATGCGCTCAGCCACGCTCTCCAGCGGCGTGACGTCGAGCGAGAACGTCAGGTTGCCCCACAGGTGGAAACCGACCCCGAGCACGCCCACCGCCAGCGTGGCGACGCCGATCCACCGGACGGCCGCCAGCACGGTCGGCCCCGGCCGGCGCCACGCCCACGCGCTCGCCGCCAGCCCCAGGCCAACGGCGACCAGCGCGATCCACTGGCGCCAGCCGTGGAAGTGCTCGGCCAGGCCGAGCTCGACGGCCGAGCCGAGGTACACCGCTAGGGCCACGCCCCACAGGGCGGACCTCAGCCGCTCCTCGATAGACCGATCAGGACTCCGGTTCACTCGACGGCGATGTACATCCGCGCGGCCTCGACGTCGGACTCGCCCGAGATGGACTGGTACGCCGTCATGAACGCGCCGACGGAGGCGTAGGGCATCCCCTCCTCCAGTTGCTCGGCCTCTTGGGGCGACACGCCGGGCAGCTGCGCCAACGTCTCGGCGTCGCTGCCCTGGAGGTTGACGGGCACGAACACCATCCGCTCGTACTCCGCCAGCTTCTCCGCGTCGTCGTTGATGTACTTCCCGATCTGCTGCCGGAACTGGCGGACCGACGTGTACGGCCGGTACTCGTCGAACTCGTGCGCCATCTTGTCCCCGATGCCGAGCGCCTTGAAGTCGTCCTCGGTCGCGGTGTTGAGGTTGAGGCGGTCCGAAGGTGCCATCTGGGCCGCGGCCACCTCCTCGACGGGCGGGTCCGAGGCGGGCTCCGCGATGCTCATCGGGTCGGGCTCGGGGTCGTCGGTCTGGCAGGCGACCAGGAGGAGGGGAAGCAGAAGGAGGAATCGCATGTCAGGGGGAGTCGAGCAGGGAGAGGACGAGGGGCGTCACGTCGAGCTGGGTCGGGGCGTCCCCGACGGCCTGGCGGACGGCGTCGCGCAGGGCCGGGCCGTCGCTGTCCGAACGCGCGACCCACAACGAGATGTACGACTGGTCGGGCGAGGCGCCGCCGTGGCCGGAGTGCTGCGGAGAGCCAAAGTAGAACCGCTCCTCGATGGGCTGGCCCTCCCCCGCCTTTGCCAGCAGCAGGATGTCGCCGGCGCGGTGGCCCAGCGGACCGTCCGTCAGCCAGCCGACGCGTTGCTCGAAGGCCGCCAGGTCCGAGCGGGACGACTGGCGCAGGTACTCCGGGATCGAGATCAGGCGGTCCCGGTGGAGCACGCGGTACGGCGGCGAGGTCCGGCCGGTCGGGTCGGAGGCCCGGGCGAGGACCACGTCGAGGGCGCCCGACAGCCCTCCGACGCCGGTCGTGTCGCCGTCGCTGGCGGCGCGGAAGGCCCGGGCCAGCGGGAGCACGTCGTCACGGAGCCGGGGCGCGACGGACCAGTCGCACGGGGCGCCCTCCGCGCACGTCGTCGCGTTGGCGAGGTAGACGAGCGCGACGGCCTCGTTGTAGACCATCACCACGTTGGCGTCCGAGGAGTCGGCGTCGATGGTGAAGTCGCGCAGGCGGTAGCCGAGCGCGTCCAATAGAGCCGGCGGCTCGTCGCGGCCCCCCACGCCCAGGTGGTTGCGGTCGGTCTCCAGCCGGTCGACGTGGCCGTGGTCGGAGACCAGGACGACGGTCGTCCCGTCGAGCACGCCGCGCTCGCGGTACAGGTCCAAAAGATCGCCAAGGTCGGGGTCGATCTCGTCGCGGAGGTAGACGCGCTGGGCCTCCTCGCCGCCGGCGTGCGTCGCGAGGTCGACGCCGGGGAAGTAGGCGACCTGCAGGTCGGGGACGCCGTAGCCCTCGAACCCGCGCTCGACGCCCTCGACCGCGTCGTCGTCGATCTCCTCGTACAGCTCGTCGGCCCCGCCGGCGACGGACTCGAAGGCGCCTTGGATCAGGTCGCCGAAGTCGTTGAGGTCGGGCGGGGTCAGGAGATCGGCGCCGCGGTAGACGAAGCCCAGCGACACGTGCGCGCGGCGGTCGGCGCGCTCGAACAGCGTCGGCGTCTGGATCAGGTCGCTGAACAGGCGGTCGGTCCAGATCTGCAACGTCTGCTCGATCGTGCCGACCGACAGCGGGACGGGCGCGAACGCCGCGAGCGAGTCGCGGTCGAACCACTCGTTCCCCGCGATGCCGGACTCGGCCGGGGGCGTGCCGGTAAAGACGGCCGCCCACCCCGCCGCGGTCTCGGCCGGCAGGACCGCCGGGACCGACCGCGCTTGGTAGGCGTGGTCGTACACCCCGCCCCCTTGCGGCTCGCCCAGGAACGCCGCCAGCCGGGGCATGTCGCCGTCGGCGAGCGCTTCCGCGAGTCGGTCCTGGCCTATGCCGTCGAGCGCGATCACGAGCACGCGTGGCCCGTCGGTCGCGGGGCGCATGGGCTCGTTCAGCACCCGCTCGCCGCCCTGGGACACCATCTCTCTGATCTCGTCCGCGGTCCCACTCAAGGAGGAGCACCCGGCGAGGGACAGGAGAAGGAGAGTGGCGGTGAAGGGCCTCATGCGTGGGCGGATGGCCGGGTCGGGGGGCCTCAACGCGTCGCCCTCGCGCGGGCTCCGGCCGCGACCGTTCTACACAGTCGGCCCCCACGTCACACGGTTGTCACACTCCCCATGCGATCCTCCGGCATCCCCCCGCGCCACCATGCCGAGCCGTCCCCCCCTCGCCGAGACCCTGCCCTACGCGACCGACTTCGTGCTAGAGATCCTGGCCGCGGCCTCGCGCGCGCCGTTCGGCCACTTGTCCTGGGTCGAGATCAACCGGATCGCGGCGCGCTGGCTGCGCCCTGAGGCCGGCGACGCCGCAGGCGACACGACCCGGCTGGGCCACGCCGTCGTGATCGAGATGTCGGCGCACGGCCTGCTCGACGTCGAGCTGACGACGGCCGCCGACGGGCACCTGATGGTGCAGCGCGTGGCGCACCCCCGGTTCTTCGGCATCGAGGCCGCCCGAGCGCTGGCGGCCTAGCTCCGCGCTAGCGTTGCGGCTGGGCAGCCGGGCCGGACGCGCGCCAACCCGGCGAGTCCGCGGACCCCGCTGAACCACACCTCACGCGCCAGGAACGGGGCCTGCGTCCGCCAGCTCTGGTAGCGCGTGGACGGGGTGGCGGCGGGCTCCGCGTCAAGCCCCAGTTCGCGCGCCATCCCTACGGCTCGGCGGAGGTGCAGCGGATCGCTCACGACGAGGACGCGAGCGCCCGGATCAAGGTGGGGCCGGACGCAGGCCAGGTTCTGCCACGTCGTGGTGGAGCGGTCTTCGCCGGCGAGCGCCGAGTTCGGCACCCCCGCTCGCCTGAGGTAGTCCCGGCCTACGTCGGACTCCGCGCGGACGCCTCGCTCGCGGCTCCCCCCCGTCAGCAGCACGCGGCGGACGCGCCCCTCCCGGTACAGGGCCGCCGCGTGGTCGAGCCGAGCCGCGAACACCGGCGACGGCTTGCCGTCCCAGACGGCCGCCCCTAGCACGATGGCGGCGTCGGCGCGCGCAAGAGGCGACGCGGTTGGGTAGCGAGCGATAGCGACGGCGGTCACGAGCGCCGCCAGTGCCCCGGCGGCGAGCAGGACGGCGGCGACGCGCGTCGCCACCCGTCTGCTCACTCCTGGAATGGCTCGTCGCTCTCCTCGACGATCCGGGCCGTCACGATGTTGGGGTCGAGCTCGCGGTCGAACGCTTGCTTGGCCTCAACGGTGACGGAGGCCGCGCGGTCGAGCCCTTTGTCGATCAGCTTCGCCGCCACCTTGACGGCGCCCGTGCCGACCAGTCCGACGCGGCCCAGCCAGCCCGCCCGCTCATATCGCTCCAGCCAGTTGCTCACGACTCGTCGTCGGCGGGCGGGCGGCGCTTGGGCTTGCCAGCCGTCTTGGACGGCGAGTCGCCAGACTCCTTATCGGGGCGCGAAGCCGTCTTCTTGAGGTCGGCGGGGGTGGCCGGCATCGGCGGCGGCTCCGGACTGGCGGTGGGCGTGGGCGCCGGTCGCGGGGTCGATCGCGGCGGGGGCGTCCGGAACCAGGCGTCGATGTTGAGGTCGTCCACGACGGCGGCGGCGCGGCGGCCGGTCTCGGCGAGCGCCTGGCCCAAGGTCGCGAACGTGGCTTCCAGCACGAAGGCCGCTTTCTCGGAGGTGCCGAGGTCCGAGAACGCGTCGCGGACGCTGTCGAACGGGTCGGGACGGGATCGGGGGGGCGTCATAGGATCGGGGGCAGCAGGGGAACGGAGCCTGGTTGTGCTGCCCGCGTTGGACGAGACCCCTCCCCCAGAGTTTCAGTGACCGACCCCGAGAGCTTGCCCGAGACCCGCACGACCACCGGCCTGGTGGTCCGCTCGACGGGCAGCTGGTACGACATCCGGACCGACGACGGCGACGACGTCCGCGCCCGCATCCTGGGCAAGTTCCGGCTGGAGGCCATCGAGATCGACGAGACCAACCCCCTGGCCGTGGGCGACCGCGTCACGGTCCGCATCGACCCCGACGGCATCGGGATGGTGACCGGCATCACCCCGCGCGAGAACCAGCTTAGCCGGCGCGCGAGCGGGCGCCGCGGCGGCGTGCGTGAGCACGTCATCGTGACCAACGTCGACCGCGCGTGGTGCGTCCAGGCCACGTTCGGCCCCAAGGTCAACCCCGGCTTCGTGGACCGTTTCCTGGTCGCCGCCGAGACCCGGCACATCCCCGCCGGCCTGATCATCAACAAGGCCGACCTCTTGGAGGACCAGCCGCGCGCCCAGGACGCCGTCGCGTTCTGGCGCGAGCTGTACGAGGGCCTGGGCTACCCCGTCTTGGTCACCAGCGCCACGGCCGGGCTGGGGATCGACACCTTCCGCGCGGCGCTGGCGGGCAAGGTGAGCGTGGTCGCCGGGCCGTCCGGTGTGGGCAAGTCGAGCCTGCTCAACGCCGTCGAGCCTGGGCTGGGGTTGCGCACGTCGGAGATCGGCGAGAAGAACCAGAAGGGGCGCCACACGACCACGTTCTCGACCCTCTTCCCCGCCGCCGGCGGCTGGGTGGCCGACACGCCCGGGATGCGGGAGTTCGGGATCTGGGATCTCGGCCCGCAGGAGCTCGGCGGCTACTACGTCGAGTTCCGCCCCTACCTCCCCGACTGCCGGTTCCCCGACTGCACGCATGTCCACGAGCCCGGCTGCGCCGTCCAGGACGCCGTCGACGACGGCGCGATCACGCCCGAGCGCTACGGCAGCTACATCGCGCTGCTGGAGTCGGTCGAGGAGGCGCACACCGAGGAGACGCGGATGCGCTGGCGCAAGGAGCGCCGCCCCGACGACCCGGACGAGCCCGTCGAAGAGATCGAGTAGCCGTCCCGACTGGCGGCCGGCGCCCGCCAGTGCCGCGCGGATGGGCTAAAACGCTGACGTGAAGCTCGCCGCGAACCACCGCGACGGCGTCGCCCGGGTCAGCGCGTCGCGGACGGCGCCCGAGCGCCCCCCGCGCTGCCCGACCCAGGCTGCGAATCGGGACCGCGCCATGACCGGGACGGTCCGGCGCCGCTGCTCGCGCGCGAACTTCTGCAACGCCGACTCGGCGGAGCCTGACTCCGTTAGGCACCGCGCCAGGCTGGCGGCGTCCCCGAGCGCTTGGCTGCTGCCCTGCCCCAGGTCCGGCGGCATTCCGTGCGCGGCGTCGCCTACCAGCACGACCCGGCCCCGAACCCTCGGCCCCCGCACAGCACGGTCGTAGACGTCGTGGCGCCAGACCGGCCCCGACCGGCGGACGGTCTCGGCGACGGCGGGGTGCCAGTCGCGGACGACGTTAAGCGCTTGGCCGCGCTCGTCGTCGCACCGCTGACCAGCGGGTCGGTCCGCGCAGACGTACCAGTACGCTTGATCCTCTCCCAGCCCGAAGAGCCCGAACCGCTCGGCGTCACCCCACACCTCGCAGGCATCCGCCGCCGGCCAGCCCGCCGGCGCCGGGCCGATGCCGCGCCAGACCGTGTAGCCGCGGTAGCCCACCGCTACCGACCCGAAGACGGCGTCCCGGACGCGAGACCGCAGCCCGTCGGCCGCGACGACGAGCTCCGCTTCGACCTCGGATCCGTTCGCGAACGACAGCGCGACCGACTGGCGGCGCGGCTCGACGTGGGTTAGCTCGCGTCCGAGCCGGATTGCGTCTGGGCCCACGGCGTCCGCCAGCGCGGCGAGAAGGTCGGGGCGGCGGACGCACAGCGACGGGGCGTCCGGCCGAGACGTGTCGAGGAAGGCCAGCCGTCTGCCGTCGGATCGTAGGATCTCGACCGACTCCGCGGCGCCCGCCCTACTGCGGACGGCGTCGAGAACACCCAAGTCACGCAGCACGCGTGTGCCGTTGGGCCACAATGAGATGCCCGCCCCCACCTCATGTAGCTCGGGCGCCCGCTCGTAGACCGTCGCCGCCACGCCCCGCTGGCGAAGCGCGAGGGCGGTCGCCAGTCCAGCGATCCCGCCCCCGACGATGGCGACACGGCTGGGCGCCACGGCTAGCTCGCCTTTTTACGCGGCGCGGCCTTCTTCGCGGCGGGCTTTTTGGCCGCCGGCTTCTTCTTGGCCGCCGCGCGCTTCTTCTTGGGCTTGCCCGCCTTGGCGTCGACGAGGGCGACGGCTTCCTCCAGCGTGATCTTGTCCTTGTCCTGATCCTTGGGGATCGTCGCGTTGGTCTTGACGTGCTTGACGTACGGCCCGTAGCGGCCCTCGAACACGTCGATGGGCTTGCCCGAGACCGGGTGCGCGCCCAGCGTGCGCAGCGGCGCGGCCTTCTGGCGCTTCTGCGCGATCAGCTCCAGCGCGCGGTCCAGTTCGACCGTCAGTACGTCGTCGTTCTCGGCCGGCTTGAGGCTGGCGAACGTCCGCTGGTGCTGGACGTAGGGGCCGTAGCGGCCGATGTTGGCCTTGATCGGCTCACCCGTCTCGGGGTGCAGACCCAGGGTGCGGGGCAGGTTGAGGAGTTGGATCGCGAGGTCGAGATCCACGTCCTCGGGCTGGGTGCCCTTGGGCAGCGAGGTCCGCTTGGGTTTCTTCTCCTCGTCGTCGCCCAGCTGGACGTAGGGACCGTAGGGGCCGGACTTGAGCAAGATCGGCATCTCGGCCTCCGGGTGGATGCCCAAGGGCCGCTCCTGGTCGTTGGCGTCGATCATCGCCGCGAGGTCCGCCTCCAGCACGTCGGCCGGCGCCGTCTCGGGCGCGATGGACGACGTCTGGCCGTCCGGCCCGGCGACGTAGGGGCCGTAGCGCCCAACGCGGACCTCGTACTCGCCCCACTTCTCGTGCCGCATCGTCGAGATCTCCCTGGGGTCGATGGACTCGACTCCCTCCTCGATCCGCTTCTCCAGACCTTCTGGCCCGTTAAAGAATGACTCGAGGTACGGGACCCGATCCTCGGTTCCGCCAGCGATCTCGTCGAGCTGCTGCTCCATCTTGGCCGTGAAGTCGGTGTTCACCAGCCGCTCGAAGTTCTTGGCCAGCAGGTTGGTGACGGCCATGCCCGTGAACGTCGGCACGAGTTGGTTCTTCTCACGCATCACGTAGCCGCGGCGGACGACGGTGTCGATGATCGAGGCATAGGTCGAGGGCCGGCCGACGCCTGCTTTTTCCAGCGCCTGCACGAGTGAGGCGTCGGTGTACCGCGCCGGCGGCTTGGTCTCGTGGCCGACGGCGTCGACCGCCTTGCAGCCCGGCGTGTCGCCCTCCGCCAGCGCGGGCAGCGGGCTGTCGCGGTCGTCGAGCGCGGCCGACGGGTCGTCCTTGCCCTCGACGTAGGCCCTAAAGAAGCCGGGGAACTCGATGACTTGGCCGTTGGAGCGGAACGTCGACTCGTCGTCGGTGCCTTCTGCGGCCAGGATGGTGGCGGCGGTGCGAAGCAACCGAGCCTGAGCCATCTGGGACGCGACGGTCCGCTTCCAGATGAGGTCGTACAGCTTAGCCTCGTCGCCCGAGAGCCCGATCTCGGACTTCGTCCGCATCTGGGTGCCGGCCGGGCGGATGGCCTCGTGCGCCTCCTGCGCGTTGCGGACCTTGCCCGAGTACTGGCGGGGCTTGGGCGCTAGGTACTCCCTCCCGTAGCGGGACTCGACGGCGGCGCGAGCGGCGCCGATGGCCTCCTGGGACAGCGTCGGCGAGTCGGTCCGCATGTAGGTGATGTGGCCCTGCTCGTAGAGCTTCTGGGCCGTCTGCATCGTCCGCCGGGCGCTCATCCCGATCTTGCGGTTGGCCTCCTGCTGCAGCGTCGACGTGATGAACGGGGCCGCGGGCGAGCGCTTGGCCTTCTTCTGCTCGACCTGCGCCACGCGCCACGTCGCGTCCTTGAGCCGCCCCGCCAGCGCGGTCGCGGCGTCCTCGCCCAGCACCAACGCGTCGCTCTTGTCCTTGAGCTTGCCCGTCTTCTCGTCGAAGTCCTTGCCCGTCGCCAGCCGCTGGTCGCCCAGGTGCGTCATCTTGGAGTCGAAGGCGACGCCGGCCTGCTCCAGCCGCGCCGCCAGGTCGAAGTAGCTGGCGCTGATAAAGTCCAGCCGCTCCCACTCGCGCTCGACCAGCACCCGGACCGCGACCGACTGGACGCGGCCGGCGGACAACTTGGGCGCGATCTTTTTCCACAGCACCGGCGAGACCGAGTAGCCCACCAGCCGGTCGAGCACGCGCCGCGCCTCCTGGGCGTCGACCAGCCGGGTGTCGAGCTCGCGCGTGTCGTCGAGCGCCTTGAGGATGGCCTCCTTGGTGATCTCGTGGAACACCATCCGCTTGACGGGGACCGTGGGCGCCAGCACCTGCAGCAGGTGCCAGCCGATGGACTCGCCCTCGCGGTCCTCGTCCGTCGCGAGGTACAGCTCGTCGGCGTTCTTGAGCGCGTCTTTGAGCTGCTTGACGACCTTCTTCTTGTCCGCCGGGATGACGTACAACGGCGTGAAGCCGTCGGCGACGTTGACGCCCAGCCGGGCCCACTTCTCCTTCTTGACCTTGGCCGGGATCTCGGCCGCCGACGACGGGAGGTCGCGGACGTGGCCCATGGACGCCTCGACCTGGTAGCCCGCCGGCAAGAACTTGCGGATGGTGCGGGCTTTCGTGGGGGACTCGACGACGACGAGGCGCTTCATACGGGTGGGGTCGGGAGGCTAGCGGGGGCGATGGCCGCCCTCCGGCACACCGCGGTAGCTACACGCCACCGTGGCGCGCCCGTTCCGTGGAGATCCCTAGACGGCCCCGGCCCGCCAGCCCCCTCCCGCCCGACTGGCGGGAGCGACGGAGCCGGCCGAGCCTACCCGTACGCCTCCTCGAACCGGCGCATGAAGTCGGTCAGGGCCTCGACGGACGCGGGCTCGATGGCGTTGTAGATCGAGGCCCGGATGCCGCCCGTCGAGCGGTGGGCCTTGAGCGCCAGCAGGCCCTCGGCCGCGGCGGCGTCGATGAACCGGGCCTCTAGCTCCTCGCTGGGCAGCCGGAACGTGACGTTCATCAGCGAGCGGCTGTCGGGGCGGACCGTCGGGCGGTAGAAGTCGCTGGCGTCGAGGGCGCCGTAGAGCCGGTCGGCCTTGGTGCGGTTGCGCTCCACCATGCCCGCCAGCCCGCCGTGGCGCTCGATCCAGCCCAGGACCTTGTCGATGAGGTAGACGGCGAAGACGGGCGGGGTGTTGAACAGCTTGGCCGTGTGCGTGCCGTAGTCCAGGATCGTCGGCAGGCCCTGCTGCCTGGTCTGCAGGAAGCCGTCGCGGACGAGCACGACCGTCGCCCCGGCCGGGCCGACGTTCTTCTGGGCGCCGGCGTAGATCAGCCCGTAGCGGTCGACGTCCATGGGTCGGCTCAGGAAGTCCGACGAGGCGTCGCACACGAGGGGCATGTCCACGGCGGGCTCGTCGGCGAACTGCGTCCCGTAGATCGTGTTGTTGCTCGTGTAGTGGAGGTAGGCGGCCTCCGGGTCCACCCGCCAGTCGTCCGGCTTGGGGATGTAGGTGTAGTTCGCGTCCGCGCTGCTGGCGGCGGTGGTGACCCGGGCGCCGCGGTCCCGGGCGACGATCTCGGCCTCTTCGATCGCCTTGGCGCTCCAGGTGCCGGTGTCGAGGTAGCTCGCGGCCCCGCCCGGCGCCAGAAAGTTGAGCGGGACCTGGTGGAACTGCATCGACGCGCCGCCTTGCAAGAACGTGACGTGCCAGTCGTCGCCCATCCCCAGCAGCGACTTGATCCGGCTCCCGGCGCGCTCGTGCACCTGGGAATAGGCCGGCGAGCGGTGGCTGACCTCCATCATCGACGCGCCGACGCCGGGGTAGACGGGCATCTCGTCGCGCAGCTCGTCCAGGACCTCGGTGGGCAAGGCGCCCGGCCCGGCCGAGAAGTTGTGCTGGCGCAAGCCGAGGTCGGCGAGGGGGGCGTCGGTGGCGAGCGGCGTGGGCATGGGCGAGTCGGGAGGGGACGGGTTCTATCCCCTCTCGCGCCCCAGGTTCTACCCGCCGTCCGGCTCCGGGCAATCGCGACGTCGGGTGTCCACGATCTGGACGATCCGCCAGCCGTCCTCCATGAGTGCCAGCGTGAAGGCGTTGGTGCCGCAGTGGCTGAACTGGACGCCGGCGTAGAACCGGTACGGCGTCCACGCGACCGCCAGCCCATCGTCGATCAGGACGGGGTAGCCGCCCGCCAGTTGCTCGTCGAGTTCGACGGGAGCCTGGGCGACGGCACGTAGGAAGGCCGGGATGGGCGACTCCGTCACCCCACGCTGGCCGTCCATCTCGCCGGACGTCATCAGCCGGGCGGACGTGTGCATCGTGGACCGCACCGCCGTGGTGTCTTTGGCCCGCATCCCGTCGAACAACCGCGTGATGGTCGCGCGCACTTGGCCGTCGGGGTCGGAGCTGGGCGCTGGCGGGGGCCGCCGCCAGTCGGGCGGGAGGAGAACGAGGCGGATCAGGGCGGAGCGTCAGGGGTGGCAGGCGGGAACGGCGTCTCTCGCTGGGCGGCGTCGTTTTGGGCTCGCGCTTCGAGCTCTTCTCGAACGAACCGCTGCATCCGCTCGATGGCGGTGCGCGCGAAGCGGAGCTGGAGCCGCCGCCCGAACAGCTTGAAGCCGATCCGGTAGAACAGGTTGCCGATGCGGTCGGGCTTGGAGAAGGCGTCGATGTGAAAGCCCACGGCGCCGGTGGCCTCCATCTTGCGTACCTCGAACGTGATCTGCCCCATCTCGAAGTGACCCTCCAGCGTCGCGTAGTCGTAGCCGAATACGTGGACTGGCCCCTGGGCCGTGTCTCGCACCTCGTTGATCTCGTGCCCGACTCGGACCCCGAACCAGAACGAGAAGCCCAGGAAGCGGGCGCGGAGCAGCATCGGCCGCCCGGCCAGGTCGTCGTCGGGCGCGAAGATGCCGGTGATGAGCTTGGGGTCGGGGAAGGCGTAGTCCCGGACCAGGTCGCAGGCGATGGCCCAGGCCGCCCTGGGGTCGTCGGCGGGGAGCGGGGGCCCGGGCGGCTCGGGCGTGAGCTCGGCGTCGTGGTGGTCGAGGTGCCAGCCGTTGGCCTCGGTGTAGTCGTGGGTCTGCTCCAGGTCCAGGTTGAACCGCGCCTGGCGGAGCGCGTCCAGCCGCTCCTGGTACCTCCGCCAGTCGGGGCGGCGGGGGACGGCGCGCTGGGTCCAGGTGGTCACGCGTCCGACTGGCGCTCGTCGTCGGACTCGCGCTCGGTGAGGACCTCGACGTCCCCCATCGTGTCGCCCCCGCACGCTTGGGCGACCTGGTTGCAGAAGAACGTCCACATGGCCTGCTGGGCAGCCTTGGCGACGCCGGCGGTGTCGTAGAACCAGTCCACGGCGTGGTCGGCGCTGCGTGCCCAGGACTCGATGCGGAAGCGTAGCGCTCCCGGCGCGCTCGGGTGGTCCGACGCCTGGAAGCGGATCTGCCCGGCTTCGAGGTGCCCGTCCAGCGTCGCCAGCGTGAACCGGGTGGGCGTGGCCTCGACGACTCGGACGGGCCCGTCCCAGGGCGCCTTGATCGCGATGTGGTACTCGTCGCCGACGGCCAGCCGCCCCGGCGCCCCAACCGTCTTGTCGAAGACGGCGATCTCGTCCGGCACGAACCGCTGGATGTCGCGGCCGATCTCGGCCACCAGGTCGGCAGGTGAGAGCGTCGAATGGGCGACGTCCACCTGGTACCGGCGGTGGAAGTGGGCGCCGACGCCGTCTTTCTCGTCTTGGACGTCGGGCTCGGGCACGTCCTTGACGGGCGGCTCGGGGACGTGCGCGACCTCGCGCTCGGTCTCGCGGACGCGGTAGCCCCAGCGGCGCCACAGCCAGACGCCCGCGGCCGCGCTGGCGGCCACGGCGGCGGGGGCGAGGACCAGGGCGCGGGTGCGGCGGCTGTTCATGCCGGATGCTACGCACGAGCCGTGTGGGACTCAACAAAAAGCCCGCCCCGGCACAATGCCGGGACGGGCCGCCAGTCGAGCGGGCCGAGCTAGTCGCGGCTCATGAAGATGGTCAGGACGTACCAGAACATCAGCGCGACCGACGCGAACAGCTCGAGCGAGGCCGAGACGTAGCGGTCCTGGGGGTACTCGCGCAGGATGCGCGACGTCGTCCACAGGATGGATGCGCCGGCCAGGCCCACCATCGCGACGGCGAACCACAGGCCGAGGTTGAACCCGAACAGCACGCCGCCGACGATGGCGATGATGGCCAGGATGCCGGCCCACTTGATGAACGTGCCCAGGAACGAGAAGTCCTTGCCCGAGAAGAACGCGATGGCCGTCAGCGCCGAGAACCCGACGACGGTCACCCAGGCGGCGTTGCCGATGGCGCCGGGCGCGTAGAGGTTCGCCATCCAGAGCAGCGGGACGAAGATGATCGACTCGGCCAAGACGTAGCCGAAGAGCGCGGCGTACTGCTTGCCCTTGGTCTCAGCCGTAGCGGCTACACGACTGGCGATGGTGCCGGCAATGACGAAGCCGCCCAAAACCACCAGCCAGCCGCCGGGGGCGTTGAGCAACGCGGGCGCGATTGAGTTCGCCAGTCCGGTCGAGAAGAAAAAGATCTCGATGGCGGCGAACAGCAGGATCGCACCCAGGAGGTGCGTGTACGTACGCGTCAGGAACGCGGCTTGGGCGTCGTCGCCCAGCACGGCAACGGGGGTGCGGTAAGCGGTTTCCATAGTGGTAGGATCGGGGGGTGAGGTAAACGCGGAAGCAACGGGAAGCGTGCGTTCCGCGGACGGCCTATGGTTCGTTTGAAAGCGAGAAAAGGTTCGTCTAGAATCGGTAGCGACGGCGAACAATCAAGCGCGCACGTCCACGACGACGCGCCCGGTCGTCTGGCCGTCCACGATCCGGCGGCTCCATGCGGGCACGTCGGCCAGCCCGATCACCGTGCGCTCGACCGGCGCCAGCGCGCCGCGGCCGACGGCGTCGGCGAGCCGGTCCCAGGCGCGCTGGCGGAGAGGGCCGGGCGCGGTGTTGGAGTCGATGCCGGCCAAGGTGACCCCGCGCAGGATGAATGGGAAGACCGTCGTCTCCAGCTCGGCGCCTCCGGCCAGACCGCACGCGGCGACGGTCGCGTGGCGGCGGCAGGCGGACAGGATCGACGCCAGCGTCGTGCCCCCGACCGAGTCCACGGCGCCGGACCAGACCCCGCGCACCATCGGCGCTTGCGGCCCATCGGCCAGTTCGGCGCGGCCGATGATCTCCGTCGCGCCGAGCTGGCGCAAGTAGTCGTGGGCCGATTCGGAGCCCGTCGCGGCGTGGACGTGGTGCCCGAGGTCCGCCAGCAGCGCCGTCGCGACCGAGCCGACGCCGCCCGACGCGCCCGTCACCACGACCGGGCCTCCGCCCGGCGCGACGCCCCCGCCTTCCAGCGCCAGCACGCTCAGCATCGCCGTGAAGCCGGCCGTCCCGATCCACATCGCGTCCTCGGCGGAGAGCGACTCCGGCAGCGCGACCAGGTGCTCGGCCGAGGCGCGGGCCTGCTCGGCGTAGCCGCCCCAGCGGTTCTCGCCGGTCCCCCACCCCGTCAGCACGACGCGGTCGCCGGCCGTCCACCGGTCCGACTCGCTGCTGGCGACGGTCCCGGCGAGGTCGATGCCGGGGACGAACGGGAAGTCCCCGCGCACGATCTTGCCCTCGCCCGTCACGGCCAGCCCGTCCTTGTAGTTCAGGCTCGAATGCGTGACGTCGATCAGGACGTCGCCGTCGGGCAGGCCGCTGGCCGGGACGTCCGCCAGCTCGGCGGTCATGGTCTTGTCGGCGGGGCGGATCAGGAGGGCGCGCATGGGCGGGTCGGGGTGAAACAGAGGCGGCGCCCCGGTCCGGAGACCAGGGCGCCGCGGCCGAAGCTAGCGCGAGCTAGAGAAGGAAGCCGATGACGGCCAGCACGATGGCGGCGATCAGGGCCCACTTGGCCAAGTCCTTGGAGACGCCGGCGACGCCGCCGAAGCCCAGGAGGGCGGCGACGAGAGCGATGGCGGCCAGGATGAGAAAGACGGTCAGGAGGTCCATGGTGAGCGGGGGTGGGTGGGAATGGATTCCTTGCACGCCCTTAGGGCACAGAAGGTTGCCTCACGCCGGAAGCGCTTCCAAAACAAGCTCCGTACCTTCCCAGCCCCCTTTCCCCGATCTCCGTGCCTCTCCAGACGACCCCGCTCCACGACCACCACCTCGCCCTCGGCGCCAAGATGGCGGAGTTCGGCGGCTGGGACATGCCCATCCAGTACACCGGCATCCTAGACGAACACGCCGCCGTGCGCGAGCGCGCCGGGCTGTTCGACGTGAGCCACATGGGCGAGTTCAGGCTCCAGGGCCCCGACGCCCTGGCGCTGGCGCAGCGGCTGGTCACCAACGACGTGGGCAAGCTGGCGGACGGCGGGGCGCAGTACGCCGTGCTGTGCCACGAGTCCGGCGGTGCCGTGGACGACCTGCTGGTGTACCGGCTGGCCCAGGACGACGTGCTGCTCGTCGTCAACGCGGCCAACATCGACAAGGACTGGTTGCACGTCTCGGCCGTGGCGGACGCCGCCGGGCTGGACGTGGCGCTGGCGAACGAGTCGGACGACTGGGCGCTGCTGGCGCTCCAGGGACCGAACGCCTTCGAGGTCTTTGAACGCGCGACGGGCTCGGACGCGAGCGATATCCCGTACTACCACTTCCGCCAGCAGGACGGCGTGTTCGGGTCGGAGCGCGCGATCGTCTCGCACACCGGGTACACCGGCGAGAAGGGGCTGGAGCTGTACCTCTCCCCTAGCGCCGCCGGCACGGCGTGGGATGCGCTCGTCGAGGCCGGGGCGACGCCGGCCGGGCTGGGCGCGCGCGACACGCTGCGCCTGGAGGCCGGCTACTGCCTGTACGGCCACGAGCTCGACGACCAGACCACGCCCTACGAGGCCGGCCTGGGCTGGGTCGTCAAGCCCGACGCGGCGGACTTCGTCGGCCGCGACGCCTTGGTCCAGCAGAAGGCGGACGGGATCCTGCGCAAGCTGGTCGGGCTCAAGGTCGAGGGCCGCGGCATCCCGCGCGCCGGCTACCCCGTCGTCGACGGCGACGGGGCCGAGATCGGCGCCGTCACCAGCGGCA
Organism: Rubricoccaceae bacterium; assembly: GCA_963789285.1. GTDB lineage: Bacteria > Bacteroidota > Rhodothermia > Rhodothermales > Rubricoccaceae > Rubrivirga. Next base: position 457,594 of record CAWBJZ010000002.1, read on the forward strand.
GCCAGTCGCCGGTTCTGTCGCAGGGCGTGGCGCTGGCGTACGTGCCCAACGACGCGGCGTACACCGAGGTCGGGACGGCGTTGGGCGTCTCCGTGCGGGGCCGGGTGCTGCCGGCGACGGTCGCCAAGCCGCCGTTCCACAAGTAGCGCCCTCGCCCGATACGGGGGCAGGTTGCACCGCCTCCGGCGGCGCGCTCTGGCACTGGCGGAGCGCGTCCCCCGCCTCCGCGGGGGCAGGCAGCCAGTCGGGCGCGGGGCCTGGCCAACGGGCGATGCGGACGCCTGGGGCGGGGTCCGATCGAACGAACGGCGGCGCGGTGGTACCTTCGGCTTTGCTCCACAGGTCGCCCGGGGGGACTCGGGTCGCCGTCGTCCCCCCCGAACGTGAGCACGTCCCGTACCAAGAAGCGGTCGACCAAGAAGAAGGCCGACGCCGGCGGCTTCTCCCGCCAGCGCAAGCAGGAGATCCTCGGCATCCTGCTCATCGCGCTCGCCGTCCTGGCCGCGCTGGCGGTCGTGACCTACGCCCCCGCCGACGACCTCCGCCTGGAGAGCGAGCGGCTGGAGAACCTGGTCGACCGCGGCGACAACCGCTTCGACAACCTGCTCGGCTTCGTCGGCGCGACGCTGGCGCGGAGCCTGGTCGCCGGCCTGGTAGGCTACCCCGTCCTCTTGCCCATCGCGGCGCTGCTGGCGTGGGGCTGGCTGTTCCTGCGTCAGAAGACGCCGGTCTTCCTGCCGATGCTGACGGGGTTGTCGTTGATCGGCGCGCTGTTCCTGGCGTGCTTCCTGGCGTGGTTCACGTTCCGGTTCGGGGTCCCGTCGGAGGCGTGGAGCGGGGACCTGGGGACGGGCGTCTCGGGCTGGCTGGACTCCGTGCTCAAGCCGGTCGGCTCGTTCATCGTGCTGGCGGTGTCGGTGTTGGTGACGATCCTCTTGGTCTACGACCGTGACATCCAGACGTCGCTGGACCGCGCCGAGGGCGCCGTGACCAGCCTGAAGTCGGGTGTGACCGAGCGGTGGGCGGGCTTCCGGGAGGGCGCCGCCGAGCGCAAGGTCCTCCGCCAGAAGGCACGCGACGACGCCCGCGCCGAGCGCGAGAAGGCCAAGAGCAAGCCCGCTCCCACGTCCAAGCCGAGCGCCCCAGCTCCGCCCCCACCCGCGCCGCCAGTGGCCCCGCCGACGCCTCCGACGCGGGCGCTGCCGACCGCGCCGCCGCCGATCGCCGCCGCTGTCTTTGGCGGGAAGCCGGCCCTCCCCTCCAACCCCGCCCCACTGGCGGACGCTGACGAGGCGGCGGCCGAGCCCGACGACGCGGTGCTGAACGGCCTGGTCGACGCCGAGCGCGCCGGGCCGGCGTTCCACGTCACCGGGCCCGTCGCCGAGGCCGAGGCCGACATCGACGGCGTCCAGGCCGCCCCGCTCGACGCGGGCGCCCTGCCCTACCAGCACCCGTCCATCGAGTTGCTGGAGCAGTCGGTCAACGACCAGGAGGTGGACCTGGACGAGATCGAGACCAACAAGCAGGTGCTGCTCGACAAGCTGGAGACGTACAACATCCAGATCGAGGCCATCGAGGCCGTCGTCGGCCCGACCGTCACGCGCTACGAGCTGACGCCGGCGCCGGCGTCAAGATCAGCCGCATCACGGCGCTCGAAGACGACCTCGCGATGGCGCTCGCGGCGTCCGGCATCCGCATCATCGCGCCCATCCCGGGCAAGTCGTCGATCGGCGTCGAGATCCCCAACCGGACGCGCGAGATGGTCCGCCTCCGCCAGCTGCTCGCCACGACCGACTTCCGCGACGCCGCCCGGAGCGCCAAGATGGCCCTGCCGGCGCCCATCGGGAAGACCATCGAGGGCAAGGTGTTCATGGAGGACCTCGCCAAGATGCCGCACCTGCTGGTGGCCGGCGCGACCGGGTCCGGCAAGTCCGTCGGCGTCAACGCTCTTGATCGTGGGCCTGCTCTACGCCAAGCACCCGGCCGACCTCAAGTTCGTGATGGTCGACCCCAAGAAGATCGAGCTCAACGGCTACGCCGAGCTCTTGAACCACTTCTCGGCCATGCCCGAGGACGCCGAGGACCCCATCATCACCGACTTCACCGAGGCCGCGGCGGTGCTCCGGTCCTGCGAGCGCGAGATGGAGATCCGCTACGACCTGCTGGCGGAGGCCGGCGTGCGAGGCATCGAGGAGTACAACAAGAAGTTCGCCGCCGGCAAGCTGGCGGACCTCGGCAAGGACCACAAGCACCTGCCGTACATCGTCGTCATCGTCGACGAGCTGGCCGACCTGATGATGACGTCGGCCAAGGAGGTCGAGGCGCCCATCGCCCGACTGGCGCAGATGGCGCGCGCGGTCGGCATTCACCTGGTGCTGGCGACGCAGCGTCCGTCGGTCGACGTCATCACGGGGCTCATCAAGGCCAACTTCCCGTCGCGGATGGCCTACCAGACCTCGTCCAAGATCGACTCCCGCACGATCATCGACGGCGGCGGCGCCCAGCAACTCGTCGGCAACGGCGACCTGCTCTACATGAACGGCTCGCGCCTGACCCGACTCCAGGGCCCGTTCGTGTCGGTCGGCGAGGTCGAGGCCGTGGCCGGCTTCATCTCGGGCCAGGAGGGCGCGGGGCCGTACCTGCTCCCGCCGATGGAGGCCGCCAGCGACGCGCCCAAGGGCTCGGCCGGCGACTCCTCGACCGACCGCGACGAGCTGTTCGAGGACGCGGCCAAGGTGATCGTGCGCAGCCAGCAGGGCTCGGTCTCGCTCTTGCAGCGCAAGCTGTCGGTCGGCTACACCCGGGCCGCCCGGCTGGTGGACCAGCTGGAGGACGCCGGGATCGTCGGCCCGTTCGAGGGCTCGAAGGCGCGCGAGGTCCTGATCCCGGACGAGTTCCAACTCGACGCCCACCTCGGCGGCGCCGAAGCCATCCCGACCGTCTCGGACACGACGTCGAGCGCGTAGCCGGAACATGGGCGGGGCCGGGCGTCCCACCACAGGCACCCGACCCCGCAAATGCCCTACCGCGTAGCGGTGAGGGCAGTCCTGAATATGTCAGGCCGGCGGTGGTCGTTCCATGCCGCCGGTCTCGGTGGTATCGGCGGACGGACCCCGGAGTTTCAGTCTCAGCCTGAAGTAGAGACGGGCCAACGCTTTAGAGCGACCCGAGTAGCCGGAATATGCTGCCGCGCTGGTCTACGAAGACGCGGTTTGGTAGGAGCCTCGAGCAGTTGGCACAGCTCAAGCAGCGCCCGACCCGCGCGAAGGAGAATGGCGGAAGGCCCGCCATGGAGGCGACAGCCGCCCGAGTCGAGCGTTGGTGAGGCATGACGACCATCATCGACTACGGCATCGGCAACCTGCGCTCGCTCGCCAAGGCGTTCGACGCCGCCGGCGTCCCCGTCCGCCGCACGGGCGACCCCGACGAGGTCGCGGCGAGCGACCGGCTGGTGCTGCCCGGCGTCGGGGCGTTCGGCGCCTGCGCCGACGAGCTACGAGACCGCGGCCTCGACCGCGTCGTCCGCCAGCGGGCCCAAGCCGGCGTCCCGCTGCTGGGCGTCTGCGTCGGAATGCAGCTGCTGTTCGAGGGGTCCGACGAGCGCGGCGAGCACGACGGCCTGGGGCTCTTGCCCGGCCGGGTGACGAGGTTCGCGTCCAACCTCGCTGGCGAGGACGGGCGGCGCCTCAAGGTCCCCCACATGGGCTGGAACCGGCTGCAGGCGCTGCGCCCGCACCCCGTCGTGGGCGACGACGACTGGATGTACTTCGTCCACTCCTACCACGCCGCGCCGGTGGAGCCGTCGGACTTGCTTGCAATAACAGAGTACGGCGGCCGAGTGCCCGCCGTCGTCGGCCGCGGCAACGTCGTCGGGGTCCAGTTCCACCCCGAGAAAAGCGCACGAGCCGGACAGGCCTTGCTGCGTAGGTTCGCGGACTGGACGCCCCCCACCGCCTAGGCCATGCTCGTCATCCCCGCCATCGATCTCCGCGACGGCCGCTGCGTCCGCCTCCGACAGGGCCGCTACGAGGACGAGACCGTCTACTTCGACGACCCCGTCCGCATGGCCAAGCTGTGGCGCGTGATGAACGCCAAGGTGCTGCACCTGGTGGACCTGGACGCGGCGCGGACGACGGTCGAGGGCGACAGCCACAACCGCGAGGTCATCGCCGAGGTCGCCCGGACGCTGGACGTCCCGGTCCAGGTCGGCGGCGGCATCCGCACGCTGGAGCACATCCAGTCGATGCTGGACCTGGGCGTCTACCGCGTGGTCCTGGGCACGGCGGCCGTCCGGAACCCCGACCTGGTGAGCCAGGCCGTCGAGCGGTTCGGCGCCAGCCACATCGTCGTCGGCATCGACGCGAGCAAGGGCGAGGTCATGACCGAGGGCTGGGAGGCCGGGTCGGGCGTCGGCGCCGTCGAGCTGGCGGTCGACATGGAGCGGCGGGGCGTCCGGCGGATCGTCTACACCGACATCAGCCGGGACGGGACGCTGGAAGGCCCCAACATCGAGGCCTACCGCGAGATGGCGGCCCAGCTGACGCGCGCCAAGATCACGGCGTCGGGCGGCGTCGGCGAGTACCGCGACCTGCTGGCGCTCCAGGCCGTCGAGCACGAGGGCGTGGACTCCGTCGTCGTCGGCCGCGCGCTCTACGAGAACCAGTTCCCGTGCCAGCAATTCTGGTGCTGGCACCGCAAGGACGAGGTGGACCTCGACCGCTTTTCGACGGCGCGGATGGCGTTGAGGAATCAGGGATGAGGAATCAGGGACCAGCCTCTCCCGCGGCCGTTCCCCTGATTCCTGTCTGCTGACTCCTGATTCCTACACCCCAGTGCTCGCCAAGCGCATCATCCCCTGCCTCGACTTGCACGACGGCCGCGTCGTCAAGGGCGTGCAGTTCGTGGACCTGGTCGACGCCGGCGACCCCGTCGAGCAGGCCCAGTTCTACGACCAGTCGGGCGCGGACGAGGTCGTGTTCCTGGACATCTCGGCCACGCACCAGGGCCGGGCGACGCTCTACGACACCATCCGCCGCGCCGCCGACCAGGTGTTCATCCCGCTCACCGTGGGTGGAGGCGTCCGCGCCGTCGAGGACGTCCGCGCGCTGCTGGACGCCGGGGCGGACAAGGTGGCCATCAACTCCGCCGCGCTCTCCGACCCCGACCTGCTGACGCGCGCCGCCGACGCCTTCGGCTCGCAGTGCGTCGTGCTCGCCATCGACGCCAAGCGGACCGGCGAGACCGCCAGTGGCTGGGAGGTGTTCACGCACGGGGGCCGCCGGGCGACCGGGCGCGACGCGGTTGCGTGGGCGGCGGAGGGCGTCCGGCTGGGCGCCGGCGAGCTGCTGGTGACGAGCATGGACCGCGACGGCACGCGCGACGGCTACGACCTCGACCTGCTCCGCGCGCTCGACGACGCCGTGGACGTGCCGGTGATCGCGTCGGGCGGCGCGGGCACGCTCGATCACCTGCGCGACGGACTCGACTGAGGGCCGCGCCGACGCCGTCTTGGCCGCCTCGATGTTCCACTTCCGCGAGGTCACCGTCGCCCAGGCCAAAGCGCACCTGCTGGCGGCGGGCGTCGCCATCCGCCCCGTCGACCTATGAGTAGCGCCTCGGACAACTTGAACCTGGGCCGCCGGCTCGTCCGCGCCGGCATCGGGGCCGTGATCGCGTTCTTGGCCTTCGTCGGCGGCTACTTGGTGTGGGCGGCCATCGCCAACCCCGACGTCCGGCTCAAGCCGCAGTGGCTCCCGGAGGGCCAGTCGTTCGACCACTCGTACTGGATCCCGGTCTTGCTGGTGACGCTGGGCGGCGCCGTGCTGGTCGGGATCGTGCTCGTCAAGGCGTACCGCCGGATGCAGTCGGGCGAGGACCTGTACGAGCAACGGTTGGGTCGCGGCCTCAGGCGACGCGGCGAGCAGCACATCGACGAGTAGTCGGCTCCAGCGGACGCCCGCGTCCGACTCTCTCGACACGTCCCGCCAGTGCAACGTGACGGAATCGGGATGGCGAGCGGCGTACCGAGCGCACAGGGCCGGGCCGGGCCGGCGGATGTTTCGAAAGTGTGGCGCGAGCGCCGGCGGCACGCGCGTTGGATGAACGCCTGGCGTCTCTTGTTTTTCGGACCCCTTCCCCCCACCCCCATGACCTCCACGCTACGCACCCGCCTGGCCGCCCTCGCCCTGGTGGCGGCCGTCGCCGCGCCGACCGTCCAGGCGCAGTCGGCGCAGGCCGTCGCCCAGCGGCTCCAGCAGCGCTACGGCGCCATCGAGTCCCTGCGCGCCACGTTCGTCCAGACGACGGGCGGGCAGCGCCTGAACGGCACGATCTCCGTCAAGGACAACGCCTTCCGTCTCGACCTGGGCAGCCAGGTGCTCGTCACCGACGGCGGCACGCTGTGGTCGTACTCCCGGGACGACGAGCAGGTCGTGGTCCAGGACTACGACCCGGCCACGGTCGGCTTCTCGGTCGGGCAGCTGTTCACGAACTACCTCGACGTGTTCCGCGTGACCAGCGCCTCGCGCGCCACCATCGGCGGCGTCCGCCACGACGTGCTGACGTTGAGGCCCCGCCAGTCGGGGATGTCGGTCCGCGACGCGACGCTCTACGTCCGCTCGTCGGACGCCGTGCCGACGCGCGTCCGCGTCCACGACACGTCGGGCGGCACGCTGGCGTTCGACTTGCGCGACGTCGAGCGCGACGTGCGGCTGCCGGCCTCGACGTTCCGGTTCACCGCCCCGCGCGGGACCGAGGTCGTCGACCTCCGCTAGAACCCCACCCCGTGCGCGACGTTGGGCGCGGAGCTTGGCTCCGCGCCCTTCCTATTTTGGCCCCCTATGTCCGACCGCCTGAAAGGCGCCCTGTCCCTGGTCGTGAGCCTGGCGTTCGGCGGCGGGCTGCTGTGGCTGGCGTTGCGAAACGCGGATCTGGCGGCCGTGGCGGACGCGCTGGCACGAGGCGAGTGGGTCTGGATCGTCCCGTTCGTGGGGGCCGGCGTGGCGTCGGTCGTGCTGCGGGCGTGGCGCTGGGGGATGCTGATCGACGCGCTGCCCGAGCGCACCGGGCGCGTGCCGCTGAGGCCTGACCTCGGCGTCGGTCGCCATCGGCTACTTGGTCAACTACGCCGCGCCCCGGCTGGGCGAGGTAGCGCGCGCGGCCAACGTGTCGCGGGCCGCGAAAGCCCCGTTCGCGGCCGTCTTCGGGACCGTCGTCGCCGAGCGCGTGCTGGACGTGATCGCGCTCGCGCTCGCGCTGGCCTCGGTCGGCGTCCTGTTCAGGGATCAGATCGGCGGCATCCTGGGCGACGCGGCCGCCAACGTCGGCCGCCAGTTGGCCGCGACGCCGGGGTGGGCCGTCGCGCTGGCGGTCGCGGTCGCCGTGGTGCTGGCCGTCGTCGCCGTCGTGGTGGTTCGGCGCGGACGAGGGAAGATCGCCGGCCTGCTGGCGTCGTTCCGAGACGGGCTGCTGTCGGTCGGGAAGACGGGCCGGGCCGGGGCAGTGCTGCTGTCCACGGTTCTGCTCTGGGCGACCTACGGGCTCATGGCGGACCTCCCCCTGCGCTTGCTCGGGATCGACGAGGCGTACGGGCTGGGGATCGTGGACGCCTGGGCGGTCATGGCGATCGGCGGGATCGGGATGGCGCTGCCGGCGCCGGGCGGGACGGGCTCGTTCCACTACGCGACCGTCCAGGCGCTGACGCTGCTGTTCGCGGTCGCCGTCACGCCGGCCGCCACCTACGCCCTCTTGGTCCACGCCGCCGGCATCGTGTTCTACTGCGTCCTGGGCATCGGGGCGCTGGTGTGGCAGGGGACCACGTTCGGGGCGGTCGCCGGGCAGGCGCGCGCCCAGCAGGCATGAAGCGGACGGCGTTGGCGGGAGTGGTGGGGGTGCTCGGGGTCGTGCTGGCCGTCGTGCTCCTCGCCCGCCAGCCGGGCGGGATCGGCCGGGAGCGCGTCGAGGTGGCGGACGCGACGGCGGCCATGCTGGACACCCTCTCCGTACGTGGCCGCGTCGTCCAGGCGTCGGTGAGCGGCTGGGTGGTGCAGGACGGGCGCGAGGGCGAGGTCTGGGTCTCGTCCGGGGGCGACGCCTTCCCGATGCGGTTCCCCCCCGGAGCCGAGTTCGAGGTCGAGGACCGGGTGCTGGCGACGGGCCGGCTGAGGGCGCGCGGGGGGCGCCGCTGGCTGGAGGTCACATCGTGGGCACACGTCGAGGCGGCGGTCTCGGCACCGCCGGACCCGGGCCTCTAACCATTCGCTGGCGCCTCTTGACCGTTCGCCGGGTCCGCCCATTGTTGCCCTGGGAGAATGCGTACCGTCCCTTCAGACGATCACGCCCCCCACCGCAATGGAGCTTTCTCTCGATCAGAACCCCCTCGGAGACCTGGTGCCCGCCGAGGTCTACCAAATGCTCGAATCGCACAACTTGCTCAACGAGAAGGGCGTGCGCGATTACCAGATCCGCCAGCAGTTCCGGTCCATGCGGGCCGAGGACGTGCCGGCCTACGAGGCCATCGAGGAGCTGCGCGGGCAGCACCCCTACCTCCAGTTCGACACGATCCGCAAGATCGTCTACGGCCTGCGGCGCCGCTCCTAGGCGCCCAACGAGTCTCCCCAGGGTTGGGTGAGACGGACCGGCTGCGGCCGGCCCGACAGAGGGATCGGCGGGGCGGCCTTGGGCCGCCCCGCCGTGTTTTTGTCCGCCCACTGGCGGAGGCCGTCTGCCAGTGGGGCGCGACTAGTCCCGGCCGCGGACGGCGGCGAACAGCGCGATCCCCGCCGCGACCGACGCGTTGAGGGACTCCGCCGGCCCCCGCATCGGGATCGAAACCAGGACATCGCACGCGCCGCGCACGCTGGGCCGCAAGCCGGCGCCCTCGTTGCCGATCACGATGGCGACGGGCCGGTCCCAGTCGTAGTCCCAGACGGTCGCGGTCTCGACGCCCTCGGCGGCGTCGTCGGCCAGCCCGACCACCCAGTAGCCGCGCTCCTTGAGCTGGTGGAGCGCGTCGCCCAGGCTGGAGACGCGGGCGATGGGCAGAGCGAGCGCGGTGCCGGCGCTGGCCTTGACGGCGACGGCCGAGAGCGGGGCCATGCGGCGCTCGGGCACGACGGCCCCAGCGGCGCCCGCGGCGACGGCGCTCCTCAGGATGGCGCCGAAGTTGCGCGGGTCCTCGACCTCGTCGAGCACCATCAGCACCGGCTTGGTCTCGCGCACGGTGTCGAGGTCGGGCGCGACCTCGCTCAGCATGGCGTCGAGGTCGCGGTAGGCGACCGGGGCCACGACCGCGACCACGCCTTGGTGCTCGGCCTGGGGCGCCAGCCCGTCGATCTTGGGGCGGGGCACCATCTGGACCGGCACGCCCGCCGCCCGCGCCGCCCGGCGGATGCCGTCGATGGCGCTGCCGTGGACGCCGCGCTGGAAGTACACCTTCTCGACGCGGCCGTCGGCGCGTTCCAGCGCCTCGCGGACGGGGTGGCGGCCGGCGAGGACGTCGGTGCGGGAATCGGAGCGGGCCATCGGCGGGGAGGAGTCGGGACCGACAAGGTCCGTCCGACTGGCGGCGCGCGCGAGCGGGGTCGGGCGAGAAGGGCAAGGAGAATGCCGACGCCGCCCCGATCCGTTGTAGGGACACCGTGCAAGGCGTCCGACTGGCGACCGCGATGCGGACACCACGCGTGGCGTCCCCTACAGGCTGCCTCGTACCGGTCCAGGCGCGCCGCCAGCCGCAGCCCGCTGGCGGACACAATGAATCGTGCCCTACAAAGCCTCTCCCGCCAACTCGTCCAGCCGCGCCGCCAGTCGGGCGGTCCAGGACTCGTGCTCCGGCTTCATCAGCACGCTGCGGAGCACGCGCGCGGCGGGCGCGTCGGTCTCTAGGCCGGGGAAGCGGCGGGCCAGGCGCTCGGCGTCCAGGCGGTACAAGCTGACGAACACCGGGTCGTTCGGATCGTCCATGCCGGACTGGAAGACGCGGGCGCTCTGGGCGTCGATCTCGCTGACGGAGTCGGCCTCGGGCGCGTAGACCACAATGTCGGTCTCGGGCGCCAGCACCGGCGCCAGATAGTCCGAGGCGTCGAGCGACTGGTGGAGGCCGCGGGCAGCGCGCAGACCGGCCGCCAGCACCGCACCCAAGCCGTTGGGCGTGAGCGGGAGCACCTTCAGCGTCATCCACAGCGCGCCGGCGGCGGCGCCCGGCCGGGAGCACTCCAGGCTGATCTCGCCCAGGTGCAGCTGGTCCGACGTGAAGTAGGTGTAGGGCGAGTCGTGGACGTAGTGCCGACCGACGGCCGGGTCCCTGAACAGGACCGCGCCGCACCCGTAGGGCTGCAACCCATGCTTGTGCGGATCGACGACGACGGAGTCGGCGTCGGCGATGGCCTGGAAGTGCTGGCTTGGCAGACTCCCGACCCCTGCGGCTTCCGCTTGGCCCGGCGCCGAGAGCAGTCGGAAAAACCCGCCGTACGCCGCGTCGATGTGGATGCGGGCGCCGTGGTCGCGGCACAGCGGGATCGCGTCCGCCAAAGCGTCCACGGCGCCGAGTCCGGTCGTCGTCGCGGTCAGGACCACGGTCCCGACCTCGCCCTTGGCCAGTTCGTCCGCCAGCGCGTCGAGGTCGATGCGGCCCGCGTCGTCGGCGGCGACGGTGCGGCACTCGACGCCGAGGACGCCCGCCATCCGGCTGTGCGTGTAGTGCCCCTCCGCGCTGACGGCGATGGGCTTGCCGCCGGTCTCCTGCCGCGCCACCCACAGCGCCTCCAGGTTGGCGACGGTCCCTCCGCCGGTCAAGTGGCCGAGCGCGTCCGTCGGCATCCCCAGCATCGCGCCCAGGTCCGCGACCACCTCTTTCTCGAACGCCGACGTGGGCGGCCCGCCGTCGAGCGCGTGGTTGTTGGGGTTGATGCGTGCGGCGGCGGCGTAGGCGGCCAAGGCGACCGGGTGCGGAGGCTTGAGCATCTGGCCCGCGTAGCGGGGGTGCCCGAACGGGTACATCCCGGGCGTCTCCCCCCGAGGCGGCGCCGTCATCCGTCCCAAATACTCCTCCAGCGCATCTCCGAGCGCGTCCTCGTCCACCGCCAGCGCGGCGTGGGGCTCGACCGCGCCCCACTGGCGCTCCCAGTCGGCGACGCGGTTGAAGGCGGTGGTGACGAGGTCGAGGGGGTCGGGGTGCGTCATACTTAGTGTCTCTGGTGGCACGCTCTCGCTTGCTTGTGGCTGTAGGAGCCACTACGTCCCACTCCCCCCGCTTCCGTGCCGGTCGCTAGCGCTCCCAGGCAAGAAAGCTGTCCCCCTCACGAGTGAGGGGGACAGTTTGGACGCGCGGTCTCGGCGTCATGGGCTCGCACAGACTAAGCGCGTCCAAACGGGGGGAGCAGCCCAGGCGGTGCGACTAAGCAGCCACCGGCTCTTGTACGTCGTGGACCCGGCGCGTCGTGATCGCCAGTCCGACGAGGCCGGCGACGATGAAGCCAATGGAGATGATCTGCGACTGCGGCAGCCCGAACGCGGAGTCGGGGTTGACGCGGATGAGCTCGATGATGAAGCGCTGGACGCCCGCGAAGACGGCGTAGAGCGAGATCAGCCAGCCCGCCTTGAACGGGTTCTTCCGCAGCGCCCACAGGACGCCCGCCAGCACGGCCGCCATCGCGAACTCGTAGAGCATCGTGGGGTAGACGCCCGTTGGGTTCGCCAAGGTGCACTCGGCGCCGCGCTCGAGCGCGTTGTAGGCCACGGGGTCCACGCCCAAGTGGTTGCGGGGGAACGTCTCGCTCCACAGAAAACCCGGGAGACCGGCCGGCTTCGCGTCCAGCGTCGAGCACACGCCCCAGTCGCCGTCGCCCGACAGGTAGCAGCCGATCCGCCCGATGCCATAGGCGAGCATCAGCCCCGGCGCGACGGAGTCGGCCAGGTGCGCGCGGTGGAGCCCTTGCTCTTGGCGTACCACAGGATGGCGACGGACGCCAGCAGGATGCCGCCGTAGACCGTCAGCCCCGAGCCCGAGAAGAACATCCCCGCCGGGTTGGCGACGAACTCGTCCCAGTAGTCGATGATGTGGAACAGCTTGGCGCCGAGCACGCCGAAGATCGCCGCCAGCAGGGCCATGTTCCACAGCAGCTCCGACGGACTCACCTGCGCCACCTTCTCCCGCCCCTTGGCGTCCTTGATCTTGGCCTTGACCGAGCTCACCCAACCGAGGGCGTAGCGGCGGTCGAGCTCGATCTTGGTCAGCGCCGTCGCCGTCATGATGGCCAGCGCCACCATCAGCCCGAACGAGTAGAGCGGGACCGGCAGCTCGAAGCCGAGGAGGTCCTGCGTGAGGTCGCTGATCTTGGGGTACATGGCGCCGGGTGGGTACGGTGGAAGCTAGCCGCGAACGCCCGGGGCCCCGGCGTCGCGCGCGAGCCGGACCGCCAGCTCGGCGATGGGGACGGCGCGCTGCTCGCTCGCGCCGAGGTCGCGGACCTGCGCCTGGCCGGACGCCAGCTCGTCGTCGCCGATCACGACGGCGGCGCGCGCGCCCGAGCGGTCGGCGGCCTTCATCTGCGCCTTCATCGACCGCCCGCCCAGCGCGAAGTCCACGGCCAGGCCCGACTGGCGCAAGGTTTGGGCGATGCCGAAGCCGGCGGTCTCTGCGGCGTCGCCCAGGCAGACCATGAACACGTCCGGCGCGGACGCCGTCGGCAGCTCGATGCCGGCCGCGTCGAGCGCGATGAACAGCCGCTCGAAGCCCGCCGCGTAGCCGACGGCCGGGATCGGGTTCTTGGCGCCGACATCCTCCGCCAGTCCGTCGTAGCGTCCGCCGGCGGCGAGCGCGCCCTGGGCACCGAGCGCGTCGGACTCCAACTCGAAGACCGTCCGCGTGTAGTAGTCCAGGCCGCGCACCAGCAAGGGATCCTCGACGTAGGGCACGCCCAGGCCGTCGAGCAGCGCCTTGACGCGGTCGTGGTGCTGGCGGGCGTCGTCGCCCAGGAAGTCGGTGATCTGGGGCGCGTCCGCCAGTAGGGCGCGCTCGTCCGGGTTCTTGGTGTCCAGGATGCGGAGCGGGTTCGTCTCCAGGCGCTGGCGGCTGGTATCGGAGAGCCGGTCGGCGTGCGGGGCGAAGTAGTCGCGGAGCGCCTGGCGGAAGGCGGGGCGGTCGGCGGCGTCACCCAGGGAGTTGAGGCGGAGCCGGGTGCCGGTGATGCCGAAGCCGTCGTAGACCGCGCGCAAGTTGGCGATGACCTCGGCGTCGGCCCGGGGGTCGTCGCTGCCGATCAGCTCCGTCCCGAACTGGTGGAACTGGCGGAAGCGGCCCTTCTGCGGACGCTCGGCGCGGAAGCAGGCGCCGACGTAGAACAGCCGCTGAGCGCCGCCGCGCTGGCTCAGCGTGTGCTGGAGGTAGGCGCGCATGACGGGCGCCGTGACCTCGGGCCGGAGCACGTACGCCTCCTTCGAGCGCTCGACGACGAACATCTCCTTGCTCACGATGTCGGTCGTCGCGCCGACGCCGCGCGCCACCAGCTCCAGCGGCTCCAGGACCGGCGTCCGGATCTCCTCGAACGCGAACCGCGCCATTACGCCCCGGACGGCGTCCTCGGCCCAGCGCCACGCCGGCGTGCCGGGGATCTCGGAGCCGCCCGTCGAGTGGGGGTCCGGCAGGACGTCGAAGGTGCCGCGGATGGTCTGGAAGGACATGGCGTCGGGTGGGGACCGCGGCCAACATCCCGCCGGCCGCGCTTGCGGGCTGCGCGCCTTGTGCGAAAAGCCTACAGCGCGCGCTCGGCTTGCGCCAGCACCGCGACCGCGGCCTCCGGGGACTGGGCGCCGCCGAGCGACTGGCGGACGCCGTCGGCGACCAGCAGGCGCGAGACGTGGGCCAGGGTGCGGACGCGGGCCCGGGCGTCGCCCTCGGGCCCGGCCAGCAGGACCACCAGATCGACGGGCCGGCCGTCGAGCGCGTCCCACTCCACGGGCGGGCGGAAGGTGGCGACGGCGAGCACGGTCCCGGTCACGGACGCGGTCCAGGCGTGGGGCAGCGCGACGCCCTCCCCCACCCCGGTCGTCATCCGGGCCTCGCGCGCCAGCAGCGCCGCCGCCAGCCGCTCGTGGTCCTCGACCGCGTCGGAGCCGGCCGCCAGCCGGGCGAGGTCCTGGATCGCCTGCTCCCGGGACGCCGCCTCCAGCCCGATGCCGACCTGGGACGGCGGGAGTCGGTCGGCGAGCGTGATGGGCATGGGCGGGCGGTGGCGTGGTGGAAGGTACCGAGCGGCTGAGCGCTTCCTTCCCACTGGCGGCGGCGGGTGCAACTAGTCGCTTGTCCGGAACGCTCCCCCCGCCAATCACCCATCGCTACGCTCAAGGGACGATTGACTGTCCCCCTCACAAGTGAGGGGGACAGTCTGAGCGCCCGCTGAGAGACGACGCAGTCGGCGCGATGGGCGCTCGGACGGGGGGAGCCGGCTCCCCACTCGCCAGCTACTGGCGGCCGGCGCCCTCGACGGTTCTCAGGCGGTCCACGGCCCAGGCCATGTCGTCGGGCATCGGGGCCTCGAAGTGCACCTCCTCGCCGGTCTCGGGGTGCGTGAACCCCAACGTCGCCGCGTGCAGCGCTTGGCGCGGGCCCAGCCGCTTGAACAGGTTCGAGATGAACGCCTTGCGCGAGCCCTCCGCCGCGCCGTAGACGATCCGGTCTCCGCCGTACGTCGTGTCGCCGAAGATGGGGTGGCCGATGAAGGCGGCGTGGACGCGGATCTGGTGCGTCCGCCCGGTCTCGAGCTGGAAGCGGACCAGCGCCGTCGTCCCGAACTCCTCGACGGTTTGGTAGTTGGTCGCCGCCCACTTCCCCTCGTCGTCCGGTCGGACGGCCATCTTCTTGCGGTCGCGCGGGCTCCGGCCCAGCCAGCCCTCGACGCGGCCGTCGCCGGGCTCGCCCCACACCAGCGCGAGGTAACGGCGGCGGATCGTCCGACTGGCGAACTGCTTGCCCAGGTGCGCGGCAGCCACGTCGGTCTTGGCGACCACCATCAGCCCGGTCGTGTCCTTGTCCAGCCGGTGCACCAGCCCGGGGCGGACCGTCGGGTCGCCGTCGTAGCGGGGCCCGGCCGTGGCCGTCGCCAGTCCCAAGTCGTCGTCGTCGGTGTCGTCCACGTCCTCGGCGCTGAGCGGGCCGGCGCCGACGTGGTGCAGCAGGGCGTTGATCAGGGTCCCCGAGCGGTGGCCGTAGGCCGGGTGCACGACCATCCCGGCCGGCTTGACGACGACCAGGAGCGCGTCGTCCTCGTAGACGACCTCGATGGGGATGTCCTCGGGGACGATGTCGATGGGCGGGGGCCGGAGCACCCGGCAGACGATCCGGTCGCCAGGCTGGACCGGCGCCGAGACCTTCGCGGCGGGCTCGCCGTTGACCTCGACGCGGCCCTCCTTGATCGCCTTCTGCACCTTGGACCGCGTCGCGTTGGCGGTCTTGTCGGTGATGTACACGTCGAGCCGCACCGGCGCCTGGCCGGGCGGGACGTCCAGCTCGATCTCGACCTCGATGGGATCGGGCTCGTTGCTCACGCGGCGACCCCGGCGAGGACGTCGAGGGCCTGGTCGATCTCTTGCGGCCGGGTGTGCGCGTGGGGCGCGAACCGCAGCAGCCGGCTCCGCATGGACATGGCGACGCCCGCTTGCGCCAGCCGCTGATGCGTCGCCTCGGGGTCGTCGGCGCGGACGGCGACGATGCCGGACCGGGGCTCGCCGGGCGCCCCGTAGCGCTCGAAGCCCGAGCCGGTCGAGACCGTCCGCCAGTCGGGCGGCGTTGCCCAAGACGGCGGCCTCGACGTGCTCCGGCCCCAGCTCCAGCATGGCGCCGAGCGCGGCGTCGAGCGCGTAGAGCTGGGCCGTCGGGAAGGTGCCGGTGTGGAAGCGCGTGGCGTCGGGGTGCACCTCGCCGGTCGTCGCCTCGAAGTCGTCCCAATCGACGGGCCCGTTAAGCCAGCCGATGGCCGGCGACAGCCGCTCCATCATCCGGTCGCTCACGACCGCGAACCCCGCGCCCTGCATCGACCCCAGCCACTTGTGGCCGCCGACCGCCAGCAGGTCGATGCCCAGCGCGCCGACGTCGATCCGGACTGCGCCGACGGCCTGGATCCCGTCCACGACGAAGAGCACGTCGCGCTGGCGGCACAGATCCGCCAGCGCGGCGAGGTCGGCGCGGAAGCCGGACAGGAACTGGACCGCGGAGACGGCGAGGACGCGCGTCCGGGACGTCAGCGTGGCGGCGACGTCGTCCACGGCGAACGTCCCGTCGCGGTGCGGGACCACGTCGGTGGCGACGCCGAGGCGCGCCAAGTCTCGCCAGGGCAACAGGTTGGCCGGGAACTCGCAGCCCGGCACGGCCACGCGGTCGCCCGGCTGCCAGTCGAGCCCGTACGCCACCAGCCCCAGGCCGGCCGAGGTGTGAGGAACGACGCAGACGGCCTCGGCCTCGGCGCCCACCAGTCGCGCGGCGCGCTGGCGGGCGCGGTCGGCGCGGGCCAAGTCGGTGGGGTAGTTGTTGGGCGAGCGGTCCGGGACGCGGCCGGCGCGGCCGGCCAGGTAGTCGCTGGCGGCGCCCAACGTGTGCGAGCCCAGCACGCCCGTCGCGGCGTGGTCCAGGTAGACGCCGGGCGGGGAGAACAGCGCGCGGTAAGCGTCGAGGGTCACGGCTAGACGTCCTCCTGCAACCGCTCCTGCCGCTCCGACTCCGACTCCTCGGCCTTGAACTCTTGCGCGTCCTCGATGACCTCGGCCGCCTCGTCCTGGTCACCCTCCTCGGCGTCCAAGCCCTTCTGGAGCGGCATCACGCCGGGGTCGATCTCGAGCTCGATCAACATCGGGAAGTGGTCGCTGCCGACGTTGTTCAGCCGGCGGAGGTGGACGAGCGCGAAGTGCTCCGAGTGGAACACGTGGTCGAGCGGGTAGCGGAGGTACCAGTGGTCGGCGTGGAACGTCGAGAACGTCCCGCGGCCCACGCGGGGGTCGAGCAGGCCGGAGAGCTTCTGAAACAGCGTCGTGGACCGGCTCCAGGCCACGTCGTTGAGGTCGCCGGCGACGACGACGGGGCGGTCGATGGTCGCCACGTCGCGGCCGGCCAAGACGAGCTCGGCGTCGCGCAGGTCGGAGTCCTGCTGGATGTCGGGGCGCGGCGGGCGCGGGTGCAGGAACACCAGCGAGACCTCGTCGCCGGAGCGGAGGCGCGCGACCAGGTTCAGGCTCGGGACCTCGGGCTCGACCAGGTGCCGGACCTCGACCGACACCAGCTCCAGCTTCGAGTACACGCACATCCCGTACGTGTCGTCCTGAGGCAGCTCCACGGTGTGCGGGTGCGTCTCCTTGAGCACGCTCGCGGTCTCGGCCCACCAGGCGTCGGTCTCGA
Source organism: Rubricoccaceae bacterium (assembly GCA_963789285.1). Lineage (GTDB taxonomy): Bacteria > Bacteroidota > Rhodothermia > Rhodothermales > Rubricoccaceae > Rubrivirga. The sequence continues at coordinate 474,974 of CAWBJZ010000002.1, forward strand.
CGGCCACCACGACGTCGGGGTCGGCCTCGCGGACCGTCTCCAGCCACAGCTCGCCTTGGCGGTTGGTCATCAGCACGTTCGAGACCATCAGCCGCAAGCGGCGCTCGGGCGCGGCGATGGCCGGGTCGGCGAGCAGCGTCTGGACCTTGTGGAGCGGGGTGTACGGCCACATCCGCAACGCCTGGTACACCGCCGCGACCGCCAGCGCGGCGAAGATCCCCCACGTCCACCGGCCCGGGTCGCCGCGCCACACCTCCAGGACGCCGTAGAGGGCGAGCGTGACGAGCGCCGCGATGGTGAGCTGGAGCCGGGGGAAGTCCCACATCCGGATCCACCACTCCCCCGACCGGAACAGCGGCAGCACCGTCACGACCACGAGGATCACGGCGAGGGCGGACAAGGCGAAGCTGGCGACGGCCACAGGCGGGGTAGGGAGATCCCGGACAACGGCGCGCCGAGGCCTGCCGTTCCTCCGGCGTCTAGGCGCGGAAAAACTGCTTCCCGGCCAGCTGGCGGACCAGCCCGCGGAACTCGAGCTGCAACAGGTACACCAGCGCCGACGGCGCGTCGACCTCGGCACGGGCGCAGACGGTGTCGAGCGGCAAGGGCGCCTCGCCCAGCACGTCGTACAGCTTTCTCTCGACGGTGTTGAGGTCGGGCGGAGGCGGGGCGGGCTGCGCCGCGGGCTCGCCGCCGGTATGCGGCGCGACGACGGCGAGCACGTCGGCGGCGCGTGCCGCCAGCCCGGCGGCGCCGTCTCGTAGCAGGCGGTGCGTGCCCTGGGCGGGCGCGAAGACCGAGCCCGGCACGGCGAACACCTCGCGGTTCTGCTCCAGCGCGATCGACGCCGTCAGCATGGCCCCGCCCTTCTCGTGCGCCTCGGCGACGACGGTCGCCAGGCTCATGCCGGAGACGATCCGGTTGCGGCGGGGGAAGTTGGTGGCGTCCGGCGCGGCGCCCAAGGGGAACTCGGAGACGACGGCGCCCAGGTCGCGCTCCAGGATCTCGCGCACGACCGGCGCGTGGCGCGACGGGTAGACGTGGTCCACGCCCGAGCCCAGGACGGCGACGGTCCGCCCGCCGGCGGCCAGGGCACCGCGGTGGGCGGCCACGTCGATGCCGTAGGCCAGCCCGCTCACGACGGTCACCCCAGCGGCGCTCAACTCGCCCGCCCACTCCCCGGCCACGCGCCGGCCGTAGTCGCTCGCGCGCCGCGTCCCGACGATGGCGACGGCGCGGTCGTCCTGCTCGGTCAGCTGGCCGCGGACCCACAGGAACGCCGGCGGGTCGTAGATCTCGCGCAGCAGCGGCGGGTACTCGTCGTCGGCGAGCGCCACCAGCCGGGCGCCGACCGCGTCGGCGCGCGCGAACTGGCGGTCGACGGCGGCCGAGTCGTCCCAGGCCCGGATGGCGGCGGCGGTCTGGCGCCCGATGCCCTCGACGCGGACCAGCTGCGACACCGGCGCCCGCATCACTGCACTCGCGCGTCCCCAGCGTCGCCAACAGGGCGCGGACCCGGCCCGGCCCGATGCCGGCCACCAGCGACAGCGCCACCAGGGCGCGGCGCTCGTGCTCGGCGTCGGGCGGAGCGCTGGGGTCGGAGGTCTGCGCGAACAGGTCGGCCATGCCGCAACCTAGCGACGCCGGCCCAGCCGCTGGCGGCGTCTCAGGCGGTGCCGACGGGCGCCGCCAGTGGGAGGGCGAACCGTCGGCTAGGGCATCTCGCGGACCGTCACGAACGCCTCGACGGCGTAGAACGACGGCAGGCCCAGGGCGTCCAGGGCCTCGGCCGTGCCCACGTTCCGGTCCCGGGCGCGCTGCCAGAACTCCCGGTCGTCGTAGGCGCCGGGGAAGAGCGCGCGGTCCTTCTGGCTCTCGTGCTTGTAGATGGCCTCGATCTTGAGGTCCAGCTCGGCCTTGGACAGCGGCAGGAAGGTGTCGGCGACGTCGATCTCCCACTCCTGCCACGCGCCCCGGTAGAGCCAAACGAGGGGGCGCGGGTCCTTCGACGTGTCGCCTTTGCGGCGGGCGGGCTTCTCCTCGGCGTCTGGCGCGTCGAACCGCTCGTTGTACTGGCGGAGCGCGCGGTCGATGGCCTGGTAGCACATCCGGTGCGTGCCGTGGGGGTCCGACAGGTCCCCGGCGACGTAGAGGTGGTCCGGCGCGAGCTCCTCCAGCAGCCCGAGCACGATGTCGACGTCGGCCTGGGAGACGGGGTTCTTGCGGACGAGCCCGGTCTGGTAGAACGGCAGGTCCAGGAACCGCGCCGACTCCGCGCCCAGCCCCACGACCTCGATGCCGGCGATGGCCTCGGTGTAGCGGATCGACGCCTTGATCCGCTGCACCTCGGGCGTGTCGATCTGGGCCGGCTCCTTGGCGTCGAGCCCGCTCAGGATCTCGTCCACGCGCGCCGTCACGGCCTCCCCGGACTCGGGCGCCAGCACGCCGCGCGTCATCTCGACGAACCGGAGGTGCCGCCGCACGTCGTCGTCGAAGACGGCCACGGAGCCGTTCGTCATGTAGGCCACCACGACGTCGTTCCCGTTCTCCGCGAGCGCGTGCAACATCCCCCCCATCGAGATCACGTCGTCGTCGGGGTGGGGGCTGAACACGACCACGCGCTCCTTGCGCGGCAGGCGGTCGGCGTAGACGACGCGCTGGCGCAGGTCCTCGAAGACCCTGCGGCACAGGGCGTCGGTGCCGCCCTCGACGTTCGCCAGCGAGTGCAGCCCGTGGCGGTGGAAGTCGCCGGCGTCCAGGCGCAGGATCGCCTTGCCGACCTCGCGCGACAGCCAGATCACGGCGCGCTTCGCCGCGGCGGGGTCCCAGTCCACCCGGCGGACCAGCCACGGCGTCTTGACGCGCGTCAAGTCGGAGGCCGCGGCCTGGTCGACGTAGACGACGGCGTTGGGGTGGAGTTGGAGGTAGGTGGCCGGGACCCGGGGCGTGGGGTCGCCCTCGACGGCGCGGCGCACGATGGGCGCCTTGTGCTCGCCGGTCGCGATCAGGATCAGCTCCCGCGCGTCCAGGATCGTCCCGACCCCCATCGTGATGGCCTCCCGGGGGACGTACTGCTCCTCGAAGAAGTCGCTCGCGGCGTCCTTGCGCGTGATCTCGTCCAGGACCACGAGCCGGGTCCGGTCGGCGGGCGTCGCGCCGGGCTCGTTGAAGCCGACGTGGCCGGAGCGCCCGATCCCCAGCAGCAGCAGGTCGATGCCGCCGGCCTCGGCGATGGCGCGCTCGTACTCGGCGGTGTGGGCGGCGATCTCGTCGGCGGGGAGGTCGCCCCGGGGGATGTGGATCTGCGGCGCCGGCAGGTCGATGTGGTCGAAGAGGTTCTCCCGCATAAAGCGGTGGTAGCTCTGGAGCGCGTCCGGGGCCATCGGGACGTACTCGTCGAGGTTGAACGTGACCACGTTGGCGAACGACAGCCCCTCCTCCCGGTGCATCCGGACCAGCTCCTGGTAGACGCCGATGGGCGTCGAGCCGGTCGGCAAGCCCAGCACCGCGGTCGCGCCGGCGGCGGCCCGGGCCTCGATCAGGGTGCGGACCTGGCGGGCGGCCTGGCGCGAGAGCTCGCTGGGCGAGGCGAACACGAGGACGGGCAGGCGCTCGGTGGTGTCGCGGGCACTGGGTCCAGTCGGCGGGAGGGCGTCCACGGGGGGGTCGGTGTCGGACCGGCAAGAAACGACTCGGGGAGGCGGGGCGGCGGGAAATCGCGAACGCTTGCGAGCTCCCCTTGTGTTGTATCCTTCGCTCGCCTTCCACACCCTCCGGCCTCCATGAGAATTGCCACCTTGACGGTCCTGCTGGCCGCCCTCGCCCTCCCCGTCGCGGCGCAGACCACGTACACGATCTCCGGCACGGTCGTCGAAGCCGGCACGGGCACGACCCTGCCCGGCGCCTCGGCCCTCCTCGGGGACACCCGCTTCGGCGCCGCCACCGACATCGACGGGGAGTTCTCGTTCACGGCCACGGTCGACCCCGGCACCTACGAGCTCCGCGTCAGCTACGTCGGCTTCTCGACGCTCCGCCGGTCGGTCACGCTGGGCGCCAGCACGACCGTGGACCTCGGGCGGATCGAGCTCTCCGAGGACGCGCTCCGCTCCGACGAGGTCATCGTCTCGGCGACGGGCCTCCCCACCGAGCGCCGCCAGTTGGGCAACGCCATCGGCACCGTCGACGCGCGTGAGCTCCAGGACGTCGGGGCGACGTCGGTGGACCAGGTGCTGGCGGGCAAGGTGGCCGGCGCTGTGGTGTCCCAGAACTCGGGCGACCCCGCCGGCGGCGTCTCGATCCGGCTGCGCGGCCCCTCGACGGTGCTCGGTAGCGCCGACCCGCTCTACATCATCGACGGCGTGATCGTCGACAACTCCGACGCCTCGCCCTACGACCTCGGGGGCAACTCCCAAAACCGCCTCGTGGACCTCAACCCCGAGGACGTGGCCCGCATCGAGATCCTCAAGGGGGCTAGCGCGGCGGCGCTCTACGGCAGCCGCGCCAACGGCGGCGTGGTCCAGATCTTCACCCGGCGCGGCCAGGACGGCGCGCCCCGGGTGTCACTCTCCACCACGGTCCGCACCGACGGCGTCCGCAAGACGCTGCCCATCAACCGGGCGACCACCGACCGGCCGCGGGGGACGGCGCCTGAGGCGAGCGCGACGCCCAACACCGTCGAGCGCTTCGACTACCAGGACGACATCTTCCAGCAAGCCGTCGGGACGGAGCAGTACCTCTCGATCAGCGGCGGCAACAACGGCACGACGTACTTCCTGTCCGGGGGGCACTTCGCCAACGAGGGCATCGTCCGGAGCACGCTGTTCCGCCGCCTCAACGGCCGCATCCGCGTCGGGCAGCAGTTCGGCTCGCTCATCAACGTCTCCGCTGGCGGCAACTTCACGCGGAGCCGGAGCAACGACGTGCCGAACGGGGGGCTCAACTCGGCCTACGGCGCGCTGACCGGCTTCATCTTCGGCCCCAACACCGTCGACATCCAGCCGGACCCGGTGACGGGGGACTACCCGGACTTGGTCCAGCAGAACCCCCTCGACGTCATCGACAACTTCGACTTCAACCAGACGACGAACCGGTTCACGGGCGACGTCACGACCCGGCTGACGCCGGCGGAGGGCGTGGAGGCGTCGTACACGCTGGGCGTCGACTCGTACTCGCTCAGTGGCCGCTCGCTCATCCCAGTCGGCTCGACGGCCAACGGCTTCAACGGCGGCGCGAGCCGGCGCTCGGACCGGAACGTGCTCGGGTTCAACAACGACTTCCGCGTCCGGTACCAGACCATGATCGGCGGCGCCTTCGAGTCGACGACGACGGCCGGCGCGTCGTCGGAGTTCAGGCGCGCCGACGTGTTCTCGTCGGCCACGAGCAACCTGTTCCCTGGCATCGAGACCATCGCGGGCGGGCGCACCCCGGTGTTCGCCGGCGAGGGCCGCAGCGAGTTCACGCTCCTGGGCACGTTCCTCCAGCAGACCGTCGGCATCGCCGACCAACTGTTCCTGACGGCCGCCGGCCGCGTGGACGCGTCGAGCGTGTTCGGGGAGGGGAACCGGACCAACTTCTACCCCAAGCTGAGCGCGAGCTACGACGCGGGATCGAACGCGGCCTACGCCCGGGTCAGCGAATCCGGCGCCTTGCCGTCGACGCTGCGCTTGCGCGCCAGCTACGGGGAGTCCGGCGGGCTGAGCGCCATCGACCCCTTCGACCGGTTCACCCGCTACCTCCCCGACGGCGCCGGCGGCATCAACAGCTCGCCGCTGCTGGGCCAACCCGACGTGCGGCCCGAGCGCCAGGCGGAGTTCGAGGTCGGCACCGACCTCGGGTTCCTGAGCGGGCGCCTAGGCATCGAGGCGACGTACTACACCCAGAACACCAGCGACCTGCTGCTCAACGTCCAGCTCCCGCTGACGTCGGGCTTCACCAACCAGCTCCAGAACGTGGGCGAGCTGTCCAACAACGGCGTGGAGCTCTTGGTGCGGGCGCTGCCGGTCTCGACGCCGGCCTTCGGGTGGACCTCGACGGTGACGTTCGCGACCAACAAGAACCGGATCGACCTCGACCCCACCGTCGACTACGACCCGGCGACATCGACCGTGGACCCGGACATCCTGATCCTGGGCAACTCGTTCGGGCTGGTGGCCGTCATCGACGACCAGCCGCAGGGCGTGTTCTACGGCTCGTCGTTCGCCCGCAACGCCGCCGGCGAGATCGAGGGCCTGGCCGTCAACCGCGCGACCAACCAGATCCTGCTCGACGCCAACGGCAACCCGACCATCGTGACGGGCACGCTCAACAGCGACGGCATCCTGATCGGGCCGGACGGCCTGCCGATCGTGCCCATCCGTGACGCCAGCCCCAGCATCATCGGGGACCCCAACCCGGACTTCACGGCCAGCTGGATCAACGAGTTCGAGGTCGGCAACCGGTTCTCGGCGCGCGTCCAGTTCGACGGCTCCTTCGGCGGCGACGTGTTCAACTTCACGCGGCGGCTGGCCTCGCTCCGGTTCTTCGGCGTCCTCGAGGACTACCAGAACGAGATCGAGGGCGTGGTCCCGACCGGGTACTACCAGAACTCGGCCGTGCCCGGCCCGGACCCCCGCAACTACGGCGCCTTCGGCATCTTCGAGAACTGGATCGAGGACGGCACCTTCGTCAAGCTGCGCGAGCTCTCGCTCTCCTACCTCGTCCCGGCTGGCTTGGTGCGCGGGTTCGGCCTCCAGAACCTGCGCGCGACCGTCTACGGCCGCAACCTGCTCTCGTTCGACAGCTACTCCGGCTACGACCCCGAGACCAACGTCGCCGGCCAGTCGACCGGCGTCCGCGGCTACGACTTCGTCCAGGTGCCCATCCCGCGCACCTTCGGCGTCTCGCTCCGCGCCTCCCTCTAGCCGCTGATCCCCCCTCCTATGACTTCGATTCTCACGACCGGATCTCGGCGCGCCGCCCTCGCCCTGCTCACGCTGGCGGCCCCCCTGACCTCCTGCGACCTCTCGGTCCCCGACCCCAACTCCACGACCCAGGACGACGCGTTCAACACGCGCGCCGGCCTGATCGTGGCGGTGACGGGGCTCGAGAACCAGTACAAGACCCAGGCTCTGAGCAGCTACCTGCTCACGACCGGCATCACGTCGCGCGAGCTGGCGGCCGACAACACGTTCGCCAACCTCCTCGACCTCGACATCGGGGGCGCCGGCCTCGCCAAGAACAACGGCAACGTGGCCGGCTACTTCCGCGAGATGTACCAGACCATCTCGACGGCGACGGACATCATCGAGGGCGCGACCGGGGTCGAGAACGTCTCGCCCGAGCTGCGGGCGCGGTTGATCGCGACGGCCGAGTTCTACAAGGCTGCCGCGCTGGGCGCGCTCTCCATCGGGTTCACCGACGTCGCGCTCAACACGAACCGGACCGAGGCGGTGAGCTACGTCAGCCGCCAGGCCGGATTCGAAGAGGCCAACCGCTTGCTCGCTTCCGCCGAGGACCGGCTCGCGGGTGGCACCGAGGCCGACCTGCTCAACCGCGTGCGCGCCTACCGCGCTCGCTTCGAGCTGTTCGCCGGCAACCTCGAGGCGGCCTTGGCCGCCGCCAACCGCGTCGACCCCACGCGGCTGTCGGTCTTCGCCTACCAGGAGGGCGCCAACAACCCGCTGTACCAGGGCATCTCCCCCACCGTCGGCCAGCCCAGCTTCGCGGTGCGCGACAACCTCGGGCTCGGGGACGTGGAGCCGGGAGACGGCCGGATCGACTACTTCTCGGACCCCAACCCCGACACGAGCCCCAACGGGTTCGCCATCGAGACGGCCGCCGGCTTCATCGTCGGGCAGCCGTTCGCGCCGTCCGGCCCCACGGGCCCCCGCGGGTCGATCCCGGCGTTCGTCCCGGACGAGATGGCGCTGATCCGGGCGGAGGTGTTCGCCCGGCGCTCCCAGACCGCCGACGCCGTGCGGGAGATCAACTCGGTCCGCCAGGACGCCGCCGACCCGCTCGGGCTGGTCCCCAACCTCGGCCCCTACACCGGCCCGACGGACCTCCAGAGCCTGCTCGACGAGATCTACTACAACCGCTCGACGGAGCTCTACCTCCAGGGCCTGCGCCTGGAAGACGCGCGCCGCTTGAACCAGGGCGCCCCGGGGACCGGCAACCCGTTCCAGCGGACCCGCAACTTCTACCCGTTCCCCGAGCAGGAGCGGCTGGCGAACCCCACCACGACGCCCGCCGACCCGGCGATCTAGGCCCGACTCCTGTTCCTCGTTCGGGGCCGGCTCTAGCAATGGGGCCGGCCCTTCCATTTCGACATGCAAGACCTCCCCGGCCGCCTGGTCCAGTCCTGGTCCGACAACGCGGACGCCTGGACTCGGGCGGTGCGCGAGGGTGCCATCGCGAGCCGGGAGGCGGGCACCGACGCCGCCATCGTCGAGGCCGTCGTCCGCGGCCTGCCGCCGATGGGCAGGGTGCTCGACGTCGGCTGCGGCGAGGGCTGGTTGGTCCGCGCGCTTGACGCCGTCGGCCTCAGCGCCCGGGGCGTGGACGTGAGTCCTGGGCTGGTCGAGGCCGCCCGCCAGCGCGGCGGGGCGTTCGAGGTCCTGAGCTACCAAGACGCCGCCGCCGACCCCGACCGGCTGGGGGGGCCCGTCGACGCCGCCGTGTTCAACTTCGCGCTGCTCTCCGACGACGTGACGGGCGTCCTGCGCGCCGCCACGAGCCGGCTGGACGGCGGCCGCGTGCTGATCCAAACGGTCCACCCCGCGACGGTATCGGCGCCGTACCGCGACGGCTGGCGCGAGGAGTCGTTCGACGCCTTCGGCGGGGGGTTCAGCCCGATGCCGTGGTACTTCCGGACGTTCGGGTCGTGGGTCCGCACCTTGGACACCGCCGGCTTGCGACTGGCGGAAGCCGCCGAGCCCGTCCACCCGGAGACGGAGGCGCCGCTGTCGCTGATCCTGGTGGCCGAGGCGGCCTAGAGATCCAGGTCGTCCTCGGCCGCTTGGCGCTCGGCCTCCACGAACGGCCACAGCCGCTCTTTGAGCTGGTCGAGTCCGATCCGGGCGACGGCCGAGATCGGGACCACCTCGGTGCCGTCGGGGAAGCCGGCCGAAACCTCCTCGACCCAGGCGTCCGCCAGCTCGGGCCCGACGATGTCCATCTTGGTCAGCGCCACCAGCCGGGGCTTGGACATCAGGTGGGGGCTGAAGGCGGCCAGCTCGTCCAGCAGCGTCTGATACCGTGCACCCGGCTCCTCGGAGTCGGCGGCGACGCAGAACAGCAGGACGGCGTTGCGCTCGACGTGCTTCAAGAACTGGTGGCCCAATCCGCGGCCTTCGGAGGCGCCCTCGATGAGCCCGGGGATGTCGGCGATCACGAACGACCGCCAGTCGCCCAGCTGGACCATGCCGAGGTTGGGCTCCAGCGTCGTGAACGGGTAGTCGGCGACCTTGGGCTTGGCCGCCGAGAGCGAGCTGACGAGCGTGCTCTTGCCGGCGTTGGGGAAGCCCACCAGCCCGACGTCGGCGAGCAGCTTGAGCTCGAAGATCACGTCGCGCTCCTGGCCCGCCTCGCCGGGCTGGGCGTAGCGGGGGGCCTGGCGCGTGGACGACTTGTAGTGCGTGTTGCCCTGGCCGCCGCGCCCGCCCTGGGCGATCACGAACCGCTCTCCCTCGGCCACGATCTCGCCCAGCGACTCGCCGGTCCCGGCGTCGCGCACGACGGTGCCGAGCGGGACCCGGAGCACGATGTCGTCGCCGGCCTTCCCGGACTTGTTGCTGCCCTGGCCCGTCCCCCCGCTTTCGGCGAAGTGGTGGCGGTTGTACCGCAGGTCGAGCAGGGTGTAGAGGTGGGAATCGCCCTCCACGATGACGGAGCCGCCCGCGCCGCCGTCGCCGCCGTCCGGGCCGCCGTTGGGCTCGTACTTCTCGCGGCGGAAGTGGACGCTCCCGGGTCCGCCCCGGCCGCTGCGGACGGTGACGGTGACGTAGTCGACGAACTTCACGGGGGCGGAGGGCTGGGGAGAGGGAGGACGCGGGCCGTCCGGTCTTGAAGCATACCCCGGGAGCCGAGCCGGCGGCATGAGACCTCCGCTAGCTTTGGCGCTCGCTACTCGCCCTGCCCTGTGCCCTCCGACCCCCGCCCCTCCGTCAACATCTACACCGACGGCGCGTGCTCCGGCAACCCCGGCCCGGGCGGCTGGGGCGCGACGCTGCTCTACGGGGCGGAGCCCGACGTCATCCAGCGCGACCTCAAGGGCGCCGAGGCCGCGACGACGAACAACCGGATGGAGCTGCGGGCCGCGGCGGAGGCGCTGGAGGCGCTCAAGGAGCCTTGCCGAGTCCGCCTGCACTCCGACAGCGCCTACCTCGTCAACGCGTTCAAGGACCGCTGGATGGACGGGTGGGTCAAGCGGGGCTGGAAGAAGTCCGACAAGAAGCCGGTCCTGAACCGCGACCTGTGGGAGCGGCTGATGGCCCAGGACGCGCGCCACGACGTGACGTGGGTCAAGGTCAAGGGCCACAGCGGCGTCCCCCTCAACGAGCACGTCGACGGGCTGGCCGTCGGCGCGATGCGGACGCTGATGGCCGAGAGCTGACGCGCTAGCGGAGTCCGCCCGCCAGTGGGACGGGCTCGCTAGTCCGCGACCACGCGGCCGCGGCCGGACGTGGCCTCGACGAACGCGGCCCGGACCGCCTCCACCTCGGAGCGTCGCACGGCCAGCTCCAGCTCGGTCCCCTCCGCCGTGTGCGACTGGCGGACGAGCCGGGCGTCGAACTGGTCCAGGAGCCGCATGGCGGGCGCGGTGTCCGAGAACGCGAACGACAGCCGGACGGGCTCGCGCAGGACGACCCGGCGCTTTCTGGCAGCGTCGAGCGCGTCGCCGGCGGCTCCGCCGTAGGCGCGGGCCAAGCCCCCGACGCCCAGGTTGGTGCCGCCGTAGTACCGCGTCACGACGGCGACGACGTGGTGCAGCGCGCGCCCTTCGATCTCGCGCAGGATCGGGGCGCCTGCCGATCCGCTTGGCTCGCCGTCGTCCGAGAACCGGGGCGCGGGCGCGTCCAGCCCGAGCCGGTACGCCCAGCAGTGGTGCGACGCTGAGTATTCGGCCTGGCGCACGCGCTCGACGACCGCCAGCGCGGCGTCGGCGTCGGCGACCGGCGCGACGTGGGCGAGGAAGCGCGAGCCCTTGGTCTTGGGGGGCTCGGCGTCGCAGGTGTCGGCCAGCGTTCGGTAGGTGTCCTCGGTCACGGGGGGCAAGAGATCGTAAGGGCAGGGTACGCCTGGCGAAGCGGGGCGGCCCCCCGTCCAGCGTTCGGCCGGCTGCGAGAGCGCTGCTCGGGACGCTCCGTCCTGACTACGTGCTCCAGCCACCACCCCAGTTCGCCCCGCCCGCGCTGGCGGACGAAGCCCGGGCGGAGATCGCTCGCTGCCGTCAGTCCGGGCAAGCCAGGCAGTCGGGCCTCCTCTGCCGGCCTGGCGACGGTGGCCGCCAGCGGGGAGGTGGGTTTCTCCCAACCGACGGAGAACCCGTCGGGCGGGAATTCGTGCCGAAGGGCGGGTCCGGGGCCGGATCCCCTCCGACCTTGTCTGCGTCGCTCACGCCGCCATGCTCCTCCTGCTCGCGCTCGCCCTGCTCACCCCGCCCCAGCTGGCGGTCGCGCCCGCCGGCGACGTCCGCGTCGATGGGCAGCTCGACGAAGCCACCTGGGAGTCGGCGCCCGTCGCCAGCGGCTTCGTGCAGTTCGAGCCCAACGAGGGCACGCCGGCGTCCGAGCGGACCGAGGTCCGCGTGCTCCGCGGCACCGACGCGCTCTACGTCGGCGCCCGGATGTGGGCGACGGACCCGTCCCAGATCCGGACGGTCCTGAGCCGCCGCGACGACACCGGCGGCGCCGACGCCTTCACGGTCTCGCTCGACAGCTACGACGACGGACGGACCGCCTACGTCTTCGGCCTCACCGCCGCCGGCGTCCAGTTCGACGCGACGCTGGAGGGCAACCGCGACGACGAGTCGTGGGACGCCGTCTGGGAGTCCGCCGTGAACGTGGACGCCCAAGGTTGGACGGCCGAGATGCGGATCCCGTATTCCCAGCTCCGCTTCACCGGGGGCGCCCCTTCTTGGGGGGTCAACTTCCGGCGGGACATCCCCGCCTTGGGCGAGGAGTCGTTCTGGGCGCCGGTGACGCGCGAGGAGGCCAGCGCCGGGCTGGTCCGGCTGTTCGGGCGGCTCGAAGGCCTCGATGGGCTCGCGCCGCGGTCGGTGATCCAGGTCCGGCCGTACACCTTGGCTGGCGGCTCGCGCGGCGAGAGCGCGGCGGCGCCGGGCACAGGCAGCCTGTCCCCCGAGGGCAACGTCGGCGCCGACGTGAAGGTGGGGCTGGGGCCGGCCCTGATCCTGGACGCGACGGTGAACCCCGACTTCGGCCAGGTCGAGGCCGACCCCGCCGAGCTCAACCTCGGCACGTTCGAGACCGTCTTCGGGGAGCGGCGCCCGTTCTTCGTCGAGGGCTCCCAGATCTTCGACTTGACGTTCGGGGGCCGCGACGGGTCGCTCCTCTACACCCGGCGCGTGGGCGGGGCCTCCCCCATCATCGCCGCCACCAAGCTGACCGGGCGGACGCCGGGCGGGCTGTCCTTCGGGGCGCTGGGGTCCGCGACGGGCGAGCGGTTCGACCCGAGCCGGTTCTACCTCGCCAGCCGGGTCAAGCAGGAGCTGCCGGGCCAGAGCTTCGTCGGCGCCGGCGCGACCGCTTATGGCGCGCGCGGTGACGAGGACCTGGACCTGACTCCGACGCGGTCTGCCGCCGCCGCCGCCGACTGGGGCTTGCGATTCGCCGACGGCGCTTGGATTTTCGAGGGCACGGCCGGGGCCACGGCGCGGTCCGCCAGCGGCGAGGCCCGCTACGGCGCCGGCACCTACCTCGGCCTCGACCGGATCTCGGGCTACTTGCTGCCCGGCTTCGGCCTGCGCCTGTACTCCGACGGGCTCCGGCTCAACGACGTCGGCCAGTTCCGCCAGACCGACATCGCCCAGCTCCGCGGGGGCGCGCGCTACCTGTGGAACCAAGGGCGCCCGCTCGGGCCCTTCCGCCGGCTGCGCAACGGCGGCTTCGCAACCCAGACCTGGACCCTGTCCGACCGCCAGAACCAGGGCCTGCGGCTGTTCTTCTTCAACAACGCCGAGCTCCGCGGCTTCCAGGAGCTGGACATCAACGTCGAGATCAGCGGCCTGGGTGGCGTCGATGTGCTGGAGTCCCGGGGGCTGGGGGCCGTCGCCAACCAACGCTCCGTCGGCGTGCGGGTGGGCTTCGAGACCGACTCCCGCAAGCAGCTCCGGTTCGGGACGTCGGTCGGCGGGGGCCGGGACCAGGGCGGGGGCTCGCGGTACCGGCTGGGCGGCGAGGTCGACTGGACGGCGAGCGACCGGCTGGCGCTCGACGTGGAGGTGGGGCTGAGCGGCGGCGACGGGATCCGGTCGTGGGTCGCCAACGAGCCCTTGTTCGCGCGCGACGACGGGCTGCGGCTGGCGGGCTCGGCCGCCCGCCCCGAGTCGCTCGCCGAGGGCGACCTCATCCCGTTCGACGCCGACCCCGCCCTGCTCAACGGGCTCGCGCCCTACGCCGACGCCTCGGTCGGGGTCGGTGGCACGCCGTACTACCTCGCGCTCTTCGGCGCACGCGACACCCGCCAGCTCGACGCGACGGCGCGCGCGCAGTACCTCTTCGGGCCGACGATGTCGCTCCAGTTTTTCGGACAGCTGTTCGCCGCCCGGGGCCGCTTCCGCGACGTCTCGGTGCTGGCCGCGCCGGACGACCTGCGGCCGCTCGACGGCTTCCCCAAGCGCCGCGACTTCTCGTTCTCGTCGGTGACGGCCAACGCCGTCTTCCGGTGGGAGTACCGCCCGGGCTCGACGCTGTTCGTGGTCTGGAGCCAGGGCCGCGACACCGACCTCTTCGAGGAGCGCCTGCTCCAGGGCGCCGGCCCCTCCCCCTTCGAGCGCGGCTCGCTGGGTCAGCTCGGCGACGCCTTCGGCACCTACCCCGACGACGTGGTGCTGGTCAAGCTGAGCTACCTGTTCATGCGGTAGGCTCGCGGGAATGGGGAAATGGGGGATGGGAACTAGGCAGACGCCAGCCGAGACTGTTTGCCATCTGGGGAGGTGGGAGATGGCGGTGAGCATCGGGTCTGCGCAACGCAAATCCCCCCGTCCCCTTCTGCCAGCTCCCCATTCCCAAATCCCCTTTCCCCACTCCTACCCCTCAATCTCCGTCACCAGCGCGATCTCCTTGAGGACGCCCTGGACGCGGAAGCAGTCGAAAAAGTCGCCCTCGTACACGCAGTCCTTCCCCTCGGTGTGGATCGTCAGGGCGTGCTGGTAGCCCTGCTCGGGCGTGCAGCCGATGGCCTTCATCAGTTGGAGGATCACCTCCTCGAACGTGTGGATGTCGTCGTCGAAGACGATCACCCGCCACGGCGTCTCGACGGCCGTGTCGGCCTCCTCGGCAAAGACGGGCGCGACGTCGGGCGTCGCCGGTCCGGCCATCGTCCAGCGGTCCGTCATGCTAGGCCGCGACACCGTCCTCGGGCACGAGCGCCAGGATCGAGAAGTCCTCGGTGACGGGGTTCGCCAGCAGCTTCTCGCACGCCTGGCGGACGACGGCCTCGGCCTCCTGGGCGCTGGCGGCCTCGACGCGGAGCGAGAAGAACGAGCCCGTCCGGACCTCCTCCACCGACGGCATGCCGAGGTCGGTGAGCGCGTTCTGGATGGCCTTGCCCTGGGGGTCCAGGATGGACGGGCGGAGCAGGACGCGGACGTGGGCGGTGAACATCGGGGGCCGGGGTGGGGAGCGAAAGCTACGCCGAGTCGACGGGCGACTGAGCGATGGGCGGCGGGTCGGCGAGCGGGATCGCCTCGGGGTCGTCGGCGGTCGCCACGCGGACGGCCCACAGCAGCGCCCGGCCCAGGCCCCACACGAGGTAGACGACGGCCGAGAACAGCAGCCCCTCCTCCTGGAAGATCACGCCCAGCACGATCGCCAGCAGGAAGAGGGCGAACCGCCACCGGTACTTCCTCAAGTTCTCGGCGTTGGGCTGGGGCAGCGCGGGGAACGGGACCGGGGCCACCATCAAGAACGACAGCGCGACCACCAAGGTGACCAGGACGGAGATCTGGGGCCGAGCGAGCACGTCGAAGAACGCCTGGTCCAGCATCGCCAGGATGAACACGACGACGGTGCCGGCCTGGGCTGGGATGGGGAGCCCGGAGAACTCCGTCGACTTCTCGCCCACCGTCGTCAGCGAGTTGAACTTCGCCAGCCGGACGGCGCCGAACAGCGCCGGCAGGCTCGCCAAGAGCCCGCCCCACATCGGCCCGAGCTGGTTGAGGCCGAACTGGTAGAGCAGGAAGCTGGGCGCGACGCCGAACGAGACCACGTCGCTCAGGGAGTCCAGCTCGACGCCGAACTCGCCGGACGAGCCCACGAGCCGGGCCATGAACCCGTCGAGCAGGTCGAAGAACGCCGCCAGCACCACGAGCCAGGCCGCCCCCTCCAGGTTGCCGGCCGCGGTCTGGATCAGCGAGAAGAACCCCGCCAGGAGGTTCATCAGCGTGAAGAAGTTCGGGACGGCGGCCCGGGCGCGCGGCGAGCCGGCGGCGCGGCGGGCGCGGAGGACGGGGCCGCGGCGGCGTGTGGGGGGCGGCATCAGGCGTCCTCGACGGCGAGCGTCAGGTGGGGGGTGGCGGGACCGCGCCCGAACGGCGGACGGCCCACTGTGATCACCCCGGCCCGCTGGCGGACGGCTTCGCGGGCGTAGGCGGTGGCCACTCCGAGCGCGGCGCGCGGCCGCTCCGCAGCGGCAGTCGGTCGGAGGCGTGCGGACTCGGTCACAAACGGTGCCAGGGTGAGACCCGTCAACGCCGGGTGCCCCGCGGCGCGTTCCGCTCCGGCGCCAACGACGGGACTCGCGCGCCTCCGAACCCCCGGCGCGCCGGCGCCGTAGCTCGGCTCCCCGCCACCCGACCTATGAAGCTCCTCCTCCGATGGGCCGCCAGCGCCGCCGCACTCCTGGCCGTCTCGTACCTCCTCTCCGGCGTCACCGTCGACGGCTGGCAGACCGCGTTCGTCGCCGCCCTCGTGGTCGGCTTGGTCAACGCCACCCTAGGCGCGATCGTCCGGCTGGTGACGACGCCGTTCCGCTGGCTCACCCTAGGCCTGCTGACGCTGGTCATCAACGCGGTGATGTTCTGGGTCGCGACCGTCGTCGTGGAGGGGTTCGACACCGACGGCGCCGTGACCACGCTGCTCGCCTCGCTGCTCTACGGCCTGCTGGCGGCGTTCATCGCGCGCCTGCTCGGAGCCGGCAAAGACTAGCGCGCCGGCACAAGCGACGACGGGCGCGGAAGGTGTTCCCTCCGCGCCCGTCGACCCATTCCGCCAGTCGCCCTACTGCTTGGAGAGCCCGGAGCGCCCGCTGGTCACGATGACGTAGCGGCGGGCCTCGGCGGCGGCCTGCTCCGTCGCGGTCAAGTCCGCGGTGCCTCGCATCCCACGCTGGAACGCGCGGACGGTGCCGTTGATGGTCACGGTGTCGCCGGTGTTGATGTCGAACACCCCGTCCGAGCCGTCGCCGGAGCCGCTCTCACTCTCGCCGAGTGCTTCCATGACCACGACCGTCCGTGCGGCGCCCTCGCCCACGGTGAACGTGCTGTCGCCGGTCACGCCGGTCACGCGGACCCGGTCGAGCGCGATGGTCTGCCCGACCATCGATGCCAGGTCGCCCTCCAGCATCGCCAGTCCGGCGGGGGCGTCGGCTTCGATGTCGCCGTCGACCATCTCGTCAGCCATCGCCCCGTCCAAGACCGTTAGGCTGGTGGCGCGGATGTATTGGTCTCCGACCGTGCTGGCCTGCTCATTCGTCAGCCCCCAAGGCGTGAGGTCGGCGGGCGTGGGCTCCATCGTGCCAGTGATAGACAGGCGCTGGCCCTCAGTGACGTCGTAGCGGCCCTCCGTCGCGTCGCCGGGCGTGGGCTCCTCTTCGAGGTAGACCAGCCGCTCGTCGGTGCCGTCGGGCGTGGAGGAGACGAAGAACGTGTTGTCGCCGACGACGCGCGTCACGTAGACGTCGGACATGTCGAAGGCGTCGGCGACGGGCGTCGCGACGACCTCGGTATTCTCCGTGACTACGACATCGTCGTCGTCGCCCAGGGCCGAGATGAGGAACCAAGCCAGCAGGCCGAGGAGGAGGGCGCCGACCAGCCAGAGCCAAGGGGGCACGCCGGTGCCAGTGCGTTCGACAGGGATGTTCGCCATGAGTAGAGGGGGTAGGTGAAGGGGGCGGCGAGCCCTCGGGGCCCGTCACCCTCGTGTACCAGACCAGCCGGGTCTGGGTCCTTCCTGTCGCTGAACGATGCTAGAATGGTGGACTCCCCCGTACCCCATCCCCCATGCGCGTCGCCCTCTCCACTCTCGGACTGCTGATTATCGTTCCCCTCATCTACGGGGTCGTAATCGAGCCGCGGTTTCTGCTAGACGACCAGGCGTTTGAGGCGGAGCTGCCCAACCTCGCGCCGGGCTGGGACGGCAAGACGGTCGCGCTCGTAGGCGACTTCCAGATCGGCATGTGGCTGGGCAACACGGGGATGGTCGAGGAGGCCATTGACGACGCCATCGACGACTCGGTCTCGCTAGTCCTCATCGCCGGCGACTTCCTCTACAAGCCGACCGACGAGCACGTGCGGACAGCCGTCGGGCTGGTCCGGCCACTGGTTGAGGCGGGGATCCCCACGGTCGCGGTGCTGGGCAACCACGACTACTCGTTGATGAAGGAGTCCAGCGAGGTCGTGACCACCTACGCCGACGACCTCCGTCAGCGGCTCGAAGCCATCGGGGTCGTCGTGCTGGAGAACCAGGCCACGCCCGTCGTCGCGGGCGGCGACACGCTGTGGATCGCCGGCGTCGGCTCGTCGTGGGCGGGCCGGGACGACGTCGACGCCGCGCTGGCGGAGGTGCCCTCCGTGGCGCCGCGGCTGTGGCTGATGCACAACTCGGAGGCGTTCCGGGACATCCCCGGCGAGGAGGCCCATTTGGCGCTGGCGGCGCACACGCACGGGGGGCAGGTCCGGGTGCTGCCAGGCCCCAGGACCTCGTGGCTCGACGTCGTCCGCGAGGGCGAGGTCGCCGCCGACGGGTGGGCCGCGGACTCCATCGGGGCGCCCCCCAACCGGATCTACATCAACCGCGGCATCGGGTTCTCGACCGTCCCCGTCCGGATCAACTGTCGGCCGGAGCTGACGCAGATCACCTTGCGTGTTCCCGACGGGCCGGTCCCGAGCCGCGGACGTGGGGAGGTCGAGGTGACGGACAGCTAGCGCACCCCCGCCGATGCCGCCCGGGCTCCTCCGCCTCCGCGGGGGCTAGCCGCTAGCGGGGCGGGCACAAAAAAGCGCGGGGGCCGAAGCCCCCGCGCCCGCTTGGACGAGCCCGAGCGCCGAGCGCTAGACCGCGGCCTTCGCCTTGTTGTAGCCGTGCTTGACGGCGTCCTTCATGTCGTCCCACACGCTGTCGTCGCCGTCGTTGTAGCGCGACGAGTAGTCGGAGCGGAGGTCGTTCTCGACCGACGAGTAGTCCCGGTCCTTGTACGTCTGGCCGGCGGCGTAGCCGTACTGGTAGGCCGGCTTGTACGAGTCGTAGTCCTTGTTGGACGAGCCGTAGTTCGAGCCGTAGTGGCTCTGGAAGTCGGTGTCCATCTTGTCGAAGGTCTCGCCGGCGATCTGCTCGACCTCGACGCGCGTGCGCCGGACCTCGCCACCCACCGTCTCCTCGCGGACGTTGACGTCCTTCCCGACGGCGACCTCGCCGGTCACCATCGCGGTCTTCTCGACCACGGCCTCCTCGCCGCGCTCGACAACCTCAATCGTCTTGTCCTCGAAGGCCGCGTTGGCCTCGTCGGGCGTGAGCTCGCGGTTGACCGCCGTCCGGTCGACGCTCACCTTCTCCTCGCGCAGCCGGAGCGTCTCCTCCTCGACGTCGGTCTCGACGTACTGGTGGACCTTGACGCCGCCGCGGACGACCTCGCGCTTGCCGATCTTGATGTGCTCCTCGATCTCCTGGAGCCGCTGCTGCGACTGATCGGCGAACTGGGCGCGGTTCTCCTGCATCCGCGACTTGTCGTAGACATCGGTCTCGGTGGATCCGGAGTACGCCTCGGCGCGGTCCTCGTAGCGGACCGGGTTGTGGCGGGCCATCACGTCGACGGCCTTGTCGACGTCCTGGTCGTGGACGCGGGCGATCACGAGCGAGCCGCCGCGGCGGATGCCCTCGGAGTAGAACGAGGTCTCGTCGTCGGCGATGCCGTAGCGCTTGAGGGCGTCGGGCGTGGCGTCGGTGTTGGGGTCGATGTCGTAGGACGTGGCCTCGCCCTCCTGGTGGGAGGCGAAGCGGAGGTGGTCGTCGCCGAAGCCGGCGGATTCGAGGTCCTTGACGACCTTGTTAGCGGTGGAGCGGTCGTCGTAGAGGCCGACAATAGTCTTAGCCATGAGAGGGAGTGGGTTGAGTGGGATAGAAACAGAAAACGCGGGCGGGGCGAGCGGCTGCTCACCCGCGGCCGTCGTCGGGGTCGGGCGTGAGCCGCTCGACCTCGACCCGCTGACGGCGGAGTGTGACGGTGTCGGGGCCGGGGACCCGGTCGCGACGCGTCACGAGGCGGACCTCCTCGCGGAGGACCAGTTGTTTGGTGACCACGAGGACTTCCTCGTACACCGGGACGATGGTGACGTCGCCCTCGACGCGGACGTCTTGGACGGCGTCGACCGGCCGGTTGACCGGCACGCGCTCGACCTCGACCGTCTGGCGCCAGCCGTCGGCGTCGACGGCGATGTCTTCGGTCTCGGTTACGGTCCGTGCCCGGATGCCGCCCGTCTCTTTAGTAACGGTGCGAACGTTGATCCGTTCCTCGACCTCGAGCAACGTCTCCCGTCCAGCGCCTAGGTCGCCGAACGAGACCTCCGAGCGGTACGTCCCGTCGTCGAGCCGCCCCACCAGCCCGGCGGGCAGGTGGGCGACGGTCCCGTTCGGGAGCCGGACCACGACGCGCTGGGCGTCGGCGGACTCGACGACGGCAGGGGCGCCGTCCGGGTCGTGAATGACGGCCTCGGTCACCGGGACGGGTGCTGAGCGCGCGTGTACCCGTACCGGATCGCGTCGCGGTCCGAGTCGTAGTCGCGGTCGGCGTGGGCCGAGCCGTAGCCGGTCCTGACGTCGTCCTCGGCGTCGACGTAGGACCGGTTGCGGAAGTCGTCGTCGTGGGCGGTATCGAACCCGTAGCGGTACGCCGGGTCGTAGTCGTCGAACGACGTGCCCTCGTACGAGGCGCCGTGGTGCGTGCGGAAGGCGTCGACGTGGTTGTCGTACTCGGCGTCGTTGACCTGCTCGCGGCGGACGACCTGCCCGGAGTCCCCGTAGACGCGGACGGTCTCTTCGACGCCGCCGTCCGTCGTGGCGCCAGCGGTGGCCCCGGCGTGGACGCCCGTCACGTAGACGACGTCGTCCCCGATGGAGATGTCGGCGGCCGGGTACTCCGTGCCGTCCTCCAGCACGATGGAGTCGACGCGCTCCTCCTCGGTGTCAATGATCATGGCGTCGACGGTGCCGATCGCGTTGCCGTCTTCATCGACGGCGCGGTAGCCACGGACGTCCTGGTCCTCGAATTCGAGCTTCCAGTCGCCGGTGTTTGAGAGTGTGATGCGAGACATAGTGAGGGTCGTAGAGGTGGGGAGGGTTGAGGAAGAGACCGGGTAAATCAGGTGCCGACTTCGACGTCGTCCTCGGCCCACTGGGGCTTCGAGGATGTCGACGTTCGCGCCGGACACCCGGATCACCTCCGTGGTCGGGGTGATGGAGGTGGCCTCGGCGTCGCTTAGGCCCATGCCCGCGAGGCTCACGTCTCCGAGCGGTTCCATACGCCCCTGCGTTATGGAAATGCGTTGGCCGGGGTTGATGTCCACTTGGCCTTCGATGCCGGTCGCGTCAGGCGAGGGCACCTCGTCGAGGATGACCAGCGTCTCGTTGGCCGTGTCGGTCTCGCTGGCGGACACGAAGAACGTCCGGTCGCCCGTGACCCGCGTCACGTAGAGGTTGGACATGTCCAGCGCCGTTGCCGTCGCCGGCGGAAGCGTCTCGACGGGGGCGGCGGTGACGGGGTCGACGGTCTCAACGGGGTCGGTCACGACGACGTCGTCGTCGTCGTCGCCAAGGGCCGAGATCAGGAACCAGAGCAGGCCCAGCAGCAAGAGCGCGCCGAGCAGCCAGAGCCACCAAGGGGTGCCGGTGGAAGTTCGTTCAACGGGGATGTTTGCCATCGGTAGAAAGAGGGGGGGGTGATTCAGAGGGGGACCGTGGGCCGCAGGGCACTCCTGCGCCCCCCTCTAACCTCTCCACGTTCCGCGCGGTCCGTGACAAGATCGGATCGGCTATTCCCCCATGCCACGTGTAGGGGAACCCTACGCCCTTGCCGCCCGGAGCGCGGTCGGGCTCCGCACCCGGCACCCCGACCGACCGCCGGCGGTCAGCGCACGCAGGCGCCGACGGCGCAAGCGATGCCGCCGCTCTCCAACCTCGGCTGATCGGGAGGTCCGTCCTCCCCGCGGCTTCAGATCAGGGCAATTCCCCCGGGTACACGCCCCGCCAGCTTTGCGGGCACCGTCTTTCAGAGAGGCCTAGCCGCATCAGGGAGCCGTCGGCTGACCGGGCAAGACGTACTCCACCGTCGCCCCCGGTCCCAGGGGGATGTCGAAGGCGACCCAGGCGCCGACCAGGATCAGCCCCACGACCATCAGCCCGAACGAGTACGGGACCATCAGCGCGGCCAGGCTCCCCAGCCCAAACCCCTTCTGCCACCGCTGGCAGAAGATCAGGATCAGCGGGAAGTACACCATCAGCGGCGTGATGATGTTGGTCGCCCCGTCGCCGACGCGGTAGGCCGCCGTCGTCATCTCCGGGCTGATCCCGACCAGCATCAGCATCGGAACCAGGACCGGCGCCAGCAGCGCCCACTTCGCGCTGGCGGAGCCGACGAACAGGTTGGTGAGCCCGGTGAACAGCACGATCAGCATCAGCAGGATCGGCGTCGGCAGCGACAGCTGCTCGATCCCGTTGGCGCCGTGGACGGCCGTGATCAGCCCGAGGTTCGACCAGTTGAACATGGCGACGAAATGAGCGGCCACGAACGCCAGCACCAAGTAGTACGCCAGGTCCTCCATTGAGCCCGACATCATCTTGACGATGTCGCGGTGTCCCTTAACCGCGCCGACGGCGGCGCCGTACGCCCAGCCGGCGGCCAGGAACAGCACGAAGAAGGCCGCCACCAGCGACTGGTAGAACGGCGACAGCCGCGCCTCCGGGGAGGCCGCCTCGTCGATGAGCGGCGTCCCAGGCCCGAGCGTCAGGAACGCCCACAACCCGACCACGGCGAGCGACGCCAGTCCGGCCAAGCGCAGCCCCTTGCGCTCGTCGGCGGTGATCTCTTGGTTCGCGTCCGCGTCGTCGGCGTGTTCACCCTCGGGGACGTAGTTGCCCAGTCGGGGCTCGATGATCCGGTCGGTGACGTACCAGATCACGGGGATCGAGACGAACACCATCGACGCGATGAAATACCAGTTGCCGGCGATGTTGGCCTCCCACGTCGGCAGGATGGTCTCGACGGCCTCCTGGGTGATGCCGAACAGCAAGGCGTCCAGTTGGCCGGGCAGCAGGTTGGCGGAGAACCCGCCCGAGACGCCCGCAAACGACGCCGCGATTCCGGCGATGGGGTGGCGCCCCGCGGCCGCGTAGATCACGGCCGCCAGTGGGATGAGGACCACGTAGGCGGCGTCGGCAGCCAGGTTGCCCATCATGGCGACCAGCGCGACGACCGGCGTCAGGAACAGCGTCGGCGCGTTGCGGACGGCGGCGCGCATGGCCGTCCCGAACAGCCCGGTCCGCTCGGCGACGCCCGCGCCCAGCATCACGACCAGCACGTAGCCCAGCGGGTGGAAGTGCGTGAACGTCGTCGGCATCTCGACCCACAGCCGCTGGATGTTGGTCGCCGAGAGCAGGCTCTCCGCCGCGATCACCAGCGGCGCGCCGTCCTCGCCCACGCTCGTCGGGTGCAGCGCCGACCACCCCAGCCCCTTCGCGAGCAGGCTGAGCGCGACCAGGCCAGCGATTAAGTAGAAGAACAGGAAGACGGGGTCCGGCAGCTTGTTGCCGATCCGTTCGATCCAGCCGAGCAAGCCGGTCTGGGTGGGGGCCGTGACGGTCGCGTCAGAGGTGTCCATGCGCAGGCGTAGGGGGGCCCGGAGATTAGCAACGGTCCGCGTCGCGAGCCGGCGGGCCGGACCGAACGAATCGTGGGCGCCGAGGTCAAGCCCCAGCGCCCACGATCCACGGTCTCTCCGACTGGCGACGCGCGCGCCCCGCCTCCGCGGGGGCAGGCCGCCAGTGGGGCTAGCGCATCAGGTTCTCGAAGACGGCCGAGGCGCCCATGCCCCCGCCGATGCACATCGTCACGATGCCGTACCGCGCCGAGCGCCGCTCCATCTCGTGCAGCAGCGTCGCCGTCAGCTTGGCGCCGGTGCAGCCGAGCGGGTGGCCCAGCGAGATCGCGCCGCCGTTGACGTTGACCTTCTCCTGGTCAAGCCCCAGTTCGCGGATGATGGCGAGCGACTGGCTGGCGAACGCCTCGTTGAGTTCGATTAAGTCAATGTCGCCGATCTCCATGCCAACCTGCTTCAGCACCTTCGGGATCGACTTCATCGGCCCGATGCCCATGATCTCGGGCGCCACGCCGGCCACGGCGAAGCCCAACATCTTGGCGCGGGGCGTCAACTCCAGCTCGTCCAGGACGGACTTCGAGACGATCACCGACGCGGCGGCGCCGTCGTTCATCTGGGACGAGTTGCCGGCCGTCACGCTCCCCCCCTGCTTGAACGCCGGACGCAGGCGCGCCAACGCTTCTTGGGAGGTGTCCGCGCGGGGGCCCTCGTCGGTGTCGTGCGTGAAGTGGTGGCTCTTGCTGGTCTTGGTCTCGGGGTCGTAGACCACCTCCTCGACCGGGACCGGGACGATCTCGTCCTTAAACCGCCCGCTCTCGATGGCGTCCAGAGCACGCCTGTGCGATTCGACGGCG
This sequence comes from Rubricoccaceae bacterium, assembly GCA_963789285.1. GTDB lineage: Bacteria > Bacteroidota > Rhodothermia > Rhodothermales > Rubricoccaceae > Rubrivirga. Next base: position 499,133 of record CAWBJZ010000002.1, read on the forward strand.
AAGGCGTCCTGGTCCTCCCTATTGATGTCGAACTGGTCGGCCACGTTCTCGGCCGTGATCCCCATCGACGCGTAGAAGTCGGGGTCGTCAACGGCCAGGTTGGGGTCCGGCGCGAAGAAGAACCCGCCCATCGGCACGCTCGACATCGACTCGACGCCGCCGGCGACGACGACGTCGGCCTGGCCCATCGCGACCGAGTTGTAAGCCTGGGCGATGGTCTGGACGCCGGACGAGCAGAAGCGGTTGACGGTGACGCCGGGCACGGAGTCGGGCATCTCGGCCTTCTGCGCGATGGCCCGGGCCATGTTCATGCCCTGGGGGCCTTCGGGGAAGGCGCAGCCCAGGACCAGGTCGTCGATGCGGTCGTGCTCCAGGCCGGGCACGCGGTCGAGCGCGCCGGTCACGGCGACTGCGCCGAGGTGCTCGGGGCGGACGTTCCGGAGCGCGCCCTTGTTGGCCTTGCCGACGGCGGTGCGGACCGAGGAGACGATGTAGGCTTCGTTGATTTGCATAGCTGTAGAGTAGAGTCGGGAGGCCTGCGCCCCGCTGGCTGCTCGCCCCCGCGGAGGCGGGGGGCGGTCGCCAGCGGGCGGGCGTCCTAGTTGCGGAGCGGCTTGTTGGTGGTCAGGATGCTCTCGATGCGGGCCATCGTCTTCTCCTCGCCCAACAGCGACAGGAAGACCTCGCGCTCCAGCTCCAAGAGGTAGTCCTCGTGGACCTCGGCTGGTCCGGTCAGGTCGCCGCCGGTCATGACCCAGGCCAGGCGGCTGCCCAGATGCTGGTCGTACTCGGAGACGTAGCCGCCTTGCTGGAACTGGTAGAGCGCGATCTCGAACTGCGCCCGACCGGGCGCGCCCAAGACCGGGATCGCCGAGCGGACCGGCGGGGGGAGGTACCCCTCCTCGCTCAGCGACCGCACCTTCTCCTTGGCGACGTGGAAGCGGCGCGCGTCGTTCATCACGATGGTCGCGCGGTCGTCCACGATGTTCATGTCGCGCGCCTGGAACGCCGACGTCGCGACGGTCGCCATCGCGATCTGCTCGAAGTGCTGGCGCAGGAACGGCTGAATCTCGCTGGGCCGGTCGCTGTTGGCCGCCAGCTCGGCGGCGCGCGCCGCCATCATAGTCGTGCCGCCGCCGGCCGGGATCAGCCCGACGCCCAGTTCGACCAAGCCGATGTAGGTCTCGGCCGCGAGCACGGGGTTGGGACACGCCATCGTCATCTCGCAGCCTCCGCCCAGCACGCGCTGGTGCGTCGCGACGACGACGGGCTTGGTGGCGTAGCGGATCTTGAAGACGGCCTGCTGGAACTTCGCGATAAAGGGCTCCAGGTCCGAGACCTCGCCCATCATCAGCGCCATCGCGACCTCGCCCAGGTTGGCACCGACCGAGAAGTTGGACCCCTCGTTGCCGATGATCACGCCGCGCAGGTCGCGGTCGGTCTCGACCTTCTCGATGGCCTCCATCACGCCCGTGATGACCTCCTGGCCCAGGCTGTTCGACTTGGAGCGGAACTCCAAAAGCCCGACGCCATCGCCCACGTCGAGGAGCGCGACCTCGTCGTTCTGCCACAGCGTGTTGTTCGCGTCCTCCTTGAGGTAGGTCAGCCCCCACTCGTCGGCCGGGCGCGGGTCGGACTGGTAGCCGCCCTCGCCGGGCGTCCACACCTCGGGGATGCCGGACTCGGTGTCGCGGTAGAAGCCCTCCGAGGGCACGTCGGCCACCCAGTCGGGGACCTCGATGTCGTGCTCCTTCAAGGCGTCGCGGACGGCGTCGATGCCGAGCGCGTCCCACATCTGGTACGGGCCCATCTCCCACCCGAAGCCCCACCGCAGCGCGCGGTCGAGGTTGGCCGGGCTGTCGGAGATCTCGGGCGTCCGCCGCGCGGTGTAGCCGATGAGGTCGAGCGTGGTGTCGCGGAAGAAGTCGCCCGCGCGGCCGTCGTCGGCCCAGAGCTTCTGCAGCGTCTCCGCCAGCGAGGCGCCGCGGAACTGCTTGGTGTCGAACCCGACCTCCTTGGGATCGACGTACTCGCCCGACTCGACGTCGAACGATTTGATCGTCTTGCCCTCCTTCTTGTAGAACCCGGCCTTGGACTTCGCGCCCAGCTGCTTGAGGTCCACCAGCCGCTGGAGCACGTTGGGGACCTGGAAGCGGTCACGGCTCTCGTCGTCCGGGATCGCGTCGTACAGGTTGGAGGTCACGTGGCGCAGCGTGTCCAGTCCGACGACGTCGGCCGTGCGGAAGGTGGCGCTGCTGGCGTGGCCGATGAGCTTGCCGGTGAGCGCGTCGATCTCCTCGATCGAGAAGTCGCCCGACTCGAACTGCTCGACGGCGCCCAGCATGGCGTACGTCCCGATCCGGTTGCCGATAAAGTTCGGGGTGTCCTTCGCCATCACGATCCCCTTGCCCAGGTGGACACGAGCGAACGTCGAGACGCGCGCGACGACGTCGGGGTCGGTGTCCGGCGTCGGGATGACCTCGAACAGCTTGAGGTAGCGGGGCGGGTTGAAAAAGTGCGTCCCCAAGAAGCGGCTCTTGAACGAGTCGCCCAAGTCCTCCGACATCTCGGCGATGGGCAAGCCCGACGTGTTGGACGAGATCACCGCCGTGTCGCTGGCGGCTTGCTCGATCCGGGCCAGGACCTTCTTCTTGATGTCCATCCGCTCGATCACAACCTCGATGATCCAGTCGGCGTCGCCGATCTTGTCGAAGTCGTCGTCGAAGTTGCCCAGCGTGACGCGCTTGGCGACGTCGTCGGCCATGAACGGGGCCGGGTTCATCTTGGTGGCCGCCTTGAAGGCGCCCTCGACCAGGCTGTTCTTCTTCCCCTCCTGCCCGATGCTCTCGGGCGTCACGTCGAGCAGCAGCACCTCCAGCCCGGCGTTGGCGAGGTGGGCGGCGATCTGGCTGCCCATGACGCCGGCGCCGAGCACGGCGGCCTTGCGGAACGGGACGAAGGCCCAGTCCGGCGTCTGCCCGCTGGCGGACGCGGCGGACGAGCCGTTCTGGGTGAGGGTTGGGGTTTCCATCGGGGGTTCAGGGTTGAGGGGTTCAGGGTTCGGGTACTGCGGAATCGGAGTCGTGAGCGGGAGGTTCGTCGCGGCGAACCCTGAACCCAGAACCCCGAACCGGATCAGACGAAGGCGCCCAGGCCGGTGACGGCGCGGCCGACGATGAGCGAGTTGATCTCGTTGGTGCCCTCGTAGGAGTAGATCGCTTCGGTGTCGCAGAAGTAGCGGGCGACGTGGTTCTCCAGCAGGATGCCATTGCCGCCGTGCAAGTCGCGTGCGAGCGCGACCACGTCGCGGCAGCGCGCGGCCGTGAACACCTTGGCGAGCGACGCCTGGGCGTCCGACATCTCGCCGGCGTCCTGTAGCTGGCTCAAGCGCAGGCACATGGTCTGGAGCGCGGTCACGTTGCCCAGCATCAGCACCAGCTTCTCCTGGATCAACTGGAACGAGGCGATGGGCTTGCCGAACTGCATCCGCGTGGTCGCGTAGCGCTGGCTCTTCTCGTAGGCGCCCATGGCGCAGCCGACGCCCTGCCAGGCGACGCCAGCGCGCGTCAGCTTAAGCACCTCGGCGACCTCTTTGAAGGAGTAGGCTTTCTGGAGGCGGTCGGACTCCGGGACCTCGCAGTTCGTCAGCGTGATCTGCCCGTTCTCGACGGCGCGCAGCGCCACCTTGCCCCGGATCTTCTCGACGGCGTAGCCGGGGTTGTCCTGGGGATCGCGGATGATGAAGCCCTTGACCTGGTTGTCCTCCAGGTCGCGCGCCCAGATCACGACCATGTCGGCGAACGTCGAGTTGCCGATCCACTTCTTTTCGCCGTTCAGCACCCAGGTGTCGCCCTCGCGCTTGGCCGTCGTCTGGACGCCGCCGGAGATCGCGGAGCCGACGTGGGGCTCGGTGAGCCCGAAGGCCCCGATCGCCGACCAGTCGCGCATCTTGGGCAGCCACTCCGCCTTCTGCTCCTCCGACCCGCACACCAGCACCGACTGCATCGCCAGCCCGGAGTGGACGCCGAAGAACGTGGCCGTCGAGACGTCCACCCTAGCGATCTCCATCGTGATCAGCCCCTCCATCACCGAGCCGTTGGGCTCGCGCGTCTCCAGGTCGCTGCCGTAGATCGGGTCGAGCAGGTCGAGCTTCTTGAAGCCGGGCACCAAAACGTCGAGCGGGGTCCGGTCGCCCAGCCAGGCGTCGTTGATGACGGGCTCGACCTCGGCCTCCATGAACTCGCGCACCTCGGCCATCTTCTGGCGCTGGGCGTCCGAGATCAGCGCGTCGATGTCGTAGTAGTCGCCGTTGGGCGGGGGCGGGGTGTAGCTGCTGGCGACGTCCTTGCCGGCGCGCTCGAGCGTCTTGGTGACGGCCGCCAGCTTGCGGTCGTCCATCGAGCCCAGCGTCTCGGCGAGTTGGTCGAGGTCGATGCCGCGGTCGGAGAGCGCGGTCCACGCCTCGGACATCGGGGGGATGGGCGACTGGCTGGCGCCGTCGCCGCCGGTGGTGTTGGCCGGCGTGCCGGTCTGGGTCGGGGTCTCCATGGGTCGGGTCGTCGGGAGGGGGGTTAACAGTGTTAAGCCGCCAGGGTTCGCCCGCCTGGCGGGATTCCGTTGGATGCCCCGCGCGCGCCGACGTTCCGCAGATCACGCGATGGCCACACGAAACGGAAGCGCCCGCCCCGACCGCGGTCGGGACGGGCGCCAGCCGGCGGGCGGCGCTAGACGACGGCCGTGACGCCGTGCGCGCTGGTCTCCACGTCGGCCTTGTACATCTCGTTGATCGAGTCGTCGTAGGCCTTGTTGACCTGGCCGCGCTTGACCTTCATGGTCGGCGTGAGCAGCTCGTTCTCGACCGTCATCGCCTCGGGCACCAGGCGGAAGCGCTGGACCTGGCTCCAGTGGTCCATGCCCTTGTTGGCGTCGGCGACCAAGCTCTCGAAGTGGGCCTTGACCTGGGGGTCTTTAAGCAGCGCCTCGCCGCTGGCGGTGATCCCGCGGTCCTTGGCCCACAGCGGCAGCTGCTCCATGTTGGGGAAGATCAGCGCCGTGCAGAACTTCTGGCTGTTGCCCACGACCACGGCCTGCTCGATGAGCGAGTCCTCGGTCAGCTTGTTCTCGATGGGCTGGGGGATGACGTACTTGCCGGTCGAGAGCTTGAAGAGCGCCTTCTTGCGGTCGGTGATCTTGAGGAAGCCCTCGGGCGTGAACTCCCCGATGTCGCCGGTGTGGAACCAGCCGTCGTCGTCGATGACCTCGGCGGTCTTGTCGTCGGCCTTGAAGTAGCCCTTCATGGTGTTCGGCCCGCGCGACAGGATCTCGCCGTCCTCGGCGATCGCCACCTCGACGCCCGGGATGGGCTGGCCGACCGTGCCGGCGCGGTTGGCGTTCACGCTGTTCATCGTGATGACCGGGCTCGTCTCGGTCAGCCCGTAGCCCTGGACGATGGGGATGCCGAAGGCCGTGAACGAGCTCGCGAGGTCCGAGCGCAGGGCCGCGCCGCCCGAGGCGACGGTCTTGACGCGCGTGAGCCCCAGCTTCTCGCGCAGCTTGGAGTACACCAGCTTGTCGGCGACGGCGTGCTTCCAGCCGGGGACGCCGCCGCCGGGCTTGGCCAGGTCGTACTCCTGCCCCAGGTCGAGCGCCCAGCTGCCGATGGTCTTCTTGAGCCCGTCGCTCTCGGCGACGCCCAGGCTCACCTTGTCGTAGACCTTCTCCAGCACGCGCGGGACGGTCGAGAACATGGTCGGCTTGACCTCGGCGAGGTGCCCCACGAGCAGGTCGGGGTTGGTGAAGTACAGCGTGTGGCCGTAGGCGACGTGGGAGATGGTCAGCGTCCGCGCGAAGATGTGCGTCATCGGCAGGAACGTCAGGATGATCTCCTCCTGGTGCCCGATCTGGCCCAGCGCCGGGAGCGACGAGAGCACGTTGGACGAGATGTTCTCGTGCGTCAGCATGACGCCCTTGGGCATCCCGGTCGTGCCGGACGTGTAGATCAGCGTCGCCAAGTCCTGGGCGTCGATCTGGTCGCGCAGCTCGTCGGGCCGGTTCGGCGTCGCCGCCTTGGCCGTGCGTCCCGACTGGCGGAGCTCGTCGAGCGTCATCAGGCAGACGCCGTCGGGCAGCGTGGTGCCCCCCGGCGCCGCGCCCTCGGCCAGGACCACCAGCTTGACGTCGGGGACCTTCTCGGCCCACCCGGCGAAGTTGGTCAGCATCTCCGGGTTGGAGACGAACATGGCCTTGGCCTCGCCGTGCTGGGTCACGTAGACGAGGTTATCCGGCGCGTAGGTCGTGTAGAGCGGGACGTTGACGATGCCCGCGATCAGCGTCCCGAAGTCGGCCATCGCGAAGTACATGTCGCTGTCCATGAAGAACGCGACGTGGTCGCCCCGGTCGAGCCCGTTCTCCAACAGCCCGAGCGCGACCTCGTCGGCGGCCTCGCGCATCTCGGTGTTCGACATCGTCGCCCAGCCCGAGCCCTGGGGGTTGTTGAACGCCTTGGCGTTGGGGTACTTCTCGACGGCGTCGTCGAGCAGCGCCGGGATGGTTTTGCCGAGCACGACCTCGATGTTGGACGGGGGCGCGGTGTGGATCTGCAAGGCCATGAGCGGGTGTGGGAGGCGGAGGGGCGGTCGGCGGTTTGAAGATCCACCGAAGGCCACTTGTTCCAGTCCCTCAGGCGGTCCCCCATGGGCCCGCCGGTCAGACCCCGAGCGCCGCGAGCGACTGGCGGACGGCGGCGTCGATCAGCTCGTCGCCGGCGACCTTGACGTCGATCCGCTGCGCCAGCAGGAGGGAGACCAGGCCGTGGAGCGCGGTCCACAGCACCGACGCGGCCACGTCGGGCGCGCTCGGCGGCGCCAGCGACCCGTCGGCCACGCCGTCGGAGACGGCGTCGCGGAACAGGTCCACGTTGCGGCGGGCGCGGCGGTAGTCCTCGGCGGGGTAGCGCGCCATCCGCTCGGGCCGGAGCTGGAACATCACCTCGTAGTACTCCGGCCGGTCGAGCCCGAACCGGACGTAGGCCCGGGACAGCGCGTCGAGCCGGTCCACGGGCGCCGCCAGCCCGGCCTGGGCGTCGGACAGCTGGCGGTAGAGGTCGGCCATGCCCTCGGAGATCAGCGCGTGCGTGAGGGCGTCCTTGTTGGCGAAGTGGAGGTAGATGCTCGTCGCCGAGCACCCGGCCGACGCCGCGATCTTGCGCATCGACAGCGCCTCGTAGCCGTCGGCCACGAGCAGGTGGCGGGCGTGGTCCAGGATCAGCCGGCGGAGGTCGGTGCCGGTCTCGGCTCGGGTGGTGGGCGTGGTCAACGTGGCGGCGTGGGTCGTCCCGGAAGCTAGTGGCGTTGGCGGAGACGCTCCACCAGCACGGAGGGGACGGAGGGGACGGAGGGGACGGAGGGGACGGAGGGGACGGAGGGGACGGAGGGGACGGAGGGGACGGAGGGGACGGAGGGGACGGAGGGGACGGAGGGGACGGAGGGGACGGAGGGGACGGAGGGGACGGAGGGCGCTGCTGGAACTTTTGCGCCGTCGCGGAGGCTAGGCCACCCTCTCCACCCTCTCCACCCTCTCCACCCTCTCCACCCTCTCCACCCTCTCCACCCTCTCCACCCTCTCCACCCTCTCCACCCTCTCCACCCTCTCCACCCTCTCCACCCTCTCCACCCTCTCCACCCTCTCCACCCTCTCCACCCTCTCCACCCGATGCCCCAGCCCCTCCCCTGGCGCGACGCCGACCTGCCGCCCGTCGCCCAACGGTTCTGCCGCTACGCCGAGGTCTGGACCACCTCCGACCCCGTCTCCGACACCTTCCCCTCGACCGAGCGCCAGCGGGACCTGGGCCGCCTGCTGGTCGAGGAGCTGACCGCGCTCGGGCTGGACGCCCAGGAGGATGAGTGGGGCTACGTCTTCGCGACCGTCCCCTCCCCCCTGCCCCCAGACCAGGCCGACGCCTTGCCCGCCGTCGGACTGGCGGCGCACCTCGACACCTCGCCCGACGCCCCGGGCGAGAACGTCCGCCCGTTGATCCACCCGGGCTACGACGGAGGCACCATCACCCTGCCCGGAGCGGAGGACGCGGTGCTCGATCCGGAGCGCCAGCCGATGCTCCGGGAGCACGCCGGCCACGACTTGATCACGAGCGACGGGAGCACGCTTTTGGGCTCGGACGACAAGGCCGGCGTGGCCGTGCTCGTCCAGCTGGCGGCCGACCTGGTCCGGTCCGACGGCGAGGCCCGCCAGCGCGGCGAGCCACCACCGGCGCGGCCGACGCTGCGGCTGCTGTTCACGCCCGACGAGGAGGTCGGGCGCGGGACCGACAAGCTGGACCTCGACCGCTGGGGCGCCGACCTCGGCTACACCGTCGACGGCGGCGCGGTCGGCACGCTCAACGTCGAGACGTTCAACGCGGCCGAGGCCGTCGTGACCATCGAGGGCGTCGGCGTGCACCCGGGCTACGCGAAGGGCGTGATGGTGAACGCGGCGCGCGTGGCGGCGGCGTTCGTCGCGGCCCTGCCCTCCGACGAAGCGCCCGAGACGACGGCCGGGCACCAAGGCTACCTCCACCCCCACACGGTCCAAGCCACGACCGAGGCGGCGACGGTCCGCGTCCTGCTCCGCGACTTTACCGACGACGGGATGGCCGACAAACGGGCGCTCGTCCGGCGACTGGCGGAGGAGGTCGGCGAGACGTGGGGCGCCCAGGTCTCGGTCGAGATTGCCGAGAGCTACCGCAACATGAAGCGCTACATCGAGGCCGTGGACCCCAGGGCGATCTCGGTCGCCATCAACGCGGCCCGAGCGGCGGGCTTCGAGCCCCGGCTGGAGCCGGTCCGCGGCGGGACCGACGGCGCGCGACTCAGCGAGAAGGGCGTCCCGACGCCCAACATCTTCACCGGCGGGTTCGACTTCCACAGCCGCTTCGAGTGGAACACGGTCCAGAACCTGGAGCGGACGCTCGACTACGTCCACCACTTGGTCCGCCAGTGGGGCCGGGCGTGAACCGCGCATCGGCTCGGGCGTCCACAGCCCCCGCCTCCGACGCCCCGCCGTGGCCCTCCTCCCCTCCGACCCGCTCACGCCGTCGCGCACCCGCTTGCTGGTCGGCACGATGGTGTTCCTGATCTTCCTGCTGTCCATCGTGGCGACGGTGATGATCACGCAGGGCTGGGAGAACGAAGACGTCCAGAGCCAAGTCGAGCAGCAGGAGACCGAGCGCCGGACACAAATGCCGCGACTGAACGACTAGCCACGCCTCGCCATGAACCACTCCGCCCCGTTCGCACTAGGACGCATCGCCGCCGCAACGGTGGTCGCCGCCCTGACCCTCGCGGCATCGATGCTGGCGCTCGCGGCGCTGCTCGCTCCGAGCGAGGTCCATACGGTGGCCCAGGCTCTCATGACCTCCTCTCCTCTCGTTGTGGCCGTTCTGGTGGCGTACTTCACGGTTGCTCTGTGGGTCGCCCGCCAGTCGAGCCGGGACCGCTCCGTGCTCCAGATCGGCGCCGTCGCCACGGGGGCGGTCTTCTCTCTGTGGTTTTCGGTGGGGCTCGGCTATGGGACGACGCCGGCTGAGATGTGGGGGTCGGGGCTGCTTGGATCGGTTGTCCTGTCCTCGGCGCTGCTCCTCGGCTCGGCGCTGCTCCACGAGGCGGGCGCGGCTCGACGGGGACCCTCGACTGGCGACGCCGTTGCGCGTCGCTAGACGGGGGCCTTCCGCGCGGCCCGCTTGGCCTTGTAGAACGCCTTGGTGGCCACGTAGATCGTCTTGTCCACCTCGCAGAACACCGTCTCGCCTGCGCGGTCGGTGAGCTGCGTCGTGACCACGACCTCGGTCTCGCCCTCGGCGTCCGCCAGCGCGGCGACGCCGTCCACCTGGGCCTGGGTGTAGACGAACTCGGCGTAGAGGTCCTGGCGCGCGGGCGCTCGAAACCGGACGTGGGCGGCCTTGTCCCACACCACGTAGCCGTCGCCGATGACGTTGATCAGCTGCACCATCGGGATGGGGTCCACGGCGGAGAACATGCTGCCGCCGAAGATAGACCCCACGTAGTTCTTGTTCTTCCAGCTGATGGGCACCCGGATCCGGACCCGCATCAGTCGTGGGAGACCTCGACGATGCGGGCGGTGCTGCGCCGGTACATCGGCGACAGGTTGAACCCGGCCTTGAAGAGCCGCGCCTTGCCGACGTAGCGCGGCCCGACCTTGGCGATCTGCTGGTACAACGACATGCGCGGGGACTCGGTGGCCGGCGCCTACGAGACCGTCCCGCAACGGTTCGTCGGGCGCGTGCCGCGCGCAACCGCCAGCGCGGCGCGAGCTAGCGCCGGCTCAGCCCGTAGCCCAGCGCGACCAGCCCCACGACGCCCAGGCCCACGTACAGCGGGCGCGACAGCACGGCGTCGGTCCACGAGGTCTCGGGCGAGGGCAGGCGGTCGAACGTGTGGACGGTCTCGATCTGGCCGCCGTCGCCGTGCACCACGACGCGGCCGGCGCCCAGCTGGCGGACGTAGCCGGAGGCGCGGTCCACGGCGGCGTCGCGGTCGTCGGCCTCGTAGGACAACGTCGGCGAGCCTTCGAGCTTGACCCCCCAGCGGTCGTCGGTGGGAACGACGTGGTAGACGTTGCGGCCTGGCATGGGTGATCTTGCGAGTGAGACCGTTCTACGCCGGACCCCGCACGTCGGGTTTCTCCTTATCACCCCCCGCCATGCTCCGCATCCTCAAGGTCCTCGCCCTGGTCGTCGTCGCGCTGGTGCTGGTCGGCGCCGTGGGCATCTGGGGCACGCTGCGCGCGAGCCTGCCGGAGCTGGAGGGCGAGCGCGCGCTGGCCGGGCTGACCGCGCCCGTCCAGGTCGAGCGCGACTCGGCCGGCGTGGTCACGATCACGGCCGAGACGCGGGCGGACGCGGCCCAGGCCCTCGGCTTCGTCCACGCCCAGGAGCGGTGGTTTCAGATGGACCTGCTGCGCCGGGCCGCCGCGGGCGAGCTGTCGGAGCTGCTGGGCGAGGCTACGTGGACGACGGACTCGACGCTGCGGCCCCACCGCTTCCGCGCTCGCGCCGTCGACGTCGTCGCCGGGCTGCCCGATGACCAGCGGGCCGTGCTCGACGCCTACGTCGTCGGCGCCAACGCCGGGCTCGACGCGCTCGGCGCTCGGCCGTTCGAGTACCTCGCGCTCCGCCAAGCGCCCCAACCGTGGCGCCCCGAGGACTCCATCCTGGCCGCCTACGCGATGACGCTGGACCTGCAGTTCGACGGCGGGAACGGGCTGGAGTTGGGCGGTGAGGCCTTGGACCGCGCCTTGCCGCCCGCCCTCGTCGCGTTTTTGACCTCGCCCGGCGACGAGTGGGACGCCCCCATCGTCGGCGACGCGATCACGCCCGCGCCCGTCCCCACCGAGAGCCAGCTCGGCGACTGGCGGCCCGGCTCCGCCAGCGCGGCACGCGGCGAGGACGAGATCCCAGGCTCGAACAACTGGGCGGTCTCCGGCGACGTCAGCGCGACCGGCAGCGCCATCGTCGCCGACGACATGCACCTGGGGCTCAGGCTGCCGCACATCTGGTTCCGGGCGTCCTTGGTGGTTGGCGACCGGCGGACGACCGGGGTCACGCTGCCCGGCACGCCGCTCGTCATCGTCGGCAGCAACGGTGACGTGGCGTGGGGCTTCACGAACTCCTACGGCGACTACATCGACTACGTCCGCCTGGTGGACGACCCGGCCCGGCCCGGCTGGGTCCGGACGGACTCGGGGAGCGTGCCCGTCGACACGCTGCGTGAGGAGATCCGGGTGGGCGACGAGGTCCGCGTGCTGGACGTGCTGGAGACGCCCTGGGGCCCGGTCACGGCGCGCCAGGGCGGCGACCGGTTCGCGATGCAGTGGGGCGCGCACCGGCCTCAAGCCACCAACCTCGCCCTGCTCGACGCTGAGACCGCGACGACGCTGGACGAGGTGCTGGACGCCGCGAACCGCTCGGGCATCCCGGCCCAGAACTTCGTCGCCGGCGACCGCGCCGGCCGCATCGGCTGGACCATCGCCGGACAGATCCCCTTCCGCCAGGGCCGCGACGGTCGGCGGCCGGTGGACTCGACCGACCCAAACGCCCGGTGGGCCCGCTTCCTGACGCCCGACGAGGTGCCCCGGGTCGTGGACCCCGCTGACGGCCGGCTGTGGACCGCGAACTCCCGAGTCGTCAGCGGCGCCGACCTGGAGACCATCGGCGACGGCAACTACGCGCCGGGCGCCCGGGCGCAGCAGATCCGCGACGGGTTGCGCGCGCTCGACGCGCCGATCTCCGAGCGCGACTTGCTGGGCATCCAGCTCGACGACCGCGCCGTGTTCTACCAGCGCTGGCGGACGCTGCTGCTCTCGACCCTGGCCGGCGCCGACGGCCCGCTGGCGGCGCTCCGCAGCGAGGTCGAGGGCTGGAGCGGCCGCGCCGCGCCCGACGACGCCGGCTACCGCCTGGTGCGCGAGTGGCGGAGCGCCGTCGTGGACCGCGCGCTCGCGCCGCTGCTCACGCTGCCCGACGGGTCCGAGCTGTTCCTGCCGGCGCGCGACGAGACCGCCGTCTGGCGCCTGGCCTCCGAGCAGCCGACCCACCTCCTGCCACCCGCCTTCGACTCCTGGCCGGCCCTGCTCACCGACGCCGCCAGCGCGGTCGCCGGCGACTACGGCGACCTCTCCGCCGCGACCTGGGGCGAGTGGAACACGCTCGACATGGTGCACCCGATGGCGTCCGCGCTGCCCGGCATCGGATCCCGACTCCAGATGCCCGCGGTCCAGCAGGCCGGCGACCAGCGGATGCCGCGCGTCTCCGGCCCGTCGTTTGGCGCGTCGCAGCGGATGGTGGTTTCGCCCGGGCACGAGGAGCGCGGGATTTTCCACATGCCCGGCGGCCAAGCCGGCCACTTTATGTCGCCGTACTGGGGCGCCGGCCACGACGACTGGGTCGAGGGCCGCCCCAGCCCGTTCCTGCCCGGCGAGACTCGGTGGACGCTCCAACTGGTGCCGGAGTCCTGAGGTCGCCTCGCCTTGATGTCCCCTTATCCGTCATCCCCGCGCAGAAAGAGGGTTACCTGTCTCGCGACAACGAGATCGAGCAGTCTCCGCCCTAGCTTCCCCCCACCGCCCCACCGCCGCACATGCCCCGCCTCCTCCCCCTCCTCGCACTGGCGCTCGCCCTCGGCGCGTGCCAGTCCGCCGACCCCGGCCCGGCCGCCGCCGCCGCCAGTGGGCCGGACGCGCCCGACGCCGCGCTCGCGGCCATCGACACCGTGGCGCTGCGGCAGCACATCGCGACGCTGTCCTCCGACGCGTTCGGCGGACGCGGCACCGGCACGCCGGGCGAGCAGATGACGGTCGACTACATCATCGAGCAGTTCCAGGCGCTGGGGCTCGAGGGCGGGATGCCCGACGGGTCCTGGACCCAGGACGTCCCGCTTCGGAGCGTCCAGGTGACCGAGACCACGCCGCTCACCTTCCGCCCCGACACCGGCGACGCCGCCTCGTTCCAGCCCGTCACCGGCATGGCGCTCACGACCGACACCGGCGGCACGACGGCCGCGCTCGACGGCGCCGACCTGGTGTTCGTCGGCTATGGGATCTCCAGCCCCGCTGACCGCTGGGACGACTACGCCGGCGTCGACGTCAGGGGCAAGGTCGTGGTCTCGTTCGTGAACGACCCGCCGGCGACGGCCGAGGAGCCCACGCTCTTCCAGGCCGACACCATGACCTACAACGGGCGGTGGACCTACAAATTCGAGGAGGCCCGGCGCCAGGGCGCGCGCGGGATGCTGCTCATCCACACCGAGGAGACCGCCGGCTACCCCTTCGGCGTCATCGCCGACGACGCGCTGGGCGCCCACCCGATGGGCGCGGAAGCCCCCGACGGCGCCCTGGAGGTCCGGGGCTGGATCAGCGAGCAGGCCGGCGCCGCGCTGGCGGAGATGGCCGGCGCGACGCTCGACGACTGGTTCGAGCGCGCCGGCACGCGCGGCTTCCGCGCCGTCGAGCTGCCCGTCGCCGCCGACGTGTCGATGCAGATCGAGCAGACCGCCGGCCTGGTGGGCCAGAACGTCGTCGCCAAGGTCGTGGGCCAGTCGGCCCAAGCCGTCGTCTACGGGGCCCACCACGACCACCTGGGCACGGACCCCGACAAGGTCGCGGCGGGCCAGGACGGCATCTACAACGGCGCCATCGACAACGCGTCGGGCGTGGCGATGATGATCGAGATCGCGCGGGCCTTCAAGACGGTCCAGGAGCCGCTGGCGCGGACGGTCTACTTCGTCACGTTCACCGCCGAGGAGGCCGGCCTGCTCGGCTCGGCCCACTTCGCTCAGAACCCCCCGATTCCGCTGAGCCAGATGGTCGCCAACGTCAACGTGGACTCCGGCAACTTGAACGGCGCGACCGACGACATCGTCGGCATTGGGTCCGAGCGGAGCGACCTGGCCGGGCTGCTGGCGGCCGCGGCCGGCGCCGAGGGGATGCGGGTCACGGCCGACAACGCGCCCGGCGCCGGCCTCTTCTACCGCTCCGACCAGCTCGCGTTCGCGCGCGGCGGCGTGCCCGCCGTGTTCGTCGGCACCGGCGACTCGTTCCGGGGCCGGCCCGACGGCTACGGCGAGCAGGTCCGCACGGCGTACCGCGCCGACACCTACCACCAGCCCAGCGACGAGCTCACCGACGACCTGTCGATGGCCGGCATCCTGCAGCAGTCGCGCGTCGCCTTCCGCCTGGGCTACGGGTTGGCCGCCTCCGACGTCTCGCCGCAGTGGCGCGCCGGCGAGGCGTTCGGCGAGACCCGCCGTGCCTCCCTCGAACCCTAAGTCCCATGCTCCGTTTCCTGACCCTCGCCCTCGCCCTGCTCGTGACCGGCTGCTCCGCCGACGAGCCCAGCGCCGACGACCGACGGGCGGGCGAGGTGGAGGAGGCCGTCCGCGGCGCCGAGCCGTTCGAGGTCCGGACCGACGGGCTGGCGATCTCGGCAGAGGTCGACGGCGCCGAGGTCGAGTCGATCCTGACGCGCGACGGCCAGATGGAGCTGGGGCTCACCGACCAGGTCCTCTACTCCCGGCTGTCCAAAGAGGCTCAGGCCGGCATCCAGGCCGACCTGGAGGCCAAGGCTGGGGAGCAGGAGGGGCTGGGCGGGCGCATCGCCCGGGCCGTCATCGAGGCCGCGGCCGAGAACGTCGGCACGGCCGTCCAGATCCCCGTCGCCGACGTCCAGGACATCCGGTTCGAGGACGACCGGCTGGTGATCGAGATGGCCGACGGCGACCGCTCGCCGTTCGGCAACGTCTCCACCGACGGCACGCCGCTTATGGAGTCGTTCGCGCCCGCCGATGCCCAACGCCTGGCCGACGCGTTCCAGCGGATCCGCCGGTAACGCAGGAGCCGGGGCGCGACCGGGCCCCGTCCGGCGTTCTCGGACGGGCCCCCGGAGCGCTACCTTCGCGCCGGTGGCCCGTCCCCCCGGAGCCCGTCCCCCTATGTCGCTGACCATCAAGGCCGCCGTGGCCGTCGCCCTCGCCGTCGCGGCGCTGTGGACGCCGGCGAGCGTCCCCGTCGTCTCCCCTCCTCCCGCGCCCGCGTTGTGGGCCGGCGGCGCCGCGCTCGCCGGCCGCATCGTGGACACGCTCTCCACGGACGCGGCCCTGGGCCAGCTGGTCGCCGCACGCGCGGACGCCCCCGGCTTGTCGGACATGGTCCGCCAGGGCCGGGTCGGCCGCGTCGAGGTGTCGGGCGGGGCGACCGCCCCCCACGTCGCCCGGCTCCGCGAGTGGCGCGACGCCGCCGTGCTCCCCATCATGGTCTCGACCGGCGACGGGACGGAGCTCGCGCTCCCGTTCGGCGACGCCCCGGCGTTCCCGGCCGCCTCCATGCTGGCCGCCAGCGGCCGGGCCGACCTCGCGTTCTACTCGGGCAAGGCGCTGGGCCAGGCGGCGAGCGACCTGGGCGTCCACGCGCCCGGCACGCCGATCTCGCTGGGCGCCGGGGGCTCGGCGTTCGGGCTGATCCCGGGCGGGCCGGCGGTCGAGGCGCTGGCGCGCGGTCTGCGCGAGGGCGGCGTCCTGCCGGCGGCGACGGTGCGCGACGACGAGGGGCTGGTGGCGCTGGGCGCGCTCGGCCGAGCCGGGCTGATGGAGGTCCGGCTGGTCGTGGACACCGACGACGACCTGGAGCGGATCGCGGCGATCCAGGCCCAGGACGGCTTCGACGGGCTGATCCAGGCGGAGGTCGACGCGCGCGCCACAGGCGCCGTCGACGCCGTCCGGGCCGGCGCCGACGTGGTGCTCTCCCAGTCCCCCGCCGCCGTGCGGGACTCCTTGGCGCGCGCGGTCGAGACGGGCCGGCTCCCGCGCGCCCGCGTCGACGCGGCGGCGCGGCGCGTGCTCTCGGCGAAGGCGTGGGCCGGGCTCGCGCTCGCCCCGCCCCCGCGCGGCGGCGGCGACCAGCGGCCGGCCCAGCGGCTCGACGGCTGGCGCCCGCCCACGGCGGCCTTGCTGGACCGGACCGGGCTACTCGTGGACGAGGCGAGCCGGGCGGCGGTCACCATCCTGCAATCCAATAACGGACCCCTGCCCCTGGTCGGCGACCGGGTCCCGGCCTCGACGTTCGTGGTCCTGCTCGACCCCGGCGTCGAGCCCGACGCCGGCCTCACCTTCGTCAACACGTTCGGGGACCAGCTCGCGCCCCAGGGCCGCGCCAGCTACGTCCGCCTGGGGCTGGGCGAGACCGCCGAGCGCTACGACGACGCCCTGGACGCCGCCGGCGACGCCGACCTCGTCGTGCTGGCGGCGCTCCCCGACGCCGACGGCGGGCTGGCGCCCCGGCACCGCGCCTTCGCCGAGCGCCTGGGCGAGCGCGAGCCCATCGTGTTCGTGGCGCTGGGCGGCCCCGAGCTCGCGGCCGGGCTTCCGGACCGCCTCGCGCTCGTGGCGTCGTTCGGCCAGACCGACGCGGCCCAGCGCGCGGCGGCGCACGCGATGACCGGGCGCACCGACGTGCTCGGCACCCTGCCGCTCGGCGTGGCCGGCGTCGCCGCGGCCGGCGACGGCGTCCGGCTCCGCCAGCAGGCGCCGCGGCTGGGGACGCCCCAAGAGGCCGGGCTCGACGCTCAGGCGGCCGACCGCGTCGACCGCGTCATGGAGCAGGCCGTCCGGGACGGCGCGTTCCCCGGCGCCGCCGTCGCCGTCGGCCGCGACGGCGTCCTGCTCCGGCTCCGGGGCTACGGCCGGCTGTCGCGCACCGGCGCCGAGGTCACGCCGGACACGCCCTACGACCTCGCCTCGCTCACCAAGGTCGTCGGCACGACGGCCGCGGCCATGCGGCTGGTCGAGCAGAACAAGCTGGACCTGGACGCGACGGTCACCACCTACCTCCCCCGCTACCGCTCCCTGGGCAAGGACCGCGTCACGGTCCGCCAGCTGCTCGCGCACTCGGCCGGGCACCGCGCCTGGTACCCGTTCTGGAGCGAGGGCATCGCCGACCGCCGCGACGTCCTGGAGTTCATCTACGCCGACACCCTGCAGTACCGCCCGGGCGCCCGGTCGCGCTACAGCGACTTCGACATGATCCTGCTGGGCGAGGTGCTGGCCCAAGCCGCCGGCGAGGGCCTGGGCGAGGTGTTCCGGGACCAGGTCTTCGACCCGCTGTCGATGGACGCGACCGGCTTCCGCCGGGTCGGGGACGTCGACCGCGCCGTCGCGCCGACCGAGAGCGACCAGGCGTTCCGGGGCCGCGTGCTCCAGGGCGAGGTCCACGACGAGGCCGCGTCGGTGATGGGCGGCGTCGCGGGCCACGCCGGGCTGTTCTCGACGGCCAGCGACATGGCACGGTTCGCGTACACGATGGCGAACGGCGGCGCCGGCTACGGCACGCGGCTGGTCCGGCGGACGACGCTGGAGCGGTTCACCGAGCCCGTCCGCCTGAGGAGCACCTACCCGACCGGGCTGGGCTGGATGGTGAACGCGGGGCGCGGGAACTCGTCGGCGGGCGGGATGGGCCCGCGCGCGTTCGGGCACACCGGCTACACCGGGACCTCGATCTGGATCGACCCCGACCAGCGCTCGTTCGTGGTCCTGCTCAGCAACCGCGTCCACCCGAGCCGCCGGAACCGGCGCATCCGCGAGGTCCGCCCCGCGCTGGCGGACGCGCTCGCCGACGCCATCCGCACGCCGCCCGGCCTCGCCAGCCGAGGCTGGGGCTTCGGCCCCTTGCCCGACGACCTCACCGACTAACGCACGATGCCCACCTACGTCTACCGCCGCCCCGACGGCACCACCTTCGAGCACTTCCAGAAGATCTCCGACGACGCGCTCACGGCCGATCCCGAGACCGGCGTCCCGGTCCAGCGCGTGATCTCGGGCGGCGCCGGGCTGCAGTTCAAGGGCTCCGGGTTCTACCTCACCGACTACGTCCAGAAGTCCGGCAGCGCGGACGCGGCGGAGCCGGGCGGGCCCAAGAAGAAGGAGCCGGCGAAGGCCGCCAGCGAGACGAAGGCCAAGGAGCCGACGGCCAGCGAGACGAAGGCGGCGACGCCGGAGACCAAGGCGGCGCCGAAGTCGACCCCGACGCCGAGCGACTGACCGGCAGGACCGCGGCCGCGCGGAGGGGGCCGGGCTAGGCGCGCAGGCCGGGGTCTAGCGCGGCGCCGCCTCGGTGAACACGCGCGTGACCTCGGGGTGGGCCGACCGGATCGCCGCCTCGATGCGCCCCGACGCCTCGGCGACGGCCTCGCCGGAGAGCCCCGGGCGGTAGGCCAGCTCGACGGCGACGAAGACCTCGGCCGGGCCGAGGTGCATGGTGAGCGGGTGCGCGGCGCGCTCGACGTCGGCGTCCGCCTCGGCGATCGCGTGGACGGAGGCGACCACGGCGGGGTCGGCGCTCTGGTTGGTGAGGAACCGCCGGGCCGTGCCGACGAGCGCGAACGAGACGCCGGCGAGCAGGAGCCCGATGGCGACGGACGCGAGCCCGTCCCACGCGGGGTTGCCCGTCGCGTGGGCCAGCGCGATGCCGAGCGCCGCGAGCACGATGCCGACCAGGTCGGCCGTGTCCTCGGCCAGAACCGTGTAGACGGCGGGGTCGGGGCTGCGGCGGAACGCCTGCCACAACGTGAGCCCGGGGAGGCCGCGGTGGAGCTCGCGTCGGGCCAGCAGCCACGAGCCGCCGTCGAACGCGAAGGCGAACGCGAGCACGGCCAAGTTCCACGCCGGGCTCGTGGCCTCCGCCGGCGCGTGGAGGTGCGCGGCGCCCTCGTAGAACGCCAGCCCGCCGCCGATGCCGAAGAGCGCGATGGCGACGAGCAGGCCCCAGAAGTACAACTCGGGGCCGTACCCGAACGGGTGGCGGTCGTCGGCCGGGCGGCGGCTCCGGCGGAGCCCGACGAGCAGCAGCACCTGGTTGGCCGTGTCGACGAGCGAGTGGACGCCCTCGGACAACATGGCCGACGAGCCCGTCGTGACCGCGGCGGCGAACTTGACGGCGGCGATGGCGAGGTTGGCCGCGAGCGCGCCGTAGACGGCGACGGGGCGGGGGGCGTCGTGCACGGGGCCGGTCAGCCGGCCGGGGCGTGCCGGCCCCGCCTCCGTTCCGAGACGGCCAGCACGAGCGCCAGCAGGGCGAGCGTGACCAGCGACGCCCACCCGCGCGGCAGCTCCAGACCGCCCTGCGCCGGCGTCTTGGTGAGCAGGTCCCCGAACGTGGCCCCGAACGGCCGCGTGAACACGAACGCGACCCAGAACAGGAGCACCGCGTCGATCCGGGTCGCGTAGTGGAGCCCGAGGACGACGCCGATCACGGCCGCGGTGACCAGCGCGCCCTGGACGTAGCTCAGGCCCGCGTTGTCGGTGAGGTAGTCGCCGAACGCCGTCCCCAAGCTGTTCGAGAACACGACGGCCGTCCAGAACAGGACCTCGACGTCGCGGCGCACGACGGGGTCGACGCGGACGTGGCCCACGCGGCGGTGCCACGCGGCCAGCGTCGCCGCCAGGGCGGCGGCCAGGATCACCGAGCCCCAGACGTAGCCCAGCCCGAGCGACCGGTCCATCAGGTCCGAGACCTCCGTCCCGGCCGTCGTCGTGGCGACGATCGCCGTCCAGAACAGCGCCGGGTGGTACCGCTCGGTGCGGATCTGGACGGCCAGGACCGCCAGCAGCAGGGCGACGGTGATCGCGAAGCCGACGGTGTACCCGAGCCCGAGCGTCATCGAGAGGAAGTCGCCCGCGGTCTCGCCCAACGTGGTGGCGAGGACCTTCATGGCCCAGAAGGCCAGCGTGACCGCGGCCACCTTGCTGGCGGCGTCGGCCGCTCGCGCGGGGCTGGCGGCCGGGGGGCCTAGGGAGAGCGCGTGCATGGCGGCGGGTCAGGCGACGTGGTCGCCGCCCTGGAGGATCTCGAAGAGGAACCACGTCCGGCGCTCCGTCCCGTCGAGGACCTCCTCGAGCACGTTCGCCGTCGGGTAGTCCTTGCTGGCCTCGGCGGTCTCGATGGCCGCCCGCTGGCTCCGGGCGACGGACCGGTGGTCGGCGAGCAGGCGCTCGACCATGGCGCGCGGCGGGACGTAGGCCTGGTCGTCGTCCTGGATCTGGGTGAGGCGGGCGACGTGGCCGACGGACCGGACGGTGGTCCCGCCCGCCCTGCGGACGCGCTCGGCGAGCCGGTCGACGTCGGCGAGCGTGGCCTCGGCCTGCTCGTCGAACAGGAGGTGGTAGTCGCGGAAGTGGCTCCCGGAGAGGTGCCAGTGGAAGTTCTTGAGCTTGACGTAGAGCGCGAGGGCGTCGGCGATGACCGGGTTGAGGGCGCCGGCGACGGCGGCGGACTGCTCGCGCGTGAGCACGGTGGGGACGGCGAGCGGGTCGGGGACGTCCGCGCCGTTGACCGCCAGGTCGGGGTGGGTGCGGTGCGCGTGAGGCATGGGGGCGGAGGGGGGGTGCCCCGCGTCAACGGGGCGGCACCTGACCGCCCGCTGTCCGCGCCGTTACACCCCGGACAGGTCCGTCGCCCAGCGCGGCCAAGCGGGCGACGGCGAGGACGGCGGCGAGCCACCCGGCCGCGAGCGCGAACCCGCCCAGCACGTCGGTCGCGTAGTGGACGCCCAGCACGATCCGGCTCACGCCGACGAGCGCCGCCAGCGCGACGCAAGCGAGCACCAGGGTGACGCGCACCGCCGGCGCCTCCGCCCACCGCCACGCGAGCACCGCCAGCAGCCCGTAGACGAGCGCGGCCGTGAACGAGTGGCCGCTGGGGAAGCTGTACCCGTGCTCGGCGACGAGCCGGAGCCCGGGGCGGGCGCGGTGGAAGAACGCCTTGAGCCCGTAGAGCAGCCCTTCGCCTGCACCGAAGGCGGTCACGAGAAGGACCGCGGCTGGGCGGTCGCCCCGACGCCCCAGACTGGCGGCGACGGCGAGCACGAGCGGGACCGCGACCCAGGCGCTTCCGGCGTAGGTGAGGGCGCGGCAGACGGAGACGGCCGCCGGGGAGGCCCCTCCCGCCCAGCCGGCGGCCCAGCCGTCGACGCGGTAGAGGTCCTCGTGGCGGGTCCACGACTCCACGACTTCGAGGAAGCCCCAGAAAGCGAGGCCGACGGCGGCGAGCGCCAGCACGAGGCCGAGCCCGTAGCGCTGCCCCGGCGTCGGCCGGTCGCGAGCGAGGGCCGGCGCGGGCGTCACTGGCCCGTGGCGGAGCGCGCGGCTCGGACGGCCGACGCGCCCGGGGGCGGAGCCGCTCGGTCGGCGCGGACGCGGAGCGGGTGGCCCGCGCCGATGGTCGAGCCGGGCACGGGCCCGAGGCCCAAGAGGTCGAGCGCGAGGTCGGCCGCGTCGCCGTTGCGGACGGGCTGCATCGGGACGTCGAAGCCGACGTTGGCCGCGCCGGGGTCCGCCCGGGTGTCGGCGTTGAGCGCGTAGAGGTCGGCCGACGGGACGCCCGGCCCCCAGACGTAGAACGGGACCGTGTAGTGGAGCGCGCGCTCGGCGTGGTGGTTGCGGCCGGAGCCCCCGTGGTCGGCCGTGACGATGACGGCCGTGCGGCCGCGCAGGCGGGGGTCGGCCTCGACGGCGGCCAGGATCCGCCCGATCCGGTCGTCGGCGCGTTGGACGGCCTGCATGTAGCGGCTCCCCGCGCGGACGCTCCACGAGTAGGCGTGCCCGGTGGCGTCGGGGTCGCGGAGGTGGACGAAGGTGTAGGCCGCCGGGTCGGCCCGGAGGTCGGCCACGACCCGGCGCGTGAGCGCGTCGGTGTCGGGGTCGTAGACGAAGACGTCGATCTTGTCCGCCCCGTCGTCGTCGCCGGTCTCGTCGGGCGCGCCGTGGGCGGCGTCGTAGCTGGTGTCGAAGAGCGAGAACTTCGACTTGCTCGCGTAGGCGGCCGTGCGGAGGCCCGCGTCGTGGGCGACGTCGAACACGGAGGCGACGTACCCGCCCCTGTTCGAGTGCAGGGTCTGGCCGGGGGCGGGGTCGGTGTTGTCGGTCCAGTGGTGGCCGCCCGGCCCCTCGACGCCCCGCCCGGTCAGCTGGTCGGTGTGGTTGGGGAGCGTGTAGCGGCGGTCGGGGTCGGTCCGGGCGTTCTGGGTGAACGCGCTCTCGACGCGGAGCCGGGCGAAGGCGGGGAGCGCCGTGGGCGGCTGGCGCGTGACGGCGTCCGGGCGCAGGCCGTCGACGCTGACGTGGACCACGTAGCGGATGGAGTCCGCGTCGCCGACGCCGCCGGGGCGGGCCGCCAGCGCGGCGGGCTGGGGCGGGAGCGTCGCGACGGGCGCGGTCCGCCCGAAGGAGAGGCACCCGGCGAGCGCGAGGAGGGCGGCGAGGGCGGCAAGGCGAGGCGGCATCGGGCGCGCGGGCTGGGAGACGGGGCAACCGGTCGGCGCCTTGCGAGGCGCTGTCCGCCGGATTACACCGGGGACAGGTCGGCGGCGGGCCCGGCGCCGGGGGCGCGGTCGCCGGGGGCGCGGTCGCTGGGCAGGCGGAGCGCGAACCGGCTCCCGCCGCCCGGGGCGTCCTCGACCGTCGCCGTCCCCCCGTGCGCCTCGGCGACGGCGCGGACGACGCTGAGCCCCAGCCCCAGCCCGCGCTCCGACCGGCTCTTGTCGGCGCGGTAGAGGCGGTCCCAGATGCGCGGGCGGTCCCCCGGCGCCACGCCCGGCCCGTCGTCTCGGACCACGACCACGGCGTCGCCGCCCTCCCGCCCCACCGACACCCAGACGTGGCCGCCGGGCGGGGTGTACTTCAGCGCGTTGTCGACGAGGTTGGCGACGGCCTGGCGGACGCGCGTGCCGTCGGCGGAGACGACGACCGGCGGCGTGGGCTCGACGGCGAGCGCGGTCCCCTTCTCCTCGGCCACCAGGTCGTAGAGGTCGGCCACCTGGGCGACGAGCGCGGCGAGGTCGGTCGGCGCGAGGTGGAGCGGGAGCGTGCCCGCGTCGGCCTCGGCCACGTCCATGACGGCGTCGAGGACGGCCAGGACGGAGTCGGTGTTCTCGACGGCGTCCGAGAGCGCGTCGGCGTGGCCGTCGGGGGCGCCGAGGAGCGCGCGCTCGGCGCCCGCGCGGAGGCGCGTGAGCGGGGTGCGGAGGTCGTGGGCCGCGTCGTCGAGCGTGCCGCGCATCCCGGCCACGAGCGCCTCGACGCGGGCCAGCATCCCGTTGACCAGCCCGGCCAGGGCGTCGAGCTCGTCGCCCGTCCCGCGCTGGGGGACGCGCTCGCCCAGGCGCCCGGTCGTCGCCACGCGGTCGACGGTCTCGGCCAAGTCGCGGAGCGGGGCGAGCGCGCGGCGCGCGAACACCAGCCCCCCGCCGACGCCAAGCGCGAGGACGGGGAGCAGGATGAGCGCCACCAGCTCGCGGAAGTGGTCGAGGACCGCGTCCCGACTGGCGGGCGCGCCGACGTAGAGCGTGCCCCCGTCGGGCAGGCGCGCGGCGGTGACGTCGAGGTCGAGCGCGCCGCCCTCGCCGTCGAGCGTGGCCCAGGCGCCGGGCGCGAGCGCCGCCAGGGGCGCCGCGGCGTAGCCCTCCCACACCGCCTCCGGGGCCGTCAGCGACGGGCGCCCGGAGGCGTCGACCAGGCGGACCGCGTAGCTCGGCGAGCCCGGCTCGGCCGACGCCTGAGCCACCTCCGCGCGCAGCGCCTCGACGCCGCCGCCGCCCAACTCGGCCGCGAACTCGCCCACCTCGCCCGCGACGAGCGCGCGGTCGCGGTCGCGGAGCGAGCCCGCCAGCAGGACGTAGGCGAGCGCGAACAGGACGGCCGCGCTGAGGAGGAAGACGCCCGCGTAGGCGAGCGCCAGGCGAGCGCCCAGCGAGCGCCGCCAGTCGGGCGCGGCGAGCGTCACGGGGCGCCGCCGGCGGGCTCGGGCACGCGGAGCACGTAGCCCACGCCGCGGACGGTCTCGACCAGGGGCGGGTCGAACGGCTCGTCGACCTTCTTGCGCAGGCGGTGGACGAGCACGTCGACGACGTTCGTCTGGGGGTCGAAGTCGTAGTCCCAGACGTGCTCGATCACGAGCGTCTTCGAGACCACGCGGCCCGGGTTGCGCATGAGGTACTCCAGGAACCGGAACTCGCGCGGCTGCAAGTCGAGCGGCTGGCCCGCGCGCGTCACCTCGCGCGTGAGCAGGTCCATCGCCAGCGGCCCGACCGAGAGCCGCGTGGCCTCGGGCGTGGCCGTCCCGCGCCGGACGAGCGCCTGCACGCGGGCCAGCAGCTCGGCGAAGGCGAACGGCTTGGTGAGGTAGTCGTCGCCGCCGGTCTGGAGCCCGCGCACGCGGTCGTCGACGGAGCGCCTGGCCGACAAGATCAAGACGGGCACGTCGGAGCCGCGCTGGCGGAGCGCGCCGACGAGCGACAACCCGTCGCGGCGGGGCAGCATGACGTCGACCACGGCCGCGTCGTAGTCGACGGCGAGGGCCTGGCGGAAGCCGGACTCCCCGTCGGCGACCGTGTCGACGGCGTAGCCCGCCTCGCGGAGCCCGCCCGCGACGAAGTCGGCGATCTGGGGGTCGTCCTCGACGACGAGAAGGCGCATGGCTGGGGGGGGCAGTAGGGGCGTAGCGTACGCGCTGGAGGCGGGGTCTGGCTCGCCTTTCCCGAGTGTAACCGTGCGGACAGGGAGAGGACATAGCGCCGGGGTCAGACTCCCCTCCCCCACGCCGCCGCCCATGCTCGCCCTCGCCGCCGCGCTCGCCCTCGCCGCCGCGCTCGCGCTCTTCGCCCAGCCGGACCCCGCGTTCCGCCCGCCGCCCGCGCCAGAGCCCCCTCCGGACACCGTCGGGACCGCCGAGGAGGTTGTCGAGGAGGTGGCGCAAGACCTCGACACCGCCCGCGTCCGCCCCGTGTTCTCCCCGTCGGCGCTGTACTCGCCCTCGAAGGGGGTGGGGATCGGCGGGGGCTTCGCCGTCGACGGCGTGCTCTCGCCCGGCGACCACGTCCAGGTCGAGGCGCGGTTGTCGCAGGGGCTGCAGGGCGGCTTCGCGGAGTACCTCAGCGACGAGCCGGGCCACGCCCGGTGGGCGGCGGTCCTGGGCGTGGCGGCGTGGACGACGGACCGGACGCCGTTCCGCGGCTTCGGGCCGCACTCGTCCGCGGACGGCGACTTGTGGCTGGACCGGCTCGCGACCGAGGCCGAGGCGCGCCTGGCGTGGGCGCCAGCGGGGCCCCGTGGCTGGTTGGTGCAGCCGACGCTCCGGGGCCGGTTCGACCGCGTTCGGGGGGCCGAGGAGCGGGCGGCGGGCGCGCTCGCGGCCGTCCAGCCCGCCGACCTCGGGCGGATCGGCGCGCTCGTGGGGACCGACCGCTACGGCGCCGAGCTGGCGGTCTCCGCGCTCCGCGACACCCGGGACCTGCCCGCGATGCCCGCGCACGGGTCGTACGTCGAGGGCGAGGTCGGGCGGTTCCAGGCGTTCGACGGGTCGG
Source organism: Rubricoccaceae bacterium (assembly GCA_963789285.1). GTDB lineage: Bacteria > Bacteroidota > Rhodothermia > Rhodothermales > Rubricoccaceae > Rubrivirga. The sequence continues at coordinate 525,045 of CAWBJZ010000002.1, forward strand.
GCCTGGGGGTGTGGCGGGCGCAGGCGACGGGGCTGGTGTTCCGGCCAGCGCTGTTCCGCGTCCCGTTCCTGCCGGAGCGGGGGGCCCTCTTCGTGCGGGCCAACGGCGTCGTGACGCGCGAGGACGGCGGCGGCCCGCTGCCGTGGGTCTACCTCCCCGAGCTCGACCAAGACCTCCTCGTCGGGTACCCCCGGAGCGAGTTCGTGGGGCGCGACGCGCTGTCGGTGGGGGTCGGCGCCCGGGGCGTGCTCAGCGAGGCGCTGGGGGCGTTCCTGGTCGAGGGCGTCGCGACGGCGATGGTCGGCGCGGCCTACGACGACGTGTTCCGGGAGTTCACGCCGCGCGTGCGGTTCGCGTCCGAGCGGGCCGCCGCGGGCGAGCGGGTCCCGCTCCGCCCCTCGCTGGCGGTCGGGCTCAACCTCCACTACCTCGAGCGCGAGCGCCCGATCGTGGGCGCCTTGGTAGGCGTCGGGCCGGGCGGGGCGACGCTGGCCTCGCTCCGGCTGGTGTATGGGCTGAGCGACTACCGGCCGCGGCTGCGCTAGCCACCGCTCCGAAGGCCACGCGTACCGCTCCCAACCCTGCCTTGTAATGCCCGACTCGTCTTGGGTGCCCTGGGCGCTCGCCTCCGCCGTCTTCGCCGCGCTGACGGCCGTCCTCGCCAAGGTCGGCGTCGAAGGCATCGACCCCGACTACGCGACGCTGGTGCGGACGGTCGTGGTGGCTGTGGTGTTGGGCGGCGTCGTGGTGGCGACGGGGAAGTGGCAGAGCCCGCTGGGCGTGGCGCCGCGGACGCTGGGGTTCCTGGCCCTATCGGCGCTGGCGACGGGGGCCTCGTGGGTGTGCTACTTCCGGGCGCTCCAGCTCGGTGAGGCGTCGCGCGTGGCGCCCGTCGACAAGCTCAGCGTAGTGCTGGTGGCCGTCTTCGCAGTGGCCTTCCTGGGCGAAAGGCTGACGCCGAGGGACTGGGCCGGGGTCGGGCTGGTGGCGGCGGGGGCGGTAGCGCTCGCGTGGCCACGGTGACGCCTGCCTAGCGCGTCCGGGGTCTGGGAGCGCGCAGGCTGCACGCTCGCGCTCGACGGGAAGCCCCCTCCGTCCGCGATGCCCTGACGACCCGGGAGGGGTCCCGAGTCGGCAACTCCACCAGACGAAGAACGCCCTCTCAGGTGCTGAAATGGACGTTCGCGAGGGAGCCAACGGACGGATTTGAACCGTCGACCTGCTCATTACGAGTGCGCCCTCGTGAACCCCGGCGCTGGCCTAAACCGCCCAAGCGGCACCATGGGCAGCGATTTGCCACCGCGGCGCATGCAGCTAGCTGCACCGTTTAGCAGGGCCTTGCCCGGATTGTGCCCGGATTTATCCGGGCTCAAGCCAGCCCGTCGCGGACCCGTTCGAGCAGGGGGCGGAGCGCGGGGAAGTCGACCCGGACCGTCCGCCAGATGATCTCCTTGTCCGTGTACAGGTAGTCGTGCGTGACTCGGTTCCGCATTCCCATGATGTCTTGCCAGGGGACGTCGGGGTGCGCCTCCCTCACGTCGTCGGGGATGTGGCGGACGGCCTCGCCGAGCACGGTAAAGCACCGCTCCACGGCGTACACCGTCCGCTCGTCGGCCGCGAACTCGTCGGGACGCATCTCGCCCACGAACGCGTCGGCCCGGTCCATCACGTCGAGCGCGTCCTGAACGCGTTGGGCGACCGGGCGCTTCATACGGGCGTGAGGTCGGACTCGACGCCGGGCGCGACGTGGGGGCCGAGCATCGGGCGCGTGGCGAGGTCCACGGCCAAACCCGTCCGGTCCTGGAGCAGCCGGGCCAGCCCGACGAACGTGATCATCCCAGGGGTCTCGTCGAACTCGACCAAGACGTCGAGGTCGCTCGCCTCCGTCTGCTCCCCGCGCGCGTAGGACCCGAAGATCGAGAGCGACCGAACGGCGTACCGCTCGCCCAACTCGGGGAGAAGCGCGGAGAGCCGGTCGCGGACGGCGTCGGTGGTGGGCGGGGCGGGCATGGGAGAGTCTACGGTCTTGGCGCTGTTTCGGTCTCCACCGCGGTGCCGAACACCCGGGCCACGTGCGCCGCGCCGCGCTGGGGGCAGTAGTGCCCGTAGTGCCGCTCGATCATCTGCACCGACGTCCCCATGATGCGAGCCAAATCCAATAACGGCACGCCAGCCGCCGCCATCCTGGTCCCATAGCTGTGCCGGAGCGAGTAGGCTGTGACGTTCTTGCCGACCCCAGCAGAGACCGCGAGCGCCTGGAGCCGCTTCGACAGCGAGCGCATCTCGACCGGCCCGCCCCGAGCCGCCGTGAACACCGGGCTCTCCCCCTCCCCTGTCCGGGACTCGGCCCGCTGCCGAAGCACGTCGGCTGCGTCGCCGGCGAAGGGCACCGGCCGGGCCGAGCCGTCGGTCTTGGTGCCGCGCACCCGGAGCGCGCCCTCCGCCAGCCGGACGTCGGGCCACGTCAGAGCGGCCTGCTCGCCCGGCCGAAGCCCCGTGCCAAGCCCGACCACGATCCAATCCCGGAGCCAACCGAGCGGTCGGCCATCCAGAACCTCGGCCGCGTCGAGCGTGCGGAGCATGGCCGCAGCCTCAGCGTCGGTGACGTGCTCGCGCCGGTTGGCCCTGCCCTTCGCCGGTGCCAGCCCAGCCGTCGGGTCGGTCCGAGTGTATCCCTCCGCCTGGCAGAACCCGAAGAAGTGCCGGAGGACCGCCCGATACCGGCGCTGCGTGCCAGGCGACTTCGGCCCCGTTGCCTTCCCCTTCCGGTCCCGCTTGGGCGCCGTCACGAACGCCTCGACGTGGGTCGGCTCCACGTAATCCACCCGGCACCCGGCGGGGAGCGCCTTCGCGAACGACGCCAGCATCCGCTCGGCCGCGCCGACGGTGCCGACGGCCCGGCCCGCGCGCCGCTGGGCCTCGACGTACCGACCGGCCGCCCTCTCGACAGCCACGGCGTTTGGGGAGACCCCGTGCCACGGGTCGAACGTCCCGAGCGCCCGATCACGGGCCAGGTCGAGCGCCTTACGCATTGCTGCTGCCTTGCTCTTCGTCCGCAGGTTCACGCGCTTCCGTTTAGGCCGCCGGTCGGGGTCATAGATTCGCCAGTACCAGCTGCCGTACCCGACGGGCCGCTCGCCGTCGAGCTTGTAGTCACGCTCGATCCGAGATCCGTCGGGAAGCTCGTCTCGGAAGTCGTTCATGGTCTTGACCGTTTGTCCCACATCGCAGGTACGACCCGGGTCTTACAGCCGGCAGCCGCAGTGTGGCCCTCGGCGACGCGGGCCACGCGCTACTCTATAGTAGCGCTGGACTATGACAGCGCCACGTCCCGGGTACCTTTGCGCCACGACGCATCCCTTTGCAGAGTGGAACCTGCACGATCCATAGACCCCAAATCGAGCAGCCTCCCGACCAGCGGCGAGGACCCACTCTCGTGGGCCCACAGCGTCATGCAAACTTTGGGATACAGCGAGCTCAAGCAGGTGCGCCAGACCCAACTCGATTCGAAGCGAGTGCGAGACGCTGAAGCGCAGGCGGCCGTGTTGATGTCGGAGCGCCTCGGGGATCTCGCTAGGGCCGCCGAGATCATCTTGTACGGCCCGCTTCCCAACGTGCGTCGTTTTGTCGTCGGGTTGGGGCCGCGCCCGGATTGGAAATACGGCGCCGACAGGTACAAGACATACCTGTGGAGTTATGGGGTGGACGACGACGGGCTCTCGCTCGTCGGCGTTTGGCGCGACCACCGCCGCGCCTCGATGGACGACCCGATCGTGACGCTCCCGGGAGCGTTCCTGTCCGTGTTGGCAGGCCACGACTCGTGGGACGGCTCGGGCGGTCCAAACACAGGCGAGTCGGTCGAAGAGATCGTCGGGCTTGCGCGCCGAATGGCCGACGCCGAACGTTCTAGGGCCGCCCGGCTGGCGACTGAAGCGGAAAGCTTCGCCGCCCGCGCCGCAGCCCTCGACCAGAAGCGGAAGGACCCCACGGCGACCTCGGCCAAGACAAGCTCAGAGGACGGTGGGGTGGAAGGCGAGCTAGCGGACGAACGCGTGCTCCAGATGGGGCTCGCTCTCCTCCGAGCGATCGAGTCCGACGAGCTCCCCGCCTTCTTCAAGGCCGGGGGGCAGACGAACAAGAAGTACCTCGAGTGGTGCGGGGACCAGGTCGACCTGAGCGAGTCGCGGGCCCGGGAGTTGCTCAAGACCGCTCGGCTGCTCGTGCCGGGCAAGAGCGGGAAGACAGGGGCCGGCCTGAGAGACCGCGCAATCGATTTGCTCGGCCAAGTGGGTGAGGAACGTGGAGAACTCGGCGACGCCGTAGAGCACGCAAAGCTCCGAGTTCTGGAGCTCCTGCCGTAGCTCCGGCTACCCTCCCACCGCGACCGACATCGACGGCCACACGAGGCCGTCGACTGACTCCTTCGCGCAGGCCAGTTGCCGCGCGCTCGTGAGGTCCGTCCCTCCCCGGTCGCCTTAGGGGGCGGCCGTCACGCGCGCCGAGCGCCGGCTCCATCCACTTTTTGTTCTGGCACCCGACCACACCGCCGAGAGCCGCCTCCACCGCGACGACATCGAGGCCATCGCGGCCTGCGTGGCCGAGCGCTTGAGCTCAGGCCCGGCACCGCTGCTCGACATCAGGGAGGCGTCCGAGTATCTCTCCGTCTCTGTGCGCACCGTGGAATCCCTCGTTGCCCTTGCCGAGATCCCGGTCGTGCGGATCGGGGCGGGACGGGGCGTCCGCCGCTTTGAAACCCGTGCGCTCGACGCCTTCGTCCGCCGCAACACCCGGTCGCTGTGAGCGCGATCTCGGTTACAAGCCCGATTACAAGCCCGATGAAGGGGGGAGATCTCCCCCCCGCGATGGCCCTCGTGTTCGCGGACAGGGTCAACATCCGTACCTCACTCCGGGTCGCGGACGAGATCCTCGTCGCGGGCGCCCGCACCAAGGGGGCGTTCGACCCCGCGACGGGCGAGGTCACCGCGGTCGCGGCGATGGACGAGAACATGTACGTCTCGGTCGGCGCGAACGGCACCCTCTTCAGCGGAAGCCTCCGCAACTGGGCCGGCGCCCACGGCGTGGTCCCGTTCGACGCGCCGTTCGACGAGCACGCGGCCGGGCGCGCGCTCGACGCGCTCGGCGACGCCCACGATCTGTCACCGCGTGCGCTGCGCGAGGCCAGCATCACGATGGCCGAGGGCACCATCGACCTCGTCGTCCCCCGACCCGGGGCCGACTACGCCCGGGCCGCCGAAGACGTCCCGCGCTCGGAGCCCCACCGGTTTGACGGGACGGCCGTGTTCAAGACGGGTGAGTGGCAGCAGAAGGTGTACGACCCGCCTGCCAAGTTCCGCAAGCAGCGGCGACCGGTCCCCGAGCTCTACCTCGATGTCGAGCGCGACGGCCAGCACGTCGTCCGGTTCGAGCACACGCTGGGGAGCTACGGCGTCAAGCGCCACCTCGGTCACCACGCGGACGACACCGGCGAGATCCGCGCCGGGCAGCTCGCCGACCCCGTGTTCCGGTCCGGCCTCGCCCGGCTCGTGATCGGTAAGGCGCGACTGCTTCGTTTCGGGCGCGTCGCGGTCCCGGCCCGGCCCGGGATGTCGACGGCCGACCGGCGGCGGTGGGAAGTCGTCCGCGGGATCGAGGCGGCCGGCGGGCTCGACGCCGCGCTCGACGCCGCCCGGTCCGAGCACGCGGCGGGCCTCATCACCGAGAACCAGAAGGACTACCGGCTCAAGACCTACCGCCGGCTCTACCGCGACCCCTCGATCACCCGACCGGCCGACCTCCAGGCCGAGTTCGGCGCCGCGCTCGACGCCGTCGCCCGGACCTACGCCACCTGACTCACCACCGCGCGTCACGCGCAACCCCATGCCCAAGTTCTACGCCGTCCGACGCGGCCGCAAGCGCGGCGTCTACGCCACCTGGCGCGAGGCCCAGGAGCAGGTCGCCCTCTACCCGGGCGCCGAGCACGCCTCGTTCCCGACGCGCGCCCAGGCCGAGGCCTACGTCGGCCGCCACGCCGACGACGTGGCCGACGCCGTCCCCTACGTCGAGGTCCACGCTGGCGGCCGGACCACGGTCGCCGCCCTGACCGACGAGGTCCGCGCGGCGCTGGCCGCGGTCGGCGTCGAGGTCAATCGCTGACCGGCACCGCTCTCGACAACTGTCGACACCCAACCCAACATCTATCCACCCCCAGACCATGAAGAGAAGACTCACCCCCGCCGAGGTCGAGGACCAGCTCGCCTCGATGATCGCGGCCGCCGGGGCGGCCGACCACAAGCGGTTCGAGGCCCAGCTCGAGCTCGGCGCCATCCTCATCCAGCTCCAGTCCCTCCGCACCGCGTACCGCGCGATCAGCAAGCGCCTTGACAGGACGTTCGAGGAGATCGTCGAGCACGACTTCATGATCGACGTCACGCGCGGCTACCAGTTCATCAAGTTCCGCAAGATCGACGAGGTCCTCCGGAAGGCCGGCGAGCCCCCGCTGAAGAGGGAGGGCCAGGCCCGTGTCGTCGGCCCGCTCGCCGCCTACCCGGACAAGCTGGTCCGCGTCGTCAAGGAGGCGCGCGAGGCGGCCGAGTCCGAGGGCAAGGGGCTCGCCGACCGGCACCTCACGGACGCGCGGCGTGCCCTCGCTCCCGAGAGCTACCGCGGCGCCATCGAGACGCACGGGGAGTCGGGGACGCCGGACACGCCGTGGCCGTGGAGCGAAGACGCCCGCGACCAGTTCGGCAAGGTCCCCAAGCGGTTCAAGGCCGACATGCTGGAGTCGCTCACGTTCACCTCGCTCACCGAGGAGGTCACGCCTGAGACGGTCGACGAGGCCCTCGTGGTCGTCCGCGGCGAGCGCGACGCACCGACCGGACGGAAGGGCTGGCCCGTCGTCGTCGGCGTGGCCGTCGCCGTCGTCCAACACAACCGGCGCCAGCTCGTCGGCAACGACCACCCCGAGCTCCTCGACTCCGGGCTCTCCCACGAACCCATCGCCGACCTCGACATCCTCGCCGACGACTACCTCGTCCCGGTGGACGCCGATGGCTACACGCCCGCGCCTAGCGCCTCACGCGCTCCCCTCCTCGTTGTGATCCCGGCATGCCTGTGCCCCGACGCGCTCTTCGACGCCCACCCCGGTGCCCGCGAGAAGGCGGAGGGCAGGGCCGAGGTGATCGTCGAGGTCGGAGAACTCGAGGCGTTCGGCGGCTCGTTCCTCGACACCCTCGACGAGCACGGTCACCGGATGCTCGACATCCAGCGGATCCGTGAGGCGTCCCGGGCAGCGGGCATCGAGAAGAAGCTGCACCCGGCCGGCCCCGGCATCGAGTGGGCCAAGTGGGCCGTCAACTGCTGCACCGGCTGCTCTCACGGCTGCTCGCGACGGTTCTGCTACGCGAGCGACTTCGCGCTTCTCTACTTCCCACAGGCGTTCGTCCCAACGATCTGGCCAGCCCGGCTTGACGCGTTCGCCAACACAGACCCGCCCGACCCCGACGGCTATGAGGAGCACGAGCGTGTGTGGTGCCGGACCGCGTTCCACGGGAGCATGACGGACATCATGAACACGGCTTTCCCGAACTACTGGGTTCAGGCCGTGATCGACGCGATCGCAGGGTCGACGAAATGGCGTGTCGTCGTGTTGACAAAGCTAGCCACTCGCTTACCTAACTTCACTTGGCCCAAGAACGCTGTGGTCGGCGTGACGGTCACCGGCCCAAAGGAGGTCCGGGCCGCCGCGAAGGCGCTCGGCTCGCTTAAGGGCGAGGTGCAGAAGTGGATCTCGGCCGAGCCGTACTTCGAGTTCTTCGATCCGGCCCCGCTCATCGAAGCCGGGGTCCGGCTCATCGCCTGCGGCGCACAGACGGCGACGCGGTGGGCCGGTGAGATCCAGCCGAAGGCTAAGGACGTGAACAAGCTGTGGTTGGCGGTCCTGCTAGGGGGAGCTCACTTCTTCCCGAAGAACAACCTCGACCACCGAGGCAACATCCCGGACTGGGGCCATGACCCGTACGCGGGATGGTCCCCGCCCACGGTCGATCAGACGACTGATAATGGGCCGGAGCCCAAGAGGGACAAGGCGGCCGCGCGCCGACCGGTCCGCCCCAAGGGTCCGCCTGCAGCTACGTCCCCGTGACTTCGCGTAGTTGCGGCACGGAGGTGTCACCGTTTCAGCTAGCTCAGTGGGATTGGCTCTAAGCCCGCTGATCTGAGCCGAGAGCATGGCGGCGGTGGTATGCGAGGTACCCCCGCTGCCGTTCGCTGAACGGGCCGACGTTCGCGTCCGGGTCGAGTCCCCACCGGGCCATCTCGTCTCGGACCCACCGCTCCTGCACAAGAACGCTCCCGTCGTCGGCGAACGAGATGAGCCCGCCGTCGAAGAGCCGGTCGACGTGCGGGGCCATTAGGAACCCGTTGTGGCCGTCGAGCCGCTCCGCGTCCGTGGACGACCGCCAGGGCTTGATGTGTCTCGCGACGAGGAGCGACCGGTCGGTGGTCCCCGTCAACCGGCACCCCGCCTCCAAGGCCTCGACCCGCCGCCGGAACACGCCTTGCCCACGGCGCGCTCGAACGACTTGGTCCGTCTCGGTCGGGGGCAGGGCGGAGCCCACGATCCGCGCCTCCTCAGCGTCGTTGTCGGCCTCCAGGCGGGCTCGGTCGTACCCACCGGAGGCGTCGCTCAGCGCGTCCCACTCCTCGGGCGTCACGTTGGACACGGTGCCGCCCCGCGCCCGAGATACCGAGAGCGCCCGGACGGGCCCGTCGCCCTCCTCACCCAGAAAGATGGGGAGCCCAGGCGGAACGACGTAATGGACCGGCACGCGAGGGGCGACCTCGTCGTCGGGCGTCTGCCAATAGGGGTTACCGGCGTCCGCCGTGTCCCGAACGGGACCGACTACCTCGCCGAGCGCGACGACGCCGCGGGGTCCATTGCCGCCAGATGTCCGCCAGACGACGACCCGGTCACCCTCTCGGATATCGCGGCCTTTCGTCGTCCACAAGTCGGGCTCGTGGAGCTCGGCGACTGCCTCCTCGATCCGGTAGACCCGGGGGTCGGCAGCCAGCGCCCAGAACCGGGTAGGCCGCGGCTCCGGGCGTTCTTCCCCAGTGCCCTTGAGCACTACGTCGAAGCCGCACCGCTCGAGCGCGCGGAAGCACGGCGATCCCACGCCTCCCTTGATCACGGCGCCTGCGTCGTCGGACGAATGCGGCACGAGCGGGCTGTCGAGTCCCAAGAGCGCGTGGAAGTTGATCCGGTCCTCGACGTAGTCATCGGCCGGACTGGGGAAGCCGGCCGCGACCCGGCTCAGGTAGAGATCCAAGTCGGGTCCTGGTGCAAGCTCGCGGCCGGGGACGAGGATGGTGACGGCCAAGCCGACGGGTTCGGCAGCGGTGCGATCGACGGGGACGAGCATGGGAAGGGAGGTGATGGGCACGCTCAAGGACCGCACACCCCCGTGACAGACAGCGTGTCCTAGCCCGTCTCGCGCTCGCCAGGCCATCCTGAGTGCGCTCGGACGGTAAACCGGGCACGGTAGCTGTCGAAGCGGCGATGCGTGGCAGAAGCCGCCTGAGACCCGGTGACATTCTCTGCACATGCAGGTACGTCGTTCGTCGAATCCCCGGGTGAACGCTACAAGCCACCCGCTACCCTGTAGGCGCGCAGGCAGTCCTCGCCGACGGGGGCGTTAGCTTGGAGGCAGTCGGCAGAGACACTCCGTCGCCCTCCCATTCGCCCCGCCGTCCGCTCCGTCACCGGCCTTCCCCCGCGTAGATCAGCTTTGTCCCGGACGTATACCGCTGGTCCCCCCGCGACGTGGCTTCACGTTTTTGACGACTTCGGGACTCGTGTGCTCCGCGTTTGTCATGAGGCGGGACTAGTGGGGAAGCGCTGGCCTTCCCACCCCCGGGCGCGTTTGGTGGCGATTGCCGGTTGGCTCGCTCTCTGCGCTCTGGTGCCGTCGGTGTCCGCTCAGGGGACGGGCGGTGTCCCAGGTGGCGAGGCGGACCGGGGCGGCTACACGGTGGAGCGGTGGGGGGTCGAGGACGGCCTGCCCGTCCTGTACATCACTAGTCTGGCTCAGGAGCCCAACGGCTACCTCTGGCTCTCCACGTCCGATGGCGTCGTCCGGTTCGACGGGCGCGCGTTCACTGTCTTCGACGCCGCCTCAACCGCTGGGCTCGCCACAAGTCGCCAGGATGAGGTCGCCGTTGCCTCCGACGGGGCCGTGTGGACCCGCTACGGCACTACCCTCACGCGCTTGGCCGGCGGTGCGTTCGAGCCCATCGCCGCGGAGGACTCCCAGGGCCGCGCGTTCGTCCCGCTCGCGATGGTCCAGTCCATCGTGAGCACCGGCGGCGACACGTTCGCCTTGTCGGAGGATGGGCTTTGGGTCTGGCACGGGGGCCGGCTCCAGCGCGTCCGCCCGGACGCGATCCAGGGGCCGGTGCGGGGCGTTCTGCGGGACCGAGGCGGGCGGCTCTGGGCATCGACCGACCGGGGCGTGGTGCGGGTTAGCCCCGGAAAGCCCGTGCGCCTGTTTAGGGCGCCGCCTGCGACCCCGTTCGCGCGATCAAACCCACTCGTCGAAGACCGCGCAGGTGCGATCTGGATGGCGTCCGACTACGGGGCGTACCGCCTCGCCGGCGGGCGATTCACCCAGGTCGGCGGCCTCAGCCTGCCCTCCCGACTCGACGCGCAGGCCTGGGCGCCCGTCCCTGACTTCGACCCCAGCGCTCGCGTCGCGTGGCAGATGGGAAGGGGCCCGGACGGCGCGGCGTGGGTGCTCTCATGGGGGCATTGGTACGCGGAGCGAGAGGGGCGATTGGTCCGGCAGGCCGGTCGCCTACCAGGCACTAACACTGGCGCTTGGCCCATGGTGACGGCGCCGGACGGCAGCGTCTGGTGGTCCGACGGGCGCTGGCTCTACCACGGCTACGAGCGGGTGCTCGCGCTCGACGAGAATGTGCAGGCGCTGGAGCCTGACGGACGGGGGGGGGTGTGGGTGGCCGCCGACGGACTTGTGCGTGTCCGGCCCCGCCCGGTCCGAATGGCGGCGCTCACCGTGCCCGGTTCCCCCAACACCTACCCCGTGCTCCAGACCCGAGACGGAGGCCTGTGGGCCGGCGTGTGGGGTCCAGCGGCGGGGCTGGTCCGCCTCGGGAGAGACCCCGAGGCGCCGCCGCTCCCGTCGGCGCTCCACCAGTCGCGCGACGGGGCGTTGTGGATCGGGGCGCTCAACGGGCTGTGGCGCCGAGCGGACACGCGTACCGGCACGGGGGCGGCGTTCGTGCCTCTCCCCGACTGGATCACGCGGGGCCACCAGCCCGACATCCATGCCGTCCTGGAGACAGCGGACGGGCGACTCTGGGTCGCGAGCGCGCTCGGGCTCGTGGTCGGGGCTGCAGCGGACGCCTCCGGGCCGTCGTGGACCTCGTACCCCCTCGCGCACCCGGTACTCGCCCTCGTCGAGACCCGGGCCGCCGAGCTCTTGGTTGGGTCCCGGGGCCGCGGCCTGGGCCGCCACTTAGGCGGCGGGCGGTTCGAGTGGCTTGGGACGGCTGGCGGTCTCGCTTCCGACAACGTCCGCGACGTGTACGAGGACGATCGGGGCGTGCTCTGGATCGCGACCGAGGACCGCGGGCTGTGCCGGCTGGACCGGGGCGGTCGAGCGGCGCTCTCCAGCGGCCGCCTAGCGTGTTTCGGAGACGCCGAAGGGTTGTACGACCTCAGCCTGCACCGCATCCTCCCGGACGACGACGGCCGGCTGTGGATCAGCTCAAACCGTGGGATCTTCTGGATCGACCGCGACCGGGCCGACGCCGTCGCGTCGGCCCGGGAGTCGGTGCTCCTGCCCGTCGCCTACGGCGAGCGCGACGGGATGGCCAGCCGGGAGGCCAACGGTGCCCGCCAGCCGGCCGGCGTCCGGCTCGCCGACGGGCGGCTCGCGTTCCCGACCCAGGCGGGCCTCGCCCTGATCGACCCGGCGATGGAGCGGCGCCCGTCGCCGGTGCCAGTCCGGATTGAGGAGGCCACCTCGCCGGAGGGCGCCCTGCCCACCCGCGCCGTGGCGTCGGGCCGCGTCCGGCTGGCGGCGGGTGTCCGAGACGTGGTGATCGACTACACGGGGGTCGAGTTCGACCACCCCGGGGACGTCCGCTACAGGGTCCGTCTCGACGGCTACCACGACGGGTGGAGGGATGTCGACGACCGCCGCGAGGCGACCTACACCAACCTGCCACCGGGCACCCACTCGTTCCGCGTCCAGGCCGGGCTAGGAGGCGCCTGGGGGCCGGAGGCGACGCTGGCGGTCGTGGCTGAGCCGTTCGCGTGGGAAACCCCGTGGGCACGCGTGCTCGCGGTGCTGGCCGCCCTCGCCTTGGGCTGGGCCGCCGTCCGCGCCCGCACGCGGTCGCTCCGGGCGCGGCAAGCCGAGCTGGAGCACACCGTGGAGGCGCGGACGGCCGAACTCCGGCGTGCTAACGGTGTCAAGACGCGGTTCCTCGCCAATGTGTCCCACGAGCTCCGGACGCCCTTGACGCTGTTGCTCGGACCGGTCGCCGATTTGCGTGACCGCGCCGATGACCCCGGGACGCGCGCCATCCTCGACCGCGCGGCGGTCAACGGTGACCGCCTGCGACGCTTGATCGACGACCTGCTCGCGCTCGCCCGTCTAGAGGCCGACGCCGACGGCCTCGCGCCGGTCCGCGACGACCTCTCCGAGTTTGTCCGGCGCCGCGTCGCCGCATTCGACTCGCAGGCCGCCGCCGCCGGAATCGACCTCGCCGTCGACGCACCCGCGCCGGTCTGGCTCGCCTTCGATCCGTCCAAGATTGAGACCGTCGTGTACAATGTGGTCGCGAACGCGGTCAAGTTCACGCCGCCGGGCGGGCGCGTCCGCGTGGCCGTCCGGGCCGAGCGGGGCGGGGCCACGCTGGCGGTCGCCGACACCGGCCTCGGGGTGGGACCGGGAGATCTGGAGCACTTGTTCGAGCGGTTCTACCAGGCCGACACGCCCCAGTCGCGCGTGGGCGAAGGGGCCGGGATCGGTCTGGCCCTCGCACGCGAGGTCGTGGCGCTCCACGGGGGCACCATCGCCGCCACGAGCGAGCCGGGCGAGGGGACCACGGTGACGGTCTGGCTGCCTGCGGGTCCGTCCGACGCCCCCCGCTCCGATGCCTCCCCGCCCCTAACCCCGCAGACCGTCGAGAGTGGGTCCGCCGAGGCGTTGGACGATGCGTATTCAGACGGCGCCGATCCCGACGGCGACTGCCGCCCGCTGGTGCTCGTCGTGGAGGACCACCCCGATCTCCGCGCCTACCTCGGCACGATCCTGGGCGAGACCTACCGCGTGGCCGAGGCTGCCGACGGCGCGTCGGGCCTGAGCCGCGCCGTCGACCTGGTCCCCGACCTGGTGCTCTCGGACGTGATGATGCCGGGCGTGGACGGGTTCGCGCTGCTGGCTGCCCTCAAGGGCGACGTCCGCACGAGCCACATCCCCGTCGTCCTGCTCACGGCTCGGGCTGACGCCGAGAGCCGGCTGGCGGGCTTTGGCGCCGGGGCCGACGACTACCTTGCCAAGCCGTTCGAGAGCACCGAGCTACGGGCTCGGCTGGCGGCGCTGCTGGCCAACCGCGAGCGGCTCCGCCAGGCTTGGGCGAGCCGGCGGGCCGCACGTGCCGAGACCCCACCCGCCGCGGCCGACTCAACACCGAGCCAGACGGCGCCGCCCGAACCGGTGTTACCCAAGCCGGCACCGCCCGAGACGGAGTTGTCCGGTGCGGAGGCGGCGTTCGTCGCCCGCGTCGAGGCGCTCACCGAGTCTCACCTGGCATCGGACGCGTTCGGCGCCGCAGCGCTGGCGGAGGCGCTGCGCATGAGCCCGCGCCAGCTGCGCCGCAAGCTGGACGCGCTCACCGGTGAGACGCCTGGGGCCTACGTCCGCCGGGCGCGCGTCGAGCGGGCGGCGGCGCTGCTGGCGGCCGGCGAGCACTCGGTCAAGGAGGTTGGGTTCGCTGTCGGGTTTTCGAGCGCGTCGGGGTTTCGCCGGGCCTTCGGAGAGGTCGTGGGCGAGTCGCCGGCCGCGTTCGCTGAACGGCCCGCGCGGTAGGCGGCCCCGAGGTCAAGTCCAGGTCGTGGGCGGTATCGAGAGCGCGCACGGACGTTTCCAGGACCCTAGTGCCCGGTTTGTAGTGGGGTTCGTCCGATTCGTAGCGCTGAACGCTCGGCCGCCCGCCGCCGCTCAGACCGGCCCCACCCCCTACGCCACCAGGCTCGACGAGGCGGCCGATGGCCGCGTCCTCGTCACCGAGGCCGTCACCGACCGGGTCTCCGTGATCGGGACCATGAAGCCCGCGCGGGCGGAGGTGGCAGGGAAGACACACCTCGGCGGCAGCTCCTACGTCCTCGACGAAGGGGACCGGACGTGCTCCGCGAGCGGCGACTAGTGCCTGATCATGGCCCCCGACGGCAACTTCGCCCTCTTCATGCCCCCGGGGACAAGCGACTTCGTCTGGGGCCTCCACAACAGCCTCGGCGTCCCGCTCGGGCAAGGCCCGCAGAACCTGGTCCTGAACTACGGGATGCTCATGCTCAGTCGCGGCGACGGCACCGTGTGATCGAGCAACGTCCTCGGGGGCGTGGGCTCCAAGCTCCTGGTCACCGACGGGGCCGGGTGAGATCCGGAACGGGGCCGGGCCCGTCATCTGGGCTGTCCCCTAACCGGCCTGGAATGACCCAGTCGTCCGGTCTGTAGCGGCCTTTGTCCGGTTTGTAGCGCTCAGACGGCAGCCGCGCGAGCCGGGTTGAGACAGTTTGACGGTCTCCCACATAACGACCACATGCGGCTCACACCCCATGGCCAGCGGGCGGAGCCGTCAAGGCTCCCTCGTGCGATCTCGGGGGCAACCCGCTCGATGCGCCACGCTCTGCTCGGGCTCACAACCCTGGCCATGTTCGCAATCGCCGGGTGTGCGCCCGAGCCGGTCCGGCCGGTTATCGGCGCTCCGACGCCCACTCCGACAGCCACCGTTGTCGCGGGCGCCTACACGCTCTGCACCACGACGCGGCGCACGTCATACCGTCCGTACCAAGGCCTCGAACTTCGCTACGCCGCGGAGCTAGCGGTGGACGGCGGCCGGGTGATGGGAACAGGGGTCAAGGACACCGAGAACGGCGCGGCGATCTCGGGCGCTGCGCGCACGCGCATTGAGTTTCGGGGAGGCGTCGACTCGTCAGGCCGCCTCACGCTCGACTACACCGAGCGTGGCGTCCGACGCGACTCGGAGGGCCGGCTGGACCTAGCCCGGGGCGACAGCCCGAGGGACTGGGAGGGCACGTTCGAGTCCGACATCGCCAGCTCATCTGGAGGCGCACGATTTCGGGCAGACTGAGCCGGAGACGCCTGCCCCTAAGTCTGAGTCTCGCCCACCGCCCGACTCCTCTCCACCTCACGACGCACAAACCGACTCCGAGCATGACTCCCGACCACCCGCAGGGCCCGCCACCTCAGGGTTACCCCCCGCAAGGCCATCCCCAGCAAGGGTACCCTCCGCAGGGCTACTACCCGCCCCAGGGCCCTCCCCCGGGTTACTACCCACCACCAGCGCAGCCTGCGCTGACAAAGTACCGGATCCCGCTGATCGCCGGCGGCGTGGCGCTGCTCGCGCTGCTCGCGTTCCTGATACTCCCGGGCGACGCCGAGGCCGGCGAGGTCTTTCTGGTGCCCGCAGCCTCGGCCGGGCCCGACCCGTTCAGCGCCACACCGTTCGCGCCGCCCCCCAACCCAGCGCTCGCTCAGCCTGCCGCCGCTGCGGGCGCGCCTCTCCCCGCGCCCGCCAACGTGCCCATCGCGGCAACGAGCGCGGCGCAGCCGGGGCTCTACGGCGGCACGCAGAACATGGCCTCGTGCGACACGCAGCAGATGGTGGCCTTCCTCGGTGCCAACCCGGACAAGGCCAGCGCCTGGGTCGCGGCGCTCACTGCCGACCCCGACGTTCGGCTCCCGGACGGCCAGTTGCTCACCACGGCGACGATCCCGGCGTATGCAGCGTCGCTCACGCCCATCACGCTGATGAAGGACACACGGGTGACCAACCACGGGTTCAAGAACGGGCGGCAGACGAGGCTCCAGTCGGTGCTCCAGAAAGGCTCGGCCGTTCTGGTGGACAGCTGGGGCGTGCCGCGCGTGAAGTGCTACTGCGGCAACCCCCTCCTGCCGCCCGTCGCGACGCGCCGGACACCCGTCTACGCCGGCCCCCGCTGGCCCGACTTTGACCCCGCCCGTCTCGACGTAGTCCAGCGGTCGTCGACGCCCCTCCAGACGTTCGTGCTCACGGACCCGGCGACCGGCGTCCAGTTCAGCGTGGTGTCTGGCGCGGCATCCGGTGGCCTGGCCTCCGCCCCCGGCCCGACCTCGGGGAGCCAGCTTCTCACCCACGACTCCGGGAGGTTCCAGATCACCGTGCCCAACCGAGGGTGGATCGTGAAGACCGACGGATCGTCGACGGTTATAAGCGGCGCGCCCTACATCAATTACACGGAAGGGCCGGAGACCGGCGCCAACAAACTCTCCATCGTGGACCTGACCGACTTCCCGGGTCCGGCCGATCAGTACACCGCGGCATTTGCCGTAGACCAGTTCCACGGGCCGTGTGTAACCGGCCCGCCGGAGCCATTCAGCACCGGCCGGTTCGCCGGGTCGCTGAGGCGGTTCGGTCCCTGCCCCAGCGCCGTAGACGCCCGGGGCACGTACGAAGCTATACCCTACCAGACAGTGTTCGGCGATGCCATCGCGCCGGATGGAGCGCGGGTCGGATTCAACTACACCCTCCGGAATGGACAAGACACGGCCGGGGTGGAGCAGATGCTCCGCGACGCCCTGAACGGCTTCCGCCGCCGCTGACAGATCCTCGTCCCTGGACTCACTCACGACACCTCCTCACCACACCCCTCACAGCGATGTCTTCTTACCCCAATCCTCCGGGCGGTCCCGGACAGCCGCCGCCCGGTTATGGCGGTCAGCCGCCTCAGGGCTACGGTGGTCCGCCGCCCCCCTCGGGCTACGGAGGCCAGCCCCCCGGCTACCCGCCGCAGTACGGCCCTCCCGGATACCCACCGCAAGCCAAGTCGAAGACGCCGCTCATCATTGCCGGCGTGGTGGGCGCGCTCGCAGTGCTCGGTGCGATCGCAGTGATGCTCATGCCCGGCGACGCCCAGGCCGGCGAGGTCATCCTGGTGCCGGCCGCCTCGGTCGGTCCCGATCCGTTCAGCGCGACGCCCTTCGCGCCGCCGCCGAACCCCACCCTTGCACAGCCGGCGGTCGAGGGCGGGCCGCCGGTCGGCGCGGCGCCGGGCGCCGCGCCCACCCAGGCCACCTCCGGCGCCAAGCCGGGCCTGTACGGCGGCACGAACGACAAGAAGGCGTGCGACCCCAAGGCGATGGTGGATTTCCTCGGCGCCAACCCTGACAAGGCCCAAGCCTGGGTGAACGCGCTCACCGCTGACCCGGCCGTCCGCCTCAAGGACGGCCAGCCGCTCACGGTCGCCTACATTCCGCACTACGTCGCGGGGCTGACGCCCATCACGCTGATGGAGGACGTCCGCGTGACCAACCACGGATTCAAGAACGGGCGCGCGAACCAGATCCAGTCGGTGCTCCAGAAAGGCTCGGCGGTGCTGATCGACGAGTTCGGCGTGCCGCGCGTGAAGTGCTACTGCGGCAATCCGCTGCTGCCGCCGGTCGCGTCGTCCGCGCCGCCGGTCTACTCCGGCCCGAGGTGGCCGGACTTCGAGCCCGCCCGCATTACAACCGTCACCCCGCCGCCGCAGCCGATCGAGGTGTTGGTGGTGGTCATGGTCGAGGACCCGGGCCAGACGCTCGATCTCGTGCCGGGCAGCGGTGACCCGGGCCTCGAAATGTATATGGTCGGCGGGCCGCCGCCGAGGTACCCAGACGATCTCGACGAGAGCTCCGAAAAGCCGACGCCGCCACGCGCGAGCGCACCGTCGCCACGCGGCGCGGTGCCGCCGCGTGCCCCCGCGCCGCCGGCGTACGACCCGTACGATTGCTCCGTCAACGACTGCGACGACGAGACCGAGGACTACGAAGCCCTCGAGGAAGCCGTCCGCCAACAGGAGGCCGCCGACGCGGAATGCGTCCTCTACGACGAGGAGGCGGGCCGAGGCTTTCGGGTCTCGTGCGATACGCCCGGCGCACAGCGCCTCTGATCCATCGCGCGACGACCGCGCACGCAGGACCGCCTCGCCGCCAGACAGCCGACGAGGTCCTGCGACCTCGTTCCACCATTCCCACACCTGTACCTATGTCCACCTCCCAAAACTATGGCCCCGGTCAGCCCGGGTACCCGCCGCAGGGGCATCCGCAAGCGCCGCAGGACTACCCGCCTCCGCACAGTTACCCCCCTCCGCAGGGCTACCCCCCTCCGCACGGCTACCCCGGTGGCCCGTCGCAGAAGAACAACACGCCGCTCATCATCGGCGGCGTGCTGCTGCTGCTGGCGCTGATCGGCGCGGCCGTGTTTCTGATGTCTAACGGCGACGACAGCGCCGACTACGCCGCGAGCACGCCAGCCGCGGCGCCGGCACCCGCGCCCGCCGCACTGCCCGCCGACCCCGCACTCGCCGGCGCGACCACGCCGCCGCCCGGCGCCGTCTCGTCGTCTGCCCCGGCGGCGTCCAACACCCGGCGGTTTGCCAATTCGCCGGGTGATGGCTACCTCTCGCTCCGCTCCAACCCGAACGCGAGCGCCGGCAGCCGGCTCGCCCAGATTCCGCACGGCGCCACGGTGGACGTAGGCTCGTGCGGCACGTCGGACACCGTCGGCGGCGTAGCCGGCCGGTGGTGCAGCGCGACGTACGACGGCCGAAGCGGCTACGTGTTCGATGCCTACCTCGCGTCGTCCCAGCCGGCGCCGCGCGCGGCCTCCAGGTCGTCGTCCGGCGGGTCGCTCCCATCTCCTGGCCCTACAGAAGAGGCCGAGTCGCTCATCCAGGTGACGGGTGCCGAAGCACTCTCCATCCGGACGCACCCCTCGATCAATGCGCCGCGCGTGGCAGCGGTCCCGCGGGGCGGCACGTTCACAACCGACGTGTGCGAGATCAATCCCCGGCGTGAGGGAGGAAGAAGCCGGTCGTGGTGCCACGTCGAGTTCGTCGACTACGGCGACGGCAGAAAAGATTACAACGTTCAAGGGTGGGTATCCGTCGACAACAACTTTGTCACCGTGATCGCCGGGTAGCCCTCGCTCGCAGTCGAAGAGTGGGGTCCCACTCCGTCCCCGAGGCGGCGTGCCCCACATAACAGCCGTCCGCCTCGGCCGTCCGCGACCTGCAGCGCATCCAGAGCGGACGGCACCCACTTGTACACCGACGCTCGCCGCCAATCTCTCATGTCTTCTCCTACCTACAGCAACAGCCACGGCACCGAGCCCGGCTACTCTTCCGATCCAAACGCGCCGTCCGGCTATCCCCCCCACCCGGGTCCCCCTTCTGGCTATCCGCCCGGCCCGGGCTACCCGTCCGGCTACCCCGGTGGCCCGCCCCCGGCGTCCTCGAAGACCCCGATGGTCGTGGCCGGCGCGGTCGTCCTGCTCGCGCTCATCGGCGCCGCGGTGTTCCTGGCCTCCGGCTCCGACGATGGCCCCGCCGACTACGCCGCGAGTACGCCCGCCGCGGTGACCCCAGCAGTGCCTGGTCCTGGCACAGATGCGGATGCGCAAGGGGCCACGATTGTTGCCACGCCAACTCCCCCCTCGCCTGCGCCGACCTCGGCGGCACCCGCTGCCCCTGCGGCACCGTCACGCGCCGCTTCGTCTGGCGGAGCGTACACCGTCGGCGTCGCCCCGGGCAACTACTCCGGTAGCGTCGACGCCACCGGACTGCGACAGTTGTGCGAGACCTACGAGCGGACGAGCGTGGCCCGCTTTCGCGGACTGGAGGTGTGCTACAACATTAGGGTCGACCAACACCGCGACGGCTCCCTAAGTGGGACCGGGTACAAATCATTTGAGGCGCTGGCCGGGACCTCCGGACGGGACCTCCCCCCGGCCGAGCAGTCCCCGGTCGAGGTCTCCGGATACATCGACAACAACGACACGATCCACCTCGAGTACGCCGTCCAAGGGGCTCGGCGGAAGACCAAGGGGGTCGCGATCATAGACGCGACGCGGGCGGCGTTTACCGATTCAGGCGGTAACCCCAACTGGGCCGGTTCCTTCCGTACGGACGCCTCGAACGCGTCGGGCTCGGCGAGCTACACGGGCTACGCGCTCCGTGACTGAGCGCTTCAGGCTTTCCACCGTTGGTGAAGCAAAGGGTCCCAAGAAGAGTGGGCTGTGGTCGCCGGCGAGACCGATTGCGCGACCACGCCGACGCGTCCCAAGCCGACCCAGCCCAGCAGACTCGTCCGGCGACGCTTGCGGTACGGCGCGTGCTCCACGTGCGCAGTTGCCCGCCGCCGCTGGCGGGCGGGCAGCGTTTCGACGGGCCACCGCTGGCCGTACACCCATCTTCTGCGGTACGGTTTGGCCTTCAACGTCGAGCGTCTCGCACCCGAGCGCAGTGGATCCGACTGATGGTGTATCCTCCGGCTCACCCCGTTAGAAATCAAGAGGTTGTTTTGCCCTCCGCTCATCGCCGTCTCCTCGTCCCAGTGGGAGTGCTTCTCCTGGGGCTCGGGATGGCCGGCTGCGGGCCGAACGAACCGGGTACCCGCTCCGAGGGTGAGCGCACCGGCACGGCACCACGCCTGCCGCTGCCGACGTCGCTCCCGAGCGACCTCCGGTTCTCCCACCTCGGGACGGAGAACGGCCTGCCCCAACTCGACGTCCTCACGATCCTCCAGGACTCGCTCGGCTTTATCTGGATGGGCACCGAGGGCGGCCTGGTGCGTTACGACGGGCAGCGTGTGCGCGTCTTCCGCCCGGAGCCCTTCGACACGACCAGCATCAGCAACCCGTGGGTGACGGCGCTCGCGGTGGAATCCAGTCATCCGACAGCGTCACAGACCGAAGGATGAGACTCGCCACAGTCGCTATCCGAATCGGGGCCCTCGTGCTCGTGGTGGGGTTGACGAGCTGCGCGCCGCAGGAGGTACCGTCCCCCCGCGAGCAGCCGCTAGCCGCAGCGCAATCTGCGTGGAGCCCGAAGCCTGCACCGGTCGCCGAGCGGATGCCGACGCCCCGATTCGAGGCGCTTACTGTGGCCGATGGGCTGGTGGCGAACGAGGTCAGCGCCCTTCTGCAGGATCGCCAGGGGTTTCTGTGGGTCGGCACGTTCAGTGGGCTGAGCCGCTACGACGGCGCCTCATTCTCCACATTCGTCCACGACCCCGCCGATGCCGGAAGCCTCGCCGACAACTTCGTCAACGCGCTCTACGAGGACCGGGCGGGGCGCACCTGAGTTGCCACCTGCAACGGACTCAGCCGCTTCGACCCGGCGACCGAGACGTTCGAGCACTTCCGCTCCGACCCCGACGACCCGACGAGCTTGGTCGACGAGAGAGTTCGGGCGCTCGTCGCCGACCCCGACGGCACGCTCTGGGTCGGGACGGACGGTGGACTCGCCCACTTCGACCCGACGGCAGCGACTGAGTGGGGCTGGCGCTACGTGTTTCCTGCCAGGCGACCGTCGGTCGACCCGAGATCTGGTGACCTCCTGCGCCATCACTTGGGGCCGAGTGGCGTGCAGAAGGCCGTCCGGGCTGCGGCGCAGGCCGCTGGCGTCGTCCGGCATGTCACGCCCCACGCATTCCGGCATTCGTTCGCGACGCATATGCTGGAGCGCGGCGCCGACATCCGGACGGTGCAAGAGCTGCTCGGTCACTCGGACGTGCGCACGACGGAGATCTACACCCACGTGCTCAACCGGGGCGTGCGCGGCGTGGTGAGTCCACTCGACGGGATGTAGTGGACATATGCCCTGAGGCGGAGGATGGGTACCCGCGCAGCCGCCCCACTATCGACGGCCTTCCCGGGGAGATCCAAATCCGGCGTGGCGTCCGGAGACGGACTATGACTTCTCACAGACCTGTGCCTCCTTATTCCGAGGTCGGCGGGTCTCTCTGAGAGGGTCAATCGCCCGGACCGTCCGGGCACGACCGTCGCCGTGGGGCGACGATCGATCTCCAACACCGCGAACACGTGTTCGCTACAGCCACGGCCGAGGGGTCGCTGCGCTATGCATCCATCCACACCCCAGGGCGAGGTCCGCCCGATCGACACGGTCGACTACGCGTCGCCCGTCCCGCTTCTCCGTCTCCGCCGGCAAGACCACGACGTCATCCCACCCGAGCGCTGCCTGCTCGGACCGGACTGCCAGGTCTGCCGCTGGCGACGAGACGGACTCCTCGACCTGAGTCCCGAGACGCGGGCCGCTTGAGACTCGGCGCACTCCGCGCCACTCACCTGCTGGATCCTCCAGCACCGCCGGGATTCCCCCGGCTGCCGGATCTCCCGGCACAACCGCTAGGACTCGCCTAGCACCGCTCGCCGTCGCGAGCGACACCCACGAATGGCGACCGGCCACTGCGGAAGCGACTTCCGCATCGGTCAGAGTCGCCACAGCTACGTCCACCAAGGACGATCAACCATGAGCTACAACACCAACCTTCCCGGCTACGGCGACCAGTGTTTCTGCGGCAGCTACGGCGCGTGCCGCTGCCAGCCCGAGCCCGACGTCGACCAGCACTACGAAGACAGCTACCAGGCAGGCTACGAGGCCTGTCAAGCCGACGGCTACTCCGAGCGCCCGATGACGATCTGGATCTACCAGACGTGGCACCGCGCCCGCTGGTGCACCGAGGCGCGGCGTCTCGTCTATACGATGACCGAGTTGCGCTTCAGCGAACTCACGTGGCGGCATCAGCACGACAGCGCCTGGGCCTACGGCCGGTGGTTCGAGCGGAGCTACGGCTTCGACCTCGAATCCTACCTGCACGGCTACGACGACGCGGGCGCCGGCTTGCCGTCGGCGGTCTGCGACCCGGAGCGGCACCGGATCTACACCGAGGCGCTCGACGCCTTCGAGCCCGAGCCTCTGCTCTACGACCAGCCCATCGGCCCGATGCCGGTGCCGGCTGAGACCGAGGACTGGATGCCGTTCTAGCCCACGGCGCTAGCCAACCACTGCGGTACGACCGCGACGGGCCACGGCCCGGGGTCTGACGACCCGAACCCACACGACGCCCGCCCCGAGAGATCGAGGCGGGCGTCGCCATGCATGGCAGACAGGCTGCCAGCACATCGGCGACCGCGCCCACCACAGCGCGTCGCCATCACCACGACCGGGGGAGGCCCCGATCCGATGACTTACCTCAACAACGTACACCCCACGCCCATCGTCCACGACCGCACCGGTCACGACCAGGGCGACATCTACACCGAGTCCGGCCTACGGATTCCCGCAGCCGAGGTCCGAGCCCGAGCCATCGCCGACCAGGCACAGCGCTGGCTCGCCTTCGCCACCGAGCGCACCCGGATGCAGCCCCGCACGCTCACCGCCAAGGTGCTGCAGTCCACGGCGTTCAGCGTCCAGCGCGGAGCCGCCAGCTTCGCCGTGCCTTCCAAGCTCGTCGGCACGTCCAAGCACCAGCGCGCGCTGTGGCGGATCGTCCAGGACCCCGCCGAGCCGTGGGCTGCGCTCGACCTCGACGCCACCGAGGGCGGGCTCACGGCCAGCCACGACGGCGCCGCTCTGGGCTTGGTCCAGTCGAAGCACCTGGGCTGGATCAATCCGCTCGTCCCGTTCGGGCTCACCGTCCACCTGGCGCGCGTCACGGGCCACGACTACGAGGCCTACACGCTGGGCTGCAACGTCGTCTTCGGCGGCGTCGGCACGGCGCTGGACGGCTTGCTCACCGCCCTGGGCCAGTCCGGAGACTTCGGCGGCGACGGCGCCCCAGACGGCCCCGTAGCGGTCTCTGTGGCTCCGGTCACACCCGTGGTCTCGCAAGGCGACGGCGCGGCGCTGGCGGCCGGCCAGGACGTGCAGATGGCGCCCACGGCGATCAGCCCGCTCCGGCTGGTCGTCCGCCCCGAGCACGAGGCGCTGGCGGCGACCGATGTGGACGACGTGGTGCTCTACCGCCGCATCGACGGCACGGCCCACGCGACCTGCGCCCACGTCGTGCGGCACTCGCCGACGGGCGTCGATTGGGGCCTGGGCTCCGGTCGTGCCGGTCGGGCAGACCTCGCGCTCTCGGTGCTCACGCGGCTCGTCGGCGCCGACCTCGCCGACCGGCACGCTTCCGCCTTCGACGCGCAGGTCGTCGCCCGCATCCCCCGGGCCGGCGGGCTCATCCGAGCCGCGGGCGTCCGCGACTGGGTCGCCGCCCAGGCCGACCGCTAGACGGATCCCCTTTCCATCCACCGAGGCCGCCGCTCCCACCCCAGGGGGCGGCGGCCTCTCTGCATTCAGACCTACACCATGACCAACAACATCACCAAGACCACGACGACCGGCGCCCCCGCCGACCTCGTCATCCCCACGACCACGGCCGGGCAACTCGGCTTCACGTTCACCGCCGCGGCCGACGACCGGACCGCCAGCCAGCGCCGCGCCGACCAAGCGAGCGCCCGACTGGCGGCGGGCTTCGCAGGCATCCGGGAGGACCCGGCCGTGCTGGCGGGTTACCTCGCCTTCTGCGCCCAGTTCACCGACTACTCCGCTCGGAACCGGCTCCTCGTTTACCTCCAGAACCCCCACGCCCGGCACTGCATGGGCTTCCGCTCCTGGCGCAAGCACGGCCGCCAAGTCCGGAAGGGCGAGAAGGGACTGAGCATCCTCGCCCCGCTCCTCCGCAAGCCGACCGCCGACGAGATCGCGGCGGGGGCTGACCCGGACCGGAAGGTCCCGTTCGGCTACAGAACTGTGGCCGTTTTCGACTACGCCCAAACCGATGCCGCCGACGCCGACGCTCTGATCTACGTCTCGCCGATGGAGCGGCTGAACGCCTCTGGTCCGGACGGGCTCGTCGCCCGCGTCGAGTCCGCGATCACGGCGGTCGGCTACGCGGTCGAGAACCTGACCACGGGGTACGCCGACGGCCGGTGCCGCTTCACTCCCAAGGTGATCGAGGTCCGGCCGGGGCTCTCGCCCGCCGACCGGGCGGCCGTGCTCGCGCACGAACTGGCGCATGCCGTGGCCCACGGCCCCGACGCCAGCAAGCGCCCGTCGAAGGCGTCGTGCGAACTGCAGGCCGAGGGCGCCGCCTTCGTCGCGCTGGCGGCGCTGGGGCTCGACACCGGCCGGTGCTCTCTGCCCTACCTCAAGAACTGGGCAGACGGCGACGACGACGCGCTCGCGGCCGAGCTCGCGGCCATCGACCGGATCGCCACGCGGCTGCTCGACCTGATCGGCGCCACGCCCAAGACCACCTAGACCACACCGCCCGAGGCTCCCCCGGGCTCTCTCTTATTCCAACACCGACCGACGGGCCGGACTCTCCACGCGGAGGGTCCGGCCCGTCGTCGTTTCTGCAAACGACCATGACCACCAAGACCCAGACCCACGCCACCCTCGACCTCTTCGCCCCCGTCCCGACCCCGCCCTCGGCGCCGCTTCCGGCCCCCGAGCCGCCTCGCCTTGCCGTACCCGTCTTCGGCGTCCGGCTCGTCCGCGAGCGGAGCCACGAGACCGCCCAGGTCCGCACGCCCGCCGACGCCGCCCGCGTGTGCTGCGAGATGCTCGACGGCTACGAACGGGAAGTCTTCCTCGCCGTCGCGCTGTCCACGGCGAACCGCGTGATCGGCGCCCACGTGTGCCACGTCGGCACCATCGACGCCAGCATCGCCTCTCCAAGAGAGGTGTTCCGCTTCGCGCTGCTGTGCAACGCCCGCTCCGTGATTGTCGCCCACAACCACCCAAGCGGCAACCTGGAGCCGTCGCGGCCCGACGTCCAGGTCTCGCAGCAGCTCCAGGCGGCGGGGAAGCACTTCGACATCCCGCTGCAAGACTCGCTCGTGATCGGGTTCGACGGCCGGTACACGTCTCTTGCAGAGAGGGGACTGCTTTGAGCACGGCTCCGCAGAGGGGTACAGGAGCATTCATTTGCGCTCGCTCCGACGTCCGGGGACCTCCCACTGTGTGTATGTCCTCGATGCGCTCTGCGACGCAGGTACGTCGCACCGAGTTGGATCCCTAACTCGCCGCCTAGCAAGTGAGCGACGCGGGTCGTCATCGCATACCTTCGACCTCACAAACCTCAACGCAAGCGCTCGCTCATGGCCCGGTTCTCCCCTGACAGCCGTGAGGAGGTCTACGACTTCCTCGACGACTACGCCCAGAGCAACGGGCGCTCGGACGAGGAGGACACGTTCGGCGGCGGCCTCATTACGTCTTACCTCCTGGAGTACCACAGCCACGGTGAGTCGGAAGCCTTGAAGGGCGTCCTGAACTCAGAGGACTGGAGTCTAGGGGATGTGGACGGGACCATATACACGATCAGTGACAGAGACAAGCCGCTCGGGTTCGCGGAGGTTGTGTCGCCTCGGTACCTCCTCGTCCACTCGGCCCGGCCTACTCAGGAGGCGGATGCGTCGGTGATGAGGCGGGTCCGGGACTCCGTGGACCTCGATTACGCATGGCTCCCAGGCTCGTACTTAGAGAGGCTATGGCTCGACTGGATCTTGCCTGCGAATCCAGACCGAGTCTCGCACCTGAAGTTCGACCACATCGCGCGCTTCGACCTCAGAACCGACCTCTGGGAGGGTCCGACGGACGGGGAGAACGACGCGTCCGACGAGCACCGCCGCTACGTCTCGTCGGTGAGCGAGATCAGGGACCGTGGGACCCAGCTTGCCCGGGTGCTCCCTGGTCTCCAAGCTGTTCACCCTCCCTTCCGAGCGATACAGATGGTCCGGGTGCCATCGCATCAAGCTCGTGGGGCCTTTGACCTTTGGGGGTGGGGGAAGATGACGTACAGATCGCCGGACTTCAGGAGAGGGCGGGGCTACATGGAAGCCTTCGCGGAGTTCTACGGCCGCGTGGTGGCCGCGATAGAAGAGCGACTTTGGTTCTCCGTCGAGGGCGAGTCGGACCTCGCTTCCGAGATCAGAGGAGCCCCTCTGACCCTCGCGTTTGACCCGCCACTCGAACCGGACGTCTTCGAGGCCCTCATCGACACGACGTTCGTCCGGGGCGTCGGCCCCCTCCGCCTTTGGGGCAACCCGATCCGCGTGGGTGAGAGACGAGTCCACGTCTACGGGATCGACAAGCACCTGTGGCAACGGGTGCACTTAGAGTTGACACCGAGCGGCGTGACCGTCGTCCTCCCACTGGGGACATGCGGCAACACCGTAAACCGGCTGATCGCCAACGTCCAGCGGTACGTGCACCCCGGCGTCCGCGCTTGGGTCGGCGACGAGTCCTACTCCGAGTTGGTGTCCGACTGCCTGCGAGGCCCCGCGCCAACCCCCTTCTAAACACTGGCCGCCAATCCATTTTGTGAACCCTCTCAACCAACTGAACCTCGTTCTGTGGATGACGTGGCCAAGACCCGCGCCGACGGGCGGGGTCCGGCCCCTCCTGCACGACCTCGGTTACAGGGTGTGGGGGATCGGCCCAAGGCTCTCGGTCGACCCGAGCCGTTCGACCGCGGCGAGGCAAGCCGGGGTCCTGCTGAAGGAGTCGGTCGTGCCCGAGGTCGTTCTGAGGCACGACGGGAAGCGGCAGTGCCTGACCGTGGAGTGTAAGCTGAGCGGGTTCGGGCCAGACCCAGACCCGAACGCCTCCGCGCGGTCCCAACGGGGACACCAGTCCCGTCAGGCGACGGCCCTGCTCGTGATCACTGGGGACCGGGTCGCCAATCACGCAGGGTTCGACACGCCCGAAGCGTGGGGCGGCTCGCTCCTCTACGTCGTCGGGGGGGGCGAGGAAGTCCGCCTAGAGACGACCTTAAGAGAGCTAGAAACGCGCGTCGCGAGCGCCGGGGTGCCCTTCCAGAGGGGCTCCGTGGTAGGACTTCACCAGAGGGATGACGGCCTCCACTTCGTCCCAGCGTCGGAGCTTCCCCAACTCGGCATCGCCGCGGGGCAGACCGTTCGGGTGATGGAGACGGAGGGAGAGGACGCCGGCGACGTGCTCCAGCTCATTCCCTTGCTCCCATACGATACCAGCGTTAGCGCGCCCACGGACACGCAGAAGCGAGCGGCTGAGGAACGACTCCGGTCGGCTCTGGCCTCCGTTATCGGTCGGCAGATCGGACGACGCCCCTTCTCGTTCACTCTCGAAGGCCTGCTCCGGGAGTCCGTGGAGGTCTGGGACGTGTGGCGGGACCCGAAGCCGAAGCAGAACTTCAAACGTGCGACCCGTGCGTACGTCCGTTCTGTCGTAGCCAGCTTGGCAGGGTACACCCAGGGGGCGGGGCTTCCCCTAGACGTCTCATCCGTTAAACAAGGGGACGAATGGCTCTGGGGTGCTGCTGGAAACAGGACCGCTCGGGCGGTGCGCCGGGCGCTCGCCAGTGTGGCGTTCCAGCACGGCCGGATAGACCTCTGGGGCACCCGACAAGGGGACCTCTTCGACCCTGAGTAGTTTCCCGTCCAGCACTTGGATTCGTCACGGTCGAGGCTCAGATGACACAGCCGCTTAAGCCCCCTCACGGACAGGTCGGCGCTCCACTGTAAGGCTTGCTCGTCGTCAGGCCCAACGACTCGATACATCGCCCGCCGGACGGGGTCTCGACTAGCCGGTGGCCCCGGGGTCTAGCCGCTCGAGTTGGTCCAACACCAGAGGCGACAGCGGAGGAGGCTCGGGCTGCGTCGCAGCGATGACCTCGCGGACCCTGTTGCCGTCGAGCGTCTCGTGAGCTAGGAGCTCGGTGGCCACCGCCTTCACGGCGGCCCACTCGCTCCGAACCATCAGCGAAGCCCGGAACCACAGGGAGTCGAAGTAAGCCTTGGTGCCGTAAGGGGTGAACTCGGGCTCTGGGCCGACCCGCACCGTGTCGTGGCGCGCGAGGTCGACGATGGCATTGTCGATTGCGGCCCTGTCGTCAGCGGAGCCCCCCTCCCAGTCCGGCACCATCCCTCCCCTCATCCCGGCCTCGGCAGCTTGCCCAGCCATCGCGATCAGGATGGCCGTCTCGTAGACGGCCTCCGTCATCTTCCGATCGATCACAGCGACCCTGCCCTCGTCAGCGGCGAACGAACTGAGGACGTTGAGAGCCGCCATCGCCTCGCTTTCCGGCTCCCCCTCCAGTTCCAAGGCAGCGATCGTGTTATGGACGATGGCCATAGGTCCGATAGTCCGGATCGCCTCGCCCAGCGACGCCCCCCCTTCGTAGTCGAACTCTCTGGAGCTCAGACGGTGCTCGACGAACCCGAGCGCCCACTCGCTCTGAGCGATCGTCGCCTCGGCGTCCGAGCGACTCGGCGACCACGGCGTGGGCCGCTTCGTGGTGGGCTATGGCTTCGCGCGTCATGCGGCTAGATAGTCTGGGTGCGGGCGTCCAAGGCCGTTCGATGGACCTTGAAGGGTCCCCTTCGAGGTGCGCCCTGGGCGTCATAATACGGTCCCAACCAGCACGCCTACCGTGACCGACCTGTTGTCCAACCCCGCCAACCCGCCCATCCCCATCGCCCTCGCGGGTCTCCTCCGAGGGCGCGAGGCCGCCCGCCGCGTCCCCGGAGCCTCCCGCTACTTCGTCACCGACCGCGGCCGGGTGTTCTCGGTCGTCAAGGGCGCCCGTGAGGTCCGCCCCTTCACCCGCCGGTACCGGCAGGTCGACGTGTGGTTCGACGGCGAGGACGGCGCTACAAAGCGGAAGGTGGTCTACGTCCACGTCCTGGTCGCGCTCGCCTTCCTCGGCCCGCGGCCGACCTCGCCCGGCGTGGACTACGACGTCGACCACGTCAACAACGACCCGCTCGACAACCGGCCGGCCAACCTCCGCTACATCACGAAGTCCGAGAACGTCCAGCGCGCCATGCGCTCGGGCGACCACCCCCAGGCCAAGCTCGCGCCGACCGACGTGTGGTCGCTCCGGTGCCAGGCCCACCGCGAGGGCGACGAGGCCGTGGTCGCTGAGACGACCGAGCGGCTCGGGATGACGGCCCAGTCCGTCCGCGACGCCCTGGCCGGTCGGTCGTGGCGCTGGGTACCGCAGCCCGGGGACCGGCCCACGCTCGACGAGCTGGCGCAGGCCTTGAGCGTCGACTCCACGGGCGAGGCGGTGAGGTTGCTGAGGCTGTCGCCGTTCGCGGAGGGACCAGGCCGGTTGCTCCCGATCCAGCCCGGGACGCGCCGCGCCGCGTGAGTCGTACTACACCAGTCCCCCCCACCGCCCCTCCGCCCAGTCCGGGCATTCCACTCCATACGGGTTGGTTTGCCCCCCCGCGAGCGCCGATACCGGCGCCCCGGCCCTGAAACGGTACGGGAAGGCGAGCACGTTCACCATGGCACGTCCCCCCTTGCACCCCGACCTCGAGCACCTCCCGCCCAAGGAGCAGCGGCGTCGGAACGAGTGCGTCCTGTGGCGCGGCCCCGTCGACCGGCTGGGCTACGGGCGCGACAAGGTCCGATGCGACGATGGGGTCTGGCGGTCCCGCTACGTCCACCGCCTCGACTACGAACTCGTCTACGGGCCGCTGGCGGACGGCGAGCGCGTCTACCGGACGTGTGGGGAGAAGCTGTGCCTGAACCAGTTCCACATGACGACGGACAGCGGGGGGCGCCCGCCGTCGAGGGCGAAGCTGACCGCGCGGAAGGCCCAGAACATCCGGGACCTCTGGGCCTCGGAGGACCGGCCGACGCAGGCGGAGATCGCCAGGCGCTATGGCGTGAGCCGGTCGGCGATCTCCCTCGTCGTCAACGGCGTCACGTGGCGCTCACCTTGACGCAAGGGACCGCATACTTCGGCGCCTCCTTGCCCGGAATGTGCCCGGACGATGGGAAGCGCCTGCTTGGCACCGAGGTCTCCACAAACGAAAAGCGCCCCTCCTGCCATCAGGAAGGGCGCTTTTCAGAGAGCCAACGGACAGATTTGAACTGTCGACCTGCTCATTACGAGTGAGCTGCTCTACCCCTGAGCTACGTTGGCGGGCCGCTGGCGGCGGGCGCCAGCGAGGCCGAAACCTACGGACCGGCGGTCCAGGCTGACAAGGCGACGGCGGCCGAACTCTGCGTGAACGGGCGGGCTCGGTCTGCCCGATAGCCCCCGCCAGCGCGGGGCGTCTTCGACCGAAAGCCCCGGGCGCCGGCGGGGCCGTGCGGGATCTTGGACCGCCCCGCCTCCCCCCGCTATGGCCGTCCTGACATTCGACCGCGTCCGCAAGGACTACGGCACCAAGCCGCTGCTCGACGAGGTCTCGTTCGTCGTCGAGGCCGACGAGAAGGTCGGCGTGATCGGCGCCAACGGGTCGGGCAAGACGACCCTGCTCCGGCTGGCGGCGGGCGCGGAACGGCCCGACGGCGGGCGCGTGCTGGCCGCCAGCGGGTCGCGCGTCGGGTTCTTGGCCCAGCGGCCCAACTTCCACGACGCCGACACCGTGCTCGACGCCGTGTTCACCGGCGACGGACCCGCCATGCGCGCCGTGAGGGACTACGAGCACGCGCTGGCGGCGCTGACGCGCGAGCCCGACAGCATGGAGCACGCGACCGAGCTGGGCCGGCTGGGCGGCGTCATGGACACGCTCGACGCGTGGGACCTGGAGGCCCAGGCCAAGGCCGTGCTCGACCGGCTCGGCCTGAGCGACCCCGAGGCCGTCGTCGGGTCGCTCAGCGGAGGGCAAAAGAAGCGCGTCGCCCTGGCGCGCGCCTTGGTCGAGCGGCCCGACCTGCTGATCCTGGACGAGCCCACCAACCACCTCGATACCGAGACCATCGAGTGGCTGGAGGGCCTGCTCCGAAGCTGGACCGGGGCGCTGATGCTGGTCACCCACGACCGCTACTTCCTGGACCGCGTGACCAACCACATGCTGGAGGTCGGCGGCGGCGGGGTCCAGCGGTTCGTCGGCAGCTACGGCGACTACCTCGAGCAGAAGGACCGCCAGCAGGCCGTCGAGGCGGCCGAGGAGTCCAAGCGCGCCAACCTCGCCAAGCGCGAGCTGGCGTGGCTGCGGCGCGGCGCCAAGGCGCGGACCTCGAAGTCGAAGTCGCGCATCGAGCGCGCCCACGCGCTCCTCGACGCCGCGCCGGACAAGGAGGCCGACGGCATCGCCATCGAGTCGGTGAGCACGCGGCTGGGCAAGAAGGTCGTCGAGATGCGCGGCGTCACGAAGGCGTGGGGCGGCACGACCGTCGTCCACGACCTCACCTACACCGTCACGCGCGACGACCGGTTGGGCATCATCGGCGCCAACGGGGCCGGCAAGACCACGCTGCTGGAGATCATCGCCGGCCGGCTGGCGCCCGACGCGGGCGTGGTCGAGACCGGGCCGACGGTGTCGGTCGGCTACTACGACCAGGAGAGCCGGGCGCTCGCGGCGGCGTCGAGCGAGGGCGCCGACCAGCGGATCATCGACTACATCGAGGACATCGCCGAGAACGTCCGGACCGCCGACGGCTCGCTCATCACGGCGGCCCAGATGCTGGAGCGGTTCCTGTTCCCGCGCGACGTGCAGTACACGCCGGTCGGCAAGCTCTCCGGCGGCGAGCGGCGGCGGCTGTACCTGCTCCGCGTGCTCATGGGCGCGCCCAACGTGCTCCTTTTGGACGAGCCGACCAACGACCTCGACATCCCGACGCTGGTCGCGCTGGAGGACTACCTCGACGGGTTCGCCGGCGCCGTCGTCACGGTCTCGCACGACCGCTACTTCCTGGACCGCGTGGCCGAGCACCTGCTGCGGTTCGGCGACAACGGGCGCATCCGCGAGATCCCCGGCTCGTACTCGGCGTGGCTGGAGATCGAGGCGCGAGAGGCGGCGCAGGCCGAGCGTGCCCAGGCCGCCCGCACGCCGGCTCCGCAAGCAGCGCCCAAGGCCGCCGCCCCTCCCCCACCGGCGGACGCCGCGCGCAAGCTGACCTACGCTGAGAGACGCGAACTGGCCGAGGTCGAGCAGCGCATCGCCGACGCCGAGGCCCGGCAGCCCGAGCTAGAGGCCGCGCTGGCGGAGCACGCCAGTGACGCCGACCGCGTCGTCGCGCTTTCCCAGGAGTACGCCGACTTGACCCGCCAGTTGGACGCCGACGTGGACCGCTGGGCCGAGCTGGCGGAGCTCGCCTAGCGCTCGTCGGGCTGCAGCGTTCCGAGGAGTTGGTCGAGGGCCTGCCTCGCCTCCGGGTCGGCCTCGGCGCGGCGCTGCGCCACCAGGGCGGCGCGGGCGATGGGCAGGTCGATCTGGCCCAGCGCCTGGACCGCTTGCCAACGGATGTAGGGCGACCCGCACGCGAAGTAGGCCGCGACCGCCGGCACCGCCCGCTCGGCAGGGGCCAGCAGGGGCGCCGCTAGCAAGGCGGAGCGGGGCCATTCGGCTTCGTCGCACACGACCGGGCGCAGGCGGTCGAGAGCTAGGTCGGCGTAGCGCCGGTCCCGGGACTGGCCCAACGTCCGCATCGCCCAGTCGAACCGCCACGGGTCCCCGTCCTGTACGACCTGGGCGGCCTGGTCCGCCGCTCTGGGGTCCCCGGTTCGGACCCAGACCTCCAGCACCGCGTCGGACTCGTCGGCGCTCGACCGGCGGAAGACCCGGGCGAGGGCGTCGGCGTGGTCGGTGCGGACGACGGGCGTGAGGGCGTAGAGCAGGGAGCGCCGGAGGTCCGGGTCGTCCGCGCCGAGCGCGAGCGCCAGCAGGGCGTCAGCGCCTCGGGGGTCGGCGCGGGCGCCGAGAGCCTGGGCGGCGCTGGAGGCGGGCACGGGGTCGGGGCCAGCCGCGGCGGCGAGCAACGCCTGGGTGACAAGCAGCGACTCGACGGTCTGGGCCCCCAGCGCGCCGGCGGCGGCGGCACGCGCGCCGGGCGTCGCCCCGCGCGTCAACACGCGCAGGAGCGGCTCGGTCAAGAGGTCGACCGCTCGGTTGTGCACTCGGGCGGAGCCGACGTGCGCGAGCCGGGGGGCGGTGAGGTTGGGGTGCGCGGCCTCGGCGGCGTCGCGCTGCCAGTCGGCGCGAGGGTCATGGAGCATCTCGGCCAGCCCGCGAGCGCGGGCGGCGGGGTCGGTCGTGGACAAGGCCAGCAGGCGGCGCGCGCGGTCCTCGGCGTCGGAGGGCAGCGAGAACCGCGTGAGCGACGGGTAGCCCAGCTCGCGCAGGCCCCGGCCGTCGTCTGCCAGCAGCAGGAGCAGGCGCTCCCCGGCCTGGTACGTCCGCTCCAGGCAGCTGGACAAGGCGTAGACGGCGCCGTCCGGCCCGGGCTCGTTGCAGCGGACGACGGGCAGCACGATCACCCGGCCGGGCGCGCCGCTTAGGACGCGCTCGACCCGGAACTCGGCGGTGGCGCGGGTCACCGCGCCTACCTCCCCAACGACGACGGCGTCGGCGTCGCGCAGCAAGCCCTCCCACGAGCGCATGATCCAGGTGGTGGCCGACGCCTCCGCCGAGGCCACCATCACGACCAGGAGAAGCCAGTAGCGCACGGCGGGACGGAGGTGAGTTCGCGGCCTCGGAAGGTACAGGCGCGCGTGGCTCCCACCGGGCGGGCCCACTGGCGGCGAGGATCGGCAGACCGAGGTCTTCGACCGAGCGAGCCGTTCAGTGCCCGTCGTGGACCCAGAGCGTACCTCGGATATCATCCGTGTCCCGCCTCTCCGGGATGCCCCGCGCTCCCTCCGGGCTACTCCTCGCGCATCGCCAGCGCCGGGGGCGTCGTGGACATCCGCCACGCCGGGTACAGCCCGGCTAGGAGCGCCGCCACGACCGCCAGCCCGACGGCCTGGAGCAGCACGGCCGGCGAGACCGCGAACGCCAGCGTCCACCCGAACGAGCGCACGTTGACGACGAACACCAGCACCGCCGCCAGCGCCAGCCCGAGGGGGATCGCCAGCAGGCCGGCCCACAGGCCCATCAGCCCGGTCTGAGCCATCACCATCCGCCGGACCTCGCGCGGCGTCATGCCCTGCGCCCGCAGCATCGCCAGCTCGCGCCTCCGCTCCAGCTGCAGCGCCATCAGCGCCGAGAGCACGCCCACGAACGCCACGCCGACCGCCAGCAGCCGCAGCACGCCGGTCACGACGAACGTCTGGTCGAAGATCTCCAGGCTGGCCTGGCGCAAGTCGCGGTTGCTTTGGACGGTGACCTGCTGGCGGCCGTCGGCGAGCGCCCGGGCCTGGGCGACCAAGTCGGCGGGTGCGACGCCGGGGCGGGCGGTGAGCGCCGTCCCGGTGAAGCCGGGGTCGCGGAAGGCGTCGAGGAACGGGCCGTCGTCCATCAGCACGACGCCCAGGTCGTTGCCGTAGTCGTAGAACACGCCCGAGACGGGGTAGGGGCGGTCGCCGCGGTCGGTGGGGAGCGTCAGGGTGTCGCCCACGGAGACGTCGAAGCGGAACGCGAACGGCTCCGAGACCGCGACCGCCCCGCTGGCGGCGCGCGCGGCCACCTCGTCCGCGCTGCCGGCTTTGTAGCGGTAGACGGCCGCTCGGACGGAGTCGACGTCGGAGACGACGAGGTCGAAGGGGCCGGCGCCGAAGTCCAGCGTCCGGACGCGGATGGCGTCGGCGCGCTGGACGCCGTCGAGCGCCGCCAGGTCGGCGGCCAAACCCGGGTCCAGGACCGCCCCGCCGCGCCGAAAGACGGTCGCCGGCGGCTGGACGTAGACGTCGGACTGCAGGACGGAGCCTAGCCAGTCCTCGACCGTCGTCCGGAACGACGACACCATCGTCGCCACGCCGACGGTCGCGGCCACGGCGACGGTGAGCGCGGCCACGGCGACGGCCGTCCGGCTCAGGCTGGCGTCGATGCCGCGCGCGGCCATCCGCCCGACCGGCCCCATCAAGCGCCCCATCACCGGGCCGGCCAGTCGCGCCCAGAAGCGTGTGAGCCATGGCATCGCCAGCGCCGTCCCGATCAAGATGCCCAGCATCCCGGCGTACGCCCCGGCCACGCCCGCCGGGATCGCCAGCGTCGCCACGCCGACGGCCAGGACCCCGGCGCCCCACGCCGCCAGTCGGCCGGGGTTGGCGAACGCGTCCTCCGCCGACGACCGCCGCAGCGCCGACGCCGGCGGCGTGGACGCGGCCTCCCACCCGGGCCGCAACGCGCCCACGAGCGTCGCGCCCAAACCGAGCGCCACGCCCTTGAGGAGGGCGACCGGCGAGAGCGCCAGCTCGCGCACCCTGACCACGAAGTACAGGTCGCCGATGGTCTGGGTTACCAGCCGCACCAGCCCCGTCCCCATCAGGATGCCGAGCCCGATCCCGACCGCCGTGCCCACCAGGCCGACCACCAGCGCCTCGCCCAGCACGACGCGGAACACCTCCTGGCGCGTCACGCCGAGGGCCCGGTACGTCCCCAGCACGCGGCGCCGCTGCACGACGGCGAACGTCACGGTGTTGTAAATCAAGAACACGCCCACGACCAGCGCCAGCAGCGACAGCGCGGTCAGGTTGAGGCGGAACGCCGCCGTCATCGTCGCCAGCGCCTCCGCCTGGCTCGACGCCGGCTGCACCTGGACGCCGGCGGGCAGCGACTGGCGGACGCGCTCGACGGCGGCCTCGTCCCCGACGGGCAAGATCAGGTCGATGCGAGACAGCAGCCCAGCTTCGGAGGCCGAGGGGAGCGGGGCGAGGGGGCCGCCCCGCGCAATCGCCGAGCCCCCGCCCGTCCCCCGCTGTGCCTGCCCCTTGTCCCATCCCGAACCACTCCTGCGCCGTCGCCACGTCGGCCACGAGCAGGTTCTGGAGCGCGCTCGCGCTGCGGTCGTCGTCGGGCTGGAGCAGGCCGACGACGCGGGCCACCTCGGGCCGTCCGCCGATCGACAGACCGAGGGTGTCCCCCACCGCCAGCCCCAGGTCGCTGGCGGTGCCCTCGGAGACCAAGACGGCGCCCGGGACGGTCAGGAACGTGCCCGCGTCGAGCCCGCTCCCCGGCCCGCCGACGAACGGCCGAAACGACGCCTCGGCGAACGGGTCCACGCCCAGCACCGACACCACCAACCCGGGCTGGCGCGCCGTCCGGGCGTCGCCCTCGACCACGGGCGCGATCTGGGACACGCCGGCGTCGGCCGCCAGCCGGGCGACGAGCGCGCCGTCCACGCCGCCCGGCCCGCCGATGACCTGGTGCGTCGCCCGGCCCGTCACGGCCTCGCCGGAGACCTCGAAGGCGCGCAGCGCGCTGGTGTTGGCCAGGTCCACGGCCACGCTCACGGCCACGCCCAAGGCCACGCCCAGGATGGAGAGCGCCGTCAGCCACGGGTGGCGCGTGAGGTAGCGGCGGGACGAGCGGGCGAGGGTCAAGGGTTTCTAGGAATCAGGAAGGAGGAGGCGGGCGGGCCGCCGCGTCATTCCAGCGCCCCGCTGGCGGCGTGCGCCGGCGGCTGCGGCGGCCCTGCCGCCCCCGATTCCTGGCTCCTCATCCCTGATTCCTCGCCCACCACGCCCTCCGCCAGTCGGAAGACGGTGTCGGCGCGGCTGAGCGTGGACTCGTCGTGCGTCACCATCAAGAGCGACCGGCCGCGCTGGCGCGTCATCGCCTCCAGCAGGTCCAGGATGCGGACGCCCGTGCTGGCGTCCAAGTCTCCCGTCGGCTCGTCGGCCAGGACGAGGGCGGGGTCGTGGGCGAGCGCGCGCGCGATGGCGACGCGCTGCTGCTCGCCGCCTGAGAGCCGGTCCGGGAAGGCGTCGGCGCGGTCGGCCAGCCCGACCTCGTCCAAGAGCAGCCCCGCGCGGTCGCCGGCGTCGGGCGCGCGCTCCAGGTCCAGCAAGAAGCGGACGTTCTCGGCGACGGTCAGCGTGGGGACGAGGTTGTAGAACTGGAAGATGAAGCCGATGCGGCGGCGGCGGAAGAGCGTCCGGTCGCGCTCCGAGAGCGCCCCGATCTCGACCCCGTCCACGGCGACGGTCCCCCCGTCGGGCGCGTCGATGCCCGAGATCAGGTTGAGCAGCGTCGACTTCCCCGCGCCGCTGCGCCCGACCAACGCGCCGACGGTCCCGCGCGCCATCGTCAAGTCCACGCCGCGGAGCACTTGGCGCTGGGCCTCGCCCTCGCGGTAGTGCTTGCGGACGTCGCGGAGCCGGAGCACGGCGTCCGCCGGCGGGGCGTCGTCGCCAGTGGGAGCAGCGGCGGGGGAGTCGTCGGTCATGGGCGGTCGGACGCGAGCACGCGTGCGGGGTTTTCAACCAGCGCTGAAAGTCCGGCAGGCCCGGCCATTTACCCGGCCGTGACGGGACCGTCCCGGCGCGCGGCTGCGTTCGTGCCGCCCACGCCCCCATCGCCGATGACCCCGATCCGCCGCCTCGCCCTCGTCCTGATCGCCGCACTGGCGGTGCCCGCCGCCGCGCAGGAGGCGTTCCCCGAGACCAACGACGCGCTCTTCGCGCCGCTCGACGTCCCGGCCCCCAACCGCTACCGCGCGGCCGACGGCCGCCCCGGCCCGGACTACTGGCAGCAGCGCGCGGACTACGACATCGAGGCCACGCTGGTGCCCGAGACGAACACCATCACGGGCACGGTCGAGATCACCTACACCAACCGGAGCCCCCAGGACCTCGACCACGTCTGGGTGCACCTGGAGCAGAACCTGTTCGCGCCCGCCTCGCGCGGCGCGCGGCGCACGCCGCCGGACAGCCGGTGGCGCGGCTCGTTCCCCCAGGGCGGCTACCGCCTGGGCACGGTCACCGCCAGCAGCGGGGCGCCCGCCGTCACCATCGACGACACCCGGATGCGCGTCGACTTGGCCGAGCCCGTTGAGGCCGACGGCGGCCGGGTGACGCTGACGGTCCCGTACTCGTTCGTCATCCCCGAGTACGGCGCCGACCGCATGGGCCGCTTGGACGTCGAGCGCGGCACGGTCTACGAGCTCGCGCAGTGGTACCCCCGCATGGCCGTCTACGACGACGTCAACGGGTGGAACACCATGCCGTACCTGGGCCAGGGCGAGTTCTACCTCGGCTACGGCGACTTCGACTACGCCATCACCGCGCCCAGCGCGATGACCGTCGTCGGGACCGGCACGCTGACGAACGAGCGCGAGGTCTACACCGACCGCCAGCGCGCCCGACTGGCGCAAGCCCGGCGCAGCAGCGACCGCGTGTACTTGATCGAGCCCGACGAGGTCGGCACGCCAGCCGCCCGGCACGGCTCAGGGATGACGACGTGGCGCTTCCGCGCTGAGAACGTCCGCGACGTGGCGTGGGCGGCGTCGCAAGCGTTCATCCTGGACGCGGCGAACGCGGCCGTCGAGCTAGAGGACGGCTCGACGAACAACGTCCTGATCATGTCGGCGTACCCCCACGAGGGGCTGGGCACGCCGGACAACCCGGGGTGGGAGGAGGCCACGCGGTTCGGCCGCGCCTCGATCCTGAGCAACAGCCAGTGGTACCCGTACCCCTACCCCGTCGCGATCTCGGTCGCCGGCGTGGTCGGCGGCATGGAGTACCCCATGTTCCACTTCTCGGGCGTCGAGGCCCGGTTCATGTCGCTCTTCGGCGTCATCGACCACGAGCTCGGCCACAACTGGTTCCCCATGATCGTGGGGTCGGACGAGCGCCGCTACGCCTGGATGGACGAGGGCTTCAACTCGTACCTCAACACGTTCGCCAACCGGGAGTTCTACGACCAGAACCCCGACCGGTCCATCGCCGGGTTCGGCATGTCGGACTCGACGCGGATCATCCGGCTCACCGAGGGCCCCGCCGCCGCCGCGTTCATGCGCGAGCCGTGGGCGGCCGACCAGCCCATCAACACCTACCCCGACCGCATCCGCCGCGAGGCGCTGGGCTGGCTGGCCTACCGCAAGCCGGCCAAGGGGCTGCGCCTGCTCCGCGACGAGGTCGTCGGGCCGGAGCGGTTCGACGCCGCCTTCCGGGAGTACATCCGGCGGTGGGCCTACAAGCACCCCCAGCCGGCCGACTTCTTCCGCACCATCGAGGACGTGACCGGCGAGGACCTCGACTGGTTCTGGCGCGGGTGGTTCTACCAGACCGGCCAGTTCGACCAGGCCATCACCGGCATGGAGGTCGCCCTCGACCTGGCGGACGGACCCGACGCCGGCACGGCCGTCGTGATGGTCGAGAACCGGGGCGAGATCGTGCTCCCGACGACGGTCGAGTTCACGTTCGCGGACGGCTCGCGCGAGCGCGTCGTGATCCCCGCCGAGGCGTACTTCTCGGGCGACGAGGTCGCCGCCCAGCTCCGCTTGCGGGGCCGCCGGTGGGTCTCGGCCCAGATCAACCCCGACGGCGACTACCCCGACCAGTCGCCCGAGGACGACAGGAGGGAGATGTAGGGGAGCGGGGTAGTCCGTTCGCACTACGACCGGGGCCGCGCTGGCGGCCATCTTGCGACCTCCCCCCTGCCCGTTCATGCGCGCCCTCTTCCTCTCCGTCTTGCTCCTGGCCGGCTGCGACGCGGGCAGCGGCGACGGGCCGGCGTGGGCCCAGCCCGGCGCCGTCGCGACGTTCGATTACGAGCCCGGGCCAGACACGCTGTCCGTGACCGGCCCCGGCCGCGCGCTCCCGTTCGGCCGACCGGCGTCGCTGGCTCGCGCCGTCGAGATGCGGATCACGGACTCGGGCCGATACGGGTACACCGGCCGGGGCGTCCGCTGGTCCGACGTCGGGTTCCCCAGCGCGGAGTCCCGGTTCGATTCCGAGGCCCGGCTGCCGCTGAGGGGCCAGGACATCGGCGCCAGCGCGGACGGCCTGACGGTGACGGTGCTGCACGACTGCCCCGACCCCGGCCTCCGCCGGGCGTCGCCGGACGGCCCGCTGACGTTCCTGCGCGTGCCGACCCGCGCCAGCGGGGCGCTGGACGTGTGGGGCGACTGCTCCCGGAGCCCGCTGTACTACCGCGCCGTCCGCGCGGAGCGCGTCACGGTCCCGGCGGGGACCTTCGACACCGTCGTGATCGAGGGCCCGACCCTACCCAACGCTGAAGGCGCGCTGGGCGTCGAGTACTGGAGCGAGGAGGTCGGACTCGTCCGCTACGAGGCCTCCCGGTACGACGGCGTCCTGCAGGCCCGGTTCTCGCGCTCGGCCGCCCCATGACGCGGCGAGCGGCTCCGGCCGGCTCCTCCCCGCTGGCGGTCGCTGCCGCCAGTGGCGGGGCGCCTACGTGCTAACCGCCGTCCGCACGCCGGGCATCATGGCCCGGAACGAGCCCATCAGGCGTCGCGCGGCGCCGGGGCTCGGGGCCGTCAGGTCGTGGAGCGAGCGCGCCACCTCCTGGTCCCCGGGGGACAACCCGTTCGGGTCGATGAACCCCATCGACCAGTCGGGGAACGCGCGCTCGGGCGTCCGGGCGTCGTACATCGTGAGCACGCCCCGGTGGCGCGCGTCCTTCTGGACCCGGCGGTAGACGCCGTCCACGGCGGAGGGCTCCCCCTCCAGGACCTGGAGGAAGTTGCCGTCGGCGTAGAGCAGGGCGCCGGTGACGCCGACCGCCCGGTTGTTGCGGCGGCTGGCGCGCAGGATCTGGACGAGGTCGTCGTCGGTGATGGGCTGGCTCGCGGCGGAGCCGTAGACCAACTGGCGGAGGGGGCGCGGGGACGCGGACATGGGCGGAACGGCAGGAGCTGGCTAACGGTCGGGAGAGAAGCCATCGGCCAGGACTCCGCTTGCCTGAAGCCCGTCGTCGTCGGCTCAGGGCAAACCCTAGGCTCGGGCCCCGCCTGCGTGCGCCCGAGCGCCGCCCCGACGTCGGTACCTTGCGCCCCCCCGCAGATCGCCCGTTGTCCTCCCCCGCCCGCCCGCTGCCCCCGGCACCGGACGCCCCGCGCGTCTCGCCGCTCCCTGGCGTCCGCCTGCGCGAGGGGTTCGCGTTTCGGGAGGGCCAGCGGGTGTTCCTGGAGCGGTGGGCCGAGATGCTGCGCACGACCGAGCGGAACGCCTTGGGCGTGTTCGTGCCCGGTTACGGCAAGACCATCACCGCGCTCTCGGCCTACGTCGTCGCGCGCGCGATGGGCCTGTGCGACCGCCTGGTGGTGTTCGTGCCGAGGGGCAACTTGCGCGACCAGTACGCCGACGCCGACGAGCTGGCGCAGGTGTTCCACTGGCTCGGGCAGGAGCCCGTCAGCTACTGCGCCGCCGACAGCGACCGCGTCTTCCTCAAGAACCTCGACACCGAGGTCGTGGTGACCACCTACCAGTACGCCTCGGGCGACCGGGGCAACGACGCCTTGGTCGAGTTCTGCCGCCAGTCGCGGGC
The DNA here is from genome assembly GCA_963789285.1 of Rubricoccaceae bacterium. Lineage (GTDB taxonomy): Bacteria > Bacteroidota > Rhodothermia > Rhodothermales > Rubricoccaceae > Rubrivirga. Next base: position 567,300 of record CAWBJZ010000002.1, read on the forward strand.
GCTGTTCATCTTCGACGAGGTCCACCACCTGGCGCACGACGGGACGTGGGCGCGCGCCATCGAGCGGTTCCCCCACGCGGCGTCGGTCGCGCTGAGCGGCACGCCCCTTAGGGGCGACAGCAAGAGCCTGTTCGGCGTCCCGGTCACGACCGACGCCGAGGGGTTCGAGTACTACGACGCCCTCCACGAGGTCGGGATGCGGGAGGCGCACGCCGAAGGCCAGATCCTGAAGCGCGTCGAGGCCCACGTCGTGGACTACACCGTCGGCATGGTGCACACCGACACCGGCGAGCGCGTCGAGATCTCGCTCTCCCAGCTGCGCGACGATCCGGAGGCGTCGAAGGACCTCGACACCTACCTCGCCCGGCGCAAGCTGCGGTTCCACGAGGTGTACCTGGAAACGCTGCTCGGCCCGGCGTTCGAGCGCTACGCCCAGAAGCGCGGCCAGCTGGCGCGCGCGATGGCGAGGTCCGGGAGCTGGTCGGGCTACCGCGACCACCAGATGCTGATCATCGGGATGTCGAACGCCCACGCCCGGGCCATCCACGCCTACGTGCGCCGCCAGTACCCCGACGTGTCGTCGGCGCGGATCGGCCAGGACGTGCCGGCGGCCGACCGCGCCGAGCGGCTCCGGGCCTACCGCGAGGGCGAGATCGACGTCATGGTCCAGGTGGACATGATCGGCGAGGGCACCGACATCAAGCCGATCTCGGTGCTCGTCAAGGCCGACCTGGTGCGCGCCGTCGGCAAGACGATGCAGCAGGTGTTCCGGGGGATGCGCTACGTGCCGCAGTGGCCCGAGGAGGCCAACCGCTGCGACCTGTACGCCGCCGACGACTCCGACGTGGCGGAGACGCTGCGCTGGATCGCGGCCGAGGAGGTCGTCGGCGTCAAAAAGTCGAAGGGCGGCGCGGGCGGCGGCGAGGGGCCCACCTCGGAGCCGACCACGGCGTCGGTCTGGGAGCTGACGACGGTCCGCCAAGGGACGAGCCAGACGCTGTCGCTCGACCAGATGCCCGGCTACCGCGCCGCCGACCAGTTCCACCGCGACGTGCCGCGGCAGCAGGTTCGGCCGGTCGCGCTCGACATGGCCGCGCGCGAGCGCGAGCTGCGGCAGGCGTGCGCCGAGCTCGCCAAGGAGCTGGGCTACGCCGCCGGCGTCTCGGTCCGCCAGGTCCACGCGGCGTGGAAGCAGCAGAGCCGCGGCCAGGCCCAGGCCGACGCCTCGGTCGTCGCGCTCGGCAAGAAGCGCCAGTGGCTCGAGCGGTCGCTGCGCGCCGGGCGCCTGGTCTAGCCCGGTGCCCCCCCACCTCCCCGGGATCACGCGCGCGACGGCCGCCAGCTACGACTCCGAGCGGCTGGGCCAGGCCATGAGCGGCGCCTTCTTCGCCGACTCCGCCAGCGCCTACCTGTGGCCGGACCCTGACGAGCGGCGCCAGGCGCTGCGGTGGTACTACGGCGTGCTGGTGCCGCGTCTGGGGTTCGGCGGCGGCCGGGTGTACGTCGCCGACGACGGGGCCGGGCAGTCGGTCTGGGTCGAGCCCGGGCGGTCGGTCGGACTGGCGTCCGGCGTGAGGGCGGGCGCGCTCGGCTTCCCCCGCCGGTTCGGGCTGGCGGCGACGTGGCGGCTCAAGGCGCTCTCCGACTCCATCGACGCGCTGCGCCGCGACGCCGCCCCGCCCGGCCACTGGTACCTCCTCTTGCTCGGCGTCGAGCCCCAGGCGCAGGGGCGGGCCCTCGGCACCCGCCTCATGGCGCCCATGCTCGCCCACGCCGACCACCACCGGCAGGCGATCTACCTCGAGACGTCGACGCCGTCCAACCTCCCGTACTACCGACGCCACGGGTTCGAAGTCACTGGCGAGCGCCGAGTGCCCAGTGCGCACCTCTACTGGGGGATGACCCGCCCGCCTCAGCAGGCCCCGTGACCAACCGTCGCGGGCGCCGCTCTCAACTCGGAGTCTAGCCGACCCACGCCACGCTTCTTGCCCTCCGCGGACGGCGGATTAGCCACGAGCTCGCCCCGACGACGACCGCCAGCTCCGCGCGACTGGCGGACAGCGCTCGGGAGTCGGGACATGGTGGGCGCGACTCGCGACTAGGCCGAGCGCGGACGTGTTCGCATGAGTCATTGCGCGGTGGGTTCTGCGGATCAGGGCCGCTCATCGCTCCTGCGCGGCCTCGACGCGCTGGCGGAGCTCACGCGCCGTGGAGGCCATCCGGCGCCGGACGCCCCGCGATTGCATCTGCAAGTACGCCATCCAGACCACGGCGTCGTAGGCGTCCCGGTCCCGCCGGAAGCGCTCGGCGTCGAATGGGAACGGCGGCCGGGACGCCGTCACGGAGTCGGGGCCGCGCATCCCCGGCCGGGGGACCCGGAGCGACCCGCCGCCGGCCACCATGGCGGCGTCGGCCTCGGAGACGTCGACGTGGGGCTGGAGCGCCCGGAGGTTGTCCAAGGCCCGGCCGAAGAGCACGCCCTGCCGGTCCAGCCAAGTCCGCTGCTGCTCGAGGTAGGCGGGGATCGACGCCCGCAGCGAGTCGTCGCCGATCAGCGCGAGGTCGCCCGTGGAGACGAGGGCCTCGATGGTGCCGAGCGCGGGGCGGGCGTCGGAGATCCGGCTCGCGGCGCTGACCAGCACGAGGACGGAGTCGGCGGGGAGGGCGTCGGCCTTGCGGAAGCTCTCGAACAGGAGGTCCCCGGCCCGCTCCGCCGGCGCGAGCGTGGCGTCCAGGCCGTCCATGACGGCGACGGTGGCGTCGAGGTCCTGGGCGATCTGGCGGAGGTACGCGGCCTCCGTCGCGGCGTCCTCCCGCCCCTGCCACCACGCGTTGATGCCGACGGCGGCGAGCACGCCGAGGACGACGACGAGGAACTCGGCGGCGAACCACCGGGCCTTCGGGAGCCAGTCCCACCGCCCCGGTGCCGAGGCGGGCTCTGCGGGAGTCTCGGCGCCGGTCGGAGTCATCACGCCAAGCTCTAGAAGCCGCAGAACAGGCGGACGTTCAGCCGTGTGAGGCTGAGGCGCGGAGGGTTCAGACGGGCAACGTAAGCGCCGGCCCCACCCGGAGCCAAGGCCGCTGGCGCCTGTCGTCGGCGTGCAGCGGCGTGTCCTGCGGCGCAGTGAGACCTCGCGCTAGTAGGCCCGCCACGGGGTCGGCCAGAATCGGATCACGCGAGGCTCCCCCAGGAAGCGCTGGACGACCGCCAGGTTCTCCGGTCTCAGCTGACCCTCGACCTCCACCGCTCCGCCTAGGACCTCGAACCGGACCTCGCTCGCCGACTTCAGCTGCCGCACCGCGGAGCGATCGAGCAGGTACAGCTTCCCCTCATGCTGGCCCCTGGCGAGGGGCCTCAACGCCTTGGAGCCCCCCAGCGGATGGGAGGCGCCGAGCATGTCCCCGAGCCTCCCCTCCAAAGCGCCTGCGGCGATCTCCGCCGAGCCGTCGATATTGAGGGAGAGCGCGCCCCCGAGTTCGAGCGCCGCCGCCACCCCCGCACCAGGCCGGATCCAAACCGCGATCTCGGACTGGCTACTTGGCACCACAAGCCCCGCGCTCGGGTAGAAGAGGACGAGGTCGAACGAGACTGGCGGCCCGGATCGTTGGGGGACGGGGTTGATGCGGGTGCCGTAGTATTGCGCGCCCCACCCGGTCCCAAACGCATCGAAGACCGTGTAACGGGGCCCCTCATCGGGCTCAGCCCCTCCCCGGAGACCCGGGGCGCAGCCCGAAACGACGATGAGGAGGATCAAGAGGGCACGCATGGCGAAACCGGGGATGACGAGGTTGGATGCGGTGGGTATAGCCGCAGTCAGCGGCACCAAGGCAACACCGGTCGCAGTCGGGCCGTGAAAACCAGAGCTGTGGAACGGGCGGGCGAGTCTCAGCGGCCGGCAGCCGCTGAGGCTCGTCCGAAGCTACACCGCCCTGCCGGCGCCCCGAACCTGGGTGGGATCGCCGCCGCCGGTCCGCCTGCAACGGCGGGTCCGCGCGCGCCGCCCGGCACGGGGCGCCGAACCCTCCGGTCGCGGACGGGCGCCGAGCCGTCGACGACCGGCAGACCTTTCCGCCGGCGCGGGCCGCCAGTCGAGCGCGGCACCGATGTTCCTCCGGGCCTGCACGTCCCCACGCCGGCCGGCGCACGCGGACTAACGGTTCTGCCGCACAGCTCGCGGCACGAGGGGCCAACCCGAAACGTGTAGACGGTCAGCCCACCTCGGCCACCAGGCCCAGCACGTCCGCGCCGTACTGCTCCCACTTGGCCGGTCCGACGCCCGAGACCGCCAGCATCTCGGCCTCGGTCTCCGGCCGCGCCGACGCGATCGCCCGCAGCGTCCGGTCGTTGAACACCACGTAGGGCGGGACCCCGCGCTCGGTCGCCTGCTCGATGCGCCACTGGCGGAGCCGCTCGAACAGGACCTCGTCCTCCGGCGCGAGGTCGTCCGAGACCACGGCCGACGGCGAGCGCTTGCGGCTGCCCGACGCGCCGAAGGCCGGGACCGACACCTCGATGGCCTCGCGGTGCGCCAGCGCCTGCTCCCCGATGGGCGTCAGCTCGACGACGGGGTACTCGTCGCCGCCGATGCGGAGGTAGCCCTTGAGCAGCAGCTCCTTGTAGATCTTGTCGATGGACCCCTGGCCGACCGTCTGGAGCCGGCCGTAGTACGGGTGCCGCTCGTACTTGTCCATCCCCTTGGCCTTCGAGCCCGCCAGGATCTTGGACAGCGTCAGCCGGCCGACGGGCCAGCGCATCCGCGTGACCGCGTCCAACAAGCCGAGCGCGACCCGGGACGCCATCGGGATCTCGTCCCACTCCGGGATCTCGTCCGGCGCGCGGTTGGTCAAGCGCTGCTGCGTCTTGCAGGCGTCGCAGCACGCGTCGGGCGGGAGGTCGAACGTGGCGTCGTCGCCGAAGTGGTCCAGGATCGTGCGCCGCCGGCAGTCCGACGACTGCGCGTAGCGGACGATGCCGAGCAGGCTCGCCGACTGGTCGTCGCGGTGCTTGTCGATGGACGACAACGCCTGCTTGACCCCGCGCGCGTCCCACTCCTGGGCGACCCACCGGCTCCCGACCCCGCCCGACCGCTCCGCCAGCGAGCCCGACCGGACCAGCCGGCTCAGCACGTTGGGCAGCCGCGAGGCGTGGACCGACAGCGAGTCCGCCATGCGGAGGACGAAGTCGGCGTCGGACTCGTCGTCGGCCTCGGGCTGGCGCTTGACGTAGGACCACACCTTGCGCAGGTCGTCGGTCGTGGGCGCGCCCTGCTCGATGAACCACTCCTTGAGCTGGCGGTCCTGGGGCGCGTAGAGCAACAGCGCCGTCGCGGGCTCGCCGTCGCGCCCCGCGCGCCCCGCCTCCTGGTAGTACGCCTCCAGGTTGGACGGGATCGACCAGTGCGCCACGAACCGGACGTCGCCGCGGTCGACGCCCATGCCGAAGGCGTTCGTGGCCACGACGGTGTCGAGCCGCCGGCCGATAAACTGCTCCTGGACGTGGGCGCGCTCGGCGTCCGGCAGGCCGGCGTGGTAGGCCTCGCACGGCCGCCCGACCTCGTCGCGGACGAACTGCGCCAGCGCCTCGCAGTCCTTCCGCGTGGCGACGTAGATCAGGGCGGCTTGGCCCTCGTGCTGGCGCAGGAAGTCGCCCAGCACGCGCCGCTTCTGCTCGGCCGTCGACGTCGTCTTGACCTCGAACGTCAGGTTGGGCCGGTTGAACCCCGTCACCAGCCGGACGGGGTCGCGCAGGTCGAGCTGGTCGGCGATGTCGCCCTGGACGCGCGGCGTGGCCGTGGCCGTGAGCGCGACGCACGGCGGGTCGCCCATCGCGCGCCGCGCCGAGGCGAGCGCGAGGTAGTCCGGCCGGAAGTCGTGGCCCCACTGGCTCACGCAGTGCGCCTCGTCGACGGCCAGCAGCGCGACGTTGGCCTCGCGCAGCGACCGCTGGAACGACGCCAGCCTTAAGCGCTCGGGCGCGGCGTAGACCAGCGTCAGCTCGCCCCGGCGCATCCGGTCGAGCACGTCGCGCTGCTCGTCGGCGGTCTGGGACGAGTTGACGTACTCGGCGGCGATGCCGCGGGCGCGCAGGGCGTCCACCTGGTCCTTCATCAGCGCGATCAGCGGCGAGACCACGACGGTCGTGCCGGAGGGCTGGAGCAAGGCGCCGAGCTGGTACACCAGGCTCTTGCCGGCGCCCGTCGGCATCACCACCAAGGCGTCGCGCCCGTCGAGGACCGGCGCCAGCGCGGCGGCTTGGCCGGGCCGGAGGTCCGGGAACCCAAAGAAGCGCTGCAGCGCCGCCCGCACGTCGTCGGCGCGGGTGCCGAGGTCGGCGCTGGCGGTGGCGGTCACGGGGTCGGGGGCAGGGGGCGGGACCAAGATGCAGCGCCTCCGCTGACACCTGGGCTGTCAGGGACTCCCGGCGAGCCCGGGCGCCCGTCGGGCGGCTAGTCGCGGAAGGTGACCGTGATCGACACCCGGACGTCCTGGCCGCCCAGACCGGCACCGCTCAGCGTGATGATCTGCGGCCGGTCGGTCACGACGGACGGGGCGAAGTCGTCGAGCACGAACACCTCGGTCTCGCCCATCGGGTCGTCGGCGTTGCTGGCGTCGTAGTCGAACAGCCCGACGTACAGCGGGTCGAGCAGGTCGCGCACCTCGTACGGCCCGTTCACGTCCCAGACCAACGGGAGGTCCTGGACGTCGACGTCGTTGTACCACGGCTCGGCCGAGTTCCGCGCCTGAGCGTTGCCGTCGTCGCGGGCGTTGAACCGGTCGCCGCCGATGTCGGCGCGGAAGTCGACGTCCGCGTCGTACAGCCGGAAGTAGACGTCGCCGTCGCTGCTCCCGTCCCAGCGGTCGCCGCTCTCGGGGTCCACGAGCGGCACGTCAAGGACAGCGATCTGGCTGATCTCGGCGCGGACCGGCGGGCCGGGCTCGGAGCCGGAGTCGCAGCCGGCGACGAGCAGGACGGCGGCGAGGGGGAGGAGTCGCAGTCGGCGCATGGGTCTCTCGGGGTGGCCGGGCAAGCTACGGAGCCCGCCCCGGCGCCGGGCTCCCCCCGGCCGGGATCCGCCCTAGCTTGCGCCATGCCCGACCTCGCCCCCCGCTCCGCGCTCGTCGAGCGCCAGACCGCCGAGACCACCGTCCGACTGGCGCTCGACCTCGACGCCGACGCCCCGACCTACGCCAACCGCACCGGCGTCGGCTTCCTCGACCACATGCTCGACCTGTTCGCGCGGCACGGCCGCTTCGGCTTGACGGTCGAGGCCACCGGCGACCTGCACGTCGACGACCACCACACCGTCGAGGACGTCGGGATCTGCCTGGGCCAGGCGCTGAACCAGGCGCTGGGCGACAAGGCCTACATCACGCGCTACGGCTCCGCGCTGGTGCCGATGGACGAGGCGCTCGCGCGCGCCGTCGTCGACCTGTCGGGCCGCGCCTACCTCGTCTTCGGCGCTCGCTTCGACCGCCAGTCGGTCGGGGACCTCTCGACGGAGTTGGTCGAGCACTTCTGGTGGTCGGTCGCCGAGCACGCCCGGATGACGCTGCACCTGGACGTCCTGCGAGGCAAGAACGACCACCACCGCATCGAGGCCCTCTTCAAGGCCGCCGCCCGGGCGCTCCGCCAGGCCGTCGACCGCGACCCCGCCGGCGACCGGCTCCCCAGCACCAAGGAGGCGCTGTAGGACCGCACGACCCATGCCGCACGCGATCACCTTGTCACCCGAGCACGGGATCGCGGTCGTCCGCATGGCAGGCGCCGTGGACGGAGTCGAGGTCGTGACCGCGGCCGCCGAGTTGGTCGCGCACCCGGACTGGCGGGGCGGCTTCCGCCCGGTGTGGGACATGCGGGCCGTGACGAGCCTGGACTTCTCGCCCGATCACATGACGACGATGCTGGCGCAGGAGGCTCGCTTCGAGGAGGCCGGCGATGCCGGCGACTCCATCGTCATCACGCGCGACGACGTGACGGCGGGGCTCGTCCTGATCCTCCAGGCGCACGCCCGCCGGTCCGGCCGGACCTCACGACCGTGCCGACAGTCGCGCAGGCCGAGGCGCTGCTGGGCGTCGCGCTGCCGGTCTAGCGCCGCTCGCCCGCTTTGGCGGCCTCCCACAGCGCGTCCATCTCGTTCGGGCTGGAGCGTAGTCGGCGGCCTCAAACATGGGGTCGTTTGACCCGTCGGTTCTGGCGGCCTCCCCAACATCAGGCGGGCGCTGCGGCACGCGAGCGACAGCACGTTTGGCGGACGGGGACGGACCGCCTATCCTTGGGCCTCCTCTGCCTGCGAAACCCATGCGCGCCGCCCTCGCCCTCCTCCTGCTCGCGGCCGCCGCCAGCGCCCAGCCCCATTCGCTCGACGCCCGCGCCGCGGTAGACCAACAGGTCGCCCAGAGCCGCGCTCGGCTGGCGGCGATGCCCGACACCCCGGTCTTCGAGGCGAGTTGGCTGGAGGGCGAACCCCAAATCGGCGACGGGATGGGCGCCCAAATGGATGAGGGCCGCCTCATGACGCGTGGGACGACGCTTGGACAGGTCCTCGGGATGTCGTGGACCGCTGACTTCTCGTTTGGCGAAGACCCGATCCCGTCCCCGATGCGACGACGGCTGACCGAAGACCGAGGTGGCATACTGAGCCGGATGGTCCGCGTTCGGATGGTGCAGCCCGATCTCTCACGGCCGGAGTTCGGCCCGTTCCTCCGCCAGCGGCTCTCCGAGGCGCTAGACCTGGAGATCAGCCTCCAGACTCGCCCGACCGTCACCTACGTCCTCCAGGTCGCCGATGCCTCTCGTCTCACGGAGGCCGCCGAAGGCGGGCGGTACCGCTCTGGGGCCATGGACCAGACGTTCTATGCCGAATCCAGCGACTCCGGCGAGCTCGCCCGCGCATTGAGCGGAGCGCTGGACCACGTGGTTATCGATGAAACTGGACTCGGTGGTCGGTACGACGTGCGGATGGAGTTCGACGCCGACCAAATCGACTTCGATTTGCGCACCATGTCGGCCTCCGCCGTTGATGCCCTCCGAGCCGAGCTGCTGGAATCAGCGGGGCTGGAGCTCGTGCCCGAAGTGCGGCCGGTCGAATGGATGATCGTCCGCAAGCTTCGTTAGCAGACAGGGCTACTCAGCCCGTTTGGCCTGATCCCACAGCGCGTCCATCTCCTCCAGGCTGGCGGGCGCCGTGGGCGAGGCGTCGGCGCGCGCCGCCAGTCCGGCTTCGACGGCGCGGAAGCGGCGGCTGAACTTCGCCGTCGTCCGGCGCAGCGCCGTCTCCGGCACGACCCCGCGCAGCCGGGCGTAGTTGACGACGGCGAACAGCAAGTCGCCTAGCTCGTCCTCCAGCGCGTCGTCGGTCTGGGCCGCCAGCACCTCGGCCGACTCCTCCTCGACCTTCGCCCACGCGTCCTGGGCACTGGGGAAGTCGAAGCCGACCGCGGCGGCCTTCTCCTGGACGCGCTCGGCGCGCAGCAGCGCCGGCAGCGCGTCGGGCACGCCGTCCAGCGCCGACGGCGGCACCTCGGCCTCCCCCCGTTCGGCTCGCTCGGCGCGCTTGATCGCCTCCCAGTTGCGGAGCACGTCGCCCGTCCCGCCCACGACCTCGTCCCCGAACACGTGGGGATGGCGCCGCACCAGCTTGGTCATCTCGGCCCGCATCACGTCGCCGATGTCGAACGTGCCCTCGGTCATGCCGATGTGGGCGTGGAAGAGCACGTGCAGGAACAGGTCGCCCAGCTCCTTCTGCATCTCGGCCGGGTCGCCGGCGTCGATGGCGTCCACCAGCTCGTAGGCCTCCTCGATGGTGAGGTGGTCGACGCTGTCGTGCGTCTGCTCCTGGTCCCACGGGCACTCGCGGCGCAGGCGGTGGACGATGGCGACGAAGTCGCGGTAGACCTCGGCGTGCCCCGCGTCGCGGTCGGCGTCGGAGAGCCCCAGATCGGCGATGTCGTACGGAAAATCGGTGTGACGAGACGATGGCACAGGCGCGCGGTAGATTCTCGAGGACGTGGAGGTTACACCGGGCTCCGGCCGGGTGCCTATCCTGCGCGGCTGGCGGTCGCTCACACGCGCCGCCAGTGCTCTACGAACGGTCCCGCACACCCGCGGGACGGACTCCTATACCCGGAGGCGATCCCTCCACACCCCCCAGCCTCATGGCACGCGGAATCAACAAAGTCATCCTCGTCGGCAACTTGGGCTCCGACCCCGAGATCCGGTACACCGGCAGCGGCACGGCCGTCTGCAACTTCTCGCTGGCGACCTCGGAGTCCTACAAGGACCGCGACGGCAACCAGGTCGAGAACACCGAGTGGCACCGGATCGTCGCCTGGGCGCGCCTCGCCGAGATCTGCGGCGAGTACCTCAAGAAGGGCCGCCAGGTCTACATCGAGGGCCAGCTCCAGACGCGGCAGTGGGAGGACAAGGACGGCAACACGAAGTACACGACCGAGATCAAGGCGCGCGAGATGCAGATGCTCGGCGGCCGCGACGACAACGGCGGCGGCGGCGGCGGCAACTACAACCGCAGCTCTTCCGACGACGACTTCGGCAACATGGACCAGTCGGCGCCCTCGCGCCCCCAGCGGTCCAGCAACAACGGCGGCGGCTCGCGCCAGGCCGCCCCGGCCCAGCAGGGCGGCGGCAACGACTGGGCGCCCGACGACGACGACCTGCCGTTCTAGCGGCACCCGCTAAGGCTCCGGCCTGACGACGTACGCGGCGGGCGGCTCTTCACCGAGCCGCCCGCCGTGCGTTTGGACCTTCCCAGCCGCGGCGCCCGTATCATTCGCGCTCGCGTCCGGAGGCCCGCGCCCCGGCCTGTCCCACCCGGTCCCCCCCCCGTGGACCCCGCTTCTAGTCTGGCCCTCGCGGCCCTGCTCCAGGACACGCTCCCCGGCCCCCTCGGCCTGGCGACGCAGATCGGCGTGTTCGTGCTGCTCCTGGTGCTCTCGGGGCTGTTCTCGGGCTCGGAGGTCGCGCTGTTCTCGCTCTCCTCCGGCGACCGCGAGACGCTGCGCGAGACGCCCTCGGCCCCCGCCGACCGCGTGCTGCGGCTGTTGGAGCGGCCCCGCCGCCTGCTCGCGGCGATCCTGCTGCTGAACACCGTCGTCAACGTGGGCGCGGCGATCCTGTCGACGCAGCTGATGCTGGGCGCGGCCCAGGCGTACGGTTGGAGCCCGCTCGCCACGCTCGCCGTCAACGTCGTCGGGCTCACGTTCATCCTGCTCATCACGAGCGAGATCGCGCCCAAGCTGATCGCCAGTCGGCAGCCCGTCGCGTTCGCCCAGCGCGTCGCCGGCTTCCTGAGCCCCCTCGTCCGGTTCGTCTCCCCGCTGGCGGATCTCTTGGCCGGGCTCGCGACGGCGGTCCAGGACCAGGTCCGCGTCCAGGCCGAGCCGCTGTCGTCGGACGACATCAAGTCGATGGCCGACGTGGGCGAGGCGCAGGGCTCGATCGGCGAGCAGGAGCGGGCGCTGATCCACTCCATCGTGGAGTTCGGAGAGACGACGGTCCGGGCCGTCATGGTGAGCCGCGTCGACGTCAAGGCGCTGTCGTCGGACGCGTCGCTGGAGGAGGCGCTCGACCTGATCCGCGAGACCGGCCACAGCCGCTTCCCGCTCTACCAGGAGCACCTCGACAACGTGCTCGGCGTGGTCTACGCCAAGGACCTGCTGCCCACGCTCGAGGGCGACGGCGACACGCCCGACTGGGCCGCGCTCGCTCGCAAGCCCCTCTTCGTCCCCCCGGGCAAGACGCTCGACGACATGCTGGCCGACTTCCAGCAGTCGAGCACGCACATGGCGATCGCGGTCGACGAGTACGGCGGCACGGCCGGGCTGGTGACGCTGGAGGACCTGCTGGAGGAGGTCGTCGGCGAGATCCGGGACGAGCTCGACGGGCCGGAGCACGAGAACCTCATCCACCCCGTCGAGCCGGGCGTCTACCGCGCCGAGGCGCGCGTGGACCTGGACGACGTGGCCAAGACGGTCGGCGTGGAGCTGGCGACCGAGGAGTTCGACTTCGAGACGCTGGGCGGGCTGATCCTGGACCTGGTGGGCGAGATCCCCGAGCCCGGCGCCGCCGTCGAGTTCGCCGGCCTGCGGCTGGTGGTCGAGACGGTCGAGGAGAACCGGATCGTGGACGTCCGGATCGAGCTCCTGCCCGAGCCCGAACCGGACGAGTCGTGACGAGGGTCCTGGCCCTGGCGCTGGTCGTCGCCGGCTGCGCCCCCCGCCCGAGCGCTCCGCCAGTCGCACCGGCGGACGCCGAGCGGACGGACTGGTCGAGCGCGTTCGACGCCGTGGGCGCCGTCGGGACGTTCGTGCTGCGCGACCTGGAGACCGGGCAGACCCAGCGCTACAACCCAGCCCGGGCGTCCGAGCGGATGCTGCCGGCCTCGACGTTCAAGGTCTACAACGCCCTGGTAGCGCTCGAAACCGGCGTCGTCCGCGACCCCGACTCGCTGTTTGCCTGGGACGGCGCCGAGCGGTTCCTGCCGGCCTGGAACCAGGACCAGTCGCTGCGCGACGGGCTCCAGAACTCGACGGTCTGGCTCTACCAACGCGTCGCCCGCACGGTCGGCCGCGACCGCTACCGCCAGTCGTTCGGGCGCGAGCCCTACGGCAACTCCGAGGTCGGGCCCGACGTCGGCCTGTTCTGGCTCGACCAGTCGCTCCGGGTCTCCGCCGACGAGCAGGTCGAGTTTATCGAGCGGCTGCACGGCGGCCGACTAGCGTTCCGAGCGGACGTGCAGGAGACCGTCCGCGGCATGATGCCGGTGCTGGTGGACACGCTTGGGACGCGCGTGCTGGGCAAGACCGGCTGGGGCCTGCGCGACGGCGAACCCGACCTGGGCTGGCTCGTCGGCTGGGTCGAGGGCCCGGGCGGGACGGCCGTGTTCGCGCTCAACGCGGAGGCGGACGCCCCAGGCTCGGCGTTCTCGTTCCCGGACCGGTTGCAGATCGTCCGCGCCATTTTGCGCGCCGACGGCCGACTGGCGGACGGCGCGGCCGGCCGGCCGTAGCTTCACCGGCCCTTCCCGTACGTAGCGCTCGTGGCCGACCCCTCCCCCACCCCCAACGACGGCGCCGACGGCGTCTCGCGCGGACTCTGGTCGTCCAAGCTCGGCTTCGTGCTCGCCGCCAGCGGGTCGGCCATCGGGCTGGGCAACATCGTGTTCTTCGCCTCGAACGCCTACCAGTTCGGCGGCGGCGCGTTCTACGTCCCCTACTTCATCGCGCTGTTCGCGCTCGGCATCCCGGTGATGATCGCCGAGTTCAGCCTGGGGACGATGACCGGGCGGAGCTTCCCGATGGCGCTGTCGAGCGTGGTGGGCAAGAAGGGCGAGTTCGTGGGGTGGTGGTCGCTGGCGAGCGCGCTCTTCATCACGATGTACTACGTGGCGCTCTTGAGCTGGGCGCTGTGCATGATGGTCGGGGCCGTGTTCGGGCTGCTGGAGCCCGGCGCGACGGCGCCCTTCGAGCCGTTCCTGGAGCCCAGCGCCGGCCCGAACGCGCAGGTCTACTTTTTCGGCCTGCTCGCGACGTGGTGGCCGATGATCGCGGCGGTCCTGATCTGGGGGATCACGCTGTTCGCCCTCGTCAAGGGGACGGAGACCATCGAGAAGACGGTCCGCGTGGCCGTCCCGCTGATGTGGGTGTTCATGCTGATCCTGGTCGTCCGCGGGTTGACGCTGCCCGGCGGCGTCGACGGCGCGCTGTACCTGTTCACGCCCGACCTGGCCGGCATCAGCCAGCCCGACGTCTGGAAGGGCGCCTTCAGCCAGATGTTCTTCTCGCTGTCGTTGGGCCTGGGGACCATGACGGCCTACGCGAGCTACCTCCCCAAGGACTCCGACCAGGTCACCAACTCGTTCATGGTGAGCCTGCTCAACTGCGGGTTCGAGTACATCGCCGGCATCGCCATCTTCTCGATGCTGTTCGCGCTGTCGCTCAACCCCGCCGGCTCCACGCTGTCGCTGTCGTTCTTCGCCATCCCCCAGGGCATCGCGGCGTTCCCGTTCGCGGTCAAGCTGTTCGGGTTCGCGTTCTTCTTCCTGATCGTGATGGCCGGCATCACGAGCGCGATCTCGCTGGTCGAGGGCATGGCGTCGGCGCTGATCGACAAGCTGGGCATCGAGCGCACCAAGGCGCTGACGATGGTGGCCGTGCCCGGCGTGATCGGCTCGCTGATCTCGACGCTGCCGTTCATCGTGGACCCGGGGCTGGCGGGCAACGGGACGGTCGGCCTCAACTTCCTCGACATCCTGGACCACTGGGCGTTCGGCTACAGCCTGCTCACCGTCGGGTTCATCGAGTGCGTGCTCTTGGGCTGGGTGTTCGGGGCGGGCAACCTGCGGGCGTTCGTGAACGAGAACTCCAAGCTCAAGCTCGGCGCGTGGTTCGACGTGTTGATCCGGTTCGTCATCCCGGCCATCCTGCTGACGGTGATCGTGTGGAACCTGTACATCGACCTGTTCGGCGACGCCGGCCTGTACGGCTCGGGGGTTCCGCTGGGCGTCGTCGACTGGTTCCCCGTCGTGATCCCGCTGGTCTGGATCGTCGGGACGCTGGGCTTGGCCGCCTACCTCACCCGCCAGCCGACGGCCGCCGAGCCGGCCGAGCCCGCCATCGCCACCTTCGAGCACTAGACCCATGCGCTGCCTCCTCCTGCTGCTGGCGCTCGCCGCCGGCGCCTCGGCCCAAAGCATCGTGTCGGTGACGCCCGACGCCCCGACGCGCGGCGAGCCTGTGACGGTGACGTTCGACCAAGCCGTCGACTCGGTCACGGTGACGTACCGGCCGGGCGCGGTCACGGCGACGTCCGAGACGTTCACGCCGGGCGCGGCCTCGTTCACGTTCTCGCCCGAGAAGGCCGGCATCGTGTCGGTGTCGTCTGGGGCCGCTAGCCAGAGCCTGTCCGTCCGCTACATCGGTGTGCCGCTGGGCGGGCTGATCGTGATGATCCTGGCCGGGCTGATCCTGTTCGGCGGCGCGGGGCTCGCCCTGCGCGCCCTGCTGGCGGACGGCCACCGGATCGAGGTCGACCCCACGCTCCGGCCCGACACGTGATCCGCGTCGCCGCCGCGCTGGCGCTGCTCGCAGCCCCAGCGCAGGCCCAGCCCGTCGCCGCGCCCTCGCTGGCGGTCCGGATCGACGGGGCCGAGGCGCCCGCCGACGTGCCCCATTCGCCGCCAGTCGGGACTCGACGACGCTGCCGGACGACTGGCTCGCGCGCGACAAGGCGATGCACGTCGGCGCCTCGTTCCTGCTGACGCTGTCCGGCCAGTACGTGCTGACGGACAAGACCGGCTTGTCGGACGGCCGGGCCGTCCCGGTCGCCGCCGGTTCCGCGCTCGCGCTCGGGCTCCTGAAGGAGGTCGCCGACTCGCGCCGCCAGCGCGACCCGCACTTCTGCTGGCGCGACCTCGTCGCGGACGCAGCGGGCGTGGCGCTGGCGGTCGCGCTGATCGAGCTGTGATGGAGAGCGCTGGCCGGGGGGCCGGAGGTCGAACAGTCTCCGGCTGGCCGTTTGTCGCCCCGCCGATCGGCTCCGCCAGTCGGCCGAGCGGAGAAGAATGCGGGCGGGCGCGCCGAACCGCCCAGCCTTGCCGTTAACCTCCGCCCCCCGGCCTCCCCCAAAGTCTGTGGACAAAGCGCGCGACCACTGCGGCATCTTCGGCGTGTTCAACCACCCCGACGCCGCCCGGCTGACCTACTTCGGACTCCACGCGCTCCAGCACCGCGGCCAGGAATCGGCGGGGATCGTGACGAGCGTGCGCGACGAGGCCAAGGGGCGCAAGGTGATGCCACTGCACAAGGACTTCGGCCTGGTCCTGGACGTGTTCGACGACGAGGACTTGTTCGAGACGACGCTCCTGGGCGACGCCGCCATCGGGCACACGCGGTACTCGACGTCGGGCAGCGCGACGAACCCGGCCAACATCCAGCCCTTCGTGGCGCACGACCGCGAGGGGCACCTCGCGCTGGCGCACAACGGCAACCTGTCGAACGCGCGCTCGATCCGGGAGCGGCTGGTCGAGCGCGGGACGCTGTTCTCGTCGTCCTCGGACACCGAGCTGATCCTGCACCTGGCGGCGCAGAGCCCGGAGAGCGGCGCGGTCGCTCGAATCGTGGACGCCCTCCACCAGTGTGAGGGTGCCTTCTCGCTCGCGATCCTGACCGACGACGCCCTGATCGCGGCGCGCGACCCCAACGGGTTCCGACCCTTGGCTATCGGGCGGATGCCGGCGGCGCCGGGGCGGGAGCACCCGGCCTGGGTGGTCGCGTCCGAGACCTGCGCGTTCGACATCGTCGGCGCCGAGTACGTCCGCGACGTGGAGCCGGGCGAGATCGTGGTCATCGACCGCGCCGGCGTCGAGCGCGTCGGCCAGGCGGCGGCGCTGGGCCAGGCGTCGGGCGTGGGCACGGCGGCGGCGTTCAACGGCGTCTGCATGCCGCACCCCCACGGCGTCAGCCAGTGCGTGTTCGAGTACGTCTACTTCTCCCGCCCCGACTCCAAGGTGTTCGGGGCGACGGTCGACAAGGTCCGGCGCAAGATGGGCAAGCGGCTGGCGCACGACGCCCCCGTCCCCATCACGAAGAAAGGCGGGAAGCGGCCCATCGTGATGTCGGTCCCGGACTCGTCCAACACCGCCGCCATCGGCTACGTCTCGGAGTCGAACAAGGTCGGCCGACGGTGCAAGCTGGACATCGGGCTGATCCGCAACCACTACGTCGGCCGCACCTTCATCGCGCCCGGCCAGGCGGCGCGCGAGCAGCGCGTCCGCACCAAGTTCAACCCCGTCGCGGGCGTGCTCAAGGACCGCGTGGTCGTGATGGTGGACGACTCCATCGTGCGCGGCACGACGGCCCGCCAGCTGGTCCGGATGGTGCGGGAGGCCGGCGCCGCCGAGGTCCACTTCCGCTCGGCGAGCCCCCCGGTGATGTGGCCGTGCTTCTACGGCATGGACTTCCCCAGTAGGGACGAGTTGGCGGCCAACAAGCACGGGTCCGTGGACGCCATCGCCGAGTGGCTGGGCGTGGACTCGCTGGGCTACCTCACCGTCGAGGGCATGCTGGCAGCGGTCGAGGAGGCGCACGAGAGCCGCGACCGCTACTGCCACGCGTGCTTCTCGGGCGAGTACCGCGTGCCCGTCGAGACCGACGTAGTCAAGGAGGAGAACGACTGGTGACGGCGGCGGCAGGGAGCTGACAGGGGTCACGCCTGACTGGCGCCCCTGCGCTCGGGGGCGGCTACCCCCCCGTCCGCGCGGAGTTCTAGACGCGCCTCTGTTGCCAACGTCCGACGCCTTCACGCTGTCGGCGGCGCCTCCGCGCGGACCGTCCCCCTTGCCAAGGGAGACCGTTTGGACCGCACTGCTCCCCATTCTGGGTACCTCGGCGTGAGCGCGTCCGAACGGGGGGTTCTGCGGGCCGGTCTCAGCGCCCTGCCCGACCACGCTCCAGGATCACCCCGCCGCGGCGTCCTCGTCCGGCTCGGCTGTGGGGTCGGCGCTGCCTTCCATCTCGCTCAGCGCCGGCGCCAGCAGGCCGAGCAGGTCGGAGGTCGTGGCCAGGATCTCGTCGGCGCCCTCGCGCACCAGCTCGTCCTCGGTCCCGAACCCGCACAGGACCCCGACGGCCTGGGCGCCGCCGGCGCGCGCCGTCTGCATGTCGACCGTCGTGTCGCCGATGACCAAGCAGCGCTCGGGCGCGACGTTCATCGCCTCGGCCGCGAACAGCAGCGGGTCGGGGAAGGGCTTCATGCGCGGCGTGGTCTGGGCGCCGGCGACGGCCGAGAAGTGGTCGAGGACGTCGTGGAAGCGCAGGAACGCCCGGATGCGGTCCTCGTCGCCGGTCGAGATCGCGCTCATCGGGTAGCGAGCCCCCAGCTCGTGCAGCATCTCCTCGACGCCGGGCACCATGTCGTGGGGGTCCTCGTCGGCGGCCTCGGCCGGGTGCAACTCGGAGCGGTGCCGCTGGTCGAGCGCGCGCTGAAGCAAGTCCTTGAGCGCCGCCAGCTCGTCGTCCAGGCCGTAACGGTCGATGACGCCGTAGGCCGCGTTGATCGGGGTCTCGGCGCCCATCACGATCCTCCGCGCCAGCGACGTCGCTCGGCGCCCGCTCAGGAACGGCAACCGGTCGATGGCCTCCGCGATCTGGGTGACCAGGTGGTCGTCGGTGTCGGACAGCGTGCCGTCGATGTCGAAGACCAGCGCGTCGATGCGGGAAAAGTCGAGCATGAGGAATCAGGGGTGAGGGATTAGGAATCAGTACGACCTCCCCCCTGTTTCCTGAGGCCTGGTTCCTGATCCCTAAAACCCCCGCGCGTCGTCGTCGTCGCGGCGGGGGTCGGCGCCGCCCTCCAGCGCGCGGGCGCCGTCGGCGCCGTAGCGGACGACGATGACGTTGGCGGCTCCGAACCGGGTCAGGCGGTCGAGCGACCAGCCCCGCTGGCGGAGCCCGTCGAGCGTGGCCGGGGGCAGGCCGCCCTCGTGCTCCAGCTCGTCCGGCTCCCACTGGTGGTGGAACCGGGGCAGCGCGACGGCCTGCTGCGCGTTCATGCCGAAGTCGATGACGTTAGTCACGGCCTGGAAGACCGTCGAGATGATGCGGGCGCCGCCGGGCGAGCCCGCCACCATGAACAGCCGGCCTTGGGCGTCCTCGATGATGACTGGCGTCATGGACGAGACCATCCGCTTGCCCGGCTCGATGGCGTTGGCTTGGCCCTGGATCAGCCCCCAGCCGTTGGGCTGGCCGGGCGCCGTCGTGAAGTCGTCCATCTCGTCGTTCAGGAAGAAGCCCGCGCCGCCGACGACGACCTTGGAGCCGAAGTAGTCGTTGAGCGTGACGGTCGTGGCGACGGCCATCCCTTGGCCGTCCACGACCGAGTAGTGCGTCGTCTCGGTGCCTTCGTCGGGCAGCGACGGCGGCGTGCCGTGCGCGACCGTCCGGCTGGGCGTCGTCCGGTCCATCTCGAACGTCGCCATGCGGCGGCGGACGTAGGCCGGGTCCAAGAGCGCCTGGGCCGGCACGTCGACGAAGTCGGGGTCGCCGAGCCAGAACGCGCGGTCGGCGAAGGCGCGGCGCAGCGCCTCCGCCGTGAGGTGGACGGCTTCCGGCGATTGGAAGCCCCAGCGCGCCAGCGGGTACGGCTCGACGGCCTGGAGCGCCTGGCCGAGCGCGATCCCGCCCGAGGCCGGCGGGCCCATCATCAGCAAGCGGTGGCCGCGGTACGGGCTGGTGAGGACGGGGCGCTCGACGGCGCGGTAGCCGGCCAGGTCCGCCAGCGAGATCAGGCCGTCGCCGCGCTCCATCTCGGCCACGATCAGGTCGGCGGTGCGGCCGCGGTAGAACCCGTCGGCGCCTTGGTCCTGGATGCGGCGGAGGACGGCGGCCAAGTCGGGCTGCTCGAAGCGCTGGCCCGTCTGCCACAGCCCGCCGTCCGCCGGCACGAAGTACCGCGCCGTGGACTCGAACGGGCGGAAGTCGTCGCGGTATCGGTTGAGCAGGATCGCGTTGCGTCCCGTGAGGTACTGGCGCTCGGCGAGCGCGATGGCCGGGGCGATCACGTCCGCCAGCGGCAAGCGGCCTTCGGCGGCGTGCGCGGCGACGAGCCCGGCGACGGTGCCCGGCACGCCGGCCGCGGCGTGGCCGACGCGCGACGACCGCCCCCCCTCGGCGTACATCTCGCGCCAGGCCGCAAGCGGAGCCTTCTCCCGGAAGTCCCACGTCGTCGCGGTCCCGTCCGGCCGGCGGATGACCATGAACCCGCCGCCGCCCAGGTTGCCCGCGTCGGGGCTCACGACCGCCAGCGCGAAGCCGACCGCGACCGCGGCGTCGACGGCGTTCCCCCCTTGCCTCAGGACGCGCAAGGCCGCCTTGCTCGCCTCGGGGTGCCCCGACGACACCATCGCGGTGCTCGCCGTGGCGGGCTGGAGGCTGTCCGGGACGGCTTGTGCCCGCGCCGGTATTAAGGCGCTCGAAAACAGGCCGATAAGAAGGATCAGTGGGCGGAGGTCTCGCATCGTCTGAAGGTAGGAAAGGCTAACTAGCTGGACCGCCTGAGGTCGGGAGGGCTTCCAACACATCCGCCCAGAACTTTCTGAGACAAGGAGTTGCGCGTGCGGGCACGTATCGGGTACCTTCGAATGTCATAGGGTTCCGTATGTGGATAACTAATCCAACGGCTCCCTGACTCGTTCCCAGAGCATCTCGCTCGTGTCCTCTACCCTCATGCATCATCGTTTGATCGCCGCCATGTCCGCCGCCGCCGCCCTCGTTGGGATCGGCGTGTTGGTCGTCTTCAGCATCTAGACGGCCCCGCCGTCCGACGGCTCCGCCGTCTAGCTAGCGAGCGCCGCCCGGGACCTCCCCGGCGGCGCTCGCTGCGTTCGCCCCGCCCCACTGGCGACGGTGACAAGCGCCACTGGGCGGCAAGGACCCAGCGGTTCGGCCTCAGGCCGCCAGTCGGTCGAGGTACTGCGCGCGCAGCTTCGACACCTTGGGCGCGATCACGGCTTGGCAGTACGGCTGCGCGGGGTTGCGGGCGTAGTAGTCCTGGTGGTAGTCCTCGGCCGGGTAGAACACGTCCAGCGGCTCGACCTCGGTCACGATGGGGTCGGAGAAGATGCCGTCGGCCTCCAGCTCGTCGACGAGCGACTGGGCCGCGTCGCGCTGCTCGTCGGACGTGGTGTAGATGCCCGAGCGGTACTGCGTGCCGCGGTCGGCGCCTTGGCGGTTGAGCGTCGTCGGGTCGTGCGTGGTCATGAACACCGTGAGCAGGTCGCGGAGCGAGATCTCGTCGGGGTCGAAGCTCACCTGGACGACCTCGTTGTGGCCGGTCCGGCCGGAGCAGACCTCGCGGTAGGTCGGGTTCTGGACGTGGCCCTGGGCGTAGCCGGAGACGACGGACCGGACGCCCTGGAGCGGCTTCAGGACGGCCTCGGTGCACCAAAAGCAGCCGCCGCCGAGCACGATGGATTGGGTCTGTGCCATGAGTCAGGGGGAGAGAATGGAGAGGGTCAACGTGTACCTGGAGACGCGGCTCCGGGCGCCGGGATTACGCGTGGCACCGGGCGGCGGCTCGGGCGTACAGGCTGGACTCCCCCGCTCCACATGGCCCCCGACCCCGACCGCCTGCGCGTCCGCCTGATCCAGATCCGCGAGCGGCCCGCCGTGCTGGCGGAGGAGGCCGAGAGCTTCCGGGCGAGGTCCGGGCTCCGGGCCGACCAGTGGGTGACCACGAACGCGCTGAGCGAGCCGCTCACGGCGGAGGTCCTCGACGGCGCCGACGCCGTGATGATCGGCGGCGCCGGCGCCTACTCCGTCACCCAGACCTACGACTGGACGCCGTCGCTGATCGACGTCTGCCAAGCGTGCGCCGACCGCGAGCTCCCGCTCTTCGGCTCGTGCTGGGGCCACCAGTTTATCGCTCGCGCGTTCGGCGGCGAGGTGATCAACGACCCGGGCAAGTCGGAGATGGGCACGCACCACGTCCAACTCACCGACGCCGGTCACGCCGACCCGCTCTTCTCGACGCTCCCCCCCTCCTTCGGCACCCAGATGGGCCACCAGGACCGCGTGGCCGTCCTGCCCGACGGCGCCGTCGAGCTGGCGCGCAACGACCGCGCGCCGTACCAGGCCTTCCGCCTGCGGGACCTGCCGATCTACGGCACGCAGTTCCACTCCGAGCTCGACGCCGAGACCGAGCGCCAGCGGCTGGTGGCCTACCGCGCCCACTACCCCGAGATGCAGGACGCCGAGACGTTCGACCGCGTCATCGACGCGCTCACCGACACGCCCGACGCCGACGACCTGCTGCGCCGCTTCCTCGTGCTCTACGCCGTCGAGGACGGGGCCGAGCGGCTGGCCCAGGCGGCGTCCAAGAACTCGCCGGCGACCCTCTCCGACCAGTAGGTCTCGCCCGGCTGGACGAAGCCGACGTGCCCGCCGAACTCGGGCGCCAGCAGCTCGAAGTCGGGGTTGACAGCGGCGGCGTCGGTTGGGTAGCAGGTCGAGGCCAGGAATGGGTCGTCCTGGGCGTTGACGAGCAGCGTCGGGACGCGGATGTCGGTCAGGACCGGCAGCGCCGAGGCGCGCCGCCAGTAGTCGTCGGCGGAGTCGTAGCCGTGGATGGGGGCGGTGACGTGGCCGTCGAACTCCCGGAACGAGGTCATGCCCCTGAGCGCGCCGGGGTCGGGGGCGTCCGTGAAGCGCTGGGCCTTCTCGACGGTCTTGGCGCCGAGCGACCGCAGGAAGCGGAGCATGTAGACGCGGCGGCTCCACGCCTCCATCGTCTCCGCCGACGAGGCGAGATCGACCGGGACCGAGATCCCGACGCCGGCAACGATTCGCTCGTCGACGTCCTCCGCCTGCTCCCCCAGCCACCGCAGCGTCAGGTTTCCGCCCAAGCTGAAGCCCACGACGGCGACCGACTGGCGGGACGAGAGCACGTGGCGGACGACGGCGTCCAGGTCCTCCGTCGCGCCGCTGTGATAGGCGCGGAGCAGGCGGTTGGGCTCGCCGGAGCACCCGCGCAGGTTCCAGGCGCACACCTCCCACCCGCGCCGCACCAGCTCGCGCGCCATGCCGCGGACGTAAGCCCGATCCGTGCTCCCCTCCAGTCCGTGAGCGATGACCGCCACGCGGCCTGCGGACGGCCCAGCCCAATCGAGATCTAGGAAATCGCCGTCGTCCAGCTCCAGCCGCTCGCGCCGGTACTCGACGCCGTCGACGCGGCGGAAGAGCGAGGGGTACACCGTCTGCGCATGGCCGTTGCGCCAGCGTCGCGGGGGGCGGTACGGGGGCGGGTCGAAGTCCACGGGGCCTAAGGGGCGGGCGCGTCCGCCGGCCGTGTTCGGGCGGCGGTGGGCGGGCGAGCCGCCAGTCAAGCGAGAGGCAACGAAAAACCCCACTCTCCGAGGGAGAATGGGGTCTCGTACGCCCGAGAGGATTCGAACCTCTGACCTCTTGATTCGTAGTCAAGCACTCTATCCAGCTGAGCTACGGGCGCATGGGGCCAAGATACAGGGCGGGTCGGGCGGCCCAAATGAAGACGGGCCGAACGTAGGCGCCGTCCCGCTGGCGGCGCGCGCGGGGACGAGTGGGACTACTCGGCGCCGGCGGCCTCCGTCCCGTCCAGGAACCAGAAGTGCGCCGTCGGGCCGTGGCCTGACCCGATGTCGAGCGCGTGGCGGATGGCGTGCTGGAGGTACGTCCGCGCCCGACCGACGGCCGTCTCCAGGTCCAAGCCTCGGGCCAGGTTGGCGGCGATGGCGCTGGCGTAGGTGCACCCGGTCCCGTGCGTGTTGGGCGTGTCGATCCGCTCTTGGCGAAACAGCGTCTCGCCGTCGCCGGTCGCCAGCAGGTCGACGGCCTCGGTCTCGTCGTCGAGGTGGCCGCCCTTGATCAGCACGGCGCCCGGCCCGAGCCCCAGGATCTGGTCGGCCGCGCGCCGGGCGTCGTCCAGGCTGCGGACCTCGATGCCGGTGATCCGGGCGGCCTCGTGGGCGTTTGGCGTCACCAAGTCGGCCAAGGGGATCAGGTCGCGGACGACCGTCGCGACGGCGTCGGGCTCTAGGAGCGCGTCGCCGCTCTTGGAGATCATCACCGGGTCCACGACGACGGGCGACAGCTCCCACCGCCGGATCCCGTCCGCGACCGCGCGCACGATCTCGGGCGTCGCCAGCATCCCGGTCTTGACCGCGCCGATGGGGAAGTCGCCCGCGACGGCGTCGATCTGCTCGGCGACGAACCCGACCGGGACCGTGTGCACCGCCGTGACGTCGGTCGAGTTCTGAGCCGTCAGCGCCGTCAGGACGGACATGCCGAACACGCCGTGCGCCTCGAACGCCTTGAGGTCGGCCTGGATGCCGGCGCCGCCGCCGGAGTCGGAGCCGGCGATGGTGAGGGCGGTGAACGTGGGCATGGAGCGGGAGGCTGGCGGAGCGCGCGGGCGCGGAAAGGTCAGGCGAGGGCCTGGAGGAACTGGGCCACGGTCTTGGCCTCGTCCCAGGCGAACAGCAGCGACGAGATCGCCGCCGCGCCGTGGGCGCCGACCAGCCGGGCGATGCGAGCACGCGGCGGAGTGATGCCGCCCAGGGCCAAGATCGGCACGCCGGAGCGCTCGGCGGCGAGACGCAGCGGGTCGATGCCGGTCGGCACGGCGTCGGGGTGGGTCCGGGTGGGGAAGACGGGCGAGAACGTCGCGTAGTCGGCCCCGGCCCGGGCGGCGTGCGCGGCGCCGGTCGCGGAATGCGCCGAGACGCCGACCGGCCCAGGCAGACCGGCTTGGACTGCCTCCTCCAGCGTCTCTCCCCTCCTGCCGACGTGCAGCCCCGCCCCGATCTCGCGCGCCACGTCGAGCCGCCCGTGGACCGACAGCACCACGTCCGGGTCCTGCTGGCGCAAGGCGTCCGCCAGCGGGACGGCGGCGGCGCGGAAGGCGTCGGGAGCGGCGTCGTGGTCGCGCAGCGAGACCCACGGCACGCCGGCTGCGACCAAGCGCCAGGGCGCGGTGTCGGATGGTCTCGGCGTCCAGTTCCACGCGGCCCGTCGCGAAGCCGTCCGCGATCAGGAGCAGGCGTGGGACCTCGGTCACTCGTCCACCTCGACGCGTCCGTCGTCGGGGGTTGAGGCCTGGGCGTAGAGCCGGCGCGGGATCCGCCCGGCCAACCGCGCCAAGCGGCCGGCGGTGACGGCGTGGCCGATGGCCGCCGCCATCTGAGCCGGGTGCTGGGCGCCCGACACGGCCGTGTTGAGCAACACGCCGTCGTAGCCCAGCTCCATCGCCCGCGCCGCGTCGGACGCCGTCCCGATGCCCGCGTCCACGACGAGCGGGACGTCGGGGATCAGCTCGCGGATGATCCGGAGCGCGTACGGGTTCACCAAGCCCATCCCGCTGCCGATCGGCGCCGCCAGCGGCATGACCGCCGCGCAACCGACGTCGGCCAGCTTGCGGGCCGTGATGGGGTCGTCGCCGCAGTAGGCGAACACCTCGAAGCCGTCGGCGACGAGCTCGCCGGCGGCCTTGAGCAGGTGGACCGCGTCGGGGTACAGCGTCTCGTCGTCGCCGATGACCTCGAGCTTGACCCAGTCGGTCTCTAACGCTTCCCGGGCCAGCTGCGCCGTGAAGACCGCCTCGCGCGCGGTGTAGCAGCCGGCGGTGTTCGGGAGCAAGTGCAGGCCCTTCTCGCGCAGCGTCGAGAGCAGCGACTGGCGGTCGGCGTCGGCGCTCAAGTCGATGCGGCGGACGGAGACGGTCACGACTTGGGCGCCGCTGGCGTCCACAGAGTCGAGCAGCGACTGCAGGCTGGGGTACCGGCTCGTGCCGAGCAGGACGCGGCTGGCGAGCTCGACGCCGCCGACGGTCCACAGGTCGGGCTCGTCGGACGGGCTGGCGACGGTCGCCGCCAGTGGGTCGGGGGCAGTGGTGAGGTCGGGCATGGGACGTGAACGAGCGCCGGTCGCGCAGGCTCCCCTACCCGCCCTGGGCCGCGGTGATGATCTCGACGCGGTCGCCTTCGCCGACGGTCGTGGTCGGCCAGTCGGCGCGGCGGACGACGCGGTCGCCCACGGCCACGGCGACGCCGGGCTGGCCGGGGTCGCGGCCGAGCTCGGCGAGCAGGGCGTCGAGCGCGAGCGGGGACTCGATCTCTCGGGGGGCGCCGTTGACGTGGAGGGTGGGCACGGGCTTAGTCGAAGCGGAGCGGCGAGAACGGGGCCAGGATCGGGGCGGTTTCAGGCGTGCCGTCGAGGGCGCGGTCGACCTCGGCTGCGACCTCGTCGGCGGTGACGGGCGCCAGCAGGACGCCGTGGCGGTAGTGGCCGGTCGCCGCGAACACGCCGGGCGCGACGCGGCCCAAGAGCGGCGCGTGGTCGCGCGCGGCCGGGCGGTGCGAGGCCCAGGTCTCGACGAGCTCCATCTCCTCGACGGCGGGCACCACGCGCACGGCGCCCTCCAGAAGCCGGTAGACGCCACCGGCCGTCACCAACCCGTCTGACACCCCGTCCTCGCTCGTCGCGCCGACCACCAGCCGGCCGTCCCAGCGCGGCACCAAGTAGGCGTCCGGCCCACGGACGACGTGCCTCAGGTCGAGCCCGCGGCCCGGGTCCATCCGCAGCGCCAGCGCCTGGCCCTTGACTCGGCGGATGGGGAGCTCCGCGGCCAACCCTCCGACCTCCCGGCTCCAGACGCCCGCCGCCAGCACCACGGCCCTCGCCTCCAGCGGCTCCCCTCCCTCGACAACCAGACGGGGCGACGCGACGAGCTCCAGGCGTTCCACCCGGCAGTGCTCCCGGACCTCGACGCCCGTCCGCTCGGCCGACTGGCGGAGGGCTTGGACGACGGCGCGGGGGTCGACCTGGTGGTCGTCCGGGGAGAAAATGGCGGCGGGCAGGCGCGGGGAGAGCAGCGGTTCGAGGTCGGCCGCCTGGTCCCCGCTCAGCCAGTCGACGGGGACGCCGTGCTCGGTCTGGAACGCGAACAGCCGCCGCAAGGCGCGGGCGCTGTCGCGGTCGTCGGCCACGACCAGGGTGCCGGTGTCGCGGTAGCCGGGGTCGATGCCGGAGGCCTGGGCGAGCTCTCGGGCAAAGCCCGGCCACCGGCGCAGGCTCTCTTGGCCGAGCGCGTAGAGGTCCAGTTCCTCGAATCCGATCTCGGCGGACGGCGCCAGCATCCCGGCCGCCGCCCACGACGCGCCCCGGCCGACCTCGCCGGCCTCCAGCACCACGACCCGGCGCCCGCGCTGGGCCAGCCGCCACGCGACGCCGAGCCCGGCGAGCCCGGCGCCCACCACCACCACGTCCGGCTGTTCGCTCATGTGTCCGGCGCCCAGCGCCCTAGCTTGCCGGAAGCTACCCGCGCCCGCTCCACCATGACCGCTCGCCCACGGACCGCCGTTCTCGTTCAGGGGGCCCCTTCGGATGCGTGACACGACCGACGTCGTGGTGGCCGGCGCCGGGCTGGCGGGCGCGGGCGCGGCGCTGGCGCTCAGCCGGACGCGCCGTGTGACGGTCTTGGACCCCCACCCCGCCAGCCAGGCGACGTCCGCCGCCGCCGGGCTCGTGAACCCGTTCATGGGACGCAAGGCACGCCCGGCGTGGCACCACGACCGTGCCCTCGACGCGCTGGCGGAGATGATCGACGAGACCGACCCGTCGCTGTGGCGCGGGACCGGCGTCGTCCGCCCCGCCCGCGACGGCAAGCAAGCGGAGGCCTTTAGGGAACGGGCCGGCGAGCACGCCGAGCTGGGCTGGCTGAGCGCCCCCGCCAGCGCCGAGCGCTGGCCGACGGTCGCGGCACCGCACGGCGCGCTGTGGATCGCGCGCGGAGGCTCCGTCGACCTGGGCGCGTTCGTGCGCGCCGCGCTGGCGGTGGTGGTGGAACGCGGCGGGGCCGTGGTCCCCCATCGGTTGGAGCGCTGGGAAAACGACGACACACCGATTGCAATAACGGACAAAACTGAGATCCGAGCCCAGCACCTCGTCCTGGCCCTCGGCGACGGCGCCCGCCCCTTCGCCGCGCTGGCGGAGCTCCCGCTGCACCGCGTCAAGGGGCAGACCGTGCGCCTAGTCCGGCCGGCCAGTCTCCCGTCCGATCACCCCGCCGTCAGCGGCGCGCGCTACGTCGTGCCCGACGGCGACCAAGTGGTCGTCGGCGCGACGTTCGAGCACACGTTCTCCACCCTCGACCCCGACCCCAGCTTGGACGACGAGCTAGTGGCTGGCGCCGCCGAGGTGATCCCAGCGCTTGCCGGCGCACCCGTCGTGGAGCGCCGCGCTGGCGTTCGGCTGACCGTCCCCACCTCCGCCTCCCCGCGTCGGCTCCCACTGGCGGGCGAGTTACCCGGGCACCCGGGCGTCTGGGTGTTCGCGGGGCTGGGGGCCAAGGGCGCGCTGACGGCGCCGATGATCGCCCGCCACCTGCCCGCCGCGCTCGCCGGACGCCAGCCGCTGCCGCCCGAACTGTGGCCGTCGTAGGCCGTCTCTCGGCGCTCGCCCTCCGCGCCGCGCCCGCGCCGGCCGGCTATCTTTCGTCTCCCTCCGACCGCCCGACCCCATGACTCAGACCTCCATCCAGGACCACCTCGGCGACGAGGCCGACTCCCTGCTCGGCTTCTCCGACCCCGCCATCTCCAAGGACCGGCTGCACCTGCCCGGCCCCGACTGGGTCAGCCGCATCTTCGGCTCCAGCGACCGCTCGATCCCGGTGATGCGCTCGCTCCAGCAGCTCTACGACCACGGCCGGCTGGGCGGGACGGGCTACCTGTCGATCCTGCCCATCGACCAGGGCATCGAGCACTCCGGCGGCGCCTCGTTCGCGAAGAACCCCGACTACTTCGACCCCTCGAACATCATCGACCTGGCGATCGAGGGCGGGTGCAACGGCGTCGCGACGACGTACGGCGCGCTCGGCATGGTGGCGCGCGACTACGCCCACAAGATCCCCCTCATCCTCAAGGTCAACCACAACGAGCTCCTCACCTTCCCCAACGCCTTCGACCAGGTGATGTACGCCCGCATCGAGGAGGCGTGGAACATGGGCTGCGTCGCCATCGGCGCCACGATCTACTTCGGCAGCGACAACGCGAGCCGCCAGATCCAGGAGGTCTCCCAAGCCTTCGCCCTGGCGCACGAGTTGGGGCTCGGCACCATCCTGTGGTGCTACCTCCGGAACTCCGGGTTCAAGGTGGACGGCGTGGACTACCACAGCGCCGCCGACCTGACGGGCCAGGCCAACCACATCGGGGCCACGCTGGAGGCGGACATCTTGAAGCAGAAGCAGCCCACGAACAACGGCGGCTTCAAGGCGCTCAACTCGGGCGACAGCTCGTACGGCAAGCTCGACGAGCGGATCTACTCGGAGCTCTCCAGCGACCACCCCATCGACCTGACGCGGTACCAGGTGATGAACGGGTTCGCCGGCCGCGCCGGGCTCATCAACTCGGGCGGGGGCTCGGGCGCCAACGACTTCGCCGACGCCGTCCGCACGGCGGTGATCAACAAGCGCGCCGGCGGGATGGGCCTGATCTCGGGCCGGAAGGCGTTCCAGCGCGAGCGTGGGGAGGGCATTCGCTTGCTCAACACGATCCAGGACGTCTACCTCGATGACTCGGTGACGGTCGCCTAGATCCTCTCGCGCTGGCGGGCGTGCTCCGCCAGCGCGAGAGGACTGAATCTTTGCTGGGAGGGCTGCCGTAGCGCAGCCTCTTAGCGTTCGCCCGGTATGAAGAAATCTGACTGGACCCTTCTCACCCTCAACCTGCTCGCGGCGTTCGTCGCGCTATTCGGTGTTTTGGAACCCGCGTCCGACAGTGCCCTGATCGTGTTCTTCGTCGTCACGTTCATGCTCGCCGCGAACTCGGCTGTGATCGCGAGCCGTTCCCGCCGGCGCGACGACGTCCAAGACCAACGCGGTCAGGACGCTAGCAACGAGATGAACCCCCACCAAGTCCTCGACCTTGACGCCCGACTGGAAGCCCTAGAGCGCGCCCAGCACGACGCCGTGGACGCGGCGCGCTGGCGGGCGCTGGTGGAGAGCGGGCAGGTGACCGCGCCCGCTTCGGACGCGCCGACCTCGGCCGCCAGTGGGACGGGGCCGGCGGTGCGGAACGGGCGGTAGCCGCTCGCGGCGCACGCCGCCGACGGAGCCCTGGAGTCCCAGACGGTCCGCGGCGCTACCGCTCTGCGGCCAACCGGAGCGCCGTCTGGAGCGCGTCGGCGCTCGGCACCGGCACGTCGGGCGTCACGCCGACGCCGTCGATCCGGGTCCCGTCGGGCACGAAGTAGTCGGCGACGGGGACCTGGAGCATCCAGCCGTCCGAGAGCGCCGTCACGTTCCCGGAGAGCATCTGGCCGGCCGTGGGCTGGCCGACGAGCGTGGCGCGGCCCGTCGCCTTCAGCACGTAGGCTAGCGGCTCGCTTGCGCTGCCTGTGCCGCCGTCGGTGAGCAGGTAGACCGGCCCGCCGTAGCGCGGCGCCATCGGCGGGACAACGCCGACGACGGCGCCGTGCGTCGAGAGCGCCTGGAAGAAGGCCCCCTCGTCCAGGCTCGTCAGCAGCGGGAGCTTGGACCACTCCGAAGGCGGCGGGACGGCGTCGTTGGCAGTCCAGAACTGGCGCGACACGAACAAGCCGGCCGGCGCGGGCGCGTCGATGAGATGGCCGACGACAAGCATCGAGGAGAGGTCTCCGCCCCCGTTGCCGCGGATGTCCACGACGAGCGCCGACGGCGGGTCGGCGGCCATCGCCCGGAACGCGCCGACGATGGGCTCGGCCACGGCCGACATGGCGAACGTGCGGATGTCCAGCACGGCGATGCCGGTCTCCGGGTCAACCGTGAACGACGCCGGCGGGCGCCCGTCACGCGGCGTAGCGCTCGCGGCGTCCGCCTTCGACAGCGACAGGTGCGAGACGCCCGCCTCGGGCACAGCGGACCGGAAGGCGGCCCGGGCCTCGGCATCGGTCGTCGCCGCGGCCAACCCGCTGTCTAGGCTCGCGAAGAAGCGCTGCCAGTTGGGACGCTCCAGGGCCGCGGGCTCGTAGAATCCATCCTCGACCGCCGTCCGGATCTCAGCGGCCAGGCCAGCATAAGGCCCAAGCGCGGCGGGGGGCTGCTCGGCGGGGGACGCCACCGGGGTTACCGTCGACGCGCAACCGGCGACGACGAACGCGCCAAGGAGGAGGAGGAGGACGGGGATTCGCATGGGAGGCTAGGGAAGGTGGTCGGCAGGTAGCCGCGCGGCTTCAGCGCCAGGCCACACCCGGACTCGGGTTTCTCAACCGGCCCGGGACTGGCGGGCCGAAGCAGTGCCGGCCGCTTCCAGCGCTCTGGGCGCAGGTCACCGAATCGCGCTGGCCGGAGTCGCATTCGTCACACCCGGCCACGGGGGGCGCCAGCGCGACGGACTCCTCACTCGGCTGGGCGCTCGAAGATCAAGAGGTGCTGCTGCGGGAGCACGTCGAGGTTCTCGACAAAGCGGAAGCCGGACGCTTCCGCCTCCCGTCGTACCTGCGCCTCGGTCATCTTGTGGAGCGCCTTGATGGGCACGTCGGGGTCCTCGGCGCGGTACTCCACCAGCACCAGCCGCCCGCCGGGGCGCGTGGACTCGTAGACGGCCTCCAGCATCTCGCGCGGGTGCGAGAACTCGTGGTAGGCGTCCACCAGCAGCGTGAGGTCCGTCGACTGGGGGCGCAGGCCCGGACCGCGGATCGAGCCCAGGATCGGGGCCACGTTGGTCACGCCCTCCGCCTCCATCCGGTCCTCTAGGATGCGCAGCATCTCGGGCTGGATGTCGACGGCGTAGACCCGTCCTCGGGGCACGCGCTCGGCGATCCGGAACGTGAAGTAGCCCGTCCCGGCGCCCAGGTCGGTCACGACGGCGTCGGGCGCCAGGTCCAGCGCCCGGATCAGGGCGTCGGGCCGCTCCTCGCGCTCCCGATCGGCGCGCTCGAGCCAGGCCGCGCCGCGGTGGCTCATCACCTGGGCGATCTCGCGTCCCATATAGAACCGCCCCGTCCCGTCGCGTGACGCCCGCCCCTCGACGTAGTCCACGGCGGTGTCTTGGGCGAACTCCTGGATCGAGCCCCGGGCGCTCTGGGGCGCTAGGCTTTGCGGGACGGGCTCCGCCTCTGCGGGGGCCGGCGTGGGTTCGGGGTCGGGCGACTGGGCCCGGCACCCGGCGGCGGCGGAGACGGCGAACAGGAGCAGCGCGAGGACGCGCATGGTCGGGCGGGTGTGGGTACGGAGGTAGCCGCCAGCCCGGGCGTTGGGGTCACGCGGCGTCACGTCGCGCTGACGGGGCGCGGCGCGATGGGGAGCGGGCGGCTCACGTCAGACGCCGTAGGCACGCCCTTGGTGCCCTCCTCGGCGTAGGGCTCGATCAGCTCCACCGACGGCGTCTTGTTGCCGCGCTTGGACCGGATGTTCAGGAACTCGACGATGAGCGCGAACGCCATCGCGGTGTAGATGTAGCCCTTCGAGATGTGCTGGCCCAGCCCCTCGGCCACCAGCGTCACCCCGATCAGGATCAGGAACGCCAGCGCCAGCATCTTCACCGTGGGGTGCTTGTGGACGAAGTTCGAGATCGGGCCGGCGCCGGCCATCATCACGCCCACCGCGATCACGACGGCGATGATCATCACCATGATGTCGTCCGCCATCCCGACGGCCGTGATCACCGAGTCGAGCGAGAACACCAGGTCCAGCAGCGCGATCTGGATCAGGACCGAGCCGAACGACATCGTCTTCGGCTTCTCGGCCGCGTGCTCGCCGTCGCCCTCGAGCTTGTGGTGGATCTCGTGCGTGGCCTTGCCGACCAGGAAGATGCCACCGATGAGCAGGATCAGGTCGCGCCCCGTGATCGCCGTCGGGCTCCCGTCGCCGGCCTCGGCGCCGTGCCCGACGTTGTCCCTCACCACGCCTTCCGCGTGGGGCTGCAAGTCGGCCAGGAAGGGCAGCCAGTCGGCCACGTCGAAGAGGACCGCCGTCAGCCCCATCACCCACGAGATCGACAGCAGGAGCAGGATCCGCATCCCCATCGCCAGCCCCAGCCCGATGGTGCGGCCCCGGGCCTGCTGGTGCTCGGGCAGGCGCCCGGTCAGGATCGAGATGAAGATGATGTTGTCGATCCCGAGGACGATCTCGAGCGACGTCAGCGCGGCCAGGGCAATCCAGGCGTCAGGATCGGCGATCCAGTCGAACATCGGCAGGGGGGTGAGGGCCGGCGAAGGTAGCCGACAACGCGCGCGAGAGGCGCCCGGGACCGCACCGGGGATCCGCTGGTTTTGGGCTAGCCCAGCGCCGACCGCGCCTGGCCGGCGTCGGCCCCGAGCTGCTGGCGGAGGGCGTCGAGCCCGTCGAACCGGCGCTCGTCGCGCAACCGGGCCACCACGTCCACCTCGACGCGTGCCCCGTACACGTCGCCGTCGAAGTCGAACAGGTGGACCTCGACCGACGTCGCCCCCCCCTCCTCGACCGTCGGCCGCGTCCCGACGTTCATCATGCCCCGCTGGCGGGACCCGTCCGCCAGCGTCGCGCGGACGGCGTAGACGCCCCGGCGCGGCACCAGCTTGCGCGCGTCGAGCGCCAGGTTGGCCGTGGGGTAGCCGATGGTGCGGCCCCGCTGGTCGCCGCGGACGACGGTCCCGGCGATGCGGTACGGGCGGCCCAGCAGCTCGGCGGCGCGGCGGGCCTCGCCCTGGTCGGCAAGCAGCCGGCGGATCTCCGTCGAGGACACCGTCACGTCGCCGTCGATCTGCTCCGGGATCACGTCCACGCTGAAGCCGAGCGTTTCCCCTAGCGCTTCAAGCAACGCCCGGTCGCCGGCCGCCTTCTGCCCGAACCGGTGGTCGTACCCGATCACGATCTCGCGCATCCCCACCCCGTCCACCAGCAGGTCGCGGACGTAGGCGTCGGGCTCCAGCAGCGACAGGTCGCGCGAGAACGGGACGACGACGAAGCGCTCGACGCCGAGCGACTCCAGCACGTCGGCGCGCTCGGCCAGCGTGGTGAGGAGGGGGATCGGACGGCCCAGGAGCACCTCGCGCGGGTGGGGGTCGAACGTCACGACCGTGGGCACCCCGCCGATCTCGCGCGCGCGGTCGACCAGGTAGCGCACGATGGCCTGGTGCCCGAGGTGGACCCCGTCGAAGGTGCCCGTCGTCACGACCGACTGGCGGACGGCGTGCTCGCCGACGGTCTCGCGCGTCATACCGCTTCCCGGACGGCGGCGATGGCGTCGAGCGAGAGCGCCTCGTCGACTCGGAACGGGCCGATGGCGTCGCGCCTGAGCGCCGTCAGGTGCCCGCCGACGCCCAGCGCCGCGCCCAGGTCGTGCGCCAGCGACCGGATGTAGGTGCCCTTCGAGCACTCGACGCGGACGTCGACGTCGTCGCCGCGCCGGTCGAGGACGTCGAACGAGTACACCGTCGTGGGCCGGGTCGGGATCTCGACCTCCTCCCCACGCCGCGCCTTCTTGTACAGACGCTCGCCGCCCTGCTTGATGGCGGAGTAAACCGGCGGCCGCTGCTGGATATCGCCGGTTAGCGTGGCGATAGCCTCCGCCAGCGCGGCGTCAGTCACGCCGCTAGCGTCGGCCTCGGTCTCGACGGGCGTCTCGGCGTCGTACGACGCCGTCGTCTGGCCCAGGCGCACGGTCCCGGTGTAGACCTTGGGCAGGCCCATGAACCGGTCTTGCTGCCGCGTCGCGCCGCGGCCCAGCAGCAGGATCAGCAGGCCGGTCGCCATGGGGTCGAGCGTGCCGGCGTGGCCGACCTTCTTGATTCCCAGCGCCCACCGCACTTTCTTGACGACGCCGAACGAGGTAATCTCGCCGGGCTTGTCCACCAGAATCGCGGCCGGGGCGATCTCGCCCGCCAGTCGGTCGGCCCGGGTCGAGAATCCGAAGCTCCTCCGACACCGCTAGTAGTCGCCGCGCGAGGCGGGGGCGTCGTCCGGCGCCTCCGGCTCGTCCTTGCGGTCCTCGGCGATCTTGGCGAACAGCTCGTCCATCCGCTCGCGGCGCTGGGGGCCCTCGTCCAGGAAGAACTTGAGGTCGGGGACGCGGCGCAGGTGGCTGACGCGGAGCGCCAGCGCGTGGCGGATCTCGGTCGCCTGCTGGTCGAGGCGCAGGAACGCCGCGTTCCGCTGGCGGTCGTCGGTGCCCAAGACGGAGACATCGACGTAGGCCGTGCCCAGGTCGTCGGTCATGCGGACGCCCGTCACGGTGACGAGCGAGGTGCCGGAGCCGGCGAAGTCCTGCTGCAACAGGTCGGCGATCTCGCGCTGGACCAGTCGGCCCACGCGCTCGGTGCGAATGCTCATGGAATGGAGGGATGCGGGACGGAGGGACGCGGGACGCGGGTGTGCACTCTCTGCCCATCCCGCCTCCCGTCCCCCTTCCCCTCTTACTGAACGACCAGCTTCCGCTTCTCCTGGGACACGGTGTAGGTCTCGAACTGGTCACCGACCTTGATGTCGTTGTAGTTCTTGACCGTCACGCCGCACTCGTAGCCGGCGGCGACGTCCTTGACGTCGTCCTTGAACCGGCGCAGCGTATCGATCTCGCCGGTGAACACGACCACGCCGTCGCGGACGATACGGAGCTTGTCGCCGCGCGAGACCTTGCCCTCGACGACGTACGAGCCGGCGATGGTGCCGACGCGCGGGGCGCGGAAGGTCTCCCGAACCTCGATGGTGGAGGTGACCGTCTCCTTCTCCTCCGGCTCCAACAGGCCTTCGAGCGCGTCGCGGACGTCCTCGATGGCGGCGTAGATCACGGAGTAGAGCTGGATGTCGATCTCCTCGCGCTCCGCCAGCGCGCGGACGCCGGCGACCGGCCGCACCTGGAAGCCCATGATGACGGCGTCGGAGGCCGCGGCCAGCATCACGTCCGATTCCGTGATCGCGCCGACGCCCGAGTGGACGATCTGGACGGCGACCTCGTCGTTGGACAGCTTCAACAGCGAGTCGCTGAGCGCCTCGACCGACCCGCCCACGTCGCCCTTGACGACCAGGTTGAGGTTGGTGATCTCGCCCAGCGCCATCCGGCGGCTGAGGTCGGCCAGGGTCACGTGGCGGCGCTGGTGCAACGTCTGCTCCCGAATGAGCTGCTGGCGCTTGGACGCGATCTCGCGCGCCTGGCGCTCGTCCTCGAGCACCACCAGTCGGTCGCCGACCTCGGGCGCGCTGGTCAGACCGAGCACCTGGACCGGCGTCGCCGGCCCGGCCACCTTGACGCGCTCGTCGCGCTCGTTGAACATGGCGCGGACGCGACCGGACGTGAGCCCGACGACGTAGGCGTCGCCCTCCTCCAGCGTCCCGTTCTCGACGAGCACCGTCGCGACGACGCCGCGGCCCTTGTCGAGCCGGGCCTCGACGACCGTGCCGACGCCGTAGCGGTCGGGGTTGGCCTTGAGCTCCATTAGGTCGGCCTCCAGCTGGATCTTCTCCAGCAGCGAGTCGACGTTGGTGCCGTTCATGGCCGAGATCAGCTCGCACTGGACCTTGCCGCCGTACTGCTCGACCTGGACGCCCTGCTCGGCGAGCTGGGCCATGATCTTGTCGGGGTTGGCCGTGTCGCGGTCGATCTTGTTGATCGCGACCACCATCGGCACCTCGGCGGCGCGGCTGTGGTTGATGGCCTCGATGGTCTGGGGCATCACGGCGTCGTCGGCAGCGACGACGACGACGACGAGGTCGGTGACCTGGGCGCCACGGGCGCGCATGGCGGTGAACGCCTCGTGACCCGGGGTGTCGAGGAAGGTCAGCTTGCGGCCGGCGTCGGTCTCGATCTGGTAGGCGCCGATGTGCTGCGTGATGCCTCCGGCCTCGCCGGCGATGACGTTGGCGTTGCGGATGTAGTCGAGCAGCGAGGTCTTGCCGTGGTCGACGTGGCCCATGATCGTGATGATCGGGGGGCGCTCGATGAGGTCCTCCTCGGCGTCCTCGGTCTCCAGGTCGAACTCCTCCTCGATGTCCTCCATGAACTCGACCTCGAAGTCGAACTCGTCGGCCAGGAGCGTGATCGCGTCGGCGTCGAGGCGCTGGTTGATGGAGACCATCATGCCCGAGCCCGAACCCCTTGCCGATCACCTCGGTGACGGGCACGTTCATCGCCTCCGCCAGGTCGGCGGTCGAGATGAACTCCATCACGCGCAAGACGGAGGCGGCCTCCAGCATCTCCTGCTCCTGGGCCTCCCGGATGGCGGCGCGCTCGTCGCGGCGCGCGCGGCGGCGCTTCTGGCGTCCGCGTCCGGTCTTGGAGCCGGACGTCTTGGCCAGCGTCTCGGAGACGTTCTTGGACACCTCCTCGCGGCTGACCTTCTTGCCCTTCTTCCCCTTCTTGCCTCCGCGCGTGCCGGCGCCCTTGTCGGTCGACGGCGCGATTGCGGGAGCGTCCTCGGCCGCGTCGTTCTTGCGCTTGCGCTTGCGGCGGCCGCCTTCCAGCCCGGAGATGTCGATCTTGCCCAGCACCTTGGTGCCGGTCAGGCCGTAGCGGCTGGCGCGGACGACGCCGCCGGAGTCGGCGGCCGGCGTCGGCTCGTCGGCCGACAGCGGGCCGGTGGCCGCCGTCGGGGCGGCAGGCTCTGGAGCCGCAGGCTCCGCCGCTGGCGGTGTCTCGGCGACAGGCTGAGCGGGGGGCTCGGGCTGAGGCGCCTCCGCGACGGGCTCGGGGGCGGCCGGGGCGGGCGTCGGCTCCGGGGCCGGCGTTGGCGGGGGGGCTTCGGCGGTCGGCTCGGCGACCGGGGTGGGCGCCTCCGCGACGGGCTCCGGCGTCGGCTCCGGCGTCGGCGCCTCGATCACGGGCTCGGCCGGGACGACGGGCGCCTCCGGTTCCGGCGTGTCGATGACGGGCTGAGCCGGTGCGACGGGCTCCTGGGGCTCGGGCGTCGGCTCGGGTTCCGGTGCGGCTTCGGGGGCCGGCTCCGCAGCGGGCGCCTCGACATCGGCCTCGGCCTCCGCCAGCTGCTGGCGCCGGTCGCGGACGCGGGCCTTGGCCTCGGCGTCGTCGGAGTACGACTCGATGAGCGCGTCGTACATCTCCGGCGACAGCTTCGCGTTGGGGTCGGCGGCCTTGAGCTTGTCGTCGAGCTCGAAGCCGCGGCCCTCCAGCGCCGACACGATCGTGGCGGTGGCGATGTTGAGCTCGCGGGAGGCCTTGAAGAGCTGGACTCTCTTGGGGCCGGTGGACGGTCGCTTGCGGGGCATGCGGTGAGGCGTGTGCGGGGAGACGGCGGACCGTCAGTTACGTCTAAGAAACGGTGCTAGACCGCGGGTTCGTCGGTCTGGGCGGAGTCTTCGTCCGGGGCGTCGGCGGCGCCCTCGACCTCGGTGAAGGTCTCGGCGTCGGCGACGGGGTCGTCGCCGGGCTCCGGGGCCGACGTCGCCTTCGACGGCGACGGCCTCCTCGGCGGTGTCGGACTGGTCGGAGCTGGCCTCGAGGTCGGCGACGACGGTGGCGTCCTCGGCCACGGCGTCGGCTTCCTCGGCCTCGTCGCCGTCGGCCGCCAGCGCGTCGCCGGAGCGGGCGGCGGCGGCGGCGGCCTCCTCGCGCTCGAACTCGGCCTCCATCAACCAGGTGATCTTCTGCGCCTGGGCGTCGGTGAGCCCGGTACGGCGCGCGAGCTCGGACGGCTGGAGCTCGAGGACGGCCTTGGCCGTGTCGCAGCCGATGTCCTTGAGCTGCTGGATGATCTCCGGCGGGATGGCGTCCTCGAACTCGTCGATGTCCACGTCCTCCTCGTCCGACTTGATGTCGCGGTAGACGTCGAGCTCGTAGCCGGTCAGCATCGACGCCAGCCGGATGTTCTGGCCGCCGCGGCCAATCGCCATCGAGACCTCGTCGGCGGGGACCGTAACCCTAGCGCGGGGCGGGGTGAGCTCGTCGTTGAGCTCGACGGCGATGGGCTTGGCCGGCGCCAGCGACCGCTTGATGAACTCGATCAGGTTGTCGGTCCACGGCACCACGTCGATGTTCTCGCCGCCCAGCTCGCGCACGACGGCGTGGATGCGGGAGCCCTTGACGCCGACGCACGCGCCGACGGGGTCGACGCGCTCGTCGTGGCTCAGGACGGCCATCTTGGCGCGCTCGCCCGGCAGCCGGACGATCTTCTTGATCTCGATGATGCCGTCGTAGATCTCCGGCACCTCCAGCTCGAACAGGCGCTCGATGAAGACCGGCGCCACGCGGCTCATGATCACCTGCGGCGAGGAGCCCGCGTCGCGGTCGACGTAGAGCACCACGCCGCGCAGCATGTCGCCCTTGCGGTAGCGGTCCTTCTGGATCTGCTCCTGGCGCGGCAGCACCAGCTCGGTCTTGTTGTGGAGGATGAGCACCTCGCGGCGCCGCGTCTGGTAGATCTCGCCGACGACGATCTCGTCGATGAGCTCGGAGTACTCCTTGTGGATGTTCTCCTTCTCGATGTCCCGGATCCGCTGGCGGAAGGTCTGGAGCGCGGCCTGGACGGCGCGGCGGCCGAAGTCCTCGATGTAGATGGTCTCGGCGACCTCGTCCTCGACCTCGTAGTCCTCGTCGATCTTGAGCGCGTCCTCGAGCTCGATCTGGCTCACGGGGTCCTCCAGGTCGTAGTCCTCCACGACCTCGCGGACGTGGAGGATCTGGTAGTCCCCGTTGTCGGGGTTGAACACGATCTGGAACGCCTCCGGGTCGTCGGCCCCGTAGCGCTTGTTGATCATCGCGCGGAACACGTCCTCGATGATGACCTGGAGCGTGTCGCGGTCGATGTCCTTCTCGCGAGCGATCTCGGCGAAGGAGGAGACGAGGACGGTGCTTTGCATGCGTTAAGGGGCGTTGGGCGCGCGGGCCGGAGGCCTGGGGCTACCAGGGCAGCTGGACGCGCGCCTCGCGGATGGAGTCGTAGGAGATGGGCTCGGCGTGTCCGTCGAGCGTGATGCCGTCGCCGTCGGCCGCCGTCATCTCGCCCTGGGCGGTCATCAGCTGATCCTCGCCCCGCTCGAACGTCACCGCCAGCTCTCGGCCGACGTGTCGGGGGAACTGGCGGGGGTCCTGGAGCGGGCGGTCGGCGCCGGGCGACGAGACGTCCAGGCGGTAGCTGCCCTTGACGACGTCCTCGGTTTCGAGGACGAAGCCCAGCGACCGGCTGACCTTGACCAAGTCGTCGGAGCCTGCGCCTTGGGGCCCGTCGAGGTAGACCGAGACCACGCGGCTGCCCTGGAACCCCTTCACCTCGACCCCGACCACGAACAGGTCGGTGTCGGCGATGGCGTCCTCGGCGAGGGCGCGGACGCGCTGCTCCAGGGAGTCGGTGAGGGGCGGGACGGGCACGGCGCGGAAAGCGTGGGGTCTTGAGACGGAAAACGCCCGTTCGGCGGAACGGGCGTCGCTCGGGCGGTCGGGCGGGGATGGACCCGCGGGAGCCGCCGAAAACAACGGGAGCGAGCCCGAGGGCGTGCTCCCAACGCTCCGCTGAGGAGCACCACGAAGGTACGGACAGGGCCCGCCCTTCGCAATCGAGTCAACCCCGGGAGGGGGCCCTAGATCCGCGTTCTCGTGTGCATAATGCGTTATGGCTGGGCGCCGGTCCCGTGCTGGGCTCCCCCCCACTGGCGGAAGCCGTCCGCCAGCGCGGCGGGGCTACGCCTCGGCGGGGGCGGCGTGGACCAGGGTGTCGTGGGCCTGGGCGGGGTCGGTCTCGGGGAAGTCGGCCATGGAGTGCAGGCCGCGGCTCTCGTGGCGGCGCTGGGCGCTCGTGACCACGAGGTGCGCGATGGCGGCCAGGTTGCGCAGCTCGCACAGCTCGGCCGAGATCTTCGTCCGCTGGTAGAACTCCTCCGTCTCCCGGTGGATGAGGTCCACGCGCCGCGCCGCGCGCGCCAGGCGGTGCTGGCTCCGCACGATGCCGACGTAGTTCTGCATCACGCGCCGGAGCTCCTCGCGGTTGTGCGACACCAGGATCCACTCGCTGGGGTTCTCGACGTTGGACTCGTCCCACCCGGGGATCCGGTCCTGGTGCTCGTGCGACATCGCGTAGGCGACGGCCGGCTCGACGGCGTTGTGGGCGTAGACCAGCGCTTCCAGGATCGAGTTCGACGCCAGCCGGTTGGCGCCGTGCAACCCGGAGCACGTGACCTCGCCGCACGCGAACAGGCCGGCGATGGAGGTCTGCCCGACGGCGTCCACGACGACGCCGCCGCAGGTGTAGTGCGCCGCCGGGACGACGGGGATCGGGCGCCGGGTCATGTCCATGCCGTGGCGCAGCAGCGTCTCCTGGATGTTGGGGAAGTGCTTGACGACGGCCCCAGCGTCCTTGTGCGAGATGTCGAGCCAGACGTGCTCCTCCCCCCGCTTCTTCATCTGGTCGTCGATGGCCCGGGCCACGACGTCGCGCGGCGCCAGCTCTTGGCGCTCGTCGTAGGCCGGCATGAACCGCTCGCCGGCCAGGTTGGTCAAGAGGCCGCCGTCGCCCCTCACGGCCTCGGTGATCAGGAAGCTCCGGCCGTCGAAGTCGGCGCTGGGGAGGTAGAGGCTCGTCGGGTGGAACTGGATGAA
Source organism: Rubricoccaceae bacterium (assembly GCA_963789285.1). Lineage (GTDB taxonomy): Bacteria > Bacteroidota > Rhodothermia > Rhodothermales > Rubricoccaceae > Rubrivirga. The sequence goes on from CAWBJZ010000002.1 coordinate 608,336, forward strand.
CTCCATGTTGGCGACGGCGGCCCGGGCGCGGTAGGCCATCGCGATGCCGTCGCCGGTCGCGACGGTCGGGTTCGTCGTGTGCTGGTAGACCTGCCCGGCCCCGCCGGCCGCCAGCAGCGTCGCGCGCGCCAGGACCGTCCGGACGACGCCGGTCTCGCTGTCCAGCACGTAGGCGCCGAAGCACGTGACCGCGTCGCCGGCCTCGGTCGGCTCGCCCAGCTGGTGCTCGGTGAGCAGGTTGACGGCGTAGTGGTACTCCAAAACCGTGATCCGGTCGTTGCGGCGGACGGCCGCCAGCAGCGCGCGCTCGACCTCCCGCCCCGTCATGTCCTGGGCGTGGACGATGCGGTCGGCGGAGTGCCCGCCCTCGCGGCCCAGGTGGAGCTCGCCGTCGGGGTCGAGGTCGAACTGCGCGCCCAGGTCGATCAAGTCGCGGATCCGCTCCGGCCCCTCGGTCACCACCATCCGCACGACGTCTTCGTGGCAGAGCCCGGCGCCGGCGACGAGCGTGTCCCGGACGTGGGCCTCGACGCCGTCCTCGGGGTCCATGACGGCCGCGATGCCGCCCTGGGCGTAGTTCGTGTTCGACTCCGCCGACTCCTTCTTGGTAACCACGCAGACCGTGCCGTGCTCGGCGGCGCGGAGCGCGAAGGACAGCCCGGCGACGCCGGAGCCGATGACGAGGAAGTCGTAGCGGTCGCGCATGGGCCAGGGGAGTTCCCGGAGGTTAACGCCGTTCCAGACCTCGCTTCGCTGGCGGCCGCTCCGCGCGCTATCGAGCCGCGACGCAGCGGCCGTCGCGGAGCGCGACCGGCGGAGGCAAGACCACTTGGCACGTCGAGCTCAGGTTGAACTGGGCGATGGCGCGCCGGTCGAGCGCCGTGACGGCCGCCGCCAGTTCGGCGACGCGCGCCGAGTCGGACGACTCCCGGGACGCGACGACGTGGGACGCCGGCCCGCCGCACGCCCTCGCCCCCACCGGCACGGCGTAGCACGCCGCCGCCGCCTGGGCGCCGGCCCCGGCCGCCGCCTCCAGCCGGGCTAGCGCGTCGGCGCGCTGCTGGCGGTAGTCGTCTTGGGAGGCGAACGGGCCGTCCGCGGCCGGGGGGGCTGGGTCGATGGGCGCGGACTCCTCCAGGACCGGATCCGGCGCAGGGGGCACGGGCGCCGGCGTTGGCGCGCAGGCGGGGAGCGCCACCCCGAGGGGGACCGCGCAAGCGAACAGGGCGAGGAGGGTCCGCGTCATGACTGGTGGCCCCCGGTCTCTTGCAGGAGGTACGCCTTGATAAACTCGTCGAGGTCCCCGTCCATGACCCCTTGCACGTCGGGGTTCTTGACCTCCGTCCGGTGGTCGTTGACCATGGTGTAGGGCTGGAAGACGTAGCTGCGGATCTGGCTGCCCCACTCGATCTTCTTCTTGCCCGCCTCCTCGGCGTTCTTGGCCGCCTCGCGGATGGCCTGCTCCAGGGCGTAGATCTTGGACTTCAGCATCTGCATCGCTCGGTCGCGGTTCTGCAGCTGGCTCCGCTGCTCGGTCGACTCGGCGACGACGCGCTCCTGGGTCCCGTCGGAGAGCGCGCCGGTCCAGACGTAGCGGGCGCCGGTCTCGACCTTGTTCACGTTCTGGCCGCCCTTCCCGCCCGACCGGAACGTCTGCAACTCGAGGTCCGCCGGGTTGACATCCACCTCGATGGCGTCGTCGATCTCGGGGTAGACGAAGACCGACGCGAACGAGGTCTGCCGCTTGTCGCCGGAGCCGAACGGGCTCATCCGAACGAGGCGGTGGACGCCGCTCTCGGCGCGGAGGTAGCCGAACGCGTAGCGGCCCTCGACGCGCAGCGACGCGCTCTTGATGCCGGCCTCCTCGGCCTCCTGGTACTCCAGCATCGTCGGCGCGTAGCCCGATCGCTCGGCGTAGCGGGTGTACATCCTAAGGAGCATCTCGGCCCAGTCCTGGGCGTCGGTGCCGCCCGCGCCGGAGTTGATGGTCAGGATCGCCGTCCGGTGGTCGTCGGGGCCGGAGAGCATGCCCCGCAGCTCGAGCGCCACCAGCGCCTTCGTCAGCCGGGCCTCTTCCTGCGCGATCTCGTCCCCCAGGTCGGCGTCGTCCGCCTCGTCCTGCATCTCGCGCAGGGTGTCGAGGTCGTCGCGGCGGGCCAAGAGCGCGTCGAAGGTGTCGGTCCAGTCCTTCTCGGCCGAGATCTCCTGCTCGACGCCGCCAGCGGTCTCGGGGTCGTCCCAGAAGCCGGGCTCCAGGCGCCGGGCCTGGAGCGCCGCCAGCCGGTCGCGGCGGCCGTCGATGTCGAGGTACTGGCCGAGGGTGTCGACGCGGTCGGAGAGGTCGGACATCGGGGGGAGGGGGTTAGACTCTCAAGCTACCGTTGGCTGCGGCGCCGCCGGATCCGTCTCGCTTGCCATGACCTTCTCGTTCCGCTCCGCCCCGAAGGCTCGCACGCTGGACCGCGTCGAGGCACGCCTGATCGGGGCGTCCGTTGAGCGGGCCGCCAGGCAGCGCCGGTTCTGGGCGGCCTGCCTGGTCCCCCCCGCTACCGGGCTGGGCGCGGCCGTGGTCACGGCGTCGTGGACGGTCGCCATCGTCTCCGCCCTTCCCGTGGCGGCAATCCTGGGTTTGTCGTGGTGGTACGCCCTGTGGTGCGTGCCGGGGTCGCCGGCAGCCACGGTGGATCTGAGGCAACCCCTCCGCGAGGTCGAAGGGCAGTGGGGCCGCCAGGGCACTAAGGCCAACGCGGCGCACACGCTAGAGGGAACCGTCGTCGCGGTCCCGACCCACTGGCCGCGCCCGGTGGGGATCACGAGAGCACTGGTCTACCTCCCGTTCTCCCAGACCACCAGCGGGGGGCGCTCGTACCGGCTGGCCGTCCCGCACGTCGTGGCGATGGAGCCGGTGGAGCCGACCGGCTGGATGGCGACGTCTAGCCGGGCGCTCTCCGACGACGTGACGAGCGGGCGGCGCCAAGCGCACCTGATTCGGTTTAGCACGGCGGTCCACCGGACCCGGCCGTAGCGCGCTGCCTACGGCTCTCCGTAGCACCCCAGAGGCGCCCCCCGCTCTCCCTCGGCGGCTCGCCCGTTCCACTCCGCCCCGGCCGGCCGCCGCTTCCCGAGGAGGCGGCCGTCCTCCACGCTTGGCTCTCGCAGTGGGCGGGCGCGCTCTGCTTCCGGCAGGGTTTCTGGCTGCCCGTGTTCATGGAGCGCTCGGTGCCACCCTGGCGGCAAGCGTGGGCTGGGCCTCGGTCTTGGTTCCGGTGGTGACCTGGGGCTGGGTTCGCGCGCTCCGAGTGGCCCCCGGCTCCGAGTCCACGGCTCTACGGACGGCCTCGGCCCTGCGGATCGCGTCGTTCGCCGTGCGGGCGGGCCGAGCTCGCATGGTCCGGGACGTCCGCTCGGAGGCCGCCGTCAGCTTTCCGTCGCGCTGGCTGGCCATCCGGGACCAGGTCGAGGCGTTGCTGTTCGTCCCGGAGACCGCCAGCGACGCCTGGCTCCACCCCGAGTTGGGCAGGCTGGTCGTCGTCGAGGCCGCCCTGGAGCGACCGCCGCTGCCGCCGCGCGTGTGGTCCATCGCCGACGACGTGCGGAAGGGCCGCGTCCGCGCGGCCGACGTCCAGTTCGACCTCCGAGCCTAGGCTGGGTGGAGCTGGCGCCGCCGTATCCTCCGCACGTGCCGTACCTCGTCCTGGACCCGTCCCCGACGGACCGCCGCCTGCCATTTCTGAGCGCCCCGGCGACGACGATCACGACCGCCGAGGCCGACGCGGTCCGCCAGGCGCTGGCGGCCAACGAGCGGAGGCTGAGTCGGATCGGGCTGGCGCTCGTCCCGCTGGTCACCGGCGCCGCCGCCGCGCTGTCGTGGTGGCTCTTCTTCGACGTGGTCCCCGCCGAAGGGGAGACGCGCTACGGCACGTTCCACCCCTTCGCCGCGGTCGCGCTGATGCTCGCCGTGCTCGTGTTCGACTTCGTCGTGGTGTGGGGGTTGTGGGACGAGGCGCTGGCGGTGGCCCCGGGCCAGGCGCCGCTGCCGCCCGGCACCCCGCAGACCGTCGAGGGCGTGCTGCACCCGAGGCGAGGGAGGCGCCAGGCGCACTGGGTGCGGTTTCCAAAGCGGTGGTGGGCGAAGCCGGGGCGGGTCCGCTTGGGAGTGGTCATGCCGCCCAAGCGCCCCTGGTCGAGCGCGCGCTTGGGCCGGACGCCGGTGGTGTTTCGGGTCGAGACCGCGGCCCGGCCGCTGCCCACGTCTCGGACCCCACGGGCCGGGTGGACCTGGGACGACGCCCGGCTCGCGTTCGTCCCCAAGGCGCCCCAGCCGGCCCACGCCTGGACGCTTGGGCGGTCGCTCGCTGACGACCTCGCCGAGGGCCGACCCGCGCTGCGGTACCCGCTCACGTAGCGACCGACTGGCGGCGTATCCTCCCCGCTCCTCACATTCCTGCCCCCTCCCGGCCCATGATCCCCGACGTTCACTTCGCCGACAACGCGAGCCAGCGGACCCCGTGCGTGCTCGTGCTCGACGGCTCGGCCTCGATGGCTGGCGAGCCGATCCTGCAGCTCAACACTGGGCTCCACACCTTCGAGGCCCAGCTCAAGGGCAACCCCCTGACGGCGCTCCGGGTCCAGGTGCTGGTGATCGTCGCCGGTGGCCGCGCCGAGGCCGAGGTCGTGGCCGACTGGGCCGACGCCATCGACTTCGAGCCGCCGACGGTCCGCGCCAACGGCTCGACGCCGCTGGGCGCGGCGATGACGCTGGCGCTGGACAAGGTCGAGCGACAGAAGGACCTCTACGACGCCCACGGCGTGTCCTCGACGCGGCCCTGGGTCCTGATGATCAGCGACGGCGCGCCCAACGACCCGGGCTGGGAGCGCGTCGCCGAGCGCTGCCGGCAGGCCGAGCGCGACAAGCGGTGCGTCGTGTTCCCCATCGGCACGCGCGACGCCGACCTGGAGGCGCTGGGCCGGTTCTCGGTCAACGCGCCCAAGCGGCTCGACGGGCTCAACTTCTCGGACCTCTTCGTCTGGCTTAGCCGGAGCATGACCGCCGTGTCGCAGTCGGCGCCGGGCGAGACGGTCCAGCTGCCCGCCACGTCGTGGGCCGCCGTCGAGTCGTGAGCGCCGCCTGGAAGGTGGTCGGGGCGGCGGTCCAGGGGGCGGCGCACGTCTTGGACGGGACGCCGTGCCAGGACGCCCACGCGCACCGCGTGGCGGGCGACTGGCTGGTCGCGGCCGTGTGCGATGGGGCCGGCTCGGCGGCGCTGGGCGGGCTCGGCGCGACCGTGGGCGCCCAGGCCGTCGTGGCCGCGCTTGCTCAGGCCTGCGGCCAGGCGCCGCCCGGCCCGCCGGGCCAGGCCCGGGCGTTCTGGCACGGCGCCGCCATCGAGGCCGTCCAGGCGGCGCGGCGCGCCGTCGAGCGCGCGCTCGCCGAGACCGACGGCGGCACCGACGACCGCGGCGTGCCGCTCTTCGAGCGGGCGCACGCGACGCTGGTGGCCGCCGTGGCGCGGCCGTCGGGCGGCCTGTTCGTCCACATCGGCGACGGGCTCGGCGCCGCCCGCAGCGGAGGCGAGACGGTCGCCGTGTCGCCGCCGGCCAACGGGGCGTACGCCAACGAGACCTACTTCTTCACCGAGTCCGACTGGGACGGGCAGCTGCGGCTGACGCCGTTCGGGCCGCCGTTCGACCTGGTGGCCTTGATGAGCGACGGCGCGGCGGCGTTCGCCACCGAGGCCGGGCCGGCGCTCCACGCCGGGTTCTGGGACCCGGTCTCGGCCTTCCTCGACACCGCCGACGCCGGCGACGCGCGCCGAGCCCTGGCCGAGACGCTGGGCTCGGAGCAGGCCGACCGCGTGACGGGCGACGACAAGACGGTCCTGTGGGCGCGCCTGGCTCCGTCCCCCGACCCCTCGGCCGGATGACGCGGACGACCGAGCTCGTGCTGGCCGAGGCCGGCGGCTCGCCGGCGCCGCTCACGGTCGCGGCGGTGCCCGTCGCCGAAGGCGGCGACGCGACGATCCACCCCGTCCAGGGCCGCCCCGAGTGGGTCGCCAAGCTGTACCGCGACCCGGCCAGCGAGGCCCGGCGCCGCGCCAAGCTCGAAGCCATGCTGGCGGCGCCGCCAGCGGGCCGCGAGGTCGAGCACGGCGGGCGCCGCTCGGTCCAGCTGGCCTGGCCCACGGCCCTGGTCGAGCGCGACGGCGCCACCGACGGGCCGCCGGCCGGCTTCGTGATGCCCCGGGTGCACCTGGAGGAGGCCGTCGTGCTGGAGCAGCTGCTCTCCGGCCGCGCGCGCCGAGCGGCCGGCCTGCCCGACGGCGTGCGGCTGCGCGTGTCGGCGGCACGCAACCTGGCCGCCGTCGTGGCCGCGCTCCACGCCGAGGGCCACCACGTCATCGACCTCAAGCCGTCCAACGTCCACGTCTACCGCGACACGGCGTTCGTGGCGGTGCTGGACTGCGACGGGTTCTCGGTGGCCGGCCCCGACGGCGCGCGGTTTCCCGCTCACCAGTACACCGACGGCTACATCGCGCCCGAGGCGCTCCGGGCGCGCGCCAAGCCGGAGGACCTGGGCGAGGACCAGGACCGGTTCGCGCTCGCCGTGGTGGTGTTCCGGCTGCTCAACCGCGGGCTGCACCCGTTCCAGGGCGTCCCGGCGAAGGGCGCCGCCGTGCCGACGACCGACGGCGAACGCGTCGCGGCGGGGCTCTACCCGTACGGCTCGGGCTTCCGCACGCTGTCGCCGCCTCCGGCGAGCCTGCACGGCTCGTTCGACACCGAGACGCGCGGGCTGTTCGCGCGTGCGTTCGACGGCCCCAAGACCAACCGGCCCTCGGCGGCGGAGTGGGCCGAGCACCTGTCGTCGCTGCTCGCGGCCAGTGGTCTGCGCCCGTGCCCCCAGTCCCCCGACCACGCGGTCTACCCCGGGGTCGAGGAGTGCGGCGTCTGCGGCCAGGGCGCGCGCCCGACGCCTCGCCCGGCGGCGCCTCCAGCCTCGGCCCCGACCTGGACGCCAGTCGCCAGGCCGAGCGGGTTGCTGTCGTCGAAGGGCGGCTACATCGGGGCGCTGGTCGCGCTCAGCGTGGCGTGGTTCTTCGCCTTCCGGGTCCTGTTCGGCGGTGGGCCGAGCGAGGACGCCGATGAGGTCGTCTACGCGTACAGCGACTACGAGATCGCGGCGGCTCCCCCCGAGCCGTATCCGGTCCCTGACGTGGCGGAGCCGTCGCCCGCAGAAGACGTGGACGTCGAGCCCGAGCTGGTCGGCGGGTTCCAAGCCTTGCTCGACCGCACCGACTACCCCGAGCTCGCTCGGCAGGCCGGCGTGACTGGCATCGTGACCGTGAGCGTCACCGCCGACCGCGTGAAGGGGCCGCCGCTAGAGGTCAGAGCTCTTCGGCGCGGAGTACTACGGGCTCCCCGAGAATCGAGCGCGAGAGCGAGAGATGACCAACGCGCTGGAAGCCGCAGCCGTTCGGGCCGTCCGCGGGTCGGAGTTCTGGCCCGGGATCGCGGACGGCGAGCCGGTCGTGGCGCAGTTGTCCGTTCCCGTCGGGTTCGGGTTCGAGCTTCGAGACGCACCCCGCTGACCGCGCGTCGGGCGCCGCTCGCCCGAGCGGTCAGGCGCGCCGGCAGCGCCGGTCTCCTCGGCTACGGGTAGACCAGGGGCGGCACGCCCCCGCGCCGGCGCGACGCGCCCACGGCGTAGCGGACGCCGAGCGCAGACGCCGCCGTCGGTTTACCCGGCAACAACTCCGCCAGCGCCGACGCGCTACAGCCGGACCGACACGTAGAGCCGCGGCGTGCCTCCCCCTGTGCCCAGCCGGACGCTGGTCTCGCGACGCGGTCTGATGGTGGTCACGCCCCGGCCGCTCGCCCGGACGGTCCCGCCCCGCACGCGTCGGACGCCGAGCCCCAGCCCCCCGGAGGCGAACCCCACCTGGACCGGCCCGAGCACGCCGGCCTCCAGCCGGTACGTCACCGCCAGCCCGGCGCCGTCCGTCTGGCGGTCCTCGTCGTCGAGGACGGGCTCGAACGAGCCGTCGAAGGCGACCACGACCGCGTCCTCCTGCCGCTGGTAGTACGCCTGGTACCCCACGCCCACCCGGAGCCAGTCCAACCCGAGCAAGCCGGCGGCGGTGGACTCGACGCCCAGCGAGACCGTGAGCGCCCGCCCCCCGCCGTCGTCCCGGAATGGCGGGAAACTCGTAGAGGGGTCGCCCGACGTGAACGCCGAGCGGTCCACGACCACGCCCACGGCGTACCGGTCGGTGAGGTAGACACGCGCCTCGCCGCCCAGCCGGCCGCCGAGCCCGTGGACCGCCAGTTGGACGCGGCCGGCGTTCGACGAGTCCGGCAGGCCGACCGACTGGCCGCTGGCGGGCGGGGCCGACGCGACGGCGGCAGCGACGACGAGGGGCACCGCGAGGAGGCGGAGGGCTCGCATGAGACGACTGGCGGGGGTTGCGCAGCGAAAGACGCGGGGAAAAGGCGGGGCGAGCTAGCCGCGGACGCGGTCGGCGAAACGGGCGATGCGCTTGACGGCCTCCTCGACCTGGTCGAGCGCCGTCGCGTACGAGCACCGGAGGTAGCCTTCGCCCGACGGGCCGAACGCGGAGCCGGGCACACACGCGACGTGCTCCTCCTGCAACAGCTGCTGGGCGAAGTCTTCCGACGACAGCCCGGTCGAGGTGATGTCGGGGAAGGCGTAGAACGCGCCCTCGGGCTCGAACGTCGGCAGACCGGCGGCGTTGAGGCCGTCCACGATCACGCGGCGGCGTTCGTCGTAGGCCTGGCGCATGGTCTCGACGTCGCCCTGGGCCTCCCGGATGCCGGCCAACGCGCCCACCTGCGCCATCGTCGGCGCGCTCATGACGATGTACTGGTGCGCCTTGTACATCTGGTCCATGATGGGCCGTGGCGCGCACGCGTAGCCGATCCGCCAGCCGGTCATGGCGTAGCCCTTGGAGAAGCCGCCGATCAGGATCGTCCGCTCGCGCATCTGGGGCAGCGTCGGGACCGAGACGTGGCCGCGCTCGAAGGCGTCGCCGTAGACCAACCGGTCGTAGATCTCGTCGGAGAGCACGAACAGGTCGTGCTCCACGACCACGTCGGCGATGCCCTCCAGGGTGTCGCGCCGCAGGACGGCGCCGGTCGGGTTGTTGGGGTAGCCCAGGAAGAGCAGCTTGGTCCGGTCGGTGACCCGCTGGCGGATGTCGTCGGCGGTGACCTGGAAGTCGTTCTCGGCGCGCGTGGGGACCCAGACCACCTTGGCGCCGCAGAACTCGGCGATGGGGCCGTAGCTCACGAAGCACGGCTCGGGAATGAGCACCTCGTCGCCCGGCCCGACCAACGTCAACATCGCGATGGTCATGGCCTCGCGCGCGCCGACGGTGACGATGACCTCGTCTTTGTCCGCGTAGTCGAGGTCGTACAAGCGCTTGAGGTCGTCGGAGATCGCGACCCTCAGGTCGGCCAGCCCGAGGTTGGCCGTGTAGCCGGTCTTGCCCGCGTCCAGGCTCGCCTTGGCCGCGTCGATGATGGGCTGGGGCGAGACGAAGTCGGGCTCGCCGATGCCGAGCGAGATCACGTCGTCCATCGTCGCGGCGATCTCGAAGAACCGGCGGATGCCGGAGGGCGGGACCGACAGGATGCGGTCGCTGAGGCGGGTCGCCAGCCGTTCGGCGGGGTCGGCGGTCGGGGTCATGGGGGTCGGGCGTGGGGACGGTGGTAAGGTAGCCCGTCCGCCCTGGGTCCTCCCGTCCGTGTCCGCCCTCCCCCCCGTCCGCACGCTGCTGCGCGCCGCCGCCTGGCTGGTGCCGCTGGGCGTGCTGGCCAACGTGGGCCTGGCGCTCTTGACGACGGACTTCCACTACTTGCGCGAGGTGGGCCGGGTGTCGGCCGGGGCCGTGGGGCTCACCGTCGGGCTGGCGCTGCTGCCCTGGGTGACGCAGAGCTTGAGGATCGGGCTGTGGACGCGGTTCGTGGGGCACCCGATCTCGTTCTGGGGCGGCATCCGGATCGCGGCCGGCGGCGTGCTCGGCTCGGCAGTGACGCCCACGGCCGTCGGCGGGGGGACGATCCGGTGGGCGCTCGCGGCGCGCCAGGGCGTGCCGGCGGGGCACGCGGCGTCGCTGCTGGCGGTCGAGGCCGTCGAGGACCTGGTGTTCATCGCCGTCGCGCTGCCCGTCGCCGTGGGGCTCTCCGAGGTGGCCGGCGCCGACGCGCTGGACCGGGCCTCACGGTCCCCGGCGCTGTCGCTGCAAACGCCCGTCCTGATTGGCCTGGGCGTGGTGATCGCGCTGGGCTTGCTCGGCACGGCCGTGTGGCGGTTGGCGATCGCCGGGCGGTTGGGCGCCGGCGGCCGGCGCCGGGCGTTGCGTCTGGGCGCCCGGGTTCGGCGTCCGGCCCGGCGCACGCTGGCCGACGTGCGGACGGTCGCCGGACTGGTGGCGCGGCGCGGCAAGCGGCGGTTCGCGGTCTCGCTGTCGCTGACGGCCGTGCAGTGGATCGCGCGCTACTCGCTGGCGACGCTGGTGATCGTGCTGCTGGGCGGGCCGCTCCGCCCGTTCCTGTACTGGGTGCTGGGCTGGATGACCGTCGCCGTCTCGTCGGCCGTCCCGACGCCGGGCGCGGCGGGCGCGGCCGAGGCCACGTTCTACGTGCTCCACGCCCCGTTCGTCCCGGCCGAGATGCTGGTCGTGGCGACGGCCGCGTGGCGGCTGCTCATCTTCTACCTGCCCGCGCTGGTGGCGGTCGTCGCGTTCCCGCTCCTGGGACGCGTGCTCAAGGCCGGCGAACCTCGGGCGGAGAATGCCCCCGCGCCCCCAGCGCCCCGGCCCTCCCCGGTACCTTCGGGCTCCCCCGAACTCAACCCCGCCGATGGCTGACCGCTTCCAGAACTACATCAACGGCCAGTGGGTCGACGCCGCCTCCGGCGAGACCTTCGAGAGCCGCAACCCCGCCCGCCAGTCCGACGTGATCGGGGCCTTCCCCCAGTCGGGCGCCGACGACGTGGCGCGCGCCGTGGAGGCGGCCAAGGAAGCGTTCAAGAGCTGGCGGCTGATGCCGGCGCCCAAGCGCGGCGAGATCCTGAAGCGCGTCGGCGACATCATGACCGAGCGGAAGTCGGAGATCGCGCACGCGATGACGCGCGAGATGGGCAAGCCCCACTTCGAGACCAAGGGCGACGTCCAGGAGGCCATCGACACGGCGTACTACGCCATGACCATGGGCCGCCAGCTGTTCGGGCACACGGTCCCGTCGGAGATGAACGCCAAGTTCAACATGACCGTGCGCCGCCCCATCGGCGTGTGCGGGCTGATCACGGCGTGGAACTTCCCGGTCGCGGTCCCGACCTGGAAGATGTTTCCGGCCATCCTGAGCGGCAACACGGTCGTGTTCAAGCCGTCCGAGGACGCGCCGCACTCCGGCATGCTGCTGGTCCAGGTGATGCACGACGCCGGCGTGCCTCCGGGCGTCGTCAACCTCATCCAGGGCGCGGGCACGGCCGGCCAGGCCATCGTGGACCACCCGGACGTCCAGGCGATCTCGTTTACGGGCTCGTCGGAGACCGGCGCCAAGATCGCCGCCGACGCGGCGGCGCGGCACGCCCGGGTCAGCCTGGAGATGGGCGGGAAGAACCCCGCCATCGTGATGGAGGACGCCGACCTCGACCTGGCGATGGAGGGCATGATCTGGGGCGCCTACGGCACGACCGGCCAGCGCTGCACGGCCACCAGTCGCCTGATCGTCCACGAAGACGTCCACGACGAGATGGTCGAACGGATTACGCGCAAAGCCGCCGAGTTGCGGCTGGGCTACGGCAACGACGACGGCGTCGACATGGGGCCGCTCATCAACCAGAAGGCGCTGGACAAGGTGTCGGGCTACATGGACGTGGCCCGAGAGGACGGCGCGACCATCGCCTTCGGCGGCGAACGCGCCACGGGCGACGGCCTCGACGACGGCTTCTTCTTCCAGCCGACGCTGTTCACCGGCGTGACCCGCGACATGCGCGTGGCGCGCGAGGAGATCTTCGGGCCGGTCCTGTCGGTGATCAAGGTCGCCAGCTTCGACGAAGCCATCGAGGTCGCCAACGACGTGATCTACGGGCTGTCGTCGGCGCTCTACACGTCGGACATCACGCGGGCCTTCCGGGCGCTGCGCGATATCGACGCCGGCATCACCTACATCAACGGCCCGACCATCGGCGCCGAGGCGCACATGTCGTTCGGCGGCGTCAAGGCGACGGGCAACGGCCATCGCGAGGGCGGCTGGGAGGTCTACGACTTCTACACCGAGACCAAGACGTGCTACATCGACTTCTCGGGCGGTCTCCAGCGCGCCCAGATCGACAACTACGACGACTAGCCCCGACGCGCCCTCCCCCTTCCGTCCCGCTGGCGACCGGCGCCAGCGGGCGAACCCCTGCGCTTGGGGCCCCTTTGGAACAGCCACTCGGCCGGACGGGTGAAAGGACCTTCAGAGCGCACGCGCCGAAGAGGCGAAAGCGCCCCTGCGTTGCGCCGACGAGGCCTCCTCCCTTGCGCCCACTCAACCATGCGAGCGTTCTCCCTCTCCGTTCTGGCCTTCGCTCTCGCCGCTTGCGCCGGGACCTCCGCGAGCTCCAACTCGATCGACGCGGCTGACGTCGTGGTCTACACCAGCGAGGACGACCTCCCCGAGGAGTTCGAGATGGTCGAGATGATCGTCCTATCGCCAGCGTCGAGCTACGGCCGCTCCACGGACCCGACCCGGCGCGCCGTCGAGCGGGCCGCCTCGCTCGGGGCGGATATGCTCTTGGTGGTGGAGGCCGACAGGGCGATCGCCGACGGCCGTATCCGGACCGCGGCCAACGGGAGGGCGTCGTACAACCGCTCGACGTACTACGCTCTACGTAGCGTCGGCAGGTAGGACCTGAGGACCTCACTCGGACCGCATGGAACCCGGCCCAGGGTTCGAGCCTGCTCCGGCGGGCGGCCCTTCGCGGTGAAGCGCGGAGCCGCGTCGGGACGCTAGATTGCGACGTCCCCCCCGATAGTCATGAGCAAGCGCATCCGCGGCCGCCTGTTGGGCATCGCCCTGGTCGGCTTGGCCCTGTGGGTCGCCTTCTTCGACAGCCACAGCATCCTGCGCCGCGTGGGGTACGCACGCGAGCTCGACCGGCTGTCGATCGAGAACGCGCAGCTGGCGGCCGACAACGAGCAGCTGAGCGCGCAGATCGAGCGCGGCTTGGACGACGAGACGCTGGAGCGCGTCGCGCGCGAGGAGTACGGGATGCGCCGGCCCGGCGAGCGGGTCTACCGCGTCGAGACGCCAGCCGAGGACTAGGTTATGGCCGAGCCGGAGTACGCCGTCGGGGTCGACCTCGGCGGGACCAACCTCAAGGTGGCGCTCGTCGAGCGCGATGCCGGCATCGTCCGCCAGTCGTCGCTGCCGACCGATGCCGATCAGGGGACGGAGCGCGTCCTGGACCGCATCGCCCAGGGCGTCTCGGAGATCGCGGCCGGCTACGACATCGCCGGCATCGGCGTCGGAGCGCCGGGCGCGGTGTCGCTCGACCGGACGACGGTCTCGAAGCCGCCCAACTTCCCGGGCTGGCTCACCGTCCACATGCCCGACGCGCTCCGCCAGCGGCTCGGGGACCTCAGCCCCGGCCCGACGCTGGTCGAGAACGACGCCAACGTGGCCGGGCTCGGCTCGGCGTTCTACGGCGCCGGCCAGCCGTTCGACTCGTTCGTGATGGTGACGTTGGGCACGGGCGTCGGCGGCGCGATCATCGTCGACAACCGGCTGTTCCGTGGGACGACGGGCGCGGCGGGCGAGATCGGCCACATGTCCATCGACTACGAGGGGCCGTACAGCCGGGCGGGCGTGGCGGGCGCCATCGAGGCCTACCTCGGGCAGCGGTTCCTGTCCCGTCACGCGCGCTACCAGCTACTGGCGCGCGAGACCAGCCTGCACGGCACGGCCGGGCGCGACCTGTGCGACCTCACGCCCGAGCGGCTCCACACCTCGGCCGTCGCCGGCGACCCCGCCGCGCGCGAGGTGCTGGCGTGGGCCGGGCACAAGCTGGGCGTGCTGCTGGGCTCGGTCGTCAACCTGCTCGACATCCGGACGTTCATCGTCGGCGGCGGGGTGTCCCAGGCGGAGTCGTTCCTGCTCGACCCCGCGCGTCAGGCGCTGGCGCGGTCGGTGATGCCGTCGATGGCGCAGGGCGTCCAGATCCTGCGCGAGGCGCGGGGCAACGACGTCGCGCTCTTGGGCGCGGCGCGGCTGGTGTTCGAGCGGCTCGACGACGCCTAGGCGCACCAAGCCGGCCGGCTCCTCCGTTCGGCCCCCTCCCCCCGCCTCCTCCGTGCTGCGCGCCCTCGCCGTCCTGCTCCTGACCGCGACCGCGGCGTCGGCCCAGATCCCGGACTCGCTGCAGCGGCCCCAGGCGGCCGTGGACGGGGGCCCGGCGGCAGCGGCCCCACCCATCGAGCTCGGCCTGCCCGTCGCGCCGGCGGCGCCGGGCGGGATCGAGCGGCCGGTCCAGTTCACGGCGCGGGACTCGATCCGCGTCCGCATTGCCGGGCGGGACTCGTCGGCGGGCGGGGACCTGGTCTCGCTGTTCGGGAGCGTCGAGACGGAGTACCAGACGACGACCATCGCCGCCGGGCGCGTGGACTACGACGCGGGGCGCCGAGAGCTACGCGCGACGGCCTTGCCCGGGGACTCCACGAGCCGGCCTCGAGCGGTCGACGAGGCCGGCGAGTTCACCGGCGAGTCGTTCACCTACAACCTGCGGACCGAGCGCGGACGCGTGACGCGAGCCCGGACGTCCGTCGAGCAGGGCTTCCTCTTGGGCGGCATCATCAAGCAGCAGGACGCCCACGTCGTGTTCGCTCAGGACGCCGCCTACACGACGTGCGACCTCGACCACCCCCACTACGCGCTGGAGGCCGGGCGGATCAAGATCGTGGACGGCGAGGAGGTCTACACCGGGCCCGTCCGGCTGACGCTCCTGGGTATCCCGATGCCGCTGTTCTTGCCGTTCGGGTACTTCCCCGCCGCCGAGGGCCGGCGCAGCGGGCCGCTGGCGCTCGACTACGGCAGCGACTCCCTGTTCGGGCTGTTCCTGGGCAACGTGGGGTGGTACTGGGCCATCAGCGACTACCTCGACGCCGAGGTGTCGGGGAAGGTGGGCACGGCCGGCTCGTTCCAGGTCTCCGGCTCCACGCGCTACAACCGGCGCTACGCCTACAACGGCGCGCTGAGCCTGTCGTACGGGCGTCTGCGGACGGGGGAGTCGACCGACCCCGGGTTCGCACCTCGGACGCCTGTTGGGGTCCGGTGGAGCCACAACCAGACGTTCCCCGGCGGCCAGCGGCTGACGTCGTCGGTGAACCTGCAGTCGACGAGCCAGCGCCAGGCCGACGACGCGGTGAGCAGCCAGATCCAGTCGTCGACGACATCGTCAGTGACCTACAGCCAGCAGTGGCCCTCGGCGGGGCGTTCGCTGACGCTGCAGACGAGCGTGAACCAGAACTTCCTGGCCGACGAGACCACGGCGACGCTGCCGTCGCTCTCGTTCAACCAGCAGCCCCTCTTCCCCTTCCGCCGGGGCCGCGACGATAACTGGTGGGAGAAGGTCCGGGTGAGCTACTCGGCGCAGGCGACGAACGGGTTCTCGTACCGCCCCGTGGCCGATTCCTCGGTGTCGGTCGTCGACGCCTTGTTCAGCACCGACGCCTTCCGCCGCGGCGCCTGCCCCGTCGACGAGCCCGACTGCGACCTGACGCGGTTCGACTACAACGTCCACCAGTCGGTACCGGTCACGGCCGCGTTCTCGGTCCCCCGGTTCAACCTGACGCTGAACCCGTCGCTGAACGTCTCGGAGCTGTGGGTGAACGAGCGGACTGGAGCAGGTGTTCGACCCGAGGACCAAGGCCGTGGCGGAGCAAGTGCCGGGCTTCACGGCCGTCCGCCAGGCCTCGCTGAGCGTGGGGGCGAGCACGGAGTTCTACGGCACGTTCCCGCTGCGCGTCGGGCGCTTGGACGGGCTCCGGCACACGGTCTCGCCGCGGGTGTCGCTGAACTACCAGCCCGACTACCAGCGGTTCGGGTTCGTCCGAGAGGTCCAGGTCGACCCCAAGGGCAACACGCGGCGCTACGCCGATCGCTCCGCGGCATCCCGACGACCTCGACGCGGACGCTGGGCTTCAGCGTCGACAACGCGTTCACGGCGCGGACCGTCCGCGTGGACTCGACGGGCGAGGAGACCCGGGCGACGCGCCAGGTGCTGTCGCTCAACCTGGCGAGCGGGTACAACTTCGGCGATCCGGACACCCCGCTGGAGGACGTCCAGGCCAACTTCACGACCGAGGTGTTCGGGTTCCGGGCCAACGGGAACGCCACGCTCTCGGCCTACGCGCCGGACACGACGGGCGCAGCGCCGGAGCTGCTCTTCAACTTGACGGGCCGACCGGTCCGCCTCAACCGGCTGTCGGTCAACGTCAGCCGGACGTTCCAGTCGGCGAGGCAGCAGGGCGGCCAGGACGTCCGCGCGGTGCCGGGGCGGCTACCGGACTACGACCCGGGCAGCTTCATCCCGCAGAGCGCGACCGTGGGGTTCTTGGACTACTCGGCGGCGTGGTCGGCGTCGGTGGGGCTCTCGGCCCGGCGGAGCGCGAACGCCCGGGGCACCGAGGTCACCACCATCGCCGAGCTCGCCGTCAACCAGTTCAACGCGCGGCTGACGCCGAACTGGTCGGTGACGGGGAGCGCCGGCCTCGACCTGACGACGCTGCAGCCGACGCAGACGCGGTTCGCCTTGCGCCGCGACCTCCACTGCTGGGAGCTGTCGATCGACTGGCAGCCCATCGGCGTCGTCCGGACGTTCGGGGTGTCGCTGGCCGTCAAGGGCGGCCTGCTGAGCGACATCCTGCGCCTGAACGTGCCCAACTCGACGGTCCGCTCCCGGGGCCTGGGCGCGCTCAACCCCCGCGGGTTCTAGCCGGCGGAACGGAACGCCGGAGTCCGAAACGTACCGGGTGAAGGGAGACTGGCGGGCGCGGCGGCGCTGGGGGGGACGTGGCACGGCGCTTGCCGAACGCTGCATACGCCTCCCCCCTCCCGTGTCCGCTCAGTCCCAGATCCTCGGCTACGGCCTGCCGCCCGCGCTCCAGTCGCTGGTCGACCGCCACCAGTCGCACCGCGCCCGCACCACGGCCGACCGCTCGCTCGCTCGCCGCCTCCGCGACGGCGTCCGCCAGTCCGGCGTGGACGTCAAGGGGCTGGCGTTCTACGTCCACGACGGCGCGGTCTCGATCTACGGCGCCGTGGCGGACCGGCCGGCGCGCGAGGCCGTCGTGACGCTGGCGGCCAGCCAGCCCGGCGTGCGGCGGATCGTGGACCACCTGAGCATCGGGGACGCGTAGCCCAGGGCGGCGCGCGCTCCACTGGCGGTCGGGGTAGGACGCTGGACGTCCGGCGAAGCCATCGGTGGAGGGCCGCGCCGGAGCGCCGCTAGCCGATCAGCACGTCGAGGTCCGCCAAAGCCATGCGGAGGTCGCGCGTGACGCGGCTGGTCCGCTGCCCCCTCTCGCCCAGCCCGACGCTCTCCCACACGTCGAACGTCGGCCGCGCCAGCACGTCGCGGCGCAGCGTGATGCCGTGGCGCTCCAGGATCGGCGACACCTCGTCGGCGCGGTCGCGGAGCTGCTCCAGCGTCGAGCGGTAGGCGTGGGCGACGACCTCCCGGCGCGAGGCGAACGAGAACACGTTCGTGAAGAACATTAGGTAGTCGTCCTTGCGCGGCTCGAAGAGAACGAGGTCGGCGTTCTCGTAGCGGCTGCGGTAGGACGCCATGCCCGTCCCCATCCGGCTGTGGATCAGCGTGCGGAAGGTCTGGCTCATCACGCCCGGCATCCCGCGGTCGGTCAGCCGGCCCCGCTCCATGACCCCGGTCGCGACCGCGCTGGCGGTGTCGACGGGCACGATGGGGTTCACGCACAGCACCAGCCCGGCGCCGTGGTCGAAGGCGACCGAGGCGTGGACGGTCTTGTTGAGGACGCCGTCGACGTAGGCGCGGCCGTCGATCTCGACGGGGGGGTACAGGCCCGGCAGCGCCGTCGACGCCTGGACCGCGAGCGCGATGGGGACGTCGTCGTGGCCCGGGGAGCCGAAGATCACGGTCTCGCTCGAGTCGAGGTCGGTCGCGACGACGAACAGCTTGTTGCGCAACTCGCGGAAGTCGTTCGTCCGGTCGTCGAACGCGAACAGCGTCTCCAGATACGTCCGGAGCGGGGTGTTGTCGAACACGCCGACCGGGACCGCCCGGCCCAGCCGACTCGCCAGCTCGGACAGGACCCCGCCCGACTCGGGGTCGCGGACGACCGACTGCAGCGCGTCCGCGATCAGGCCCGGGACGCGCAAGCCCCGGCGGACGTACTCCCCGAACGCGGGCGACATGAACATCTCGGGGCGGAACGGGTGCTCGGCCGGCTCCTCGCCCACGACGGACCGCACCAGCCGCCCGGTGCCGATCCCGTTGGCGAGCGAGGCGCCCAGGAACGCGCCGGCCGAGACGCCGACCGTGACGGGCACGTCGTTCAGGTCGAGGCCGTCGAGCGCGTCGTCGAGCGCGCGCAGGACGCCGATCTCGTAGATCGCGCCTTCGGGGCCGCCGCCGGCCAGGGCCAGCCCGACGGAGCCGGTGTGGTTGTGGTCAGCGAGCTGCATGGGTCTGGGGCTCGGGCCGGACACGAGCCGGGCGGACGCGGAGACCGCGCCCGCCCGAAGAACGGACACGAGCCGACGCTATGCGCGCTCCTCCTGGAGCGCGGATCAGCGCCTTCTCGGCCTCCTCCTTGCCCTGGACCTTCTCGATCACGACGTCGCCGATGCGGACCTCGTACCACCCGCCGCCGACGCCCTCCATCGACAGCTCCGTCGACGCGGCGCGCTGCTTCTTGAGCGTCTCGATGTTGGTGGTCAGCCGCTCGACGCTGGCGGTCAGCTCCGAGATCTCCTCGCGCGTCGGGACGCCCAGCCGCTTCATCACCGTGGCGACGGTGTCCTGGATCCGGTCCTCGGCCTTGTCGGCGGTCTCGCCGGCGACGTACTTCGCGTCGTTCACGCGGCCCTTGACGGCGTCCGACGCCTGGTCGGCGCGGCCCTCGATCTGGTCGCGGATCGCCTGGACGCGCTCCATGCCCAGCCCGGGCAGCTCGATCTTCTCGCCCTTCTTGACGAGCTTCTTGAACACCTTCGAGCCCTCCTCCTCGGCGACCGCCAGCGCGCCCAGGCCGGCCAGGAACACCTTGCCGACGGCGTCCTTGACGTCGCCGGCGGTCTCGGTCAGGTCGCGCTGGACGCTCTCGACGGTGGTCTTGACCTGGCCGACGGCGTCGTCGGTGGTCTTCTTGATCTCCTTGGTGAGGTTCTGGGTCGTGGTAGCCATGGTGGTGTGGGGGTTGGGGTGGGGAGAGCGGCGCTCTCTAGAGGGAGTCTTGGTGCTGGGGGGCGTCGAGCGAGGACAGCGTCCGCTCCAGGCCTTCCAGCCGGGCGCGCAAGCGGTCCATCTCGTCGCGGACTTCGCCGATCGGTCCGCCGGGGCGGATGCGGTCGACGGCGCGCCGCGTCAGGTCGTCCACGCCGCGCCGGGCCGTCGTCAAGCCGGTCTCGACGACGCCCTCGCTCGCTTTGAGCGCGCGCTCGCCGACGCGGACCAGGTCGTGGAGGAAGCCGGCCGACAGCAGGCTCTCGCCCTTGCGGCCTTCCTCGGAGATGATCTGCGTCAGGATCGCCGCCGTCGTGTCCTGCCCCGACTTGTTGTCGACGACCTGGACGTCGTCGCCCGCCCGGACGAATCCGGCCACCTCGTCTAAGCTGACGTATCGGCTTTCGGAGGTGTCGTAGAGCTTGCGGCTCCCGTAGCGTTTGATCAAGCGGGCCATTGTGGGCGGAGGGGTTGTAGCGCTATGACGCAGCGCGGCATAGAGAGTTTCCGCACCGCGTCATCTTTGACGCGCGCTCCACATTGAGACACCTAGACCCGGTTGGCTGGGTCTGGGAGGCCTCAGCCGAATGACGCACCGCGTCACGACGTCTCAAGCTCCGCCCCACTGGCGACCCGGTCGTGACGCGGACAGCTCTGGAGTCGCCGACCAGGCTGCCCTTAGAGAAGCCCGCGCGTGACCTCGAAGTAGAGCGCGATCACGGGCACCGCGACCACGGTCGCGTCGATCCGGTCCATCAGCCCGCCGTGGCCGGGCAGCCACGTCGCCGAGTCCTTGACGCCGACGGACCGCTTGAACAGGCTCTCGGTCAGGTCCCCGAGCGGGCTCAGCAGGCCGCACGCGACCGCGATCACGCCCACGTCGAGCCAGCTCAGCACGTCGGTCAGGACCGCCAGCTTGAACGCGCCGGCCAAGGCGAAGGCGCCGACCGCCCCGCCGACGGCGCCCTCCCACGTCTTCTTCGGAGACACGCGCTCGAACAGCGGGGTCTTGCCGAAGGCCCGGCCCGAGAGGTAGGCGAACGAGTCGGCGCCCCAGACGCAGATCAGGACGGCGAGCGTGAGCCAGAAGGCGTCGTCGCCCACGAGCCAGGTGGCGTCTGTCGAGCGCAGGAGCAGGATGCTGCTGGCGAGCGCGGCGGGGTAGAGCACGCCGAACACCGTCCCGGCGGCGTCCAGCAGCGGGGTGTCTCGGCGCAAGAACAGGACGAGGGGCAGCAGCACAAGCAGCCCGCCCGCCAGGATCAGCCCGGCGCTGGGGATCACCGGCCACAGCGCGGCGACCGCGCCCAGCGCCAGCCCGTAGCCGACGAGCGGCGCCGTGCCGGCGGCCCGGAGCATGCCGTACAGCTCGCGCTGGGCCGCGACGGCGACCAGCGCGACGAAGGCCGCGAACACCCAGCCGCCGACCGTGAGCACCGCCGTCACCAGGGCGGCGCCGATCACGGCCGTCAGGACGCGCTGGGCGAAGTTCGACACCTAGGCCAGATCCTCGTCCTCGTCGGGCACGTCCAGGCTGATCTCCTCGATGCCCGAGTCCAGCGCCGCCTCGTCGGAGGGCGTGTGCGCGTCGGGCGCCATCACGTCGGCGTTCATCGCGGCCTCCTCCAGCTCCTCGTCCGAGATCGGCGCCTGGGCGAGCAGGTCGCGGGCCTCCTTCTCCTCCTCGGGCCGCACCATGACGTGGACGGGCGCGAGGTCGCCGACGTTGAGGTTGAACGCGTGGTCGCGCTGGGTCAGGACGACGGCGCCCAGCCCCTCCTCGTCGAGCCGGTCGCGGACCAAGTCGGCCTCGAAGTCGGTGGAGCACTCGAAGACCGAGATCCAGCCTTCGTAGGTGCGGGCGGAGCGCTCGGAGGCGCTGTCGTCGAGGGGCGTGCTGGAGGGCTCTTTCATGTCAGGACGGGCGAGGGAGAGGGGGCGACGGGACGGGAGTCGGGCTCCGGGCCGGCCAGCTCGAAGCGCCGCGCGGCCATCGCGCGCGCCACCAGGCCGGCCAGGACGAGCCCTATCAGGCCAACATACCACGGCACCCCGGCCTGCTCGATGGCCTCTAGGTCCACGCCTTCCTCTTGAGCGACGGAGCTGGCGACGACCGCCAGCCCGTTGTTGAGCAGGTGCACCAGCACGCCCGACCACAGGCTGCCCGTCGCCCAGACGACGAAGCCGAGGTAGACGCCCAGCAGCGACAGCGGGAGGACCTGGCTCAGCCGCAGGTGGTAGAGCCCGAACAGGACGCCGACGACCACGATGCTGGCGACGGTCCCCCACCCCCGCTCGACCTGGCGCTGGAGGTAGCCGCGGAACAGCAGCTCCTCGCAGATCGACGGCGTGATCGCGAGCGCGATGAACAGGAAGACGACGTTGAGCTCGCCGCCCAAGAGCAGCCCCTCGATCATGTCCACCTGAGCCTGCTCCATCGTGCGGAGCCACTCGGGCAGCGGGATCGACTGGTTGAGTTGCCCCGTCCAGATCACCGCCGGGTACAGGCACGCCCACCCCAGCGCCGACCAGCCCAGGGCTTTCCCGGAGGGCTTCCGGAGCCGCAAGAACGCCGCCGGCTGCGCCGTGTGGATCCGGGCGACGAGCCAGGCCAGCAGCGCGAACCCGACGAACTGGCCGACGGTGTTGGCCGTCATCAAGAGCGGGAGGTCGGTCGTCAGCCGCTCCATGATGGACTCCATCGTCGGCGGCTCAGTCTGCCCGCTGGTCACCATGTCGAGGAGGATGCCCGCGCCCATCACGAGGGGGGCGATGACGGCCTGGAACAGGATGAACGCCAGCACGAACACCAGCAGCGCCGCGCCGAGGGGGTGGAACCGGTTGCGCTCCATCCAACCCGACAGCCGGATCACGGGCGAGTCGGGCCAGGCGTCGACGATGGCGGGCTCGGGCCGCCCCGCTGGCGGCGTGGACACGGGCGGGGCAACGATGGGGTCGGTCACAAGTCTTGGGCGTGGGCGTGCTCTCAACGTCGGCGGGTCCAGCCCGGATTCAAGCGCCTGGGGTTCGCCGGCTCAGGATGGAACGAGCCGGCGGCTCGGACTCCGCTACTGGCGGGGAGCCTACGCGACGGGCTCCAAGTCCGCCAGTCGGTCGACCAGCCCGGCCCAGTCGCCGTCGAACACCACGACGGGGACGCCGCCGAGCGCGGCGCTGAGGTCGTCGGGCGTCATCTGGCCGGGGCGGTTGTCCAGGAACAGGCCCTCGAAGTTGACCGAGTCCGGCGGGAGCACGACCAGGTCACCGAGCGTGCCGGCCTGGCGCGCGGCGCCAGCGCGGCCAGGAAGCTCTTGTAGTTGAGCAGCCCGCTCACGGTCACGACCTCGCCGAAGAGCAGGTTCGGGCACGTGACGACGTCGACGTCCAGCCCCTCCACCCGCTCCAGGACGGGGACCACGCGGTCTTCCAATAACGGCGCCGTCAACGCGCCCGACACCAGCGTCACGCTCGCCGGCTCCGCCAGCGCGGCGGGGAAGTCCTGCGCCTGGAACGCGAGCTCGTCCAGGAAGTCGCGGCTCATCCCGACCCCGTTCTCCATCAGCGGGTAGCCGTCGTAGCTGTCCTCGTCCGGGAAGTCGAGCCCGGCGAGCAGGTACACCTCGTCGGACAGGTAGACGAACCCCCTTCCGATCTGCTCTCTAAAGGTTTGCTGCCAGCGCGCGACTTGGCGCGCGAGCTGGCGGGCCTCGCCGGCGGAGACGGGGCGGAGGTTCTTGAGCTTCTGGCGGTGCTCGGTCAGCCCGACGGGCACGATGGAGACGGAGTACAGCTGCTCGTGGAGGTCGAACAGGTCGAGGATGGTCTTGACCAGCATCGCGCCGTCGTTGAAGCCGGGCACGAGCACGATCTGGGCGTGCATCTCGATGCCGTGGTCGGCCATGAACCGCAGCTTCTCGCCCTGGCGGTCGCGGAGCGTCCGGTGCCCCATCATCTCGGCGCGGACGTCGTCGTCGGTGCAGTGGACCGAGATGTACATCGGGCTCAGCCGCTGCTCGACGATCCGGTCGAGGTCGCGGTCGCGCAAGTTGGTGACCGTGATGTAGTTGCCGTACAGGAACGACATCCGGAAGTCGCCGTCGCGGAAGTACAGCGTGTCGCGGAGCCCGACGGGGTTCTGGTCGACGAAGCAGAACACGCAGTCGTCGCCGCAGGTCTTGATCCGGAACTCCTCGAACTCGGCACCGAGCGGGGCGTCGGGCTCCTTGGTCACGGCGTCCTCGACGACCAGGCCGCCCTTGCGGAGCTTCAGCGTCAGCGACTCCTCGGAGGCTTTGAAGCGGAAGTCCAACTCGTCCTCGACCGGCTCGCCGTTGACGGCCAGCACCTGGTCGCCGGGCGCCCAGCCCAGCCCAGCGGCGAGCGATCCAGGTTCGACGGAGGCGATGCGGACGGGCACGGGACGGGAGGCGTGGCCCGGTAAGAACGGGGGCGTAGGCGAATCGTCGGTGGGCCGGGTGTGAAGCTTGGCGGGGTTCGGACGCGCGCTCGGACGCGATCTCTCAGCGCGAGGGCTGGCGAACCCGTCGCTGGTTGCCGAGGTACCTAACGACGGCCCCACTCCGCAGAGCCCCCCTGCCCCTCGCCCTCCCCGTCTCCCGTCCGATGCGCGCCACGATCCTGTCCACGTACCCCCCCCGGCCCTGCGGTCTGGCCACCTTCGCGCGCGACTTGCGCAACGGGCTGGCCGCGGCGGGCGTCGACGCCGACGTCGTCGCCTCCGTCCGCGAGAGCGGGGCGCCGGGGCGGCGGCCGGAGGTGACGGCCGAGATCGTCCAGGACCGCCGCGCCGACTACCGCCAGCGGGGCGCCGAGACCGTCGCCGACGTGGTGAGCGTGCAGCACGAGTTCGGCATCTTCGGCGGGCCCGAGGGCCGCTACGTCACGGACTTCATGGACGCCACGGCCGCGCCCGTCGTCACGACGCTGCACACGGTCCTGCCCCAGCCTCCGCCGGAGTACCACCGGTCGCTGCTGGAAGTCATCGAGCGCTCCGCCCGACTGGCGGTGATGACGGAGACGGCCCGGGACCTGCTGTGCGACGTCTACGGCGCCCCCCGCGACCGGGTCGCGGTGATCCCCCACGGCACGCCCGTGCTCACGGAGCCCGCCCCCGGCTTGCGACAGTCGCTCGGGCTGGAGGGGCGGACCGTCCTGCTGACGTTCGGGCTGCTCGGCCCGTCGAAGGGCATCGAGTTCGCGCTCGATGCCTTGGCGCCCGTCGCCGAAGCCCACCCCGACGTGCTCTACGTCGTCTTGGGCGCGACGCACCCCGAGATCGTGCGCCGCGACGGCGAGGCCTACCGCGAGTCGCTGCAGGACCGCGTCGCCGCGCTGGGCCTGGGCGACCACGTCCGGTTCGTGGACCGCTACGTGGACGGCCCGGAGCTGGGGGAGTGGCTCCAGGCGAGCGACGTCTACGTCTCGCCCTACCCCGGCATGGACCAGATCTGCTCGGGCACGCTGGCCTACGCGCTCGCAGCCGGTCTGCCCGTCGTCTCGACGCCCTACCTGCACGCGGCCGAGGTGCTGGCCGACGGCGCCGGCGCACTTGTCCGGTACGGCGACGTCGCCGGGTTCAGCGCCGCGCTGGCGGGCTACGTCGGCGACCCCGACGCCCGCGCCAAGGCCAGCCGGCTCGCGCGCGCCATAGGCGGCCCGACGGCCTGGCCCGAGACCGGCGCGGCCTACCGCCAGTTGTTCGAGGAGGTGCTCTCGGAGCACCGGGCCAAGGTCGCCCGACTGGCGGTGCACCCGGCCGCGCTCCCGGCCGCGCTCGACGCGCTCGACGAGCTGGTGGACGAGGTCGGCATGGTGCAGCACACCGTTTACGGCGTGCCCGACCGCCGGCACGGCTACTCCGCCGACGACGCGGCCCGGGCCCTCGTTGCCATCTGGGGCGCGACCGCGCGCGACCGCTCCGCACGCGCCCCACTGCACCGCGCCGCCCGGACGTGCCTCGCCTTCCTGCGCCACGCCCAGCGGCCGGACGGCGCGTTCCACAACTTCATGAGCTTCGACCGCCGCTTCCTGGACGACGGCGGCGGCGACGACACGACGGCCCGGGCCATCTGGGGCCTGGGCGCGACGGTCCGCGACGCGCCGGACACCGCGAGCCAGACGCTGGCGCTGGAGATGATCGAGCGCGCGCTCGCCGTGCCCCTCCGCCACCCCTGCGCCCGGGCCTACGCCCTGACCGGCCTAGACCTCGCGCTCGACGCCGTGCCCGACCACGACCACCTGGCTGCCGCCCACCGCCAGCTCGCCGAGGGCCTGGCCGACCAGTACCGCCGCACGCGCTCCGACGACTGGCACTGGTTCTCGGACTCGATGACCTACGCCAACGCGATCCTGCCCCACGCCATCCTCCGCGCGGCCGAGCGGCTGCCAGACCTAGCAGAGCCGCTTCGCGAGATCGCGGACGAGTCGGGCCGGTTCGCCCTGGCCCAGACCCTCGTCGGCGGCCAGTTCGACGCCATCGGCAACGACGGCTGGCGGACGCGCGACGGCCACCGCGCCGTCTTCGACCAGCAGCCCATCGAGGCCGGCTACGCCGCCTGGTTCTGGTCCGACGCCGCGGCCCTGACGGGCGACGCCCGCTACCGAGACGCCGCGCGAGCGGCCGTCGCCTGGTTCTACGGCCACAACCGCATCGGCGAGGCGCTCTTCGACTCCGCGACGGGCGCCTGCTTCGACGGGCTCACCCCGACCGGCGTCAACCGCAACCAAGGCGCGGAGTCGGTGATCGCGAGCGTGCTGGCGCACCTAGCCGCGCACGACCTCGACATGGTCTCCGCCTCCCGCGCCCACCGCCAGTCGGTCGCGGGGTAGACGCCCGCCCAGAGTTGCCGATAGCTTGGCTGGAGCCTCCCCCCGCCCGCATGCACTTTGTCGCCCCGCCCACCGAAGGCCCCGCCCGGTCCATCGCCACGCCCCCGCCCGTCCGCGCGACGCGGCTCAACGGCGGCAAGCCCATCCTGTCCCCCATCGACGGGCACGACTGGGAGTCGAAGGTGGTGCTCAACCCGGCCGCCCAACTGGTCGAGGCCGACCGGCTGGAGGCGCTCTTGCTCTCCTGGGGCCTGACGGGCGAGCAGGAGCAGACGCTGCGCGACGCCGGCGGCGCGTGCGTGATGTGGTACCGGGCCCAGGGCGCCGTCCACCCCGACATCCGGATGGCGCCGTCGTACGTCGGCCGCGCGATCCTGACGCCGATGCTGGAGCTGGTGTACCGCGACCCCGAGCCGGCGATCTCGCCCGACGCGACGTTCCACAACCTGGGCCTGGAGGACCCCCGCTGCACGCGCGTCGGCGACACGTACTACCTCTACTACACCGGCTACATCGACCCCACGCCGGCCGACGACCACGACCGCCGGGTCCACATCTGCCTGGCGACCTCGACGGACCTCGCAACCTGGGACCTCAAGGGTCCGATCTCGGGCGAGCTCAACGAGATCAACAACAAGAACTCCGCGCTGCTGCCGGAGCCCGTCGACGGGCGCTACGTGTTGCTGCACCGTCCGATGGAGGGCGACCAGGCCATGAGCATCCACTGGGCGACGGCGCCGGCGCCGGAAGGCCCTTGGACGAGCGAGGGCCAGCTGTTCGCCTCGTTCCCGTACCACGAGTTCGCGCAGTCGTGGATCGGCGCAGGCGGCCCGCCGGTCGCGCTGGGCGACGGCCGGTTCCTAGCGATCTACCACCAGGGCCACTACTCCGACGACGGCGCGCGCGAGTACGACCTGGCCGCGGCGCTGCTCGACTTCCGCAAGTCGGACCCCGTGGTCTCGCGGATTGAGCCGCTGATGCGGCCCCGAGGCGGCGTCGAGGGCGAGGGCGACGACGACCTGGGCGTGGACAACGTGCTGTTCTCGTGCGCCAACCACCGCTGGGGCGAGCACTTGGTCGTGCCGTACGCCGGCTCCGACAGCCGGATCTTCGGCGCCACGCTGCCCTTCGACGCCCTGCTGGCGGCGCTGGAGAAAGAGTCCTGATCTGGGCCTGCCCCACCCCCGCTCGGGCACTTCCCAGGGTATGAGGCGTACGAGGGTTTACACTTGCCTCCGATGCTATGCCTCAGATTCTGACCCCCGAGCACATGCAGCTCCTGTCCGACCAGCGCCTGGACCAGGAGGCCAAGGCCGACGACCAAGACGAGCCCGACGCCGACGTCCGCCGCCAGCGGCAGGCGATGGCGCGTGCCGCTGTCCTCGAGATCACGCGGCGTCGCGGCGACGCAGGCGCGCCCGGCCAATCCTCGTAGCGCGCGAGCGTTCACGCGCTCTTGTGAGTCCGCCAGCCTCAGTGGGGCTGTATCTTGGCCCTGCCCCGCGCCCGTAGCTCAGTTGGATAGAGCGTTGGTTTCCGGTACCAAAGGCCAGAGGTTCGAATCCTCTCGGGCGTACAGCGGCCGATCTCCCCAGGGAGGTCGGCCGCTTGCCGTTTAGCGCGCCACGACGAACATCTCCATCCGGGGCTCCTCCCCGCCCCGGACGACGAGCGCGTACACGCCCGACGCCAGTCCGCGGCCGTCGAGCGTCAGCGTCCACGGGCGGCCTTGGGACACGACGCGCTGGCCGAGCGACTGGACCTCCCGACCGCGGACGTCGAGCAGCGTCGCGCGCAGAGACGCGGGTCGGTCGGTGCGGACCTCGACTGAGGTCTCCGAAGAGAACGGGTTGCGGCCTCTCCGCACGACCACGACTTCGTTTGACTGGGGGGGGAGCGCTCCGACCCGGCGCGCGCAGTCCCCCGCCAGCGTCCACCCCACGTCGGCCAAGATGGCGCAGACGGCGGTGCCAGGCTCTAAGACCTGCTCTTCGCGGGCGATGAAGGGGGTCATCAACCCGTCCGGCGTCCCGCCAGGGAACGCCTCCTCATCGAGGTGCGAGTACGACGCGCCAGACCGGAACTGGGCCGGGGCGAACAGCGGCAGGGGGCTCCCGACGGCCTGCCGAGTCGCGCGGCCCTCGAAGCTCACGGCCCCCGTCAAAGCCTCCGCCAGGGCCGCGGACCGGTTGGGGAACCGACGCGGGTCGAGGAGCGGGACGCCGTCGGCAGCCTCGGTGTAGAGGTCGTAGCTGAACGGCCCGCTGGTCTCGACCCCGACTCGGCCGAGCCCGTCCTCCACCGTCAGCGCGCCGATAAAGCCGATCCCGTGCCCCAGCTCGTGCAGGACCACCGTCGTCAGGTCGTACTGGTCGTCCGCGGGCACGCCCGGGCCGATGTGCCAGTCCGCGAAGGCGCTGTTGAAGAACGCTTCGAGGTCGGCCTCGCCGTCGCCGAGGTCGCGGCCCGCGAAGTGGTCGGCCAGCGCGGAGGGGTACCAGACGTCCCGGGTCGGGGCGCCCTCGAAGTTGCGGAACAGCACCGGCCCCGCCGACCCCAACGTGCCGCGCTCCAGTGGCTCCCACGAGGCGGCCACGCGGATGACCTGCTCCGACCGGATGCGGCACGACCACACGTCGACGGCCCTCTGGAACGAGGCCTCCGCGCCGGGCGGGAAGCCGACGTAGGTCACCTCGAACCGCGCGCCCTCCGTCGCTGGGTCACACGTCGGCGCAGCCGGGCTGACTGGCGAGAGCCGTTGGGAAGTTGCGTGCGAGCGGTGAACGGGTAGGCCCAGCACCTCCGGCGCCGCGGGAAGCCGGCAAACGGTCGGGGCTGCCCTCCGCTCGATCTGGGCCGCGGCCGCAGAGGTCAGCGCCAAGACGAGGATCAAGGCAGCCCTCATCGCGCGACGGTGATCGCCTGGGTGGCACGCTGCACGCCGAGGTCGGCCACTACGTGATACACGCCGGACGGCAGGGAGCGGACGTCGACCGTCACCTCGGCGCCGTCCTGAGCGACCCCGTCGAACAGTAAGCCGACCTGGCGCCCGAGCGCGTCGACTAGGCGGACGCGAGCGTAGGCGGGGGTGCTCAGCCGAATCCGAAACGAGGTCTCGGCGCGGACCGGGTTGGGGCCAGCCAGGTCCATACGGGACGAGGTCAACCCCAGCGCGTCCTCCTCGTCCGACGTCAGAAACTGGCACCCGCTGCCCAAGGGCCACCCGAAATCGCTAAAGAGCGCGCACGTGATGTCTCCGGGGTCCTGGTACGCCTCTCCCCTCGCGATGCTGGGGGTCATCAGCGCCGCTGACGAGTTCCGAATCACGACCTCATCCCAATGAGAGAACGAGGACCCGGTTTCGAAGCTGGCAGGCGCCCAAACGGGCGCGCGGCCCCCGTAGGTCTGGACCACGGAGGGGGCGTCCATGAACAGGTTCTGGCTCTGGAGCAGGTCGCCCAAGGCGATGCTTGGGTTTGGGTAGACGTTGCGGTCGAGGAAGCTGCGCCCGGCCGAGTCCTCGATGAACGTGTCGAACACGATGGCGCCGAAGAACTGGGTCGAGCCGCCGGAATTGAAGTAGCCCCAGCAACCGTTCGTGGGGCCGCCGTTGCACTCGGCTTGGCCGGCCCCATCGTCCCGAGCGCCCGAGCCTACGAACCCGAGCCCGTGGCCGAGCTCGTGGAGCACGATGGTCTTGAAGTCGAACTGCCCCCCCGGTCCGCCGGGCGGGTTGCCGTCGAGCCCGAAGTAGAAGTTGCTGTTGGTGCTGTTGAACGTGGCTACGATGTCGTGGGTGACCTCCCCCGTTTGGGGGTCCGGGGGATCGAGGTCTACCCCTGCCAACGCGTCCGCCAGCGCGAACGGATAGAAGACGTCCTGGATCGGGGCGTTGACGAAGTTGCGCCTGAGCCTCGGGCCCGCGCTCCCCAGCACGCCTGGGCCCAACGGTGCGAAGGTCGCCCGGACGCGGATGGGCACCGACGAGGTGAGGTGGTTGGACCAGATGTCCACAGCGGCCTGAAACGCCTGCTGCGCTTCAACGGTGAACCCGCTGTAGTCCACCACGAACTGAGCGCTGCCCCGGGTCACGACCCGAGTGGTCGCGCCCGTCCGCCGGGCGCTGGCCAGTTCGTCGGGCGCGAGGTACGGCCCAGAGACGGCGGCGCCGTCGTGCTCGTAGAGGGTGCAGCCGGCGTCGGCCATCAGAGGCTGAGCCGGACTGGCGGCGGCGGACGCCAGCGCGAGGAGGAGTACGACGGAAGGCTTCATCGAGAGGGACCTCAACGGCTGATGCGCTCTAGGGCCGCGCGGACGCGCTGCTCAAGGGCTTTGTGGTAATCGAACTCCTCATCGTTGTCGAGGGCCTTTAGGTACTCCTTCTGTGCACGGCCCGTGTCACCCTGGGCCTCGTAAACCTCGCCGGTGTGGTAGACGGACCACGGCCCCCACTTGGCGAGGGGGTCGCCGGGGCGGTCGATGGCGAGTTGGAAGTGGCGGAGGGCGTCGGGCCAGTCCTCCTGGGCTTGCCGCGCCCGCCCCGTCCGGTACGCCGCCTCCGCCCGCACGATGGGCGGGAGGTCCCCGCCCGTCACGACGGGCTGGAGCTCGCGGACGGCCTGGTCGTAGTCGCCCGCGTCGTAGGCGGCGCCCCCGCGCACGAGCGCGCGCTCGGCCTCGGTCATGGGCGCTTGCATCCGGCGCTCGGCCTCGCGCGCCGCCGACAGGTCGGAGTCGTAGTCCCGGCTGGCGCGGACGCGGCGGTACAGCCGCTCGGCCTGGGCGCGGTCGCCGGTCATCTCGTAGGCGATGCCGGCGTCGAGCGTGGACTGGGCCACCAGAGCGCGGCCTCGGAAGGTGCGGGCGTACGCCTCCAGCATGGGCGCGGCGTCCTGGAAGCGCCGCTGGCGGAAGAGGGCGAGCCCTAGGTGCGCCTGGACGAACGGGACGGCGGTCACGCCGGGCTGGCGCTGCGCGTCGTCGGCGCGGCGCAGCGCGGCCTCGGCTTGGGCCGCGCGGCGGTCCAAGAGCAGGTGGTAGCCGGCGAGGTAGCCCAAGACGGGCGAGGACGGCATGGTCTCCGCCAGGGCTACCAGCCGGTCCACGGAGCCGGCGCGGCGCTCGTTCAGCGTGGCGTCGGAGACGGCGAAGGCCACGGCGGCGTCGACGGCGAGCGCGCCGTCGGCGCGGGCGGCGCGGTCCAGGCGCTCCAGCCCGCCGGCCACGTCGCCGCTGAACCCGAAGAGGCGGGCCAGCCAGCGGTACTTCCGCGGCACGGCGCCGGCGGCGACCTCGCAGACGCCCCGGCCGAAGTCGGCGTCCGGCTCGCTGAGGTCGCGGAACTGCCCGCAGGCGTCCCTAAAGGCGTTCCCCGCCCGGGCGTAGCGCTCCTGGCGCCCGAAGGCGAGCGCGCGGTGCAGCGAGCCCGTCGCGGCCACCAGCCGGGCGCCGGGCGCGTCCGCCAGCCGGCCGGCGACGTCCTGCAGCGAGTCGTTGAGCGCGTAGAACCGGTCGAAGTCCTCGTCCTCCTCCGTCATCAGCGCCCGCCACAGCGCCGTGCTCTCCAGCCCGTAGACCGCCGCCGGCCCGGGCTCGACCTCGGCCAGCTGGCGGAAGCCCCGGCGGGCGTCGTCCAGGCGGAAGTCGAGCGCGTCGGCGTAGGACTCGGCGTAGAGCGCGGCGCCGGCGTCGGTCGTGATGCCGAGCGCCTGGCGGGCGACGGCGCTCATCTCGGGCGGCGTCGCCTGGGCGAGCGCCGGCACCGTCCAGAGCGTGAGCAGGAGCGCGAGGCGGATCATGCGGTGGCGACCAGCCGGTCGGAGTCCTCGGAGAAGTTCACCGGCCCGAGCTGGTCCTCGGTCGAGGCCACGACGATGGCGACGGTGGCGTCGCCGGTCACATTCGTCACGGTGCGGCACATGTCCAGAATGCGGTCGACGCCCAGGATCAGAGCGATCCCGGCCGCCGGCACGCCAACGGCTTCCAGGATGATGACCAGCATGATGATGCCCGCGCCCGGCACCGCCGCTGTCCCGATCGACGCCAGGACCGCCGTCAGCACGATGGTGACCTGGGCGCCCAGCCCCAGGTCGAGGTTGAACGCCTGGGCGATGAACAGCGTCGCGATGGCCTGGTAGAGCGCGGTCCCGTCCATGTTGATCGTCGCGCCGAGCGGGAGCACGAAGCTCGACACCTCCTCGCTCACGCCCAGCTTCTCCTCGCACCGCTCCATCGTGACCGGCAGCGTGGCGCCCGACGACGAGGTCGAGAACGCGACCAGCTGCGCCGGCGCGATGCCCTTGTAGAAGTCGCCCAGCTTCATCGGCGACATCGTCTTGAGCAGCGTCGGGTACACCACGAGGGTGTGGATCGCCAGCCCGAGCAGGACGACGAACATGTAGCGGCTGAGCCCATTGAGCAGGTTCAGGATCTGGGACGGGTCGTCGCCGGCCGTCGCGACGATGGTGTCGGCTAGCAAAGCGAACACGCCGATGGGCGCCAGCAGCATCACGATGTCGACCAGCTTGATCACGACGTCGTTGAGCCCGTCGAAGAACGCGAGCACCGGCGCGGCCTTCTCCGGCGGGATCTGCACCAGCCCGATCCCGAACAAGATCGCGATCACCACCACCTGGAGCATCGACCCGTTGTTCGAGAACGAGGCGAACGCGTTCTCCGACACGGCGTCGACCAAGAACTGCAGCGGGCCGCGGTCGGCGACGCCCGCCGCGGACGCCGTCCGGGTCGAGGCGTCCTCGGAGAACGCGGCCACCAGCCCGTCGCGCAGCTCGGGCGAGAACGCGTCGCCGGGCCGCACCAGGTCCGCCAGCAGCACGCCGACCGTCACCGCGATGGCCGTCGTCATCAGGTAGATGCCGATGGTCTTGCCCCCGATCCGGGACAGCTTGCGGAGGTCGGCCAGGCTGGCGACGCCCGTGATCAGGCTCGCGAGCACGAGGGGCACGGCGATCAGCTTGAGCGCCGTGATGAAGATGGTCCCGAACGGCTTGACCCAGTCGGTCACGAACGCGCCCCACCCCTGGAACGCCGAGAGCACGCCGAAGAGCAGCCCCAGGATCAGGCCGAGGATGATTTGCCAGTGGAGCTTGCGGTACCAGGCCATGCGCGGGGGTGGGGGTTCGGGGGCCAAGCTACCGCCGGCTCCGGACGGGTCGTGAACGGAGCGGGGCGGTCCGTCGTGCCCGACGTCGCACACCAACTACACATTCAAACCAAGACGGCCCACGCGAGGGCTCCGCCCGCCCCGCCCGCGACGGTGCACGCCCAGTTGACGGCGTCGTTGTCTAGCCACCGCACCCCGCGCGCGACCGACTGGCGGTCGTGCTGAGGCGCCTCGGCCAGGGCACCCGACGCGGCGCGGTACCGGGCCTGGACGGTCGCGCCCAGCAGCGAGTCCAGTGCCGACGCAGCGACCGCCACGCACACGAGCACGGCACCCACGCCCCAGCCCACGTCCGCCGCCAGCGCGGCGGCGCCGACGACCGAGACGGCTCCCGCGACGCCGCCCGCGGTCCCAGCGAGCGACACCCCACCCGAGGCGCCGGGCGGCACACGGGGCCCGAATCCGAGGCGGCGGGTCGGACCGCCGACCAGCGTCCCGACCTCCGTGCCCCACGTGTCGGCGGCGGCGGCGGCGAACGCGCCGACGAAGGCGCCGAACAGCCACGAGGCATCGACAAACACGGTCGCGGCCAGGGCTAGGGCGGCCACGCCCCCGTTGGCCAGCACCTGCCCCACGTCGCGGCGGTGCCCTTTCTGGTCGAGCGACTGGGCAGCGGCTTTCCGGCGGCGGCCGACCCGCGACACGGCGCTGCTCAGCACGAAGAACGCCAGCGCCGGCGCCGACCACGCCACCCCGCCCAGCGCGACCAGCATCCAGGCCAGCACCGTCCCCGCGAGCGCGCCCGACAGGTCGAGCGAGCCGGTTCGGTACGTCGCCACCCCGAACGCGACGGCCGCCGCCAGTCCCGCGACGTGCAGCCCGACCGCGCCGCTGGCGTCGAGCGCCACCAGCGGGACGACGACGGCGAGCACGATCCACAGGTTGTCCCACCCGCCCCGCCCCAGCGCCTCGGCGACGCCCGCCAGCACCGCCGCCGCCAGCGCGCCACCGAGAATCTGCCCCAGCGCCCACGGACTGGTGAGCGCGAGCACAGCAGCACACGAGAGGGACGCAACTGCGACGAACGCCGCGCTGCCCACGACCGACTTGGTCGCGCCCGCAACCTCCAGGCGCCCCGGCTTGGCCAACCGCGTTCCAGCCCAGGACGCGGCGGGGTCGGCGAGCGCCAGGACCGCGAAGGCCGCTTGCAACGCGAACACCCGGCCGGGGTCCAGCGTCCAGCACAGCGCGAGCGCGACGACGAGGGCCAGGGGGAACACGACCGTCCCCAGCGAGCGGCGCTCGATGGCGTGCATCCCCCGGAACCACCCGCGCCACAGCGCCACTCCGTTGCCGGCCAGGAACGCCAGCGCCAGCCCGTAGATCGGCCCCGGACCCGAGAACCACGCCGGGCTGGCAGCGACGGTCAGCCCGACGCCCACGTGGACCGCGCGGCGCGACGACTCCGGCCGCCAGCCCCACACCCGCAGCCCCTCCCCCGCCGCGACCGACGCCAGCAGGAGCGACGAGAACAGACCGAGCGCCTGGAGTTCCGTCACGGCCCCGTCTCAGTGGCGGGCGCCTCGGGCGAGCGGGTCCCGCCCGTCACCACGGTGCCGAGCGGTAGGCGAAGTGGACGTCGTTGACCGCCCGGTAGCTCAGAGCGCTCGCCTGCGCCTCGATGCGCTTGCCGCCGACCGTGGCGACGGCCCGGCCGTTGAGCCGGCACGACCACGAGCGCCCGCGCCCGGCGGCGACCCGGGCGAGGTACCCCGACCGGAGATGGCCCGCCAGTTGTGTCGGGTTGGCGGAGGGGGGCACCTCCGCCCAGCGCTCGCGAGGTGCCTCCACGTCGTCGCTCAGGCAAACCGGGTCCCGGGTAAACCGCACCGAGGCAGCCGTCTCGTCAGTCGAGGTTCGGGAGGCGCGCTTCATGGGGCCGGCAAGGAGGGGCCGGAGCTCGCCGGCCCTGACCCCTCTCCTGATTCCTGTCTCTCCCCTAGCGCGGGATGTTGAGCAGGAGCGAGAACCGGAGCTGGTCGGCGAGCGGGGAGTTCTCCTGCAACGCGTAGATGTACGAGATGTCCACGCCGACCAGGCTGTAGCGGATGCCGGTCCCGAAGGTCAAGAACTGGCGGTTGCCGTTGGCGGGGTCCTCGTAGAAGTACCCCGTCCTGAGCGCGAACAGGTCGTTGTACCAGTACTCGGCGCCCAAGCCCAGCGTGACCGAGCGCAGGCCCGAGACCTCCTGGCAGTCGTTCTGCGCGTTCTCGTCGGCCGCCAGCTCGTCGCACGAGTCGCCCGACTCGACGGTCTTGATGGTCCGGCTCTCCCACGACGTGAACAGCGCCTTGTAGAACGGGTCGTACTCGAGCCGCGTCACGGGGTTACCGGACCTGTCGAACACCGGCTCCCCGTTGTCGTCGAGCTCCTGGGTGCGCCGGGGCCGGACGATGATCTTGTTGACGTCGACGGCGAACTGGACGCGGTTGAAGTCGTCGAGCTGGGTGTCGAGCGCCGTCCCCATCCGCAGCGTGGTCGGGATGGCGTCGGGGAACTCGTTGAACTCGGTGTACGAGATGCCCGGGCCCATGTTGGCCAGGTTGAACGCGATGGTCGGCACCGACGACTGGCCCAGGCCGAGGTCGGGGAGCTCGTACTTCGCGCCCAAGTCGACGCCGAAGGAGACGCCGGCCGAGGTGTCGAGGTTCTCGATGTCGAGGCCCCCGGTCAGGTTGGAGTAGATCAGCCGCGTGCCCGCCCCGACCGCGAACTTGTCCGTCACCGGGTAGCCGTAGCTCACGCCCAGCGCCAGCTCGTAGCTGGAGAAGTTGCCCAGGGGGTCGCCCTGGTCGTTGGTCGCGATCTGGGTGCCGAGGTCGAAGTAGGTGAAGTGGCCCCCGATGGTCCCGGCGTCGCCCATGCCGTGCTTGGCCGACAGGTGCTCGTAGCTGAGGTTGGCGCCTAGGGCGGGCAGCCAGGGCGCGTGCGTGAACGAGACCTCGGTCCCCTCCTGCCCCGCCAGCCCGGCGGGGTTCCAGAACGGCGCGTAGGCGTTGTCGGCGATGGCGACGCCGGTCATGCCCATGCCCGAGGCCCGGCTGTCGGGCTCGATCTGCAAGAACGGGACGGCGGTCGTGAGCACGAGCTCGCCGTCGTTGGAGTCGAACTGGGCGCTGGCGGGGCTCGCCGCCAGGGCGAGCGCGCAGAGCGGGAGGAGGGATCGGAGCATGGGGGAGCTTTAGGAGAGTCTTAGCGGATGATAGCCAGGCGGTCGACGCGCTCGGCGACGCGGGTCCCGCCGGCGGGGTCGGTGGTCTCGAGCCGCAGCCGGATGAGGTAGACGCCCGACGCCAGCCGGTCGAGGTCGTCGTCGCGGCCGTCCCAGGCGATCTGGAACTGCCGCGCCGGCAGCGCGCCGTCGGGCAGCGCCTCGGCGCCGTCGATGGTGCGGATGGGGCGGCCGGACAAGGTGTAGATCCGGAGCTGGACGCGCGCCGCCGTGCCGGCGGGCTGGTTGTGGCTGACGAAGAACCGGGCCGGGCCGGCCGTGGGGTTCGGGTACGGCAGCACGCTCTCGACGCGCAGCCCCTCGTCCACGATCACGAACCGGACCGTCGCCGTGGACACGTTGTTGAGCGCGTCCCACGCCGTCAGCGTCGCCGTGTGCTCGCCGGGCGCCAGCTCGGGCAGCGGCACGCGGACGGTCCCCGACCGGTACGTGTCGAGGTCGCCGGTGTAGAAGCGGCCCACGTCGATGGCGTTGGCCGCGTCGCCGTCGATGGTGAGCAAGCAGCTCGTGGCCCACGCCCGCGCCGACGGTGTTGATGCCGCTGTCGTCGCGCAGCTTGGCGACGAGGGTGCCCTGCGGCCCGGTCGTGCCGCCGTCCACGAACGTCGAGTCGTTGAGGAAGAGCGAGATCTCCGGACCGGCCTGGTCGTTGGGCCGCGCCGACGCGTCGGGCGAGACGACGGCCTGGCTGGACTCCCCGGCGGCGTCGGAGCCGTCGGCGCCGGCGACGTAGGCCACGATGCGGGCGGCCTCGCCCGAGTACGACACGTCCTGGGGCACCAGGAACGTCGTGCTGAACCGGCCGCCCGAGACCGACGCGCGGCCCGAGTAGATCCGGTCGGTCCGGTCGAGGTAGCGCCCGCCGGTGTAGCAGCACGCGCCCTCCGGCAGCGACACGACGCGCTGGGCGTCGAAGACGGTCACGTCCACCTCGCCCCGGTAGGTCGCGTCCGGCTGGCCGTCGAGCCCGAGCACCTGGCCGGTGACGGTCGCCTCGGAGAAGGCGCGGAGCGAGGCCGGCGCCGTCACCTCGATGTCGCGCTCGGGCAGGCCCAGGCGCATGGCCGGGTCGCCCAAGAGGTTGAACTTCCGGTTGTTGGTGCTCGCGCCGACCGCGGTGTTCTTGGTCCGCCACAGCGCGTCGCCCAGGCGCGACGGGCGGCCGTCGTCCTCCCGGGCCAGCATCTGCTCGGTGAGCTCGATGTTGAGCCCGAAGTTGTTGCCGCTGTCGGGCGACGACGAGGTGTACACCAGGCGCACCGTCGTCAGCATGGCGACGCCGCCGCCGCCGGGGCGCAGGAGCACGCGCTCGGCCAGGCTCTGGAACTCGGCGATGTCGAACTTCCCGAACGAGCACGTCGCCGTCACCCAGACGGGCAGGCGGTCGGCGTTGTCGAGCGACGCGACGATCTCCTCGGTGAGGTACTCCTCGTCGCCCAGGCCGGTGGGCCCGCCGTGCCCGCTGTAGTTCCACACCAACGTGCCCTCCTCGATGGACTCCCGGATGGCCTGGTTCGCCTGGGGCCGGAGCCGCCCGCGCGCGGTCACGACCGAGGGGTACGACGGCGTGTAGATCTTGCGCAGCGAGACCGACGGGTCGGCGGTCTGGGCGCGCTCGGCGGTCACGTCGGCGTTCAGGACGTGGAGGTCGTCGTCCCACGAGTTGGGGAACTGGTCGTCGGCGACGAAGGTGAACCGCGTCCGCCAGTCCCCGCGCGTGGCGGGGCTCTCGTAGCGGAGGATCTTCTCGACCACGGTCGCGGCGTCCTGGACCGTGCGCGACGGGATCCGCCCGACCCCGAGGTCCAGGCGCTCGGACGTGCCCGAGAACGAGAACTCCCAGACCCCCTCGTCGTCGCCCAGGAGCCCGAAGTAGTCGTCGGAGGTGTAGCTCGCCGTGCGCGAGAACATGTCCTCCGACTGGTAGGTCGGGACCCAGTTCGGGACGTCGGTCTGGATCTGGCGGAAGTCGTAGTGCCCGTCGCCGAAGAGCAGCAAGTAGCGCGGGAGTTGGTCGGCGGGGGCGCGGTCGTAGAGGAACTTCATGAAGTCCCGGACGGCGCGCATGTCGCCGGTCCCGCCGGCGAACTCGTTGAACACCTCCTGGGTCGTCACCACGAGGGGGTCGAGCCCGTCGGACTGGCGGTGGACGGCCAGGCGCCGGGCCTGGGCGGCGAAGAGCGGGTGCGTGACGACGACGTAGTCGGGGAAGCCGGCCAGCCCGTGGAGGTTCTGGTTGGCGACGGCGGTCCCGGCGCCCGGCGTGAGCACGTGGGCGCCGGTGGGGTTGAAGGCCACGATCTCGCGTGGCCGCCCCGGGTCGTCGGCTTGCGCCACGACGCGCCACCGCCCGCCGTCGGGGGTGACAGTCAGGCCGCGGATGGCGCCGGCGTCGGTCACGTCCCATGCCAAAGGCTGGGCTGAGAACCCAGCCATC
The DNA here is from genome assembly GCA_963789285.1 of Rubricoccaceae bacterium. Lineage (GTDB taxonomy): Bacteria > Bacteroidota > Rhodothermia > Rhodothermales > Rubricoccaceae > Rubrivirga. The sequence continues at coordinate 647,523 of CAWBJZ010000002.1, forward strand.
GAGAACGCGAACGCGCCCGACTCGCCGCCGGGCGTCGGGAAGGACAGGAAGCCGTCGGCGTCGGCGGTGGGCGCGACGCTGGCGACGGCCTCGGCCCAGTCGATCCACGACGTGCTGCCCGTCGTGCGGAAGCCCACGCCCGAGCCAGTGCCGACGGTGGTCTGGGCGCTCAGGAACGCGTCGTTGGCCAGGTTGCCCGTGTTAGAGGCCGAGGTCGAGATGGCCCGGGGCGACGCCGAGTCCAACGTCTGCCCGCCGCGCGTCATCGTGATCGTGACCGACGGGTTGGCCTGGGCCGCCACGCGCGCGCGCAGCGACAAGGGCGAGGAGGCGACGGCGCCCGGGACCGGCTCGCCCAAGACCGTCAGCGGGGCGCCGCCCGGCAGCAGCTCCGAGCCCAGCCAGTCCAGGCCCGAGCCGCTGCCGTCGCGCGGGATGTTGGTCAGGTCGACCTCGTAGAACCGCCGCTGGGCCACCAGCGGCACGGCCGTCGCGCTGGCGGCCGCCGCCGCCGTCTGGACGCGGCGCGGGCTGGGCGCGTCGACGCGGACGAAGTAGTGGCTGACGTCCGAGAACGGGCTGATGTCGTGCGACCAGGTGCCAGGTCCGGTCGGCGACGTCACCCAGTCCCACCACTGCGGGCCCTCGGCGTAGAACAGCAGGCCGTCGCCGACGACCGTCGAGGCGACCTCCTGGAGGTCCGCCGGGCGCGGCGCCTCGTTCAAGGCCGGCAGGACGCGGCCGCCGATGCCGTAGACGGCGACCGACGACAGCGGGACGTCCTGGCCGACGCCGAGCGAGTCGCGCAGGAACGTGCGGTCGATGCGGTAGACGCCGCTCTCGCGGATCGGAAACTTGTACCACGTCCCGTCGGCGAGCGCGCTGCGGTCCACGGCCAGGTGGGGGTTGTCGTCGCCCCGCGCCGCCAGCCGGGCGACGACGGGCGGGCGCGGCACGCTCACCACGATCCGCCGGACCCGGACCAGCCGCTGGCCCTCGACGCGGAGCACCCGGATCGACAGGCTCCCCACCAGCTCGCGCCGCCGCTCCCCTACGGACACGACCGACGCGGCCGGGGCAACCAAGGCCGCGAACGCTTCGGCCTGCTCCGCCGTCAGCGCGACCTCGTCGGCCTCCACGCTCAGCACCTGGACCGCCGGCGGCACCGCCGACGCCAGCCCGACCTCGTGCGACACGACGGGCCGTCCGGCCCCGCCGAGGGCGACCAGGGCGTCGACCAGCCCGGCGCTTTGCTCGACGGCTTGGGCCAGCGGCATCCGCCAGTCGGCCGTGACCTCGACCGTCGTGGCGCCCGGCGCCGACTCCAACACGCGCAACGTGGGCCCCTGCGGAGTCGTCGTGCCGAACGCGGGCGGGGCGGCCGGCTGGGCCAGGGCCGGCGCCAGGCTGGCGGCGGCGAGCGCGCAGACGAGTGCGAAACGCGGCATAGAGAGCGTGCGGACGGCCCGAGGTGGGGAGGAACCTGTCGTCGCGCCGTCGGGGCGCGGGGCGTAGCACAGTCTCTAGATAGGCGTCGGGGCGCGTTCGGTGTCCAAGATAATAGGGGCGGGCGCCGAGGCGCGGCAAGGCGCCGGGCGGTGCCCTGGGCGCTTCTCGGCCGCGTCGGTCGGCGCCCTCCGCCTCACAACTGAGCTCAGCTGTTGATGTTGCGGTGGATGGCCTGGCGCGTGAGCCCGATCCGCTCGCCCAGCTGGCTCCGGTTGTCGATGCCGGGGATGCCGACGAAGCCGTTGACCAGGCTGGTCAGGTACTCCTGGCGCAGCTTGTTGATGGGGATCGGCCCCAGGATCTTGGCGATGTCGAGCTCGGCCAGCTCGCCGTTGGCGCTGGCGGCGTCCTCGTCCACGCGCTCGATGAGCGACGGCCAGACGGGGACGGTGTCGAAGATGGCGCGGGCGTGCTGGTAGTACTCCAGCGCCAGCCCGTAGAACTTGAAGTCGTAGTGGTAGACCTGAGCGAGGTGGTGGAGCGCCAGCCCCTGCTCGGCGACCAAGTCGTTGCGCGTCGCCAGCTCGTGCGCCTTCTGCAGCGCCTCCTCGCCGGCGTGGTGCTTGCCCAGCTTGACGAGCGCGTACCCCTTGATCATGAGCGACTTCGGGATGTACTCCACGAAGCCGTTGCGCCGGCTGAGGTTGTAGACCCGCATGCACAGCTCGATCCCCTGCTCGTAGCTCCCCTGCGCCATCAGCGCCGTCGCCTTCTCCAAGAGCGCCGCGATCTCCCAGGCGCGGCTCCCCAGCCGCCGGGCCTCGTCGCGGACGCGGTCGAAGTACTGGATGGCCGCCGTCACGCTCATCAGCCGGTGCCGCATCAGCCAGCCCAGGCGGTAGTCCAGGACCACGGTCTGGTAGGCGTCCTGGGGGTCGATGAGCGCCAGCTCGGTCTTGGACCGCTCGACCGGCGCGTCGCGCAGGCAGCGGACCGCCTGCAGCTGGACGTGGGTCTGGAGCACCGGGTCCAGCCGCGCCTTGAGCAGGTCGTTGAACTCGAGGTAGGCGTCGTAGACGCGGGCCTGGCCCAGGTGGTCGAGCGCGCGGTCCCAGCGCTCCTTGGTCGCGTCGGGCTGGCCCTCGAGGGCGTCGGTCACGCGCTCGACGTGTTCGAGTTCGTGGGCCGGGATCATCGGGGCAGACGGCATGGCTCTGTCGGGGCGTTGGGGGGCGGAGCGGCCCGGGTGCCGGGCAAGACAGTTATCGGCACCGGTGCACGTCGCTTAAGCCTCGGAACCGGCGCGCGCGCGTTCCTCTCCGCCGGCGTCGAGCACGCCCCCGCGCCCGACGAGCTCCCTATCCCACAACGGCCTACGCCGATTTCCCTAGCCGCGCTCTGGGTCCACCAACGCCCTCAGGGCGCCGACCTCGGCGAACAGCGCCTCCAGCTCCGCCGCCGCCTGGTCGATGGCCCGCAGCGACTCGACGATGGTCTCGTCGGTGCCCAGGGCGCCGGCCATCTCCAGCGCGAGCTGGGTGTTGCCCGCGATCACCGCCAGGGGGTTGTTGAGCGCGTGGACGATCCGGGACAGCTCGTCGCCGATGGCGCCCGGCCCCGCCCCGCTGGCGGCCTTCGCGGGCGGGAGCGTGGAGGCCGGGCTGGCCGGCGGCTCGGCGCCGGCCGCGCCCAAGCGCTCCGCCAGCGCGGCGGCGTCGGCGACGGGCTCGATGTCCATGGACAGGCCCAGCACGTCGCGCAGGGCGCCGATGGCCTCCGCCCCCTCCACGTCGGGGCCGACCAGGATCAGGTCGAAGGGCGTGCCGGCGAGGTACGCGCGCGCCGACTTCGCGGACGGCGCCGTGGCGACCTCGTGGGCGGCGCGGAGCCCCTCGAGCCAGGACTCGGCGTCGGGGTGAACCAGGAGGACAGACGACACGGGAGCTCTGGGGGTGTCCAGCCGCTACGCCGGCGCGGTCTGGGGGATCCGCAAGCCGCCCGCTCGGTGGCTTGACGCGGAACCGTCACAGGCCGGCCACGACCTCGCGGCGTCCCCGGCCTGCGACGCCTAAGACTGAACCGGCTCGGCCCCGGCGAGCCCGTCGCCTGCGATCTCGGGCAGCTCCAGGAACGACGGGACCTCGACGCCGACCAGGGACCGGAGGTCCGAGCGCCCGCCCATGTCGGCGTCCACGCGGCGCCACACGATCTGGCGGACCCGGGCGACGCCGTTCTCGCCCACGACGCCGTGCCGCCCGACGAAGGGGTCCGTCGTCGGGCTCCAGAACCACTGCGTAAACGCGGTGCGCTCGGAGGCCGACAGGCCCAGGGCCGAGGTGGCGGCGGCGAAGTGGCCCACCTGGGCGATGGCGCGGCCGGTGAGCGCCTGGGCGCCCCCGCTCCAGCGGCTGGTCGCGCCGCCGGCGTCGAACGACGCGATGATGACGCCGGCCGCGTCGAGCAGGCGGTTGAGCGTCTGCTGCCCCGCCGACAGCTGGTGGACGCGCTGGTCCACCATCAGGTCGAGGGTGTCGGTGAAGGCGGCGACGCGGCGCTCGAGCTGCTTCTCGCGCGCCTGATCCGTGGCCTGGAAGAGCACCATCTGGCGCCCGTCCAGCTCGAACCCCCGCAGCGAGACCTCGACCGGGCGCGTCTGGTCGTCGCGGTCGATCAGGGCGTACTCCAGCCCGGTGATGGCGCTCCCCTCGCGCAAGGACCGGCCCGCCAGCTCCAGCAGCGGCTCGATGGGGAACGTCTCGCGCAGGGACTCGATGCGGCCCCCGCGGACGGCGGCGAAGGGCAGGCCCGTCGCGGCGTAGAAGGCGGGGTTGGCCTCGATGATCTCGCCGTCCTGGGAGCACAGCAGGACGTAGTGCGGGTTGATCTGGTACAGCGCCGCGACGTGGCCCTCGACGTCCCGGGCGCGCTTGGCCTGGGCGCGGAAGCGCCGGACGACCGGCTGGAAGGCGTCCGCGAGCGGGCCGAGCCACAGCTGGGCGTGGCGGATCAAGGCCTTGCCGTCGGCGTCGCCCTGGGCGATGCGCAGGCCCAGGAGCGAGAGCTGGGTCGCGGTGCGGGGGCCGGTGTACCACGCCATCACGACCAGCACGCCGACGAGCAGCCCCCACAGCGCCGCCGTCACGGTGATGGTTTCGAGGACGGCGCCCTGGGGCAGTCCGTCGGCGGCGCGCGCGACGGCCACCACCCGGGCCCCACTGGCGGTGGCGGCCGAGGCGACGATGTGGGCGCCCTCCCCCGTCACCGTGGCGTCGCCGGCCGCGAGCGGCGAGGCTCGGAGCCAGTCGGCCGCCCGGGCGAGGTCGGGGTCGGTGGCGGCCACCAGCTGGGAGGCCGAGTCGTAGACCATGAGCTCGGCGTCGCCGGTCTGGGCCAGGGCGCGCACGCCGCGGGGGATGGCAAACGCGTCGAGGTCCGAGACGACGACGGCCGCCAGGTCGACACGCGCCTGGAGCGCGGCCCGGGCGCCGGACTGGGCCGCCCGCTCGGCCGCGACCAGGTGCAGGCCCGCCCCCGCCACCGCGATGACGGTGACGACGAGGAGTCCCAGGATGGCGGCGCGGACGGCCGGCGTCGGCGAGAGCATGGGGGGCCGGGGGCGCGGGGGCGGCCCCTCACGAGTCGAGGGGCCGGGCGTCCCAGGTATCGCCCATCCGGGCGCGAGCTAAACCTCGCCCAGGTCGGCGCGCTCGTCGGCGGTTGAGAACCCGCGCTCGGCCTCGACGATCCGGGCGCTCGCGACCTCGGGGTCGTGCTCGAAGACGACGGTCCAGCCCTCGCGCGCCGCGCGGCCCAGCACCTCCTCCTTTTCGGCGATCGTCGCCAGCGGCTCGACGTCGTAGGCCATCACCCACAGCAGCGGCACGTGCGCGGCCGTCGGCACGAGGTCGGCGGCGTGGAGCACGGACCGCTCGCCGTCGGTGACGCGGACCAACTGCTGTCCCTTGGTGTGCCCGTCGACGACGTGGAGCGCGACGCCGGGGAACGGCGCGTCGTCGCCGTCGCGGAGCGCCAGCCGGCCGGAGGCCTCGATCGGGTCGAGGTTCTCGGCCAGGAACGAGGCGCCCTCGCGCGGGCTGGCGTGCGCCCACTCCCAGTGCGCGCGCTGGACGTGGTGGTCGGCGCCGGGGAAGGTGAGCGCCAACGTCCCGTCCGGCTGGCGGAGCGTGGCGCCGCCGGCGTGGTCGAAGTGCAGGTGCGTCAGGACCACGTCGGTAACGTCACCGGGCTCGACGCCCAGCGCGCCGAGCGAGCCGGCGAGCGTGGAGTGCCCGTGGTCGACGCCGTAGATGGACTCGAACTTGGCGTCGCTCTTGTGGCCCAGCCCGGTGTCCACCAGGATCGTCCGGCCGTGGCCGCGGAGCAGCAGGCACCGCATGGCGAGGGGGATCCGGTTGCGGTCGTCGGGCGGGATCTTCTTCTCCCACAAGGGGCGCGGGACGATGCCGAACATGGCCCCGCCGTCCAGGCGCAGCCGCCCGGCTTCGATGAGGTCGATCTGGTAGCCGGCGAGGGTCATGGGGGTCGGGGCAGGAGGTCAAGTGCGGAAATGCGGCCAGCGGTCGCCGGCGGGGACGCGGTCCGTCGCGCCCACCCGTCGGAGTCTCGCGCTGGCGGACGGCCTCCGCCAGTCGGACGGCAGGAGCGGGGCGGAGCTGTGCTACTCGCCTCCGCCCAGCTCCGGGAACCCCTCGGCGTGGCCGTCGCCGCGCGCGCGGTCGCGGAGGTCCCGGGCCTTCTTGAGCCGCTTCAGCAGCCCGCCCAGGTGCTTCGAGAGCGAGCGGACGCGGTCGGCCTCGGTCGTCATCTCCAGCAGCCCCTGCTTGTCGTCGAGGTCGAGGCCGGCGTTGCGGCCGATCAGGAACGAGATGGGGCCGTCGGTCTGGTAGCGCTGGGGGTCGGGGTCCTCGCCGGCCATCTCCAGCAGCTTGAGGTGGCGCGCGATGGCCGACCGCCGCGCCGCGCCGTCGTCGCTGGCGGCGTCGTCCGAGACGTCCTTCACGTCGGCCGAGAGGAAGCTGAGGTCGCGGTGGATCTCGACGATCTCGAACCGGTCCTGGCCCACGGCCACGATGTCCAAGCGGCCGTCCTCGTAGCGCTGGACCACGCGCTCGATCGTGGCCGTCGTGCCCACGCCCGCCAGCCGGGACTCCGAGGCGTAGACGATCCCGAACGGGCGCTCGCCGTCGATGCACACCCGCACCATCTCGCGGTAGCGGGGCTCGAAGATGTGCAGCGGCACCGGCTCGCCGGGCAGCAGCACCAGGCCGAGGGGGAACAGGGGGAGGCGGTCGTCGGGCATGGGCGCGGTGGGTGCGCGTGCAACCCCCGGCTCGCGGGGGAGGTTCTGCGCGGCTAGCTTGCCGCCCTCCCCCCGGCCGCCGTGCGCTTCCTCCTCTTCGTCTTGCTCGCGGCCGGCGCCAGCGCCCAGCCGGTCTCGTTCGGCTCCGCCGACGACGTGATGGAGCTGGGCAGCGGGTTCCAGCCGCGCGACCGGACGCAGGCGGCCGCCTACGCCGGGCCGGCCTACCTCCCCGACACCTGGCGGGGCGCTGTGCGCGCCGAGGCGTACGCCCAGCGCGGTCGCTGGAGCGCCGGCCTGAGCGCGACGGTGCACCCCGGCGCGGGCGGGCTCTACGGGCCCGAGGCCGACGAGCCCTACGACCTCGCGCGCGCCGTCGAGTACGTGAGGTGGAACGCGACGGCCGGCTCGCGCCGCTACGCCCGCCTGGGCCCGACCGAGCAGGTCACGCTGGGGTCGGGCGCGCTCGTCCGCCGCTACCGCACCACGACGGCCTGGGACGAGCGGACGCTGGGGCTGGAGGGCGCCGTCGAGGGCCGCCGCGTCCGGCTGGCGGGCTTCGCCGGCGACGTGCTGAGCCTGGACGGCGTCGTCGGCGGCGAGGCGAGCGTCCAGACCGGCGCGGGCGTGGGCCCGTTCCGCGACCTGCGCGCGACCTTGGCGGCCGTCCACGACCTGGGCGGGGTCGGCGTGTCGGGCGACTCGTCGCTGACCGGCGCCGAGATCACCGTCAGCGGGCGCTACGGCGCGGCCGGGCCGCTGTCGCTCCGCCCCTTCGCGACGCACGCGCGCTACCTCGGCCGGGGCAGCACGCTGGGCGGGGGCGTCGAGGTGGGCGTGGACAACCTGGGCGACGCCCTGCGCTTGGGCGGGCAGGCCGCCGTCTTCGTCTCCACCGCCGACTTCGTGCCGGCCCACGTCGGCCCGTTCTACGCCGTCAGCAACGCGACCGACCGGATCGTGGACGACGCCTCGTTCTTCTCCCCCACCCCGGACGCGCTCGCCGGGACCCCGCTCGACAGCCTGGGCACGGGCGTGGACCTGGTGCTCGATCTCAAAGTCATCGCGTTCGGCCGCCTGGAGCTGTCGCAGTACCTCCGCCGCCACATCGGCGACGACAAGGCGAGCGCCTACAGCGTGCGGCTGGCGGGCCGGCTGCCCGGCCAGGGCCGGGTCGCGTTCGGGCTGGAGCGCCAGGACTTCCGGGGCTTCTTCGACCTGATCGGCGACCTGGGCCAGCTCAACAGCTTGGTGCTGGACGTCCAGGTGCCCGTCGGGGCCAGCGGCGTGGTGTACGTCCGCTCGCGCTACGGCTACCGCCGCCTGACCGCCGACGACGGCGAGGCCTACGCCGACGGGCCGGACCGCTACCTCATCGAGCGCCGCTTCGAGCCGCTGGTGGGGCTGCGGCTCTCGATGTGATCTCGATGTGATCCCGCGGTCCTCACGCAGTGACGCGACTAGAAGTCCGCACTCACGTCGACGCCCCGCCCGCGGTGTGCTTCGGCCTCGCGCGAGACGCGGGCTTCCAGGCCCTGCTGAAACGGACCGCCAGTGGGGCGCCCCCGGCAGGACGGGCTACGATCCGGCCGCGGCGGCCGCCTCCGCGTCGGCGTCCCCGTCGGCGGACTTGACGTAGATCGTCCGGCGCGGGAAGGGGATCTCGATGCCGCGCTCGTCGAAGCGGGTCTTGACCAGGGAGCGGATCTGGCGGTCGGCCGCGAACTGCTCGCCGGGGCGCACCTGGACGATCACGCGCGCCGTCACCGCCGAGTCGCCCAGCTCCAGCAGCCCCTGGACCTGGGGCGCCTCCTCGACCATGATCTCGCGCGCCGACTCCGAGGCCGCCCACTCCGCCGCGACCTCCTCCAGCACGCGCAGCGCCTGGGACGCGTCCTGCTCGTAGCTCAGGCCCACGTTGACGACGACGCGCGCGTAGCCGATCGACTTGTTGCCGAACGTGCGGAGCTCGCCGGCCGGCACCATCAGATAGCTCGCCGTCGAACTTGCGGACCTTGATGAGCCTCAGCCCGACGTACTCGACCTCGCCCACCTCGTCGCCGATCCGGATCAGGTCGCCGTTGCCCAAGGTGTCGTCGAAGAGCAGGAAGAAGCCCGAGATCACGTCCTTCACCAACGTCTGCGCGCCGAACCCGATGGCGAGGCCGGCGATGCCCGCGCCCGCCAGCAGCGCGCGGATGTCGAAGCCCAGGATGGAGAGCACAGTCACGCCGGTGATGGTCCAGACGGCGTAGCGGGCGACCGAGCCGAGCAGGTCGGCCGTGGTCAGGACGCGCTGGCGGCGCTTGTCGAGCGCGGGGTCGTCCTGGACCGAGGCCACCCAGCGGCGCTTGACGCGCTTGACGACGGCGATGGCAACCAAGGCCAGCGCGACCGTCGCCGCAGCGCGCAGCGCGACGTGACCGGCCGCGAGCCAGAACTCGGCCGAGGCCAGCGTCTCCCCCAGCCGCGCCGCGTCGTCCAGGGACGGGCCGACGGCCGGGTCGTCCGCCACGCTCGGCGCGGCGGGGGCACGGGGGGCGAGCGGGGCGGACTGCATCATGGAGCCGTGGGCGGCCTAGCGCAGGGCGGCCAGCCCCGGCAGCTCCTGCCCCTCCATGAACTCCAGCATGGCGCCGCCGCCGGTCGAGACGTGCGTGACGGCGTCGGCCAGCCCGGCTTGGGTGACGGCGGCCACGGAGTCCCCGCCGCCGACGACCGTCAGCGCGTCGTGCGTGTCGGTCGCTTGCGCCAGCGCCCGGGCGACGGCGAGTGTGCCCTGGGCGAACGGTTCCATCTCGAACACGCCCATCGGCCCGTTCCAGATCACCGTCCGGGCGCCCTTGACCAGGCCGGCGTACTGCTCACGCGTCTGCGGCCCGATGTCGAGCCCCATCGTGCCGGCCGGGATCTCGCCCTGGACGATCTGGGTCTTGGCGCTTGCGTCAAACCGTTCCGCGACAACGTGATCGCTCGGCAGTTTGATCGTGTCCCGGAACGTCTCGTAGAGCGCGAACGCGTCGTCGGTCCGGTCGGCCTCGACCATCGAGTCGCCCGTCGAGTGGCCGAGGCCGGCCAGGAACGTGTACGCCATCGCGCCGCCGATGAGCAGCGAGTCTACCTGGGGCGCGAGGGCCTCGATGACGCCGATCTTGTCGGAGACCTTGGCGCCGCCCAGCACGGCCACGAACGGCCGCTCCGGATCGTCGAGCGCTCGCGTCAAGAACTCGACCTCGCGCTGCAACAGGAGCCCCGCCGCGTTCGGCAGCAGGCCGGCCACGCCGACGGTCGAGGCGTGCGCGCGGTGGACCGACCCGAAGGCGTCCGACACGAACACGTCGCCCAGCGCCGCCAGCTGGCGGGCGGTCTCGGCGTCGTTGGCGGTCTCGCCCGGCAGGAAGCGGGTGTTCTCCAACAGCACGACGGAGCCCCGCGCCGCGCCGGCGACGCAGACCGCGCCGCCTCCCCCACCGTCTGGTCGCAGAACGCGACGGGCGCGTCGAGCAGGCGGTCGAGGTAGTCGGCGACCGGGCGGAGCGAGAACGCCGGGTCGGGCGCGCCCTTGGGCCGGCCGAGGTGCGACAGCAGGACGGGCGTGCCGCCGGCGTTCAGGATCGCCCGGATGGTCGGCAGCGCCGCGCGGATGCGCGTGTCGTCGCCGACCGCGCCGTCTTCCATCGGCACGTTGAAGTCGACGCGCGTGAGCACGCGCTGGCCGGAGAGGTCGAGGTCGGAGAGGGAGTTCATGTCGGGGGAGGGGTGCGGGACGAGGGGCGCGGGGATGCCAGACTGCAGGACCCGTGTCCCTCGTCCCTCCGGACCCTACGCCATCAGCTTCTCGACGAGGTCGACGGTGCGGTTGGCGTAGCCCCACTCGTTGTCGTACCACCCGACCACCTTGACCATGGTCCCGTCGGCCATCGTCGAGGGCGCGTCGAACACGTTCGAGTGCGGGTTGCCGACGATGTCGATCGAGACCAACGGCGCCGTCGAGTACTCCAGGATCCCCTTGAGCTCGCCGCTGGCGGCGGTCTCGAAGGCGGCGTTGACTTGCTCGATGGTGACCTCCCGCTTGAGGATGGCCGTCAAGTCGGTGAGCGACCCGTCGGGCGTCGGGACGCGGACGGCGAACCCGTCCAGCTTGCCCGCCAGCTCGGGGAGCACGAGCCCGACGGCCTTGGCGGCGCCGGTCGTGGTCGGGATCATCGACATGGCCGCGGCGCGCGCGCGGCGCAGGTCCTTGTGCGGGGCGTCCTGGATGTTCTGGTCCGAGGTGTAGGCGTGGATCGTGGTCATGAACCCCTTCTCGACGCCGAACGCGTCGTCGAGCACCTTGACCATCGGGGCCAGGCAGTTCGTGGTGCAGCTCGCGTTGGAGACGACTTGCTCGTCGCCGGTCAGCACGCCGTCGTTGACGCCGAGCACGATGGTGGCGTCGACCTCGCCCGAGGCGGGGGCCGAGATCACGACCTTCCCCGCGCCGGCCTGCAGGTGCAGGCCCGCCTTCTCGCGCGTCCGGAAGACGCCCGTCGACTCCACGACCACGTCGCAGCCCAGGTCGCCCCACGGGCAGGTTCTGGGGGTCGCGCTCGCTGAACACCTTGAAGCGGTCGCCGCCGATCACCAGCTCGTCGCCCTCGGCCGTGACCTCGCCCGGGTAGATGCCGTGGACGGAGTCGTACTTGAACAGGTGCGCCAGCGTCTCGGCGTCGGTCAAGTCGTTGACGCCGACGACGTCGAAGGCGCCGTCGCCGCGCTCGAGGATGGAGCGGAACACGAGGCGGCCGATGCGGCCGAAGCCGTTGATGCCAACTTTGATCGCCATGTCTGGGGGTGGGTGGGTGTGAGGGGGCGGGGCTAGGCTATGACGCCCGGCGGCGCCTTGGTGTCCGGCGGTCGGTGAAATCGGCCGAAAGAGCACGCCGGCCGCCGCGCCGCCTCTGATCTCGCCCGGCTCTTCATTGCCCACCCAGAGCCCGGGCGCCTACCTTTCGCGGTTCCCGGCGTCTGTCTGCCCCGCCCCCTGCCTCCCTCCTGCCCCGATGGCTCAGATCAACCCGCCCCGGACGCTCACCGAGTCCCGCCCGCCCGTCGTCCGCGAGGACGGCACGCTGGTCGACCCCTCGACCAACGCCGCGGACTTTTTCGAGGACAACCGCACGGCGATCATCGGGGCCATCATCGGGATCGTCGTGCTGGCGCTGGCGGTGATCGCGTGGCGGGCCTACCAGGACCGGCGCTCCGAGGAGGGGCAGCAGTTGTTGGGCGCGATCTTGGTCGAGTACCAGTCCGGCAACTGGCAGACCGCGCTCGACGGCACGGACGCCACGCCGGGCCTCTTGGAGATCGCCGACGACTACGGCTCCACGGCGACGGGCGAGCAGGCCACCTTCTTCGCCGCCGACGCCTACTACCAGCTGGGCGAGACCGACCGCGCGCTCGAGTTGTTCGAGGACTACGACGGCGAGGGGCTCCTGGCCGCGAGCGCCCTGGCCGGCCAGGCCGCCATCGTGGAGGCGACCGACGCCGCGCGCGCCGGCAACCTCTACGCCCAGGCCGCCGCCGAGCACGCCTCGCCGGCCTCGACGCCCGGCTACCTCCTGGACGCCGCCCGGGCCTACGCCGCCGCCGGCGACACGGAGTCGGCGCAGGAGTCGCTGCAGACGGTCCTGGACGACTGGGAGGACACCCAGGAGGCGCAGCGCGCCGAGGTCGAGCTCGGCATGGTGGAGGCACGCGCCAGCGCCAGCGGGGCCGCGACCGGCGCCGTCCGCCGCGCGCCCGCGGCCGACACGACCGCCAGCGCCGCGCCGCTGGAGCTGACGCTGCCGACGCCGGGCCAGTAGGACCGGAGGCCGCCGGGCCAGTCTGACGGTCCGCGCAGACAAGCCGCCCCACCCCACCGGGCACCTCCCACTGGCGGAGCTCGGCAGCAGGATCGAGTGGGGTGAGCCCAGCGCTGGTCGCCGGAGGCGCCAGTGCGGCGAGAGCGACCAGGGCAGGGTCATGAGCATGAGGGGCCTGGAGACTCGGCCCAGGTCGGCCGCCAGTGCGCTGGGTGCAGGCGAGCCGGGCGGCGCGGAGGGCGCCGTAGCTTGCGCGTCCCGTCCCCGCTCCCGCTCTATGCCCACCATCCTGATCGCCGACGACGAGCCCGCCATCCGGCGCACGTTGCGAGAGATCCTCGAGTTCGAAGGACACACCGTCCTGGAGGCCGTCGACGGCGACGACGCCTTCGAGCAGGCCCGCGGCGGCGGCATCGACCTCGTCCTGCTCGACATCAAGATGCCCAAGCGCGACGGCATGGAGGTGCTCCAGAGCCTGCACGACGCCGAGTCGACGGTGCCGGTCGTGATGATCTCGGGCCACGGGACGGTCGAGACCGCCGTCGAGGCGACCCAGCTCGGCGCCGTCGACTTCCTGGAGAAGCCGCCCGACCTCAACCGCCTGCTCGTCACCGTGCGCGGCGCGCTCGACAGGGGCCAGTTGGTGGTCGAGAACAAGCGGCTCAAGCAGGTCGTCCGCGACGCCGGCTCGTCGGACCTGACGCCGATCGTGGGCGACAGCCCCGCCATCGGCCGCATCCAGCAGACCGTCGGCCGCGTGGCGCCGTCGGAGGCGCGCGTGCTGATCACCGGCGAGCCTGGGACGGGCAAGGAGCTGGTCGCCCGCCACGTCCACGCCCAGTCCAACCGCGCCGACGGGCCCCTCGTGGAAGTCAACTGCGCCGCGATCCCGTCGGAGTTGATCGAGTCCGAGCTGTTCGGGCACGAGAAGGGCGCGTTCACCGGCGCCACCAAGCAGCGCATCGGCAAGTTCGAGCAGGCCGACGGGGGCACGCTGTTTCTGGACGAGATCGGCGACATGTCGCTCGACGCCCAGGCCAAGGTGCTGCGCGCGTTGCAGGAGAGCCGGATCACGCGCGTCGGCGGCGACCGCTCGATCTCGGTCGACGTCCGCGTCGTGGCCGCGACCAACCGCGACCTCTTGGCCCAGGTGGACGAGAAGCGGTTCCGGGAGGACCTGTACCACCGGCTCTCCGTCATCCTGATCCACGTCCCGCCGCTGCGCGAGCGCCGGAGCGACATCCCCGACATCGCGCGCTTCATCCTGGGCCAGGTCATGCGCCGCAACGGGATGGAGGACAAGTCGTTCTCCGCCGACGCGCTCGACCGCCTGGGCCGGCTCGACTGGCGCGGCAACGTGCGCGAGCTGCGCAACGTGGTCGAGCGGTTGCTCATCCTGAGCGACGACGACGAGATCTCCGCCGCCGACGTGGACCGCTACGTCGTCCCCGGCGGAGGGCGCGACGGCGCCATCGGGCTCATCGACCGGTTCGACTCGCTGTTCGAGTTCCGCGACGAGGCCGAGAAGCGCTTTATCGAGCGCAAGCTGGAGGAGAACGACTGGAACGTCTCCGCGACGGCCGAGATCATCGGCATCCAGCGCTCGCACCTGTACAACAAGCTGAAGGACCTGGAGATCGAGAGGCCCGAGTGAGCGAGGAATCAGGAATGAGGAATCAGGAGTCCGCGTCTTCCAGCGGCGAGGCGGAGGCGCCTGTACCGGTAGCGTCGTCGCATCCGCCCCCCGCGCTGGGCCCGGAGCGCGAGGCACCTTCGACTGATTCCTCTTTCCTGACTCCTGATTCCTCAACTCGCCGGCCCATCCTCCAGGGCCGCCAGCTAGGCAAGACCTACCCCACCGCGACGGGCGACTTGCGCGTGCTGGGCGGACTCGACCTCGACATCTACCCCGGCGAGCTGGTGGCCGTCGTGGGCGAGAGCGGGACGGGCAAGAGCACGCTGCTCCACCTGCTGGGCGCGCTCGACCGCCCGACCGAGGGCACCTTGACCTTTCGGGGCGAGGACGTGTTCGCCAAGGACGACGCCGCGCTGGCGGCCTTCCGCAACCGCGCCATCGGGTTCGTCTTCCAGTTCCACCACCTGCTGCCGGAGTTCGACGCGCTCGAGAACGTGGCGATGCCGGCGCTCATCGCCGGCGGCACCTTCGAGACCGCCGACGCGAGGGCCCGCCAGTTGCTCACGATGCTCGGCCTAGGCGCGCGCCTGGACCACAGCCCGAGCCAGCTCTCCGGCGGCGAGCAGCAACGCGTGGCGGTCGCCCGCGCGCTGATGAACGAGCCCGGCCTGGTGTTGATGGACGAGCCCTCGGGCAACCTGGACGTGGCGACGGCCGAGACGCTGCACCAGGAGCTCCTCCGCCTGAGCCGCGACGCCGACCAGGCGTTCGTCGTCGTCACCCACAACCCCACGCTGGCCGGCCTCGCCGACCGCGTCCTGGCCTTGGACGCCGGCCGGCTGGTGGACGTGACGGCCCAGTATGCCGGGCCTGCTCAACACGCTGCGCCCGTGCCGCCAGCGGAGCCGGACGCCCTCAGTCCGGAGGTCAGCGCTGACGATCCCGATCTGCTGTAGGGACGCGGTCCAGCACGTCCGCCTGAGCAAGCCCCGCCCCGCTGGCGGGCGGCCTCCGCCAGTGCTACCAGGTGGACGCGCAGGCGCACCCCCTTGACCCGACGTTCCCCGACTGGGGCCAGAGCCCAACGGTGTCCGCGACGTTGCGCGCGACGGTCCGGCTGGCGGACCTGCTCACCCACCTCTACGTTCTGATCCCCGCCCTCGACGCACGGAAGCACTACTACATCGGCGACGACGAAGTCGAGAAGCTGATGGAGAAGGGGGAAGGGTGGCTGGCGGACCACCCCGAGCGCGAGACGATTACGCGGCGCTACCTCCGCTTCCGCTCGCTCACCAAGCCCGCCCTCGACCGGCTGGCAGAGGGCGACCCCGTGCCGGACGACGACGAGGCCCAGAAGGTCGAGGACATCGTCGAGGCGCCCGTCCGCCTGAACGACCAGCGGATGCAGGCGGTCCACCAGGCGCTGAAGGAGAGCGGTGCGCGGCGCGTCGTGGACCTCGGGTGCGGCGAGGGCCGGCTGATGCGGGACCTGATTCGAGACGGCCAGTTCCGAGAGATCGTTGGCATGGACGTCTCCGTACGAGCTCTGGAGCAGGCGCGCGATCGGCTGCACCTGGGCGAGGATGCCGCCCCGGCGTTGCGCGAGCGGGTGTCGTTGCTTCACGGCTCCGTGCTCTACCGCGACCCCCGGCTGACCGGCTTCGACGCCGCGGCGGCCATCGAGGTCATCGAGCACCTCGACCCGCCCCGGCTGGCGGCCTTCGAGCAAGCCGTGTTTCAAGACGCCCGCCCCGGGACCGTCGTCATCACGACGCCCAACGCCGAGTACAACGCGACCTGGGAGACCCTCCCGGCCGGACGGTTCCGCCACCCCGACCACCGCTTCGAGTGGACCCGCGCCGAGTTCGAGGCGTGGGCGCAGGCCCTCGCCCAGCGGACCGGTTACGACACCGAGTTCCGAACGGTCGGCCCCGTAGACGACGCGTTGGGCTCGCCGACCCAGATGGGGATCTTCCGCCGGGATGACTCCGCCGCCCTGCCCTCCGCTGCCGCCAGCGACACGGCGCTCCGGCAAGAGCACGTTCGCGCCCGCCTCTGCCGAGATCGTCCGCACCCGGCTGTGGCCCGACAAGCGCGATGAGCACGGCCCGTTCGACATCATCGGCGACGTGCACGGGTGCATGGACGAGTTGGCGGAGCTGCTGGACGCGCTGGGCTACGCCGAGTCCGACGGCGTCTACCGACACGAGGGCCGGAAGGCCGTGTTCGTGGGCGACCTGGTGGACCGGGGCCCCCGCAACCTGGACGTGGTCCAGACAGTCCGGGCGATGGTCGAGGCCGACACGGCGCTGGCGGTGCCCGGCAACCACGACGTCAAGCTGGTCAAGAAGCTGCGCGGCAAGAAGGTCCGCGTCGCCCACGGGCTGGCGGAGACGCTGGCCGAGTTCGCCGCGCTCCCTGACGGCGAGCGCCAGCAGGCCGAGCGCGAGACGGCCGACTTCTTAGACGAGCTCGTGAGCCATGCAGTACTGGACGACGGGAAGCTGGTCGTCGCCCACGCCGGGCTCAAGGAGTCGATGCAGGGGCGAGGATCGGGGGCCGTTCGCGCGTTCGCTCTGTTCGGCGACACCTCAGGCGAGACCGACGAGTTCGGGTTGCCGGTGCGCCACGACTGGGCGGCCGAGTACCGGGGCCAGGCGGCCGTGGTCTACGGGCACACGCCGGTGCCCGACGCTGAGTGGGTCAACAACACCATCAACGTCGACACCGGTTGCGTCTTCGGCGGCCGGCTGACGGCGCTTCGCTGGCCCGAGCGCGAGTTGGTGTCCGTTCAGGCGCGCGAAACTTATGCCGAACCCGCTCGCCCCTTTTTGGATGGGGGGGCCAGCGCGACCGGGGACGGGGTGGCCGGCGACGTTGCGGCCCAACTCGCGCTCGACGCCGACGGCCTGCACCTGTCCGACGTGACGGGCAAGCGGATCATCGAGACCCGGCTCCGCAAGACCGTCACCGTGTATCCGGAGCAGTCGGCGGCGGCGCTGGAGACCATGAGCCGGTTCGCGGCGGACCCGCGCTGGCTGGTCTACCTCCCCCCGACCATGTCACCGTCGGAGACGTCTCAGCGCGAGGGGTACTTAGAGCACCCGGCGGAGGCGCTGGCGTTCTACCGCTCGCGCGGCGTCGAGACCGTCGTGTGCCAGGAAAAGCACATGGGCAGCCGCGCAGTCGTCATCGTGTGCCGCGATGCCGAGTCCGCCGAGCGGCGGTTTGGCATCGACACGGGCGAGACAGGCGTCGTGCTTACGCGGACAGGCCGGCGCTTCTTCGAGGACCGCGAGATGGAGGAGGCCTTGCTCGGCCGGCTACGCGCGGGGATCGACCAAGCGGGTTGGTGGGACCGGTTCGAGACCGACTGGGTGCTCCTGGACTGCGAGTTGATGCCGTGGTCCGAGAAGGCGCGCGAACTGCTCCGCCAGCAGTACGCCGCGGTCGGCGCGTCCGCGCGAGCGGTAATGCCAGCGGCGGTCGCGTCGCTTGAGGCCGCCCAAGCATCCGGCGTGGACGTCTCCGGCCTCCTCGACCGGACCCGCCAGCGGGACACGGCCACGGCCCGCTACGTTGACGCCTACCGCCAATACTGCTGGACGGTGAACTCTCCGGACGACCTCCGCGTCGCCCCCTTCCACCTTCTCGCGACCGAGGGCGCCGCGCACGTGGACTGCGACCACCGCTGGCACATGGAGACCATCGCCGAACTCACCGGTCAAGACGACCCCGTCCTCTTCCCGACCGCTCACCGCTTCGTGGGTCTCGCGGACGAGGAAGCCATCGCGAGCGCCATCATGTGGTGGGAAGTAATGACCGAGGCAGGCGGCGAGGGGATGGTCGTCAAACCCCTCGACTTCGTGACTCAGGGCAAGCGCGGATTCATCCAGCCTGCCGTGAAGTGCCGGGGGCGGGAGTACCTCCGAATCATCTACGGCCCGGAGTACACCGTGCCGGAGAACTTGGGCCGGTTACGGAAGCGGAACCTCAAGCGGAAGCGATCGCTCGCCTTGCGCGAGTTCGCGCTAGGCATCGAATCCATCGAGCGGTTCGTTCGCCGTGAGCCGTTGCGGCGCGTCCACGAGTGCGCGTTCGCCGTGCTGGCGATGGAGAGCGACCCCGTGGATCCACGTCTCTAGCACTCCCAACCGTAGGGATACGGTTACCGTGTCCACCCGACGCCTTTCCCCCCGCTGGCGGGCGGCCTCCGCCAGTCGGAAGCGCGCCCGCCAGAGCGCTGCGCGCCCGCCCCCTTTTGAATCCCAGCCCGGCGGCGCCCCGTAGCACGGCCTCCCGCCCTCCCGCGCCATGACCGACACGCTCCCCGTCCTCGACCCGGCCGCCATCGCCCAGCTCGGCTTCGTCCGCGACGAGGTGGACCCGACGCTCGACCTCTTCGACGAGATCGACCGGCTCAAGCGCGAGAAGAACGCGGTCCTGCTGGCGCACTACTACCAGGAGCCCGACATCCAGGACGTCGCCGACTTTATCGGCGACTCGCTCGGGCTAGCGCGCGAGGCCGCCGAGACGGACGCCGACACCATCGTGTTCGCTGGCGTCCACTTTATGGCGGAGACGGCCAAGATTCTGAGCCCGGAGAAGACCGTGCTCTTGCCGGACTTGCACGCCGGGTGCTCGCTGGCGGACAGCTGCCCCCCGGACGAGTTCGCCGCCTTCCGCGCCGAGCACCCGGACCATATCGTCATCAGCTACATCAACTGCTCGGCCGCGATCAAGGCCCAGACCGACATCATCTGCACGTCGTCGAACGCCGAGCACATCGTCCGCCAGATCCCCGCCGACCAGCCCATCATCTTCGCGCCCGAC
Source organism: Rubricoccaceae bacterium (assembly GCA_963789285.1). Taxonomy (GTDB): domain Bacteria; phylum Bacteroidota; class Rhodothermia; order Rhodothermales; family Rubricoccaceae; genus Rubrivirga. Next base: position 666,607 of record CAWBJZ010000002.1, read on the forward strand.
CGCAACCTGGGCCGCTGGTTGATCCAGGAGACCGGCCGCGACATGGTGCTGTGGCAAGGCGCCTGCATCGTCCACGAGATCTTTTCGGAGCAGAAGCTGGCGCGCCTCAAAGGCCGTTACCCCGGCGCGCCGGTCCTGGCCCACCCCGAGTGCGAGGAGCCCGTGCTCCGACTGGCGGACCACGTCGGCAGCACGTCGTCGATCCGCCGGTTCGCGGCCGAGTCGGACGCCGACACGTTCATCGTGGCGACCGAGTCCGGCATCCTGCACCAGATGCAGAAGGACAACCCGGGCAAGACGTTCGTCGCGGCGCCGCCCGACAACGGCTGCGCGTGCAACGACTGCCCGCACATGAAGCTGAACACGCTGGAGAAGCTCTACCTGTGCCTCAAGCACGGCCAGCCCGAGCTGACGATGGACCCTGAGATTCGGGAGCGCGCGCGGCGGCCCATCGACCGGATGCTAGAGATGAGCCAGGGCGTGAGCTAGCACCTCGGAGGTGACAACACCCGGGCCCGACCGCATGGTCGGGCCCGCTTTGTTTGGTCTCGGCGTGCGCCGAGCGCAACCCAGGCCGCGTTCTCTCGTCACCAGCCGACGCCCCTCCCGCCTATGCCCGACTCCGCGATCCTGACCACCGGCCTGGCCAAGACGTACGGCGGCAAGCCGCCGGTCCAGGCCTTACGTCCGCTCGACCTGGACGTGGCCGCCGGCGCCACCTTCGGCCTGCTTGGCCCGAACGGCGCCGGCAAGACGACGCTGGTCAAGCTGCTCTTGGGGCTCGTCCGCCCGACCGAGGGCGACGCGACGCTGTTCGGCCGCCCCATCGCCGACGCCCAGACGCGCGACGTGGTCGGCTACTTGCCCGAGGGCCACCGCTTCCCGACGTTCCTGTCGGCCCGGGACACCCTCGTCCTCTTCGCGCGGATGGCCGGCGTCGCCGAGACCGACCGCCAGTCGCGCGCGACGGCGCTCCTCGACCGCGTCCGACTGGCGGGCGCCGCCGACCGCAAGGTGGGCACGTTCTCGAAGGGCATGCTGCAGCGGTTGGGCATCGCCCAGGCGTTGATGAACGAGCCCCGCCTGCTTTTTCTGGACGAGCCGACCGACGGCGTGGACCCCGTGGGCCGCAGGGAGATCCGGACGTTGATCGAGTCGTTGCGCGACGACGGCGTCACGATCTTCCTCAACTCCCACCTGCTGAGCGAGGTCGAGCGGATCTGCACGCGCGTCGCCATCATGAAGGACGGCGTGGTCGTCCGCGACGGCACCGTGGACGACCTGACGCGGACGGGCCGCGCCTGGCACCTGACCTCGACGCCGCTGCCCGCGGGGACCGCCGCCGCGCTCGCGGACGCCATCGAGACCGAGGCGCCCCGCCCCGACGGCCTGGTCCGGATGCTGGTCACCTTCCCCGGCCGGCCAGCCCTGAACGACGTCCTCGACCGCCTGCGCGCCGACGGCGTCGAGGTCGAGGCCGTCGAGCCGGCCCGCCAGTCGCTCGAAGACCTCTTCGTCGAGGTCGTCACCGACGACGCCCCCTTGCCCTCATGATCGGACTGTTTCTCCTGACCTTGCGCGAGCTGCGCGCCCGCAAGGTCGTCATCGGGTTGTTCGTGGTTGCCACGTTCGTCTGGATCGCGCTCGCGCTCGCGCTCCAACTCGACGTCATCGACGGGTCCTTCGCCGGGGCGCGCCTGTTCGGCCAGGAGATGCAGGACGAGGAGTTCACCTACGGCGGCGACCCCGACGCCGCGTTCGACTCGACCGCCAGCGCTGACACGGCACAGGTTACGGTCGCGATCGGGGGCGGCCAGACGGGCGTGGAATCGACGCGCGGGGAGCCGGCAGACGCGCGCCGAGAGCCGCCGCCGAGCGCCCTCGACACCGCGCCTATGCTCGAACGGGTCGTGTTCGGCGCCCAGGCGTTTGTTGCTGGCGCTGGGTATTGGGTCGGCATCATCCTCGCGTTGTTCGCCACCGGCGGGCTGGTCGCCGCCCTCACCGAGCGCGGCCAGGTGGACGTGATCCTGACCAAGCCGCTGTCGCGGTCGGCCGTCCTAGCCGGGCGGCTGCTGGCGGTGCTCGCGGTCATGCTGGCGCTCACGACGTACCTGTTCGGCGCGGTCTGGTTGACGATGTCGATCAAGACCGGGATCTGGGACGGCCGCTTCCTGCTCGCGATCTTGGTCGTGTTCGGGATGTTCGCCGTGCTCTACAGCGTCGTCACGCTGGTCGGCGTCTGGAGCGGGAGCGCGCCGCTGTCTCTGATCGCGACCCTCGGTGTGCTGTTCGTGACACTGATCTTGGCGATCCCGACCCTGCCCGAGCAGCTGAACCGGGTCGCGCGGCCCGTCGTCGTCGGGCTGTACCACGTGCTGCCCAAGTTCGGCAACGTCGGCACGACGATGGTGCCGCAACTCGCCACCGGCGGCCCCGTAGGGACCCTTTATCCGCTGATCTCCTCGTTGGCCTTCGGCGCCGTGTGCTACGGCCTGGCCTTCGCCCTCTTCTCTCGCAAAGACTTCTAGCCATGACCACTCGACTCCGCGCGCTCGCGCTCCTCCCCGTCCTCGGGCTGGCCGTCCTCGTGAGCGGCTGCTCCGACGCGCTCTCGGCGCCCGGCATCGGGGCCTCGGCCCAGACCACCGACGCGCTCGCGCTCCTCCCCGCCGACGCCACGGTCTACGGCATGACCAACCTGGCCGCCGCGCGCGAGAGCAACGCGCTCGACGCCGCCCTGGGCGGGACCGGGCTCGGCATGGTCAGCGGGCGCGGCTCGGCCGACTTCGACGAGTTCGTCCGCATGACGGGCTTCGACCCCGCCACCGACCTCGACCGGATCTACCTCGCCGGGATGCCCGGCGACCAGGAGCGGATGGCGCTCGTGGCCTACGGACGGTTCGACCGCGACCGCATCGAGCAGTTCATTTCGCGCCAGGACGAGGCCGACCTCGAGGTCTCGGAGATCGACGGCATCCCGCTCTACCTCGGCGCCAGCGAGGACGGCAAGCGCGGCGGCTTCGCGCTCGCCAACGCCGAGATGGTGCTGGCCGGCGACGAGGCCACGCTGCGCGCGATGGTCGCCCGGCTGGGCACGGCCGGCGCGGCGATCGACGCCGAGCTCCAGGGCCTGTTCGACCGCGTGACCTACCCCGACGGCGCCTGGTTCGTCGCGAGGGGCCTCGACCAAGCCGGGCTGGCGATCCCCGAGGACGCCCCGCCTTCGGCGCTGGCGGCCCGTGCCGCGCGCGGCTTCGTGGTCTCGATGGCGTTCCAGGACGACGGCGTGCCGGTCCGCGCCTTCGTCGCCACCAAGGCCGACGCCAACAGCGAGGACGTGGCCTCGGTGATCAAGGGCGGCATCGCCGCCGCCCGCGTCGGGATGAAGGACGAGCCCTCCGCCATCGACGTGCTGGACGACGTCGAGGTCGAGGCCGAGGACGCCGGCGTCCGCATCGAGGGCTTCCTGACGACGGACTTCTTGGCGTCGGCACGAGACTAGCGCCCCTCCGACGGACCCACCGCGAGCGCGGGGCCTCCGGGCTCCGCGCTCGCTCGTTTAGGCGGCTCGGCGAAGTAGCTTCCCCGCGGTCCTCCCCCGCCCCATGACCCGCCTCGACACGCACGACGTCAGCGCCCTGCCCGCGATCCCGCGCCCGGGCCGCGTGCTCCTGACCTCGCCCGACCACTTCGAGGTCGCCTACGTCATCAACCCCCACATGGCCGGCAACGTCGGCGACGTGGACGCCGGCCGCGCGCGGCGCCAGTGGGACGCGCTCAAGGCGGCCTACGAGGGCCTGGGCATCGAGACCACCGTCGTCGCGGGCGCGCCGGACCAGCCGGACATGGTGTTCTGCGCCAACCAGACGCTGCCGTACCACACCCCGGGCGACGAGCTGGGCGTCGTGCTCAGCCGGATGCACGCGCCCCAGCGCAAGGACGAGGTGCCGCACTACGGGCGCTTTTTCGAGAGCATCGGCTACGAGGTCCGGGGCTTGGACGAGGACCTGCCGGGCGACTTCGAGGGCATGGGCGACGCCATCTGGCACCCCGGCCGCTACCTGCTGTGGGGCGGCTACGGCTACCGCACCGACCGCCAGGTCTACACCCGGTTGTCCGACGCGCTCGGCTTCCCCGTGCTCACGCTGTCGCTCACCGACCCGGACTTCTACCACCTCGACACCTGCTTCTGCCCGCTCGACGAGGAGACCGTCCTGATCTACCCCGGCGCCTTCGACGACGACGGGCTGGCGACGATCAAGGCCCACTTCCGCCGCGTCATCCAGGCGCCCGAGCGCGAGGCGCGCGAGCTGTTCGCATGCAACGCCCACTCCCCCGACGGCCAGCACGTCCTGATCCAGCGCGGCTGCACCGACACGAACGCGCTGTTGCAAGCCGGCGGATACCAAGTGATCGAGCTCGACACCGACGAGTACCTCAAGTCCGGTGGCTCGGTGTTCTGCATGAAGCTGATGTACTGGTAGCGTGCGCACGGTCTCGGTCATCGTCCCGGCGCTCAACGAGGCTGACGGCATCGCGCGGTGCCTGGCGAGCGTCGCCGGCCAGCCCGGGCTGGCGGAGGTGGTCGTCGTGGACGGGGGCTCGACCGACGGCACGGCCGAGGCCGCCCGAGCCGCGGTGCCCGACGCGACGGTCCTCACGAGCGAGCGCGGGCGCGCGCGCCAGATGAACGCCGGCGCCGACACCGCGACCGGCGACATCCTCCTGTTCCTGCACGCCGACACCCGGCTTCCGCCCGACGCCCTCGACCGCGTCCGCGAGGTGCTGGCGGACGGTGAGGTCGTGGGCGGGTGCTTCCAGACCCGGTTCGAGCTCGACGCCGGCGCATGGGGTCCGCTCGGGCACGCGTTCATGCGGCTGTGGGAAGGGCGGATGTGGATGCGCTGGCACCGCTTTGCCTTCGGCGACCGGGCGTTGTTTGCCCATAGAGGCGTGTTCGATGCCGTCGGCGGCTACCCGGACCAGCCGATGTTCGAGGACCTCGACTTGGTCCGCGCGCTCCGCCAGCGGGGCCGGTTCGCCTTCGTCCAGGCCGACGTCGTGACCTCGGCGCGGCGGTTCGCGAGGCACGGCGCGCTTCGCCAGCAGCTCCGCAACTTGGGGCTGTGGCTGGGCTGGAACGCGGGCGTCTCGGGCGCCCGGCTCAAGCGGTTCTACAGCGACACGGACCGGGGCTGACTAGCCTCCGCTGAAGGATGTCCGCGCGCAAGTCTTGCGACGAGCTGCTGGTCCTAGTCCTCGTCCAGGATGTAGATCGCCCGCAGGTTCCGCGCCAGCTGGCCGTAGTCGAGCCCGTAGCCGATCACGAACAAGTTGTCGATGTCAAACCCGACGTACTCCACGTCGACCTCGACCTTGGCCGCGGCGGGCTTGCGGAGCAGCGTGGCCGCGCGCAGGGAGGCCGGGTTGCGGGCCGAGATCTGGTCGATGACGTACTTCATCGACAGCCCGGTGTCCACGATGTCCTCGACCACGATCACGTGGCGCCCGCGCAGGTCGGCGGAGGCCGCCTTCTGCTCGGTCACCTGGCCGCTCGACACCTTGCTCTCGCCGTAGCTGGAGAGCTTGTAGAAGTCCACCTCGCAGTCGCCGGGGATGGCGCGCATCAGGTCGGCGGTGAAGATGAACGCGCCGTTCAGGACCCCGATCAGGATGGGGTGGCCGATCTCGGCGTAGTCGGCCTGGATCTGGCGGCCGAGTTCCTCGATGCGGGCCAGGATGGTGCCCTCGTCGAGGTAGAGCCGGAATCGCTCCCCCCGGCAGGTCACGGTGTCGGGGACGGCGGCGTCGAGCATCAGGCGGTCGGGGATGAGCCGGAAGCTACCCCGGGGCGCCCGGCCGGGCGCCACGTCCACCGCGCCGCGCGCGTGGTCTCGGGGCCGACGGCGACCGACGCCGCCAGCCGGTGCCCCACCACCCACAGCACCTCGTCGCCACGCACCACGACCGGCACCTCGGCCCGACGCGCCCGGGGCACGCCGCGCTCGCGGAGCAGGTCGGAAACGAGCGTGCTGCCGTCCATACCCGAGCGGCCGGATGTGGTCGCCGTCTCGCCACAACCGCACCGTCGCGTCGCCGGCTCTGTCCAGGTCGACGATTTCGGAGTAGGGGTCCGCGCCGAACCCGTCGGGCACGGTCGCCAGCGGGGCGACGGTGAGCACGCCGGCGTCTGCGTCGCCCCCGTCGGACTCGATCCGCAGCGCGTCGCGCTCCCGCCACACCCGGACGCCGCCGCTGGCGACACGGGCGCCCACGTCCTGACCCAGCAACTGGCGGACGCGCTCGACGAGCGCCGACGACCGGGTGGCCCGGGGCGCCCACCGCGCCAGAGCCTCCGCAAGAACCACGCGCTGGACGTCGGGCGGGAGACTGGCAAGCGCGTCGAGTGGGAGCAACGGGCCACTCTTGGGGATCTCGGACTGGCGGACGAGACCGAGGGCGCCCCGAACGCTCTGGGCGGAGGCCGCGATCCGCACGTCCACGTCCGCCCCGCCCTCCTCTCGGAGCAGAGGCAAGACGCTGTGGCGGAGCCGGTTGCGCCGGTACGCGCCGTCTGCATTCGACGGGTCCTCCCGCCACGGCCACCCCGCTTGGCTCGCCGCCGCCTCGACCTCAGCTCGAGACACCCGGAGCATCGGGCGGACGACCTCCACGCCGTCCGCCAGCTCGCGGCGCTCGGGCATCCCAGCCAAGCCTCGCAGGCCGGCCCCGCGCACCAGCGCCATCAGAATGGTCTCGGCCTGGTCCGTCGCCGTGTGCCCCGTCGCGACCAAGCGGCACGACCGCTGGCGGGCGGCGTCCGCCAGCGCGGCGTAGCGGGCGCGGCGGGCCTGAGCCTGGACGTTGCCCGGCTCGACCGTGACGCCGATCCGGATGACCTCGACGCCTAGCGCGGCCCCCTGCTGCTCGACAAACGCGCCGTCCTGATCCGAGCCGTCTCGCAGCCCGTGATCGATGTGCGCCAACACGATAGGCTGGCCGATCTCGACGAGGACGTGCGCCAACGCCATCGAGTCTACGCCCCCACTGGCGGCCACGACGAGCCGGTCCGTAGGCCCGACGCCGCAGCGCGCCAGCCCGGCGCGGACGGCCTCCGCCAGCCGGGCGGCGGCGCTCAGGGCCGGAAGCGGCGCTCGATCTCGTCGCTCGACCACCGCGTCATCGTCGGGCGGCCGGCGGGGTCCGAGAACGGGTCGGCGCAGGCGAAGAGCTGGTCGACGAGCGACCGCGCCTCCGCCGAGCCCAGCGGGTGGCCGGGGCGGATGGCGCTCCGCGAGGCCATGCTCCGGGCGAGGTTCTCGCGCGCGCCCAGGTGCAGGGCGTCCCGGTTGCGGCGGTACTGGTTCAGCAGGTCGTCGAGGACGTCGCGCTCGTCGCCCAGCGTCACGTCGGCGGGGACGCCGCGGACCAGGACGGGCTTGCCGTCGCGCGCCTCCATCTCGAACCCCAGGCCGCGCAACTCGGGCAGGATCTCCGCCAGCAGCTCGCGGTCGCCGGCCGCGAGGTCGACGGTGAACGGGAACAGCAGCTGCTGGCTCGGCGCCATCCCGCTGTCCATCGACGCGAGCGCGCGCTCGTACAGGATCCGCTCGTGCGCCGCGCGCTGGTCCACGACGAGCAGGCCCGACCGCACCGGCGACAACAGCCAGCGGCCGTGCAGCTGCCACAGCGCGCGGTCCGGGATGTCGTCCAGGTCCAGGCTGTCGGCGGCCTCGGCCTCGGCGCCCAGCCGGGACGGGATCGGGCCGACGGGCGGGCCGGGCATCACCGGCCGGCGCGGCGGCGGGGGCGGCGCGAACTCGGGCGGGGTGTCGTCGGCCTCCTCTTCCTCTGGGGGCGCCGAGCGGAAGGAGCGGAACGACGGCATCGCGTCGACGCCCGAGCCAGCCTCCAGGCGGAACGTGGGGCGCGGGACGGGCGGCGCGAGGCCGGCGCCGTCTCCTTGCGAGCTGGCGCTCGGCGACGAGATGGGCAGGTCGGGCGACTCCTGCAAGACGGGGTCGGCGGAGGCCACGCGCGGGGCGTCGGCGGCGAACGTCAGCCCAACGCCGTCCTGGGCCAGCCCGCGCTTGACGATGGCCTTGAGGAAGCTGTAGACGCCGCGGTCGTCGTCGAACTTGACCTCGGTCTTGGTCGGGTGCACGTTAACGTCGACGTGGCGGGGGTCGACGTCGAGGAAGAGCGCGTAGAGCGGGTACGTCCGCTCGGGCAGCAGGGCGCCGAAGGCGCCGGCGACGGCGTGGTCCAGCTGGCGGCTCTTGACGTAGCGGCCGTTGATGAAGAGGTACTGCTCGCCCCGGCTCCGCCGCGCGCGCTCGGGCCGGGCCACCAACCCGCGCACCGACAGGTAGCTCGTCGCCTCCCCCACCTCGACCAGCTGGCCGTCGAGCCCGCCGCCGGCGAGCGCGTCCAGCCGGAGCGCCAGCGCGTCGGCGCCGTCGGCCGAGGGCAGCCGCCACACCTCGTTGTCGTCGTGGACGAGCGTGAACCCGACCTCGGGGTGCGAGAGCGCCAGCGACTGGAAGGTCTCGACCAAGTGCTTGAACTCGGTCGCGGGGCTCTTGAGGAAGGCGCGCCGCGCCGGCACGTTGTAGAACAGGTTGCGGACCGAGATCGTGGTGCCGACCGACGCCGCGACGGGCTCCGACGACACCAGGTCCCCGCCGTCGACCTTGACGCACACGCCCACCTCGTCGCCGTGGCGCTGGGTGCGGAGCTCGACCTGGGCCACGGACGCGATCGACGCCAGCGCTTCTCCCCGGAAGCCGAGCGTGCGCAGCCGCTCCAGGTCCTCGAACTGGCGGATCTTGCTCGTCGCGTGGCGTCCGAACGCGGCCCGGGCGTCGCTCGGGCCCATGCCGCAGCCGTCGTCGGCCACCTGGATCAGCTCGCTCCCGGCGCGCTTCAAGGTTACGGTAACCTGGGAGGCGCCCGCGTCTAAGGCGTTCTCCAACAACTCCTTGAGTGCGTTCGCCGGACGCTGCACCACCTCCCCCGCCGCGATCTTGCTCGCGAGGGTGTCGGGCAGGGCCTGGATCAGCCCGTCGGTGGCGTCGGGCGTCTCCACTCAGCCCCCGAAGAACCACCCGCTGAACGACGCCACGCGCCCGGCGATGGACTCGATGTTGAGGAACAGGTACAGCGCCAGCACGAGCCCCAGCCCGACGGCGATGAACTGCGGCTGCCGCGTCTTGTACTGGCGGCGCTCGCTGGGGCGGACGAACTGCAACTGCCGCTTGCGGCGCCCGTCCGCATCGGGGTCGTAGAACCGGGGCTGGTAGTCGAAGCCGCGGGGCTTGGGCGTGTGGCCGGATCGGAGGCTCAGCATGGGCTCGGGGGTCGGGTACGGAAGGTAACGACCGGGGGCGGCCGCTCTTGTGGACACCCACCGGCGGCGAAGGTCGCTCGCCCCGATGCCACGGGTCCGTCAGGGGCTGGTCCCGCTGTGGACCCCTCGGGGTTCAACCAGGCACCCCGTCTCGCAGACACGCGGGGCGGGCCGAGTGGAAGCGCTCCACAGGGCGCGGCACGAAGTGGGGGTCCTGCCGGACGTCCGCCACTCTCGTTCCATGCCGCCGACTGCTCGGACCGCCCTCGCCTGCGCCGCCCGCCAGTCGGCGGGGACGAGGACGCGTCGGTCGACGGAATGTCCGACCGAAGGGGGTCGCGGCCGGCTCGGCGTGTCACCTGGGCGTGCTCCGCCCGTCCCGACACCTTTCGGATCGGGAGAGGTCGGTTCTACCCAGACGAGGTCGGACTGTAACCGGGCATAGCTCTCCCGTTCACGCCAGGTCGCGTGCTGAGTCACCAGGCCGTATGGGAGACCCGCAGGCGGCCCTCGGCCCCGATCGAGGGCGTGGACCGTCGGAGCGGAGCGGTGCTGCACGCCCGGACGCGGGGCGGACGGGAGCGGTCGTCGGTTGGGACGCCCGCCGACGCCGCCCTCCGAGACGGCGTCGGCGAGCGTCGGCAGCGCGACCGGGGAGGGAGCGGGATCGGGAAGGGCGAGCTCCGTGTCCGCGAGCGCGGGCGGGAGGGGCTCGTCCGTGAGGCCGGCCCAGTGGAGGTAGGTGGTCCGCTGGGCGTCGAGCATCCGCCCGACCCCGAACTCTTGGACGGCCCGCTGGCGGCCGCGCCGCGCGAGGTCCGCGCGGCGGTCGTGGTCGAGCAGCAGGTCCGCCAGCCCCTCGCCCAGCGGCTCGTAGCCGCGCGGGGGCACGACGATCCCGACCCCGCCGACGAGGGCCTCCTTGACGCCGCCCACGTCGGTCGCGACGACGGGGCGCCCGCACGCCATCGCCTCGATCACCGAGAACGGGAAGCCCTCGGAGATCGACGACAGCGCGAACACGTCGCCGTCGTGGTACAGCTTCGACGGGTCGTCGTGGTAGCCGGCGAACGTGAAGTGGCCCCGGACGCCGAGCTCGTCGATCAGCGCCTCGCACGTGTCGGTGTAGGGCTTGTCGACCCAGTTGGCGCCGTAGACCACGAAGTGGACGTCGGGCACGCGGCGGCGCGTGACGTCGCAGGCGCGGATCAGCGTCTCGATGTCCTTGAGCGGGAAGACGCGCGCGGCCGTGACCACGGTCGGCCGGCGGCCCTCGGGCTCGGCGTCGGGCGGGACGAAGACGTCGGTGTCGATCCCGTTGTAGATCGTCCGGATGCGGTCGGGCGTGACGCCCATCCGCTTTTCCCACCGCGCGTTGTGGTTGCACACCGGCGACACCTGGTCGGCGGTGACGTAGCACACCCGGCTGACGAGGTGCACCAGCCGCAGCAGGAAGCGCTTGAGGAAGAACGAGTCGCTCGCGCCCGACATCGCGATGTAGCGCTCGCGCAGGTAGATCCCGTGGTCGGTGACGACGAACGGCGTCCCGTGGTCCAGCTTCGAGATCACGCCCGCCAGCCCCGCGAAGCCCGCCAGCGTCGCGTGGACGACGTCGGTCTTGGGCACCGGCATCGTGATGGGCAGCAGGAAGCTGTAGAGCCAGCGCAGCCCCTGGACCAAGTCGCCCAGCGTGGTGCCGACGTCGGAGCCGGCCTCCTGGGCCCGGACGGTGTCGCGGAACGCGTTCCAGGACGCCTCCGAGCGGAACGAGGCGCGGTGGTCGAAGCGGACGAAGTAGTGGTTGAGGTCGCGGATCAGCTCGGCCTCGCGCCAGCCGGCGTCCTCGGGGCGCTCCAGCGCTTCGAGGAGCTGGGTCAGGAGCGGGACGAAGTGGCGCTCGACGGCGCCCCGCGTCGTCCGCGCGCGGCGGAGCACGGTCGTGGCGAAGGGCTCCCCGTGGCGCGTGAACTCGGTCGGCTCGGCGGCGCCGAAGAGCGGGATCGCCTGGACCGAGCGGACGTGCTCGGGCAGCTGCTTGTGGAGCTCGATGGCCGTCGAGCCCGTCACCGCCAGCAGGTGGACGTCGATCTCGGGGAGCCCCTGGATCACGATGTCGGCCCACGACGTCACGCCGCCGCCCTCGAAGGGGTAGGTCCCCTCGGTGGTGATCAGGACGGACGGGCGGCGGGGGGTCTCGGGCACGGAGGGGGCGGTCGTCCCCTCCGCACCTCATAAGGCATTCCCTGAGCCCGCTGGACCGCCCCGAATCCGTTTGCCTTGGCACTCGGGAACGTTCCGGTTCCACCGCCGGCCGGCCCGCACCGGCCGCGTGCCGACGCCCAGCGGCCCTAGGCCCGGTTTGGAACTCCGCTGGGTTCGGTCACCACCGACCACCCACTCCCAGCGACGCGTACGCCTCGCGGTACCTCGACGCGACGGCTTCCAGAGACCGTCCCACCGTCCGCTGGCGACCCGCGTCCCCGAGCGACTGGCGGAGCGCAGGCGAGGCGGCCAAGCGAGCGAGCGCGTCGGGGAGTTCGGCGTCCAGGCGGGGAGGGTCGAGGACCACGCCCGCGGGCGGCGCCTCTCCCCCCTCCACCAACGCGCGGACGCCCCCGACGTCCGGGGCGACGACGGGCACGCCGTGCGCCATCGCCTCCAACAACGCCAGCGGCTCGGCCTCGCTCCGACTCGTCAGCACGACCACGTCGAGCAGCCGGAGCCAGTCGCCGACCGGCTGGACGCCGGTCCAGTGGACGCGGTCGGCCACGCCCAGCCGCTCCGCCAGCGCGGCGCAGCCGGCGGCGTAGCCGGGGTCGTCGGCCGGGCCGACGAGGTGCAGACGCGCGTCGGGCTCCGACGCGACCAGGCCGGCAAACCCCCGGATCAGAGCGTGGAGATCCTTCAGCGGTGTGACGCGGCCGACGAACCCGATTCGGAACGACGCCGGCTCGAGCGCCGACGGGTGCAGGAGCGCGACCTCAGACGGGTGAAGCGGCGAGAGCGCTTGGGGTCGTGTGACGCCGTTGGGGATCACCAGGGCGTCCGGCACGCCCAGAACGGCTTGCAGCGGACGGTTGGCTTCGGTGACCGTTGTAATGAGGTCGGCCGCTCCATACGCTTGTCGCGCATAGGTTTTGAACCGTTCGACCCAGCCCTGCCGGCTCGCACACGGGTTGCCGCCGGAGACGTCGGCGCCCAGCACCCGGAGGCCGGTTTCCAACTCGGGCGCCCCCTGCTCGATCTCGTGCCAGTAGACGCCGTGCTCGGTCAGCACCATCGGCACGCCGCGCTGGCGCTTGACGTGGGCGGCGACGAGACCCGCGAACCCGGTGGAGAGCGCGTGGACCAGCCGGGCTTGGGGGACGGACCGGGCGAGGGCGGCGGGGTCGACGGCTTCCAGGTCGTCCGGCAGGCCGAGGTCGCGGCGCCAGACCACGTTCTCGGGCACCTCCAGTCGCGGCGGGCCCGGGGCGTCGCCGGCGTACAGGTGGACCACGCCGAACCGGACGTCGGGCAGGCCGCGGACGAGCCCGTCGACCCAGGTCGAGACGCCGCCGATGGCGTGGGGCCACGTCCCTTCCAAGACGAGGGCGACGTCGGCGCTACCAGGCACGGGGGTCTTGGGCGGGCGGCAAGTCGGACAAGGCGATGCGGCTGACGAAGACGGGCAAGCCGGCGCGCTGGGCGGAGGCCAGCACGTGGTCCCGCAGCTCGTCGGTGTCGGCGTAGTCGATGGCGAAGGTCGCGCCGCCGGTCTCGTCGCGGAACGCCGCCAGTCGGGCGAGCAGCATCCGCGTTTCGTCGACGCGGGTGCGCGCGGGGGCCCGGGTCCGGAAGTCCATCCGCCCCCAGACGCCCTCCACCAGCAGGCCGTCGATGGCCTGCCCCACGCGGTCGGTGAGGAAAAGGCCGCGGTTCATCACGATCAGGTGCGTCGGGTAGCGCTCGCGGAGGGCGTGGATAAGGGCGACCACGCCGGGCGCGGTCTCGGGGTGCAGGCTCGGCGCGGCGACGTCGGCCATGTCCAGGAACAGGCCGTCGAACTCGCGCGCGACGACGCGGCCCGCGACGGTCTCGACCACCAGCTCCTGCCACCCCGGTTGCCGGGCGTCGACGAACTGGTGGCCGGGCCAGTTGGCGTTCTCGCCCAGCACCCAGGCCGGGTCGATGCGGTCGGCGAAGCCGCGCCAGTCCTCGGCCTCGCCGACGTTGACGTAGCCCAGCGACAGCGCGCCCCCGGCGCGGAGCTGGCGGACGTCCTCGACCCCGTAGGCGTCGGGGTCGACGATGACCAGGTCGTAGCGGGCCAGGCTGTCGGGCGCGGCGCGGCGGGACAGCACCGTGGCGAAGGTCTCGGCCCGGTTCAGCTGGTCGCGGCGGTCGTCGCGGTCCGGCGGCGGGCCGAGGTCGGCGGCGGGCGGCGTGGTGCAGGCTCCCAGCGCCAGCACGAGTCCGAGGAGGCGGGTCACGGCAGGCGGAAGCGGACGGTCAGGCCGACGACGTCGGCGGAGTAGGCGGAGGACCCGGTGCGGCGGAGCTCGGCGCGGACGGACTCGCTCCCGCGGTCGTACTCGAGCGCCGCGCCGTACTCCAGCGACGTCACCCCGGCCGACTGGCGGGCCAGGCCCAGGGCCCCGTCCACGCGCAGCCCGCCCGAGACCACGCGCGCCGCCAGCCCGGCGGAGGCGGTGAAGAGGTCGTCGGGCGTGAAGTAGGGCGAGGCGTCGGCGTAGATCGTCTCGGTGTCCTCGTACGTCCCGCCCCCCGTCAGGCCCAGCGCCGCCGCCGGCAGCCCCCCCTCCCGGCGGCCGACGGCGAGCGGCAGCCAGCGGGCGACGGCGGCAGCCAGGACGCGGCGGTTGCCGTCGGAGTAGGCCAGCGCCGTCAGCGTGGAGCTGAGCGTGAGCGCGCGGCTCGGCTCGGCGTAGCCCTCCGCCACGACCGACGAGCGCCGCAGCCCCTGGTTGAGCGCGTTCACCGCGTCGGTCGCCGTCGCCGACTGCGCGCCGACGCGGAGCAGCGCGAAGCCCGAGCGCGTCCAGACCCGCTGGGCCGAGGCGCGCGCCGTGACCGCCAGCGGGGCGCCCGGCGTGCCCTCCAGCCCCAGGCCGGCGTCGAGCTGCAGGCTCCGGCTGGGCCGGTACCGAACGGTCTGGGTGTAGCCGGACGCCGTCGCCGACCCGTCGGCCAGCCCCTGGATGCGGCCCCGCTGGACCTCGGCGCCGACGGCCCAGCGGCCCGAGATCGGGACGTGGAGCTGGGCCGGCGCGTCGAAGCGCAGCACGCCGTTGGAGTCGTCCACGCGGACGCCGCCGACCTGGAACGTCGGGGCCGACATCGAGCGGATGCCGTCGCGCAGCGGCCGGATGCGCGCGTGGTGGCCCGGCGTGAGGTCCAGCGCCAGCACGTGGCGCAGCCGCGCCTGCGCCACCGACCAGTCCCCCTGCCACCGCTCCAGGCTGGCGGACTCGATCAAGAGGTCGAGGTCGTCCGGCGCGAGGGCGAGGGCGCGCGTCATCTGAGCCCGGGCGCGGCCGTCCCCGGCGGCGAGCAGGGCGAAGGCCAAGACGCGGTGCAGCCGGGCGTCGTCCGGGCGGGCCTGGGCGAGCGGCATCAGCAGCTCGACGGACCGCTGGGCGCCGCCGTCCCAGACGATGATCTCCGCCAGTTGGACGCGGGCGTCGACGTCGGAGGGGTCGAGCGCGACGACCTCGGCCAGCGCGTCGGCGGCGTCGGCGGGGCGGTCGGACCACAGCAGCGTCTGGGCCAGCCGGCGGCGGACGCCGGCGTCGGTCGGGGTGTGGCTGGCGAGCCAGACCAGGTGCGGGACGGCGGCGGCGGGCTCGCCCTGGGCCGTCAGCAACTCCGACAACGCCTGCCGAGCCTGGGCGTCGTCGGGGGCCTGGGCGACGCGGGCTTCCAGCGCGACGCGGTCCTGAGCCGGCGCCGCGGTCGCGGCCAGGGCGAGAGCGAGCAGGAGGTAGAAACGACTCATGGGAGCGCGGCGGCCTCGAACGAGACCCGGACCTGGGGGCCGTCGGCCTGGATGGTGTACTGGTGGAGCACGGGACCTTGCCACACGTCCAGAACCGTGCCGCCCTCGACAGCCGCCAGTCTTTCGCTGGGGCGAGCCCAGGTCAGGACGGTCTGCCCCGCCCGGCTGGCGGTCACCGTAAGCGTGCGCCCGGAGGCGGCGGAGTGGGCGGCCCACCCGATCTGCAAGGCGTCGAGGTCGCGCATCCGCTGCGTCGCGTCGTGCGCCGTCACGCCGTCGAGCCAGCCGTAGTGCTCGCGCGCGAAGCCCACCCAGCGCGCGAGGGACGGGAGCAGGCTGGCCGGGGTCTCGTTCCAGCCCAGCGTGGACGGCGGCGGCAGGCCCTCGGCGCGGTACGTCGCGTCGCGGTCGGCGTTGGCGTACAGCTCGTCGGGGTGCACGAAGTGGTTCCACACCCCGACGGTGTGCAGGACCGAGAGCATCTTGAGCCGCTCGGAGTCGGTGAAGACGAAGCCGGCCGTGTTGCGGGGGAGCGCGTAGAGCTCGGGCGCCCACGGCTCCGGCCCGAACTCCCGGCCCTCGCCGCGCGCGCGCTCGCCGGTGTACAAGCCGGCGACGGTCTCGATCTCGGGGAACGCTTGGCGCAGCGCCGCCACGCCGACCGAGTCGATCCAGTTCATCGGCGGCACGTAGGTCGTCGGCAGCGGCGCCAGGTCCTCGGCTTGCCACCGCGCCCGAGCGGCCCCGAGCGCCTGGGCCATCGGGGCCTGGGCGCCCCAGGTCTCGGTCAAGAGCGACTGGTGGTTGTAGCCGTGCAGGGCCTGCTCCGACCGGCGGGCGTCCTCGCTCATCATCCAGGGCGAGAACGGGACCTGGGCGCCGTTGCGCTCGATCCGCCCCGTCAGCCACTCGTTGACGGGGAAGGGCGCCCGGGTGCGGTCGTTGTAGGCGTAGATGACGGTGCTGGTGTACCTCAGGCCGTTGGCCTCCGCTAGGGCGACCATGTCGGGGTACCAGGTGTCGGCGTAGAACTCGGCCGGCGTCTCGCCGTAGCGGCTCCAGGGCGGCCCCAGGCGCACGTTGGAGGCGGGCGCGGGGAAGTCGTCCAGGAAGAACACGGCCCAGCGCGCTAGGGGCCGGGCGTGCGCCGGGTGGAGCACGGCCAGCGTCTGCAGGATGTGGCCGCGGAACAGCTTGGTCCCGAACAGCGCGTGGTTCCAGTAGACGACGCGGCCCTGGCCCCTAGGGCACGTCCACCCGCCCGAGCCGACGGCCCGGCCGCCACGGACGCGGTCGGCGAGGGACACGCACCCGGGCTGGGGGCTCGCTTGGAACGACGACAGCTCGCCGGTCGCCAGGCGGAGGCTGTCGGCACCGGGCATCAGGGGAACCGCTGTCCGGAGGGTCTCCGAGGCCTGCGAGAACGCCGGCCGCGGGGCCGGGGCGAAGCCCAGCGTCGCGGCCAGGGCCGGCGTCCACGCGCGGTAGAGGACGCCCAGCCCGCCGCCGGCCTCTACCCAATCCGCCAGTCGGACGGCGTCGCGTTCGGGGAGCGCCGACAGCCGCTCGGCGGCGGTCAGGACGGCGGCGTAGCCGTCGAGGTCGGGCAGCCCGGAGGCCACGTCCGCCTGGTCGAACGGGACCTTGGCACGGCGCAGGGCGAACCGGGCCTGGCCGGCGACGCGCCCGGCGAAGGGGTCGGCGGCGTCGACCACCAGCAGCACCTCGGGCGCCATCTCCCGGACGGGGTAGACGGTCTCGTCCGGCGCGCTGGCGGAGGGCACCCACCAGGCGACGCCGGCCGCCAGCGCGGCGACCAGGGACGCGAGCAGCACGAGGCGAGCGGTCATGGAGCCTCGGCGACAGGACCGGTGCGCTTCCGAGAGGTCGAGGCCTGGCGCTTGGCGGGCACGCGGTCCGCGCCCAGCTCCAGCAGGGTCGGCGCCGGGCGCGAGATCCGGTACACCGTCAGGTCGTCGTCGCGGTAGAACGCGGAGAGCCGGCCGGCTTGGTCGGGGCGGCGGGCGTAGGCGCCGACCCAGTCGTGCATCCGGGCGGTCAGGTCCCGGCCCGGCGGCATCAGCTCGGCCATCGTCTGGGGCGCGCCGGGGTCGCGCTCGACGAAGAGGAAGAGGTCCGGCGTCGGGATGCGGCCGTCGCCGACGTGGTCGTAGGCCTCCGCGTCGTAGTTGGTAAGGAAGAACTCGTAGTCCATGAACCGACCCCGTTGCGCGACAAGGGTCCCCGTCCCCCGGTGTCCGATGGCGGTCCAGGCGAAGGGCAGCGACTGGCGGTCGATGTCGAGGTAGGCGCGGACGAACCCCTCGGGCTCGACGGTCGGCCCGGGGACGGGCACGCTCCACCCCGTCGCGATCACGACCACGCCGACCGCCAGCGCGGCCGGCGCCGAGGTCCAGGTCGGGAGGTGTAGGCGCAGCCGGTCGGGCCAGACCGCGGCCAGCCGGACTCTCGCCTCGGTCACGACGAGCGCGACGTCCAGCCCCACGGCGGCCATCAGCAGCACGGCGGCGGCGCCGGAGACGCCGGTGTACCCCGCGCCCGTCCCGACCCACAGCGCCAGCATGGCCAGCGTCTGGCCGCCGGTCCGCCACAGCGCGCCGGGGCGGGGCAGCCGGTCGGCGAAGCGGTCGCGGCCGGGGACGAGCGGGGCGAGCACGACGAGCGCGCCCAGCACGCCGGCCACGACGACCGGGGCAGGGTCCTGGCGGACGGCGCGCGCGGCGTCGAAGAACGCGAACGTGCCGGGCTCGCTGATGGACGTCACCATCCAGGCGTCGAGGGCCCACAGCGCGGCCAGCGCGACGCCGCCGCCGGCCAGGACCGCCGTCCGCCGCCACAGCCCGCGGTCTCGGTACGGGCCCCGCGCGCCCTGGCCCTGGACGCGGCGGCGCCACGCCACCTGCAGCCCGATCGTGGCGACGTACACGCCGGTCACGACCGCCAGCAGCCCGCCGACCGCCGGGTACACCAGCCCGCACGCCAGCAGCCCCGACGCGCCGACGGTCAGGCCGCGGCGCCCGCCGGCGCCGATGTACGAGGCGAGGTGGGGGAAGACGGGCAGGGCGAGGGCGGCGGCCAGCATCAGCGGCTCGGCGCCCGCCTGGCGCTCCAGCGGGAGCGGCAGCAGCGGCCCGCCGACGGCGATGAACAGCGCGCCCAGGAACGCGGCCGGCCGGCCGGCCCAGTAGAACCGGGCCGTCTGGTAGACGCCGTAGGTGATGGCCCCGGCCGCGACCGCGCCGACGCCGCGCAGCAGCAGCGCCGGGTCCACGCGCGCCATCTCGCCCAACGCCAGCACGAGCGCGTGCAGCCCCCACCCCTCCGCCGTGCCGACGGGCGCCCCGATCCGCAAGCCCTTCACGGTCTCCAGGTGCGCGTAGTAGCGCAACGAGAACGGCGCCGCCTGGGCGAACGTCGGGATCAGCCGCACGCCCGCCGCCAGCGCCGACGCCACGCCGACGCCCACCCACCACCCCGCCTGGGGCGTCAGCGCCGACGGGCGGGCGCCGCGGGCGGGCGCGGGGGCGGGCGGCGCGGTCGCGTAGCCCGGGACGATGGGGTCGGGCGGCGCGACGCGCTCGATCCAGCGGAGCAGCCCGGCGTAGTTCTGGAGCATCGTCCGGCGCCACAGCCGGCGGTACCGCAGGAAGGCGCCGCCGGCGAGCGACAGCGCCAGCACGGCGGCCAGCGACGCCGTGTCGAACAGCCCCAGCACGCCCAGCACCGACGCCGCGACGAGCGTCATCGAGACGCCCAGCACGGCGTCGCCCCAGCCCCGCCCCTCCCACGACGACCGCCGCGTGGTCCCGGGCAGCGTGAACCGGGTCAGGACCAGGAACGAGACGCCGAACACCAGCGCGACGCGGACGAGCGCGAGCAGCAGGCTCCAGGCGTAGGGGAGGTCGGGGTTCACCGTCGGGGTATCGGCGCTTCGGCCTCCAGTTCAACGGCCCGCCGCCGCTCGGACTGGCGGCCGTGCCGGAGCGGGACCGCTCCGGCACGCCACGCCCTAGTAGGCGGCGTAGGCGTAGTAATCCGCACGGCGGAGCATCCGAAGCGCGTAGCGCGTGGTCACGACGGCGAACAGCAGGCAGCCCGCCAAGAGCCCCCAGCCGGCGTGCTCGTAGCCCCACACCCGGGTCACGGTGAAGCCGACGGCCACGTCGACCGCCAGCGCCCAGGCGAGGGGCTGGAGCACGCGCCCGGTCTGGCCCTGGGCCAGGAACACCAGCCCGTTCATCAGCCCCAGGCTAAAGAAGAAGTACCCGGCGGCGGCGAGCGCGAACACGTAGCGCGTCGTGCCGGGCTGGAAGATGGGGTCGAGCAGGACCGGCCCGTGCGCGCCCAGCCACAGCCCGCCCAGCCAGACGCCGATCACCGACGCCACGCCGATCCCCGCCAGCACGCCGAGGTAGCGGACGTACTGCGCCGCCATCCGCGTGGACGCCTGCGCCGGGTCGGTGACGTGGCCCATCGAGTGGATCTCGCCCGACATCCGCCGCACGGCGAACGGGACGGCGGCCAGCATCAGGAAGATCACCGCCAGCGCCCAGTCCATCCCCAGCTCGTAGTCCGTCCGGAACCAGATCGGGTACGACAGCGGATCGGCGCCCGGGGCCGACCAGCTCACGACGCGGTCGGCGAACAGGACCGAGAAGTACAGCGCGCCGTAGGCCGTGTACGGCAGCGTGGTGTGGAAGACGGTCGAGGCGCGCGGGAGCGGCGGCGCCGGCCCGTCGCCGGCGTCCCGATCGGCGCCCTTGCCCAGCTGGCGGTACGCCCAGGCGAGCGCGAGCGCGATGGAGACCGCGAGCCCGACGGCGTGCGCGACGTGGATCCCCCAGCCCAGCCCGGCCACGGCGCCCCAGACGGGCAGGATGCCCAGCGTCGTCGCCGTCCCGACGGCGATCAGCCGCTCCTCGACGTAGAGCAGCGCCAGCGCCAGCCACAGCCACCCCAGCAGCAGGTAGTACGTCGACCCGACGACCGCCAGCTCGACGGGGAAAAACGGGATGACCAGGTTGACGACGAACCCCAGCACGGCCGTCGCGGCGACGGTCGCGGCGCCCAGGCCAGAGATCCGGAACGCCATCCGCCGCGCCTGCCCGCCCAGCTCGTGCCCCAGAAGGCGGGAGGTCTCGTGCGCGAGCGCCTGGACGAACGGGGCCGTCAGGATGAAGCTGGCGATGGTCCCCATCGCGATCATGGTCGCCCCGCCCTCGGTCAGCCGGACCGACGCCCACAGCGAGTACCCCAGCCAGACCAGGGCCGCGACCTGGCCCGTCACCGGCAGCGCGTAGAGCAGCCCGCGCGAGTAGCTGGCGGCGTAGCGGCCCGACAGCCTGGCCAGCGTCTCGGCGCTCGCGGCCTCGTCCCGGGGCGGACCCAGCGCGGCGGCGGCGGCCAGGCACTCGGGGAAGATCTCCTCGCCTAGGTGGAACAGGTCGTCGCGTCCGAAGCGGTCCTGGGCGTCCACGTCGCGCCACCCCTCGCTCTCGAGCGCGGCCACGACCGACCACGGGTCGACGGGCCGGCCGATCCGGAACGCCACGGCGTGGGCGAGCTCGCCCTCGGCCGTGACGGCCTGGGGGGCGATGGGGGGCGGATCGGCGGTGTCGGTCATGGGCGCCGGGTCCTCCGCAAGCGCCGTGCCGCCGAACCGCGGCCGGGCGCGGTCGTTGGCGGCCTCCCCCCGTTCGCGATGCTCACCCTCGGCCTGGACACCTCCGGCGACGTCTGCGCCGTCGCTCTCTTGGATGACGACGCGGTCCTGTTCCGCGCCGAGATCGCCGTCCCGCGCGCGCATGGCCGCCGACTGGCGCCGCTCGTCGCGCAGGCGTTCGAGCACACCGGCCGCAGCGTCTCCGACCTCGAGCTGGTCGCCGTCGCGAATGGCCCAGGCTCGTTCACCGGCCTGCGCATCGGGATGAGCACGGCCAAGGGGCTGGCGCTGGCGACCGGCGCCGCCTTCGTCGGCGTCTCCACACTCGCCGCGCTCGCCTCGACCGCGACCGCCAGCGGGACCGTCGTCGCCGTCCTGCCCTCGCGGCGGGGCGAGGTCTACGCCGGGGCGTACGCCGACGGCCACGACGTCCTCCCCCCCGCCGCGCTGGCGGTGGACGAGGTCGGCGGCTGGCTGCCCCGCCCGTGTGCGGTCGGCGGGCCGGGGGCGGACCGGCTCGACCCGGCGCTGCCGCGTGTGGAGCTGGCCGCGTCCGGCGTCGCGGTCGCGCGCCTCGGTCTCCGCCAGTGGCGCGCGACCGGGGGCGACGACCCGGCTGGCGCTGAGCCCCACTACCTCAAGCCGGTGGCAACCTCCCGGCCCCGGGCTATCTTCGGGCCGTAGCACCTGACGGCGCGCCCGTCCCCTCTATGGCTTGGTTTAAACGGCAGTCGGCGGGCATCAAGACCGACAAGCGCGACCGGAACGAGACGCCCGAGGGCTACTGGCAGAAGTGCCCCTCGTGCGACACCATCACGAGCCAGCGCGAACTCGAGGAGCACCTCCTGGTCTGCCCCGAGTGCGGGCACCACTACCCGATGGCGGGGCTGGGCTACCTCCAGTTGCTCTTCGACCAGGGCCGCTACACGCGGCACGACGACGGGTTGCACTCGACCGATCCGCTCGACTTCGTCGACCGCAAGACCTACCCCGAGCGGATCGCGGCGGCCGACCGCAAGACGGGCCTGAACGACGCCGCCGTGAGCGGGACCGGGCTCGTCGGCGGCCACCCGACGTCGATCGCGGCCATGGACTTCAGCTACATCGGCGGCTCGATGGGCTCGGTCGTGGGTGAGATCCTGACGCGCGCCGTCCGCCGCGCGGTCGACGAAGAGCGGGCGTGCTTGATCATCAGCCAGTCGGGCGGGGCGCGGATGATGGAGGGCGCGCTGTCGCTGATGCAGATGGCCAAGACGAGCGCGAACCTCGCCGTGCTCGCCGAGCGCGGGCTGCCGTTCGTCTCGCTCATGACGCACCCCACGACGGGCGGCGTCACGGCCTCGTTCGCCATGCTGGGCGACCTCAACCTGGCCGAGCCGGGCGCGCTCATCGGCTTCGCCGGGCCGCGCGTGATCCGGGAGACCATCGGCCGCGACTTGCCACCCGACTTCCAGACCGCTGAGTTCCTGGTCGAGCAGGGGTTCGTCGACCGCATCGTCCCGCGCCTCGACCTGCGAGACACGCTCTCGCACCTGTTCGACCTGCTGCTCGAGACCGCGCCGGAGACGCCTCAACCGTCCCTGCCCCTCGCAAACCCGGCGGAGGCGGACGCCTAGATGCGGCGCGCGTTTTTGACCCTCGCCGTCGCGCTGGCGGCGGCCGGCGCCGACGCCCAGTCCGAGGGGCTGCTCCAGCCCGAGGACGACGTCCACCACTTCCTGGAGCGCCAGCGCGTGCTGGGCACGCTCTCCGACCCCGAGCTGGGCGCCCAGCCGCTCTCCGCCGTCCGCGCGCACGCGCTCCTGGACTCCTTGGCCCGGCGCGACTCACTGGCGCAACCTCTCGGGGCGGACCGCTCGCGGGCTCGCCTCTCCCCCCTCGACCGCCAGCTGCTCGCGCGCTACCGCGGGGCCGTGGTCGGCGGCGTCTTCGGACCGGCCGTCGCCGCGAGAACGGCGCTTTACCGCGACGGCCGCGCCTTCGCGCGCGTCGAGGGCGAGGTCGAGGGGACGGGCTACGCGCTGGAGATCGAGCCGCTCGCGTTCTTCGAGCTCGGGCCGGGCCGCCAGACCGTCGTCGACGGCTCCGACGGCTCGCCGCTGGTCTACACCAACGCCCGGGGCGTCCGCGCGGCCGGGCGGCTGGGGCGGCTGTTCTTCGACGGCCGCGTCGAGGAGACCCAGACGCGCGTACCGCTCGGGCCCACCCCGCTCCGGACGGCCCCTCGGCTGGGCGCCGTCGCGCTCAAGGAGGGCGGCCAGGCGCCGGTCTACGACTACCTCAACACGACGGGCGTCGTCGGGTACTCGGGCCCCGGCGCCGAGGTCCGGTTCGGGCGCGACCGCAACCGCTGGGGCGTCGGGCGCGGCTCGGCGGTCCTGAGCAACTACGCCGCGCCGTACGACCAGCTCCAGGTCCGGTTCAGGCTGTGGCGGGTCGCCTTCCAGAGCCTGTTCGCGCGGTCGGTGAGCCAGCCCGTGTCGGACGGGTTCGCGCCGCAGCACTACGTCGCCGCCCACCGGCTGGCGCTCGACCTGGGCGCGGGCGTCGAGGTCGAGGCGTTCGAGGCCGTCGCCTTCGGGACCGACACCTCGGCGACGGGCCGCCGCGACGGGTTCGAGCTGGCCTACCTCAACCCGTTCCAGTTCTACCGCGGGACCGAGCGCGACATCGGGAGCCCGGACAACGTGCTCCTAGGCGCGGGCGTCGCCTGGCGGCCCGTCGGCGGCGCCCGGCTCTACGCCCAGGGCGTCCTGGACGAACTCGTGGCCTCGGCCTTCTCGGAGGACGACTGGCGCAACAAGTGGGGGTTCGTGGTCGGCGCCGAGGTGGCTGACCCCGGCGTTCCAGGATTAGGGCGGGTGCGGGGGCTCGGGCTCGGCGTCGAGTACGCCCGGCTCCGGCCCTACCTCTACGCCCACCGCCAGCTCGAGACCAGCTACACGCACCAGGGCGACGGGCTGGGCCACCCGGCCGGCCCCAACGCGAGCGACCTCACGGTGTCGGCGCGCTACCGACCCGCGCCCGACGTCGAGGCGTCCGTCGACATCGTCCGGACCGTGCGCGGGCGCGACACGCCCGAGCTCAACTTCGGCGCCGACCCGACGCGGCCCTACACCGACCGCGTGGGCGACACGGGCATCGAGACGCTCCAGGGCGTCCGCCAGACGGAGTGGCTGGTCGAGGCCCAGGCCGGCGTCCGCCTGCTCCCGGATGTCGTCGGCGGCCTCGCCGTCCGGGCCCGGTCCGTCGACGACGCCCTCGACGGCCGCCGCCGCTACGCCGCCCCGCTGGTGTTTTTGCGGTGGGGCCGCCCCTACACCAGCGCCCGGTTCTAGCCACGAGCGCCCGCCGTGCCTGGCGGGGAGCGCCGACCCGGTCCGCCAGCCGCTGGCGGCGGGGGCCTGCGGGCCCTACTCGCCGGCCTCGACTCCGGTCTCCGACAGCGAGGGCAGGCCCGGGCCCGGGCCCGCCCCGTCGCCCAGGGAGCCCAGGGGGTTGGGCCCCGGCCCGCCGAGCTGGTGCGTCGGAATGAGCGCCCGGAACGCGTCGCGGATCCGGCCGGGGTCCTGGGCGTCCGCCGCCGCCACGAGCTCGCCGAGGTGCCGCTCGAACGAGCCGGCCGAGAACGCGGACTTCCTGGCCACGAAGATCTTGTCGTGCGGCGAGGCGACCACGCCCTCCTCGGACGTCAGGAGCTCCTCGAACAGCTTCTCCCCGGGCCGCGCCCCGCTGTACTCAATGGCGATGTCCTTGTCGGGCTCGAGCCCTGAGAGCAGGATGAGGTCGCGCGCGAGGTCCACGATCCGGACCGGCTCGCCCATGTCCAGGACGTAGACCTGCCCGTTCTCCCCCTGGACGCCGGCCTGGAGCACGAGCTGGCTGGCCTCAGGGATGGTCATGAAGTACCGGACCATGTCGGGGTGGGTGACCGTGATGGGCCCCCCGTACGCGATCTGCTCCTTGAACAGCGGCACCACGCTGCCCCGGCTCCCCAGCACGTTCCCGAACCGGACCGACACGAACGCCTGGTCCGGCGCGCACCGCTGGGACACCGCGAGCACGACCTGCTCGGCGACCCGCTTCGAGGCCCCCATCACCGACGTCGGGTTGACGGCCTTGTCGGTGGAGATGTTGACCAGCCGCGACGTCCCGTGGTCCCGGGCCAGCTGGGCCACGTTCTTGGTCCCGAGGACGTTGTTGAACACGGCCTGCTCCGGGTTCGCCTCCATGAGCGGGACGTGCTTGTGGGCCCCGGCGTGGTAGACCATCTCGGGCCGGTGCTCCTCGAACACGCGCCGGAGCGAGTCCCGGTCGCGGACGTCGCAGATCACCGGGACCGCCTCCACGTCGGGCCACCGCCGCCGCATCTCGCGGTGGATCGTGTAGACCGAGTTCTCGCCCCGGCCCAGCAGCACGACCCGGCGCGGGTTGTACATCGCCACCTGGCGCACGATCTCGGACCCGATCGAGCCGCCGGCGCCGGTGACCAGGACCCGCTTGCCGTGGATGGCCTCTTCGAGGAGCTGGACGTCGAGGCGCACCGGCTCGCGCCGGAGCAGGTCCTCAAGCTTGACCTCGTGCGTCTGGTCGATCGAGACGGTCCCGTTGAGGAGTTCGTAGATCCCGGGGATCGAGCGGTGCTCGACGCCGGCCTCCCGGACCAACTCGACCACGCGCCGCACGAGCGCGCCCGGGGCCGTGGGGATGGCCAGGAGCACCTCGTCGACGCCGTAGAGGTCGACGATGTGGACGAGGTCCTCGATCGTGCCGAGCACGCGGAGGCCCACGAACCGCTGGCGCCGCTTGAGCGGGTCGTCGTCGAGGAACCCGACGGGCACGCGCCCGGACGACCGGTGCCGCCCGAGCTCCCGGGCCACCATCGTCCCGGCCTCGCCGGCCCCGACGATCAGGACGCGCCGGCCTTCGGTCCGCCGGCGCGCCCGGCCCATCCCCTGGCGCTCGTACCAGACCCGGGCGGCCACGCGCGCGCCGCTCATCAGCAGCAGCGCGATCATCCCCTCGATAAACGGGACGCTCCGGGGCGCGGCCACGCCGGGGACCAGGAGGACGACCAGCGCCAGCGCCGCCGTCACGAGCCCGACCCCCACGCCCAGGTAGGGCAGGTCCTGGAGACCTAGCCGGTGCCACGACCGGCGCGGGAACTCGAGGGCGCCGAGCGTGAGGGCCTTGAGCGGGACGCCCACGGCGAGCATCACCGCCAGCCCGTGCGCGAACTCGGACACCCCGTCCTCCAGCCGCAGCACGAACGCGAGCGGCGTCGCTAGGGACCAGAGGACGAGGTCGATCGCAAACTTCGCGTGGGTGCGGCGCATGGACGGCGGTCGGGGGGACGAAGCAAACTAGGCTTTGCAGGGTGAACCTCCTGCATAAATCGCACACGGCGCCACAGAGGCCGCGGTCCAGGAGGGCTCCAGCGCTGCCAGCGGAGGTGTCAAAGGTCGTGCCCCGTCATCCGGCTACCGCCTAGCGGGACCCAAGCGCGCCCACGCCGCTCGGAGTCCCCGAATCCCTCAGGAGCCTCCCGCTGGACTAGCAGCCACAGCCCTCACCGTCTCCACGACCCGTCGGACGGCCTCCCCGGTCATGGCCGAGCCCGAAGGGAGGCACAGGCCGGTCTCAAACAGGGCCTCCCCGACGCCTCCCCCCGCAGCCTCATACGCCCGGTACACGGGCTGGAGGTGCATCGGCTTCCACAAGGGCCGGGCCTCGACGTTGTCCGCCTCGAGCGCCAGCCGGACCTCTTCTCGCGAGGTCCCGAACACGTCTGGATCGATCGTCAGGCACGTGAGCCACCGCGAGTGACGGCCCCACGGGGCCTCGGGCATAAACGAGAGCCCGGGGAGGTCGCCGAGCTGCTCCCGGTAAAGCTCGAAAACCCCGCGGCGGGCCTGAACCCGGTCCTCTAGCCGGCGGAGCTGCCCCCGGCCGATCCCCGCGAGCACGTTGCTCATGCGGTAGTTGAACCCCACCTCGGAGTGCTCGTAGTGGGGCGCGTCGTCGCGGGCCTGGGTCGCGAGCTTCCTCGCGTGCGCGGCGAGGGCCCCGTCGTCGGTGACGAGCATCCCGCCGCCGGAGGTCGTGATGATCTTGTTGCCGTTGAACGAGAAGATCCCGGCCTCCCCGAAGACGCCGGGGGACTGGCCCTTATAGCTCGCGCCGAGCGCCTCAGCGGCGTCCTCGACGAGCGCGACCCCGTAGCGCTCGCAGAGCTCCACGAGCGGGTCGAGGTCGGCCGTCTGGCCGTAGAGGTGGACGGCCACCAGCGCCTTGGCCTGCCGGCCGCCTGCGCTCCGGGCCTTAAAGGCGTCCTCGACCAGGTTCGGGTCCAGGTTCCACGACGTCCGCTCGCTGTCGATAAAGACCGGGACGCCGCCCTCGTAGAGAATCGGGTTGACACTGGCGCAGAATGTGAAGTCAGAGACAAGCACCTCGTCGCCGCGCTCGACGCCCACGAGCCGCAGCGCGAGATGGAGCGCGGCGGTCCCCGACGAGACGGCCACGGCGTGCCTGGCCCCGACGGCAGCAGCGAACTCGGCCTCGAAGGCGTCCACGTGCGGACCGACCGGGGCTACCCAGTTCGTCTCGAACGCCTCGGTCACGAGCGCCAGCTCGTCGGGACCGATGTGGGGCGGGCTGAGGTAGAGACGGGGACGGACGGCCATGGGTGAGGGGGAGGTCCGTTTAAGTTCGGACAATGGGGACGGCCGGGACGCCGATGGACGTGACGTTCGGTGGGAGATCGCGAACGACGGCGGCCCCAGCCCCGACCACCCCCCACGCCCCGACCGTGATCCCCGGGGCCACGCACGCGCCGACTCCCAAGAGGGCCCCCTCGCCGACGGTGACGCCCCCCGAGAGGTGCACGCCCGGGGCGAGGTGGGCGAAGTCATCGATGTGCCCGTCGTGGTCGACGGTCGCCCCCGTGTTGACGACGACATGCTGGCCGACAGTCACGTCGGGCTGGACCACGGCCCCCGCGAACACCACAGTCCCCAGGCCAAGGTGGACTGACGAGTGGACCGTCGCGCGCGGATGGACGAGCGAGAGCCACTCTGTGTCCGCGTACGTCTCCGCGAGCCGCTGGCGGACCCCGTTGCTGCCGACCGCGAGCACGGCGGGGCCCACGTGCGTTCGGAGCCGGTCTGTTGAGCCCACCACCGGGACGCCCAAGACCGACGCGCCCTCCGTCGCCGGGTCGTCGTCGAGCACACCAGCGGCGACATGGCCGAGAGCGTGGAGCGTGGCGATGACCACCTTCGCGTGACCGCCCCCGCCGACGACAAGCACGCTCACGGACCATCGGGGCCGCTCGACGGGCCCGTAAACTCTGGCATCGTCGCGTGTCCGGCCGCGCTCACCCCCTCCCGCCCAATCACCTTGAGCACCGTCCGAGCGAGGATTTTGAGGTCGAGCAGGAGCGACTGGTGGTCCACGTACCACACGTCGAGCGCGAACCGGTCCTCCCACGACAGGGCGTTCCGTCCGCTGACCTGGGCAAGGCCCGTGATTCCCGGCCGGACATCGTGGCGCCGCGCCTGCTCGGGCGTGTACCGGTCGAGGTAGCGCTCGAGCAGGGGCCGCGGGCCGACCAGGCTCATCTCCCCCCGGAGCACGTTCCACAGCTCGGGGAGCTCGTCGAGGCTCGAGCTTCGTAGGAAATGGCCGAACGGCGTCAAACGATCGGCGTCGGGGAGCGGATGGCCGTCGGGGCCCCGCGCGTCCGTCATGGTCCGAAACTTGACCATCTCGAACGGGCATCCGCCGAGCCCCGGGCGGATCTGGCGGTACAAGACGGGGCTGCCCAGATTCGCGCGTACTGCCATCCCGAGGCCGACGAGGACGGGGCTCAGAAGGGCGAGGCCTATCGATGACGCGGTTACGTCGAGGAGCCGCTTTCCAGAGTGCTGATACACGGGAGACGAGTTAGGCATACCTATGGAGGCGGCGGAGGTCCGCTTTGAGGGAGTGACGGGTAGCGATGTAAAGGAGCGCTGGGTATCTGATCTGAGGGGCTCTCTATTCGTTCTGAGCCAACCGCTACGGCTTATCGAGCGGCTCGGGTTTTGGGGCAGTCGTAGCCGCTTGTCCCCCTCTCGTGCAGGCTCTCTCCGTGCCGGGCCAGGCCCGCCTCGGTGAGCAGACGGTCGGTCTCGTTGAAGAGGGCGGCCCAGACCCGTTCGTTGGTGAAGTGCTGTTCGATGCGAGCGTGCCCCGCAGCTCCGTGCTTTTGGCGGAGGTCGGGGTCAGCGAGGTACCGGCCGAGCGCTTGTGCCAGGGCTGCTGCGTCGCCAATAGGGATAAGGACACCGGTCTCACCGTCCACGACCGCATCCACGGTGCCGGTGGCGCGGGCGCCGACGACGGGCAGGCCTGCGGCGGCGGCTTCGAGTGGCACGTTGGGGAAGCCCTCGCGGTGCGAGGGGAAGGCCAGCACGTCCATCAGTTCGTAGGCAGGCGCGGGGTCCGGGAGGAAGCCTGGCGTCAGGATGCGCGGGTCCGCCTCGATGCGGGCACGGACCGACTCGCCCACCGGGTCGCCCGTCTCGTAGTCGCCCACCAGGAGAAGGTATGCTTCTGGGTATCCCTCCCCTACCTGGTCAAAGGCTTCCACCAGTTCAGCGATCCCCTTGTCCTGGGTGAACCGGCCGACGAAGCCGACGACAGGTGTGCCTATCTCAATGCCGAGGCGGGCGCGTAGCTCTTGGACGGTTGCAGGGTTTGGGTGGGAAAATCGGGCCACGTCCACGCCGTTCGATGCGCCTTGGCCCAGCACTGTCACTTTCTCGCTTGCAGCTAGCCCGAGGCGGACGTACTCGGCGGCGAGGCTGGGGCTGACGGCGACCACGCGGGTGGCAGCTCCGGCGGCTAGCCGCTCGGTCGTGCGGAGGATCGCGTGCGTTCGACCAGTCGTAGTCTCGAGGCGGAGGCCGCGGAGGGTATAGAGGCGAACGGGGACGCGGGCGATTCGGGCAGCCAACATCCCCAACAGGCCCGCTTTAGGCGTCCCCGCGTTGACCACGTCGGGGCGCAGTCGGCGCAGCAAGGCGGTGAGCTCGGCAAGGGTTCGGGCGTCGGCGAAAGGCGCGATCTCTCGAGCGATGGGGACTGCGATAGCTTCGACTCCTTCACGTTCAGCGATGGCGCCGAGGCGCGCATCCGGATGCGTCACGAGCGTCACGCGCCAGCCGCGCGCGCGCATTGCCGCGAGTTGTCCGCGCAGCAGGTGGTCCGCCGACATCGCAGCCGTGACGACGTAGACGATGTGGGGCGCGGTCATGAGGCCGAGGCGAGGCCTGCGGCGTCCAGCCAGGCTTGGAACATGAGGATGGACCAGACCTCGTAGCGGCTGTCCGAGCGGCCCCCAAGGTGGGCAGCCCACAACCCGGCGACCATGTCGGGGTCGAGGTAGCCCTCGGCGCGGATGCGGACCGGGTCAAGCAGCGCCTCGGCCCACGGCCGCAGCGGGCCGCGCAGCCAGTCGCCGACGGGGATGCCGAAGCCAGCCTTGGGCCGGTCAACGAGTGCGTCGGGTACGCGCCGGCGGACGACCTGTCGTAGGAGCCACTTTGTCTGGCCGTCGCGGATCTTGAGATCGGTCGGGAGCGACCACGCGAACTCGACGAGCCGGTGGTCCATGAACGGGGCGCGCGCTTCCAGGCTCGCGTCCATGCTCGCACGGTCCACCTTGGTCAGGATGTCGTCCGGGAGGTACGTCCGCGCGTCGAGGTACAGCATCTGCTCGACCGCGTCCATCCCCGCCGGCCACCGGCCCGGCTGCTCCAGGAGGACTGGGAGCGGAGCAGCGCCGAGAACGGGCGGCCACGTCTCGGAGCGGTGGCGCGTGAGGCCGTCGTAGAGGGCCGTCGGGGAGGAGGCGTCCAGGACGCTGGCCAACTTGTGAGCCTTGTTGCCGGGCAGGATGGCGCGCATCCGGCGCGGCAGCGCTGGGGCGACAGCGGCATAGGCACCGTCGTAGGCGGACGATGGCACGGCCTGCATGGCCCAACTCACTCCACGGCGCAAGGCCCCCGGCACACGCCCGACACGGCCCCACACGCGGGGCACGTAGAGGTGACGGTTGTAGCCGGCGAACAGCTCGTCGCCGCCGTCGCCCGAGAGCGCGACCGTGACGTGGGCGCGCGCGAGGTGCGACACGAGCAGCGTCGGGATCTGCGACGAGTCGGCGAAAGGCTCGTCGTAGATCGTGCCTAGGCGCGGCACGACATCGAGGGCGTCCTGGGGCGTCGCGTGGAGCGTCGTGTGGTCGGTCTTGAGATGCCGGGCGACAGCGGCCGCTGACCCGGACTCGTCGTAGGCCGAGTCGTCGAACCCGATCGTGAACGTGCTGACGGGCGCCGACGAGGCGGCCGTCGCCGCGGCCACGACAGCCGTCGAGTCGATGCCACCGGACAGGAACGCCCCGACGGGCACGTCGGCCACCAACCGGTCACCAACGGCGCGCGTCAGGAGGGCATCGAGGGCGTCGGTGGCCTCCGCAGGTGTCCCGCCAAACGGATCCGCTTGGCCAGCGCGGACGGCCGCGTCCAGGGTCCAAAACGGTGTCGCGGCTGCGGCGACGTCGGCGCCCGGCTCGAGGGCGTCTGCGCGGAGCGTCACGAGCGTCCCCGGTGGCATCATCCAGACGCCGCGGTAGATGGTGTGCGGGCCGGGGACGTAGGCGTACTGGAAGTAGAGCGCGAGCGCGTCTCGGTCCACCTCGGGCACGAAGTCCGGGTGGGCGCGCAGCGCCTTGAGCTCGGAGCCGAAGACGAGCGTCCGGCCAGCCCACCCGACGTAGAGCGGCTTCTGTCCCATGCGGTCTCGGGCGAGGGTGAGCGCCTGAGCGTCGGCGTCCCACACGGCGACGGCGAACATCCCGATGGCACGCCTGAGCGTTGCCTCAATGCCCCAGGCGTCAAAGCCAGCCAGGAGCACCTCGGTGTCTGAGTGGCCGCGAAACACTTCGCCGAGGCGCTCAAGGTCGGCGCGAAGCTCCGGAAAGTTATAGACCTCGCCGTTGTACGCCAGCGTGTAACGCTCAGAGTTGGCGTGCATGGGCTGCGCGCCGAGCGGGCTGAGGTCGAGGATCGAGAGGCGGCGATGGCCGAGCGCGACGCCACCGTCAGCCCAGACGCCCCCGGCGTCGGGGCCGCGGTGCTCGATCGTGCCCGCCATGCGGCTGGCGACGGCCGCGGCGTCGGGCGCGGGTGGGGTGGAGAGCAGGCCGGCGATTCCGCACATGGGGTCGTCAGTCGAGGGCAGAGCGGAGAAGGTCGGCGAAGCGTGGCCCCGCGACTGCAAGGCTATAGCGCGCTTCGGCGCGGGCGTGGCCTGTGGCCCCCATCGTCGCGCGGAGGCTGGGGTCTGCGCGGAGGCGCGCGAGGGCGACGCGCCACGCCGCCGGGTCACCGGCGAGGAAGCCAGTCTCGCCCTCGACCACGATCTCGGCGTTGACGCCGACCGGCGACGCGACCACGGGCCGCCCGGCCGCCATGTACTGGATAAGCTTGAAGCCACACTTGCCGCGCTCCCACGGCGAGTCCGCGAGCGGCATGATCCCGATGTCGAACGCGGCGATGTCGGCTGCCTCGGTCTCTTTGGTCCACAGCCGTGTCTCGTGCGGGACGCCCGGCAGGGCCCGCTCGCTCGCCCCGACGAGCACAAGGCGCGCGCCTGCGGTGACGCTCTCGGCGAGCACACCCGCGACGCCATCGAGCAAGCGCTCGGAGCCGGGCGACCCAACCCACCCGATCGTAAATGGCCGCCCCGCGGCGGGTGATGTGGCACCGTACGCCGCCATGTCGACTACGCTCGGCAGGATCTCGACGCGCTGCGCGCCGGCTGCCCGCGCCCGCTCAGCGAGATATGCATTCCCGGCCACGACGAGGCTTGCGGCGCGCATGAGTCGGTCCACCTTGCGCCCGTACATCCGGCGCACGAGCCGGTTCGGGTGCAGGTCGTAGCTGTGGAACGTGGCGTCATCGTAATCCACCACGTAAGGCCGGCCGGCGAGGAGCAGACGCTCAGCCCAGGCCGGTGCGAACGGCAGAAGCTCCTTCTCGACCCACAGCATGTCTACCCGGGCGCGCATCGCCCACACACGGCGCGCGTACGACGCGGCGAGCGGCCAGCGCCTGCGCGGGCGTCCGGCGTAGAGGTCACGGATGTAAGCGTCGCTGAGCAGCGGCACCGCGTACACGGCGATGCCGGCCTCGGCGAGGCCGGGCACGAACTGCCCGAGGCGCACGCGGCTTGAGGCGCCGAGGGCACCGTAGCGGGTGAGGGCTAAGACAGTAAGGGGTTTCGTCCTCATCGTGGCACCGGCTGACGTGCGTCACCGCCAGTAACGAGTGCAGGTGCTTCGCGCCAAAGCCACCGCGTCGCTCGTACGGCCTCACGTAGCGCGCCCCACTCGCAGTGCGCGGCGAGCCAGCTCATCCGCATGAGCGGCCCGACCACGAGCGTCATGCCAGCAAGTGTCGCTGCCGCGCCACGACCAAAATGTTTGTAGCCATACAGGATACGACTCCGGTCGGAGTAAAACTGTCGAATGGCACTCGGCTGCCCGGCAGCCTCGCCCGAGTGGTACGCCTGCGCCTCGGCGAGGTACACCGTCGTCCACCCGGCCTGGCGGGCGCGTAGCGAGAAGTCGAGTTCCTCGTAGAACACGAAGAATCGCTCGTCAAAGCCGCCGAGGTCGGAGAAGGTGCGGCGGCGGACGAAGAAGAAGGCGCCCATCACTTGGTCTACGGCACGGGTGTCACCGTGGTCCCATTCTGTCATGAAGTGGGGTATGACAAGTCCGGTGCGGTCTAAACCCGCTGCCCGACCAGCGATGGCGGCGGGCGTCGGGAAGCGGGCGCACGAGGCGTGTATGTGCCCTTCTCGGTCAACGAGTCGAATACCGCAGATGCCGACGGCAGCGTTTGCAGGGTCCTGGAGAAATGCGGTCGGCGTGGTGAGAGCCCCAGCCGATGCTTCGATGTCCGTGTTGAGAAACAGCACGAATGGTGCCTCGCCTAGCGCTGCTCCCTGGTTGCAGGCCGCCCCGAACCCACAGTTCTCCACGTTGCGGACGACCGTGACTTGGGCCGAGCCCACGCGGTCTGGTAACGCTCGTAGAGAGCCGTCGGTCGAGGCGTT
The DNA here is from genome assembly GCA_963789285.1 of Rubricoccaceae bacterium. Classification (GTDB taxonomy): domain Bacteria; phylum Bacteroidota; class Rhodothermia; order Rhodothermales; family Rubricoccaceae; genus Rubrivirga. The sequence goes on from CAWBJZ010000002.1 coordinate 700,807, forward strand.
GTCTACAACCACGACTCGGCGGACGAGGGCCGCGTCGGGAGTGCACGCCAGCGTGTGCAGGCACGCCGCCAAATCGGGGCCGGAGTTCCAGTTTACGAGGACGACGTCGATCATTGGCTCAGAAGGGGACGGTGCCGTATAACGTGAGGTCGGCTCGCGCGGCGCCGGCCCGTGCGCCGCACGAAGCGGAACGGGCGGACGACGACGAGCCAGATTAGGGCGTACTGGATCCACGTCGAGAGCAGCGAGACGTACTGATCATGAAAAAACTGCATCACTAGCGGATACATCGATACGCTCGCAATGAAGAGCACCGTTGCGCTCGCGACGCGCTGACGCGCCCGGCGGTAGATCGTACCGTACAGCAGTCCAAGTCCGCCCTGCGCGACGGCCGCTGCGTCGACCCCTACGTCCACGATGTACGGATAGTAGAACGTGTACACGTTCGATGTGATCGGGGTCGTGACATACTCCTGTATAAGATCCACGACCGGAACGTCGAAGCCGAGGCGCGCGCCGGCGGCGTAGAAGAAGCGGAGCGTATTGGCCCCGAACGGCGTGTTAGTTCCGAACGGGGAGTCGACAGGAGTGCGGACGATGTGGTCGAGTCCGAACAGGCCACCTACGATGTAAATCTTAATACTCTCGACGGCTTGCACCAGCACCGCAGCGGCACCGCCGCCCACCTCGACGCCCTTATTGAGTACGATGGCGAATGTGGTGAACACGGCGACGGTGGAGACGAGCGCAATCGGGACGTTGCGGCCGATTTTGATCCGCCCTATGAATAGCGCCGGCCCGAAGAACATGGCCACCGCCTGAAGCACGGATGTCCGGCTCGTCGCGAGAACGACGTAGATCGTGAGCACCCCGAGCGCAGCAGCGAGAAGCCGGCGGCTCGTCCGGTCCCGGATCTCCAGCCGGCGGATCTGGACTGCGACGAGAGCGATGTACGCGAACGTCAGCCCATACGACGGCCACCCTATTCCACCACCGTAGGTTACCCCATAGCGAAGGTTGATGTACCAGACCTCGGTCGGGCCATCGGCCGCGAGCGCGAACGCAGCGCGAACGTAGAACGGGAGGATCAAGCCCGCCATTCCGACCAGGACCAGGACCTGAGCCTGTGTAGGGACACGGGCGACCCGCGCCTCGACGCCGCGGCGCCGGTACTTCTGAGATCCCACCCTAGACGTGACGAAGGCACCGGTGAAGAACAGGCCGGCGCCGATCGTGACCAGCCACAGCGTGACTGTGCTGAGCGGGTAGTTGGTCTCGCTCGAGACCGTCCACGCCGTGGCGAGAGCGAACGACCACACGGCAGCTAAGATGACGGGCGGGAAGAGCGCATCGCGGGCCAATAGGTAGGCCAACGCCGAGAGTGCGGCGAGAGCAGCAGCGGCGAACAACATCATGGTCGCGCCCCGATTTGCCCGGCTACACCCACGGCGCCGAGGTACAGTACGCCCCCTGCGGTCGTCGCGTACGCAGCGGCCAAAACCCCAAATTGGGGCAGGAAGGCCACGTTGAGGAGAATGTTGAGTACGAGCGCGGCAGAGGCGGCGGCGAGCATCGCCCCGGTCCGCTCGGCCAGTTCGAGCGGCTTGTGGACGAGCATCGCAATCTGCCACAGGAATGCCCCCGCCGCGACGGGTCCAACAAGCCCCGCTACCCCTTCGGGCGCCTCGGCGCCGAGCACCACGCCGACTACGAACGGCGACGCCACCCATACGATTGCCGTGACGGCCGAGCCGACGATTCCCGCGAAGAGCGTTGTCGACCGAAGTACGCCGCGAGCCTCTCCCTTTTTGCCCCTATTCCAGGCGTCCATGATGAGCGGGTGCGCTGCCATCAGCATCGGTGTAGACGCGAACACGATTCCCTTCGACACGACGTCGTAAACGGCCGAGTATGCACCCACGGCCTCGGTCCCAATCAGCCACTCGATGAGGTAGCGGTCTGAGATGTTGAGAAGCGTCGAGACCAACATCCAGGCCGCGATGGGCGCTCCAAAAGCGAGGAAGCGGCGGTCCAACACCCGCTCGCGCCATGGGTTGCCACTGGCTGGCATCCGGCGCAGTTCGATTGCTGCCGCTGCGTTTCCAATTGCCGCGCCCGCAAGGAGCCAAGCCGGCTCGGTCCGCCCGAAGCCGAACACGGCCACGGCGGGCACGCCGACCGTGAGGATGACCCGGAGCACGTCGAGCAGCGTCGCGCGGAGCGCTTCGAGGGCAGCCTGACGTTGCGAGAAGGCGATGCCATATGCCGTTGTACTCCCCGCCAGTACGACGGCTGTTACCGCCGACCACAGGTCATGCGGAAGGAGGGTGACTCCCAGAGCGGTCGCGACAGCCGCCAACACCAGTGCCCGCCGTCGTCCGAGCCGGATCGTCGCGCGATAGAGTGTCGGAGCCGAGTCGCGAAAGCGCGCCCCGAACCGCAACACAGGCTGCGCCACCGAGGCGCCCGCCGTGTTGCCGGCAAGCAGCGCGACGCCAGCGTAGAGCGCGTAGAGCCCGTACGACTCCGCGCCGAGTGCACGCACGAACACGGGCACGCTCGCTACCATCAGGACGGCCGGCAGTGCTCGCCCCACGAAGTAGATGAGCGAATGCCGGAGCACGGGGTCGGCCCCGAGGCGCGCCCGCCGCGTCGCAGCCCGCGGGCGGTCAGGGGCGGGTACCTGCGGAGTCGCGTCGGCGGTGTAGCTCATCGAGAGAGGCTGGGGCTAACCCGGCTCGGTACACCTCAGGTGAACGGGGAGTCGATGTCGGCAAACCGAGGCGCCATCCGGTCCTTATCGGACAGAATCGGAGCTTCGACGGGCCACTCAATGGCGAGGTCTGAGTCGTCCCAGCGGAGGCTACCCTCGGATGCGGGCGCGTACATGCCCGAGCACTTGTATGAAAACAACGCCGTCTCGCTCGTCACAACAAACCCATGTGCGAAGCCCTCGGGGACGAACATCTGGCGCATGTTGTCGCCGGACAGTTCGGCCCCGAACCACTGCCCGTACGTCGGTGAGCCGATGCGGACGTCGACAGCCACATCGAACACGGCCCCCTCCAGGCACGAGACGAGCTTGGCCTGGGCGTGCGGCGGGGCCTGGAAGTGGAGGCCGCGCAGCGTGCCGCGCCCCGAGCGCGAGACGTTGTCCTGCACGAAACGGGAACTGATGCCGGCCTCGGCATAGCGCTCGGCGTGGTACGTCTCGCAGAAATAGCCTCGGGCGTCGCCGAACATCTTCGGCTCGATGACCAGGACGCCCGAGAGTGGCGTTTCGCTGACGGTCACGCGGGTGCCTCGGCGTCTAAGAGCCGAGTGAGATAAGAGCCGTACTCGTTCTTGGAGTATGCCTCCGCGCGCGCCGCCAACACGTCGCGCGAGATCCAGCCCTGCTCAAACGCGATCTCCTCGGGGCACGCGATCTTCTGGCCCTGCCGCTGCTCGATGGTCTGGACGAAGTTGCCGGCCTGAAGCAGGCTCTCCGTCGTCCCGGTGTCGAGCCACGCGAATCCGCGACCCATCCGCTCGACTTCGAGCGAGCCGTCCTCCAGGTACACCCGGTTGACGTCGGTGATCTCGTACTCGCCCCGAGCCGACGGCTCAAGACTGGCGGCGATGTCGAGCACTCGGTTGTCGTAGAAGTAAAGACCCGTGACGGCGTAGTTGCTCCGGGGCGTCTCGGGCTTCTCCTCGATGGTCTCGGCCCGGCCGTCGGCGTCGAAGCTGACGATCCCGTAGCGCTCGGGGTCGGCGACGTGGTAGCCAAACACAGTCGCGCCGTGCCCGCGTCCCGCTGCGCGACGGAGCATGTCTTCGAGGCCGGCGCCGTAAAAGATGTTGTCGCCCAGGACCAGGGCGACCGAATCGTCACCGACGAACTCGCGGCCAATCACGAATGCCTGGGCCAGCCCGTCCGGCGACGGCTGCTCGGCGTACGTCAGGTCGATCCCCCACGGCGACCCATCGCCCAACAAGTCCCGGAAGCGGGGCAGGTCCTGGGGCGTCGAGATGAGCAGGATCTCGCGGATGCCCGCCAGCATCAGCGTGCTCAGCGGGTAGTACACCATCGGCTTGTCGTAGACCGGGAGGAGTTGCTTGCTCACCGCCTCGGTGACGGGGTACAGACGCGTGCCGGACCCACCGGCCAGGATGATTCCCTTCATGACCCAGCCTCGGCCGCGGCCGTCTGGGTCATTGTCCCGCGGCGGCCGAGCCCGGTCCCCTCAAGAGCACGGTCACACCACCCCTGGTTCTCGACGTACCACCGGACGGTCTCGCGGAGCCCAGTCTCAAACGTCTCCTGTCGCTCCCAACCTAGTTGGCCCTCGATCTTGGAGGCGTCGATGGCGTAGCGCTGGTCGTGGCCCGGCCGGTCCTGGACGAACGTGATCAGGCTCGCATACCCTCCCTCCGGTCCCTCGCCGACGATCTCGTCCAGAATGGCGCAGATGGTCTCGACCACGTCAAGATTCGTTCGCTCAGCGTTGCCTCCGACGTTGTAGGTCTCGCCCGTCTCGCCCTCGGTGAGCGCCAGCACGAGGGCGCGGGCGTGATCGTCGACGTAGAGCCAGTCGCGGACGTTGTCGCCAGCACCGTAGACCGGAATCGGCTCGCCGCGCAGCGCCTTGTTGATGACGACCGGGATGAGCTTCTCGGGGTACTGGTACGGCCCGTAGTTGTTTGAGCAGTTCGTGACCACGACCGGGAGCCCGAACGTTCGGTGCCACGCACGCGCGAGGTGGTCACTGGCGGCCTTCGTCGACGAGTACGGGCTCGACGGATCGTAGGGCGTCGTCTCGGTAAACAGACCGGTGTCGCCCAGCGAGCCGTAGACCTCGTCTGTCGAGACGTGCAGGACGCGAAAAGCGCCCTTGGCGCCGGCGTTCAGCGTCTTGGCGTAGGCCCGAGCCGCTTCAAGGACATTGTACGTGCCGACGACGTTGGTTTGCAGGAAGTCGGCCGGCCCGTCGATGGAGCGGTCGACGTGGCTTTCGGCCGCCAAGTGCATCACGGCGTCCGGCTGGTGCCGCTCGAACACGCCCGCCAGCGCGGCAGCGTCGCAGATGTCGACACGCTCGAACGCGTGGCGGTCATCCCCCTCCACCGCTGCAAGAGACTCGAGATTACCCGCGTACGTGAGCTTGTCGACGGTGACCACGTCGTGGCCGAGGTCGAGGATGAGGTGGCGAACGACGGCGGAGCCAATGAATCCAGCACCTCCGGTAACGAGGACCCGCATAGGACAAAAGGATAGATCGAAGAATGACTAAGGCGAAGCCTGAGAAGGGGATAGAGCGCCCGTGTACCACGCGAGCGCCTCGCGGAGGCCCTCATCCACTCGGTGGGTCGGCGCGTATTCCATCGCCGCTTGGGCGCGCGAGATGTCGGCGAGGGAGTGCCGGATGTCGCCCTCCCGGAATGGCGCGTAGTCCGGACTGGGGACCGAGGCGATCGCACCGCTACCTCGGAGGCTCTCGCCGATCTGGTGGAAGAGATCGTTGAGAGATGTCTTGGTGCCCACAGCGACGTTGTAGACCATTCCAGCAGCTCCCACCGGGGCGAGCGCGGCGCGGAGGTTCGCCTGGACCACATTCGCGACGTAGCAGAAGTCGCGACTGGTCTCGCCGTCGCCGTGGATCGTGGGCGTCGTGCCGCTGAGAAAGGCGGATACCCAGCGGGGGATCACAGCCGCGTAGGCGCCGGCCGGGTCCTGCCGCGGGCCGAACACGTTGAAGTAGCGGAGTCCTACCGTCTCCAGTCCGTAGTGGTCGAAAAAGGTGCGGGCGTACAGCTCGCCTGTCCTCTTGGAGACGGCGTAGGGCGACAACGGTGCCCCGACGCGCGCCTCAACCTTCGGTAGTTCAGGATCGTCGCCGTAGACCGAGCTGGACGACGCGAACACGACTCGCCCGATGCCGGCGTCACGCGCCGCGACAAACACGTTGAGCGTCCCGTTGACGTTGTGCGCATGTGTCGCCAGCGGGTCCTGGACCGAACGGGGGACCGATCCGAGAGCCGCTTGGTGCAGCACCACGTCAACCCCCGCGCACGCAGCATGGCACGTATCAAGGTCACGGATGTCGCCCTCGATCATCTCGAACGTTCCTGGCTTGGCCGACCTCACGGCTTCGATATTGGCGCGCGAGCCGGTGAGGTAGTTGTCGAGTCCCCGAACCGTCTGGCCCGCTTGGAGCAAGGCCTCAACAAGGTGGGAGCCGATGAAGCCCGCGGCGCCTGTTACAAGCCACGTCCTGGGAGCGGCACGGAGGCTGTCCAGGATGACGTCCAGCGAGGCGGTGTCGACAGCCATGACGGGGGATGGGAGACCTACGTCGGGGATTGTGAAGTAGGAGATCTCCAGCGCCTACCGTGTGGAGATCGAAGGTAGTGGGCGCCGCGCCGACATGGGCCACCGCATGAACACCTCTTCTAGGTCTCGACACCGCTAGAGCAGCCTCCAAGTAGGTGCGGTGTTTGAGCGCGTTCCCACCGCCCCGCTCATGTCCGTTCCGCTCTCGATCGACCTCCGGCAACGCGTCGTCAACGCCGTGCTTGCAGGCGATCCCTCGCAACTCGAGATCGCCTAGCGCTTCAACGTCTCGCTCACATCGGTTGGCACCTGGACCCGCCGCTACCGCACCACCGGGTCGGTCGAGCCCACCGTACAGCGCCACGGACCACGGCACCTGCTTTCGGCCAACGACGGCGCGCGCATCGCGGGCTACCTCGACACCGACAACGATCTCACGCTGACCGAGATCGTCGCCCGCTTCCTCGACGACACCGGTCGGCGCCCCAGCTGGACGACCGCCTTCCGGTCGCTGGCGAGCAGCGAGGTGACACTCAAAAAAAGTCGCTCTACGCCGAACGCCTGACGCCGAGAAGGTCGAGGCTCGCCGCCTCTTCGCCGAAGCGCAACCAGCGCTCGACCCGTCCACGCTCGTTTTCGTCTATGAGCCGGGTATCAACCGTAAGATGACCCGCCGCTACGCGCGGGCACACCGGTCCCGCCGGTCCGTCGGTCACGCACCGGCGTCGTGGGGCAAGAACACCACGCTGACGGGCGCGATGACAGAGCAGGGGATGCTAGTGCTCTCGCGGCTCCTCGGTGGCGGCACGACAAAGGCGTCGTTCCTCGCGTTTGTGCAAGACAAGTCGTGGCCCAGTGCTCACGGCCGGTCGAACGGTGGTGCTCGACAGCCTATCGGCACACAAGAGCGCCGAGGTGCGCGCGGCCATGTGCCGTGTGCTGTTCGTGCCGCCGTACCCCCCGGAGTGCAACGCGATCGAGAAAGCGTGGTCGAAGCTGAAGATGGCGCTGCGCCGGATCGGTGCGCGGACGCTGGAGGACGCGATCACCGAGGCGGTGGCGACGATCACGGCGTCAGATGCGGCAAACTGGACTCGAGGAGCCGGATTCGTCCACACACCTACCTGAAAGATGCTCTAGCGCGGAGTTGCTCATCGCCGGTTAAGCGAGCGTGGGAAGCGCGGGGTTCAACGCGCCATCGCCAGTGACGAGAGCACCGGAGAGCCCGATGACCCTCGCACCGCCCGTCACTCCGCGCAGCACGCCTCGGGTGTCGATGATCGTCTCAGCGTGCTCGCGGACGAGCGGGTAGTCCACGCCGGTGTGGTCTGTCACGATCACGACCGCGTCCGCGCTAGCAATCTCAGCCGGCGTGAGAGCAGCACTATGAAGAGGGAGATCCGACAGCGCGGTGTGGCCATCTTCGGCGATTACAGGGCAGAACGGGTCGTGGTAGACGACCTCAGCCCCCTTGCTCTGCAGGAGTTGAATCACCTCCAGCGCCGGGCTCTCTCGCAGGTCGTCGATGTCCTTTTTGTAGGCGATCCCGAGCACCAACACGCGGCTACCGCGGAGCGCCTTGGCATCGTCGTTGAGGGCGTCAGCGACCTTGCGGACGACGAAAGCGGGCATCTCAGAGTTGATCTCGCTCGCCAACTCGATCATCCGCGTCTTGTAGTTCAGCGACCGCATCTTCCACGAAAGGTAATGGGGATCAAGCGGGATACAGTGGCCGCCGAGTCCAGGGCCGGGCGTGAACTTGGTGAACCCGAACGGTTTGGTCGCCGCCGCCTCCACGACCTCCCACACGTCTAAGTCCAGCTTGTCGCACGCCTGCGCAAGCTCATTGGCGAGCGCGATGTTGATCATGCGGAACGTGTTCTCGTACACCTTGACCAGTTCGGCCGCCGAAGCCGAGGTAACTGGCACTAGTTCATCGAAGATCTGGTCATACACAGCCCGCCCCGCTTTCAAGCAGGCCGCCGTCACGCCGCCAATCACCTTGGGTGTGTTCTTGGTATGCCACACCGCGTTCCCGGGGTCGACGCGCTCTGGCGAGTAGCACAGGAACACCGTCTCGCCGACCACCAACCCGGACTCCTCGACGAGAGGCCTGAGCACGTCTTCAGTAGTCCCAGGGTACGTCGTGCTCTCCAGTGCTAGCGTCTGCCCCGCCTGCAAGTGCGGGATGATCGACTGGGTCGCCTGGACGACATAGGACAGGTCGGGGTCCTTGATCTTGTTGAGCGGCGTCGGCACGCAGACTGAGATCATCTGGCAGTCTGCGAGTGCGGCCATGTCGGTTGTCGCCGTCACGGCGCCGGACTCGACCACCGCCGCCAAACGCTCCGAGGCCACGTCGCCAATGTGGCTCCGCCCCGCCATGACTCCGTCGGCGGTTGGTGCGCTGATGTCTACGCCAATCACAGACAGACCAGACTCGGCCGCCTCGACCGCCAAGGGAAGCCCTACGTAGCCAAGACCAACAACGCCGAGGGCATGTGGGAACGATGAACTCATGGGTCGGGTGGTGGGAACCTGGGAACGTATGACCGCAAAGTACGGAGCCCCCAACCCGTACCTAGCACGTCACCGCGCACCTCTGGCGAAGATCTCAGGTAGCCACGAGTTAACTCGGTTTCCCCACTTCCTAAGCTTTGTGCGGAGGCCTTTCCTGACTGCCATCTAGAGCGCGGGGAGGAATAGCGCGGTCCGAGCAGCGCTAGGTCTCCGTCGTTGCAGTCTCGGAGACGATGTAGCGCTGTCCGGAGTGGCGCCCAGGGGCCGAAGCGCCTCCGTCATAACGCTTTTGCGTCTGACGTGCCAAGTGCAGAGACGACAGTGCAATCGCTCAATCAGCTCGGGCGCGGAGGTATCGGCCGTATTCCGTAGGACTGAGGGCATCCGCTAGCCGCCCGAGGTCCGCGCGGGAGATCCAGTTCTGCTCGTAGGCGATCTCCTCCGGGCACGCGATCTTGAGCCCCTGGCGGGTCTCGATAGTCTGAACGAACAGCCCCGCGTTGAGCAAGCTCTCCGGCGTACCGGTGTCGAGCCAGGCGTAGCCCCTCCCCACCTTCTTGACGCGGAGAGCGCCTCGCTGGAGGTAGTGCCGGTTGACGTCCGTGATCTCTAGCTCACCGCGAGGCGAGGGCACCAGCTGACGGGCTACCTCGACCACGTCGGCGTCATAGAAGTAGAGGCCTGTTACGGCGTAGCGGCTTGAGGGGCCGGCTGGCTTCTCGACGACTGACGTGGGACGGCCGTCGGTATCGAACGTCACGACGCCGTATCGGCTGGGGTTGGCGACGCGGTAGCCAAACACCGTCGCCCCATCGGTCTGATCTGCGGCCTGGCGGAGCAGACCCGTCAGGCCGTCGCCGTAGAACAGGTTGTCGCCGAGCACCAACGCCACAGGTCTGTCGCCGATAAACGCCTCGCCGATCAAGAAGGCCTGGGCGATCCCGCCGGCTCGTGCTGCGCGGCGTACTCAATGGACATTCCCCATCTCGCCCCATCCCCGAGTGGCTGGCGGTACCGGGGGAGATCGAGGGGCGTTGAGATTACCAGCACTTCGCGGATGCCTGCCAGCATCAGCGTGCTCAGCGGGTAGTAGACCATCGGCTTGTCGTAGACTGGGAGCAGCTGCTTGCTTACCGCGCCAGTGATCGGGTAGAGCCGCGAGCCCGTGCCGCCGGCAAGGACGATGCCGTTCATGATCGCGAGGTCCAGTGGGGATGTGCGAGGTACCACCGGGCGGTCGCCTCGATGCCTTGCTCGAACGTACGCTCGGGTACCCACCCCAGCTCTGCGACGCGCCTTGCTCGCTTCGATAGCGTAGCGGAAATCGTGGCCGGGGCGGTCAGCTACGTACTTGATGTGCTGCACGTGCGGGGCCCCTTCAGGGCGCTCACGATCCAGCACGTCGCAAATCGCTGCGACCACCTCCAACGTCCTCCGCTCGGCTCCTCCGCCCAGGACGTAGGTCTCCCCGGGGATTCCTGCGTCCAGCACCAATTTGAGTCCGCGGACGTGGTCGTCCACGTGGAGCCAGTCCCGCATATTGGCTCCCCTCGCCGTAGACGGGGATTGGCTCGCCAGCCGCCGCGCGAGTGATCACGATGGGAATCAGCTTTTCGGCGTGTTGGTACGGGCCGTAGTTGTTCGAGCAGCTGGTGACCAGAACCGGCAGCCCGTAGGTCCGGTGCCACGCGCGTACTAGGTGATCCGAGGCAGCCTTTGTCGCTGAACACGGGGAGCTGGGTGCGTACGGCGTCTCCTCATCGAAGGCGCCTGCTAGCCCTAACTTGGAGTGAACCCGGTACGGTAGACAATCTTCCAGTTGTCCCCAGACCCGAGGTCCCATGCCCCGACACCGCCCCGCCTACCCGCCTGAGTTCCGCCAGCAGATCGTCGAACTCCACCGCGCTGGACGCTCACCGGCAGAGCTCGCCCGCGAGTTCGAGCCCACCGAGCAGACCATCCGAGCGTGGATCGAGAAGGATGACCCGTCGCCCAGAACCGTTGTCGTGGAAGCAGAGCGCGATGAGCTGAAGCGGCTTCGCAAGGAGGTTCGACGCCTCCAGCAGGAGCGCGACATCCTGGCAAAAGCGGCGGCCTGGTTCGCTCGGGAGACCGGCTCGGTACCGTCCGGGCCTTCGAGTTCATGAGGGCGCACCAGGCCACCTTCCCCGTCTCGGTCATGGCCGATGTCCTCCGCGTCTCCCGGAGCGGCTTCTACGCATGGCTCGACCGCCCACCGTCGTCGCGCGCTCAGCAAGACAGCGAGCTTGTCGAGGCGATCCGGTCGTCTCACGGCGCGTCGGACGGCGCCTACGGCGCGCTCCGCATCCACGAGGACCTCAAGGAGCGAGGGCTTCCGCGTCGGCAAGAAGCGTGTGGCCCGGCTCATGCGCGAGCACGGGATCGTGGGGGTCAGCCGACGGCGCGGACCCCGGACGACGACGCGCAAGGCCGGCGACCCGAAGGGGCCGGACCTCGTGCAGCGTGAGTTTGTCGCAGGCCAGCCGGACGCGCTCTGGGTCGCAGACATCACGTACGTCCCGACCGGCTCAGGCTTTCTGTACCTCGCCGTCGTGCTCGACGTCTTCAGTCGACGCATCGTCGGCTGGGCGATGGCCGGGCACCTTCGAACGGACCTCGTGCTGGCCGCGCTCGACATGGCCGTCGCCCAGCGCAAGCCCGAGGGCGTCGTGCACCACTCGGACCACGGGTGCCAATACACGTCGCTGGCCTTCGGCGCCCGGTGCCGTGAGGCGGGCGTCCGCCCATCGCTCGGCAGCATCGGCGATTGCTTTGATAATGCGATGTGCGAGAGCTTCTTCGCGACGCTCGAGTGCGAGCTCATCGACCGGCGCCGCTTCGCCACGAAGGCGGAGGCTCGGATGGCGCTCTTCCAGTTCATCGAGGGCTGGTACAACCCACGCCGACGCCACTCCGCGCTCGGCTACGACTCCCCAGTCAAGCACGAGCAGAAACACCGCGAAGCGCTTGTCGTGTCATACTCCTACGCAGTGTCCGGTGATTCGAGGAGCCGGAGGTAGCGCTCAATGAACGCCACCTGCACCATCGCCCGGTAGCTCACCGCCAGCTTCTCCGAGCGCGACCCGACGCGGCAGTGCTCCTTGAGGTGCCCGATCGTGCGCTCGACCACGTTCCGCGCCCGGCCGAAGGCGAACGGACGGCCCCGCTTGGGCTTCCGGGACCCGTTCGCCTTGATCGTGGTGCCGATGCCGCGCCGCCGGCACCACCGCCGGATCCGGTCGGCGTCGTAGGCCGCGTCGGCGAGCACCCGGCGAGGCCGCTGGCGCGGACGGCCCCGCTCTCGGGCGACGGACACCGCGTCCATCGCCGCCTCGAACGCGGTCGACTCGTGGCGCTGCCCGGCCGTGAGCACGAACGCCAGCGGCACGCCTCCGCGGTCAGCCACGAGGTGAACCTTGGTCGTAAGACCACCACGCGACCGCCCCAGCGGCATGATCCTCCGGCTCGCCCGCGCGAGTGGCCTTGGCGGCTGCGCCCCCCTTTTTCGGGCACCCGCGGCGGCGCGGGAGGCCCGGACGGAGGTGGCGTCGACGCAGAAGGCGGCCCAGTCGATGAGGCCCTCGCGGTCGAGGTCGCGCTGGAGTCGGGCAACGACGCGGTTGAGCCTGCCGTCGGCGCGCCACCTGCGGAAGCGCTCGTAGACGGTCTTCCAAGTGCCGAAGCGGTCGGGGAGGTCGCGCTGTAGGCTTCCCCATTCTCCGCCCACTCGGAAGTAGAGGCTCCCACCTACTTTCGAGCCATCAAGAGATCCCGTTTTACCGAGGCCCAGATCATCGCGGCGCTTCGCCGCCAGGAGGCCGGTGAGAAAGCACGCGACGTCTGCCGCGACCTCGGTATCGCCGAGGGCACGTTCTACGCATGGAAGGCCAAGTACGGCGGCATGAGCACCAGCGAGCTCAAGCGCGTCAAAGACCTCGAGACCGAGAACGCGCGCCTGAAGCGGATGTACGCCGACTTGTCGCTCGTCCACGACGCGCTCAAGGAGGCCGTCGCAAAAAAGCCCTGACCCCGGACGAGAAAGCCCGCCTCGTCCGGGAGACGCACGCCGCCGGGGTGGGCATCCGCCGGGGCTGCGAGGCGGTCGGTCTGGCGAGGAGCACGTACCGCTACGAGCGGACGCCGAAGCCTGACGAGCCCGTCATCGAGGCGATCACCGCGCTGGTCGAGCGTCATCCGACGATCGGCTTCTGGCAGGTGTACCACCGGCTCCGGCTGCTGGGTCACGACTGGAATCACAAGCGCGTCTACCGCATCTACATGGCCATGAAGCTCAACATCCGGCGCCGCGCCCGCAAGCGGCTCCCGGCGCGCGTCGAGCAGGCGCTCTTCGTCCCCGAGCAGCCGAACCAGGTCTGGAGCGTCGACTCCATGCACGACAGGCTTTGGGACGGCCGCGCTCTCCGTCTGCTCAACGTCATCGACGACTTCAATCGGCAGGTGCTCTGGATCGAGGTCGACACGTCGCTACCGGCGCTGCGCGTGATCCGGGTGCTCGAACAACTCGCCGATAGCCGCGGCCTGCCGGGCATGATCCGCGTCGACAACGGCCCGGAGTTGATCAGTCACAAGCTCGACGCATGGTGCAAGGAGCGTCGCGTGACGCTGGCCTTCAACCAACCCGGCTCGCCGACGCAGAATGCGTACATCTAACGCCTCACCGGGGGTCTTCGGCGCGAGCTTCTCGATGCGTACGTCTTCCGGACGCTGGACGAGGTGGGCCGGAAGACCGGGGAGTGGCAGCACGACTACAACCACCACCGTCCGCACAAATCACTGGGCTACCGACCGCCGGCCGCGGCCCTTCCCTGAACCCCCGAGCCTCCAGTTACGAGTGGGCCGGAAAACGGGGAAGCCTACACCCCCCCCCCTGCCCTCTGCCCACCCACTAGCGAACCAAGGCCGAGCCGATGAATCCCGCCCCCGGTGACAAGCACGTGTGCCGAGGCCTCCATCTAATTACTTCCGAGTACGCTAATCAATTGTGTCACTGCGAGCACCCCGGAGAGCGCGATGCTGGCGACAGTGAGGGTGTCACGAAACTCCCACCCGTTCGCTCTCGAATCTCAACCGCCAGCACGTCACCGTCAGCGAGGTCGGTTTCGTTGATCCCGTTCGGCAAGGTCGTAGAGCAAGCCTTCGTAAAGCACCGCACCTGTACCGGACTGAGTCACGCGCAGGTGACGTCGCGGCTCCCGTTGCCGCGAAGAGCAGCTAGCGTCGGTCCACCAGCCTGTGAGATCGCCGACCGGATGGTGTCCTCGGGACCAAGCACCTTGAGGCCTGGGTTTTGTACCGTCCCCCATACGTTCACCCGGATGGATCTGTCAGGCATCAGTTCGATGATGTCACCGTCCTGAATCTCGGGCAGTTCCCCCCCGTCCGTCGCGACTTGATCGACGGGAGACGCGTAGATGCGGCGACCATCACGGAAGACGAACAAGTCCAACTCGAGGTTCGTGTCGAGAGCGTCTAGTGGGGTCGGACCACCCGCGAACGAGAGCACGTCGGTCAAGTCGAACCCCTCACCTACCTCGTACAAACCCGGTCGAGCGACGTACCCCCAAAGAGAGACCTGGATGGTCGCCTCACCAGGCAAGGCGTTGACATAGTACCCACCCCCGGGCGTGACCTGCCGATCTGTAAGGCGGCCGAGCGTCTGGGCCTGAGGCGCCTCTACCAACCCGAGGACCGTAACCAGGAGCAGAGCAAAGAGAGAAGAGATTCGCATAGATAAAAGCTCGAGCGGCTAAGTCTTGTCCGATCCGTAGGCGTAGTTACTAGAGTACTGATACGCGTATTTGTACTTGTACCCATACGCCTGGTTTACGTCAAACCCGTTCAGCACGACGCCGATCGTCTTGGCCCCTACCGCCCGCAAGGTGTCGAACGTGCTCTCGAGCTCGAAGTCTTTCGTTGCTCCTGCGCGAGCGACGACGACGGTGGCATCCACCTGAGTGGAAAGAAGCACCGCGTCCGTCGCCGCAAGAACCGGTGGGGCGTCGATTACGACGACGTCGAACTGGTTCCGGACGGAGTCGAGGAACTCGCGCATCCGCCGTGAGCCGAGCAGCTCTGAGGGGTTGGGGATGATGGACCCGGCCGTGAGCATGTAGAGGTCGTCGCCGATCTCGTGGACGTTCGATTCCAAAGTGGAACCGCCGTCTTCGCTGAACAGCGTCTGTACCAACCCGGGTTCTCGAGACAAGCCCATCTTCTTGTGGACGGAGGGCTTGCGCAGGTCGGCGTCGATCACAAGCACTCGGCGGCCGGATTGCGCCATAACGGCCGCTAGATTGAGGGCCGTCGTGCTCTTGCCCTCCGAGGGGTTCGCGCTGGTGACCAGCAGGGACTCGATGACCGTGTCAGGCCTGCTGAACTGAACGCTCGTCCTGAGCGCTCGGTACGACTCGCTGGCGGCGGCCATTGGGTTCAACAGCGTCACGAGGTGGGAGTCGATGTCCCGACCGTCCACATTGGTGACCTCGCTCCCTCCAAAGTCGGTGTCGATGAGCTCTGTGGTGTCCGGGATCGTGCCGAGGAGGGTGGCCCCCAGGTCGCGGATGTCATCGGGCCGGTGGACCCGGTGGTCAAGGCGCACCTTCGCGACGGCCACGGCCGACCCTAGCATCAGCCCGAGGATCATCGCCAGTGCGATGTTGCGGAGGCGACGAGGCCCGAAGGGAAACTCCGCAGGGAACGCAGGGCGTATGATCTGCGCGTGGCCGATCTGGGACTGCTCGGCAACTTGAGCCTCCTGAAGGTTCGTACGCAGCGCGGTGTACAACTCCTCCGCCGCGATCCGGTCGCGCTGCAGTTGAGCGAGTTCGATGGACTGAGACGGAATGGACCGGAGATCCTGCTCATAAGTCCCGATCCGAGAGCCGAGCTGATCTCGCTCCGCCTGGGCCTGGCTCAGCGCGACGCGAGTGTCGGCGATCTCAGCTCGGATGGTAGCGGCGCGGGTGAAGCCGGAAACGTTGTCCCCCGGCCCGCTGCCTGCGGCGAGAGATTGGCTCGCGACCTGCTCCAGCAACGTCTCAATCCGACGCTCCAGTCGCTGAACTTCGTTGCGGAGTCTCTCGACCTCCGCTCCTGGGGTTGGGTCGCTGCGAAGCGCAGAATTTCGTTGGTAGAACGTCTCGAGCTGACCTTCAACCCCCTGCAGGCGCTCCCGCGTTGTAGCCAACTCCTCCACGGCGCCCGACGTGAAACTGCGACGGAGGTTGGGTTCTAACCGGTTAAGCTCGGCCTGGAGCGCCGCCAGTCGCGCTTGTAAAGTCCGCGCTTGGATCTCGGCGGCGTCGCGTTGGGCTTGAGCCTCGGCGATTCGGTTCACGATCAGTTTCGACTCCTCGTCCAGGGCCACGGCACCCTCCCGTAGCATAAAGTCTCGGACCCTGTCATCAGCCTCCATCAGCTCCTGCTCGGTTGTGCCCACTTGGTTCTCCAAAAACTCCCGGGCCTCGGAGTAGCTGGCGCGGCTGACGTCACGAGTGATCTCCTCGAACTCTTGGGAATACAGGTTCACGATCACCGCGGCTTCCGCGGGGTCCGTGCTGACAGCGCTTACCATCACCGCGTCCGCGTCAGGGTAGATCGAAGCGGAGACGTACTCCTCCTGGAGACGGAAGGCCACGCTGAGCACCGTTACCGGATCTTCGGGCTCCTCCGGTTGGAGAATGGTTAACGGCTCGTCGCTGCCTGGCGCGCGTTCCATTTGAAGGAGGCGGGCCGCCACGGCCTGCGCGAGCGGGAGCGACTGCTCGAGCACTAAAATCTCATTGCCTAGCTTCTGATCGTTGCCGTAGAGCGCCGACATCTGACCAGGCATCACGTCCATGAGTGACGCGTTGTCCTTATCGATCAGCAGCGTGGAGCTGGAGTTGTATTCCGACGGCGACACCAAGGACCAAATGGCCACTGGAATCGCGACCAGCAGCATCGAAGCCAGAATGATCCACTTACCCCGCACCAAGATGTCGAGCAACTCCCGTAGGTCAACTCCCTCGACGTCCCTTTCGTAGAACGGATCGTCAGCGAGCGGAGCCGGGGCGGCTCGGCTGAGCTCCGCAGGGGAGAAACGGGGGTCGGCCATGGGCGTTGGTACGAGGACGGGGGCGTCCTGAAGACCGGGCAAATATAGGGGTCCGCCCTGGGGCTCCGGCGGGTAGAACCGCCCGCCCCGCTGATATGACATCCTCCTCGCAAGAACTCCTTCCCCTGTGCGCCTCGCTATCCTCTCGGATCTCCATGCCAACGAGCAAGCGCTCGACGCCGTCGTGGCCGAGCTCGCCAAACGCCGGCCGGATGCCGTCGTCTGCCTCGGGGACGTTGTAGGGTACGGTCCCGACCCAATCCCCGTCTTGGACCAAGTCCGCGACCTTGCGGCAGTCGTCGTGAGGGGCAACCACGACGAGGCCGTCGCCACCGGCGAGGGGATAGCGGCGCTCCCGCGCGATGGACAGGTGGCGGCCCAGAGGCACCGCGACGAGATCGGTGACGAGCGGCGGCGCTGGCTGGGCGGTTTGCCGCTAGTGGCAGAGTTCGAAGGCGTGACGCTGGCTCATGCCGCGCCGCGAGACCCGTCCGACTGGCCCCGGCTTGACAGCTACCGATCCGTTCAGGACCAGTTCAGCGCCTTCGACACAGACCTGTGCTTCGTCGGCCACTCGCATCGCCCGGCCATCGTGTCCAGCAAGATCGGCGTGACGAGGGTGCGACCCGGCGCCCGCTTCCTTATCAACGCGGGCTCGGTTGGTCAGCCCCGCGACCGCGACCCCCGTGCTGCGTTTGGGATCCTCGACACGGAGCCTCTGAGCTACGAGCTGGTCCGCGTTCACTACGACGTCGCGAAGACCGCCCGCCGCGTTCAGGAGGTAGGACTGCCACGCGAGCTCGGCGCGCGGCTGGCGCGCGGCGTTTAGATCACACTGAGTACGCCTTGAGCCCCGCTCCCTTGGAGCCGGCCAAGCCGTCCGCCAGTTGAACTGGACCTGACTCTCCGTAGGTGCGGTGAGCGCGTCGCTTAGCGATCGCCTGCGCGCTGTCGGCTACCGCGCGGCGGCCTCAGGGTTCACTATCTGGGGGAGCGCGGCAAGGTCGTGCGAGACCATCTCCTCCACCATGGCCTCCAGCGTCGTCGTCGCCCGCCAGCCCAGCTCGCGCTCGGCCTTCGAGGCGTCGCCGAGCAGCAGATCGACCTCCGTCGGCCGGTAGTACGCCGGGTCCACGCGGACGACGACGGCCCCGGTGTCGGCTCGGCGACCGACCTCGGCCTCGGCCTCCCCCTCCCACGACACCTCCAGCCCGGCGGCCTGGAACGCGAGCTCGCAGAACCGCCGGACCGTCGTCGTGCGGCCCGTCGCGAGCACCCAGTCGCCCGGGGTGTCGTGCTGCACCATCCGCCACATCCCCTCGACGTAGTCGCGGGCGTGGCCCCAGTCTCGGCGGGCGTCGAGGTTGCCGAGGTACACCGTGTCCTGCTGACCCGCCGCGATGGCGGCCGCGGCGCGCGTGACCTTGCGCGTGACGAAGGTCTCGCCGCGGCGCGGGCTCTCGTGGTTGAACAGGACGCCGTTGGAGGCGTGGATGCCGTAGGCCTCGCGGTAGTTCACCGTGATCCAGTAGGCGTAGAGCTTGGCCGCGCCGTACGGCGAGCGCGGGTAGAACGGCGTCGTCTCCGACTGTGGCGATTCCCGGACGTCGCCGTAGAGCTCGGACGTGGACGCCTGGTAGAACCGGCACGTGTCGGTCATGCCCAGGATCCGGATGGCCTCCAACAGCCGGAGCGTGCCCACGGCGTCGGCGTTGGCCGTGTACTCGGGCGTGTCGAACGAGACGGCGACGTGGCTCTGGGCGGCCAGGTTGTAGACCTCGTCGGGCCGGACCTCCTGAACCAGCCGGATGAGGTTGGTCGAGTCCGTCATGTCCCCGTAGTGCAGCCGGAACCGGACGTCCTGGTCGTGGGGGTCCTGGTAGAGGTGGTCGACGCGGTCGGTGTTGAAGCTGGAGGCGCGGCGCTTAAGCCCGTGGACCTCGTACCCCTTGGCGAGGAGCAGTTCGGAGAGGTAGCTGCCGTCCTGGCCGGTGACGCCGGTGATCAGGGCGCGTTTGCGCGACGCCCCGTTGGTCGGGGGTTCGGTCGTGGAGGCGGGGTCGGGGCGGGGGCTCACGGATTCAATCAGAGGCGGCGGTCGGGGCGGGGAAACTACGGACGCCCCGGGGGCGCCCTGAGGCGGCCGGGTCCACGAACCGGCCTGGCGGGGCCGCGTTGGCCGCTGCTCGCCCCCCTCCTACGCCTTTGCTCCGCGTCGTCTACATCTGCTCCACGAACGGGTGGTCGCTGCACAACGTCGGCTTGGGGCTGGTCGAACCGATGGCCTCGCGCGGTGTCCGCGTCGAGGTCGTGAGCGACCCGGCGTGGCACGAGTCGCCGACTCCGGCCGACGTCGTGTTCTTCGCGCACCGCGACCACTACCGACCAGACTTCCCCTACCGCGACTGGGCCGGCGAGCTGGCGGTCGTGATCCACGACCCCGACGAGGTCTCGACGTTCTACGACCGGTTGGGGTGGCACGACGAGCCGATGCACGAGCGGCCGGAGCTAGATGCCTTCGACCGCGTGCTCACGTGCAGCCGCGAGATGGTCGGCGTGCTCCGCGAGCGCTACGGGCTCGACCCGTACTACGCCCCGACCTTCCCCCACAACGCCGCCCAGGTGGTCGCCGCCAGTCCGGCGAGCGGCAACCGACCCGGCTCGCCCGTCCGGTTCATCAGCACGGCGTACGGCGCCGAGCCCGTCCCTCTAGACCAGGCGCTCGCGCGCGCGGCGTCGCCCCGGTTCTGGACGCGCGACGAGCGCGGCCGCCTGAGCATGCGCCAGCTCCGGAGCGCGTTCGTGCGCCAGCACCGCAAGAACACGCCTTGGCTCGACCGACTGGCGGACGACCTGGACGGCGACGACCGAGCGAGCGTGGACTTCCGGTACGGGCGCGGCCACACCCAGCTCTCCGCCGACGACTACGTCCGCCGGATCGCCGACGCCGACGTCTACGTGTGCACGTCGGTGATGGAGGGCGGGCCGCTGCCGGCGATGGAGGCCGTGCTCGCCGGGCTGGCGGTGCTCACGACGCCCGTCGGCCAGACCGCCGACTGGGTGCGGCATGGGTGGAACGGGTTCGTGTGCCGAACGCCGGCGGAGTTCGCGTGGGCCGCCCGGGTCTACCTCGACCGCCCCGCGCTGCTCCGGCGGCACCAAGCGCGGTCGCGCGCCCTGGGCGCCGGCAAGCAGTTCGACGCCGACGCCTGGCACGCGTTCTTGACCGGCGACCGCGTCGCGGCTCAAGTCGCCTAGGCAGGGGCGGGCGGCGTCGGTCGCCAGCGCGCGGGCTCTCGCTTCCGAGCGTCCATTGCCTCGGACCGGCCCGTACCCCAGAGGAGTGGAGCGCGCGTCCGACAAGCTCGCCGTTCCCCACTGCCGACAGCCTCCGCCAGTGGGGCCGCTACCCGCCGGCCAGGGGGGCCACCTAGAACGGCGCCCCGCTCTGCTCGGCCTCCACCATCCGGCGGACCAACTCCACCCCGCGCGTCTCAGCCCGCCAGCCTAGCACCCGGTCCGCCTTGGAGGGGTCGGCGCCGGAGTACGCCAGGTCGGTCGGCCGCAGCAGCGCCGGGTCGGTCTCGACGTGGTCGGCCCAGTCCAAGCCGACGGCCTGGAACGCCTGGGCCACGAACGCGCGCAGGCTCTGGCTCTCGCCCGTGGCGATGAGGTAGTCGTCGGGGGCGTCGTGCTGGAGCATCCGCCACATGGCGTCCACGTACTCCGGCGCCCAGCCCCAGTCGCGGACGATGTCGAGGTTGCCCAGCTGCAGCCGCTCGCCCGACCCGCCAGCGATCCGCGCGGCCGCCGAGACGATCTTGCGCGTCACGAACCGCTCGGGCCGGAGCGGGCTCTCGTGGTTCGACAGCACGCCGGAGCAGGCGAACAGCCCGTAGGCCTCGCGGTAGTTGGCGACCTGCCAGAACGCGGCGGCCTTGGCCGTCCCGTAGGGGCTCCGCGGCCGGAACGCGGTCTGCTCGGTCGCCGGCGCCCCGCCGGTGTCGCCGAAGCACTCCGTCGAGCACGCGTTGTAGAGCCGGGCCGGGATGCCGGTGAACCGGAGCGTTTCGAGGAGGTTGAGCGTGCCGACCGAGACGCTCTCCAGGGTCTCGACGGGCAGCCGGAACGAGAGCCCCACCGACGTCTGGCCGGCCAGGTTGTAGACCTCGTCCGGCTGCGCCTCGTCGACGACCTGGAGCACGCTGCGGAAGTCGGTCAGCGTCATCGACACCGTCTCGACCTCGCCCGCGATCCCCAGCCGGTCGTGGTTCGAGAACGTCGCCGTCTGAGCGTCGCGCGACGTTCCGACGACGGTGTACCCCTTGGAGAGCAAGAGCCGGGCGAGGTACGAGCCGTCCTGGCCCCCGACCCCGCAGATCAACGCACGCGGCATGGCTCAGGCGGTCTCGACCGGCGCGCTGGACTCGGCAAGCTGGGCGCGGTACCAATCGTAGGTCGCCGCGAGCCCGTCGGCTAGTGGCGTAGAGGCCGTCCACCCCAAGCCGGCCATTCGGGACACGTCGAGGAGCTTGCGCGGCGTGCCGTCCGGGCGGCTGGCGTCCCAGGCCAGCGGGTTCGGCGCCCCGACCACCACCCGGATGGTCTCCGCCAGTTCGCGGATGGTGAGGTCCACACCGGTCCCGACGTTGAGCAGGCCGTCGGGTGCGACCGCCCGAATGTCGGCCTCGGGTTGAGTCAGCACGTGGAAGACGGCGTCGGCCAAGTCGTCGGAGTAGAGGAACTCACGGCGGGGGGTGCCCGAGCCCCAGACGGTGACGGGCTCGCCGGTGCCGGACTGGCGGGCGCGCTCGAACCGGGCCATGAGCGCCGGGAGCACATGGCTGCTCGTGTCGTCGAAGTTGTCGCCCGGCCCGTAGAGGTTGGTCGGCATCAGGCTCACCATGTCGTCGCCGTGCTGGCGGTGCAGCGACTCCGCGAGCTCGACACCGGCGATCTTGGCGATGGCGTAGGGGCGGTTGGTCGGCTCCAACGGGCCCGTCAGCAGGTGCTCCTCGCGCATCGGCTGGGGTGCCAGCCGGGGGTAGATGCACGACGACCCCAGGAAGACCAGCCGCCCGCGCGTACCCACGCCCGATTCGTGGGCGGCTTGGATGACGTTGAGGGCGATGGCGAGGTTGTCCGCGACGAAGTCGGCGGGGTGCGTCGCGTTGGCCAGGATGCCGCCCACCTTGGCCGCAGCCAGCACCACGTGCGTCGGGGACTCGGCGTCGAAGAACGTCTCGACGGCGGCACCGTCGCGCAGGTCGAGCTCGTCACGCGTGCGTGCGATGGTCTCGACGCCGGCCTCCGCCAGTCGGCGCATCACCGCGGAGCCAACCAGCCCCCGGTGCCCAGCCACGTAGACGCGAGAGGACGAATCGACCTGGGGCATGGGGCTGATGCGGTGCGGCCGCAATCTAAGACCGCCGGCCGCCCTGAACGCCGAGCGGGCGCGGGACCAGAGCCCCGCGCCCGCTGCGCGATCCTACGCCGGAGGCGCTAGCGCGTCACGACGAACTGGCGGCTCTCGCCGAACGTCGCGCCCTGGACGCGGACGACGTAGACGCCCGGGGCCAGGCCCGCCGGCAGCGCCACCGTGGTCTCGCCCGTCGCCACGCCGTCGAAGGCGACGGCGACCTGGCGGCCCAGCGCGTCGTACACCGTCGCCGTCATGGCCTCGGCGCCGCCCGTGCGAACGACCAGTCGGGCCGAGCCGGCGGACGGGTTCGGGCGGACCGTGCCGACGTCGACGCCGTCCGGGGCGTCCTCGCCAGCCGTGGAGGCGGCCGTAAGCTGGAGCGTGAACCGCTCCGCCCAGTCGCCGGCCGGGGCGGAGAACGTCACGGCCTGGCCCTCAACGAGCGCGACCGACGTGGCGCCGACGAGGTCAACGAGCGTCGCCGTCGTCCCGCTGGGGAGCGAGGCGAGGCCGGTCGGCGTGATGGTAAACGTGCCCGCGCCGGTGCTCCGGAAGGCGAGCGGTACCTCGACGGTCCCCGACAAGGCGTCGCCCAGCGAGAGCACCGCCTGGCGGTACGCCGAGCCGTCGCGCGTGCCGACGGGCGCGATCAGCGCGAAGTCCGCGGACGGCGGGATCAGCTTGGAGGCGTCGCGGCGGTCCCACCCCGACGTGCCCTCTGCGCTGAGGTCCACCCAGGCGGCTCGGTCGTGGACCTCGACGCCGGAGTCCAACTCGCCGTCCAGCGCCAGCGCCAGCACGGTGCTGGCCTGGCGGCCGTAGAAGGTCGCTGGGTTCCCGGCGTCGGACGCGTCGAAGGCGAAGTCGAACTGAGCGGTGCCGGTGCCGCCGGACACCTCAGCGAAGACGCCCTGCCACGTGGCGAGGTACGTCCCGGCGGCAATCGTGATGGGCTGGTAGCCCGTCGTCGGGTCGTACGCCTGCAGCGTGGTCGCCAGCGTGCCGGTGCCGTTGTAGCTCAGGTTGTCGGTCTCGAACGTCTGCCCGAACGGGTTGCCGACCATGTAGAACCCGTTGGCGCTCTCCGGGAACGTCCGCGAGATGCTGGATCCGATGACCGGGCCCGTGGCCGAGAAGGGGCGGCCAGCAAGATCGTAGCTCCGGCTGGTACCGCCGCCGAACGAGTTCGGGTTGGGCACGACGTCGTTGTCGAAGAGGTACCAGAAGAACCCGCGGCCCGGCTCCAGCACGTCGGCCGTCGAGGTGGCCGGGACGTAGGTGTCGTCGTTCGCGTCGTTGGTGGAGGGCGTGTAGCCGGTGAACACGTTGTCCTCGCCGTCCGGGTACTGGCCCGCGACGCCCTGCACCAGGTTGAGCTCGGCAAGGTCGCCGACGGTGTAGCTCAGGACCGGAGCGGAGAGCAGGCGGTAGCCCGCGAGGTCGTCCGGCTGCTGCGTGACGGTTTCAATGCCGCCGTTGATGAACGGCTGGCCGTCCACGTTGCGAACGCCGGGCGAGAACAACGCGGGGTTGCTCGCGATCGACGAGTGCTTGACGAAGGCGCCGGTGAGGTCGGGGTCCCGCGCGATGGACTGGTTGTCTCCCGCCGCTCCCCCATACGTCACGGTCTCGATGCTCCCGCCAGCCCCATTGGCCAGGGTCACCGTGTCGCTGCTGTTGTTGAGGCCGAGAGAGCCGGTCGAGGCGACGACCGCCGCAGCGCCGCCGAACGAACCCGTCGGGGTCCCCCCCCCGAACACGATGATGGCCGCGCCGCTCTCGATGACTGTACCAGAGGCGAACGTGTGCCGCAGGCTGACCGCGTCCGAGACGGTGTACCCGGAGATGTCCAGGTCCGCGACCGTCACGTTCACCAGCTCTAAGAACTCATCGTCGGTCGTGCCGACGACTCCGTCCCCGTTGGCGTCTCCGTCGTTGGTGTCGGGGTCTGCCAGAATCTCGTTGATCACAAGAGTAGGCGCGGGAGTTGCCTCGTCCTCGGTGATGGTGAGCGTGAGCGTGTTCTCGGACGACTCGTTCTGTGTCGTCGCTGCAAGCGTGAACTCGACCTCCCGATCGCCTGCGAATACGATGTCGTCCACTGGCGTGGCACTGAACGCCCGAGTCGAGCCGTCCAGCGTTCCTTCGGAAAAGTCGTACGACGCTGAGAACGACGCGATCTCGTCGCCGTTGTCGCTCGTGATCGCGACCGTTCCCGATGCCGCCGGGTTGTTGGAGTCGTCCCCGTCCGAGTTGACGAGGGTG
This sequence comes from Rubricoccaceae bacterium, assembly GCA_963789285.1. GTDB lineage: Bacteria > Bacteroidota > Rhodothermia > Rhodothermales > Rubricoccaceae > Rubrivirga. The sequence continues at coordinate 725,467 of CAWBJZ010000002.1, forward strand.
TAGAGGAAGGCGTTGGCGGTGTACGTCTCGTCTTCTGCCGTTGACGCAGCGGCTGGGTCAAACGAGACTGTGGCGCTCTCCGGTGGCGGGACCTGCACCGGGGGGGTCCCGCCTCCGCCGCCGGGTGCCGGGGGGGGCGCGCTGGACTGGGCTGCGGGCGCGGGCGACGCCGGCGAGTCGGGCAGGCTCTGGGCCGAGGCCGGGGCCACGAGGACGGCGACGGAGAGGGCGAGGAGACGCATGTCGGTCAGTAGATGGAGCCCCTATAGTAGAGGCAAACGTCCACATACCGAGCCCCTCACGGTTTCTATACCATCCCCCTGCCCCACTGGCGGCGTCGGCCGCCAGCGGGGGCTGGGCTAGACCCGCTCGATCTGCGCCAGCCGCTTGCCGAACCGCAAGTCGCCCGACTGCGCCAGCACTCGGTCCGCCAGGTTGGCCTGCACGTCCACCAGCGTCACCGAGTCGCGGATGTCGATCTTGCCCAGCGCGCTCCCCGGGATGTCCGCCGTGCGCGCGATGGCGCTGACCACCTGGCCCGGCAGCACGCCCGCGTCGTAGCCCGCGTCGAGCACCAGCTTGGTGTAGCCCGCGTCGTCGTGGCGCCCACCCCGGTCCCGCTGGCGGGGATTGTGAGAGGGCCGGTTCGACGGCCCGCGCCGGGCGCCGGGCGTCTGGATGTCGTAGAGCGGCGCCTCGTTGCGCTCGCGCCGCGCCAGCGCGAAGGCGGCGGCGGCCACCTCCATCGGGTCCCGGCCGTCGGCGACCAGGTCGAGGACCATGCCGCGGTCGGCGTCGGAGATGTCGTCGACCGACGCGGACACGTCCGCCAGCAGGCGCTGGGCGCGGATCGCCTGCACGTCCTCGACCGACGGAAGCTCGGCCTGGGGGATGTCGCGGCCCGCGGCGCGGACGACGCGGCGCAAGAGGCCGCGGTCCTGGGGCGTCACCAGCGACAGCGCGATGCCATCGCGGCCGGCGCGGCCGGTCCGCCCGACGCGGTGGACGTAGGCCTCGGGGTCGTGGGGCAAGTCGACGTTGAACACGTGCGAGACGTGGTCGATGTCGAGCCCGCGCGCGGCGACGTCGGTGGCGCACAGGATCCGGACGTCCTGGTTCTTGAACCGGCCCAGGACCGACGTCCGCTGGGCCTGGCTCAGCTCGCCGGAGATCTCCTCGGCCGCGAACCCGAGCCGGGACAGGTCAGCCGCCAGCCGACTGGCGCCTGCTCGGGTGCGGACGAAGCACAGCGCGCTCGTCACGTCCTCCGTCTCCAAAAGCCGCACCAGCGCCGCCAGCTTGTCGCGGCCGTTGACGTAGTACCCGCGCTGCTCGATGGCGGCGGCCGTGCGGTCGCCGTCGGTCACCGAGATCGTCTCGGGGTTGTTCAAGCGCCGCTGGGCCAGCCGCTTGACCGGCCGGCGCCATCGTCGCCGACAGCAGCGCCGTCTGGCGCTCGTCGGGCAGCACGTCGAAGATGGCGTCGAGGTCGTCGGCGAAGCCCATCGAGAACATCTCGTCGGCCTCGTCCAGGATCACGGTCTGGACCTGGCTGAGGTCGATGGCGCCCTGCCCGATGAGGTCCACCAGCCGTCCGGGCGTGGCGACCACGACGTCCACGCCGCGTCGGATGCGCTGGATCTGCTTCCCGTACGGCTGGCCGCCGGTGATGGGGAGCGCGCGGATGTCGAGCTTCTTGCCGTAGGTGTAGATCGCGCTCGACACCTGGACCGCCAGCTCGCGCGTCGGAGCCAGGACCAGGATGCGGGGCGTGCCGCGCTCCTGACTGGCGATCTTGTGGAGCGCCGGCAGCGCGAAGGCGGCCGTCTTGCCCGTCCCGGTGCGGGCCTGGCCGATGGCGTCGCGGCCGGAGAGCAGGACCGGGATCAGGGCTTCCTGAATGGGCGAGGGCGACTCGTAGCCCAGCTCGGCGACCGTGTCGGTCAGTTCGGGGACGAGGTCGAGGTCGGAAAACGTCATGGCATCGGTCCGCCTGGCGGACAGCAAGAGAGAGGCGGCAAGCCGCTGGAATCGTGGCGCGAAGGGCGTTGTCCGGCGGCGTTTCCACCGCGCTGTCCACGCTTCGACGCCCGCTCCGTGCGGAATCTCTCGTTCGATGCCTGGCTCCGCCTCTGCCCTTCCAGGCGGACCCCACCGGGGTCGGAGGCTTCGTCTGTCCCAACGCACCCAATCTAGCCGGACCCGGTCCGGGACGTGCACAGATCGAGCGGAGAGGCCGTGCGGACGGCTTCACACTCCGATTTGGACGGGCCTCCTCCCACTGGCGGACCGCCTGGCCGGACCTTGCGGCATGTCCGACTCCTCCCCTGCCCTAGACGTCGTCGTGATCGGCGGAGGCGCGGCCGGCTTGACCGCCGCCGTCTTCGCCGCGCGCGCCGGCGCCGCGACCTTGGTCATCGAGAAGACGCGGCAGGGCGGCAAGAAGATCGTGGTCTCCGGCGGCGGCCGGTGCAACGTGCTCCCCTCCGCCTCCGACGCCGATCTCTTTGTGACCGCCTCCTCGCGCCGCCTGTTGCGCCGCATCCTGGAGTCGTGGCCTCTCCAGGACCAGCGCTACTTCTTCGAGCACGACCTCGGTATCCCCCTCGCGCTCGAACCCGAGACCGGCAAGCTGTTCCCCGTCTCCAACCGCGCCACCGACGTCCGCGACGGGCTCGTGGACGCCGCCCGCCAGTCCGGCGCGGACTTCCGGTTCTCGACGACGGTCGCCAGCCTGGACGCCGCGCCGGGGGGCTGGCGGATCGGGCTGGGCGACGGATCGGAGGTGACGGCCCGGGCGGTGATCGTGGCGACGGGCGGGCTGTCCGTCCCCAAGACCGGCAGCGACGGGTGGGGGCTGGCGCTCGCCCAACGGACGGGGCACCAGGTCGAGCCGACCTACGCCGCGCTCGCGCCGCTCACCGCGGCGCCAGCGCCCCACGCCGACCTCGCCGGCGTCTCGGTCCCGGACGCCTACGTCCGTGTGCCCCAAGGCCGCGGGGCGTTCTCGACGTCGGGCGGGTTCTTGTTCACGCACCGCGGCTACAGCGGGCCGGCCGTCTTGAACGTCTCGCACCTGACCGCGCTCGCCAGCGCCCAGGGCGAGCACGCGCCCGTCGAGGTCCGCTGGACCGAGCAGTCGGCCGACGCGTGGCACGACGCGCTGACCGAGCCCGGACGCGGCCTGGTCGCCACCACCCTGCGCGCCACGCTCCCCGCCCGACTGGCGGACCGCCTGATGCACGACGCCGACGTCCCCGCCGACCGCGCGCGTGCCGACCTGCGCCGCGACGAGCGCCTGCGGCTGATCGAGTCGCTGACGGCCTACCGCGTGCCGTGGACCGGCGACGAGGGCTACAAGAAGGCCGAGGTCACCGGCGGCGGCGTCGCCCTCTCCGAGGTCCACACGGGCACGCTGGAGAGCCGTCACCAGCCCGGGCTCTACTTCGCCGGCGAGGTGCTGGACGCCTTCGGCCCGATCGGCGGCTACAACTTCCAGTGGGCCTGGGCGACAGGCCGGCTGGCCGGCCTGGCGGCGGCGGGCTAGCGCGCGACGGCGAACACCTGGGTCCAGTACCCGTCCACCTCGGCCGCGCCGATCTCCAGCACGTCGGGCGCCAGCAGCTGGCGGCAGTGCGACGGGCTCTCCAGCCAGTCCCCGATCACCTGGCGCACGGAGGTCTGGTTGCGGGCCAGGTTCTCGCCCACGATCCGCCAGTCGTAGCCCGCCTTGCGCACGCGCTCGCCGGTCCGCGACCCGTCCGTGCCGCGGTGGCCGAAGTGGTCGTGCTCGGCCATGTCCCGGGCGTGGTGCCGAGCCGCCGTCTCCAGGCGCGCGTCCCAGACCAGCGGCTTGGCCGGCGCGCGCCACTCGCCGCCGCACGTCGCGCCCTGGGCACGCACGTCGTTGACGGCGGTCAGCATCGCGCCCCACGCCGGCGCGTCCGCGACGGGCGGCGCGTCGACGCCCACGGTGTCGCAGGCTGACAGCATCAGGACGGGCAGCAGGAAGGAGGACAGCAGCAAGAGACGGTGCATAGCAGTGAGGGGCTAGAGGTACACGGCGGAATCTCTAGGGCTTTGATATCGACGCTCCCGAGTTGCCGCTTAACACCACCTGATGAAGGGATGATGACGGGCCCGTTCTGCCCTCTATCTAGCCAACCCGCTCCGCTGGCACGGTTTACCGAGTCGCGCGGGGTGGCTCCCACCCACGACAGCAACCGCCGCCAGCAACGCTTCGGCGCCACGCGCGACCACGCCCGGAGCACCGCCGTGGGTCTGCCCCGAGCGAATGCTCCGGTGGCCGGTGCGGGCCGCTGGCGCCAGTTGAGGAGCCCCCGTCCCCGCGGCCTCTACGACCCACGTCGACGCCTTGACCCTCAGCCCCAGCGGGAGTCCGAGCGGAACCGGCCGTCGAGTGCCCCCACCGGCCGGACTTGTGGGGGCAACGCTAGGCGCAGCCGGAAGCGGGATGCCCGCCCCACGTGCCAAAGCTGCGCCTTCAAACCGAGCCTGGGGACCGCGCCGGCAGGTCTACATCATCTGAGACCGGAGCCGACTCCGCCTGTCCATCGGACGGCCGACTGACTGGGCCGGCACGAGCCGGCACCCGGCGGCCAGCCTCACCAGCCCCACGGCGACGTGCGCTACTCCACCACCAGGTCCACGCGGAAGGTCGTGCGCGTCGGCGGCAGGCAGACGGAGTCGTCGCAGACGGCGTACCGCAGCGTGCCCGTCACCTCGCGCTCGCCGGGCCGCGCGCCCTCCCCCACCCGAACGGCTTGGACCAGACGCGCCCGCTCGGCGAAGTACGGGTAGTCGGACTCGAAGGCGGGGTCGTAGCCCTGGCGCGCCTGCGACTGGCGGAGCGCGCCGGCGGTGAGCCCGGCCGGCAACGGGTCGAGCGCGAGCGACAGCGGGATGCCGACCGGCGACTCCATCGCGTACAGCCGCCAGCCCGGCCGGACCTGGGCGTCGAGCACGACGCGGGCGGTCTCGCCCGCCTCGGCGCGATCGGCGCGGACGCGCCACTGGACCACGTCGGAGGTCTTGAGCTGGGCCGAGGCGGGCATCGCCAGCAGCGCGAGCAGGAGCGGGAGCAGGAGTCGCATGGCGGAACGAACGGCACGAGCGCGCGCAAAGTACCCCGGCGCGCGGTCTCCGACGGACGACGCTACAGCCCCCGGGCTCGGTCCGCCTCGACGCGCTCCTGCAACGCCTGGAACGTGTCGCCGCCGTAGCGCTCCAGCAGGGCGACGGCGATCTCCCAGGCGACGGTCGCCTCGGCGACGGTGCTGGCGGCCGGGACGCTCGTGACGTCGCTGCGCTCGTAGCGCGTCGGCTGGGCCTCGCCGCTCTCCAAATCCGCGGTGTTGAGGGGTTTGATCAGCGTCGGGATCGGCTTCATCGTCCCGCGCACGATCAAGGGCATCCCGTTCGAGATGCCGCCCTCGACGCCGCCGGCGTGGTTCGACGTGCGGCCCCAGCGCGGCGCGCCGTCCGACGCGTCCCGGGTGATGGGGTCGTGGATCTCGGACCCCGGGCGCCGCCCCGCCAGCCACCCGTCGCCCACCTCGACGGCCTTCTGGGCCTGGATCGACAGGATGGCCTGCGCCAGCCGCCCGTCCAGCCGGCGGTCGCCCTGGGCGTAGCTGCCCAGCCCGACGGGCATGCCGGTCGCGACGACCTCGTAGACCCCGCCCAGGGTGTCGCCGGCCTTCTTGGTCGCCTTGATGTGCTCGACGGCGCGGTCTGACAGGTTGGGGTCGAGCATCCGCACGTCCGACTGGTCGGCGGCGAGGTAGAGCGCCCGAGCGCCGCCCTCCGCCAGCAGCGCGTCGCGTTGTTCGGTCCAGTCGGCGGGGTCGTCCAGCCCCACCTCGCCCAGGCGGACGACGTGGCTGCCGACCTCGATGCCCAGCGCGCGCAGCATCTGGCGCGCGACCGAGCAGCACGCGACGCGCATCGCGGTCTCGCGCGCCGAGGACCGGTCGATGACGGGCCGCACGTCCGGCCCCAGCGGCGGGCGGTCGAAGCCGTACTTCTGGGCGCCCACCAGGTCGGCGTGGCCGGGGCGCGGCAGCGTGACGCGCTCGATGCCCTCGCCCGCCCCCTCGACGGCCATTTTCTCGGGCCAGCCCGCGCGGTCCTTCTCGAACGCCGCGTTGTGCAGCAGCATCGCGACCGGACTCCCCATCGTGTGCGAGAACCGGATGCCGCCCAGCACCTCGATCTGGTCGCGCTCGACCTTGGCGCGGCCCCCGCGCCCGAACCCGAGCCAGCGGCGGCCCAGGTGCTCGTTGACGTCGGCCGGGACGACGGGCACGCCGGCGGGCATCCCCTCGACGATGCCGACGAGGGCGGGGCCGTGCGATTCGCCGGCGGTCAAGTATCGGAGGCCCATGTCGCGCGAGGTGGAGACGGCAAGGTCCCGCCGGCGGAGGCCGCCCGCCAGCCGCAGGCGGAGAGGAGACAGGGAAGTTTAGAAACGCCGGAGCGAGGCGACGGCGGATTCAATAACGGACTTAGCCAACGTCACAAGACCCCTCCCCCCTCCCACTGGCGGAGGCGGTCCGCCAGCGCGGCGGGGTCAGTCCACGAACGGCGAGGCGAGGTCGTAGAACGCCGTCCGCCCGTCGGGGCGGCGCACGCGGAGCAGCGCCGGGCGGTCCTCGCGTGCCTGGCGGGCGAGCGCGAGGCGGGCCTCCTCGGCCGTCGCGACCGGGCGGTTCTCGACCTCGATCACGACCGTGCCCCGGGGCAGGCCGTCGAGCTCGGCGGCGCTGCCGGGCTCGATGGACTCCACCAAGGCGCCGCCGGCGAACCGGCGGCGCTCCGCCCCCGTGAGGTCCCGGAAGCGGACGCCCCAGTCGGGCGCCTCCGACCGGGCGATGTTCTCGGACGGCTGGGGCTGCGCCCGGACCGGCGGGTCGGGCGTGCTGGAGAACCAGTTCCCCAGCGACGGGTCGCGCGGGTCCACGAGCGTCGTGCGCAGGGTCCGCTCAGAGCCCCCGCGCCAGATCGTCAGCGAGACGCGCTCGCCGGGCGAGTACATCGCCATGCGGCTCTGGAACTGGTTGGGCTCGTTGACCGCGCGCCCGCCCACCTCAAGCAGGACGTCGCCCTGGCGCATCCCCACCCGGGCCGCCGGGCCGCCGCTGACGACGCCCAGCACGCGAACGCCCCGGATGCCGTCCAACTCGACTTCGCGCGCGTCCGCCCGGGTCAACCCGTCCACCTCGACGCCGAGGTAGCCGCGCCGGACCTCGCCGTACCGGATCAAGTCCTCGGCCACCACGCGCGCCAGGTTGATCGGGACCGCGAACCCGTAGCCGGCCGAGTACCCGCTCTCGGACGCGATGGCGGTCACGATGCCGACCACCTCGCCGCGCAGGTTCACCAGCGCCCCGCCTGAGTTGCCGGGGTTGATGGCGGCGTCGGTCTGGATAAAGTCCTCGATGGCGAAGTCGTTCTGGATCGCGTTGATCGAGCCCCGCCCCAGGGCCGACACGATGCCGGACGTGAACGTGTTGCGCAGGCGGAACGGGCTCCCGACGGCCATCACCCACTCGCCCACTTCGAGCGCGTCGGAGTCCCCGAGCGATGCGACGGGCAGCGGGTCGTCGTCGCCGACGCCCACCTCCAGCAGGCGGAGCACGGCGATGTCCGTGGTCGGATCGCGCCCGACGATCTCGGCGCGGAACTCGCGCTTCTCGGCCGGGAAGAACACCCGGGCGCGCTCGGCGCGGAGCACCAGGTGCGCGTTCGTCAGCACGTAGCCCGCCGGCGAGATCACGACGCCGGAGCCGGCCTCGGTCGCCTCCCGCCCGAACCCGGCCCCCAACTCGACCTCGACGTAGACGACGGCCGACTCGACCGATTTCGCGACCGCGACCGACTGGCGGCTGATGTCGACGAGGTCGGGGACGTCGCTGGCGGCGGCGGGCGGCGGCCCTTCGGCGCCGATCTGGACCGTCTCGACGTTGGCCGGCGCGGCCGTCGTTCGGGTCTGCACAGTCCGCTCCGGAGCCCGGTCGGGTTGGAGCGAGCGCAGGATGGGCAAGCCCAGCAAGACGACGACCGCCAAGGCGGCGAGCCCGAACAGGATGCGACGAGCGATCAAATGTGTGCTGGGTGAGCCGGCGTCCGGGGCGCACACGCGACCCGTCCGTCCGGTCGGTAACATACGCCGCAGCCGCCCTTCTGGTCTCTCAGGCCCCCTCTTTGCCCCACGCCCGGCTGCTCGGCCGCACCGCCGTTTTCGCGCTCGTCGGCGACGTGACGGGGTCGTCGCGCGCGCTCCGCCAACTGCGCGAGCTCTCCGCGATGGGGGTCGAGACCGAGGTGCTGCAGACCGCACCGCCCCGCGACCCGGACGCTGTGCCCGGCGTCGCGGTCACGGTGCTCGACGTGGCGGGCACGGGGCCGGCTGCGTTCTGGTCCGCCCACCGCGCCATCGCCGCCGCCGGCCGGGCACGGCCGGCGGGCTTGTACCTCGCCAGCGACCTGTACGTGCTGCCCGCGCTGGCGGCGGCGGCCGAGCGGTGGGGCGGCGCCTTGGTCTACGACTCCCGCGAGCTGTACGCCGCCCTCGACTCGTCGGCCGGGCGCCCCTGGGTCTCGGCCGTCTGGCGGGCCGTCGAGCGCCGGTACATCGGCCGCGCCGACGCCGTGCTCACCGTCAGCGACGGCATCGCCGACCGACTGGCGGAGACGACGGGCGTGGCGCGCCCGACGGTTCTGTTCAACGCGCCGGAGCCGAACCGTCAGCGCGACCGGGGCGAGCTCAAGCAGGCGCTTGGTCTGCCCGACGACGGCCGCCTGGTGGTGCTCTACCAAGGGCTGTTCCGGCGCGGACGCGGGCTGGAGACGCTGATCGGAGCCGCCAAAGCCGTGGGCGGCGTCCGACTGGTGCTGATCGGGGAGGGCGCGCTGGAGGACGAGCTCCGGGCGTCGGGAAAGGATCTCGGCGACCGGCTCGTCGTGCACCCGTTCGTCCCGCCCGACCGGCTCGCGGCCTTGACGCCGGGCGCCGACCTGGGCGCCTGCCTCATCGAGCCCGTCACCGAGAGCCTGCGCCTGAGCCTACCCAACAAGCTGTTCGAGTACCTTTCGGCCGACGTGCCCGTTCTGGCCAGCCCGCTCCCCGAGATCCGCGCTGTCCTAAGCCAAGGCGTCGGGGTCCTCGCCGACCCCTCCAACCCCTCCGCCGTCGCCGACGCGCTCCGCCAGTCGCTCGACCCTGGGCTCCGCGCCGAGTGGTCGGCCCGCGCCGCCGGCGTCCTCAACGGCTACTCCTGGGACCGGGGCCGCCTCGCCTTCCGCGCCCTCACCGACCGCCTGCTGCCATGATCCGACTCCTGCTCCTCGCCTTGCTGGCGCTCCCCGCGGTCGCCCAGGCGCAGCGCGACGCGTCCGTCATCCCCGAGGACGCGCCCGACTGGGTCTCGCTGGAGGCCGCCATTGCCGACGCCCAGGCAGAGGACAAGCTGATCCTGGTCTACGGCTACGCCTCGTGGTGCGGGTACTGCGTACGGTTCGACAACGAGGTGTTCACCGACGACGCCGTCCAGGCCTACGTCAACGAGCACTTCGCGCCGGCGCGGCTCAACCTGGAGGACACGACCCAGGTCCAGTTTTTCGACGTCTCGGTAACGGGAGTCGAGCTAGGCAACGCGATGGGCATCTCGGGCACGCCCACGTCGGTGTTCGTGGACAACGACGGCTCGATGATCACCAAGATGCCGGGCTTCACCGACCCCGAGACGTTCCTCTACACGCTGCAGTACGTCAAGGAGGAAGCCTACGAGACGACGCCGTTCGACCAGTTTATCGCCGCCCGCCGCGCCGGCATCGCGGCTGAGCAGGCGGTCGAGACCCTGATCGCGCCCCGCCCCGACGGCGGCCCGTAGCACTTGCGGGTCTCGTACCACCCGGGCTACGTCGTCCCACTCCCGGAGGGCCACGCGTTCCCCATGTCGAAGTTCGCGGCGCTGCACGGCCTGCTGCTGGCGGAGGGCGTGATCCGCGCCGCCGAGATTGTCGAGCCGCGCGAAGCCGAGTGGGCGGATCTGAGACTGGTCCACACCGCGCGCTACCTCGACGCGCTGGCCGGCGGCACGATGACCAAGGCGGAGGTCCGGCGGATGGGCTTGCCGTGGAGCCCGGCGCTCGTGCGGCGGAGCCGGCTGGCCGTCCAGGGGACGATCAACGCGTGCCTGATGGCGGTGATGGACGGCGTCGCGGGCAACCTGGCCGGCGGCACGCACCACGCGATGCCCGACCGCGCCGAGGGGTTCTGCGTGCTCAACGACGTCGCCGTCGCGTTGCGCGTGCTCCGGCGCTCCGGCTGGGTCCGCCGCGCGCTGGTCGTCGACCTCGACGTGCACCAGGGCAACGGGACCGCGTCGTACTTCGGCGGCGACCGCGCCTGGCCCGCCGGCGGCGTCTACACGCTGTCGGTCCACGGCGCCCGCAACTTCCCCTTCGAGAAGCCGCCCTCGACTCAGGACGTGGGGCTGGCGGACGGCACCGGCGACGCCGAGTACCTCTCGATCCTGGCTGACATCTTGCCCGACGCGCTCCGCCAGTCAGACCCGGACCTGGTCGTCTACTTGGGAGGCGTGGACGTAGTCGAGGACGACCGCTTCGGCCGCTTGTCCCTGTCGCGCAACGGGCTGGCCGTGCGGGACCGCTACGTCTGCGAGACCGTGAAGGCGGCCGACGTGCCGCTGTGCCTCTTGCTTTCGGGCGGCTACGCCGCGCGGCGCACGCCCGGCCAGGCGCCCGAGACGCTGGCGGCGGCCACGGCCGACTTGCACGCCGAGATGTACCGCCAGGCGGCGGCGGTCTACGGGTAGCCTCGCCTACACCCTCCGCCAGTGGCGCAGGTGATCAGGGCTCTCCGGGTGACACGCCGGTGTCGGACCCCGCCCCGACCTTAAGGGCTTCCACTCCACCCCTCCCCCACTCCCATGGCAACCCCCCAGGACCAGAACGACACCTCCACCAACGCCCAGAAGGACCCGGACAACTGGACGACCGGCGACGAGGAGATGACGGGCGCCCAGCGCTCGTACCTCCACACGTTGGCCCAGCAGGCTGGCCACAACCCGGAGGACTACAACGACCTCAACAAGGCCGACGCATCCAAGAAGATCGAGGAGTTGCAGGCCGAGACTGGCCGCGGCGATAGCGACAGCAAGTAGCCGTCGCTCATTTCAGCACACGCCCCCGGTGCCCAGTGCGCCGGGGGCGTTTTCGCGTTCGTCCCACTGGCGAGGCGCAACAACCAGTGCGGGACCCGTCGAACCGGCCTACTCCCCGAAGCAGCAGTATCCCAGCCCGGCCGCGGCGTCTGGGATTACCGAGTGCCGCCCCGTTCGATCTCGCGGACCTCGGCGTTGAACGTGGCCTCGACCGAAATCTCGCCAGCTTGCCGGGAGCCGTCGCGCGCGAGCGCTCGGCCCTCGAAGGCGAACGAGCCCGCGATCACGTCGCCGTCGGCTCGGGTGACGGTGAGGGACCCGGTCTCGGCGAACGCGACGGCTTCCGTCTTGAACGTGCCGCCGGCCACGGGGTAGCGGTAGGCGATCAGGAACTCGTCCGCCAGCCCGTCCCCCGAGATCGTATCGACGTTGTAGGTGCCCGGCGCGAGGTTGCTCTCGGTCAAACCGATCAGGACGAAGGCGTCGTCGGTGTCTCCGTCGACGAGTTGGAGCACGGTGAGGGACTGCCCGGCGTCGCCCTCAGCAATCGGGACGGCGATCCCCGTCCCCTCGATGTCGCGCGTGCCGGCGTCGCCGCTCAGCGAGGCTGAGAAGGCGCCGGTGACGCTGGCTTCGAAACCGGGCGCGGGGGTCACGAGGTCCGCTTCAGCCGTGTTGTCGCACGCGGCGAAAGCCAGGGCGAGGGAGAGCAAGAGGAGTCGTTTCATCGATTCTGCAGCGGTTTTAGCCGAAGGTAGGCCCTTGCCCCCGCCCCGGCCAAACCCGACGGCGCCTGACTGGCGGAGGGCATCCGCCAGCGTGGGGGTAGAGCGCGGCGCCGGGTACGGTCCGTCCGTTGTCTCCGTACACTCCACCGACGACCTCTTGGTGACCGATGCCTCCGCGCTCCCAACTCGCCGCTCAGCTCGCCCTCACAGCGCTCGTGATGCTCGGCCTTCTGGTCGTCATCGACGACGGCTCGTACGTCGCGGCCGCTACCGCCGCCGGCGTGTCCGGCTTTGTCGGCTCCGTTGTCCCGGCGCTCGTGTTCCGGAACAGGTCCGAGTCGTAGGTCCCCGCCTTGGGGGTTAGAACGTAAGAACGCCCCGGCCGCATCGCTGCAGCCGGGGCGTCCGGTCGTCTGCCCCCGCGGCTTAGCCCAGGCGGCGGTTGATCTCGGCCAGCGTCTCGTCGTCGGCGCCGCCCACGTCGGGCGTGCCCAGGATGTCGGCGCCGTCGCCCATGCCGCGGTCGAGCGCGTCGTTGGTTGCCTGGAGCGCTTCGAGCTCCTGGCGGCTCCCGACGACGACGTCGCGGTAGTCGCGCAGACCGGTGCCTGCCGGGACGAGGTGCCCGATGATGACGTTCTCCTTGAGACCGAGCAGGTGGTCGACCCGGCCCGAGATGGCCGCCTCGGTCAGCACCTTGGTGGTCTCCTGGAACGAGGCCGCCGAGATGAACGAGTCGGTCGCCAGAGCGGCCTGGGTGATCCCCAGGAGCACGGGCTCCGCCACCGCCAGTTGGGCGTCGCGGACCTCGATCTCGGGCTTGTCCTCGCGCTTGAGACCGGAGTTCGTATCCCGCAGCTGACGCCGCGAGATGATCTCGCCAATCTTGAGCTCGGACTCCGAGTTGTTCGTCACCACGAAGGAGTCGTACAGCTCGTCGTTCTTCTTCTCCAGCGCTAGGCGGTCGACCAGGTTGTCCTCCAGGAACGGCGTGTCGCCGGGGTCGGAGATCCGGACCTTCTGCATCATCTGGCGGACGACCACCTCGATGTGCTTGTCGTTGATGCCGACGCCCTGCAAGCGGTAGACCTCCTGGACCTCGTTGACCAGGTACTCCTGGACCGCCGTAGGCCCAAGAATCGCCAGGATGTCCTGCGGCGAGATCTGGCCGTCGGAGAGGGCTTCACCCGCGCGGACGAAGTCGTTCTCGTGGACCAGCAAGTGCTTGCCGAGCGAGACCAGGTAGGTCTTCTCGGTCGCGCCGTCCCGCGACGTCACGATCACCTCCTGGCTGCCGCGCTTACGGCCACCGAAGGAAACGACGCCGTCGATCTCCGTCACGACCGCGGGGTCGGACGGCTGGCGGGCCTCGAACAACTCGATCACGCGCGGCAGACCGCCCGTGATGTCCCGGGTGCCGGCCGTCTGGCGGGGCAGCTTGGCCAGGATCTGGCCCGGCTTGATGTCGTCGCCGTTGGTGACCTGGAGACGGGCGCGGACCGGCATCGTGTACTCCCGGCCGCCCTTGCCCTCGATCACCAGCGCCGGCGTCAGCGAGCGCTCGCGCGTCTCGGTAATCACCTTCTCGCGGAAGCCGGTCTGCTCGTCCGACTCCTCGCGGTAGGTGGTGCCTTCGATGATGTCCTGGAAGCGCAGCGTGCCCCCGGTCTCGGCGATGATCACCGAGTTGTAGGGGTCCCACGACGCGATCACGTCACCGGCCTTGACCTTCTTCTTCTCCTTGACGGCCACGTCGGCGCCGTAGGGGATCGTGTACGAGATGCGCTGCTTGCCGTCGGCGTCTAGGATCCGGACCTCGCCCGACCGCCCAAGGGCGATCTGCTTGGCCTCGGCGCCCGTGCCGGACTTGACCGTCCGCAGGTTCTCGAAGGCGATGGTGCCGTCGAACTTGGCCTCGATCGTGGACTCGGCCGCGATGCGGCTGGCGGTGCCACCGATGTGGAAGGTCCGCAACGTCAGCTGCGTCCCGGGCTCGCCGATGGACTGGGCGGCGATCACGCCGACCGCCTCGCCGGCTTGGACCATCCGGCCGTTGGCCAGGTCGCGGCCGTAGCACAGCGCGCAGACGCCGCGAAGGGCCTCGCACGCCAGCACCGACCGAATCTCGACCGTGTCCAGCGCCGTCTCGGCGATCGCGTCGGCGATTTCGTCCGTGATCATGTCGTCACGACGGACCAACACGTCACCGGACTCCGGATCGCGCACGTCGTGGACCGAGACGCGGCCGACGATGCGGTCGCGCAGGCTCTCGACGATGTCCTCGTTGTCCTTCAGCGCCTCCATCCGGACCCCGCGCAGCGTACCGCAGTCCGGGATCTTGATCGACACGTCTTGGGACACGTCCACCAGTCGGCGGGTGAGGTAACCGGCGTCGGCGGTCTTGAGCGCCGTGTCCGCCAGTCCCTTGCGGGCACCGTGGGTCGAGATGAAGTACTCGGCGACCGACAGGCCCTCCTTGAAGTTGGACTTGATCGGGTTCTCGATGATCGCGCCGGCCGAGCCCGCCTGGGACTTCTGCGGCTTGGCCATCAGCCCACGCATCCCGCCCAGCTGGCGGATCTGCTCGCGCGAGCCACGAGCGCCCGAGTCGGCCATCATGTAGATGGCGTTGAAGCCCTCGTCGTCCTCCTGGAGCGCGTCGTAGAGGACCGTCGCGATCTCGTTGTTGGTGGACGTCCAGACGTCGATGACCTGGTTGTAGCGCTCGGCCTCGGTGATGAAGCCCATCTCGTAGTTCGAGCGGATCTCGTCCACGCGGTCCTCGGCGTCCTTGAGCAGCTTGGTCTTGGCGTCCGGCACCACGATGTCGGACAACGAGAAGCTTAGGCCGCCCAGCATGGCCTGCCCGAAGCCCAGGTCCTTGACCTGGTCCAAGAACTTGGCCGTCTGGGGGAAGTCGGTCGCCTTGAAGACGCCCGAGATGATGCCCCGGAGGTTCTTCTTGGTCAGCACCTGGTTGATGTAGCCGACGCCAGCAGGCACGATGTCGTTGAACAGCGCCCGTCCGACGGCCGTGTCGATCACGGTGCCCGCCTGGTGGTCGCCCTCGAACGTGTCCTCGTTCAGCTTCAGCTTGATCCGGGCGTGCAGGTCCACGGTCCCCTGGTCGTAGGCCTGGCGGACTTCGCGCGTCGAGCCGAAGGTCATGCCCTCGCCCTTCTTGCCGGCGCGGTCCTTGGTCATGTAGTACATGCCCAAGACCATGTCCTGCGACGGGACCGCGATCGGTCCGCCGTGCGCGGGGCTCATGATGTTGTGCGACGCCAGCATCAAGATGCTCGCCTCCAGGATCGCGTCGTGCGACAGCGGCAAGTGGACGGCCATCTGGTCGCCGTCGAAGTCGGCGTTGAACGCCGTCGTCACCAGCGGGTGCAGGCGGATCGCCTTGCCCTCGATCAACACCGGCTGGAACGCCTGGATGCCCAGGCGGTGCAGCGTCGGCGCGCGGTTGAGCATGACGGGGTGCCCGTCGATCACCTTCTCCAGGATGTCGAACACGTCGGCCGTCCGGCGGTCCACGACCTTCTTGGCCGACTTGACCGTCTTGACGATGCCGCGCTCGATGAGCTTGCGGATGATGAACGGCTTGAACAGCTCGACCGCCATCTGCTTGGGCAGGCCGCACTCGTGCAACTGGAGCTCCGGGCCGACGACGATGACCGAACGGCCGGAGTAATCGACGCGCTTGCCGAGCAGGTTCTGGCGGAACCGGCCCTGCTTGCCCTTGAGCATGTCGCTCAAGCTCTTCAGCGCGCGGTTGCTGTCACTGCGGACGGCATTGGCCTTGCGACTGTTGTCGAACAGCGAGTCCACCGCCTCCTGCAGCATCCGCTTCTCGTTGCGGAGAATGACCTCCGGCGCCTTGATGTCGATCAGGCGCTTGAGCCGGTTGTTGCGGATGATGACGCGCCGGTACAGGTCGTTGAGGTCCGACGTGGCGAACCGGCCGCCTTCGAGCGGGACGAGCGGGCGCAGCTCCGGCGGGATCACCGGGACCACCTTCATCACCATCCACTCCGGTTTGTTCTCCATCCGGGAGTTCGAGTCCCGGAAGCCCTCGACGATGCCCAGGCGCTTCAACGCCTCGGCCTTGCGCGCCTGCGACGTCTCGGTCCGCGCCTGGAAGCGCAGCTCGACCGCCAGCGAGTCGAGGTCCATCCGCTTGAGCAGCTCCTCGACGGCCTCGCCGCCGATCATCGCCACGAACTTCTCGGGGTCGTCGTCCGCCAGTCGGTTGTTGTCCTCGCGGATCTGGTAGAGCACGTCGAAGTACTCGTTCTCCGTCAGCAGCGTGCCCTGCTCGATGCCGAGGGCGACCGCTCCGCCGGGGTTGACGACGACGTAGGCCTCGTAGTAGATGACCCGGTCCAAGTCCTTGGACTTCATGCCCAAGAGCGCGCCGATCTTGTTCGGCAGGCTCTTGAAGTACCAGATGTGGACGACGGGCACGGACAGCGTGATGTGCCCGAACCGCTCGCGGCGGACCGACTTCTGGGTCACCTCGACGCCGCAGCGGTCGCAGATGATGCCCTTGTAGCGGATGCGCTTGTACTTGCCGCAGTGGCACTCCCAGTCCTTGACCGGGCCGAAGATCTTCTCGCAGAACAGCCCGTCCTTCTCGGGCTTGAACGAGCGGTAGTTGATCGTCTCGGGCTTGAGCACCTCGCCGAACGACCGCTCGAGAATGTTCTCGGGCGACGACAGGCTGACGGTGATCGAGTTGTACTGGGTGGGAGCCGGCTGAGTCTGCTGGATTCCGAACGCCATGTTTTTTGGATCTGTAATGTGTTGGACTAGAGACGGGGCGAGAGGCCGGCCCGCTGGCGGAGGCTGTCCGCCAGCGGTCGGCGCCCGTCGCTAATCGATCTTGACTTCGAGGCCCAGGCCCTGCATCTCGCGGAGCAGGACGTTGAACGACTCCGGCACGTTGGGCTCTGGGATGTTGTCGCCCTTGACGATGGCCTCGTACGCCTTCGAGCGGCCCTGGACGTCATCCGACTTGACGGTCAGGATCTCTCTCAGCACGTTGGAGGCACCGTAGGCGTAGAGCGCCCACACCTCCATCTCGCCGAAGCGCTGGCCGCCGAACTGCGCCTTGCCACCCAGCGGCTGCTGGGTGATGAGGCTGTACGGGCCGATGGACCGGGCGTGCAGCTTGTCGTCGACCAGGTGCGACAGCTTGAGCATGTAGATCTGCCCGACGGTCGTCTTCTGGTCGAACGCCTCGCCGGTGTTGCCGTCGAACAGCTGGACGCGGCCGTCCTCGGGGAGCCCGGCCTCGCGCAGCTTGGCCGAGATGTCGTCCATCGACGCCCCGTCGAACGCCGGCGTGGCGTAGGTCTCGCCCAGCTTGTCGCCGGCCCAGCCCAAAAGGGTCTCGAAGATCTGGCCCAGGTTCATGCGCGACGGCACGCCCAGCGGGTTGAGGCAGATGTCCACCGGCGTACCGTCCTCCAGGAACGGCATGTCCTCCTCGGGGACGATCTTCGCCACCACGCCCTTGTTGCCGTGGCGGCCGGCCATCTTGTCGCCGACCTGCAGCTTGCGCTTTTTGGCGATGTAGACCTTGGCCAGCGACACGATGCCCGGGGGCAGCTCGTCGCCCATCTGGATGCGGTACTCCTCCTGCTCAGCGGCACCCGTCACCTCCTGGTGGCGGCGCTGGTAGTTGGCGAGCAGCTTCCAGACGGCCTGGTTGGTCTCGTCGTCGTTGGTGTATGGCTGGCGGATCTTGAGGTCGGCAGGTTCGATCTCCTTGAGCGCCGTCTTGGTCAGCTTGCCGCCCTCGGAGACCACGACGGTCCCGTCACGCAACTCGACCGCCGCGCCGGCCTTCTTGGCGCCGACGAGTTGGAAGAAGCGCTCGTAGAACGAGGCCTGGAGCGCATCGACCTCGCGGCCGAGCTGCTTCTTGATCTCCTCCAACCGCTTCTCCTCCGCCTTCTTGGTGATGGCGTCGGTCTTGCGGCGGCTGAACAGCATCGTGTCGATCACGACGCCGTTCATGCCCGGCTTGGCCTTGAGGCTAGCGTCCTTGACGTCGCCGGCCTTATCGCCGAAGATGGCCCGGAGCAGCTTCTCCTCCGGCGTCGGATCGGTCTCGCCCTTGGGCGTGATCTTGCCGACGATGATGTCGCCCGGCCCGACCTCGGCGCCGATGCGGACGATGCCACGCTCGTCCAAGTCCTTGGTGGCCTCCTCGGAGACGTTGGGGATCTCGCGAGTCAGCTCCTCCTCACCGCGCTTGGTGTCGCGGACCTGGTGGTCGAATTCCTCGATGTGAACCGAGGTGAAGATGTCCTGCTTGACCACCTTCTCCGAGATCACGATGGCGTCCTCGAAGTTGTAGCCCTTCCAGGGCATGAACGCGACGAGCACGTTCTTGCCGAGCGCGAGCTCTCCCTTCTCGGTGCTGGCGCCGTCCGCCAGCAGGTCGCCCTTCTTGACCTTCATCCCCGCCTCGACGCGGGGCTTCTGGGTCACGTTCGTGTCCTGGTTCGTCCGGCGGAACTTGACCAGGTCGTAGGTGCGGACGGGCTCCTCAAACGCGGCGTCGGCGTCCTCGGGCGTCTCGTCGTAGCGGACCGTGATCTTGCGGGCGTCCACGTACTCGATCACGCCGTCGCCTTCGGCAACCAAGATGGCGCGCGAGTCACGGGCGATGCGGCCCTCCAGCCCGGTGCCGACGAACGGCGCCGACGGACGGAGAAGCGGCACGGCCTGGCGCTGCATGTTCGAGCCCATCAAGGCGCGGTTGGCGTCGTCGTGCTCCAGGAACGGGATCAGGCTCGCGGCCGGCGAGATGATCTGGTTCGGGGCCACGTCCATGTAGTCGATCTCGTCGGGCGAGACCAAGGGGACGTCGCCGCCGATACGGGCGCGGACCAAGTCGTTGGCGAACGTGCCGTCGTCGTTGAGGGGCGCGTTGGCCTGGGCGATGGTGTAGCGGTCCTCGTCCTCAGCGGACAGGTACTCGATCTTTTTGGACACCTTGCCCTTGTTGACCTTCCGGTACGGGGTCTCGATGAACCCGAACTGGTTGACGACGCCGTGCGTGCAGAGCGACGAGATCAGGCCGATGTTCGGACCCTCCGGCGTCTCAATCGGGCAGAGACGGCCGTAGTGCGTGTAGTGCACGTCGCGGACCTCGAAGCCGGCGCGCTCGCGCGTCAGACCACCCGGCCCAAGGGCGGACATCCGACGCTTGTGCGTCAGCTCCGCCAGCGGGTTGGTCTGGTCCATGAACTGGCTCAGCTGGTTCGTCCCGAAGAAGGTGTTGATCACCGACGAGACGGTCCGGGCGTTGACCAGATCCTGAGGCGTGAACTTGTCGGCGTCGCGGAGATTCATCCGCTCCTTGATCGTCCGCGCCATGCGCGCGAGGCCGAGCGAGAACTGCTGCTGCAGCTGCTCCCCGACCGTCCGCACGCGGCGGTTGCCCAGGTGGTCGATGTCATCGACGGTGCTCTTGCCGTTCTGGAGCTTGACCAGCTCGGTGATGATGGCCACGATGTCCTCCTTGGACAGCGTGACGGAGTCGTTCTCGCCGGTGAGCCCCAGCCGCTTGTTCATGCGGTAGCGGCCGACGGCGCCCAGGTCGTAGCGCTTCTCGCTGAAGAACAGGCGGTCCAGGAGCGCCTCGGCGGCCGAGACGTCCGGCGGCTCGGCGCCGCGAAGCTGCTCGTAGAGGTACCGCAGCGCCTCGTCCGACGAGTGCGTCGGGTCCTTCTTGAGCGTGTTCAGCAGCGTGGACATGTCCAGGCTGTCGTCGTCCTCGTCCTCACTCGCCTCGCGACGGACGATGACGGTCGGGACCTTGGCCTCCTTGAGCATCCCGTAGTCGTCCTCGGTCAACTCGTGCTCGGCCGGGAGCACGACCTCGCGCTCGGTCATCTCGGACAACACCTCGCCGGTGTCCTCGTCGATGGTCTCGTGCTTGATCTCGACCGTGACGCTGGCGGCCAGCGTGCGGCCGGCGAGCATCTTCTTGAAGTTGGTCTTGTTCGAGATCTTGACCTCGTCGGCCAGGTCGAACAGGTTGACGATCTCGGCGTCCGACGAGAAGCCGAGCGCGCGGAGCAAGCCCGTGACGGGCATCTTCTTCTTGCGGTCGATGTAGGCCCACATCACGTTGGCCACGTCGGTCGAGAACTCGATCCACGAGCCCCGGAAGGGGATCACGCGCGCCGAGTACAGGTCCGTCCCGTTGGGGTGGACCGACTGGCTGAAGAACACGCCGGGCGAGCGGTGCAACTGGCTGACGATGACGCGCTCGGCGCCGTTGACGACGAACGTGCCCTTGTCGGTCATGACCGGCAGGTTGCCCAGGTAGACGTCCTGCTGGATCGCCTCCTCGGGCTCGTCCTCGTCCTCGTCCTCCTTGGCCGATAGCCGCAGCTTGGCCTTGAGCGGCAGCGCGTACGTCAGGCCTTGGGCCAGGCACTCCTCGATGGAATGCTTGGGCGCCTCCAGCGTGAAGTGCAAGTACTCGAGCGTGTAGCGCTCGCGCGTGTCGGTGATCGGGAAGTGCTCGTTGAACACGGCCTCCAGACCGCGTGCGGGGTCCCGCTCTTCGGGGACCAGCTCGGCCTGGAGGAAGTCGTGGTAGGAGCGGAGTTGGATCTCGAGGAAGTCCGGGAAGTCGAGGACCTTGGCGATGTCCGCGAAGGACTGCCGGGTGGACTCGCCGCTGGGCGCCGGCTTCGACGCGCGCTTGCTGTTGCTCAAGGCGTACCCTTGTTTGGTGACCTGGTGCTACGGTTTTGCCCCTAGGGGCGACGCCGGCGAATGAACGCGCCGACGCGGGGTGCCAGCTGGGCTGGCGGCCTCCGGAGGCTTGCGCCTAGCGGAGCCGAACAGGGGGTGGAACGCAGGGTTCCGACCCATCCGGGTGCGCGAGCCGTGGGTTGGCACGGTCTTCGCGCGAGCCGACCGCAACCATCCGGAGACGGCGGGGCCGGATGCCGCGAACGCCCGCCCCCTGCACGGCCGAGGCCGGAGGGAGCGGGCGACTCACGACGCGCTGGCGATGCCGCTGGCCGAGGCGAGCTCGGACGGGGCCGCCAGCGGCGGGCTTACTTGAGCTCGACGGTGGCGCCGGCGCCCTCCAGCTTGCCCTTGATCTCGTCGGCCTCCTCTTTGGTGGCGCCCTCCTTGATCGCGGACGGGGCGTTGTCCACCATCTCCTTGGCCTCCTTGAGACCGAGGCCGGTGATCCCGCGGACCTCCTTGATGACGGCGATCTTGTTGCCGCCGATGCCCGTGAGCATCACGTCGAACTCGGACTGCTCCTCGGCGGCCGCGGCTCCGTCTCCGCCAGCGGGGCCGGCCATGACGGCGGCGGCGGCGGCGGGCTCGATGCCGTACTCGTCCTTGAGGACCGTCAGAAGCTCGTTGGCCTCCTTGATGGTCAGGTTGACGAGGCTCTCGGCGATGGTGTTGATGTCTGCCATGTGTTTGGGTGCCCTGCGGGCGTGTTCCTGCGGCGGTCTGTGCAAGCGTCGGGTGTTCGGCTCGCTGCGCCGCTGTTATGGATGAGACTGCCCCGACGGAAGTGCCGAGGCAGCGAGGGTCAGCCTTCCTCCTTTTCGGAGATCTGCTGGATGACGCTGGCCAGGCCAGCGCC
The DNA here is from genome assembly GCA_963789285.1 of Rubricoccaceae bacterium. Taxonomy (GTDB): domain Bacteria; phylum Bacteroidota; class Rhodothermia; order Rhodothermales; family Rubricoccaceae; genus Rubrivirga. The sequence continues at coordinate 747,051 of CAWBJZ010000002.1, forward strand.
TTGCGCGCCGAGGGCCGACGCGACGTTGGTGATGGGCGCCATGAGCAGGCCCAGGATGTCGGCGAGCAGCTCGTCCTTGCTCTTGAGCGCCGCCAGCACGTCGAGCTGGTCGTCGCCGTAGACGGAGCCGTCGATGTAGGCGCCCTTGAAGCGGGGGACCTCGAGGTCGTTGTCCTTGAGGAACTTGGTGAGCACCTTGGCCGGGCCGGCCGGGTCGTTCGTGAACGCGACCGCGGTCGGCCCGTGCAACTGGTCGATCAGCTCGTCGAACCCGCCCTGGTCCTGCATCGCGCGACGCAGCAGGGTGTTCTTCAGGACCTTGTACTGGACGTCGGCCTCACGGAAGGCGCGGCGCAGGCCGGTCGCCTGCTCGACGGTGAGCCCTTGGTAGTCGGTGAGGTAGACGGTGTTGGCCTCGCCGAGCTGCTCGGCGATGGCCCCCAGCGCCTCGGACTTCTGTGCTTTGGTAAGCGGCATGGTTCTTTGGTCTGGGGTTAGCGGGCGGCGCTGACGACGGCGGAGCGGTCGACCGGGACGGCGGGCCCCATCGTGGTCGACAACGTGACGCTCTTGACGTAGACGCCCTTGGCGGCGGCCGGGCGCAGCCGAACGATCTCCTTGAGGAAGGCGTCGGCGTTGTCGCGGATCTGCTCGTCCGTGAAGGTGGACTTCCCGATGGCCGTGTGGATGATGCCGGCCTTGTCGACGCGGAAGTCGATCCGCCCCGCCTTGACGGCCTCGACGGCCTCGGTCAGGTCGTTCGTCACCGTGCCCGACTTCGGGTTCGGCATCAGGCCCCGGGGGCCGAGCACGCGGCCCAGCCGGCCGACGACGGGCATCACGTCCGGCGACGCGATCAGCACGTCGAAGTCGGTGAAGCCCTCGTTCTGGATCTTGTCGGCGTAGTCGTCCAGCCCGACCATGTCGGCGCCGGCGGCGGTCGCCTCAGCCTGCTTGCCCTCGTTCGTCAGAACGAGCACGCGGACGGTCTTGCCGGTCCCGTGCGGGAGGGCGACCGAGCCGCGGACCATCTGGTCGGCGTGCTTGGGATCGACGCCTAGGCGGATGTCGATGTCGACGGACTCCTCGAACTTGGCGCGGCCGGTCTCCTTGACCAGCTTGGCGGCCTGGTCGAGCGAGAGCGAGCCTTCAGCCTCCTCGACGGCCGCAGCGACGAGCTCGGCGGCCTGGCGGTAGCGCTTTCCTTTCTTTGCCATGAGTGTGGGGGTGTGCGGTGCAGACGCCAGCGTGACTGGCTCCCGCGGTGTACGGGTTCAGGGTTCGCGGTTCTGGGTTCGCGCAGGCGCGAGTCCTTGCGAACCCGAACCCTCGAACCCTGAACCGCCTTAGGCGACGGGCGCGCCGGTGACGGTCAGGCCCATCGAGCGGGCCGTGCCGGCGATCATGCGGGCGGCGTTGTCGAGGTCGGTCGCGTTGAGGTCCTCGAGCTTCTGCTCGGCGATGTCGCGGCACTGGTCCCACGTCACCTTGCCGACCTTGTCGCGCAGCGGGTCGCCGGCGCCCTTCTGGATCTTGGCGGCGTTCTTCAGCAGCACCGCGGCCGGCGGGCTCTTGGTGATGAACGTGAAGCTCTTGTCGCCGAAGACGGTGATGACCACCGGGATCACCAGGCCCATCTTCTCCTGCGTCGCGGCGTTGAACGCCTTGCAGAACTCCATGATGTTGACGCCCTTCTGGCCCAGCGCCGGGCCGATCGGCGGGGCGGGGCTGGCCTGCCCGGCCTTGATCTGCAGCTTGATGTAGCCGTCGATTTTCTTTGCCATTCCTGGGGTGCGGTGCAAACGCCGAGGTCGTCGGCTCCCGCGCAAGTGGGGCTACGGCGGTCCGTAGCGGATCGTGAAGGTACCGGCGCCCTCGACCGAAATCAGGCGCCCAGACAGGCTTCGCCCGCCTTTCACCCCGCCCCCACCCAGAGCGCATCTCCCACTGGCGGCACCCGACCGCCAGTGGGGAACGGGTGGGCTAGCGAACGACGGTGAGTCGCTGGGTCGCCATTCCGGCTTCCCGTCCTCAGTTGCACGACGTAAACGCCTACCGGCAACCGCGCCGTGTCGGCGAGAACGGCTGGCGGCCCGCGTTCATCGGCCCGTCCCAAACCGCCGCGACCTCGCGGCCCAGCGCGTCATAGACCGCCAGTCGGGCGCGGCCGGACGCAGGCAAGGACACGGTCACCGTCGCGTCGCCACTTGACGGGTTCGGGAACGGGACGCCCAATGCGAGCGCTGCGACCTCCGGCTCCCCCTCGCTCGGCACGCCGTAGCCGCTGATGGCCTCAACGCGCCTCGTCCGCGACCACGCTCCGGTCCCGATCCGGTTCTCCGCCCGGACCCGCCAATACACAACGTCACCCACGGAGACGTCACCGTGCAAGAACTCGGCAGCGGGCCGGCCGGCCGACTCCGACGTGATTTCGGTCGTCGTCAGTCCCACCGAGAACGCCGCGTCGCGGGCGACCTGGACGGTGTACGAGGCCTGGCGTCTCGAACCGGCCGACGCCCGACGCGAGCACCAACGGTCGATCCGTCCCCGTCGAGTCGAGGGCGATCACGACGGGCGGACGCGGCGGCGACGCCACGCTGTCGCCGCGACCAGCAGCACCTCGCCGTCTGCGGCGTGGTCGAACCGGAGCGGGCGCGATAGGAGCACCTCGCGGCTGCCCCCCTCCTCGGCTCCCACCGACCAGACCTCCGCAAGCTCTTCCCCCGACGTGCCGGCATCGAGATACAAGTAGTCGCCCGGACGCACTTCGGCCGCGACCGCAAGGGTCCTCGAGTCGGCGGTGCGGGCCGGGCTGTTCGACGCCTGGGACCGCCGGATACGGATCCGCTCCTCTCGCGCCCGAGCGATCTCGCCCAGGATCTCGCTGGGCGGCGGGCTCAGCCAGGCGACCGGATCGTAGCCCCCCTCAATGAGCACCTTGTGCTCGATGGTTGTGCCGCCGGGGGGCGTGATCGAAAACACGAAGTAGGCGCTCGGGACGGTGGGCACGCCAGTAAACGCCCCCTCCTCCTGGAGCCACGACACCTCGTACAACTCCACCGTCAGCCGGGCGCCTTCGACCAACGCGGAGGGGCGGCGCGAGAGCGCGTCGAGGACGGCTCCGTAGTAGTCGCCGTCGAAGAAGAGCACGAACGGGGGCGGGAACAGGCCGTTGAGCGTGCCGATGCCGCCGCTGGGCACCAGGAACCGGCTCCCGAACCACGTCACCATCGTCGTCTCCGCGTATTTCTTCGCGGTGCCGCCGATCTCGCCCGACAGCGCAGTCAGAGGGTTGAGCGTGCAGACCCACTCGGAGAGCACGTTGGCTCCACCATGGAGCAGGTACGTCGAGCCCGGCCGGACGACGGCGTCCGCGGCGCCGCCCAAGAGCCCTTTGAGCGTGTACTCGCACGCCTCGCCGCTCGCGCCGACGATGGTCCCGGTGGTCCGCGCGACGACGGACTTCAACAGCAGGCTGGCGTCCGCTTTGGTGAGCGTGACCTCGGAGACGAAGTCGGTCCGCTGGTTCGGGACGACGCGGAGCGTCTCCGTCACCTCGGCTTCAAGCCCGTCGTGACGGGCCGTGGCGGTGATCTCGACCTCTTGAGGAGTGATGATGCCGGGGGAACGAGTAGTACGCCTGGATCTCACCGTTCTCATCCGTCTCGGCGTCTACGGTCGCCCCACAGGTTTGCGACAGCGTGCCGGGCGTGCAGAAGTGGCCGCCGGAGTGGTCGGGCGTGACGTTGGCCGAGCCCGGGATTGCCGTCGCGGTGAGGGTGACCGTGGCGCCCTCGATGGGTTCGCCCGAGCCGGAGTCCTTCAACGTGAAGTGAACGTCGGCGCAGGACGTGTGGCAGTGCCGCACCAAATCGGAGACGATGCCCGTGTTCGGGTCCACGGAGCCGTCGAAGGAGAACGGGGTGACAAACGGAATCCCGAGGACCTGATAGAGCAACGGTTCGATGTCAGGATCGAACTCGAGCCCGGCCTTGGCCTCCGTGACCGTCCGGCCGTCGGTGCGGAACTCCAGGTCGACGTCGAGGCCGGGTGGACGGATCACGGTCACGTCGTTGCAGCCGCCGTTCTCGCAGGCGTTGACCACGTTCACCGGCTCCCCCCTGCTCGTCACCGCCCGAGCCTTGAACAGAGTGGCGTGGATGTCGGACTCGACGGGGACGAACTCCGTCTGGCCCGCCGGCACGTAGGCGCCAGTCGCGTCGACGCGGTACCGAGCCCTCACCTCAACCGACTCGCCTGGCGCCAAGCGGTCGCGCTCGATCACCGTCGCCCCTGGGATCGGGACGACGCTGATCTCCGGCGCACGCCGCGTGTAGACGGACAGCGAGTCCGCGAAGACCGACGCCAGGACGAACGACTGGTCAATCCTGACGCTCTCGGCGTCCTCGGTGCCGATGTTCGTGACCTGAGCCGAGAGCGTGAACTCCCTGCCGCCGCTCACCGGCGTGTCCTCGCTCTCGATGCGGTACGACAGCAGAGCCGCCGCAACGACGACCTCCTGAGTGCGGGCGTCCGTCTGGCCGTCGTCGTCGGTGACGGTCAAGGTGACGGAGAACGTGTCGGCGCGGGCGTAGGTGTGGGTGGGCCGGTCGCCGGTGCCCGACTGGCCGTCGCCGAAGTCCCAGGCGTACGAGACCACCGGGCGCTTGCCGGACGGCAGGTCCGTATCCACCTCGTGCGACTGGTCGCTCTCGAAGCTGGCGTCGAAGACGACCGCTCTATTCTGGGCCTGCCGCCAGGTGTAGAGTGCGACGGGCTGACCGTTTGGAGCGTCGTAGACGGCATACCACGGAGGGAGACTGCCCAGCATGACCAGGGCTTGCACCTGGCGCTGGTTGCAGCGCGTCAGGTCTGGCTCCTCGCCCTCCCGAGCCCTCTCGAAGACGAACCTCCCCGGGAGCGTGAACCCGACGATCCCAACGTGCTTGGCAGGCACTGCGTGACCATCGGAGCGGCTCGCGACGATGTTGCCACTACCCCCTGGAGTCACGCGCCGGTAGCTGAGAGCGTTGTCGGTCTTCAGCACGTCCGGCCACGTTCCGATGATTTGAGTCGTGCATTGGTAGAGATACGACCCGCGGTGTGGGGGGCTGATTCCCACGTCGTGATAGACCTGTCGCTTCATCTCCAGGCTGTCTGGGACGGTGGTTTGGGCAGAAGCCGAGGGGGTGGCGAGCCCGAGCAGGAGGAGGACGCAGAATGCACGCATGGAAGATGGAGCTTGGAGACGGAGAGACAGGGGACCAGGGGGCGCCCAACGGCACCGCTGGTGCCTGGGGTCGCTGGCCGGGGGACGCACCCGGCCAGCCGGAGGCGAGATCAGCGCACGACGGTCACCGTCCGGGTCACCGTGGCGCTGGCGGTCGTCGCGCGCACCACGTAGACGCCCGCCGCCAGCCCACCGGCAGACCACCGCACCGGCTGCCAGCCCGGCGGGCGCGGACCGTCCAGCACGACGGCCACTTCGCGACCCTGGACGTCGTACACCGTCACGCGGACCGGACCCGCCTGCGGGACGCCGACCTGCAGCACCACCGGGCCGCGCGTCGGGTTGGGGTACGGTGACGCCAACGCCAGCGCGTCGGCAGCGAACCGGACCCGCCCTCGGCGGCGACGGCCCGCGACGAACGTCAGCTCCGCCGTGGTCTTCGGCGCCTCGGCGTTGCCCACGCGGTCGGTCGCCAGCGCGAACACGCCGTACGTCGTGCCTCGCCTTCGAACACGACCTCGTCGCCCCCGTCGACCGACGCGACCTTCTCGAACGGGCCGCCGTTGGCCTGCGCGAACAGGTCGTAGCGCCCGACGCCCGAGCCGCCGTCGGCACCCTCGAACCGGACGACAGGTCGTGTCTGAACCGCGCCGGGGTCGCCGAGGTCGCCGCGCTCGTCGGCGTCGATAGGTCGAGCGTGTTGCTCCAGACCCCGGTGTCGATCAGGTCGTTGCGGTCGAACCGGATGTCGGCCTGGTTGCGAGATCGTCGTGCCATCCGGCAAGCCGTCGCGCGCGCGGCGATGGTGAACGTGACGCTCCCCTCCCCGTCCCCTCGGCCCCGTTGGGCGGCAGGAAGCCCGCCTCCGCCGACGTGCGCAGGGTGTAGTCCGTCGGGTTGAGGTCTGAGAGTTGCCACATCACCACGCCGGTCTCGACGTCGAGCGCGGCGTCGAGGCGGACGAGGGAGGACTCGCTCGGGCGCCGGTCCCAGTACGTCGTCCAGGCCTGAAGGCCCGCCGGGGCCGTGAACGACGTGTCCTTGAGGACGACGTCCCGAGCGAGAACGTCGACAGGTCAAGGGTCTCGGTGTCGAGCGTGTCGGTGATGACGACCTCGTACGCCGAGGCCGTCGCGCTGGCGAGGTTCTCGAACGAGATGCGTACGGGATGCGCCCGAACCACGCCACGAAGCGATCCTCGCCCGATCCCGATGGGCCCGGTCTTCTCGTTCGGATCCGACCAGGTGTGAGTTCGAGGCCGAGCCACCGCTGAGCGAGGAGGCCGCAGCACGTCGAGCAGGCCGCTGCGCGATGTTTCCCGCGCTCGTTGATCGGTTGTTCATAGAGTGTGTAGCCCGCGGCGATGACCTGGCCCCGGGAAGGTGCGATGGCCCCCAGAGAGGTTTTCAGCAACTCCCCGTGGCCAGACAACCCCGGAGTCACCAGCTCTTTCGTCAAGGTAGCGAGGCATCGATGAGCCGAACGCGAGAGGCCGATACGAACTGCCGATGCACGAGTCTGTGAGGGATCCGCTTGAGGAGCCCCTGTGCAGGCCACGCAGGCCGCCGCGACCCCGTCATCGATCGCCTCCCCGAGCGTGGCACGACAGAGCCCGATCGCCGGTCTGGACGACGCCCTCGCCGGTCCCGTGTCTCGTCGCAGTCGAGCGTGTTCAGCGGCCGACCGATCGCGGCCGACCAGTGTCGTTCGCTACCGGGTCGCGTGACGGAGAACAGCATCACTCCGCTCCCTCCGGCCGGGATCACCGGGATGTAGAACACGGCGACCTGCATGTCGAGCGATACCGGAGGCAGACAGTCGCCGTCCGAGACAGGCAGGCGGTTGGACTCGCTCCGTCTGTGGAATCCAAGGCGAATCCGGAAGCTACGATGCCGCTGTGGAGCTCTTGGAACTCGTTTGATGCCGTCGGACGGGCCGTCGACCGGGAAGGCGACCCGGATCGGGACCATCACGGCGTCGGAGTTGCCGTCGTTGCCGTAGACCACGCGCTGGGTCCGGAGGGAAGCCCACGCGGAGCGAGGTCTCCCGACCATCTCGGTCCAGACCTGGACGGCCGGCGTCGACGGCCTCGACGACGAGCGCACCCTCCAGCGTCGACGACTCGCCGCCCGAGGTGACGGTGAGGGCGTAGGTGCCCGGTGGCGCGCCCACCAGGTCGAACGCGGCGCAGCAGCGCGGAGCCCGTTCTGGACGCGCGCGTACGTCGGCGGTGATCGTCGACGGGCCGGAGAGCGTCGCCGACGGCGTCGTCGCCGAAGCCCTGGCCCAGCGACGACCAGCGTCGCCGGCGCCTGGTTGGAGGCGCGCTGCGGGATGCTGCTCGCGATGCCGACGCCCGACCCGGCCCCGTTCGACTGGATCTTGAATCGCCAGGTGATCCCGCCAGCGTTTAACCGCCGAGGCCATTCATGACCCGGGATCCCGCCTGGCGGAGCGCTGACGCAGTTCGTGTTGGCCTCGAACGGGAACGGTGCACTCAATCGTGAGGTCTCCCTGTTCGATCTCCGGCTCGGCCACCGCGTCGTCGATGGGCGTCAGCGTGATGTCCGGACTCTGCAAGCGTGTCGGCGAGGTTCGAACTGGCGCCCCAGCGGTACGACGCCGGGGGGCGTCGACAGCGTGTAGTCGAGGTAGTGTTGGGCGTCCCACAGCTCGCTGGCCAGTCGCGGCGTCGCCGTCCTCGTCGTGCGGGCCGTAGCGGTAGACGCGGATGCGGCCGGGGTTGCGCCCCGCCTCGGCGATGTCGTCGTCCAGCACCTCGAAGTCGAAGATGGGCGTGTTGACCACGTTGTGGGTCCGGCACGTCTCCAGGCCCGCCTGCTGCGCGCACACCTGGTTGTCGGAACCCGTTTCCTGCCGCTCCCGGGTCCGGATCGGCCGCCCAGATCCGGTTCGTGAAGTGGTTGATCGCGGAACGGCCGTCGCGACCGTCCCGCGCTCGTAGCTCCAGGTGTCCACCACGTACGAGATCACGTTCCCGTCGGCATCGAGCAGGCGCGGCGCCAGATTGACCTCGCGCCCGAACCACAGCATCACGTCCTGCCGGATCTCCAGCCGCGACCGGCTCCGGGACCGGCGCCGCGTCCGCCCAGTCGAAGAAGGGGTCGCGTGCCATGCTGGTAGACCGCTCCAGGTCGAGGACGAGGGCGTCGTTGGCCAGGCGGCGCACCTCGACCCAGTGGTTGCGGGGAGTGGTACATGTCAGGTAGCCGACCGACAGCCCGTCGGGCGAGAGTTGGTAGGAGTCGTCGTCCACGTCGGCCAGTTCGGACACCTCGTGGAGGATCTCGCCCGAGGTCGCGCTCACGACCGACACGCGGCTGGGAGATGGGCGTCGCGCCGATTCGAGCGTGGGCCAGCTGAACAGGATGCGGTCGGCCTTCCAGTCGAGCGCGACGTAGGTCGGCTGCCACGGATTCGACTCCCCGGTTGATGGGGCCGAACACGACGCGGTCGTTCGAGCCGTCGGCGGACATGGCACGGACGGCCAGCTCGCATTCGACGGTCCCGTGCCCACCTCCATCCAGCCGAGGTAGGCGATCTCCGATCCGTCCGGGCTGAACGCGGCCCGCGCGGCGCCCTGCTCGCAGGCCGAGAGCGGCGTGAAGGGGAATACCGTCGGATCGGCGCTGCCGTCCGAGGGGACTGTCCACAACGTGTCGGGCGTCCCTGCCCGAGACGACGTACAGCACCGTCTGGCCGTCGGGCGAGATGTCGGGGCGCACGCGGGTACCGTCCAGCGAGGAGTTCAGCCGAATCGGGTCGGTCAGAACGGAGATGTTTCGCCCGTCCCGGTCCACGGCCATCACCTGCACGTCCTCCTGGTTCGGGCCGAACCAGTCGGCGATGAACGCCATCCGGCCCTGCGCGGAGATCGCCGCGTTGTACGAGGCATGGTGAGGATCCCGAACCCACTTGCGGGCCGGACGCGCGTCCCCAGCGTGTCGGCCGGGTCCGGGCCCCAGCGACTGGTAGGTAGTTGATCGTCACGCCCACCCGGTGGAGCGCCGCGGCGTCCGGGTTGAACAGCGAGATGGCGTTGCCGGCCGGGGCCGGGCCGGTGGGTCCGGCCATGACGCCACCCAGGGCGGGCTGGGCGGCGAGCGGCAGGGCGACGGCGACCGCCAGGGCGGCGAGGAGGAGCGAACGGAGCATGAGCGGGAAGAGGGTCTACTGGAGAACCGGATTCCATCGCCGAGGTGGACCATGAGCCCTCCGCGTTCTGCTCCACGTAGTTCCTAGGGCGCTGCGTACGTTCCACCGACCCCCGACGCCCGTGACTGAGCCCGACGCCCTCCTCCTGACGCGCACCCGCACCGGCGACGCCGATGCGCTCGACGAGTTGGTCGGCCGGATGTACGACGAGTTGCGGCGCATCGCCCAGGCCCAGCGGCGCCGCCTGGGCGCGACCGACACGCTCAACACGACCGCCGTCGTCCACGAGGCCTACGCCAAGCTGGACGGCCGGGCCGCGCCGCGCCCTACCCGACGCGGACCACTTCCTGGCCGTCGCCGCCCGCGCCATGCGGGACGTGATCGTGGACTACGCCCGCGCCCAGTGCGCCGACAAGCGCGGCGGCCCCGGCGACCGCTGCCGCTGGACAGCTGGCGACGCAGCGCGCCTTCGCCAGCCTCGACCCCGCCGAGGTGCTGGGCGTGGACCGGCCCTGGCCGACCTGGAGCGGATCGACCCGCTGGCGGCTCGCGTCACCGAGTTGCGCTACTTCGCCGGGCTCACCATCGCCGAGACGGCCGACGCGCTCGGCACCTCGCCGATGACCGTCAAGCGGCGCTGGACGCTGGCGCGGGCCTGGCTGCTCGAGCGCTCGCCGACGACGCGGTCACGGCCTGAGGCGTGGTCCGCCGGCCCGCGTTTCCGGTTCTGATCGGTGGCCTCCTCTCGCCGATGACTACCGACCGCTGGCTCCGTCTCGCCGACCTCGTCCCGGACGCCCTCGACCAGCGCCCGCCGACCGGCGGCGTTCGTGGACCGGGTGTGCGTCGACGACGCCGGCGCACGCGACGACGCGCTCCGTTGCGAGTGACCGACCGCTGGTCGACGGCAGCCGACGCAGGCTGATCGCACCGGGCGCCTGCGACTCGCCCGTCCGCCCACGTGCCGAGGCCGCCGCGCTGCCCGACCAGGTCGGTCCGTGGCGGGTGACGGGCCTCTGGGCGAGGGCGGCGCGGGCGTCGTCTACCGCGCCGAGCGCGCCGACGACCGCGTGCAGCGGACGGTCGCGCTCAAAGTCCTTCGCCGGGCGGGCCGCGCCGTCGCCCGCCAGTTCGACCGCGAGCGCCGCGCCCTGGCTCGCTCGAACACCCCCACATCGCCCGCCTCTACGACGCCGACGTGGTCCGCGACGGCCCGCTCGCCGGGACGCCGTTCCTGGCCATGGAGTGGGTCGACGGCGCCCGCTCCCCGTCGCCGCCGACCGCCTTGGCGCTGACGTCGAGGCCCGGGTGCGGCTCATCCTCCAGGTGTGCGCCGCCGTCAGCTACGCGCACGGCCGGCTGGTGCTGCACCGCGACCTCAAGCCGTCCAACGTGCTCGTGACCGAGGACACCAGCGGGCCTCGCGCGGTCGTCCTCGACTTCGGCGTCGCACGCCTGCTGGGCGACGCCGCCGACCCGTCGCGCACTCGGACCGGCGGAGTCGTACACGCCGGCCTACGCCGCGCCCGGAGCAGCTCCGGCGACGACGTGACGACGGCGACCGACGTGTACGGCGTCGGCGCGCTGCTGTACGAGGCGCTCTCCGGCGACCGCCCCCACGGGCCGAGCCGCGCCGCCGTCGCCCCGGCCGCGCCGAGCGCCGTGGCCTCCGGCGACCGGGCGCGCACGCTCGCGGGCGACCTGGACACGATCTGCCTCAAGGCCCTCGACCCCGACCCCGCAGCGCCGCTACGCCTCCGCCGACGCGCTCGCGGCCGACCTGACCCGCCACCTCGACGGGCTGCCGGTCGAGGCTCGGCCGGCGACGGCCGGCTACCGGGTCGGCCGGTTCGTCCGCCGCCACCGGACCGGCGTGCTGGCGGCGGCGCTGGTCGTGGCGCTGGCGGTCCTGGCGGGCTTGGCGCGTCGCTGTGGGAACGCGCCGAGGCCCAGCGCGAGCGAGACCGCGCCCAGGTCGCGGCCACCGAGGCGCAGGCCCAGGCCGACCGCGCCGAGGCGGTCGCGGGCTTCCTGGAACAGATCCTCCGCGCGCCCAACCAGCGGTGGTACAACGACGGCGTCGCGACGGGCCCCGAGACGCCCATCCGCGCCGTGCTCGACGAGGCCGCCGCCGCGCGTCGACCGCGACTTCGCCGACCGCCCGGACCTGCTGGCCGACCTCCACCACATTCTCGGCGACACCTACGGCGCGCTCGGCCTCGCGAGGAGGCGATCCGCCACCACGACCGCACGCTGCGCTGCGGGAGTCGATCTACGTCGCGCCCCACCCCAAGATCGCCGAGGCGCTGTACTACTCGGTTGCAGGAGAACGGGACGACCTGGCGGAGTCGGCCGCAACCGATGCAGCGGGCGCTCGACATGCTGCGCCAGCGCAACGAGGGCAACAACTTTCCGTTCATCGCCCACGACCTCGCCGGCCGGTACCGGATGTCTGGGCCTGCCTCAGCGAGCCCAGGCCGTCGCGACCGAAGGAACTGCTCGTGGCGGAGGCCCGCTTCGTACCTGGCGACGGATGGGTTTCGCTACCGCGACACCATCCTGTGATTGCTCGCACCGGCAGCGCCGCCGCGCTCATCGACCTCGGCCGCCTCGACCGAGGCAGACCGACTCTCGCACCGGGCCGACTCGCTCTCGGCGCGACTGCCCCTCCGCTCGCCAGTACGCGACTGGCAGCTTTCAATGTGTCAGGTCGGACGGCTACGGCGTCGTCAGAATCGCCTCGATGAGGCCGAAGGCGCCCCTTCTCGCCTGCATCGGCGACCCGTCTCCCCGAGCCCCTCGCCCTTCCCCGTGCCGGCTGTGGTCCCGGACGACGACTCAGGACGGACCAAGCGGGAGTCTCGAACTGGTCGCGCTCTACGACGGCCTCGGCCAGCCCGCCAAGGCCGACCGCTTCCGGCGCGCCGTCGCGCCAGGGCGGGCCTCGTCCGACTCGCTCCGACCGCTCGGCCCGTCGCCCTCGAGGGACGCGCCCTAGCCCTCGTGCTCGACCTGGAGGTAGTCCAGCTCCAGCGGCGTCTTGCGGCCGAAGATCGACACCATCACGCGGACCTTGGCCTTGTCGGGGTACACCTCCTCCACGAAGCCGGTGAAGGTGTTGAACGGGCCGTCGACCACCTTGACGGCGTCGCCCGTCTTGAAGGGGATCTCCATCGTCTCCGGCTTGTCCTCGTCCATCATGCCCAAGATCCGGTTGACCTCGTCGGGCCGGAGCGGGACGGGCTCGCCGTTGGCGCCCAGGAATCCGATGGTGTGACGGCGCGCCGCCGATGACCTCGTTGAGGTACGGGTCGACGATGGCCTCCAGCAGGATGTAGCCCGGGAACGACGTCTTCTCGCGCGTCTTCTTCTTGCCCGCGCGCATCTCGAAGACCGTCTCGGTCGGGATGACCACCTGGGTCAGCTTGTCCTCGTAGCCGAGCCGCTCGACCTCACTTTCGAGGTACTCCTTGACCTTCTTCTCGTGTCCGGAGAACGTCCGGAGGACGAACCACTTGCGGATCGGTTTGCGAAGAGCCATGGAGAGCGTCGGACCGGAGGGGCAGTGAGAGAAGCGGGGCGCCTAGGCGCCGTAGATCAGCCGGAGCGCCCAGCTGATGACCTGGTCGGCGCCGAAGATGAAGATCGAGACCGCCAGCGCCGAGACCAGCGTGAGCACGGTGTTGCTGATCAGCTCCTTGCGCTTGGGCCAGTTGACCTTGCGCATCTCCTTGCGGACCTCGACGAGGTAGTTGCCGGCCGCGCCGCCGGGTGCCTTCTGGGTTTGAGTCGCCATGGTGTCTGAGGAGGTCGGAGAAGCACGGGCGGCAGGACTCGAACCTGCAACCGTCGGTTTTGGAGACCGATGCTCTACCAATTGCGCCACGCCCGTGAAGCGGACCGCCGACGCCCCGGGAGAGCGTCGGCGGTGCCACAATCTACAATCCACTTAGCGCCCGTTGGGAACGCTCGGTGGAGAAGCGCCGCTGGCGGAGCGTCCGGGTAGTGCCCAGATCAACCGCCAGCGGGTCGTTCTAGTCGAGGATTTTGGAGACGACGCCGGCGCCCACCGTCCGCCCGCCCTCGCGGATCGCGAACCGCAGCCCCTCCTCCATCGCCACCGGCTGGATCAGCTTCACCTTGAACTGCGTGTTGTCGCCGGGCATCACCATCTCCACGCCCTCGTTCAGCTCGATGTCGCCCGTCACGTCGGTCGTCCGGAAGTAGAACTGCGGGCGGTACCCCTTGAAGAACGGCGTGTGCCGGCCGCCCTCGTCCTTGCTCAGGATGTACACCTCGCACTCGAACTCCTTGTGCGGCGTCACCGCACCCGGCTTGGTCAGCACCATCCCCCGCTCGACCGCGTCCTTCTCGATGCCGCGCAGCAGGACGCCCGCGTTGTCGCCGGCCTGCGCCGAGTCCAAGAGCTTCCTGAACATCTCGACGCCGGTCACCGTCGAGGTCTGCTTCGTCTCCGAGATGCCCACGATCTCGACCGGCTCGCCCGACCTTGATCTGCCCCCGCTCGACGCGGCCCGTCACGACCGTGCCCGCGGCCCGTGATCGAGAACACGTCCTCGACCGGCATCAGGAACGGCTTGTCGACGTCGCGCTCCGGCGTCGGGATGTAGGAGTCCACGGCGTCCATCAGCTCCTTGATCGACTTCACGCCGGCCTCGTCACCGTTGAGCCCACCCAAGCGCCGAGCCCTGGATCACCGGCAGGTCGTCGCCCGGGAACTCGTACGAGCTCATGAGCTCGCGGACCTCCATCTCGACGAGCTCCAAGAGCTCCTCGTCGTCGACCAGGTCGACCTTGTTCATGAACACGACCAGGTACGGGACGCCCACCTGGCGCGCGAGCAGGATGTGCTCGCGCGTCTGCGGCATCGGGCCGTCGGTGGCTGCGACCACCAGGATGGCGCCGTCCATCTGCGCCGCGCCCGTGACCATGTTCTTGACGTAGTCGGCGTGGCCGGGGCAGTCGACGTGGGCGTAGTGCCGCTCGGCGGTCTCGTACTCCACGTGCGCCGTCGCGATCGTGATGCCGCGCTCGCGCTCCTCGGGCGCGTTGTCGATCTCGTCGAAGTTCTTGGCCACGCCGCCGCGCGGCCTCGGCGAGCACCTTGGTGATGGCCGCGGTCAGCGTCGTCTTGCCGTGGTCGACGTGGCCGATCGTGCCGACGTTGACGTGCGGCTTGCTGCGCTCAAATTGTTCCTTTGCCATTGTGGATGTGTGGGTGCCGCGCGCGTGCGCGATGGGTTAGAGAGAGTGAGACGTCGGGCGGGACGCAGGGTCCTGACCTCGGGTCGCCGGAGCCTCCTCCGGGAATTGAACCCGGGACCCCTTCCTTACCATGGAAGTGCTCTACCGCTGAGCTAAGGAGGCGTGTGCCAGGCGCTGATCAACCTGGAGCGGGAGACCGGGCTCGAACCGGCGACATTCACCTTGGAAGGGTGACGCTCTACCAACTGAGCTACTCCCGCGACGGCGCCGTGGCAAGCGCATCGTCTGTGGGCAGGGAAGGATTCGAACCTCCGTACTCGTATGAGAACAGATTTACAGTCTGTCGCCTTTAACCACTCGGCCACCTGCCCGAAGAAAGAACGTGCGACGGCCTGGAGCTGGCGGAGGGACTCGAACCCCCGACCTGCTGATTACAAATCAGCTGCTCTACCAGCTGAGCTACGCCAGCGGTGCGGCCATCGCGAAGCGCGAAGCTAGCCCGCCGCCGGGCGCCGGGTCAACCGTCCCGGCGGCCTAGAGCGAGTCTAGCCGTCTCTTCTCTCCCCTTTCGCACGGCGCGCCGTCTCCAGCCGGGAACGGCGACGAATCCACAGCGCGGCCAGCACGCCCGACAGCGCAACGGTGACGACGCGGCCGTAGGCGGAGAGCCAGCCGAGCATCCGTTCCCACTCGCCGCCCAGCACCGCGCCGCCCCACACCAACAGCACGCTCCAGGCGACGGCGCTGACGGTTGCCGCGAGCGCGTCGGCGCCAGCGCAGGTCCGAGGCGCCGACGAGCAGGCCGATCACGGATCGGCCGCCGGCCAGGAAGCGGTTGGCGACGATGACGCCCATCCCCCAGCGTCCGAGCCACACCTCGGCGCGGGCCACGGACCGCGAGGAATCCAGCGCAACCGCGCCGGGTCGTGGATCGCTTGCCCCAGGCGCCGCCCGATCCAGAAGACGGTCATGAACCCGGCCGCGCCGCCGACGGACGCCAGCGCGACCGCCGGCCAGAACGACAGCACGCCCAAGCCGACCAGCGAGCCACACAGCACGATCACGGTGTCGCCCCAGATCGGCGGCACCACGTTCTCGCCGTACGACACGGCCAGCAGGACGGCGTAGATGCCGACCGGCGGCAGCGCCTGCAGCCACGTCACGAAGTCGGTGACGGTCTCCATCTAGACCGCGGTCAGCAGGCAGACGGCGTGCGCCTCCGCGCCCTCCCCGGTCCCGACGAAGCCCATCCCCTCCCCCGTCGTCGCCTTGACGGAGACTTGGCCGATCTCCACGCCCAGCGCGTCGGCCAGCCGCCCGCGCATCGCGTCGATGTGCGGGCGGAGCTTGGGGCGCTGGAGCACGACGGTCGCGTCGACGTTGCCGATGGCCCAGCCGTCTTCGAGGTGCGCGTCATGACGGCGCGGAGCAGCTCGATGCTGTCGGCCCCCTCCCACTCGGCGTCGGTGTCGGGAAAGAGCGCGCCGATGTCGCCCAGGGCGGCGGCGCCCAGGATGGCGTCGATGATGGCGTGCGTGAGCACGTCGGCGTCGGAGTGGCCGTCCAGGCCGATCTCGCTCGGGACCGTGACGCCGCCCAGGATCAGCGGGCGGCCCGCGACCAGGCGGTGGATGTCGTAGCCGTGACCGATGCGCATGGGACGTGGGGCAGGACGGGAGGTGCCACTGACAGGCGCCGGCGCCAGTCGGAACGAGGGGCGCGGGGCGAGGCTGCGGCGGACGCGATGAATTGTGTCCCTACGGGATCTCCCGAAGGGATGAAAGCAGGGCGATGACTTCTACTCTCCGCTCGCGTGCCACGTCGGCCACAGCGCCTGCGCCAGCCGCCAGTCGGCCGGGCGGGTCACCTTGAAGGTGCGCGGGTCGCCTTCGACGATGCGGACGGGGTAGCCGGCGTGCTGCAGCAGCCCGACCTCGTCGGTGGCGACGTGCCCGGCGGCGTTGGCGGCGGCGCGGACGAGCCAGTCGCGCCGGGCGGCCTGGGGCGTCTGCATGGCCCACAGGCCGTCGCGGGAGACCGTCGTGCCGAACAGCGGTCCCGCCCCGCCCTGGCGCAGCGTGTCCGCGACCGGCAGCGCCGCCGCGCTGGCGCCGTGCGTGGAAGCGGCCTCGATCACAGATGCAATAACGGTTTGCGTCACGAACGGACGAACGGCGTCGTGCACCAGCACCACGTCCGCATCGCAGCGCTCGGACGCCCCGTGCGACAGACGCCTGCCGACTGGCGCCTCCCGTCGTCACCTCGGCCTCGACGCCGTGCGCCGCCAGCAGGTCGCCCGTTCCGTCCTCGTCCCCCGCCGGGGACCACCACGACCAACGGTCCGACCTGAGCGTGGCGCCGGAACGCTCGCGCCGTCTGGACGAGCAGCGGCGCACCGCCCAACTGGCGGAACTGCTTGGCAGGCTCGCCGGGCGCGGCCATCCGCTGGCCCGAGCCTCCGGCCGGGAGCACGACGCCGACGCGGTGTGACGGACCGACGCCACCGCCTAGAGCACCAGCATCGCGTCGCCGAACGAGAACATCCGGTACTCCTCCTGGATCGCGGTCTGGTACGCCTCCATCATCAGCCCGTGACCCGCAAAGGCGGCCTTCATCATCAGCAGCGGCGAACGTGGACGCTGGAAGTTGGTCAGCAGGCGCTCCGTCACGTGGAAGTCGTGGACGGGGTAGATGAACTTGTCCGTCCACCCGCTCCCGGCGCGCAGGGTCTTGCTGGCCGAGATCGACGACTCGACGGCGCGGACGACCGTCGTGCCGCACGCCGTCACGGTCCGCTCGGGTGCGTCAGCGCCTGGTTGACGACGCTCGACCGACTCCGAGGTGACCTCGTAGAACTCCGAGTCCATGCGGTGCTTGGACAGGTCCTCGACCTCGACCGACTGGAACGAGCCCAAGCCCGTGTGCAGCGTCACCGACGCGACCTCGGCGCCGCGCTCCGCCAGCTGGCCGAGCAGTCGGGCGTGAAGTGCAGGCCGGCGGCCGGCGCGGCGACGGCGCCTCGGCGCTTCGCGAAGACCGTCTGGTAGCGCTCGCGGTCCTCGGGCTCCGCCGGACGCCGGAGGTAGGGCGGGATGGGCGTCTCGCCGATGGCGTCGATCGCGTCGTACAGCTCTTGCGGCGTGCCGTCGAAGATGAACCGCAGCGTCCGCCCCCGGCTGGTGGTGTTGTCGATGACCTCGGCCGCCAGGTCGGGGCCGAACACCAGCTTGTTGCCCACGCGCACCTTGCGGGCGGGGTCCACGATGGCGTCCCACAGTCGGTGCGTCGGGTTGAGCTCGCGGAGCAGGAACGCCTCGACCTTGGCGCCGGTGTTCTCCTTGACGCCGCGGAGCCGGGCCGGAAACACCTGGGTGTCGTTGGCGACCAGCACGTCGCCCGGCCCGAAGTAGTCCGCCAGGTCGGCGACGGTCCTGTGCTCGATGCTGCCCGACTGGCGGTCGACCACCATCAGCCGTGCGCTCTCCCTCGGCTCGGCGGGGTACAGCGCGACGCGGTCACGCGGGACTTCGTAGGTGAAGTCCGCGAGCCGAAGCGAGTGCTGTAGAAACGACGGGTGAGCGACGGACATGCGAGGAGAGAGCCGGGTCTCGGATGAGACGGCCGGCGGGGGGCGACCGAACACGTTCACGGGACGGCGGTGGGGGCCGCACGAATCGTCTGCAAAGATAACGCCTTCGAGTGTCGCCCGCCGCTTTAGTCCTGGGTCACGGCTGGGCGGATGGTACCGGAGACCTCCCCAAACCCGATCCGGACGCCGCCGGCCTGAGCCTCACCGGACAGGACGACGCGGTCCCCGTCCTGCAGGAACTTGCGCTCGTCGCCGTGGAGGTCCAGCGGCTTGGTCCCGCGCCAGGTGATCTCCAGCAGAGACCCGTAGCTGTCCGGCGTCTCGCCGCTGATCGTGCCCGAGGCCATCAGGTCGCCTGGGCGCGCGTTGCAGCCGTTGACGGTGTGGTGCGTCAGCTGCTGCTCGGGGCTCCAGTAGAGGTTCTTCGCGTTGGTCTGGGAGACCACCTGGGGCGCCACACCGCCGGCGCGCATCGCGTGGGACTCGATGGCGACCGACAGGTCGATGTCGAGCGACCTCGGTCCTGACTGGCGGAGGTAGGGCAGCGGCTCGGGGTTGCCGGCCGACTCGTCCTGCGCCTCGCCCGGGATGCGCACCGGCTTCGAGCGCGGCGTAGGGCACGACCCAGGGCGACACGGAGGTCGCGAAGCTCTTGCCCAGGAACGGACCCAGCGGCACGTACTCCCACTTCTGGATGTCCCGCGCGCTCCAGTCGTTGACCAGCACGAAGCCGAAGATGTGGCGGCCCGCCTCCTCGATCGGGATCGGCGAGCCCAGGTCGTTGCCGGGCCCGACGAAGAAGCCCAGCTCCAGCTCGATGTCGAGCAGGTTGGCTCGGCCCGAAGACCGGCGGCGCGTCGTCGGGCTTCTGCTGCCCGCTCGGCCGGACGACGTCCGTGCCGCTCACGACGACCGACGAGGCGCGCCCGTGGTAACCCGACGGGCAGGTGCAGCCAGTTGGGCAGCAGCGCGTTCTCGGGGTCGCGGAACATGGCGCCGACGTTGCTCGCGTGCTGGCGCGACGAGTAGAAGTCGGTGTAGTCGCCGATCTCAGCCGGCAGGTGCATGGTCACGTCCGCCAGCGGCACGATGGCGCGGTCGCGCATCGTGGAGTCGTCGCGGAGCGCGGGGTCGCCGTCGGCGCTCAGCAGCTCCTGAAGCCGGCCACGGACGGCGTCCCAGGCGTCGGCGCCCAGGGCCATGAAGGCGTTGAGCGAGGGCTGGCTGAAGACGGGCGCTCGCCCGCCGGCCGGGGCCACGATCAGGCCGTGGCTCTCCAGCACGCCCAGGTCGACGACGGAGTCGCCCAGGCGCACACCGACGCGGGCGGGGTCACCCTCGGTCGAGAAGACGCCGTACGGCAGGTTGTGGAGGCCAAAGCCGGTGTCGGCGGGGAGGTCGAGAAACGGAGGTCATTGGAAAGGCGAGTCAGTAAGCGGTACGGTCTGAGACGGAGTAAGCAGGTTTGCCCAGAGCTGGGGCGGAGGCCTAGAGCCAGCCCAGGGCGCGCAGGTCCTCCCGAGGCTCCTCGAACGAGCACGAGCCGAAGCTGAGCGCGAGCTGGCTGCGCCCGTCGGCCACCTCGGCGGCGCTGGCGGCCAGCGTGGTCCAGCGGAGGTCGTCGCCGAGGGACCAGTGGGACGCGTCGGCGTCGTCCAGGACCTCCGCCAGCGCGTCGCGGTCCAGGCCGTGGAGCCGGGCCAGGATGGCGCCGCCGAAGACGCCCATGAACCCGTGCATCCGCGTGCCGACGGCGTCGTCCCAGTTGGGCAGCGGGTGGTGCAGGCCGGCCGTCGCCTTGAACGGCGCGCCCGACCGGACGACGTCGTGCAGCGCGCCCGCCAGCCGCTCGACGCTGGGCACCAGGTCGGGCGTGACGCCTCCGCACCGCAGCTTGACGGCGAAGGCGGGGCGGCCGATGCGGGCGTTCGCTTCGGCAATCGCTTGAGCGGTGGGCGCCGTAGCCTCGGGGTGCTCCAGAAACCCCACCTCCAGCGCGGCGCGGGGCCCGGTCGCACCGCGCTGGCGGTACGCCTCGTCGAGGGCGAGGAGCGCGTCCACCAAGCCGGTCGGGGTCGGTGGCGAGGTCGGCGGGGACGCGGATCTCGAAGCGGTCGCAGATCGCGCGGCCGTCTGTCGCGGCGTCGAACGCGCGAGCAACGCCGAGCGTCCGCAAGGCGGTGTCGAGCCAGCCTCGCCCTCCTCAGGTGCAGCGCCGAGGACAGAGAGGTGCCAGCGCCTCGCCCTCCTCTGCTCCCACCAGCCCGCTCAGCTCGGCCGGCTCCGCCAGTCGGCCAGCGGGGACGATGAAACGGCCCAGCATCCAGGCGTCGGCGTGGGAGCGGTAGCGGCCGTAGTGCTCGGTGGCGGCGGCGAGGTCGAGCGCGGCAGGCGGGAACAGGCCGGCGTAGTCGAACAGGCGGTCGAGGAAGGCGTGAGCGGTTGGGGTCATGCAGAGACGAAAGCAAAGAGGGGCCGCGACGCGTCCAGCGCGGACCCTGCAGGGTAGTTTGGGCGTGGAAGGCCTCTGACCCCTGATCCCCGTTGCGTGATCCGAGGCCCGCCCGCCACCCACGTCCCACCCTCCCGATAGACATGCGATCCCGCTCCCTCACCCTCCTCCTCTCGCTCGTGGTCGCCGTCCTCGTAGGCGGCGCCGACGGCTGCTCCGGCGACCCCAACATCGAAGGGGCCAGGGTTGCCCTGAACGACGGGGACTACGACCGCGCCCTGACGAACGCCAACGAGGCGCTGGCGACCGACCCGGACAACGTCGATGCGCTCACGTTGAAGAACGACATCTACCTGCGCCAGTACGAAGCCGCGCCTGGAGCCGTCGCCAAGCGCGCGTTCCTCAGCGAGAACTTCCAGAAGATGGCCTCGACCGTTCGCCGCCTCGACCAGCTCGCGCCTGGCACCGAAGGACGCACGCGTACGCCAAGCTCAACCTGTGGGCCACGTCGGTCAACGCGGGCAACGACATCGTTGCGGGCCGACGAGGCGTTGACGCCAAGCTCGCTCTCCCCTACTTGCAGGCCGCGACCGAGCTGGCTCCGGACTCGACCCAGGGCTTTCTGAGCCTCGGGCTCCTTTACATCCGTGCCGGCGAGCCCAGCCTCGCCGTGCCGCCGCTCGAACGCGCAGCCCAGATCGACCCGAACGACTCGGTGGTGGCGTACTACCACGGCCGTGCCCTGGTGCTAGCAGATCGTGGCTCGGAGGCCGTAGCGGTGCTGGAAGCCGCCCAAACGAGGTTTCCTGGTGACGAGGACATCCAAACCATGTTGCTCAACGCCTACACCCGCACGGGGCAGACGGAGCAGGCCATGGAGCGCTACATGGCCGCCGCAGAGGCTCAGCCGGACAACCCTGTAATCCGGTACAACTACGGCGCGCTTCTGCTCGAGTCGGGCCGCTTCGACGAGGCCGTCGTTCAGCTTCAGGCTGCAACGAGGCTCCAGCCCGATAACGCGGACGCCTTCTACAACCTGGGCGCTGCTTACCAGAACAAAGCGTCCGCGCTGAACTCCCAGGGCAACGCCGAAGAGAACTTGTCCGCCGCCGATGCCCTGTTCGCGCAGCGCGACGAGAACCTGGAGCTGGCGCTCCCGCCGCTGATGCAGGCCCGCGAGCTCGCGACGGCGTCCAACGACGAGCGCGGCTTCTGCGAAGCGCTGTTCCGCGTCTACACCCAGCTCAACCGCATCGACGACGCCGAGGGTGTCGCCGAGTGCGCGGGCATGTCGATGAACTAGCGAGAACTCGACGTCTTCCCCCGGCGGGGGCGTGGCTCCCCGCGCCCCCGCCGTCTTTTTACCCCTCCTCGACTGTGACCCACTCCTCTCCCGACCATCAGTTCGCCACCCGCGCCGTCCACGCCGGGCAGACGCCCGACCCAACGACGGGCGCCATCATGACGCCGGTGTTCTTCACCAGCACCTTCGTGCAGTCGGCGCCGGGCGAGCACCAGGGGCACGAGTACGCGCGGGTCTCGAACCCGACGCGCTCGGACCTGGAGGCCAACCTGGCGTCGCTGGAGGGCGCCGAGCACGGCATCGCGTTCGCCTCCGGCCTGGCCGGCATCGACGCGATCCTGCGCCGGATGCGACCCGGCGACCACGTCGTTGCGACCAGCGACCTCTACGGCGGCACCTACCGCCTGATGCGCCAGGTGTTCGAGCCGATGGGCGTGTCGTTCACGTTTGCGGACCTGAGCGACGCGAAGGCCCTGGACGCCGCGCTCACCGACACGACCAAACTCGTCTGGATCGAGACCCCGACCAACCCCCTGCTCCGCATCTACGACATCGCCGCGCTGGCGGAGGCCGCCCACCAGCACGGCGTGGACGTGGCCGTCGACAACACGTTCGCGAGCCCCTACCTCCAGCAGCCGCTGTCGCTGGGCGCGGATCTGGTGCTGCACTCGACCACCAAGTACATCGGCGGGCACTCCGATGTGGTCGGCGGCGCCGTGCTGACCTCGGACGACGAGTGGGAAGAGCACCTGCGGTTCCAGATCAAGGCCATCGGCGCCGCGCCCGGGCCGATGGACTGCTTCCTGCTGCTGCGCTCGACCAAGACGCTGCACCTCAGGATGGAGCGGCATTGCGCCAACGCCCGCGCCGTCGCCCACTTTCTGCGCGAGCACCCCAAGGTGGGACGTGCCTTGTGGCCTGGCTTCGAGGACCATGCCGGACACGAGATGGCCAAGCGGCAGATGCGCGACTTCGGCGGCATGGTGTCGCTGGTGCTCAAGGACGACGCTGTCGAAACCGCCGTCCGGTTGATGCAGGCG
Organism: Rubricoccaceae bacterium; assembly: GCA_963789285.1. GTDB lineage: Bacteria > Bacteroidota > Rhodothermia > Rhodothermales > Rubricoccaceae > Rubrivirga. The sequence goes on from CAWBJZ010000002.1 coordinate 770,067, forward strand.
ACCAAGGTGTTCGCGCTGGCGGAGAGCCTGGGCGGGGTCGAGAGCTTGGTCTCCCACCCGGCGTCGATGACCCACGGCTCCATCCCCGCCGACGTGCGCCGCCAGGCGGGCCTCCCCGACAGCCTGATTCGCCTGAGCGTCGGCGTCGAGGACGAGCAGGACCTGATCGCGGACCTCGACCAGGCGCTAGCCTCGATCTAGTCCGATCTCACCACCAGCGCCGCACGGGGCCGCGTTACGTTCGGTGACGCTCCCCCTGGTCCTCGACGTGCCCGAGACACAACCAAAGGCCACCCGCCGCATCAACGACATCCTGCTGGGCCGCTTCGAGCGGCGGGCGCTACCCTGGATGGCCCAACGTCTGCCCAGCTGGCTGACGCCGGATGGGCTTACGGGCATCGCGCTGGCGGGCGCGTTCGTCTCGTCGGTCGCCTACGCGCTCGCCGGCGAGAACCTGGCCTGGCTCCACCTCGCCTCGTTCGGTCTGGTGGTCCACTGGTGGGGCGACAGCCTGGACGGGACGGTCGCCCGGGTGCGGCAGATCCGGCGAGAGAAGTACGGGTTCTTCGTCGACCACCAGTGCGACGCGATCTCGGCCGTGATGCTGACCGTGGGCATGGGGGCAGGCTCGCTGATGCGGATGGACGTGGCGCTGGCGATCTGCGTCGGCGTGCTGATGCTGATGCTGCTGGTCAACATGGTGACCATCGCGCGGGGCGTGTTCAAGATCTCGTTCTCGGGCATCGGCCCCACCGAGCTCCGGCTGATCGCCATCGCGTTCAACACCGCCGTCTGGGCCGCCGGACCGCGTTCGTTCGCGGTCGCCGGGCGCGAGTGGCCCCTGTTCGACCTGCTTGGGATCGTGGGCGTCGTCGGGCTGGCGGGGTTCTACCTCGTCTCGACCGTTCGGGAGACCCGGCTCATCGCCCGCCTGGACCCGACGCCGACGCCGGGCGCGGACGGCATTGCCTACGACCCGACCGGCCAGCAGCGCAGCGCTTAGCCCTCCACCTGGATGAGGTCGCCCGGCCGTACGGTGCCCGGCGTCAGGACCCTCGCGTACCAGCGGGTCTCGTCCGGCACGCGCGACGGCTTGATCCGCTTGAACTTGCGGTCTGCGAACGCGCCGGCGATGGTCCGGCAGGGCTCGACGCGCTGGGTGAGTTGGAGGCGCAGGTGGTCGCCGACCGTCAGCACCGCGTCTACCTCCAGCGCGGGCCAGTCCAGGCCCTCGACCGTCAGGTTCTCGCCCACGTCGCCGGGCTGGATCGGGTGCCCCTCCGCGCGCAGGGCGTCGATGACCTCTTGGGAGAACAGGCACACCGCGCGCTCCGGCCCGCCGTGGATCTTGGGGTGGTTGACGGCGTCGCCCGCCAGCCCCAACGCGCCGACCTCCGCCGACGGGACGGGCAGTTTGGGGACGCCGCCGGGCGAGACGTTGACGTGGAGGATGCGGCCAGGCATGGCGAGGGAGGAAGCGGGCCTGCAAAGTAGATCGAGAGATCGGCTCTCCTCCCCTACTTTCCGGCGTCTCCGCAACGTTCACCGCGCTCCCCCGCTCTGTGTCGTCGTTCACTTTTGCGGACTCGCTCCAGGTTGCCCAGTTCGGGCTGACCGCTGGCGAGCCGCTGCTCCGCGCCCTCCTCGACCTGCCCTCGGTAGACGTTGTCGCGGTCTGGGACGAGTCGGAGGACGCCTTCGCACGAGCCCGCAGGCTGGCGCCTAACGCTCGGGCGACCACGGACACCGAGAGCATCTTGTCCGACACCACCATCGGTGCCCTCGTGATCGCGACGGGCCCTGAGCCGCTGGCGGAAGCCGCGCTCGACGCCGGCAAGCACGTATTTCTAGACCGCGCCCCGCTGAGGGCGGATCTCGCCGGACGACTGGTCGCACTCGCGAAGTCGCAGAACCGGCGGTTAGTGATCGGAAGCCATCTCCGGTACCACTCAGGGTTCCGGGACGTTTCGCGCCGGATCGAGCAAGGCGACCTGGGCGAGATCCGAACCCTCGACGCCGTATTCGCCGGGCCGGCCTCCGGACCACGCGACCTTCCCCTCGCCCGACTGGCGGAAGGCTTGGACGTGTCGAACGCGTTTTTGGGCGAGGCCGTCGCGGTGTCGGCGCAGGGCAGGGCGTTCGCTGGGGAGTCTCAGGACGTGGTTCTCGCGACCGTCGAGTACGCCAGCGGTGCGCTCGCTCATTCTCACTGCTCGACGCTTCACCCGCGAGAGACCCGGCGAGCGACCGTCGTGGGGAGCCGCCAGTCGGTCGAGCTCGACTGGCGGCATGCGTCGGAGCCGGTGCGGGTCTACCACCCCGGCGCTGGGCTGGCGGACGAGTTGGGCGAAGCCGGGAGCGTGGTGGTCCCCCGCGTCGAGGCTGCCGAGCGTTGGCGGCTCCAGATGGAGGCGTTCGTCTCCTTCATTCGAGAGAATCCCGCGCCCCGCACCGACGGTCTGGAGATCGCCCGCGTGCTCGACGCGGTCCGCCAGTCGTTGGCGGAGGGTGCCCGGGTGGAGGTGTGACAGCCCGGCGCTACTCAGCCGGAGCCGGGGGCAGGCGGACGCTGAACGTGGTCCCCCGCCCTTCGGCGGTCTCGAACGTGATCGTGCCGTGGGCGGCCTCGACGGCGCGCTTAGAGATCGCTAGGCCCAGGCCCATGCCGCTGGTCTTGGTCGAGAAGCTGGGCTGGAACACCTGCTCCTGGATCTCGGCCGGAATGCCGGCGCCGTCGTCCTCGACCAGCGCCTCAGCGAAGCCACCTGCGAGTTGCGTGCGGAGCACGATGCGGCCGGGCTCCTCGCGCTCGGGCATCGCTTGAAGTGCGTTCGTTAACAGGTTGACCAGCACCCGACGGAGCTCCTCACGGTCCGCGAGGACGCGCAACGGCTGAGGGCTCAGGTCAAGGTCGAGGGTCGCGCGGCCGGACTCCGCCAGCGGGCCTTCAAACAGCGCTGCCGCTTCGCGCGCGACCTCCGACAGGTCGAACGTCTCGGGCGCACGCATGGGCATCCGGGCAAAGCGCGAGAAGTCGCTCGCGATCCGGTCCAGGGTCTCGATTTGGTCGATCAGCATGCCTGTGGTGCGCTCGAACTGCCCGGCGAACCGCACGTCCTCCGGCGGCGCGTGCTCGTCCGGGCGGTGGAAGGTGCGCTGCAGGTGCTGGACCGACAGCTTCATCGGCATCAGCGGGTTCTTGATCTCGTGGGCCACCTGGCGCGCCATGGTGCTCCAGGCCATCTCGCGCTCCTGCTCGGCCAGCTGGCGGCGGCTCTCGACGAGCGCGGCCTGCATGGCGTTGAACGACTCGACCAGCTCGCCCACCTCGTCGTGGGTCTCGACCGGGATCGGCTCTTCTGCTTCGCCAGCGCCGACCGCGCGCAGTCCTTCTCGCAACCGCCCGAACGGACGGGTGAGCTGCCCCGCCAGCACGACGGCGATGACCAGGATCGCCGCCAGCAGCGCCAGCAGCCCGCCGAACAGGTAGGCGACGTAGCGCGACCGGCCGGCCTCGATGCCGGCTTGCTCGGACAGCGTCGGGATCGCGAGCGCCTGGGCGGGGCGGCCCAGCGAGTCGGGCAGGGCGAGGTAGCCGGTCGTGTAGCCGAACGTGCCGATCTCGTCCTCGGAGAAGGCGTACGGCTGATCGGCCAGGTACAGCGCGCGGTACACCATCCCTGGAAGCCGGGGCTCGATGAGCCGCTGGCGGACCAGTTGGCGGCGGCTCGACGCCACCAGCCGCTCCCCCTGGTACAGGTGGACGTCAATGCCCAGCGCGCCCGAGACGGCGTCCAGTCGCGCGCTCTCTGAGGCGTCCGGTTCGAGCGCGAAGACGGCCGCGGCCCGGCTGAGTCTTTGGCGCAAGGCGTCCCGAACGGCCTCGCGGTTCTGCTCCACGATCACCCGCTGCCCGACCGCGCCGGTCAGCGCCACGCTCGCCAGGCCGACGATCAGGAACCGGTTGAGCACCTTGTCTCGGAACCGCGTCCGCCGGACCGGCAGCAGCCCGGCGCGCCACCGCACCACCAGCCCGACGCCGAACACGACCGCGCCCAGCGCCAGCCCGGCCAGGCACAGCCGCAGCAGCACGAACAGCGCGTCCAGTCGGTCGCCCGACGGCGCCCGCACCGAGACCACGTCGCGGGCATCGTCTGACTGGCGCTCGTAGTAGGCGAGGGTGGGACGGCCGTCGATGACCTCGGGACGTCGGTAGGCGCGGGCCTCGCCCGAGAGCGCGGCGAAGATGGTCGAGTCGAGCCGCAGCGGTGCCGGGCCGCGCTGGCGCACCAGCACGCCGTCATCGTACTCGGCGTAGCCCAGCGCCTCGTCGTCCAGCCCGAACAGGCCGGTTTGAACGAGGACGCGCGGGAACGGGGTCTCGGTCGGGAAGCGAGTCGTGCGCGGCGTCACGCGCAGGTACAACCAGGCGACGGTCTCCTGCTCGTCGTCCAGAATCGGACCGATGGCGGCCGTGCGGCGGATGCCCCGGCGCTCGGCGACGTTGGCGCTCAGGCGGAGGAAGCGAGGCGGACGGTCGCGCTCGGCGAACCGCGTCCGGGACGCGGTGTAGCCCAGCCCGTCATCGTCGTTGGTCGCGTCGCGCTCGACGTAGCTACCCAACGTGTCGCCGGCGGGCGAAACGATCCGGAGTTCGGTCGCGACGTCCGCCAGCGAGCCCAACAGCGAGCTCTGGACCAGACCTCTCGCCAGGGCTTCGACAGCGCTCTGGGAGGAGTCGGCGGCCAAGGGCGCCTCGGCGCGGCGGGCCGAATCGGCAAGGACGAGGGCGTCTAGGAGAACCGGGCCGAGCGCGTCGTCGGCGCGGGCCTCGTCGAACACCTGGTCGATGGCAGCCGTCACACGGTCGTCGCGGTTGTCGGAGAACGCGAACGCGGCGTCTTCTAGCAACAGCTGGGTCCGCTGGCGGAGCGGCTCCTCCATGACGCCGTACAAGACGGGGGCCAGCGCCAAGGCACCGATCAGAACGCCCCGGAAGGTCAGCGGCCATGCCTGGCGCTCGGGACGCCCGTGCAACGTCACGGCCAGCGCGCAGCCCAGCGCCGCGAGTGCGAGCGTCGGGATCCACGGCGCCCATCCAAACGCTCCCAGCACGAGCGCGCCGGCCAGGACGACCACGATGGGCGCCGCCCACCCCAGACGCCCTCCGCCAGATCGAGCCGCCGAGACCACCGCCGCAGTTCCGGTTGCGGTCGCGGCCAGCACGCCCACCATCCCCGCCAGCGCGGCCAGCATGGGACCGGTCAGCAGCGGCCCCGCCTGGTCGGTGTAGGGCATCGTCGCATCCAGCACGGACCGCTCGATCCAGCGCGCGCTCAGCAGCAGCAGCGCCGGCGGCACGACCGCCGCCCCAACCGTGCCGGCCAGCTTGCGCGCACGACTGGTGCCGGGAACGGAGGCTGCGTAGCGGAGCGCGAACACGAGCGCGGTGCCGGTCGCGACCAGCAAGATCACGGCCGACAGCACCAGGTCGCCGGGCGAGCGCAGCGCGCCGCCGCCGAAGTCGGACGCCAACAGCGCAGGATCGAACAGCGCCGCCGGGCGCCGGGCGCCGTCCAGCCAGCGCACGGGCACGTCGAGCGCCAGCATCCCGTACCGGAGCGCGGCGAGCCCGCCGATGAACGCCGCCAGCGCGGCCAGCGCGCGGAGCCAGTACCGCCGGGTCGGCGCCCGCTCCGCCCGATGCAGCGCGGACATCATCGCGTCACCGACGCCGAACAGCACCCACAGCAGCAGCAGCGTAGCCCACCACGCCGAGAACGCCCGCGTCAGCTGGCGGCGGCGCTCGGTGAGCCCTTGCAGGTTGGGTTCGCCCACCTCGACGCTGCCCAGGAGCGTACCGTCCGGGCCGACCAAGGCGTGGTCGCCTGCCGAGCCGAAGCGGACCGAGAACGGGACGGGCGCGCCGGGTCGCCAAGCGTCGGTGATGTCGTAGTCCTGGAGGTAGCGGTTGCGGACCGGGACGGCGGCCTGCACCACCTGGACGACTCGAACCGCGCCGTCGGCCAGGGGTCGCCAGACGACCAGCGCGCGCCGACCGGCGTCGTCCGACACGATCCGCGTTTGCAGCGAGTCGATGGGCGGCGTGGCGAGCCGGGGGAACGTCGCGCCGCTCCAAGCCAGGATGGCGCCGCTGTCCGACACCACCTCGATCGACGTCCTGGACCCGCGCGGGAGACGGGCGAGCGCAGCCAGGGCGCCCGTCTCCGGGCCGTCTGCTCTGCTAGCGGCGACCTCGCGCACGGCTGGGAGGTCGGCGGCGGCCTGCGCCTCGCGCTCCATCTCGGCGATCACGTCCGCCAGTTCGGCGCGGACCAGAGCCACGGTCTCGGCCTGGGCTTGGTCCACGTCGGCGGCCGTCAGCGACCGCACCTGCCACGCCTCAACGGCCAGCGTCGCGCCCAGCAGCACCGCCAGCGCGACGGCGCCGCCCAGGACCAAAACGGTGTGACGAGAAAGCGAGCGGAGCACAGCGGGGCGCGGAGGTGCCGGCGAAGCTAGACGCATCCGCTGGGTACGGCCCTACCGTCCGCCCGAACGGGCCGCCGAGCGCTGGTCGATCCGGATCGACGCCAGCGACCACTCGTTGCCTCGGGCGCGGTGCGTCACCCGGACGATCAGCGGCGCCCCGCCCGAGTTGGTGCTGTACCGCCCCGTCGCCGTTTGCCCCTCCTCGCTCGACGACGGCTCGGAGAACACGACTTGGCCGGGGGGATGGCGTCGGAAAAAGTCGCGCAGCACCAGCGTCGCTTGGGGCTTCCCGAACATCCCGCCCTGCCCAAACAACACGATCTCGACGCGCGACGGCATGTCGGTCAGCACCAAGCCGGCGTCGGCCGATTCCAACCCGCGCTGCACGCGGTCGAGCGCTTGGTCGGGGTCAGGCTGAGGGTGCGCGCCCAGGCCGACCGCCAGCAGGAGCACGACGGCGAGGGGGGAAGCCAGGGATCCGATGCGCATAGTCGATGGTGGGTCTCACCGGTCGGTCGGCAAAAGGTAGGCCCTTCTCACGATGCGTCCTACACACTATCCAGGGGTGACCGAGTGTCGCATCACCCAGACACACCGACCCGTTCCGTGGGCACTCGCAGTGCCTGCGTCGCCACCGCTGCCCCTCCGTGTATGCGCGGGCTAGCGCATCGCCTCCGCCAGCGGCAGAGCCTCACCTGAGCAGGCGGCGAGAGTCGAGGCAAGGCCGGGAAGTCGGGGGGACGAGTGGGCTCGGGACGCTCCGCCGGGGCGGGTGGCCGACGAACACAGAGGGGTGGGCAACGTTAGAGACCTCCCATTCCCCATTCCCCCATGTCTGACCTTTCCCCCACCGAGCGCCGCGAGCACATCGAGAAGCTTGCCGACCTGATCGACGACATCCGCATCTGTATGCTGACCACCGTCGACACTGACGGCACGCCCTGGAGCCGGCCGATGGCGACCCAGGAGGTCTCGTTCGGTGGCGACCTGTGGTTCTTCACCCGCGACGACTCCGAGAAGGTGGAGCACGTCGAGCGCAACCGCAAAGTCGGCGTCGCCTTCGCGCACCCCGGCCGCCAGGACTACGTCACGATGGCCGGCACGGCGCTGATCGTCAAGGACAAGCAGAAGGCCGAGGAGCTGTGGTCGGAGCCGCTCAAGGCCTGGTTTCCCAAGGGTGTGGACGACCCGCACCTGCGCTTGATCAAGGTCGAGGTCGACCGCGCCGAGTACTGGGACTCGCCGTCGAGCCCCATCGTCTACGCGCTGGGCTACCTCAAGGCCCAGCTGACCGGCAAGAAGGCCGACCGCGCCGGCGAGCTCGGCGAGAACGAGAAGCTGGACATCAGCTAGCGACTCGCTGGCGGACGCGCTCCGCCAGCGCGGCGTGACGAACGAGAGCGCCCCCGGCGACGGCGGATGCCAGTCGCCGGGGGCGCATCACGTCGCGACGGACGGGGCGCTTAGCGCGTGCTCAGCTTGATGTCTCCGAAGTAGGCCGTCGCCTCGCCATTGGTGTTGTCGGCGTCGGTCATGATGGCGATGCCCGAGATCGCCGGCGGCTCCTCGTCGAAGGCCGCGCGGTAGTCGGCCACGATGTCGCGGCTCTCAGACTGCCAAGTGCCCAAGTTGGCCGGTCCGCTCTGGACGGGCACCATCTGGACCCAGTCGGTGAACGCGTTGGGGACGATGCGCGTCTCGCCCGCCTGGTTCGCCCAGATGTAGCTGAGCGCCCGAACGGGGATGTCGTCGTAGCCCAGCGCTCGCAAAGCACGGTACTTCAGGCGGTCGCCGAAGGACAGGTCGGAGGGGTCGAAGTCGAACGTGATGTAGATCCGCGCCGGGTAGTCGTCGCCTCCCTTGCGGCGGACGTTGCCGCGTTCGATCACGTTCTCGGCCTTCCAACGCCACGACATGATCGGGAAGCGGTTGGCGTCAAGGTCGAAACGGCGCACCATGCCAGAGGCGGAGCCATCGGCGCGGCCTCGCACGACCGTCGTTCCGCCGTCCTCGACCAAGTCGTACTGAGTCTCCGGGGCGTCGCCAAGCGTCATCGGCTCCCAGCCGTTGATGGTGCCGCCAGTGCTCATGTTGGAGAACGTCGCCACGGCGTAGTCGGGCAGCGTGAACGCGGCCAGCGCCAGCGCGCCAACGGCAATCAGGGGAAGGGCAGGGCGGGGCATAGCTGAGTCGGAGGTGTACAACATGAACGCTCTGAGCGCACGAATCGTTACCCCAGCCCTGTAGGACAGTCCCTCCAGCCGGCGTCGGAAGCAGTGCGCTAACGCCCGAACAGCGCCGAGTCCGAGGTCAACCCCCAACCGCACCGACCGGACCGTGGACGTCCCCGTCTCGACCCCAGCGACGGCCTGGACGATGCGATATGGCGACCGCGAGCCCGTCCACCTCGCGGTAGTCGCTGTAGCGCACCTCCAGGTACTCCCGCCTGCCGTCGCCCCGCTGGCTGACGCCGTCGCTGGCGCGCTGGCGGAAGGTGGTGAGCAGGGCCGGGCGGCGCTCGTCGTCGAGCCGGAGCAGCACAGGCTCAGGGAAGTCAGGGATGGTCAGGCGGAGCAGCTCCGGCCCCAGCCGCACGGCCCGAACCTCGCCGCGCCGCGCCGCCAGCACGACAGGATCGAGCCACAGGCTTTGCCGAGCCAGAAGGGCGTCGGCATCGCTGATCCGGGCCGTCCCGCCGACCGCGATCACGCTGTCCGCGCGGACGATGACTGACCGCGTCCCCGTCCCGAACACCGCGTCCCATCGCCCAGCGTCTGGCAGCCGCATGGATACAGTCGAGCGGACCTCGACGGTCCGACCTGCCAGCCGTGCGCGGGTGGTGATCTGGGTTTGGATCGTCTCGACGGCGTCGATGCGCTCGGTCCCGCCGAGGGCGTCCGCGACGGACCGCAGCGGCGACTGCGCCTCCGCACGGAGCGCCATCGAGACCAGAGCGAGGAGGAGAACAGCTCGCATCAGTCCGCCCGCTCGAACAGCACCCGCCCGTCCGGGTCGATGACCCAGTCGGCGCCCTCCGCCACCACCAGCCGCCCGGTGCCGCCGACCATCTCGACGCGCTGGCGGTCCGTGCCGACGCCGACCTCGATGGGTTGGTCGAACACGAGGTCGCCGGTCAGCCACCGGAGCACCAGGTCTTCGCCGTCGCGCTCGACCGCCAGCCGGGGGACGGCGGGTTGGCGGACGTAGACCTCGAACACGTCGGCCAGGTCGCGGCCGGCCGCACGGGAGAACGCCGCCAGCACGTCGTCGGTCGAGACCCAGCGCGCCTGGCGGCCGTCGGTGACGCGCTCGGATTCGGGCGTGGGGTACAGGATCTGGCGCATCGCGGCGAAAAACGCGCTCGTCGTCGTCGACGAGGTACCGGAGCGAGTGCAGCACCCACCCGCCCTTGTAGTAGATGTCGAGGTTGCCGCTGCCGTCGGGCAGCTGGTAGACCTGGTCCGTCGTGCGGGTTTGGCGCGGCGCGAGCGGGATCACGTTGTTGTGGCCGCCCCGCGTCCGAGCCAGGTAGGCGCGGTAGGCGCGCGTCGGCGGCCTCGCTCGCCCTCGGGCGAGCGCGACGTCCTCGGCCCGGAGCGCTTCGGCGTAGTTGGCGAACGACTCGTGGATCCAGAAGTCGCGCCAGTCGGTCGCCGAGCCCAGGTTGGCCCACCACTCGTGGGCGAGCTCGTGGAAGTGGAGCCAGTCGAACCCGAACTCGTTGTCCTGGAACGTCGAGCCGTAGGCGACCAGCGTCTGGTGCTCCATGCCGAGGTACGGGCGTGTGCAGGATCTTGTAGCCGTCGCCGCGCCAGGCGTACGGCCCGAACGTCCGCTCCAGAAAGTCCAGGTCGCGCGAGCAGGCTGGGGAGCTGGCGGCGCGCGTCGGCGGCGCGCTCGGGGAGCACGAAGAACGGGACCGTCGCGGTGTAGCCGGCCGGGCTGACGTACTCGGCCGTCGACGGTTTCGTAGGGGCCGATGCCGAACGAGACGCCGTAGTTGTTGATGGGCGTCGAGACGAACCAGCGCTCGGTCGCCGTCCCGTCGCCGTGGTCGGTCCGCCCCTCCCAGACGCCGTTCGAGATCGCGCGCAGGCCGGAGGGACGGTCAGCGCGACGCGGACCGAGTCGGGCTCGGTCGGACGGGTGGTCCTTGACGGGCCACCACAGGTCGGCGCCCTGGACCTGGCAGCTGACCGCGATCCAGGGCGCGCCGTCGGCGGTCTCGGCCCAGGTGAACCCGCCGTCCCACGGCGGGCGCGGCGCGACGCGCGGCGCGCCGCCGTACGCGATCCGGAGGCGGAGCCGCTCGCCCGGCTGGGCCGTCCGCCCGAGCGCGAATCGCGGAGCCGGTCGCCGGTCCGCTCGAAGCGCCGAGCGGCTCGAACCGTCCCCTCCGACCTCCTCGACGGCCGACGACCGCCAGCGGGGCGTCGAGGTCGAGCAGCAGCGCCGTCGTCGGCTGGACGATCCGGGCGTCCATCGTCAGCACGCCGTCGATGGTCGGGTGTCCGGGTCGATGGCGACGGCCAGGTCGTAGTACGTCGCGTCGAAGGCGGCCTGCTCGGGCTCCAGCGGCAGGCCGGAGGTGTTGGGTCCCTGCGCTCCTGCCGCGCTGGCGGCGGCGATGAGCAGGACGAGGACGCGGAGCATGGGCGTGGAGCGGGCGTGCCTCAAGATCGCACGCCTGCGGAACCTGCCGTGACGCCGTAGGGGCGTACCGCAGTACGCCCCCACCAAACGACCACGCCGACCGTAGCGGCAAGCCACCGGCTTGCCCGCCCTCAGCAGCGCGTCTGACTTGACCAGCGCGCCGGGCTCGCCGTCGGTCTCGACCGGCACCAGCCGGCCGTCGCGGTCCTCGGCAAACAGGATCATCCCGACGCTCTCCAGCCCCCGGATCGTGCGCGGCGTGAGGTTGGCGACCACGACGACGGTCTTGCCCACCATGTCCTCGGGCGCCAGGTGCTCGCGCACGCCCGACAGGATCTGGCGCGTCTCGAAGCCCGAGGTCCACGTCGAAGCGCAGCAGCTTGTCGGCCTTGGGGTGCGCCTCGGCCGCGACGATGCGGCCGGCGCGCAGGTCGACGGGTGTGAACTGGTCGAACACGATCTCGTCCGCCAGCGGCGCGTAGGGCGCGGCGCCCTCCCCGCTGGCGGCGTCGGCGGGCGAGTCGGGTCGCCGGTGCTGCGGCGGAGCGCGTCGCGCAGCAGCTCGCGCTGGGCGTCGACGGCCTCGTCCTCCACCTTGGCGACCAGGATGCCCGGCGTGCCGAGCACGTGGCCGGGCTCCAGGAGCGGACGCCCGGCGTCGCCGCCCAGCCCGAGTCCCGTCAGGTGCCCGACGTCGTGGAGTCGCGGATCGGACGCCGTCAGGTTCAGCATCTCGCGCAGACGCGCGGCCAGCGTCGGGGACGACGGGGTCGAGCAGGATCCGCGAGCCCGGCGCAGACCTGGAGCGCGACGTGGACCGTGTTGCGCATCGCCTGCTCGTCGGTCTTGCGCGTCTTCCAGGGCTCGGTCTCCTGGAGGTACTGGTTGCCCAGGCGCGCGACCTGGACCGTCTGGGCGACGGCGTCGCGCAGGCGCACGTCGTGGTAGGCGCGCTCGATCTCGGCCGGCGCCGCCGCGAGCGCGTCCAGCATGGCGCGGTCGGCGTCGGTGGTGTCGTCGAGCGTCGGGGACGCGGTTGTCGGTGAACCGCTCGGCGAAGGTGAGCGCGCGGTTGCAGAAGTTGCCCACCACGTCCGCCAGCTCGCCGTTGACGCGGTTCTGGAAGTCGGCACCACGTAAAGTCGGCGTCCTTGGTCTCGGGCAAGCCCGACCGCCAGCGCGTAGCGGAGCTGGTCGGCGTCGAAGGCGCGTCGAGCGCCTCGTCGCGCCCAGACGGCCCAGCCGCGGCTCGTGGACAGCTTCTGGCCCTCCAGGTTCAGGAACTCGTTGGCCGGCACGTTGGCCGGCAGCACGAACTGCGGCAAGCTCGGGCTGCGCCGCGTTGGCGGCCATCAGCATGGCCGGGAAGATCAGGCAGTGGAAGACGATGTTGTCCTTGCCGACGAAGTGCATCAGCTCGGGCGCGGTCCCGTCCGGGTGGACCTGCCAGTAGCGGCGCCACAGCTCCGGGTCGCCCCGCGCTGGCGGCCCACTCCTTGGTGGCCGAGAGGTAGCCGATGGGCGCGTCGAACCAGACGTAGAGCACCTTGCCGTCGGTGTCGCCGTCCACGTCCGGCGGGACGGGGATGCCCCAGTCCAGGTCGCGCGTCATGGCGCGGTCGCTCAGGCCGGACTGGAACCAGCTCTTGACCTGGCCGATCACGTTCGGCTTCCAGTCCTTGGTCGCGATCCACGCCTCCAGCTCGGGCTGGAGGTCGCCGAGCGGCAGAAACCAGTGCGTCGTCTCGCGCCGCTCGGGCGTCGCGCCCGACAGCGTGCTCGACGGCTCGATCAGGTCGTCGGGCGACAGCGTCGAGCCGCAGTTTTCGCACTGGTCGCCGTAGGCCTTGTCGTAGCCGCAGACCGGGCACGTGCCGATCACGAAGCGGTCGGCCAGGAAGAGCCCGGCCTCCGGGTCGTACAGCTGGGTCGCGGTCTTGCGGACGAACCCGCCGGCGGCCTCGATGGAGCGGAACAGGTCCTGGCTCGTCTGGCGGTGCACTGGCGACGTCGTCCGCGAGTAGTGGTCGAAGGCGATGCCGAAGCCCTCGAACGCCGTCCGCCAGCTCGGCGTGGTAGCGGTCCACGATGGCCTGGGGCGTCGTCCCCTCCTGCCGCGCGCGGATGGCGATGGCGGCGCCGTGCTCGTCGGAGCCGCACACCCAGACCACGTCGCGCCCGGCCAGCCGCTGCTGGCGGACGTAGAGGTCGGCCGGGAGGTAGGCGCCGGCTAGGTGGCCGAGGTGGAGCGGGCCGTTGGCGTACGGCAGCGCGGAGGTGACGAGGAGCGGGCGGTCGGACATGGGCTCTCAGGGGCGGGCCAGCAAGATCGCCCCGGACTCGCATCCCGCCGGTCGGTCGGTCGGTCTTCCACCAGGCTCCCCCCGCCTCCGCAGGGCAGGCTGCCAGTGCCGCCGGACTCGTCTCAGCTTGGCACGGCCCTCAAACACTCGGCCGGAGCGGAACGGCGGCGTTCCATCCGGGCGCGGTGTGGAGCGGAGCCGTTCCCGAGGCGCCGGCGTTGGCTGTCGCCCGACGCACTCTCTCCCCCTCCTTATGCGCTTCGCCTTTCTCGGACTCGTCGCCCTCGCCTTCGCCGCCGCGCCCGCCCAGGCGCAGCAGAACCGGCCGAGCCTGCGGTCCACGTTCGTCGTGCCGTCGATGCCGGGCGAGGCCGTCCGCGTGACCACCTACGCCCGCCGTCCGCCCCAGCGGGGCCGGCTGTCGCGGCGCTACCGCGGCCTGCGCGCCGACCGCAGCCCGCGCCACGTGCGCATCGCGACGGGAGGCCGCGCGGCCGAGCGGACGTACTCGACGCCGCGCCACACCTTCGTCAAGCGCGGCGGCTCGTTCTTCCAGGTGCTCCCCCGCACGGCGCCCCAGCGGTAGCCGAGCCACTGGCGGTCGATGCGGGCGAGGCCGGACGACCGCCTTCCCGCGTCGTCACCCTCGCGCACGCGGCGCCCCTGCGGCAAACGAGGCGCGGGCGGCGGGCTGCCGCCAGCGGGACGGGGCCGACTAGGAGTCGCCGTACTTGACCGAGCAGCCGTAGGGCTGCGTCGTCGCCGGGTCGGCGGGGCGGCCCTGGGCGGCGGCGGCGAGCGCCAGCGGGAGGTAGGGCGTGGCTTCGGCGAGGTCCGCGAGGTCCGAGGTGGGGCGATCGTCGATGGCGCCGTTGTAAACCACCGAACCGTCTGCGTCGATCACGAACATGTGGGGCGTCGTCTTGGCGCCGTAGGCCCGGCCGACGGTGCCGTCGGGGTCGAGCAGCACGGCCCGCTGGCGGCCGCCCTCGGACTCGGTCCGCTCCATCATCTTGGCGGGTTCGAAGTGGCCCTGCTCGCCAGGCGCCGACGAGACGACGGACAGCCACACGACCTCGTCCTCGGCCGCGTCCGCCTGAAGTTCCTGCATCGTGCCCGAGCCGTAGTGCTTGCCGACGTAGGGGCAGTCGTAGTTCAGCCACTCCAGCACGACCGTCTGGCCGCGGTAGTCGGCCAGCGAGTGCTCCGTTCCGTCGGCGGCGGCGAGCGTGAACGCGGGCGCCAGCGCGCCGGGCGTGGGCGCCTCGGCGGACTCGGTCTCGGACGTGCAGACCGTCTCGGGCTCGGCGGTCTCGGTCGGGAGCGTCGGCGCAGGCGGCAGGGCGAAGAGCCAGGATCAGGAGGTAGCGCATGGCGGAGAACGGGTTAGAGAGTTTGGGAGGCAACGGGCGCGGGCAAGGCGTCGAGGGCGTCCTGGACGAGTCCGGGCGTCAGGACCTCGGGGAGCAGGACGGGGTCTGCGCCGGGGGCGTAGAGCACGTAGAGCGGGACGCCGTTGCGGCCGAAGCCCTCCAGCGCTTCGGTGATCGCAGGGTCCTCGGTCGTCCAGTCGGCGCGCATGGTCGCGACGCCGCGCTCGGCGAAGGCCTCCTGGACGGAGGCGCGAGTCAAGACCGTCTGCTTGTTGACCTGGCACGTCAGGCACCACGCGGCCGTGAAGTCGACGAAGACCGGCGTGCCCCCGCGAACCAACGTCTCGACGCGGTCGGCGTCCCAGGCTTGCCAGTCGCCCTCCGTCACCGCCTCAGGTTGCACGTCGGCGTCCCCCATCGCCCCGCTGGCGACGGCCACCAGCGAGACCGCGCCGATGGCGACCGCCAGCGCGAAGGCTCGCGCCGTCGTGCGCGCGCGGCGAGTCTGGTAGCGCGGCCAGTGGCCCCAGGTCCACGCCGCGAGTCCGACCAGGACGAGCGCCAGCAGCAGCCCGGCGGCCCCGTTCATCCCGGTCTGCAACCCGAACACCCAGACCAGCCACACGGCCGTCGCCAGCAGCGGGAAGGCCAGCCCCTGCTTCAGCGTCTCCATCCACGGCCCGGGGCGCGGCAGCTTGTGAACCAGGCTCGGCCGGAACGACAGCAGCACGTAGGGCAGCGCCATCCCGACGCCCAGCGTCGCGAACACGATCAGCGCCAACGCGGCCGGCTGGGCGATGGCAAACCCCAACGCCGCACCCATGAACGGCGCCGTGCAGGGCGTGGCGACGATCACCGCCAGCACGCCCGACAGGAACGCCCCGCTCAGCCCCTCGCCCCGGTCCAGCGCGCCGCTCTTCGAGGCCAGCCCTCCCCCATCGAAAAGACGCCGAACAGGTTGAGCGCCAGCCCGGTCATCAGCACCGCCAGCCCGGCGACGACGGGCGGGCTCTGAAGCTGGAAGCCCCACCCCAGCCCGGCGCCGGCCGCGCGCAGCGCCAGCAGCCCGCCCGCCAGGACCAGGAACGACAGCACGACGCCGGCGCCGAACGCCAGCCCGTGCGCCCGAAGCTCGGCCGGCGAGTCGTCGCGCCCGTTGACGAAGCCCAGCACCTTGATGCCCAGGATCGGGAAGACGCACGGCATCAGGTTCAGGATCATGCCGCCGAAGAAGGCGAACAGCAGCGCCCCGGCCCAGCCCAGGCCCGAGGTCTCCGGCCCTGCTGGCGGCGGCGATGGACGCGCCCGCGACGGCCACGTCGAGCTCGACGCCCGAGCCCGTCCACGGCCAGCACGCCCGCCAGCCGGTCGGTCGGGGCGGTCGCGTAGTCGGAGCCGTCCAGGCGCACCGCCCAGGCGTCGCCCTCGCGCTGGAACGCCTGCGTCGCGCCGTGGTCGAGCACGCCGGTCTGGTCCACGAAGAAGTAGGCGCCGTCGAGCGAGACGCCGTCGGGCGGAGCGACCGTCAGCAGGTAGCCGCCGTCCGTGGTCGCGGCCGAGGCCGTCCAGCCCTCCGACGAGGTCGGGAGCGACTCGCGGAAGGCGTCGAGCGCGCCGGTCGGCTCGGTCTCGCCGACGGGCACCGCCAGCTCGACGGTCTGGGTGGCCGGCACGCACACGTCGGCGCAGATCAGCCAGCGCGCGTCGGCCCGGACCGTGACCGCGCCGCTGGCGGCGTCGGTGGTCGAGACCCGGGACAGGAAGCCGATGGTGCCGCTGTGGGCGTAGGTCGTCAGCCCGGCCTCGTCGTAGCGGCTGGGCACGGGGAACCGCAACGGCCCGGCGTCGCCGCCCTGGACCGCCCACTCGGCCGTGACCGGCTGGCCGCTGTCGCCGGGGTTGAGCCAGTAGATGTGCCAGCCCGGGCTCGGCGGTGATCTCCAGCGCGACCTCGAACGCGTCGCCGGGCGCGACGCTCGCGACGTCGGCCACCAGCCGGGCGTCCGAGTGCGGGCTCGTGTCCCCGGCCTGGCCCGTCTGAGCCGCGCCGACGGACGCCGCCAGCAGCACGGACGAGAGCAGGAGCGGGAGACGCAGCATGGGCACAAGGATACCGGTCCGGACCAACGGGCCACCCCCTACCCGGGATCTGCCGACGTGCCGGATTCTTCGGTCCTTACGAACCCTCCGCCCGCTCGCTCGGTACCACACCTTCCCTCTTCCGCCTCCTCGACCCTTCATGGCAGACCGCCGCGACGCCGACGCCCTCCAGAAACAGATCCTCCAGCTGCTGGAGAAGAACCCCGACAAGGCGTACCGCGCCAAGGAGATCTCCCGCGCCCTCAACGTCACCAACCAGGGCCGCTACCAGACGCTCCTGGAAGTTGTGGACGACCTACGCGACTCCGGCACCGTCGATTCGGCGCGGGGCCGCATCCAGCACCGGGCGCCGCGCAACGAGGCCGAGGGCATCCTGTCGGTCGCCCAGCAGGGCTTCGGGTTCGTGATGGCCGACAACGGCGAGGAGTTCTTCGTACGCCCGCGGCGGATGGGCACGGCGCTGCACGGCGACCGCGTCAGAGTGGCGCTGGCGGCGGAGACCAAGAACAAGAAGTCCGACGAGAAGCGCGAGGCCGAGGTGATCGCCCTGGTCGAGCGCAACCTCAAGCGGACGGTCGGCACGTTCTCCACGACCGGCAAGTCGGGCTGGGTGGTGCCGGACGACAAGCGCGTCACCCACGACGTCTACGTGGCGCGCGACGGCTGGAACGGGGCCGAGCCCGGCCACAAGGTGGTCGTCTCCATCGACGACTGGCGCGACCCCAAGGCCGCGCCCGAGGGCACCATCCTGTCGGTGATCGGCCGGACCGGCGAGCCCGGCGTCGACGTGCTGGCGCTGGCGATGGCTCACGGCGCGCCGTCCGACTTCCCCAAGGAGGTCGAGGCCGCCGCCGACAAGATCAAGATCGGGATCACCAAGAAGGAGGTCGCCCGCCGGCTCGACCTGCGCGACGCGCCCGTCTTTACCATCGACCCGGCCGACGCCAAGGACTTCGACGACGCCATCCACACCAAGGACCTGGGCGACGGCATGACCGAGATCGGCGTCCACATCGCCGACGTGTCGCACTACGTCGAGCAGGGCGGCGCCATCGACAAGGAGGCCTACGACCGCGCGACGAGCACGTACCTCGTCGACCGCGTCATCCCGATGCTCCCCGAGGTGCTGTCCAACGGCGTCTGCTCGCTCCGTCCGCACGAGGACAAGCTGGCGTACTCGTGCATCATGGCCGTCGACGGCGGCGGCAACGTCCACTCGTGGGAGATCCGCGAGACCGTGATCCACAGCAAGCACCGCTTCGCCTACGAGGACGCCCAGGCGGTCATCGAAGGCGGCGACCACCCGTTCAAGGACGAGGTGTTGCGCGCCGCCGAGATGGCCCGCACGCTGACCAAGAAGCGGATGTCGGAGGGCGCCATCGACTTCGACGTGCCCGAGGTCCGGATTCGGCTCGACGAACAGGGCAAGCCGGTCGATGTCTACGAGAAGGAGCGCCAGGAGGCCAACCGGCTGATCGAGGAGTTCATGCTGCTGGCCAACCAGTCGGTCGCCGTCGAGGCCGAGAACCGCGAGGTGCCCGTTCCTGTACCGCATCCACGACAAGCCGGACCGCGAGCGCATCACCGCGCTGGCGGACTACGTCAAGACGTTCGGCTACACCCTGCCGCACAAGACCGGCGCCGTGGTTCGGTCGGAGTTGAACGACCTGCTCAAGGAGGTGCGGGCACGCCGGAGGCGCCGGTGATCGAGCAGGCCGCGATCCGGTCGATGTCGAAGGCCGTCTACTCGCCCGACAACATCGGGCACTACGGGCTGGGCTTCAGCCACTACGGCCACTTCACGTCCCCCATCCGCCGCTACCCGGACCTGATCGCGCACCGCATCCTGAAGCGGATGCAGGACCAGCAGCCGGGCAAGCTGCCGTCGTTCGAGACGCTAGAGGAGAACGGCGAGCACTGCTCGGCGCGCGAGAAGGAGGCGACGGTCGCCGAGCGCGAGTCGATCAAGCTCAAGCAGGTCGAGTACGCCGCGGCGCACCTGGGCGACGAGTTCGACGGCGTCGTCGTGGGCGTGACGCGGTTCGGCGTGTTCGTCCAGATGAACAAGCTGATGGTCGAGGGCCTGGTCCACGTGCGCGGCATGAAGGGCTACTGGGAGTACGACGAGCGCCGCTACGTGCTGGCCAGTCGCGACGCCGGCGTCCGCATCCGCGTCGGCGACACGTGCCGCGTCAAGATCGCCGGCGCCGACCCGGAGACGCGCAAGGTGGACCTCGACTTCGTCACCATGCCCAGCCGCCCCGGCGAGACCGGCAAGCCCGCGCCAGAAGGCGACCGCCAGTCGGGCGGGTCGCGGAGCTCGGCCAAGAGCCGGCACGGGCAAGCGGAAGACGCGCGGCGCCCAGCGCGGCGGCAAGTCCAAGCGCAAGCGCCGGTAGCTCCTGCCCCGAAGCGCTGCCGTCCACTGGTGGAAGCGTGTAGCCGCAGTGCGGCGTGGGGCGGACGTCGGGGCGATCCGGATGGCTCGCCCGGTCCTGGCGCAGACGCGCGGGCGGCCTTGCACGGTCGGTCGCAGCGCCACATGGATCCCTCGTTCGGGGCCGGGAATGACGGCAAGAGGGAGTTCGACGGATGTGAGCAGCGCCTCCGCTCTGTCGGCGCCACTTCGGTCCCAGACCCCTGGCGCAGCCAACCCCCGCGAAGGGCGTCTCAGCGTTGCAGAGGCGCGACCGCCAGCGCGACGTGAGGAGGACGGATGAAGGGACGGGTACGATCCGGCGCGGGGCACCGTTGTGTGCCCTCACCCCCGGGGTTCACCCTCCCCACCCATGACCAAACTCACCTTGGCCGTCTGCGGACTGGCCCTCCTCGCGGGCTGCGAGTCCGCGCCCGAATCCTCCGCGACTGCGTACGACGTCACCGACCACGTCGGAAACCGCGCCGCTGGCGGAAGACATGGCCCTGGCCGATCAGGCGTTCGACGCTGAGCTTCCACCGGCGTCCTGCTAGGCTTTCGCTACGGACGCAGAGGACTCGCCGCTGGGTCGGAAGCCCCCGACTTCGTGCAGCGGTCGAGGTCGCGCCCTCGGCGGCTTCTCCCCACCGTCTGCGCTGGCAGGGCGGTCGCTGCGTCGCTCGGCCGACCTCCGCGTCGCGACCGACGACTACCAGGCCACGCTGCGTGACGCCCGCGCCCTCGCGCCCCAGTTCGGCGGGCTCGTGACGGGCGAGAGCGGCACCTCCGACGTACCGAGTTCGCCCAGACGACCCTGACGATGCGCGTCCCCTCGGACCGCTTCGACGCCGCGCTCGACGCGCTGGCGGCGCTGGGCGAGGTCGAGTCCCGGTCCGTCTCGGTGGACGACGTGACGGGCCAGGCCGTCGATCTCCGCGCCCGGCTCCGCGCCAAGCGGGCGGCCGAGGCGCGCTACGTCGGCTTCGTGGGCCAGGCCGGGTCCATCTCCGAAATGCTCGACGTGCAGCGCCAGCTCGACGGGGTCCGGTCGGAGATCGAGTCGATGGAGTCGCAGCTACGCTCGCTGGAAGGCGCGGTCGCGCTGAGCACCATCCGCGCCACGTTCGTCGGCCCGGCCGTCGTCGCGCCGCCGCCGTCGGCGCCGGGCGTGTGGACCCGCGTCGCGGACGGCATGGCGGCGGGCTGGCACGGGATCCTGGCCGTCGTGCTTGGCCTGCTGCCGCTGTGGCCGTTCGCCGTGCTCGGGTCGCTCGGGTTCGCCGCGTGGCGCCGCTGGCAGCACCGAGTCGCGGTCTAGCGTCGAGAGAATGCTCTCGGGTCGCGCCCGGCGTTGCGTGTTGCATATTTCGTGTTCCGAATCAAGACACGAAACACGCGACACAGCCGAGCGAACCCGACATACACAGCTTAAAGCTGCACTAGTCCGCGCCGGCCGTGGACCCGAGGCGGAGCGGGCGTGGGCTCGCTTCGCCTCTCCCTGTTGGATCTCGCGCTCCAGGAACAGGTTGAGCAGCGTCCGCAGGAGGACGACGGCGCCCAGCGTCACCAGGTCGTCGCGCGTGGGGGCGACGGCGGTGCTCAGGATGTCGGCCGCCAGCGTGAACTCGATGCCCAGCGCCAACGTGCGGCCGAGCCGAAGGCGCGATCCCCTCGGTCGAGTCGACGTCGTCCGACTGGCGGACGGTTTGGACGGCGTACGAGCCCAGCGCCTGGAGCACGCCCCAGCCGATCACCAGCGCCCCGGCGCCCTCGGCGACCAGCGCCAGCCAGCGGACGATCGCGGCGCAGCCAGAACTCCTCGACCTCCAGCTCGGGCGGCGGGCCGGCCCCGTCGATCTTGAGCGAGAACAGGACCACCAGCCCGGCGATCAGGCCCAGCGCCAGCACCACCTCCGACCACTCGCGAGACGGCGGGCGCGGCGGGGCCGGCGGGATGTCGGGCGTGGCGTCCATGAGCAGTGGGGGAGGCTCGGAAGCTAGCCCCTGTCAGACGGTCCGAGAATTGGGCGGGCGCCCGCGTGCTTCCTTGCTAGTCCTCTCGAGTAGCCGGAGCTGGGCGCCTCAGCAGGTGCCAACGCCTGTGCCCCAACGTAGGGAAAGCCTCGTGACTGGATTAGAGATTCAACTCTACGTTGCCCTTGACGACAAACCCGTCCGTCGGCGCGCAGATGTCTGCGAATGTCGGCGTGTCGCGTGAGCCGAGCACGACCGGGCCGAAGTCCGACTGCTGCGCGACGTTCCGGGGATCTAGGCGACGGCGCTCGGCCGGCGGTAGATCGCGTGCGTCCGTCCGTCGTCGGCGCCCGGCTCCTCCGCCTCCGCCAGCCCGGCGCCTCGCGCGGCGGTGGCGACCGTCCCGCGTGCTGCCACGCTCGGTCTCGACCCAGACCCATCCGCCGGGACGCAAGATGCGCGCGGCCTCCGCTAGCAGCCCCAGCTCGGGCGCGGCACCGAACGCCAGCACGACCCAATCGGCGGACGCGTCCTCGATGCCGGCGCTCTCACACGCGACCCGCTGGCGTCCGCCGTCGCCGAGGACCTCCGCCAGCGCGGCGCGAGCCGGGGCCAGGTCGGACGCGGTGACGGCGCACACGTCGAAGCCGAGTTGCGCCAGCGGGACCACGTGCCGGCCGTCTCCGCAGGCCAGGTCGACGACTGCGTGTGCCCGGCGCGACCGCCGCCACCGTCCGCAGCAGGTGCGCCGACGGCTTCACTACTCCGCGTCCAGGCTGGGCATCGGGACGTCGGTGGCCGGCGACAGGCTCCACTGGCGGATGGGGAGCGCGCGGTCGCAGACCGGGCACGGCGTGCCCGTCGGCGGTCTCGAAGTCGGTGTCGACGTGGGAGGCGGCCAGGCCGTCGCCGCCCAGCGCGACCTCGATGTGCGTGCCGACGCAGTCGGCCAGGGTGTCGATGGCGAGGGGGTGGCAGTTGAGGCCGTTGGTGACCTCGAACTGCGAGATGCCCTCGCCCTGAGCCACGGTCCGCGCCGTCACGTCCAAGTCGTAGGCCGTGTCCACGCGGTCGGACAGGAACGACACCGGGACCACCAGCAGCGCCGTCGCGCCGTCGTCGGCCATGTCGGCGATGGCGTCGGCCATGGGCACGCCCAGACCGCTTGGCCGAGCCCAGCGGCTTCAGGAACGCGACGCCGGCTGGCGCGGTCGTCGGTGCGCGCGTCCAGCACGGCGCGGACCGTCGCGTGGACGTGGCAGCAGTACGGGTCGTCCAGGCGCGACAGGTGGCGCTGGGACGCGCCGTGGGCCGCGAACAGGATCTGGACGTGCTGGCGCGAGCCGCGGTCGAAGCGCTGCAGCCCCTCGTCGATCCGCTCGCTGATAGCGGCCACCAGCTTGGGGTGCGTGGCGTAGTCGGAGACCAGCGTCGTCGGCTCCGCCAGCGGGCCGTGGGCGGTCCAGTACGACAGCGCCGAGCCGGCGACGGACGCCGAGAACTGGGGCTGGAGCGGCAGCAGGATCACCTTGGTCACGCCGTCCTCGGCCATCCGAGCCCGCGCCGTCGCCATCGACGGGTCGCCGTGGCGCATGGCGACGTAGGTCTTGAACGTGGCGCCGGTCGCTTGGGCGAACCGCTCGGTCAGGCGGCGCTGGAGCGCGGCCGCCTGCTCCGAGACGTGGCGGCGCAGCGGGCTGGCGCCTCCGATCATCTCGAACGAGCGCCGCAGGTCGCGGCCGAGCCGCTTGGCCAGGGCTCCGGCGGCGCGGCGGCGCAGGAAGCGCGGGGCGCGCAGGTCCACCTCGACCGGGTCGAGCAACCGGCTCTCCAGGAACGGCACCACGTCGTCCGGGCGGAGCGGGCCGCCCAGCTCCATCAGCACGACGCCCACCACGTCGCCGGGCCCCACCGGAATCGGCCCCTGGTCGTACGCCTCGCCGGTCAGAACGGCCGGGTCAGGCTTGTAGACGCGGAGGTACTCGATGGGGGACATTCGCGGGGGGATGAAGGTCCAACCCCGGAGCGTGCCCCGGGCGAAGGCCTCAAGTAACAGACTCCGCTCGCGGCCCGTGTCGCGAGACGTTGAAGATCCGCGCGCCGGCCGCCGGATTGACACCGGCTCCACACCGCCGCAGCGCGGCAAACGCCGATTCAGCCACGGGAGGGCCGAAGCGGACGGACGGCCCACTCCCACACATGGGGGCGCGGACCGTCCGCTGGTCAGGGATTTCCGCAGGCGGTCAGCCGCCGACGGGGAACTCGATCGAGATCACGCCGGGGTACTGGATCGGTCCGAACTGGGTGTTGACCGTCGGCCGCGCGTCCAGGCGGATGGTCTGCCGCTGGCTGCTCACGCCGGCGATGTTGCCCACCAGCTGGGCCAGGTCGCTGACGTTGCGGCCGAAGAACCGGGCCAGGTCGAGCTCCATGTTGATCGGGAGGTTCACCGACGCGCCGGGCTGGATCTGACGGGTGTCGTTGTAGACGCCCTGGATGGTCTCCGTGCCGTCCAGGAACAGCGTCCAGTCGAGCGAGACCAGCTGGGCGGCCACGGGGTTGTCGGCCGGGTTGTCGGCGCCGACGTTCAGCGTGAACTGCAGGGGGACCGAGCCTCGGGCGGCGGCGGCGCCCAGCCGGGCCAGGTCGGTGGCGCCCAGCGATCCGCCGCCGGCCAGGCGGTCCAGGTCCACGCCCGCGACCAGCCCGTTCGACAGGCGGTTCAGCTGGAAGTCGACCGAGCGCAGCGCGGCGAGTTGCTGGAGCGTGGTGCAGCCGGGGATCAGGAGCAGGACGCCGAGCAGGGCGGTGAAGAGAGGGGCGGATCGGCGCATGGTGGGATCGGGAGTGGGTGCCCGGGGTACGCCCGGGGCGGCAGGAAAGTGCCGCCGCTCACCCGCACCTCGTCACAATGCTTCCGCACCCGATCCTGGTCGTCGCCCCGCGACATCCGCTCGGCGCACAACGTCGGCTCGGTCTTCCGGACCGCCGACTCGGCCGGGCTGGCGGGCGTGGTGCTCTCCGGGTTCACGCCCGACGCCGGAGCACCGCGGCGTCATCAAGACCGCGCTCGGCGCGCAGGACGCGGTGCCCTGGCGGGCCATCGACGACGTCCACGACGCCATCCAGACGTTGCGGGACGAGGGCTACACCATCGCCGCGCTGGAGATCACGCCCGACGCCGTCCCCCCCTCCGCCGTCCCCGCCGACGCCTTCCCGCTGGCGCTCGTTCTCGGCAACGAGGTCTCGGGCGTGCCAGGCGACGTGCTCGACGCCGGCGGACCTGGTGATCGGGTTGCCTCAGTACGGCGTCAAGGCGTCGCTGAACGTGTCGGTCGCGTTCGGCATCGCCGCCTACGGGTTGGTGGAGCGGGTTCGGTCTCTGGGCGACCTGGACCCGTAGGGCACCGCGTGCGGCGTCCGCTCCCGACCCTCCGACGCGGTGCGCCAGCGGGGCGGACGTGAGGCGCTGGATCTCCCTGGCGGGCCTCCGCGTTGGCGGGCCTCCCCACCCCGCGACTCATGCTGATCCGTCCCGGCCGCTCCAGCGGCAACCTGATCGACCGCCGGGGCTCCGGCGGAGGCGGCGGAGGCCGTCGAGGCGCCATCGGCATCGGCGGGCTGCTGTTGCTGCTGGTGGGCGCGTTCTTCGGGCTCGACGTGAGCGGGCTGGTCGGAGGCGGCGGGACGAGCGTGGCGGTCGATCCCAACGAGCAGGCCGTCACGGACCCGCAAGATCCCGGGGCCCAGTTCGTGGACGCGGTGCTGGTGGAGACCGAGGAGGTCTGGGGCCGGCTCTACCGGGAAGCCAACGAGACGTACCCCGAGCCCAACCTGGTCTTGTACACCGAGGGCACGCCGACCGGCTGCGGCTACGGCCAGTCCGCCGCCGGCCCGTTCTACTGCCCCGCCGACCGGACGGTCTACATCGACTTGTCGTTCTTCCGCCAGCTCGAGCGGATGGGCGCCCAAGGCCAGTTCGCCGTCGCCTACGTGATCGCGCACGAGGTGGGCCACCACATCCAGAACGTCGAGGGTCTGCTTCCGCAACACGCGCTCGAACGCGATGTCGGTCCAGACCGAGCTCCAGGCCGACTGCCTGGCGGGGATCTGGACGCACCACGCGGCGGACTCCGCCGGCCGGGTCGAGCTCAACGAGCAGGACATCCGCTCGGGCATCTCGGCGGCGGCGGCCGTCGGCGACGACTCGATCCAGCGGAACGCCGGCCAGCGCGTCCGTCCGGAGAGCTTCACCCACGGCTCGTCCCAGCAGCGCGTGGACGCCTTCACGAGCGGCTACCGCAGCGGCGACTACCGCGTGTGCTTTGGGTAGCCGCTCGGCGCGAGCCGTGGCGCTGGCGGTCCTGCTGGCGCCCGCCGCCAGCGCGAGCGACTTCTCCGGGATCATGACCATCTTGGTCGGATTGCCGACGCTGTGCGTGGCGAACACCATCGGCGCGGCGTTACTGATGTCCCGTCCCGGCCGGCTGGCGGTCGTGGTTGACCGCGCTGGTGCTGGTGCCGGTTTTGATTGCCGGAGTGTGGATGTCGACCGACGCCGTCGCTCTGTTCCGAGGAACGGCGGACGGTGTCCCGTTCGGCGTCGTCTACTTCGGGCTGCTCGCTGCGCTGGCGGTGCTGGTCGTCAAGCTGCTGATGCGGGCTCAGGCCTCGCGCCAGGCGACGGCGAGCCAGCAGGTCGCCCGCTCGCCCGTAGGCGACGTGCCACTCGAGCGCCGGCGGAGACGGCGCGGGCTAGGCCGAGCGCCGGTGGCGCTCCGTCCGACTCCAGCGACAGCGTGACCGAGCGGCCTCCGGCGCGGAAACCGGTCCGCTGGCCCTTGAGGACGGACTCCTTCAGCGTCCAGAGCAGCGTCTGGGCGTCGTCGGTCGGCCCGCCCAGCGCGTCCAGTACAGGGCGTTCGGAGGGGTTGAGGATCCGCTGCCACAGGTCCGAGCCGCCGCGGCGCGACCCGCTCCAGGTCTACGCCGACCGGCGCGTCGTGCGCAGCCGCGAGGCGGCGACGTGCCCCCCGCGTCCGGTGTGTGCGATGGACACGTGGTGCCCCGCCACCCCGGGCGCCCCGTCCGCGCCGACCGCCAGCGGGACGGATCGGGGCTCCACGCCTAGCCGCTCGCCCGCGACCGTGCGCGCCGCCAGCCGCCCCAGCTCGAACTGGCGGCGGCGGTTGGCGTGGCCGAATCCGTCGCGCCGGGCCGCCTCGGCCCCCGTCAACGCGGCGCCGACGTCGTCCAGATCGGTCGCCAGCCGGGCGCGGAGCCCGGGCGGCAGGCCCCAGCGGTCCGGGTCGAGGTCCGTCATGGCAGACGAGCGGGCATAGGGCAGGCGTACCAGGGACCTCGGTTCACAGCTCCGTAGTTTACAAGCACCCTCCGCCCCGCCTCCCCATGTGCGCGCTCCCCCTCCCCACCGCTTCGCCGACGACGACGCCCGACCTCGACGGCTTCCCCGTCGGCGGTGACGGCGCCTCCGCCGAGCCGAGCGGCCCGTCGAGCTTCCCCCGCTTCGTCGCCGAGTACCGCGACCGGCTGGCGCACCTGTTCGGCGAGCGCCACGACCTCGACCAGACCGGCGCGCACGGGGGCTGTCGCCGTTCGTGATCCAGCAGTTCCGCGACGTGGACCCGATGTCGGTCTACATCCCCCAGCGCCTACGGTGGGCGCGGCGGCTCGATCGCGCACAGCATGACCATGCTGGAGGAGACCAGCTACCACTCGCTGCCGCTGAGCCTGATCCTGGGCATCAACGGCGGCCTGTTCTGCAGCCCGTCGCGAAGTACGGGTCGGACGAGGCCAAGCAGCGCGTGCTCTCCAACATCTTGCGGAAGAAGCAGCACGCGGGGCTGATGATCACCGAGCCCGACTACGGCTCCGACGCGCTGTCGATGGAGACCGGCTGGCGCGAGACCGACAAGGGCACCATCCGCATCCAGGGCACCAAGCACTGGGCCGGGCTGACCGGCTGGGCCGACTACTGGCTGCTCACCGCCCGGCCCCGGACCTCAGACGGCGGCCTGCGCCGCGACGTGGACTTCTTCATCTCGGACAGCAACCAGCCCGGCCAGGTGGTCGAGGTGGACAAGCTCTACCCCACCATCGGCCTGAAGATGATCCCCTACGGGCTCAACAAGGTCGATGTCGAGGTCCCGGCCTCGTCCCGGCTGGAGCCCAAGTCCACGGGCGTCAAGATGATGCTCGACATCCTGCACCGGAGCCGGTTGCAGATCCCCGGCATGGGGATGGGCTACCTCCGTCGCGTGTTCGACGAGGCGCTGACCCACGCACGGGAGCGCTTCGTGGGCGGGAAGGCGCTTCTGGACTACGACCAGGTCAAGGCCCGCCTGGCACGGCTCCAGTCGTTCGTGACCGGCACGGCCGCCATGTGCATGGAGACCTCGGGCACGGCCGGCGTCGAGCGCGACCTGTTCACCGACAGCCTGAAGGCGAACTCGTTCAAGACCGTCGTGACCGACTGGATGCAGGAGGCGGCCCAGTCGTTCGTCCAGCTCTCCGGAGGCAACGGCTTCCGGGAGGACCACCTGGCCGGGCGCGCGCTCGTCGACTCCCGCCCCTACCAGATCTTTCGAGGGCTCCAACGACATCCTGTACCAGCAGGTCACCGAGTCGGTGGTCAAGTCCATGCGGCGCGTCAAGCAGGTCGCCCTGGGCGACTACTTCCGAGGCCGGAGCCGCTTGACGGCTCGGGCCGCCGCGCTCTTCGGCGACACCATCGACTTCGACATCGATTGGGCCATGCCCCAGCGCAAGCTGGTAGACCTGGGCCGCGCGATCAGCCGGATCGTGACCATGGAGATGACCATCGAGATGGGCGACCGCGGGTTCTCCGCCGATTTGGTCTCGAACATGCTGGACGAGACGCGTGCCGAGGTTCGGGGCATCCTGGAGACGTATCGCCGCGGCGGGCTGACGGCGTTGGTGGAGGACGCGTCGGCGCCAGGTTGGCTCGCGACCGTCCGCACGTCCTCGTGACCGGTCGGCCGGGGGCAGGCGAGTATGCGGCGTTCTACGCCGGGTACGTCGCCGCCGTCCCCGGCTCGGACCTCGCCCGAAGCGCTTGGCCGCGTCCGGGCTGGCGGCGCTCGCGCGCGAGATCGGACCCAGGCTCTGCAGATCACGCCTACGCGCCCGGCAAGTGGACCGTCGCCCAGGTCGTGCAGCACGTCATCGACACCGAGCGCATCTTCTCGAACCGTCTGTTGCGCATCGCGCGTGGCGACCAGACGCCGCTGCCTGGCTTCGACCAGGACCCCTACGTAGCCGCTGCGGCCCCGCGCCCGCTCGCCGCGCTGGCGGACGAGTTCGACCGGCTCCGGGCCTCGACTTTGGACTTGGTCGGCTCGCTCTCGAGCAGATCTCTTGCGCGCGGCACCGCCAGCGGGCGCCCGCTGTCGGCGCGGGCGGCGGGCTGGATCATCGCGGGGCACGAGCGGCATCACGTGGGCATCGTACGAGAGCGGTGCGCTGGAGCGTTAGCCGAGGCCACCGCCAGATGTCGATGCGTGCCTTGGTCCTCTTGCCGCTGGCAGTCGTGCTGGGCCGGGTGCCCGGCGCCGATGTTCTCGGTACTTCAGCGCGAGCCGGCCAGGCGCCCGGTCGTGGACACCGGCGCCCGTCCCTTGAGGAAGGCTCCAGCCTGCTGGCAATCGGACAGCACCCATACGCGCTTGGCCGTCTCTTGCACGCCGGTACGATTTAACGCCACATCGCCTCTCGCGATCCCAGCCGCGTCGACGTTCAGACACTGCTCGACGGGCGGATCGTGCGCGGGCGAGTCCATTCTGGTCGGCGGACGACACCGCGTTCGTCGGTCGCGCGCCGTCCGATGGCGTCGCGTGGTCGGAGACGTTGCGGCTGGATCGAGGACCGCGAGCCTGCGTGCGAGGCTGACGGCCGTGGGCGCGTCGACGGCCGTGATGGCGGGGTTGGGCGCGTGCTGGGCACCGTGGCGGCGTCGCGAACTACCAACCGGACGGTCGACGATCCAGCGGCACCGTGACGGGCTCGCGGCAGGCGCCGTGGTCGGTCTCGGGTTCGGACTGCTCCTGGCCACCGATCGACGCCGACCGCAACGCTTCGTGGTCCCGGCTGGCCGACCCCGACTTGGCGCCCGGACCACACCGGCCTGCTGGTGGCGAATGATGCCGACCTGGACCGGCCGCGCTGGGGCACAACCCGGGAGCACGTCTGCGGCGCGACGGTCCCTCCTGAGTGGGCTTCATCTCGCGCTGCACCACCCGCGACGTGCTCACCACCCGCTCCGGCGCGGACTGGGTAGACGAGGTCCACGTGCAACTGCGCGACGGCGGGCACCTCCAGGGCCGCGATCTGCTCGTGACCGACGCCCGAGGTCACGCTCGACGGCGTCCGTCAGCCGCTCGCAGCGGTGTCGAGCATCGAACTGCGGGCCGTCGAAGGGCCGTGGAGGGTCGTGCGCCCAGCGGCCCGGGGCGCCCTGTCCGGGGTCGGGTACGGACTGGTGATGGGCGCGGGCATCGCGCTAGCCCCGGGGGACCCGACGCGCTGTGGATCACGCCCGCCGCGCTGGGCGGCTTCTTCGGCGCGACCGGGCTGACGTTGGGCCTGGCGCGTGACGGGTTCGGGTGCGGGACGTCACGTTCGTGCCGTCACCGGGACCCTGACGCAACGCGCGTGGTTGCCGGCCCTATGCGCTACACGTCCCGCCTGCCGGTCTCCGTCCCCGCCGCCGAGCTGTTCCGGTGGCACGAGCGGCCGGGCGCCTTCAACCGCCTGTCCCCGCCCTGGCAGCCCGTCTCGCTCAAGCAGCACCAGGGCATTCGGGACGGCGACACCGCAATCATCCGGATGGGCGGCACCGTCGGCCTGGACTGGGTGGCCGACCACTGGGGCTACGACGACGGCTGCCTGACGGGCGACGGCGCGTGCCAGTTTGAGGACACGCAGCGCTCTGGCCCGTTCGCCGAGTGGCACCACGTCCACCGGATGATCCCCGCCGAGACGGGCTCCGTCCTGGAGGACGACGTCACCTTCCGCCTGCCCTTGGCGCCGCTGGCGGAGCCGATTGGCGGCGGGGATTGCCCGGAGCCAGCTGGAGCGGATGTTCGCCTACCGCCACCGGATCACACACGAGGACCTGCGCCGCCACCACGAAGCCGGTGCCGCCCCGATGACCGTCGCCATCACGGGTGCCAGCGGCACCATCGGCCAGGCGCTGACGGCGTTTCTGCAGGGCGGAGGGCACACCGTCGTGCGGATGGTGCGGTCGCGTCCCGAGGTCGGGAGCCGGGGGCCGCAGGACCGAGCGGTGTACTGGAACGTCGAGCGCGGCGAGATCGACTTGGACGGGCTGGCGGACGCCGCGCCCGACGCCGTCGTGCACCTGGCGGGCGAGTCGGTGACGGCGCTGGACGGCACGACCGAGGCGAGGCGACGGATCTGGGAAAGCCGCACCAAGGGCACCCAGCTGTTGGCGCGCGCCCTGGCCAAGCTCCCCACCCCGCCCCGCGTCCTGGTCTCGGCCTCCGCCAGCGGCTACTACGGCGACCGGGGCGACCGCCGATTGACGGAGGACAGCGCGCCCGGCTCGACGTTCCTGGCCCAGGTGTGCCAAGCGTGGGAGGCCTCGACCCAGGCCGCCGAGTCGGCTGGCATCCGCACGGTTCACGCCCGGATCGGACTGGTTACTACGCCCGCTGGCGGTCCGCTTCAGAAGCTGGCGCCCGTCACGGCGCTGGGCCCTGGGCGGTGGCCCGGCGACGGCGCCCCGTTCTGGTCCTGGATCTCTTTGGATGATGTGGTTTACGCTCTGCATCACGCGATCCTAGATGAAAAGCTTGAGCGGAGCGGTCAACCTGTCCGCGCCGGAGCCCGTCCGGA
>CAWBJZ010000003.1:0-140675 GCA_963789285.1 Rubricoccaceae bacterium
AGCGGCTGCCTCAGCACCTCCAAGACGGGCCGGTCGAACTCGGGCAGCTCGTCCAGGAACAGCACGCCGTTGTGCGCGAGCGAGATCTCGCCCGGCATCGGGTTCGAGCCGCCGCCGACCAGGCCGGCGTTCGAGATCGTGTGGTGCGGCGAGCGGAACGGACGCTCGGCGACGAGCCCGTGCCGCGACGCCCCGTTGAGCCGCCCCCCGACGGACAGGATCTTGGTCGTCTCCAGCGCCTCCGCCGACGTCAACGGCGGCAGGATCGTGGGGAGCCGACGCGCGAGCATGGTCTTGCCCGACCCGGGCGGGCCGACCATCAGCGCGTTGTGGCCCCCGCTGGCGGCGACTTCGAGCGCGCGCTTGACCAAGCCCTGGCCCCGGACGTCGGCGAAGTCGGGTCCGCCGGCCGGCAAGTCGTCGGTGACGAGAGCGCGGGGCGGCTCGGGCGTGCCCTTCCCGCCGTGCTCCGCCAGCAGCTCGTAGGCGTCCTGCAGCGTGGCGACGGGGTACACCTCCAGCCCCTCCACGACGGCGGCCTCGGCGGCGTTCTCTTGGGGAACGATCATCGCGCGCCGGCCCTCGGCCCGGGCGCCCGCCGCCATCGGCAAGACGCCACGGACCGGACGGACGGCGCCGTCCAGCCCCAGCTCGCCCACCACCACGACTTGGTCCAGCACGTCCTGGGGGATCTCGACGATCGTCGCCAGCAGGCCGAGCGCCATCGGCAGGTCGTACGCCGAGCCCTCCTTGCGCACGTCGGCCGGCGCGAGGTTGACGGTCACGGCGCCGCGCGGGACGGGCAGGCCGGAGTTCTTGAGCGCGGCCCAGATCCGGTCCCGGCTCTCGCGCACGGCCCCGTCCGGCAAGCCCACGACGGTCCACCGGGGGATGTTGGGCTCGGTGTGGGTCTCGATCTCGATGGGGAGCGCGTCGACGCCTAGGACGGCGGCGCTCCAGACTCGGCTGAGCATATCGGGGGGTGGGGTGCCCTCGACAGACTCCGCCAGTCCGACCGTCTAACCCTCGGCCACGCGCTGGGCCAGTCGGTAGGCGATGAAGCCGGTCACGCCGAACGTGATCGCGTAGACGACGTCGTCGTAGTCGCCGCCCGAGCCGGACGCGGTCTCGAACACGAACGCCATGATCCCGGCCGCAAGCCCTCCGCCGACGGCGAACACGACGGTGTAGACGACGAACAGGACGAGCGCGCGGACCGGAGTGACGGGGCGGGGCGCGGGGCGGACGGGGTCGGGCATCGGTCAGGGAGAGGGGTCGCCGTCCAAGCCCGCCGCCTCCGTCCGGGTTCCTAGCAGCACACGTCCGATCGGGACGCGTTGCCGCGCAGGCTCACTCCGGCAAGATGTCGAGGTCCAAGATCAGGTTGTTCACCGGCACGCCCGCCCGACTGGCGCCCGACGTGTCCGCGCCGTTCTCCAGCTTCAAGACGCCGCGCGGGCAGACCGTCGCGCAGATGCCGCAGCCGACGCAGCTCGCCCGGACGACGTTCTGCCCGCGCTGGGCGTACCACTTCACGTCGATCCCCATCTCGCAGTACGCCGAGCAGTTGCCGCACGAGATGCACTGGCCCCCGTTGGTGGTGATGCGGAAGCGGGAGAAGAACCGCTGCTGGAGTCCCAGGATCGCCGCCATCGGGCACCCGAACCGGCACCAGACGCGGCTTCCGAAGATCGGGTAGAAGCCCACGCCGACGACGCCGGCGAAGATCGACCCGATCAGGAAGCCGTACTGGTTCGAGAAGCCGGCCGCGACGGCGTCGAGCCACCCGACGTCCGCGACGGCCGCGATCCACAGCACGACGGTCCCGACCGTGATCGCCGCCAGCACGCCGTGCACCATCCAGCGCTCGACCTTCCACGCCGTCGTGCTGTTGTTGGACAGGTGCCGGTACGGGTCGCCGGCGGTCTCCGCCAGCCCGCCGCAGCCGCAGACCCACGAGCAGTACCACCGCTTGCCGAAGAAGTAGGTCAGGACGGGCGTCACGACGGCCAGCAGGACGGCGCCCCACACCACCATCGCTAGGCCGAGTTGGCCCGCCTCCCGAAGCTCCGCCACCTTCCAGGGGAAGAACAGGTCGTAGTCGAGCGGCCAGGTGTAGTGGACGTACAGCTCAGGCTGCTGGAGCCGGACCAGGAAGAACGGCAGCGCGAACGCGATCGCGGTCTGGAAGAACATCACGCTGGCCGTCCGGATGACGTGGTACCGGCTGTGGCGGTACCGCACCATCGCCCGGACGCCCATCACGCCGACGGCCAGGGTGTAGATCGTCGTGTACAGGAACCACTGTCCGCCGTTGTCCAGCGTCGCCGGCTGGCCGCGGATCAGCCGGCTCAGCGGGTCGCCCAGCGCGACCAGGCCCCCCAGCGCGGAGGGCCAGAAGTAGAGCAGCACGTAGAGCCCCGTCAGCGCCAGCCCCACCATCCAGCCGACGGCGCCGCGCGCCTGGTTCGACGAGGTCATGGTGCCCTCGGTCCGCACGCCCGCCGGCCTCGCCCGGCTGGCCCACGCGTAGAGCAACCCGCCGCCTCCGAACCCGGCTAGCGCGACCGCGCCCCATACCCCCTCCGCCCCGCTGGCGCCGCCCGCCAGCGCGACCACGACGGCGATCACGCCGACGGCCACCAGCAATAGCGCGGCGCGCTGCGTGCCGGTCGGCTGGAACGACGGGTTCGAGAACAGCGCCAGGTCCGCGTCGGCTTGGGGGTTGTAGAGCGGGAGGTTTGCCATTCGGTGGGGTGGGGCCGGACCTAGCCAGGTCGGAGCCGCGGGCTAGACCGCCAGCGGCTGGGTGAACTCGGGGTCGAAGAGGGCGGCGTCTAGGTCCGCGAGGGCGCGGTCAAGCGACCATCCCTCCCCGACCCAACGCGAGCAGACGTCTTGCCGCATCCGCACGCCCAGGCTGTTGACGCCCAGCACCCGGCCGCCGCCGTGGCGGATGCGGAGCGACCGGCGGCCGTCGGACGTCTCCCAGTCCTGGCCCGGGGCGCTGGCGGCGCCGTAGGTCTGCCACTCCAGGTCGAAGAACTTGGCCGAGTTGAAGAAGACGCCCGGCTGGTAGTCGCGCCCGTGTCCCGCTATCGCCAGCCCGGCGGTCGCGCCTTGCAACCGCGCCGAGTACCAGATCGGCTCGACGGCCCGGACGCCCGGCGGCGGGTCCCGCAGCTCGGCGCAGTCGCCGGCCGCCCAGACGTTCTCCGCCGACGCCGCCAGCTGGCGGTTCACGAGCACGCCCCGGTTGGCCTCGACGGCGCCGTCCAGCCAGTCGATGTTGGCGCGAACGCCCGTCCCCACGCCCACGAACGCCGCCGGGATGCGCTCGCCGTCGGTCGTGACGACGGACTCTGCCCGCCCGCGCCCCTCGACGCGCGCGACCTTGGTCCCCATTTGCAGGTCCACGCCGTGACGTCGGATCTCGGCCTCCACCAGCGCGCTCTCCTGGGCGGTGAACGCCATTTCCAGGTACCGCGACTCCCGGACCAAAAACGTGACGGCGACCCCGCGCGTGCGCAGCATCTCCGCCAGCTCGACGCCGATCAGCCCGCCACCCACCACGACGGCGCGGCCGATGCCCTGCGTGCTCGCCTCCATTCGCTCTAGATCCGACAGGTGGTAGAGGCCCTGGACGCCGGCCAGGCCCACGCCGGGCCAGTCGGGCAGCGCGGGCCGGGAGCCCGTCGCGATCAGCAGCCGGTCGTAGCTCAGCGCCCCGCCCTCCAGCACCAGCCGCTGGCGGTCGGCGTC
Source organism: Rubricoccaceae bacterium (assembly GCA_963789285.1). Lineage (GTDB taxonomy): Bacteria > Bacteroidota > Rhodothermia > Rhodothermales > Rubricoccaceae > Rubrivirga. The sequence continues at coordinate 3,763 of CAWBJZ010000003.1, forward strand.
GAGCGACACGGCGCGGTCCTGCGTGCGGTCGATCCGGTTCTCGGCCCAGAACCGCTCTTCATAGAGCCAGGTGTGGCGCTGGGTGAGCGCGCCCATGTAGACGTACATCAGCGCCGTGCGCGAGTACGGCTCCAGCGCCTCGTCGGACACCATCGTGATCCGGGCCTCAGCCGACGCCTTGCGGATGTGGCGGGCCGCCGTCACCCCGGCGATTCCGTTTCCGACGATGACGGCGTGCATGGCGCGGGGGGCTGTCAGAACGTAGCACGTCCGGCGCCGTTCGTGCTCCCTCCCCCGACGCGCCCATGACCTACGGCATTACCGGCAACCCCAACAAGCCCGCGCTGTGGGCGCCCCTGGCCGAGCTGGTGCACGCGCTCCGCCAGCGCGGCGCGGCGTCTCTTTTAGATGCGCCACTGGCGGAGGGACTGGGCGAGCGCGGGCTGGCCGAGGTCGAAGGCACGGACGACATCGCGGACGGCGCCGACGTGCTGTTGTCGTTCGGGGGCGACGGGACGATGCTCCGGACGGCGCACCGCTGCGACGGCGTCCCCATCCTGGGCGTCAACATGGGCCGGCTGGGGTTCTTGACCAAGGTCGAGGTCGCCGAGCTCGACGCCGTGCTGACGAGGGTGGAGGCGGGCAACTACGGCGTCGAGCACCGCATGACGTTGTCGGTCGAGTCGGACGCGGCGCTGGGCGAGGTCCCCGGGTGGGCGCTCAACGACGTCGTGGCCGACAAGTCCGGGACGACGAGCATGATCCAGGTCGAGGCCGCCGTGGACGGCCGCCACCTCAACACCTACTGGGCCGACGGGCTCGTGATCGCGACGCCGACCGGCTCGACGGCCTACGCGCTGTCGGTCGGAGGCCCGATCCTGGTGCCAGGCACGGACGCCATCGTGGTCGCCCCCATCGCGCCGCACACCCTTACGGCGCGGCCCATCGTGCTCCCGTGCGACGCCGTGCTCGACTTGCGCGTCGAGACACGGGACCACCCGTTCGCCTTCGCCTGCGACGGCGTCTCGACCGTGCTCGACGGCGGGGCGTCGTTCCGCATCCAGCGCGCCAAGCGGACCGTCCAGATGGTCACCTTGCCCGACCGCGACTACTTCGGCACCATCCGCGGCAAGCTGTCGTGGGGCCAGGGCGGCGTCTTTTAGGCGGTCCCGCTCGTTGGTCGCGTGCTCGCCAGCGCTCAGGCTCGCCTGCTGGTTTGAGAGATCCACGCCGCGACTGGCGGGTCCGTCCGCCGCCGAGCAGAGCTCTACGGATACGAAGGCTGTACTCGTGGCCGGCCCGACTGGCTGCGCTCGACTGCGTCCACCCCGACCGCCAGCGCCTCCGAGGCAGCCGGCGGGCCGGAACTCGGGGAGACGAAAAAGCGCCGCCCCCGGAGTGGGAGCGGCGCTCTTCGACTGGCGACCCGGACGAGACTTGAACTCGCGACCTCCTGCGTGACAGGCAGGCGTTCTAACCAACTGAACTACCGGGCCAGTGCGACCAATCTACCGACCGCCAGATGGCCCGTCGGCGCGGTGGCCGCGCTCCGCCGGATCTTCAACCGCTCACGCGGCCCCGTCCTCGGCGGACGTGGTCGAGGGCGGACTTGAACCGCCGACACACGGATTTTCAGTCCGTTGCTCTACCAACTGAGCTACTCGACCAGCACCGGCCGGGCCTGAGCCTGACCGGGGCGTGAATATAGCCCGCGCGCCGGGCCGCACGGCAACCGCGACCGCGACGAGACTCGGTGAAGAGCCCGCCGCCTCCAAGCCCTAAAGCCCACCGCTCTCGCTAGCGCCGTCGTACTGGTCACCCCCGGGGGCCTCGTACCCGCCGCCGTTGGGGGAGTTGTACCGGTCGCCGTCGAGCGCTTCGGGGTCGTTCGTTGCCGGGACCAGCCCGCTGCCGACCCGCACCTCCCCCGGCCGGAGCGGGACGGAGTCGCCGCGGACCCCGCTGGAGTCGAGCGTCTCGCCGAACTCGGGGTCCACCCCGTCGCCGTACTCCAAGGAGCCGCGGCGGTCGTAGGTGCCGCCGTAGGGGGTGTCCGCGTCCGAGTCGGCGTCGTTGATGGCGAGGAACGCGATCAGGGCGATGACCGCGACGGCGGCGGCGAGGACGAGCGGGAAGCGCTTCATGGAGTTGGGGGTGCTGGCGCCTATGTCGCCTCAGCCCCCGCTCCGGTTTCCGACCCGGCGCGAGTCAGGACATCCCGGGGAGCCCCCAGGCGCCCCGCTGGCGGCGGTGCTCGGCGCGGGGGAGTTGGACCAGGACGGGCTCGGCGTCGGCGTCGAGCCAGGCCAGCACCTCCGCCAGCCGCTCGTCAGGCATGGCGGTGCAGCCGGCGGTCGTGGAGCCCGGCCCGCGCCAGACGTGCAGGAAGATGCACGAGCCGCCGCCGGCGACGGGCGCGGCGTCCGCCAGTCGGGCGCCGGGGACCAGGTCGGGCGCGACGCCCGGCCCGTTGTGAGCCACGATCGCGCCGATCCGGTAGAGCCCGTCGCGCCGGCGCATGGTCTCGTGGCTGGTCCAGTCAAAGCCGGCCGGCACGTTGCGGACCAGGTTGTACGACGCCGAGGCACGGTCGTCGACGCAGTGAAGCCCTGGCGTCGGAACGTAGGGCAGGCCCGTCGCCGTCGAGTCCGCGTAGCCGAAGGCGGCGGAGAGTTGGAAGACGCCAGCGGGCGCGCGGCCGTCGCCCTCGGCCTTTACCGGACCGCGCAGGCCGTTGCCGTGCAACCCCCTCCCCCACCCCAGCCCGCTCCGCCCGACGACGACCGGGACGGGCTCGCCGACCGCCTGCCACGGCTGGCCCGCGTCCCGGGCGTAGCGCTGCAACGTGCCGTCCGTCGCCGACCACTCGGACGTCGTGACGAGCAGCATCTGCCGGGACGAGTCCGGGACGGGGCTCAGGCTGACCAAGACGGAGAGGACGAACGCGAGCATAGTGGAGTCAGAGGTCGGGGCGCAGGGTCAACGCGCCGCTGGGGCGGATGGTCTGGGCGAGTCGGGCCGAGCTAGGCCGCCAGCGAGGCGTCCATCTGCGCGCGGAGCGCGTCGAAGGTGCCGGCGGCGGAGGCGACCACCAGGTCGGTCTGGCCGGGGTGGTCCGCGCCGAACCGGTCGAGCGCCTGCTTGAGCGCGGTCCAGCGGTCGCCGCGCTCGTCGCCGTAGCTGAGGTAGAAGCGGGCGCCGGCGTCGGCGCTCACGCCCAACGTGCGCTCCAGGTGGCGGGCGATCAGGCGCCCGCCCAGCGTGGAGCCCTCGATCACGTACAGCGCCCCCAAAGCTCGGCCCACGTCGAGCGACGAAGCCTGACCCGCTGGCGCCGTTGCCTCGTGCCCCAACGCGGCCAGGTCCTCCCTCAGCCAGCCGGCCTTGACCAAGCGCGCGTCCAGGTCCGGCAGCACGTCGGCCAGTCCCGCCACGTCCGCCAGCGCGGCCTCGGTGGGGGCGTAGAACGCCAGCAGCCGCGCGAGGTGGTCGCGGTAGACGTCGCGCGTCAGGTTGTCCGACATCACGGCTTGCATGGCCGGCGACGCCTCGGCGGCGTCGTGGTGCGGGCGGGTGCGGGCCTTGAGGTCAGCGGAGAGCATGCCCCAAGGTACTGCGTTTGCTACGCCGGTCACGTGGAGGCGCCCTCGGTCCGGACCCCGCCGGGGACGGCCTCGATGGTGCCGTCCGGGCCGATCTCGTCCGCGAAGGCGCCGTCCGTGCCTGAGCTTCCTTTGACGGGGTGGCCACCGAATTGGCCCCGCAACGCCGAGAGCATCTGGTCGGCGAAGCCGTGCTCATCTTGGCTGGCGAAGCGTTGGAACAGCGTCGCCGCGATGACCGGCGCCGGCACGCGGAGCTTGACGGCCTCGTCGACGGTCCACCGGCCCTCGCCGGAGTCGGGCACGACCGGCGCGATGCCGCCCAAGCCGGGGCGCGCCTGCAACACCTCGGCCTCTAGGTCCCGCAGCCACGACTGCACGACCGAGCCCGTCCGCGAGATCTCGGCGACGGCGCCCAGGTTGAGGCCGTGCTCGACGGCCTCATCGTCGCGCTTGCCCCACTGGCGGCGGGCGTTCAGGATCGCGAAGCCCTCGGCGAACGCCTGCATCACCCCGTACTCGACGCCGTTGTGGACCGTCTTGACGGAGTGCCCCGTGCCCAACGCCCCGCTGGCGGGCGCGGTCGGCCAGTCGAGGGCGTCGGTCCACTTCCCGTTCGAGTCCTCGACGATCACGTCGCCGGGGTCCAGCACCTCCAGCACTTGGTCCGCATGGTTGCCGGTTACCTCACCGGCGGGCAGCATGAACCAGACCACGCGCGGGCCGTCCAGCCGCTCCGCCAGTAGCTCCATTGTCTAGGCGGCCTCGGCGATGGGCTCGGGACCGCGGTTGTGGACGGCCACGCGGTGCCCGTCGCGCAGCAGTCGCAGGGCGACGCTGAGGCCCTTGCGGCCCCGTCCGACGACGGCGATGCCCATGAGAACGAGAAGGCTGGCCCCCGTCTACATAGCCCTCCGGCCGGGGGCCTTACGCGGCGTCGATCCCGAACACGTCCTCCTTGAGCGTGCCGAAGTCGATGGGCTTGGTGAGGTACCCCCGCGCCCCGCTCTCGAGCGCCGTCGTCTCCAGCTGGCCGTCGTCGTAGGCCGTCACCATGTAGACCTGGAGGTCGGGGAACTCCTCCCGGATGGCCGTCAGCAGCTCCAGCCCGCTCATGCCGGGCATGTTGATGTCGGAGAGCACGACGACGACGTCGGCGGCCTCGCCATGGCGCAGCTTTTCGAGCGCCTCCTGGCCGCTGGTGGCGAACACGAACTCCAGCACCCCCTTCCGAACCTCGCGCCGGAACTTCTGCGTAAAGAGAAACTGGACGTCGGACTCGTCGTCGACGACCAGGGCGCGGATGGGCTCGGTGGGCATGCTCGGGAGGGGGGACACTCAGGCAGTACGTCCCGACCCGCCGCGCCGTTGCACCAGGTCATCGCTGATTCCCCCATCCGTACGCGATCTTTTCCCCATGCTCGGCCGCCTGCACGTCCTGACCGATTTCCACTTCCAGCAGCGCTGGACGCACGCCGAGCTCGCCGAGTTGGCGGCGCGCGGCGGCGCGGACGTGGTGCAGTTCCGCCAGAAGGCCGGGACCACGCGCGACCGCTTGGCCAACCTCGCCCCCACCGTCCAGGCGTGCCGCGACGGCGGCGCGACGTGCTTGGTGGACGACCACCTCGACCTGGCGCTGGCGGCCGGCGCCGACGGCGTCCACCTGGGCGCGCTCGACTTGCCCATCGGCCGCGCCCGCGCCGTCGCCGATGCCGTGCGCCAGCCGTTCGTGGTCGGGGCGACGGCGACGACGGCGGAGGCCGCCCGGCGCGCCGAAGCGGAGGGCGCCGACTACGTCGGGTTCGGGCCGGTCTTCCCCACCTCGTCGAAGGCCAGCCCGGCGTCGGTCAAAGGACTGGCCGGGCTAGAGCGGGCGTGCGCCGCCGTCTCGATCCCGGTGATCGCGATCGCGGGCGTCACACCAGACCGCGTCGCGCCGTGCCTGGACGCCGGCGCGTGGGGCGTCGCCGTGATGACGGCGGTCTCGACGGCGCCGGACCCGAGCGCGGCCGCCGCGCGCTTCCGCCGCGCCATCGACGGCTGGCTCGCGTCGGTATCCTGACGCCGTGAGCGACCACCCGCCCGTCCTCCCGTACCGCGTCGAGCTCCAGCGCAAGGCCATCCACATGGGCGCGCTGGTGCTGCCGGTCGCGATGCTGGCGCTGCCCGTCCCGGCGGTCCGGCGGGCCCTGACCGGCCTCGCCATGCTGGCGGTGGCGCTCGACGTGGCGCGGCAGCGGGTGCCAGCCGTCCGGGACGTGCTGGTCGACCGCGTGTTCGGGTGGATGATGCGGCCCGAGGAGCTGCCGCCGCCGGGCGCGCCGATCGTGCTCAACGGCGCGGCCTGGATGTGCCTGTCGGCCGCGGCGTGCGCGTGGCTCCTGCCGATGGCGGTCGGGGCGGCGGCGCTGGCGATGCTGATGCTGGGCGACGCCGCGGCGGCCTTGGTCGGGCGCCGGTTCGGCCGCCACAAGTGGTTCGGCACGCCGAAATCGGTCGAGGGCACGTTGGCCTACGCCGGCGCCGCCTTCGTGACGGGCCTGGCCGTGACGGCGTGGCCGGGCGTGGCGGTGCCCGTGGCGGCCGTCGCGGCGGGCGCCATCGTCGGCGCGGCCGTCGAGGCGCTGCCGATCCCGGTCAACGACAACCTGCGCGTGCCGCTGCTGTCGGGGCTCGTGATGTGGGGGCTGCTCTAGTGCTGGGACGGTTCACGAAGCAGGCCACCCGCCTGGCGCGGCGCGCCGTCGAGCTGGCGCCGATGCCCCAGCCGGCCTGGACGCCGCTCCGCCACCCGGTCGTGCTGATGCACGGGTTCGGCGCGATGGCGAACCTGATGCAGGGCGGCGTGCTCCACGCGGAGGCCATGCACCTGCGCGGGCGCGGCATCGCGGCCTACGCCCCCCACGTCAACCCCTACGACACCATCGACGTCCGCGCCCGAGCGTGGGCCGACCGCCTGGAGCGCGTCTTCCGAGAGACCGGAGCCGACCAGGTGCACTTGGTCGCGTTCTCGTCCGGCGGCCTCGACGCGCGCACGCTGGCGACCGATCTGGGCTGGGCCGACCGCATCGCCAGTCTGGCGACGGTCTCGACGCCGCACCGGGGCACGGCGCTGGCTGAGTTCGTGGTCTCCCGACCCGAGCGCCTGCGGGCCGTCGCCATCGGCGTGATGGACTTCGTGGGCCGCGCGGCCTACGAGTCGGCCCCGCCCCGGGCGCTCGACGCCATCGCCGAGCTCACGCCCCCGTCCGTCGCGGCGCGGTTCGGGGACGAGACGCTGCCCGGGGTCTGGTGCGGCTCCTACGACAGCGCCGCCGGTCAGGGCACCGACGTCCCGATGTACCCGCCGCTGATGGTGCCGAACCGCATCTTGTACCAGCTGGCGGGCCTGAACGACGGCATCGTCCCGACGGCGTCGATGTCCTGGGGCGAGCCCCTCGGGACGCTCCACGCCGACCACGCTAGACAGATCGGGCTCGGCCCGGGCGCGGCGGCGCGGTTCGACTCGTTCGCGTTCTTCGAGGGCCACTGCGACCGGCTCCGCGACCGCGAGTAGGCCCGACTGGCGGCGCGAGAGCGCGGCCGGCGATGGCGTTCGAGGGGGGCCGAGCGAACCGCACGGAGGGCGCGTCGTAGGCGTACGCAGCCCGTCCCCCCGCTATGCCTGCCCCCGTCCCCGGCGACGTCTTGGTCGCCGAGCCGCCCATGGCGGACCCCAACTTCCGCCGGACCGTGATCCTGGTCTGCGAGCACACCACCGAGGGCTCGTTCGGCTTGGTCCTCAACCGCCCCACCGGCCTGGCGCTGTCCCAAGCCGCCGACGAGGACTTCTCCTTCGACGCTGACCTGTGGACCGGCGGACCCGTTCAGCCTGACACGCTGCACTACCTCCACCCCTTCGGCGACCTCGACGGCGCCCTGCCCGTCTTGGACGACGTGTTTTGGGGCGGGGACTTCGAGACCTTTCAGCGCGCCGTCACCGAGGGCTGGCTCGACCCCGACCAAGCGCGGTTCTTCGTCGGCTACTCCGGATGGGGCTCCGGCCAGCTCGACGCCGAGGTGGACGAGGGCTCGTGGATCGTGCTCTCGGGCTCGTCGGACCTGGTCTTCGCCGACGGCGACGACGCGCTGTGGCGCCAGGTGCTCCGCCAGTTGGGCGGGGAGTACGCGCTGCTCTCGACGTTCCCGGACGACCCGCGGCTCAACTAGCGGCTGGACGGCTCGCCCAACTCCCCGTCTAGGTGGGCGCCTGCCTCCCGCTGGGCTAGTAGCTCTCGTCTTCGCTGGGGAAGCTCCCCGTCCGGACGTCCTGGACGTAGCGGCCGACGGCGTCGGTGATGGTCACGCCCAGGTCCGCGTAGTGGCGGACGAAGCGGGGGTTGAAGTCCTTCGTCAGCCCCAGCAGGTCGTGCGTCACCAGCACCTGCCCGCTGCACGACGGCCCCGCGCCGATGCCGATGGTGGGGATCGTCACGCTGGCGGTCAAGTCGGCCGCCAGCGCGGCGGGGATCTTCTCCAGCACTACGGCGAAGGCGCCGGCCTGCTCGAGCTCGACGATGTCCCGAGCGATGGCCTCGGCCTCTTGGTCCTCGCGCGCGCGCACCTTGTAGGTCCCGAATTTGTAGATGCTTTGGGGCGTCAACCCGAGATGGCCCATGACCGGGATGCCGGCGTCGATGATCCTCTCAACCGACTCCTGAACCGACGCCCCGCCTTCCAGCTTCACCGCGTGCGCGCCGGTCTCCTTCATCACCCGGATCGCCGACCGCAGCGCCTCCCGGCTCGACCCCTGGTACGTCCCGAACGGCAGGTCCACAACCACCAAGGCTCGTTGGACGCCGCGCACGACGCACTGCGCGTGGTAGATCATCTGGTCCAGCGTCACCGGCAGCGTCGTCTCGTGCCCGGCCATGACGTTCGAGGCCGAGTCCCCCACCAGCAGCACGTCCACGCCGGCCTCGTCCAGGATGCGGGCCGAGGTGTAGTCGTAGGCCGTCAGCATGGCGACGGGCGTGGCCTCGGCGCGCATGGCCAGCAGCGTCTGGGTCGTGACGCGGGTGACGTCGGCGGCGATCGAGGGGACGGTCTGGGTGCTCATGGCGGCGGGGCGTGGTCGCGGAGGATACCGATGCCGCGCTGGCGGAGCGTGCGCACCAGCGTGAGGTCTCGCCGGCCAGGGCCTGGAACGAGAAAGGGCGCCGCCCCCGAAGGAGGCGGCGCCCTGTGCCTACCTACTGAGCCAGCGGCTACTGGCCCGGCGGCGTCTGCGGCTGGTTCGCCTGGCCGATCGGCGGCGAGTCCGGGTCGATGTCGAGGCGCGCCATGATGGCCGGCGTCAGGTCGGTGACGCGCTCGCTGCGGTACAGGAAGACCGGCGCGTTGTTGGCGACCGTCGGCAGGATGAGGTCGTAGCCGCCCGCCGCCGCCTCCGCCTGGATGGCGTCGTCGATCTGGTTCAGGACCGGCTGGAGCAGCCGGGCCTCGGTGTAGCTGAGGTACTGGAGCCCCTGGGTCTCGGCCTGCTCGATGCCGCCCCGGATCTGGAGCAGCTCCTGCTGCCGCGTCCGGCGCGCCTCCTCGGTCGCCAGCGGGCTCTGGTCGAAGGTCTGGTACTCCTCCAGCTTGGTGTTGAAGACGTTCTGGAGCGAGTCCTGCACCACGCGGACGCGCGTGCCGACGGCCTGCTGCTGCTGCTGGAGCTGGGTCTGGACGTCGGCGAAGGCCTGCATCCGGATCACGATCTGGTCGGTGTCCACGAAGCCCATCTTGGCCGGTTGGGCCGAGGCCGTGGCGGCGAGCGCGACGGCGGCGAGCGCGAGGAGGGAGAGACGGTTCATCATCGGGGGGAGAGTTTTTGGGTTTACCGGCCCGTGCCGGCGGTGCTGGCCCCCACCCCGATCCCGAGCTCCTCTTTAACGAGCTCGGTCAAGTTGTGGCGGGGCCGGGTGTAGAGGAAGACGTAGTCGCCGGAGCGGTCGAACACGTAGTCGAACTCGCCGTCGTCGGCGACGGCCTCGACGGCGGCGAGCAGCCGCTCCTGGGCAGGGCGGAACCGCGTCTGCTGCTCGCGGAACAACTCGCCCTCCGGGCCGAAGTACCGCGTCCGGAGGTTGTCGCGTTCGGCGCGCTTGGCCTGGATGGCGTCCAGCTGGACTCGGCGCTCGGCGTCGGTGTACAAGATCTCGCGCGCGGCGAACTCGTCGGCGAGCTCGCCCGCTTGGGCGTCGAGCGCGGCGACCTCGGCCTGCCACTGGCCCACGGCCCGGTCCAGCTCCTGCTGGGCGGTCTGGAACTCGGGCATCTGAGCCAGGATCTGGTCCGAGTCGATAAAGCCGATCTTCTGCTGGCCCTGCGCCGGCAGGGCCGCCAGCGCGACGGCGACGAGCGTGAGGGGGCGCAGCATGGGGCTAGCGGCCACCCAGGGAGAACTGGAGGCGCCAGCCCGGCTGGGCGTCCTCGATGTCCGTGCCGCTCCTCGACAGCGGCGTGAACGAGTCGATCTGGTAGCCGTAGTTGAGGTCCACCAAGCCCAGGATGGGCAGGAAGACGCGCGTCCCGATGCCGGCCGAGCGGAAGAGCCGCGCCGGGTCGAAGTCGTCGAAGCCGTCGTAGGTGTTGGCCGCGTCGGCGAAGAGGTAAGGCGCGACCGAGAGCTGGGGGGTTTGGAGCAGCAGCATCCCGATCTCGGCCTCGTACTTGGTCAGGATCCGCCCGCCGACGGGCTGGTTGTTGCGGCGCGGGCCGATCGAGTTCGGCGGGTAGCCGCGCAGGAACACCAGGTCGAGCCCGAACCCGCGCGTCAGGCCGCCTTGCCCGCTCGCCTCCAGCGGCGTGCCGCCGATGATGTAGCGCTCGAAGGCGACGTCGTCGCCGGTGAGCGAGCCGATGTAGCCGAACTGCGTCCGCACGCTGCCCGTGAGGCGCCCGACGATCGGCGTGTAGAACGCCGTCTCGAAGTCCGTCTTGTGGTACTGGATCGTGCCACCGAGCGGGGGGGCGAGGGTGAACGTGAGCCCCAGGCTCGAGCCGTTCTGGGGGAAGGTCGGGTTGTCGAGCGCGTTCCGCGTCAGCGACTGGCTGATGTTGACCTCGTGGTTGGCGCCGGACGGGAGCACGCTGCCCGGGAAGTTGCCGATGTCGTAGAGCCGGTACCCCAGGTTGGTGCCGGTCGAGAAGAAGTCGTCGGGCCACTTCAGCCGCTGGCGGTAGAACGTGCGCGCGGAGACCAAGGCGTAGTTCACGCCGGTGGTGATGCCCCCGACCCCGTTGTCGCGCGAGAAGTCCACGTTCTGGTACGACAACGCGAAGCCGACCGGCGTGGGCCGCCCTTGGAACCACGGCTCCGTGAACGACAGCGAGTACACCTGCTGGCGCGTACCGAAGGTCTGGACCTGGAGCGAGAGCTGCTGGCCGTCGCCGGTGGGCAGGCCGCCCTTCAGGCCCTGCGCCAGGTTCTGGACCGAGAAGTTGGTGAACGTCACCCGAGCGCTCAGGATCAGGCCGATGCCGCTGCCGCCGTAGCCGCCCGACAGCTCCAGTTGGTCGGACGAGGTCTCGGCCAAGTTGTAGACCAGGTCCACGGTTTGGTCCTCGTCGTTGACCTCGATGGACGGCCCGGCGCCGAAGGACGCCGGGTCGAAGTAGTTCAGCGTGGCGAGCTCGCGGACGGACCGCTGGATCGCCTGGCGGCTGTACGACTGGCCCGGCACGGTCCGGATCTCGCGGCGGATGACGTGCTCCTTGGTCCGGGTGTTGCCCGCGATGCGGACGTTGCCGAACTCGTACGTCTCGCCTTCGGTGATCTCGAAGAACAGGTCGAGGGAGTCGCCCGGGGCCTCCACGATCTGCTGGTCGACGTTGAAGCGGAGGTAGCCCGCGTCCTGGTACAGGCTCGACACGTCCGAGTTGTCCTCGGTAAAGCGCAAGTTCCGCTCGATCTTGGTGCCGTCGTAGACGTCGCCCGGCGCGACGCCCAGCGCGAGCTGGAGCTGGTCGTCGGTGTAGACCGTGTTCCCCTCCCAGACCACGTTGCGGATGTGGTACTGCGGCCCCTCCACGACCCCGATGTCGATCACGAGCTGCTCCTCGCCGTCGGGCAGGGGCTCGGTGTAGACCGAGTCCCGGACCACCCGGGCGCCGTAGTACCCCCGGTCGTTGTAGAACCGGATGAGGGAGGCCAGGTCCTCGTCGAACTCGGCGTCGTTGAACGTCTCCTTCTTCCAGAACCGCCACCAGCGGCGCTCGGGCGTGTTCTTGAGCTGCTTCTTGAGCGTGCCCTCCGAGAACGCGTCGTTGCCCGCGAACCGGATGTCGGCGACGGTCTGGCGGTCGCCGCGCTCGACGTCGAACACCAGGGCCACGCGGCCGTCGTCGCCCACGGAGCGCCGCGTCTCGACGTTGGGCCGGCGGAAGCCCTTGCCGCGCAGGAAGGTCTGGATCTCGAGCTCCGAGCGCGCCACGTCGGCGTCCCGGACCGCGCGGCCGCGGAACAGCGGGAGCTTGGGGCCCAGGTCGGCGATGTCGGAGCGGCCCAGGCCCTCGATTACGAACCCGGACAGCCGGGGCTCCTCCTCCACCCGGATCGTCAGGGTCACGCCGTCGCCCTCCACCTCGCCGGCCTCGACGCTCACGTCGGAGTAGCCGCCCCGGCTGTACAGGTTGCGGACGGCCTCGCCGAAGGCGGGGTCCCACGGCAGCTGCACGCGCTGGCGGGGCCGGAGCCCGCTGATGGAGCGGACCAGCCCCTGGCTGCTCTCGTCGGCGGCGCCCTCGACGGCGATGGACAGGATCTCGTAGGACGTGGGCGCGGCGGGCGGCGTCACCTCCTGGGCCGTCGCGGCGGTGGCGGCGAGGGCGAGGAGGGCGCTGAAGGCGAGGCGCACGGCGGCGAACGGTCGGGGCATGCGGGAGATCACGGCGGCCAGGGGCCGGGGGACTGGGCAGAGAAGACTACGGGGGCGAGCGGGCGCGTCGGCGCAAGAGACGGCGAAAAAGGCGGGGCACGCGGCGCCGCGCTCGACGCGAATCCGAACGGAGGCCCGGACCGCTTATTGCGGCTGGGGTCGCGGGGGCGCGCGTTGTGGCCCTAGGCATTGGGCCCGCAGGCCTAGCGCCGCCGCCAGTCCGAGACCTCCTACGCGTCGTCCAGCCGGCCGTAGCGGCGCTCGCGGTCCTGGAAGCTGCGGATGGCCTGGTACAGCGCGTCGCGGCGGAAGTCGGGCCAGAAGGCGTCGGTGACGTAGAGCTCGGTGTAGGCGAGCTGCCACAGCAGGAAGTTGCTCAGCCGCATCTCGCCCGCCGTCCGGACCAGCAGGTCGGGGTCGGGGAGGCCGGCGGTCATCAGGGCGCCGGTCACCATCTCTTCCGAGACCTCGGCCGCGTCGAGGTCGCCGGCCGCCACGCGCTCGGCGATCTGGCGGACGGCCCGGGTGATCTCCCACCGCGAGCCGTAGCTCAGCGCCAGCGTCAGCGTCATCCCGCCGTTGCCGGCGGTGAGCGCCAGCGCCTCGTCGAGCTCGCGCCGCGCCCGCGTCGGCAGCCGCTCCAGGTCCCCGATGGCGTGGAGCCGAATCCCGTTGCGGTGCAGCTTCTCGGCCTCCTTGCGGACGGTCCGCACCAAGAGCTCCATGAGCGCGGTGACCTCGGCGGCGGGGCGGTGCCAGTTCTCGGTCGAGAACGTGTAGAGCGTCAGGTGCCCCACGCCCACCTGCGCCGCCGCCTCGGTCACGTCCCGAACCGAGGCGACGCCCTCGCGGTGGCCGGTGACCCTCCGCTTGCCGCGCGCCTTAGCCCAGCGCCCGTTGCCGTCCATGATGCACGCGATGTGGACCGGGATCGGGCCTCGGGCCTGGAGCTCGGCCTGGCGCTGGCGGTCCGCGTCGGGCTGGTCGGTGCCGGTGAGTGAGATCGGGGTCGCCATGCCGGAAGCTAGCCGTGCCGGCGGCGGGCCTCGTTACAGGTCCGGCGAACTCCGCGCCGGGGCCGGCGCGAAGGCTCCCCCGCCGCCCCCCTACGGCTCCCCCACGGGCGGCGCCAGTCGGGCGGGGCGGCCGCCCGCTGTCTCTAAAACATCCGCAAGGCGTCGTTGAAGATCACGAACACCATCAGCGCCAGGATCAGCGCGACGCCCACCTGCTGCACCACCATCCGCACCTTGAGCGACGGCTCGCGGCGGACGATGCCCTCGTAGGCGAGGAACACGAGGTGCCCGCCGTCGAGCGCCGGGATCGGCAGGATGTTGAAGACGGCGAGGGCGATGGAGATCTGAGCCACGAAGGCCCAGAACGCGATCCAGCCGCGGTCGGCGGCGGCCTTGGACTGCTGCGCGATCATGAGCGGGCCGCCCACGTTCTCGCGCACGCTCTCGCGCCCGGTCACCATCTTGCCCAGGAACGCGAACGTGCCCGTGACCTGGCCCAGCGTCTCGTCGGTCCCGATCGCCAGCGCGTCGCCCGGGCCGACGCGGTCGATGCGCTGCCCCACGGCCGACGCGTCCGGGATCACGCCCAACTGGTAGCGTTCGCCGGACGCACGGGGGGCGACCTGGGCCTGGTACACCGTCGCCGCGCCGCGCTTCTCGACCACCTCGGTGCCCTCGGGCGCCGGGCCCAGAGAATCCGGCCGCGCCCAGCGGACCGGGACCGCCCGGCCGCCGGTGGCCTGGATCTGGTCGGTCATGTCGAGCCACGAGTCCGTGGCATTGCCGTCGATGCTCACGATCCGGTCGCCCGGCTGGAGCCCGGCGTCGTCCGCCGCCGAGCCGCTAGCGACGCCGCCGAGCACGGTCGGGTACCGCGGCGTGATGCCGAAGACCGACGTGGGGGACGGGGCCTCGCCCGACTCCTGCACCTCGCGGGCGCGGCGCGAGAGCTCGGTCACCAGCCCGTCCTCCGACGCCAGCTCGACGCGGTCGCCGCCGCGCAAGACGATCAGGCTGAAGTCGCCCGAGATGGTCTCGGGCGTGAACACGTCCTCGTAGCGCTCGATAAGCTCGCCGTTGACGCCCACGATTCGGTCGCCGGTCCGCATCCCCATCTCGGCGGCCGGGGAGCCTGGGACCACGTCGAAGACCATGTTCTCGGCCGGGGTGTAGGGCTGGCCGTAGGCCCACGCCATCGCGCCGTAGATCAGGATGGCGAAGATGACGTTGAAGACCACGCCGGCCGAGATCACGACGGCGCGCTGCCAGACCGGCTTCGAGCGGTACTCGTCGGGCTGGGGGGTGGTGTCGGCCGGGATGGGGCGGCCGCGCGCGTCCAGCTTCTCGGTCCACATCGGCTGGCCATCGTCGTCCAGGATGGGGTTGCCGGCGTCGTCGAACGCGGGCTCCAGCTCGTAGGGCACGTCCATGCTCTCGTCCACCATCCCGGCGATCTTGACGTAGCCGCCGAGCGGGATCGCGCCGATCCGGTACTCGGTGTCGCCCACCTGCTTGCTGACCAGGTTGGGTGGGAAGCCGAGCGAGAACGCGTCGACGCGCATCCCGAACATCCGCGCGGCCAGGAAGTGGCCCAGCTCGTGGACGAACACCAGGATGCCCAGGGCGACGGCCATCCACAGGATCGTCGAGAGCGTGGTTACGAGGAACTCCATCGGTTAGGCGAAGGTGGGGACGGCGGCGCGCGCCAGCTGGCGGGCTTCGCGGTCAACGTCGCGCAAGGCGTCCAACGTGTCCGCGCCGTTATCGGCGGCGGACAAGCTGGTCTCGACCAAACGCGGGATGTCGGTAAAGCGGATGTCGCCGGCTAGGAAGCGGGCCACGGCGACCTCGTTGGCCGCGTTCAGCGCCGCCGGCGCCGACCCGCCCGTCGCGAGCGCGGCGAAGGCGAGGTCGAGGCAGGGGAAGCGGGCGCGGTCGACGGCCTCGAACGTCAGCGGGCCGGCCGTGGTCCAGTCCAGCCGGGGGTGCGGCGCGGGCCAGCGGTCGGGGTAGGTGAGCGCCACCTGGATGGGCACCTTCATGTCGGGCGGGCCGACCTGGGCCTTCGACGAGCCGTCCACGAACTCGACGATGGAGTGCACGACCGACTCGGGGTGGACCACGACGTCGATCCGGTCGCCGGGCACGCCAAACAGCCACCGCGCCTCGATCACCTCCAGCCCCTTGTTCATCATCGTCGCCGAGTCGACGGAGATCTTGGCGCCCATCGACCAGTTGGGGTGGGCGACGGCTTGGTCGGGCGTGATGGCGTCGAACGTGCCGCCGTCGCGCTGGCGGAACGGGCCGCCCGACGCGGTCAGGATCAGCCGCTCGACGGTGTCGGCCCGCTCCCCCACCAAGCACTGGAACAGCGCCGAGTGCTCGGAATCGACCGGGACCACGACCGCGCCCGACCGCTGAGCCTCGGCCTGTACAAGGGCGCCCGCCACGACCAGCGCTTCTTTGTTGGCGAGCGCGACCGTCCGCCCCGCCCGGACCGCCTCCAGCGTCGGCGCCAGCCCGGCCGCGCCGACGATGGCGGCGACGACGACGTCGGTGTCGAGCGCGCCCAGCTGGCGGACGGCGTCGGCGCCGGCCTGGACCTCGGTGCCGGTGCCGGCCAGGGCGCGCCGTAGATCGTCCGCCTTCGTCTCGTCGGCGATCACCGCCAGCCGGGGGCGGTGGGCCCGGGCCTGCTGGGCCAGGAGCTCCCAGCGCGTGCCGGCGGCGAGGGCGTCGACGCGCAGGCGGTCGGGGAAGAGCGCGGCGACCTCCAGGGCCTGCGTCCCGATGGATCCGGTCGAGCCCAGGACGACCACGCCGCGGGGGTCGTCGCCGCGGGGGGCAGGCGGGCGGAGGTCGGGGAGCATGGCGGCGCCGCACGAACGGCGGGGTCGGGGCGTTGACCGGCCGAAGATAGCCGCCGCCCCGGGCGCCTACCTTCGCTGGGTCTTTCCCCGCCGCGCCGTGACTCCTGGACCCCGCTCTCCCCGTGCCGACCAGAGGAGGCGTTCGGCGTCTCGCGTCGGTCCCCCTTTAGCTTCTCGGGGGGGCCCCCGGAGAGATAGCGCGGCAAGCCTGAGGGGGTCCTGCCTATTGACGGCTTTGGTGGTCCTCTCGACGGCCGCTGCGGCTCAGCAGCCCGCGCTCCCCGCGCCCAACGTCCGGATACTGGGCGAGCCGGCCGACGCCCAGCGCGGGTTCGCGCTGGCCTCGACGCTGCTCGCCAACGGCCGCGTCGACGAGGCGACGGCCATGCTGGAGGACCTCTACCGCGAGGAGCCCGGCGCGCTGGCGGTCTGGCTCAAGCTTTCCGAGGCGTACGCCACCGGGCGCCGCTACCCCGACGTGGTGCGGCTGGTGGACGAGCGGATCGCGCGCGAGGGGCCGAGCGCCGACCTGCTGGCCCAGCGCGGCGTCGCCCTCTCCCGGGCCGACCGCCCCGACCAGGCAGACGCGGCCTGGGCCGCCGCGCTGGCGGTCGCGCCGGGCCAGGAGCAGACCTACCGGACGGTCGCCAACGCGATCGCGTCGCTCCGGCAGTTCGCCGAAGCCGCCGCCGTGCTCGACCAGGGACGCCGCCAGCTCGGCGACGACCAGCTCTTCCTGTTCGAGCGCGCCCACCTCTACGGGCTGGCGCTGGACTACCAGAACGCCGTCGACTTGTACCTCGAGCTGCTGGCCGTCTCGCCCGAGTACCGGCCGAGCGTGCAGGCGCGGCTGACGCGGATGCTCGACGGCGGGGGCGCGGCCGACGTCTTCTCGGCGGCCCTCGACCGCGCGGCGGCGCTCGACCCGCTCAACCGGAGCCTGCGCGAGCTGCAGTCGTGGCTGGCGCTGGAGCGCGGCGACTACGACCAGGCGCTCGACGCCGTCCGCGCGCTCGACCGGCTGGAGCAGGAGCGGGGCGAGTCGCTGCTGGCGTTCGCCGTCCAGGCCCAGTCCGCCGAC
This sequence comes from Rubricoccaceae bacterium, assembly GCA_963789285.1. Lineage (GTDB taxonomy): Bacteria > Bacteroidota > Rhodothermia > Rhodothermales > Rubricoccaceae > Rubrivirga. Next base: position 21,235 of record CAWBJZ010000003.1, read on the forward strand.
GCCGAGCCCGCCGCGGCCCGGGCGCTCGACGAGATCCTGGAGCGGCACCCCGACGCCCCCGTCGCGCCCTCCGCCTTGCTGATGCGCGCTCAGCTTTGGGAAGCCGGCGCGCGTACGGAAAGGGAGCGCGCCGACCTCGGCCCGACGCCCCAAGCCGACGCCGCGCGCGACGGCTACCGTCAGTTCCTGGCCGCCCACCCCGCCGCCGACGCCGCCCCGGCCGCCGCGCTCGCGCTGGCGGACCTGCTGCGCGACGTGTACCGCGACTTCGACGGGTCGGAGGAGAACCTCCGGCTGGCTGCCGGCGGACGCGACGCCGCCATCGCTGCTCGGGCGCGTCTGGCGCTGGGCGACGTGGCCGTCCGCCGGGGCGACTTGGACGCGGCGCGGGCGCGGTTCGGGGACGTGGACGAGACGATCCGGATCGGGCCCTTGGCCGAGCAGGCGCGGTACGAGCTGGCGCTCGTCGACTTCTACGAAGGCCTAATGTTCTCGGCCCTGGCGCGCGCCGAGGCGCTGGACGAGAACACCGCCGCCGACGCGGCCAACGACGCGATCGGTCTGCGCGTGACGTTGAACGAGGTCCTCGACCCCGACGCAGAACCCACCGAGGACCCGTCCCAGGACGCGCTCCACGTCTACGCCCGGGCCGCCTACGCGCACCGCCAGCAGGACACGGCCCGGACGCTGGCGACGCTCGACTCCCTCGACGCCGCCACCCGAACGGTCCCCGCCTTGGCCGACCAGTCGTTGTTCCTGCGCGCCAACGCCCTGCTGGCGGTGGGCCAGGCCGCCCAGGCCGTCGCCGTCTTGGACCGGCTCGAAGCCGGCCACCCCGACTCGTACTTCCTAGACCGCGCCTTCCGCTTGCAGGCCCAGGCCTACGAGCAGGACCTAGACGACGCCGCCGCCGCCGCCGAGCGCTACGACCGCCTCCTGGAGCGCTTCCCAGGCTCCCCCCTCGCGCCCGAGGCCCGCGCCGAGCTCCGCCGCCTGCGCGCCACCTCTTGACACATGAACAACAACGGCTTCCATTGCTTGTCGGCATCTGGCGCGCATCCCTCGTCGGCTCGGTTCCAGCCCCGCCTTGGCGCTCCCCCCGCCAATGCGCCCATCGCTGCGCTCAAGGGCGACTGGCTGGCTGGCGCCGACCTCCGGTTGTCCCCCTCACGAGCGAGGGGGACAGTTTGTGCGAGGGCTGAGCGGAGCGATCCCCGCGCGAACGGGGGGAGCGCCACGTCCCGACTGGCGGCGCTCGTCTGCGTCCTTCTCGCGCTCACCGCCAGCGCCTCGGCGCAGGACCTCCTCATCCCGATGGACGAGGGCCAGGCCGACCACCTGCGCGCTTACGGCGCCGTCTACTACGCGCTCGACCGCGACCTCCAGGTGGACTGGCTCCTCAACGTGCGCGGCGGCTCGTTCGTCGCCCCAGCCGACGCCGACCTGCAGACCGAGCTGCGCGCCCGCGGCGTCTCGTTCGAGCCCGTCGACGGGTCGCTGGCGGTCGCGTCGGCCGAGTCGCCGGCGGCGAACACGTCGGTCGTGCGGCTGGAGAAGGCGCCCAAGATCGCCGTCTACGCGCCCGACCAAACCCTGCCCTGGGACGACGCCGTGCTGCTGGCGCTGACCTACGCCGAGGTCCCCTACGACCAGATCTACGACGCCGACGTGCTGGACGGCAAGCTGGCCGACTACGACTGGGTCCACCTCCACCACGAGGATTTCTCGGGGCAGTACGGCAAGTTCTACAGCCGCTACGCCGGTGCGCCGTGGTACCAGCAGCAGCAGCAGGAGGCGGAGGCCTCCGCCCGAGCGCTCGGCTTTAGCCGCGTGAGCGCCTTGAAGCTGGCCGTCGCCCAGACCATCCGCCAGTACGTCGTCGAGGGCGGGTTCCTGTTCGCGATGTGCTCCGGCTCGGACACCTTCGACTTGGCGCTGGCGGCCCAGGGGCTCGACATCATCCCGTCGCAGATCGACGGCGACGGCGTGACGCCGGGCGTGGCCGGGATGCTCGACTTCAGCCAGACGCTGGCCTTCGAGAACTTCCGCCCCGAGCTCAACATCGCCGAGTACGAGCACGCCGACATCGACGTGTCGCCGCCGCCGGCATTACAGAACCCGATGACGGACTACTTCACGCTGTTCGAGTTCTCGGCGCGCTGGGACCCCGTCCCCACCATGCTGACCCAGAACCACGTGGCCTCGGTGCGGGGGTTCATGGGCCAGACCTCGGCCTACCGCCCGGACGCGATCAAGCCCGGCGTGGTGGTGCTGGGCGCGAGCCCCACGACCCAGGCCGTGCGCTACTTGTACGGGCCGGCCGGCCAGGGCTTCTTCGCCTTCTACGGCGGCCACGACCCCGAGGACTACCAGCACTTCGTCGGCGACCCGCCGACCGACCTCGCGCTGCACCGGAACTCGCCGGGGTATCGGCTGATCCTGAACAACGTGCTGTTCCCGGCGGCCAAGAAGCAGCCGCAGAAGACGTGAGCGGCGAGCGCCGCCGCGCTGGCGGCGAGTCCGGGGCGGCCTCGGCCACCGCCAGTCGCTCGGAGGTCCGGCGCAGGCGCGGCTAGCTTGCCGTCTCCCCCGCCCTCGCCGTGACCGACGCCCGCCCCCCCTCCGCCTCCGTCTGCCACATGACGGAGCTGGTGCTGCCCAACGACACCAACACGCTGGGCAACCTGATGGGCGGCCGGCTGCTGCACCTCATGGACGTGTGCACGGCGATCGCAGCGCAGCGCCACTCGAACCGGACCGTCGTCACGGCGTCCGTGGACTCCGTCGATTTCCGGGCGGCGATCCAGCTGGGCGAGGTCGTGGTCTTGGAGAGCCGCGTCAACCGGGCGTTCAACACGTCGATGGAGGTGGGCGTCGACGTTTGGGCCGAGGACAACGCGACGGGGACGCGGCGGCACTGCAACCGGGCGTACTACACGTTCGTGGCCGTCGACGGCAGCGGGCGCCCGATCCCCGTCCGCCCACTGGCGCCAGAGTCCGACGAGGACCGCGAGCGGTTCGAGGCCGCCGGGCGCCGCCGCGAGCTGCGGTTGGTGCTGGCGGGGCGGATGGCCATCGAGGACGCGCCCGGCCTCCGCGACCAACTGGGCGAGATCGCGCTCCAGCCGCCGGAGTAGCGCGCCTGGACGGACGGGAGGGGCAGGAGCTGGACGCGGAGGGGAGCAGCAGGGCGACGCCGCACCGGAGGTGTGGACGGCGGAGGCGCGGGCAGGGCCGGAGAACCGGCGCGGCACCGACGACGGAGCACTCGGCGGGAGCGCCTTAGAGTGGACCGCTGGACTCGTGCGGAGGGTCCGCCAGTGCAGCAGGCGCCGGAGAACTGCCGCGGCACCTACCACGCCCAGCCCTCGGCGGGGAGGCCGGCACGACGCCTGGCGAGGCCCCGGCACCGACGCACTGGCGGAGCGTACGGACCGCTCCCACCACCCCTCCCCCCATGTCCCGTCTTCTGCTCGCCGCGGCTGCGGCCGTCTTGTTCGCCGTCCCCGCCCACGCTCAGTTCGCCATCGGCGGGCAGGTCGGCGACCCCACCGGGCTCGCGCTCAAGTTCGGTTCTGGCCCCGGCGCTTTGCTGGTGGCGGTCGGCTGGGACCTCGACGACTCGGTCTCGGCCGAGGGCCACTACCTCCTCAGTTCGCGTCGGCTGCAGGGCTCCGACACCAACTTGCGTTTGTTCTACGGGCCGGGCGCGTTCGTCCAGTCGAACGACAACAACACCAACTTCGGCGTGAGCCTGGGCGTCGGGCTGGAGGCCAACTTGGCTCGTGAGATCGAGGTCTACGGGCTGCTCTCGCCGCGCCTGCGGCTGGTCGAGAGCACCGACTTCGAGCTGGGGGGCGGCATCGGGCTCCGGTTGCGCCTGTAGCTTCCGGCATGACGACCCCGCTCTCCCGCCCCGTCCGCATCCTGATCGCCAAGGTCGGGCTCGACGGCCACGACCGCGGCGCCAAGGTCGTGGCCGCCGCCATGCGCGACGCCGGCATGGAGGTGATCTACACCGGGCTTAGGAAGACGCCCGAGGTGGTCGTCCGCGCCGCCGAGGAGGAGGACGTGGACGCCATCGGGGTCTCGATCCTGTCCGGCGCCCACGGCACGGTCCTGCCCAGGATGCGGGCCTTGCTGGACGAGGCCGGGCTGGACGACGTGCTGTTGGTCGCCGGCGGGACCATCCCCCAGGACGACGCCGACGCCCTGCTGGCGGACGGCACCGTCGACCAGGTGTTCACGCCCGGCGCCTCGCTCGCCGACATCACCGGCGCCCTCACCGACGCCGTTCGCGCGCGCCGGAGCGCGTGATCCCGCCCCGCATCTTGGTCACGGGCGCGAACGGGTTGGTGGGCCAGGCCGTCGTCCGCGCGGCCAGCCGGTGGCCCGGCGCCGACGTGCTGGCGACGGGCCGCGGGCCGGCCCTCGACCACGTACGGGGCGGCTACGCCCGGCTCGACGTGCTCGACGCCGACGCCGTCGAGCGGGCGGTCCAGGACTTCAGCCCCAACGCCGTCGTCCACTGCGCCGGCACGGCCCAGGTCGAGGACTGCGAGAGCGACCGCCAGTCGTGCTGGGCGCTCAACGTCGACGCCGTCGCGGCGCTGGCGGGCGTGTGCCACCGCGGCGGCGCCCGGCTCGTCCTGCCCTCGACCGACTTCGTGTTCGACGGCCGCTCCGGGCCGTACGCCGAGACCGACCGGCCGGCGCCGATCAGCGCCTACGGGCGCTCCAAGCTGGCGGCCGAGAACGCGCTCCGCACGTCGCCGCTGACGCAGTGGGCCGTCGCCCGGACGACGATGGTGTTCGGCACGCCCGCCGGCCCCGACCCCCGGATGGACTTCGTCCGGTGGGTCGTGCGCGAGTTGGAGGCCGGCCGTCCCATCCGCGTCCCCGCCGACCAAACGCGCACGCCGACCTGGGACGACGACCTAGCGGCGGGCATCGTCAAGCTCGTCCGCTTCGAGCGCCAGGGCGTGTTCCACGTCTCGGGGCGCGAGAGCTTGGCGGTGCTCGACGTCGCACGCCGCATCGCGGTGGCCTTCGACCTCGACGCGGGCCTCATCTCGCCCGCGACGACCGCCGAGATCCACCCCGGCGCGCCGCGCCCGTTGCAGGCCGGGCTGCTGATCCTGCGCGCCGAGACCGAACTCGGCTACCGTCCGCACGGCCTGGACCACGCCCTAGCGGCCGTCCGCGACCGACTGGCGGCCTGCCCCCGCGTAGGCGGGGGGCGCTAGCGGCTGGCGGGGACGAACAGCGCCTGCTCGACGTCGCCCGCCAGCGGCTCGGCGACCAGGTAGACGCCCTCGCGGCGCAGCGTGGCCGAGCTCCCGAGCACGCGCTCCAGTTCGACGGCCCCGGGCGCGCACGCCCGACGCGTGCACCCGAGCGGCTCGCCGACGGTGAGGACATCGCCGGTGACGGCGTAGCTCCCGGTGCACGCGTTGCACGACGAGAGCACGAGCCCGCCGTCGGCCGCGAACGTGATCTGGTCGCCGCTGCCCCGCTCGACGCTCCCGTCCGCGCGGACGACGCGTTCTAGGGTCCACGACGAGCCGGGCAGGCTGGCCTCCATCCCGACGGGCGCCGGGGGGCTGCTGCAGCCGGCGGCGATGGACAGGAACACGGCGAGTAGGATCGGGCGCACGGGGGTGTCGGTAGGGAGCCGCCCAAACCTACTCCGGCGGAAACCCCGCGAAAGCGCCTTCCTCCCGCCGAGGCCATCGGCCGCCCCGGCTAGCTTCGCCGGACGCTTCCGCCCAGCCCCCATGCTCGACCTCGACACCCTCCGCGACGACCCCGACCGCGTCCGCCAGTCGATGCAGGCCAAGCGGATCGGCGACCCGGCCACGGTCGACCGCGCGCTCGACCTCGACCAGCGCCGCCGCCAGTCGGTGACCGAGCTCAACGGGCTTCAGCAGCAGCAGGGCGAGCTGGGACGCCAGATCGGTCCGCTGATGAAGGCGGGACAGCGGGACCAGGCGGCGCCCCTCGTGGAGCGGTCGAACGAGATCAAGGCCCAGGTCAAGGAGCTCGACGAGCACGTCCGCCAGTTGGAGGCCGACCTGCGCGCGGCGATGCTGGAGATCCCCAACACGCTGCACCCGTCGGTCCCGATTGGCGGGGAGGAGGACAACCGGCTGGAGTTTGAGTGGGGCGACAAACCGTCGTTCGACTTCGACCCCTTGCCCCACTGGGAATTGGCCGAGCGTCACGGACTGGTGGACTTCGAGCGCGGCGCCAAGGTGACCGGCGCCGGCTTCCCATTCTACGTGGGGAAAGGGGCTCGGCTGCAACGCGCGCTCATCAGCCTGTTCTTAGATCTGGCGGGCGAGGCGGGCTACACCGAGGTCCAGGCGCCGATCCTCGTCAACGAGGCGTCGGCTGAGGGCACAGGCCAGTTGCCAGACAAGGAGGGTCAGATGTACGACACCACTACCCCCGAACGAGAGACTGAGTGGACCCCACAACAGGAGGCTGCCTTTGGAATCTTTCAGGCAGCACTCTCAGAGAAAAACAGTTCTTTCCTGGAGACCAAGGCGATTCCAGGCCTGTCTGACAGTGACATTTTTTCTGGCTCCATCAAGCAACGCCAGAGAGAGGGGTTCAAGGCATTGCTGGGGTCGATTCAACCCAGGCAGACTCTCTACCTTGTGCCCACGGCTGAAGTCCCACTCACCAACCTCCACCGCGACGAGATCCTGGAGCCCGACGCGCTCCCGACCCGGTACTGCGGCTACACGCCCTGCTTTCGCCGCGAGGCCGGCAGCTACGGCAAGGACGTGCGCGGGCTCAACCGGCTCCACCAGTTCGACAAGGTCGAGCTGGTCCGGTTTTGCCGGCCTGAGGAGAGCTACGACCACCTGGAGGCGCTGCTGGCGGACGCCGAGCGCGCGGTGCAAGCGCTGGAGTTGCCGTACCGCCGTCTGACGCTGGCGTCGGGCGACCTGGGCGTGACGCAGGCCAAGACCTACGACCTGGAGGTGTGGAGCGCCGGTCAAAAGCGGTGGCTGGAGGTCTCCTCGGTGTCCAACTTCGAGGCGTTCCAGGCGCGGCGCGCCAACGTCCGCTACCGCCCGGAGCCCGGCGCCAAGCCCGAGTTCGTCCACACGCTCAACGGCTCGGGCCTGGCGCTGCCCCGCATCGTGGCCGCGCTCCTGGAGAACAACCAGCAAGCCGACGGCTCGGTCGTGCTCCCCCCGCGACTGGCGGCGGCGGCCGGCTTCGACCGCATCGGTTAGAAGCCGTGCTCCTCCCTCGCCAGTCCGGCGGGGGCCGGATGGGACCTGGGGCCGAACCTCAGACGGTCCTCAGCTTGGGAGCGCGTCCGCACCGTAGCCGGCGCCTATTGTAGGCGGGACGCCCGGGTGCCGAGACCGGGGCGAAGCCCCCGCCACCGATGGACCGTCCTCCGACTCCGCCCGTCGCCCCACCGTTCGAGGTGCTCCCCGGCCAGGTCGTCCGCGACAGCCCCGTCGAGTGGGGCTACCGTGCCGCCCGCCCCGAGCCCGTCGCGGAGGGCGCGCGCCTCGCCGAGCCCGCCCCGCTGGACGGCACCGCCAGCCTGGCGCCGTTCACCGGCGAGTTCGACCGCCAGCGCGTCCGTCACCTGCTCCGGCGGACGGGGTTCTCGGCCCCCAGCGCCCTGGTCGACGCCGTCGCGGGCTTGACGCCCAGCCAAGCCGTCGACGCGTTGGTGGACCGCGTGCTCGGGCTCGGCGCCGACCCCGCGCCAAGCTGGATCGACGACGCCCCGCCGCACTGGCGCGAGCCGAGGGCCGTCCGCGACGCCTACTGGGACCAGGACTGGCAGCGCTACGAGGGCCAGCGCGACGCGCTGATGCTGCGGGCGCAGGGGTCGGCCGGGCTCGCGCCCTTGGACGAGGCCGCGCTCGGGTTCCGCGACCGGCTGACGCTGTTCTGGCACAACCACTTCGTCACCCACCACGAGAGCTACCGCCTGGCGCCGTGGCTGGTGCGCTACTGGCGGCTGATGCAGGCGCAGGCGTTGGGGGACGTCCGAGAGCTGACGCACGAGATGGGCCGCCAGCCCGCCATGCTCGTCTACCTCAACGGCGTCGACAACCGCGCCGGCGCGCCCAACGAGAACTACGCCCGGGAGCTCCTGGAGCTGTTCACGATGGGGATCACCAGTCCGGACGGCCAGCCGAACTACACCCAGGACGACGTCACCGAGATCGCGCGCGCGCTCACGGGCTGGGGCACCGACTACTACGGCGAGACCGACGCCCCGCTCGAATCCGCGTTCGTGCCCGACTGGCACGACACCGGCGACAAGACCATCTTCGGCCAGACCGGCGCCTGGGGCTACGACGACGTGGTCCGGATCGTGTTCGACCAGCGGGCCGACGCCGTCGCGTGGTGGATCGCGTCGGCGCTGTACCGCGAGTTCGTCTACGGCGTGCCCCACCCCGGGGTCGTCGGCCAGCTGGCGGACGAGCTGCGCGACAACGGTTGGCAGGTCGCGCCCGTCGTGCGACGGCTGCTCAAGAGCGAGCACTTTTTCGACGACGCCTCGCTCGGCGTCCAGGTGCGGTCGCCGTTCGAGCACCACGCCGCGGCGCACCGCGAGATCGGCTACCAACCCGACACCGGGTTCTTGGGCGGCTACCGCTACACGCTGAAGCTGGCCGGCCAGGAGGTCTTCCGCCCGCCGACCGTCGCCGGCTGGCCGGGCGGGCGGGCCTGGCTCGACACCAGCCGCCTGACCTCGCGCTGGCTCTACGGCTCGTGGCTGATCTGGCAGCAGGAGACGTACCGCCAGCTCGCCGCGGCCATGCCCAACGCTTGGGACGCCGAGCAGCTGGCGGCCGACATCGCCCAGGCGCTCCTGGGGGTCCCCCTGCCGCCGGACCAAGCCCAAGCGCTCACGCCGATCCTGCTCAACGGCATCCCCGCCTACGAGTGGAACCCCGAGACCGACGGCGCCGAGCGCCGCATCCGCCGCCTGGTCGAGCACCTCCTCCGCCTCCCCGAGTTCCAGCTCGCCTAGCCATGTGCCACCACGACACCCCGCGCGCGATCTCGCTGGAGCACGGCGCCGCCCACGACCACGACCACGACGCCTGGACCCGGCGCGACTTCCTGATGCGCTCCGGGCTGGCCGCCGTCGGCGGCGCCGCGCTCGTCGGCTCCACGCCCGTCCGCGCGATGGCGCGGACGCCGCTCGTCGAGGCGCTCCGCCAGGCCGACACCGACCGGGTGCTGGTGCTCGTCCAGCTCCAGGGCGGGAACGACGGGCTGAACACCGTCATCCCGCTGGGCAACGACCTCTACCACAACGCCCGCCCGACGCTGGCGATCAAGGCCCGAGACGCGATCTCGGTCGGAGGCGACCGCGGCTTCCACGCCTCGATGGCGCCGCTCCGCGACCTGTGGGACGACGGGTCGCTCGCCGTCGTCCAGGGCGTCGGCTACGCCGACTCCGACCTGTCGCACTTCCGCGGGACCGACATCTGGCTCACCGCCGACCCCGACGACGTGAGCACGACGAAGGGATGGGCGGGTCAGGTATTGGCCGAGCAGTTCCCCGACATCGACACGTCGCCGCCGTCGGCGCCGCCAGCGGTCCAGATGGGCACCTCGGCGCCGCTCCTGTTCGAGGGCGACGCGACGGGCTACGGCATGGCGATGCTCGACATCGACGTGTTCCTGAGGCTGGCCGACGGCGGCGACCCCTACCCCACCGACGCGCTCCCGCCGACGGCGGCCGGCGACCAGCTCGGCTTCGTCCGGCGGATCGCCAACGACGCCTTCCGCTACCGCGACGCCATCGAGGCGGCCACGGCGGCCGGCACAAACGACGTGGCCTACCCCGACGCCGACCTGGGCCAAGAGCTCGCCGCCGTCGCCCGGCTCATCAAGGGTCGGCTGGGCTCCAGGATCTACCTCGTCAAGCTCGGGGGCTTCGACACGCACGCCGACCAGGCGGACCGGCACGCCGAGCTCTTGGCCGAGCTCTCCGGCGCGCTGGCGGCGTTCTTCGACGACCTGGGCGCGACCGGCGACGCCGACCGCACGCTGGCGATGACGTTCTCGGAGTTCGGCCGCCGCGTCGGCGAGAACGGCTCGCGCGGGACCGACCACGGCACCTCGGCGCCCCTCTTCCTGGCCGGCCCCGCCGCCCAGGGCGGCTTCTGGGGTGACGACCCCGACCTGTCGGTCCTCGACCGGACGGGCAACCTCGCCCACGGCGTCGACTTCCGCCAGTTGTACGCGTCGGTCATCCAGGACTGGTTCGGGCTCGACGCCGCCGTCGCCGCGTCGGTCCTGGGCGGCACCTACGACCCGCTGCCCGTCGTCGAGCGCTTCGGCGTGTCGTCGGGGCCAAGGCCCGTCGCCGACGCCGTCCGCCTGGACCCGCCGCGGCCCAACCCCTTGCGCGGTCGGGGCCGGATCTCGTTCGCGCTCGCCGAGCCGGGCGTCGTCGCGCTCGACGTGTTCGACGTCCAGGGCCGCAGGGTCGCCCGACTGGCGGAGGGGAGGCGCCAGCCCGGCCCGCACGCGATGGAGTTCGACGCCAGCCGGTTGCCTGCTGGGACGTACCTCGTCCGGCTGACGGCGGGCCGCGAGACGCGGACGGTACCGGCGACGGTCGTCCGCTAGCCCCGTCTGCGGTCCGCCGGCGCAGCCTGCCGTTGCAGGGCCGATCCCGCCGTGTGATCCGTGGCCATCGTCGGGTGTCGCTTGTTCTGAGCGTGGCCCTTCGAGAGCCGAACGGACGAGCGCGCCACTCGAGCAGCGGGTGCGGATCCGAATTCAGCCGAGGCCCCCTCACCGAGACGGCGTTGGACGCGGTGGCGGCCCTTGCAGGAACGGTGGGCGTCTCCAAGACGCGGGGCTCTGCTCGACCCTTCATTTCAGAGGAGCCCCTACTCCGGGACCAGCGTCCGGGGCGCTCGTAGCGGGGGGGACTCCTGGGAACGAAAACTTAAGTTTTCTCTAGCGGCCGTAAACCGCGGCTCTACAGCGTTCAAACCCGGATTGGAGGATGGTATCTGTTACCACAGTCATGTCTAGAGGCCCGAAACCGTCGGGCCGGAGTGGAAGAAGGGCAATCAAGAACCTATTATGAACGGGCAATTGATTCGCGAGAGGGTCCTGCAGACTGCCCTATGTGCGCCCCAGTAAGGGGCCGGCAGCCCAGTGATCCCGCGGACGTTGCCTCCACTTGGTTCACTCTCTCCCCTTGGCATGAGACTTTCCGCTACGCCCTTCTGGGTGGCTCTTCTAGCCCTCGTCCTCGTCGCCCTCGCCCCGACCGGGCAAGCGCAGGCGCCCACGCTAACCGCAAGCCCCCAGGCCCTTGACGCTCAGCGCGTGGCCGTCGCGGGACAGATCCAGGTCAAGCTGACGCCGCAGGCGCAGCAGCAGGTCGCGCTGAACCGGACGGGCCGGGTCGCGACGGCCTTCGTCCCGCCGCTCAGCCAGCTGAACGCCCAGCTCGGCGCGACCACGATGCGCCGGGTGTTCCGGCCCGCGGGGCGCCACGAGGCGCGCCACGCGGAGTGGGGCCTGGACCGGTGGTACGTCGTCGAGTTCAACGGCCCCGTCAACGCGGAGTCGGCCGCGGCCGCTTACCAGGCGAGCCCGGCCGTCGAGGTGGCCTCGCGGATCTACGAGAAGCAGCTGCACGGCCAGCGCGTGACGCTCGACGGGCCTCCCAACGACACCTACTACGACCGCCAGTGGCACTACGACAACGACGGGACGGTCTCCCCGTTCGCCATCGCCGACGCCGACATCGACGCGCCGGAGGGCTGGGCCCTGGAGACGGGCCTCCCCGACGTCGTCGTCCAGATCATCGATTCGGGCATCGACACCGACCACCCCGACCTCGCGGGCGCGCTCTGGGTCAACCCGGGCGAGGACCTCAACGGCAACGGCGTCTTCGACAACGCCCCCGCTGAGGAGGGCGGCGACCTCAACGGCATCGACGACGACGGCAACGGCTTCGTCGACGACCTCATCGGCTACAACCACGCCGACGACCTCGCGACGCCCGAGGCCGGGCTCGACTCCGAGTTCGGCTCCGGCAGCCACGGCGTCCACACGGCGGGCACCGTCGGCGCGCGGACGAACAACGGCGTCGGCGTGGCCGGCGTCGCGGGTGGCGACGGCACGGCCGACAGCGGCGTCCGCCTGATGATCTCGATGACGTTCGGCAACGACGCCGTCGACGGCTTCGCCGAGGCCATCGTCTACGCCGCCGACAACGGCGCCGTGATCAGCAACAACAGCTGGGGCTACGGCCAGGCCGGCGCCTTCGAGCCGGCGGTGCTCGACGCCATCGACTACTTCACGGCCAACGCGGGCGGCCCGGACCAGGCGCTCGACGGCGGCTTGTTCGTCGCCTCGGCCGGCAACGACGGCACCGACGAGGAGTGGTACCCCGGCTTCTACGAGCCCACGCTGGCGGTCTCGTCGCTCGGCGTGGCCAACCAGCGGTCGCTCTTCAACTCGACCGGCTCCTCCAACTTCGGGGCCTGGGTCGACGTCGCCGGCCCCGGCGGCGACTTCGCGACCAACAACGTCGTCGAGGAGCTGATCCTGAGCACGGTGATCCAAGGCGAGGCCGTCAACACCGACCTCGGGGACTACGACTACTACCAGGGCACCTCGATGTCCGGCCCGCACGTGGCCGGGATCGCGGCGCTCGTGGCCAGCTACGAGTTCAGGCGCGGCACCACGCTGACCCAAGCCCAACTCCGGGCGCGCGTGGCGAGCCCGAACACGACCAAGGACATCGACGGGTTCAACCCGGGCTTTGAGGGCCAGCTCGGTGTCGGCATGGCGAGCGCGTTCTTGGCCATCACCAACCCCGCGGCGGACGGCACGGCGCCAGACCAGATCACCGACCTCAGCGTCGACGACGTCGTCGGCAACGCCGTCCAGCTCTCGTTCACGGTGCCGGAGGACTCCGAGGCCCCGGCCGTCGAGGACGGCGTCGTGCTCCAGCGCGTGACCGGTCTCGACTTGCGCTACAGCACCGAGCCCATCACCGAGGACAACTTCGGCGACGCGTTCGTGGCCCAGATCGAACTCGACGGGCCGCTGGAAGCGGGCCAGGAGATCGACGTCACGATCCAGAACCTCTCGTACAACGAGACCTACTACTTCGCCGTCCGCTCGACCGACCGCTTCGGCAACGTCAGCGCGATCTCGAACGTGGTCTCGGCCGTGACCGGCGACGCGCCGTTCTCCGTCGAGCCGACGGCGTTCGACGTCACGCTCGCCTCGGGCGAGGAGGAGTCGCGCGACATGACGATCACGAACGAGAGCGCGCGGACGGTCGAGTTCGACATCGAGATCGTGGGCAGCGCCTCGGTCGAGCTGGAGTACACCCCGCCGGGCCTGACCGGCGACAAGCTCGACCAGTGGCGCCTGGCCAACGAGCGGGCGTGGGCCGGCGACTACCCCCGCGGTGAGGCCGACGGCGCCGACTCCCGGATGCCGGCTCCGGCCAAGCTCCGCGAGGCGGGCCCGCAGCGCATGGACGCGCCGATGATCCGGCCCTACGCGGACCCCGTGCTAATCGCCGCCAGCTCGTTCAACCTGTTCGAGAACACCTACGGCACCTTCGACCTCGGCACGCCCGAGGACTGGGACGTGCTCTCGAACTCGTTCACGGACTTCTTCGCCGCCGACTACATCCGCGGCGTCGACGACCGGCTCTACGCCTTCGAGTGCGCCTCGGGCTTCTTCGGCGGCTGCACCAGCAACGCCTTCGGGACGCTCGACCCCAACACGGGGGACTTCACCGTCATCAAGGCCGAGTGGGAGAACGGCGGGTTCCCGATCGACATGACCGGCGACCTCACGACCGGCGACCTCTACGTCTACACCTCGCTCGACGAGATCCACCGCGTGGACCGCTTCACCGGCGAGACCGAGTTGGTCACGACGGCCATCGACGCCGGCGGCGTGATCGCCGTCGCGATCGATGACCAGGGCGTGATGTACGGCCACGACGTCGCCGACGACGTCATCGTGACCATCGACCTGGAGACGGGCGCGCTCACCGAGGTGGGCCCGACCGGCTTCGACGCCCGGTTTATCCAAGGCATGGACTTCGACCCGACCACGGGCCGCCTGTACCTCGCCGCCTACAACGTGGGCGTCGCGCCGGGCCAGGAGGCCGAGCTCCGGATCGCCAGTCGCGAGACGGGCAACTCCGTGCTGGTTGGCAAGATCAACGGCGGCGACGGCGAGTACGCCTTCCTGGCCGTTCCCGGCGAGGGCTTCGTCACGACCAACGTGACCGGGGTCACCCTCCGCGCCGGCCGCAGCATCGACGTCGACGTCACGTTCGACGCCGCGCTGCTGCTGGCGGGCGACTACACGGCCGCCCTGCGCGTCGCCGCCCGCGGCCTGCCCGGCTCGCCGACGGTCGACGTCCCGGTCGCGCTCACGGTCACCGGCGACCCCGTCGCCACCGTGGACCCGGACTCGCTCGACTTCGGCGAGGTGTTCGTCAACGGCACCGAGCGCCGCGACTTCCTGATCCGCAACGAGGGCGTCGATGACCTCGTCGTCACCGGCATCACGACCACCGACCCCGCCTTCGTGGTGACGGGCTCGCCCGAGAGCGAGACCAGCTTCACGCTGGAGCCCGGCGAGAGCGAGCGGATCGAGGTCGAGTTCACGCCCACGGCGCTCGGCGAGCAGTCGGCGACGCTGACCGTGGCGACGAACGACCCCGCCAACCCGGCGCTGGTCATCGACCTCGTCGGCGTCGGCACCCCCGCCCCGGAGATCGCCGTCGCCCCGACGGAGTTCGACCTCCAGGCGTTCTCGGGCCAGACCTACACCCGGACGTTCGAGATCTCGAACACGGGTGGGGACACGCTCACGTACCTCATCAGCGAGCAGGACGTCACCCAGGACATCTCGGAGCCCATCGTCCTCTTCGGAGAGGACTTCGAGAACGGGTTCCCGGACGACTGGGTCGTGGCGACCAACGGCGACCCCGCGGTGACGTGGCAGCTCGCGAGCGAGTATGGCCGCCCGACGGACCCCAACTACGCCAGCAGCGGCGACGCGGCGATGGCGGACAGCGACGGGCCCCAGGGGCCTGGAGCGCCGGGGTACGACACTCAGATGTGGACGCCCGAGATCACGCTCGACGACGAGGGCTACAACCTCGACTACACGATCAGCTTTAACTCCATCGACGCCGGCGACCGCGTCGACGTGGACATCTCGACCGACAACGGCGAGACCTGGACGACCATGATCGCGCACCTCGACGACACGTGCGCCGGGAGCTGCTTCGGCACCCCGAGCGGCGTCGCCCAGAGCATCCCGCTCGACGGCTTCGTCGAGGACGGCGACAGCTTCCGCGTCCGCTGGCGGTACTACACCACCGACGGCACCGGCTGGGACTGGTGGGCCACGATCGACGACGTCGCCGTCGTCCGCAACGTCGAGTGGCTGTCGCTCGACCGGTCGGTCGGCGCGATCGCCCCGGGCGAGTCGGAGACGGTGACGATCACCATCGACGCGGACCTGCCCGAGGGCGAGTACGGCGTCGACCTGCTGATCACGTCCAACGACCCGACGAGCAACGGCGTGTTCATCGACGTCGACCTCACGGTGGTCGAGTCGCTCACGGTGACGCCGTCGCCGGGCGCCGACGACCTCGAGGTCAACCCCAACGAGGAGTTCCTGGTGCCGATCACGGTCGCCAGCCTCCAGGACCTGGGCGTCGAGTCGTACCAGTTCACGCTCACGTTCGACGAGGACCTCCTCGTGCCGCTCGGGATCGTCACCGACGGGACGCTCAGCGAAGGCACCTCCTTCTCGGTCAACACCGACCAGGAGGGCGAGATCAGCGTGGCCGTGGCGGAGAACTCCGGCGCGCAGGCCAACAGCGCCCCGCGCCCGGTGCTATTCGACATCGAGGCGATGGACATCGACGGGGACAACCCGATCCTGCTCTTCGTGTCGTTCCGGGCCGCGGAGGCCCTGGGCGAGACCGAGCTGGCGTTCGAGTCCTTCCAGTTCAACGAGGGCCAGCCCCCCGTGACGCCGGAGGTCGCGACGGTGACCGTCGTCCCGCTCTACGGCGACGTGTCGCTCAACCTCGACGTCTCCAGCTTCGACGCCTCGCTGGTGCTCGACGCCGTCGTCGGCCTGGTCGAGCTCAACGCGGCGGCCCAAGAGGCCGCCGACGTGAGCGGGAACGGGGAGATCTCGGCGCTCGACGCCTCGCTCATCTTGCGCTTCGCGGTGAACAACCCGTCGGTGCCGTGCTTCCCCGCGGACCCCGCCTGCGACTCGTCGCCGGGCGTGGTGGTGGCTTCGGCGCGCGTCGCCGACAGCGGCCAGGCGCTCACCGAGGACCTCGCGTGGGGCACGCCGACGGCTGCCAAGGCCACCGCCGGCGTGTCGGGCGACGACCTCGTCCGGGTCCCGCTCGTCTTCGACGGCGCCGGGTCCGTGTACGCGGTCGACTTCGAGGTCGACGTCGACCCGGCCCGGGCCACGGTGGCCGGCGTCGAGGCGTCGCTGCCGGACGGCTGGTTCGCGGCGCACCGCGTCGAGGACGGAGTCCTCCGGATCGCGTTCTCGGGCTCGACGCCCCTCGGGGCCGGAGAGATCGCCGCGGTGACGCTCGATCGCCACATGGGCGACGCCGCGCTGACGCTGGCCGGTGAGGCCCGCTTCGACGAGGCCTCCCCGATGCGCCTCGCCGCGATGTCGGCCGAGGAGCTCCCGATGACGTTCAGCCTGCGAGGGAACTACCCGAACCCGACGGCGGGCGCGGCGGTGATCTCGCTGGACCTCCCCGAGGGGGCGGCCGTCCGGATGGAGCTCTTCGACACCATCGGGCGTCGCGTGATGATGGTCCAGGAGGACTTCGAGGCAGGGGCTCGCCGAGAGCTCTCCTTCTCGGGGAGCAGCCTCCCCGCCGGCGTCTACATCTACCGCGTCACCGCGGAGATGGGCTCGGGCACCGAGTCCGCCGCTGGCCGGATGACGATCGTCCGGTAACCCTGCGATCTCGCTCTCGGGGCGTGCAACGGTCCTCGTTGCACGCCCCGATTTTGTTTAACGGGTCGCCCTCCGTACGATGAGCGGCCTCCACCTTTTCCCACCATGCGTGTTCTCATCCTCGGCCTCCTGGCGCTCTCCGCCAGCGCGGCCGCGCAAGGCCCCGTGCCCCTCTCCCTCCCCGACGCGTTCGTCTACGTCGCTCCCGAGAGCGTGGCCGGCACGGCGGTCGAGGTCCCTGTCGAGATCAACGCCGACGTGAGCGGGCGCGGCATCCGGTCGGCCGACATCGAGGTCGAGTACGATCCGGCGGTCGTCTCGCTCACGACGGCGGTGCTGGGCGACGGCCTGGGTGGCGGGTGCATCCTCGAGTCCACGGCCGCAACGGGCAAGATCACCATCGGCGTGGTGTGCTCGCTGAACGGCACGCCCGGCGCGTTCGTCCTTATCCGAGGGGCGCTGGTTGGCGAAGGGGCCACAGCGCTCACGTTCGGCGACGGAACGGAGTTCAACGAGGGCACCCCGGCGACGGCGCTCACCAACGGGAGCCTCCGGGTGGTGACCGACCCGGACCCGTCCGTCGGCGCCGTCGGCGACCAGACCGTTCCGGAGGATGGCGAGCTTGCCATCGAGGTCGCGCTGAGCGACCAGGACACGCCGCTGGGGTCCCTCACCGTGACCGCCCAGTCGTCCATGCCCAGCCTGGTCGCCAGCGCGGCGGTGGTGGTCGGGACCTGCGAGGGGCAGGACGCCACGAGCTCCTGCCGGACCCTCCGCATCACGCCCGAACCCGACGCGTCCGGCACGGCCACGATCACGCTGGCGGTGACCGACGGCGACACGCGGAGCCAGGACACCCAGACCTCCTTCCAGCTGACCGTTACGCCCGTCAACGACGGCCCGACGGTGGCGATGGCCCTGGGCGACCAGGCGCAGCCCAACGGCGGGGCTCCCGTCGAGATCGACCTCACCACGGTGTTCAGCGACATCGACGACGCCGACCTCCAGTACGCCGCGGCGTCGAGCGACCCCGCGACGGCGGCGGTCAGCATCAGCGGCGGCGTCGCGTCGGTGGCTCCGTCGAAGGTCGGGTCGGCGGTCATCACGTTCACGGCGTCCGACAGCGGGGGGCTCACGGCGGAGGCCTCGTTCACCTTGACCGTGACGCCCGGCGTGTCGACGGAGGGCGGGCTGCCCGCTTCGTTCGCGGTCCGCGGCAGCGCCCCGAACCCCGCCGTCTCGACAGCCGACGTCATGCTCGACCTCCCGGCCGCCTCGGACGTGCACGTCGAGGTCTACGACGCCGTCGGCCGTCGGGTGGTCGACGCGCGCGTCGGCGCCGTCCCGGCCGGCTCCGGGCGCCGCGTGCCCCTCGACTTGGGGACGCTCCCGGTCGGCGTGTACGTCTACCGCGTGACGGCGACGCTCGCTGGCGCGGTTGAGTTGGGGTTTGGTCGGCTTACAGTCGTCCGCTGAGGGACGGCTGCTGCCGTGCGGGGAGTCTACTGGAGTTGTCCAAGTGCTTTGGGCTGCGGCGGCGTGCCGTCCGGGTGCCGAATAGCTTAGACCCGTGAAGTAAGTGGCCTCCGACTGGCTGCTCCCATCGGCGGTGCGGCACAGTGGTCGACGAGCAGACGTAAGGGCGAGGGACCACGAGAAGATCCACACGGTCCGCCCCCTCCCCTAACGCCGAGCGGATTAGGGGCTCGCCTCCGTCAGCCCACGCCAGATGCCCCCCCTCGTACAGACGGCCCGATTCCGACGCCTTGCCGAGAGGGCCAGCCAGTCGTTGGCGAACGCCTACCGTAAACGCGCGCGGCCGTTGCTGCCGGCTACGGGGCGAGCGGTGTATTCGGGCATCCGTACCCCGTTCGTCCGCCGGCGCGGCGACGCCTGGCTCCCCCGAACGTGGCGCGACCACTGGTGGGGGACCACGCCGAGGATTACGAGGCCGCGCTCATGGCCGGCATCCGAGCCCACGTTCACGCCGGCGACCGGGTCGTGGTCGTGGGGGGCGGCATGGGCGTCACGGCCGCAGCGGCGGCCATCGAAGCGGGGGCGCAAGGCTCGGTCGAGTGCTTCGAAGGTTCCGCCGATCAAACCCCCGTCGTACGGCAGACGGCCGGGGCCAACGGCGTCGCCCACCGCGTCAAGGTGCACCACGCCGTCGTTGGCCCGCCGATCCAGGTCTACGGCGACAACGTGCACGGCCCGTCGCTGGACCCCGCAGATCTCCCGGACTGCGACGTGTTGGAGTTGGACTGCGAGGGCGCCGAGGTCGGGATCCTGCGCCGACTGGCGATCCGTCCGCGCGTGGTGTTGGTCGAAACGCATGGCCTCTACGGCGCCTCGTCGGCCGTCGTCAGGGCGCTGCTTGAGGACCTGGGGTACCACGTCGAGGACCTGGGGATGGCCGAGCCGAGCCTGCCCGACATCTGCGCGGACGGCGACGTCCGCGTGCTCGCCGGCACCCATCGGGCGGACTGACGCCGGACTGGCGGCAGCCGAGGACCGGAAGCCTCCTCCGACTCCAACCACAGCGCACTCAGTCTTAAAAAACGCCCGCCCCGGCCGAAGCCAGAGCGGGCGCTGATCTGCGACTGGCGGAACGCGTCCGCCAGCGGGTCACCGGACCTTAGTCGCGGCGACGACCGCGGCCGCGGCCCCGGCCTCCGCCGTTGCTGTCGCGGCTGGAGCGCTGCTCGCGCCGCTTCTCCATCTCGGCCTTCTCCTCCTCAGTCGGCTCGCCCAGGAAGGGCTTGCGCGACACGCGGAGCTTGCCGCCGTCGCGGACCTCGATCAGCTGGACCTCCAGCTTGTCGCCGATCTGCGTGATGTCGGCGGGGTCGTTGACGTAGCCGTGGGCCATCTCCGAGACGTGCAACATCGCCTCCTTGCCCGGCATGATCTCGAGGATCGCGCCGAACGGGAGCAGGTTCTTGACCGTGCCGGTGTAGTTCTCGCCCACCTCCGGCTGGGTCACGATGCCCTTGATGATCTCGACGGCGGCGTAGGCCGCGTCCATGTCCGGCGCGGCCACGGTGACGTAGCCCTTGCCGTCCTTCTCGTCGATGTTGATCTGGGCGCCCGTGTCGGCCTGGATGCCCTTGATGATCTTGCCACCCGGCCCGATGATGGCGCCGATAAAGTCCTGGTCGATGACGACCTGGATCAGACGCGGCGCCGTCGGCGAGATGTCCTCGCGGGGCTCCGAGATCGTCTTGGCCATCTCGTCCAGGATGTGCTGGCGGCCGGCCTTGGCCTGCTCCAGCGCCTCCCGCATCGTGGACATCGCCAGTCCGTCGATCTTGATGTCCATCTGGCACGCCGTGATGCCGTCGGCGGTGCCGCAGAGCTTGAAGTCCATGTCGCCCAAGTGGTCCTCGGTGCCTAGGATGTCGCTCAGCACGGCCACCTTGTCGCCGTCGGCGATCAACCCCATCGCGATGCCCGCGACGGGCTTCTCGATCGGGACGCCGGCGGCCATCAGCGCCATCGAGCCGCCGCAGACCGATGCCATCGACGACGAGCCGTTCGACTCCAGCACGTCCGAGATGATGCGGACGGTGTAGGGGAACATCTCCTCGCCCGGCATCACCTTGGCGAGCGCGCGCTCGGCCAGCATGCCGTGGCCGATCTCGCGACGGGACGGCCCGCGCAGGAACTTGGTCTCGCCGACCGAGAACGGCGGGAAGCTGTAGTGCAGGTAGAACCGCTTGTCCGTTTGGTCGAACAGCTGGTCGACGGCCTGCACGTCGCGGCCGGTACCGAGGGTGATCATGACCAGGGTCTGCGTCTCGCCGCGCGTGAACACGGCCGAGCCGTGGACGCGGGGGAGGTAGTCGACCTCGGTCCAGATGTCGCGGATCTCGTCGGTCTTGCGGCCATCCAAGCGCCGGCCCTCGTCCAGGATCATCTCGCGCATGACGCGGGACTCGGCCGACTTGAAGGCCTCCTTGACGTCGGAGACGCCGAAGCCGCCGTCGATCTCGGACTTCTTGTCGTCGCCCTCGCCGAACATCTTGGTGATGAGCCCGTCGCGGATCTCCCTCACGCCGCCGTAGAAGGCGGCCTTCGAGTAGTCGCTCTTGAGGTGCTTCTGGACGTCCTCCTTAATGTGGCCGTAGACGGTGTCCACCAGCCCGGCGTCCGGGGCGACGGTCTCGTACTCCAGCGGCTCGGGCGCGCCGTCTTGCTCGTCGCGCTTGCCGACGAACTCGGTGATGCCGGCGACGATGGTCTTGATGGCCTCGAAGCCGAACTCCAGGGCCGCGACCATGTCGTCCTCCGAGATCTCGTCCATCTCGCCCTCGACCATCGCGATCGCGTCGGCCTTGCCGGCCACGATCAGGTCGATGTCACTCGCGTCGCGCTCCTGGCGCGTCGGGTACAGGATGAACTCGCCGTCGACGCGGCCCACGCGGACGTGGGCGGTCGGGCCGCTGAACGGGCTGCCCGACAGCGACAGCGCGGCGGACGAGCCGACGCCGGCGACGACGTCGGCGTCGATCTCCTCGTCGGCGGCCAGGACGTAGTTCAGGACCTGGACCTCGTTGCGGAAGCCGTCCGGGAAGAGGGGCCGGATGGTGCGGTCGATGAGCCGCGCCGTCAGCGTCTCCTTGTCCGAGGGCCGGGCCTCGCGCTTGAAGAAGCCGCCGGGGAAGGCGCCCTTGGCCGAGAACCGCTCGCGGTAGTCGACGGTGAGCGGGAAGAACGACTGACCCTCGCGGATCTTGGTGTCGGTGACGGCGGTCGAGAGCACGACGGTGTCGCCGAGCGTGGTGACGACGGCGCCGTCGGCCTGCTTGGCGAGCTTGCCGGTCTCGATCGTCAGCGTCTTGCCGCCGACCTCGATGGTCTGGGTGATTGCGTTGGGGGCTGCCATGTGTGGCGTTGGGGGTGCGAGGCCGGGTCTAGTTCGGGCCTCTGATGAAGTGCCGACGGGCTCCGGTCCAGAGTCCGTTCTCTCGCGCGCCGGGCGACTGGCGGTCGCGGTGGGCGGTGCCGAAGCGGGCACGCGAGAGAACCGATCCGGGCGGGACGCCGCCAGCGGAAAGCCGCCCAGGCGATCCGCCAGTCAGCGGGCCTGAACGAAACGCGGCGCCGCCCCGATGTGGGCGACGCCGCGGGTGCGTTTACCGGCGCAGGCCGAGCTCGGCCACGATCGCGCGGTAGCGGTCGATGTGGTTCTCGCGCAGGTACGCGAGCAGCCGGCGGCGCTTGCCGACCAGCTTGAGCAGGCCCAGCCGGGACGAGTGGTCCTTGACGTGGGTCTTGAGGTGCTGGGTCAGCTCGTCGATGCGGGCGGTGAAGATGGCGATCTGGACCTCGGCCTTGCCGGTGTCCTGGCCACTCGCGCCGTGCTTTTCGATGATGCCTTGCTTCTTGTCGTTCGTAATCATGAGGGATCCTCTGCCGATCTGCGATGCGGGAGAAGACGGCCGCCCGGGTGATCGGGGTGCCCTGTCGGGCGGGGCGGCGAGTCTGGTGGCGCCGTGTGCGCTTGAGAGAAAACTAGAAATCACGCCCCGCGTTCGGCCTCCCCCGGGACTTCACCGACTCGCCCGAAGCTCGGACCACCCTCCACTGGCGGAGGCGCCCCGCCAGCGCGGAAGCGCCGGCCCGGTCTCGGTACCTTCGCCGGACACCGACCCCGCCCCGCCGATGGCCTCCGACCCCCTCGCCCACTACCCCGGTTGGGCGCGCGAGCTCGCCCGCCGCTACTTCACCAAGACCCTCAACCAGTTCATCCTGCACGGCAACGTGCGCGACCTGGTGCCCACCGTGGACGGGAAGGGCGAGACGGCCTACGTCCCGCTCCGCCAGTTCCTGGCCGAGGACCTGTTCGCCGGCCGCGACATCGTCGTCTTCTACGACCGCGCCGACGGCATCCACTTCCAGGACGGGGAGTCCAGGAAGGACTTCAGCCGCGCGCTCTCGGGCTACGACACCATCTTCGGGACCGAGTACGCCCAGAAGCTGCCCAAGGACCCCGCGCGCGTGTTCGCGCTCCTGGACAACTACTTCCGCTTGCGGCTGGCGGACGGCAAGCGGATCGCGGCCGTGATCGACTACGCCGAGACCGTGATCCCGATGTCGGAGGCGGCCAGCTACTCCGTCGAGGACCGCTCGGCGCTGGTGACGCTGCAGAAGTGGGCGCACGACCCGCTGCTCCTCAAGTCCGACTTCACGCTGGCGCTCATCGCCGAGAACCTCAACGACCTCTCGCGGGCGTTCATCCAGAGCCCGTACAACGCCGAGCTCGAGATCAACTTCCCCGGGCCGGACGAGCGCCAGTCGTTCACGAACTGGTTCCTCACTCACCAGCGCGACGGGCGCAGCCGCTTCGACAAGCTGTCGTCGGTGCCCGACACCACGCTCGCCCAGAACACCGCCGGGCTCGGCTACGTCCAGCTCCGCTCGATCCTGGCCGACGTCATCGAGAACGAGCGGCCGCTGACGTTCGAGACCCTGAGCGCCAAGAAGAAGGAGCTCATCGAGGCCGAGGCCTACGGGCTGCTGGAGTTCGTCGAGACCGACTACTCGCTCGACATGGTCGCCGGCCACGCCGAGGCCAAGGCGCACCTCCGCGCCGCCGCCGAGGCCATCAAGGCCGGCCGCCCCGACGTCATGCCGATGGGCTACCTGGTCTCCGGGCCGGTCGGCACCGGCAAGACGTTCATGGTGACCACGTTCGCCGGCGAGATCGGCATCCCGATGGTCAAGCTGAAGAACTTCCGGAGCCAGTGGCAGGGCGTGACCGAGGGCAACCTCGAGAAGATCCTGACCCTCCTCCGGGCCATGAACCCCGTCGCCGTCATGATCGACGAGGCCGACGCCGCGCTCGGCGACCGCAGCTCGTCGGGCGACTCCGGGGTGTCCAGCCGCGTCTTCGGCCAGATCGCCCAGGCGATGTCGGACACCCGCTTCCGGGGCAAGATCATCTGGTTCCTGGTCACGGCCCGCCCCGACCTCATGCCCGTCGACCTCAAGCGCCAGGGCCGCGCCGAGGAGCACATCGGCCTGTTCTATCCCGTCCACGCGCGAGGAGCGCCTGGAGCTGCTCGACGTGATGATGCGGAAGACCGGCGTCGAGGTCGAGATCGCCCAGATCCCCGAGGCGCTGCTCGACGGCGAGCGGACCTACTCCGGCGCCGACATGGAAGCACTCCTGACGCGCGCCAAGTTCCGCGCCGCCACGCACGCCCTGGACGACAAGCCCGCCCCCGCGCTGGCGGACGACGGCGGCCAGTCGGAAGACGAACACCCGGAAGCCGAACCATCGGAGGCAGACCGTCCGGAGGGCGAGGCGGCCGGCGCCAACGGCGCCCACGTCGAGGAGGGCGCGCCGAGCCGGACCGTCAGCGTCGTCGCCGAGCCCACGCCCGACGTCGGCGTGGCCGACGGCGAGCGCCCGTCGGACGGCCGCGGCATCGACCGCGCCGTGCTCCAGACCGTCGTCGACGACTTCGTCCCGCCGTCGTACCCGCTCCAGGTCGAGCTCCAGAACCTGGTCGCGGTCATGGAATGCACGAGCCGGTCGATGCTCCCCGAGCGGTTCCGCAACCTGGACCGGGAGGCGACCGTCCGGCGCGTCGAGGAGCTCAAGCGGTTGATCGGCGAACGCTGATGCGCCCGGCCCATCGGCTCGGCAACCGGGGGGTCACTTCTTGTGATAGGCCTTGTGCATCCTCTGGTACAGGTCGTAGTTGACCAGCACCGCTTCGGGCTCGTTGTTCTTCTGGATCATGATCCCCGTCTTGAGGTTTTTGGCCTGGTCGATCAGGGTCGAGGTCTTGGAGCGGAGTTCGGTGACCGTGGCGATGGCTTCGATGCCTTGCGTGCTGTACATCTCTTCTGGGGGAGGCGTGGGTGGGCCCGGACGGAGCCGCTACGGAGCGGTGGTGCAACGGTGCCTCGGATCTAGGCGCGCCGTGTCAATTATCACATAATAGTAACATGTACCTCGCTCGTGTGACCGGCGCCATCGTCGCTAGCCAGAAACTGCCCCGGCTGTCCGGCCAGCGGCTGCTCACCGTCGTCCCGCTGGCGCTCGACGGGAGCCCGCAGGACGTGGCCGAGGACGTGGCGCTCGACCCCGGCCTGGACGCGGGCGCGGGCGACGTGGTCCTCGTCGCGAAGGAGGGCGCCGTCGTGGCCGACCTCTTCGACGGCGGCCAGCCGGACGACGCGCTGCCGATGCCGGCCAACGTGGTGATCACCGCGATCGTGGACGACTGGGCGACGACGGACCAAGCGCGCTAGCTGCCCGGGGACCTGGACACCGCGCGCTGGCGGACCGCTTCCGCCAGCGGGACCGCGGTTCGCTCCGCCCGGGCACCGGCGGGGCCGTGCGCAGGGTCAGCAGGGGCCGCGGCGTTAGGCGGGATCGCCCCTTTCCCCCTCTCTTCAACCCGGGGGCGGACCGCCGGCGGGGCTCCGGGGTATCCTGACGCCCCCCTCCCTCCCCTGACATGGCGAACGCGTACGACGTCCTCATCATCGGCACCGGCCCCGGCGGCTACGAGGCCGCCATCCGGGCGCACCAGCTCGGGCTCTCGGTCGCCGTCGTCGAGAAGAACAAGCTCGGGGGCGTCTGCCTCAACATCGGCTGCATCCCGACCAAGGCGCTGCTCAAGAGCGCCGAGATCGCCAGCCAGATGGCCCACATCGCCGACTACGGCTTCACCATGCCCGGCGGCGACGGGGCGTCGCTGCCCCAGCCCGACTTCGCCGCCGTCGTCAAGCGCTCGCGCGGCGTGGCGGACAAGATGAACAAGGGCGTGCAGTTCCTCATGAAGAAGAACAAGGTCGACGTCCACTTCGGCAAGGCGACGCTGATGGGCGGCGGGAAGGTGTCGGTCGAGCCCTCCGAGACGATGGACGGCGAGACCGTCGGGGAGGCCACGACGCTGGAGGCGAAGGCGATCATCGTCGCGACCGGCGCCCGGGCGCGCGAGATCCCCACGCTGCCCGTCGACGGCGCCAAGATCATCGACTACAAGCAGGCCATGCTCCAGACGGAGAAGCCCGGCCTCGATGGTCATCGTCGGCGCCGGCGCCATCGGCGTCGAGTTCGCCTACGTCTACCACCACATGGGCACGGAGGTGACCATCGTCGAGATGCAGGACCGGCTGGTGCCCGTCGAGGACGAGGCGGTGTCCAAGGAGCTCGCCAAGGTCTACAAGAAGATGGGCGTCACGATTATGACCGAGGCCCAGGTGACCAACGTCGACACGTCGGGCGACGGGTGCTCCGTGACCATCAAGACGGCCAAGGGCGACCAGACCGTCCAGGCCGACCAGGTGCTCTCGGCCGTCGGCGTCGTCGGCAACGTCGAGGGCTTCGGGTTGGACGAGGTCGGCGTCGAGCACGAGCGCGGCGCGATCAAGGTGGACACGATGTACCGCACGTCGGTCGACGGCGTCTACGCCATCGGCGACGTCGTCGGCGGCCCGTGGCTGGCGCACGTGGCGAGCCACGAGGGCATCGTCTGCGTCGAGAACATCGCCCACGAGCAAGGCAAGCTCGACAAGGCGCCGCACGCCGTCGACTACCTCAACGTGCCCGGCTGCACGTACTGCATCCCCCAGATCGCGTCCGTCGGGTACACGGAGGAGAAGGCGAAGGAAGCCGGCTTCAGCGTGATCACGGGCCAGTTCCCGTTCGCCGCGTCTGGCAAGGCCGCCGCCATCGGCGACCAGACCGGGTTCGTCAAGGTGGTCGTGGACGAGAAGTACGGCGAGGTGCTCGGCGCCCACATCATCGGCCACGACGCGACCGAGATGATCGCCGAGATCGTGACGGCACGCGCGCTGGAGACCACGGCGCACGAGGTCATGGAGGCCATGCACCCCCACCCGACGCTGTCGGAGGCGGTGATGGAGGCCTTCCGGGACGCCTACGGCCAGGCGATCAACGCGTAAGCCCACCTCTGACGGCTGGGCTTCGGCCCGACTCCGCCCCGCTAGCGAGCGCCCCCCGCCTCCGCGGGGGCAAGCTGCCAGCGGGGCGGTGTCGTGTTGGGCCGGCCTAGCGCTTGCGCCGCTTCGGCGACTGGCGGCGGCCCTCGGCAGTGGTGTAGCGGTAGGCGTAGGCACCCAAGATGCCCCCCCAAATGCCGATGTTCATGATCATGGTCACCATGATCGCGGACGAGTCCCCGCCCGCAAACGTGGGCCGTCCGCGCAGGCTCGGCCACCCCGCGAGCGCCCACAGCGTCGGGAGCACGGCGTAGAGCATGGCCGCGCCGACGGTCGGCCGGGGGACGAGCGTGAACGGGATTCCCCAGAGCGTCCCGATCGCGAGAAAGGCGGCGGCTCCCAGAACCGTCGCCACGACCCAGCCCCCCCCGAACACCGCCTGCCACTCGCTGACGTACGGCGCTTTCTGTACGAGCCCCACGAGCACCAGGAGGCCGAACGCGCCAGCGACGGCTGCGGAGCCTAGAAACGCACCGAGGAGGGTGGACCGGAAGATGGGATGCATGGGGGCGAAAAGGCTGAGGCGGCGCAGAAGTGCTCGGGCGGTCAGGGACTGGAAGGGATGGGCGCGAGCGTGTGGACGCAAGAACGTCAACCCGCGATCGGGCGCCGCCCCGTTTCTCGACAAAGCCGCCCCAGTTGGAGGGCTCGGGCTCGGCCGCGGTAGCGCCACCCACCGCGCCGCTCGTGGACCGGCATGCCGGGCGACGGCCGCAAGTTCCTCAACGGCGGTCCCGTCGCCAGCTAGCAACGCGCCTACCAGACGGCGCGCAGGCGCACGTAGGCGCCGTCGTAGAGCGACGGCTGGTCGCGGTCCACGTCGACGCTCCCGCCGAAGACGACCTCCGCCCGGGGCGAGAACCGGTACCCGAGCCGGAGCGTGGCGCGGCGGGCGTCGCTCGTCGGGTAGTAGACGAGGACCCGGGACAGCTCGTCCTGGTCCGCGCCTACCGGAAACCCACGGTACGCCGTCACGAGCTCGCCGCCCACGAGGGGGCCCCGCTCCGCGCCCGGCGCCCAGTCGACGCGCAGGCGGCCCCAGGTCCACCGCTCGCGCACGTCGTACGGGCCGTCGACGGCCGAGCCCCCGAACGCCGTCCCGGTCTGGCGGTCCGTGCGGCGCTCGACGGCCAGCCACCCCTCGGCCCGCACCGACCGCCAGCGCGACAGCGCGAACACGCCCAGCCGCCCCTCCGTCTGGCGGGCGTCGTAGTCGGCGGGGGTGTCGGAGCCGGCGGCCGAGCGGCGCCCGGTCGCCGAGCGGACCGCGCGCGCCTCGGCGCCGACGACGAGCCGGTCGCTCCGGTCGCTGCCCCAGACGGTGGCCTCGGCGAGCGCGCCGGCGTAGGCCACGGCGTCGAGGAGGGCGAACCCGGGGTCGCCGGTCGTCTGCGAGCGGACGGTCGCGCGCGCGCGGGGCTCGACGCCCCCGGCGGCCTCGACGCGGACCCGGCCGACCGGCAGCGACCCGCGCGCGGTCAGCCACACGGGCGTCGTGTCGTACACCCGGAGGGTGTCGGCGTGGCTGGGGAACGGGACCAGGACGGCGTTGACCAAGTTGTTGAGGCCGTCGAGCCGGCCGGCCGAGACCTCGACGTCGGTGAGGGCGTCCCGGCGGTAGCGGTAGAACACGTCGAAGTCGAGGTCGGTCTTGTCCTCGGCGATGGAGTGGCGCAGCCCGACCGCGTGCCCCCGGCCCAGGTCGACGCGGTACCCGAGCTCGACGGCCCCGCGCCGGGCCGAGAGGTCCTCCTGCTGCAGGAACCGGGCGTCCACGTGGAGCGGGCCGGCGACCCGGGCCCCCGCCCGGAGCTCGCTCTCGACGACGAACTGGGTCGTGTTGATGCTGCCCGTCGACATCCGCAGCCCGGAGGCCGCCTGCTCGAACGCGGCGTCGTCGGCCAGCGAGGGCAAGATGGCCCAGGCGTCGAGGTCGTACTCGTGGTCCATCTCCGGCGTCCACCGGCGCAGGACGCCGCGGTCGTGGTACGCCCCGCCGTAGGCGCCGGTCCGGTCCCACGTCGCCGTGCGGACGCGGCGGTCCCACCCGGCCAGCGTCACGTGGCGCTGGCGGACCGTGTCCGGCGTCGCGGACGCCGGGGGCTGGGCGTGCGCCAGGCTGAGCAGGGTCAGTGCGACGGAGAGCACGGGGGTCGGGGCGGGGCCGCACAGGGTAACGCCTCCCGCTCCACCCAGCCCCGGCGGACCGGCCGGCCCCGCTGGCCGCCGCCGTCGGCGGTGTGACTGGATGCCGTACGAAGGCCCCGTCATCGCGAGCTGCTGGCGGAGAGTGCGGGCGCATTTCCGGTCAGCGCTCCAGGGGGCCCCCAGCCGCGTTCGCCGCGTGTGGGCGACTCGCTTGCGGTCCGACGTCGCCCGTCGGGGCTGAAGGGGAACCTCCTCGGACTGCTCTCCCGGGCGACGCGCGGGTCTCGCGCTCGTGGACCTGCCGCCGTCGGTCAGCCGCCCGCCGCCAGTTCGACGACGGTGACGCCGTCGCCGCCGCGGTCGAACGGGGCGGCGGCGTAGCCGGCGATGTCGCGGCGGCCCGCCAACTGCTGGTGGATGGCCTGGCGGAGCGCGCCGGTGCCCTTGCCGTGCAGGATCTCGACCGACGGGACGCCGCTGACGACGGCTTGGTCGATGAACTGCTGGACCTCGGACAACGCCTCGTCCACGCGCGCGCCGCGCAGGTCGACCTTGACCCGGGCCGTCGAGACCGCCGTCGAGCGGGACTCGCCCGTCCGCAGCTTGCCCGGCGTCCGCCCGGTCGTCTTGCCGCGCTTCATTGGGCCACCGACCTTGGTCAGCCGCTTCATCTTGACGCGGCTCGTCAGCGCCCCCAGCGCGAGCACGGCTTCCGCGCCGTCGATCTCCAGCACCTCCCCCACCGGCCCGTCGGCGTCCAGGCGGACGTGGTCGCCCGGGCTGATCGGCCCGCTGGCGGCGGGCGTGGGCGGCTTGGCCGAGACCTGGCGCTTCTTCTGCCGGCCCTCGACCTTGCGCTTGCGGCGTCGGACGCGGTCGCGCGCCTCGTCCAGCAGCTCGCGCGCGGCCTGGGTCGTCTCGCGCTCGGCCTGCGCCTCCTTGATCTCCCGGACGGTGTTCTCGACGGCGGCGTTGGCCTCGGCTAGGATCTTCTCCGCCTCCGCCAGGGCTTGGGCGCGCCGGTTGTCGGAGTCGGCACGGAGTCGGTCCAGGCGCTGCTCGTAGTCCTTTTGGACGCGGTCGGCGTCGCGGCGCGTGGTCTCGGCCTCCGCTAGTTGGCGGGCGGCGTCGGCGGAGCGCGTCTCGAACTCGGCGATCAGGTCCTCCAGCCGGTCCTTGTTCTCGCCCACCAACCGGCGCGCGTCCCTCACGACGGGGCGGTCGAGCCCGACGCGGTCGGCGATCTCGAAGGCGTACGACGAGCCGGGGATGCCAGGGCGGAAGGCGTACGTCGGCTCCAGCTCGGCGCGGTCGAACGCCATCGAGCCGTTGAGCACGCCGTCGGTGTCGTGCGCGAACGCCTTGAGGGCGCCGATGTGGGTCGTGACGAGCGTGAGCGCGTGGCGCTTGGTCAGGCGAGACAGCAGCGCTTCCGCCAGGGCCCCGCCTTCGGCCGGATCGGTGCCCGTCCCCGCCTCGTCGATCAAACAGAGCGAGCGGTCGTCGGCGCGCTCCAGCATCTGCTGGACGTTGGTGAGGTGGCTCGTGAACGTGGACAGGTCGTCCTGGATGGACTGCTGGTCGCCCAGGTCCACGAACACCTGGGTAAAGAGCGGAAGCCGCGTGCCGGGGTCGGCGGGGACGGGCAGGCCGTGCGCCGCCATCAGGCTGAGCAGGCCGACGGTCTTCATGGCGACGGACTTCCCCCCGGCGTTGGGGCCGGTGATGACCAGCGTCCAGGCGTCGCCGCCCAGCTCCAGGTCGAGCGGGACGACCTCGCGGGGCACGGACGGAGGCCGCTCGGGCGTCGACTGGCGGTTGGCCTCGGCGACGCGCAAAGCGAGGACGGGGTGACGGGCGCGGACCAAGCGCAGCGGCCCGCCCACTCCCACCTCGGGGACGAGCGCGTCGAGATCCGCCGCCAGCCGGCCGACGGCGGCCAGGGCGTCGAGGTGGCCGATGGCGTCCAGCGTCCGCTCGATGTCGCGGCGGTGGTGGCGGACGTGGGCGCTCAGCGCTTGCAGGATCCGCTGGATCTCGCGCCCCCGCTCCAGCTCGATCTCCCGAATCTCGTTGTTCAAGTCGAGCGCCGCCGCCGGCTCGATGTAGACCGTCTGCCCCGACGATGACACGTCGTGGACGAAGCCGGCCACCTTGCGCCGTGCCTCGGCGCGGACGGGGATGACCGCGCGCCCGCCCCGGATGGTCGGCTGGTCCTCGGTCGCGTGCCCGGCGGCGGCGGCCTGGCGCAGCGCCTCCTGGACCGTCGACCGCAACCGCCCCTGGCGCGCCGCCAGCTCGCGCGTCAGCCGAGACAGCTCGGGGCTGGCGTCGTCGCGCACCTGGCCGTCGTCGCCGATGGTCCGCTCGATGCGGCCTTCGAGCTCCTTGAGGACGGCGATGCGGGCCGCGATGCCCCACAGCGCGTCGGCGTCCTCGCGGCGGCGGTGGTGGAAGTCGTGCAGCTGGCGGCCGAGCGCCAGCACCTTGCCGACGGACCGCAGGTCGGCGCCGTCGGCGGTGGAGTCCTTGGGCTGGACGCGGCGGAGCACCTTCTCCAGCCGGTCGATCTCGCGCAGCGGCGGCGCGTCGCCGGCGCGGATGATCTCGGCCATCTCGCCGGCCCGGCTCAGCCGGCCGCGCACCAGTTCCAGGTCGGCGCTGGCGGCCAGCGTCGCCAGTCGGTCGTGGCCGTAGGGCGTGCGCGTGAGCCCGAGCAGGCGCTCGCGGACGGTGTCGAAGCCCAGCCGGCGGTCGGCGTCGGGCGGGGTCAGGAACACGGCGGAGTCGGTCATGGCCCGTCCAACGCGACTCAGGCGCTGGGCTTCCCCGGGATGGGCGAAGTCACTCCGAAACCGCCTCGCCCCGTTGACTGGCGTCGTCGCTACCGCGGTGGCGGCACCACGCCGCCAGCTCGGGCTCGCCGAGCTCGCCGGAGGCGACGCCGAGCATGGTGAGGATGGCGTCGGGCTCCTCCGCTCGGAGTGGGCGGCCGTTCAAAACGAGAAACAACGTCATCACTGCAAAGGCCGTCCGTTTGTTGCCATCCACGAACGGGTGGTTTTTGGCGATGCCGAATGCGTAGGCCGCCGCCACGTCGAAGAGATCAGCGCCAGCGTCGTAAGCGAAGCGTTGCTGTGGGCGCGCAAGCGCCGACTCCAACATGTTCTCGTCACGGATGCCCCAGCGCCCCCCGTAACTGCGGAGTTGGTCGTGGTGAAGAAGCTCAGCCAGCGTTCGGTCGATCCATCGGGGCTCCGCCATCACTTCGCTAGCTCGCGGAAGACGTTGTCGTACTGCCGCTTGATGTCCTGGTAGGCAGCCCACGCCTCCTCGAACTCGGCGTCGTGCTTCTTGAGCAGCAGCCCCTCGCTCGTCTGGACGACGTGCCAGGTGCTCTTCTCACCAATCCCCGCCGCCTCGACGATCTCCTTGGGAAACGTGGCCCCGATGGAGTTGCCGATCTTCCGGAAGGTGACGGTGTGCGTCGCGGCGCCAGCAGTAGGGCCGGAGGGTTCGGATGCGGTCGCAGACATGGGGGCGGAGGCGTGGTGTAGCTACCAATGTAGCAACGTCCGTGCCGCCCGCCTCGTACCCTCGCCCGCAACCCGCCGCCGCGCTGGCGGACCGCCGCCGCCAGCGCGAGATCCGACGGTCGTACGGCTAGGCCTCCGGGCCGACCGTCGCGTGGTCGCCGATGTTGAGCGTGCCCGCGAACCCCCGCACGTCGGCGTGGTGGCCCACCATCGACCCGTCCAGCGCCGCGCCCTCGATGCTCGCGTCCCCGAACACAATCGTGTTGCGGACGGCCGACTCCGTGATGGTCGCGCCGCCGTGGATGGCCGCGTACGGCCCGACGACGGAGTCCTTGACGACGGCGCCCTCCCCGATAAAGACGGGCTCGATGATCTGGCTGTTCTCGACCGTGCTGCCGTCCTTGCGGTTCTCGCCCTCTTTGCCCAGCATGACGTGGGTGGTCTCCTGGATGGCCGGGATCGTGCCGCAGTCGAGCCACTCGGTGACGCGGGCGGTCTTGAACGCCGCGCCGTCCTTGAGCATCCGGTCGAGCGCGTCGGTCAGCTGGAACTCGTCGCCCTTGCCGGTGATGTCGTTGTCCATCAGGTGCTGGATCTCGCGCGCCAGCCGCTCGCCCTGCTTGACGTAGTAGATGCCGACGATGGCCTCGTTCGAGATCGGGGTGTCCGGCTTCTCGACGAAGTCCGTGATCCGGTCTCCGTCCTTGACGACCACGCCGAAGCGGCTCGGGTCCTCGACCTCCATCACCCAGACGACGGCGTCGGCGTCGAGGTCGGGGGCGGCGTCCATCGTGAAGAGCGTGTCGGCGAAGACCAGCACGCACTCGCCGTCGAGCCGGTCGCCGGCCTGGGCGATGGCGTGGGCCGTCCCGCGCGCGACGGACTGGACGCCGAACGACGCCTCGATCCCGAACCGCTGGCAGATGCCGGTGAGCTGCTGGCGGACGTCGTCGCCGAAGTCGGGGCCCAGGATGAAGACGGCCTCGTCGAAGTCGCCGATGGCCGTCGCGAAGGTCTCGACGATGCGCTCGACCATCGTCCGCCCGACGACGGGGAGCAGGGGCTTGGGGGTGACGTGGGTGTGGGGGCGCAGGCGCGTGCCGCGGCCGGCCATGGGGACGATCAGCTTCATCGGGGGGGCTGGGTGGAGGGGACGCCAAAGCTACGGAGGCCCGCCCCCCTCTCGCATCGCCGCCCCGCCCCTGACCAGGCCGAGCACGCCTTCTTCCCGAACCGGGCCCCCGCCGTAGTCGCCAGTGGGACCGAAGCGAGGCCGGCGGAGGTCGGCGGCCACGACACGCCTCGGGCTGGCGCCGGCGCTCACCGCGGTCTCTGCTACTCCGATCGGTGCTCACCCCGGGCGACGGGGCCGTCCACCGGACGCGCCGCCCGGGGGCCCGTTCCTCCTCGTTTGGGCCGTGCGCGCAGCGCGGCATGGAACTTGGAAAGGGATCGGGTGCTTCAAACGGGGCGGCTTCCCCCTTCCCGTTCATCCCACCCCACCCCCCAACTGACATGAAGACCTCTCCCCTACGCTACGCTCTAGCGGCCGCCCTCATGCTCGTCTTCGGGCTGAGCACGACCGGCTGCTCGAGCCTCAACAACACCGGCAAGGGCGCCGTTGCCGGCGGCGCCGGTGGCGCCGTCGTCGGCGGCATCATCGGCCGGGCGACCGGTTCCACGGCGCGCGGCGCCATCATCGGAGCCGCCGTCGGCGGTGCCGCTGGCGCCGTCATCGGCCGCCAGATGGACAAGCAGGCCGAGGAGCTCGACCGCGACCTCGAGAACGCCACCGTCACGCCCATCCCGGGCGAGGACGGCGAGACGGCCGGCATCGCCGTCCGCTTCGACAACGCGCTGCTCTTCGACGTCGGCCAGGCCAACCTGCGCCCCGGCGTCCAGGCGGACCTCCGCGACCTGGCGTCGAGCCTGCGGAACTACCCGGACCACGACGCCGTGATCGTCGGCCACGCGTCGACGGACGGCTCGACGGCCACCAACCAGAGCCTGTCGGACCGCCGCGCCCGCGCGGTCAACGACTTCCTGGTCGGTCAGGGCCTGTCGGCCAGCCGGATGCAGGCGTACGGCCGTGGCGAGACGGAGCCGCTGGCGGGGATCCCGGGCACGGACCCGGCGAACCGTCGCGTCGAGATCGCGATCTACGCCAACGAGCGGTACCGCCAGTCGACCCAGGACCAGTACAACTAGGCCCCGGGCGCTTCGGCGCTAGCTTGAGCGGCCCCCGGTGCTTCGGCGTCGGGGGCCGTTTTTTGTCCTCCCTCCACGTTCGCGGCGATCTCTCCCGCTGGCGGCGGGCCTCCGCCAGCGCCGCACGCCGTTCCCCTTCCCCTTCTATGTCCGACTCCCAGCGTACCGACACCCCCTTCGAAGCCGAACCGCCCTATGACCCCGCGCGAGATGGTGGTGTGGCAGGAGCAGCGGCTCAAGGACACCTGGCGCGTCTTCCGCATCATGAGCGAGTTCGTCGAGGGCTTCGAGCGGCTGGGCGACGTCGGCCCGAGCGTGTCGGTGTTCGGCTCGGCGCGGACCCAGCCCGGGACGGAGTACTACGACCTTGGGATCGCCGTCGGGAAGGCGCTGGCGGACAAGGGGTACGCCGTGATCACCGGCGGCGGACCCGGCATCATGCAGGCCGCCAACCAGGGCGCGCACCAAGCCGGCGGCGTCTCGGTCGGCCTCAACATCGCGCTCCCTCACGAGCAGCACGTCAACCCCTACGTCGACGCCAAGCACGACATCACGTTCGAGTTCTTCTTCGCCCGCAAGACCATGTTCGTGAAGTACGCCCAGGGCTACGTGGTCCTGCCCGGCGGCTTCGGGACGATGGACGAGCTGTTCGAGAGCCTGACGCTGATCCAGACCAAGAAGACGGCGCTCTTCCCCGTCGTTCTGATGGGGACGGCGTACTGGAGCGGGCTGCTGGACTGGATCAACGACACGTTGCTGGAGGGCGGCTACATCTCGCCCGAGGACCCCGGCCTCGTCACGCTCACCGACGACCCCCAAGAGGCCGCCGAGATCATCGACCGGTTCTGCTCAGAGGCCGGCATCTCGCCCAACTTCTAGGCGCTACCCCCGGCGCCAGCGGACGCCCTTCGCACTGGCGACCTTGCGCTCCGCCAGCGCGGCAGACGAAGAAGGGGGCGGCCCCATGACAGGACCGCCCCCACGAGCGCTACCGGACGTCGGCTTTAGAAGCCAGCGCAGGAGCTCGGGATCGAGTCCACGCGCCGCGACAGGCGGTCGCCCGGGCCGGGATCCTCCTTGGGCTCGGCGCCCGGATCGACGCCGCGGCCGACCGCGCGCAGCCTCGACGACGCGATGCCCTGGGCCACGTAGTACTCGAGCACGGCGTTGGCGCGGGCCTGCGAGGTGCGGAGCGCGTTGCCGGGCTCCGACCCGTCCGAGTAGCCGTTGATCGTGACGCAGATGTCGGGGCAGCGGCGCAGGATCTCGATGGACTCGTCCAGGCGCGCCGTCGCGTCGGCGGTGAGCCGGGACGCGCCGTAGTCGAAGTTGACCGCGCTGAGCTCCGAGACGCTCTGGCAGTACGCGTCGCCGACGGTGACGGTGAACTCGCACGAGTCCTGGCCGAGGTCGTTGCGCGCCGTCAGCGTGACGCGGTACGTGCCCGACTCGTCGAACGCGTGGCGGACCGGGAGCTCGGAGGCCATCGAGCCGTCGCCGAAGTCGACCAGGACGTCGTCGGCGTCGGTCGCGACGCCGTAGAACGTGACCACCTCGCCCACGTCGGCCGTCAGCGTGGAGGCGCGACAGCCCGAGAGCGTCGGGGCCTCGCCCCGCTCGACGACATCGACCAGGCACCGGTCGGTGTCGCTGCCCCCGCGGTTGGTGGAGGTGGCCGTGACGGTGTAGGTGCCCGGTGCCGTGAACCGGTGGACGGCCGTGGCGCCGACGCTCGTCGTCCCGTCGCCCCACTCCCACGTCGTCGAGGCGTCGTCTTCGGTCGTCGAGACCAGGAAGGAGCCGGTGTCCTCGGTCGTGAGCTCCGACGGGCACTCCAGGCGCGTGATCTCCGGCGCCTGGACCGGCGACCGCAGCGCGAAGCGGAGGCCGCCGCCCAGGTTCGTCAGGATGTCGAAGTCGTCGTTGTCGACGGCCTCCGCGCTGAGCGCGCCCGGGTCGGCGCCGTCGAGGGCCACGTCGGGGAACACGACCGTGGACTGCGCGCCCAAGAACAGGCCTACGCGGGGCGTCAGCACGACGTCGAGGCCGAGCCCGGCGACGGGTCCGTAGCCCAGCACGTCGCCGGTGCCGTCGCCACCGCGCTCGTTCTCGGTCCCCTGCCCGGAGACCAGCGCGGCGCCGAGCTCGAGGTACGGCGCGATCCGGGAGCTGGCGAACGGGAGGTAGCGGAACAGGCCCTGGAACTGGTAGGCCTCGCCACCCTGGACGTTGGTCGCGGTGTTGTTGAGCGCGGGGAGGTCCTGGTAGATCAGCCCGAGCCCGAACGAGAGGTTCTCGTTGAACTGGTAGCCGATCTCACCCCCCACGCCGAAGCCGGGGTCGTCGAAGCCGTCGGCGAGGTTGAACGGGGAGTTGGTGGGGTCGGAGTCGAGGTCGCCGGTGTAGGTGGCGAGCGAGCCGCGCAGCAGGAGGTAGATCGACTGGCTGGGCCGGACGACCTGGGCGTGCGCGGACGCCGCCAGCAGGACGGCGACGGCCCACAGGGCCAGGGGGCGTAGGAGACGGGTCATGGGGTGGGGGGCTTGAATACGGGTGGTGGGAATGGCTACACCGGTCGGGCGAGGCGGTCCGCCACGCAGACGCTCGCGACCGCCGGTGCCCCGGCAAGGTAGGAGCCGCGCCTGACTTGTGACACCGGAATCACCGTCGAGAACCGGCACCCTCTCCGAGCGACTGGCGGGGTGCTCACGCAGTGACCCCGCGGCGCCACCGCCAGACGAGCGCGGCAGCGAGCGCCGCGTAGGGACCCAGGCGGTAGAGCAAGGCGAGCGGGAGCTCCGCGGCCGAGAACTCGGTCCGTCGCGCGAACGCCCATCCGACCGCGCTGGCGTCGATAGCGACGAGCGAGACCGCCACCAGCGCGGCCACCCGCCGCAGCGACGGCCCCGGGCGCGACGCCCGCGTCATCGTCTCGTCGTCCCGTAACCTCGCCCCCCACGCCAGCGCCGCGGCCCCCCACCCGGCCAGCGCCGACCAGCCCAGCAGGACCCCGAGCCAGGGGGGAACGAGGTCCAGCCGGACCACCGACTCCTGGCGGCACCCGCCCCCGAACACCCCGCCGCCCGGGGGCGACGCACACGCCTGGGTCTCCCCGCCGTCGATCACGGGTAAGACGCCGGACTCGTAGTACACCTCTACGGCCACGGTGAGCGCGAGGATGGCCACAGCCACGCACGTGAGCAGGAACGGGACGGCGTAGCCTTTCTCCTGAGTCGGAGGACCGGGGGGGCGAGTGGGCCGGGGCATAGGAATCGGTGAGGACACGGGCAGGGTACGCCCGCGAGCACCCCGCTGGGACGAGCAGACGAGCCTCTCGCCTCGGGCCGCTAGCACGACCTTGTACCCGGATGACCCCGTAGAAGCCCCGATGTCCCGCCCCCCCTCCCCAATCCCGCTTCCCGGTGGCGGCCGCTGGGTCCGCCAGTCGGGCCCGCTCGGCCGCTTCCAGGCGCCCGCGCTAGCGGTCCCGCTCGTGACCGGGCTCGCTTGGGACGACGCCGGCGTCGCTCCCGGTGGCAAGGCGACCCTCCGAGTCACGGCGAACAGGCTCGACCCGCCTTGGACGCCGGACGGCCGCCCGGCCCCCGCGCTGACCGGACCGCGCATGGAGTACGCCACCCGCGTGACCGGACGGCTCACCGCCATCGACCCCGCGCGGCCCGACGCCCACCGCGCCCGCACGCTGGGAGAGCACCCGCCCCGCGACGAGTCGGGCCTGTGGGGCGTCCAGAGCGCCGGGCTCCCCCTCACGGGCGCGACCAAGAAGCTCCGGTTCGACCTCCACGAGTCGGCGGACCTGGACCGCGTCCAGCCCGTGCTGACGGTGCTCCAGCACAAGCGCCGCGGCCGCTACGTCGGCCCGCCGCTGGCGGTCTGGCCCGCCCCCACGTTCCTGGAGGACGCCCGGTGGGACGCCCCCGACCCCGACGTCTTCCGGCCGAGCACGCGCGCCCGCGCC
The DNA here is from genome assembly GCA_963789285.1 of Rubricoccaceae bacterium. GTDB lineage: Bacteria > Bacteroidota > Rhodothermia > Rhodothermales > Rubricoccaceae > Rubrivirga. The sequence continues at coordinate 60,115 of CAWBJZ010000003.1, forward strand.
GTCGCCGTCGACGAGGGCACCGACCTCACGGTCGTCGTCCGCGTCCGGCCCGACGACGACGTCCGCGTTGCCGAGCTCCTCGTCCGCGTGTGGGCCGTCGGTGGCGGCGCCCGCGCCATCATGGACGCGCTCCCCGAGGCCGGTTGGGTGCCCCAGGTGTGGCAGGACGTGTTCGTCCGCGTCCAAGGCGGGGGGCCGGACCCGTTCGGCGACCTCCGCTTCCGCTGGCGGGCCGCGCGGCACGCGCCGACCGAGCGGGCCGTGGCCTACCTCCGGTCGGCGTCGCCCGGGTCGACCGACGCCTACGGGTCAGGCCGGCCGCCGGTCTACCTCGCGTGGGTCCGCGTCAACGGCGTCGCGCGCTCGCTCCCCCCGCTCGACGTCGTCGGCCCGGACGCGTCGTTCGACGCCTCGCCATCGTAGGTGTGGCCGGCCGGGCTCGTCGCTCGTCCACCCGCTGACGCCTCCGGGGTCCGGTCGGGTACTGGAGCCGAGCCCTCTACGGGCACTCGCCGCTCACGCCCTCTCTCCCAACGCCGACGACGGACCGCGCGTCTCCGTCGGCCAACCGGTCGATCGATGCCCACGACGCCCCCACCGCTGGCGGACCGCCCCGCGACCGAGCTCGAGGTCTCCACCGCCGCGCGCTCCGTCCGCGGGGGCAAAGCGGGGATCGGCATCGCGCTCGGCGCCTACGCGGTGGTCGTGGCCGGGGTCGTCGTGGCGATGGTTGGCTTCGGCGAGCCCGTCGCCGCTCTCCTGGTTGCTCTCGTGGGCGTCGCGGGCGCCGGAGCGCTCGCGTGGATCACGAGGGACTCCCTAGGCGCACGCGTGACCCGGGACGTGGCACGGGTCGAGGGCCGAGTCGTGCGCCTCGGACTCGGGACCGGGCCGTTCACGCACCGCGTGGGCACGCAGGAGGTGTCCATGCACCGGTCGTGGCTCGACTTCATCGAGGCCGAGGCCGACGCCGTGCGGTGCGCCGGCGTCGTGGTCCGGGTGCCGAGCGGGCGCGACGTCGTCTTCGTCACGCGGTGCCAGCGCGTGGAGCGGGGTGCGGCCACCGGACCGGACCTCTCGGCTGAGCGCGAGGCGGGAGAGGGGACGCCGCTCGACCTCGGTTCCGCGTCGTGGGTGCTGGCGTGGCTGGCGTGGCTGGCGTTCAACGGGGGCTCGCTCGCGTTCCTGTTTTACGCGTTCGGCGCTCACGGCGACGGTCCGCCCAGCCTGGGCCTGACGGTGGGGGCCGCGGTGCTCGCGCTGGTCGGCGGCCTCGCGCTCGTCCCGCTCGTCGCGGCCCGTGACCGAGCCCGCGTCCGCCTGCACCGGCTGTACGCGCCCAGCGGCCCGGGTGCCGGCGAGCGGCTCCGCCAGCGGACGCGGACGGCCACCGTGAGGTGGAGCTTGGCCGGGCTCCTGGTGGCCTTCTTCCTGGCCGTGATCGGGTTCGTCCCGTGGTGGGCTGTCCCCGTGTTCGGCGTGCTCGGTTTCGCGCCGCTCGGCTACCTCGCGCCGCTCGGGGACGCCGCGCCTGAGAGACGGTGACCTAGGAACGCGTCTTGGATGCTGGGCAGGTCGGTGCGAGACCCCGCAGTGGTCGGTCCTGCCGACGACCTCAGCGGTAGTAGCTTCGCTGAGGGCTCTCACAAACGGTCGGGCACTGTTGGCGAAGTCGGACTGGGCCACGGCATGTCTGCACGGCCACCCTCTGGCTCAGGTTCGGACCTCGGTTTCGGGGCGCTCGCGGTGTGAGATGCGGCGCGAGCACACGAGCCCCCGCTGCACCACGCGGCTCGACGAGGTCGCGCGCATCCGGACGTGACTCCGCAGCTGTCTCGGTTGTAGAGGCACAACTCGGCCGCCAAGCGTTGGCTGGCAGCACCTGCCCGCCGTAACGCGAGCGTCGTCGCCAGCGCGCGAGGACGGGCTCAACCGTCGAATGCGCGGCGTACCTGGTCGGCGTACACGTCGGCCCCGACGTGGACGTACTTCATCGTGACCGAGATGTCGCCGTGGCCGGCGAGACGCTGGACGACCGGCACGGGCACGCCCCGTTCGACCAGCCGCGTGATGGCGGTGTGCCTGAGGCCGTGGACCGTGGCTTGGACTCCCGCCCCCCTGGCGGCCCGGGTCACCGCGTGGGTAAGCGTGCTCAGGGCGACCTGCCCCCTACCATGCTCGAACGCGTAGTAGGGCGAGCCGAGACGCCGTTCGGCCTCCGCGCGATGGGCGGCGAGGAGAGCGCACGCCCCGTCCGACAACGGGACGGCACGGTCCGCGCCCGACTTCGACGTGAACCCGTCGGCGCAGGCGACGGTCAGCCGACGCGCCTCGAGGTCGACGTCGGACCACCGGAGGTGCGTGAGCTCCGCCCGCCGGAGCGCCGTCCACAGCGCGGTCTGGACCAGCGGCCCCAGCCACCACCCCGACCGGGGGAGCGCCCGCGCCGCCTCGACCAGGCGCGCGGCGTCGGCGGCCGTCATCGCCTTTGGGAACGTCTTGGGCACGCGCTCTAGACCCACCCGCTCGGTGGGGTCCTCCGTCAGCCATCCTTCGCCGACGCAATAGCGGAAGTAGGTGCGGAGGTGCTGGACGTAGTTCGCCTTCGTGATTGGCTTGACGTCCAGGCTGTCGAGCCACCCGCGGACCACGTCCGACGTCACGGCCTGAACAGGCTGGCGCTCGCCGACGTGTTCGACGAACCACCGTGTGACGCGCTCGTAGTTCAGGCGAGTGTTCAATGCGCGGTGAGACTTGGTTTGGAGGAACTGGGCACGGGACTCGCCCACGTCCACCGTCTGGCGAACGCGCTGTGGCCGAGTCCGTGCGCCGGGGACCGGCGGCACGTCGACCCACGGGTCGAACCAACCCTCAGCACTGGCGGCTTCCCAGTGCCGATGGATTCGCGTGGCTGTCCGGAGGTCTCGGGCTCCGGTCGATGCCTGCTTCCGCCTGGGTAGGCGGTCAGGGTCGTAGAACTGGACGACGTAGATCCCCGTCCGCTTGTCTTTGTGCAATCCTGCCATCGCTCGCTCCCGCCTCCGCGGGTGGTTGCGAGCGCGCGGCGACCGGCCCCGCTGTGGGGCACCGCACACCAGCAATATGCCAGCAGTCCCTGCGTCGGACCGCGCTGAACGGTGGCCTCCCCACGCAAGGAGGGCCACGGAGATCGCTCTCCGTGGCCCTCCTGGGGTGCCCGAGACTGGAATCGAACCAGCACTCCCGTAAAGGAACACGTCCCTGAAACGTGCGCGTCTACCAATTCCGCCACTCGGGCAGCGGGACGCCCAAGCTACCGCGCCGCGCCGAGTGGCACCAGGCAGCCCCGCGTCTCCACAGCATCTGCACCCGCCCCGTGACGCCACCCGCTCGGCTGGCGGCGTTACCCTGGCAAGCCCCCACGCCTCCCCCGGACGATGATCCTGCGCCTGCTCTCGGTCCTCCTGCTCGCCGCCAGCCTCACCCCCGCCGGCGCCCAGCGCGTGATGCCCTACCCGGTGATGCCGCCCCCCCAGTTCGAGCGCGCCGTCGCGGGCAACACCCGGTCGGCGACCGGCGCTCCCGGCTCGGCCTACTGGCAGAACCGCGCCGACTACGACATCGCCGCCCGCTTGGACGCGGCCACGCGCACGTTGTCCGCCAGCGGGACGATCTCGTACACGAACAACTCCCCCGACGCCCTGGAGTACCTGGTGCTGAAGCTGCGCCAGAACGTCCACGCGCCCGGCGTGCCGCGCAACCGGCCCGTCGCCCTGACCGGCGGGATGTCGTTGTCGCAGTTCGACGTCGGCGGGACCCCGTACCAAGACGCGACCGTGACGGAGACCCCGGGCAGCTACGGCGGCACCGTCGAGCCGGGCCAGTACTCGGTCCTGGGCACGATCATGACCGTCGGGCTCGAAGACCCGCTGGCGCCCGGCGAGACGACGACCCTCGACCTGGCCTGGAGCTTCACCGTCCCCCCCCATACCGGGACCTACCGCCAGGGCACCGACGGCGAGGTGTTCTACCTCGGCTACTGGTACCCCCAGGTCGCCGTCTACGACGACGTCTACGGCTGGAACGTCGATCCGTACCTCGGCATGGGCGAGCACTACACCGACTTCGGCGACTACCGCCTGCGCTTGGACATGCCCGCCGACATGCTGGTCTACGCGACGGGCGAGCACACCAACCCCGACGCCGTGTTCACCGACCGCACGCGCGCCCGACTGGCGGAGGCCATGACGAGCGACGACGTGGTCCACGTGGTCACGGCCGGCGAGCGCGGCACGGCGCTCCGGCCCGGCACCGGCGGACGGCTGGTGTGGGAGTTCGCCTCCGACGACGTCCGCGACGTGGCCGTCTCGGCGTCGGCGGCCTACGTCTGGGACGCCACGCACGCCGACGTGGACCAGGACGGCGACGGCGCGCCCGAGTCCGTGCTGATCAACGCCTTCTACCGGCCCGCCGGCGAGTCGCCCTACGACGCGCCGTGGGAGCGGTCGGCGGAGTTCTCCCGGTTCTCCATCGAGCACCTTTCGACGATGTTGTGGCCCTACCCCTGGCCCCACATGACCGCCGTCGAGGGCATCATCTCGGGCGGGATGGAGTACCCCATGATGACGCTGATCGGCGGCGACCGCACCGACGAGCGGCTGTTCAGCGTCACGCACCACGAGATCGGCCACATGTGGTTCCCCATGATGGTGGGGTCCAACGAGAAGGCGTTCACCTGGATGGACGAGGGGCTGACGTCGTTCAACACCAACGAGGGGCTGGCGGCCTTCTTCGACGGCTCCTCCCCCGACCGCCCCAAGCTCGACGCCTGGGACCGCCGCCGCCAGTCGCACTACCTGCTCGCCGGGACCGGCTACGCCGTCGCCCCGATGCGGCACAACGACCGCTACCCCATCGGCGGCGGCACCAGCCAGGTCGACCCCGTCGGCGGGCGCGCCCGGGGCCTCGCCTCCTACTCGACGCCGGCCGTCGCGCTCCACGCCCTGCGCGGGCTCTTCGGCCAAGACGCCTTCTTCGGCGCCTACCGCGAGTACGGCCGCCGCTGGCGGGGCGCCCACCCGTACCCCTACGACCTGTTCAACACCTTCGAGGACCAGCTCGGCCAGGACCTCGACTGGTTCTGGACGCCGACGTTCTTCGACACCTGGACGGTGAACCACGCCGTCGGCGACGTCGCGCTGGCGGACGCCGGCGTGATCGTGACCGTCCAAGACCGGGGGATGGCCCCGATGCCGGCGCTCGTCCGGGCCACCTACGCCGACGGCCGCACGGTCGACCAGCGCGTCGAGGTCTCGACCTGGCTGGCCGGTGAGACGCAGTCGCGCGTCCGGTTCCCAGCCGGCGACGTCGAGCGCGTCGAGATCGACCCGGACGGCTACGTCTTCGACGCCGACCGCAGCGACAACGTCTGGACGGCGGAGGACGCGGAGTAGCGAGCGCCCCGCGCGCTCTACATCGCCTCGCCGAAGCCGCGCTCGAACAGCGCCTCCATGGCGTCGGCGGCCTCGGTCTCGTCGTCGCCGTCGAACAGCAGGTCCAGCGTCGCGCCCTGCTCGGCGGCCAGCGTCATCACGCCGATGATGCTCTTGCCGTTGATCTCGTAGCCGTCCTTGCGGATGAAGAACTCGGCGTCGAAGCGCGAGGCCTCGCGCACGATCATGGACGCGGGGCGGGTGTGGACGCCGGCTCGGTTGCGGACGGTGACTTGGCGGGTGAGCATGGCGGCGGGGGCTAGACGGTGCGGGAGGCGAGGCCGAGCGCTAGGGCGCGCAGGGCGTCGGAGGCGTCGGAGTCGGGGAGCGCGTCGAGGCCGGCGCGCCCGGCGTCGGTGTAGGACGCGACGGCGTCGGCGGCGTCGGCGAGCACGCCCAGGTCGTCGAGCCGCTGGCGGACGTGGTCGACGCGGCCGGGCTCGATGCCCCCGCCCAGGACCTCGGCCAGCCAGTCGCGGTCGGCGTCGGTCGCGCGCTCTCGGGCGGAGAGCACCAACCACGTCCGCTTGCCCTCGATCAGGTCCCCGCCGACGGGCTTGCCCCAGCCGTCGGCGTCGGCGGTGACGTCGAGCAGGTCGTCCTGGATCTGGAAGGCGCGGCCCAGGGCGCGGCCCGACTCGCGGAGCGCGTAGACGGCGGCGTCGCCGGCGCCGCCGATCCGGGCGCCGAGGTCGAGCGCGTGCTCCAGGAGCGCGCCCGTCTTGCGGTCGATCATCCCGACGTACTCCTCGACGGTCACGTCCTGGCGCGTCTCGAAGGCCATGTCCAACGTCTGCCCCTCGCACAACCGCGCCACCATCTCGTAGTGCGAGCGCAGGAGCGGCGCCAAGTCGGCGTGCTCGGTCCGGGCGATCAGGTCGCAGGCCAGGCCCATCATGAGGTCGCCGGCCAGGATCGCCGTCGGCTCGTCCCAGGTCAGGTGGACCGTCGCGCGCCCGCGCCGGGTCGCGGCCCGGTCCATGATGTCGTCGTGGACGAGCGTGAAGTTGTGGAACACCTCGACGCCCAGCGCCGCCGGCACCGCGCGTCGGCGCCCCTCGGCCCCGCCGAACGCCTGGGCCGCCAGCAGCACGAGCGCCGGGCGGACGCGCTTGCCCCCGCCGGCGAGCACGTAGCGCACCGGGTCGTAGAGCCTAGCGGGCTCCGCCGGCAGGTCGAGCGCCCCGAGCGCGTCGGAGACCTCGACGGCGATCTCGCCCAGGTGGGATCGGGTGTCGACCATCAGATTCCGGCCAGCCCGCGGTCTTGGGCGATGGCCTGCTCGATCCGCTCCTGCACCTCGGCCAGCTCGCCCGTCCCGTCGACCTCGAAGTAGCGCGCGTGCGCGCGCAGCGTCGCCTCGACCGGCGCCGTCTCGTCGCGGTACACCGCCAGCCGGTGGCGGATGGCGTCCGGCTGGTCGTCCGGGCGGTGGACGAGCCGCTCGGCCGGCAGGTCGTCGGGCGGGGGGTTGAAGTCGAGGTGGTAGATGGCGCCGGTCTCCGGATCGGTCCGCCGGCGCGACAGCCGTTGCACGAGCGCCTCCTCCTCCACCTGCAGGCTGATCACGGCGTCGAGCGGGACCTCGTTCTCCTGCAGGTGCGCGACCAGCCACTCGGCTTGGGGCACCGTCCGGGGGAATCCGTCGAGCACGAAGTCGCCGTGCTCCAGCGCCGCGAGCCGGTCGGCGACGATGCCGTTGGTGACGTCGTCGGGGACGAGGGAGCCGGCCTTGAGCAGGTCCTCGACCTGGCGGCCCAGCGGCGTCCGGTCCCGGATGGCGGCGCGGAAGAGGTCGCCGGTGGACAGGTGGCTGAGGCCGTGAGCCTGGGCCAGGCGCTTGGCCTGGGTGCCCTTGCCGGCCCCCGGCGGACCGAAGAGAGCGAGTCGCATTCGAAAACGAAAGGGGTGCCCCGCAAGATACCCGGCCCGCGCCGCTGGCGGAGGGGGCCGGGCGCGGCGGGAGCTAGTCGGCGGCGTCGGCCAGGGCCTCGAAGGTCTCGTCGCTGTCGGTGTAGCGCCGGACGGCTAGGTCCATCGCCGTCTTGACGCCGAAGCCGATCGCGGTCGTGAGCGCGACGTCGAGCAGGGTCTGCTTGCCGTGGTGGCTCGGCTCGGGCTTCTTGGAGTCCCCGAACACGGCCGGCATGGACTTCATCGAGCGCCGCATCGCCTCATCGACGGTGTCGCCGCGAGCGACGCGCTCGGCGGCCTCGTCCAGCGCCGACGCCAGCCGGGCGCGGACGAACGCGATGTGGTCCTCGTCGTTCGGCGGACGCTTTTTGGCGCGCGCGCGCAGGCCGAGCACCATCCCGACCAAGGCGCCCACGCCGGCGCCGGCCGCGAGCGCGATCTGCTTGCGCTGGCGGATGATGTCCATCAACGGCCGACCGCCGACGTTGACGTCGTCGAGAACCGTCGTGGCCTCGTGCTTGAGCGCCTCGACGTGGTACTTGAGGTCGCGCTCCCGAGCCGAGATCCGCGCGCGGATCTCGTCGGGCGTGAGCGTGTCGAGGCCGACGTCGTTGCCCAGGCCGGCCGGCCGGCCAGGGATGGGGCCGAGGTTCGGTTCGAGGGCGCTCGTCTTGGAGTTGGGTCCCGGGTTCGACATGGTTAGCTGGCGGATAGGGTGGCCGAGCGACGCTGCTCCTCCTCGATCTGTTCTCTCGTCATGGTGCGCTGGGAGCGCTCGGCGCGCTTGGCCTCGGCGACGGCCTCCTGGGCTTCGTCGTAGCGCTTCTTGCCCAGCCACACCAGCACGCCGCCGATCACGAGCAGCAGCGTCGCGACGATGGCGAACCCGCCCCACGTGCTCCCGATCAGCGCGCCGATGCCGAGCGCGAGCGTGATCACGAACAGGAGCGCGGCCAGGATCACGAGCAGGACGCCCGGGATGGCCAGCTTGGCGGCGTCGGCCAGGTGCTGGAGCCGCTCCAGGATGCCGACGACGCCCTCGATCTGGCGCTTGACGAGCGCGATGCGGAGCTCGGTCCACTCCCGCAGGTCGGCCGAGATCGCGGCGACGTGGTCGGCCACGCGCTCGGTCTTGGTTTGGTGCGGCGGCAGCATCCGCGTCTCGGGCGCCACGGCCGGGGCGCCGGGCGCGGCCGAGAGCACCGGGGACGGCTCTTGGATCAACGCCGGGACCGTGCTCACCGGCGGCGGCGCCACGTCGTCGATCACCGCGACCACGGGCGGCGCCGGGGCGGCGCCCGGTGCTGGGGCGGCGGGCGGCGGGGACACGTCGTCGACGACGGCGACCACGGGCGGCGGGCTGGCCGGCGGCGGGCCCGCGGCGGGCGGCGTGGCCGGCGGGGGGGCGTCGGGGAGCGGCGGGGCGTCGGCCGGGCGGCGCGAGGGTTCCATCAAGGGGCTGGAGCACGGAGGGGCAGCGGGCGTACACCCCAACCCCGACCCAGGTTCACACCGTGACGATCTCCTCCCGCCCCACCCCCAACCCCAACAGCCTCAAGTTCGTGGTCTCCGGCGCCCGGCTCGTCGAGAGCGGCATGCTGGCGTACCACTCGCTGCAGGAGGCCGCCGAGAGCGAGCTCGGCAGCGACCTGTTCGCGCTGCGCGGCGTGGAGTCGCTCCTGATCGTCCCCGACTTCGTCACGGTCACCAAGCACCCCGCCGCCGACTGGGACCTGCTGGCCGAAGGCGTCGAGCGCGTGCTGGCGGAGCACCTGAGCGAGTAGGAAGGCGGAAGCCGCGCGCGAGCGCGCCGCCGTTTCTAGGCCAAATCGCTCGCCAGCGCGGACGGGCTCTCGGCCGACGCGCGGATCAGGTCCGCGGCCTTCTCCGCGATCATCATCGTCGGCGCGTTCGTGTTGCCGTTCGGAATCGAGGGCATCACCGAGGCGTCGACGACGCGCAGACCCTCGACGCCGCGGACGCAGAGGTCGAGGTCCACGACCGAGCCCGGGTCCGCGCCCATCCGGCACGTGCCGACGGGGTGGTACAGCGTCTCGCACGTCTCCCTTATGTACCGCTCGATCCCGGCGCGGTCCGTCGCCAGCGGGGCGATCTCGTCGCCGCGCCAGCGGTCGAAGGCCGGCGCGTGCGCGATCTCGCGCCCGATGCGGACGCCCTCCACCAGCGTCGCGAGGTCGGCGGGGTCCGCGAGCGCCTGGGGGTCGATGGCGGGGTGCTCGGCGGGGTCGCTGGACCGCAGCGCGATCCGCCCCCGGCTCCGGGTGCCGACGAGCGTCGGCCCGATGGAGAAGCCGTGCTCGGTCGGCGGGATCAGGCCGTGGTTCTCGAACAGCGCCGGCGCGACGTGGAACTGCAGGTCGGGCGCGCCCCCGCCGCCCCGGGTGTCGGTGAAGAGCCCGGCCTCGGCGATGTTGGACGTCAGCTGGCCGCCGCGGAAGAGCAGGTACTTCGCGACGCTGGCGAGCCCCTCGGCGTTGACGAGCGAGATGGCCTCTTTGAGCGCGTACCGGATCCCCACGATCAGGTGGTCCTGCAAGTTCTCCCCCACCTCGGCGCGGTCGGCGACGACGCCGATGCCGTGCTGGCGGAGCGCGGCGGCGGGCCCGATGCCGGAGAGCATCAGGAGCTGGGGGGAGTTGATGGCGCCTCCGCAGACCAGCACCTCGCGCTCGGCGCGGACGGTCTGGAGCGCGCCGTCGCGCTCGACCAGGACCCCGATGGCGCGGCCGTTCTCGAACACGACGCGGTGCGCGTGCGCCCCCGTCCAGACGGTCAGGTTGCGGCGGCGCTTGGCCGGCTTCAGGAACGCGTCCGCGGCCGACTCCCGGCGCCCGCGCCGCTGGGTGAGCTGGTACAGGCCGGCGCCGGCCTGGTCGGCCCCGTTGAAGTCGTCGGTCCGGCCGAAGCCGGTCGCCTGGGCGGCCTCCACGAAGGCGTCGCTGATGGGGCTGGCCCCGCGCGGGTCCTCGACGCGGAGCGGCCCGCCGGCGCCGTGGTACGGCCCGGCGCCGCGCGCGTTGTCCTCGGACCGCTTGAAGTACGGCAGCACGTCCGCGTAGCCCCAGCCGTCGCAGCCGTCGGCGGCCCAGCCGTCGTAGTCGGCGTGGTGGCCGCGGATGTAGATCATCGCGTTGATCGACGACGAGCCGCCCAGCACCTTCCCGCGCGGCCAGTACAGCGACCGGCCAGCCGCGCCCGGCTGGGGCGTGGTGTGGTAGTTCCAGTCGAGGTCGCCCTGGAACAGCTTGGAGAAGGCGGCCGGGATGTGGATCTCGGCGCGCGTGTTCGAGTCGCCGGCCTCGACCAGGAGCACGCGGACGTCGCGGTCCTCGCTCAGCCGGCCTGCCAGCACGCAGCCCGCCGTGCCGCCTCCCACAATCACGTAGTCGTACATCTTCGTTCGGTTTGACGCAGTGCGGCAACGTAGCCACAGCCGGGGCGGAAGTCGAGCCGGAGCGCCGCCCGCTGGCGACGTCTGCGCGAGCGCTCCGAAAGCCTCGCCTACTCCGTGGCCTCCGGCCAGCCGTCCGGCCCCGCCAGTTGGACGGCGAGGTCCCCGCTCAGCAGCGCCTCCAGGTCCGCGCCGACGAACTCGTACCGCCAGCCCGGCATCGCGGCCGCGACCGACTCCGGGCCGGACTCGACGACGTCGGTGAGTTGGGACTTCGTGGCGACGAGCGGCGCGTCCAGGCCCGTCGTCTCGCAGCGGCCGGCCAGGAACCCCTGGGCGACGAGCAGGCGCGCGGCGCGGCGCAGGTCGTCCGGGCCAGGGCGCCCGCGGCGGCGAGCGGGCTCAGGCTCGGCGGCTTGACCCTGGGCCACGGCGGCCAGCAAGCCCTCGCCGTAGCTCGCGATCTGGCGGTCGGTCAGCTTCAGCTTCTGCAGGTCCTGCTCCGAGCCAGGGGACCGCTGGGCCACCTTGGCGAGCACGTCGTCGGGGAGCACCATCCGGCGCGTCCGGTCCTTGTCACGCGCGACGGTCTCGCGCCAGGCGGAAACGGACCGCAGGACCGCGCGCTGCTGGCCGGAGAGACGCCCCACCCCCTGGGCCTTGACGCGGTCCACGGCGTCGTGGGGGTCGGGGTCGCCGTACAGGTCGGGGTCGTCGTAGCGCTTCATCTCGTCGAGCACCCAGTCCAGACGGCCGCGCTCCTCCGCCTCGTGGCGCAGCTTGCGGTACACGTCCAGCAAGTAGCGGACGTCGTCAGCGGCGTACTCGGCCTGGCTCTCGCTCAGCGGCCGCGCCAGCCAGTTGCTCCGGGTTTCGCCTTTGTCCAGCTTGAGCCCGACGGCCCACTCGACCAGGTCCTGGAGCGACGCCGAGGCCGTCAGGCCGACGAACCCGCCCGCCCGCTGGGTGTCGAACGCGTTCACCGGCAACGCGCCCGTCGCCCGAGACAGGATCTGCAGGTCCTGGGTCGCGTCGTGGAGCACCTTGACGACGGCCGGGTCCGCGAGCAGCTCGCCCAGCGCCTGCATCTGGCCCTCCAGCGCGACGGTGTCGATCAGGTGGAGGTCGTCGCCGCCCAGGCCGAGCTGGATGAGGCCGAGCCCGGGGTAGTACGTCCGCTCCCAGACGAACTCGGTGTCGAGGGCCACCGCGTCGGCGTCCCGTGCGCGCGTGCAAACGTCCGCCAGGGCGTCGGGCGTGTCGATCCAGGAGAGTCTCATTCGGGGGTGCCGGGGGTGGGCGTGAGGCGGCTGGAGCCGCGGTCCGTCGTGCAGCCGAACGCCTGCGTCCGCTGGATCTCGATGGGCAACCCGGCCACGCTCTGGTCCATCGCCTGAGCGAGGTAGGGGATCCGGACGCGGTCGGCGGAGGCGGGACTGTCGTCGATGGAGCCGTCGTAGATCAGGGTCAGCCCGGGGCCGAACAGGAAGGCGTGGGGGGCGCGGCGGGCTCCGAAGGCGGCGGCGGCCTCGCCGGCGGGGTCCTGGAGCACCGGCAGGCTCAGGCCCTCGGCGAGGGGCCGGCGCAAGGCGTCGGGCCCGTTGGAGTCGACCAGGACGAAGCCGAAGCCGGCGGACTGGTAGCCGTCGACGAGCTCGGCCAGGCGGGGCGCGTAGCGCTCGGCCCAGGGGCAGGTCGTGCTCCAGAACACGACGACGAGCCCGGCGCGGCCCGCCGAGGCGGCCAGCGACGACCGCGTGCCGTTGGCGGTGTCGAACGTCTGGTCCGCGACCGGCAGCGAGTCGCCGGTGTTGACCTGGGCGGATGGGGCGGCGCCGGCCAGGGCCAGCAGCGCCGCGAGTGGGACGGCGCGGCTCATATCTGGCTGGGGTCCCCGCCCTCCCGGATGGTCTCGACCGTCGCCACCAGGTCGGTGTAGCTCATCCGGCCGACGTGGGTGTCCTGCACGATCCCGTCCCCGTCCAGGATCATCGTGATGGGGATGGAGCCGCCGACGAACGGGTTGAGCTGGGACGTCACGTCCCCCTGCCCGGTGTAGAGGTACGAGGGGTCGTCGATCTCGTGCTCCTTGAGGAACGCCTGGACGAGCGGGAGGTCGACGGGCTGGTCGAGCGAGACGAACCGGACGTGGACGTCCTGGTCCTGCATCTCCTGGTCGAAGCGGATGAACTCGGGGAACTCCAGGCGGCACGGCCCGCACCACGTCGCCCAGAAGTTGAGCACGACGATCTCGGCGTCGAGGCCGTCGAGGTCCTCGACCAAGGCCTCGGCGGAGGCGACTTCCACCAGCGGGAGGTCGGGGCTGGTCGTGGCGGTCGGGGCCGGCTCGCCGTCGGGGCCAGCCGCGCTGGCGGGCGCCGCCGAGTCGGCGCAGGCGCCAAGGGCGAGCGCTAACAGGAGAAGGGGTAAGCGCATGGGTGGGGGTCGGGATCCGGGCCTCAACGCTGCGGCCGCGCGCGGAGTGCCGAAGGGCTTGATGAATCGGCGCCGCGGGCCGGCGCGCGGGATTAGTACCTCGGCCTGGCGGGGGTGCTGCGAGCATTCGCCGGGACGCGCTCGATGGGCGCGGACGCGCCCGCCGCCAGCTCTTGCGGGGGGACGACGGCCCACGCCACGACGCCGTCGTCGGACCGGGGCTCCAGCAGCACTACCACCAGCCGCCCCAGCGGTTGGTCGACCGGCACCACGAGGGCGGGCGCCAGCCGCGGCATCGGGCCGGTCTCGGCGGGCACCGGCACCCAGCGGCCGAACACCTCTTGCATCGCTACGCCCTGGAACGGCCGCGACGCGACGCTCAGGCTGTCGATCGCAAACCGTTGGCGCGCAACGCCCCACACCGCCCGCCGGCTGTACCGGACGCCGTGCAGGTCCAGCAGGTCGGCGACGGCCTGCTGGTGCGGTCCGAAGTGGACGACGTACGACTCGGGCGCCACGACGGTCTCGCTCGGCGCGAAGCGGACGAAGGCGGGCATGACTTCTGGAATCCGGACGTCGCGGCGCGCCAGCATCGGCTCGCCCGACATCGGGTGGCGGAGGGTGTCCACCTCGCCCAGCAGGATCTCGACCGGCTGGGGCAGCGCGTCCCAGGTCGCGCGCACCGCCAGCGTCTCCCCCACGACCGACTGGCGGTCGGCGTCGGCGGTGCGCTGGCGGACGAGCGACGCTTGGCTCCAGACGCGGTCCAGGATCTCCTCGACGAACCGGCGCGAGACCGTCACGCGGTCCTGGAAGCTGGCATAGCTGTAGGCCTCCGACAGGATCGCGTAGCGCCCGCGCAGGCCGGCGTAGTTGGTCGAGAACCGGGGCTGGGCCGAGAACGAGTACCACCCACGAGGCGCGGTCGCCTCCTCCCCGAACGCGCCGGGCACGTTGCCGTAGTGGTACGTCGCCATGCCGTCGTCGGCCAGCAGGTCGGCCGAGATCGACGGGAGCCAGCGGTCGCGCAGGTCGCCGTCGATGGCGGCCGGCGTGTCGGGGTGCAGGCCGGGCGCGTAGGTCAAGTGGTAGCCCATCGCCGTGCCGTTCGTCGTGTGCAAGTCGAGGACGACGTGGGGGTCGAAGTCCCGCATCAGCGCGACCATAGCCCGGCCCTCGGGCGAGGCCGCCTTCATAAAGTCGCGGTTGAGGTCCAGCCCGTCGGCGTTGGGGCGGACGCCCATGCCACCCAGCGGTCCCCACTGGAGCGGGCGGTTGGTGAAGGCGACGCGCTCGGCGCCGTCGGCGTTGTAGATCGGCGCGACGAGCAGCGTCAGCGAGTCGGCCCAGGGACGGTGCTGGCCGGCAGCCAAGTCGCGGAGCAGCGCGAGCATGGCGTCCTTGCCCGCCGGCTCGCCCGCGTGGATGCCGCCGATGACGAGCACCCGCGTCTTGCCCGGCTGGCGGAGGCTGCCGACGTCGGTGACCAGGCCAGTTGGCGCGCCCGGAATGGGCCAGGCGGCGTAGGGCATTTGGCGTCCCTCGGCGGTCTCGCCGAAGAAGCCCATGCGGAAGGCATGGTCGTTGGTGAGCGCGCCGACAAAATCGACGGTCTCGTCGTAGCTAGCGGTGCGGATGTAGTCGGTGGCCTCGGCTGGGGTCCGGTACTCTGCCGGATCGAACGGGACGACTCGGGCCGTCTGCATCGCGTCCGGCGCGACCGCGGTCTCGGAAGCGGTCCAGCAACCGGCGAGGGCGACCGCCAGCAGGAGCGGGAGCGCTCTCATTCCTCCCCCTCGACGGGGTCCGCCAGCCGGCGCACCATCCAGCTGTTGAGCAGGTAGAACACGACGAGCGCCGCGCCCCACTGGACCAGGCACGACATCGCGCTGTACGGCTCAAGCGGGTCCCACCAGTTCTCGGAGTAGTCCGTCGCCGCCAGCCACAGCCACCAGCCCAGCAGGACGACGGCCTGGAACGGGATGACCCGGGTGATCCAGACGTCCCACGCCCGGGGCAGCGTCCAGTCGCTCTCGGTCGCGACGGCCTCGCGCAGCCGCGCCGCGCCGTAGCGCCAGACGGCGAGCGCGATGAAGGCGCCCGACAGCATCAGCGCGACGCCCCACACGAAGTCCTGGTTGCCGAACACGTCGCCCGAGAGCGCGCTCGGCACGCCCACCAGGAACGCGACCACGCCGACGCCGACGACGGCCTTGCCCCGGTCCACGCCCAGGTCGACCGTCACGCGCGTGGACAGTTCGATCATCGAGATCAGGCTGGACAGCGCCGCGAACGTCAGCGCCAGGAAGAACAGGACCGCCAGCGGGGCGCCCAGCGCCATCTCGGCGAAGAGCGGCGGCATCCAGATGAACGTGAGCCCCGTCCCCCGCTCGCCCGACGAGCGCATGACCTCCAGGATCTCCGGCTGGCTCATCTGCGAGCCCAGGACGGCGAACACGATGCCGAAGATCATGGTCCCCGCGACGAGCGACACCACGTTGTTGCCGACGCCCGTCAGCACGGCGTTGCGGACGACGCCGTCCTCCTTGCGCATGTAGGCGGCGTAGGTCAGGATCAGGCCCCAGCCGGCGCCGGTGTCCCACGCGTTCTGGGTGAGCGCCTCCAGCCACGTCGAAGCCGAGGCCAGCGTGCCCCAGTCGGGCGTGAACAGGAACGCGACGCCCGCGCCGGCGCCGGGCAAGGTGATCGCGCGGACGGCCGCGACGAGCACGATCACCAGCAGCGTCGGCACCAGGACCTGGTTGGCGCGCTCGATGGTCCGCACGCCGCCCCGGCACGCGAGCACGCCCAGCGTCATCATCCCGCCGTGCAGCACGATGGGCCACGGCGACGCCTGGAACGCCTGCCACGACGCCAGCGACGCCTCCGCGCTCACCGGCAGTCCCGACACCGCCGAGTTGGCGACGTAGTACGCGCACCAGCCGGCGACCACGCTGTAGTAGCACATGATGGCCGCCGCGACGAAGGCCACGAACGCGCCCAGCCACGCGAAGCGGGGCCCCGCCAGTCGGGCGAACGTGCCCACGACGCCCTGCCGCCCCTTCTGGCCGAGCGCGTACTCGGCGATGATGAGCGGGATGCTCCAGGCGACCAGGAAGACGGCCCAGGCGAACAGGAACGCGCCGGCTCCGTCGTCGCCGGCGTTCGTGGCCGCGATGCGCGGGAAGCGCCAGATGTTGCCCGTCCCGACGGCGATGCCGAGCACGCTCAGGATGAGCGCCCAGCGCGACGAGAAGCGGTCGGCGGTGGCGGCCATCTACGGTTGGTGGAGGGGCCTCCACGGCCCGTCGGTCGCTGGCGACGGCGCCGTACCCGGCGCGCTGGCGGTCGAGGACGGCGCGGCGGAGGCGCCGGGCGAAGCGGCCGGTTGGGCGGAGCCGCCAGCGGGGCCGCTGGGCGCTGGGGCGGGCTGGCCGCCGTGGTCGCGGCCGTCGCCGCCAGCGCTCGGCGTCTGCGAGACCGGCGCCTGGCGCGGCGCGCCGGCGGCGGGCGCGGGCTCGCCGAACATCAGGCCCGCGATCTCCTGGGCCGAGGCCGAGTAGTCCAGCGCGCCGCGCGCGGTCGGGTGGATGTCGTAGACCGTCCGCCCGTCCCTGCTGGCCGCCGCCAGCGACGACGACGTCCGGATGGGCGTCTGGAGCACGCCGTCGCCGTACTTGTCGCGGAGGTACTCGGCGTAGCGGGCGTGGCGGCTCAGGCGGGCGTCGACCTGGGTCAGCAGCATCCGGGGCGGCGCCAGCGCCGGGTTCAGCTTGTCCTTGACCAGGCCCACGGTCTGCCACGTCTGCTCGGCGCCCACGACGGGCTGGTACTCCGGCGTGACCGGGATCACGACGTGGTTGCTGGCGACGAGCGCGTTCATGGTGTAGACCGAGAGCGCCGCCGCGGTGTCGAGCAGGATCACGTCGTAGTCGTGCCCCGCGCGGACGGTCTCGCGCAGCCACAGCACGTCGGTCGGCTTGGTGAGCGTGCGGAGCGCCTTGGTGAGCGACATCGACGAGCCGATCAGGTCGAAGCCGCCGGCCTGCTGGACCGGGAAGGCGCGCAGGTCCGCGCTGGCGTCGAGCAGGCCGAGACCTGAGAACTCGGGCCGGGGCTCCGCCCCCCCCAGCATCCGGGTCAAGAACCCCTGGGGATCGAAGTCGATGACCAGCACGCGGCGGCCCTGGCGGGCCATCGACGCGGCCAGGTGGATCGAGGTCGTGGTCTTCCCGGTGCCCCCTTTGTGGTTGCAGACGGTGAGTACGGGCACGGCGGAGGGGGCGGGCGAGACGGCGTGAAGATAGCCCGGGGGGACGCGGCGTCGGGACTCGCTCAGAGCCGCTAAAGGGCGCTTCCCACCCGGGCGATACCCCAGGCCCACCCCCGCACGCCGATGGCCACCCGCATCCGCCCGGTCTCCCTCCCGTTCAGCTCGTTCGGCTGGTCCTTCAGCGGCGCGCTCCTGATCGCGTTCAGCATGCCGCCGCTGGGGGCCTACCCCCTGGCCTGGGTCGGGCTGGTGCCGCTGCTGGCGCGGTGGTCGGTCCGCCGGCCGGGCATCGACTACGCTCGGGAGCTGTACGCGCTGCTGCTGACCACGAGCTGCTGCGTCGGCTTCTGGCTGCTGTTCAACCCCGACGCCGGGCTGGCGGCGCTGGGCGGGATGAGCCTGTTCCTGATCCCGATCCCGCTGACGGTGGCGTTCGTGATCGCGAACCTGGTCAAGGACCGCGTGGGCTTGTACGCCGGGCTGGTGGCGCTGGTGCTGAACGTGCTCGCGGCGGAGTTCTTGACGCTCACCTTCAACCTGTCGGTCCCGTGGCTGCTCCTGGGCCACACCCAGGTCGAGGCCGTGGAGTTCATCCAAACGGCGGACCTGGGCGGCGTGCTGCTCCTGAGCCTGTGGGTGCTGCTCCTCAACATCGCCGCGTTCGTGGCGTTGCCCCGCGCCGGGCGGCCGGGCGAGCGCTACGGCGAGCGGGGGTTCTCCATCGCCGTCTTCACCGCGCTCGTCGCGCTGCCCGTCGCCTACGGCACCGTCCGGACCGCGCAGGCGGACGTGCCGGCGGGTTACACCCGCGTCGGCATCGTCCAGCCGGGCGTGCCCCCGGGCGAGTGGGACAGCCAGGACGCCGCCGCCAAGGTGGACTACCTCGCGTCGCTCTCCGACGACCTCCTGTCGCGGTGGACGCCGACGGGCAGCGACTCCTTGGCCCCGCCCTCCCGGGCCCGGCCCAAGGGCGAGCTCGGGCTGCTGATCTGGCCGCAGTCGTCGCTGCCCTACATGGGGACCGAGCGCGGCGAGCGCCAGCTCTACAGCCGCCTGGACCGCTGGGCCGCCAGCCGCAACGTGGCGCTCATGGCCGGCGCCACGACGGGCACCGCCCGCGCCGACCGCCAGTCGGGCGTGCCCGAGGCCGACGAGCTCGCCAACTCCGCCATCCTGATCCGGCCCGGGCACCCCCAGCGGCGCTACGACCAGATGCGCCGCGTCCCCTTCGCCGACGTCGAGGCCGCGTCGGGCAACAGCCGCGTGCTCCTCGAGACCGGCGGCGCCGACATCGCGACGGCCGTCGGCTTCGAGTCCCTCTTCGGCGACCACGTCCGGCGGTTCACGCGCGACGGCGCCAACCTGATCGTGGTGCTGTCGCGCAACGACTTGTGGGGCCGGTCGGCCGGCCTCTACCAGCACCTCCAGTTTACCCGCTTGCGCGCCATCGAGTCGCGCCGCGCCGTCGTGCTTTCGACGGTCAGCGGGATCTCGGCCGTGATCCTGCCGGGCGGGACCGTCGAGGAGGTCGCCGGCTGGATGGACCAGGAGGTGACCGGGCTCGACGTCCCCACCTTCCGCGGCGAGACGTTCTACGTGCGCCACGGCGACTGGGTCGGCCGGTGGTCGCTGGTGCTGGCGCTGGTGTTCAACCTCAGCCTGCTCGGCGTGAGCGTGTTCATGCCCGAGGTGCTGCCCAAGCGGCCGCTGTTCGGGCGCGCCTGGACCGGCGCCGGGGCCTAGCCCCTCCCCCGCTGGCGGTACGCATGGGCGGGTCTCCCCTTAGGAGCAGGCCCGGCGGAGGGAGCCGACGACGCGGTCCTGGTGCTCGGCCGGCAGCGACGGGCCGATCGGCAGGCTCAGCACCTCGCCCGCCAGCCGCTCGGCGACCGGGAAGCGGCCCAGGTCGGCGTCGGCGTAGACCGGGAGTTGGTGGACCGGGGTCGGGTAGTACACCATCGTCTGGACGCCGTCGGCCGCCAGCGCGCGCGCGACGCGGTCCCGGCGGCCGCCCAGCACGCGGACGGTGTACTGGTGGTAGACGTGGCCGGCGACGTCGCCCGGCGCGACCAGGCCCGGTACGTCCTGGAGCGCTTCGGTGTACCGCAGCGCCGTCGCGCGGCGAGCGGCGTTCCACTCGGGCACGCGCCCGAGCCGGACGCGCAGCATGGCCGCCTGCACGCTGTCGAGACGGGAGTTGTAGCCCAGCATCTCGTTGGCGTACTTGTGCTTGCCGCCGTGAGCGCGCAGCATCCGGGCGGTCTCGGCCAAGCCCGGGTCGTCGGTCACCACCATCCCGGCGTCCCCGAACGCGCCCAGGTTCTTCGACGGGAAGAACGACAACGTGCCGACGTCGCCCATGGAGCCGGTCATCCGGCCGCGCAACTGCTGGCGGAGCGCGTCGTCGCACCGGTCGCCCCAGCACCCGGAGCAGTCGCCGTGGTAGCGGGCGCCGAACGACTGCGCGCAGTCCTCGACCACCCGGAGCCCGTGCCGCTCGGCGGTCCCCAGGAGGCGCGTCATCGGCGCCGGCCGGCCGTAGAGGTGGACGGGCAGGATGGCGCGCGTCCGCTCCGTCACGGCGGCGTCCACCAGGGCGGGGTCGAGGTTGAACGTGTCCGGGTCGACGTCCGCGAAGACGGGCGTCGCGCCGATAATCGAGACGGCCTCGGCGGTCGCGAAGAACGTGAACGGCGTCGTGATCACCTCGTCGCCGGGCCCGACGCCGAGCGCGCGCAGCGCGATCACCAGCGCGTCGGTGCCGGAGTTGAGGCCGACGGCGTAGCGGACGCCCAGGAACCCGGCGGCTTGGGCCTCGAAGGCGCTCACCTCGGGCCCGCCGACAAACTGGCCGGAGTCGAGCACGCGCTCGAAGGCGTCCCGGAGCGCCTGGCGGTCCTCGTCGATGGTCGGCCCCAGGTCGAGGATCGGGATCGGGTCGGGCGTCATGGGTTCGGGAGGTCGTGGGCTCCGGGCGTCCCGGCCTTGAACTGGTCGTACGTCTGCGCGCCACGGCTCATGTCGTCCGGCAGTGGCGCCTCCTCGTCCAGGTCGAGGCACGTGACCGCGCCCTCCGCCAGCCGGTACCGGAGGCCGGACTCGGGGCACGTCGCCTGGCCGTCGGCGAACGACAGCCGGTGCCCGTGCCGGCTCATCCAGCCCGCCGGCCGCGCCGGGGTCCCCATCACCAGCGCGTAGTCGGCCACGTCACGCGTGACGACGGCGCCGGCGGCGACGAAGCAGTACCGGCCCAGGGTGACGCCGCAGACGACGGTCGCGTTGGCGCCGACCGTCGCGCCGCGGCGGAACCGCGTGGACTCGTACAACCCGCGCCGGTTGACCTGGCTCCGGGGGTTGGCCACGTTCGTCAGCACGCAGCTCGGCCCCAGGAACACGTCGTCCTCCAGAACGGCCCCGCTGTAGATCGAGACGTTGTTCTGCACCTTGACGCGGTCGCCGATCACGACCCCCTCCCCCACGTTCACGTTCTGGCCCAGCGAGCACGATTGGCCGATCCGGGCGCCAGGCTGGACGTGGGAATAGTGCCAGATCGACGTCCCCCGGCCGATCTCAGCCGGCGCGTCCACGTACGCGCTCTCGTGGATGCGGACGCCCGGGAGCTCTCGGATGCGCTCGCTCACGACCTGCTGGCGGCGGTGACGAACGGGTGGGCGTCGCCCGACGAGGCCGGGGTTGCGTGGCGGATCGCGTGCGCCAGCTCGATGGCCGGGCGGGCGTCGGCGATGCCGAAGCCGTCGCCGGCCAGCGTCCGCCGGTAGACCTCGGTGTGCAAGTCGCGGAAGCCGCCGGAGAACTCGATCTCCTGGCCGTCCACTGTGATCGAGCGGAAGGTCGGCTGATCCTGGGCCTGGGGCGGCAGGTCCTGGGCGTCGAGCGACAGGAACCACTGGACGTCGGCCCGGGGCAGCTCCAGCCGCCCGGCCGCGCGCTCGGCCTCCGCCAGGTGGACGGCGTGGCGCTGGACCGGCCCGAACAGCCACTGCAACAAGTCGAAAAAGTGCACGCCGATGTTGGTCGCCACCCCCCCGACTTTTCCGCGTTCCCCTTCCACGAGTACCCGTACCACTTCCCCCGCGACGTGACGTAGGTCAGCCGCACCTGGTGGCGCGCGTCGGGCTCAGCGTCGATGCGGGCTTTGAGCGCCACCAGGTCGGGGTGGACCCGGAGCTGGAGCACGGTCCAGACCCGCTTCCCCGTCTCGCCCTCCAGCTCTTCGAGCAGGTCCAGGTTCCAGGGGTTCAGGACGATGGGCTTCTCGCAGATCACGTCGGCGCCGACGCGCAGCCCCAGGCGGATGTGGGCGTCGTGGAGGTGGTTGGGCGAGCACACCGACACCACGTGGACGCGCTCGGCGTCGGGCCCCCGGCTGGCTTTTTCGAGGTGGCGGTCGAACCGCTCGACCTCGGTAAAGAACGCGGCGTCGGGGAAGTACGAGTCGATGATCCCCACCGAGTCGTGGGGGTCGACGGCGGCCACCAGCGCGTTGCCGGTGTCAGCGATGGCGCGCAGGTGGCGGGGGGCGATGTAGCCGGCGAGCCCGGTGAGCGCGAAGTTGGTCATCGGCGGCGGACGGGCCGGGGGTGCTGGGGGGAGGCGCCGGTCGCGGCAAAGCTACTCGTCCGGAGCCCGGAGCCGGCGGCGACTGGCGTACGGCCTGAGCTCGAAGTCGTTCTACGGAGGGCCCTAGGCTCGCTCCCTTCGCGCTGGCGGAGGCGCCCGTCGGCCTCGAACGGGCAGCCTGGGCGCTAGCTTCCGCCGGACGGCCCACGCGTTCCCACCCTCCCCGCCAGCCGGGACCGAGCCATGCCCCTGCTCTCCCCCGTCGTCTCCGGCCTGTGGCGCGTCGACCTCGGGATCGTCAACGCGTACCTGGTCGCGGCGGAGGACCAGATGGTGCTGGTCGACGTCGGCCCGCCGGGCTCCGAGGCCAAGATTGTGCAAGCGTTGGACCAGCTCCGCCTGCCGCCCCAGGCCGTCGGGACGGTCATCGTCACGCACCACCACGCCGACCATGCCGGCGCGCTGGCGGCCGTCCTGGACGCGACCGAGGCCCAGGCGTGGATGACGGCCGAGGACGCGGCCGAGGTCGAGGCCGGGAACGCGTTCCGGCCGTACCGCCCGGCGTCGGGACTGCTGAACTGGGCGCTGGAGCGAGCCGTCATCCGCCCCAGCCCGGACCGCTACGAGCCGGCGACGATCGCCCACCACGTCGCGGACGGCGACCGGCTGGCGGCCGACCTGCGCGTGATCGCAGCGCCGGGACACACCGCCGGCCAGATCGCGCTCTTGTGGCCCGAGCACGGCGGCGTCCTGATCGCCGCCGACGCCTGCACCAACTCGCCCACCTTGGGCCTGTCGATCATCTACGAGGACCTCGACGTCGGCCGCGAGACGCTCCGCCAGCTGGCCGGGCTCGACTTCGACACGGCCGTCTTCGGCCACGGCGGCCCCATCGTCGGCGGCGCCGCCGCCTGCTTCCGCTCCCGCTTCTCCGATGCCTGACCCCCGCAACGACTCCCTGCGCCTGTCCGACGCCGGCGCCCAGCTGATCGAGGACTTCGAGGGTTACCGCGCCGACTGGTACGACGACCCCGTCGGCGTCCGCACCATCGGGATCGGGTGGACGAGGGAGCTGCCGGAGGGATTCCGGGCGCCGCTGTCGCGGTCGGAGGCGCGGCGGCTGTTGCAGGAGACCATCGGCGACTACGAGCACGCCGTCCGCCGCAACGTGGACGTGCCGCTGAGCCAGCCCCAGTTCGACGCGCTCGTCAGCTTCACCTACAACCTGGGCGCGAGCCGGCTGCGCGAGTCCACGCTCCGGAAGCGGCTCAACGGGGGCGACGCGTGGGGCGCGGCCCAAGAGTTCGACCGCTGGGTCTACGCCGGCGACAAAGTGCTGGCGGGCCTGGTACGGCGCCGGGCGGCCGAGCGGCGGCTGTTCGAGTCGGGCATCGAGGAGCCGAAGCCGGGCGGCGTCCTGCGCTCGCTGCGCGACTGGATCCGGCGCCGCTTCCGCTGACCCACTGGCGGCGAGGATTGAGGAGAAGGCGGGTTCGCGCCCGGTGCCTCCGCCAGTCGGGCAGGACAAAAGACGGCCCCGACTCGGTGAGCCGGGGCCGCTGCGGAGAGAGAGGGATTCGAACCCTCGGTACCCGTAAGGGCACACTTGTTTTCGAGACAAGCGCCTTCAACCACTCGGCCACCTCTCCGCCGTCAAAATACAAAGCCGCGCTCGGAGGTCGGTGAAGAGTCCCCGAACGCTCCTCCGGCCGCCGGCGCGCGCTGACGAGGGCCGCCAGCAGGCCGCTTGCCCTAGGCGAGCCGCACCAGCCCGATCCCGTCGCGCCGGCCGTCCAGCGTCACCTCGCCCAGCGACTCGCCCGGGTGCCGCCCCGCCGGCACGCGCGCCCAGACGGCGTCGGTGACCAGGAGCCGGCTGCCGTGGACCTTGTTGAGCGCCTCGACGCGCGCGGCCACGTTGACCACGTCGCCGGTCACCTTGTACTCCTTGTGCTGCGGGGACCCCACCGTCCCCGTCACGACCTCGCCGGCGTGGAGGCCGATCCCCACCGTGAGCGGCTGGAGCCGCCCGGCCCCGACCGCGCTCTCGACCGCGGCCACGATCTCCAGCGCCGCGTCGACGGCGTGCGTGCAGTCGTCGGGCGTCGCGAGGGGGGCGCCGAAGAGGGCCATGAACCCGTCGCCGAGCAGCTGGTGGACGATGCCGCCGTGGCGCGTCACCGCCGGCGTGCTGATCTCGAACAGGGCGTTGAGGTAGTCCACGACGGCCTCGGGCTCGGCCCGCTCCGAGAAGTGGGTGAAGCCGCGGACGTCCATGAACATCACGCACGCGCGCGTCCGCCGCGTGGGCGGGTCGGCGTCGTGCCGGAGCAGCTCGGTCACGACCTGGGGCGAGGTGTGGCGGCCGAACAGGTTGAGCACGCGGTCGCGGTCGCGCGCCGCCTGCGCCGTCTCGATGACCTGGGCCGACTGCATCGCCACGATCGTGAGCAGCCGTGCGTCGGCCGCCGTGAACGCGCCGTCCAGCTTGTTGTAGAGCGTGAGCGCGCCCAGGAACCGCCCCTGCGCGACGAGCGGCACGCACACCAGCGACCGGACGGAGGCCTCCCACTCGAACCGGCCGAACGTCTCGTCGGCGCGGGGCTCGTTCAGGATCAAGGCCCGCTTCTGGTGGGCGATCCACCCCAGCACCATCTCGTCCGGGCGGAGCGAGCCGGGGGACTCGCCCAGGACGGTCCGGACCAGCGTCTGCGCCCCTCCCCCGTCCTGACGGACGAGCGAGACCACGCCTTGCTCGGCGCCGACGGCCCCCAACGACCGCCGCACCAAGGTGTGGATGATCTCGTCGACGTCCCGCGCCGCGCCGATGGCGACGGCCAGCTCGTTGAGCAGCGACAACTCGTCGACGGCCCGGCGGAGCGAGTCGACTTCGGCTTGGAGGCTGTGAGGGGTGGGGACGTTCATGGCCGAAGCCTATGATATACAAGATTTTGATAGCGAGGTCGCCCGCCTTACTCTAGGGCACGCTCGCCCCGACGGCTTTGACCACGACGTCGCCTCCTGCCCGCTCGCCCGACGCCCTGGTCGGCCGGACAGTGACGCACTACCAGATCGAGGAGCGGCTCGGCGGCGGGGGCATGGGGGAGGTCTACCGGGCGCGTGACCTCCGACTGGACCGAGACGTCGCGCTCAAGTTCTTGCCGGCCCACCTCCACGCCGACTCGGGTGCCCGCGACCTCATGCGTCGCGAGGCCCGGGCCGCGTCCAAGCTGGACCACCCCAACGTCGCCAGCGTCCACGAGATCGGGGAGACGGCCGACGGCCGGTTGTTTATCGCGATGGGGTGCTACCGCGGTGAGACGCTGGACCGGCTGATCGCGCGCCGCCCGCTGGACCCCGACGCGGCCTCGGCGATGGCCCTCCAGATCGCCGACGGCCTGGCCCACGCGCACGGCGCCGGGATCGTCCACCGAGACGTCAAGCCGACCAACGTGATGGTCACCGACGACGGCCGGCCCGTGGTGCTGGACTTCGGGATCTCCCAGACCGCGACGGCGGGGTCGGCGACCCACACCACGTCCGGGACCGCCGCCTACATGAGCCCGGAGCAAGCCCAGGGGGCACCAACGGACGCGCGGACGGACGTCTGGGGGCTGGGCGTGGTCTTCTACGAGATGCTGACCGGGCGCCGGCCCTTCACGGGGTCCTACTCGGCCGCGCTCCTCTACGCCGTCACGCAAGAGCCGCACCTCCCGCTCGGTCCCAAGGTGCCGAGCACGCTGGCCGAGATCGTGGACCGGTGCCTGGCCAAAGACGCGCAGGACCGATTCGCCGACGCGGGGGCCGTCGCTCACGCCCTGCGTGAAGCGCGAGGCGAGCGGGCCGCCCGTGCCGCTCCGCCCCTAGCCCGCGTGCGAGCCTGGGTCGGCACCCTGCACGGCGGCGCGCGCGCGGTGCTGGCGGCGGCCGTCGTGGCCGCGTTCGTCGGCCTGGGGGCCCTGGCCTGGTGGGCCGGCTCGGCGTTGTCGCCCAGCGCGAGCGGCGAGCAGCGACTGGCCGTGCTCCCCTTCCGGACGCTCGGCGACCACCCCGACGCCGAGTCCATCTCGGCGGGGTTGGTCGAGACCCTGAGCAGCCAGATCAACCAGCTGAGCCCCGGCGACGGGAGCCTGTGGGTGATCCCAGCGAGCGTGGTGAGCGCCGGGCTGACGCCCCGCCAGGCCCGCGAGCAGCTCGGCGCGACCATCGTGGTCGACGGAACGGTCCAGTTCGAGGACGAGAGCGTCCGCGTCACCTTCAACCTGATCGACACCTCGACGCTCCGCCAGGTGGCGTCGGGGCGCGTCGACCAGTCGGACGGGGAGGCGCTCGCGCTGCAGGACCGGACCGTGCTGCAACTGGCGCGGCTGCTCGAGGTCAACGTGGGGGCGGCCGGGCAGGAGCGGTTGCTGGCCGGCGGCACCGCCGACCGCGAGGCCAACGCGCTCTACCTCCGGGGCCGGGGGACGCTGCGCAACGGCGAGCCCGAAGAGGCCGCCCGCCTCTTCCGCCAGGCGCTCGGGCGGGACCCCTCGTTCGCGCTGGCGCACGCGGCGCTGGGCGAGTCGCTCTGGAGCCTCTACGGCCGGAGCGGGGACGTCGGGCTGGCGGCGGCCGCGGTCCGCCACAGCGAGCGGGCCCTGGCCCTGGACGGCGGGCTCGCGCCGGTCCACGTCTCCCTGGGCGTGATCCACAAGGGGCAGCAGGAGTTCGGCCTCGCGCTGGACTCGTTCGACCGCGCGCTCGACATCGACCCGAACAACGTGGAGGCGGCGCGGCTGCGCGCCGGCGTCCTGAGCGACCAGGGCCGCGACGCCGAGGCCGAGGCCGCCTACCGCGCGGCCGTCGCGCTCCGGCCGAGCTACTGGCGGACGTACAACAGCCTGGGCATCTTCTACTACCTCGCCGGCCGCAACGACGAGGCCGTCGCTACCTACCGCCAAGGCCTGGCGCTGGCGCCGTCGAACCCCAGGCTCCTGAACAGCCTTGGCGCCGCGTTCTGGGAGATGGGGCGGTTCGACGACGCGACCGGGGTGTTCGAGCAGCTCCGACGCGTCCAGCCCGACCACGAGAGCGCGACGGCCAACCTCGCGACGGCCCACTTCTACCTCGGCCGCTACCCCCAAGCGGCGGCCCTCTACGCCGAGGAGCTCGGCCGCTACCCCGACCGGTACGACACGCGGCAGTACCTCGGCGACGCGCTGTGGTGGACGCCCGGCCGCCGCGACGACGCCCGCGCCGCCTTCCGCCGATCGATCCGCAGCGCCTGGGCCCACCTGGGCGTGGCCCGCTCGCCTGAGGTGATCGGCACCCTCGCCAGCGCCTACGCCAAGCTGGGCGTCCGGGACAGCGCGCTCGTCTACCTCGGAGAACTCCGCTCGGGACGCGAGCCCGACGACGTGGCCGCCGAGACCGCGTTTGCCATCGGTGAGACCTACGAGCTCGTGGGCGACCGCCCGGCGGCACGCCGCTGGATCCAGAGCGCGCTCGACCGGGACATTGGCCGCGTCATGCTCGACCACTCGCCTTGGCTCACCGATGTCCGCGTTTCCCTCACAACCCCAACCGACCCATGATCACCCCCACCCCCTCCACCGACAAGCGCCGCGACGTCTACATCGCCGTCACGTGCCACAACGACGAGAACAAGTGCTACTACACCGTCAATGGCAGGAAAACGGACAGGTTTGAGGTCGAGGAAGACGGAGTCCTCCACTTCACCATGACCGGCGACGAAGACTCTGACTCGTACGCGATCGCGATCGTCGGCAGTGTGGACGGCGAACCGGGCACCGGGCGCGAGCGCGAGAGGGGCCCGCGCTGCAACGACTCCGCCGTCGCCTTCGCCGTTGACGAGCCCGCTCAGCTGCCTGTTCGGGGCACGGAATCGAGCAACAATTTCCCGATCACGCTGCTTTGCATGGCCAAGGACGAAGACGGGTACTACCAACCTTCGTGCACCGACGACAGCAAGAAGATGATGATGATGAGGGGTCCCAGGATGAGGGTGGTCCACTAGCGAGTCCCCACTCGCAGCTACTTGCCCGGGCGGGGCGGCGGAAGACACCGTCGCCTCGTCCGGCGCGAATGGACCTATCCCTACGCGCCCTCGACCAGCCCGAACGCCGCCGCCAGCGCGCCGAGGTAGACCAGCGACACCAGCGCCGCCGCGCCCACCTTGGCCGGCACGCTGGCGGAGCGCGTGAGCCGGTACGCCAGCCAGGCGACGGTGCCCAGCAGGACCTCGGGCAGCACCACGTAGACCGCGACCGGGCCTACCACCGTCACGTCGACCGCGCGCCAGACGGGGACGGCCCATAGCGTCGCCTCGGCGCCGACCAGCAGCACGCCCGCGACCAGCGCCGCCCACCACGCGCCCCGGGCCAGGTCGCCGCCCGACTGGCGGCCGGCGACGAACAGCGCGATCCAGAGCGGAACCGTCCACATCCCCGCCATCGCCAGCGGGACGCCGGCCAGGCGGGGGCCTCCGGTGTCGGGGAAGTCCAGGCTGCCCAGCACCGACGCGAGGAACGCGTCCGGGGCCACCTGGAACAGGCTCAGCGGGGCCAGGAACGCCCACATCGCCACCCACTCCTGGTGTCCGCGCAACCGGCCCACCAGAGGAAGCGCGACGTTGTAGCCGACGACCAGCGCCAGCAGCCGCCAGCCGAGCGCGACGTCGAGCACCGCGCCCCGGCTGGGGAGGATCACGGCGGGCATCAGCAAGACCGCGCCGGCGACCACGGCGAACGCGAGGTGGAACAGGACCGCGTCCCGTGCCGCCCCGCCACGCTCCAGGCCGACCGCCGAGAGCGGCGTCGGCACCTAGAGCTGCTCGTCCACGGCGACCGTGGTCCCCAGCGGCGAGACCTCCAGCGTCACGTAGCGCGGCATCACGCCCGAGGGTCCGGCCTCGCCCAGGCGGTAGCTCACGAACCGGACCCGGAACGCCGTGCCGTCCGCGCGCTCGACGACGAGCGTGCGGTCGAGGGGCTGGACGCCGTTCGAGGCGTACTCGTACCACCCGTTCCCCGAGCCGTGGCAGACGACGCGCGCGGCGCCGCGCGGGCACTCGCCGTCGCCGTCGGCGAACAGCGTGTACTCCCCGTCGTTGGCGTCGCCCGCGAGGAGCGCGCCGCGGCGCTCACCCGGCCCGCTCTCGCCGCCGTTCAGGATGACCTCGGTGCCCCGCAGGCCGATGTCCCACGCGCCCGACGCCGAGTCGGCGCGGACGGTCGCGTCCGGGGTCACGATGATGTCTCCGTCGAGCGACACCAGCGTGAACGGGCCGTCCGTCCGGCCCATGCCCGCCGAGTACGTCGGGATGTCCGCGATCACCGTCGTGGCGCCGACGGGCACCGTGGCCGCCTCGTCGGTCTGGGCGGAGGCGGGGAGCGCCAGCAGGAAGGCGGCGAGGGCGAGGAGGCGGAGCATCGGGTCGGGGGGGTGTGGAGGCTGGAACGGGGCCGCGGCGTCGGGCGCGCCGCCGCCGTGCGAAGGATCGGTGACTAGAGCGACTGGCGGACCGCGTCGGCGGCCGCCGCGAGCGCGTCGGCCAGGCCGTCGGGGTTCTTGCCGCCGGCGGTCGCGAGCGTGGGCCGGCCGCCGCCGCCGCCGCCGACCTTCTTGGCCAAGGCGCCGACCAGCGTGCCGGCCTGGACGCCGCGCGCGATCACGTCGTCGGTGACGGAGGCGGCGAGGTACGCCTTGCCCTCGGCAGCGTCGGCCGAGCCGAACACGGCCACGCCGCCGCCGCCGGTCGCGGTCATCCGCGCGCGCGCGGTCTCCGCCAGCCCGCGCAACGTGTCCAGGTCGGCGCCGGCGATCTCGCCCGTGGCGACGCGGATGCCGTCCACGTCCAGGGCCGCCTTCAAGACGCCGTCGAGCCCGGCCTCGGCCTGGGCGGCGCGGAGCCCGGAGATCGTCGTCTCCAGCGACTTCAGGTCGTGCTGCACGCCTTCGACCGCCAGGGCCAGGGTGTCGGGGATCTGCTTGAACTGCGCGCGCGCGGCCGCCAGCTCGTCCAGCTCGCCGCGCATCCAGGACAAGGCCGCCTGCCCCACGACGGCCTCGATGCGGCGCACGCCCGACGCGACCGACGACTCGGACGTGATCTGGAACAGCCCGATCTCGCCCGTCGCGGCGACGTGCGTCCCGCCGCACAGCTCGACCGAGACCTCGGGGTCGAACGTGATGACGCGTACTCGCTCGCCGTACTTCTCGCCGAACAGCGCCATCGCGCCCCGCTGGCGGGCGTCGTCGAGGGGGACGTCGCGGGCCTCGTCCTTGGCGATGTTCTGCAGCACTAAGTCGTTGACGCGGTCCTCGACGGCGCGGCGCTCGTCGTCGGTCAGGCGCTCGAAGTGCGAGAAGTCGAACCGGAGGCGGTCGGGTGCGACGAGCGAGCCCTTCTGCTGGACGTGGTCGCCCAGCGTCTCGCGCAGGGCGGCGTGCAGGAGATGCGTCGCCGAGTGGTGGCGCTGAATGCGGCGCCGGCGGTCGGCGTCTACGGTCGCCGTGACCGTCGCGGACGTGTCGGCGGGCAGCCGGTCCACGACGTGGACGATGGTGCCGTCGGCGTCTTTGACGGTGTCGAGCACCTCGACGGTCTCCTCGCCCACCGCCAGCCGGCCGGTGTCGCCGATCTGGCCGCCGCTCTCGGCGTAGAACGGGGTGCGGTCCAAGACCAACTGGTGGCGGGCGTCGTCGCCCTCGCCGACGGTCCGGGTCTTGAGGATGCTGGCGTTGTCCACCGCCAGCGCGTCGTAGCCGACGAACTCGACGGCGTCCGGGGTGTCGGCCGTCGCGTCCCACAGGTCCACGTCGGCGGTCTCGGCCGTGAAGCCGGCGGCGGCACGCGCGCGGTCGCGCTGCTCGCCCATCAGCTCGTCGAAGCGGGTGTGATCGACGGTCAGCCCGCGCTCGCGCGCCATCACGTCGGTGAGGTCGGAGGGAAAGCCGTAGGTGTCATGGAGGACGAAGGCCACCTCTCCAGGAATCGCTCGATCCGTGGCACTGTGCAGGATGACTCGACCACAGGTTCAAGATGCCTCTCGGTAAGCGATTAATCAGCGCATTCGAAAGACCCGAGCTGCGCATCGCATTCGCGCGCTTGTCCTCAGCTACTCCGTAGTTGGCAATCGCCGTACATGTCATCGATCTCCTTTCCCTCGCGCTTCCGTAACGACCTCAGCGTCCTGAGTGGCCGTTGTCGCCAATGCTTCGAAAGCTTCAATTCCATCGCCAAGCGTCTTGAGGAACGACTCCTCCTCCCCCGTGATCACGCGACTGGCGGTGTCGATGGACGCGCGGAGCTCGGGGAACGCCTCGCCCATCTCGTCCGCCAGCGCGGGGAGCAGAGAGGCGAGGAACGGCTCGGTGAGCCCTAGCGACTGGTACCCGTAGCGGACGGCCCTCCGAAGGATCCGGCGGAGCACGTAGCCGCGACCGGTGTTGCCCGGCAGCGCGCCGTCGGCGATGGCGACCGCCAGCGTGCGGACGTGGTCGGCCACGACGCGCATCGCCACGCGGATGGTCTTGTCGTCTGGGTCCGACTCGTCGTAGTCGTCGTAGGGCTTGAGGCCGGCGCGGTTCGAGAGCGCGGCCAGGATGCCGGCGAAGAGGTCGGTGTCGTAGTTCGAGCGCTTGCCCTGGAGCACGGCGCAGATCCGCTCGAAGCCCATCCCGGTGTCGATGTGCTTCTGAGCCAACGCTTCCAGCGCGATCGGCGCGTGCGACTGGCTGTCGGCGTCGCCGTCGGGCGGGGCGGGCGTGCCGTCGTCCACCTTGACGGCGTTGTACTGGATGAAGACCAGGTTCCAGATCTCCATCACGCGCGGGTCGTCCTTGTTGACCAGGTCCTGGCCCGGGACGATGGCGCGCTCGTGGTCGTCGCGGAGGTCGATGTGGATCTCGGAGCACGGCCCGCACGGCCCGGTCTCGCCCATCATCCAGAAGTTGTCCTTCGACGACTGGAACAGGATGTGCGCCGGGGGGACCGTGGTGTGCTCCGTCCACAGGTCGGCCGCCTCCTGGTCCGCGTCCAGGCCCAGCGCCTCGTCGCCTTCGTGGACGGTCACGTAGAGCCGGTTCGGGTCGAGCCCCCAGCGGTCCACCAGCAGCTCCCAGGCCCACGCGATGGCCTCGGCCTTGAAGTAGTCCCCGAAGCTCCAGTTGCCGAGCATCTCGAAGAACGTGTGGTGGTACGTGTCGATGCCCACCTCGTCGAGGTCGTTGTGCTTGCCCGAGACGCGCAGGCACTTCTGCGTATCGGCGACCCGGTTGTAGGGCCGCGTGCCCGTCCCCAAGAACACGTCCTTGAACGGGTTCATGCCGGCGTTGATGAACAGCAGCGTGGGGTCGCCCTGGGGCACGATCGGCGCCGAGCCCACGATCTCGTGGTCCTTCTCGCGGAAAAAGTCGAGGAAGGCCTGGCGCGTGGCCTGGGCGGTGCGGGGCGGGGTCATGGCGCGGGCGTCGAGGGGAGCCGAAGCTACCGGCCGGGCGCGGGCAGGATCTCAAGGCCGTGGGGATTCGGCTCGGCGCTGGCGGCCGGAGTCGGGGGTCCGAGCCACCCGCACTGGGGAGGGCGCCCGTCGGGCGGCGGCGAGGAGGTGGTCGCCCCGCCGGCGGCGGTCGCCAGTGCGCCGCTCCGCGGTGGTTGCTCAAAACCCGCCAGGCGTGTCCCGTCGAGCACAAGAGGAACGAACGGGGTGCTACGGCGTGATCTCCCGTCGGTCTTCATTGCCCATTCACGGCGATAGACCGGGCATCCCCTCTCCTCAGTCTCCCCTCCCCCATGCAAGACGCCGTCACCAACATCGAAGCGACGCTCGGCCCCCTGTGGCCGCTGCTCGTCTTCGTCCTCATCCTGATCGCGGGCTACGTGGTCGCGAAGATCGTCGAGGGCGTCGTCCGCTCCGCTCTCAAGCGCACCCAGCTCGACGACAAGCTCCTGAGCAGCGTCAGCGACAACCCCTCGATCTCGTCCGAGCGCATCGGGGGGCAGATCGCCTTCTGGGTGGTCATCGTGATCGCGCTCATCGCGGCGTTCAACGCCGTGGACCTGGGCGCCGTCGGCGGACCGCTGGGCGAGTTCGTGGGCACCATCATCGCGTTCATCCCGCGCCTGATCGGGGCCGTCATCCTGGGCATCGTGGCCTACGCGCTGGCCAAGATCCTGAGCACGCTCACCACGAAGGGGCTCCAAGCCGTCCACATCGACGAGCGGATCAACGCCGCGGGCGATGGCGACGTCTCCAGGGCGAGCGCCCCCAGCGCCGGCGGCCTAGCGATGTCCCAGACGGGCGACGGGTCGCACCCGGCCGGCGAGGTCGGAGCCGGTGCCCAGGCCGACATCGACGCGGCGAACGCCCGGGCCAAGGCCCGGCTGGCCGACGACGTCCCTCACGTGGACGGCGACCGAGACGGCGAGACCTCGCTGGCTAAGACGCTGGGCACGGCGGTGTTCTACTTCGTGATCCTGCTGTTCATCCCGGCCATCCTCGACACTCTCCAGCTGGCGGGCATCCTGGCCCCGGTTCAGGGCTTGGTCAACGAGATCGTGGGCTTCCTGCCCAACCTCCTCTTGGCCGGCATCATCCTGGTGGTCGGCGCCTTCGTGGCCCGGGTGCTTCGGAAGATCGTCTCCAACCTGACGGCGGCGGCCGGCGTGAACAAGCTCTCCGACGAGGTCGGGCTGTCGCGCGCGACGGGCGGGACGCGGCTGAGCGACTTGCTCGGGCTGGTGGTCTACATCCTGGTGCTGATCCCCGTCATCGTGTCGGCGCTGCAGGCGCTGGACGTGGAGGCCGTGACGGCGCCCGCGTCGGCGATGCTGGGCCAGTTCCTGGAGGCCATCCCGCGCGTCTTCGTCGCGGCGCTGATCTTGGGGATCGCGTTCGTCGTCGGCCGACTGGTGGCGTCGCTGGTGAGCAACCTGCTGGCGGGCGTCGGCTTCAACCGGCTGTTCGAGGGGCTGGGCTTCCGCTCGGCCGCGTCCGAGGCGACCGCCACGCGCGACGCGGGCGACGCGGCGGCCGAGGGCCGGCTGGACACCCGGACGCCGTCCGGCCTGGTCGGCTGGGTGGTGCTCGTCGGCGTGATGCTGTTCGCGGCCACGGAGGCCGCGAACTCGCTGGGCCTGGAGGCGCTGGCGGTGCTCATCGCCGAGTTCACCGTGCTGGCGGGCCAGATCTTGTTGGGGCTCGTGATCTTCGCCGTCGGCCTGTACCTGTCGAACC
This sequence comes from Rubricoccaceae bacterium, assembly GCA_963789285.1. Classification (GTDB taxonomy): domain Bacteria; phylum Bacteroidota; class Rhodothermia; order Rhodothermales; family Rubricoccaceae; genus Rubrivirga. The sequence continues at coordinate 94,444 of CAWBJZ010000003.1, forward strand.
TGGCGTACAGCGCGATCAAGTCCAACGGCGGCAGCCAGTCGGACATGCTCGCGGTCGCGGCCCGGGTCTCGATCCTGGTCTTCGCCGGCGCCATGGCCTTGAAGCAGATGGGCCTGGCCGACTCCATCGTCAACCTCGCCTTCGGGCTGATCCTGGGCGCCATCGCGCTCGCCGCCGCCATCGCCTTCGGCTGGGGCGGACGCGACGTGGCCCGGGAGCAGCTCGAGAAGTTCCAGGACAAGGTCCAAAGCGGCGACGCGCCGCGCGCGCTCAAGCCCTCGGCCGACCAGCCGGGCGCGAGCCCGCAGACGCGGCCGGACCTGACCGACACCACGCCAGGCACCTGACCCCGGTCGTTTTACTCGACGCGCCCCCACCGGCTCTGGCTGGCGGGGGCGCCGTCGTTCAGGCGAACCCCGGCGGTGCGTTCGCGTCTCCCCTCCCACTGGTGACGACCGCCAGCGACACGCCCCCGACCCATGCAAGACACGCTCTCCGTCGTCCAGGACACCGTCCTCGCCGCGACGCCAGCCGCCGATCCGGACTCGCTCGCAGACGTGAGCGTCGAGGAGGCCACGGGCGAGGCGATCAGCCAGGTCCAGCAGATGATCGACGCGATGTTCGCGGCGCTCCCGCGCATCGCCGTCGCGCTGGTCGTCCTCGCCGTCGTGTGGCTGATCGCCAAGGGCGTCCGCTCCTTGGTCCACCGCGTCACGCCGGGGCCGGCCGACTCCAGCATCGGCATCGTGCTCGGCCGGCTGGCGTACGCGTTCCTGCTGTTGCTGGGCGTGTTCCTGGGCTTGGTGATCATCATCCCCTCGCTCGAGTTCTCGGCGATCTTCGCCGGGCTGGGGCTGGGCGGCGTCGCCATCGGGTTCGCGTTCCAGGACATCTTCCAGAACCTGCTCGCGGGCATCCTCATCCTGATCCGGGAGCCGTTCCGGGTGGGCGACGAGATCACGACGGGCCAGTACACGGGCACCGTGGAAGCCATCGAGACGCGGGCGACGTTCATCCGGACCTACGACGGCCGCCGCGTGATCGTGCCCAACAGCCAGATCTACTCCGACCCCGTCGAGGTCATCACGGCCTACCACATGGTCCGGAGCCAGTACGACGTCGGGATCGGCTACGGCGACGACATCGAGACGGCCAAGCAGATCGCGCTCGAGACCATGCAGGGCATCGAGGGCATCCTCGACGACCCCGGGCCGGACGTGCTGACGTGGGACCTGGCGGGCTCGTCGGTGAACCTGCGCGTGCGGTGGTGGACCGACCCCACGCGCAAGAACGTGGTCAAGCTGCGCGACCAGGTCCTGATCAAGGTGAGCCAGGCGCTGCTGTCGCAGGGCATCGACCTCCCGTTCCCGACCCAGCAGATCCTGTTCCACGACCAGACCGAGGCGACCGACGGCGACCGGACGCAGCAGCGCGAGGGCTGGCCGATCCCGAAGGACGGCCAGGCGCCGGAGCCGGCCCGCATCGCCCAGGCCATCCGCGCAAGGGGCGACGAACGAGGCGAAGCCGTTCCCCGGAGGGACGACGAGCGGAGCGGAGAACCGGGAGCGACCGACCCCGCCGACGGAGACCGCCAGCCGGACGCGGAGTAGCAGAAGCCTTCGCTAGACAAGTGTGGCGCGGGGTGCCGAGCCCCCTCTCCTAACGTCCGCGCGCAGGAATGACAAGTAGAAGGCACAACGTCCGACTGGCGGGCGCCCTGGGCGAGCTCGTGCAGAGAGTGGCTGCCGGCTGGCGGCCCTTCAGCAAGGCCGGCCCCAGTCGTTGAACCTTCGAAGTCGGCAGCGCCGACAGCGTCCGCCAGCGGCGAGGGGCCAAAAAAGCCCCGCCTGCCGGGGCAGACGGGGCCGGGGTCGGCGGAGGGAGGCGCGCTTAGAGCGACGACTCCTCGGCGACGACCGAGACCTTGATCTCGGCCGAGTGATCCGGGTGGAGCCGCACCGACGCGGTGTAGTCGCCCGTCGATCGGATGTCCTCCATCGTGATCTTGCGGCGGTCGACGTCGTAGCCCTTGCCGGCCAGCTCGTCGGCGACCTGCTGGGTCGTGACGGAGCCGAACAGGCGGCCGTCGTCGCCGGCCTTGACGGGGAAGACGAGCTCGGTGCCGGTCATCTTGTCGGCCAGCTTCTCGGCGTTGCCGCGGGCGGCCTCGACCTTGTGCGCGGCCTGCCGGGTCTCCTCGGCGTAGCGCTTGCGCGTGGACTTGGTGGCCACGACGGCGAGCTGGCGGGGGATGAGGAAGTTCTGCCCGTAGCCGGGCTTGACGGTGACCTCGTCGCCGCGCATCCCGAGCGTGTCGTGGTCCTCGGTGAGAATGACGTTCATGTGTCTGGGGGTTGTGGGCAACCGGCGACTGGCGGCTTGGCTCGGCGCGGTGCCGGACCCGGGCCGCCCGTCGGGCCGCCTACTTGACGTTGTCGGCGACGAAGGGCAGGAGCGCCACGTGGCGGGCGCGCTTGATGGCGCGCGTGAGCTGGCGCTGGTACTTGGCCGAGACGCCGGTCATGCGGCGGGGCAGCATCTTGCCCTGCTCGTTGATGAACCGCTTGAGCGTCTCGGTGTCCTTGTAGTCGATGTACTCGACGCCGGCGGCGCGGAAGGGGCACTTCAGCGTGGCGCGCTGGGCGCCGGGCGCCACGATCCGCTGGAGGTCCTCGGGGTTGGACGCCGCCAGGAGGCGGGCGGCCACCTCGGGCGAGACGGCGCGGGGGGCCGGCTCCGAGCCGATCTGCTCGGCGGCCTGCTCGACGGCGGTCGGCTGGTCGGCCGAGGTCGGGACCGACGAGGTCTCCAGCGCCGAGCCGACGTTGGTCTCGGGCAGGTGCGTCACCTCCTGGGCCGGCTTGGGCGCCGCGCCGGCGGCCGCCGTCTCGCTGGTCGCGGCCGTCCCGCTGGCGGCGCCGTCGGGCGTGCTCGGGGACTGCGCCTCGGCCAGCGTCGTGGTGCCGGTCGCGGGTGCCGCGGTCGGGTTCAAGGGGGCGACGGCCGGGTCGGGCGAGTCGGCGGAGGGGTTGGGGCTCTCCTCGGCCGTGGGGGCGCCGGAGACGGGAGCGGCGGCCGGAGCGGCCGCGCCGAGGTCCACGCCGCCGGGGGCGTCGGGCGCCGGGGCGCCAGCGCCGGGCGTGCCGGCCTCGGGCGTGGTGTTCGGGGTCGTGTTGACGTTGTCAGGCATCGTGGTTTAGGCTTGGACGACGGGGGGCGCGATCTTGGGCAGCTCGTCGCCGCGCTTGCGGGCGAGGTAGTGCCGCTCCATCTTGGCGTCGTAGCGGAGCACCATGTGGCGCATCAGGTCGTCGTTGATGGTCATCGCGCGCTCGATCTTGACCAGCCCGCCGTTGGCGGAGACCGGCAGGCGGAAGTTGACGACGACGTAGTAGCCGTTCCGCTTCTTCTCGATGGGGTAGGCGAGCCGCTGGCTCCCGTTCTCCTCGACGTGCTCGACCTGGGCGCCGTTCTCGGTGAGGTACTGCGTCACGCGCTGGACGATGTCCTTGGTCTGGTCCTCGTTGAGGACGGGGTTGATGATGTACATCAACTCGTACATGGGCGCCGCGTCGGCGCCGGGGTCGGTTGACCCGTTGGCGTCTGCCATGAGTTCCCTGTGGGTTGTGGAAGAGCCCGCGGCGCGCCGGGCTGTCTCTCCCGGGACCTGCCGCGAGCAGGGGACGAGAACCTACCGCGGCGCCCCGCTGGCGGCGGCGAAGCACGGGCGAAGACGCATGGGGAACGTGGAACGGGCAAGGTGGAACGAGGAACGAAGATGCAAACGCGGAGCAGGACGTGCCCTCCGCGGAAGCCGAGCGCCAACCGGACGGCGGAGGGTCCATAGGGCCCTCTGGTTACTGTCGCCTCGGCGCGCTTGGCCTTCCTGTCTTTCCCTTTCTCGTTCCGCCTTCCTCGTTCGCATCACCCTTCGGCGGCCTCCTCCATCCGGGCCTCCCGGTCCGCCAGCGCCAAGGCGCGGACGATCTCGTGCAGGTTGCCGTCCAGGATGTTTTGGAGCGCGTGGTTCTTGTCGTCGCCCTCCAGGCGGTGGTCGGTGACCCTCCCTTGGGGCCAGTTGTACGTCCGGATCTTGCCACTCCGGTCGCCCGAGCCCACCATCTCCTTCCGCGCCGCGGCCCGCTCGTTGTGGACGCGGTCGAGCTCCATCTGGTACAACCGGCTGCGGAGCACCCGGAACGCCTTGTCCTTGTTCTTGATCTGGCTCTTCTCGTCCTGGATCGAGACCACCAGGCCGGTCGGCTCGTGCGTCAGCCGCACCGCCGAGTCCGTCGTGTTGACCGACTGGCCGCCCGGGCCGGACGAGCGGTAGACGTCGACGCGGACGTCCTGCATCCGGAGATCGACGTCCACCTCTTGGGCCTCCGGGAGCACGGCGACGGTCGCGGCCGAGGTGTGGATCCGGCCCTGGCTCTCGGTCGCCGGCACGCGCTGGACGCGGTGGACGCCCGACTCGTACTTCATCTGGCCGAACACGTCCTTGCCCTTGAGCGCGAACGTGATGTCGCGGAAGCCGCCGGCGGTCCCGAGCGAGGTGTCCATCACCTCCACCTTCCAGCCGTGCGTCGTCGCGTACTTCTGGTACAGCTCGAACAGGTCGCCGGCGAACAAGGCCGCCTCGTCGCCGCCCGTGCCCGACCGGATCTCGACGATGGCGTCGCGCGCGTCCTCGGGGTCCTTGGGCACCAGCTCCTCCTCCAGCGTCTTCTCCGCCGCCGCCAGCTTGTCCTCGACCTCGGCCAGCTCTAGCTCCGCCAGCTCGGCCATCTCGCCAGTTCTCGGCTCTCGACCATCTCGCGCAGCCCGGCGGCCTCTTCGTCCAGCTCGCGCCACGTCTTGGCGGCGTTGACGGCGGGCTCCAGGCCGGAGAGCTCCTTGCCCAGCGACTCCAGCAGCGACGGGTCGCCGGCCACCTCGGGCTTCGACAGGTCCGCGAGCACCTCCTGGTAGCGGGCGAGGAGCGAGTCGAGGGCGTCGGTGTTGATCATCGGGGGGAAGGGGAACGAGGGAATGGGGAATGGGCGGACTCCGCCCCGCGCGTCGCCATCGACCTACACCGCCAAGTTACCAACCGAGTCCGTGAAGCTTGAGCCGCGGACGGAGGCACCCCCCCTCTGCCCGTTCCCTCGTTCCCCGTTCCGCGAGCGCCAGCGAGCCTACTCGACCGTGACGCTCTTGGCCAGGTTGCGCGGCTGGTCCACGTTCGTCCCGCGCATGACGGCGATGTGGTAGCTCAGGAGCTGCAACGGGATCACGGTCAGCAGCGGCTCCAGGGCGTCGAGGGTCTTGGGCACCTCGACGACGTACTCCGCCAGCGAGGCGAGGTCCTCGTTCCCCTCGTCCGTGACGGCGATCACCGTCCCGCCGCGCGCGGCCACCTCCTCGATGTTCGAGACCACCTTGTCGTAGGTCGCGTCGCGCGTGGCGATGCAGACGACGGGCATGAACTGGTCGATGAGCGCGATGGGGCCGTGCTTCATCTCGGCCGCGGGGTAGCCCTCGGCGTGGATGTAGCTGATCTCCTTGAGCTTGAGCGCGCCTTCCAAGGCGACGGGGAAGTTCACGCCGCGCCCGAGGTAGAGGAAGTTGCTCGCGTAGCGGTAGTCCCGCGCCATCTTGCGGATCTCGTCGTCGCTCTCGAGCACCGTCCGGACCTGGCCCGGGATGGCCGCCAGCGCCTCGGTGTGCGTGCGCATCTCGTCGTCCGAGAGCACGCCGCGCTCGTGGCCGAGCAGGAGCGCGATCTGGGCGAGGACCGCGACTTGGGCCGTGAACGCCTTGGTGCTGGCGACGCCGATCTCCGGCCCGGCGTGCAGGTAGACGCCGGCGTCGGTCTCGCGCGCGATCGTGCTGCCGACGGCGTTGACGAGCCCCAGCGCCAGCACGCCGGCGTCTCTTGGCCTGGCGCACGGCCGCCAGCGTGTCGGCGGTCTCGCCCGACTGGCTGATCACGATGACGACGTCTTTCGAGGCGTCCAGGATCGGGTCGCGGTAGCGGAACTCGCTCGCGTACTCGACTTCGACGTTGACGCGCGCCAGCCGCTCGATGAGGTACTCCCCCACCAGTCCGGCGTGCCAGCGACGTGCCGCACGCGCAGATCACGATGCGCTCGGCCGAGCGCAGCCGGTCCATCACGCCGTCGAGCCCGCCCAGCTTGATCCGCCCCTCGTCGGCGAGCACGCGGCCGCGCATGGCGTCGGCGATGGACGCGGGCTGCTCCATGATCTCCTTGAGCATGAAGTGCTCGTAGCCGCCCTTCTCGATCTCGTCCAAGTCCCACTCGAGCTCGTGGACCTCCTTGGAGACCGGCGCCCCGTTGATCTCCATGCACTCGTAGCCGTCGCGGCGGACGATGGCCATCTCGCCGTCGGCGAGGTAGACGACGTTCTTGGTGAACTCGATGAACGGGCTCGCGTCGCTCCCCACGAAGTGCTCGCCGTCGCCGACGCCCAAGAGCAGCGGGCTCCCGTTGCGCGCCACGACGAGTTGGTCGGGCTCGTCGCGGTGGATGGCGACGATGCCGTAGGCGCCGTCGACCTGGGTCAGCGCCTGGCGGATGCCCTCGGCGAAGTCGAGCCCGGTCCCCTTCAGGATCTCCTCGATGAAGAGCGCCAGCACCTCGGTGTCGGTCTCGCTCTCGAACGTGTAGCCCTTGGCCAGCAGCTGCTTCTTGATGGCGCCGTAGTTCTCGATGATCCCGTTGTGGATGATCGCGAACGAGCCGTCGGAGGCGGTGTGGGGGTGGGCGTTGGCGTCGTTGGGCGCGCCGTGCGTGGCCCACCGCGTGTGCCCGACGCCGACCTGGCCCGAGACGGGGTTGGCGTCCAGCAGCTTGGCCAGCTCGTCCACCTTCCCCTCCTTCTTGCGCACCGCCAGCTCGCCGTTGACGACGGCCACGCCGGCCGAGTCGTACCCGCGGTATTCGAGCCTGCGGAGGCCCTTGACGAGGAGTTCTGAGGCTTGGCGCTGACCGATGTAACCGACGATTCCGCACATAGAGATCCGGGGGAGTGGGGGGACGTGAGATCGACCCGCAAGTATAGAGCCACGGATGACCGGGGCTCCAGTCCCAGGGCTCCACAGGGGCCACGCGGCGCCCGCTCTGGCCAGCGCGCGGCCCGGCTTAGACCGCCGCGGCCTCCGGCTGCGGCAGCGTCCGCCCGACGACCGCCGCCAGCTGGCGGGCGCGGTCCATCAGGTCGGCGAAGGCGTCGAGGTAGAGCGACTGGGGGCCGTCGCTCAGCGCGACGGGGGGGTTGGGGTGCGTCTCGATCATCAGCCCGTCGGCGCCGCACGCGACGGCCGCCATCGCCATCGGCGCCACCTTGTCCCGGATGCCGACGCCGTGGCTGGGGTCGACGATGATGGGGAGGTGGCTGAGCTGCTTCACGACGGGCACCGCCGAGAGGTCGAGCGTGTTGCGGGTCGCGGTCTCGAACGTGCGGATGCCCCGCTCGCACAGGATCACGTCGGGGTTGCCTTCGGCCAGGATGTACTCCGCCGACATCAGCCACTCCTCGATGGTGGCGCTCATGCCCCGCTTGAGCAGGACGGGCAGGCCGGCCTTCCCCACCTCTTGCAGCAAGGGGAAGTTCTGCATGTTGCGGGCTCCGATCTGAAACACGTGGGCGTAGCGCCCGACGACCTCGATCTGGCTCTCGCTCATCACCTCGGTCACGACCTTGAGGCCGTGGCCGTCGGCGGCGGCGCGCATGATCCGCAGCCCCTCCTCGCCCATGCCCTGGAACGAGTACGGGCTCGAGCGCGGCTTGAAGGCGCCGCCGCGCAGGATCTGCGCCCCGCTGGCGGCGACGGCCGCGGCCGAGGCCTCGATCTGCTCCACGCCCTCGACCGAGCACGGCCCCGCCATCACCACCAGCTCGGGCCCGCCGACGGCCACGCCGTCGACGTCGACGACGGTGTCGGCGGGGTGCCACGTCCGCGCGGCGAACTTGTACGGGCTCGTGATCCGGACCACGTCCCTCACGTCGGCCAGCACCTTGATGTGGCGGACGTCGAAGTCGGCGGGGACGCCGGTCGCGGCCAGGACGACGGGCGTGCCGGTGCGGTGGACGTCGAAGCCGAACACGGCCATCGCGTCGGCGAGGGCGTCGAGCCGGGCCGCGTCGATGGAGGGGTCGGGGATGACGACGAGGCCGGCCATAGGCGTGTGGTTTCAAGCGGGAGTGAAAGCTACGGGGCGTGCTGGCGATGGTTCGGCCTTCACGCCGAGTCCGCCCGGCGGGCCGCCTGCGGCTGGCGGGCCTCGCGCCCGAGGTCGTACCGGGCCTGGGGCGGAGGCGCAGGGGTATCCTCCGGCCTCCCCCGACCGCCCCGCCGTGCTCTCGATCAACGCCCCGCTCGTCCTGGCCTCGGCGTCGCCGCGGCGGCGTCACCTGCTGGCGCACCTCGGCCTCGACTTCGACGTGGTGCCCACCGACGCCGACGAGACGTGGCCCGACCTCGAGCCCGGCCCCGCCGCCGAGCAAGTCGCGTTGCGGAAGGCCCAAGCCGTCGACCGGCCCGAGGCGCTGGTGCTCGCCGCCGACACCGTCGTCGTGCTGGACGGCGAGGTCCTGGGCAAGCCGGCCGACGACGCCCGGGCCGCCGCCACGCTGCGCCGCCTGAGCGGGCGGACGCACACCGTCGTGACGGGGATCGCCCTCCGCCACGGCGCGCGCGCGGCGACGGCGCACGAGGCCACCGAGGTCACGTTCGCCAGGTTGTCCGAGGCCGAGATCGCGGCCTACGTCGCGACCGGCTCCTCGCTCGACAAGGCCGGCGCCTACGGCATCCAGGACGAGGGCGGCGCGTTCCTGGTGGCCGGCATCGACGGCGACTACTTCAACGTGATCGGCCTGCCGCTCCGCCGCCTCTACGAGACCCTGCGCTCGTTCGTCCCCGACCTCGTCTCCCCCTGACCATGCGCTTGTCTCTGCTCCTCGCCGCCCTGCTCCTCACGGCCTGCGGAGACGCCGATCCGCCCCCACCTCCGCCGACGCCCGCGGCACCCGTCGCCGCCGACGACGGCCGCCAGTCGGTCGCCAGCCTAGTCGCGGCCAACGGGAGCTTGCGCACGACGGCGCGCTTGCTGACGGCCTCCGGATTGGACGAGACCCTGCGCGACACCTCGACGGTGTACACGCTGTTCGCGCCCAGCGATGAGGCTTGGGCCGCCCTCGGTGACGACGCCGTCGCGCGGCTGGAGTCCGACCCGGGCGCCCTGCGCGCGGCCCTGCTGGGCCACGTCTTGAGCACGCGGATGCTGTCGGCCGGCATCTTCCCCGACCTGTTGTTCGAGACCGAGGGCGGGACGGAGGTCTCGTTCGTCGACGACGGCGACGGGCTGGCGGTGCGGTCCGCCAGCGGCTCGGGGCGGATCACAGACGCCGACCTCGACGCCGACAACGGCGTGGTCCACATCATCGACGGCGTCCTGGCCCCGTAGTCGATGGCTGATCTCTACGCCTTCCTCCAGGACCGAGCCGAGCTCACCGCCTTCGTCGACGCCGTCGTCCCCGACCTCGACGGCGACGAGGCGCTGATCGTGCAGCTGATGGCCCGGCGGAAGTACCTCCGCGAGGACGAGCAGCGCGAGCTGTCGCTGGCCAGCGCCGTCGTCTTCCGTCGGGAGGTCATCACCCGGAAGGAGCGCGTCGTGCCTCGGGTCGAGCGGTTGTCCATCGAGCGCGGCCTCTTCACCGACCGCGCGGGGCGGGGCTTGCCCGAGCACGCGTTCGCCGTCTACCTCACGCTCAACCCCCGCAGCCAGCGCAGGGCGGCCGTGGCGACGATCAAGGAGCTCGCCGACCGCTTGTACGAGGGGCAGCCCGTGCGCGTAGACCAGACCGCGCTGTCCCAACTCCACAAGGCGGCGGCGAGGAAGCCGCTGCTCGACTTCGACATCGACGTCGCCGATGGAGACGACCTCGACGCCGCGGTCCGCGACGTCCGAGCCGCGCTCGGCGCGACGCCCGTCCACGTCGTCGAGACCCGGGGCGGCGCCCACGTCGTCGTGCCGACGCAGGAGATCGACCGCGCGGTCAAGAAGAGCTTCTACCGCGACATCACGGAGGTCGGGCGCCGGCTGGCGGGCGAGATCGAGGTGCACGGCGACGGCATGATCCCCCTCCCCGGCACCCACCACGGCGGCACCGTCGTGCGGATGCGCCGAGAACCGGGCGGCGGCTAAGCCTGCCTAGGTGTACTCCGTGCCCCCCTTCCGCGTCAAGTAGTCGTCGCTCACGGACTTGAGCTGGACGCGGCCCAACCCGGGGTCATCGCGCTCGGCCGCCGTGCGGACCACGACGCCCTCGCGGATGTGCGCCTCGGTGCCGCTGACGGTCTCCCGGCCTCGGGTGTGCTCGGCCAGGGCGGCGTCGGAGTACGGGCCGCGGTAGACGACGGGCACGCGGGCGAGCCCCATCTCCTGGCACGCCGCGTCGAGCGCCTCGTCGTCCAGGAACGCCCCCTGGCTCCGCTGGCCGACGTGGATGTCGAACACCCGGAACCCGACGGCGCCGGCGGCCCCGTACGTCAGGTCCTGGACGCCGGGCCCGAACACCTCGCCCAGCACGAACACCGGCTCGGACTCCAGCTCGTCGGCGAACGCGCGGGCGATGGCGTCGGCAACGCCGTGGTCCCGGACGGCGCGGGCGTAGACGTTGGCGGCGCCCTCGCGCAGGTCGAACACCAACCCCTTGGCGCCCAGCCCCTTCGAGAATACCACGGTGCGGCCGTGCTCGGGGTGCGCCAGTCGCTCGGGGAGCACGCCGCAGCCGAGCAGCGTCCCGTGCACCTTCTCCGTCATCACGACGGGCTCGCCGTCCCGGAGCACGTCCGGCCAGCGCTTGACGTTCTCGACGTCGTAGGCCAGCGTCCGCTCCGGGCCGGCGGGCCACACGGCCCCGGCCATCGACGGCGGCACCGGCGGCACGTACTTCTCGATGCCCAGGAACTCGGCGAGGTCGTCGCCCTCGGCCACCTGGCGGCTCTCGCCCGCCCCGTTCGTCAGCGTGTGCCCGTCGTCCAGCGGCACGACCAAGCCTTGCGACAGCACGCCGCGCAGGCGGATCGCCTTGACCCTGTCCTTCTGGCTCCCCGCCAGCCGGCCCACCAGGCCCAGACGCTCTTGGAGGTACTCCGGCACGAGGGACCCCTCGGGGACGTAGATGGCCAGGTCGCCGGTTTGGTAGCGGCCTTTCACGACCACGGCCCGGTAGCCGCCGACGGCGGCCAGTTCCAAGGCGTCGGCGTTGCCGTGCGGCTCGATGGCTAGCCGCACCGCCGGGCACTCGGTTCGCAGTGGGTCGGCGGTTACGGCATCGGGAGTCATGGCGTTGGCGGATCGGGCCGACCAAGCTAATGGTCTCAAACGCAGTTCGGGGGCGGCACTTCGATTCACGCTGACGGGTGGTCGGCCCGTCGGCGTGGAGCGGCGGGGACATGTGCGTCGCCCCAAGCGCTCCGCAGCGACGGTTGACATCGCGGCACCTAACCCGTCAGATCCGGCGCGCCATCCCTCGGACTGGTGGTCCCCGGCGGCGGGACCGAGGCTAACTGTCGGTCGCCAGCGTCAGCGTGAACGTGGAGCCCTCGCCCTTGACGCTGGCGGCGTCCAGCGTGCCGCCCATCTGGGCCGCCAGTCGGGACGCGATGGCCAGGCCGAGCCCCGTCCCCCCGTAGTCGCGGTTGACCCGGGTGTCCTCCTGGACGAACGGCTCGAAGATGGAGTCGAGCGCGTCGTCGGCGATCCCGACGCCGGTGTCCTCGACCGTCAGCCGCGCCCGGCCGCGCGCGGTGTCCAGGCGGACGGTGAGGGCGCCGGACGGCGTGAAGCGGGCGGCGTTCGAGACCAGTTGGTCCACGACCTGCTCGACGCGCGCCGGGTCGCCCTGGACCAGGACGGGGTCGGTGGGGGCGATGACGGAGAGCGCGACGTCCTTGCGAGCCAGGTCGTCGGCGTAGCGGTCGGAGACGGCGCGGGCCGTGGCGCCCAGGTCGATGGTGGTGCGGCTGAGGTCGCAGGCGCCGGTCTCCAGCCGGGACAGGTCGAGCAAGTCGGTCACCAGCCGCAACGCCCTGCCGCTGGCGTCGCGGATGGTGGTAGAGAACTCGGCCACCTCGGGCGGCACGCCGCCGAGACCGGCGGTCTCCTCGACCAAGAGGTCGGCGAAGCCCCTAATAACACCCAGGGGGGTGCGGAGCTCGTGGCTCATCATCCGCAGGAAAGACATCCGGGTTTGGGCGGCACGCTCGGCGATGCCACGCGCGCGGTCGAGCTGGGCCTCGGCGTGCTTCTGCGCGGTCACGTCCGCCAGCAGGCCGCCGGCGACGGGGCGCCCGGCGGCGTCCACGCTGGGCGTCGCGCGCTCGGAGATCCACACCACCTCGCCCCCGTCCAGCCGCAGCCGGACGTCGACGCGCGACGGTTGGCCCGTGCGCAGCTGGCGCTCGTGCTCAGCGAAGGCGTCGCGGTCCTCGGGGACGACCAAGTCGGCCCAGTCGGCGTCGCCGGCGAGCAAGGCGTCGGGGTCGAGCCCGGTCAGGGCCTCGGCCTGGGGCGTGACGAAGGCGTAGCTGCGGCGGCCGTCGGCGGTGTGGCCGAAGGTGAAGAGCGCGTCGTCGAGGTCGGCGACGGTGCGCTGGAAGCGGGACTCCGCCTCCGACCACGCCCACAGCGTGCTCAGCAACGCGCCCAGCCGTCCGGCGGCGGCCAGGCAGGCGTCAGACCACGGCTCCCGGCGTGCCAGCACGAACGCGCCCGGGGCGGACCCCTGGAGGGGCAGCACCAGCACGTGCCCGCCGCCCAGCTCGTCCGCCAGCGGGCCGCCGGCGACGGCCGCCGGGCGACCGGCCACCAGTTCGGGCACGGCGCGGGCGTCGGCCTCGATCAGGTCGACGGAAGCGGCGGGCGGCCAGACGGCGCAGCGGACGAAGGCGTCGGACAGCCCCTCCCCCACCAGCGCGACCGCGACGTCGGCGCCCAGCGCCTCGCCGATCCGCGCGGCGCCGGCCTCCAGCAGCGCGAGGGCGTTCGGCCGCGAGAGCGCGACGTTGCGCAAGGCGGCCTCGGCCGTCTCGGTGCGGGCTGCCAGGGCGGGCGCGGTGTCCATGGTTGGGGTATCGGCGGCTCCGCCGTTAGATGAACCGGGCTACTCGGCTTGGGACCGCCTCTCGGCTGGGATCACGAACGTGCCCCACACGACGGCGCTGGTGACGGTGACGCTCGCCAGCCCCGCGATCACGGTCACGAGCGGGACGCCGGCCTCCACGAGCGCGCTCGCCACCAGGATCGACGCGCTCTCGACCAAGGTCAGCAGCAGCCAGTCGGTCGAGATCACGCGGCCGCGGAAGTCGTCCTCGGTCCGCTGCTGGAGCAGGGTCGTGGAGAGCACCCAGTTCGCCCCGCTGGCGGCGTGCGCGAAGACGACGAAGGCGACGACGACCCAGCGAGCGTCGGCCACCAGCGCGACGCCGAGGTAGCCGACGCCGCTGGCGACGATGCAGGCCGCGAGGACCGCCGGCCACCGGCGCTCGTCGCGGAAGACGGCTCGTGCGATGACGGGACCCAGGCCGGTCCCCAGCCCGCGCGCGGCGAACAGCAGCCCGATCCCCGTCGTCCCCGCGCTCGGGAACAGCCCGTCGCCCAAGAGCGCCAGCGCGAACACCAGCCCGCCGCCGCCCAGGCCCCAGGTCGCCTTGGACAGCGCGATCCGCCCGACCTCGGGCCGCCGGCGCAGGTAGCGCCACCCCTCCCCGATCTGCCGCACCCCGGACCGGACGACGCCGCCGACCGCCTTGGACACCGTCCGCGTCGGGATCCGCATGGCCAGGATGAACGCCGCGCTGACCAAGTACGTCCCGGCGTCGAGCCAGAACACGACGTCGGTCCCGAACGCGTCCACGGCCGGCCCGCCCGCCGCCGCGCCGACCGCGAGCATCACCGACCACGTGGCCGAGAGCAGCGCGTTGGCCGTCAGCAGCTCACCCGGCTTGGTGATGAGCGGCAAGACGGCGTTCTTGGCCGGCGTGAACGCGGCGCTGACGGCGATCTGGGCCGACGCCAGGACGTAGAGCAGCCACAAGTCGTCGGCGTCGCGGACGAAGAGGAAGCCCAGCACGATGGCCGCTCGGAGCAGGTCCGACCCGATCATCAGGCGCCGGCGGTCCAGGCGATCCGCCAGCACGCCAGCGATGGGCGACGCCAGCGCCAGCGGCAGCAGCTTGGTCAGGAAGACGCCACCCAGGGCGGTCTCCGAGCCGGTCAGGTCCAGGACCAGCCGGTAGAGCGCCAGGGTGTTGAACCAGTCGCCGAAGAGCGAGACGATGGTCCCGCCCCACAGCAGGCGGACGTCGCGGTTGCCGCGCAGCAGCGCCCCGAAGCCCACCTGCGGAGTGGGCGGGGACGCGGGCGGCGGGGTCGGCATCGTCGCCTCACGACGGCGCGGGCGCGGGGTTCGCCCCGCACGCCGTCTCCACCGAAAGCCGCGCTACTCGTCCCCACTGGCGGCGCCCGCCAGCGCGGCGAGCGCGTTCTGGATCGTGGCCACCTCGGGCGGCGACCCTAAGCCGTGGCGCTCGGCGAGGTAGAAGGGGTCGTTGTAGGCGATCCGGGTCTGGCCTTCGGCGTCGCGGTAGACCAGCATCTTTTGGGGCAGGTCGACGCCGACGGTCTGGCTGGCCCGCATGAGCGGTGTGCCCAGTCGGGGATTTCCGAACACGATCAAGCGGATGGGCGGCAGTGGCATCCCGACGGAGGCGGCGTTGGCTTGGTGGTCGAGCTCGGCCACGATGGTGAGCGAGTCGTTGCCGGCGATGGCCGCGCGCAGCCGGGCGTAGGTCGTCGGCACGTCGTCCGGACTGTCGGCGGTGACGATGCCCGCGCCCGACCCCGCCGAGGCGGGCCACGTGACGACCAAGGCCAACTCCCCAGCCGCCGCCCGGGCGAAGCCTGCAAGCGCGTCGGAGATCGTGCTTAGGGTCGAGACGCCGCTCAGGCCGTGGCGATCGTCGAGGTAGTCGGTCGCGTTGTAGCCCACGATCGTGCGGCCGTCGGCTTGGTAGATCACCATCTTCTGAGGGAGGTCCAATCCAGCCAGCGGGTTCGCCTGCATCAGCGGCGTGCCGAGCGCCGGGTTGCCGAACAGGATCACGCGCGTCGGGCCGAGGTGGAGGCCGACCGAGGCCGCGTTCGACTGGTGGTCCACGTCGGCGACGACGGAGACCGGCTCGGCGGCCCGCAGTGCCGCCGTGAGTCGGGCAGACGAGGCTGCGACATCGGCGTCGCTCTCGGCCGCCGCCAGCCCGGGGACGGTGGGGCGCGCGGCTTCCCTCCCGGACGAGCAGCCGACAGCAAAGAGCAGGACGGCGATGGCGGAGAGCAGGCGCATGGCGGGCGACATGGGTGGCCCCGTCCAACGGGTCGGCCGCGCGGAGGTGCCGCTAGCTGACCGCCACCCGCGCCTTGGGCGGCAGCGTCGCCTTGATGGGCAGACGCGCCGGAACCGCCGCCGGCCGGACGGCGCGCGCGACGGGGACCGACGTCTCGGCGTCTGACGGCCGCCAGTTGTGCAGGACCTCCAGCACCGGGTCGCGGTCGCCGTGCTGCATCAGCCGCTGGCGCAAGTCGCTGGCGCCGCGGTGGCCCTTGAAGTAGCCGCCGTACATCCGCCGCATCTCGAGCACGCCCTTGCGCTCGCCCAGCCAGGCGCACTTCAGCGTGAGGTGCTCCGAGACGACGGCGATCCGCTCGTCCCACGACGGCGGGTCGTGGACCTCGCCGGTCTCCAAGAGCGCCCGGGCCTCCCGGAAGATCCAGGGATTGCCGATGGCCCCACGCCCGATCATCACGGCGTCGACGGGCGCCTGCTCGAACATGTCGCGGACGCGCTCGGGCGTCGTCGCGTCGCCGTTGCCGATGAACGGGATGTCGCGCAGGGCGGCCTTGATCTTGGGGAACCACTCCCACCGCGCGTCGCCGCGGTACATCTGGGCGCGCGTCCGGGCGTGGACCGCCAGCGCCGCGACGCCGGACGCCTCCAGCATCCGGGCGACCTCCTCGATGTGGATCGTGTCGTCGTTCCAGCCCAGCCGGGTCTTGACCGTCACCGGCCGCGTCGCCTGCTCGACGACGGCCCGGGTGATGGCCTCCATCTTGGGCAGGTTCCTGAGGATGCCGGCCCCGGCCTCCTTGCACGTGACCTTCTTGACGGGGCACCCGAAGTTGATGTCGATCAAGTCCGGCTCTTGAGCATCTGCGATGGCCGCCGCGTCGCGCACCTGCTCCAGGTCGCCGCCGAAGATCTGGATGCCGACCGGGCGCTCTTCGGGGTAGAACTCGAGCTTCTGGACCGAGCCCTCGGCGCCGTAGGCCAGCCCGCCCGCCGAGATGAACTCGGTGTAGACCAGGTCCGCGCCGTACCGCTTGCAGATCAGGCGGAACGGGGGGTCGGAGACGTCCTCCATGGGCGCCAGCAGGAGCGGGCGCGGTCCAAGGTCGATGGTGCCGATGCGCATGGAGGCCAACCTAGGGCACGGCGCGCGCCGGATCTGCGGAGGTTCCTAGGTTTCGCTCTCGCTGGCGGCCGCGCTCGCCAGCAGGAGCGTTCAAGAGTGCCTCGTGCAACCTCAGGGCGTAGAGCTCCGTAGTCCGGGCCGGACCCTCCCCGCCCCGATGTCGCTCCTGCTCGCCGCCTCCCTGGTCGGCCTCGCGAAGACCCTGCTCGTGACCCTGATCGCCGTGCTCAACGGCGTGCTCGCGCTCCTGGCGTCGATTGCGACCTGGAAGACCTACCTCGCGATCGGCACCAAGGTGGGGCTCATCGTGCTGTTCTGCGTCCCGGTCCTAGGCCTCCTCGTGTTCCTGGTGTGGGGCCAACGCGTCGTCCGCGACAACCAGCGGTAGCGAGACGCAGCACGTAGGCGGCTCCAGTCGGAGAGCCAGCGCGGCCTGGCCCGGTAGAGCTGGCGTATCGTGGAGGCGGTCCAGCCACCCTTCCGATGCGTCGCTTCCTGTATTCCGTCGTCCCGCCGTTCGCCATGTTCGGCCCGATCATGATCGCCCAGTCCATCCCGGGCTTGGCTCTGTGGCAGACCCTCTTCGTGTCCGTGGGTGCCCTGATGAGCGGCTCGGCCGTGCTGGCGGTCTGGCTCCGCCAGCAGGAGCTTGACCGGGAGCGGGGCGGCAAGCGGCGCTAGGCCGCGACGATCTGGGTGCCCCGGCGCTCGTAGGCATCGCGGAGCGCCTCGGCGGCGGCGTCTCGCACGGCCGAGGGCTCGCCATCGGCGGGGGCGACGGCGCCGATGAACAGCGGGGGCTCGGCGGCCGAGAGCTCGGTGCACCAGTCGGCCATGCCGCCGGCGTCGCGGTCCACGAAGGCGCCGAACAGCAGGTCTCCGAACGGCTCGACGCGCCGCACGCCCTCCGAGTCCTCCAGCCGCACCCGCAGCGCCGACTCCGCCTGGGCCACCCCCGCCGGGTCGCCCTGGGTCAGGCGCTCCTCGGCGTCCGCCAGCGTGACGAGCGCGAACGCGAGCGGGCGGCCGTCGGCGCGGGCGCCGTCCTGCTCCTGCTCGATCAGGACGGCGCGGGGGACGGGCACTGCCCCTCCCGCTGGCGGGGCGTCTGGAACGGGCCGGGCGGAAGAGGACCGAGAAGGCGCGGGCGTCTGATCGACGCCAGGCGTCAAGTCCGCTAGCAGCGAGAGGTAGGGCTCGACGGCCTGGCCCGAGCCGGCCATGAGCACGGTGTAGTCCCCCATCGGGACGGCCTGAGCGCCCCCACCGACCAGCGTCGAGAGCCCGTCCAGACGGCTCGCCTCCAGGTGATCCGGCCCGTCCAGGCCGAGGTCGGCGCGGCGGACGGGCGCCAGCGGGCCGCCGTCGGTGCGCGCCAGCACGTGGTACTCCTCGGACCCGTCGTGGCGCACGACGGCGACGGCCCCGCGCGTGTGCGCGCTCAGCGAGCTCAGCAGGAGGGGGACGGCCCGACCCAGCCACGGCGCGTCGTCGCTCAGGCGGACGCCGCCGGGGCGGGGCGCCTCGACGGCCGGGCGGGACCGCGCCGGCGGCAGGATGGCGTCGGACGCCCGAGCGCGTGCGGGCTCACCCTCCGACTCCGGACGGGCCGCCGCCGGGCGGGCGGCGGAGAGCCCGAGCCGGTCGAGGTCGTCGGGGTCGTCCAGCGAGCCCCGGTCCTGCACCGGCGGGAGCGCCTTGCGCAGCCGCACCACCGCCACACCGATGACGGCGCACAGGACCAGGAACAGGAGCCAGCCGAGGGTGGACGCCACGGTCGTCAGCGGGGTGGGAGGGGCCGGTAAGGTATCCGTCTGACGGTCCCTCCACAAGCGCCCCCGGCCGGCGCCGGCGGCTTGTCCGCGTCTCCTTGCGGGCTCTAGCTTTCGGCCCCCCTCCTCCCCTCTCCTCCGTGGACACGTATTACAAGCCCGAGCACCTGCCCCGCTTCCCCGAGATCGGTGAGGGCTCGAAGCCCTTGGCGGACGCCTTCTTCAGCTACTACGGCAAGGTGTTCGAGGACGGGGCCTTGACGGCGCGAGAGAAGGCCCTGATCGCGCTCGCCGTCGCGCACACGGTCCAGTGCCCGTACTGCATCGACGCCTACACCCAGGACTCGCTGGCGAAAGGCTCGGACCTGGAGCAGATGACGGAGGCCGTCCACGTCGCGACCGCGATCCGGGGCGGGGCGTCCCTGGTCCACGGCCTCCAGATGCTCGACGGCGTCAAGGCCCAGACGATGTAGCCGAGCCTCGCGGCTCCCGACCCTTGTCAGACGAACGCTGATCTCCGCGTCGTCCCCCGTTCTTCCTGCTCGCTTTCCAGTCCATGTCTTTCCCCTCCGGCGACGGCGCCGCGATCCCCCTCACCGTCCTGTCGGCCGAGCTCATGGCCGACGTCATGGACGGCCCGAAGCAGACCACCAGCCTGTACGGCCGCCGCACCGAGCTCGCCAGGCCGCAAGCCCAGATCGCGGCGCTCGACGCCGTCCCGCTGGCGGCCGGCCCGAGCGGGACCGGGAGCTTCCACCGCGACCTGGTGGCGAGCGGGTGGGAAGCAGGGCTGAAGCCGGCGGCGCTGGAGATCTTCCAGATCAACATCGGCAAGCTGTGCAACATGACGTGCCGGCACTGCCACGTGGACTCCGGCCCGGACCGGACCGACGAGAACATGGACCGCGCGGCCGTCGACGCGTGCCTGGCGGCCATCGACCACATCCAGGCCCACCCCCTAGGCGGGTCGCTCCACACCGTCGACCTGACGGGCGGCGCGCCCGAGCTCAACCTCCACTTCGAGTACCTGGTCGACGAGTGCGTGGCGCGCGGGCTGCACGTCATCGACCGCTGCAACCTCACCATCCTCACGGTGCGGCGCTACCGGCACCTGCCGGAGTGGTTCGCCGAGCGCGGCGTCGAGGTCGCGTGCTCGCTCCCCCACTACCGCCAGCTCGGCACGGACGCCCAGCGCGGCGACGGCACCTACGGGAAGTCGATCAAGGCGCTGCGGCGGCTCAACGAGGCCGGCTACGGCCAGGGCCACCCGGACCGAGTGCTGACGCTCGTGACCAACCCCGTCGGGAGCTTCTTGGCCGGCAGCCAGGAGTCGCTGGAGGCCGAGTGGAAGGCGGCGCTGGACCGGAACCACGGCGTCCAGTTCGACCGGTTGTTCGCGCTCAACAACATGCCGATGAGCCGCTACCTCGAGTGGCTCATCGAGAAGGGCCAGCTCGACGCCTACATGGAGCGGCTGCTCGGCGCCTACAACCCGGGCACGCTGGACGGCGTGATGTGCCGGAACACGGTCTCGGTGAGCTGGGACGGCGGCGTCTACGACTGCGACTTCAACCAGCAGCTCGAGATGGACGCGGCCGTCCCGTTCACCTCCATCGGCGACTTCGACCTCGACGCCTGGCAGGCGCGGACCGTCCGCACGGAGCGGCACTGCTACGGCTGCACGGCCGGCGCGGGCTCGTCGTGCGGCGGCGCGACGGCGTAGCCGACGCCCTCGCCTCGCTGGCGGCTCAGCCCGCCGGGCGGCTGGCGGCCTGGGACTGCTCGATCACGCCCGAGACGTCCGCCAGGTGGATGGGCTTGGACATGAACGCGTCCATGCCGCCCTGGAGGCAGCGGGCTTTGGCGCCGGGCAGCGCGCTCACGCCCACGACGTAGGGCCGGTCGCCGTGGCGCTCGCGGATGTGCCGGGTGACGGTGAGCCCGTCGTCGCCGGGCAGCATGACATCCATGAACACCACGTCGAACGGCATGCCCTCGAACGCCGCCAGCGCCTCGGTGCCGCGACTGGCCGACGTGGCCTCGACGCCCATCGACCCCAACATCGCTTGCAAGAGCGCAACGTTGGTGGGGTTGTCGTCGACGATAAGCACCGCCGGGGGGTCGTCGAAGGTGGGCGTCTCGACGGGCCTGTCGGTCTCGGGCGCGGCGCGCTCGAACGCCGAGAGCATCTGCCGGGCGTCGGCGACGGCCAGGGTCACCGCGACCCTCTGGTCAGGTTGGAGGTCGGTCTCGCCCAGTTCGTCCAGGCGTCGGACCAGCCCGGTCAAGCCGCGGCGGAGCGTGTAGTCGAGGGTGTCGCGATCCATAGGGATGTGTGTGGGACAGCCGGCAGTACGTCCGCGTGCGAGCCTGGGTCCGCCGGGGCAGGCATCGGAGTCGGAAACGGAACGCCGCGGGTTAGTCTGACCCCAGCCTCGGGTGGGTCGCGGGGTCGGACCGGACGCGGGGGCTCGGTGGCCGGCGGCATACCGGTCACGTGCGGAACGTGGGCGTGACGCCTCTCGGTTGCGAAGTCAAGACCCGGAGACTGGGCTAGGGAGGCTCGGGAATTGCTCCCACGGGGGCACCCGACTTCCCACTAGAGCCCCACCGCCTCCTTGCGCTTGCTTCTCCTCGCCGCCGTCGCCCTTGGCGCCTCCTCGGTCTCCGCCCAGTCCGTCCAGAAGATCAGCCCCGTGGTCGAGTGCATCGGCCAGAAGGCCGACGGCGCGTACTACGCGTGGTACGGGTACTTCAACCGGAACGACGGGGCCGTGACGACCCCGACCGGCTCGGGCCCCGACTACGCCAACACGTTCAAGGGCGGCGCCGACCTCGGCCAGCCCACCACGTTCCTGCCGGGCCGCCAGCGGCACGTGTTCCGGATCGAGTACACCGCCCCGGCCGGAGGGCACGGCAACACCTGGATCCTCAAGGCCCAGGGCAGCGGGCGCCAAGCGACCGCGGCGGCCGGCACCCGGCTGTCCGACAGCTGCCTCTACGACCGCAGCGGCGCCGACCTCTCGCTGGCGGTGAGCGTCAGCGACCCCGCGCCCGAGGTGGGCGAGGTCGTGACGGCCACGGTCACCCTCCGCAACGACGGGCCGTCCGGGGCCACCGGCGTCGCCGTCGCGGCGCTGTCCCAGCCCAGCGGCGTCACCATCCTGGACATCTCGCCCAGCGCCGGCGCCTTCAACGGGTCACGGTGGGAGCTGGACCTCGGCGCCGACGACTCGGCCGCGCTCACGGTCCGGGTCCGCATCGACGAGGCGGTCGCGGTGAGCGTCCCGTTCGAGGTCGTCGCCTCCGGCCAGTCCGACCCCGACTCGGCGCCCGGCAACGGCGTCGAGGCCGAGGACGACTACGCCGTGGCGGCCCTGTCGCCGACGGCGTCGAGCGGCGGCAACGACGGCGGGCTCGAGTCCGACGGCTCGCTGGCGACGCTGCTGGCGCGCCGCGAGGTCTCGCGCTCGCTGGACCGCGCCGAGGCCGCGCGCCGAGGCCGCCTCTCCGCCCCCCTCATGCGCCTGGGGGGCGCCCAAGCGCGGACCGCGCGCGGCGAGGAGCTCGACCTCCGCGCCTTGCTGCCCACGGCCGGCCCCGGCGCCACGACGGCCTACGTCACGACGCCCGAGGACCTGATCGAGGTCACCAACGCCCGCGCCATCTTGGCCGCCGACTACCTCCAGGAGGACGGCGACCGCGCCGCGGTGGCCCTGGCCGTTCTGACCCCGGCGGGCCAGACGTACGACCACACCAAGGCCATCTGCGACCGCGTCAAGGGCTCGCGCCTGGAGTCGGTCCGGACGGTCAGCGCCGGCGGCGGCGAGTTCGTGCTGCTCCACGTGAGCCGCCCCGACGGCCGGGTCGACTACGCGGTCAGCTTTATCGCCTACCCGCAGAACGGCCGCTACACCATCGATAGCCGGTTCCGCGCCGAGGAGTACGCCATCGCCAAGGGCGAGGCCGGCCAGGTGCTCAACGTCCAGGCCTGGGCCTCGACCCCGGACGCCGCGCTCGCGCTCGTCGGCGACGTGCTCGACGCCTTCGAGGGCCAGGTGGACTCGGAGTACCGCAACGCGGGGTTCGACGCCCCGACGGTCCCGAGCGTCTTCGTACGCGGCGGCGAGTACGCCCCGGGCCGGCTGGTGCTCGACGTCGCCAACACGACCGGCCAGCCGCAGACCGTGCGCCTGACCGGCTCCACGACCGACGTCGAGGAGGGCGCGCGCGACGACTTCGCGCGCACGCTGACGATCCCCGCCCAGGGGCTCCGGACCGAGATCGCGACCGGCCCGATCTTCGACGCCGGCTTCTCCGTCGTCACCGAGGGCGGCGTCGACGACTTCGTCTACCTCGCCGACGGCGTCTGGACCTTCACCTCCGGCGACGCCGGCGACGCCCTGGACTACACGGTCGCGGCGAGCGGCCTGAAGGCCGGGTTCAACCTCCGTCCCGTCGAGCGCGACGCCCGGCTGGCGGGCGCCACCAGCACGTGGGCCGGCCTGTTCCGGAGCTTGCACCCCGGCTCGCGCCCCGCCGACCTCACGGCGTTCTCGGCACTAGCATTCCAGGCGCGCGGCGCCGGCCGCGTCCAGGTCGTCGTCGAGAAGACGTCGACGAACGGCGTCGAGCCCTTCCACGCCTGGATCGACCTGGGGGACGACCTCCAGACGTTTACGATCCCGTTCGCGGAGTTGACGCGGGACGGCGGCCAAGGCGGATTCACGGCCGAGGACGTGACGCTGGTCGCGTTCTACACCTACGACGACGGCGGCAAGCCGGACGTGTTCGAGATCGATGTCCGCGACATGCGGTTCGAGAACACGCAGTCGGTCTCGACCGAGACCGAGACGGAGGCCGAGCTCGGCCTGTCGGTCGCGCCGAACCCCTCGCGCGGCGACGCCCGGGTCCGCCTGGAGCTTCCCGCGGCGTCCGAGGTGTCGGTCGAGGTCTACGACCTGCTGGGCCGCCGCGTCGCGACGCTGGCCCAAGGCTCGTACGGCCCCGGCGTCCACACGCTGGAGCTGCCGGGCTCGGTCGCGGCCGGCACCTACCTGGTGCGCCTGCAGGCCGGCGGAGAGCAGCGCGTCCAGCGGATCACGCGCCTGCCGTAGCGACGGGCGATGGCCTGCCGGAGGGGAGGGGAGCTCGGTTCGCCGCGCCTCCTCTGCCCTCTTTTTTGTGTGGAGAGCACCAGCCAGACAGAAAGGGTGAGTCGAGAGAACGTGCGGTCTTCTCCGGCTACCCCGCCAGCAGCACGAGCGCGACGGCCGCCAGCCCCAGCCCCGCGAGGTTCGCCCTCGACAGCTGCTCCGACCACACCACGCGCCCGATCAGCGCCGCGCCCAGCACGATGGCGACGCTGTTGACCGGGAACGCGACCGGCCCCGGCACCACCTCCAGCGCGCGCAGCAGGAACTCCGCCGAGCCGTAGTTCACGATCCCCAGCCCGACGCCCCACAGCCACGCCTGGCGGCTCGGCCACCGCCCCGTCCGCACGCCGCTGGCGGCGACTGCCAGCGCGCCGACGGCGAAGGCGACGCCGAACACGAACAGCAAGAACATCCGCAGCGAGACGCCGTCCGGCCCGCCGAAGGACTCGTTGAACACCTTCATGTTGAGGTCCACCAGCCCGCCCGAGGCGAAGAGCAGCGCCAGGATGCCGACGGTCCGGCCGCTCCCCGCGGGCTCGGCCTCCTCCAGGGTCTCGGGCGCGCCGTCCAGATCTGGGACCGGGAGCTCGACGGGGGCTTGCGCTGAGGGCCGGGCGACCAGGAAGAAAGCGGCTCCGGCAAGCGCCAGCCCGACAACCTGCCACACCGTCGGCACCTCGTTCCAGATCCCCCACGAGGCCAGGAACGGGACCGCGACCGAGAGCCGCATCACGCCCGCCGCCAGCCCCATCCCGGCCTCCCGGATCGCGAGCGAGAACAGCCAGAAGCCGGCGATGAACAGCACGCCCTGCGCCACGCCCAGCCCCACCAGCCCCGTCGTGATCGCGCCTGTCGGCTCGAGCAGCGCGACCGCCAGTAGGGCTGCGGCGAGGTAGTTCACCGTCAGCAAGGCCGTCCGGTCGAGGTCCTGCCGCTCGGCGACCTTGAACACGACGGCGATCGCCAGGCTGCACGCGACGGCGAGGGCGAGGAAGAGCATGGGCGGGCGGAGGCCGGGGGGACCGAGGGTACCCGCTGGCGGGCTCCGCGTGCGCGAGGATCGCTGGAAGCAGCCCGGAGCCTCGGCCTAGGCTGCTGGAGGCCCTCCTTACTCCCCGTCGCCCTCGGGCTCGACGACCGCCGGCCGCTGGATGAAGTACTCGACGCGGCCGGGCGACAGCGTCACGTCGCGGATGTCGAGGTCGGACGGCCACCGCGCCGAGACGGGGACCTCGCCGTCGGTGGTGTCCCGGGCGATGTCGAAGTAGTCCACGACGGCGCGGAAGTCGTCGGAGGTCTCGGCGCGGTCGTAGTCGACGCCGTCCTGGGGCACGCGGTAGCGGGCCAGCACCGTGGACGGCTCGAACCGGACGCCCAGCACACCGGGCGGGAGGTTCTCGACCTCGACGGTGAGGTCGCGGTCCCAGCTCGTGTACTTCACGACCTCCGCCGTGACGACGGTGCTGGAGACGGCGGGCGAGAGCAGCCCGCCGAACGTGTCCGCCAGCGCGACGCGGCGCTGCAAGTCGCGGTCGAGGTCGTCGGCGACCAGGGTCTCGGTCGGCCAGTCCTCCAGCCCGCCCAAGAGCGACTGGGCGCCCGTCACCATCACGGAGTCGGGGCGGAGCAAGGGCGGGCGCCGCAAGTCGAAGGGCTGCCGGGTCGTGATCTGGCGCCGCAGGCGGATCGGCAGGCGCCGCGTCGTCCGGGTGTCGAGGGCGAGCTCGATGGACTGCGGCTGGATGCTCTGGACCTGGACGCCGGCCGGCAGGCCGGACTCCCGGAGCGCCGCGCCCAGGTCGACCTGGGCGCCGTCGGCCGCGACGCGGATGACGGGGAGGTTGCGGGTGAGCGTGAGCAGCGTCCACCCGTCGCCGACGAGCGTGACCGTGGCGACGGCTGGCGGCGGCTCGCTCAAGGCCTGGCCGGGCGGCGTCCGCATGATCTCGACGGGCAGCCGGAGCGTCACCGGGTACGTCCCGCGCATGCTGAAGCTGAACCACATGATCAGCGCCACGATCACCGACAGCAGCATCGCCAGGCTCCGGCGGCCGGTCGGCTCGTCGGAGGCGTCGGCGGTGCGGGGCAACATCGCGCGCAGGCGCTCGCGCACCGCCAGCCGCGACGAGGGCCGGCGCGGGGGGGGCGCCGGGGTCATCCGCCCTGCCCGGCGTCGCTCTCTTCGAGGAACCCCACCAGCTCGGCCTTGGACGCCGCCGAGATGGCGCGGCCCTGGAGCCGCTCGTCGTCGCGGTCGCGCGCCAGCGCCCGGAGCTCGCGGACGGTCATCGAAGCGTAGCCCTCGCCCGACTGGCGGTTGCTGGGTGACGGGCGGTCGGCGGACTGGCGGCCGCTCGTGCTGCCCTCTTCGTCACGCTGGCCGTCGTCGCCAGCGGGGCGGTCGCCGCCCTTGGCGGGCGGGGCCGAGCGGCGGGGCGCCGGCTCGGGCTCCGTCCCGACGAGGACGCGCCAGACGTCGCGCGAGGGGCTCGGGATGACGTGGCTGGCGAAGACCTTGCCGACGCGGCTGGCCGCGGCGGCCCCGGCGTCGACGGCCGACCGCACCGCGGCGGTGTCGCCGACGACGAAGTGCGTCACCATGGCTGGGACCGTCCGCTGCTGGCGGACCAAGCGGACGGCCGACGCCTTGAGCATGGCGTCGGCGGCCTCGATGGCGGCCACCAGCCCGTGCGTCTCCAGCATCCCCAGCGCCGAGCCGGTCGTGAGCGCGTCGGCCACGGGTTACTCGCCCGGCAGGATCGCCTCCACGCCGTCGTGCGGGCGCGGGATCACGTGGACCGAGACCAGCTCGCCCACGCGCTCGGCCGCCGCCGCGCCGGCGTCCGTGGACGCCTTCACCGCGCCGACGTCGCCGCGCACCATCACGGTGACGAAGCCGCCGCCGATCTGCTCCTTTCCGATCAGGTTGACACGCGCGGCCTTGACCATCGCGTCGGCGGCTTCGATGGCGCCGACCAGTCCTTTGGTCTCGACCATTCCGAGGGCGGTGCCGTAGTCGTCTCCGTTGGGCATGAGTCTGTAGATGTGGGGGGCCGGTCGCGGACGTGCGCCGGGACGGCAATCTAGCTCCGCCGGACCCCGGCATCAATGCGCCCGGGCGGTCTCGGCTAGCCGACTTGGTCCGGCGTGCTCCCGTCGTGCTCCCGGCGCAGCAGCGACCGTGCCCGGTCCCAGTCGTCGCGGCGGTAAACGCGCACGAGCCACAGGCTGGGGATGTAGGCGAGGACCAGCGCCACGCGCAGCGCCAGCCGGGGGCCCGCGTCCCAGCTGGCGGACCCGGCGCCGGCGAGCCATAGGCCGGTCGTGAGCGCGGTCACGATGGCGAGCGATCGCCAGGAGTAGGCGATGGGCGTCGAGGCCTGGGCCATCCGCGCCGTCCCGACCGCCAGCGCGGCGTAGGAAACCAGCGTCGCGATGGCCGCCCCGACGACGCCGGCCGTCGGAATCAAGGCGAGGTTCAGGACCAGGTTCAGCAGCGCCGCCGCGCCCACGCTCACGGCGACGGCCTGGGTCCGCCCGGCGGCATAGAGCACGTTCACCACGATGTAGTAGAGCCCGTAGAACGCGAACCCGCCCGCCGTCAGGACCACCAGTCCTTCGGTCTGGACATAGGCGGGGTCGGCGTCGATCCACCGGCTCACCTCGCTGGAGAACAGGCCCACGCCGAGCACCATCCACCCGGCGAGCGCCGCGAAGTGGCGGAACGCCTGGCGGTGGAGGTCGGGCGGACCGCCCGCGCTCAGCGCCTTCATCCCCAGGACGGTGAAGGCCAGCATAAAGCTCTGGGCCAGCATCGTGTTGACGATCCCGCCGAACCGCGCCGCCCACTCGTAGACCGCCGCCGACTCCTCCCCGACCAGGTAGATCAACAAGTAGCGGTCGCCCAGGTTGAGGAACCGCCCGGCCAGGCCCGACGCGATCAGCGGCAACCCGAACACAGCCATCGAGCCCACCAGCCGCCAGCGGACCGTCCGGGAGACGTTGGAGAGCAGCAGCGGCGTCACGATGGCGGTCGTCACGCCGGCCGACAGCGCGTACCCCTTCATGACGCCCGCCAGCCCCTGGCCGTCGAGCAAGAACCACGCGACCGCGCCGACGAGCAGCAACGCCTCGGCCGCGCCGACGAGCGCGAACGCCCCGGCCCGCTCGCGCTGGCGGAGCACGGTGTACGACACCTCGGAGACCACCTTGAACCCGACGAAGAGCGAGAGCCACTGCATCGTCTCGAACCGAGCCGCCGACTTCAAGAGCACCGCCGCCGCCGGGCCCGCGAACGCCCAGCCCAGCCCGGCTACCACGGCACCAGACACCAGCGACATCACCAGCGCCGTCACCGGCACGCTCTCGCGGTCGGCGTCGCTCAGCGACGGGTCGGAGGCGAAGCGGATGATGCCCAGCGGCAGCCCGACGCCGGCCACCAGCATCGCGAACATCATGACGGCGCTCATCCCACCCAACAGGCCGAAATCGGCCTGGCTCAGGACGTCGGGGTCGCCGTAGAGCGCCATGAGCGCGAAGCCGCTGAGCTTGGCGACGACGTTGACGATCGCGTACGTGCCGCTTTGCTGGGCGAGCCGTCTCAGCACGGCTCCGCCCGGTGGGCCGCCGCGCCGGGCGCGGGGTCGTCGTCCAGCAGCGCGCGGTAGAACGCGACCAGCCGCCGGCCCTCGGCGGCCCAGCCGTACTGCTCGCGGACGGCCCGGCGCCCCCGCTCCCCCATCGCCTGCGCTTCGGCGGGGTGCTCCAGCAACCAGCGGACCGCGTCGGCCACGGCGCTGGCGTCGAGCGGGTCCACGAGCAGCCCGCACCGGCCGGCTCGACGAACGGGCGGATGATGTCGAAGTCGCTCGCCACGACGGGCAGGCCGGCCGCTTGGTACTCGAACAGCTTGGTCGGGTACGCCTCCAGGTAGCTCGGCGTCGGGTGGAGCACGGCGAGCCCGATCCGGCAGCGCCCCAGCAGCTCGGCGACTTCGGGCCGAGCCAGTCGGCCGTGGACGGTGACGCCGGCCGTCGCCCGCTGGCGGGTCTCGTCACCGAGCGACGCCGGGTGGAACGGCCCGGCCAGGTGCAGCCGAGCGCCGAGGTCGTCCGCCAGCGCGGCGTGGGCAGCCAACATCTCGGCCAGGCCCCGGTTGGCGGTGATGGCGCCGACGTAGACCGCCGCCGCCTCGCGCTCGTCCCACGGCAAGCCCTCGACCGCCAGTTCATCCACGATGGGGTAGTTGCGGACCAGGACAGTCTTCGCCGCCGGGTACCGCGCCTGGATCGTCGGCACGGTGGCGACGATGCCGTCGAACTGGCGGCCGGCGGCGGCTTCGAGCGCGCGGTACGCCGCGCTGACCGGGCGCCGCGCCGGCCGAGGCAGCCAGGGCTGGCGGAGCATCTGGCGGGGCGTGTCCTCGTGCGCGTCGTAGATCACGCGCCGGCCCCTCAGCATCACCAGCGCCGGCGCCAGCAGGTCGGCGTCGTGCAGGTGGAAGACGGTGTCCGGGCCGGACTCGGCGAGCGCGCGGCGGACAACGGCGACGCTGGTCCGCGTCATCCGGTCGATGCCGCCCGTCGGCATCGGCACGGCGTAGGTCTGGACCTCGCCGACTTGGCCGTCAGCCTGGGCCGGGGTCACCACGCCCACGCGCAGCCCCGCCGCCGCCAGCGTCCGCGCCTCTTTCAGAACGATCCGAGGATCCGACGGCGTGTGCGTCGTGCCCAGGTGGAGCGCGTGCCCCGTCACGGCCGCCGGGCCTCGACGACGTACCACCGCGGCGTCACGCGACGCAGAAGCGGGCGGACACCGAGCGGAAGCCCCTGGTGCGCCGGGACCCAGCGCTCGCGCCGGACGACCTCGAAGCCGGCCGCCTCCAGCAGCCAGTCGAACTGCCAGTCCTCGAACTCGTGGTAGTGGCGGTCGCGGCGGTCGGTGTCGTCGCGGTAGGCCGCCGAGAACCACAGCCGCAGCGGGACCGAGGCGAACAGCCGCCGCGCGGGCGACGCCCGGAGCACGCCCAGCGGGTTGACCAGGTGCTCCAAGACCTCGAACGCGACCAGGGCGTCGGCGTCGACGGCGGCCACCTCGGGGTGGTCGTCCAGGTCCGCCGTCCCGGTGTTCTCGACGTGGTACCCCTTTGCCCTGAAACGCTGGGCCAACGCGTTGTCCGGGCCGACGTCGAGCAGCCGGGCCGGCGGCGCCAGCGACCGGCCGACGAAGGCCAACGTGCGGTCGAACCGCTCGCGGTGCGTGGCGCTGGGGTGGGTGACGGACGACATGGCGCCAAGATACCCGGCCCGGCGCCGGCCGCTCGACTGGCAGCCACCCTCCGGCAGTCGCTAGCCACCGCCTAACTGGCGGGGGACACCCGCCAGTCGCAGGGTCTGGCCGCAGGGCGCGCCGAGCACGACGGCCAGCTACCGAGCCCGCGGAGGACGAGCGCCGCCCTGCGACCGGCCGGTTTGAAGACAGTGGGGAGCCGGATGCCGACCGCACCTCGGTCCGGTATCACACGTTTCAGAAATAATTGAAACCATCCCTAAACACACCCATGCCCTCCCCCACCCCCATCACGCCCGACGTCTTGGTGATCGGCGCCGGCGCCGCCGGCCTCCGGGCCGCCATCGAGCTCTCCGAAGCCGGCCGCGACGTCTTGGTCATCGGCAAGCGGAAGCACGGCGACGCCCACACCGTCTGGGCCGCCGGCGGGATCAACGCCGCGCTCGGCAGCCTGGACCCCGAGGACCGCTGGGACATCCACGCCGCCGACACCCTCAACGAGGGCCACTTGGTCAACGACGCCAGGGCCGTCGAGGTCTTGGCCCGCAACGCGCCCGAGCGCGTGCTTGAGCTCGACCGTTGGGGCGCCGACTTCTCGCGCACCGACGACGGCGAGATCAACCAGCGCTACTTCGGCGCCCAGTCGTTCCGGCGGACCTGCTTCAAGGGCGACACGACGGGCCGGGCCATCTTGGAGGCGCTCGTGGGCCAGGCCAAGCGGCTGGGCATCCCCTACCGCCAGAACACGTTCGTCACCGAGATCCTGACGACGGACGACGGCCGCGCCGTCGGCGCCGTGGGGTACGACATGGACACGGGCGAGCCGATCGTCTTCCACGCTAGGGCCGTCGTGCTGGCGGCCGGCGGGCACACGTCGGTCTACACGAGGTCGTCGTCGCGGCCGGACGAGAACACGGGCGACGCCCAGGCGCTCGCCTACCACGCCGGCGCGCCGCTCCGCGACATGGAGTTCGTCCAGTTCCACCCGACGGGCAAGCTGTGGCCCGAGGAGGAGCGCGGGCACCTGGTGACGGAGGCCGTTCGGGGCGAGGGCGGCCGGCTGTTCAACGCCGAGGGCGAGCGCTTCATGGAGCGGTACTCGCCCAAGCAGATGGAGCTCGACGCCCGCGACGTCGTCGCCCGGGCCAACTACGCCGAGATCCAAGCCGGCCGCGGCACGCCCAACGGCGGCGTCTGGCTCGACATCTCGCACCGCGACGGCGACTTCGTCCGCGACCGCCTGCCCCGGATGGTCCAGGAGTTCGCCGACGTCGGCGTCGACATCACCGCCGAGCCGATGGAGGTGGCGCCGACGGCGCACTACGCCATGGGCGGCGTCGAGGTCGTGGACTTCGAGACGTGCGCGACGGCCGTGCCCGGGCTCTACGCGGCCGGCGAGAGCGTGGCCGGCGTCCACGGCGCCAACCGCCTGGGCGGCAACTCCCTCGCCGAGACCGTCGTGTTCGGCCAGATCGTCGGGGCGCACCTGGCCCGCCAGTTGCCCGACCGAGCGGACCTGCCCGCCGACCGCGTCCGCGCCGCCCTTGACCGGCTGGACGCTCTCGCGGCCGCCGACGGCCAGCACAAGCCCGAGGCGCTCATCGAGCGGCTGCGCGGGGTGATGTGGGAGCACGCCGGCATCATCCGCGACCAAGACGGGCTCATCGAGGGGCTGGCCAAGATCCAGGCCCTGCGCCGCGACGCCGACGACCTGCGCGTCCAGGCCGACCGGACGAGCGTCCGGTTCGAGCAAGCCGTCAACCTGGGGTTCATGCTCACGGCGTCTGAGGCCATCCTGCGCGGCGCCCTTGAGCGGGACGAGTCGCGAGGCGCCCACTACCGCTCGGACCACCCCGAGACGGCGCCCCAGTGGCGCAAGAACGTGCGCGTCTGGAAGGACACCCAAGGCCGGATGGCGCTCGACACCGTCGCCGCTTCGGACCCGACGCCGAGCGTCCAGCAGGCGCTCGCCGAGGACCACGAGTTGGACTACCACCACCTCGAGTAAGCCCCGGCCCTACCGCTGAACGACGCGCCCTCGAGGTTCCGGCCTTGAGGGCGTTTTGTTGAGGCGGGTCCGGGTCGCCCTCTGCCACCTCACTGAGTCTGCTCTAAGCTCGCGCATGACCTCGGCCAGCCGTCCGACCTGCGCGCTGGGAGTACGGGCGCACGACCGCCCGAGGCGTGCCCGCCAGTCGCTAGTCGTTCAACTGGCGGAGGACGTCCGCCAGTCGCTCGGTTTGGGCCGAGCGCGTGTACGGCGCGACGGTGTCCCAGGGCGCCCCCGCCAGCGGCTCGCCCGCGTCCCAGGCGCGGTACTGGCGGAGGATCTCGTCGGCGACGCCGTCCGGGTCGTCGCGAGCGCAGAGCGTGCCGCCGCCGGTCTCGGCCAGCAGCGCCGCCGCGTCTCCGCCGGCAGGCCCGACGCCCAGGACCGGCCGGCCGGACGCGAGGTACTCGTACAGCTTGCCCGTGATCATGCCGTCCGACGCCGGGAACGGCTCGATGGACAAGAGCAGCAGCGCCGCCCGGGCCTGCTCGCGGACGGCGTCGGCGTGCGTGACGTAGGGCTCGACCTCGACCGGCGCCCCCGTCCCTTGCGCCGACTGGCGGACGCTGCCGTCGGTCTTGCCGACCAGGCGGATAACAAGATCGGGGACCTCCCCCCGCTCGCGCAGTCGGCGGATCGCCTGCCACACGGCAGTGGGGTTGCGCGTCGCGTAGAGGCTGCCGACGTGGGCCAGCACGAACGCGTCCGTCCGCACGGACACATCCCGGGCCGCGTCCAGGTCGGCCTCGTCAATCCCGTTGTGAACGACCTCGACCGAGCCGGCCGCCAGCCCGCCCTGGCGCTCCAGGAGCCGGGCCCAGGTGGGGCTGACCGTCGTCACGGCGTCCGCGCTCTGCAAGACGCGGCGCTCCAGGCGGCGGTCGAGCGCGCGCGCGGGCCTCGACATCGGCAGGTCGTGGTAGAAGTTGATGGCCGTCCACGGGTCGCGGAAGTCGGCGAGCCAAGGGACGCCGGTCTTTTGCAGCTGGCGCCCGACCAGGTGGACCGAGTGGGGTGGCCCGGACGTGACGACGGCGGCGAAGGGGTCCTCGAGTTGCGCCGCCTGCCCCAGCCTCCGCCGCCCCGCCGCGACGGCGAACGGGACCCAGCCGACGCGGGCGTCGGGCAAGAACAGGTTCGCCCGCACCCAGAGCGCCAGCCGGGCCAGCCGCGTCTCGGCCTCGACCGCCCCGGTCGGGACGCTCCCCGAGCCCTCGCCCTTGAGCCGGGCGTAGAGCCGGAGCGGGTCCGGGGCTCTCGTTCGGATCACCTCGACGTCGTCGGGCACGTCGCCCGCCAGCGCGGCGTCTCGGCTGGGGAACGCGCCGTCCTCGACCGTCAGCACGACGGGCTCGAAGCCGGCGTCGCGCAGGTAGCGGACGGTCTTGAGCACGCGCTGCACGCCCGGCCCGCCCGCCGGCGGGAAGTAGTACGAGACAACCAGGACACGGGGGAGCACGGCGGCACCGGGGGGTGGGAGGCCAACCTACCCGGCGCCCGTCCCTTTGGCCCAATGTATTTGCCGAGACGCCCGGCCCCGCCCCACTGGCGCGCGGGCTCCGCCAGCGGGACGCCGGCCGGGGCGAGGTCAGTCGGCGAGCAGGTCCTTCAGCAGTCCGAACGCGCTCGGGAGCGGGTCCTGAAACAGCGTTTGCGGGTCGAGTCGGAATCCCTCGACGGCAGCGCTCTCGAACTGGCCGCCCGCCGTCGCCACGGCTCGGTAGACCCCGCCAGCTTGGTAGGGCTCGCCGTCCAGGCGGTAGAACGCTGCCTCGCGACGCACCGGGTCGATCAACCAGTACTCCGGCACGCCGATCCGCTGGTAGCCCTCGAACTTCGTCTCACGGTCGCGCTTGCCCGACGACGGCGAGACGATCTCGACCGCTAGGTCGACGGGTGCCCTCGCGTCTTTGACATCCAAGATGTCGAGCCGGCTAGCGACGGATAAACAGGACGTCTGGCTCGTACCCGTTCTCGTCGTCCACACGCATCGTCGTTCGCGAGCCGAGCACCTTACCAAGCCCCTTCTCATCTGCGTAGACGCCCAAGACCGTGAGGAGGAACCGGAACAGGTCCTCATGGAGGA
Source organism: Rubricoccaceae bacterium (assembly GCA_963789285.1). Taxonomy (GTDB): domain Bacteria; phylum Bacteroidota; class Rhodothermia; order Rhodothermales; family Rubricoccaceae; genus Rubrivirga. The sequence continues at coordinate 128,336 of CAWBJZ010000003.1, forward strand.
CACTCGTAGACATATCGATGATGGCGTTTCCCTCGATCAGGTCCCCCTTCATGCCATCTGGGAAGAACGCGACGTACCGCTCGTACGGCGTCATCTCGCCCGGGCCTTCGGACGGGCGCGGGGCGCCGGAGGAGCGCGGGGTGCCCGACGGGCGGGGCGTGGGACGGGGCGCGGTCGTCGGCATGGCCTCAACATAGGGACCGCCGTGCTGGCGGAGGCGCGCCGCCAGCGCGGCGGACTACCGCACGCGCTTGCGGCGGTTGCGGACGTAGTCCTCGAACAGGAACCCGCCCAGCTCGTCCAGCCCGGCGTAGTACGCCCGGCCCGAGTTGACCTCGGTGAGCTGGCGGACGAAGTCCTGGAGGTACGGGTCGCGCGCGATCATGAACGTCGTGATCGTGACGCCCTCGCGGCGGCAGATGGCGCCCTCGTCCAGCACCTTGTTGATGATCTTGCGGTCGAGGCCGTAGGCGTTCCGGTACATCCGCCCGTTCTCGAAGTGGCACGACGGCTTGCCGTCGGTGATCATGAAGATCTGCTTGTTCCGGTTCTTGCGGCGCCGTAGGATCTGGCGCGCCCGCTCCAGGCCCGGCGCGCGTGTTGGTGTGGTACGGGCCGACCTGGAGGTAGGGCAGGTCCTTCATTTCGACCTCCCACGCCTCGTTCCCGAACGCCACGATGTCGAGCGTGTCCTTGGGGTACCGCGTCGTGATCAGCTCCGCCAGCGCGAGTGCCGTCTTGCGCGCCGGCGTGATCCGGTCCTCGCCGTAGAGCACCATCGAGTGGCTGAGGTCGATCATGAGGACCGTCGCGACCGACGTGTGGTGGTCGGTCTCGAACACCTGGAAGTCGTCCTGCTGGAGCGAGAACTCGCCGATGCCGCCGCGCTTGAAGGCGTTCTGCAGCGTGCCCGTGACGTCGAGGTCGTGGACGTCGTCGCCGAAGGCGAAGGGCCGGGTCTCGGGCTGGCGCTCGGAGCCGGCGCCGGCGAAGGGGGTCTTGTGGTCGCCGCGGCCGGCCTTGCGCAGGTCCTTGAAGATCTCCTCAAGAGACCGCTCGCGCAGCCCGCGCTCGGCCTTGGCCGTGATCGAGACCACGCCGGTCTCGTCGTCGCGGTCGATGTAGCCCTGGTCCTTAAGGGCCTCGATAAAGTCGCCCAGCCCCATCTCGTCGTCGGTCAGCCCGTACTCCTTGTCGATGGCGGTCAGCCAGCGCAGGGCCTCGTCGGCGTCGCCGCCCGTGTGGAGCAGCAACTGCTGGAAGAGGTCGAGCAAGGTGTCGAACGTGGACTGGGAGGCCCCGTGGCGTTCGGCGTCCCACTCGGAGTATTGGAAGCGCATGGATCGGATCGTTGTTGGGACTCACACCACCAACGGCGACCGGCGTTCCAACCGTGCTCCACGATACTTTCAATGGAAACTGAAAGTATGACACAACGGGGTCGCCCCTACGGCCGTACCCTACTCCTTCTCGCCAGACTAATCTGCCGAAGGGGAGCCTCCGAGCCCCCGCCTACCTCTCACAGGCTATGTCGCACCGCATCTTCCTCGTCGAGGATCACCCCATCACACGAGAGGGCGTCCGCGCCCTCATCAGCCAGACCGAGGACCTCCAGGTCGTCGGGGAAGCCTCGACGGCGCCCGAGGCGCTCTCCCTGCTCGGCTCGGCCCAGCCCGACGCCGTCGTGACGGACATCTCGATCGGGGGCGCCGACGGGATCGAGCTCTCGAAGCAGATCCGGGCCATGTTCCCCGACACCCGCATCGTCGTGCTCTCGGCCCACGAGGAGTCGGTCTACGCCGAGCGCGCCATCCGCGCCGGCGCGCACGGCTACGTCGAGAAGAAGACGGCGTCGAGCGTCCTGGTCGAGGCCATCCGGACCGTGCTCGACGGGCGCTTGCACCTGTCGGAGAACCTGCGCGACCGCGTCGTCGGCAGCTACCTGTCGGAGGGGAGCGCGGGGGAGTCGGCGGTGACGGACCTGACCGACCGCGAGCTCGAGGTCTTCCGCCACTTCGGCCACGGGCTCACGACGGCGCAGGTGGCCGAGGCGATGATGTTGTCGCCCAAGACCGTCGAGACGCACCGGGTCCACATCAAGCAGAAGCTGGGGCTCAAGACCACGAACGAGTTCGTCCACCGCGCCGCGCTTTGGACCGCCCGCAACGGCGTCTGAGCGACTGGCGGGCGCGGCCGGCGTGCCGCCCAAACACAACTCCGCCCCACTGGCCGTCGCCAGTGGGGCGGGAAGACTACGGTCCGGGTCAGTCAGGCAGGCCGTAGGCGGCCTTGACCGCCTCGTAGTCGCGCAGGTCGATCCGGGCCCCGGCGCCGGTCAGGAACAGCTCGTCCGGGATCGTGACCAACCGCAGGTTGACGCCTCGGGAGGTGCCGTCGGCGCGCTGGGGGACGATGAAGTCGAACAGCACCGTGGGGTCGTCGCTGAAGTCGGAGGCCGGCGCCGAGGACACCACGTCGAAGTTGAGGTCGCCGTTGTCGAACGAGTACTCGTAGGACGCGGTGTAGCCCACGACGGGGATCTCGATGGTGTTGCCGGCGCCGTCGTCGGCCAGGACCAGCTCCTCGAACGAGCGCGTCAGGGGCAGCGCGGACCAGGTGGTGTTGTCACTGGCGCCCTCGACGTCCTGGACCTGCTCGACGTCGATGTAGAGCATCACCAGGGCGCCGTCGCCCGCCGTCCGCAGCGCGGCCTCCAGGTTGCCGCGCGTGACGCGTGCCTCCCTCGCGTCGAACGAGGCGACGCGGGTGTCGTTGCTGACCCGGTACTGCTGGTTGTCGAAGTCGAGGTCGACGACGAACACGTTGAGCGCGGTGTCGTCGGAGGTGTCGCAGCCGCTGGCGGAGAAGGCGAGCGCCGCGAGGGCGAGGGCGGAGAAGAAGGAGCGCATGGGATCGGGGGGAACGTGGACACGGAGCAGGCCGCGACCGGAACGGGTGGGGTAACGGCCGAGCTCCAAACGGACGACGCCCGCCCCGAGTCTTCGGGACGGGCGCGCGAGCAGGCGGGCGGGGGCTACGAGGTGGCGCGCCTAGCGCCGAGGTAGACCGAGGCCACGAGCGCGATCTTGGTCAAGTCCCAGGGCAGGAACTTGACCCAGCCGCTCAGGACGGCCGCGCCCCACTCCATCCCCACGACCAGGTGCAGGCCGACGACGCCGCACGCGAACAGCACCGCCGAGCCGGCCAGCAACCCCAGCACCACGCGCCCGGCGCTGCGGTCCGACCGGGTCACGGCGCCGGCCGCCAGCGCCACGAGCGGGAAGGCGAACAGGTAGCCGACCGAGGCGCCCAGCAGGTGCTCGACGCCGGTGCCGCCGCCCGCGTAGAACGGGAAGACCAAGCCCAGGGCGAGGTACAGCGCCATCGACAGGACGCCCAAGCGCCAGCCCAGGAACAGCCCGCTGCTGTAGACCGCCAGCGACTGCAGCGTGAGCGGCACCTCCCACAGGTAGATCCTGAGCTCGAACTGGGCGAGCGCGGCGGTCAGCAGGGCGAAGCCGACGACCAGCGCGGCCTGGAGGGCGAGCGGCGCGTCGGCAGCGCGCAGGCGGTCGACGGAGGCGGCGGACGGGGCGGCGAGGGCGAGGGACATGGCGGGGTCGGGGGAGGGCCGGAAAGATACGCCCGCCTGGCCTCCTGCTCTAAAGGAGACCGCTGACGCGGACGGGCTGGGACGAGCGCGCACCCGGCGGACCGGCCGAGTTTCTTCGGCGAGTCCGCCAGGTCAGCGCGCGCCCCGCCCCAACGCCCGGCGCCGGTAGCTTGCTCCCCCCCTCCCCCGCTCCCGTGACCGACTCGACCCAAGACCACGTCTCCGCCACCCTCCACGACCGCGTGCTGTCCCTAGTGCTGGAGCGCCCCGAGAAGAAGAACGCCCTGACGCGCGCCATGTACGCCCGGCTGGCGGACTCGTTGGAGCAGGCGGCCGGCGACGCGTCGGTGCGAGCGGTCGTGCTGAGCGGCGCCGGCGGGGTGTTCACGGGCGGCAACGACCTCGGCGACTTCATGATGGACCCGCCGACGGGGCCGGACAGCCCGACGTTCCGGTTCCTGCGCGCCGCCGCCGGCTTCCCCAAGCCGCTCATCGCCGCCGTCGCCGGGCCCGCCATCGGGATCGGGACCACGATCCTGCTGCACTGCGACCTCGCCTACGCCGCGCCCGACGCCCGCTTCAAGATGCCGTTCGTGGACCTGGGGTTGGTGCCGGAGGCGGCCTCCAGCTTGCTCATGCCCCGCATCATGGGCGCCGCCCGGGCGTCGGAGCTGCTGCTGTTCGGGGAGGCGTTCTCGGCCGAGACCGCGCGCGAGGTCGGCCTGCTCAACGAGATCGTCGACGACCCGCTGGCACGCGCCCTGGAGCGCGCCGCCGTGCTGGCGGCCAAGCCGCCCCAGGCCGTCCGCCAGTCGAAGGCGCTGCTGCGGCGCGAGACCGCCGACGCCGTCGGGGAGACGATGGCGCACGAGGGCGCGCTGTTCATCGACCGGCTGGCGTCGCCGGAGGCGCAGGAGGCGTTCACGGCGTTCTTCGAGAAGCGGACGCCGGACTTCTCCAGCTTCGAGTAACGCTCAGCGGCCGCCAGAGAGCCTCCCGAAAGGCTCTTTCCCGTCTGGAAAAGCCGGTCGAGTCAGAAAGATGGCCGCGGGGGTTGCGGACGGCTCGAATCTACTATATGCTTAGTACGGACCAACCGAGCACCCCATGCGCAACGCCCTCACCCCCCTCGGCGGCACCGAGATGGAAGTCTTGCGCGACGTGTGGTCGCTGGGCTCCGCCACGGCCCGCCAGGTCCACGACCGCGTGCTGACGCGGCGCCGCGTCGCGTACACCACCGTCATGACGGTGCTGAAGAACCTGGCTGGGAAGGGCTACCTCCGCTACCACGCCGAGGGCACGGCCTACGTCTACACCGCGCTCCGCAAGCCCGAGGAGGTGCAGGCGACCGTGCTCTCGGGCATCCTGGACAAGGTGTTCGGCGGCTCGGCGTCGAGCCTGGTGCAGGCGCTGGCGCGGCAGGAGTCCCTCTCCCCGACCGAGCGCGACGAGATCCGCCGCTTGATCGACAGCCTGGACGACGATGCTTGACCTCCAGACCCTCGCCGACCTCGGCCGCCAGTCCGTCGCGGCGCTGTGGCTGCCCGTCGCGCTGTGGACGGCGCTGGCCCTCGTTGCCGAAGCCGTGCTCCGGGGGCTCCGCGCTCCCGCCGCGCTGGCGCTCCCCGTGCGCGGGGCGGTGCTCGCCGCACTCCCCCTCGCGGTTCTGGTGCCGGCCATGACACGGGCCCTGGCGCCCTCTGCCGTGCAGACGGTGTCGGCGTGGACGCAGGACGTGGTGTGGCTCCCAGGCATTGTCGTCGGCAGCGCGCCAGTTGCCCCCGCGGATCCGATGGGATCGCCACTGCTGGACGTGCTGTTGGGGCTGGCGGTAGTAGCGGCGGCCGTACTGGCGGCTGTTCATCTGGCCCGGCTGGTGTGGTCGCTGGCAGCCATCACAACGCTCCGCCGCCGGCTGATGCCCGCCACCCCCGGCGCTCAGGCGTCCGTGGACGCGGCTAGGCAGCGGCTCGGGGTGGCGCGGCCCGTCGCGGCGGCCGTCGCGCCCGACGGCGTCGCGCCGTTCACGGTTGGCTGGCGGCGGCCCGTCGTGGCCTTGCCCGGGGACTTGGGCGACGACGCCTGTCACGTGGCCGCGCTCCACGAGGTCGCCCACGTCCGCCGCGCCGACTACGCGTGGCACCTGGCGCAGCGCGCGACGGTGGCGGCCTTCGCGGCCCACCCGCTAGCCTGGGTGCTAGGCCGCGGCCTGGACCTCGACCGCGAGCGCCAGGCCGACGCCGACGTCCTGGCGGCGCGCCCCGGCTTGCGCCGCACCTACGCCGACCTGCTGTTCTCGTACGCCTCCCGCCCCGCCCCAGCGCTCGCTTTGGGCACCGTGCGGGGCTCCTCTTCCCTCAAACACCGCATCGACGCCATGACCTCCCCCCTTTCCCCCGCCCAGTCCCACCGCCTTGGCCTCTTCGGCCGCCTCGGCGGCTTGCTCGTCCTCCTCGCTGTCGCCGTTGGCGTGACCGCGATGACCCCACCCGCCCCAGAGCCTGACGCCCCACTCGCGACCGCGACGACGGCCGTCGAGCGCTCCCCTGCCGCTATCGGGACTGAGGAGACCGCCGCCGCTAGGAAGTTGGAAGCTGTGGGCACCGACACGACCGATGTCTACAACATGGTGGACGAGCCGCCAGAGCTCATCGGCGGACTCGAGGGCCTGATGGACCGACTCGAGTACCCAGAGCTCCAGCGCCGGGCCGGCGTTGAGGGTAGGGCGATCATCCAGTTTGTCGTCGGAACTGACGGCCGAGTCGAGGAGGCAGACGTGGTCCGGACGGCTGGAAACGATGGTCTCGATCAGGCGGCCCTCCAGGTAGTCGAGACAGCCCGGTTCACGCCGGGTCGCAACGACGGGCAGGCCGTGCGGACGCGGTTCGCCCTCCCCATCTCGTTCCGCCTCTCCGGCAGCACGACGCCGACCGACTCGCAAGCCCGCAACGAGCGCTACCCCAACGCGCGCCTGACGGTCAGCGGCCTCGACCCGTCGCAGTTTGGGGACGACACTGCTCTGTTCGACAAGATGCTCGTAGGGAGCGGGCAGATCGTTCGCGAGAATAATCCCGCGCTGCCCGATGGCACCCAGGCCACCGTCCGGTTCCGCCTGGACGACCGAGGCCGCTTGGACTCAGAGTCCGTCGAGACGGTGTCGGCAAACGACACACTCGGTGGCATGTCGCGCGGTCTCGTCGGGCTGCTCACGTACCCGGCCGTTCCGGGTCTCGCCGGACGGTCGTTCGAGCTCACCACGACCTACGTCCGCGGCGACTGAGCTCGCCGTTGCAGGCCCAATCCGCCCCGCTGGCGCCGGCCGCCAGCGGGGCGCTTGCGCCGCACCTGCCGACCTGCTTTCTCGTACACCTCCCGCCCCGGCGCTCGCCCTGGGCACCGTGCGGGGCTCCTCTTCCCGCAAACACCGCATCGGCGCCATGACCCCGCTCTCCCCCGTCCGCTCCCTCCAACTCGCTTGGCTGGGCCGGCTCTCCGGCCTCGCCGCTCTCGTGCTGGTCACCAGCCTGGCCGTCGCCACGGCCCAACCCTCCGCCCCCCCGCCGCCAGCGGCACCGGCGTCTGATGATCCGGCGGGGGACGTCGCCTGGATCGAAGTTAACACAAATGGGGAACGGCCCGAGATCAACATCCACCTCAAGCCAGGGCTCGGAGCCGACGCTGCCCGACGCGCCGCCGACAACGCGGACTTCGAACCCAGCGGCGACACCGGCGCCACCCGACTGGTGGTCCACCACGAGGGGGGGATGCTGAAACGGTTCGTCCGCTCCAAGTCGAACCGCCGCTCTGGCGCCGCGCGTGACACGACCGAGGTGTTCGACGTGGCCGAGGTCCAGCCCGAGCTAATCGGCGGGGTCGCCGGCATCCAGGACCGCCTCGTCTACCCGCCCCTCCAGCGGCGGGCCGGGATCGAGGGCCGGACCATCCTCCAGTTCGTCGTCAGCAAGACCGGGACGGTGACCGACCTTCAGGTCGTTCGGTCGTCCGGGGACGAGGCGCTAGACCAGTCGGCGCGCGAGGCCGTCCAAAGCGCCCGGTTCCAGCCGGGGACGCAGCGGGGCGAGCCCGTGCGCGTCCGGTTCTCTCTCCCCATCACGTTCCGTCTGGACGCCTCCCAACCGGTTGGGCCCGCCTCCGGGGGAATCGCCGCGCAGTCGGAGCCCGACGAGGACGGAATCTTCAACGTGGCGGAGGTCCAACCGGAACTCATCGGGGGCGTGGCTTCGATCCAGCCGGTGTACCCACCGCTGGCGCGCCAGGCCGGCATCGAGGGCCGCGTGATCGTCCAGTTCGTGGTGGACACGGACGGGAGCACGACGGACGCCCAGGTCGTGCGCTCGCCTGACGACATGTTGAGCCAGGCGGCGCTGGAGGCCGTGCGCACGCTGCGGTTCGAGCCGGCCCGCAACCGCGGCCAAGCGGTCAAGGTGCGGTTCGCGCTGCCGATCACGTTCCGGCTCCCCGGACCGGACGGCGCGGCAGAGCGGCCTGACGACCGCCTGGTCGTCGGCAGCACGCGGGGGCCGTCGATCTTCGGCGACACGGAGTACTCCGGCGACCTGGAGTCGTTCGTAGACCAGGCGCGGACCATAAGGGAGTTCGTCGAGGCCATGATCCGGAGCGAGGTCGCAGCCGGGGCGGACCCGTTCAGGGATCTCGCCCCAGGCACGGCCCGGGTCCGCTTTCGCGTCCAGGAGGGCGGGACCCTATTAATCGAGTCGGTCGACGCGAGTTCGCCCGTCATGGAGCGGTACGCCCGTCTACGGGCCTTGACGACTCACTTCAGAGGGGAGGCCATAGGCCGCACGGGTTCGATGACCGTGACAGTGAGCCGGGTGGAGTAACGCCCCGCTCGACTGGCGGCGCGCGTCGCCAGTCGGGTGTCACGGTGGGGGTTTCAGCGAGAGCTAGGGGTGTCCCATCTACCACAGCACCTGAGACCCAGAGGGAGCCCCTCGTCTGATCTGGTTCGTACCAGCGTGTGCGGAGCTTCGGGCGCACGTCCTCCGCCAGCGCGGCGGCTTACCCGGGGAAGCCGTCGGCGGCGCGGATCCGCTCGGCCTGCATGCGGTGGTGCGCCACGTGCGCGGCGGTAAATCGAGCCGCGCCCTCAGCCGTGATCGGACCCGCGTGGACGTGCCGGAAGATGCCGCCGGTCCGCTGGGGGCCAGAGAGCGCCTCGTCGAGCGCCTGCCAGCGACCGTCGAAGCCTCCCCACGTCTGGCGGAGCCCGGCGAGCGGCACGTCACCGGTTGGAGTCAGAGCAGGGACGACGGGCTCGGGGATCTGCCAGCGGCGGTCGGAGTGGAGCCGGCCGAGTACCCTGGCAAGAGCGGCCCCGTCGGGCGCTCCGAAATCTCGGAAGCTGTCGCCCTTGGCCGCCTGCTTATCAAGAATCGACAGCGTCCCCTCCTCGGCGCGGACGAGGTGTTCGAGCACGAGCACGAGCGACCAAGCTCGCGGTGACGGCCGCCAATCGAGGGCCTCGCGCGAGGCGCCGTCGAGATGGGCCGCAAACGCGCCGCGTTCGTCGGAGAGCAGGCGGAGGGCGTCGGTCATGGCGGTGGTAGGCGACACGCCCGCAGCCGTTCCACCTGCCCGCTGGCGTCACTCGCCAGTCGGGCGTCGCGGTGGTAGGTTAGCGTCGGAAGCCAGGGGTGTCCCGCCTGCCACGGCAGCGCCGGACTGAGACAGACCCTCCGCACCTGATCCGGTTCGTACCGGCGTAGGGAGAGCTTCCGGGCCACTGGCGGCCCGTCCCCGCAGATGCGGGGACGAACCCCGCCTCGGGGCGCGCCCGGCTTCCAGACCCTCCACCTCTGGACAGCCCCATGACCCGCCTGCGCCTCGGACTCGAGTGGTTCCTCAACCCGGACCACGTCCCCTTCTTGCTCGCCCAGGACCGCGGCTGGTTCGCCGACGCCGGGCTCGACGTCGAACTCATCGAGCCCGAGGAGCACCTCGACGCCGTCCAGGCCATCGAGAAGGGCGAGATGGACTGCGCCGTCACCGAGCCGCTCCACTTGGTCGAGGACCGGGCCAAGGGCGAGTTGTGCGTCGGGTTCGCCCGCTTCCTGCACACCAACGGCGGGGTGATGGCTCGGGCCGAGATCGAGCGCCCGCGCGACATGGTGGGCAAGCGGATCCAGTACCCCGGCGCGCCCGGCGAGGGCGGGCCGGCGATCGTGGCGACGATGGTCGAGGCCGACGGCGGGCCGACCGGCACCGAAGACGGCTACGGCCGCGTCGGCAACTCGTTCTACCACACCGACGCGCTCGCCAAGGGCAAGGCGGACGTGGCGACGCTGGTGTTCCACAACTTCGAGATCGTCGAGGCGCGGCACCGCGGGCTCGACGTCCGTTTGTTCTCGCTCAAGGACTGGGGCGTGCCCGACTTCTGCCAGCTCGTGCTCATCACGCACCCCGACAAGCTCGAGGCCGAGCGCGAGACGTTCCAAGCACTCGTCCGCGTGCTGCGCCGGGGCGTGGACGCGGTCAAGCAGGACCCCGCCGCCGCGCGCGAGGTCTACTTCCGCATGACCGACTCCGACCCGGGCGACACGCTCACGGGCGCGATCTACGACGCCACCGTCCCGTGCTTCACGCACGACTTCTCGATGAGCGCCGACTACTACGCCAAGCTGGAGGCCTGGATGGCCGAGCGCGGCCTGATCGAGGAGACGCCCGGCGCCGACGTGTACTGGACCAACCGGCTCGCGCTGTAGCCCGCCGCGCTGGCGGAAGCGCCCCGCCAGTACCCAGTCCTCCCCCCTTTTGAACGCCGACATGGAGATGCCCACGACCGCCGCCGCCAAGCGCGCCGCCAACGCCGCCACCAAGGACCGCCTGACCGAGCTGTCGGACGAGGTCCGGCGCCCGTTGCCCGGCAGCCGCAAGGTCTACGTGACCGGCTCGCGCCCCGACCTCCGCGTGCCCATGCGCGTCATCGACCAGGCTCCGACGACGGGCTCCTTCGGTGACGAGGCCAACCCGGCGATCCCGGTCTACGACTGCTCCGGGCCGTACACCGACCCCGACGCCGCCATCGACCTGCGCGCCGGGCTGCCGTCGGTGCGCGGGGCCTGGATCCGAGAGCGCGGCGACACCGAGCCGCTGGCGGCGCTGTCGAGCGAGTTCGGACGGCAGCGGGCCGACGACGCCAAGACCGAGCACCTGCGCTTCGAGCACGTCCGCCAGCCGCGCCGGGCCAAGGCCGGGCGGACCGTGACGCAGCTTCACTACGCGCGCCAGGGCGTCGTGACGCCCGAGATGGAGTACGTCGCCATCCGGGAGGCGCAGGACCTCGACGCGCTGCGGGCCAGCGACCCCGGCCTGTTCGAGCAGCACGCCGGCAACAGCTTCGGCGCGGCGATCCCGCGCGAGATCACGCCCGAGTGGGTGCGCTCGGAGGTGGCGCGGGGCCGGGCCATCATCCCGGCCAACGTCAACCACCCGGAGTTGGAGCCGATGGCCATCGGCCGCAACTTCCTGGTCAAGATCAACGCCAACATGGGCAACTCGGCCGTCACGTCGAGCATCGCCGAGGAGGTGGAGAAGCTGACGTGGGCCACGCGCTGGGGCGCGGACACGGTCATGGACCTCAGCACCGGCCAGCACATCCACGAGACGCGCGAGTGGATCCTCAGGAACTCGCCGGTGCCGATTGGGACCGTCCCGATCTACCAGGCGCTCGAGAAGGTCGGCGGGACGCCGGAGGACCTGACGTGGGAGCTGTTCGCGGACACCCTGGTGGAGCAGGCCGAGCAAGGCGTGGACTACTTCACGATCCACGCCGGCGTGCTCCTGCGCTTCGTCCCGCTCACCGCCAGCCGGCGGACCGGCATCGTCAGCCGCGGCGGCTCGATCATGGCCAAGTGGTGCCTGGCGCACCACCGCGAGAACTTCCTCTACACGCACTGGGACGAGATCTGCGAGATCTGCGCCGCCTACGACGTCTCCTTCTCCATCGGCGACGGCCTGCGGCCGGGCTCGATCCAGGACGCCAACGACGACGCCCAGTTCGCCGAGCTCTACGTCCAGGGCGAGCTGACCAAGACCGCCTGGGCGCACGACGTCCAGGTGATGAACGAGGGGCCGGGCCACGTGCCGATGCACATGATCCAGGAGAACATGCAGAAGCAGATCGACTGGTGCGGCGAGGCCCCGTTCTACACGCTCGGCCCGCTCACGACCGACATCGCGCCCGGCTACGACCACATCACGTCGGGCATCGGGGCGGCCATGATCGGGTGGTTCGGGTGCGCCATGCTGTGCTACGTCACGCCCAAGGAGCACCTGGGGCTCCCGAACAAGGACGACGTGCGCGAGGGCGTGATCACCTACAAGATCGCCGCCCACGCCGCCGACCTCGCGAAGGGTCATCCGGGCGCGCAGGCACGCGACAACGCGCTGTCGAAGGCCCGCTTCGAGTTCCGCTGGCAGGACCAGTTCAACCTCGGGCTCGACCCCGAGCGCGCGTGCGCCTTCCACGACGAGACGCTGCCCAAGGAGAGCGGCCAAGGTGGCCCACTTCTGCTCGATGTGCGGGCCGAAGTTCTGCTCGATGAAGATCACCCAGGACGTCCGCGACTACGCGGCCGAGCACGGCGTGGACGTGGAGGCGGCCATCCCCGAGGGGATGCGCGAGAAGAGCCGGCAGTTCGAGGCGCTCGGCGGCCAGATCTACCACGAGTCGCTGCCCGACGACGC
>CAWBJZ010000004.1:0-2238825 GCA_963789285.1 Rubricoccaceae bacterium
GTAGCGCTCGCCGCCGGCCACCCGGAGGGCCCGACCTACGGGCGGAAGCGCCCCGCCAGCGCGGGGCGAGAGACCCAAGCCCTTAGCGGGCGCGGCGCCAGACCTGGGTGCGACCCAGAGCGCGGACGCCGACGAAGCCGCGGACGCGCAGCCGGTCGGCGCTCTCCAGCCGCAGCAGGCCGCGGTAGCGGCGGCCGTTCGTGGGGTCGGTGATCCGCCCGCCCGAGAACTCGTCTTCGTCCCAGGTCATGCCCTCGATGAGCGGGACCGTGCGGAGGTCGGCGCCTTCGTAGCGGCCCTCGCAGTCGTCGCAGCGGAACTGGGGGGTGGGGTACTGCTCGGTCGGCAGCACGCGGACGATCCGCCCCTGCAGGACCCCGTTGCTCTCGGTGATCCGGACCACCGACTGCGCCTCCGTCCCCTCGTCGTTGTAGGTGACCCAGTCGCCCAGGACCGCGCGGGCGTCGGCGGGCAAGCCTTGCGCCTGAGCTGCGGAGGCGAGGGCGACGAGAACGAGGGGGAGGAGCAGGCGGCGCATAGGACGGGGGGCGTGGGGCGGGCTAAGGTGCACGGAGCGTGCGCCGGTGTCAACGGGGCACCTCCCCAGATCGCGCCCCGCTGGCGGGGGCCGGGCGCGCCGCGTTCGCTACTCGCCGGCGGTCGCCAGCACCCAGTCGGCGATGGCGGCGGGCACGGCGGGGTCGATGGTGGCCGCCAGCGTCCGGTACTCCGCGGCGGCCCCGGTCTCGGCGCGCTGCATGGGGTGGTTGATCCCGTCCAGCGTCGTCACTTGCCAATCGGGGCTGCCCGACGCCGAGAGCGCTTGGCGCATCGGGCCGGCGTTGGCGCCGACCGACACCTGGGTGTCGAGCTCGAAGTAGAGCGCGAGCGCGGGCACCTCCAGCGCCCGGACGTGCTCGGCGGGGTCGAGCGACAAGAACGTCCGGAACCACGCCGATTGGACCGCCTGCATCTGCTGAGCCACGACCATCGGGATCAGGGCCTCGGTCAGCCCCAGCTTGGCGGCCTCCTCGGGCGGGAGGCCCGCGAACGCGGCCTCGAAGTCGGCTCGGATCGGCTCCAGCGCCGCGTCGTCGAGGGGCGCGCCGGCCGTAGCGGCCAGTGCCTGGAACACGCCGTCGACGTCGGCCACGAAGGCGTCGGTCGCCTCGGCGCTGACGCCGGCGCCCGCCAGCCCGACGCGGTTCTGCTCCAGGATCACCTCGCGCCCGCTCACGCCCTGCCCGGCCACCATCACGATGCCGTCGACGGCGCCCTCGTCGTTCGCCACCATCGGGGCGATCAGCCCGCCCTCGCTGTGGCCCACGACCCCGATCCACCGGACGTCGTCTCGCTCGGCGAGCAGGCGGACGGCGGCGGCGACGTCGGCGGCGTAGTCCAGCGTCGTGACGTCCTGGGGCTCCGGCCCGGCGGTGCTGGCCCCGGCGCCACGCTCGTCGTAGCGGAGCACCATCACGCCCGCCTGGCGGAGGCCTTCGGCGAGGTCGCGATACATCCGGAAGCCGGCGGGAGCCAGCGCGTTGTCCGGTCCCCCGTCGCGGTCCTGCAAGCCCGACCCGGACACCAGCACGACGGCGGGGAACGGGCCCGGTCCGTCGGGCACGCTCACGGTGCCCGCCAGCGTGACGCCGGGGGCGCTCCCGAAGGTCACCTCGACGTCGGCCTGGGCCATGGCGGGGAGGGCGAGGAGAGCGAAGAGGAGCAGGGAGGCGCGCATCGGAGTCGGTTGGGAGACGGGGCGTTGCTACGGCGCGCGCGCGCGCAGGATGCGCCGGACCGTCTTTGCCTGCGCTCCACACGGCCCCGTTGCCGTCCGCCGGGCGTCGTCCTACCTTCGTCGTCTGCCCGCCGGGCGCGGCGCCGCGCCTTTGGCACCGACTCCGTAGCTCAGTTGGCAGAGCAGCTGGCTTTTAACCAGCGGGTCGTAGGTTCGAGCCCTACCGGAGTCACCCTCGCCGGCCGCCCGGCTCGTTCTTTCGGCGTCAGCCCCCCCTGCCCGGGTGGTGAAATTGGTAGACACGCACGCTTGAGGGGCGTGTGGAGTAAAATCCGTGCTGGTTCGAGTCCAGTCCCGGGCACCTGCGAACGCGACGAGCGGCCTTCCCACCGGGAGGGCCGCTTTTTTGTGCGCGCCCGACTGGCGGAGGCGCCCCGCCAGTACAAGGAGCCCGCACCAGGGCCGTAGGCGGAACCGGTTGCCGAGCGATGGCAACTTGTGCCCGCCCAACCCCGCGCAGTCCGCGCAGGGCGGCCTGAGCGCGACTGGCGGACGCTTTGCACCGGGGCGGGGGAACCCACCCCGTGCCCGATGCTCCTCCGCCTGCGAAACGCCGCCGCCTCGATGGCCGAGCTGTCCCAGCGCCAGGACCGCGTGGCGAGCAACTTGGCCAACGCCAACACGACCGGCTACCTCCGCGACCGCTCCTTCGCGACCGCGCTCCGAGAGCGGATCGACGCCGAGGGCGCGCCCCAGAGCACGCGCGTGGCCGGCCAGATCGCCGACGTCACCGCCAGCTCGCTCGTCGAGACCGGCAACGCGCTCGACCTGGCCCTAGAAGGCAACGGCTTCTTCGCCGTCCAAGGCGACGACGGGCGCACCCGCTACACCCGGGCCGGCTCCTTCGTGCTGTCCGCCGACGGGACCGTCCGCTCGCCCCAGGGCCACGCGCTGTTGCGCGACGACGGCGCACGGCTGACGTTGCCGCCCTCGGGCGGCGAGATCGCCGTCACCACCGGCGGCGACGTCCGAGTGGGCGGCGCCCTGGTCGGGCGGATCCAGACCGTCGAGGTGCTCGACCCGGGCCAGTTGGTCCGGCTCGATGGCGCCTCGTTCGACGCCGGCGGCGTGGCCGTCCAGCCCGGCGAGGGCCGCGTCCGCCAGGGCTTCATCGCGGCCTCCAACGTCGACGCCGTCGGCGAGATGGTCGAGATGATGTCCCACGTCCGCCTGTTCGAGTCCCAGCAGAAGGCGCTCACCGCCACCGACGAGACGCTGGGCGCCGTGACCCGCGACCTGGGCTCGTTCTAGACCCGCCCCCACCCTCCCCCACCCAAGACATGCTCCGCGCCCTCCGCACCGCCGCCCTCGGCATGAGCGCTCAACAGACGAGCGTCGACAACACCGCGAACAACTTGGCGAACGCCAACACGACCGGCTTCAAGAAGTCGCGCGTGGCGTTCCAGGACCTGCTCTACCAGCGCATCCGCGCCGCTGGCGGGGAGGACGGGGCGGCCCCGCCGGCGACGTTGCAGATGGGGCATGGGGCGATCGCCGTCGCGACGGTCGGGACGTTCACCCAGGGCAGCCTGAGCGAGACCGGCAACGGGCTCGACCTGGCCGTCAACGGCGCCGGCTTCTTCGCCGTCCAGATGCCCGACGGCAGCCGGTCCTACACCCGGGACGGCGCGTTCACGCTCACCGCCGAGGGCACGATGGTGACCCAGAGCGGGTTCGCGCTCGACCCCGGCATCGAGGTCCCGCCGGACGCGCTCGACGTCCAGATCCAGGCCGACGGCACCGTCCGCGCCCGGCTGCCCGGCGAGCCGGAGCCCGTCGAGCTCGGCCAGGTCGAGCTCGCGCGGTTCCAGAACCCCGCCGGGCTGATGGCGATGGGCGGCAACCTCTTCGCCCAGACCGAGGCCAGCGGCGAGCCCGTCGTGGCGCCCCCCGGCGAGGACGGCCTGGGCACGATCCAGCAGGGCTTCCTGGAGGCGTCCAACGTGGACGTGGTCCAGGAGATGGTGGACCTGATCGCGAGCCAGCGCGCCTACGAGCTGAACTCGAAGATGGTGCAGGCCGGCGAGGAGATGCTCCAGATCGCCAACGGCGTCAAGCGGTGACCCTGATCCTGCCCCTGCTTGCCCAACTGGCGGTTGGTTTTGGCGGGCCGGCGGAGCTCGCACCCGTCGAGCTCGAGCCGGCCGATCCGTTCGGCGACGCGTCGCACGGCTGCGTCTCAGGCCAACCTGCGACGTCGCCTCTCCCTGGGGAGACCGCGCTAGCGACGGCGTCCGCCAGGGACAAGGTGAGGGGTTCTGTGGCTGCGCTGGAGGGATCGGAGACACACCGGAGCTCCCCCCTCCCCCTCTCCCCCCAAGGGGTGGAGAGGGGATCGTCCTCGGTCGTACAGGGCAACCCAGATGTAGCGGAGGCCGCGACCGCCGCCCTCGCCAGCGTCTGGCCCGATGCCCGGGTCCGCGTCGTCCGTCTGAGCCCGAGCGCCCGGGCGGCCGCGCCGCCGCTGCGCGTCCAGTTTCAGGAGCCCGCGCCCAAGGGCCGCGTCTCCGCGACCGTGCTCGCCGAGACCGCCAGCGGATGGGCCGAGGCGGGGTGGGCGTACCTCGACGTGGCCGTCTACGACACCGTCGCCGTGCTGGCGGCCGACGCCGGGCGGGGCGAGGCCGTCTCTGTCACCGCCGAGCGCGTCGACGTCACGGCCCTCCGCGACCCGCTGCCCCCCAACGGCTTGGCCGGGTGGACGGCGCGGCGCAGCCTGCGCGCCGGCACGCCCCTGACCGCGCGACTGGTCGAGCCGCCCGCGGCGGTCGAGTCCCGCGCGCCCGTCCGCGTCCGCTACCGCCGGGGCGCCGTCCGCGTCACGCTGGACTGCGTCTCGCGCGAGCGCGGCGCCGTCGGCGAGACCGTCCGCGCGACCTGCGACGGCGCCACCCACCGCGTCCTGTTGACCGCGCCCGGCCAGGGCGACTGGTCCGGCACCCTCTAACTCCCCCCTCATGCTCCGACTCCTGCTCATTCTTGCGCTGGCGGCCCCCGCCGTCGCCCAGACCGACGTGCCCGTCGAGGCCCCGCCGACGCCGCGCCGCGCGACCTCGCTCTACGCCGACGTCCGCGCCTACCAGGCCGGCGACCTGCTCACGGTCATCCTCGCCGAGCGCACCCAGGCCCGCCGCCAGTCGCGCAGCAACGCGTCGCGGACCAACCAGATCGCCGGGTCGGGCTCGGCGACCATGGGCGGCTTCTTCGGCGTCGACGCCCAGGTGGGCGCGCAGTCGGACGCCGACAACCAGACGGTTCAGAGCGACCTGCTCGCGGGCACGATCACGGCGCGCGTCGTGGCCGTCGACCCCGCGGGCAACCTGCAGATCGAGGGCGAGCGGCGGCTGAACGTCGACGGCGCCGTCCACCTGATGTCGGTGAGCGGGCTGGTCCGCCCGGCCGACGTGAGCACGGGCAACACCGTGCTCTCGCACCAGATCGCAGGCGCCGACGTGGCCTACCGCCAGGAAGGCGGAGGCGGCTCACGGTTCCTCCAGCCGCGCTTCCTGACGCTCGTCGGGACCGCCGCCGTCCTGATCGGCGCCGTCGTGTTCGGCGCCTCCGCAGGCTCATGAACCGCCCCATGAAACCCCTCCTTCTGCTTCTCGCCTTGGCGCTCGGCGCCTCCGCCGCGTCGGCCCAAGGGTCGGCGCGGATCAAGGAGATGGTGGTGCCCGCCGGCGCCGCGCCCGTCCAGTTGCTCGGCTACGGCATCGTCGTTGGGTTGGACCGGACCGGCGACCGCGCCCGGGGCCGCTCCAGCTCGCCCTACACCGTGCAGAGCATCGCCAACATGCTCCAGCGGTTCGGCGTCGCCGTGGACCCGGCCTACCTGGGCTCGCGCAACGCCGCCGCCGTGATGGTGACGGCCACGCTCGACCCGTTCGCCGGGCCCGGCTCGGCCGTCGACGTGACCGTGGCCTCGCTCGGCGACGCGCGCTCGCTGTCGGGCGGGATCCTGCTCATGACGCCGTTGCAGGACATGGCCGCCGACGGCGAGGTCTACGCGATGGCCCAGGGCCCCGTGCTGACGGGCACGCTGCTGGCGTCCGCCGCCGGCACGTCCCAGCGGACCGGGCCGACGAACACCGGCCGCGTCCCCAACGGCGGCTCCGTCGTCCGCGCGAGCGGCGTCGCGCTGCCGACCGGCCCCCTCGACCTCGTGCTCCGCCAGCCCGACTACACGAATGCCGCGTCCGTGGCCGAGGCCGTCAACGGCCTGTTCGACGGCGCCGCGACGGTCGTCCACCCCGGGCTGGTGCGCGTCGAGGTGCCCGCCGACGCGGGCGGCCCGGCCGGCTTGATGGCCGCCCTCGAAGGCGTCCGCGTGGACGTGGACGCGCCGGCGCGCGTCGTGGTCAACGAGCGGACCGGGACGGTTGTGGCCGGCGGCGAGGTCACGATCGGCGAGGTCATGATCACGTCCGGCTCGCTCACGATCTCGACGGCCGTGGACCCCGTGATCTCCCAGCCCGAGCCGTTCGCGCGCCGGGGCCGGACGGTCAACGAGCGCGTCGGCTCGGTCGGCATCGACCAGCGGCCCGCGGAGTCGGTCGTGCTCCGGCCCAACACCAACGTCGCCGAGCTGGCGGCGGCGCTCAACGAGCTCGGGCTGACGGCGCGCGACGTGATCGCGGTGTTCCAGGCCATCGACCAGGCGGGCGCGCTGCAAGGCGAGCTCGTCGTCCTCTAACCGCTATGAACCCGGTCTCCCCCCTCTCCTCCGCCCTGCCCACGGCCTCCGCCAGTGCAGCGCAACCTTCTGCCGAGTCGCCCGAGGAGGCGGCACGGCAGTTCGAGTCGGTCCTGGTGCGCCAGTTCGTCGAGGTCATGACCAAGGACCTGTTCGACGGCGGGCCCGAGGGGGGGATGACCGGCCAGGCCGACCTCCAGCGCGACACCTTGACCGACACCTTGACCGACCACCTGGTCGAGAGCGGCACGTTCGGCGTGGCCGACCTGATGATCGCGCAGTGGCGCCGGTCGGGACGCCTGCCGCCCGAGGCCCCAGCGGAGGCGGCGCCCTCGGCTGCGCCCGCCCAGATGCCGGACCCGGAGCCCGCGCCGCCCTCGCGCCCACCCGGCTCGCGCCCGATGACGATGGACGAAGCGCTGCGGATGTATCAGCCCGCTAAAGCGCCGCCGGTTTCCTTCGATCACCCCTAGGCCCCGACCCCATGACCTCACTCTACGCCCCCGAATGCGAGTCGCTGGCGGCCATCGCCGCCGGCGCCCGCCAGCAGCTCGACGCCCTGCGCGACGGGACCCCGGACCGCTTTGAGGCGGCCTCGGCCCTGACGCTCGACGCCGTCGCCGACCTCGACCGCCGCCGCCGCGACCGCGCCCGGCGCACCGCTGGCGGCGAGCGCGCCGACGACCGCGCCGTGCTGGAGGCCGCCGCCCGCGAGGCGCACAGCAGGCCTGCGACGAGCTCACGTTCGCGCTCGAGCACGCCGTCGCCCTGGGCCGGGACCTGATCGGCGCGTGGCAGCAGATGTCCGCCCCGCCGACGGCCCACGTCTACACCGCGACTGGCGCCGTCGGCGCCGCGGCCGGCGCCGGGCGCCTCCACCAGACCGGCTAGCCATGAGCCTCAACAGCCTGTTCAACACGGCCCGCCAGTCGCTGCTCGCCAGCCAGGCGGCCACGCAGGCGACGAGCAACAACGTCGCCAACGTCGAGACGCCCGGGTACTCCCGGCGGACCGTCAACCTCCGCTCGCCGGGGCCGGTCGGGCGCGGCGTCGTGTTCCACTCCATGCCGATGGCCGGCAGCGGCGTGGCCGTCGAGTCGTTCGACCGGGCGCGGAGCGGGATCCTGGACTCGGCCGTGCGCCGGGGCCGGGCCGGGGCGGGCGGCGCCGGCGAGGGCGCGGCCGTGCTCTCGGGCCTGGAGGCCCAACTGGCGGCCGACGGCGGCGACGCGTTCTTAGGCGCCATCGGCGGGTTCTTCGACGCGTGGTCGGGCGTGGCCAGCGCCCCGGCCGACGACGGCTCGCGCGACGCCCTGCTGGCGGCCGGGAACCACCTCGCCAGCACCCTGCGCTCCGCCGACGACCGGCTCCAGCGCTACGGCGACGCCGTCCGCACCGACCTCGGGGCGACCGTGGACCGCGCCAACGCCATCTTCGCCGAGGTCGCCGCGCTCAACAAGGCCGTCCAGCGCTCCACCAGCCAGGGCGTGCCCGACCCCGACGCCCTGGACCGCCGCGACCTCTTGCTCGACGAGCTGGCCGGCCTGGCGCCCATCGCGATCCAGCCCCAAGCGAACGGCTCCGTGACCGTCTCCATCGACGGGATGGTGGCGGTGCAGGACAGCGAGGCCCGCCCGGTGCGGTTGGGCACCGACGCCGCCGGCACCCTAGGCCTGTTCGCCGACGGCGGCTCCCGCCCCCTGCGGCTGGACGCCATCGAGGGCGGAGCCCTGGGCGCGCAGATCGACGTGCTCGGATCGGCCATCCCTGGCGCTCGGCAGTCGCTCGACGCGATCGCGAGCGACCTGGTCTCGCGCGTCAACGCGGCGCACGGCGCCGGCTCCGGCTTGGACGGCGCGTCGGGCCGCGACTTTTTCGACCCCGCCGGCACGACGGCCGCCTCGATCGCGGTCGCGATCAGCGACCCCGACGCCATCGCAGCCGGAACGTCCGGGCGGGGCGACGGCTCGGTCGCGCTCGGCATCGCGGCGCTGGGCGAGTCCGTCAACGGCAGCGCGGTAGAGCTGCTGGGCGGCATCGGCGCCCGGGTGCGAACGGCGTCGGCGGCGGCCCGGGGCAACGCGGCGGTCTCAGCCCAGGCGGAGGCGCTGCGCGACGGCGTCTCGCGCGTCTCGCTGGACGAGGAGATGACCCACCTGATCCGCTACCAGCAGGCCTACGCCGCCTCGGCGCGCGTGCTCCAGACCGCGGAGTCGCTGTTCGACACCTTGCTCACGCTGTAATGCCCCGCCCTATCCAGTCCGCCCTGACCCGCTCGGTCGCCCAAGGCACCGCCGAGCGCGCGCTCGGCCGCGCACGCGCTCGCTCGGCCGAGCTCAACGGCCAGCTGGCGACCGGGCTCCGCATCCAGAAGCCGTCCGACGACCCGACCGGCTACGCCCAGGCGCGCGGATTGGAGCGGATGCAGGGGCGGCTGGCGCAGTACCAGCGCACCATCGACGCGGCCCAGGCCTGGACCGACCGGACGCAGACGGAGCTCAACAGCCTGAGCGACATCTTCGCGTCGGCCAACGAGTTCGGCATCCGCGCCGCCAACGGCGTCCTGGACCTGGAGTCGTTCGCGGTTCAGGTCGACGGCCTGCGCGAGGAGGCCATCAGCCGCCTCAACGCCACCAGCAACGGCGAGCACTTGTTCGCCGGCAACGCGACGGACACCGCGCCCATCGACGCCGCCAGCGGGGCGGTCGCCGCGGGCGACTTCTCGGGCCGGCGCGACCGCGAGGTCGCGCCCGGGCTGGCGGTCGCCGTCAACGTGGTCGGCGCGCTGGAGGTGGGCGGGGTCTCGGCGCCCGACCGGCTGGGGGCGCTCGCGGCCGCCATCCGCAGCGGGGACCAGGACGCGGTGCGGACGGCGCTCGAAGGCGTCCAGGCCGGCGTGGACCACTACGCCCGCCTGGGCGGGCGCAACGGGACGGTCGCGAGCTCGCTGGCCCGTGCGCGGACGCAGGTCGAGACGCAGGACCTCATCCTGGGCGAGCAGCGCGCGAGCATCGAGGAGATCGACCTGGCCCAGGTGCTCGGCGCGAACCAGCGCCAGCAGACCGCCTTGGAGGCCGCGCTCCGGGCGACGGCGACCTCGGTGCAGACGTCGATCCTGAACTACCTCCGGTAGAGGGTCCTCGGTCGCTCCGGACGACTGGCGGCCGCTTCCGCCAGCGGGGCGGGCGGTGGGTTCGGTTCGCACGTCGCCCGCGAGGCATTCGGCACAGTGGCGTCCTAGGCGCTTCTCCACGGGCCGTCGCGTGCGGTCCGTCCGGCGGACGACCTGGCCGGGGCTGGTGCCGTCTCTTCATCCTACCGCCATCGCTCCCGTACGCGCGGGACTCCAGGAGGAAGGCGGAGCCAGCGTGGGGGCAGCGGTGGACCCGGCAGCTGATAACCGTCGGAGTGGGGCTAGCCGAGTGACTGCCGGGACGCGTGGCGCTCGCGAGCGGGGCCGGGGAACGGTGGCGTTCCTTCGCGCGCGGATGAACGGAAAAACTCCGGTCCGACCGCGCTCGGGGTAAAGGGCCGGGGGGCGGCTTCGATCAGTGGGGCAGAGGCCGGATCACCCGGCTCGCCAGAACCTCCCCCCCCACCCCGCTCCGACCATGTCCTTCCGCATCAACACCAACACCCAGGCCGCCCTCTCGCTGACGTCGCTCAACAAGACCTCGAACGAGATCGGGATGCGCCAGCTCCGGCTCTCGACCGGCTCCAAGATCAACTCCGCCGGCGACGACTCGGCCGGGTTCACGATCTCCAACAAGCTGACGGCCAAGACGCGCGGCCAGGCCCAGGCGCTGAGCAACATCGGCGACGCCAAGTCCATGCTGACCGTCGCCGAGGGCTCGATCGGCTCGACGATGGACATCCTGCAGACGATCAAGGAGAAGGCGATCCAGGCCGGCAACTCGTCGATGGGCACCGAGGAGCGCGCCGCGATCCAGTCGCAGGTCGAGGCCCTCTCGGCCGAGGTGAACGACATCCTGGGCAGCGCCGAGTTCAACGGCACCAAGCTGTTCTCCGACACGGCGGACACGGACCTGACGTTCCAGGTCGGCGCGTCGAGCGCGGACCGGTTCGGCGCCACCGTGGGCCAGCTGGGCGTCAACACGTTGGGCCTGGGGACGGTCGCGGCCGGCCCGCCCGAGGTGTTCACGAGCAGCGTCGACCTCACGACGGACGCCGGCGTGGCCACGGCGCTCGACACCATCGACGCGGCCATCACGAAGGTCAACTCCGTGGCCTCGGGCCTGGGCGACGTCCAGAACCGCCTCGACTTCAAGGCGCAGAACCTGGAGACCTCGATGAACAACTACGAGGCCGCCAACAGCCGGATCGCCGACGCCGACTTCGCCAAGGAGCAGATGGAGATCGTCAAGCTCCAGATCCTGCAGCAGACCGGCTCGGCCATGTTCGCCCAGTCGAACGCGGCGCCCCAGTCCGTCCTCTCGTTCTTCTAGGGGGCACAGACCAGGACAGGGGCCTCCGTGGGACCCTGGTTCTGGCGACCAACCGGGACCCTGTCCTCCGGCCCCTCCGCTCTGAGCGGGGGGGCCGGACTTTTTTCCCACTGGCGGTAAAGGTCGGCGGCGCCCCTACGATCAACCGGGTAGGGCGGCGACCGCCGCACTCCGGAACACCCCTTGCTTGACCCATGCCCGTCAACCCCCTCCGCCAGTACCAGCAGCAGTCCGTGCGCTCCGCCTCCCCCGTCGAACTCGTCGACAAGCTCTACGGCATCGGCGTGACCGCCGCCAAGGCGGGCGACGCCGCCCGGACGCGCCGGGCCTTGGTCGAGCTAACCGGCGCCCTCGACATGGAGCGCGGCGGCGAGATCGCGGCCAACCTCCGCGACCTGTACGACTGGGGCATCCGCGCGACCTCCACGGGCGACCTCGACGCCGTCGGCGACGTGCTCGACGGCCTGCGCGACGCGTGGCGCCGGTCGGCCCTGGCCCCGGCCGCCTAGATGGTCAACCTCGCCAGACTCGCCAACTCGGGCTCGCTCTACGAGCAGCTCATCAGCCAGACGCTGTCCATCGAGTCGCAGCCGCGCCTCAAGCTGCGCGCGGCGCAGACCGAGCAGACCGTCTTCAAGGGCATCCTGAGCGACTTCGGCAGCCGGGCCTCGGCGCTGGACACGGTCCTGGACAAGCTCCGCGACCCCTTCCGCTCGCCCTTCGCCGCGCGCGCCGCCAGCGCGGCGGAGGACGCCGGCTTCTCGGCCACGGCCGCCAGCAGCGCGGCGCCGGGCCAGCACGAGATCCAGGTCACCCGGCTGGCCCGGGCCGACGCGCGCCTGTCCCGCCAGGTCGAGCGCGACGGGGCCGACGTCGCCGCCCTGTTCGCGGACGCCGGCGACCCGGCCGTGATGGGCGAGCGGTCGTTCACGATCCGGATCGCCCAGCCCCAAGGCGAGGCCGTCGCGCTCGGCGTCCGCTACACGCCGCCGGAGGGCGCGACCAACGACGACGTGCTCGCCGGCCTGGCTGCCGCCGTCACCTCGGCGACCCAGGCCGCGCGCGCCGACGGCCGGCTGGCGGAGGGGACGGGCGTCTCGGCGTCGGTCGTGCGCGAGACCAGCGGGACGGCGCGGCTGTCGGTCCGCGGGCTGGCGACCGGCTACGGCCAGCGCCTGCAGTTCGACGACCCCGACGGGGTCCTGGCGGCCCTAGAGGTCAACCGCGCCGACGTCCGCCAGGGGGCCGGCGGCGGGGCCGTCTACGACGTCGGGACCGGCGCCCAGGACTCGGCGCTCAACGCCGCGTTCACGCTCGACGGGCTCTCGATCTACCGCGACTCCAACACCGTCGCCGACGCGCTCGACGGCGTCACCCTGACGCTGTCCAAGGTCACCGACCAGGCGTCGGCGCTCACCGTCGGCGCCGACGTCAAGGGGATGCGCTCCGAGGTCGACGCGTTCATCGAGGCGTACAACGGCTTGAACACGTTCCTGACGACCAAGACCAAGGTCGACGCCGACTCCGGCAAGCGGGGCGAGCTGGCCGGCGACGCGGCCATGACGGGCCTGCGCCTGGGGCTGCGGACGGACCTCTCCCAGGGCTCCGGCGGCCTCCGGCTGGCCGACCTCGGGATCACGACCGAGCGCGACGGCACGCTCAAGCTGAGCGACCCCGCCGCATTGGACGCCGCGCTGGCGGCCTCGCCGGCCGCCGTCGGCGCGCTGTTCTCGGCCGACGGCGGGCCGGGCGCGCGCCTGGGCGACCGCATCGACGGGCTCTTGGGCAGCCAGGGCACCATCGCCCGGCGCAAGGAGGGCGCCGACGCCCGCATCCGCACGCTGGGCTCCCAGATCGAGCGCTGGGACGCCAAGCTCAGCCGGCGCGAGACCACCCTGCGCGACCAGTTCGCCCAGCTCGAGGTCATCGCGACCCAGGCCCAAGCGCAGCAGACCTCCCTCAACAGCTTGTTCTTCTTCTAGCCCACGACCTCTGTGAACGCCCCCGAACGCACCGCTGGCCCCTGCCTCTACACCGCCGCCCTCGACGCCGGCGACCGCCTGGTCTACGCCCTGGAGACGGGGGACCTGGGCGGCGCCGCGCGCGTGCTGGGCGAGCGGAGCCAGCTGATCGCCTCCATCCGCACGGCCCCGCCGCCGCCGCCAGCGCCGGCGCTGGCGGAGCGCTTCCGCGACCAGGACGGCCGCCTGCAATCCATCCTGACCGACCGCGTCGCGACGCTGAGCGACGCGATCTCGACGACGGGCCACGCCGCACTGGCGATCGACCGCTACGCCTCGGCGAGCGGAGCGGCGCCGGCCGTCTTGGACACGGCGCCCCGGAGCTGAGCTTTTTCTTCGGCCGCCCCTTAAGGTCCCGCCACCGCCTTCGATCACCGAGACAGAGGCCCACTCCTCCCCTCGTCCCATGAACGTCCGATCTGCTTCCGACCTCCCCAAGTCCGCGCCCATCGAGGGCGTCCGCGCCGACCGTTCGGCCGCGCGGTCCACCCCGTCCGGTGTGGCCTCCGGCGGAGCGCCCGCGTCGGGCGACCGCGTCGAGCTGTCGCCCGCGGCGCAGGCCCGGTCGGCGGAGGCGTCGGCGCAGAGCCCCGAGGTGGAGTCGGCCCGGGTCGCGCTCCGGGCGGGCAGCGGGCTCAGCGACGCCAGGCTCCACGAGCTGCGCGAGCAGGTCCGGACGGGGCACTACGACCGGCCCGACGTGATCGACCGCGTGGCCGGGGCCGCGGCTCGGGACCTGGGCCGGACGAGCTAGCGCCGGACGGGCGGACCGGGTCGGTGGTCGCGGGGCGAGGCCGCTAGTCGATGTGGCCCTCGTCGCGGTACTTCTTCAGCTTGTTGCGGATGGTCCGGTCGCTGATGCCCAGGCGGTCGGCGGCGCGCTGCTGGTTGCCGTCGGTGTCGTCGAGCGCCTGCAGGATCATGGCCCGCTCCATCTCGTCGAGCGTCGTGAC
The DNA here is from genome assembly GCA_963789285.1 of Rubricoccaceae bacterium. Lineage (GTDB taxonomy): Bacteria > Bacteroidota > Rhodothermia > Rhodothermales > Rubricoccaceae > Rubrivirga. The sequence goes on from CAWBJZ010000004.1 coordinate 13,932, forward strand.
CGCCAGCGCCCGGGGCGAGAGCCCGCCGCCCAGGGGCGCCGCGTCGGCCAGGAAGGCGTGGGAGACGTCGCCGGGCTCGATCACGTCGCGCTCGGCCGAGAGCACGACGCCGCGGTGGACCATGTTCTCGAGCTGGCGGACGTTGCCGGGCCAGCTCGCCGACCGGAACTCCTGGACCAGCGCCGGCGCCAGCGTCTTGGGGCCGTAGCCGTACAGCGTCCGGTACTTCTCGACGAACCGCTCGGCCAGCAGGACCACGTCGTCGCCCCGGGCGCGCAGCGGCGGCAGCGCGAGGGGGAACACGGCCAGCCGGTGGTAGAGGTCCTCCCGGAAGCTCCCGTCGGCGATGGCCTCCGCCACGTCCCGGTTGGTCGTGGCCACGATGCGGACGTCGACCTTCTTGGGCTTGCTCGCGCCGACGGGCTGGACCTCGCCCTCCTGGAGCACGCGGAGCAGCTTGGCCTGGACCGCCGGGTCCACCTCGGTCACCTCGTCCAGGAGCAGCGTCCCCCCGTCGGCCTCCTCGAACACGCCGCGGTGGTCGGAGCTGGCGCCGGTGAACGAGCCCTTCTTGTGCCCGAACAGCGCGCTCTCGACCAGCTCGCGCGGCAGGTTGGCGCAGTTGATGGCGACGAACGGCCCGCCGCGCCCGGACTGCGCGTGGACGTACTGCGCCATGACCTCCTTGCCCGTCCCGCTCTCGCCCTGGATAAAGACCGGCGCCAGGCTCGACGCCACCTGGTCGGCCAGGGCGCGCAGGCGGACGATGGTGGCGTCGGCGCCCAGGAACGCCGGGGCGGTCCTGCCCGCTGGCGCCTTGGACGGGCGAGCGCTCGGGGCCGTCGCGGGGCCCTGCTCCGAGCGCTCGCGCTTGGCCTGGATGTGGCCGAGCACGCGCTCGGCCAGGGCGTCGACGGCGAACGGCTTGGGCAAGTAGTCGACGGCGCCGCTGGCCATCGCCTGCACGGCGTGCTGCACGCTCGACTGCCCCGTCAGCATGATCGCCGGCACGTCGGGGTAGTGCTCCCGGACGTGCGCCAGCAGCTCGAACCCGTCCATGTCCGGCATGTGGAAGTCGGTCAGGACCAGGTCGAACGGCTGCTCGCGGAGCATCTCGACGGCCGAGACGGCGTCGCCGGCCGTGGTGACGTCGAGCCCGCGGCGGGTGAGCAGGCGCGAGACGACGTCGCGCAGGGGCCGCTCGTCGTCGACGAACAGCACGCGCGCCGTGGGGGGGGCGGACATAGGGGGTGGAGCCGGGGGTGCGCAATCTATCGAGATCGCGGCGCGGCCGGCGGAAACCCTTTCCGCGACGTGGCCGATGCTGCCGACAGAGCCCAGAGCGGAGACCCGCCGTTCCCGAGCGGAAGGGCCGTGCTCGGCGTATCCGGGCCCTGTGGTACGGCCTTCGCATGCGGACCACGCACACCGACGCACGCCCCGTGACCACGCCCCCGCTCCGCCTGCTCCAGAACGCCATGCAGGCCTACACCTGGCGGCTCAAGGGGCTGGCCTCGAACGTGGCCAACCTCGACACCCCGGGCTACAACCGGATGTCGGTCGACTTCGAGGACCAGCTGCAGCGGGCGCGGCGCGCCGGCGCGGCCGACCAGGTCGGCGCCCGACTCGTCGAGGACGGCCGCGCGCCGCTCCTGGAGGACGAGCTGATGGAGATCGCCGACACCCAGATGCGGACCCAGCTCGCCACGCGCGCGCTCCACGAGCACTTCGCGCTCATCCGCGCCGGCATCACCGGCCGCGCCAGCTAGCCCATGCTGACCCCCATCCGAGGCGCCGGCCCCCGCACGCTCAGCCCCTTCCGCACCGCCGCCCGGGGCCTGGAGGCCCAGCGCATCGCGCTCGGCGTCGCGACCGAGAACATCGCCAACGCGACCACCTCCAGCACCGAGAACGGGACGCCGTACCAGCCCAAGCGCGTCGTCCAGACCGCCGCGACGGTCGGCCGCCGCTTCGAGTCCGTCCTGCGCCAGGCCGGCCTGCCCATGCGGACCACCGACCCCCGGCACCTGGGCGGCGTCGCGCGCCTGCGCCCGGGCTCCCAGCCCGACCTCGGCCCCACGTCGGAGGTGGTCGGGGAGGCCCGCGAGCGGCTGGAGTTCGACCCCAGCCACCCCGACGCCGACGCCGACGGCTACGTCCACTACCCCGACGTCAACGTCGTCGACGAGATGGCGCGGATGATCTCGGCCAACCGGATCTACGAGGCCAACCTCACCTCGGTGAAGGCGGCCAAGGAGATGATCAAGCGCTCGCTCGAAATCTGACCCGGCTCACCCAAGCAACCCCAGCATGACGACCCCCCTGAACTTCTCCCCCGCCGCCCCGCTCCGCGCCGCGCGCCCGGCCGCCGCCGTCGCCAGCCCGGCGCGGCTGACGGCCGTCGAGGCGGACCAGATCGCGGACGCGTTCCCGGCCCGGCCGTCCGTCGCCCAGAAGCTGTACGGCCCCGGCCGCCAGGTCACCCAGTCGGCGCCGCTCGGCGGGCGCATCGACCTGTCGGCGTGACCGTCGCCGCCATCGCCGCCCAGCAGGTCCAGGGGCCGGGGCGCGTCCGCGTGCTCGGTCCGGCGCCCGAGGGAGGCGCGCGCACGGCGGCCGGCCCCGCCTTCGGCGACACGCTGGCGGACGCCGTCGGCCGGGTCGACCAGGCGCAGAAGACGGCCGACGCCCAGGTCGAGTCCTTCGTCGCCGGCGAGACCGAGAACACGCACGAGGTCATGATCGCGATGAACCAGGCCGAGCTGCACTTCAAGCTGATGACCGAGGTCCGCAACAAGCTGCTCGACGGCTACCAGGAGCTCATGCGGATGCAGGTGTAACGGGCCCCGCCCCCCCGCTCCGCCTCCCCCCGACCCGCCCCCCATGCTCGACCAAGCCCGCCAGTCCCTCGCCCAGCTCCCGCCCCAGCGCCGCCTCGCGCTCGGCGCCGTCGTGGTCGGCGTGGTGGTGGCGCTGCTGGCCGTCGGCCGGTGGGCCTCGCAGCCCGACTACGCGCTGCTGTTCGGCAACTTGCCCGCCCAGGACGCCGGCCGCATCGTCGAGCAGCTGGAGGCGACGGGCACCCGGTACGACCTCCGCGACGGCGGGGCGTCGGTGTACGTGCCTCGGGACGAGGTCTACGGGCTCCGCTTGCAGATGGCGTCCCAAGGCGTGGTCACCGACGGGCCGGCCGGCTACGAGCTGTTCGACGCCGGCACGCTGGGCATGACCGACTTCATGCAGAAGCTGAACGTCAAGCGCGCCCTGGAGGGCGAGCTGTCGCGGACCATCGGCTCGATCCGCCAGGTGGAGCGGGCGCGCGTCCACCTCGTGCTGCCCGAGCGGAGCCCGTTCAGGGACCAGCAGACCCGCCCGACGGCCTCGGTCGTGCTCGCCGTGAGGGGCCAGCTGGCGCCGGACCAGGTCGCGGGCGTCACGGCGCTCGTCGCCGGCGCCGTCGAGGGCCTGGAGCCGACCGAGGTGACGGTGCTGGACGAGGCCGGGCGGATGCTGGCGAGCCCCCAGGTCAACGGCCAGGCCGGGCTGTCGACGGCCCAGGTCCAGATGCGCCAGGAGATCGAGACGCACCTCGCCGGCGCCGCCCAGACGATGCTGGACCAGGTGTTCGGGCCGGGCCGGGCCGCCGTCCGCGTCTCCGCCGACCTCGACCTGTCCCGGGTGAGCACCGAGACCAGCTCCGTCGACCCCGAGTCCCAGGCGCTGCTCTCGGAGGAGACGCAGGAGGAGCGCGGCGACGGCGGCGACGCGAACTCGGTGGTCCGCAACTTCGAGGTCACGCGCCAGACGACGCGGACTGAGCGCGAGGCCGGCGACCTCCGCTCGCTGACGGTCTCGGTCCTGCTCGACGAGGCCGCGCCGCCCGTCGACCTCGACCGGCCCCGGGAGCCCGGCGCGCCGACGCCGTTCAGCGACGAGCAGCTCCGCCAGGTCGAGAGCCTGGTCAAGAACGCCGTCGGCTTCAGCGAGGAGCGCGGCGACCGCTTCGCCGTCCAGCAGATCCGCTTTACCGCGCCGCCCCAAGAGGACGGGCTGTTCGCCGGCACGAGCGGCGCCGAGTGGGCCGGGCTGGCGCTGCGCTACGGCGTCGTGCTGCTGGTCTTGGTCCTGGCCTACCGCCTGCTCAAGACGCTCGCCACCAACTTGACCGACGCCGCCCGGGCGCTGCCGCCCGCGGCCGAGGACGTGCCCGGCGCCGTGTCCGTCGACGCCGACGGCGAGCTGGTGGGCCTGCCCGCCGCCGGCCCGCCGCTCGCCACCATCGAGGCCGCCGCCGACCCCTACGCGGCCAAGCTCACGCCCGAGGCGCGCGAGTCCCTGGACGAGAGCGACCGCCTGGACGACGTCCGCGCCCGCATCGCCGACGACCCCCAAGCCGCCGCCGCCGTCGTCCGCCAGTGGCTGCGCGACGACCCCGCCTAGCCCCCTCCCCCATGTTGGTACTCGCAGACCCCGCCACCCTGACCGGCGCCCAGCGCGCCGCCGTGCTCGTCGTCGCCCTCGGCGTCGAGGCCGCCAGCCAGCTGCTCCCGGCGCTGGACGACGACGAGGTCCAGCGCGTCTCGGTCGAGGTCGCGCGGATGAGCCGCGTCCCCGGCCTCCTGGTGGACGACGTGCTGGCCCAGTTCCAGGCCTCCGCCGGCCGACGCCCCGCCGCCCGAGCGCCGAGGGGGGCTGGAGGCCGCGCGCTCCCTCCTGCGCGGCGGGCTCGAGGAGTCCCGCGCCGACGCGCTCGTGCCCCGGATGGAGGCCGCGACCGAGGGCACCGGCTTCGACTTGGCGTCGGCCTCGCCGTGCGCCGAGCTCGCCGAGTTCTTGGCCGGCGAGCACCCCCAGACCGCCGCCGTGGTGCTGTCGCGCCTGCCCGCGCGGTGCGCCGCCGACGCGCTGGCGGAGCTCCCCGCCGACACCCGGGCCGACGTCATCCGCCGGCTGTCGACGCTGACCCCGCCGCCCGCCTCGGCGTTGGTCTCGCTCGACGCCGCGCTCCGCGAGCGGTTCGGGCCCAAGCCCGCGACCGGGCCGACCGGCGTCAAGCGCGCCGCCGACATCCTGATGCAGTCCGGCCGCGCGACGGGACGCGGCGTCCTGGACGACCTGCAGACGCGGACGCCCGAGCTGGCGACCGAGATCGAGAGCCTGCTGTTCGTGTTCGAGGACCTGGTACGGCTGGACGACCGCGACCTCGCGCGCGTGCTCTCCGAGGCCGACGCCTCGTGCCTCGCGCGTGCCCTGACCGGCGCCGAGGGGACGCTCTCCGAGCGGCTGTTCGGGTGCATCAGCGACCGCGTCGCCGGCTCGATCCGCGAGGAGATGGAGATGGCCGGCGACGTCGCCACCGCCGACGTCGAGGACGCGCAGCGGACCGTCGTGGGCTCGGTCCTGACGCTGGCGGAGGCCGGTCACATCACCCTCGTCGACTCAGCCCCGATGCCGTGAGCAGCGCCGTCCTCCGCGGCTTGTCCCCCGCCCCGTTCGTCTTCGGGGCGCTGGGCGAGGACCCCACCGCCGCCCGAGCCCCCCAGCGCTCCGACGCCGACGCCTTCGAGGCCGGCCGCCAGCACGCCCACGCCGAGCACGCCGAGCACCTGGCGACGCTCACGGCCGAGGTCGAGGCGCTGCGCGCCGAGCGCGACGCGGCCGCCGACGCCGAGGCCGAGCACCAGTCGCTGTGCCGGGAGACCGCTCAGAAGCTGAGTGAGGCCTGGGACCGGGGCATCCGCGAGCTGGAGCCGTCGCTGGCCGCGCTCGCCATCGAGACGGCCGAGGCCATCCTGGAAGCCCCGCTCTCCGACCGCCAGCGGGCCGCGGCCGAGCGCTCGCTCTCCCACGCCATCGACACCGTCGCGGGCGGGCCGCCCGTCACCATCGCGCTCCACCCCATCGACCTGCTGCGGTTTCAGGAGACCGGCCTAGCCGCAGCCTTGGACGAAACGCACGCCGACCTGCGCTGGGAGGCCGACGCCGGGCTCGCCGAGGGCGACTGGTTCGTCTCGACCGCCGACGCCGCCGTCCGCCGCGTCCGGCTGGCGATGGTGGAGGCGCTGCGCGAGCGCCTGGGCCTGCCCGCCCTCGACACATCCCCGGTCGCGCCGTGAGCATTCTCGAGCACTGCCTCCGCGACCTGCGCGCGATGCCGCCCCGGCCCGCCCGGTTCGGCAAGGTCCGCTCGGCGGCCGGCCTCGTCATCGAGGCCAGCGGGCTCGACGCCGCCATCGGCGACTTGTGCGTGGTCCGCCCCCCGGGCGACGACGTCGCGCCCGTCGAGGCCGAGGTCGTCGGCGTGCGCGGCGACTCGGCGCTGCTGATGCCGCTGGGCGAGCAGACCGGCCTCCGCGCCGGCAGCCTGGTCGAGCGCGCCGCCCGGCCCCACACCGTCCCTGTTGGCGACGCCCTTTTGGGGCGCGTGATCGACGCGGCCGGCCGGCCCATCGACGGGAAGGGGCCGTTGGCGCTGACCGAGAACCGCGCCGTCCGCGCCCAGCCGCCCGCGCCGCTCGACCGCCAGTTGATCGACGCGCCGCTCAAGACCGGCGTCCGCGCCATCGACGGGCTGCTGACCTTCGCCAAGGGCCAGCGCGTGGGCATCTTCGCCGGCTCGGGCGTGGGCAAGAGCACGCTCCTGGGCACCATCGCCGCGCGGTCCGAGGCCGACGTCAACGTGATCGCGCTGATCGGCGAGCGGGGGCGCGAGGTGCGCGAGTTCGTCCAGGACACCCTGGGGGACGAGGTGCTCGCGCGCTCCGTCGTCGTCGCCGTGACGGGCGACCAGGCGGCCCTGGCGCGCGTCAAGGGCGCGCTGGTGGCGACGGCCGTCGCCGAGCACTTCCGCGACGAGGGCCGCGACGTCCTGCTGATGATGGACTCCGTGACGCGTGTCGCCCAGGCCCAGCGCGAGATCGGGCTGGCGGCCGGCGAGCCGCCCACGACGCGGGGCTACACGCCGAGCGTGTTCGCGCTGCTGCCGCGTTTGCTGGAGCGCGCCGGCCCCGGCGCCCAGGGCACCATCACCGGCCTGTTCACGGTCCTGGTGGACGGGGGCGACATGGACGAGCCCGTCGCGGACGCCGTGCGCGGCATCCTGGACGGCCACATCGTCTTGTCCCGCGACTTGGCTGACGCCGGGCACTTCCCCGCCATCGACGTGCCCGCCAGCGTGAGCCGGACCATGAACCGGGTGACGGAGGTGCCCCAGCAGGACGCCGCCCGCCAGGTGCGCGCCCTGCTCGCGGCCTACCGCCAGGTCGAGCCGCTGGTGCGCGTCGGCGCCTTCGAGCCGGGCCAGGACCCGGCGGCCGACCGCGCCGTGGCGCTCCAGCCCGCCATCACCGCCTTCCTGCGCCAGGCCGCCGACGACCCCGGCGGCGACGCGGCCGAGCAACTGGCGGCGCTCGTGGCCTAGGCCCGGCCTTTGCATCTCCCAGGTCAGCCCCCCGAGACCCGCGAAAACGACCCCCTTTCTTCCATGTCCGGACGATCCTTCCACTTCTCGCTCGCCCCCGTGATGACGCTGCGCGACCGCGCCGTCCAGGCGGAGCAGGAAGCCCTAGGCGCCACCGTCGCCCGGCGACGCACGGCTCAGGACGCCGTCGAGCGAGCGAGCGACGCCCGTTCGGCCTCGCCCGCCACGCCCACCAGTAGCACGGTCCAGTCGCTGCGCGCCGCCGCCAGCCACAGGGAACGCTTGGCCCGAGCGCGCGCCAACGCCGGGCGCGCTCTGGATCAGGCACGCGCCGCGGAGGCCCAGCAGCGGAGGGTCTTGGCCGTCGCGGTGCGCGAGAGGGAGGCGCTGGCGGCGCTGCGCAAGTCGGCCGCCGACGCTCACCGGGCCGGCGCCCTGCGCGCCGAGACCGCCACGATGGATGACCTCGCCCTGGCCAGCCGCTACGCTCGCTCATGAAGACGCTCCTAACCACCTTGGGCCTGACGGCCGTCTTCTTCGCGCTCGGCGTCGTCGGCGTCCGCGTCGTGATGCCGCGGCTGGCGGGCGACGCCCAGGCCGCGACGTCCGACTCGGCGGTGACGCGCGCCGAGGTCGGCGAGGTGACCAGCGAGGTCGCCGACCTGCGCCGCCAGCTCACCCGCGCCGAGGCCCGCGCCGACTCGCTGCGCGACGTCATCGAAGGCCGGGCGCTCGACCTGGAGGCCGAGGAAGCGCGCGCCGCCGAACTGGCGACCACGCTGACCAAGCTGGACGACGAGGCGCTGTCCGGCATCGTCCAGAAGCTAGACGGCGGCTCGTTCACCGAGCTGTACCGGGCGGCCTCGACCCGCAACCAGGTCCGCCTGCTGAACGCGCTTACGCCCACGCAAGCCGCCGCCTTCGTCCGCCACCAGCTACCCGGCGGCGCGGCGCGCGCTCCAGGTTCGGCAGCAGTGGCCGATACCTCCGCCGCCCGATGATGCCCTTGCTCACCGCCCTGTCTCCCCGCCCCGCCGCGGCGCCCGCTCCGGCGGAGGCGCCCCGGTCCGGTCCGCCCTTTGCCGAGGTGCTCGGCGGCCTCGGCGCGCAGGATCAAGAGGGTGCCGCTCCGCTTGACGACGCCATCGGCTTGGAGGACAAGGCCGAGGCCGAGCTGGAGCCGGACGCCTTGCCAGGTGCCGAAGTCCCGCTCTTGCCTGACGCGGCCTCCCCCGCGCTAGGCACTCGCACCTCGTCCCAAGCGGGCGCAGAGCTCGCACCGAGCGCCGTCGATGGCTCGACGATATCCCTCGTCCCCTCGCTTCCCGTGCAAGCCGCCAGTGGGGCACCGACCACGCCTGGCCACGCGGCCGGGGCGGCGGAATCTGCTCAGCCGACTTCAGACGAACCAACCAATCTTTCTGCTCAGCTACCGTCGAGGTCTGGCCCTCTCACAGGGGGCGACGCCAGTCCGAGCGGTGGCGGATCGGCCGTGGATGGAGAGACGGTCGCAGCGCGCGGGGCCGCCAGCCTAACTGCGGGAGAGCCGAGGCCATCCAGCGCCCCTGCCCTGGATTCAACCGACGGCGTCGGATCGCGAGTGCCCCCCTCCGCTTCCGGGAGCGCTTCTGCCGGCTCGGAGACGCCCCCATCCACCCCGGAGATCACTCCCGATGGGAAGAGCGGGGCTCCGTCAGTGCGCGTCCTTTCCTCTGACGGGGAGGGTGCAACCGCAAACGACCGGGGTCCCACCCCACCCGCCGCGCCACTGGCGGACGGAGTCGAGGCGGACGGCACCGCGGCGCCTGGCACGAAGACAGACCCGGCGCCCGCCAGCAAAATCGCAACTGGCGCAGCGACCCCAGGTCTTGAAAGTCGGGCGGCGGCCGACTCTGAGGTGGCATCCCGAGACTCCGATCCGTCTGCCCCCGGTGAGCCTCCGGAGGCGGACGAGGCCTTTCCTGCCAACCCAAGCTCCGGCGCGGGCGGTGGCGCAGACGAGCGGCCCGACCGCCGCCCGGACACGCCGGCCCCGTCCGCCAGTCGAGAGGCAGGCCCCCAGCTGTCGGGCCTCGGCGGGGACACCTCTTCTTTAGTGGATGGCACAACACCCGTTAGCGCTCTAACGCCAGCGTCCTCCGAAGCGGTGTCCCCTGCTCAGCCCGTCTCGATTCAACCGCCTTCCGTCGACGTGGTCGCGCAAGCTGAGTCGGCCTCCCGCGCCGCCACAGCAGAGGCCCCGCTGCCCGCCCGACTGGCGGCGCCCGCCTGGGCCGAGCGGCTGGCGGCGGCCGGCGGGCAGAGCGTCCAGGTTGCCCTGGGCGACGACGGGACGGTCCGCCTCCAGGCCACGCGCGACGGCGACGCCATGACGGTCCGCGTGCAGTTCAGCGACCCCGAGCTGCAGGCGCTGGCCGGGACGCACGCCGGCCGGCTCCGCGAGGTCCTCGACGCCCACTTCGCCGAGCCCGTCCGGCTGGCGCTCGGCGAGCCCGCGCCCGACACCGCCGGCGGCTTCGGCCGCGACGGCGCCAGCGACCGCGACGGCAAGCCCGCCACGCCGCCCCCCTCGACCTCGTCCGCCAGTCGCGCGGACGCGGCTTTGGACTCGCCCCCCCACGACCCCGCCCCCTCCGGCTCCGGCCGGCGCGAGTGGGTCGGCTAGCCCCCATCCCTATGAACGTCACCACCCCCACGTCCGCCCCGCCCTCGGCCGCCTCGAGCGCCCTCGCCGGCGCGACCGGAAGCTCCGAGATGGGCCGCGACGAGTTCCTGCAGCTCCTGGTCGCCCAGCTCCGCAACCAGGACCCGACGAGCCCCCAGGACGGCCACGAGTTCGCCGCCCAGCTGGCCCAGTTCTCGTCCGTCGAGCAGCTGACCAACATCGGCTCGACGCTGTCGTCGCAGTCCGGCCAGCTGACGGCCTTGGCCCAGGCGCTCGAAGGCGTTCAGAGCGGGCAGTCGGCGCTTGCCGAGCGGCTGTCGGGCCGGATCGACCTGCAAGCGGCGTCGTCGCTGATCGGGCAGTCCGTCGAGGTCGCCAGCGGCGCCGTCGAGTGGAGCGGCCAAGGCACCGTGCCCGTCGCCGTCCGGCTGGCGGGCGGCGTGCGCGAGGTCGAGGTCACCATCCGCGACGCCAGCGGGTCCGTGGTGCGGACGCTCAAGACGGGCGGTCTGGGCGCGGGCGACCACGACGTCGCCTGGGACGGCGCGAGGGCCGACGGCTCGGTGGCCCCGGCCGGCTCCTACACCGCGTCGGTCACCGCCGTCGGCGCCGACGGCAAGCCCGCCGACGCCACGCCCGTCCTGCGCGGCGCCGTCGACCGACTGAGCGTCGAGGGCGACGGCGTGTTCCTGTGGATCGGCGGCCGCAAGGTGCCCTTCTCCAACCTCCTCTCCGTCGCCGCCAGCGGCGCACCGACTCCTGAGCCGAGCCAGGCTCGTTCCCCCTCCCCCACCTTCCTGCCTATGCCATGACCGTCCAACAAATCGCCGGCCGCGTCGGCCTGCCCCCGGTCCAGCCGGGAGCGCCCAGCGCGCCGCCCGCCCAGGGCTCGGCCTTCGCCGACCTCTTGGCCCGAGCGAGCGAGCCGCCCCGGCTCACCGTCTCGGCCCACGCCGCCCAGCGGCTCCACGAGCGATCGATCGCCATGACGGACCCCGTCCGCGAGCAGATCGCCCACGCCCTCGACACCCTCGGCGCCAGGGGCGCCAGCGACGCCCTCCTGATCGGGACCGACGCCGCCTTCGTGGTCAACGTCCCCAACCGGACCGTCGTCACGGCCCTGGCCCCCGACGAGATGCGCGACCGCGTGGTCACCCAGATCGACAGCGCCCTGATCCTCTAGACCAGAGCCTCCTTTAACCCGGCCGGACCCACCCCGCTTCGGCGGACCGGGAGGCCAACGCCGCCGCCGACCGACCGACGCAGCGGCCCTTCCCCCAACACCCATGATTCGTTCCCTCCGCACCGGCATCACCGGCCTCCGTAGCAACCAGCTCCGGCTGGACGTGATCGGCAACAACATCGCCGGCGTCAACACGGCCGGCTTCAAGCGCTCGCGCGTGCTCTTCCAGGACGCCCTGACCCAGCGCATCGCGACCGGCGGCCGGCTGACCGGCGCCAACGCCGCCAGCATCTCCAACGTCGGCAACGGCGTCACGACCGGCGCCATCGACCAAGTCTGGAGCCAGGGCGCGCTGGAGTACACCAACTTGCCCACCGACCTGGCGCTGGCCGGCGACGGCTTCTTCGTGGCCGACAGCGTCCAGGGCAACGTGCTCACGCGCGCCGGCGCCTTCTCGTTCGACGCCGACGGCTTCCTGGTGACGCCGGGCGGCCTGCGCGTCCAGGGCTGGCAGGCCGGGCCGGACGGCTCGATCACGACCGGGGCGTTGTCCGACATCCGCGTCGACGCGGGCGCGACCTCGCCCCCGACGCGGACCGACGCCGTCTCCGTAACGGGCAACCTGTCCGCCGAGCGGCCCGTCGGCGGCGCCGACCCGCTGACGATGTCGAGCGTGATCTACGACGGGACCGGCCTGGCCCACACCGTCGTGCTGACGGTCGAGAAGACGGCGGCCAACGAGTGGAACGTGACCGGCGCCACCATCGCCGGCGACCCCAACGCCGCGCCGCCCGTCGCGGACACCGCGCTCACCGTCACGGGCGGCCCGTTGACGTTCGACTCGGAGGGCGCGCTGACCTCCGGCGGCGGCTTCACGCTGGGCGGGACGTTCCCCGACAGCAGCGCGCTCGACATCGCCCTCGACCTGTCGCGGACGACGCAGTTCGGCGGCTCGACGACGGCGTCGGTGGTCAGCCAGAACGGCTCGCCCGCCGGCGACCTCGTCGACTACGGGTTCGACCAGGAGGGCAAGCTGATCCTGGCGTTCTCCAACGGCGTCCGCCGCCCGACCGCCCAGCTGGCGCTCGGGATGGTCTCCAACCCCGACGGGCTGGACCAGGTCGGCGACGGGTTCTACTCGAGCACCACCGTCTCCGGCGACGTCCGCATCGGCCGCGCCGGCTCGGAGATCCCGGCCGGCGTGATCTCGGGCGCGCTGGAGTCGAGCAACGTGGACCTGGCCCAGGAGTTCACCGAGATGATCGTGGCGCAGCGCGGCTACCAGGCCAACGCGCGCGTGATCACGACCTCGGACGAGCTGCTCCAGGAGACGGTCCAGCTCAAGCGGTAGCCCGACCTCGGTAGGCTAGCGGCGGCCCCGGGACCACGTCCCGGGGCCGCTTTTCGTTGGCGTGCCCGACTGGCGACGCGGCTCGCCACGGTTGGGGAACCGCCGACGACCTCGACCGCCAGTCGGAGCTGGGGGCGGGCCGTGGATGGAACTGGGGGCCACCGTCCGCTGACCCGGGTGCAGTGGGCGTGGAACGAGGACGCGGCCTCTGGAGCGGGACCGGCCGAGGAGAGGGCAACTCAGCCGCGCGCCCTCTTTCCTTCGCAACCGCCAGTCGGGCGCGCTGAATCACCGGGCCGAGCCGGCACGGCGGGGTTCCAGCGGCACCGGCCAAAACGTTCTCGGTTCAACGACCGGGGGCGGCTTCGATAACGCCGGTGAGCCCCTCCCCACCCATGGAAAAGTCCACCCCCATCGGCCTCGTCGCCGGCTTCGTCCTCGTGTTCGGGGCCATCCTGATGGGCGACGGCTGGACGACGTTCTTCGACCCCAAGTCGCTGCTGATCGTCGTCGGCGGGACGATGGCGGGCGTGCTGGTCACGTTCACGCTCGACGAGGTGAAGTCGGCGGTCCCCCTCGTCAAGGGCCTGTTCGGGTTCCAGCCGCCGGACTACGTCGCCCTGGCGGACCGGCTCACCGACGCGGCGCGGACGGCGCGGCGCGACGGCCCCCTCGCGCTCGACGCCCTCGTGGCGGACGCCGAGGACCCCGTGCTCCGCTCGGCGCTGGAGATGGCCGTGGACGGTGTGGCCGCCGACAAGGCCGAGGCCGCGCTGCGGACGCAGTCCGCCGAGGCCGCGTCCGGCCGGATTTTGCTGGTCAAGCTCTTGAACAAGGCCGGGATGTACGCCCCGGCCTTCGGCATGGTCGGGACCCTGATCGGGCTGATCCAGATGCTCCAGAACCTAGACGACCCCTCGGCCATCGGCCCGGCCATGGCCGTCGCCATGATCACGACGTTCTGGGGCGCCCTCCTGGCCAACCTGGTGTTCCTGCCGATGGCGGGCAAGGTCCAGGGCCAGGCCGCGGCCCAGGCCAAGGCTCACGAGATGACGCGCGTCGCGGCGGCGGCCTTCCTGACGGGCGAGTCGCCCGGCGCGCTCGCCCAGCGGCTCCGGCTCTACACCGGCGCCGAGCCCGAGGCCCAGGCCGCCCCCACCCCGTTGCGCCGCGCCGCCTAAGCCATGAGCGACCCGCTCTCCCTGCTCGGCGACGACGAGGAGCCCACGGCCCCGTTCTGGATGGCCACCTTCAGCGACATGATGACGCTGCTGCTGACCTTCTTCGTGATGCTGGTGGCGATGTCGTCGGTGGAGGTGAAGAAGTTCGAGGAGGCGCTGAGCTACTTCACCGGCCGGCGCGGCATCATGGAGCAGGAGGGGATGATGCCGGGCATCATGGGCGTGGCGGGGAAGCAGGACGTCCGCGAGCAAGCGGCCCAGTTCGAGCAGATCGCGCGCGCGGTCCAGAATCAGGGCCTGGGCGGCGCCGTCGAGGTGGACCTCACCGAGCGGGGCGTCCGCGTCACGTTCGCGGACTCCGTCGCGTTCGCGCCCGGCTCCGTGGACCTCGACGCGCGCGCCCAGCGCGTGCTCCAGACCGTCGCCGAGATGGCCGAGGGCGTCGCCACGGTCGAGGTCGAGGGCCACACCGACGACCAGCCCATCTCGACGCCGGCCTACCCCTCCAACTGGGAGCTGTCGGCGGCCCGGGCCGCGTCGGTCGTCCGCTACCTCATCGACCAGCCCGGCGCGCTCGAGCCCCGCCACTACATGGCCTCCGGCTACGGCGAGCACCGCCCGCGCGCGTCCAACGACACCCCTGGAGACCGAGCCCGCAACCGCCGGATCTCCGTCCTCTTCCGCACCCCGAGCGCCGACAGCGCGCCCGCCTCCAACGGCCCCGAGTCCCTCTTCCCCCCGCACCATGTCCGCTGATTCCCCCGACGCCGCCCCCCCCTCCAAAAAGCGCTGGCTCGTGCCGGTCGTGGCCCTGCTGCTGGGCGCGGGCGGCGTGCTGGCGTTCACCCAGCCCGGGATCCTGAGCGGGGTAACGGGCGGTGTGCCCGCCGCCCAGGCCGCCGAGCCCAAGCCGGTCGAGTTCGGGGAGTTCGCCGAGATGCCCGGCATCGTCGTCAACCCGATGGGGACCGACGGGCGCCGCTACCTCATGGTCAAGGTCGGCGCCGAGGCCAAGGACGTGGGGACGCTGGAGCGGCTGGACGAGATGAGCCCGGCGGCGACCGACGCCGTGATCGACCTGCTGAGCGGCCTCCGCGTGGACGAGCTGACCGACATCGGCCGGCGGGACTCGCTCAAGGAGTCGATCCGCACGCGGTTCAACGACATCCTGGGCAAGGACGGGCAGGTGACGCGGGTCTACTTCACGCAGTACGTCCTGCAGTAGCGGCCCAAAGCGACGCCGGGCGCCCTCCTGGCGGCGCTGGCCCCCTTCCCTTCGCGCGCGCGCGCCGCCAGCGGCCCGCTGGCGGCCGAGGCGGCCGGGCGGTCGAAGACGTACAGGAATCCGGCGCGGTCCTTGCGTTGGCTTGTTTGCAGCCCCGCTCCCATGCCGACTCCCCCCCTCGACCCCCTCATCCGCGCCCGCCGCTCCGACGCCGACGTCGCGGCGTACGATTTCGCCCGCCCCCGCGCCGTCTCGGACCGCCAGCTGCGCGCGGTCCAGGCCGTGCACGCCGCGCTCGCCGTCGACCTCGGCGCCGCGCTGGCGGGCGCGCTCGACGAGGCCGTCACCGTCCGGACGCGCTCCATCGACGAGGTCCAGGCCGTCGACTTCGAGCGAAGCCGGAGCCAGCCCGCCGCCCTGTTCGTGGTCGAGGTGGGCCCGGGCGGGCCGGCGCTCGCGCTCGACGTCTCGACGGCGTTCGCGCTGTTCCTGGTCGAGCGCCACCTGGGCGGGGCCGATCCCTTGGGCGACGGCGGCCGGGGGCTCTCGGACCTCGAGCGCGCCGTGGTCGAGCGCCACTGGCTCCCCCTGGTCTGGTCGGCGTTCGCCCGGGCGTGGGGCAGCGTCCCCCCCCAGCCGTGCCGGTTCGCGTCCGACGCGACGCTGCTGGTGCTCGCCCCTCCCGACGCGCCCGTCCTCGTCGTCGACCTGGACGTCACCGTGGGCGGCGCCGCGGCGGGGCTGTCGCTGTGCTACCCCATGCCGGTGCTCCAGCTGCTCGCGGGCCCGCCCGCCGCCCCGAGCCAGGCGATGCCGATCAACCACCTGCCGCTGACGCTCTCCGCCGAACTCGGCCGCGCCCGGCTGACCGTCGGCGACCTGACCGCGCTCGTCCCTGGCGACGTGGTCCCGCTGGGCGTGGCCCCCGACGCGCCGCTCACCGTCCGCGTGGGCGACCGCCTCCAGTTCCAGGCCCGCGCCGGGGCCGTCGGCAGCAAGCTGGCGCTCGACGTGCTCACCGTTCCCGCTCCCCCCTCCGACCGATGACCGACTCCCCGACCTCCGCGCCCCCGCAGCCCCAGACCGCTGAGCCGACGTCCGCTGCCCCACCGGCCCCGCCCGCGCCGTCCGCCAGCGGGGCGCGGCCGACGACGATGGACCTCTTGGCCGACGTCGAGATCGAGGTCACCGTCGAGCTCGGCCGGCGCCGGATGTCGCTGGGCGAGGTCTCGCGGCTGGACATCGGGAGCGTCGTGGAGCTGGACACCTTGGCGGGCGAGCCCCTGGTGCTCTACGCCAACGGGCGCCGGATCGCGACGGGCGAGGCCGTCGTGGTCGACGGGCAGTTCGGGGTCCGCATCCAGATGCTGGCGGCCGGCTGAGGCACCACCCGTATCGATTCTCGCGCGGCCGGGCCTTGAGGCTCGGCCGCGCTCGTGTGTAGGCGGGCACCGTTCTGGCAAGAGCGGAGGGCACAACGCCTTCGCGCTCCATGCCCGACCTCGCCGCCCTCCGCTCCCGACTCGACGCGCTCCCGCTCGACCGCGCGCCGCTGCGCCGTGCGGGCCTGTTGTCGGTCCTGCTGGTCGGGCTGCTGGTCGTCGGCAAGGCGTTCGGCCCCGACCGCGCGGCGCGGCAGCCCTCGACCGCCGACCGGCAACAAGCGCCCGTTGCGGAAAACGCTTCCGCCCCCGCGCCGAGCGGCTGGACGGGCGGGCGCGTGCTCGCCGTGCTGCTGCTCACGGCCGGCGGCGGGCTGGCCTTTGTGCTCCACCGACGCGCGGCGCCCGGCCAAGTGACGGACTCCGCGCTCGACGTCATCGCGACCCACACCCTGGGCCCGGGGCAGACGCTGCGGCTGGTCGGCTGCGGCGACGACGTGCTGCTGTTGAGCGCGACGGCCGAGAGCATCACGCTGCTGCGGCACTGGCCGCGCGAGCGGTTCGACCGCGGCGCCGTCTCGTTCGCCGACGTGCTGGCGGACGCCACCGGCGAGGCCGAGCCCTCACCTTCCCCGCTACGCGAGCCCGTCCCAGAGGCTCCGCCCGCCGCGCCGACCTCCACGCCGCACGCCGCCCTGGCGGTCGCACCCGAAGCGGCCGTCGCGCCAGAGGCGGAGCCGGGCGCGCCGCCGCCGGCGATCCCGCGTCTCGCGATCGTCCCGGAGCAAGTCGCCGCGCCGACGCACCCTGCCCGCGCCTTCCCCACGCGCCGCGCCGGTGGCCTCCGCCAGTTCCAAGCCGATGTGTAGGCTGCTCGCCCTCTTCCTCCTCGCGGGCGCCGTCGCTGCCCAGCCGTCCACCCTGAGCGCCGACGACCTCCGCGCGGCCCAGGCCGCGACCGACCAGGCCGTCGCCCAGGCCGAGTCCGGCGCCCCCACCGCGCCGCTGCCCCAGGGCGAGCTGGCGCCCTCCGCGCGCGAGCTGGCGCCCACCGAGAACGCGCCCGGCCCGCGACGTCGCGTCGCCCAGGCGACCACGTCGCCCATCCCAGGCGTCACGCTGACCGACGGCGGGGAGTACGCCCTCCCCGTCCAACTGCTGCTCTTGATGACGGTGCTGACCCTGGCGCCGTCGATCCTGATCCTGATGACCAGCTTCACGCGGCTGGTGGTCGTGTTCTCGATCCTGCGCACCGCGCTCGGGCTCCAGCAGAGCCCGCCGACCCAGGTCATCATCGGGCTGTCGCTGTTCCTGACGTTCTTCGTCATGCAGCCCGTGTTCTCCGACATCGACCAGAACGCGCTCCAGCCCTACCTCAACGGCGAGCTGGAGCAGCGCGAGGCGATGGAGGTGGCGTCGAAGCCCATCAAGGGGTTCATGCTGGAGCACACCCGGGACAAGGACCTGGTCCAGTTCATGGACCTGGGCGGCCTGCCCGCCGTCGCCCGCCCCGTCGACGTGCCGATGCACGTGCTGGTGCCGGCGTTCGTGATCTCGGAGCTGAGGGTGGCCTTCCAGATCGGGTTCATGCTGTTCCTGCCGTTCCTGGTCGTGGACCTGATCGTGGCGAGCGTGCTGATGTCGATGGGCATGATGATGCTGCCGCCCGTCATGATCTCGCTCCCCATCAAGCTGCTGCTCTTCGTGCTCACCGACGGCTGGTACTTGATCGTCGAGTCCGTCGTCCGCGGTTACCTCGGCTGAGCCGGTCCGCCAGCGCCACCACGCCCCCTCCGCCATGACTCCCGAGACCGCCCTGTACTGGACCCAGTCGGCCGTGACGCTGGCCGTCACCATCGCCGCGCCGCTCTTGGGCGTCGCGCTGGCGGTCGGCCTGGTCATCAGCCTGTTCCAGGCCATGACCTCAATCCAGGAGATGACGCTGAGCTCGATCCCCAAGATGCTGGCCGTGGCCGGCGTCCTGATCCTACTGGCGCCCTGGATGCTGGAGATGATGACGGACTTCTCGACGGAGGTCTTCCGCGCCATCGCGACGGTCTCGCACTAGACCCCACCCCGGGCCGACCCGTCGCCCGCACGCACCGCCCGTGGCCCTCGACTCCGACTCGCTGATCCGGCTCGCGTTGGTGTTCGCGCGCGTGAGCGGCGTGATGGTCGCGGCGCCGGTGTTCGGCCAGAAGGGCGTCCCGGTCCAGGTCCGCGTGATGCTCAGCGTGCTGCTGAGCCTGATCCTGACCGGCTTCGCCGGCGGGGACTTGCCGGAGCACAGCGCCCACCCCGTCGGCTTCGTGTTGGCGGTCGCGGTCGAGGCGCTGACGGGGTTGTTGATCGGGTACGCGATCCGGTTCGTGTTCTGGGCCGTCGAGTTCGCCGGCGAGATGATCGGGTTCCAGATGAGCCTGTCGATGGCGCAGGTCTACAACCCCATGACGGGCTCGTCGGCCAACCCCCTGGGCCGGCTGATCTCGTACGCGTTCCTGGTCCTGTTCCTGCTCTTGGACGGGCCCCAGGCCATCGTGGTCGGGATGGCGCGCTCGTTCGTCGCCGTGCCGCTGGGTGGCGCCGACCTGGGCGCCGGCGGCCCGCTCCTGCTCTCGTGGACGGGCGGCTTCTTCTCGACGGCGGTCCGGCTGGCGATGCCGTTCCTGGTGGCGCTGTTCCTGGTCGACGTCGGGCTGGGCGTGTTCGCGCGCGTCGTTCCGCAGGCGGACCTGTTCTCGATCAGCTTGCCGCTCAAGCTGCTGGCGGGCATGGCGATCACGGGCGCGTTCCTGACCTCGTTCTGGCCCCTGGCGCCGGGCTTGGTGGACGGCGCCACGGCGGGGCTGGACGCGCTGTTCGCCGCACTTGCGCCCTGAGCCGGCGGGTCCCGCGGGAGGGCATCAGGCGGTAGGACGCGCTTCCCTACGGCGTCCCCTCTCCTCTGGGGAGAGGGACACGGGGGGACGGCGGAGCCAGGGTGAGGGGTTCAGGAGTCGCAGCCGTGGTCTCACCTAGAGGTGAGAGAGGACGGACTAAGGCTGGAAGGGGACCGCGCTCTACGCTCCGCCCATCGTCCTCCCGGCAAAGCTTGCCGCCAGCCGGGCGCGGGCTTCCACCGGAAAAGCGCTGAGAGCGGCTGGAGGCCCGGAGCCGCCGCGGCACGGCGCGTGCAAGACGGTCGGGCGTTCCCCCAAGCGATGAGCGACGCCCCCGACCGCAGCGACAAGCAGTTCGACCCCACCCCCCGCCGCCTGCAGAAGGCGAAGGAGGACGGCAACGTCTACCGCTCGCGCGAGCTCGCCTCCGCCGGTCTCATCGCGACGGCCACGCTCGTGATCGGGATGGGCGCGCCGGCCGCCGTCGGGCGCCTGGGCGACATGACCGCGCGCGTCTACACCGAGGCCCCGGACGCCATCCTGACTCCGACGTCGGTCCCCACGATCCTGACCAGCATCGGCACCGACGCCTTCGTCGTGGTCGGTCCCCTCTTCGCCGCCCTGCTGGCGGTCGCGCTCGGCGCGAACGTGATCCAGAGCGGGTGGACGATGTCGGGCAAGCCGCTCAAGCCCAAGGGCAGCCGGATCTCGCCGGCCGAGGGCGCCAAGCGCCTGTTCTCGTCCAAAGGGCTGTTCGAGCTGGGCAAGGCGCTGAGCAAGGTCGTGATCGTCGGACCCGTCGTGTTCCTGGCCCTGCGCGCCTGGCTCCCCGACATCCTCATCCTGCACACGGTCCCCCTCGACACCGCCTTTGGCGCGGCGGGCGGGTGGACGCTGGGCCTGCTCTCCCAGATGCTGCTGGCGCTCCTCCTGGTCTCGGGCGCGGACTACTCGT
Source organism: Rubricoccaceae bacterium (assembly GCA_963789285.1). Classification (GTDB taxonomy): domain Bacteria; phylum Bacteroidota; class Rhodothermia; order Rhodothermales; family Rubricoccaceae; genus Rubrivirga. Next base: position 34,173 of record CAWBJZ010000004.1, read on the forward strand.
TCGGGAAGTGGAAGCACACCCAGGACCTCAAGATGACGCACCAGGAGATCAAGGACGAGAACAAGGACTCCGAGGGCGACCCCCACCTCAAGGGCAAGCGGAAGGCGCTGGCCAAGGAGGCCGCCCTGCGCCCGCGCCTCGACCACGCCGTGCTCCAGGCCGACGTCGTGGTCACGAACCCGACGCACTACGCCGTCGCCCTGGCCTACGACGCCGGAGCTGGCGGGGCGCCTAAGGTGCTGGTCAAGGGGATGCGCAAGCGCGCGTTGCGCATCAAGGCCCTGGCCGCCGACTTGGGCGTGCCGACCGTCGAGAACGTCCCGCTCGCGCGCGCCCTGCACGCGACCGTCGAGGAGGGCGGTTTTATCGACGAGTCGCTCTACCAGGCCGTCGCGACGGTGCTCGCCGAGGTCTACCGCCAGCGCGGAGCACGTCAGCACAAGCGCTCGTGATGCTCAACGCTCCCCTGCTCTCCGCCGCCCCCGCCCCACTGGCGGACGCTGTCACCGAGTCGTCTCGCGCTGAAGCCTCAGGGATCACGGGCCGGTTCACCTGCCAGCCCTACCCCCCGACGACGTCCCCTCTCCTCGGGGAGAGGGACAGGGTGAGGGGTTCTGTGACCGCGCTGGAGGGATTGGACCCACATCGGAGCGCCCCCCTCTCCCTAGCCCTCTCCCCCCGAGGGGTGGAGAGGGGACCTTTCCGTGCCGCCCGCGCGCGCCGCCAGCCCGCCGCGCGATGACCGACGCCCCCCACGTCCGCCCCCCCGCCTTCCGCGTGACCGGCGAGATGCTGGCCGCCGTCGGGCTGGTCTGCGTGCTGTTCGTGATGGTGGTCCCGCTGCCGGGCTTCCTGCTCGATTTCCTGCTGGCGACGAACATCGCCGTGAGCCTGGCGATCCTGCTCACGGCGTTCTACGCCGAGCGCCCGCTCGACTTCGGCATCTTCCCCGGGCTGCTGCTGGTGACGACGCTGTTCCGGCTGTCGCTCAACGTGGCCTCGACGCGGCTGATCTTGGGCGAGGCCGAGGCCGGATCGCTGATCGAGGCGTTCGGCCAGTTCGTGGTGTCGGGCAACTACGTCGTCGGCGCCATCGTGTTTTTGGTGCTGGTGATCATCAACTTCGTCGTCATTACCAAGGGCTCCGGCCGCATCGCGGAGGTCGGCGCGCGCTTCACGCTCGACGCGCTGCCGGGCAAGCAGATGGCCATCGACGCCGACCTCAACGCCGGGCTCATCGACGAGGCCGAGGCCAAGCAGCGCCGCTCCGACGTCTCGCGCGAGGCCGACTTCTACGGCGCCATGGACGGCGCGAGCAAGTTCGTCCGGGGCGACGCCATGGCGGGGCTCGTCATCACCGCCATCAACATCATCGGCGGGCTGATCATCGGGATGACGCAGTACGACATGGGGCCGAGCGAGGCCGCGGCCACGTTCACGCTGCTGTCCATCGGCGACGGGCTGGTGAGCCAGATCCCGGCGCTGCTGATCTCGACGGCCGCCGGCCTGATCGTGAGCCGGGCGTCGGGCGAGGGCAACCTGTCCGCCGACACCCGGGCCCAGCTGCTGGGCAAGCCGGAGGCGCTGTACGTCACGGCCGGCTTCATGGCCCTTCTGGGCCTCATGCCGGGCCTGCCGATGGCGCCGTTCTGGCTCCTGGCCGGCGGCATCGGCTACCTCGCCGTCCAGCGCGCCGGCGTCATGGCCGACGAGGGCGAGGCGAACGCCAAACCCGCTCCTCAAGCGCCCGCGCCCGAGCCGGAGCCCGCCGACCTGCTGCTCGTGGACGAGCTCGAACTGGAGATCGGCTACGGCCTGATCCCCATCGTGGACCCCGGCCAGGGCGGGGACCTCCTCGACCGGATCTCGATGCTGCGCCGCCAGCTGGCGACCGAGATGGGCATCGTGGTCCCGCCGGTCCGCATCCGGGACAACGCCGAGCTGGGCGCCAACGCCTACGTCGTCAAGCTGCGCGGCAACGAGGTCGCGCGCGCCGAGGCGCTGCCCGGCTACCACCTCGCGCTGCTGTTCGACGGCGCCGAGGACGTGCCCCCGGGCATCCGCACGACCGACCCCACGTTCGGGCTCGACGCCGTCTGGGTGGCCGAGCGCTCGTTGTCCGAGGCCGAGCGCCTGGGGCTGGCGACCGTCGAGGCGCCCGCCGTCATCGCGACGCACTTGCTAGAGACCCTGCGCAAGCACGCCCACTCGCTGTTGACGCGCCAGGGCACGCGCGAGCTCCTCGACAAGGTCCAGGAGTCGGCGCCGGCCTTGGTGGGCGAGCTGGTGCCCGACCAGCTCAGCGTGGGCCAAGTCCAGCGCGTGCTGAAGAAGCTGCTCCAGGAGCGCGTGCCCATCCGCGACCTGGTCCTGATCCTGGAGGCGCTCGCCGACCGCGCGCCGTCCACTAAGAACACCGACGTCCTGACCGAATTCGCCCGTGCCGCCCTCGCGCCGACGCTGACCCGGCACTTCTCCGGACCCGACGGCCGGCTGCACGCGGCGGTGCTGGACCCGGCCCTGGAACAGCACTTGCTGAGCAAGGCGGAGAGCGGGGAGCTGAACCCGACCACCCTGGGGCTCGACCCCGACCAGGCGGTCCGCCTCCAGGCCCAGGCCGAGGCCCAGCTCCAGCCGCTCATCGCCGCCGGCCACCCGCCGGTGCTCCTGACCTCCCCCGTCCTCCGCGCCACCGTGTTCGGCTTCCTCGACCCCGTCCTCTCCGACGTCGCGGTCCTGTCCTACCAGGACGTGGTGCCCGACGCGCCCGTCGACGTGGACGGCCAGGTCAGCCTCCCGTAGCGCCCCAGGCTCGTTATGACGCTCAAGACCTTGACCGGCCCGTCCATCCAGTCCGCCCTGGCCGACGCCCGCCGGCTGCTCGGCGCCGACGTCGTGCTGCTGCAGTCGACGGCCGGCGGCGGGGGCGATCCCGCGTCGGTGACGGTCGCCTACGACCAGGAGCCGCGCCCGCCCGCGCCGGCCCAGAAGGCCCCGCCCGCCGTGCCCGAGCCCGTCGCCCAGCCGCCGCGCCGGGCCTACGGCTACGGGAACGTCCGGCAGGTCCGTCCGGGACTGGAGGAACCCCTTTCCGCGCCGGCGGCGCCCTCCCCTGCCGAGCCCGCCTACACGCACAGCCAGTCGTCGGCGCCCCAGAGCGAGGTCGCCGCCCTGCGTGCCCGACTGGCGGACCTAGAGGCGGCGCTGGCCGAGGTCCGCGCCGCCACGCCGCCGCCGGCGCCCGCCCGGCCGCCGCTCGTGCTGGTGGGTCGCGCCGGGAGCGGGAAGACCACGCTCGCGCTGCGGCTGGCCCAGTCGCCGGATCGCGTCGGGGCGGAGACGGTCGCGGCCCTCGTCGTGGCCCCGGAGTCCGGCCCGTTCCTCGACCCGGCCCCCTCGTTCTGGGACGCCGGCGTGCCCGTCGCCGTCGTCCGCACCGCCGCCGACGTCGCCGACGCCCTGCGGCTGTTCGCCGACGCCGACCACCTTATCATCGACACGCCCGCCCTGCCCCGCCAGCCGGACCAGGCCCGCGCCGCCGTGGCCCGGCTCGGCGCCGTGCTCGCCCCGCTGGCGGCCGTCGAGGTCGTGCTGGTGGCGGACGTGTCCCGCCCGACGGCGACGTGGTCGCCCCAGGTGTTCGAGACCATCGGCCTGACGCCCGACGCCCTGGCCCTGACGCGGCTGGACGAGGCGACCGCGCCTCCCAGCGTGTGGAAGCGCGCCCTGGGCCTGCCGGTCCGCTTTGCCTCCAGGGGCACGGCCCTGGGCGACCTGATGACCGGGCAGACACCGGGGCCTGCGGCTCCGGCCAGCGCCACGCCCGCCGTCCGGCTCGACCCCGCGCGTCTGGCGCCGCCGCCCGCCCCCCCCGTCCACGCGGTCACCGACTGGTGCTCGCGCGAGCCCGCCGCCGATGTCTCCGTCTTCGCCTGATCCCATGTCTGACCCGATCCCAGGGCTCGTCCTCGCCGTCGTGAGCGGCAAAGGCGGCGTCGGCAAGTCGACGCTGGCCGTGAACCTGGCTGAGGCGCTCGCCGACGACGGGCACTCCGTCGCCCTGCTCGACGCCGACTTCGACCAGTCCTCGTGCGGCGTGCTGCTGAACGAGGAGCCCGGCGCGACCCTGGCGGCCGTCGATCGCGGCGCGGTCCCGCTGGAGCGCGCCTTCCACACGACGGCCTCGGGCGTGACGCTCTTGTGCGGCGGGACGACCCGGCGCGCCGACCCGCCCCTCGGCACCCTGGACCGCGCCTTGGACCTAGCGGCCCAGACGCATAGCGTGGTCTTGATCGACGCCCCCGCCGGCGCCGGGCCCACGGTCCAGTGGGCGCTCGACCGCGCCGACGCCGGCGTCCTGGTCCTGGTCGGGGAGCCGGCCGCCGTCAAGGGCGCCTACGCCCTCGTCAAGACCGTCTGGCAGACGGCGCCCGGGTACCCGTTCCTGGCCCTCGTCAACGCCGCCGACACCGACGCCGACGCCACGCACACCACGGAGCGGTTCGCCGACCTCACGCGGCAGTTCCTGGACGCCGCGCCGAGCCCGCTGGGCTGGGTGCCCTACGACGCCCAGGTCCGCGTCTCGGCGCGCGACCAGGTGCCGGCGGTCCGCCGCTCGGGCGCGCTGCGCTCCTCGATGGCGGGCGTCGCCGGCCGGCTGGCGCCGTTCCTCCCCACGCCCGTCGCCCGATGACGCCCCTCGCTCGACACGCGGGCGCCCTGGCCGCCCTGATGGTGCTGCTGCTCCGGGCCGCCTGGAGCCCGGCCGCCCTCGCCGTCGCCGGCACCGTGGGGCTGGCGGTCGCCGGCGCCGTCGCCCTGGCCGGCCCGGCGCTGCGCGCCCTAGCGTCCGCCCCTCCGTCTCCCCCTGACGACTGACCGCCGTGGCCGATCTCCAGACCCTCGTCGAACGCTACGCCGCCGACCCCACGCCCGTCCACCGCGAGGCCGCGGTGCTGGCCGGGGTCCCGCTGGTGCGGTCGCTGGTGGGCAAGGTGTCCGTCCCGGACCACCCGCTCGCGAGCCTGGACGACCTCGAGGGCGCCGGCCTCGTCGGGCTGGTCGAGGCCCTCGACAAGTACGACGCAGACGCCGGGGCGTCGTTCATGACCTACGCCTACCTCCGCGTGCGCGGCGCCATCGTGGACTACCTCCGCTCGCTCGACGTGCTCTCGAACGACAAGCGGAAGCAGGTCGGCGTCGCCGTCGCCACCGCCGACGCGCTCCGCCAGGAGCTGGGCGCCGAGCCGACCGACCGCGAGGTCGCCGCCCGGATGGACCTCGACCTGGGCACCTACGACCGGCTGATGGCCGAGGCCCAGACCCGGTTCGCGCTGTCGCTCGACGCGCCCACGGCCGGCGAGGACACCGCCTCGCTGTACGACCTCCTGCCCGACGCCGAGGGCCAGTCGGAGTTCGCGGACGCCGAGCAGGACGACACCCTGGCGGCGGTCCGCCAGGCCATCCTGAGCCTTCCCTCGCGCACCCGGGCGATGATCGGGATGTACTACGACGAGGAGCTGACGCTGCGCCAGATCGGCGAGGTGTTCCAGGTGAGCGAGGCCCGGGTCTCGCAGATCCTGGGCAAGACGATGCTCCAGCTGCGCGCCAGCGTCAGCGCCGTGGTGATGGCCTGAGCGCCGCCCCACTGGCGGAGGCCGTCCGCCAGCGCGGGGCCGGGCGGCTAGGGCTCGATGACGACGGGGGTGCCCACCTCGACGAGGTCCCACAGGTCGTCCATGTGCACGTTGCGCAACGCCACGCAGCCCCGGGTCCAGGCGCGCTGGCGGCCCGAGCCCGAGCCGTGGATCTCGATCAGGCCGCCCAGCCGGGTCCCCATCGGCGGCTCGACGCCGTCCTGGTCGGCGCGGACGATGGTCTCGTACTGGGCCTGGGTGATCAGCCCGCTCCTGAGCCCGCGCAGGGCGTGGACCGGCCCGGGGTAGCTGAGCACGAACGCGCGGTAGTAGCTGGAGCGGTCGTTGAGCCGCGTCACGAAGAACGTGCCCTCGGGGATCCGGTAGTGGTCGCCCTCGCCCCGGTCGGACCGGCGGACCTTGTCCTCGGGGCTCACCGACACGTCGGCGGGCAGCTCGCGGATGAGCTCGGAGCCGCGGTAGACGTACACCATCCGCTCGCCCTTGTCGACGCGGACCCACAGGTTCGACAGCGCGCTCGCCCGGACGTAGCCGCGCCGGTCGCCGGCCTGCACCAGCCGCCAGCCGAACGCGAACCCGTCGGCGGGGGCGCCGTCCTCGGCCAAGACCCGGACGCCGTCCCGGGTCTGGAGCAGCGCCGTCGACGGGGAGGCCTCGGCCGGCGCCTGCCGGAGCGCCACGTTGCGGGCGGTCACGTAGTAGGCCGGCGCTGCGTCGACGTCGTAGTCCCCGCTAGGAGCGGACGACCCGTCGGCCTCCGCCGTCGCGAGCGCGCTCTGCGCCTCGGGGTCCGCCTGGGCGGCGGCGGGCAGGCACAGGAGCAGGGCGAGGACGGCGGAGAGTCGAGGCATGGGGGCGTGAGTCAGGGCAGGGGCCTCGGCGCGGCACGCTTCGACGCTAACGTCGCGCGACGCCCCCGGGGCAACACATTTTCCCGGCGTCCCGCTAACGTACCCTCCGCGCGATCTATTGAGGCGCGTTATTCCGCGCCAGGCACGCGCGGTAGCCTTCGAGGACGCCCGCGAGCGTCGGGGCGTCGGTCACCAGGTCGGCGGCGGCGTGCGCGCTGGCGGCGCCGTTGGCCGGGGCGATGCCGAACCCACACGCCGCGATGGCGGGCGCGTCGCCGTTGGTGTCGCCGATAAAGGCGATCTCGTCGAGGGCGGTGCCCTCGTCCCGCGCCAGCCAGCGCAACGCCTCGACCTTGGTCAGCGCCTGGGGCACCACGTCCACGGAGTACGGCGTGTGGTAGGCGACCAGGGCGGGGAGCCCGGCGACGAACGCCTCGACCTGGGGCAAGAACGTCTCGCACTCGCCAGGCACGGCGCTCACGATGCCGGCCTGGCTCCGCTTGCCGTAGTCGAACGAGACGGTCGGGCTCCGGGGGACGACTTGGGAGACCAGGAACGCGCGGCACTCCGCCAGCGCCGATTCCACCTCCGGCGTGAGCGCTGGATTCCAGACGATCTGGGCGGATTCCAAATCGAACCGCCCGCCGCCGCTCTCGAACAGCGCCGGCGCGCGCAGCGCCAGCGCCTGGGCGACGGCCTCGACGTAGGCGTAGGCGCGGCCGGAGCACAGCCCGATGCGGGGGTAGCGGGCGTCGGTCTCGGCGCGGTCGGCCCAGTCTCGCAGCTGGCGGAAGCCCTCCAAGCCGAACGGCCGGTAGGGCTCGGCGAGGCAGCCGTCGATGTCGACGAGGTAGAGGGAGATCACGGGTCGCGGGTCGTGCGAGGAGACGGTTCGAGATGCGGATCCGGGCGCCGATCACGGTGTCCGCCCGCGCTGGCGGTCGGCCTCCGCCAGCGGGGCGCGGCGGGCGGGCTCAGCGGGCGCGTTCGACGGTCATGAGGATGCCGACGGGCTCGACGGTGGGCGCGCGGTCGCCGTCCAGGCCGAGGACGCCGTCGGTGGCGGGGACCCAGCGGGCGTCGTCGCCCTGGACCACGTAGAGCTCGAAGCCCACGCCGTCGAGCGTGCCGTCGTCGCCGGAGATCTCCCAGGCCAACGTGCGCGTGGCGCGGTCCCAGCGCGTGGTGAGCGTGGGCAGCCCCTCCCCCGTCACCCAGCGACCGAACAGGCGGCCGAGGTCTCGGCCCGACGACGCCTCTAGGGCGCCGCGGAAGTCGCCGGTCGACAAGGGCCGGTCGGCGAACTCGGCCTGGACAAAACGGAGCGCCTCGAAAAACGCTTGGTCGCCGAGCGTGAGCCTCAGCAGGTGGAAGACCGAGCCGCCCTTCTGGTAGACCGTCGGCGTCAACACGTCGGCGGGGTCGGCGTAGGACGCGGGGACGAGGCGGGCGGCGGCGTCCTCGGGCCCGATCTGGCGCGACATCAGCAGGCGGAAGCGGCGGCCGGCGTCGTTGCCGTCGAGCCGGGCGTAGGCCTCGGTCGTGAGGTAGGTCGCGGCGCCCTCGGCGAGCCACAAGTCGCGCCAGTCGGCCGGGACGACGGCGTTGCCCCACCACTGGTGGACGATCTCGTGGGCGTTGACCTCCTCGACGGGGTTCCGCCCCTCCAGGGTCTCCGCGTACAGCTCCGAGCGCAGGAACGGCGCGGCCGCGTTCTCCATCCCGGCGTAGACCATCGGCACCTGGACGGTCGCGTAGGACGCGTACGGGTACGGCCCCAGGACCTCCGCCAGCGCCGCGATCATCTGGGGCGTCCGGCCCAGCCGGTCGGCCAGGCCGACGTCGCCCGCCAGCAGGGCGTGGCGGATGGGGACGACGCCGTCCTGCTCGACGACGGAGAAGTCGGCGACGGCCCAAGCCCAGGTGTACGGCGGGGCCTCCTCGGTGAGTACGAACCGGGCCGTGCGCCGCCCGTCGGCCACGTCGTCCGAGACCGCCGCCCCGCTGGCGACGACGTCGAAGGCGGCCGGGACCGTGAGCGTGAGGTCGAGCGTCGCGGCGTCCGACGGGTGGTGGACGCCCGGCAGCCACCCGGCCGTGCGGTCGGGCCAGCCGTCGGTGTAGACGACGCGCTGGCCGTCGGCATCGTCGGCGTAGACGCCGGCTTGGGGCGTGCCGCCGTAAACGATCCGCACGGCCGACTGGCGGGCGCCGTCGGCCGGCAACGAGACCGAGAGCACGTCGTCGGACCGCATGAACGGCGCATCGCGGCCCCGGACCGTCACCGACGCCACCGCCAAGGCGTCGTCGAGGCCCAGGAGCAGCGTCCGGAGCGTGTCCGGATGCGAGACCTCCAGCGTGGCCGCCGCGTCCAGCGCTAGCGTGGCCGGGTCGAGGTCCAGGACCGCCACGACCGACCGCACGTCGACGCCGGGCTGGGGCCGGGGCGCGACGACGCCGTCCTCCTCGGCCGGCGGCGACCCGCACGCGCCGACGACAACCGCCAGCGCGACGGCGGCTAGCGCGCGGCCCACAGCACCCAGGCGATAAGCACGGCTTGCAGCGGGAGTCGAGCCAAGAGCAGCCATCGGGGGGCGAGTCGGGCGAAGCGGTCCGACCGCTGCGCCATGTAGAGGTTCGCCGGGAAGACGGCGACCAAGAGCGCCGCCAGCCCCCAGCCGGCCCACTCGCGCAGGCCGGGGATCAGCAGCCCGACGCCGCCCAGGATCTCGGCGACGCCGCTGAGGTAGACCAACAGCCGCGGCGACGGCAGCGACGGCGGCACGATGGCCTCGAACATCCGGGGCTTGACGAAGTGGAGCACGCCGGCCCCGACGAACGCGGCCGCCAGCGCGACGACCGACACGGCCTGGGCCGTCCCGTCGGGCAGGCCCCAGAGCGCCGCCAGTCCGCCAGGTGGGCCGGTCACTCAGCGGCCTTGATCGCGTGGCCCGTCATCTCCTCCACCAAGGCATCGGAGATGCCCATCGCGGAGAAGCCGCCGTCGTGGTACAGCGTCTGCATGGTCACCATCCGCGTGAGATCGCTCAGGAGCGTCACGCAGTAGTCGGCGCAGGACGCGGCGTCGGCGTTGCCGAGCGGGGCCACCTTTTGGGCGAAGTCGAACATGGCGTCGAAGCCGTCGATCCCGCCGCCGGCCGTCGTCTTGGTGGGGCTCTGCGAGACCGAGTTGATGCGGATGCCGCGGCGGCCGAGCCGGTAGCCGTAGCTGCGGACGATGGACTCCAACAGCGCCTTGGCATCGCCCATCTCGCTGTACTCCGAGAACACGCGCTGGGCGCCGATGTAGCTCATGGCGAGGACCGACCCGCCGTCGGCGATAGCGTCGCCGCGCAGGCCGGCCGAGACCATCCGGTGCAGCGAGACGGCCGAGATGTCGAGCGACTTCTGGTACCAGTCGTAGTTGAGGTCCTGGTACGCCCGGTTCTTGCGGACGTTGACGCCCATCCCGATGGAGTGCACCACGAAGTCGAGCGGGCCGCCGAGCGCCTCGGTCGACTGGGCGAAGAGCGCGTCGAGGTCGTCGTCGGAGGTGGCGTCGGCGTAGACGATCTCGCTGCCGCCGGTCGCCTCGGCCAGCTCGGCCATCTGGCCGAAGCGGCGCGCGACGGGGGCGTTGGTGAGCACGAAGCGGGCTCCCTCGCGGTGGGCGGCGAGCGCGAGCGCCCAGGCGATGGAGTTGGGGTCGAGGGCGCCGGAGATGACGCCGGACTTGCCGGCGAGGAGCCCGGCGGACGAGTCGGCCATGACGGGGTCTGGAGGGGAGCGGCAAGCTACTCCGCCTCGGACGTCGAATCCGGAGCCCCTCCCTCCCGCTCGGCTGGCGGGCCGGCTCCGCCAGTCGTACGGGGAGGCGGCTTGTGGTGAGGAGACGCCCCGCGTCTCTAAGGAGTCTCGCTCGTCGGTCGCGACGTGCTGTCGCCGCGCGTCGCCAGGAGGTCGGCCACGGCTTGCAGCATCTCGGCCTTCATCACCGGCTTCGACAGGTAGGCGTCGAAGCCCGCGGCCAGGCAGGCGTCGCGGTCCTCGGGCGAGGCGTGCGCCGTGAGCGCCATCGTGGGCACGGCGGCCGTCCGGTCGTCGGCGCGCAGCTGGCGGATCAGGTCGAACCCGGTCATCGAGCCTTGGTAGTTGAGGTCGAGGACGGCGGCGTCGACGCCCTGGGCGATCCGCTCGGCGGCTTGCTCGGCGCTGGTCGCCGTCACGACCTCGTACTCGCGGCGCAGGTAGAGCGTGAACAGCGTCAGGTTCGCGCAGTAGTCGTCGGCGACCAGGACGGTGGGGCGAGGCATGTCTCAGCGAGTGCGGGCGTCGGGTATCGGCGAGGCGTCGGGGCGACCTAAGCCGACTCCTCGTCGCGCTGGCGGTAGCCCGGCCCGAGCGGGGCGACGGCCTGGGCGAGCGCGTCGAACACGCCGGGCGCGGCGGCCACCAGCCCGCCGGTCGTGACCGGGTCGGCGCCGTCCCACAGGCCGGCGACGCGGCCGCCGGCGGCCTCCACCAGCACCACGCCGGCGGCGATGTCCCAGGGCGCCAAGCCCGCCTCCCAGAACCCGTCGAAGCGGCCGGCAGCCGTCCACGCCAGGTCGACGGCCGCGGCGCCGTGCCTGCGGATGCCGCGCGTCGAGCGCATGACGGCGTCGAACGAGTCGAGGTACGCGTCCGCCCAGCGGTAGTCGCGGAAGGGGACGCCCGTTGCGACCAAGGCGTCGTCCAACCGGTCCGTCTCAGAGACCGCCGCAGGCGTGCCGTCGACGGTCAGCCCGGCGCCGATGGCGGCCGAAAACAGCTCGCCCGACGCCACCTCCAGCACCACGCCGACGGCGCCGCGCCCGTCGACGCGCAGGCCGATGGAGACGGCGTAGGGCGGGACGCCGTGCGCGAAGTTGGTCGTCCCGTCGAGCGGGTCCACGATCCAGACGCGTCCTCGGTCGAGCGCCTCGGCTCCGCTGGCGCCCTCCTCGCCCACGACGGCGTCGTCGGGGAACGACTGGCGGAGCGCGTCGACGATGATCCGCTGCGCGCCCTCGTCGACGAACGTGACGTAGTCGTGCGTACCCTTTTGACGGAGCGCGTCGGCGTCGAGCCCGCCGGCATGCTGGCGGATAAAGTCGGCGGCGGCCGTCGCGGCGGCTTCGGCCGCGCGGCGCTCCGGGTCGAGGTCGGTCATCGGGCTGCAACCCCGGGCCCTGGGCCGGGTTCTGACGGCGGCCCCTCCTCCCCCCGTGCTCCGACCGCTCCTGCTCTTCGCCGCCGTCGCCCTGGCCGGCTGCTCGGACGACGCCCCCGCGCCCCCCCCCGCCGACGACCGGGCCAGCCGCCTGCTCTCGGCCGTCACCGCCGACGCCGTCGCTGAGGCTTTCGAGCGCGCGTCGACCTACCGGGCCGAGTTCACGGTCTCGGTCTACGACGCCCACGTCGTCGCGGGCCAGGAGACCGCGACCGTGGTCCAGACCGCCGACTCGGCCTGGGTCGCAGAGCGCACTGCCAGCGGCACGCTGGCCAACGTCGAGCCCGGCCAGCCCCGCCTCCGCGACCCCATCGAGCCGTCGCTGCCCCAGGACCCGCCCTACCTCGACCCCTCCGTCCGCGAGGCCTACCGGATCTCGGTTTTGGGCGACACCACCATCGCGGGCACGGCCTTCACGACCGTCGAGGCCGTGCTCCGAGACGGCGACCGCCAGCTCGGCGTCCGCCGCGTCTGGGCGGCCGTCGGCGCCGACGGCCAGGTCGGCGCCGTCCAGGTCGAGCGCTACACCGACTCGGCGATCTACGACGAGACCAGCCGGGCGCGCGTGGACCTCGCGCCCGGCCCGGGCGGCTGGGTGCCGCGCCGGGTCGGGACCGACACCGAGACCGACGTCCCGCTCTCCGCCCCCGCCCACGTCCGGACGGTGTGGACCGTGCGCGAGGTCGGCGGCCAGCGCGTCCGCCGCGATGGGTGAGCTGGGGCGGCCCGTCCGCCGGCTTAGGGCCACGACCTCGACGATGGACCAGGCGCGGCGGTGGGCACACGATGGCGCCTCCCACGGCGCCCTCGTCGTCGCCGAGCACCAGACGGCCGGCCGCGGACGCCACGACCGGACCTGGGTCGCGGAGCCGGGCGAGAGCCTGCTGTTTACCCTCGTGTTGCGACCGGAGCTAGAGTCGTCCAAGATGGGCTGGGTGCCGCTGGCGGCCGGACTGGCCGTCGCCGAGACGGTTGAAGGCGTCGGGGTTCAGGCTCAGGTCAAATGGCCCAACGACGTGCTGGCGGGCGGGCGGAAGCTGGCGGGCGTGCTGGCGGAGGCGGTCCACCAACCGGGCGGCGCGGTCGTGCTGCTGGGCGTCGGCCTCAACGTCCGCCAGTCGGCGTTCCCGGACGGGTTGAACGCGACGTCCGTCCGGCTGGAAACGGGCGGCGATCACGAGCCGGACGCGCTCCTCACGCCTCTCTTGATGCGGCTGGCGGAGCGGCTGAGCGAGATCGAGGCCGCGCCCAACGCGCTCCGCGCCGCCGTCGACGCGCGACTGGTGGGGCGGGGCGAGCCGGTCACGGTCCGCGACCCGGCCTCGCGCACGGCCGTCGCCAGCGGCACGGTCGTGGGGCTGGCCCGAGACGGTGCGCTTCAGTTGGCGACCGACGCGGGCGAGCGGGCGATCTACGCGGGCGAGGTCACCCTGGGCTCATGAACCTCGTCACCGGCGCGACGGGGTTCGTGGGCTCGGCGTTGGCGCGCCGGCTGGTGGCGGCTGGGGAGCCGGTGCGGATCCTGCGCCGGGCGGGCTCCCGGCTGGACCTGTTGGGAGACGTAGCCGGCCAAGTCGAACACTTCACCGGCGACGTGACCGACGTCGAGTCCGTGGTCCAGGCGATGGACGGCGTCGAGACGGTCTTTCACGTCGCGGCGGTGATCGCGTTTGGGCGACGGGCGCGCGCTCAGCTTAGGGCCGTCAACGTCCAGGGGACGGCGAACGTGGTCAACGCGGCGCTGGACGCCGGCGTCGGGCGGGTGGTCCACACGTCGAGCATCGCCGCCTTGGGCCGGCCTGCCAACGCGGCCGTCCTGGACGAGTCGGCGGTCTGGACGCCGTCGCCGTTCAACACCGCCTACGCCCGGTCCAAGCGCGACGCCGAGCGCGAGGTCCAGCGCGGCGTGGCCGAGGGGCTGAACGCCGTCATCGTCAACCCGGCGCTGATCTGGGGTCCAGGCCGCAGCGGCGAGGGCACGATGGCGATCGCCGAGCGACTAGCGGCTGGCCGCCTGCCACTGGCGCCTCCGGGTGCGACCTCGGTCGTGGACGTGGAGGACGTGGTCTCCGGCTTGGTTGCCGCCTGCAGCCGCGGCCAGTCAGGCGAGCGCTACTTGCTCTCCGCCCAAACGCTGGACTGGACCGAGATCCTGGCCGTGCTCGCGGACGCCCTGGGCGTGGCGCCCCCGTCCCGGACGGCGCCGGGCTGGCTGCTGTCGCTGGGCGGCGCCCTCGGCGAGGCCGCCGCCGCGGTCACCCGGGCCGAGCCCGCGCTGACGCGCGAGACGGCGCGGGCAGCCCTCGCCCGAGTCGGCTACGACGGCTCCCGGGCCGAGCGCGAGTTGGGGATCACCTACCGCCCGTTCCGCGAGACCGCCGCCGCGCTGGCGGAGGCCATCGCCGAGTCCGGGCGCTAGCCGTCCGGTATCTTCCGGCCTATGGCCCTCGACCTCCGCACCGGCGACCAGTCGCTCTCGCTCGACCCCGACGCGCTCACCCTGGACGGCGGCGCCCTGGACGCGCGCCTAACCTTGCTGAACCGGCGCGGCGCGGCGGAGACCGTCTCCCTCGTCGTGGACGGCCGGCCCCGCGTCGTCACCGTCGAGCGCGACGACGCCGGCACCCGCGTCTGGGTGGACGGCGCGCCCATCGACGTCACCGTCAAGACCGAGGCCGACCTCCTGTTGGAGCGGTTCGGCCTGGACGCGGCCGACACCGGCGCCGAGCGCGAGATCAAAGCGCCCATGCCGGGCCTGGTGCTCCGCGTGCTGGTCGAGCCAGGCGACGCGGTCGAGGCGGGCCAGGGCGTGGTGGTGCTGGAGGCGATGAAGATGGAGAACGAGCTCACCGCGCCCGCCAGCGGCACCGTCGCCGACGTCCGCGCCGCCGCCGGGGACGCCGTCGCCAAGGGCGACGTGCTCGTCGAGGTGGACCCGGACTGACCGGCGTGCGCGCCACTAGCGACGATTGTCGGTGAGGCCGGGACGTCGGACACCACGCGGTTTCTCCGCGCGCTCGGCCGGAGGCATCTTCCCCAGGTACCCCGCCCTAACCCGTGCTCCTGCTCAGCAACTCCACCTCGCCCGGCCGCCCCTACCTCGCCCACGCCCGGGACTGGATCGCGGACGCCGTCGGCGACGCGCGCCGCGTCGCGTTCGTGCCCTACGCCGCCGTCACGTTCAGCTACGACGACTACGTCCAGCGCGTGGCGGACGCGCTCGACGGACTGGGCCTGGAGGTCGTCGGCGTCCACGCCGCGTTCGACCCCGCCGCCGCCGTCCGCCAGTCGGAGGCGGTGTTCGTCGGCGGCGGCAACACGTTCCACCTATTACGGGCGTGCGCCCAGCACGGGCTCCTCGACGCGATCCGCGAGCGCGTAGCCGACGGCGCGCCCTACGTCGGCTGGAGCGCGGGCGCGAACCTCGCGTGCCCCACCATCCGCACGACCAACGACATGCCCATCGTCGAGCCGCCGTCGCTCGACGCCCTGGGGCTCGTCCCCGTCCAGATCAACCCCCACTACACCGACGCCCACCCGGACGGGCACCAGGGCGAGACGCGAGCGCAGCGGCTGGCGGAGTTCGTGGCCGCGAACCCGGAGTCGCCGGTCGTCGGGCTGCCGGAGGGGACGGCGGTGCGGATCGACGGGGGAAGCGTCCGGCTGCTAGGCGACGGCGCCGCGCGGATCTTCGACCCGGCCAGCCCCGAGGGCCGGATCTCTGAGGCCGGAGAAGCCGAAGCGCTGTTCAGCTGACCCGCGCGAGAGCGCCGGAGCCGGCGCTGGCTAGGCCGATGCGGCGCGCTGGGCGAACGCCATCACCAGCCGGGCGTGCGCGGCCACCACGTCCGCGACGCCGGTCTCCGCCAGCCGGGCGTCGGGCGAGGTGGGGAGCTTGGGCGGCGAGATCCGGCCCATCCACAGCGGCATCTTGTCGCGCAGCACCGACGGCCCGGGGAAGCGGCCAGGCGCGAGGTGCGCGCTGTAGAACTGGGCCTTGCGGTCGAGCCGCTCGTACACCGACTGATCGGGCGTGACGTCGCCCTCTCCCCCGTCCGCGACCACCTGGGCGCCCAGCAGGAAGTCGTGGTAGAGGAACGGGAGCTCCGCGAGCGCCGGGCCGACGGCCGCCATCGCGTCGCCCCGGCTCTGGAGACCGGTCTCGGCCGCGCGCGCGGTCACGGTCGCCACCAGCGCCAGCGTCTCCTCGGCCACCAGGCCGGGGTCGGCTTGGGACGTCAGCGCCGGCAGGACCGTGCGGACGACGTCCTGGACCGTCGAGAGCGCGGCGGCCGACGCGAACGTGGCGACGCGGGCGGAGAGGGTCGCGTCGGTCATGGGCGTGGGGAGGCGGGCTCCCGGGTCCCGGCCGGGCCGCTGGCGGCGCTCGCCGTCAGAGCGGGAGGGCCGGAGCGGGGCGCGCGGCGGAGAGACCTGGGCCCTCCGCCGCGCTCGTCCGTCGCGTCCGCCAGCGCGGCGCGCACTACGCCGGGCCGGTCGGCTTGTCGCCGCCGCCGATCTGGGTCCGCATCTGGGTGTCGGCCTCGACGTTGCGGAGGTTGTAGTAGTCCATGATGCCGAGGTTGCCGGCGCGGAACGCCTCCGCCATGGCCTGGGGGATCTCGGCCTCGGCCGCGACCAGGTTCGCGCGCTGCTCCTGCTCCGACGCCACGGCGGCGGCGCGGCGCTCCTCGGCCTTGGCGCGGGCGACCCGGAGGTCGGCCTCGGCCTGGTCGGTCTGCAACTTGGCGCCGATGTTCTCGCCCACGTCCACGTCGGCGATGTCGATGGACAGGATGTCGAACGCGGTCCCGTTGTCGAGCCCCTTGGAGAGCACGGTCTTGGAGATGTTGTCGGGGTTCTCCAGCACCTGGGCGTGCGTCGCCGACGAGCCGATCGTGGACACGATGCCCTCGCCGACGCGGGCGATGATGGTCTCCTCACCCGCGCCGCCGACCAGCCGCTCGATGTTGGCCCGGACGGTCACGCGCGCGATGGCGCGGACCTGGATGCCGTCCTTGGCAATCGCCGAGATCGGCGGCGTCGTGATGACCTTGGGGTTGACCGAGACCTGGACGGCCTCGAACACGTCGCGGCCCGCCAGGTCGATGGCCGTGGCCCGGGCGAAGTTGAGGTCGATGTTGGCCTTGTCGGCCGAGATCAGTGCGTTGACCACCTGCTGGACGTTGCCGCCAGCCAAGAAGTGCGCCTCCAGGAGCGGCGGATCGACGGGGATGCCCGCCTTGTGCGCCGTGATGAGCGGGCGGACGATGGCCGCCGGCGGCACGTTCCGCAACCGCATCCCGACCAGGTCCCGGAACAGGCTGAGCTTGACCCCGGAGAAGATGGCCGTGATCCACAGCCGCACCGGGACGAAGTACAGCAGCACCATGATCGCCAGCACGGCGAACAGGATCACCAACAGGCTGCCGACGCCGACGAGTTCTTCGATCATGATCTAGGGTGTGTGTTGGGCCGCAGTACGTGCCCAACCGTGCTAGTTGTTTCGCGGGCTCGGGCGCCGGTAGTCGCCGCCGCGGCCGCCGCTCTTGGCCAGCAGGCGGACGCCGGTGATCTCGATCTCCTTGGTCACCGACTTGCACATGTCGTAGACCGTCAGCGAGGCGATCGTGACCGCCGTCAGCGCCTCCATCTCGACGCCGGTCGGGCCGACGGTCTTGGTGATCGCGCGGACGTCGACGGCGCCGGCCTCCTCGTCGAGCTCGAACTCGATCTCGACGTTCTGGAGCACGACGTCGTGGCACAGCGGGAGCAGCCGGCTGGTCTGCTTGGCGCCCAGCACGCCGGCGACGTTGGAGACCGTGAGCACGTCGCCCTTGCGGATCTCGTTCTCGCGGATAAGCTTGAGCGCCTCCTGTCCGACGATCACGCGCCCGGCGGCGACGGCGGTCCGCGCCGTGGTGGGCTTGTGGCTGATGTCGACCATCCGGGCTTGGCCCTGGTCGTCGACGTGGCTGAGGGCGGGGGAGTCGGTCATCGGGGGGCGGGGGGAACGCACCTGCAAGATACCCGGGGCGGCCGTACGGAACCGGCTCGCCGAGGGGACAACGCGTTCCCCGGCCCTCCCCTAGCTCTCTCCCCTACGCCAGCGCCGTTAGCCCGGCCTCGATCCGGTCGCACGCGCGCACGAGGGTGTCGAGGTCGCTGGCGTACGAGATCCGCACGCCGGCGTCCGCCCCGAACGCCTCCCCCGGCACGAGCGCGACGTCGTGGTGGTCGAGCAGGTAGCCGCACAGGTCCACGCTGCCCGAGACCGTCACGCCCTGGGACTGGCGGCCGTAGAGCGCGGAGACGTCGGGGAAGAGGTAGAACGCGCCCTGGGGCGTCGGGCACGTCACGCCGTCGATGGCGCGCAAGCGGCCCAGGACCGCGTCGCGGCGCTCGCGGAACGCGTCGACCATCTCCTGGACGGGCCCCCGGCCCATCGTGAACGCCGCCAGCGAGGCGTACTGCGTGATCGACGAGGCGCCGCTGGTCAGCTGGCTCTGGATCTTGGCGACGGCGCCGGACCACCACTCGGGCGCGGCGAGGTAGCCCAGCCGCCAGCCCGTCATGGCGTAGGCCTTGGAGAACCCGTTGACGGTCGCGGTGCGCGCGCCCATCCCGTCCAGGCTCGCGAACGAGACGTGCTCGGCGTCGAATACGACCTGGCCGTAGATCTCGTCCGAGACGACGACGACGCCGGGGTGGCGGCGGAGCACCTCGGCCAGCGCCTCCAGTTCGGCGCGGTCGTAGACGGCGCCCGTCGGGTTCGACGGGCTGCACAGGATCAGGACGCGCGTGCGGTCGGTGATCGCGTCCTCCAGCTGGTCCGGCGTGATCTTGTACTCGGCGGCGGCCGTCGCCGGGATCGCGACGGGCTCGGCGCCCGCCAGCCGGGCCATCTCGGGGTAGCTCACCCAGTACGGCGCCGGGATCAGGACCTGGTCGCCGGGGCGGCAGACGGCCAGGATCGCCTGGGCGACCGACTGCTTGGCGCCGTTCGAGCACACGACCTCGGCGGCGCAGGTGTCGATGCCGTTCTCGCGCGAGAGCTTGTGGGCGATGGCCTCGCGGAGCTCGGGGATCCCGGTGTTGGGGGTGTACGAGAACCGGCCGTCGCGCAGCGCCTGGTGGGCGGCCTCGACGATGGGCGCCGGCGTGTCGAAGTCGGGCTCGCCGGCCGACAACGCGATCACGTCCCGGCCCTGGCGCTTGAGCGCGGCGGCGCGCGCCGAGATCGCCAGCGTCGCCGAGGGCTGCATCGCTTGGACGCGGGGGCTGAGGGCGTCGAGGTCGGGCGGGGCGGTCATGGCGTCGGGGCGTGCTGGCCAAAGGTAGAATCACCTCCCGCCTGCGCCCGCTGAGATCGCGCCCGAATGCTCACGCGTTCCGTTCCGCTTCGGACTGGCGGTCGCCGCCCGCCAGCCGGAGACGGACCTACAGGCCGACCGTCGCCGAGAGCCAGGGCACGACGGCCATCACCGAGTCGGCGAAGCCGTCGCCGTCGCGGCCCAGGATCAGGCCCAAGTCGAAGGCGGCGGGGCCGGCCTGGACGCGCGCGGCGGCGCCCAGCGTGACGTCGTAGTACACGTCGCCGCGGACGACGGGGTAGCCCCGGCTCGGGGCGCAGCAGTCGGGCGCGAAATCGAAGGTGAGGTTCTGGGACGGCAGCGCGGCGGCCTCCACCACGACGGTCACCCTCCCCGACGCCTGGGCCTCCAACCCCGCCCACGCGACGGGTGCCGCCACGAGGTAGGTTTTGTAGCGGTCCGGTGTCGCGAGGTCGCCTGGTGTAACGGGCGGGTCGCCGAACGGGAGGTCGTCGAAGAGCACCAGCGTCGGGGTCTCGGAGACGTTGACGCGCGCGCCCAGCCCCAGCGTCCCGACCGTCCGCCCCCGGCCCACCGTCACGACGGCGAACGGGAGCGCGGTCGCCTGGGGCCGGTAGAGCAGCCGCGCCTGCGTGGTCACGCCGATGGCGACGGCGACGGCGTCGCGGTCGACCACGGTCCACTTGGGCTCGGCGAAGAGCACGCCCAGCACGTTGCGGTCCGGCAGCGCGAGCACGCCGAGCCCCAGGCTCACGCCGCCGCCCAGGCCGGCGGCGGCCGTGGGGATCACGACCTCGGTCACGCCGACGCGGGCGTCGCCGGCGGGGACGGCCCGAGCCGTCGGCGCGAGCAGCAGGCGGTGGCCGGCCGGTCCACCGAGGGGCGTCTGGGCCGCCGCACTGGCGGCGACGGCGAGCAAGGAGAGCAGGGCGAGGCAGCGCATGATGGCTAGAGGGTGGAGGGGTCTTGGGGCGGGCACCCGTCGCGCAGGCCCGCCAGCGCCTCGACCACGACCGGCGGCACGAACGACGTCACGTCGCCGCCCCAGCGGTGGATCTCCCGTACGATGGAGGCGGCGACGAACGTGTGGTCCTCGGCCGGCATCAGGAAGACGGTCTGGAGGTCGGGGAAGAGCCGGCGGTTGGCGAGCGCCATCCGGAACTCGTAGTCGAAGTCGCTGACCTGGCGCAACCCGCGCACGAGCGCCACGGCGCCGGTC
The DNA here is from genome assembly GCA_963789285.1 of Rubricoccaceae bacterium. GTDB lineage: Bacteria > Bacteroidota > Rhodothermia > Rhodothermales > Rubricoccaceae > Rubrivirga. The sequence goes on from CAWBJZ010000004.1 coordinate 54,485, forward strand.
GCCCGGGCGTGGTCGACGAGCAGCCCCTCGAAGGCCGTCACGCGGACGCGCTCGGCGCCGGCGATCTCGGCCAGGCTCGCCTGCACCAGCCCGACGCGGTCGGCGGTGGAGAAGAGCGTCTGCTTGGAGGCGTTGACGGCGACGGTGACCTCGACCTCGTCGAACACCTTGAGCGCGCGTTCGAGCACGTCGAGGTGGCCGAAGGTGACGGGATCGAAGGTGCCGGGGTAGAGCGCGAGGGAGGCCACAGGGTCGGTCGGTTGGGAGGCGGCAAGATGCCTCCGCCCGTCTGTACGGCGCTCAGGCTTCGGGTGCTGCGCTCGCGCTGGCGGGCGGCCTCCGCCAGCGCGGCGCGCTCGGCTGGCGGACACGACGAACCGCGCCTCTACGACCGCCAGGCGTGTCGGAGGTCGGTAGAGAGGCGCATCGGGCCTCACGTCCCCCTTTCCCCAAACCTTGGATTGAGCGCAGCGCCGCCGCCGCCGTATCCTTCGCGACCGCTGGTTCCAGCGGACGACGGCGCGGTAGCTCAGCTGGTTAGAGCGCAGGATTCATAACCCTGAGGTCGGGAGTTCAAGTCTCCCTCGCGCCACCGCCCTTCGGGGCCCCGCGCCCGGCTCGGCCGGGCGCGACCCGTTTCTGCCCATGCGCTTCTACCTCCACGATTACGGCGGCCACGCCTTCGTCGTCGGACTGGCGCGCGAGTTGGCCCAGCGCGGGCACGCGATCCGGTACGGGTGGTCGGCGACGAACGAGGCGCCTCAGGGCGACCTGGCGCGGCGCCCAGACGACCCCGAGACGCTGTCGTTCGACCCCATCGTGACGGCCGCGGTGGACAAGCGCGCGAGGTCGCTGGCCGGCTTGGTCCGGAGGCGCCAGGCGGAGGCCCGGTTTGGCAAAGCCGCCGCCGACCACGTCCGCCAGTGGGACGCCGACGTCGTGGTCGCGGCCAACGCCGGGCTCGACGTCGTGGCCCGGCTCCAGCGCGCGGCGCGGTCGCAGGGCGCCGCCTTCGTGAACTGGCTCCAGGACGTCCACTCGGTCGGCACGCGCGCCGTGCTGGCGGACCGGTTTGGCGTCCCCGGCGACGCGCTGGGCCGGGCGTTCCAGGCGCGCGAGGGGCGGATGCTCCGGCGCGCCGACGCCGTCCTCGCCATCACCGACGCCTTCCGCCCCATCCTGGACGGCTGGGGGGTGGACCCGGGCCGGGTGTCCGTGATCGAGAACTGGGCGCCCATCGCCGAGATTCCGCGCCTGCCCAAGGACAACGCGTGGGCGCGCGAGCACGGGCTGGTCGAGACGCCGGTCGTGCTCTACTCCGGCACGCTGGGGATGAAGCACGACCCCGCCGGCCTGGCCGCGCTGGCGCACGCGCTGGGCGAGACCGACGCCCGGCTGGTCGTGGTGTCGTCGGGCGAGGGCGCCGACTGGCTGGCGGCCGAGAAGGCGCGGCGCGGGCTGGCGGCGCTGACGCTGCTGCCGTTCCAGCCGTTCGAGGTGTTCCCCCAGGTCCTGGCCTCCGCCGACGTCGTGGTGGCGGTCCTGGAGCCCGAGGCGAGCGCCGTCTCCGTCCCGTCCAAGGTGCTGGCCTACCTGTGCGCCGGTCGCCCGGCCGTGCTCTCGGTCCCGGCCGACAACCTCGCCGCGCGCATCGTCACGCACGAGTCCGCCGGCGTGGTCGTGGCGCCGGGCGACGCCGGGGCGCTGTGCTCCGCCGTCCTCGGCCTCCTCAGTGACGGCCGCCAGCGGGGCGCCATGGGCGACGCCGGGCGCGCCTACGCCGAGCGCGCCTTCGACCTGGCCGCCATCGCCGACCGCTTCGAGGCCGTCCTGGCCGGCGCCCTGCAACGCCGGCGCTAGCCCGACCGGGCTAGCTTGCCCGCGGCCCCCGCACCCCGCATGCCCAAGGACTTCGCCTCCGCGCCCGGGCCGCTCCGCGAGCGGCTCTTCGAGATCGTCTTCCACGCCGAGGACCCCGTCTCCCGGGCGTTCGACGTCGCGCTCATCGTCGCCATCCTGGCCAGCGTCGGCGTGGTGATGCTCGACAGCGTCGAGGCGCTGCGCGTGGACCACCGGCGGTGGTTCCTGGCCGCGGAGTGGTTCTTCACGATCCTGTTCACGCTGGAGTACGCGATGCGGCTGTGGGTCGTGCGGCGCCCGATCCGCTACGCGTTCAGCTTCTACGGCATCGTCGACTTCCTGTCGATCCTACCGACGTACATCAGCCTGGTCGTGGCCGGGGCCGAGGTGCTGCTCTCGGTCCGGATCCTGCGCGTGCTCCGGATCTTCCGCGTGCTCAAGCTGGCGAACTACCTCGACGAGGCCGAGCAGCTCAACCGCGCGCTGGCGGCGTCGAAGCGCAAGATCCTGGTGTTCATCTTCGTCGTCCTGACGCTGGTGACGGTGATGGGCTCGATGATGTACCTGATCGAGGGCGGCGAGAACGGGTTCGACTCGATCCCGCGGAGCATCTACTGGGCCGTCGTGACGGTCACGACGGTGGGCTACGGCGACATCTCGCCGGTGACGCCGCTGGGCCAGGGCCTGGCGCTGATGCTGATGATCATGGGCTACGGCATCATCGCGGTCCCCACGGGCATCGTGACCGTGGAGCTCAACCGCGGCCGCGCCGCCGTCCACCGCCACGAGCGGTGCCCCCGGTGCGGGCTCGACGAGCACGCCAACGACGCGAACTACTGCAAGCGGTGCGGGCAGCACCTGCTCCTGGGGCCGGGCGACCTCACCGAGGCCGAGCTGGCGCAGGCCCGGGCGGTGCTGCCCGGGCTCGGCGACCCGGCGCCCGTCGCGCAGACGGGCGACCTAGGATCCGGCTAGCAGTCCTGGTGCTTGCAGGGGTCGTGGCCCCAGTTCATCAGCGAGTACCGCCAGTCGCTCGTCTCCTTGTCCGACTCCGGCCCCTGCGCCATGTGCCGGTGGACGTAGCCGACGACTGTCTCCATGTGGTCGAGGTCGTCGGGGTCCAGCTCGTCCTTGTTCTTCCGCTTGATCTCGACGATCCGGCGGCCGGACTTGTGGCCGACGGACTCCCCGCCGCCGTCCTTGGCCCCGACGCGCTGGGAGTCGTCGGTCTCCAGCCACTCCTCGATCTCCTTGGGGGCCATGTTGACGGCCTCGCGGAACTCGTCCCAGGTGTCTTGCCGCTCGTCGGTCCAGTCCATCGTCTCGTCCGGTGGTGAGCCCGGGCTACCGGACGGCCGAGCCCGCGTTCCGACCTGCGGGCGCCTTCGGGGCTTGCCCGACCCCGCCCGCGCGCTCCGCCAGCAGGTCGCGCCAGGCGCGCGTAAGAAAGGCGTAGTCGAGGTCCTCGGCGGCGTCGCCCAGCCCTGAGACGGCCTGGAAGCCCAGGTCGACCGGTGAGACGAACCGCGTCGGCGCGCTCGACAGGTCGATGACGCGCGCCCGTCCCGAGCCCGGTCCGGTACTCGCCCCACAGCTGGCCGAGCACGCAGGCCGCGCCGTCGCCCAGGGCCAGCGAGCCGGGATCGACGCGCTGGTCCCAGCCGGGGTCGTGGTCGTCCAGGATCGCGGCGCCGCGGTCGGCGCGGGCACTGGCGGCGTCGAGCGTGATCGCGGCGAGTCGGCGCGACTGGCGGCGGCGGCGGAGGCGGTCGAGCATCGGTCGGAGGGGGTGGTGGGTCTAGCGCGCGCGGAGCAGGGCGACGAGGGCCGGGCGGTCGATCTTGGCGTTGTGGCGCCGGTCGAGCGGGAGCGCTGGGATGGAGAGTACGTCGTCGAGGCCGGCCCAGGCGACGGACGCGCGGACGGCGCCCAGGTCGGCCGCGCCGGCGACGACGACCAGCCGCCGGCCGTCGAGTTCCACGAACGCCGCCCGGGCGCCCGTGGTCTCCCGGACGGCGGCCTCGACCTGGAGCGGGTACAACACCCCGCCGCCGCGCCGCGATCCGGCCGCGCACCGTCCCAAGAGCCACAGCCGGCCGTCGGCGTCGAGCCGCCCCGCGTCGCCGGTCCGGTGCCACCGCCGGCCCTCGACCTGGATTTTTGCGTCGGCGTCCCCCTCGCCGTCGAGGTAGCCCGGGACGACGTGGTCGCCCGCGACCACGATCTCGCCGACGTCCCCCGCCTCGACCGACTGGCGGTCCCATTCGGAAGCCGTGAACGGGCCGAGCGCGCCGTGCTCGTCGCGGATGATGCGGAGGTCGACGTCCGCGACCGGCGCCCCCGCCAGCAGCCCCCCGCCCTGGGCCACGCGCTCGCGGTCTGGGTCGGAGAGCGGGCCGGTGTGGGCGATGGGCTCGGCCTCGGTCGAGCCGTAGACGCCGGCGGCGGTCTCGGCGACGCCCGCCAGTCGGGCGAGCACGTCGGGGAAGACGGGGGCGCCGCCGGTGTCCAGGCGGCGGAAGGAGCCGAGGTCGCCGGGCGCGGCGTGGTCCAAGAGCCGCTCGAAGAACGCCGGGCTAGCGACGCTCCGGGTCGGGCGCTCGGCGCGGATCTGGTCCAGGACCGGCGCGACGTCGAAGGCGCCGGGGCGGGCGAGGTCGGCGTCGGGCAGGACCGTCGTGACGCCCGAGGCGAGGTTGGCGAGGACGACGACGGGCAACGTCGCGAGGTCGACGTCGCCGGGCCGGAGGTCGAGCGCGGCCGAGAGCGCGGCGTGCTGGGCCGCCAGCAGCCCGTGCGTGCGGACGGCCGCCTTGGGCCTGCCCGTCGTGCCGGAGGTGAACGTCAGCAGCGCCGGGGCCTCGGCGCCAAGGCTCTCAACGGCGACGGGGGCGCCTCCCCCCCACCGCCGCGCGGCCGGCACCCAGCCTGCGGTCACGAACCGCGTCGGGATCTGGCGCACCGACCGCGCCGCGACGCGCAGCGCGTGCGCCTTGGGCGAGCCGACGAACGCGGCCGGCCGAACGCGGCCCACGGCCTCCGCCAGTCGCGCGAGGCCAGCGCCCGGGTCGACCAGCACGGCGACGGCGCCGACCCGGAGGACGCTCGCCAGCACCTCGTACAGCAGCGCCGAGACCGGCACCAGCACCAGCACGCGGTCCCCGGCCCGGACGCCTCGCGCCTGGAGCCGGCCGGCGCCCTCGGCACCTCGGCGCTCTAGGTCCGCGAACGTGGCCACCGTCCGGCGCCGCCCGCGCCCCTCGATGACCGCGGGCGCCTCGGGCCGCTGGCGGGCCTGATCGGCGAAGAGGTCGACGACGTTCATGGGCGGAGGACGACAGACCGTGTGCGACGACTCCTCGCTCGGTCCGGGGCCTGCCGAGAGAGGACGGGTGGAGAAGGTGACATTACGCGAGGACCACGCGGCAGGCGCAGCAGACCTTCCGCCACGTGCTTGGGCGTAAACTGGAGACGATCTCGGTCCGTCCTCTAGGCGTGTCGGCTTCTGATGGCACCGGGTCTATCACGCTCTTCGACGCCCAATACCTGTTCTGCCGCCTAAACCTATGCGCTCCGCTCCTATTCTCACCCTCGTACTCTGCGCAGTTGCCTTCGGGGCGTGCGATTCTTCTGACCCAGCCACACCGCTGGAGCTTCTGACTAGTGGTCGGTGGAATGATGCGGGCTTCGAGGTCGTAGGGGAGGGCAGTCCCCCAAGCGGATTTGAAGTCCCAGAGTTTTGGGAGTTCAGCAGCGACGGCACAGTCGTTACGAAGCTCGGCGGTACCGTCCGCGATCCGGTCCCGTATACCCTAAACGCTGACAGAGACCGACCTCGTCCTGAGGTATGGATTGTTCGGGCTTGATCTCCGCGTCCGTCTGGACCGGGAGTAGGCCCCGGCGGCAGAACCCGCCGCTGCACGCCGACCTTAGGCACCACCGCTCCGGCTTCGGTGAGGGATCGGCGCTATCATCGCTCGCTTCGACCGCCGTGCCGTCAGCTAAGGCGGGTGAGCGGCCCACTGTTCTACCGCTTGGAAAGCACTCCGCTAACCCGCCAACATTCCCGACATGACCAACGACAAGTGGTACCGGTTTGCTCTTTTCCTCCTCGGTGCAGCCGTCGGCGTCGGCCTCTACGGGGTGTTCTCAGACTCAGACGGATCGGACACGGCTGTGCTTGTCTTGACCAGCCTCGGGTTTCTGTGTGTCGCGCTTGGCCAGAGGGGCAAAGTCCACCAGTGAGACAAGCGGTAGAACCCCCATAATCAGGTCTTTGTCAAGTGGGGCGTTTTTCGAGTCGTAGGACCAGTCTCACCCTGCACTCCTCGGTAAGAGGAGCGCTCGTGGCTCAGAGCGTCGGCGCCGCGGCGTCAGATCGGGTCGGTCCTCGTCAGCCGCTCCTCGAAGCGCTGGCGGGCCACACCCCCATACGGGCTCTCGCCGTCGGTCACGACGACGGGCGTGATCGGGCCACGCCGTCCCAGATCTCTGTCGGCGGCACACCTACTCGCTTCCCATTCCCACCGAGGGCGGTCGAGACGACTCCGGTGGAGTCGGTTCGCCGTCGCCAGTTCTACTGGCCGGGCTTGCGAGTAGGGGCCATTGCTCCTTCTTCGTCCGGCTCAAGAGCTTCCCCTTGAACTGGCCGTTGAAGTCTTGGTGCTTGCGCAGCACGTGGTACGCGATGCGGGCGATCTCCTTGGCGACGAGCGCCCGGGCGACGGCCTCGGGCTTCTTCCGCCGCTTCGAGCCGTACCACGCCTTGACCTCGGGGTAGTACTGGATGGCCCGGACGCTGGCGTGAGAGAAAGCCAGCTTGAGGTAGCGGTTGCCGTCGCGGGACCTCTTGTGCCGGACGCGGTCGCCGGAGTTGTCGGCGCCGGGCACCAAGCGGCAGTAGCTGAAGAAGGCCCGGTCGCTGGCGAAGCGCGCGATGTCGTCCACTTCGAGACGGATCGAGAAGGCGCAGCCCTTGCCGATGCCCGGGATGCGGAGCAGCCGCTGCACGTCGGCGTCGGGGACGAGGTGGGGCACGAGCGCGCTCTCCAGGCGCTTGACCTGCGCGTGGAGCAGCTCGGCCTGCTCGATGTGCGTCTCGGCCTGCAACTGCCCGAAGGCGTCGAGGTCGATCACGTCTCGGACGTTGTGCTTCTCCAGGAGCCGGGCGATGGAGTTCTGGGCGGCCACGCGGCGCTCGACGAGCTTGAGGCGAGTGCGGAGCACGTCGCGGAGCGGACGCATCTCGTCGGAGATCATGTGCGCTTCGGGCAGGAGATCAGTCCGGAGAAGATGGGCCAGCATGGCCGCGTCGGCCGAGTCGGTTTTGACCTTGGCGGCCGAAATGGCTTTGACGCCCTTGGCGTGGGCGAGATGGAGATCTACGGTGTCCGCGAGTGCGTCTTTGACCCAGTACCATCCGGTGGTGCACTCGACGGTCGCGGCGTGGCGTCCGGGCTGCTGGGCGAAGTAGGCCAGGAGCGCCGCCGGTCGGCAGGGCATCTTGGCGGTCGCCACGATAGCGCCCGCAGCGTCGATGGTGGTGGCGGTGACGGAGCGTTTGTGGAGGTCGAGTCCGGTGAAGTAGTCGGGCGTCATGGCAGCGGCGGCGAGTGGGATCGCAAGGAAGGCATCCTGATTGGAATGATCCCACCGCTGCAGGCCGACCCAAGGCGTCAGCGTTCTCAACTCGTCGCAGCGTCGGAGTATCCGTCGCTTCGTTCCACCCGCTAGCCCTCAGCTTCGGGCGGCTGATCGGTCCACTGTTGGCACTGCCAGCGGGGCGGGGTCAAACCCGCTAGAACAACGACCGACCCAACAACGCGTAGCGGCGGAACGGGACGCCCAGGTGCGCGCTGATCCGCGTCGAGGCGTTGCCGACGTGCATCAGCGCGTGGATGGCGGAGGTCAGCCCACGCGTGCGGGCGCGCTCTTGGACGGCGCGCACGAGGGCCCCGCCGATGCCCTGGCCCTGCGCCTCCGGGTCCACGGCCAGCGTCTTGACGACGACCGTGTCAGTGGCCCCACGCCTCGCCTGCTGCGCCAGGTCCGGCATCGCCAGCACCACGCCGACCGGCTCCGCCGCGCCCGACTGGCGGACGGTCTCGGCGATCAGGACGAGGTCGGGGTCGAGTTGGGCGACGAGCGGGTGGTAGAGCGCGAGGAACCGGTCGAGCGCGAGCGGGGCGTAGTACGGGTTGCCGGCGAAGGCGCGGAGCAACAGCCCGTGCAGCGCCACCAGCTCGGCTCGGGCGCGGCTGGGCTCGAAGGCGCGGACCGTGACACCGGCCTCCGCCAGCGTGCCGAGGTCGGCGGCGGACCGGGCGGAGTCGTCGGGCAGCGCCTCTACCCAGGACGAGAGGTAGTGAGTGACAGGCTCGAACCCGGCTTGGACAAACGCATCCGCGACAACGGGATCCGGCATCGGCTCCAGCGCGAACGGCGCCCGCCCGTCGCTCTCGGTCACGACGCGGTACCCGAACCACGTCGAGCCGTCCAGCGGGCCCACGGCCCGGCCCACGCCCCGCTGGCGGAGCCGGCCGGCGGCAGCGTCCAGGAGCGCGGCGCCGACCTGGGCGTCCGCCCACGACACGTGGCCGATGCGCCCCACCTGGCCTTGGGCGTGGACGGGCCCCGCCCACCACAGCGCCGCCGACGCCACGACCTCCCCGCCGATCACGGCCGCCAGCCCGCCGTCGGGCCGCGTCAGCGCCTCGGACGGACCGGGCACGCGGCCGGGCAGGTCGGGCCAGTCAACAACCGTCATCGGACCAGCAGGGCCAAGAGGCCCAGCGCGGAGAGCGGGCCGACGATGGCGGCGCGGTAGACGCGGCCCTGGAAGTCCGTGGAGTCGAGGTCGATGGGCTTCTTCCACCGCGCCAGGATGGCCGCCGCGGCGCCGGTCACGACCAGCCCCAGGCCGAGGTACACCGCCGTCAGCGCGCCCGGGTGGGCCGGGGCAGTGGCGCCGGTCGTGGGCGCGCCCACGATGGCGTCGGCGCCGACGCGGAGCCAGAGCACGAGAAGGACGGGGACGACGGCGACGAGCGTCGAGCGCCACGCCGCGCGCCACGTCAGCTGCGGGACCGTCCAGTGCGGCCGGGCCTCCTGCATCCGCTCGACGCCCAGGAACGCCAGCGTCGCGCCCCAGGCGAGCGCGTACGGGAACAGCAGCTCGACGTCGAGCGCGCCGGCCGCCAGCAGCCAGAACACCCCCACCGACGAGACGCTGAACACGTTGTGCGCCGTGTGGGGGCGCCGGGCGGGGTCGTGCGGCAGCCCGTCCGCCTCGCGCGCGGCGGGCCAGATCCGGGCGTAGAGCACGAACACCAACGCCGGCGGGATCAGCCAGGCCGTCCCCCCCAGCGCCCACACCAGGTACCCGATCAAGGCCGCACCGATCACGCCCGCCCCGCCGACCGTCGTCTCGCGGCGCAGGACCGCGGCGACGCCGACCAGCACCGCCAGCGTGACGAAGTGGCCCGCCAGCAGCGTCGCGTCGAACGTCAGCAGGCGGATCAGGATCGCGTAGGCGCCCAGGGGCACGAACAGGTTGTCGAGCCCCCGCCACGAGACGGCCTCGACGATGGTGGCCAGGACGGCGACGATGGCCGCGATCCACAGCGACTCCGGCCGGCCGACGGGCGTGAACACCAGCAGCGGGACGTGGACGCACAGGAACGCGATGAAGGCGAACGCGACCGAGCCCTCGCGGCTCTTGTGGCCCTCCTGGGTCGAGTAGGGCGACAACCCGTGCGTGGTCCCGATCAGCGCCGCGGCCGGGTCGGCCAGGCCGAGCAGCAGGATGGGGATGGCGTAGAGCACCGGCGAGTCCGCGGTGAGCGCGTAGAGCAGGACGATGGCGAGCGGGAAGCACAGGTCGCCCACCGACACCCGCTCGACCGAGTGCAGCACGCCGCCCACGTGGTCGCGCAGGAGCGGGACGTACCGGACGGCCAGCATCGCGCCGACCGCCAGCACCGCCAGCGTCACGACGGGCCACAGCGCGTCGAACAGCCACGGCATCGCCAAAGCGACGGCGCTCATCGTCAGGTGGAGGCCCTTTCCGCGTCTGCTCGGCCGTGAGGCGGCGGCGCACCTGGGCGCGGCGGAGCGCCAGCATCGACAGCGCGAGCACCGCCAGCACGGCGGCGATGCCGGCCCAGGGCGGCAGGACGGCCGGGGTCAAGTCGGTCACGCGCGGACCTCGTCGACGTGGAAGGCGCCGTAGAACGGGGCGCGGTCCGTCGCGTGCAGCCGGTCCGCCAGCGCGTCCAGGCGGACCAGGCGGTCGCGGAGCGCCGCGCTCGGCTGGCGGTCGGCGAGCACGTTCCAGTAGGCCAGGCGCGCGCCCGGCGCGGCGGCGTCGGCGACCTGGGCGAAGAGCGCGTCGGTCTGGGCCGGGTCGAGGTACTCGAACACGTCCGACAGGTTGAACTGGGTGAACGGCGGGCCGGGCTCGGCCAGGACGGCGCCGAGCGAACCGAGGCGCCAGGAGACCCGGTCCACGCGGTCGCGGAGGGCCTCGAACGACTCCGGGCGAAGGTAGCGGGGCAGCGCGCGGCGCGGCGGCTCGGTCAGCACCGCGGCGAGGTACGGGTTCGTCGCCGGGTCCGTGGCCGTGACCGACTGGCGGACGCGCAAGCGCAGGCGCTGGGCGGCGGAGCCCTGGACCTGGGAGAACGCCGTCGGGTAGCGCGCCCGGCCCAACACGGCGCGCGAGGTGGCGACGGCGAAGAGCAGCCGCCAGCGGGCCGTGTCCCAGTGCCGGTCGTACCACTGGCGGCGCGCGGCGGCGTCGTCTCCGCCAGCGAGCAACTGATCGACGCGGCGGCGCGGGTGGGCCAGCGGCAGGATGCGGCGGCGGAAGGTGCGGAAGAAGGCCTCGAACGTCCCGGCCTCCCCGATGCCGACCTCGACAGCTTCCGGATGCGCATCCCAGAACGCGGCGGTCTCGGCGTCGAGCGCTGGCCGGCACTGGAGGTAGAGGTCGGCGCGGCGGTCGCTGGGGTGGGCGCCCACCAGCTCCGCCAGTCCGGCGTGGTCGAGCGTTCGGAACGCGGCGACGCGCAGGGCCAGGCACGCGATCTGGGCCGGGTTGAGGTCGACGGCGACGACCTCGGCGGGGTCGTCCAGCAGCAGTGAGAGCGCGTTGTCGCCGGCCGAGCCGATCGACAGCACGCGGTCGCCCGGGCCGACGGCGAGCGCCTGGCCCAGCACGTCGGCGTCCTCCCAGCACTGGCCGTAGCGGATGGTGGCGTCGCTCACTCGTGTCTGGGGAAGGGGATCGGCGGAAGGTCGTTCACGAACAGGCCCGCGCCGCGCCGGTGGACCGGCGCCGCCAGTCGGTCGAGGGCACGGGCCATCGGCAGCAGCGCGAGGTGCCCCCGGACCAAGCGGACGCTCAGGGCGGTCGTCGCGCCGTCGGTCTGGCGGGCGTACTCGGCGCCGCGCTCCGCCATCCACCCGGCCGACTCGACGACGTGGGCGGCCAGCGCCCGGTGGCGCCCGTCGGCTTGTTCCGCCTGGCGGATCTCGGCCAGCAGCGCCGCCAGCGCGGCGGCGGCGGCAGCCAGGTCGGCGCGGACCAGGGCCTGGAGGAGGCCTCGGCGCGGCCACCACCCAAGACGGACAGGACTCGTGCCGGCGGCCGGGTCGGGGAGCAGGCGGTCGGCCGGAGGCGCGTCGGCCATGTCCGCCAGCTCGGCGGCCAGGATGGGGACGTCGAACCGAACAACTTGGCGATCGAAGCGGCGGGCGGGGAGCAGCAGCATCCGCTCGCTGGCGACGAGGAGTCGGGAGAGCAGGCCGGCGCGGAGGCCGCCCCGCTGGCGGTAGCCGTTGCGGCGGGCGCGGTTGAGGCGGATGGCGTCGCGCAAGTGGTCGGCGAGGGGCGTCGCTCGGGCCGGGGCACTCCCCCCGCCAAAGCAACCATCGCTTCGCTCCGCGTTGCATTGGCTGTCCCCCTCACGCGTGAGGGGGACAGTCTGAGCGCCCGCTGAGGGACGGCGCCAGCCGACCTGATGGACGCTCGGCCGGGAGGAGCGGCCTGCCCTACTCATCTCCGGCCTCGTGCTCCGCCTCCGCCAGTCGCTCGACGGTGCCGGTCGCGCCGTCCAGGCGGACGCGGTCGCCGTCGCGCAGCCAACTCGTCGCGCCCGGCACCGCCACGGCCGCCGGGATGCCCAGCTCGCGCGCCACGATGGCCGAGTGCGACAGCAGGCTCCCCCGCTCCACGACCAGCCCTCGGCACGCCGGGAACAGCAGGATCCAGCCGGGGTCGGTGCGCTCGGCGACCAGGATCGTGCCCGGCGCCAACTCGACCCCTCGGGGGTCCCGGACGACCCGGGCCACGCCCTCCACCACGCCCGCGCAGCAGCCGAGCCCCACGCGCACGTCCCCAGACCACTCCGCCGCCGCGCTGGCGGACGGGATCGGCGTGGCGAGCGCGACGGGGCCTCGGGTGGTGAAGCGGTCCGGAGGCGCGGGCTCGGCGCGGTACCGGTCGAACTCGGCGCGGCGCGCCTGGACCAACCCACCCACGTCGGCCGTGGTGGCGGTCCCGCGCGCCAGACCCAGCAGCTCCTCGACCTCCAGCCAGAACACGTCCCGAGCGTCCGCCAGTCGCCCGGCGTCGGTCAGGCGCTCGCCCATCGCGAGCACCAATCGGCGCGCGCGGCCGAACACGCGCGTCCGCTCGAAGCGGAGGTTTTCGCGGTCGCGAACGCGGGCTCGGGCGTTGCGGAGCAGGATCCCGAAGGCCAGGCGTCGGAGCGGGTGGCCTCGGAGCGCGGCTGCCGCTCGGCCCTCCGCCTCGCGGCGCTGGCGGTCGGGGTCGGCGGCGCGGACGATGCCGCCCGCCAGTTGGCGAGCGCGGGCGCCGATGGAGCGGTACAGCGGCGTGGGGTCGTCGGTCAGCGTCGGGCTCTCCAGCTTGAGCTCGTCCAGGCAGCGGTCGCCGAAGCGGTCGAGGTAGGCGGCGATGTCCTGTTGCAACCCAGGGCGTTGACCCAGCGCGGACTCGATCTCGGCAGGGTCGGCCGTCAGCAGCCGCTCTCTCCACTGGCGGTCGGTGCGGACGCGTTCGGCCATGGCGTCGACGCGTCGCGCCGGCTCGGCCGAGACCACGTCGCCGTCGCCGGCCAGGAGCCCGCCCAGGGCGCCCGGCCCGATCCAGGCGTCGGCCTTGCGGGACGCGAGCCCGAACCAGACCATGGCGAAAAAGTCGTTCACCAACGGTGCGTCCCAGCGTCTCAGCAGCTCGCCCTCGAGCCCGGCGTAGGCCGCCGCCAGCGCGTCGAGGTCGAGGCCGGCGGCGTCCGCGCCGTGCTGGGCCAGGGCAGACTCGACCCGGTCCAAGAACTCCCGCCGCATCTGGGGCAGGCGGAAGTGGGCCGCGACCAGTCCGACGACGGTGCGGACCAGCGCCCAGGCGTCCGCCAGCGGCCCGGTTGAGGGCGGCTCGGGGCGGAGGTCGTCCGGGATGCCCTCCGAGACGCCCATCATCGACTCCATCAGCCCGGCGTTCAAGCGGTAGCCGGGCAAGAGCGCCAGCACGCGGTACCACGAGCCGAGGTTGTAGTAGACGCGGCCGCGGATGAGCCCGATCATCTGGCCGAACGTCTCGCCGGCGATCTCGACGCGGGCGTCGGGGACGCCCAGGATCTGGCAGAACGTGCGGTAGACGGCGGCGTAGGCGCGGCGCGCGAACGAGTACGTCAGCGGCGTCGTGATCCCGGAGTAGCTCTCGACGATGTTCGCGTTGTCCCACAGGCGCACGGCGCCGGTCTGGACCGTCGTGATCGGGCGCGACTGCAACAGCCACAGGCGCCCATCCGCAATCGCCCACTCGATGTCTTGGGGCGCCCCGAACGCTTGGGCCGCCCGCGCCGCCAGCGCGGCGACCTCGCGCGACTGGCGCCCGGTGAGGACGGGCCCGGAATCGGTGACGGCGACCTCGCGGACGCCGTGCCCCGCGCCCGCGTCGAACCGGTCGGCCACGGTCTGCCCGCCCGGCGTGCGCTCGCAGGCGTCGGCGGAGACGCGCCAGGTCTCGCCCTCGGCGCGCCCGTCCACGAGTGCGGAGCCCAACCCGCGCGCGGCCGAGACCACGACGACGTCGGCGCCCGTCACCGGATCGGCGGAGAACGCCACGCCCGACGCCTCGGCGTCCACCAGCCGCTGGATCACGACGGCCGGCACCTCGGGCGTGCCGTCCAGCCCCTTCATCGCCCGGTACGCCTGGGCCCGTGGCGACGCGCCCGACTGGCGGACGTCGCGGACGCGCTCGGCTAGGCGCCCAGGCGGCACGAACAGGAACGACTCCAGCACGCCCGCGAACGCGTTCGCCGCCCCGTCCTCGCTCCGCGCCGACGACCGGACGGCCACGAACGGCGGGTCCCCCAACACCGCCAACGCCTCGCCGACGGCCTCCGCCAGCGCGGCGTCTGGCGTGTCGGGCGGGATCACGACCAAGGGCGGGACGGGGAAGCCCTCCGCCACCAGTCGCGCGAGCGCGGCGCCCTTGCCGCCCCACGTCGGGACGGTCGCCCCGCGGGGGTCGGTGAGCACGCCGGTCATGACAGCCAGAGGGCCAAGGGTCCCAGCGTCGCGTAGAGCCCCAGCGTCCAGACGCCGGCGGCAGCCTCGACCCACCTGCCTCGACCCGCCCGGTCGCCCCACAGCCCTCCGGCGCCCAGCGCCACGACCGCGCCGGCGACGACCGCCAGCCCGACCTGGAGCGGTGCCGTCCCCGTGATCTCGGCCAGCACCGCCAACCCGCACGCCAGCGCCGCCCCGACCACGCCGGCCCACACCGCCAGCGCCGGGCGGCGGCCCCACGTCGCGCTGTAGGTCTCGACGCCCGTCCGCTCGTCCGCCGACGCCCACACCTTGCGCCCAATCTCGACCGCCATCCCCCCGAACAGGCTCACGCCGATGAGCCAGGCCGTGCCGTCGGGGTAGGCCGCGCCGTTGCCCAGCACGTCGGCGGAGACGCTGAAGAAGTCGATGAAGGGGACGATGAGCCCGTGCGAAACGAGGGTCACCGCGGGCGACTGGCGGAGCCGGTTGGCGACGCCGAACTCGGCGGTCATCAGCGCGCCCCAGCCCCAGACCATCGCGAGCGGGATCAGCAGCCGAGGCGTCAGGAGCAGGCAGGCCACAACCTGGACGACGGCGACCGCCAGCGCGGCGGCGGTCAGCTCGCGCAGCGTGACGAGGCCGCGCGGGACGGGGCGCTCCGGGCGGAAGCGGGCGTCGGCCTCGCGGTCCTTCCACTCGTCGGCCACGCGCAGCTGGAAGAACGCGCCCAGGCTGACGACGAACGCGACGGCGACGGCGCCCCAGCCCGGCCCGTCGGCCCCGCGGAGCGCCGCGCTCGCACACGCCACGCCGCCGGCGAACGCGAGCACGAGCGGCCCGTGCGCGAACGGCGGGAAGCGCTCCTGCAGGTAGGTCCAGGCTCGGGAGGCGGCGGTCATGCGGCCAAGCTAGGCGCCGCCCGCCGCCCGTCCCTGGGGCAGACGAACCAGTCCGGACTGGCCCGCGTACCCCACGCTCGACGTTCCCCCGCCCATGACCGCACCCTTCGAGATCACCGTCGCCCCGGGTCCGTTGGTGGCCGCCGCCGTCCACGACGGGCACGCCATCACGCCCGAGACCCTGGCGCACGTCGCGCTGCCGGACAAGGAGCGGCTGCGTGAGGAGGACCCGTTCACCGGCGAGCTCACGGCCGTCGCACCGACCCAGATCGTCGGCGGGTTGTCAAGGTTCGAGATCGACCTCAACCGACCCCGCGACGGCGCCGTCTACCGCACGCCCGACGACGCCTGGGGCCTGGAGGTGTGGAAGGGCGAGGTGCCCGAGTCCGTCGTCCAGCGCTCGCTCAAGACCTACGACGCGTTCTACGCCGCCGTCGAGTCGCTGCTGGCGGACAAGATCGACGAGCACGGATCGGTCGTCGTCTACGACCTGCACACCTACAACCACCGCCGCGAGGGACCCGACGGGCCGACGGCCGATCCGGAGGCGAACCCCGAGGTCAACATCGGGACGGGATCGCTCGACCGCGACCGCTGGGGCGACCTGGTGGACGGGTTCATGTCCCAGCTCAGAGACGGCGCCGTCGCCGCTGGCCGCGACGGCCTCGACGTGCGCGAGAACGTCAAGTTCAAGGGCGGCGCCTTCTCGCGCTGGATCCACAAGCGGTTCGGCAACGACGCGTGCGTGATCGCGGTCGAGTTCAAGAAGACGTTCATGGACGAGTGGAGCGGCGAGCCCGACCGCGCCCACCTCGACCAGCTCCGCCAGGCGCTCGCCTCGACGGTCCCGGGCACCCTGCGGGCGCGCGAGCGCGCGACCTCTTGAGCCCGGACGCGCTCCACGCCGCCGTCCGCGACGGCATCGCCAGCGGGGCGCCGCTGCGGCTCGACCTGGACGGCGCGACCGTCTTCATCGACCACGCCGTCCCGGTCCTGGCCGTCCACCGCTGCGCCGGCGACTCGACCGGCGACCCCGCGCTCGACGCACGTGCCGCGTGCGCCCAGGCCCACCAGCTGGTCACGACGCAGCCCGCCTACGTCGTCTCGTCGGACCCCGACGCCGAGCGCGCCCGCGGCACCATCCGCGCCGTCGCCGCCGCGCTGGCGGAGGCCGCCGGGCCGGTCCTGACCGTCGAGGTCTGGACGCCGCTCGACGAGCACGACCCCGACACCGACGTCGACCCGTTCCACCGCGCGCCCGGCTTCACGATCTACTCGGACGGGGAGGTGTCCCAACACGCCGTCGAGGTGTTGTGCGACCGACTCTCCGGCATCGAGATCGCCGGGCAGGGCGCGACTGTCGAGGCCGTCACCACGCCCGACGTGGCCCCGCCTGGCCTGCCGCCCCTAGACCTGGAGCCCGTCGTCGGGCTGGCCGTGGACGCCGTGTTCCACAACGCCCGCGACGACGAGTTCTACCCCGGCGTCCTGGCCGACCTGCGCGACGCCCTCGGCCCCGCCATCCGCCACACCGCGCGCGCCGAGACCGACCGCGGGGTGACGGTCGCGCGGACGACGCTGGAGCCGGCGGCCCAGGTCGTGGACCGGGGGCTGTCGGAGGTCTCGGCCTCGTTCGGCTTCCTGCTCCAGGTCACGCCCGTTAACCCCGACGCGGCGTGGGACGCCTTCCACAGCGCGTCGTGCCAGCAGGCGCCGGAGCTGCTGTACCGCCCGCTGACGTTCGACCCCGACCAGGCCCGGCGCGACCTGTTCGCGCTGCCTTTGGAGGACGTCGAGGACCGCGTGGTCGCCGGCATCCTGCGCGAGTGCCGCGACGAGATCGGCGACCACATCCGGATGGTCCTGGACGTGGACACGCCGCAGTTCCTGCCCACCAGCCTGCGCGTCTACGGCGCCCCCGACGACGACCTGGTGGCGCTGGCGCGCGACCTCATCGCCCACCTCGACCGCCAGTCGGACCCTGACTCCGCCCAGGAGATCGTCGGCGCGACGGCGTTCGCGGCGGCGGCCCGGGCCCAGGTCGAGGCCTACCACGCGCTCTCGCCCGACGTCCCGACCGAGGTCGAGGTCAGGGACGACGTGGGGAGCCTGATGGTCTCGCGCGGGCGGCTGCTCGTGGGCTCGAACGCCGCGATCCCCGAGCCGCGCGTCCGCGCCCTGCTGGCGCACGAGGTCGGCACGCACGTGCTGACCTACGCCAACGGCTGCGCCCAACCCCTCACCCAGCTCCGCCACGGGCTCGCGGGCTACCAGGACCTCCAGGAGGGGCTCGCGGTGCTCGCCGAGTGGCTGGTCGGCGGGCTCACGGTGGGCCGCTTCCGCATCCTGGCCGCGCGCGTGCTCGGCGCCGACGCGATGGCCCGGGGCGCCGACTTCGTCGAGACGTTCCGCCAGTTGAACCAAGAGACGGGGCTGTCGGAGCGCGGGGCCTTCGGCGTGACGCTCCGCCTGTACCGCGGCGGGGGGCTGACCAAGGACATGGTCTACCTCCGAGGGCTCCGCGACCTGCTGGCGCACCTCGCCGGCGGCGGCGCGTTCGAGCCGCTGTTCGTCGGCAAGCTGGCGCTCCGCCACCTCCCCGCCGTCCAGGACCTGCTGGACCGCGGCGTCCTGGTCCCCCCCCCTTGCGCCCGCTCCACGCCGACGACCCCGACAGCCAGTCCCGACTGGACCGCGCCCGCGGCGGACTCACCGTTCTCGACCTTCTTTCGACCGACTAGAACGCTCCCGCTCTCCTCTCCCACCTCGTCCCATGCGCCTCGCCTTCCTCATCAATAGCTTCGAGACCGAAAAGCACACCTACACCACGACCCGGCTCGCGCTGGCGGCCCACAAGGCCGGGCACGAGGTGCTGTACCTCTCCGTCGAGGACTTCGTCTGCGACCCCGACGAGACCATGCGCGTGCGCGTCAGGCGGCCGGGCGGGACGTACAAGGCCATCAAGACGTTCTGGAAGGGCGTGCAGAAGGACGGCGTCGAGGAGCGGATGCCCGTCGAGGAGATCGACGCCTTGCTCCTGCGCAACGACCCCGCCGACGATTCAACCGACCGGCCCTGGGCGCAGTCGGCCGGCATCGTGTTCGGGCAGATGATGGCGCGCCGCGGCGTCATCGTGCTCAACGACCCCGAGGGGCTGGCGAAGGCCGTGAACAAGGTGTACTTCCAGCGCTTCCCCCAGGAGATCCGGCCCAAGACGCTCGTCACGCGCCACGCCGACGATGTCCGCCGGTTCATCGACGACCACGGCGGCGACGCGGTCATCAAGCCGTTCCAGGGGTCCGGCGGCGAGGGCGTCTTCGTGGTGCGGAGCGACGACCACGCCAACCTCAACCAGATCATCGACGCCGTGTGCGCCAACGGCTACATGGTGGTGCAGGAGTTCCTGGAGGAGGCCGCCGGCGCCGACACCCGGATGTACTTGGTCAACGGGGTCCCGCTGGAGCAGGACGGCGTCTACGCCGCCTTCCGCCGCGAGGGATCGGGCGACGACATGCGGAGCAACATCAGCGCTGGCGGCTCCGTCGCCAAGGCCGAGGTCGGCGAGCGCGAGCTCGAGATCGCCGAGATGGTCCGCCCCCAGCTGGTCCAGGACGGGATGTTCATGGTCGGGCTCGACATCGCCGGCGGCATCCTGCTGGAGGTCAACGTGTTCAGCCCCGGCGGCATCGGCGCCATCGAGACCACGACGGGCATGGACTTCGGGCCGGCCGTCATCGAGGCCATCGCGCGCAAGGTCGAGGCCAAGCGCCGCTACGCCCAGCACTTCTCGAACACCACCCTGGCGACGTTTTAGGAATCGGGAGTTAGGGTACAGGAATCAGGCGTGTCTCGGACTCGAATATCCGCGCAGACCGTAGTGCCCTGATTCCTAACCCCCTCGTTCCTGATTCCTATCCCCCTAGTCCCGCCGGAACCGCATCCGGTCGCTCGGTCGCACGCGTCCCCAGGGCTCGCCGTCCACCGTCACCTCCTGCCACCCCGTCCCGGCCTCGGCCTCGCCGACCGCCAGCGCGGCCGACTGGCGGTCGGGGCCGCCCAGGGCGCGGCGGACGGCGTCTTCGGGGGAGCGGGCGCGGACGAAGGCGGCGGGCTGGCCGGAGGCTTCGAGTTCAAACTGGGGCATGGCCTGAAACGACAGTGGGGGCTGGGGCGTTGGAACGCTAACCCGGAACGAGGGGCCGGAGCGAGCCGCCCCCCCGTCAACGGTACGACGACTCTCCCTTTCCGATGAGCACGATCAACACGTCCGGCGACGGCGCCGGTAGCGCTTCCGACTCCACCGTCGACATTTTGGACGCCGTGGCCACCGAGGCCCCCATGCCCGGCTCTGGCCTGCCCGAGTCCCGCGACCTCACCTCCGCCCCCGACGCCGTCGCGCCGGGCGACGACTTCTTGCCCTTGCAGGGGACTGACTACGTCGAGTTCTGGGTCGGCAACGCCCGCCAGGCGGCGCACTTCTACGCCCACGCCTTCGGCTTCGACGTCAAGGCCTACCTCGGGCCGGAGACGGGCTTCCGCGACCGCATGAGCTACCTCGTCCAGCAGGACAAGGTCCGCTTCGTGCTGACGAGCTCTCTGGGTCCGGAGGGCGAGATCTCCGAGCACGTCCACTTGCACGGCGACGGGGTCAAGGACTTGGCGCTCATGGTCGAGGACGCCGAGAGCGCGTTCCGCGAGACCACCCAGCGCGGCGGCGTCGCCGTTCGAGAGCCCGAGGTGCTGGAGGACGAGCACGGCAAGGTGACCGTCTCCGCCATCGGCACCTACGGCGAGACCATCCACACCTTCGTCGACCGCAGCCAGTACGACGGCCCGTTCCTGCCCGGCTACGTCGCCGTCGAGGACTCGTTCTTCACCGCCCAGCCGGTCGGGCTGAAGTACGTCGACCACTGCGTCGGCAACGTCGAGCTCGGCGACATGAACAAGTACGTCCAGTACTACGCCGACGTCATGGGCTTCAAGAACCTCATGTCGTTCGACGACGAGGACATCTCGACCGAGTACACGGCGCTGATGTCGAAGGTGATGTCGAACGGGAACGAGCGCGTCAAATTCCCGATCAACGAGCCCGCCGACGGCAAGAAGAAGAGCCAGATCGAGGAGTACCTCGACTTCTACCGCGGCGCCGGCGTCCAGCACATCGCGCTCGCCACCGACGACATCCTGGAGACCGTCGCCAAGCTCCGCCAGCGGGGCGTCGACTTCCTGACCGTCCCCACGACGTACTACGACGACCTGCTCGACCGCGTCGGCGAGATCGACGAGGACCTGTCCGAGCTCGCGGAGCTCGGCATCCTGGTCGACCGCGACCCCGACGGCTACCTGCTGCAGATCTTTACCAAGC
The DNA here is from genome assembly GCA_963789285.1 of Rubricoccaceae bacterium. Taxonomy (GTDB): domain Bacteria; phylum Bacteroidota; class Rhodothermia; order Rhodothermales; family Rubricoccaceae; genus Rubrivirga. Next base: position 75,191 of record CAWBJZ010000004.1, read on the forward strand.
CCATCGGCAACCGCCCGACGGTCTTTTTCGAGATCATCCAGCGCAAGGGCGCGCGGTCGTTCGGCAAGGGCAACTTCAAGGCGCTCTTCGAGGCCATCGAGCGCGAGCAGGAGCGCCGCGGAAACCTCTAGAGGTTCTGGGTCGAGGGGTTCTGGGTTCGAGTGCCCGACCCCCTTCCCTGTTTTTGACATCGAGGGCGGCGGGGGGCCCTGCGACCTAGTCACCCCGTCTTCGCGAACCCCGAACCACGAACCCTGAACTCATGTCTTTCTACGTCCGCCTCGGCCAGGTCCCGCCCAAGCGCCACACCCAGTTCCGCCGCCCCGACGGGGCGCTCTACACCGAGGAGGTGCTGGGCGAGGAGGGCTTCCACGGCATCGGGAGCATCGCCTACCACATCCACCCGCCCACGCTGGTGGACTCCGTCGGCGAGCCCGAGGACGTCACGGTCGAGTACGCCGAGGAGGCGTTCTTGGCCCACCGGCACTTTCTCGGCCCCAAGGTCGAGCCCGGCGGCGACTGGCTGTCGGGCAGGGTCCCGATCATGGGCAACAACGACATCATCATGTCGATGTGCGTGCCCACGGACGCGATGCCCGAGGACACGTTCTACAAGAACGCCACGCACGACGAGCTCGTCTACGTCCACGACGGCGAGGGCACGCTGCACACCGTCCTGGGCGACGTGGACTTCGTCCAAGGTGACTACGTCCACGTGCCGCGGACGCTGATCCACAAGTGGTCGTTCAGCGGAGACGTCCAGCCCCGGCTGCTGGTCATGGAGTCGCCCACGGAGTTCCGGCCGCCCAAGCGCTACCGCAACGACATGGGCCAGTTGCTGGAGCACAGCCCGTACTGCGAGCGCGACTTCCGCCCACCGACCGAGGTCACGCCCATCGACCAGGAGGGCCGGTTCACGGTCAAGATCAAGAAGCACGGGAAGCTGTTCCCCTTCGTGTACCGCTACCACCCGTTCGACGTCGTCGGATGGGACGGGCACATGTACCCGACGGCGTTCTCGATCCACGACTTCGAGCCCATCACGGGCCGGATCCACCAGCCGCCGCCGGTCCACCAGACGTTCGAGGCGCGCGGGTTCGTGGTGTGCTCGTTCGTCCCGCGCCTGTTCGACTACCACCCGGACTCCGTGCCGGCGCCGTACAACCACTCGAACATCGACAGCGACGAGGTGCTGTACTACGCCGAGGGCGACTTCATGTCGCGCAAGGGCATCGGCCGGGGCTCGTTCACGTTGCACCCCGGTGGCATCCCGCACGGCCCGCACCCGGGCACGACGGAGGCCAGCATCGGCGCCAAGGAGACGCACGAGTTGGCGGTGATGGTGGACACCTTCGCCCCGCTCAAGCTGACCAAGGCCGCGCTCGCCATCGAGCAACCGGACTACGTGCTGTCGTGGCAGCCCGAGAAGCACGACCACCCGCTGCCCGACGCGGCGCCCATCCCCCCGGGCGTCACGGTCTCCGGCGACGGCCAGTCGGGTGCGGTCCCGGACTCCCCGCCCATCGACGCCGCCCGCGGCTAGTCCGTCTCGGCTCCGTCCCTCCGCCCCGCCAGCCGCGCGACTGGCGGGGCGGTCGCGTGTCAACGCCCGGGCAGCGGCATCGCCAGTCGCAAGCGGACGAGGACGGTTTGCTGCCCCGTCGCGACGAACTGGCCGTCGCCGAGTGGGGAGTCGAGCCCGTAGTCGTTGTCGTTGACGACGGCTAGCGTCCGGTCGTCCAGGATCGCGAGCCCCTCCGGCTTCTCCAAACCAACTGGCCAGCCGGCAGAAGCCGAGGTCGAGCACCAGCGACTTCTCCGCCAGCCGAACGGCGTCGCCGGACTCGGGCGACTGGCGGTCGAGACGGTCGGCCCGTCGAGTGTCGAGGAGGTAGATTTGGCCTGACCACGGTCCAGCCAGTTCCAGCGGGCCGTGCTCGATCACGAGCAGCCGCCCGTCGTCCAGCGCCGCCAGGTCACCGATCTTGCGGAGCGGTCCGTCCATCTCGTACGCGACGGTCCAGGCGTCCCCGGAGGCGGGGTTCACGACTACCAGCCGAGCGACCCGAGTCCCCTTCCCGCCCGAGACCAACAGCGGGCTCTGCAGCGCCGCGACCACTCGGCCCGAGGGCCACACGCCAACGCCTTCAAACCCCCGGTTGGCTTGGCGGTCCAGGATCACGGCCGGCAGCGGACGGTCCAGCGTCTCGACGGGCCGGGGCGTGAACCGCTCCAGGACATTGCCTTGGCGGTCCACGCGCCACAGCGATGGCCGGTACTCCTCCGAGACCCAGTACCCGCCCTCGACCACCGCGACGCCCTCCGCGTCGATGCCCCACGCGTCGCTCTCCAACGCCCGCCCGTCAGCGTCGAACGCGGACTCCACCACGTCCGCCCCACTGGCGGCGGGGACGGGCAGGCCGGTGGAGGTCGTGCCCGACGGCGACACAAACGGAACGCGCGCGGTCACCTCGACGCCGCGATCACCGACCGCCAGTCGCAGCAGCGCGGGGTGGTAATCCGGCAGCGGGAAGCGCTTGGCCGGTCGGCCGGCGGCGTTCACGGCGTCGGCGTTGGGGCCGCGGTCGGTGACGGCGATCAACTGGTCCCCGTCCACATCGAGGCCAGAGACGCCGCCCTCGACGAACGAGATGCCGTCGACCGTTCCCAGCGGCGCGGGGCCGAGGAGCGGCAGCACCTCCGCGGCGGTCACGCCCACGCGGGGTTGGCAGGCGGCCAAGAGAACGGCGAGGAGGCAGAAGAGTCGGGCCATGCGCTGCCAACCGCCGGGCGCATCCTCCGATCCCGAAGTCACAATCTGATAAGACGGCGCCGAGCCCCTTCCCATCGAACGCCGAGCGCTGAGGCCTGCCCCAAGGCTCTGACAAAAAAACGGGCCGCCCCCGGAGGAGCGGCCCGCGTGCCGTCACGTCGAGCGTTGTCTAGATCTTGGAGCCCTTCGACGAGGAAGAGCCTTGCGAGGCTCCTCCGGTTGTAGAACCGCCGGTGGAAGCGGCGCCGGTCCCGGTCGAGAGGCCGGTCGTGGACGTGCCCACTGTCGTGACCCCGGGGGCGGGCTTGCTGCCGTCCGTCTTGCCGCTGGCGGACGAACCGCCAGCGCTCGACGACGAGCCGGCGTCGGACGCCTTGTCCTTGGCCTCCTTCGCCGCCTTGTCGGCCGCGCCCTTGGCGTCGTCGGCGACGCTCTTGGCCTTGTCGGTCGCCGAGTCGGCAACGTCCTGGCCCTTGGCCTTGGCCTCGTCCGCGACCGACTTCGCCTTGTCGCTGATCTCGCCGGTCACCTCCTGAGCCGCCTCTCGGACCTGGTCCACCTTGTCGGCGGCCGCGCTACCGAGCTGGCCCTTGACCTGGTCGGCCTGGTCGCCGAAGGCCTGGTGCTCGGCGTTGGTCTCGGGGATCGACAACCCGACGAGCGCGCCCGCTGCGAGCGCGACGGCGCCGACCGCCAGCGGGTTGGACGTCATCTGGTGGTCGAGCCACGAGCCCGCCTGGCGCTGGGCGCCCTGGAACTGGCGGCCGGTGTCCTGCGCGAAGTGACGCGTGCCGTCGGCGGCTCCGGAGGCCATGTCTCGGGTGCCCGACGCGAGGTCGGACGCCTTGCCCTTGACCGCGTCGATGGCGTCGGACGCCTTGTCCTTGGCCGTGTCGAGCGCGTCGGACGCCTTGTCCTTCAGCGACTCGTCAGAGCCGCCGCCGTAGTTCGCCGATCCGGCGGGGCCGGTCGTGCGCGGGGCGTAGGTGTCCCCGTAGCCCATGCCCCCGTAGCTCGGGTCGCCGCCGTAGCCAGCGGCGTAGCCCTGTCGGCGCGGGGCGTAGTACGGGTCGCCGGTCGCCTGGTACCGCTCGTAGCGGTACCGCGCGGACTCCTTCTCGCCCATCTTCGACAACAGCCACGCCACCGACAGGCCGACGGCCGCCGCGGGGATGGGGTTCTCCTTGATGGTGTCGAGCACCGAGCTGTCCTTGAGCTGGTCCATCATCGACGTCCCGGCGTCCTTGGCCGACGACGTGAAGGCCTCCTTGGCCTGGTCGATCAAGTTCGACGGGTCGAGCTTGGCGCTCAGCGCGCTGATGGTGTCGTCCATCTCCGCCCGCGTCTCGCGGATGTCGTCAGCGATGGCCTCGGGGTCGTTCGAGGTCTGGGTGGTGTCGATGTAGACGTCGGCCGTGCGGCCGGTTACGGGGTCTGTTCCTTGAGCCATTGCTTGTCCTCTTTAAGGGTTTGGGTGGTCGTGTCGAGGGGGTTGGACGAGAGGTCCTTGATCTTGTCGAGCCCCTTCTTGAGCATGAAGAAGCCGATGAGCGCGACGAGCGCGCCGACGATGATGAGGCCGAGCCAGATCATGTCGAGGTCCTCGTCCATCAGCTTGCCGAGGCCCCAGCCGAGCCCGATCACGAGCGCGATCAGGCCGGTGTAGGCGACGGCGCCGCCGGCGACGGCCGAGCCGATGGCGGCACCGGCCGCCTTGGCCTCTTGCGTCGCCTCGGCCTTGACGAGGCGGATTTCTTGCTTGACGAGCGTCGTGGTCTCCGAGGTCAGCTCCGAGAACAGGTCGCCGATGGACCGCTCGGGCGCCGCCTTGACGGGCGTCGCGGGCGGGGGGTTGGTCCCGCCGACGTCGTCCACGACGGCGACGGTAGGCGCGGGGTTTTGAGTTTTGGCCATGGTTACGGGGTCGAGGTGCCGAGCGAGCCGCCGCCCGTCGTGCTGCCGCCCATCGAAGCTGCCACTGGCCGTGTCACCGGGCTTCGTGCCAGACGACATGACGCTGGGGGACGCCGTGCGCGGCGAGGTTGCGCTGGTCGGCGTGGCCGTGGCCGCGGCGGGGACGGAGCGGCTCTGGGTGGGGTGGTTGACGTTCGCGACGTGCTGGCTGCTTGCACTGGCCGACAACGAGCCGCCAGTCGGGCGGCTCATGCTGGCGCTCGTCGACCGCGCGCCCCCGCCTGTCGCCTCCGACGCGGAGGCCTTGAGGAAGCGGGCGCCGAAGATGCCCAGCAGGAACGCGCCGCCGATGAACAGGCCGGGCTCCTTACGGCCGAAGCGCTCGGCCTCGTCTAGGATCTCGCCCACGTTCCGGTCGCGGATCGTCGACGTGAACGACTCGATCTGGGTCGCCGCCTTCTCGGCGTAGTCGGCGAAGGCGTCGTGGTCGTGCTCGCGGAGGGAGTCGCTGGTGTCGTGGAGCGTCTCGGCGACGTCCGACAGGACGCCGGCCGCTTGCTCCTTGCCTTTCTGGGCGGCCTCTTGGGCCTCGTCCTTGACTTGGCCCGTCAGGTCCTTGGCCGTGCTCTTGGCGGAGTCCACGACGTCCTTGGCGGCGCTCTTGGCCGACTGCGCGACGTCTTTGGCCGCGTCTTTGGCCTGAGCCGCCGTCTCGGAGGCGGCCTGCTTGGCCTCGCCGGCCGTGGCCTTGGCGTCGGCCTTTGCCGAGCCGCTGGCGCCCGCGCCGGTCGTGCTCGAAGAGGGGGAGTTGGGTGTGGGCATGGGATGCGAGAAGGTGAGGGGGTCAGGGTTACCATGCCGTCCCCCCGTCCCGTTCCTCAGGACGGCGGTACAGGTATCCCCCCGTTAGCAATCAGGTTCGACCCTATGTCCACCTTCCCCTTCGGCCAGCCCGTCGCCTGGCGACCGACGCCAGAGGACGTCGCCGGCACCCACCTCGCCCGGTTCTGGCGCCGCCAGGGGCTCCGCGACTACGCCGCGCTCCAGGCGTGGGCGCTCGACGACGTGGGGCGGTTCTGGAACGCGGTGATGGACGACCTCGGCATCGAGTTCCGCCAGCCCTACACCCAGATCCTGGACGACGCCGGCGGCGTCGAGCGCCCGCGCTGGTGCGTCGACGGGCGGATGAACATCGTCCACAACTGCCTGGACAAGTGGGCCGGGACGGAGACCTGGGAGCGCGACGCGGTCCGCTACGAGAGCGAGGAGGGCGCGACGCACGTGCTCAGCTACCGCCAGTTGCACGCCGAGGTGGAGGCGTGCGCCGCCGGCCTGCGCGGCCTGGGGCTGGGGCCGGGCGACGCCGTCGGGCTCTACCTCCCGATGACGCCCGAGATCGTGGTCGCCTTCCTGGCCGTCGCCCGCATCGGCGGCGTGATCCTGCCGCTGTTCTCCGGCTACGGCGCCGAGGCCGTCGCGACGCGGCTGGTGGACGGGAACGCCAAGGCCCTCGTCGTGGCCGACGGCGCCCCCCGCCGAGGGAAGGCCGTCCCCATGAAGGCGACGGCCGACGCCGCGCTGGCGGACGTGCCCATCGTCCAGACCGTGATCGTCGTGGACCGGATGGGCGACGAGATCGTGGCCGCCCCGCCCGTCCCGGGCCGCGACGTCGCGTGGGACCAGGTCATGGCGTCGGGCCGCGCCGCGCTGGCGACCGGCGGGCAGGGCGGGTGCGCCGACACCGCCGCCGAGGACGTCGTGATGCTGATCTACACGTCGGGCACGACCGGTACGCCCAAGGGCGCGGTCCACACGCACTGCGGCTTCCCTATCAAGGCGGCCCAGGACATGCACCACCCGATGGACGTTGGCCAGGGCGACGTGGTGTGGTGGATGAGCGACATGGGCTGGATGATGGGGCCGTGGCTGGTGTTCGGGACGTTGCTCAACGGCGCCGCGATGGTGCTCTTCGACGGCGCGCCCGACTACCCCGAGCCCGACCGCACCTGGGAGATGGTCAAGCGCCACGGCGTCACGCTGCTGGGCGTCTCCCCCACCCTGATCCGCGCGCTCATGCCACACGGCGCCGGGCAGGTCGAGCGCCACGACGTGTCGGGGCTTCGGGCCGTCGGCTCGACGGGCAGCCCGTGGGACCCCGAGAGCTGGCGGTGGCTGTTCGAGACCGTCCTGAACAGCGAGAAGCCGATCCTGAACTACTCGGGCGGGACCGAGATTTCGGGCGGCATCGTGTGCGGCAACTTCGTCGAGCCGCTCAAGCCCACCGGCTTCCCCGGCCCCGTCGTCGGCATGGACGCGGACGTGGTGGACGAGGGCGGCCGGCCCGTCCGCGGCGCCGTCGGCGAGCTCGCCATCCGCCAGCCCTGGATCGGGATGACGCGCGGCTTTTGGGGCGGGCCCGATGCCGACGAGCGCTACCTCGACAGCTACTGGCGCCAGACGCCCGGGCTCTGGGTCCACGGCGACTTCGCGGCCGTCGATGCCGACGGGCAGTGGTTCCTGCTAGGCCGCTCCGACGACACCATCAAGGTGGCTGGCAAGCGGCTGGGACCGGCCGAGGTCGAGTCGGCGCTGAACGCGGCGCCCGAGGTGCTGGAGTCGGCGGCGATCGGGGTGCCGGACGACGTCAAGGGCTCGGCCGTGGTCGCGTTCGTCGTGCTGGCGGCCGGCGCCAGCGAGTCCGACGTGCTGCGCGGCGGGCTGATGATGCGGGTCAGCGACGCGCTGGGCAAGGCGCTCCGGCCCAAAGCGGTCCTGTTCGTGGACGCGCTCCCCAAGACGCGCAACGCCAAGGTCATGCGCCGCGTCATCCGAGCCGCGCACCTGGGCGGGGACCTGGGCAACGTGACGGCGCTGGAGGACCCCGCCGCCGTCGATGCCATCCGCCAGGCGCGCTAGTCGTTAGGCGCGGCAGTCGCTGGCGAACGGAATAAAAAAGGGACCCGAGCCGAAGCCCGGGTCCCCACGGTCACGTCAGCCTGGTCGGCTTAGGTGGCGTCGTAGTAGTACACGTTGTCCGCGCCGTGCTCCGAGTAGTGGTTCTGGAGGTAGTCGCGGTCGTTGTCGTCGCGGGGGTGGACCCCCATCACGATGCCGCCGTCCTTGACGTCGTTCTCGTAGACCTTGGCCTGGTCTTCGGGGATGCCAGCGCCCACGAGCGCGCCGAGCAGGCTGCCCGCTGCGCCACCGGCGCCAGCGCCCGCCAGGGCTCCGGCGAGGGGGCCTGCGACGGCTCCGATGCCGGGCAAGATGACGGCTCCGCCGATGCCGGCGAGCGCGCCGATCACGCCGCCCGTCGTGCCGCCGACGGCTGCGCCGACGCCGGCGCCTTCAGCGGCCTTCGAGCCTTCGTCGATCTCGACCTTGCTCACGTTGCGGTTGTACCGCTCCCGTGCGCTGTCCGACATGACGACGTGGATGTCGTCGTCGGTGTAGCCCTTCTCGCGGAGCGAGGAGTAGGCGCGGTTGACCGAGGCATCGTCGCGAAACGTGCCGGTCATCAGGGGGCGGTTGTCAGTTGTGTTGTCCATGGGGTGGGGTGGGTTAGAGGGGAGCGTGTAGTAACAACTCGGGCCGTAATCGTTCCCCACCCGGTCCCTCTGAGTCAGTCCCCCATCTCTGAACCAGGGAACCCACCAGGCGTACGCGGTCTCCCCTCCACCCTCTCGATCCCCCATGACTCGCACCGCATCCGCGCACTGGTCCGGCTCGCTTAGCGATGGCCAGGGCGCCATCTCGACCGAAACCCAAACGCTCACCGAGACCCCGTACTCCTTCGAGACTCGCTTTAAGGGCGAGGGCGCCGGCACCAACCCGGAGGAGCTGCTAGGCGCCGCCCACGCCGCCTGCTACACGATGCAGCTCTCGCACATGCTGGCCGAGGCCGGCCACCCCCCGTCGCGCGCGGAGACGACGGCCAAGGTGCACCTGGAGCAGGTCGAGGGCGGCTTCGAGATCCCCCGCATCGAGCTCGTCTTGTCCGCCGACGTGCCGGGCATCGCGGACGGCGAGTTCCAGCGGATCGCCAAGGAGGCCTCCGAGACGTGCCCGCTGTCGAAGGTGTTGGCGACGGCCGAGATCTCGCTCGACGCAACGCTCGGCTCGTGAGCCTGCCGACCGGCCCCGACGGGACGGTGCTCGTCCACACGGAGCCGTTCACGGTCCGGGCTTACGAGGTGGGCCCGGACGAGACGGCCTCCGTCTTGGTCGTTTGCGACCTGCTGCAGGAGGCCGCGGGCGAGCACGCCCGAGCGTCGGACCGCGAGGGCTTCCCGCTCCCGAACGGCGGCTGGGCCACCTGGGTGCTGTCGCGCTTGCGGCTCCGCGTCCTCCGCCCGCCCCAGATGCGCGAGGCGATCACCGTCGAGACGTGGCCATCGGCCCTCGATGGGCTCCGCGCCACGCGCGACTTCCGCGTCATGGCCGGCGCCGAGCCGCTGGCGGTCGCGACCAGCCAGTGGTTCCTGATCGACGTCGAGCGGCGGCGGCCCGTCCGGCTGCCCCCGGCGATGGACGGGTTCGAGGCCACAAGCAAAGAGCGAGCGCTGCAGTTGGACGCGCCCGCGCCCGCGGCGCCAGACGCCGTCGAGCACCGGGCCGCGTTCGCCGTCCGCCGCTCCGACCTCGACCGCGTCGGCCACGCCAACAACGTCCGCTTTGTCGAGTGGGTCCTGGAGGCGTTGCCTGGGGACGACGGGCTGGCTGAGATCGACGTGCTCTACCGCTCCGAGGCCGTCACCGGCGACACCGTCGTCTCCCAAGCCGGGCCGCTGGCGGATGGCGCTCGGGCGCACCGTCTGAGCCGCGAGTCCGACGGCCGTATCCTCGCCTTCGCCCGCACCACTTGGACCTCGTGACCCGATTTCTCCTGCCCTCTGGTGATCGTCGTGCTCGTGTTCTTCGCCTTCCGCTGGTTCACCGGCGGCGGCGAGCGCCAGTCGCCCGAAACCGTGGCGGTGGCCATCGCGGGCGGTGCCCAGGTGCTCGACGTCCGGACCGACTCGGAGTACGCCGGCGGGCACGTGGCCGGCGCCGTCCACGCCAACGTTCTCGACTCGGGCTTCGACGAGGCCGTGGCCGGGCTCGACCCCGAGGAACCGGTCTACGTCTACTGCGCGTCGGGCGCGCGCAGCGGGCGGGCGGCGAGCAAGCTGGAGGCGCTGGGCTTCGAGACCGTCGTCAACGCCGGGGGCCTGAGCGACCTGTCGGCCGCGGGCGTGCCGACCGAGCGCTAGAGCTCCAGGACCGTCGCGTTGAGCACGTGCTCAACGGCCTGGATGCGCCCCACCGTGCCGCCGTCCGGCTGGCCGATGAAGCGGATGCGGGCGCACGCGGCGCTGGCGCCGGCGAACACCAGGTTCTCCATCTCCTGCACGTTCCAGCCCGCCTCGCGCATCTCGCCCAGCACGCCCGCCAGCACGCCGACGCGGTCGAGGTGGCGGACGGTCAAGAGGTGCGTCGCCGGCGTCCGGTCGGCCAAGTTGACGCCGTTCTCGACGCGGCCGGTCTCGGCGTACTTCAGGATCACGCGCGCCGCCTCCTGCCCGATGGCCTCCGTCGCCTGGTCCGTCGAGGCCCCGACGTGGTGCGTGATGTAGGCGTGGTCGGCCAAGGGGTGGAGGAAGTCGCCCGCCTTGGCCTGGGGCTCGCCGGCGGGCACGTCGGTCGCGTAGCGCAACCGGCCGCTCACGACGGCCGGCTCGACCGCGGCCTCGTCCACCACGTCCGAGCGCGAGGTATTGACGAGGGTTGCGCCCTCGGGCATGGCCTCGACGAACGCCTGGTCCACCAGCCCCCGCGTCTCGTCGGTCGAGGCCAGGTGCACCGTCACCACGTCCGACTGGCGGGCCAGGTCGAGCGGGGTCTCGGCGTAGCCGACGCCCAGGTCTTTGGCGGCGTCGGGCGTGAGCGACCGGCTCCAGGCCACGACCGGCATCCCGAACGCCCGAGCCCGAGCGGCCATCTCGCGCCCGATGCTGCCCAACCCCAGCACGCCCAGCGTCTGGCCGTGCAGGCCCCGCGCCTTGGCGAACCCCTTCTTGTCCCAGCGGCCCGCCCTCGCCTCGATCACGTTGTCGGGGATGCGGCGGTCGACGGCCAGGATCAGCCCGAACGCCAGCTCGGCGACGGCCGTGGCGTTCTTGCCCGGGCAGTTGGCCACGAAGATGCCGCGGTCCGACGCGCCGGCCACGTCGATGCTGTCGACGCCGGCGCCGGCGCGGACCACCAGCTCGAGCGACGGCGCCGCGTCGAGGTCGGCGGCGGTCACCTTGGTGGAGCGGACGAGCAGGACGGCGGGGTCGTGCTCGGCCAGAGCCTCGGTCAGCGCGTCGCCCGTCAGGCCGGGCTCCTCGACAACGCTGTGCCCGGCCTCGGACAACTGGCGCAAGGCGTCGGGCGAGACGGAGTCGGCGACGAGGACGGTCATGGTCGGGCGTGCGGTACGTGAGGCGTGGGGGTGCTCGGGTGCGCCCCCCACGTTCTGATGTCTACTCCCCCCAGAACGTGTGGACGAGGAGGCCGGACCGGAGCTTGGGCTCGAACCACGTCGACTTCGGCGGCATCAGCTCGCCGGCGTCCGACACGTCGAGGAGCTCGTCGGGCGAGGTGGGGAACATCGAGAACGCGATGGCCGCCTCCCCGCCGTCCACCAGCCGCTCCAGCTCCTCGGTCCCCCGGATGCCGCCGACGAAGGCGACGTTCTCGCTCGTGCGGGGGTCCGAGATCCCCAGCATGGGCTCCAGGACGAACTCGCCCAGCCGGGCCACGTCGAGCGTGTCGGCGACACCATCGCGCGCGGTCTCGGGCAGCGCCAGCGTCTGCCAGCCGAAGTCCAGGCCGAGGTAGAACGCCACCGTCCCGAACTCCTCGGGCTCGGGGAACAGGGCCTCCTCGACCTCGAACTTGCGCCGCAGCTGCTCCAAGAACTTGCCCTTGCCGACGGGGAGGTCCTTGACCACGCGGTTGTACGGCAGGATCTCCATGTCCTCGTACGGAAAGAGGACCGCCAGGAAGTGCCCGGCCTCGGGGTCGCTCACCTCTTGGGCCGCTCGGGACGCGGCGGCCGAGCGGTGGTGGCCGTCGGCGACGTAGAGCACGTCGACCTCGCCGAACGCCTCCGCCAGCCCGGCGGGGTCCTCGACGGCCCAGACGGTGTGCTGGACGTAGTCCTTGGCGCGGAAGTCGTAGACCGGCTCGGTCTCCATGGCCTGGGCCACGGCGTCGTCGATGGCGTCCTGGCCGCGGTAGGTCAGCATCACCGGCTCGGCGTGGGCGCGCTGGGTGACGATGTGGCGCGTGCGGTCGTCCTCCTTGTCGGGCCGGGTGTTCTCGTGCTTGAGGATGACGTCGGTGTCGTACTCCTCCGCCGACACCAGGCCGACGATGCCGATCTGGTCCCGCCCGTTCATCACGAGCTTGTACACGTAGAGGCGGGGCGACTCGTCGCGCACGAACACGTCGGACTCGGCCATCGCGCGCAGCGCTCGGGCGCCCTGCTCGTAGACCTCGTCGGCGTGCTCGTCGGTGCCCTCGGGCAGGTCGATCTCGGGGCGGACGACGTGCAGGAACGAGTGCTCGTTGCCGTCGGCGATCTCGCGGGCCTCCGCGGTGGACACCACGTCGTAGGGGACGGAGGCGACGGCTTCGGCGTGCTCGGGCGCCGGTCGGAGAGCCCGGAACGGGCGAACGGAGGCCATACGGGTCGATTCGGGGAGGGTTCGGCCGGCAAGATAGCCGGGCTTCGGCCGCCGCGTGAACACGCCGTGGACTGGCGGCGCGATTCGGGGCCCGGCCTCTTCACCGATCCTCCGCTTGTGATCGGCGGCCGGGTCCGTATCATGGGAGTCCTACCGCGGGGTGGAGAAGTGGTATCTCGTCGGGCTCATAACCCGAAGATCGCAGGTTCGAATCCTGTCCCCGCTACCAACGCCGATCCGGACTGCCCGGGTCGGCGTTTTGCGTTTGAGGTCTCTAGGCCTACCCCCGTCGCACTGGCGGTGGCCCTCCGCCAGCGCGGCGGCCTAGGCGTTGGCGTACACCTTGACCGACTCGTAGCGCCGCAGCTGCACCGAGCCCGGCTTGGCCCCGCGCGGCTTGGTGACGTCGCACGCGCGGCACACGTGGACGTCCACCTTCCCTGAGGCGTTCTTCGCCTTCGAGTGCCGGACCGCCAGCTCGGCCGCCTTCTTGACCACGTGGCGCGGCACCTCCCCCCCTCCGGCGTCCGCACGACGACGTGGCTGCCGGGCGTGCCGCCGCCAACGTGGAGCCACACGTCCTGGGGCCGTGCCACCTTCAGGCTCAGCCGGTCGTTGTCCTTGGCCGACTGGCCGACGAGCACTTGGTAGCCGTCGATGTCGTGCGTGTCGTAGCCGCCGGTCTCGGCGGGGCGCTCGCGGCGGGGCATGGCGGGTGGGATCTTGCGGAGCTGAAACCTACGCCGTGACCACGGAGCTGACGACCGACCCCCGCCGCGCCGCCGCCGTGCTCCAGCGCGGGGGCACCTGCGCCGTGCCGACGGAGACCGTCTACGGGTTGGCCGCGCTGGCGAGCGATGCGGACGCGGTCGAGGCGGTGTTCCGAGCCAAGGGCCGGCCGGCGGACAACCCGCTCATCGTCCACGTGCTACGGGCGGAGCACGCGGACGCGCTAGCCGAGGTGACCGAGACGGGGCGGAGGTTGCTGCAAGCGTTCGCGCCTGGCCCGCTGACGGTGGTGCTCCCCGTCCGCCCTGGCCTAGCGCCGGCGGTGACGGCCGGGCTGGCGACGGTCGCGGTCCGCGTGCCCCGGGGTCGGGAGATCCGCGACGCCCTGCGCTGGCTTGGCGCGCCAGTCGTCGCGCCCTCCGCCAACCGCAGCGGGCGCCCCAGCCCGACGACCTGGCAGGCCGTCCGCGACGACCTGGACGGCCGGATCGACGCCATCCTGCAAGCGCCGCCGACCACGATCGGCATCGAATCGACGGTCGTGGACGCGACTGGCGACGTGCCCCTCGTCCTTCGCCCCGGCGCGGTCTCTCTCGACGACCTGCGCGCCGTCGTCCCCTCCGCCCGCCTGGCCGAGCCGCTGGCGGACGCGCTCCGCCAGTCGCCGGGAACGCGGCACCGGCACTACGCGCCCCGAGCACGCGTGCGACTGGTGGCGGTGGAGGAAGCCGAGCCGTCGCTCGACGCGGCCTGGATCGGGCTCTCCGCCCCCCCGCCGGGCTACGGCGCGGTCACGGTCTGCCCCACGGTCTCCGACTACGCCCGCCACCTTTTCGACGCCTTCCGCCAGTCGGACGCCGCGGGACTCGCGCGCATCGACGCCGAGCCGATTCCGGAAGACGGCGGGCTGGGCTCGGCGGTGATGGACCGGCTGCGGCGCGCGGCTCAGCGCTAGCGGCCTCAGCCGGCGACGACGCCCCGACCGACGTACATCAGCACGAAGATGGTCAGCCAGACCAGGTGCCCGATGCCGGTCCCCATCGCCAGCCGCTTCCGACCAGTCTCGGCGTCGCCGGCGACGAGCTTGTTCCAGCTCGGGCGGATCACGAACAGCTGGACCACGACCAGGATCAACCCGAGCGTGATGGAGGCGTGGTACGGCCACGCGTTGTACTGCTCCCGAAAGCCCATCTGCATCCCCAGCGTCCAGTTCGCGAACGCGAACACGTAGAACAGGACGACGCTCCCGTTCATCGCGTTCACCGTCTTCGAGCCCGGCGTGCCCCCCGAGACAACGGCGCGGGCGAGCGCGGGCAGCGCGAGCGCCATGCCGAACCACGCCGCCGCGAACAGGACGTGCAGCGCGATGGTCAGGGTGTGGACGAGGGGCATCGTGGGGTCGGGAGGGAGCGGGCGGGAAGCTACCGACCGGGCGGCACCACGGCGTCCAACTCGACCTCGACCAACAAGCCCGGAGCGATCAGCGCCGACACCTCCACCATCGTCGCCGCGGGCGGCGCGTCCCCGAACGCCTCGCGGTGCGCCGCCCCGACGGCGTGGTGATGCGAGATGTCGGTGACGTACATCCGCGTCCGGACCACGTCCCCAGCTTCGCCGCCTAGCTCCGCCAGCGCGGCGAGCGCGATCTGGAACGCGGCTCGGGCCTGGTCTCCGCGTCCAGACCCGGCGCCGTCGTGCCCGACACCGCGATCACGTCGCCGACCCGGACCGCGCGGCGGTAGCCGTAGCGCGCCTCCCACTCCGCCCCGCTCGTGACCGACTGGCGGCGCGTCTCGGGCACGGCTAGAGCGGGATGACGACGTTGACCGGCATCACGACGCCCTCGCCCTGCCCGCCGCCGAACACGTCCGGCAGCAGGAAGTGAACGGCCGCGCCCGACGCCAGCCCGATGGCCGTGCCGACGGCCACGTCGCTCGGGTAGTGGACGCCGTGCCACACCCGACCCACGCCCATGATGGTCGCCCACGACATCGCCGGCACCACCACGTACCACTCGGGGTAGCTCAAGCTCAGCGAGGTCGCGATCACGAACGCCGCCGAGGTGTGGCCCGACGGAAACGAGGTCGGGTCGAACACGTCGTCGCCGATGTGGCCGCGGTCCCGGGCCTCGACGTTCACCAGCGAGGCGTACGGGCGGGGCCGGCGCAGGATGTTCTTGAGCGAGCGCGTGACGCCGTAGTTCACCACCTGGGCGACCGTCATGCGCAGGGCGGGGTCGGCGTCGGCGTCGGTCGTGAGCGCGACGGCCCACATCGCCGGCGCCGTGCCGAGGTAGGCCGGGTAGGCGCTCTCGTTCACCACGCGCATCGGGACCACCAGGACGGGAGACTCCCAGGCGTAGACGTTGCGCAGCAGCGCCACCTCGTACGGCTCGGTGTCGGGCGGCGGCGCCAGGCTGTCGGAGGCGACCTCTTGGGACTGGCTGACGGGCGCCGCCAGCAGGAGGGCCAGGACGGCGAGGACGGGGCGCATACACGAGCGGTGGGGCCGCTACACACGCGGGGCCGCCCGGACTGGATCCAGGCGGCCCCGCGGGACGTCGCAGGAGGCGGGCTACGCCTCGTCCAACTCCGGCGCCTCGTCCAGCTCCGGCACCTCGTCCGAGACCGCCGAGTCGCCGCCGGGCTCCTCCACGGGCGCGTTGGGGTCGGGGATCATGCCCATCGCGATCTTGATGGCCGTCTTGACCTCGTCGTGCTTGTCGGGGTTGTCCTTGAGCCACTGCTTGGTCGCGTCGCGGCCCTGGCCGATGCGGTCCTCGCCGTGGCTGTACCACGAGCCGGACTTCTGGATCACGTCGTGCTCCAGGCCCAAGTCCACCAGCTCGCCGAGCGACGAGACGCCCTCGCCGTAGATGATGTCGAACTCGGCGATGCGGAACGGGGGCGCCACCTTGTTCTTGACCACCTTGACCTTGGTCCGGTTGCCGACGACCTCCTGCCCGTCCTTGACCGCGCCGATGCGGCGGATGTCCATGCGGACCGAGGCGTAGAACTTGAGCGCGCGGCCGCCCGACGTCGTCTCCGGCGAGCCGAACATGACGCCGATCTTCATCCGGATCTGGTTGATGAAGATCAGGATCGTGTTGGTCCGGCTGATCGTCCCGGTCAGCTTCCGGAGCGCCTGCGACATCAGCCGCGCCTGGATGCCGACGTGGCTGGCCCCCATCTCGCCTTCGATCTCGGCCTTGGGCACGAGCGCGGCGACGGAGTCCACGACGACGACGTCGAGCGCGCCGGAGCGGACCAGCATCTCGCAGATCTCCAGCGCCTGCTCGCCGGTGTCGGGCTGCGACATCAAGAGCGCGTCGGTGTCCACGCCCAGCTTCTCGGCGTAGGTCGGGTCGAAGGCGTGCTCGGCGTCGATCATGGCGCACGAGCCGCCCATCTTCTGGGCCTCGGCGATGATCTGGGTCGCCAGCGTCGTCTTGCCCGACGACTCCGGGCCGTAGATCTCGATGATCCGGCCGCGCGGGACGCCGCCGATTCCCAGCGCGTGGTCCAGCGTCAGCGAGCCGGTCGAGACGGCCTCGATGTTGACCGGGGGCGCGTCGCCCATCCGCATCACGGCGCCCTTGCCGTAGTTCTTCTCGATCTGCTTCATCGCCAGGTCGAGCGCCTTCGCTTTGGCTTCGGCGTTGGCGGGGACGGATGCTTGGGACTTCGCCATAAGGGCAGGCTCTGGGGAGCGGGTTGGGTTGTAGAGTCGAGGGCCGGGGCGCGTGGGCACGCCTGGACAGCCAGGGTACCGAGGGCCGGTGACATCGCTACGTCACGCCCTCCGCGGTACTGGACCTGGGTGAATCGGACGTCTAACCCGCCGCCCTCGGAAAGGTTGAGCGGCGGGCCGGGGAATCGGAAAAACACCGGGCGTGCGCCCCACTGGCGGCCTCCATCGGCGAGGGGGGAGCGGGCTCGGCGAGTTCGGTCCGCCTACGCCTCGCGCCGCTCTCGGCGGAGTTGCTGGCGGCGCACCAGGTCGAGCGCGGCCGTCGCGGAGAGCGCGGTGTTGACCGCGCGGTCCGTGGTCAGCCGGAGCAAGACGGCGCGCTGAGTCTCGCCGTCGTCGTAGGCCAGCCAGACCGTGCCGACGGGCTTGTCGGGCGTGCCGCCGGTCGGGCCGGCGATGCCGGTCGTGGCCACGCCCACGTCGGCGCCCAGCCGCGCGCGCGCGCCGGCCGCCAGTTGCAGCGCGACGGCCTCGCTGACGGCGCCCTCCGCTTCGATGGAGGCGGGGTCCACGCCGAGCAGGTCCCGTTTGGCGTCGTTGGAGTAGGCCACGACGCCCCCCAAGAACGCCCGACTGGCGCCCGGGACGGAGGTCAATCGAGCCGCGAGCGCGCCGCCGGTGCAGCTCTCGGCGACGGCCAGCGTCCGCCCGGCGTCGGCCAGCGCGTCCAGCACGACGCCTTCGAGCGACTGCTCGTCCTCGCCAAACACCAGCCGGCCCAGGGTCTCGCGGATGGCGTCGCAGGCGGCGTCGAGGTCATCGGCGCGCCGCGTCGCGGTCCGGGCCACGCGCGGTGACGCGGATGCGGACCTGGCCGAGCGACGGCAGGTAGGCCAGGCGCAAGCCCTCCGGCAGCGCGACGTCCCGGATCATCTCGGACAAGTCGCTCTCGCCCTTGCCTACGGTCAGCAGCGTGCGCGAGAGCACCACGCCGTCCTGGCGCTCCACCAGTCGCGGCAGCACGGACGCCTCGGTGATCGCCTTCATCTCGTGCGGCACACCTGGCAACACGGCGACGACCTGGGTCCAGCCGCCGACGTCCCGCTCGCCCCACAGCCCGGGCGCGCTGCCCTTGGGGTTGGGGAGCACGTCGAAGCCGGCGGGGACCTCCGCCATTACGCGGCCGATCTCGGGCATCGTCCGCCCGCGCCCGACGTAGCGCGCCCGGATCTGGTCGAGCACGTCGGGCCGGAACTCCAGCTCGCGGCCGAACGCTTGGGCGACGCAGGCCCGAGTGATGTCGTCGTGCGTCGGCCCGAGCCCGCCCGTCACCACGATCACCCGGGCGCCGGCGTCCGTCGCGCGGTCGATGGCGCCCAGGATCTGGTCCCGGTCGTCCCCCACCGTTTCGCTGCGCTGGAGGTCCACGCCGGCGGCGGCCAGTCGCTCGCCGAGCCAGGCCGCGTTGGTGTCCACGATCTGCCCCAGCAGGATCTCGTCGCCGACGGTCAGGAGGAAGCCGGTCATGGTCGCGGAGGTGGAGCGCCCCCGGGACGCCCGGCGGCCGGGCCGGTTCTCCCGGTTACCCCTCCCCGCCGCGCTGGCGGCTCCAGCCGGCGGGGTCGCGCCGCCAGTCGTCCAGGGCCTGGGCCGCGCCCTGCCCCAGATCGGCGTGAGCGGCCCTGGCCAAGGCGGCGAAGTCGGTGAGCGTAACGAGGGGGAGGTCCGCGGCCTCGAACGCTTGGTCGGCGTCGGGGAAGCCGTAGGTAAAGACGGCCAGCGCGGCGACGACGACGGCGCCCCGCTCCCTCAGCGCCTCCGCCGCCGACAAGACGGAGCCGCCGGTCGAGACCAGGTCCTCCACGATCACGACCCGCTGGCCTTGGGCGACCGCGCCCTCGACCCGGTTCTCGCGGCCGTGCCCCTTGGGCTTGGAGCGGACGTAGCTGAACGGCAACCCCAGGCGGTCCGCCAGCAGCGCGCCCGGGGCGATGCCGGCCGTCGCGGTCGCCGAGACGGCGTCGGCGCGGGGGAACCGGTCGCGGACGACCTCGGCGAACCCGTCGGCGATGCGGCCGCGGATCTCGGGGTGCGACAGCGTGAGGCGGTTGTCGGTGTAGACCGGCGCCAACCGGCCCGAGGCCCAGGTGAACGGGGCGTCGGGACGTAGCGTCACGGCGCCGATCCCGAGCAGGTCGTGGGCCAAGGTGTCAGCGAGCGTCATGGGGAGTACGGAGAAGCTGAACGATCGACCGAGCCTATAGAGACGCCCCGCTGGCGGAGCCTGCCGCCAGTCACACCGACGCCGGCCTCGGGGGCGCCCGGAAGTAGAGCACGCCCGTCCACACCGTCACCGCCGCCGTGACCAGCAGGAAGACCAGCGCCGCCGGCGACGACAGGGCGGTGGCCAGGAACCGCCCGAGCGCGCCCAGCGCGCCGCCCACCCCCCGGAGGTGCGTCCCGGACAAGAACACGAAGGCCGTGATCAGGAACGTCAGCTGCCACGCCGTCTTCCACTTGGCCGCCGACGAGGTCGCGAGCGGGCGGTTCTGCCGCTCCCTCACGCTCCTCAAGACCGTCACCGCGAGGTCGCGCGCCGCGATCGCCCCGATCGCGAGCCACGGCAGCCACGCGCCGGCGGGCGCCACCAGCCCTTCCCCGATGTCGTCCAGGAACGGGACCAGGAAGAAGGCGCCGAGCACCAGGATCTTGTCCGCCAGGGGGTCCAGGAACTGGCCCAGCCGCGACGACACGTTGTACTCGCGCGCCAGGCGCCCGTCGAGCCAGTCGGTGATCGCGGCCAGGATGAACAGCGCGGTCCCGGCGACCTGGCCCCAGGCCGTCCCCGTCCACAGGAGGTACAGGCACACCGGCGCCGCCACGATGCGGCCGATGGTCAAGGCGTTCGGGACGTGCTTCATCAGTTCGGGCTGGCGCCCGACGGGGGCACGCCAAGATACCCCGTCGCCTCGGCGGTGAGGATCGCTCGAAGCGCTCTGCCATAACGGCAATCCGCGCCGGCTGGCACGGCCCTTGTCCACCCTTCGGTTGCGCGCGTGCCCCGTCAGAGCGTCAGGTTTCCGGATCTCTCCTCCGGGGCGAGCGTAGCCACGAACCGTTTCCGAAGCCGCCCCAGCGGCCCCCTCCAAGCAGACTCCACACCACATCATGGGCAAGATCATCGGCATCGACCTCGGCACGACGAACTCCGTCGTCGCCGTCATGGAAGGCAACGAGCCCGTCGTCGTCCCCAACGCCGAGGGCGGGCGGACGACGCCGTCCGTCGTCGCGTTCAAGAAGGACGGCGAGCGTCTCGTCGGCGCGCCGGCCAAGCGCCAGGCCATCACGAACCCCCAGAACACCATCGCCTCGGTCAAGCGCTTCATGGGCCGCCAGCACGGCGAGGTCGGCGAGGAGATGAAGACCGTGCCGTACACCGTCACCAAGGGCGACGGCGGCGTGGCGCGGATCGGCGTCGAGGTGGGGGGCGACGAGAAGCTCTACACGCCCCAGGAGATCTCGGCGATGGTGCTCTCCAAGCTCAAGCAGACCGCCGAGGACTACCTCGGCGAGCGCGTGACCGAGGCCGTGATCACGGTCCCGGCCTACTTCAACGACGCCCAGCGGAAGGCGACCAAGGAGGCCGGCCAGATCGCGGGCCTGGAGGTCAAGCGGATCCTGAACGAGCCCACGGCCGCCGCGCTGGCGTACGGGCTCGACAAGAAGAGCGAGGACGAGGTCATCGCGGTCTACGACTTGGGCGGCGGCACCTACGACATCTCCATCCTGGAGCTCGGCGACGGCGTCTTCGAGGTCAAGTCCACCAACGGCGACACGCACCTGGGCGGCGACGACTTCGACCAGCGGCTGATCGACTGGATCGCCGACGAGTTCAAGGGCTCCGACGGCATCGACCTGCGCACCGACCCGATGGCGCTGCAGCGCCTGAAGGAGGCGGCCGAGAAGGCCAAGATCGAGCTGTCGGCCGCGTCGGCGACGACCATCAACCTGCCGTTCATCACGGCGACGCAGGACGGCCCGAAGCACATCACGCTCGACCTCAGCCGCGCCAAGTTCGAGCAGCTGGTGGACGACTTGGTCAGCCGCACCATCCCCCCGATGGAGAAGGCGCTCGCCGACGCCGGGCTCACCAAGGACCAGGTCAACGAGGTCATCTTGGTCGGCGGCTCGTCGCGCATCCCCAAGGTGCAGGAGGTGGTCAAGGAGTTCTTCGGCAAGGCGCCGAACCGCTCGGTCAACCCCGACGAGGTGGTCGCGCTCGGCGCCGCCATCCAGGGCGGCGTGCTGTCGGGCGACGTCTCGGACGTCTTGCTCTTGGACGTGACGCCCGCTCAACCTCGGGATCGAGACCTTGGGCGGCGTCATGACGGCGCTGATCCCGGCCAACACCACCATCCCGACGCGGAAGTCGGAGACGTTCTCGACCGCCAGCGACAACCAGCCCTCGGTCGAGATCCACGTGCTCCAGGGCGACCGCTCGATGGCCGTCGACAACCGGACGATCGGCCGCTTCCACCTCGACGGCATCCCGCCGGCCCCGCGCGGGCTGCCCCAGGTCGAGGTCACGTTCGACATCGACGCCGACGGCATCCTGTCGGTCTCGGCCAAGGACAAGGCGACCGGCAAGGAGCAGTCGATCCGCATCGAGGCGTCGTCGGGTCTCTCGGACGCCGAGATCGAGGCCATGCGCCGCGCCGCGCGCGAGAACGCCAACGACGACCAGAAGCGCAAGGAGTCCATCGACAAGCTCAACCAGGCCGACTCGCTGATCTTCTCGACCGAGAAGAACATGGCCGACTACGGCGACAAGATCCCGGCCGAGAAGAAGGCCGCCATCGAGGCCGGCCTGGAGCGCCTCCGCGAGGTCCACAAGGGCCAGGACCTCGAGCAGCTGGACTCGGCGCTGGAGCAGCTCAACACGGCCTGGAGCGCTGCGGCCGAGGACTTGTACCGCGCCCAGCAGGCCGAGGCTGAGGAGGGCGGCGCGGACGCGACGGCTGCCGCCCAAGCCGCAGCCGAGGACGCCGGCCCGGTCTCGGAAGACGCCGACTTCGAGGTCGTCGACGAGGGCGAGGCCAAGGCCTAACCCGACCGACTGGCGGACGGCCTCCGCCAGCGCGAACCGAGCGCCCCGGGCACCCAGGTGTCCGGGGCGCTTTTATGTCGGGGCAGCAGGCGGCCGCGTGTCACCTCCGGACGTGGACGAGCGGGCGCAGGCGATCTTCCTCCTGCCCTCCCGCTCCCCGCATGGCCCCCGTCCCCCTCGCCCGCCTGCTCGTCACCTGCCCCGACGCGCCCGGCGTCGTCGCCGCGGTGAGCGGCTTCCTGCGCAACCACGGCGCCAACATCACCGCGCTCGATCAGCACTCGACCGACCCCCAGGGCGGCACCCTCTTCCTGCGGGCCGAGTTCACGACGCCCCCAGGCCTCGACCGCAGCGCCTTCGAGTCCGCGTTCGCCGACGTCGTCGGCCAGCCGTTTGGAATGGACTGGCGGACGGACGACGCGGCCCAGCCCAAGCGCGTCGCCCTGATGGTGTCGAAGCTGGACCACGCGCTGCTCGAGCTGCTGTGGCTGTGGCGCCGCGGCGAGCTCGACGCCGAGGTCGCCCTCGTCGTCAGCAACCACGAGGACCTGCGCGCGGAGGTCGAGCGGTTCGCGGTCCCTTTCCACCACGTCCCCGTGGCGCGGGAGACCAAGGCGGAGGCCGAGCGCCAGACGCTGGCCCTGTTCGACCGAGCGGCGGTCGACGTGATCGTGCTGGCCCGCTACATGCAGATCCTGTCGCCCGAGTTCGTGGGGCGCTACCCCAACGGCATCATCAACATCCACCACTCGTTCCTGCCCGCGTTCGTCGGCGCGGCGCCCTACCGGCAAGCGTTCGAGCGCGGCGTCAAGGTGATCGGCGCGACCGCCCACTACGTCACCGCCGGCCTCGACGAGGGGCCGATCATCGAGCAGGGCGTCGCGCGCGTCACGCACCGCCAGTCCGTCGCGGACCTCAAGCGGGTGGGGCAGTCGCTCGAGCGCGACGTGCTGGCGCGCGCCGTCCGGTGGCACCTGGAGAGCCGGGTGCTCCTGCACGAGAACAAGACCGTCGTGTTCGCCTAGCCAGGCAACGGGCCCGCTACCCCACCGCGGGCGCGACGTTGGGGAGCGGCTTGGCTGGCGGGGGCTCCGGCGTCAGGTCGGCCGGGTCGTCCTCGGCCGCGCTGGCGGCCGCGCTGGAGATGCCCGGCACCTCGGTGCCGTCGTCGGCCGGGCCGAACTCCTCGGTGAAGATCTCCCACACGGTCAGGAACAGGCCGGCGATGACGGGGCCGATCACCAGCCCGGAGAACCCGAACGTGCCGAGCCCGCCCAGCGTCGAGAGCAGGATCATGTAGTCCGGCATGCCGGCGTCGCGGCCGACCAGGATGGGGCGGAGCGCGTTGTCGACGGTCCCCATGACGCCGGCGCCGATGCCGATCAGCGCGACCCCTTGCCAGATCTGGCCCGAGATCAAGAGGTACGCCGCCGCAGGGACCCAGACGATGGCGCCGCCCACGGCCGGCAGCAGCGAGAACACCGCCATGATGACGCCCCACAGCACCGGCGACCCCAGCCCCAGGAACGCGAAGGCGACGCCGCCGATGGCGCCCTGGATGGCCGCGATCACGAACGTGCCCTTGATGGTCGCCCGGGTGACGGCGGCGAACTTGGTGAACAGCCGCTCCTCCCGGGGGTCGCCGAGCGGGAGCGCCCGCACCATCATCGCCTGCAGCTCGCGCCCGTCGCGGACGAAGAAGAACAGGACGTACAACGCGACCGCCAGCAAGAGCGTGAACTGCAGCGTCTGCTGCCCGAAGCCCAGCAGCCGCGACGCCACCTCCCGGCTGGCGACCAGCGCCGACGAGGCCACGTTCTCCCGCACCTGGTCGAAGTCCACGCCCAGCTCCTCGACCCGCGCGACCACCTGGGGCAGCATCCGCTCGGCCGTCGCGACGGGCTCGGTCAGGTCGATCTCGCCGGCGGACACCTGGTCGTAGAGGCCGACGGCCTCCTGGGTCACGAGCACGCCCAGCATCACGAGCGGCGCCACCACGGCCACCAGCACTGTCAGGATCGTCAAGAGCGAGGCGATCGTGGAGTGGCCGCGCAGCCGCCGCTCGAACCAGTGGAA
Source organism: Rubricoccaceae bacterium (assembly GCA_963789285.1). Classification (GTDB taxonomy): domain Bacteria; phylum Bacteroidota; class Rhodothermia; order Rhodothermales; family Rubricoccaceae; genus Rubrivirga. The sequence goes on from CAWBJZ010000004.1 coordinate 99,195, forward strand.
CAGCGGCGTGAACAGCACCGCCAGCACGACGGCCCAGAACACCGGCATCAGGAACCCGCCGATGGTCCACGCGAAGGCCAGCGTGACCAGGACGACCAGGGCGAGGAACGACTTGTTCTCCAGCGAGCGGAGGTGCATTGGGGCGGGGGGAGGGGGCTGGAATATCGGCCGTTGCGGTCTCAGGTTTCACCCCTCCCTTCACCGAAATCCCACCGGCCCCTTGACTAGGAACGATCCCGTCCCTATCGTTCGAGCATCGAGTGAGGTTGAGCCTGGCGATCTGTCCGGGGGGACGACAACCGGCGCAACCCACTTGCCTAACCCCGGCTGGCGCCCGCGCCAGCCGGGGTTTCTGTTTCAAAGAGGCGTCTCGGATTTCCCGTACCGGCTCTGGCACAACGAGATGCCCAGTCCCTTTCGCGCTTTACGTCCCGCCCCGTGTGGACACCGCCCGTGTGGGACGGGTCCGCCCGTACTCTGACGCGGCCTATATTGGGCTCGCTCCCCGGCCAGACCTGGACCGGGCCCCTCCGTCCCCCACTCAGCGCTTGCCATGGGCAAGGTCATCGCGGTTGCGAACCAGAAGGGCGGGGTCGGGAAGACCACGACGGCGGTGAACCTGGCCGCCTCGCTGGCGGCGTCGGAGCACCCGACGTTGCTGATCGACACCGACCCCCAGGCCAACGGCACCTCCAGCCTGGGCGTCGAGCCGCGCACCGTCGCGTCGTCGGTCTACGACGTGCTGACGGGCGCCGTAGCCGTCGAGGACGCGGCGCTGCACACGGAGATGCCGTTCCTGGACGTGGTCCCGAGCCACATCAACTTGGTCGGCGCCGAGATCGAGATGATCGACTTGTTCGAGCGCGAGCGCGTGCTGAAGAAGGCGCTGGAGCGGGCGCGCAAGCGGTACCACTTTATCGTCATCGACTGCCCGCCCAGCCTGGGGCTCCTGACGCTCAACGCGCTCACCGCCGCCGACTCCGTCCTGATCCCGGTCCAGACCGAGTACTTCGCCCTCGAAGGCCTAGGGCAGTTGTTGAACACGATCAAGATCGTCCGCCAGCACCTCAACCGGGACCTGGAGATCGAAGGCGTGCTCTTGACGATGTTCGACGGGCGGCTCCGGCTGTCGAACCAGGTCGCGGCCGAGGTCCGGCGCTACTTCGGCGACCGCGTGTTCGAGGCCGTGATCCAGCGGAACGTCCGGATCTCGGAGGCGCCCAGCTTCGGCAAGCCCGTCATCCTGTACGACGCGATCTCGTCGGGCTCCCGGAACTACATGGCCGCCGCGGCCGAGGTCGTCCGCAACAACCAGCGCTACCTCGAGGCCGCGCCCGAGGGCGCCGACGGGACGCCGCTCGACGACGCGCCCCACCTCCGTGTGCCGCCGCCCGCCCCCCGCGTCCGGCCGACCGAGGCCGGGCGGTCCGCGCCGTCCGCCAGCGCGCCCCCGCGCTCGGTCCCGCCGCCCGCCGCCCCGCCGGCCGACGGCGACGGCACGCCGTCCCCGGACCGCGTCGTGCTCGCCTCGCGCGCCACGCCCGCCGCCGGCCCCGCTCGCCCCGACGGAGACGCCCCCACCGCCTAAGCCTGCCCCCCCATGGCCTCCCCCAAGAAAGCGGCGCTCGGCAAGGGCTTGAGCGCGCTCTTGCCCTCCCAGCCCGACTCCGCCGACGAGCCCGGCTCGCGCACGCGGCTCTACAACTTCGAGGAGCGCCGCCGGCTGGTGGGCCGCGTGGCCGACCTCGACGTCGAGGCCATCCGCCCCAACCCGTACCAGCCCCGCAAGGACTTCGACGAGACCGCGCTCGACGAGCTGGCGGCGTCCATCGGCCAGCTCGGCATCATCCAGCCGCTGACGGTCCGGAGCCTGGGCGACGGGAAGTACGAGCTGATCTCGGGCGAGCGCCGGCTGCGCGCCAGCCGCCGCGCCGGGCTCAAGCGCGTCCCCGCCTACGTCCGCGAGGCGGACACGGAGGAGATGCTGGAGATGGCCATCGTCGAGAACGTCCAGCGCGAGGACCTCAACCCCGTCGAGGTGGCGCTCGGCTACCAGCGGCTGATGGAGGAGGTCGGGCTGACGCAGGAGCAGGTCGCCGAGAAGGTGGGCAAGAGCCGGCCAACGATCGCCAACGCGTTGCGGCTCTTGCGTTTGCCGCCGCGCGTTCAGGCATCGCTTCGCGAGGGGTCGCTCTCGTCAGGTCACGCCCGGGCCCTGGTCAGCGTCGAGGACGAGCAAGAACTGCTGGACCTCCACCGCTCGATCCTGGACGACGGGCTGTCGGTGCGCGACGTCGAGGCCCGCGCCCGGGCGCTCAAGTCGGACGGCCAGCCCGCGGCCAAGGCCAAGGCGCCCACGTCCGTGCCGGACCTGCCGGCGCGCGACCGCCTGCAGATTGAGGCGTTCGAGGGCCGGATGCGCGAGCACGTCTCCAGCCGCGTCCAGATCAAGCACCGCCCCGACGGCGGCGGCGTGGTCGAGGTGGCGTACTACTCGGTCGACGACCTCGAGCGCGTCGTCGCTCGGCTGACGGGCGAGTAGGCCGTGCGCGCGCTCGCGCTCGCGCTGCTGGCGGCGCTCGCCGCCCAGGCCCAGCCCGACTCCCTGCTGGCCCCGCCCATCGTGGTAGCGCCCCCGACAGCCGCCGTGGCGGCCCCGCCAGCTGCGGACTCGGTTGAGGCGCGCACGTCGCGCGGTGCTGTCACGCGCGCCTTGCTCGCGCCCGGCTTGGGCCAGGTGTACAATCGCCAGCCGCTCAAGGCGCCCATCGCGACGGCGCTGGTGGTCGGGTCGGTGGCGTACGCGATCAACCGCCAGAGGCAGTACCTCCGGTTCCGGCGCGCGACCGTGTTCGCCGGGTGCCGCGCGGACCCCGGGTTCACCGTGGACGAGGGCGGGGTCGAGACGGTGACCGATCTCGAGCGCGTCAAGCTGTGCACCGAGACCGCCCCGGACTACGAGGACGAGTGGCTGGCGCTGGGCAGCCCCGCGTTCTCAGCCATCGGGGGGGTTGGGGGCCCCCGGGACCGGGCGCGCGGCCAGCGCGACGTGGGCGTGCTGATCGTGGCAGTGGCCTACGCCTTCCAGGCGCTCGACGCCTACGTCGCCGCCGAGCTCGCCGACTTCGACGTGAGCGAGGACGTGGCCTTGGGCCTGGACGCGGACCCGAGAGCGCCGGGCCTGAGCCTGACCGTCCGCCTTTAGCGCCGGCGCGGGCAGGCGATACCCGGAGGACGACCCCGCCCCTCCGATGAACGCCCCGACAGCTCTGCTGGCCCTTGCCGCCCTGGCCTCCGCGCCGCTCGCCGCCCAGCCCCCTCCCCACTGGCGGCGGCCCCCGCCAGCGCGCCAACGGCGCCGGCCGCCGTGGCTGACTCGACCCGCGCCGACCCCCTCCAAACCGATTCCACCCGCGCTGACTCTGTGGCCGCCCCACGCATGACGGGCCTTCTCCGGAGGGTCGCGGAGGAAGCCCAGAACCGACAGCGGGCCCAGAGGCAGCTGATCCAGACCGCACTCGAGCAGGCTTCGCGCCCGACTCAGCACGTCTTCGCGTCGGGGCTCAGGGTCGATCTGCCGTCCGGCTGGGACGGGCCGGCGACGGCGCTGGACGAGGGTCCAGCGCGCGAGCGCTACACGTTCCAGAACGCGGCGGTCGGCCACCCCCTAGAGGGCGCGATCTTAAGGGCCGAACGGGCCGGCGGGCTCAACCCGCTCCAGCGCGAGCAGTGGGTCCGCGGTCAGACGAGCTACGGCTACAACGGGACCCGGCCTGTCGGCCCAGCCGCCGCCCCGATGGCCGGGCTCGCGCTCGAAGTCGAGGGCGGGGGCCAAGGCGGAGTCGTGGTGTTCGCCCAGCACCGGGGCGAGATGTGGACGTTCCAGGTCGTCGCGCCGGCGGGGTTGTGGTACCAGCGACGGGCCGACCTGCTGGCGGTCCTGGGCGGCGTGGCGCTCCCGTAAACGAGAGGGGCGCCTCCGGTGGAGACGCCCCTCGTCCGATCTAGTCTGAGCCGCTTAGTTCGAGCAGATCGAGCGCAGGATCTTGCGGCGCTCGTCCAGCAGCGTCCGCCAGCGGCCCTCGCCGACCTCGTCGTCGCCCAGGAAGTAGTCCCAGCGGTCGACGGCGTCCTCGGTCATCAGGACCGGCGTGGCCATGTGGGCCGTCCGCTTCAGGAGCGGCTGCAGGCCCATCTGGTGGACGAACGTCACGCGGCAGTCGCCCTGCTCGTTCCGGCGCACGGAGAGCCAGTTGTCGCCGCAGACGTGGCAGGTGAAAAAGCGCGCCTCGTGCTCGTCGACCACGAAGTCGAAGTCCGTCTCCTCCGGCTCCAGCTCCATCGGGAGCATCGAGTAGGAACCGCAGGCCTTGCATTGTAGGCGATCCATGTGTTCGGGGTTTGTTGCGGAGAGGATAACGGACCGGGCGGGATCGTCGCACCCCAGAATGCCGTCTTCACCGCCAGTCCCCCTCCCGTCTGTGGCCCGACCGACGCCCGTCTCCCCCTACCTCGCCGAGCTCATCGCGGCCCCCGCGTCCGGCCGAGTTCCGCGCCTGGGGCGGCGGATCGACATCGCCTCCTACAACGTCCACCGGTGGGCGGGCGTCCGCGGTGGGCGGGCGTTCGACCCGGCCCGGGCCTTCGCCGTCATCGACGAGCTCGACGCCGACGTGCTGGCGCTCCAGGAGGTCCTGCGCCCGACCGACCACCCCGACCCGTTGCGCGAGGTCGCCGAGCGGCTGGGCTACCACCTCGCCTTCGTCGTGACGCGGCTCCACAAGCGCGGCGAGCTGGGCAACGCCGTCCTGTCGCGGTGGCCATTGGCGGGCGCGCTCGCCATCGACCTCACCTTCGGGCGGCTGGAGCGCCGCGCTGCGCTGGCGGTGACCGTGCGCGGGGACGACCGGACGGTCCAGATCGCCGCGACGCACCTCGCGCTCGTCGACCGGACGCGCGCCCGCCAGGTGGACGCGCTGCTCGGCCACCCCCAGCTCAGCGACGGCCCAGTCGTGCTGCTGGGCGACATGAACGCCTGGCGCCCCACGCGCGCCTCGAAGGCCTTGGACGACCACTTCCAGACCCGGCACGACAACGCCAACTGGCCGGCCTCGTACCCATCGGTCCGGCCCGTCCTGGCCCTGGACCGGCTCTACGCCCGGGGCGCCCAGGTCGAGACCGTCGCGGCGCACGCCAGCGAGGCCGCCCGCCGAGGCTCGGACCACCTGCCCATCGTGGCCCGGGTCAAGCTGGATGGCTAGCCCGCGTCTCCGCGGCGCGGTCGTCCTGGCGCTGGCGGTCGCCGCCAGTGCGACGGGGCTAGCTCAGGCGCCGACGTTCTCGGAACGCGTGCGCGCAATGGAGACGCCCGAGATGCGGCAGCGCGTCGCGGCGTTCAACGTGGGCGGGACGGCCACGCTGGTGCTGGCGCGCGCGGCGCTGGAGGGGAACGTGGATGGCATGGGTGACGGAGTCCAGGCGCTGGGCTGGGGCGCCGTCGCCGGGGCCGGCTTCTACGGGTCCAAGCGGCTGGCGGGCGAGGGGCTGCCCGCGCTCGGGCTGGGGCTGGCCGTGCTGTCGGGCTCCCTGGCCGAGAACGCCGCGACGGGCGCCGGCCCGTTCAGCCACGTCCGGATCCCGCTCGGGCTGGCGGACGTCCGCGTGCGCACGCCGTTCGCCGCGAATGCCGACTCCCCGCTGGCGGCCGTCGAGGCCGATCCGTTGGTGATCGGGGCGTCGGTCGTGTTCCCGCTCCGCGGCGGGCGCCCGCGCTTGCGCCGCGGCGTCCCCGTGTTCGAGTTCGACGACCTGGGCGGACGGGCCGGCTACCTGCGCCGGGGACGGACGGTCGGGCGGACGATCCGCCTGAGAGCGGACGCCCCCGACCACGTCTTGTCGCACGAGACCATCCACCTGATCCAAGCCCTCCAAGCCACCGCGCTCACCCCCGCCGGCACGCTGGGCGCCTTCACCGGCGCGCGCCCCACGGCCGCCGACGGCGACGTCACGTTCGACGTCCGCGCCGAGTGGTTCTACGTCGTCAACGGCGTCTTCTGGACTGTCTTCGTGGACTACCTCGACGGCTGGCCCGAGATCGAGGCCCGCGCCCTCGACGAACCGCCCGTCCCACGGCCGACGCCGTAGCGAACGGCCGCCAACCCGAGCGCGACCAGCACCGCCCACCGCTGGCGCTAGTCGGTCGAGGGCTCGCGGACCTAGAAGCGGAGATGGTGGTCTACGGGCCGCCCCACGATCTACGCGCTGGCTGGCGGTGCCGAAGGTGACCTCTTGCAGCGGTGTCCGGGGGCGAGCGGTCTAGAACGACACAGCGTTAATGAAACGGCCCTGTCGGTCATGCACCCCTACTGTACGGAGTCCCATGGATAGTGTCTCGTCCGTCGGATCGGGGTCGTGCGGGTGGGTCACGACCAGATAGTACGCGCCAGCGTCGAAGAAACTCTGCCTGTTGTAGTCGTGCTGAATAGGTGCCTCCTCCCGGATCGTATTACAGAGCGCCTGAGTCCCCGAGGGAGCGTCCGCCTGGATCGGCTGCGCGTCATTGATCTGGCGGAAGTCGAAGACCCCCACCGCGTTCCACTTCCCCACGATGGAGCGGACCATGTCTTGGGCCTCCTCGGTGGGGTCGGAGCACCCGTGGTAGGTAAACGCGCCGGGGGGGTCTTGGTATCGCACCTCCTGCGCGTCGGAGGGGAGGCTCCACAGCGCTACGATCAAACAAGTTAAGCACCTCATGTCCACACCTTGTTGATTTAAAATGATTACCAACTGACACATCGAGAGCAGGACTTACTGTCGTAAGTCACCACTCCCTCTCCATCCACGACAACGGCCTCGCTACGCAAACTCATAAATCTGTTCCTAATACTGCCATATCTACCCACATATCCATCTATATGTGGTGACTCCTTCAAATATCTACCCCTGCCCCTGGAATATGAAATCCTATCCGACCTGATATATACACCCTCCCCATCTCCAAAAGGATGGGTATGCATAAGAAAAATTTGATCCGATTCCGGAAGCTCGTCTCTGAGAGAGAGGGGCAAGTTCGGAGACGCCTCACACCCGCATTGGTAGCCGTACGACCTAACGGGCAGGATGTCAAAACTCCCCGGATTGACAAGTGAAGGCACGCCAAATGCCGCCATCTCCAACCCAGCAGACCTGCTCGCGTTGTACATGTCCCTCAGCCCACTACCTGACCTCTGGAGCAGGCTCATAATCGCAGGACTGCGGCCCCCGTTCTTACAGTAGAGGTCTTTGTCTTCTGGGTCTACGCCGGCCCCGCCGTCGGGGCCGCCGACGCAGAGTTGGCTCGTCGCCGTTCCGTCCGTGTTCTCGCACGGGTCTGGGCTGCTCCCTCCGGTGCCGGGGCCGCTCCCGCCCCCGCCCCAGGGGTCCGTCCTCACCGTGTCCCACACGAGGCACTCCTCCGACAGCAGGAAGCACGACCCGGGCTGGCTCCTCACGCACGACCACACCTGGTCGTAGAGCAGGCACCCCCCGGACGTCCGCGCCGTCTCCCCCCCGCCGGCCGCCCGCGCCGAGCCCGCCCGCTCCACGGTCCCCGCCCAACTCGACTCGCGGAACCGCCTCAGCCCCTCCTTCACCAGTCGAACCGCCTCCGGCGTGTCCGGGAGCCGGCACCGCGCCACGCGGACTACCGCGCCCCCGTCGTCCTCGACGCCCCGCACCGCCGTCCCCGCCCACTCCGGACCGGCCGCGCTCCGGAGCACGACGGTCATCGTCCGGACCCGGCCGCCGGCCGCCTCCACGATGGCGTTCGGGAAGCGGGTGTAGACGGCGTCGTAGTCGTAGGCCGCGCCAGTCCCGTCGCCCAGCGTCGAGACCAGGCACCCGTACTCGGAGGCCCCGTCCGGCTGGCGCCCCCTCCGGGCCGTCTCGACGCCAGCGTCCGTCTCGCCCGGCAGGGCCAGGAGCCGGGCGCCACTGGGGATCGGGGCCATCGCCAGCCCGACCACGTCGGGCTCCGTCTCCGCCGGCGTCTGGAGGTCACACGACCCGAGGGCCACCAGGGCTACGACGAGCGCCGACGAGGCAAATCAGGCATGGTCAGCGGAGCGCGCTCGGAGTCGGAGACGCATTGTACATGAGATCTTCTGATCATGCAAGCCGCACTGACACCTTTGCGCGATTCGGTGGCTCGCCTTGTCCTCACGCCAACTCCAGGAACCGCTCGGCGTGCTCGACCACGTCCGACTGGCGGTCCTCGTGCAACGTCAGCGTCTCCTCCTTGAACGTGACCTCGAAGGCGCCCACGACCGGGACGGCGCGGTGGCGGAGGTAGGTCAGCCGGTCGCCCGGCAGCACCAGCACGCCGTTGTCGTCGGTGAACGACTGGCGGACGACGTAGGCGGTGTCGGCTTCGAGGTCGGTCAAGCGCATGGGCAGCGTGGGGCGTGCGGCGTGGAGCGCGGGCAGCCCCCGCGCTCCGTAGCCTACGGGTCGAGCGGCATCCGGCCGGAGCCGATCTCCGAGCCCAACAGCTCGTCGGGGATCCCGAACGCGTCCACCAGCTCGACGGCGACGGGCCGCAGGCGGTGCAGCAGCGTGTTGACCTGGGCGCGGACGGCCTTCGCGACCGGCGGGTCGATCAGGTTCTGCTCCAGGAACCAGCCGCGATCGCGCTCCAGGTGCTCCAGGGCGTAGAGCGCGCAGACCAAACGGAGCAGGTTCTGGATCTGCTCGTCCTCGGTGGCCTCGACGGCGCGCTGGAAGTCCTCCAGCACCAGCCGCTCGGCGTGCGCCGTCGCCAGCGTGAGGAGGTGGTCCTGGACCTCGACGAAGGCCTCGAACGAGTCCACGCCCCTGCCGATGCGGCTGCGGAGGCGCGCGGCCACCTGGACCAGCAGCGTCCGCTCGCGGCGCTCGAACAGGTCGCGGTGCCAGGCCGGGTCGAGCAGGTGCTCTTGCGACGTGTTCCGCCGCGTCAGCGGGTTGACCTCGCCCAGCCGGACGTCCGCCTGGGTCTTGATGTAGCGCAGCGCGCCCCACAGGTTGAGGTCGGAGAACTCCTGCTGGTAGCTGGCCAGCAACCCCTTGGCGACCTGGAGCTGCAGGACCGTGTTGTCGCCCTCGAACGTCGTGAAGATGTCGGAGTCCGCCTTGCGGTGGGCGATCCGCGCCGACCACCGGAAGCCCTCGCCGCCGCACGCCTCGCGCGCCTCCTGCAACGTGTCAGTGGCGTGCCACGACGCCATCGTCTTGAGCGCCGAGGCCCGGGCCTCGATCTCGCGCGTGTCGCCGCCCGGCGGGAGCGCGGCGAAGTCCTGGGCCACGCGCGACAGCGCGAACGACAGCCCGTAGCTGGTCGCGAGCTTGGGGAGCAGGCGCCGCTGGTGGCTGAGGTAGTCCAGGATGGCGACCTCGGCCCCGCCGGCCGGCCCGAACTGGCGGCGCCGCGCGCCGTAGCGGACGGCGACGGTGAGCCCGGCCTTGGCCGCGCTGTTCGCCGCCGTGCCGACCGCGATCCGCCCGCCGACGAGCGTCCCCAGCATCACGAAGAACCGCTTGCCCGCGCTCGGGATCGGCGACGAGTACACGCCGTCTGGGGAGACCTGGGCGTAGCGGCTCAAGAGCGCCGTGCGCGGCACCCTCGCGCCACTGAACCACAGCCGCCCGTTGTCGATGCCGTTGAGCCCCATCTTGTGCCCGCTGTCCCCGATCCGGACGCCCGGGATGGGCCCGCCGTCTGGGCTCCGGATCGGCACCACGAACGCGTGGACGCCGTGGCCTTGGCCGTCGATCACCAGTTGGGCGAAGACGGTCACCATCCGGCCGTGCGTGGCCGCGTTCCCGATCCACTCCTTGTGGTCGTGGTCGGTCGGCGTCTCGATCACCCACTCGTCGGTCTCGCGGTCCAGCGTCGCCGTCGTCTGGAGGTCGCGGACGTTGGAGCCGTGGCCGCGCTCGGTCATGGCGAAGCCGCCGGGCAGCGCCATCGACCCGATCTGGGGCAGCAGCTCGCGCCGCTGCTCATCGCTGCCGAGCGCGTTGACCGACCCGCCCCACAGCCCGAACTGCACGCCGTACTTCACGACCAGGCTGAGGTCGTGCGTCGCGATGGTCTCGAAGGCCGCGATAAACTTGGCGATGTCGCCGTCGCCGCCGGCGAACCCGGGGTAGGCCAGCTTGCCGATGCCCTGGTCGGCCAGGAGCTGGGTCCACTCGTAGACCCGCTCGCGGTACTCGGCGGTGGGCAGGTCGGGCTCGGGGTACGCGAACGCCGGGTCGCTCAGCAGCCGGCGGACGCGGTCCTTGGTCTCCCGGTGCTCGCCGTCCAGCAGCGCCTTCATGGCGGCCACGTCGAACCCGTCCGGCGCGCGCCGCCGGTCGCTGGGCACCGGCCGTTCCTCGACCAGGTCGCGCACGACCTCCTCCCCCACCACGCCCACCAGCGCCTCGACCTCGCGAAGCGCCAGTCGGGCCTCGGCGGGCAGGCCCGCGCCGTCGCCGCCGCTCAGCGACGCCAGGCTCTCGCCCAGGTCCGCCAGCGACTGGTGCGCCACGTCGGGGATGTGGGTCGCGGCGCGGCGCAGCGTGCGGACCCAGCCGAAGTACGTCGTCGCGTCCGGCGGGTCGGCCGGGTTGAGCCACTCGGCGACCTGCTGGCGGTCGGCGTCGCTCATCCAGTCCTCGCCCGACAGCCGGTCGCGGACGGCCTCGATCTCGGACGGCGTCAGGAGCCCATCGGCCCAGGCGACGTAGAGGAACGGCAGGACGGTGGCCAGGCCGCGGGACAGGTCCGCGACGGGGTTGTCGTCGGTGGCGTCGGGGATCAGAGTGTCAGCCATGGGGGTGGGGGGTTCGGAGGAGTAAACCCCTCAGGGGCAAACGTGGTGCCGCGCTGCGGCAATCCCCTTCCCTCTTCACGCCTCGGAATGGCAGGTCGAGGGCAGGGGTTTCCTGAACTCGCGCGGCGGCTCGCCGCCCGCTCCCAAACCGCGACTCACTGGCGGCGCCCGTCGCCAGCGGCTGAGCAGACTGGGGTCGCCAAGCGACTGGCCGTGCCGACGCCGGACGAGCTAATCCGCCGGCGCCGGAAAGGGGTCCGACCACCGAGGGTCCGTCGCGAGCGTCGAGTCCGTCAGCGTGTGCAGGAAGGCCACCAGCGCGGCGCGCTCGTCGGCGCTGAAGTCCGGGCGGAACGGGCGCCCGCCGCGCCCGCGCAGGTTCAGGCCGGGGCTGGGGCGGATGCCGGTGCTGTAGTGACCGACCACGTCCTCCAGCGTCGCGAACCGGCCGTCGTGCATGTAGGGCGCCGTCAGCGCGACGTTGCGGAGCGAGACGGTCTTGAAGCGGCCCCGGCCCGCGCCTTGGTCCGTGATAACGGAGTCCAGGCCGTTGCTGGTGGCGTGCGTGCCGACGAAGAGGTCGCCCTGGTGGCACTGCGCGCACCGCGCCGGCCCGAAGAACAGCTCGAGCCCTTGGTTCTCCTGGTCCGTCAGGCCCGCCATCGGCCGGCCGGGCAGCCCGCCCTGCGCCTGGCGCGCGGCGTCGTACCGGGTGTCGGTCGCGACGATGGAGCGGACGAACTGCGACAGCGCCCGGGCCACGCGGTCGCTCGTGACCTCGGGCGTCCCGAAGGCGTCGGCGAACAGGGCCGGGTAGAACGGCGCGGCCTCCAACCGGACCGCCAGTCCGTCGAGCGTCATCCCCATCTCGACCAGGTCCTCGATGGGCATCAGCGTCTGGTGCTCCAGCGTCCGGGCGCGCTCGTCCCAGAACAGCTGCCCGTTGCCGTAGAAGCGGGCGAACGACAGCCCCATCGAGTTCCGCGCCGTCGTCTCGCCTTGGAACCCGGCGCTCAGGCGGTCGGGGTCCGAGAACCCGTGCGACTGGCGGTGGCACGAGGCGCACGAGACGGCTTGGTTCTGCGACAGCCGGACGTCGTAGAACAGCACGCGGCCCAGCGTCGCGCCCGCGTCGGTGATGGGGTTGCCGTCGGGCGTGTTGTCGCGGTTGCGGACGTCCGCCTGGTCGAGGTAGCTCGGCAGCGCGATGCCGGCGTAGTCGTACGGCGTGGCCGGCAGGACGGGCTCGGTCGCGGCGCGGTACGAGAACGCGCCCAGCACGACGGCGAGCGAACCGAGGACGAGGGCGGCGGGGTGGCGCATGGCTCTCCCGAACTTATGGGTTCTGAGTCCACGGCGGAACGGGCGCAGGTCGTGACCTCGGACCGCCACCGCCCCTTCCGACTGGCGGCGCCAGCCCGCGCCTACCAGCGCGGGGCGCCCTGGGCGGTCGTGCTCAAGAGCGCGAAGTAGCTGTAGCCGCGCCGCGCGGGCTCGTAGCTAATGCCGCGGCGCTGGAGCATCCGGTTCGTGCTGCCGTCGCTGAGCCAGATCGCCAGGCTCACGCCGTCGACCGTCGCGCGGTCCACCTCCTCGCTCCCGATCTCGACGCGGATCGGCACGCCCTCCTGGGTGAACGCGACCCGCCAGGCGGGCACGTCGGCGGGGTCGGCGGCGGCGGCTTCGGCGCCCAGCCACGGGTAGCGCTCGATCAGGTCGAGCGGCTGGCGGCCGGGCAAGTCCACGACGTAGCCCTCGTCCAGGGAGCGGACGTACTCGGGGAAGGTGAGCCCGGGGTCCTGCTCCAGCGCGAGGTAGAGCCCGGCCGGGTCCACGCCGGCGAGGTTGGTGCCGAAAAAGCGGCCGTGCAGGTCGTTGCCCCCGAAGTACTCGGCAAACCACAGCGGCTGGTGCTGGTTGACCATGAGCGCGATCTCCAGGTGGACGTGGGCCCGAGCGCGCCCCAGCCCTCGGCCGGTGTAGCCCATCCGGCCCAGCGGCTGCCCGGTCGCGACCCGCTGGCCCTCGGCGACCACGACGTCGGCGAGGTGCGCGTACAGGCTGTAGACCGGCGAGTCGCTCCAGTCGTGCTCGACGACGACGTACTTCCCGTAGCTCGACGCGCCGGCGCTGGCGTTGACGTAGGCCACGCGCCCGGTGCTGACGGCGACGACGGAGTCCTGGGGCTCGCCCTGGGCGTCGCGCGCGGTCGGCGCGATGTCCAGCCCCTCGTGGACCCTGCGGAAGGTGCGGCGCCCGAAGACGGTCGGGACTTGGTCCCGGACGAACCCGTACTGCCCGCCCTCCCACTTCTCGTCGCGCAGGCTGTCGATGGTCATGTTGAGGCCCTGGTAGAACGTCTCCGGCCGGCCTTCGAGCAGCCCCCGGTTGCCCGTCGGCAGCACCAGGTCCAGCCCGCCGGCCTCGGCCGCCCGGGATCGGTCCGGCTCAGCGCCGCCCCTCTCGGTGCCCTGCTCATCAGCGCGCGACGCGTCGGCCGAGGCCGGTCCAGATTGACAACCGGCGCCGACCGCCAGCAGGGCGAGAACGAGGAGGAGCGCGCGCATCGGGTCGGGTCGAGGGGGCCGGTCCAACCTCGGCCGCCCCCGGTCGCGTTCCGCGTGAGGCGTGCGGACCGGGCGAATCCCCGGCTCTCCGGCGCGCGTCCCTTGTCCTCCCCCCCGCCGCCGCCGTGTCCCGCACCCTCGCCGTCTCCCTGGTCGCCTTGTTCGTCGCGCTGTTCGCCGTGCTGACGGCGCTGTTCGCCGCGTTCGCCCCCGACATCGCGAGCACGACCGAGCGCCAGCGCGAGCGCGACGGCCGGCTGGCCGAGGACGAGGCGTCGCTGCTGGAGCACATGGTGCTGATGCAGCGCTACATCGAGAAGGCCGCCCTGGCCTCCGACGCCGACAACTGGCCCCTCGCGTCGTTCTACGCCGACAAGATCTCGGAGCGCGCCACGCGCGTGATCGACGGCGGCTACGTCGTGGACGGGATCGACATCAGCCAGATCGCCGCCGAGGTCGCCGACCCCCGCGCCGCCGCGCTGGCGGAGGCCGCGCGCACCGGCGACGCCGGGGAGTTCAACGCGGCCTACGGCCAGATGGTGACCGGGTGCAACACCTGCCACGCCCGGTCGGGCTACGGCGTCGTCCAGATCCGCCGGCCCGACGGCGCGCGCTACCCGTCGCAGCGGTTCTCGACCGGCCCGACGTCGGCGGCCGACTAAACCGCCGCCGCGACCGTCGCCAGCCGCTTCCGGAACGCCGGCGCGGTCACCTCGGACCACACCTCGGCCACGGGCGCCAGTTCGCCGGTGACGGTGCCCGTCGCCACGCCCAGGGCGGCCGCCACGGCGCGGTGCCGCGCTCGGGCGACCGCGCGCTCGGCGTCGTCGAGGGCGGCCAACACGTCGGCGACGGTGCCCGCGTCCTCCACCAACCCCAGCACGAAGCGGAGCGCGCTCAGCGCCACGGCCAGGTGCGCCGCGAGGTCGGGCGTCGGTCGGCCCAAGTCGTCCTGGAAGGCGCGGATCGCCTCGAAGCGCGCCCACAGCGTCGAGCCCAGGATGTGGCGCAGGCGCGTCGGGGTGGGCACGTCGCCGGGCGCGCCCACGAAGTCGTCGGCGGGGGCGTCGGCGAAGTCCCCGGCGCGCAGGCCCAGGCGGTGCTGGTGGTCGAGGTAGCCGAGGAGCCGGCGCGAGCGCTCGCCCCAGGCGTGGTGCTGCCCGCTGCCCAGCCGGGTCGCGGCGGAGGTCGCGGACGCGACGGACAGGCGCGCGAGGTCCTGCCGGCCCGGCGAGAGCGCCGCGCCGCGCGCGTAGTCCAAGCCCGCGTCGAGGTCGTCGACGAGCGGGCGGAGCGACGAGACCAGGCGGCGGGCGGCGGTCGCGGGCAGCGTCTGCCCGAAGGTCTCGACGGTCAGGCGGAGGCGCTGGGCCGCGATCAGCAGCCGGCGGGCGTCGGACGGCGCGCGCGACGACGCGAACGCGTCCGCCCGGGCCTCGAACTGCGCGAGTTGATCGCCCAGCGCGCGGCGCGCGGCCAGGGGCAGCGGGGTGTCGCCTTGGAGGCGGTCGCGCTTGGGGAGCGCGCGGGCCGGCTGAGCCTCCGTCCGCTCAGCCGGCTGAGACTCGACCGCCTCGCCAGGCTCGGCCGAGGGCGGCCCGTCGCCCGCGTCGCCCGACGGCGCGTCATCGTCGGATTCGTCGCGGGCAGCGTCGGAAGCGAGCGCGCGGTCACGCCCCAGCGTCTGGAGGTCCACCTCGGCGAAGGGGTCGCCGAGCGACTGCTCGCCCTCGCCTGCCGGCGTCGTGACCGCGGCGGCCGGCGGCGCCAGCGGGGCGGACGGCGCGGGCTCGCCCCCCACTGGCGACGTGGCCAGGCGGGGCGCCGACGGCGTTGAGTTCGGCGCGGACGCGATCGGAGGGGAGGGGGTCTGCGGGGGCGCTGGCGGCTCCGAGGCGGGGCGGCTGGCGACGGGGACCGGCCCTAGGATGACGGGGTAGGGGTTGAGGGTCCTGGGCGGCGCCTCGGTCTCCCGGACCTCCTCGGTCTCCCGGACCTCCTCGTCTTCCAGCAGGTCCCCCGTCAGCAGCGGCGTGTCGGGGATGGAGGGGGTGAAAAGATCCAGCAACTCGGCCATGTCGGCCACGCCGGTCGGGCCCCCCGGCAGCCCGTCGCCGGTAGGCTTGGGCGCGGGCGCCGTGGGGGCGGTCGCCCCCACGGGTGCGGGGCGCGGCGCGGTGGGCGGAGGCGCGCTCCCCTCCATCGACGGCTCCGACGGGCGGACGGCGGCGGCGCGCGTCGCAGGCCGCCGAGATGGCACCGGGGTCGGTTCGGTGCTCAGGATCCCCAGCCGCTCCTCCCGGAACCGCTGGCGCCAGTGCTTGACACGCGCCATGCTCATGCCCGTCTGCGCCGCGATGGTGTCCGGCCGCAGGCCGCGCGCGTCGAGCAAGACGACCGTGGCGCGGCGGCGGACGCCGGTCTCGGCCTGGGCCGCGGCGGCCTCCAGCGCCTCGACCTCGTCGGGCAGCAGGAGGACCGGCTGGCCTAGGGTGCGGGGGTGGCGCAGCAGGGCTCGGGCGAACGTGGACCGGCCGGCGGCCTCCAGCCCCTCCTCCTCGAAGACGGGCGCGAGCGCGTCGAGCAGCCCGTCGCGGTCGCGGACCTCGACCTCGTTCGACACCACGCGCGAGCCCGGCACCTCGTACACCACCACGTTGAACGACACCACGCCGAGGGCGGACTCGCCGTCGCGCGCGACGCGGGGCGTGCGGTACTGGCGGAGCGAGATCAGGGGCTCCAACGCCTCCTCCCCCACGGCCTCGCGCACCGCGGTCGCCAGCGCGCTGGGCGGGAGCGTCAGCCTCCGGCCCTGGCTGTCGGAGCCCAGCAGGTCGAGGTCGCCCGGCAGCGCCCGGTCGCGGCCGTCCACGGTCCGGAGCCCGGCCGTCCGCCGGCCGCCCTGCTCGCGCACGCGGAGCGCCAGGTTCTGCCGCAGGAGGCCGCCGGCCTCGGTGTCGTAGTACCAGTCGTGCGTGCGGACGGGCGGCCGCGGCTCCAGCCGCAACCCGCCGATCTCGGCAGCCTGCACCAAGGCCGAGAACGGCCCCGGCCGGCGAGCGACGAAGGTGGTCGAGGGCATGGGGGGGACGGCCGTCGCCCCGAACATACGGCGCCAAGCTTCGATTCTGGCCCCTGTGGATAACCTGGCGGGGTTCGGCCCTTCCCACTGGCAGCGCGCTCGAGCGAGAGCGGCAGCCGGCTCGCCCTTTCGAAGGGGTGCAGGTCGCGAGCTCCTCATGTCGACACCGCTCCGCCAGTAGGTTCGGACGGCTATCGATCGGTGGAGCGAGCCCGCGTGGCTAGTCCGGCTGGCGGGCCAGCGCCTCGGCCTCGGCGACCAGCACCTCGACGGCGTCCAGGCCGCGGTCCCAGAACCCGGGGTCGCGCAAGTCGATGCCGAGCCGGCCGACCAGCACGTGGGGCCAGTCCGAGCCGCCGGCGGCGAGGAGGTCGCGGTACTGGCGGGCGAACCCGGCGCCTTCGGACTGGTAGCGGGCGTAGAGCGCCAGCACCAGCAGCTCGCCGAAGGCGTAGGCGTAGACGTAGCCCGGGGTGTGGACGAAGTGCGGGATGTAGCTCCACCACCGGCGGTAGCCCTCGGTCAGCGTGACGGAGTCCCCGTACATCGCCGACTGGGTCTCCATCCAGTGGTCGGCGAAGTCGTCCGGCGTCAGCTCGCCGCGGTCGCGGCGGTGGGTGTGGATGCGGTCCTCGAACCGGTTCATCGTCACCTGGCGGAAGACCGTCGCCATGGTGTCATCGATCTTCTCGACCAACAGCGCTAGTCGGTCGGCGCGGCTGTCCAGGCCGGCCAACGTGCGCTGGAACGTCAGCATCTCGCCGAACACCGACGCCGTCTCGGCCGTCGTCAGGGGCGTGTCGGCGTGGTAGACGCCCTGGTCGCGAGCGAGGTACTGGTGGACGCCGTGGCCCAGCTCGTGCGCCAGCGTCTGGACGTCGCGCAGCTGCCCGGTGTAGTTCATCAGGATGTACGGGTGCGCCGACGGGACGGCCCCGTGGCTGAACGCGCCGCCGCGCTTGCCGGCGTCGGGCGGGGCGTCGATCCAGCGCTCGGCGAAGAAGCGGTCCACGATGCCGCCCATCTCGGCGTCGAAGTCGCCATACGCCGAGGTCACCATCTGGCGGGCGTCGTCCCAGGGCACGAACACCTCGGTCTCGCCCGTCGGCGCGTAGCGGTCGTAGTCCTTGAGCTCGTCGAGACCGAGCAGCTGGCGCTTCAAGCGGTAGAACCGCGCGACCAAGTCGTAACGGCCCGTCACGGCCTCCACCAGCGCCTGGACGCTGGCGTCGTCGGTCTCGTTGGACTCGTTGCGGCTGGAGATCCAGGTGTCGTAGCCGCGGAGGCGGTCGGCGGACGCCTTGTCGGCCAGGATCGTGTTGAAGACGTAGGTGAGCGGGCGCTGCATCGTGTCCAGCCCGTCGGTCACGGCCTGGTGGACATCCTTGCGGAGCGCGCGGTCGGCGTCGTGCAGCTTGGAGGTCGCCTGCTGCAACGGCAGCGCCTGGCCGCGGACCACGAACCGCGCCGCGCCGAGCGTTTCGTCGAAGAACCGGTTCCACGCGCTCCAGCCCGTCACGGCCTTCTCGGCCAGGATCGCCTCCTCGGGCTCGGAGAGCACGTGCTCGCGCGCGGCCGTCTTGAGCTCGAGGTAGTGCCGGTACGGCTCCAGCGCGGCGTCCTCGACCAGCTGGCTGGCCCGGTCCAGGTCGAGCCGCGCCCACTCGACGTCGACGAACAGCAGCGCTTGCCCGATCCGGGTGTAGGCCTCGCGGATCCGCTGCAAGAGGGCGCCGCGCGCCGGGTCCTCGGTGTCGGTGCTCCAAGCGAGGTAGGCGTAGGTGTAGGCCCGGCCGGCGCGGTCGTGGACGTCGGCCAGCTCGGCCAGCGCCGCCGCCAGCGCGCCGGCGTCCAGGCTCGCGAGCCGGCCCCGGTAGCGCTCGGCCAACTCGGTGGCGGTCGCCTCGGCCTGGGCGAGGTCGGCGTCGAGGTCGGCCTCGGTCGCGTACAGGTCCGTGAGGTCCCAGCGGACGTCTTCGGCGCCGGTCGTCGGCAGGGTGGTGGTCTCGGCGTCCATCGGTCTCAGGTCAGGGGTTTTCCCCTAGGAAAAGGGCACGTCTGGGGCGGCTCGCGTGACTAGCTTCCGGTGTGGGTCGGAGACGCCAGGGCGGCGTCGCTAAGGTACGGCCCGCGTATTCCCTACACGCATGGCCCAGGTTCAGGAGCTCGCCACCAAAGACGACGCGGACGCGATGATCCAGGCGTCGCACGACGCCCCCGTCTACCTTTTGAAACACTCCATCGCGTGCCCGATCTCGGCGCGCGGCCAGATGGAGTTCGTCGGCCTGGAGGGCGACGCCGACCCCCCGCTCTACGCCGTCGTGGTGCAGTACGCCCGGGAGGTCTCGAGTTACCTCGCGGAGACGCTCGGCGTCCAACACGAGACGCCCCAGGCGATTCTGATCTCGAACGGCGAAGCCGTCGACGTCAAGAACCACGGGAGCATCCGCCTGAACAACCTCCGCTCCGCCGTCGAAGCCGCCTGAGACATGACCGCCCGCTTCGTTCTGCTCGCCGCCGTGCTAGGGGTCGCCGGATGCGGCCCAGGCCCCGCCACCCCGCCCGACGGGCAAGCCGCCAGCCGGACCGAGCGGAGCCCGGCGCCCAGGGTGGCGGTCCCCACCGACAAGGGCCCGGTCGAGCTCGCGACGCTGCAGGGCCGGCCGGTCGTGATCCAGTTCGGCGCGTCTGGCGACGCCGCCGCTTGGGCCGCGCTGGCGGACGCGCTGGGTGACCTCGAGGCCGCCGGCGCGACCGTGCTGTCGGTGACCGTCGACGGCGCCGAAGCCCAAGCCCGGGCCTTCGGCTACGACGGCGTCCCGCTGGCGGTCGTGGTGGACGGCGAGGGGACCATCCGGGGACGCGGGGCGCCGAGTTCGGGCGACGCCCTCTTCGCGCTTGCCGGCCCCGTCCTGGCCGAGGCCGACGTCGCCGAGACCGTCCAGTGGCGCGGCGCCGACACCCTCGACCAGCTGACCGACGCGGGCGGCGTCGTGGTCACGACGCTCGGCCAGATCTCCGGCGTCGAGGCCGTCTTGCAGATCGACCCCGACGGCTACAGCGCCCTGGACCTCCCCGCCGACCTGGGCACGCCGCTCGCCTTCGCCGGCCCAGACGCGCCTGGCTACGCCGGCCAAGCCGCCGGCTGGGGGTACGTCTCCGTCTACGTCTCCGACGATCGGGGCGCGCTGACGTCGGTCGAGGCCGAGCTTCCCCGTGGCATCGAGGCTCCGGGCGATTCCAAGCCCCGCCGCCGCGGCGTCAGAGGCTAGGCAGCCCGGAGCCGCGCACGGCGCCCGCCAGCGCGACACACTCGCGGAGTCGGAGGCCGAGCGGTATCCGACGGCCTAGTGCTCAGGGAGCCTGCCGCTCGCGCGTCGCGACCAGCACCGCCAGCCCGACGGCCAGGGCAGCCAGCGACGGCGCGAAGCCGTCGCCCTTGAGGATGGCGGGGAACAGCGCGAGGGCCGCTAGGCCGATCGTGAGCCACGCCAGCACGCGCGCCGTGCGGCGCAGGGAGGACGGGGTCACCTAGATGTCGAGCTCCTGGCTCGGGACCGACTCGGCGCCCTCCTCCCCCTCGACGAACTGCTGGTAGTGCGCGTAGCGCTCCAGGATGATCGAGACGTAGTGGACGGGCTCCAGGCCGCGGGCGTAGCCGTGGCGGACCTCGGGCCGGTTGTACGTCGCCGCCTCGGACTTCTTGAGCAGCCAGTACGCTACGTCCTCCCACACCCGGGGGTCGCCGCCCTCGGCCTCCGCCAGTCGCTGGGCGTCCTTGACGTGGCCGGCGCCGGCGTTGTAGCTGGCCAGGATAAACTTCTTCCGCTCCTCCGGGTCCTTGATGGTGTCGCCCCAGTAGTTGTCCTCGAGCCACTTGAGGTAGCGGACGGCGGCCTCGACGTTTTGCTCGGGGTCGTAGGGGTCGGCCAAGCCCAGGTCAGCGGCCGTCGCGGGCATGATCTGGAGCAGCCCCTGGGCGCCGGCCCACGAGCGCGCGCGCGGCTCGAACCGGCTCTCCTGGTACATCTGGCTCGCCAGGAGTCGCCAGTCCCAGCCCACGCCGGGCGCGTACTTCTTGAGCAGGTCGTCGTAGCCGGAGAGGTTGCCCGTGCGGCCGGTCAGGAAGCCCGTCTCGATCCGCTCGCGGTAGCCGCGGCGGTCGACGTAGTACTTGCGGTAGAGGCTGTTCCAGCTCCGGGTGTCGCGGTTCTCGATGATCCACTCGTTGAGCGCCTGGTTCAGCGTCGGGCGCGTTGTCGCGGACGGCCCACGCGACGCCGTGCGGGGCGCCGACGGCGGGCTGGACGACCAGGTTGTCGTAGTAGCCGGCCTCCAGCTCAGCGACGTTCTCCTGCGCGACGGTCAGCTCGATGTTGCCGACGGCCACGTTGCGGATCAGGGCCTCCGAGGTCGTGTCCACCTCGACGACGGCGATGTCGCCGGTCAGCTCGTTCTCGAGCTCGACGAGCCGGTCGACGTAGGGGTCGTCGTTGGGCAGGAAGACCTCCTGGCCGGCGAGGTCGGCGGGGCGGCGGATGGGGCGGGCGCGGATCTTAAGCGGCTCCCGGGCGACGTCGCCGCCGTCCTGCTGGTCGACGCGCTCCGCCAGCGCGGCCGGGACCTCGGGCGCCTCGACCGCGGTCGTGTCGATGTCCCCGCGCCGCTGGACCACGACCGGCGTCGTTTGGTAGAGGTTCTGGGTGAACCCGAACTTGGAGGTGTCCTCCTCGACGGGCTGGAGCCTGGCCGCGGCGATGTCGCCGAGCCCGGCGTTGAGGTAGTACAGGATCGAGTCGCGCGGGACCACCTTGATGTCGAAGACCACGTCCTGGTCCTCGGCGAAGTCTCGGAGCAGCTCGTACTCGAAGCCGAACGGCTGGCCGCGGTACAGGAAGTAGCTCGTCGAGGTGTACGACGTCAGGGCCACCAGGGTGTCGCGCTCCAGGATGTCGCCCAGGTCGCGGTCGATGGGGTCGGGCAGCACGACCCCGAGGTCGGGGTCCGAGGGGATCAGGACCGTGGCCGTCGCGAGACCCCCGATGACCAGCAGGGCGATGACGATCGAAAACTTCTTCAGCATGTACGGGCTCTCAAGGGGTGGGCACTCCTACGGAACCTACGCGTCGTGGGTCCGCTACCGGACCGATTCCAGGACGTCCACGAGCGCGCCGATCATCCGGGCCTGCTGGTCGCGGTGGCCGTGCTGGGCCTCGACGTTGACGTAGGGCGCGCCGTTCTGCGCCGCCCACACCGAGAGCGAGCCGTCGTCGGTCGCGGCGGCGTTGTCCTGCAGGACCGCGTTGAAGCCTCGGGCCACCAGGGCGTCGTAGAGCCCGCGGTCGGTGACGAAGAAGAAGTCGTCGGGGTCGGAGCCGGGGTGGACGGTGACGGCGGCCGCGTCGGTCTCGTACTCGCGGCCGGCCTGGTACGACCGCGCCGAGTAGCCGTCGGGCGTGTTGTTGTGCAGCGTCACCACGACGGCCGGGCCGGGCGCGGTGTAGGCCGCCAGCACGGTGTCGGCGAAGGCCGCCAGCGCGGCGCGCGCTTGGGGCGTGTCGCGCGAGAGCGAGGCCAGCGTCCGAGCGCGGCCGGCGTCGGTAAACATCCGGTTGGGGTCGGCGGTGAACGACTGGCCGCCCACCTGGAACGTCGCGTTGCGGTCGCCCGAGTGCACCAGCTCGACCACCCTCCCGCCCCGCTGGCGGACGACGTCGAGCGCGGCGTCGACCGACGTGCTCTCGTTGTCGTGGAGGTTGAGCGCGTGGAACGCGACCGGCGCGCCGCCGGCGCCGCGCTGGTGGGTGCGCAGCGTCACCGGGCTGTCGCCCAGCCGAAGCTCGCGCGAGGTCACCGCCAGCGAGTCGCCGGCGGGCGTGGCGACGGGCGCGGCCCGCTCGACCACCGAGTCGGCGCGGTTGGGGCGGGCGTCCGGGGCGCGGCCGGGCTTGTCAACCGGCTGAGCGCAGGCGGCGGCGGAGACGGCGAGGGCGACGAGCGAAGCGAGGCGCATGGCGGAGGTGGCGGAGGCGCGAGGTGGCGGGAGGGCGCTGGGCAAACGGCGCGGCCCGCGCGGTGGTGCCGCGCGACCGGGTGCGGGGCGTCCGCCAGCCGCGCGGCCTAGCCGATAAAGCGGTACGCGACCTCCAGGAGCACCGGGAGCACGTAGAACAGGCCGGCGACGTAGGCCACGGCGTAGAGCCGGTTCTTGAACGCGAGCTCGCCCACGAACTCCGCCATCCGGATCGGGACCTCGCGGATGAACTTCAGCGGGTAGATCAGCACGATGCCGAACAGGTTGAAGAACGTGTGGCACAGCGCGATCTCGAGCCCGGCCACGGCCGCCGGCTCGCTCGACGAGATCGCGATCGCCGCCGCGAACAGCCCCGTCGCCGTCGTGCCCACGTTGGCGCCCAGCATGAACGGGAACACCTTGCGCACGGTCAGCACGCCGGCGCCGATGAGCGGGATCACCAGCGACGTCGTCACCGACGACGACTGGACCATGAACGTCAGCACGACGCCGAAGGCCATGGCCACCAAGGGGTTGCCGAACACGTACTTGTCGAGCGCGCCCTCGGCGCGGCCCAGCACCAGCGACTTCAGGAACACGACCAAGTAGCGCAACGCCACGAACAGCAGCCCCAGGCCGACGGCCGCGATCACCCAGCCGTTGCCGCCCAGCACGGTCTCGCCGATCCACGACGAGACCAGGTCGAACGGGGTGTCGCCCAGGCCCCCGCTGTCGACGCCGGGGATGGCCTCGGCGAGCGCTAGGGCGGGCGTGGAGATGATGCCGAACAGCAGCTCGAGCGGCAGCAGGATCAGCACCGCCATCCAGTTAAAAAAGTCGTGGACCGTCGCGCCGGCGATCGCCAGCCGGAACTCGCCGGGGCGCGTGATGTGGCCCATCGAGACGATGGTGTTGGTCACCGTCGTCCCGATGTTGGCGCCCATGATGACCGGGATCGCCGAGGCGACCGGCAGCGTGCCCGTCGCCACCAGCGTCACCACCAGCGACGTCGTCGTGGACGACGACTGGACCAGGCTCGTGACCAGGATGCCGGTGATGAGCGCTAGCAGCGGGCTGTCGGTCGCCGTCCGCAAGAAGCCCTCCAGGTCGAAGTTGCTGCGGCCCAGCGCCTTGATCCCGTCGCCCATCAGCTCCAGGGCGACGACGAACACGCACATCGTGAGCACCAACCCCAGGATCCGCGCCCACAGCGGCTGCCGCGCTGGGGTGAGGGGGTCGTTGTCGAGGTCGTCGTCCGAGATCGGCACCATGCCGGTCTTCGCGTCGATGTGGTCGTCGGGGTCTTGAGCCATGGGTGGGGTGGGGTCGGCCGCTGGCGGTCGGGGTGGGGGCGGTCGGGTCGGGGGCGGCTAGTCGTCGCTGTCGTTCCAGGTGGGCGCGTTGCGGACCTGGTCGAACGGGAGCGCGACCGCGGAGACGATGTTGGACAGGTGCGACGAGGTCCGCCCGATCATGCGCGAGGTGATCGCCAGCACGACGGCCTGGTTGGGCGTCACGTCGTCGGCCTGGGCCAGCGTCGTCAGGAAGTCGCCGACGTCGGCCTTGGTCTGGGCGTGCTCGTCCATGACCGCGCGGCCGGCCTTGGCGTCGCCGACGATGAACGAGCGGCGGACGCGGGGGAACGCGCCCTGCACGCGGTCGCGGACCTCGCGCAGGCGGTCGACGTGGGGGCCCATGCGCGGGGCCGTGGCCAGCGCCGAGGCCTTGGCGATGCTCTTGGCGAGGTCGCCGAGCCGCTCGGCGTCCTGGACGATGGAGACCAGGAGCAGGCTCAGGGCCAGCTCGCCCCGGGGATCGGCCAGGATGTGCTCCAGGACGGCCCGGCGGATCTTCTGCTCGCCCTGGTTCACGGTCTCGTCCTGGGCGCTGAGGTCGACGTGGAGCGGCTCGTTGTCGAGCAGGCAGTTCGTGGCCGCGGCGAACATGGAGTCGGCGGTGTCGAGCATGACCCCGAGGTCGGTCATGCTCTGCTCGACGAGCGGGGGTCGAGAGCCGGTGAGGAAGCTGAAGAGGTTCATCGGTGGGAGGGTCCTGTGTTGGGGGGGCGCCGTCACGCGCGGGAGGGCCGGGCGCCCTCGCCGCCGGCCAAGGTCGCTACGGCTGGCGAGCCGCGTGTTCCACCGCGTGGGGCTCGCCGGTCCGCCCGTTCTGCCGCCGGCCCTAGCCCGCCCGCCGGCTCTTGGGCTCGCGTGGGGCGGTCCTCCCCCTCCACTCCGCAGGCCACCGCGCGAGCGCCCCCTGGCGCTCGCCGGGGGCTCTACGAGCAGGAGCGACGTGGTACGGGGCGTGCGTTGCCGCGCCGTCACGCACGGGGCACGCGGGACTGAGGCCGTCACGGAGGCGGGGTGTGGAGGGTCCGCCTGTGAGAAGGCAGGCGCGCAAGATGGCGAGCGACAGTTACGGCAGTGTTAACCCGGGACGGCAGCGCCGCGCGCCGCTGGCGGACCGGCTCCGCCGGTCGGCCAGGCGCGCGACCGACCGAACCCCTACGGCGCCCTACAGCGTCGCGGAGAGCTGGACGCGGACGGTCTGGACGGCGCGCCCCCGCGCCGGCGCTCGGCCGTCGTAGACCAACGAGCCGCGCAGCCGCTCGGTCAGGCCGAGTTGGACGTCGAGGCCCCACAACGCCGACGTGCCCGGCCCGCGCCCGTCGGTCAGCTCGAACAAGGACAGCCCTCCGCTGGCGGTCCCCCGCAAGCGGATCGCGGAGACCTCGGCACGCGCGGCGGCGCTGAACCGGCCCGACCGCGTCCACCGCACCTCGCCGGGCACCCGGAGCACGAGCGCGCCGGTCGGTCGGCCCGACCCGGCCAGGGCGTCGGTCCGGGTCGAGGCCGTTGGCGCGAGCGACAGCGCGACGCGGTCCGACGCGTCCCACCGCGCCGACGCCTCCAGCCCCAGCGTCCTCAGGTCGAACGTCCGGCTGGCGAAGGCGTCGCTGAGGGCGAGGCGCCGCCCGGCGACGAGCGCCAGCCGGGCGTCGACGGCGCCGACGGGCCGGTACGCCTCCGCCCGGGCGTTCTGCGTCAGCCGCCGCTCCAACCCGGCCGCCAGTCGCGACGTCGTCCGCGCGTGGTCGACGGCGAGGCGCGCCCCGCGGTCCGGCAGGTCGGGGAAGAACACGGCCTCCTGCTCCACCCGGAACCGCCCGTCGACCGTGCCCAAGGGGTCGGCGGACTGCAGCGCGCTGGGGTCCAGGACGAGCACCCGGAGCACGTCCGGCTGCCGCGTCCGCTCCCGAACGTCGACGACGGTCCGCAGCGCGACGGCGTCCGCCAGCCGGCCGAGGGCGGTCTCGGCGTCGAGCCACTGGCCGGGCCGGAGCCCGAGTCGCACGCCCAGCCCCACGCCGACGGTGGGGACCAAGTCGGTGCCGGGGACGAACGTGCGGAGGTAGGTGCCTTCGAGGGGCGTCGTCTCGGGGAAGAACTCGTCCACCTGGGCGACGCCGTCGGGCTCGCCGGGCCGGGGCTCGCCCTGGCCGTCGCGCCAGACGAACTCGCCCAGGTCCTGGCCCACAAGCACGTAGGTCTCCTGCAAGAGGGGCGCGCGCTCGGTCAGGGCGTCGTAGACCACGCGGCCGTCGACGCCGTCCCAGGCCCCGCGCGACGACACCCGGAGCGCGACCGACTCGGCGTCCTGGCGGCCGAGCTGGCGGAAGTCGTCGCCGTAGCGCTTGCGCCGGGCGGCAATGCGGGCGTCGGTCTGGACGCGCGCGCCGCGCAGCCGCCCGGTCGCTTCGACGGTGACGGCCGTGGCCGAAGGTGCCAGCGACTCCTGGCCCGTCGGCCCCAGCGGCTCGGACTCGCGGCGGAGCTCGACCGTCGCGTCGGCGTCCAGGGCGCCGGTCGAGAGCCCCAGCCCGGGGCGGACCGCCGTGAACGCGTACGACGCCGACAGCGCCGCGTCCTGGGGGATCGCCCCGCCCGACTGGCGGCGCCGCTCGTGCTCGACGGCCAGGGTCGGGCGGAGCCGGCCGAGCGACAGCGCGCCGGAGACCAAGGCGCGGCGCGAGTCGCCCGTTCCCAGGGCGTCGGCGACCGGCCCGCCGCCGCCGGTGTCGGCGACCGCGCCCTCGACGGCGACCACGGTTCGCTCCGGATCGCCGACGGCCGCCGCCAACCGGGCGCGCGTCGAGCGGTAGTCGTCCAGGCCGAGCCGGCCTGCCTCGGCCTCGACGGTGGCTCCTTGCCGGGCCCAGGCTAGCTGGGCCTCGGTGACGGCCTCGCCCAGGCTGTCGACCACGCTGCCGAACGGGGTCCCGGCGCGTGCCAGGTTCCAGCGGCGGTTGAACTCGACGTCGCGGACCCGGTCCAAGGGCCGGAACGCGTCGGCGCGGTCGCGGACCACGACCTCGCCCGAGACCACGCCCCCGGCCAGCCCCACACCGGCCAGCCGGACGCCGGCCTCGATGGCTCCGGCGCCATCGTCCCCGTCCCCGACCGGCGACAGCGCGTTGGCGTCGTCGACGGACCGGGCGACCTCGGCGAACGCCGCCAGCCCGGGCACCACGTCGACCGAGCCCACGACGTCGTAGAGCGTCCGGCTGGCGGGGCGCGGGAGCAGGCGGAACGGGATCGCGTCGCCCTGATTCGGCCCGACGTACTGGTACTGGATCCCGTTGCGGGCCGTCCCGGCGCGGCGGTAGCTCCCCCTCCCCTGGCCGACGGTCGTGAACCGAACGCGGAAGACCTCGTCGTCGGCAGGCGTGGCGGGCACGAAGACGTCGACCGACTGGCCGTCCTCGACGACCTGGTCGACGGCGTAGAGCACGAACGGGCTGGCGGGGTCGAACGTCACGCGCTGGGCGCCGGAGACCAGCACGTCGGCGTCGCCCGCGGCGCGGATCAACGCGAGGTCGTCGGGGCCCAGGCCGAGGTCGGCGCCCGAGCCGAGCGCGTCGGCCTCCCGAAAGACGCGGACGCCCAGCCGACCGCGGGGGTCGGCGGCGTCGCCCAGGTCGAGGTCGACGCCGGTCGCCAGCAGCGTGCGCGTGAACCCGCCGGCGGTGTACTCGAAGTCGACCGTGACGCGGCGCTCGGCGGTGATGAGCCGGGTCGAGGTGAACGTGATCTCGCCCGTCCCGTAGTCGACGGTGTAGTCGGCGCCGGCGCCGCGCTGCTGGAGCCGGCCGTCGAGGTAGACGCGCTCGGACCCGGGCACGACCACGACGAACGCCTCGCCCGCGACGCCCTGCAGCCGGTACGGCCCCTGGACGCCCTCCAGCGCCACGACGTCCTGGCTCCGGAACCGTCCGCGCGTCGCGCTGGCGGAGGCGATGGCGCGGCCCGAGACGAACCCGGTCTGGGGGATCCGGGTCTCGAAGACGGCGCCCTGCACCTGGCGCGCGAGCGGGGCGAAGGCCGTCCCGGTGAGCGCCAGGTCCACGTCGCCCAGCCGAGCGCGGACGCCCGGCCCGTCGACCTCGACGTAGACGCGGTCGAGGTCGGACAACTGGCGCGTGGTGCCCTCGGGCAGGATCGGCGTGTCCTCGTCGGTCAGCGCCGCGCGCAGGGTCACGCCGGGCGACACCTGGCCCTCTAGGGACAGCCGGAGCGCCGAGGTCACGGACACGTCGCGGTTCGAACCGGCCACGACGCCGCGCGTGATCGAGCCCCGCGTCGTGATCGCCGGCGGCGCGCGCGCGGGCCCGGGCGGCGCTCGGCGCTGGCCCGTCGTGTCGGGCGCGTAGACGGCGCGCAGCGAGTCGACCGACGGAATCCGAGCCCGAACCGGGCCGATGACGGGCGCGGCGCGGTAGGCGACGGCGACGAACCGCAACGTGTCGGCCGCTTCCGCCAGTCGCAGCAGGCCCGTCCCGTCCAGGGTGTAGCCGGTGGCCGGGAGCGCGACGAAGGCGGTGTCCCGGAACACCGAGACGGTCTCCGTGCCGGGGATCGGCCGGGCCTGCAGCCGCGTCGCGGTCTGGCCGGCGGCCAGGGCGAACGTGTCGCGGCGCGCGCTCGACTGCGCCCACGCCGGAGCCGCGCACGCCAGCGCCAGGAGCAGGATTCCGAGACACCTCATCGGGTGGGGCAGACGACGGTCTCGAACGGGCGGAATCGGCGCGGGGCGTGGGCCGGCAACCTAGCCCCCGGCCGTCGGCGCGTTCAATCCCCGACCGCGTCCCCCACCTCGACGCCGCCCGCCGTCAAGAGCGCCCAGCGCGACGGCGAGAGCCAGGCGACGCCGAGCACGTCCGGCTGCCCCGGTCCGCGCGCGGTCCGGGCCCCCTCCGTCTCGCTGGCGACGTGGACCGACCGGCCGAACGCGACCGCCAGTCGGGAGCCGACGACCGAGAGGCCGACGATCCGGCTACTCTCGTCGTAGACATGCGTGGCGGGGCCCGGCCCTCCGAAGCGGTCGAACGACTCGACGCGGTTGCGGCCGGCGTCCGCGACCCAGAGCACGCCGTCGTCGCCCACCGCTAGGTCGACGGGGTCGGAGAACCGGCCGGCGCCCAGGACGCGCTGGACGGTGCCCTCGGCGTCGAGGTGGAGCACGTGCCGCCGCCCGCCGTCGACGACGTAGACCCCGCCGTCGGGCGCCGCGGCGACGGCGATGGGCTGCCCGCGCCCGGCGCGGGGCGACTGGCGGAGCGGCTGGGCGGGGTCGAGGTCGGGAACCGGGATCCGCTGGGCGACGCGGCCCTCGGCCGTCACGCGGACGACGGCACCGCCGGCGCGGTCGGCGACGAACAGCGTCTGGCCGTTGGTGGGGTCGAGGTCGACGGGGTCGAGGAACGCGTCGTCGCCGGTCCCGCTGCCCCCGATCCGGCGCGTGACCACGCCGTTCTCCAGCACGACCACCTCGCCGGTCCCGGCGTCGAGCACCCAGACCCGGCCGTCGGGCGTCGAGGCGATGGCGACGGGGTTCTGGAAGCCGTCGCGCTGGGCGGGCGTGCCGGCACACGCCGCCAGCAGGACGAGGAGGGCAGAGCCGACGGCTAGCTGGCGGACTGGCGAACCGGGGCGCGCGGCCCGAGTCACGAGCTCGAGCGCCGGAGCCCCTTCTGGCCGATGTCGCGACGCAACGTCTTGCCCTGGAACGAGACCGCGTCCGCGCCGGCGTAGGCGGCGTCGAGCGCGTCCTGCAGCGTCGCGCCGGTCCCGGTGACGCCGAGCACGCGGCCTCCGGAGGTGACCACGTTGCCCTCGTCCGAGCGCCGGGTGCCGGCGTGGAAGATGGCGGCGTGCTCCTGGGCCCGGTCCAGCCCGGTGATCGTCCGACCGGTCTCGACCGAACCGGGGTAGCCCTCGGACGCCAGCACCACGCACGCCGCCGCGCCACTGGCGACCTCGACGGCCACCTCCGCCAGCCTACCGTGGGCGGCGGCGTCGAGCAGGTCGAGGACGTCGGACGTCAGCAGCGGGAGCAGGACCTGGGCCTCGGGGTCCCCGAACCGGCAGTTGAACTCCACGACCGACGGCGCGCCGCCGTCGATCATCAGGCCGACGTAGAGCACGCCGCGGTAGGGGTGCCCCTCGGCGCGCATCCGGTCCAGGACGGGCCGGACGACCTCGGCCTCGACGCGCTCGCGGACGGCGTCGGTGACGACCGGCGCCGGCGCGTAGGCGCCCATGCCGCCGGTGTTGGGCCCGGTGTCGCCCTCCCCGATCCGCTTGTGGTCCTGGGCGGCGGGGAGCAGGACGTAGTCCGCGCCGTCGGTGACGACGAACACGCTGGCCTCCTCGCCCCGCAAGAACGCCTCGACCAGCACCGTCGAGCCGGCCGAGCCGAACGCGCCGTCCTCCAGCATGTCGGCGAGGGCTTCCCGGGCCTGCTGGTGCGTCTCGGCGACGACGACGCCCTTGCCCGCCGCCAGCCCGTCGGCCTTGAGCACGACCGGCAGCGCGTGCCCGTCGAGGTACGCTCGGGCCTCGTCGAGCTCGCCCAGCCCGAACGTGCGCGACGCGGCGGTCGGGACGCCGCACCGGGCCATGACGTCCTTGGCGTACGCCTTCGAGCCCTCCAGTTGGGCGGCGGCCTTGGACGGGCCGAAGACGGCGATCCCCGCTTCGTCCAGCCGGTCCGCCAGCCCGGCGACCAAGGCGACCTCGGGGCCGACGACGACCAGGTCGACGGCGCGGTCTCGGGCGAGCGCGACCAGCCCGTCGAGGTCGTCGGCCGCCACGGCGACGTTCTCGGCGCGCTCGCCCGTGCCGGCGTTCCCGGGCGCGCACAGCAGCGTCGGGCGGCGCGGGCTCCGGGCCAGCGCCTCGACGAGCGCGTGTTCGCGGCCTCCGCCGCCGACCACCAGTACCGTCATCGCGATTGCCTAGAGGAGAGCCGGAAGGTACCCGTGTCGTAGACTCGCCCCTCCCGCCCCCTGCCGTCGCCGTGCCCGCCGTCCTCGCGCTCCTGCTCCTCGCCCTGTTCCAGACGCCCGTCCCGGCCGACACGACGGACACCCCGGCGGGGGAGGCCGCCGAGGTGCTCTCCGACATCGGCGACGTGATCGCGGAGACCGGGACTACGGACCGCGACGACGACGAGCGCCCGGGCGTGCAGTTCCGGCCGCGCATCGCGCCGTCTGCGCTGTACTCGGTCGGCCGGGGGATCGGGATCGGCGGCGGCGTGGGGATCCGGAACCTGGTCGCGCCCGGGACCGACCTCACCGTCGACTTGCGCCTCCAGCAGCGGTTCCAGTCGGCGAACGTGACCGCGCTGACCAACGACCCGTACGACAGCCGCTTCCACCTCCTGCTCAACGTGGGCGGCTCGACGACCGAGCGGCGGCGGTACTTCGGGCTCGGGCCGAACACCGTGCGCGACAGCGAGATCAACCTGTTCCACGACGCGGCCCAGGCCGAGGTCCGCGCCGGGTGGTACCCCCTCGGGACGACGGCGCTCTACCTCCAGCCGGGCGTGCGGATGCTCTACGACTACTCCGGCGGCATCAACGAGGACGCGAGCATCGGCTCGCTGGCGAGGTTCGACGAGAAGTCCCGGGAGGCCGTCGGCGTCGCCGACGGGCGCGACCGCTACGGGGCCTCGGTGGGGCTGGAGGTGGCGACCGACCTCCGCGACTGGCCGTCGTACCCCCGGCGCGGGATGCTGGCGACCGTCGAGCACCGCCGGTTCTACGCCTTCGACGACTCCGATCTCACGCTGGCGCGGT
Source organism: Rubricoccaceae bacterium (assembly GCA_963789285.1). GTDB lineage: Bacteria > Bacteroidota > Rhodothermia > Rhodothermales > Rubricoccaceae > Rubrivirga. The sequence continues at coordinate 130,834 of CAWBJZ010000004.1, forward strand.
ACTCCGGCTCGGTGATCGGCTACGTCCCCATCCGCGGGCGGACGACGGTCCTGTTGCGCGCCGTCGGCCTGTTCACGCGCTCCGGCGACGCCGACGGCGACGGCTTCGACGACCCCATCCCGTTCTACTACCTCCCCGTCCTGGACGACCGGATCGCGACGGCCTTCCGCCAGGAGCGCCTGAGCGGGCGCGACGTGGTCGCGTTCGGGGCCGGCATCCGCGCGCCGGTGTTCGACTTCCTGGGCGTGTACGGCGTCGACGTGCTGGCCATCGGCTTCCTGGGCAACGCCTACGACAACGTGTTCGAGCAGTTCTCGCCGCGCGTCTCGTTCAAGGAGGGCAGCGAGCTCGGCGAGGACGGCACCGCGGCGCTCCGGCCGTCGCTGGGCCTGGGGATGGGGTTGGTGAACCTGGACAAGGAGCGCGTGGTGCTGGGCGGGCTCATCGGGATCGGCCCGGGCGGCGTGACCGTGGCGACGCTGCGCGTGGCGTACGACCTCCGCGACGCCCGCCCCCTCTTCCGCTAGCCTCCCCCACCGGCGACGCGCGCCGCCAGTCCGGAGCGGCCTGCGAGACGAGCTACCGCGAGAGGTACAGGTTCCGCATCTCGAACGGCTTGGCGATGTGCTCGTCGGTGATGTCGTCCACGAACGCGATGGCCTCGCCCGTCGACTTCATCTCCGGGCCGAGCTCCTTGGTCACCTCGGGAAACTTGTCCCACGAGAAGACGGGCTCCTTGACCGCGAACCCGGTCAGCGACGACTCCAGCTCGCCCGACTGGCGGAAGGTGTCGAGCTTGGCGCCGAGCATCAGCTTGGCGCCGATGCGGGCGACGGGGACCCCGGTCGCCTTGGCGACGAACGGGACCGTCCGGCGACGCGCGGGGGTTGGCCTCGATGACGTAGACGTGGTCCTGGCCGTCGCGCGTCTGCACCGCCAGCTGGGTGTTCATCAGGCCGACCACGCCCAGGCGCGTCGCGATCCGACAGACGGTCTCCTTGAGCACCTCGACGGTCTCGTCGCTCAGTGAGAACGGGGGGATCACGGCCGTCGAGTCGCCCGAGTGCACGCCGGCGGGCTCGATGTGCTGCATCACGCCGGCGATCCAGACCTCGTCGCCGTCGGCCAGGCAGTCCACGTCGACCTCGATGGCGTCCTCCAGGAAGAGGTCGAGGAGCACCTCGTTGTCGGGGAACAGCTGGAGCACGTTGGCGACGTAGTCGGCCACCTCGTCCTTGTTGATCGCGATCCGCATGCCCTGCCCGCCCAGCACGTAGCTGGGGCGCACCAGGATAGGGTAGCCGATCTCCTCGGCCACCTCGACGGCCTGCTCGACCGAGGTCGCGATGCCGTAGGGCGGGAACGGGATCTCGAGCTCTTCCAGCACCTTGGAGAACTTGCCGCGGTCCTCGGCCAGGTCCATCTTCTCGAACGGCGTGCCGAACAAGGGGACGCCGGCCGCCAGCAGGTTGCGGGCCAGCTTCAGCGCCGTCTGCCCGCCCAGCTGGACCATCACGCCGGCCGGCTGCTCCAGCTCGATCACGTCTTGGACCCGCTCCCAAAAGACGGGCTCGAAGTACAGCTTGTCCGCGATGTCGAAGTCGGTCGAGACCGTCTCCGGGTTGCAGTTGATCATGATGGCTTGGTAGCCCATCTCCTGCGCACCCAGGACGCCGTGGACGCACGAGTAGTCGAACTCGATGCCCTGCCCGATCCGGTTGGGGCCGGAGCCCAGGATCAGCACCTTCTCTTGGTCTGAGGGCACGGACTCGGTCTCGCCTTGGTCGTAGGTCGAGTAGAAGTACGGCGTCTGCGCCTCGAACTCGCCCGCGCACGTGTCGACGACGCGGTAGGTCGGCCGGAGGTCTAGAGACTGGCGGCGCGCTTTGACATCAGCCTCCGCGGAGTCGGTCAGGTGGGCGATCTGGACGTCCGAGAACCCGTGCTGCTTCAGCTCCAGCAGTTGCTCGCGCTCCATCTCCGCCAGCGGCACGCCCTCGGCGGCGCGCTCCAGCGCCACCAGGTCCTGGATCTGGTTCAGGAACCACGGGTCGACCTTGGTCACGTCGTGGATCTCGGCGACCGACGCCCCCAGCCGGAAGGCGTTGCGGACGTGCAGCAGCCGGTCCCAGTACGGCGTCGCCAGCCGGTCGCGCACCAACTGGCGGTCGGGGAGGTCGCGGTCGGCGCCCAGGCCGGCGAAGCCTTGCTCCAGGCTCTGGAAGGCTTTCTGGATCGACTCGGTGAACGTCCGCCCGATCGCCATCGCCTCGCCGACGGCCTTCATCTGGGTCGTCAGCCGCTCGTCGACGCCCTCGAACTTGTCGAAATTCCAGCGCGGCACCTTGGTGACCACGTAGTCCAGCGCCGGCTCGAAGCACGCGCTCGTTCCAGTGATCTCATTGGGCAGCTCGTCCAAGGTGTACCCCACCGCCAGTCGGGCGGCGACCTTGGCGATGGGATACCCCGTCGCCTTCGACGCCAGCGCCGACGACCGCGACACGCGGGGGTTGATCTCGATCACGACCATCCGCCCCGTCGCGGGGTCGACGGCGAACTGGATGTTGCAGCCGCCGGCGAACGTGCCGATGGACCGCATGGCCCTAAGCGCCGCGTCGCGCATGGCCTGGTACTGCGGGTCGGTCAGCGTCTGCTGCGGCGCGACCGTGACGCTAGTCCCCGGTGTGGACGCCCATCGGGTCCAGGTTCTCGATCGAGCACACGATGACGACGTTGTCGTTGGCGTCGCGGAGCAGCTCCAGCTCGAACTCCTTCCAGCCAAACAGGCACTCCTCGACCAGCACCTCGTGGACGGGCGAGAGCTCTAGCGCGCGGCTCACCATGCCGTCGAACTCGTCGGCCTTCCAGACGATGCCGCCGCCGGCGCCGCCCATCGTGAAGCTGGGCCGCAACACGACCGGCCGGAAGCCCTGCCCCTCGACCAGTTCCTGGGCGATCTCCTTGGCCTCCAAGAGCGACTTGGCCGCCCGGCTCCGCGCCTGGTCCAGCCCGACGGTCTCCATCAAGTCTCGGAACGCCTGGCGGTCCTCGGTGATGTGGATCGCGTCGATGTCGACGCCGATCACGTCGATGCCCTCGCGCTCCCAGTAGCCCTGCTGGTGGAGCTTGTCGGCGAGGTTGAGCGCCGTCTGTCCGCCCATCGTGGGCAGGACGGCGTCGGGCCGCTCCCGTGCGACGATCTCCTTGATGGACGCCGTCGTCAACTCCTGGAGGTAGACCACGTCCGCCGTCATGGGGTCGGTCATGATCGTGGCCGGGTTCGAGTTGACCAGGACGACGCGGAACCCTTCGGCGCGCAGCGCCTTGGCGGCCTGCGTCCCGGAGTAGTCGAACTCGCACGCCTGCCCGATCACGATGGGGCCGGAGCCGATGAGCAGGATGGACTCGATGTCGGTGCGCTTGGGCATGTCGGGGTCGAACGTGCGGCGTTCTGCGTTAGGGGTTCGGAGGCGAGCGAGGCGTCTGCGCGTCTACCGGGAGGAGAACCCGGTGACGGAGGTCTCCTTCTCGCGCTCGATCACGGCCAAGCTGGCGAACTGCACCGGCCCGTCGGCCCCGCCGGCGCCGCCCATCGCGGTCGTCGACAGCAGCCGCCAGCCGTCGTTGAGGTGCTCGGTGAGCGCGTCCACGGTGCCGCTGGCGGCGTCGCCGGGCGTGTGGGTGACGACGAGGGCTTTGCGTTCGGTGGTCATGGGAGTCGGGGGTTGGGGGGCGCAGCGGCCTCGGGGAGGAGCCGTTGCCAGGGATAGAGACGGGGACGCCCGACCTGCTTGCGGACGCGGGCGGTCGGCGGAGGCGCCGCCAGGTTCAGGCGGTGCATCACCGCGCGGAGCTCCACCAAGTGCCGCATCACGTGGGGCGCGTCGGGCCTAGGCATCGACCGACTGGCGGGGCGCTTGGGCGTGGGCGGTGGGGGCGCCCATCAGCTCGAAGAACTGGTCGAATAGGTAGCGGCTGTCGTGGGGCCCGGGGCAGGCCTCGGGGTGGTACTGCACCGAGAAGCCTGGGAAGCCGAGGTAGCGGAGCCCCTCGACGGTGTCGTCGTTGAGGTTGCGCTGCGTGACCTCCGCGACGCCCTCCAAGTCCTGCTCGCGGACGGCGAAGCCGTGGTTCTGGGTCGAGATCTCGACGCGGCCGGTCTCGAGGTTCAGGACGGGGTGGTTGGCGCCGCGGTGCCCCACCTTCATCTTGTACACCTCCAGGCCCTCCGCCAGCGCCAGCAGCTGGTGGCCCAGGCAGATCCCGAACAGCGGCAGGCCCGAGCCGATGGCCTGGCGAGCCGTCTCGACGGCGTCCGGCATGGCGCGGGGGTCGCCCGGCCCGTTGGACAAGAACACGCCGTCGGGCTCCCAGGCTCTAACGTCGGCGAACGGGGTGCCCGCCGGGAAGACGCGGACGGCGCAGCCCAGCGCCCGGAACGAGTTCAGGATGTTCCGCTTGACGCCGTAGTCGTAGACCGCCACCTTCGGCCCCTCCCCCATCGACACGTCATACGGCTCACCCACGCTGACGCGGCTCGCCAGCTCCAGCCCGGCCATGCTGGGGACCGCCTGGGCCTTGGCCACGAGCGAGGTGTCGTCGAGATCCTCGGTCGAGATCACGCAGTTCATCACGCCTCGCTGGCGGATGTGGCGGACGAGCTTGCGCGTGTCCACGCCCGAGATCCCGACCAGGCCGTGCCGCGCCATGTAGGCGTCCAGCGTCTCCTCCATCTCGTTGTTCGAGGGGTCGCGCGACACCTGGCGGACGACCAGCCCGGCGACGTGGGGCCGGTCGGCCTCGGTCGCGGCCTCGAAGGCGCCGTAGTTGCCGATGTGGGGGTACGTCATCAGCATCACCTGGCCCGAGTAGCTGGGGTCGGTGAGGATCTCCTGGTAGCCGCTCATCGAGGTGTTGAAGCACAGCTCGCCGGCGGTCTCACCGGTCGCGCCGACGGCGGTGCCGGCGACGACGGTGCCGTCTTCGAGCGCGAGCTTGGCGGGGCGGGGTGCGGTCTCAGTCATGGCGGGCGGGCATAAAAAAAGCCCCCCAAACGGGAGGCTGGTCGGCCACGGGGCCGGAGGCGGGGTCCGCGGCGGCGGAGGAGGCGGGCGAGATCTGGGGGCCGTGCCCCCGAGCGATCCTGTGCATGGCGTCGGACGGGTTGGGCCAAGCTACGGCCCGGCCCGCCCTCGGGGCAGCCGGAAGCCGATGGATTCACGTGCGGTCCGCACGCGTCCCGCTGGCGGGCGAGTCCGCACGTGCGCCAGCGCCCTGCCGCCTAAAACGACAGCTGCATCGTCCGCGGCGGGTTGAAGTAGGCCGTCCCCCCCTTGACGTTGCCGATCTGGTGGACCAGCTCGTCGAACGTGGCCGGCTCCTGGACGAAGTCGATCCGGCTCGCGTCCACGATCAGGAGCGGGCTCCGGATGTAGTGGAAAAAGTAGCGGTCGTAGGCCTCCACCAGCTCCTTGAGGTAGGCCGGGTCCATGTCGGCCTCGTAGCTCCGGCCGCGGAGCGCGACGTTGTGGAGGAGGCGGTCGACCGTCGAGCGGAGGTACACCACCAGGTCGGGGACGGGCGCGGCGGGCTCCATGATGCCGTACAGCGTCTCGTAGAGCTGGACCTCGTCGCCGGTGAGCGTGACGTGGGCGAAGATCCGGTCCTTGTCGAAGGTGTAGTCCGAGACCACGTGGTCGACGAACAGGTCGCGGGCGGCCAGCGCCTTCTGCTGCTTGAACCGGCTGGCCAGGAACGCGAGCTGGGTCTGGAACGCCCAGCGGTCGCGGTCCTGGTAGAACGTGCCCAAGAACGGGTTGTCCTCGAACTCCTCCAGCACCAGCCGCCCGCCGACGCGGCGGGCCAGCATCCGCGCCAAGGTGGACTTGCCCGCGCCGATCACGCCTTCGACGGCGACGTAGCCAAGGTGGGCGGGGAGCGAGGGGGCGGGCATGACGGGGTCGGGGAGGAGGCGAGCGGCAAGATCGCCCTCGGTCGGGTGCCAAGATGGCGCCGGCGCGGTGACGGCCGCGTGTCAGACACGGCCGGCGTGGATGCGAGCTAGCTTCCCTCCGGCTCCCCCCGCCGAGTTGTGCCCGACGCGTCCCCCGCCCCCCTCCCCGACGGCTGGTTCTCCCCGATGGAACGGGTCCCACGCCGCGACCAGCCCGTCCGGATCTGGACCGTGGACGGCGTCGACCGCGCCGCTCGGTTCGCGGTCGCCCACACCGACGACTGGCCGTCGGGCGCGGGGTGGGCGGTCCACAACGGCCAGGAGCTGCTGCCGTTCGCGTCGGTCCACTCGTGGTCCGCCGACCCCGACACGCCCCGCCCGCTCCCGCCGCCGGTGGCCCCGCCGGCGCCCGAGCCGCCGCCACCCGAGCCGGAGCCGCCGCCGGTCAGCTCGACGCCGGCGATCGCGCGCGAGCTGGTGGTGCAGGTGGAGCACGTGGGCCGGCTGCTGCGGCGGCTCCCCGAGCCCCACCTGGGCTGGACCCCGCACCCGATGGTGCCGCCGCTCGGCGTGCTGGCGCTCCGCCTGGTCCGCGTCGTGGCGCGGATGGACTGGATCCTCGACCTCGACTACCTGGAGGTCCTGTTCGAGCCCGACCTGCCCCAGTTCGCGACCGTCAACGAGATCGTGAGCACGTTCGACGCCAACGCCTCCAGCGTCAAGAGCCTCGCCAGCGAGCTGACGGCCGACGCGCTCCGCCAGCCGTGGCGGCTCGAGCGCGACGGCCAGGTCGTGTCCAACGTCCCGCGCGGCGACGCGCTCCGCACGTTCGGGCTCACGCCGCTCGCGTACTACCGCGGGGAGGCGGCCCTGATGATGTCGGCGCTGGGCGTCGACCTCCCCCTGCCGGACCCGGTCTGGAGGTTCAAGGACCACCCCCTGTGGAACCCGGCCAGCTAGAGGCGCCACGCGGTGGGCTCGACGCGGCCCGGGTCGGCGCAGGCGTCGAGCAGCTGGCGGACGGTGCGCGCGGTGCCGGGGACCGGGACGTCGGGCGCGACGTCGGCCAGGGGGCGGAGCACGAAGGCGCGCTCGGCGAGGGCCGGGTGGGGCACCTGGAGGTCCCGGAGGGCGACGCGGCGCGTGCCGTAGATCAGGAGGTCGAGGTCGAGCGGGCGCGGCGCCCACCGCTCCCGGCCGTGGTCGCGGCCGGCGGCGCGCTCGATGCCGTGGAGCACCCGGAGCAGCGCCCGAGGCGACAGCGCCGTCTCCAGCACCAGGACGGCGTTGAGGTGGTCCGGCTGGGGGTCGGCGCCGGCGAGCACCAGGGCCTCGGTCTGGTAGACCCCGCTCGCGGCCACGACCGCCGTCTCCGCTCGCGCGTCGAGCCGCTCGGCCGCCCCGCGGAGCGCCGCCAGCCGGTCGCCGACGTTGGACCCGAGCCCGACGTACGCCCGCGTCACGGCGCCCACCGGACGACGACCTCGGCCCGGTCGCACGGCCCGCCCACGGGGGGGTTCGGCTTGCGAACCGTCACCTCGACGTGGTCCAGCGCGGGGTAGGCGCCGGCCACGGCCTGGGCGATCCGCCCGGCCACGCGCTCGATCAGGAACGACGAGTTCCCCGTCACGACGTCGCGCACCAAGGCGTAGACCCGCTCGTAGTCGACGGTCCGCGTCAGGTCGTCGTGCTCGGCGGCGCCCGAGACGTCGAGCGTCATCGCGACGTCGACCTCGTAGCGCCCGCCGATGCGGTGCTCCTCCTCCAGGACGCCGTGGTGCGCGTAGAACACGGCGTTGACGAGGCGGACGGTGGCGGGGAGGGGCACGGGTTGGGGCGGGGTGCGCGGCAAGATCCGACCCGCCGGCCGCCGGTGCCGGGGAAAGCGCCCGCCGGCCCGCGCGGCCTCGTGCCACTGGCGGAGGCCGCCCGCCAGCGGTACGGGGGCCTCCTCCTGCGGCCCGGGCCCTCGACCGCCAGGACACGGGCACCGGCACGGAGGTTGCACCCCGGGGGGACGACGCGCAGACGTTCCCTCCCCCCCGCTGTACCCCCGTGGCGATTACCGATCTACTCGATCGCATTCCGTTCTCTCCCCCGAAGGAGCGCGCGCCGGCCCCGCCCCCTCCGCGGCCGTTCGGCGTGGAGCTCCCCGAGGTCGAGCGCGTGGGCATCGACCTGCCCCCCGGCGTGGACCTGCCCCTGAGCGACGTGGAGTCCGAGGACGCTGCGCACCCCTCCGGAGGCCAACAACCTCACGGGGAGAGCGAGTCTGCCCAGGCCGCGACGACCGGCGCGCGCGCGCCGTTGCCCAGCTACGCCGTCGCGGCCATCGGCGGCCTGCTCCTGCTGTGCCTGGCGCTGGCGATCTCGCTGCTCATGGTGGCCCAGGGCGCGGAGCCGGCCGAGGCCGCGCCGAGCGAGCAGACGGAGCCCGCTGCCGAGGCCGGGGTGCCCCCCGCGCTCGACGCCGCGTTCACGGCCGAGCCCTCCCCGATCCCCGTAGACCTGCTGACGCGGCTGGAGGCCGCCAGCGACCAGCCGCTCGACGCGGAGCTGAGCCACCTGCTCGACGCCATGCAGCACGGCTTCGGGCGCCGCAGCGCTCAGCTCGAGCCCACCCTGCGCTCGTACGTGTACCGGATGTCGAGCCGGTTCGAGTGGAACCCCGACTCGTTCCGCGTCGCCGTGACCGCGCCCGACGGCGACCTCGCGGCCGCCCGCGGCGCCACCCTCGAACGCCTCTTCGACGACGCCATCGCCTCCGGCCGCCTGCAGGTCGGCACGGGCGTAGGCCCCCACGCGCTCACGCTCGTCACCCCGTAATCCATGTCCCTCCTCCCCTTTATCCTCGCCTTCACCGCGGCCGCGGCCGTCGCCGGGGGCACGGTCTTCTTCTTCCTGCGCGCGCGCTACCGCGAGTCCGTGGAGTCGGTGCCGAGCAACCTCGCCTCGGCCCCGCCGCCCGCCGCGCTGGCGGAGGAGGTCCGGGCCGTCAGCGGCCAGATCGACCGCGCCTTGTCCGAGCAGCGCGTCCAGGGCGAGACCCAGCGCCAGCTGCTCGCCCAGAAGCTCGACGGCGTCCGCCAGGCGGTCACCGACCAGCGGAGCCACGTCGAGAGCCTGCGGAGCGAGATGCGCCACGAGTCCCGCCGCCGCGACGAGGAGATCGACGAGATCCGGAACCAGCTCGGGACCCTCCAGCAGTCCGCGGCCCTGCCGCCGGCCGACCGGCTGGCGCTTCCGGCCCCGGAAGCGAGCGCGCCCGCCGCTCCCCACGGCGACGCACCCGCGGAAGCCAGCAGCCAGGCGGAGGACGTCGGCGAGGAGGCACCCCCTGCCACGCCCACATCCGCCGCGCCCGCGTTCGAGCCCGCGCCGTTTAGCCCTCCCCGCGTGACAGGCACCACCCAGCCCGCCCCCGCACCGGGTCCGCTCGATCCCATCTCGTTCGGGTCGTTCGACTTCGCGCTCCCGTCGCCCGAAGAGGAGGAGCCCGAGGCCCCGGCTTTCGAGGCCCCGGTCTTCGAGGACTCGCCTGAGGAGTCCGCGTTCGAGCCGATGTCGTTCGAGCCCGTCTCGTTCGAGCGGGTGCCCCCCGCGCCTCCGTCGTTCGTCCCCACGCCGGCGAGCGAGGAGCCCGACCCCGCCGACCTGTTCGGAGAGGCCACGTTTGGCGAGGTCACGTTCGGCGACTCGACGGCCTCGCCCTCCCCCCCGGCCCCGCAGACCGACGCCGCGCCGGAGCACGCGCCCCCCGCCCCGCTGGCGGCCACGTTCGAGAGCTGGGAGCCGGCCCCGCCCGCGCCGGCCCCGCCCGCTCAGGAGACGGAGGCCACGGCTCCCCCGGTCGGCGGAAACGACTTCGAGGCTCTCCCGCTTCCGACGGAGGAGGGCCCGTCGCCTCAGGAGCCCGCCTTCGGCGAGGTTCCGTTTGCAATCTCGCCGCCGGCCCCCGCCAGTGCGGCGCCGGCTGGCCCAGACGTCGTCGAGGACTCGGTCTTCTCGCCCGCCTCGTTCCCCGTGCTGGCTCCGCCGCAGCCGCCCAGTCCGATGGCGGAGCCGTCACCGGCTCCCGCTTCCCAAGGGTTCGCGCTGGAGGGGCCCGCGGAGGCGCCGACGTCTGCCGAGACCCCGTTCGCCCCGCTCCCGACGCCCGCGCCCGAACCGCCGTCGTTCTCGTTCGACGCGCCCGCCGCCCTGGCGCCCGCCCCGGCCGCGCCGCAGCCCGTGGAGCCAAGCTGGATCGCGCGCCCGGACCGCTCGGAGCCGTCCAGCTTGGCACAGCCCGACCCGGAGACCGCCTCCGCCGACGACTTCTTCTCGCTCCCCTCCGCCCCCGCCGAGCCCGAAGCGCCTACGCCGAGCGGGCTGGTCGACCTCGACGCGCTCGCATCGACGGCCGAAGCGAGCCCAGCCCCGTTCGAGCAGGAAGCCGCCCACCAGCCCCCTGCCGCACCCGCTCCCCAAGCGCCGGCTCTTCAGGCTCCCGCCGCCCCACCTCCGCCCGCCGCTCCCGATGCACCAGTCCAGCCGGACGCGCAGGCTGCCGAACCGGACGCCCCCGAGGCCTTCGTCGGCCCCGAGGGCGCCGACGACCTAACCGTCATCAGCACCGTCGACGAGGACCTGCAGCGGCTGCTCTACCTCGAAGGGGTCACGACGCTGGAGGAGATCGCGCAGTGGGGCCGCACGCGCGCCCGCCAGATCGCGCTCTCCGTCGAGATCTCGGAGGAGACCATCATGAACCAGTGGGTCTTCGAGGCCCAGGCGGCCATGTTCGACCAGTTCAGCGGGTAGGCGGAGCTGGGACGACGATCTGAGGCACCGCCGAGAGCCGGCGGAACGCCTCGATGCGGCGGTCGAGGTCGGCGGCCGTGACGTCGAGCAGCCGCTCGGTCCCGAACGCCTCGACCACGAACGACGCCAGCGCGCTGCCCACGACCACGGCCTGGCGCATGGTCTCGGGGTCGGTCGCGCCGGCACGGGCGAGGTGCCCGGCGAAGCCGCCCAGGAACGTGTCGCCGGCGCCCGTCGGGTCCACGACGTCCTCCAGCGGGTAGGCCGGCGCCGAGAACACGTCGTCGCCGCAGAACAGCAGCGCGCCGTGCTCGCCCTTCTTGATGATCAGCGTCTCCGGCCCAAGCGCCCGGACCGCCTGAGCCGCGCGCACCAGGTTCGACTCGCCGGACAGCTGGCGGGCCTCCTCGTCGTTGATCACCAGCACGTCGACGCGCGCCAACGTCGCCTTCAGCGCGTCGGGCGCGCTGTCGATCCAGAAGTTCATGGTGTCCGCGATCACCAGCGCGCCGTCGCCGGCCTGGTCGATGACCGACGCCTGGACCGTGGGGTCGAGGTTGCCCAGGCAGACGATCTCCGGCTGGCGGTAGCTGGCGGGCAGGTCGGGCTCGAAGGTGGCGAGCACGTTGAGGTGCGTCGCCAACGTGTCGCGCGTGCCCAGGTCGTAGTGGTAGCGCCCGGCCCAGAAGAACGTCTCGCCGTCGGGGTCGCGAACGAGGCCCTCGACGTCGACGCCGCGCGACGTGAGCGCCGTGACGTGCGCGTCGGGGAAGTCGCGGCCGACGACGGCGTTGAGCTGGACCGGCGCCCCGAGCACGCGCGCCGCCAGCGAGGCGTAGGTGGCCGAGCCGCCCAGGATGCGCTCGGCGCGGCCGAACGGGGTTTCGACGGTGTCGAACGCGACGGTGCCGACGACGAGGATGCTCATGGGGGCGCAGGGGGTCGACCGAAGGTAACGGGCCGGTTCACCGGCCCCCGCGCCAGGCATCGAACATCGCGTGCAGTCGCCCGGGCGGTGGAGGCTCACGGACTCGGCTGGCCCCCTTGAGTCCGCTGTCCCGTCGCGGGCGGCTCCGCTTCCGCTTCGGGGCCGAGATGACGGCGGCGGGCGCTCGTCTCCGACTGGCGGTTTGCGCTGGCCGGCCTGGCGTGCTGGACGCGGCCCCCGCCTCCGTACAAGCGAGCCGACCCTTGGGCGCGGGCTACTCGATCGAGCCCGGGGGGAACTCGCTGGGGTCGAACGAGGGCTCGGGGAACTGGGGATCCATCGCCTGCAGGACGTCGAGCACGATCTGGCTCACCACCAGGTCCCGGTACCATCGCGTCTCGGCCGGGACCACGAACCACGGCGCGGCCTCGGTGCTCGTCCGCCCCAGCGCGATCTCGAAGGCGCGCATGTAGTCGTCCCAGTGCTCGCGCTCGTCGAGGTCGCCGGGGTTGAACTTCCAGTGCTTGTCCGGCCGGTCCAGGCGGCGGCGGAAGCGCTCGCGCTGGTAGTCCTTCGAGACGTTGAGCATGACCTTCACGACCTGGGTCCCGGCGTCCGCCAGCAGCGCCTCGAAGTGGCGGATGTGGTCGTAGCGGCGCTCGACGACGTCGGCTGGGGCCCACCCGTGGACGCGCACGATCAGCACGTCCTCGTAGTGCGAGCGGTTGAAGACGCCGATCATGCCCTGCTGCGGCGCCTCCTGGTGGACGCGCCACAGGAAGTCGTGGGCCAGCTCGCGCTTGGTCGGCGCCTTGAAGCTGGACACCCGGACGCCCTGGGGATTCATCGGCCCGAACACCTTCCGCGTCGTGGAGTCCTTGCCGCCGGCGTCCATCGCCTGGAACACCACCAGGAGCGACTGCCGGGACTCGGCGTAGAGCTTTTCCTGGAGGTCGTTGGCCTGGTCGAGGTTGGCCTTGAGCCGGTCGCGCGCCTCGTCCTTGGTCAGCCCGCCGTCGTCGTCGGTGGAGCGGGCGGAGAGGTCGACGGTCTCGCCCGGGGCGATGCGGTACGGGTCGGTCATCGGGTGCGGAGCCAAAGAAAGGGGGCGGCGAGCGAGTGCCCGCCGCCCCAAGAATCACGGGGGGTGGTCTAGCGGCCGAACAGCTTGCCCAGCGCGGCGCGGCCGGCCTGGGCGAGAATGTCGTCCTGGACCGAGCCGTCGCCGTCGCGGTCCAAGAAGCCGGAGAGCGCGCCGATGACGCCCGACGGCGCGGCCTCGCGCGCCCGGGCCGCGTCCTCGCCCAGGATGCCCGACAGGCCGGCCTCGTCGAGTCCCGACTGCCGCTTCCGCTTGCCCAGCGCCGCCATCACGATGGGGGCCAGGATGGGCAGCAGCCGGGCGACCTGCTGCATGTTGAGGCCGGACGCCTTGGCGACGCCCTGCTCGACCTGCTGGCGCTGCCCGCCCAGGATGTGGCCCAGGATGCCGCCGCCGTCGGCCTGCTTGCCCTGGACCTGGCCGCCCAGGAAGCCGCCGAGCTGGTCCAGGAGCGAGCCGTCGTGGTCGCGGTCGAGCGCGGTCGCCAGGCCCCGGGCGCCCGAGACGGTGTTGGTCTGGCGGTTGAGCGCCGTCAGCAAGGCCGGGAGCGCGGCCGAGACCGCGGTCTGCGTCGAGCCGGGGTCCGCGCCGATAGCTCCGGCGATTTGGCTGACGTTGTTGCCGCCGATGTTGTCGGCGAGCAGGTCGAGGATGCTGTTCATCTAGGGTGGGATCGGGGGAGGGAGCCCGTTTTACCCTGCCGCGCCGTTCTGGTTCAGCCCTCCCGGCTCAGCAGCCGGACCGGCATCCAGCCGCGGAGCGCGTTCGACAGCGCGAGCGCGTCCGACTGGCGGAGGTCGCCGGGCGTCAAGACGGCGACGGCGTGGTCGGGCTGGGCGTCGAGGAGGTGGCCGCGCATCACGCCCGCCAGCCCGCCGGAGGCCAAGGGCGGCGTGAGCCAGCGACCGTCGAGCCTAGCCCAGACGGTCGTCCGCGTCCCCTCGCTCACCTCTCCCCTGCCGTTGACCAGGATCGCCTCGTCGGCGCCGAGCGCCAGGGCGCGGTCGTAGCGGCGGCGGTAGTGGCCCCGGTCGGTGGTCTTGTGGACGCACAGCGGCCCGCCCGCTTCTGCGAACGGCTCCGGATCGACCCAGGCCGTCCGCATGGGCTCGTGCGACAGCGGCCACGTCCTGAGGTCGATGTCGCCGGCCGGCCCGAGCGTCAGTCGAACGCCCCAGGCTCCGTCCCCGACGTCCGCCCGCTCGACCTGCTGGCGGACGGTGCCGTCAGCGTACGCGTACCCGAGCATGTCGGCGCTGGCCGCCAGTCGGGCGAGGTGGCGGTCCAAGAGCGCGACGCGGCCGCCGTCGGCGCGCATGGTTTCGAGCAGCCTCACAGGTCGGTCAGGACGCGGGCCTTGAGCCGGCACTCGGCGTACTCGGCGGCGGGGTCGCTGTCCCAGACCACGCCGCTGCCCACGTCGTAGCGCCCGTACCCGCCCGCCACGACCGCCGTGCGGATGGGGACGCTGAACGCGGCGTCGCCGTCCGGAGCCGCGTAGCCGATGGCCCCGCAGTAGACGCCGCGCGGCCCGGCCTCCAGCTCGCGGATGACCTGCATCGCTCGCAGCTTGGGCGCGCCCGTCACCGACCCGCACGGGAAGAGCGCCCGGAGCACGTCGCCCAGGCCAACGCCAGACGCGCGCTGGGCCGTGACGGTCGAGGTCATCTGGGTCAGCGTCTGGTAGCGCTCGGCCTGGAACAGCGCCGGCACGCGGACGGAGCCTGGCCGCGCCACGCGCGACAGGTCGTTCCGCAGGAGGTCCACGATCATCAGGTTCTCGGCGCGGTCCTTGGGGCTCGCGACCAAAGCCTCCGCCAGCGCGTCGTCGTCGGCGTCGGTGGTGCCGCGCTGGGCGGTCCCCTTCATCGGCCGCGCCGTGATGGTGCCGCCGTCGATGCGGAAGAACAGCTCGGGTGAGACCGAGGCCACGGACACGGCCGTCGGCCTGGATCCAGGCGCCGTACGCGACGCGCTGGCGGCGGCGGAGCGCGGCCCAGAGCGCGAGCGCGTCGGAGGCCGGGAAGCGGAGCGGCGTGGTCAGGTTGACTTGGTACACGTCGCCGGCTCGGATGTGCGCCTTGATCCGCTCGATCGCTTGGTGGTACTCGCCCTCCGCAAGCGCCAGTCGGGGCCGGCCCACGTCGACCGGCACCGTAGGCATTGCCTCGTCGACTTGGTCGGCGGTCAGGTCCCGGGGCGCGTCGTAGACCCCGAACCAGCCCAGCGGCCCGTCCGGGGCGGGGGGGCCGGGGAAGCGCTCGGGCTCCAGGGCGTAGCCGGCCTCGTAGCTCAGGAAGCCGGCGACGTGGCGGCCTTCGGCCAGCGCGCCGTCGAGCGCGTCGAGAAGCGGGCCGACCTCGCCGTAGCCGTCGGCGCGGAGCACGCGGCGGGGGTGGGTGAACAGCCGCGCGCCCCGGCGGCCGGAGTCGGCGTCGGGGCGCGGGCCGTCGAGCAGGACGGTGCCGGACTGGCGGAGGGCGTCGGCGAGCACGGGCGCGGGGTGGAGCGCCTGGGACGCCGGCGGGCCGGCCGGTGATTCAGCCCCTCGAGGTCGAGCGAACCGGAGCCGTGCGGGCGGCGGTGAGCGCGCCCCCAGTCCGGACCGGGCCTACCGGTTCAGCATCACGTCGGTGTCTTCGGGGCCGAGGTCCGTCCCGGTCAGGTTGGCGAGCGCGGGCCCGAGCGCGGCGCGGAACTGCGTCGCGCGCATCCGCTCCATGACGTCGCCCCGGCCGGCGCAGTAGCCCAGCATGACGTGGGGGCGCTGCATGTGCTGGAGCCCCTCGCGCACGACCCAGGTGTGCCACGAGCGGAGGTCCTTGTCGAACGGGCCGATGAGCCGGGCGTAGAGCCGGTTGGCCGCGCGCTCGACGTCGGCCTCCGACGTCAGCTCGCCCATCTCCAGCAGGCGCTGGAGGCCGCCCCAGATGTAGCCGGCCAGGAAGTCGTGCTGGCCGTCGGTGAGGTCGAGGCCCGAGGCGGGGCCGGCGTAGCCGAGGTCGGCCAGGGGCGTCTTGATGCACGCCTCGACGTGGAAGACGGCTTCGCGGATCATCGCCTCAACGTAGGCGGGGGACTTGGTCTGGGACGAGCGGGCCATGGGACGGGGGGCGGGTAGGATCTTCCGGGCTCGCAGACAATTTCCCCGGCCCCCTCGTCGCCCAGAGCGTCACCGACCGGTGTTGTCACGCTGCCGTACCGTCTCGCCCGACTGGCGGCGCTGGCGCGGACGGCGTGCCAAGCTGAGACGGCCTCCGTCTCCCCAGCGAAGCGCTTGGCTAGGGGCGCTCCGCCGGCGCGGCAGGCCAGCGCCCGGCGGGGGCGTGCCCGTCCACAAGCGGATGTTGCCGGGCATGGGGCTACATGTTGCGGCGGTACTGGCCGCCGACCTCGAACAGCGCCGCCGTGATCTGCCCCAGCGACGCCACGCGGACGACGTCCAGCAGCAACTCGAACACGTTCTCGCCCGCCCGAGCCACGCGCTGGAGCTCCGCCAGCGCGGCGGGCGCCTCGGCCTCGTGGCGGCGGTGGAAGCGGGCGACGCCGTCGAGCTGGCGCTGCTTCTCGTCCTCCGTCCCGCGCATCAACTCGACCTCCTGCGGCGCGGCGTCGCCCTCGGCCACGAACGTGTTCACGCCCACGACCGGCAGCTCGCCCGAGTGCTTGCGGTGCTCGTAGAGCATCGACTCGCCCTGAATCTTCCCGCGCTGGTACATCGACTCCATCGCGCCGAGCACGCCTCCGCGGTCCGAGATCCGCTCGAACTCCAGCAGGACCGCCTCCTCGACCAGGTCGGTTAATTCGTCGATGATGTAGGCGCCCTGGATCGGGTTCTCGTTCTGGGCCAGGCCCAGCTCCCTATTGATGATGAGCTGGATCGCCATGGCTCGGCGCACGCTCTCCTCGGTCGGCGTCGTTATCGCCTCGTCGTAGGCGTTGGTGTGCAGGCTGTTGCAGTTGTCGTAGATCGCCAACAGCGCCTGCAGCGTCGTGCGGATGTCGTTGAACTGGATCTCCTGGGCGTGCAGGCTCCGGCCGGACGTCTGGATGTGGTACTTCAGCTTCTGCGCCCGCTCGGACGCGCCGTAGCGCTCCTTCATCGCGACCGACCAGATCCGCCGGGCCACGCGGCCGATCACGGCGTACTCGGCGTCCATCCCGTTCGAGAAGAAGAACGACAGGTTGGGCGCGAAGGCGTCGATGTCCATCCCGCGCGCGAGGTAGGCCTCGACGTAGGTGAACCCGTTGGCGAGTGTGAACGCCAGCTGGGAGATCGGGTTGGCGCCGGCCTCGGCGATGTGGTAGCCCGAGATCGAGACGGAGTAGAAGTTGCGGACGCCGCGGTCGATGAACGCTTGCTGCACGTCGGCCATGCATCGCAGCGAGAACTCGGTCGAGAAGATGCAGGTGTTCTGGGCCTGGTCCTCCTTCAAGATGTCGGCCTGAACGGTCCCGCGAACCGACTGCAGCGCGCGCTGGCGGATGCCGTCGAACTCGTCCTGGGTCATCAGCCCCCAGTCGACCAGCTCTTGGCCCGACGTGCCGAGCAAGCCGAGACCCGTGCCGTCGTGGCCCTCGGGGAGGCGAGGCGTCAGGGATGAGGAGTCAGGAATCGGGTCCTGATCTGCTGTTTCCTGATTCCTGCCCCCTGATTCCTCCCCGTAGGGCACGTAGCGCGGGCGGTCGTCGCCGAGCTGGCGGCTGATCTCGGCGGCGGCATCGTCCCAGCGGTCCTCGGCCTTCAGGAACGTCTCGACCTGCTGATCGACGGCTGTGTTCATGAACATGGCCAGGATCGACGGCGCGGGGCCGTTGATGGTCATGGAGACTGAGGTCGTCGGGGCGCACAGGTCGAAGCCGGAGTACAGCTTCTTCATGTCGTCCAGCGTCGCGATCGAGACGCCCGACGTGCCGACCTTGCCGTAGACGTCGGGGCGCGGGTCGGGGTCGCGGCCGTACAACGTGACGCTGTCGAAGGCCGTGCTGAGCCGCTTGGCCGGCAGCCCCAGGCTGACCAGGTGGAACCGTTTGTTGGTCCGCTCGGGCGTGCCCTCGCCGGCGAACATCCGCGTGGGGTCCTCGCCCTCGCGCTTCAAGGGGAAGACGCCGGCCGTGAAGGGGAACCGGCCGGGCAGGTTCTCGAGCAAGGCGTAGCGGAGCCGGTCGCCGGGATCCTGAGTCCGGGGGAGGGCGACGCGCGGGACCTTGGTGCCAGACAGCGTCTCGCGCGTCAGCGGCTGGCGGATGTCCCGACCGCGAACGGTGTACACCAGCTCGTCGCCGCGGTACTGCTCGGCGAGGGCGTCCCAGTGCTCCAGGATGCCCCGGCTCCGGGGGTCCAACCGTCCCCACCAGTGCTCGGCCATCTCGTCGAGGCGGCCCGCCAGTTGGTCGCGGTCGTCGGGCGCCCAGGCGTCGACCTGCCCGCGCGCGCCCGTGGCCTGGCCCCACTTCCGCGCGGTCTCGACCTCGGCCTCGGCCCACTGGCGGTAGGCCCGGGCGGTGTCGGCGATCTCGGCGAGGTAGCGCTGGCGCGCCGGCGGGACGACCGCCAGTTGGGACGGGTCGAGCTCGGGGAGCGTGTCGGCGTCGAACAAGGTCGAGGCGCGGTCCCAGCCGTGCTCTCCGAGTTGATCGAGTAGCGCGAGGTAGAGCCGGCTCACGCCGGGGTCGTTGAACTGCGCCGCCATCGTCGGATAGACGGGCATGTCGTCGGGCGGCGCCGAGAAATCGCCCCTATTGCGCTGGACCTGCTTTTTGACGTCGCGCAAGGCGTCCTGGGCGCCGCGCTTCTCGAACTTGTTGAGCGCCACCAAGTCGGCCGCGTCCAGCATCCCGATCTTTTCGAGTTGGGTCGGCGCGCCGAAGTCGGAGGTCATGACGTAGAGCGACACATCCACGAGATCCGCGACTTCCGTGTCGCTCTGGCCGATGCCGGCGGTCTCGACGATCACCACGTCGAACCCGGCCGCCTTGCACACGCCGATGGCCTCCGCCAGCGCGCCGGACGTGGCGCGGTGGGCCTGGCGCGTCGCGAACGAGCGCATAAAGACGCGGTCGCGGTGCTCGCCGTACAACGAGTTCATCCGGATGCGGTCGCCCAAGAGCGCCCCGCCCGTCCGCCGGCGCGTGGGGTCCACGGACAGCACGGCGACCTGGACATCGTCGAAGTCGTTCAAGAAGCGGCGCACCAACTCGTCGGTCAGCGTCGACTTGCCCGCGCCGCCGGTCCCGGTGATGCCGACGACGGGGGCCGTGCCGGTCTGGGCGTCCGGGGCGGGAAGCTGGACCTCGGGGGCGGCGCCGTCGCCGGACGGCTGGGCCGCGCGCTGCTCGACCGCCGTCAGCGTCCGGGCGACGCTCCGGGTGTCCGTCGCGCTGGCGGTCGCCGTCGCCACCAGCTCAGAGGCGTCCGCGTCCCCCTCGGCCGTCTCCGCGCGTGCCGCCAGCGGGTCGAAGTCGGCCTCGCGGACCATCGACTCGATCATGCCCTCCAGCCCCATCCGCATCCCGTCCTCGGGCGAGAAGATCTTGGCCACGCCGTAGGCCTCCAGCTCCGCGATCTCTTGCGGGACGATGACGCCGCCGCCGCCGCCGTAGACCCGGATGTGCTCGGCGCCGCGCTCCTTGAGCAGGTCGATCATGTACCTGAAGTACTCGACGTGGCCGCCCTGGTAGCTCGAGATCGCGATGCCCTGGGCGTCCTCCTCGATGGCCGTCGTGACCACATCGTCGACGGAGCGGTCGTGGCCGAGGTGGATCACCTCGACGCCCTGCGCCTGCAGGATCCGGCGCATGATGTTGATGGCCGCGTCGTGGCCGTCGAAGAGGGCGGCGGCGGTGACGAAGCGGACGGGGTGCGTGGGCGTGTACGGCATGGGGGTTCGGAAGCGCTTCGGGAAGCTAGGCGGTGGACCGACCGTTCGAACGCCTCAGCGCCTCCGGCGTTCGACGCAAGCGGGTCCGGCGGAGTCCCGGCAGGCCGGCCAGCGCGGACGCCGACGCGTCTGCGTTGACGCCGCACGAGATCTGCCCTACCATGGAGCGTCTCGCCGCTCGCGCACCCCGCCCCCGACCGCGATGCTCCGCCCTCTCTTAGCCCTCGCCCTGCTCACCCTCGCAACGGGGTGCTCGCACCTGCGGCCGGCGCCAACCGAGGAGGCCGCGGCCGTCGAGACGAGGCAGGACTTGGTGAGCGCGTTCTTGGAGCGTGGCTGGAACGTGTCCCCGGTCGCCTTCAGGCCCACCGAGGGCCTCGTCGGGCGGGGCACGGAGTACCGGGTCTCCGGGCGGACCGTCCTGATCTACGACTACGCCTCGGCCGAGGAAGCCGCCTCGTCCGGGCTCGAGGACGCGCGCCGGATCTCGTGGCTCGCCGCGGGACAGAGCGCCCAGGTGTACCTCCGGGAAGCCTTGGTGGTCGTGACCTACGAGCGCCTGGGGCGGACGGCGTTCGACGTCCGGCTGGCCCGGCTGCTGAGCGGCCCCTCGGTCCGGCGCGGCGCGGCCTGAGCCCCACTGGCGGCCGCCGGCGGCGGGACGAACCTTCGGCGTCGGCTCCCGCACGAGTCCGCCGCCAGTCGGTCGGGCTAGCGCTGCGTGACCCGGGGCGACGGCGCGAACGAGGCCCGGCGGACCTCCCGGATCCGGCCCTGGCCCAGGGCGCCCTCGACCAGCTCGTAGCCCAAGAGCGCGAACACCCGGTCGCCGACGAAGAGCGGCCGAGCGTTGCCGTACCAGTCCACGCACGACGCGCGGCACGCGTCGTCCGCGGGACCCGGGCGCGCGTCGAGCCCGCCGAGCAGCCGGAGTTGCAGCCCCCGGTTCTCCAGGTACAGCACCGACGCCGAGCCGTCGCGCAGCGAGGCGTAGCGCCCGCCCCGCCGGCGGATGGGCAGGCCCAGCGTTCCGCGCTCGCCCGGCTCGGCGCGGTAGAAGAAGCCGTGGCTCCGGGTCTCGCCCTGGGCCGCGTCGGGCAGGCGGAAGTGGCCGTCCAGCCGGGGCACCCCGTCCAGCCTCATCGCCGAAAAGTGGAGGCCCCCCTCCCCCGCCCCCACCACGACGGCGTGCGCGCCCATCACCTCGATCCGCTCGGTCGCGTGCACGGTCGCGATCGTCCGGGCCGTGTCCGGCCGGCGCCACGAGGCCACGTGGACCGGGCCGCCGGCGCGGTACGACGATCCGTACAGGAGGTGCTCGCCCACGAACCGGTTCACGTCGACCCCGCCCTCCGGCACCGACAGCGCGCGGTACCGGTCGTCGGGGAGGTCGCCCGAGCCGTCCGTGATGGACGCCAGCGGGATCGTGGCGAGCGACAGCCGCTGCCGGGACCGCTCGGAGTTCCACATCCACTGGCCGCCGCCCCACTCGGTCACGGCGACGTGCAGCGCGCCGTCGGCCTCCAGGAACGAGAACTGGTCGATGGGGCCGCCCGCGACGCCCAGCGCGCCGGGCCGGCCGCCGTCGAGCGGCAGGCGGTACAGCATCGACGGGGCGGGCTCGGTCTGGGAGCGGTGGGGCCAGCCGGAGAGCCAGGCGTAGACGGCCGTGCCGGAGACGTAGAACGTGTGGCCGAACGGGCCGAACACGGCCGTCGCGTCGCAGTCGAGCGCGCCGTCCGAGACCGCGCACGAGGTGACGGTGTGCAACGCGACGTTGCCCGGCGCCAGCTCGCGCGCGGGGCGGTAAACGCGGCTGGCGGAGGCGATGGGCTCGAACCGGCCCTCGGCGTCGCCCGTCCACCGGCGGAGCGCCGGGAGCACGTCGCCCGGGGTGACGCCGTCGCCCCACAGCCGGAGCGCGAGCGGCGCGTAGAACACCAGCCGGCCGTCGACGACCCGGCCGGCGTAGTTCTCGGCTGAGTAGTAGTCGTTCGAGCGCATGTGGTACGTCGAGCGGTAGCCGAGCCGGCCGTCCCAGCCCACGTCGAACAGCACCAGCTCGGTCCCGCCCCGCTGGTAGCTGTAGCCGACCACGACGGCCGTCCGCCCGACGACCAGGAGCTCGTCGTACCACGTCCCGCTCGGGTCCACGTCCGGGCCCGACGCGTCGACGGCGTCGACGGGCGCCAGCTCGCCCGCGCCGACGTCGACCGTGAACAGCCGGCCCCGGCGCAGGATCAGGAGGTGGTCGCCCAGCTTCTTGACGATCCCGCCCTCGTCCACGCCGGCCGTCTGGTTGTTGGTCACGTCGTCGGACGCCGCGGCATCGGCCTCGGCCGCTGGCGCCGCCGGAGCAGGCGGCGGCGACATCGCCGCGTCGAACTCCATGCCCTCGATCTCCTCCAGGTTGATCACGTCGCCGTGCCCGCCGTGCCCGGACTGGGCGCGGAGCGTGTCGATGTAGACCGCCAGTTCGGCGTCGCTGGCGAACGGCTCCAGGCCCGGCAGCGCTTGGACGGCGGGGTCCTCGCCGGGCGACGGGGTCTGTGCGACGACGGCGACGGTGGCGAGCGCGGCGGCGAGGGCTAAGCGACCGATCATGGCAGCGGGGGCGGGTCACAGCAGAGACACGGACTGGGCCCAGACGTTGCCCCAGGCCCGGTGCCTATCCTCCCAACGCACGCTCGCTTGCCCCGCCTCCGGGTTCGCTCACTGCGTCCGCTCGGTAAACCCGCCGCACGCCGACGCGTCCAGCCGGCTCCTCCCCCGTACCCATGCGCACTCTTGGCCTGCTCTTGCTCGTCGCCGTCTTCGGATGCGCGGACCCCGAGCCCA
Source organism: Rubricoccaceae bacterium (assembly GCA_963789285.1). Classification (GTDB taxonomy): domain Bacteria; phylum Bacteroidota; class Rhodothermia; order Rhodothermales; family Rubricoccaceae; genus Rubrivirga. The sequence continues at coordinate 153,336 of CAWBJZ010000004.1, forward strand.
CCGCCCCCACCGAATCTGCCGACCCAGCGGACGTACCGGCGAGCGCGGAGCAGGCCGTCGGCGGCGCGCTGGGCGTCGGCGCGATGGCGCCGGACTTCGCGCTGCCCGACATCGACGGCGGGACGGTCCGGCTCTACGACCTTCTGGCCCAGGGGCCGGTCGTGCTCACGTTCTACCGCGGCGCGTGGTGCCCGTACTGCAACACGAGCCTGCAGGGGTTCCAGGCCGAGCTGGGCGACATCATGGACGCGGGCGGCTACCTCGTCGCGGTCTCGCCCCAGGCCGAGATCGGGTCCCGAGAGATCGCCGAGTCCAACGCGCTGTCGTTCCCCGTCCTGTCGGACGCCGGCAACCGGGTGTCGCGCGACTACGGCCTGGTGTTCCAGGTGGACGCCACGACCCAGGAGCAGTACCAAGCCGTCGGCATCGACCTGGAGGAGGTCAACGGCGCCAGCGCGTGGGAGCTTCCCGTCCCCGCGACCTACGTGATCGGCCGCGACCGGACGGTCCACGCCGCGTTCGTCGAGGCCGACTACACCCAGCGCGCCGACCCCCGCGCCGTGATCGCCGCCCTGCGCGAGCTCGCCTGACCCCCGCCCCGCTGGCGGACGCGCGCCGCCAGCGGGGCGAGCTAGAGCCGTCGCTCGCGCGACTGGCGCTCGCGCACGGTGGCGCCGACGACCAGCGCGGCCGTTACCAAGACGACGTTCTTGACGATGTACTGCCCCTCTATCGTGAGCGCGAACAGGTCGAGGGGCGACTGCAGCGGCCACTGGCTGAAGCAGACCTCGGGCAGGACCAGGAACGGGAGGAACGTGCCGGGCATCTGCAACGCCAGCAGCAGCAGCGCTGCCCTCACGGTCGGCCGGTAGAGCAGCAGCGCGCCGATGGCGATCTCCCAGACGGCCAGGACCGGCAGGAACAGGTCGCCGTCGACGAACGGCGTCGTGGCGCGGACCAGGTCCTCGGCCGGGCTCAACCCCGGCACCAGCTTCAAAGCCCCAAACCAGACGAACACCACGCCGACGGCGTAGCGCAGCAGGCGGATGCCGTGGCGGGCCATCCACCGGGTCAGGCGTACGTCGAGGGCGTCGAGGGAGCGGACGGGCAGCGTGGTCATGGGGGGCGGGGGCGGAAAGGGAGGACTACGGGAGCCCAGGGGGCCCTCCGCCAACGCCGCAACAAGAGCCGGAGGACGATGCGTGAACCGCGCCCGGGGGAGCCCCAACGAGCCCCTAGGCCTCCCCCCAGAGCGGAGAGCGCTGCGCTATGCTCGCGGACCTCCCCCAGCACGGCCCACGCAGCCATGGCCCAGGCGACACGGCGGCGCGCCACCGACTTCCTCCTCCAGTTCCTCGTCGTCGTGCTCGGCGTCACGATCTCGCTCGGGCTCGACGAGTGGCGGGGCCAGCGCCGCGCCGACCGCCAGGCGGCCGAGCTCACCGAACGCCTCCGCGCCGACCTCGACACCGACGCCGGCGAGCTCGACGTGTCCATCGAGCGGACCGACCGGATGATCCGAGCCTACCGACAGCTCCTCGCGCCAGAGGCGGCCACGCTCCCCGACGACTCTCTCGACCTCTACGTCGACTTGGCCGTCTCGTACAGCCTGTTCCTCCCCCACGACGAGGCCTACGAGGGGATGCGCCAGACGGGCGCTTCGGCGCTGCTCCCGCCCGACCTCCGCGCCGACGTGATCCGCCTGCACACGCGGGACTACGGGCGGGCGGCCGAGTGGGACGAGATCAACCGCCAGTTCGTCCTCGAGCGCATGATCCCTTACCTCGAGGCGAACACGCCCGAGACCGGCGCCTCGGCCGTGGGGACGGTCTGGATCGGGCTGGCCGGCGCCTTCCGATCGGTCCAGGACGACCCCCACTTCCGCAACCTGCTCCGCACGAACGTCCTGTTCAAGAGCGCCCAACGGGCGGTGTATGACTCGACGCGCGCGGCGGCCCGGCGCGCTGGCGCCACGTAGCGCAGGGCGGGTAGTGCGTCCGGATCAGAGACCGCCCACCGGAGCGGGATACACTGGGGCTCCCCTCTCCCCCGCCCCGTGCCCCGTCTCCTCGCGCTCGCCGCGACTTTGCTGATCGCCGCCGCCAGCTCGGCCCAGCCGGTCGCGCTGGACAGCGTCGCTCGTCGCCCCGCGTTCGGCGTCCCCTTGAGCGGCGACTTCGAGCCAGCCCAGACCTCGGCCGCGCTCGCTTACGTGGCGGCCGCAGCGTCTACGGCTGGACCCATCGCACTGGGCATCGTGCTCGATGACGTGCTCGGAGCCAGCCCGGAGACCGGGGGAGAACGCCCGACCGTCATCACGCTCGTCCTGGCCGGCGCCTGGTTCGGTCCGCACGTGGGCAACCTCACGCTGGGAGCCGGCCAAGACGTCCGCCGCGGCTTCGCCCTGACGGCCGGCGGGTTCTTGTCCGGCGTCGTGCTGGCGGGCGGCGCCGTGCTCGTGGGCGGCGTCTGCCTCGTGGGCGACATCGCCCAGGGCGAGATCGGCAGCGGCGACTGCGCGGCCGGCCCCCTCGTGACGGTCCTGCTGGTGAGCGCCGCCGTGTTGACGGCGGCTGGCACGTTGGCCGGTACGGCCTACGGCCTGGCCACCATCCCGCGCAACGCCGCTCGCGCGCAGCGCTACCGCCAGTCGTACCCGCGCGTCGCGGTCGCGCCCGGCTGGCGGAGTGGGGGGCCGGCGCTGAGCGTGCGCGTGGGGCTCTAGCCTTCGAACTCGCCCCCGCTCTCTGCCTCCCTGGCACTGGCGAATGCCGTCAGCCAGCACGGAGCCGAGGCCCCACGAAACGGTGGAGACGCGCTACCGACGGTGCCCCCGACTGGGGCCCAACGTCCAGGGGACGCCGGGCCCGTGACCCGTACGGCCGCGCCGGCGGCATAGCTTAGCCGCCGCTCCCCCTCCGACTCCATGCGCCTCGCCCTCTCCGCCGCCGTCGTGGGGTGCGCGCTCGTGTCCGGCTGCGCCTCCCCGGGCCCGCTCCCGGTCCCCGCCGCCGACTTCGCCCAGATGCTCGAGCAGCGCGGGCTCGTGCTGACGCCCTACGAGATCGCGTACGACCGGGCGTTCGAGCGCATCGACTCGGCGGCCTACGTGACGACGTACCTCGTCCGCGGCGTCGAGCCGCCGACGCGGCGGCGCTCGGCGGCGACCGTGAGCGTCTACCTGTTCGAGACGGAGGGGAAGGCCCGGGCGGGGATCGGCGGGCTGCGCCACACCGAGCCCGGCGCCGACGTCTACGCCGACGGCGCGCTGGTCGCGGTCGTGCGCGGCGACACCCCGGGGCTGGCGCTGGCCATGCGGCGCCGCTTCGGCCCGCCGGTCGACGCTTAACCTTCGAACTCGCCCCAGACCTCGCGCAGCCGCCCGGCGACCTCGCCGACGGACGCCGACGCCTCGACCGCCTCCAACACGTGCGGCACGACGTTCTCGTCGCCGCGCGCCGCCCGCTCGACCCCGTCCAGCGCCGCGCTCCACCGCTCGGCATCGCGCGACTGGCGGAGCGCCTGCAAGCGGTCGGACTGCTGAGCCCTGATCTCGTCGGAGACGCGGAGCAGCTCGACCGGGGCGTCCTTCCCGCCCGCGAACTTGTTGACGCCCACGACCACGTCCTCGCCCGACTCGATCGCCAGTTGAGCCTGGTACGCCGACTGCGCGATGCGGTCTTGGTAGAACCCGTCCTCGATGGCGGCCACCGCGCCACCGAGGGCGTCCACTTGGTCGATGATCTCTGCGCCGCCGCCTCGATGTCGGCCGTCAGCTTCTCGACGTGGTACGAGCCCGCGAGCGGGTCCACGGCGTCGGTGACGCCGCTCTCGAAGCCGATCACCTGCTGCGTCCGCAAGGCCAGCGTGGCCGCGGCCTCGGTCGGCAGCGCCAGGGCCTCGTCGAAGCCATTGGTGTGCAGCGACTGCGTCCCGCCGAGCACGGCCGCGAGCGCCTGCAGCGTCACGCGCGGGACGTTGACCTGGGGCTGCTGCGCCTGCAGCGTGCTGCCGGCGGTCTGGGTGTGGAACCGGAGCATCTGCGCCTTGGGGCTGGTGGCGCCGAAGCGGTCGCGCATGATGGTCGCCCACATCCGCCGCGCGGCCCGGAACTTGGCGACCTCCTCGAAGAAGTCGTTGTGGGCGTTGAAGAAGAAGCTCAGCCGCGCCCCGAACGTGTCCACGTCGAGCCCGGCGTCGAGCGCGGCCTGGACGTAGGCGATGCCGTCGGCGAGCGTGAACGCGAGCTCCTCGGCGGCCGTCGCGCCGGCCTCCCGGATGTGGTAGCCCGAGATCGAGATCGTATTCCAGCGCGGGGTGTGGTCGGCGCACCACGCGAAGGTGTCGGTGATGAACCGCATCGACGGGCGCGGGGGGTAGATGTAGGTCCCGCGCGCGGCGTACTCCTTCAGGATGTCGTTCTGGATCGTCCCGCCGAGCTTGGTCAAGTCCGCCCCCTGCTCCTTGGCGACGGCCACGTAGAGCGCCAGCAGGATCGGCGCGGTCGCGTTGATGGTCATCGAGGTCGTCACTTTCTCCAGCTCGATGCCGTCGAACAGCCGGCGCATGTCGTCGATCGACGCGATCGAGACGCCCACCTTGCCGACCTCGCCCTCGGCCATGGCGTCGTCGGGGTCGTAGCCGATCTGGGTCGGCAGGTCGAAGGCCACGCTCAGCCCGCGCGCGCCGGCCGCCAGCAGGGCGTGGTACCGCTCGTTCGACGCCTCGGCCGTCGAGAAGCCGGCGTACTGCCGCATGGTCCACAGCCGCTGGCGGTACATCTCGGGGTAGACCCCGCGCGTGAACGGGAACTGGCCGGGCTCGCCCAGGCGCTCCGCCAGCGCGGCGGGCAGGTCGTCGGCGGTGGCGGCGGGCGAGGCGTCGGTCATGTCGGTTGTGTTCTCCGGGTGGGGCGGCGGTTCAACGGTGGCGCGGGGTCGTGCGGGCCTACGAGCCGGCCGGGGCGTCGGCGGTACGCTGGACGGGCTCCTGGCCCTGGGCGTAGAACTCCAGCGCGGCCGAGTTCATGCAGTAGCGCTGGCCGGTCGGGCGGGGGCCGTCGGGGAAGACGTGGCCGAGGTGGCCGTCGCACCGCGCGCACCGGGTCTCGACGCGCGTCATCCCCAGGCTGCGGTCGGTGATCTCGGCGACGTGGTCCGGCGAGACGGGCTGGAAGAAGCTGGGCCAGCCGGTGCCGGACTCGAACTTGGAGCCGGACTCGAAGAGCGGCAGCCCGCACAGGTTGCAGGCGTACGTGCCCCGGTCCTTGGTGTGGAGCAGCAAGCCGCAGCCGGGCCGCTCGGTCCCGTGGTCGAGCAGGATGCGGCGCTCCTCGGCGTCGAGTCCGGCGGCGTCGGCGGCCTGGTCGCGCGCGTCGCCGCGCAGGGGGGTGAGGTCGAAGCCCAGGGCGGAGGTCGTCTCGGTCACGTCGATCGATGGTTGGTTTCCCTTCGCACCCGGCTCCGAGAGGGTTCGTTCCTCCCAGACGCGGTCTCCCCGTCGCTTTGACGCCTCGCCCCACCGCCGCGCACTGGCGGCGCGGGCGCACGACCGCCAGTCCCCAGGTGCCGGCGCACGGGGCCCTGCCCGACGGGTGCTAGACGCCTTGGTTGTGCGGCGCGTACTTGCTGCCGCGCAGGACCTCGACGGTCTGGAGGTAGACGATCACCGAGTAGTGCGCGAAGTACCGCTCCGCCACGTGCGCCACGATCCGCTCGGCCACGGCCTCCGGCACGATGGCCTCGATCTTGACGCTCGGCCCGCCCCGAGCCGCCCGGTCGCCGCGCGAGCCCTCGCCGTCCACGTCGGCGATGGTGTGGCCCGTCGCGCCCAGCCGGTGGACGGCGTCGAGCAGGCGGTCGCGGACGGCGCGCTCGGCGATGATGGTCACGAGTCGGTGGGGGACGGTCTGCATGTCTTCGGGCTGGGTACCGGGCGCTAGCCGAGCCAGCTGGCGAGCGTGAGGTAGAGCGGGATGCCCAACGTCAAGTTGAACGGGAACGTGATCCCGAGCGACGCGGTGAGGTAGTACGCCGGGTTCGCCTCCGGGAGCCCCACGCGGATGGCGGCCGGTGCGGCGATGTAGGACGCGCTCGACACCATCGCGCCCAGCACGGCCGCCCCGCCGACCGACAGCCCCACCAGCCCGCCCACCCAGACGCCCAAGGCGCCGTGGACGACGGGCACCCCGATCCCGAACGCGACCAGGAACGGGCCGACGGCCTTGAGGTCGCGCAGCCGGCGCGACGCCGTCATCCCCATGTCGAGCAGGAACAGCATCAGCGCGCCCTGGAAGCCGGCGACGAAGAACGGCGAGATGGTCGCGGTCCCGTCCTCGCCCGCGATCCAGCCGATGGCCATCCCGCCCACCAGCAGCACGATGCTCCGCCCGGTCACGACCTCGCGCAGCGCGTGCTGCCACGAGCCGGCCTGCTCGCCGCGCGCGTAGGCGATCATCAGTCCCACGATGATCGCCGGCACCTCCAGCACGGCCACCAGCGCCGGCATGAACCCCTCCGACGGCGTGCCGGCGTACGCGGCGACCGACTGGGCCGCGATGAACGTGACGGCCGAGACCGAGCCGTAGTGGGCGGCCAGCGCCGCCGCGTTCGTGCGGTCGAACTTGCCCAGCCGGCGCAGCACGGCGTAGGCCGTGATCGGCGTCAGCACGCCCAGCGCCAGCGTGCCCAGGACCGGCCCGGCGACCTCCGCGAGGGGCGTCTTGCTCAGCGCCACGCCGCCCTTGAGCCCGATCGCCAGCAGCAAGTAGATCGACAGCGCCTGGTACAGCGGCTCCGGGATCTCGAGATCGCTCTTGACCGCGACCGCCAGCGCGCCCAGCACGAACGCCAGCACGACGGGCGACAGCAAGCTGGCGAGCAGGATGTCGAGCACGGGCGGCGCGGGGGGACGCCGAAAGCTACCCGCGCCCCACGGGCGGCGCCGGTGCGCGTCCCGCTTCAGCAGCGGAACTCCGCGCTACCCCCCCCTCCACCAGGAGGCAGAGGGGGGACGGACCAGAAGACGCGGCGTCTACTCGCCTTGGGCCAGCGAGTAGGCGCGCTCGCCGTCGAAGGTGTAGAGGTTCTCGGTCTTGATCACGTCAAAGCCGGCCTCCACCAGGCGGCTCTGGAGCGCGACCACCTGCCGGGCCTCGACCCCGTCGCCCGTCGCGACGAAGCGGCAGCGCCAGTGGTCGGTCCAGAACGTCTCGGGCAGGCCCTCGGGGTAGACCTTGACGCCCCGGTTGGTGATCAGCTTGAGCCGCAACCCGTCGCCGTCCTGCTTGGTCAGCCTCTCGCCCAGCACGTCGGGCTGGCGGCCGTCGTCGTCGCAGTCCAAGAAGACGTCCACGCCCACCAGCGCCTTGTCGGCGCGCGGCGTCGGGTGCACGCCGACCTGCACGGCGGAGTCGGTGTAGTGGGCGGCGGGCAACGTCTGGGGCGTCTCGCCCAGGCGCTCGATGACGGCGTCGGCGAACTCGGACGTCGACACCTTCCGGGTGCTCGCTTGGGGGTCGTACATGTCGCCGGTGTGGATGCCGGCCTCCAGCGTCGCCAGCCACGCGTTCTCGACGGTCTCCGCGAGCCGGTCCAGGTTGAGGTGGTCGAGCATCATGATCGCGCCCCGCAAGAGCCCCGTCGGGTTCGCGATGCCCTGGCCGGCGATGTCGGGCGCCGAGCCGTGGACGGCCTCGAACATCGCGATGTCGGCGCCGATGTTGGCCGAGCCCGCCAGGCCGACCGAGCCGGACGCCTCGGCGGCGATGTCGGAGATGATGTCGCCGTAGAGGTTCGGCGCCACGATGACGTCGAACGACGCCGGCCGAGCGCCCACGAGCGCGGCGCCGATGTCGATGATCTTGTGATTGGCCTCGATCTCGGGGTACTCCGCGGCGATCTCGTCGAACACCTTGTGGAACAGCCCGTCGGTCAACTTCATGATGTTGTCCTTCGTCATGCACGTCACGCGCTTGCGCCCCTGGGCCTTGGCGTACTCGAAGGCGAACCGGACGATGGCCTCCGAGCCGGGCCGGGTGATGAGCTTGAGCGTCTGGGTCACCTCGGTCGTCTGGCGGTGCTCGATGCCGGCGTAGGTGTCCTCCTCGTTCTCCCGGATGATGACCAGGTCCATGTCCGGGTGCGGCGACGCGACGTAGGGCGCGTAGCTCCGGACCGGGCGGACGTTGGCGAACATCCCCAGCGACTTCCGGAGCGTCACGTTCAGGCTCTTGTAGCCGCCGCCCTGGGGCGTCGTGATGGGCGCCTTGAGCAGGACGCGGTGCCGGCGGATGGTGTCCCAGGCCTCCGGCGCGATGCCCGACGAGTGCCCGGCGAGGTAGACGCTCTCGCCCACCTCGACGGTGTCGTAGCGGAGCGGCGCGCCGGCCGCCTTGAGGATGCGGAGCGTGGCCTCCATGATCTCGGGGCCGATCCCGTCGCCGTGGGCCACGGCGATGGGCGTCAGGGTGTCGTCGGTCGGGGCGGTGTCGGGCACGGGGCGGAGGGAGGAGGTTCGGTCCCCATCCTACGCCGCCGCGCCGCCGCCGGTCGCGAACCCTCTGCGATCTCCGCGCCCGACTGGCGGGGCCGACTGGTGGGGTCGACTGGCGGACGCCGGTCGTCGGTACCTCCTCGCTCGTCAGACCCCCCGCTTCCGCTGCCATCGCTTGGCTCCGCCGTCCCTCCGGGGTCGCTCCGCGCAGCCCAAGCTGGCTTCGCCGTCCCTTCGGGTTGTCCCCCTTGCCAAGGGGGACAGTCTGTCCGCCCGTTGACCCCGAAGGGACGGCGGAGCCAGCGGACGCGATGGGCGGACGGACGGGGGGTGGGTCCGTCCGAGCGACCTGCTCAACTCTAAAACGCGAACTGCCCCTGGACCACCGCCAGGTGCCCCGCCAGCCCGTCCACGTCGCGCCAGGCGTAGGCCGCCGTCAGCCGCACCGTCCGGTAGCGCCCGCCAGCCGCCGCGCTCGGGCTGTAGCTCGCGCCCGCGGTGACGTACGTCTCGGCCGGGCCGGCGTCGGGCCAAAACCGCTCGGCCCGGCCGAACACCTCGCCGGCGCCCAGCACCCGGATCGCGCCCAGCCCTGACACCCCGACCGCCGTCTGCTGCTCCACGCCCGGCAGCGACTCGTAGGCGATGGCCAGGGCGTCGGCCTTCAGGCGGACCGGCTGGCTGCCCGGCTCGGCGCCCCAGTACGCGAAGCCGCCCGCGCTGAGGTACGACCGCCGCTCGCCCCCGACCTCGGTCCGCTCGTTCCCCCCCGCGTTCACGCTCGCGTAGCCCCCGACCTCCACGCCGGCCAGCGCCGCCGGCTGGTGCCGCAGCGCCGCGCTCACCGCCAGCCCGGCCCGGTCGACGCCGCCCGTCGCCGACGCGTCCTCGATGGATTCGCGGAAGTTGGCTTGGTCGCGCGTGAACACGCCGGACCCGTCGTGGACGAACAGCTCCGCGAACGTCCGCCCCGCGTCATACCGGACGTCGATGCCGATGTCGCGGCCCGAGCTGCCCAGCGTCCCGTCGGCCCAACGCCCGATGATGGCGGCGCGCTCGATGGCGTCGATCTCGCGGTGCGAGGTCGCGACCGAGCCCCGCGGCTGGGCGCCTGGCACGCGGCCCGCGCGGACCTGGAGGCGGTCGGTCACGAACACCACGCCGTACATGTCGACCGGCGTCACCGCCCCCGACGACCCGTCGACGTCGAACTCGAACCCGACGCGTTCGCGCCACACCACGCGCGCCTCGAAGCGGACGCGGCGCAGCCCGAACCCGAACCGCTCCTGCCCGCCCGTCGCCGACGTGTCCTGCAGCGCGACCGAGACGCGGGGCTGGACCGTCCCCGCCAGCCGGGCGCGCACGCCGTCGGCGGCCTCGACCTCGATCTGGGCCGCCGCCGCGCTGGCGGCCAAGATCGGGAGCAGGAGCGCGAGCCGGAGCATGGGTGGCCGGGCGCGGCAGTCTAGCACGGCCCGGCGCGAAGGCGCCTAGAACACGATCTGGCCCTGGACGATGACCAGGTGCGCCACGTCGTCGTCCTCGTCCTGGCGGGCGGTGTAGCCCGCCGTGATCCGCACGTTGCGGTAGTCCTGGCCCCGCGCCGCGCTCGCGCTGTAGCTCACGCCGACCGTCCCGTAGGTCGCGCCCGGCCCGTCGACGTCGTCCCAGAACTGCTCGCCGCGCACGAACGCCTCGCCCGAGCCCAAGACGCGGACGGCGCCGTAGGCCGAGACCCCGACCGACTGCTGGCTCTCGCCCCCCACCTCCTCGTACTGGATCCCGACGGCGTCGAGCTTGACGCGGACCGGCTGGCTCCCGATGCGCTCGCCCCAGTACAGGTGCGCCGCCGCCGTGGCGTACGACCGCTGCACGTCGCCGTCGGCGGTGCCGACGGCGGTCTGGTCGCTGCCGGCGCCGTTGTAGCCGGCGTAGCCGCCGAACGACACCCCGGTGCTGCCGCCGCGGTGCGCCGAGGCGCCGATGGCCAGCGCCGTCTGGTCGGTCCCCCGCGTCACCGACCCCGACGACCCGCTCTCGCGGAAGTTGTCCGTCGCGCGGTCGAAGCCGCCGCCGCCGTTGTGGATCGACAGCAGCAGCTCGGTGTCGCCCGTCGCGAACTCGACCTCGGCGCCGAAGTCGCGGCCCGACGACCCGATGGTGCCCCCGGCCCAGCGCTCGGCGATGACGGCGCGGTCGATGGCGTCGATGCGGGTGTACGACGTCGGGATGTAGGCGCGCGGCTGGGCCACGGGCAACCGCCCGACGCGGACTTGGACGGCGTCCGAGACGTTGTAGTAGCCGAACAGGTCGACGCCGCGGACGTCGCCCGGCGCGGTGTCGACGTCGTACTCCAGCCCGGCGCGGTCCTGGTACGCCAGGTTGAACTGGATGCGGGCGCGGCGCAGGCCGACGCCCAGCCGGGTGTCGGTCCGGTCGTCGCCCACCTCCTGGGAGGCGAACGAGACGCGGGGCTGGACGCCGCCGCTGACGTCGAGCGTGGCGTCGCCGCCCAGGGCGATCTGGGCGCCGGCGGGGGCCGCCAGCAGGAACGAGGAGACGAAAAGGGTGCGGAGCATAGGGGGCAGATGCAGTGCGGCCCGGAGCGCTGGCGAGCGCCCCGGGCCGCGAGAGACAGGGTAGGCGGGGCGGCCCGTCCTACATGTTGTTGATGGTGTCGGCGGTGACCATGGTGTTGTCCATGAACATGACCTCGCCGGTGGCGACGTTGTGCATGGCGCCGATCACGATCAGCTTGCCCTCCTCGACCAGCCCGTGCATGACCGGGCTCCGCTCGACCATGTTGCGGACGGTCATCTCGACGTTCCGCTCGGCGACGGCCTGGACGTAGGCGCTGTTGCTCGACGACTTCTCGCCGGGGACCAGGTCGCCGACCGAGTAGACGGCCGGGGCGATGTTCGACAGCGTGGCCGTGAGGTTGCCCAGCTCGACGTTGTCGCAGGCGCCCTTGACGGCGCCGCACTCGGTGTGGCCCAGCACGACGACGACCTTGGAGCCGGCCGCGGCCGTCGCGAACTCCAGCGAGCCCAGGATGTCGGTGTTGACGAAGTTGCCGGCCACGCGCGCCGAGAAGATGTCGCCGACGCCCTTGTCAAACACGATCTCGTGGGGCACGCGGCTGTCGATGCAGCCCAGGATGGCCGCCATCGGGTACTGGCCACCGGCCGTCTGGCGGACCTGACCCAAGAAGTCGCGCTCGACGGCCTCATCGGCCATGAACCGCGCGTTGCCGTCCTTCAAGCGCATGATCACCTGCATGGGCGTCAGCGAAGCCTGGGTCTCGGCGGTCAGGGCCTCGGTCGGGTCGTAGTCGTACGACGTCTGGACCTGGGCGTTGGAGGTCGCGCAGCCCGTGAGGACCAGGGCGACGAAGAGGGAGAGGGTGCGGAGGGTGGACATGAGAGTCGGAGGTAGAAGCGGGGCGTTCGGGTGGTCAGCTGTCAACGGGGAGAGCTGGCGGTCTCCGGTACGGCGTACCGGGGCGAGCGCGAGGACGTGCGCGTGAGTTCCCGCGCGCTATGTCCTTGGAAGCCGGTCTCGTAACTCTATGTTCCGACAGCGACCCCCCTTCAAGTCCGATTCAACGATGCCGCCTCCCCCCTCCGGCCTCGACGCCGACCGAAGGCTCCGCCACGAGCTGGCGGCGCTGCTGCGCGGGCGCCAGGCCCACGTCGACGCGGCCGCCGCGCTGGCTGGCGTCCCGGCGGAGCGCGTCAACGACCGGCCCGCGGGCTCGCCGCACTCGCTGTGGGAGCTGCTGGAGCACGTGCGGTACACCCAGGCCGACATCCTCGAGTTCGTGCGCGACCCGGCCTACGCCGAGAAGCGATGGCCGGACGACTACTGGCCCGACCGCGACGCCGACCCGGGCGAGTGGGACGCGGCCGTCTCCGCCTTCCTGGCCGACCTCGACGCGCTGGTGGCGCTCGCCGAGACCGGCGACTTGGTGGCGGAGTTAGCGACACGCGCCCGGTTACACGCTGCTCCGCGAGGTGCTGCTAGCGGCCGATCACAACAGCCACCACCTGGGGCAGGTCGTGCTGCTCCGCCGTCAGCTCGGGATCTGGCCGGCGGGGTGAGCCCGGTCCAGCCGCAGCCACGCGAGCACCGCCAGCCCGGCGGGGACGAGCGCCAGCAGCCTCAGCGTCGGGCCGTAGCCCCACGCGCCCTGCCCGAACGCCACCAAGGGCGGTCCGACGGCCGTGGCCGCCACGAAGACGGTGTGCGTGAACCCCTTGATGGCGCCGATCTCGGCGCGCCCGAAAAAGTGCGCGTAGGCGCTCCCGCCGACGTTGCCCAGCGTCCCCTGCGCCAGCCCGAACGCGGCCCCGTAGGCCAGCACGCCCGCCTCCGTCGTCAAGCCGGGCGCCGCCGCCAGCATCCCGGCGTAGAGCGCCAGCCCGACGCCGAACACGCGGCCCGGCCCGACGCGGTCCAGGATCACCCCCGCCCCCAGGCTGGACGCGGCCGTCAGCACGCCATACGGGACGAACAGCAGCGCGGCCTGCGCCCGCGTCAGCCCGCCCGAGGCCATGACGTCGACGTGGTGGAACAGGAGCGCGGTGCCGAGGCACGCCGTGGTCGCCAGGCCGGCGGTGAGCACCCAGAAGGGCAACGTCCGGCGCGCCTGAGCCAGCGTCACCGACGGCTCGGGGCGCGCGTCCGGCGGACCGGGCGCGCCGTCGGGCACCAGCCCGTACGCCTCGGGGTGCCGGCGGAAAAACGCGATCCCAACCGGCAGCAGCACCGCAGCCACGGCCGCGCCCATCCAGGCGTAGGTCATCCGCCAGCCGACGCCGTCGATGCCCCGCTCGATCAGCCCGGGCACGACCGCCAGCGCGCCGGCCATCCCCAGCCCCATCACGCCGACCGCCACGCCGCGCCGCCGCACGAACCACAGGTTGACGACGTGGATCGCGGCCAGGCTCAGCGACCCCTGCCCGAGCGCCCGCAGCAGGAAGAACCCGACGGCCAGCGTCGCCAGCCCGCGCACCTGGCTCATGCCAACCACGGCCAGGGCGAACAGCGTCGCGATCACGACCACGCCCCGGCGCGGCCCCCAGCGGTCGAGGGCGCGGCCCGCGAACGGCAACACCGCCGCCGAGCCGACCGTCGCCCCGGTGTAGGCCAGAGAGACCGCGCCCCGGCTCAGATCCAGGTCGGCGATGAACGAGTCGATAAAGAGCGAGACGCCCGCCGTCTGCCCCGGCAGCGTCGCCGCCATCGCGACCGCCGCCGCGGCCGTGACGGGCCACCCGAAGTAGACGGGGAAGTCGCGGACGAAGCGGGAGCCCATCCGCGCCAACTGGCGCCCCCCGTCGGGGTTGCTAGGCCGCGATGGCCCGACGCGCCCGTGGGGACACAATTCACTGTGTCCGCCAGCCGAGCACGACTGGCGGAAGGCGCCCGCCGGTCGCTCGTGGCGTCTAGCGAGGAGCCGAGCGCCACCCGTAGGGACCCCGTCCACGGTGTCCGCCCTGCCGAATGCGAATGCCCCACTGGCGGAGCGCCGCCGCCAGCGGGGCAGGTGACGCCGAACGCAGACGCCCCAGCAGGGCGTCTCCACGGGTCCGCGGTCGGTACGGGCACGGTGGCCGCCTAGGCATCGGTAGGTTCGAGCACCGTCCTCAACGCCCTCATGCGCTCCGCTTTCTCGCTCGCCGCCCTGTTCTTTGCCCTAGGCGCCTCCGCCCAGCCCCAGGTGCCGCTAGCGACGCCGTACGCCGTCGCCGAGACGGCGTCCTACGACCCGGCTGTCCCCACGCCCGACCAGGTCCTGGGCTACACCATCGGTGAGCGGCACACGCGGCCCGACGAGGTCGTCCGCTACCTGGAGGCCGTCGCCGCCGCCAGCCCGCGCGTGACCGTCGGATTCCACGGCGAGACGTACGAGGGGCGGAGGCTGGTCCACGCCATCGTGACCTCGCCAGGCAACCACGGCCGGCTGGCGCAGATCCAGGCCGCCAACGTCGGGCTGAGCGAGGGCACCACGACGGGGGCGCTGGACGCGATGCCGGTCGTGGTCTACCAGGGGTACTCCGTCCACGGCAACGAGGCGTCCGGGACCGAGGCCGCGCTCGTCTACCTCTACCACCTCGCCGCCGGCCAGGGCGCCGAGATCGACCGCCAGCTCGACCAGGCCGTCGTGCTCCTCGACCCGCTCCTCAACCCCGACGGGCGCGACCGCTTCGCCGACTGGGTCAACGGATGGCGCGGGACCTCCGCGCCCAACGCCGACCCCGGCGACCGCGAGCACCGCGAGGCGTGGCCCGCCGGGCGGACCAACCACTACCTCTTCGACCTCAACCGCGACTGGCTTCCGACCGAGCTCAAGGAGAGCCGGGGGCGGATGGCGTGGTGGCACAGCTGGCGGCCCCAGGTCTCGACCGACCACCACGAGATGGGGTCGGAGGCGACGTTCTTCTTCCAGCCCGGCATCCCGTCCCGCAACAACCCCAACACGCCCGCCGAGACGTTCGCGCTCACGAGCGACATCGCCGACTTCCACGCCGCCGAGCTCGACCGCATCGGCCAGCTGTACTACAGCGGGGAGAGCTTCGACGACTTCTACTACGGGAAGGGCTCGACGTACCCCGACGTCAACGGCGCCGTGGGCATCCTGTTCGAGCAGGCGTCGAGCCGGGCGCTGCTGCGCGAGACGGAGCAGAACGGACTGCTGACCTACGCCGTGACCGTCCGCAACCAGCTCGCGACGTCGGTCTCGACGCTGCGCGCCGCCGTCGCGCTCCGCCAGCGGCTGCTGGAGCACGCGCGCGAGTTCTACGGCGAGCGTCCGAACCGGGGCGCCTACTTGATCGCGCTCGACGACCGCCGCACGCGCGGGCAGGCGCTGGCGCAGACGCTGGCGCGGAGCCGGGTCCAGATCCACCCGCTCCAGGAGGATGTCCAGGCCGAGGGGCGGACGTTCCGCGCCGGCCAGGCCTACGTCGTCCCGCTCGACCAGACGCAGGGCCGGCTGGTGACGGCGGCCATGGAGCGGACGCTGAGCTACACCGACAGCCTGTTCTACGACGTCTCGGCCTGGACCTTCCCGCTGGCGTACGGCGCCGTCACCGCCGAGGTCAGCCGCCCGCCGCGTATGGGCGCGCCCGTCGACCCCGCCTTCGACGGCGGCCAGCTGGTGGGCGGGCGCGCCCAGGTGGCCTACGCGATCCCCTGGACCCGCTACTTCGCGCCGCGCACGCTGCGGCGGTTGCAGGACGCCGGCGTCCGCGTGCGGCTGGCCCAGACCCCGTTTGAGGCCTCCGCCGGCGGCGCGCGCCAGTCGTTCGAGCGCGGCACGCTGGTGGTGCCGGTGCGCGGGAGCGGGGCGGACCCGGACTCGGTCCACGCCATCGTGGCCCGGGCCGTCGCCCAGGACCACGTGCTCGCCTACGCCCTCGACTCCGGGCGGACGCCCGCCGGCTACGACCTGGGCAGCCAGTCGTGGCCCGTCTTGCCTCAGGCGAAGGTCGCCCTGCTGGCGGGCGAGGGGACGAGCCCCTACGGCGTCGGCGAGGTGTGGCACCTGCTCGCCGAGCGGATCGGCCAGCCGGTCTCGCTCTTGGACACCGAGCGCCTGCCGGACCTGGACGGCTACACCGCGATCGTCCTGGCCGACGGCGGCTACAACACGCTGGACTCGGCGGCGACGGCGCGGCTCCAGTCGTGGGTGCGCGACGGCGGCGTGCTCGTGGGCGTCCAAGGCGGCGCGCAGTGGGCGGCCCGGGCGGGGATGCTCTCCACGGAGCTCCGCCCCACCCCCACCGACTCGACCTCGCGCGCCTACGCCGACCTCGACGCCGCGCGCGGCGCCCAGGCGCTGGGCGGCTCGATCCTGGAGATGACGCTGGACCCCACGCACCCGCTGGGCTACGGCTACCCCGAGCGCGTGGCCGTGTTCAAGCGCGGCTCGGCGCTGTTCGAGCCCGGCGCGCCGGGCTCGGGCCAGGACGTCGGCGTCTACGCCCAAGCCCCGCTCTTGAGCGGGTACTCGTCGCGCGAGAACCTCGCCCGCTTCCCCGGCGCGGCGGCGCTCAAGGCCGGCCGGCAGGGCGCCGGGCGCGTGGTCCTGATGGACTTCGGCCCGTCGTTCCGCGCCTTCTGGTGGGGCACCGACGGCCTGCTGCTGAACGCGGTCTACCTCGGGAGCACGTTCTAGCCGGCCCTCCGTCCCACTGGCGGACGTCCTCCGCGGAGGCGGGCGGACGGCCTCCGCCAGCGTGGCGGCGGACGGCCTAGAGCGTCGGCTCCCCGCCGGCGCCGTCGCCGGACGCGCCGACGGCGGGCTGGTCGAAGTCGAGCAGGCGCAGGGCCGGCTCGGCGAGCCCCTCCTCCATCCGCTCCAACGTGTCGCGGATCTCGCCCGCGTCGTCGCCGCAGGGCCGGGCGGGCTCGCGCGCGATCCCCAGCAGGCCCTCGCGCTCGTCGTAGTACGTCTCGTGGACGAAGCACGAGCCGTCCGGGTGGAGCACCAGCCGGAAGCCCCAGTACGCGATGGCCCCCAGGCCCTCCTGGGTGACGACGGTCGTCGTGGCGAGGTCGAACCCGCAGGGCGGGGTGAAGGCGTTTCGGAGCATGGGAGCCAGGGTGGTGGACCCGAAGGTCGCACCGGAGGCCGATCCGCGCGCTCGGATGCTCTCGGACGGCACCAACTCAGGGGGCGCCCTTGCCTCGTCGCGGAGGCGGCGCCTTGGTCCCTCTCGCGCTAGACCGCTCCCCATCCTGCCGAGGGTCTGGAGCGGGTGCCGCCAGCGCCTGGCTGAGCACGTCGGCGGGGCGCTCCGCCGCCGCCAGTTCGGGCACGCGCCGTCGCTCGGCGGGCCCCTCCTGCCCCGGCCCGAAGCCGTGCCGGGTTGCGGAGGTACGGTTGGAGGCCGGCCGGTGCGCTACGCCCCCACCGCCTCGGCCTGCTGGCGGACGCGCGCGAGCACGTCGAAGGCGTCGTCGATGGCGTCCGGGTGGGGGACGGCCTCGGCGACGCGGCGGCGGATCTCGGCGTCCGACAACCGGGGGTCGGGCGACAGGTAGCCGCCGTCGGCGAGGGTCGCCTCCAGGCGTTCGAGCTGGCGGACCTGGAAGCGGGCCACGTCGCCGCGCTCCAGGCAGTCGAGCAGCTCGCGGGCGTCGCCGTCGCAGTCGCCGCACAGGGCGTCCACCTCGTCGATGAACGCGTCGGTGACGGCGTCGGTGGCCTCCAGCGCCGCGCGGTCGACGCGGGCGCCCCTCCCCTGCCGCCACGCCTGCTGCCACGCGCGGACGGCGCGAGCGCGGCGCGCGACGCGTCCGAAGTCCGCGACGGGAACGGTTTTGCCGCGCTCCTGGGCCGACGCCAGTTGGCCCCAGGTGAGGTACCCGCGCCGCAGGCACGCTTGGACCTCGGCGGGCGAGTCCAGCAGGTACCACACGTGCAGGGCCTCGATGGCGTCCCAGCCCGTCCACGGCGGCACGCCGGCAGCGCGGGCGTACTCGGCCATCCCCATGCCGTCCGCGTCCGGCACTCGGCGTGTGGTCTCGTCGGTAGGCGTCGCCTGGACGTCCACCTCGACCAGGGCGGCGGTGCTCGGGAGCCCGACGAAGCGGCACTCGACGTCGGGGTGCTCGTCGGCCAGGCGGCGCCACTTGGCGACCTCCTCGGCCTGGGCCGTGAAGTAGAACACCTGGCGGCCCTGGCGGCACAGCCGGAGCACGGCCTGGACGATGGCGCCGGCGCGCTCGTCGTCGGAGTTGGCGAGGGCCTCGTCCAGCAGGATCGGCAGGCGGACGCCCACCTCCTGCTGCTCGGCGAACGCCAGCCGGACCGCCAGCAGGAGTTGCAGCCGCGTGCCCGACGACAGCTCGTCCAACCCGTACGCCCGGCCCCGGACGGCGTCGAAGGCGCGGAACGTGCCGGCCTCGCCGTCGAAGTCCAGGCGGAAGCGGTCGTCGGTGATCTCGGCCAGCACCTCGCGCGCGCGCTTGAACACGACCGGCAGGTGCTGGTCCCGGGTCTCCTCGGCCACGAACTCCGCCAGGGCGTGGCCCACGAGGGCATCGGCCTGGGTGTGGTAGCTGGATTCGAGCGCGTCCAGCGCCCGGGCGTGCTCGGCGTGGGCGGCGGCGAGCGCCGAGGCGCGCCTCGCCTCCCCGACGAGGGCCTGGATGGAGGCCTTCTCCTCGAGCCACTCGTCGCGCCGGGCGGCCCGGGCCTGGGCGGCGGCGCGCGCGGCGGCCAGCGACTGGCGGTCCAGGCCGCCGGCCTCCGGGGTAAATCGGGTGTGGTTGCGGGCACGCGTGACGGCCTCCTCGGCGACGGCGCGCGTTCGGGCTTGCTCGGCGACGGCGGCCGTGTAGGCGCCGTAGGCCGACACCAAGGAGCCGACGCCCTCGGCGGCGGGCTCCGCCAGTCCCAGCCGGGCCAGGAACGCGTCGCGGGCGGCTTCGGCCTCGTGCTGCCGCTCGCTGGCGGACCGCACGGCTTGATCTAGCTGAGCTGCCTCGGCGCGCAGCCGCTCGCGCTCGGCCGCCTCCCGGGTCACGCGCGAGACCACGCCCGCCGCCGACGCCGCGTCGACGGCCGGCTCGACGGGGAGCCCGTCCAGGACGTGGTTCAGCAGGTCGAGCGCCGTCTGCAGCGACGCGCGCGCCTGGTCCCGAGCGGCATCGGCGACGCCCAGGTCGCGGGCGGCGCTCTGCCACGCCAGGATGTTGCGGGTGAGCAAGTGGAGCGTCTCGGGCGCGTCCGGCACGTCCAACCCCAGGGTCTCGCCCAACGACTGGCCTTGGGCGTCGAGCTCCTTGCTGTCGGAGTCGACGGCCAGCAGGGTCCGCTCGATCTCGGAGATCGACGCCTGCCACATCTCGCGCTCCTTTTGGTCGAGGGCGTCGCGCTCGACCAGGCTCAGCTTTTTCTGGACGACGGCCGGCGACCAGTCCACGGGCGGCGGCACGGTCAGCACGGCGAACGCCTCCCGAGCGGAGTCGGCCGGGCTGGCGACGGCTTCTTGCTTCTTCCCGAGCGCGACGGCGACGGCCGCCAGCGCGGCGGCGCCCAGGAGCAGCCACCACGCGCCGGGCGTGACCAGAAGGGCCAGCGCGACGGCGGCCACGGCCAGCACGGCGGCGCCGACCCAGACCGGCCGTGGCCCCAGGCCTTGGGGCCGGCTCTCGGCCTCGACGGTGTGGGCCAGCCACCGGCGCAGCAGGTCGGCGGCGCGGTTCAGCTCGTCGGCGTCGTGGAAGCGGACGGCGTTCAAGCGCGACTTCGCCGCCAGCAGCCGGGCGTTGAGCTCGTCGCGCCGGCCCCGGACGGCGCTCGACTGGCGGGCGAACTCGGCGACGTCGCCCAGCGCCGCGACGTCGACCGTCGGCGCGGTGTCGATGTGGCCGCCCAGCGTCTCGCGCGCGATCCGCTCGCGCTCGGCGGCCGCGGCCCGGGCGCGCTCGGCGTCCTCGAGCGCCCGCGTCGCCGCCTCCACCTCGCGCGCGCGGCTCTCGATCTCGGCGGTCTCGGGC
Organism: Rubricoccaceae bacterium; assembly: GCA_963789285.1. Taxonomy (GTDB): domain Bacteria; phylum Bacteroidota; class Rhodothermia; order Rhodothermales; family Rubricoccaceae; genus Rubrivirga. Next base: position 173,343 of record CAWBJZ010000004.1, read on the forward strand.
AGGTTCACCTCGTCCCAGCCGTGCTCCGCCAGCGCCGCGCGCGCCTGGTCCCGGGCCGCCTCCGCGTCCGCCCGCCGCCCCTCGGCCTTGCGGACGGCGGTGACGTGGTCGTCGTAGCGCTCCTGGGTGTCGGCGGCGACGTGGGCGAGCGCGCCGGGGAAGCCGGCCACGACGCGGTCGGCGGCGTCGGCGGCGTCGGTCCGGTCGTGGGCGTCCTCCAGGACGCGGTACAGGTCCGCGAGGTCGGCGGCGTCCGTGGCCTGGGCGGCGCGGTCGGCGATCTCGCCCAGCGACTGCTCCCGGGCGCGCAGCGCGTCGAGCTGGTGCTGGCGGCGCTGGACGCCGCGCGCGGCCTCCTCGGCCTCGGCCGTGATCTTGAGCCGCTGGGTCGGCGCGGCCCTGAAGCCCAGCCTGTCGCGGGCTTGGTCGAGGTCGACGCCGCCGGCGGCGTCGCGGCGGACGACGTCGGCGAAGGCGTCGCCGTCGGCCAAGAGCAGGTCCTTGAGCGACAGCTCGTAGCGGTCGCGGTAGCTGGCGTCGGGCAGCGGGAGCCGGTCGGCGGGCCGGTCGCCGCGGAGGTAGCGCGGGACGCCGGCGTCGAAGTCGACGGTCCAGTCGTCGCCGGCGTAGTGGAACGCGGCGGTGTACGTGGGCCGCTGGGCGGCGACGGTCTCGGGCCACAGCACGCCGTGGATGGCGCGCGCCAGCGTGGTCTTGCCCTGCCCGTTGGGGCCGTAGACGACGTTGACGCCCGGCCCGAGGTCCTCGGCCGCCAGCCCGTGCATCGGCTGGCCGTAGAACGTGCGGACGGTGACGGCGGAGAGGTCGAGGCGGTCCATCGGGTACCTGGCTAAGGGGTCGAGTCTCCTTCGTGTCCTCGGAGGGGAGGGCGTCCCGGGTGAGGGTAGGTGCGGGCGCGGCCTAGCTCTCGGCGCTTCGCGGCTCGGGGCCGACGGCGCCGTCTCCTGAGGAGGGAGGCGGCGCGCTGGCGGCGGCCTGCGGGTTGGCGTCGGCCCCGCTGGCGGAGGCGCCGGGCGCGGGCGGGGCGGGCGGGTCCTCGTCGGGGGTGGCGTGGTCGGAAGGCCTCTGGGTCAGCGCTTCGTCCAGCAGCCGGTAGGTCTGGCGGCTGAGCCTGCGGACGGCCTCGGCGCGGAGGTCGGCGTCCAGCCGAGCGTTGCGGGCCAGGGGCTCGAAGACGCGCGCGCGACGCGCCTGCTGGAGCGCCTCGACGCCGCGGCGGATGAGCCCGAGGTCGCCGTCGCTCGGCTCGCCCCGCTCCATCCGCAGCGCCAGCCCGGCGAGCGTCGCGACCGGCCCGCTGCCCGTCGCCAGCCGGGCCAGGTCGAGCGCCGGGCGCACGCGGTCGGAGACGCGGTCGATGGTGAGGGTGAGCCCGCCGGTCGTGGTCTCGCCGCTGGCCTCCAGCTCGGCGGTGACGGTCTCGACGGCGCGGTAGGCTGTCGTCCGGCCCGCCAGCTCCAGCCGGACGACGGCGCGGCGCAGCGCGGGCGCGCCTTGGCGCAGCCGCTCCCCGTGCTCCCTCAGCGCGACCGCCACGCGCTCGCGCAACTCGGTCGCGTCGGCCGCCCCGCTCACGTCGACCGCCAGCGCGTCGTAGCGGACCGTCGCGACGGGCAGCATCTCGGCCGTGACCCCGCCGTCGTCGCCGACCTCGACGATCCAGGCGCCGTGCGCCCCGGTCTCGCCGGGGTCGAGCGGCTGGGGCGAGCCGGGGTACAGGACCGGGACGCCCGCATCGGTCGCTAGGCAGGGCGCGTGGACGTGGCCGAGCAGCCAGGCACTGGCGCCCGAGGCGGCCAGGCTGGCGGTCGTGACGGGCGCGTACGGGCTGCCGGAGGCGTCGAGGTCGGCGTGGACGACGCCGATCACCGGCACGTCGCCTGTGGCGCCGGGCCAAGTGTCGAGCGGCGAGGCGTGCACGTGCGGCCCGGCGAACGACCAGCCGGCAAACCGGACGGCGGGGCTCCCCCCCACCTCCAGCGTCGCCGAGCCCCACTCCTGCCCTCGGCCCAGGACGGTGATGCCGGCCCCGACGGCGTCCGCGACCGAGCCCAGCACGTCGTAGTCGTGGTTCCCGGCGACGGCGTAGACGGGGATGCCGGCGTCCTGCAAGCGGTGGAGCATCCGCTCCAGCACGCCGTAGGCCTCGAAGTACTTGTTGGATTCGTCGGCGACGTCGCCCGTCAGCACAACGGCGTCGACGCCGCGCTCGACGGCCTGGTCGACGACCGACCGCACGACGGCGTCGACCGCCAGCGCGGGGTCGCCGGGCGGGACGCGGCTCGGGTAGCGACCTAGGTGGAGGTCGCCGCTGACCAAGAGGCGGGCGCGCGGTCCGGGCATCGGGTGTCGGGGGGGACGCGGCAATCTAGCGCCGTCCGGGCACGCGCCCGTTCCCACTGGCGGATCTAAAGCGCGAGGCCGGCGAACCCAGCGGCGTCCGCACCTTGCCCGTCTATAGAGCGCGGAGGTGACCCAGCTTGGAGGGGACGCTAGGGCACGATGCCGCTCCGCCACTGCACGCGCGCGCGTTGCCACGCCTCGGCGTAGGCGCGGTCGCGGACCAGGGTCAAGACCGAGAACAGCCCCGACCCGCCCGGCCGGCCGGCCGTCTGCTCGAAGTCGAAGAACGGCGGCGCCGCGCCGCCCTGGGCGTACACCCAGCGCTCGCCGTCCGGCGTCGCCTCGATGTACCGGGGCGGACCGAACAGGATCAGGACCATCCCGGGGTCCGTCTTCCAGCCCTCCTTGTAGGCCGAGAACTGGCGGTTGGCCTCCTCGACGCGGTCGTAGTAGGCGCGGACGGTCGCGGCCGCCAGCCGGCGGTCGTCCAGGCGCTCGCCCCAGAACCGGTCGAAGGCGGCCTGCTTGCCCGCCCCCTCCGCCTGCACGATGGCCTGCACCTCGCGCTCGGTGCCGAGGTAAACCAGGGGCTCGGCCAGGTCGCCCAGCCGGGTCAGCGCGGGGAAGTCGCGCCGGCGCACCACGGCCGTGCGGCTCTCGGTGTCCAGCGCCACGCCGTCCGGGCCGACCAGGTCCAGGCGGACGGTGTAGACGCCGGGGTCGAGCCCAGGCAGCGGGACTCGGACGTCGAGGGCGGCGTCGGCCTCCCCGACGCGCTGGCGGACGACCTGGACGGTGTCGGGCCGGGTCGCGTCGACGCCGCGGCGAGCCAAGGAGCCGCGCGCGGGCGTGGCCGCGACTAGCGGCGGCGCCGGCTCCTGGTCCGCGCGCAGCCGGACGACCGACAGCACGATCTCGGCGCCGTCGGGCGCGGCGGTCGCCTGGGTGACGGCGCGCAGGGAGTCGAGCCCGGCCGGGACCGAAGTGGCGTCCACGGGGCCGGTCCCCCGGCCGGTCGTCCCCTCCAGCCGGATCGCGCTCAGGTCCGGGCGGTCGGCCGGGGCGAAGACCTCGACCTGGAGCTCGCGCCGGCCCGTCCGCTCGCTCGCGCGGTCCTCCAGCGTCACGGCGACGCTGTAGAAATTGGGGGGCACCGGGACGCGGACGGTCCGCCAGACGAGCCTTGCGTCTCGGGTCTGGGCGTTCGTCCGCGCGCTCACGGTGTCGACGGGGCTCACGGTGCGGGCGGGCCGGCCGGGCGCCTGGACGCTGACCGTCCACCGGGCGATGGCGACCAGGGAGTCGGCGGACCCCAGGAAGACGAGCGAGCTCGGCGGCACGCCCAGGGCCAGGTCGATGCCCGTCTCGCCGTCGCGCACCGTCGCGACGGCGTCGGCGGCGAAGCCGGGCTCGTCGGCGCGGTAGCTCTGCGCCCCCGCGTCGAGGCGGGCGGACGTGCCGCTCCCGCCGCAGCCGGCCAGCACGAGAGCGAGCAGGAGGCTAGCTCGCCGCACGGGCCGCCGCGGCGATGGCGGCGAAGGACTCCGCGTCCAGACTGGCGCCGCCGACGAGCGCGCCGTCGAGGTCGGGCTGGGCGAACAGCTCGGCCGCGTTGCCGGGCTTGACGCTGCCGCCGTACAGGATCTCGACGCCGTCGCCGCCGGCGAAGCGGTCCGCAAGGGCCGTGCGGATGGCCGCGTGCATGGCCTGGGCCTGGTCGGGCGTCGCCGTCTTGCCCGTCCCGATGGCCCAGACGGGCTCGTAGGCGACCACGATCTGGGACGCGTCCGCCACTTCCACCCCATCCAGCGACGCCGCCAGTTGCCCGAGCACCGTCGCCTGGGCGTCGCCCGACTCGCGTTGATCCAGTGTCTCGCCGACGCAGACGATGGGGACCAGCCCGGCCGCCAGCGCCGCGCTCGCTTTCTCGGCCACGAACGCGTCGCTCTCGCCGAACACCTGCCGCCGCTCGCTGTGGCCGACGATGACGTAGCGCGCCCCGACCTCGGCCAGCATCGACGCCGAGACCTCGCCGGTGAACGCGCCCGACTCCGCCGGGTGCACGTTCTGCGCGCCCAGCCGGACGCCCGAGCCTTTCAGCCGCTCGGCGACGGCCTCCAGCCAAATCGTCGGCGGGCACACGGCCACGTCGACCGGCCCGTCCGCCCCGTCGCGCGCGACCTCGGAGGCCAGGCGGACGGCGTCGGCTAGGCCCAGGTTCATCTTCCAGTTTCCGGCTACGAGCATGTTTTTAGAGGGGTGAAGGCACGGATCAGCAGTCGTCAAGGGGAAGCGCGGTCACGAGCGCGGAGCCACTGGCGGGTCGCGGGCGCCGGGACTTGGGCGGACGCGCTAGTCCGCGAGGGCGCTGAGCTTGTCCAGGATCTCCTGGGCGTGGCGGTCGGTCTTGGGACGCTTGAACACGTGCAAGATGGTGCCGTCCGGGCCGATCAGGAACGTCGTCCGCTTGACGCCCATGCTCTTGCGGCCGTACAGGTTCTTCTCGCCCCAGGCGCCGTAGGCCGTCAGGATCTCCTTGTCGGGGTCCGCCAGCAGGGGAAACGGGAGGCTGTACTTGCCCGCGAAGCGTTGGTGACTGGCGGAGTCGTCGGGCGAGACGCCGACGACGGCGACGCCCGCGTCCGTGAGGTCCTGGGTGTGGTCGCGGAGGTTGCAGGCCTGCTTGGTGCAGCCCGGGGTGTCGTCCTTGGGGTAGAAGTAGAGCGCCAGCGGCCGGCCGGCGAAGTCCGCCAGTCGGACCGCCGCGCCGGTCTGATCCGTCGTGGCGAAGTCGGGGGCGGGGTCTCCCGCGGAGGGCATCTCAGGCACGTGATTCGGTCAGGGCTTGGACGGCGGCGAAGTGGTCGTAGGCCGTCAGGTCGAGGTGGAGCGGGGTGACGGAGACGAAGCCGTCGGCGAGCGCGGCCAAGTCGGTGTCGGCGCCGCCGTCGAGGTCGATGAACTGGCCGCCCAGCCAGTAGTACGGGCGGTCCATGGGGTCGCGGCGCTCCTCGAACTCCTCCTGCCACCGCGACCGCGCCTGGCGCGTGACGCGCGTCCCCTGGATCTCGGCGTGGGGCAAGTCGGGGACGTTGACGTTCAAGAGCACGTCTGGCGGGAGCCCGTCAGCGAGCACGCGCTCGGCCAGATGCGTAGCGGCGCGGCCGGCGGCCTCGAAGTCTTTGGGGCGCCAGGCGCCGTGCGAGACGGCGATGGACGGGATGCCCAGGATGGCGGCCTCGGTCGCGGCGCTCACCGTGCCGGAGTACATCACGTTGACGGCGGTGTTGGGGCCGTGGTTGATGCCGGAGACGACCAGGTCGGGCGGCCGCGGCAGCAGCTTCTGGACGGCGATCTTGACGCAGTCGGCCGGGGTGCCGGTGACGGCGCGCGCCCAGACCGCCCCCCCGGGCCCGTCGAACGCCCACGGGTGGACGCGCATCGGGTCCCGGATCGTGATCGCGTGGCCGACGGCGCTCTGCTCCTGAAATGGGGCCACCACGGCGACGGTCCCCAGCCCGTGCATCGCCGTCGCCAGCGCGGCGATGCCGGCCGCGTCGATCCCGTCGTCGTTGGCGACCAGGATCAGCGGTCGGTCGGGCCGTGCGTCGAGGGGTTCGGTGCGGGTCACAGGCGTCGGGGGGCGCGGCAAGATCGCACCCGCCGGCGGACGCGATGGGGCCGCGGACGGGTCAGGCCGAGAGTTTGGGGAGCGGCCCCGGGGCGCCGTCCGTCGGGCGCTGGTCCCTCCGCACCCACAGGACCCACCGCGCCGAGGACGGCCCTCCGTTTCGACGACTGGCGGGGGCCGCGAGCGAGGACCAGCGGCCGCTCTAGTCTCGAACCGTGCTGCGCCTCCGCTCCCCGGCAGGTGGTCACCGCGAGTCGGGCACGGCGCGCTCTCGCCGCGCGGACGCCCGGGTGGCTTAGTCCACCAGCCCGTTCTCCAGGGCGTAGCGCGTGAGCTCGGCGTTGTTGGCCATCCCCATCTTTTGGAGCAGGCGGCTCCGGTAGGTCGAGATCGTCTTGACGCTCAGCGACAGGTGCTCGCCGATGGCGCTGGCGGTCATGCCGGAGGCGAGCAGGCGCAGGACCTGGTACTCGCGGTCGGACAGCGTGGCGTGCGGCTCGTCGTCCGGGCCGGCGTCCAGGGCTTGGAGCAGGGACTCGGCCAGCGTCTGCGACAGGTAGCGCTGGCCCGAGGTCACGCGCTCGATGGCGGCCACCAGCTCGGCCTCGGCGCTCTCTTTCGTGAGGTACCCCTTGGCCCCGGCGCGGACGACGCGGACGGCGTACTGGTCCTCGGGGTGGGCCGAGAGCACCAGGATCGGCATCGCCCGGAACTCGCTCAGGATCGACTTCACCAGGTCCAGGCCGCTGGGCCCGGGCATGTTCATGTCCATCACGACGACGTCCACCTCGGTGTCGCGCAGGGCGCGGAGCAGCTCCTCGCCCGACGCGGCCTCGGCGACCACGTCGAGGTCGTCCATCTCGCGCAGCAGCTCCGCCAGCCCGCGGCGCACGAGCACGTGATCGTCGGCAATAGCGATTCGGGTCATTCGGCGTCGGGGACGGGGTCGAACGGCAACGTACACTCCACGGCGGTCCCCTGGCCAGGCACGCCGCGCACCTCCAGCGTGCCCCCCAGCGCGTGCGCGCGCTCGCGCATCCCGACCAAACCCAAGGACCGCCGCTGCACGCGGTCGGCGTCGAACCCGCAGCCGTCGTCGGAGACGACGAGCCGGACCGACCCGGGCCCGAGCACGAGCGTGATCGCTACGCTTTGGGCTTGGGCGTGGCGCGCGACGTTGGTGAGCGACTCCTGGAGCACCCGGAACGCGGCCGTCGCGACCTCGGGCGGGGGCTCGGCCGAGCCCTGGACGTCCAGGCGGCACGCCAAACCCGTCCGCTCCTCGAACCGCTTGGTCTGCCACTGCGCCGCGCTCGCCAGCCCGAAGTCGTCGAGCACGCCGGGGCGCAAGTCCGAGGCGATCTGGCGGACGTGGCTCAGGGTCTCGTCGATGGTCTCGCGGACGTCCGCCAGCCGGGCCTGGGCGGCGGGGTCGCCGGCGTAGTGGCGGCCGAACCAGCCGACGCCTAGGCGGATGGCCGTGAGCTGCTGGCCGAGCACGTCGTGGACCTCGCGCGACAGCCGCGTCCGCTCCTCCTCCCGCACCTCTTGCAGGTGGGCCGCCAGCGCGCGGAGCTCGGCGCGCGACCGCTCCAGGGCGACCTCGTTGTCGCGCAGGTCGGTGACGTCGCGGAGCATCGAGAGCACCTCGTCCGGCCCGACGGGCACCACGCGGACCTCGCGGTGCCGCGTCCGGCCCTTGGCCTCGACCTGGTAGCCGTACTCGACCTGGTAGTCGTAGCTGGCCGCCTCGCCGGACTGGCGGACGGCCCGGACGGCCCGGGCGAACTTCTCGGCGAGCTCGGGCGAGATCACGTCCTGCAGCCGGCGCCCGACCATCATGCCGGCCGGGAACTCGGTCTCGAAGGCGGGCGGGACGTGGAAGTCGAGCACGAGCCCGTCGTCGCGGATGCGGGAGACGACGTCGGGCAAGGCTCGGACCAGGGTCTGGAACCGGGAGTCTGGGGTCGGGTCGGGCATGGGGGCTTAGTGTAGCGTCTCACGACTCTGCGAGGCTCCGCTATCGCGGAGGCCGATGCGGTGTACGTCCGCCCCACTCACCTTGTCCCACGAAGGGAGAGGGGACCCCGTAGGGGAGCGCCCGTACCCGCTCGGTCAGCCCACTGGCGGCACCGTACCGCCGCTAGTAAGACGGGGCCGACACATAGCTCACACAGAACGGGGTGCCCAAGCGTCCTAGGTTTGACCTCGAGGCGAGTTCACGTATGTTCCCGGAACACCCGCCCCTGATTCTGATGCGGTTCTCCCCCCCCCCCCCCCCAACTTTCTGGGGCTCTAACCGTCGCCGCGCTGGCGCTCCTCACCGTCGTGGGGTGTGATTCGTCGGTGGAGTCACCGGGACTGGATTTGACCCAGGTCCCCGCCCCGATCCCCGCCGAGCGCGGACCCGAACGGAGCGCCTTCCCAGCCGAGAAGCTCATGACGCCAGACGTGGCCGAGCGCATCCTGACGGGCGGCGCCCTCGCCCGGACGGCCAGCGGCGACCCGGTCGTCCTCGTTCCGCTCGTGTTCGACGAGGCCGGGTACCTCCACAGCGCCCGCAGCTTCAACGCGACCCTCGACAGCCTCCTGCGCGCCCAGCCCCCGGAGTCACAGAGCCAGGCCCGTCTCGCCGGCTCAGGCGAGGAGCTAGACGTCGCGTTCACGGACTACGAGACCTTCCAGGAGGTCGTCGGGGGGGCAGGCGCGAGGCGCAGCGGCCCGTCGTACGCGCACCTGTACGCGGCCGGGACGTTCGGGCGCGTCCCCGCCGCGCGCGACGGCCTCGACGCCGCGCGCCTAAACGGCGGCTCCACTGGCGTGTACGACCCGTATACGTGCGACGAGAGGACCGCCATCGAGTGCCCCGCCGATCCTACGAGCGGCGGGGGCGGGTTCACGGAGCGGGGAACCGGGATCCCCCACGTCGGCCCCACCATCTCGTGGCCGGAGCTGTGGGTGGGGGACATCATCTCGGGCGAGGTCGACGGCGGCTGGCTCGCGGGGTGGGAGAGCGGGATCTTGGGGCACACGTCCATCGTGACCGATCTTAGTTCTTTCCAGAACGAAGGAGGTGTCTTCGAAAGTGACAACACCTTAGTGTTCGAGGCCATAGGCAAGAAGGATCCGGTAGAGGACGAGATCCTCGAACGGCCGGCTACGATGTACTGGGGACGGGATGGAAGCCACCGGAGCATCCACGTACGCTACCACCCCGACGCCTCATGGGACCAGCGCGCCCGGGCCGTCGAATACGCGATGGCTCAGGACGACGACATCTACCTAGCCACCACGTCCAAGATCAACCGGACCCGGTGGTACTGCTCCAAGCTCGTCTGGCGCGCCTACCGCGAGGCGACCGGCGACGACCTCGATGTCGACTGGGGGTACTTCGTGTTCCCGGACAACATCGAACGGAGCCACGTGCTCGAGACGGCCTACTACTACTTCCGGCCCACGTCATGACCCGCCAGCTACACCGCTGGGCGTGGGCGGGCGCGCTGGCGCTGGCGCTCCTCGGTTGCGACGGGCAGGGCTTGCTCGGCGGGGACCTCGACACCGGCGACGACGTCGCGGCAACGGACCACGCCGACGCCCTCCCCGACGCGCGCCAGGGCTACGCCGGCTTCGGGTCCTACGTCGGGCGGGAGTCGGTCACGGTGTTCGACCCCGGCACAGGGCCGAGCGACCCGCCCCGGGTGGTCCGGAGCTTCACGTTCCCGGACATGGCCGTGTACGACGCCCAGATGGACGCCGACGGGTTCCTCTGGGTCGCGACCCCGGACCGCGCGTTGGTCGGCGGCATCCTGCGCTACGTCTACGTGGTCGACCCGGCCCAAGCCCGGGTCCAGCGGCGGATCACGGTGCCCAACGACCTCCGCTCCGTCTCCGCGCTCCTCGTCGGCCCCGACCGCGTGTTCCTACGGTCTCAGCGGAACGGGTTCAGCGGGGCCATCGGGGCCGTCGACCGGCGCTGCGCCGTCGACCCCGACGTGTGCGAGGCCACGGTGCTCACGGACTTGGGCGACGTGGGCGGCGCGTCGTCGGGGGGGCTCCGGCTCTCCGGAGAGACGCTCTACTCGTTCAGCAACAGGAACAGCCAGGCTGACCGGCAGTCCGTGGACGCGATCGACACCCGGACTGGGGAGATCGTTCGTTCGTCTTCGCGGACCGGGATGGTCGCCGCTGACGCCACCTCGTTCTACATCGCCACCTATGTGGACGGCGAGGCCACTGCGATCCGGCTCGACCCAGCGACGCTAGCGGAGACCGGGCGCGGGCGCTTGCTGAACCGCGAGTTCAGGATCGCGATGATGGACGGGCGCCTGTACGCGGCCAACTCGCGCGACCCGACGCTGTTCATCTACGACGCGGCGACGCTGGAGCCGGCGGGCGAGATCGACGTGAGCGAGATCGAGCGACTCAGCGCCGGGTACGTCACCTACGCGCTCGGCCGGCTCGCCCCCGGGGTGCTCCTACTCAACCACTCGTCGTGGTTGGACACGACCACCGGGACCGTCCACGCCGACGTGCTCCCGTTCGTCCCGGACGGCCGGAACTCGCAGTCTCTCCGGCTCCCGGAGGGCCACCCGTTCGCGAACTAGCACGGAGCCGTCAGGCGGTCGGGCATGGCTAGCAGGCGTCGAAGCGCTGCACGATACGGGCCAGAGCGTCGGCCGCGGTGGCGACGTCGGTCTGGGTCGTGGCGCGACCGAGCGAGAAGCGGACGGTCGCGCCGGCCGTCTCGCGGTCCAGGCCCAGCGCCTGGAGCACGTGGCTGGGCTCGAGCGCCCCGCTCGTGCACGCGCTGCCGGCCGAGACCATCACGCCGTCCAGGTCGAGCGCCGCCAGCAGCATCTCGCCGTCGAGCGGGCCGGCCGGCCCGGGGCGGACGGAGACGTTGAGGATGTGGGGGGCGGGCTCGTCGGGCGTGTTCACCACGAGCCGGTCGCCCAGCGCCGCCGCCAGCCGCTGGCGGAGCCCGTCGCGCAGCGCCGCCAGTCGGCCGGCGGTCTCGGCGCGCTCCTGCTCCGCCAGCGCCAGCGCCGTCGCGAAGCCGACGACGCCGGCCACGTTCTCGGTCCCGCCGCGCCGCCCCCGCTCTTGGGCCCCGCCCGTCTGCGTGCTTCCGAACGGGGTGCCCGCCCGAACGAACAGCGCTCCAACCCCTTGCGGCCCACTGACCTTGTGCGCCGAGAGCGACAGCAGGTCCACGCCCAACGCGTCCACCGCCAGCGGCAGCAGCCCCGCCGCCTGGACGGCGTCGGTATGCGTCACGGCGCCCCGCTGGCGGGCGGCGTCGGCGACGGCGGCGAGGTCGTGGACGGCGCCGGTCTCGTTGTTGACCAACATGACCGAGACCAGGCCCGTCTCGTCGGTCAGCGCCTGGGCGACGGTTTCTGGAGCGACGTGCCCGCTCGCGTCCGGGTCGAGGATCGTGACCGGGTGCCCGTCGGCGGCCAGCGCGTCGGCCGTGTGCAGGACGGCGTGGTGCTCGGCGGCGCTCGTCACCAGCCCTCCTCTTCCGGTGTGGCGCCGCGCGGGGCCGGTCAGCACGCCGCGAATTGCCAGGTTGTCGGACTCCGTGCCGCCGCTGGTGAACACGACCTCGCCCGGCTCGGCCGCCAGCACGTGGGCGACCTGCTCGCGCGCGCGCTCGACGGCGACGCGCGCCTGCCGCCCCGCCCGGTGCGCCGACGACGCGTTCCCCGCCACGCCCAGCCACGGCAGCATGGCCTCCCGCGCTTCGTCGCGGAGCGGCGTCGTGGCGGCGTGGTCGAGGTAGGGCATGGGCAGGAGGCTGACGCGCCGCGCTGGCGGACACGTTCCGCCAGTGGGGCGGCTCTAGAGGTCGGCGAGCCAGAACGTGGTCCGGCCGCACGCGGTGCACGAACGAGCCAAGAACGCTGCGACGCCGGCTGCGGTGCTCGTCGGCAGCAGCACCCGCTGCTCGACCGGCTCGACGTCGCGGTCGCACGACGGGCACCGGACGAGTTCGGACTCGGGGACCGGGCGTGTCACGTCGAGCCCGCGGCGGTCGGCCTCGTGCGCCGCGCGGTCGAGAGCCGCCGCCGTGTAGTCACCCCGGTCGCGGGTGAGCATCCGCACCAGCGCGGCGTCGGACAGCTGGCGGAGGCGCTCGTCGTAGGAATCCATAAGAGACGGGGCGGCTCCGCGTGTGCAGAGCCGCCCCGGAAGGTCGCCCCCGAGGGAGCTAGATCGACTCCTCAGCCGCCGGGTCCTCGGTCACAACCGCGCCGGTCCACGTCGTCGCGCCGGCGTCGGTCGTCGCCGTGCCGCCGAAGCCGACCTCGCCGACCGCCGGGGCGCCGTCGCCCATCGCGCCGTCGCCCGACGTCGTCGAGCGGACCGCGTCGGGGTCGATGGCCGTCGCGAAGTAGTCCTCGTTGTCGAACGAGTCCACCTGGATCGCGTCGTTGCGGGCCTCCTCGGCGCGCTGGAGCAGGGCGGCCTCGTCGGCCGTGATGACGCCGGCCTCCAGGGCGGCCGGGATCAGCGTCGCCGGGTGCTGGCGGGGCAGCTGGCGGCTCTTGATGGCGGCCTTGACCTTGGCGACGACGCCCTCGGCCTGGTAGCACAGCACCATCGCCGCGTCGAAGCGGCCCAGCGCGTGCGTCGGGTCGGCCGACTTGAAGGTGATCGGCGTCAGGCGGTCGCGCTGCTCGCCGGGTACCTGGAGCGCCCGGGCGACCTTGTGGCCGACCTTGTCCGAGGGCAGGTCCGAGATCCGGTTGAGCCGGCTCCACGCCGCGAGCGGACCGCGGAAGAGCCAGGTCGCGCCGGGCACCTGCAGGTTGGCGAACAGGCCGTCGAAGGCGTCCTGGATCTGCGCGAAAGCGTACTGCATCGACCAGTCCAGGAACGGGCGGTCCTCGGCGCGCTGGCCCTCGGCCTCGAAGCGCTTGAGGACGGCGGTGCCGAGGTACATCCACGAGAAGATGTCGGCGAAGCGGCCCGTCAGCTTCTCCTTGCGCTTGAGGTCGCCACCGAGGGTGCCCATCGCCAAGTCGGCCAGGAACGCGAACGTCGCCGAGGTCCACGCCATCTTCCGCCAGTAGCGCGCGGCCGGGCCGGAGACCGGCGAGCCGGCCAGCCAGCCGCGCGACAGCGAGAGCCCGACGCCGCGGAAGGCGTTGCGGACGACGTGGCCGATGTGGGGCCAGAACGCGGCGTCGAACGCCTTGACGTCGCCGGTCATCAGCGCCTGCATCTCCTTCAGGGCGTACGGGTGGCAGCGGATGGCGCCCTGGCCGAACACCATCAGGGTCCGCGTCAGGATGTTGGCGCCCTCGACCGTGATCGAGACCGGCGCGCCGATGTAGGCCGCCGCCAACGGGTTGCGCGGCCCCATCGAGATCGCGTTGCCGCCCAGGATGTCCATCCCGTCGTTGATGGCCTTCCGGAAGAGCTCGGTCGTGTTGTACTTCATCATGGCCGTCACGACCGCCGGGGCCGCTCCGCCGTCGAGGGCTCCGTTGGTGTAGCGACGGGCGGCCTCCAGGGTGTACGCCCAGCCGCCGATGCGAGCGAGCGGCTCCTCGATACCCTCGAACTTGCCGATGGACAGCCCGAACTGCTTGCGGATCAGGGCGTGGGCGCCGGCGACGCGAGCCACCTGCTGGGTCCCGGCCGTCGCGCTGGCGGGCAGCGAGATGCCGCGGCCGGCCGCCAACGACTGCATCAGCATCCGCCAGCCGCGCCCGGCGCCGGCCGAGCCGCCGATGACGGCGTCCTCCAGCTTGACGACGACGTCCTTACCCTCGGTCGGGCAGTTCCAGAACGGGACGCCTAGGGGGTCGTGGCGCTTGCCCAGGACGACGCCCTCAGTAGTAGTGGGGACGAGCGCGCAGGTGATCCCGAGGTCCTTACCCTTGCCCAAGAGCTCGTCGGGGTCCTCCAGCTTGAACGCCAGGCCGAGCACGTCGGAGATGGCGGCCAAGGTGATGTAGCGCTTGCGCCACTCCAGCTTGACGTACAGCTCGCCGTCGTCGCCCTTGAACACGACGCCCTTCGACGAGATCGCGCCGGCGTCCGAGCCCGCGCCGGGCTCGGTGAGCGCGAACGAGGGGATCGCCTCCCCACTGGCGAGCTTGGGCAGCCAGTAGTCCTTCTGGGCGTCCGTGCCGAAGTGCGCCAGCAGCTCGGCCGGGCCCAGCGAGTTGGGCACCATGACCGTGATCCCGAGCGCGCTCGACGCTGAGGCGACCTTGGCTACGATGGCGCTGTTGGCGCTCGGGCTGAAGCCATGGCCGCCGAACTCCTTGGGCACGATGAGGCCGAAGAACCGGTCGTCCTTGAGCTTCTGCCAGACGGGGTCCGACAAGTCGCGGCGCTGCCACACCTTCCAGTCGTCCACCATCTGGCACAGGTCCTCGACCGGGCCGTCGATGAACGCCTGCTCCTCGGGCGTGAGCCCGGCGTACTCCTGGGCCAGCAGGCGCCGTGGCGTCAGGCTTGCCCGAGAACAGCTCGCCCTCGACCCAGACCGTGCCGGCGTCGATGGCCTCCTGCTCGGTGCTGGAGATGACGGGCAGGAACTCCAGCTTCTTCATCAGCCCCATGACCGCGCCCGACAGCAGCCGGCGGATCGGGGTGATCAGGAAGACGGCCGCCAGCACGGCGAACGTGATGGTCAGCCAGATCGGCGCGCCGAAGCCGACGAGCGCGACCAAGCCGGCGGCGGCCCAGGCCCACAGCGGGGCGCCGGTAAAGCCGAGCACGAACAGCACCAGCAGCACGCCGAGCGTGGCGGCCCAGGCGGGGGTGCCGGCGAAAAGGGAGAGAGCGTCCATGGCAGGGGGAGTCTGGGGAGGCGTCCGTAGGGTATCGGCGCGCGGGTTAACAGTGTAAACCTTTCACGCACCGGAGGCAAGCCCCGAACCATGACCGGCCCCTGGGGTCCCACACACTCCCCTCCCCCGCTCCCATGGCCGACGCCGTCTCCTGGTCCCTCCACCACCTGCCCCGCCAAGACGGCCGACTGGCGGTCGTGACGGGCGCGAACTCCGGCATCGGCCTGGAGGCTGGGCGCGGGCTGGCCGCGCTCGGCGCGACGGTCGTGATGGCGTGTCGCAGCCTGGACAAGGCCCACGCCGCCGCCCAAGACGTCCGCCGGTCGCTCCCGGGCGCCGCGCTCGACGTCCGCCAGCTGGACCTGGCCGACCTCGACTCGGTCCACGCGTTCGCCGAGACGTTCGGGGACGACGCCATCGACCTGCTCGTCAACAACGCCGGCGTGATGGCGCTGCCGCAGCGGAAGGAGACCGCCGACGGGTTCGAGATGCAGCTCGGCACCAACGTCCTGGGCCACTTCGCCCTGACGGGCTTGCTGCTGCCGAACCTGCTCGCCGGCGCCGCCCCTCGCGTCGTCTGGCTGAGCAGCATCGCCCACCGCCAGGGCCGCATCGACTTCGACGACCTGCAGAGCCGCCGCGGCTACGACCCGTGGACGGCCTACCAGCAGAGCAAGCTGGGCGACTTGGTCCTCTCCATCGAGATGCAGCGGCGGCTGGCGGCCAGCGGCGCCGATCTGGTGAGCGTGGCGGCGCACCCCGGCATCGCGTCTACCGAACTGACCAAGGACATGATGGAGGGCAAGCGTCTGGTGTCGATGGTGGCGGGGCCGCTGATCGGGCTCGTCGCCATGCCGTCGTGGCGCGGCGCCCTGCCCACGCTCGTCGCCGCCGCCAGTCGCGACGTCGAGCCGGGCGGGTACGTCGGGCCCGACGGGTTCCGGGAGATGCGCGGCGACCCGGCCCCGGCCGAGGTCATGCCCCAGGCGCTCAACACCGAGACCGGGCGGCGGCTGTGGGAGGCGTGCGAGCGGCTTACCGGCGTCCAGATGCTCAGCGACGCGGCGACGAGCTAGTGCGGAGACGGCGCAACCAGACTTCAGAGCCGTCGTAGCTCGCGGCTCCCCTCCCCCGCCGATGCGCCCCACCGCCCTCCTCTTCCTGGCCGCCCTCTTGGCCGGCTGCGCCTCCACCCGGACCGCCGAGTTCGAGGGCCTGTCCATCCCCTCCGGCTCGAACGTCGCCGTCGTCCGCGTCCCCGCCGCCCCGGACTCCGCCCGCGCCGCCGTCGCTCGGGCGTTCCGCCAAGCGGGCTACGACGTCGAGGCTGAGGGCGACGGCGTGCGGACCGCGCTCCGCTCGGCTGGGTCCGGCGTCCTTCTCGCCGTCCACGCCGATGTCGCGCCGGCCGCGTCCGGGAGCGTGGTCGAGGTGCGGGGGTACTGGCGGCCCGGGGGGATGCGGGGCCGGCTCGTCCGCTTCGTCGAGCCGGGCGACGACTCCGTCGAGCAGGCCCAGTGGAGCGCGGGGGACCGGCCGTACTCGTACGCCTTCGGGCGCGTCGCCGAGCTGGCGGCGCTGATCCCGGGTGCGTCGGTGACGTACAGCCAGGAGAGGGAGCGGTGATCGGGGACCGCCACCGGCTCGTTGCCGGCACGCCCGCCTCGCTCTGACCCAGATGGCCAGCGCGGGCACCCGCCGACCAGCTCCCACTTCGACCGCCAGTTGCACGCGGCGGGCTCTGTTGAGCACGCCCGAGCGGAGGGGTTGCCCGCGTATCCACACCCTCGCCCGCCCGATCTTGCCGACATTGGCCGGGCCGGCGGGCCGGCGCCCGTCCAGACCCGACACCCCTCTGCACCCCACGCTTTCGCCATGCGCCTCTTCCTCCTGCCCGCCCTGGCGCTCTCGCTCGCCGCGTGCGGCTCCCCCGACTCCCCCCGCCTGGAGACCGCCGCCGACAGCCTGGCCTGGCGCGTGACCGAGGGCGCCGGCGGGCTCAAGGCCTGGAACGCGCTGCCCGGCGTCGCCTTCGAGTGGGCCGTCGTGCAGGACACCGTCGAGCGGATCCGGACGCGGCACGTGTGGGACAAGAAGAAGAACCGCGTCCGCTCCGAGTGGCCCGTCGGCCAGGACAGCATCGCCGTCGCCGTCTACGAGCTGGAGGGCTTCGACCCCGACGCGCCGGCCGGCCAGGTCGCCATCAACAACGGCGCCGTGCTCACGGGCCAGGACGCGACCGACCGACTGGCAGAGGCCCACGCCCGGTTCGTCAACGACAGCTACTGGATGATCGCGCCGCTCAAGGTGCTCGACCCCGGCGTGCGCCGCGACCTCGACAACGACGGCGTCTTCGAGCGGCTGGCGATCTCGTTCGACGGCGTCGGCCTGACGCCGGGCGACCGCTACTGGATCGAGGTCGACGACGTGACCGGCTCCATGACCGGGTGGTCGTACCTGCTGGAGAGCCAGGGCGAGGGCGAGTGGGACTGGCTCGACCCCATCACGATGGATACCGAGGGCGGGCCGGTGTCGATCTCGCGGATGAAGGTCAACCGCGCCGACAGCACGGCCATCCTGACCGAGCCGACGGTGCTGGAGACCATCGACGAGACGGAGTTCACCGACCTCACGCCCCGACTGGTGATCCGGTAGGCACGGCGGAGGCTCAGCTCGCAAGACCCCGCGCTGCCAGCTAGAGGGCGCCTCCGCCCTGGGCCCGGGCGCCGCCAGTCGCAGCGGTCCAGAGACGCCCCCGCCCGACTGGCGGGCCGCGTGCTGGCGGGCTACTCGGGCTCCGCGCCCCACAGCAGGTCCACGAGCACGCGGCCGACCTGGCCCAGGCTCTCGGCCGAGACGTACTCCGGCGTGTCCCGCGTCGTGTGCCAGGTGTCGGGGAACGGGGTCTGGATCAGGTCGATGACGGGGATCCCCTCGCGCAGGAACGGGACGTGGTCGTCCTGGATCGCCGGGCCGACCTCGTCCAGGAACGCCGTCGCGCCGACGCGCCTGGCGGAGGCCCAGACGCGCTCGACGACCTCGGGCGCGTACTCCACCGAGTACCCCTCCTTGGGGAGCCTGAGGTCGCGGTCGCCCACCATGTCGAGCAGCACGCCCCAGGCCGGCCGGTAGCCGGGGTTGTCGCGGACGAACATCTCGGACCCCATCGCGAACGGGACGCGCTGGTCTGGGGGCACGGCCGGGTCGATCGTGCCCAGGTCCTCCAGGTCGAACAGCACGATGTCGATGCCGACGCGGCGCGGCAGCGGCTGGGCGTCGAGCAGCCGGGCGATCTCTAGCAGGACCGCCACGCCCGAGCCGCCGTCGTTGGCGCCCAATACTGGCTCGATGCGGCGAGCGGGGTCGGGGTCGTTGTCGGCGACGGGCCGGGTGTCCCAGTGCGCCGCGAGCAGGACGCGCTCGGTCACCTCCGGCCGCCAGCTGGCGATCACGTTGGCGCCGGAGAACACCCGCGAGGTGTCGCGCGGATCGGGGACCGTGATCCGCTGCTCGATGACGCGGTCGGCGTGGAGGCCGAGGCGCTCGACGAGCCAGACCCGCATCGAGTCGTGCGCGGCCGTCCCGGGGATGCGCGGGCCGAAGTCGGTCTGCTGCGTCACCAGCGAGTACGCCCGGGCCGAGTCGAACTCGGGCAGCTCCGGGGCGCGGTCTCGGCGGCCGAGCAAGAAGGCCATGACCCCGGCGACGGCCAGGACGGCGAGCCCGATCCAGACCGAGGGCCGGCGCCAAACTGGTGGTGAGGAGCGGGTCGGGCG
The DNA here is from genome assembly GCA_963789285.1 of Rubricoccaceae bacterium. Taxonomy (GTDB): domain Bacteria; phylum Bacteroidota; class Rhodothermia; order Rhodothermales; family Rubricoccaceae; genus Rubrivirga. Next base: position 191,927 of record CAWBJZ010000004.1, read on the forward strand.
GCTCACGCGGGCAGGACGAACGACGGGCTGGCGGGCGCCGCCAGCGCGGCGGAGGCGACCCACTCAGTCGCGGGCGCGTGGAGGCCGGAGGCGGGGTCGACCTCCTCGGCGTCGACCTGGCTCATGGCGATCACGATCGCCACGCCGACGATCACGGCCAAGATCGAGACCACGACCCAGAAGATCGGGCGGCGGAACGCCGACGGCGTCTCGCTGCCGGGCGGCCGCGTCTCGGACGGGCGGTCGGGCGTGGGGTTGGGGGACTGGCTCACGAGGGCAAGGCGAAGAATTGGAGGTCGACAAGGTCGTCCGCCAGCCGCCCGGCGGCATCGGGCGCCGCCCGGTTGTCGGCCATCGCGCGAGCCTGCGCCAAGGCATCGGCCATGCGAGCCTCCAGCGCGCCGTCGTCGGGCGCGACGTGGGACGCGGGCGGCGAGGCGAGCGCGTCGGTCAGGCTGTACGCGGCCGGCGGCGCGGCCGGCTGGCGGTGCGTCCAGGCGCCCGTCGCCACGTCGAACGCGTAGTCGGACAAGAACGCGGCGCCGCGCTCGGCCACGAAGGCGACGGCGTCGATGACGTAGTCGGCCTCGGCGTCGGACATCGTGAAGTGCAGGCCGACGCGCGCCCAGCCGGGCTTGAGGCCGTGGATGCCGTCCACGGCGCACTGGCGGTGGCGGGCGATGGTGGCCGGGTCGACGTTGAGCAGGCGGTGCCCGTACGGTCCGGCGCACGAGCAGCCCGCGCGGCTCTGGATGCCGAACAGGTCGTCCAACAGCGCCGTCACGAACCGGGGGTGGAGATAGCGGCCGTCGCCGTCGCGGACGTTGAAGGACACGATGGACAGCCGCTCGACCGTCGTCGGCCCCAACACCTCGACGCGCTCGGTCTCGCCCCACCGCTCCAGCGCCCGGTCCAGCAACTCGTGCTCGCGCTGGCGGATGGCTCCGACGCCGACGGCGGCCTTGACGTCGAGCGCCAGCGCGGCGCGGAGCACCTGGTACAGCCCCGGCGTCCCGGCGGTCTCGCGCGCCTCGACGTCGTCGGTGTAGTCGTGGAAGGACTCCGTGACGTACCGGACCGTCCCGCCCCCGCCCACGCTGGGGGCGAGGTCGTGCGGGTAGAGCGAGTCGTGGAACACCAGGACCCCGCTCGACCCCGGCCCGCCGATGCACTTGTGGGGCGACAAGAACACGGCGTCCAGCCGGCCCTCGGGGTCGCTGGGGCACATGTCGATCTCGACGTACGGCCCGCCGGCGGCGTAGTCGAACAGGGCGAGCGCGCCAGCGGCGTGGAGCCGGCGGGCGATCTCGCGCACGGGCGCCAGCACGCCGGTCACGTTCGAGGCCGCCGAGAACGAGCCGACCTTCCGCCGCCCGTCCCACCTCGGGTCCGACAGGTGGCGGTCGAGGTCGTCCAGGCACACCTGGCCGTCGGCGTCCAGGCAGATCTCGACGACGGTGCACAGCCCCTCGCGCCAGGTCACCTCGTTGGAGTGGTGCTCGTACGGGCCGACGAACACGACCGGCCCGCGCTCCCTCAGGTCGTGGATCAGCCGCCCGGCCTGGGCCTCGCCCAGCTCCTCCGCCAGTCGGGCGCCCAGGTCGCGCAGCGTGGCCGGCGGAATCGCGATGCCCAGGATCTCCTGCAGCTTGTGGATGGCGGCGGTCGAGCCGGTCCCGCAGCACACCACCTTGCCGTGCGGCCCGGCGTTGACGCGTTGCTTGATGGTGGTCTCCGCGGCGTGGAGCAAGCGCGTGGCCGTCAACCCCGTCGTGCTGTCCTCGGTGTGGCTGTTGGCGTAGAGCGGCGCCAGGCTCCGGAGGTAGTCCTCGACGAAGGCGAGCTGGCGGCCCGACGCGGTGTAGTCGGCGTAGACCAAAGGCCGCGCGCCGTAGGGCGTCTCGATGGTCGCGCCGACGCCCAGGGTTTGGGCGCGCAGGTCGGCGGGGGTCAGGCGCGGCAGGTCCATGGCCGAAGATAGGCGCCACGTGCCCCACGCCGACGGAGCGGCTGGCGGAGTCAGAGCGCGGTGTCGAGGGCGGCCTGGAGCGTCCGCTCGGCGCCCGCGTCGAAGGCCACCAGCAGCACGTGCGCTGGCTGGTCGTGCCCGGCGTGCCACCGGCGGATGGTGTGGACGGCGATCCGGGCGGCGCGGTCGGGCGGGAAGCCGTAGACGCCGGTCGAGATGGCCGGGAACGCGACCGACTCCGCGCCGACGCGCTCGGCCTCCGCGAGCGACTGGCGGTAGGCGGAGGCCAGCAGATCGTCCTCCCCCTCGTGCCCGCCCCGCCAGATCGGGCCGACGGTGTGGATCACCCAGCGCGCCGGCAACTGAAAGCCGGGCGTGACGCGGGCTTGGCCGGTCGGGCACCGCACGCCCGGGCTCACTTCGGGCATGGCGCGGCACGCCGCCAGCAGCTCCGGTTCGGCGGCGCGGTGGATCGCGCCGTCCACGCCACCACCGCCCAGCATCCTCTCGTTCGCCGCGTTGACGATGGCGTCCACGGCCAGCGTCGTGATGTCGCCGCGCCACACCTCGACGCTCATCCCTCCGCCTCGACCAGCTGGCCGTGGTTGACGACGGCCCAGGCGCGGCCCACCATCGGGGCGCCGACGAACGGGGTGTTTTTGGACTTGGACTGGATGTGCTCCGCTTGGAAGGTCCACTCCGTCGAGTCGTCGAAGATCGTCAGGTTGGCCTCGGCCCCCTCGGCGATCGCCGGCACGTCCAGCCCCAGGATCTCGCGCGGCGCGACCGCCAGCTTGGCGACGGCTTGGGCCAGCGTCAGCACGCCGGGCTTGACGAGGTCGCGGACGGTGAGCCCCCAGCACGTCTCTAGCCCCAAGATGCCGAACGGGGCCTCGGTGAACTCGACCTCCTTCTCGTAGCCCGCGTGGGGCGCGTGGTCGGTCGCGATGGCGTCGATGGTGCCGTCGGCGAGCCCGTCCTTGATGGCCTGGGCATCGGCGGCCGTGCGCAGCGGCGGGTGCATCTTGGTGTGCGTGTCGTAGCCGGACGCCTCGACGGCGGCGTCGGTGAGCGCCCAGTGGTGGGGGCACGCCTCGGTGGTGATCGGGACACCGCGCGCCTTCGACTGGCGGACGATGTCGACGGCGCGCGCGGTCGAGATGTGGCACACGTGGACGTGCCCGCCGGTGAACTCCGCCAGCAGGGCGTCGCGCGCGATCATGGCTTCTTCGGCCAAGCCCGGGATCCCGGGAAGGCCCAAGCGCGTGGCGACGGCGCCTTCGTTCATGTGGCCGTGGGGGTTCAGCGTCAGGTCCTCCTCGTGCCCCAGGATCGGCTTGCCCAGCGTCCGGGCGTACTCCAGCGCGTGGCGCATCAGCCCGCCGTGCTGGACCGGGCTCGCCGTCGTCGGAGAACGCGACGGCGCCGCCGTCGGCCATGTCGGACATCTCGGCCAGCTCTTTGCCCTCGCGCTTCTTCGAGACGGTCCCGATGGGGTGCACGTCCACGACGGCGCCCTCGGCCCGCTTCGTGACGAACTCCACCACGTCGCGGGTCGCGATCGGCGGCTCGGTGTTGGGCATGCAGGCGACGGCCGTGAACCCGCCCCACGCGGCGGCGCGGATGCCGGTCTGGATCGTCTCCTTGTGCTCCTGGCCGGGCTCCCGGAAGTGGACGTGCATGTCCATCCACCCCTGGCTGACCGTCTGCCCCGTCGCGTCCCACTGGCGGACGCCGTCGGGCGCGTCGATGCGCTCCGCCAGCGCGCGATGCGGCCGTCCTCGGATGAGGAGGTCCAAGCGGTGGGACTCGCCCGTCGTGGCGTCCAAGACGGTGCCGCCGGAGATCAAGAGGTCGAGGGACATGGGGGCGGGGTAGGGAGCACCCGGAAGCTAGCGAGCGCTGCGGGACCCCGTTGCCCGGGCGGCGTTCTCGCGCCCCCCCTCGCCACCTCATGCGCGCCGCTTCCCTCCTGCTGGCTCTGCTGCTCTCTGGATGCTTGTCCAGCCAGCCGCCCTTGGGCGAATCGTCCCCGACGCCGGTCTTCGACCCCGCCGAGTTCTTCGTCGGCCGTTCTAGCGGGCTGGGGACGGTCACGATTCGGGCGAGCGGAACGGACACCGTCCGCGTCGAGAGCGTCGGGAGGCGGCAGCCCGACGGCTCCGTCCGCCTGGAGCAGACCATCCAGCGGGGCGACGACGATCCGTACGACCGCGTCTGGACGCTCCGCCAGCAGTCGGCGACGGAGTGGACCGGCGAGCTGACCGAGGCGACCGGCCCGGTGACCGCGACCGTCGAGGGCAACGAGCTCCGCATCCGCTACAAGACCGGCGCGACGACGACCGTCCGCCAGCGGCTCTTGCTCCAGCCCGGCGGCGACGTGGCGCTAAACCGGCTGACGGTCTACGTCTTGGGCGTCCCCGTCGCCCGACTGGCGGAGCGGATCGAGAAGGCGCGGTAGGCGGCCAGCGGGAGCGCGTCACATCCGCTTCAGGAGCCGGTCGTACTCCGCGTGGGCACCGATCCAGAACCAGATCACAGTGCTGCCGGTCACCACTCCGAGCGCGCGATGCTCCAGGCCGATCCGCGCGGAGTAGACCGGACGCTGCTTGCCGACCTTCTTGAACTGCAAGCCTGGGTGAGCGGGGTCCTCCTCGAAGCGCCGGTACGCCTCACGCGCCGAAGTCTGGACAGCGGCCGGTAACGAACGGTAGGCCTTCCAAAACGACGGGTCCGTCAGCGAATCGAAGCGGACCGGCACTACAGATCGTCTGGATCGAGAGGCTTGGTCTCGCCGCTCCGGTGGGCAGCGAGCGCGCGGTCCGCCATTCGGGTCAGGAGGTCGTCCGATTCCGGTCGCGACAGCAAGTCGTCCCAGCGCGCGTCGGCCTCCAGCTCCGCCAGTACGCGCTGGGCGAGGGCCTCCTGGGCCGGCGCCGGCAAGGACGCCGCGCGGTCGAACGCTTTTTCGAGCAACTCGTGCATGAGGGTCTAGGCTAAGTAGGGGGTCAACGTGCGCCGGTCCGGGCGGCGTCTGCGCGACTGGCGACTAGCGCCCCGGGTTCAGCACGTCCTCGACGCGCGCAACGATATCGGCGAGGTGGTCGCGCGTGGCGGTGTCCTGGGTGCGGGTCAGCGCCGTCCGAGCGTCGGTTTGGATGCGGCGCAGCGTGCCCCGCGCCGAAGCGCGCAGGTCCGACTGGCTGACGTCGACGCCGAGGTAGGAGACGCGCGACGGCAGTGGGCTCTCGTCCTCGGTGATCAGCTCCGCGACCTGCTCCATGTGGCCGCGCTGCAGGTTGCGGCGGAAGACGTCGATGGCCGGGCGGCGGTCGTCTAGCTCCGCCCACACCCGGCCGCGCACGTCGTCCATGTAGTCCGCCAGCGGGTAGCCGGTCTGGTCGATGGCGTCGCCCTCCACCAGCCGCGCCAGCCTCATTGGGTCGAGCATCTGGCCCAGGATGCCGACCTGGAGCAAGCGCACCTGATCCACGGCGCCGACGGGACGGAGCCGGCGGAGCAAGTCGCTGTCCAGCAGCCACATCGGGGTTTGGAGCACGTTGGCGTCCAAGAAGTCGAGCGCGCGCTCCTGCTCGGCGCGCGGGACCGGCACAAACACCACGCCCGACTGGTCGCTCGCCTTGGGCGTCTCGCGCACGCCGCCGACCAAGGTGACGACGTGACCCATGTACCGGCGCCACATGCCCAGCGTCTCGCCGTAGATCTCCTCCAGGTCGTCGTAGCCCTGGCCCGGGGTCGAGGTCCAGGTCCGCAGGTTGGGGACGACCTTCTTGAGGTTGGCGACGGCGTAGGCGCTCGACTGCACCGGGTCGGAGCCCATGTCCTCGGTCTGGGCGTCGGGGTTGTAGCCGCCGAAGCCGGTCGAGAACCGGTACATCGGATCCCCCTCCTTCTCCTCGATCAGCACGTCCAGCTGGCGGGTCTCGTCGTCGGGCGTGGTGACGTCGGGGTACCAGCGGTAGCCCCAGTTGATCGCGTAGTCGTCGTAGGGGCCGATCATGCGGACGAACCGGGTCACGCCGTCGCCGGGCTGGGCGATGTAGTTCTGCCGCGTGTAGTCCATGATCGTCGGGGCCACGCCGTAGCGGCTCGTGAACGACGCGCTGCGGAGGCAGTCGGTCGGGAAGGCGGACGACGCGATCATGTTGTGCGGCAGCCCGACGGCGTGCCCGATCTCGTGCGCGATCACCTGGCGCATGGTCTCGCCGATCAGCTCCTCGTCGATCTCCAGCGACCGCGCGGCGGGGTTGGCCGCGCCGGTCTCGATCATCAGCCGGTTGCGGTAGCTCCGGATGTGGTTGTGGTACCAGATAATGTCGGACTCGATGATCTCGCCGCTGCGCGGATCGCTCACGCTCGGCCCGGTCGCGTTCCGCGTCTCCGACGCCACGTAGCGGACGGTCGAGAACCGGACGTCCTCCGGATCGAACGCCGTCGTGTCACCCGGCGCGGGCGGCAGCTCGCAGCGGACGGCGTTCTTGAACCCAGCGACCTCGAAGGCGCGGTTCCAGTCCTCGACGCCCTGGCAGAAGTACGGCCGCCAGCGCTCGGGCGTGGCGGGGTCGAGCGTGTAGACGATGGGGTCGTTGGGCTCCACCAACTCGCCGCGGAGGTAGGCCGCTGTGTCGCGACGGCACCAGCTCCCACCGGCGGATGTAGCTCCGCTCGGCCGCCTTCTGCTCGTCGCGCCCGTAGTCGATCTGGCGGACGGTGAACCAGCCGACGCGGTCGTCCGCCAGTCGCGGCGTCATGGGGGTCGCGGGCAGGCGCACGAACGACTGGTACATCTGCATCGAGATCGTCCCCGTCCCGTCGCCGGTGGGCGGCTCGGTCGCGTCGTAGGTCAGCGTGTGGCGGACGTTGACGTTCTCGGGGAACGCCTTCGCGTCGTCGATGAACGAGCGGCCGTCGTCCAGGCGCCGCACCTTGAACTGGGTCCGTTGCGCCGTGGACAACCCAGAAAACGCGGCGACATCGGTGGTGTAGAGCGACGTCACGTCCACGACGACGCCGGCGCTGTCGGGCGAGATCGCGGCGACGTCGAACGAGGCCAGGATCGGCTGGAAGTTGTTCACCCGGACCGACTGCGCGATGGGCAGCGCGGGGTCGGCGACGGCCGTGTACGCCTGGGTCCTGAGGCGGACGGTGTTGCCGTCGCGCTCCCACCGGAGCACCTGCTCGGCGGTCTTGCTCCCGGCGTTGATGAACGGGCTCAGGCCCGCCGGCGTCGCGGCGATGCGCGAGACCGAGAGCAGGTCGCGGCCGAACTCGGCGTCGGGGATCTCGAAGAACAGCTTGTCGCCGACGCGGTGGACGGTGAACAGCCCGGCGTCGGAGACGGCGGCGTCGGTGATGACTTGGGCGTAGGGCTTCGGATCGCCCTCGGCGGACTTGGCCGCGCCGCTGGGGGCGGGCTTGGCCGGGGCCGGCGTCGGGCGGAGCAGGGTGCAGCCGCTCAGGGCGGCCAGGGCGAGGATGAGGAGTGGGCGCACGGTCGGGGTCGGGGGTCTGACGGCATGGTACCCGCACGCGGAGGCCGTCCGCCAGTCCGGGGCCGCCCGGATTCACGTCGGCACGAAAACACCGGCGCCCGCCCCCGGTCCAACGACTCCACTCCCACTCCCCCTCTACTTATGTCTACCTCTCTCAACGGAGCCGCCGTCGCCATCTTGGCCACCGACGGCTTCGAGCAGTCCGAGCTCATGAAGCCCATGCAGGCGCTCAAGGACGCCGGCGCCACCGTCCACGTCGTCTCGCCCGAGTCCGGCCAGATCAAGGGCTGGGACCAGGACGACTGGGGCGACTCGGTCGACGTGGACAAGGCGCTCTCCGACGCCTCGGCCGGCGACTACGCCGCGCTCGTGCTCCCCGGCGGCCAGATGAACCCCGACGTGCTGCGCGCCAACGACGACGCGGTCGCGTTCGTCAAGAGCTTCGCCCAGGCTGGCAAGCCGGTTGCGGCCATCTGCCACGCGCCCTGGCTGATCATCGAGGCCGGCCTCGCCAAGGACCGCCACATGACCTCGTACGGATCCATCCGCACGGACCTCAAGAACGCCGGCGCCAAGGTCCAGGACAAGGAGGTCGTCGTCTGCCCCCACGGCGACTTCACGCTGATCACCAGCCGCAAGCCCGACGACCTGCCGGCCTTCAACGACGCCGTGATCTCGGCCGTCGCGGAGACGATGCAGGCCGCGTAGAGCCCGACGCTTCGGCACGCCGACGCCCCGCTGGACCGAGTCCGGCGGGGCGTTCTTCGTCTCGCCCATCGGCGCCGCCAGCGGGGCGGGGCTACGACTGGCGGTTGTCCTAAGCTTACTCGACCTTCTCGCCCCTCGTCTGCTCGTTGCCTCCGAGTTGGATGGCGACGGTCTCCCCCGCTTCGTTGACGACGAACCCCCAGGTGAGGTCTTGGCAGCAGAAGTAGAACATTGTCTCGGAGCCTGCGATGAGGGGCTCACTTCCGCCCGCCCCCTCGGGCTCCAGGTGCAACTGGCCACCTTCGAGCGTGACGTGCAAGCGGCCGAAGCCTGATTCGTAGACGCCGACGTGACGCGCCAGCACCTCCTGACTCACGACGGCCGTGGGCCGAGGGATCGGTAGCGCGAACGGTTCCCCGTTCCAGATCGCCATGACGGCCGTGAGGATCGGGGTGCGGTAGATCCCGTCGTCGGCCGCGATGAGCGCGTATGTCGTCCCTGGCAGCCCGCCCTCGTCGCGCTCCCGGTACAGGGCCGACTTGGTCTCGTCGCCGTCGCCGAAGTGCCCGACGAGCGGTCGCGGATCCGTCTCGATGAACCGGCCGAACACGTACCGGCTCTCTGTCCCGTCGGCGAGCGTCGGGGGCTGGAGCGCGGCACGGACGAGGGAGTCGGGGACCACGCGTCCGGCCCAGAACGCGTCGTCGAACGCGACGAGGTCCCGTACCGAGCCGATCACCGCGTCGCCCCCTCCGCCCGCCCACGCGGCCCACTCGATCTCCCCGGCTCCCCCGACCGCGGCGTCGGGCATCCCGGCAGGGCCGATCACGCGCTCTCGCATCACGTCGGCGTACGGCTGCCCACTAGCAGATTCGAGGACGGCGGCGAGCGCTTCGTAGTTCGCGTTGTCGTAGTCGAAGTCCGAGCCCGGCTCGTGGACGAGGCCCGGTCGATGTTCCGCGACGATGTCGAGGAGGTCGGCCGTGGTCACCGAGCGTGTTGTGTCGCGGTGGGCCGTCAGGGCCGTCAGAAAGTGGAGCCCGCTAGTCTGGTCGAGGAGGTTTCGGACCGTCACGGCGGGGTACGGCCAGGGGTCTAGGTACCGGCCGACCGGGGCGTCGAGGTCCAACGCGCCCTCCGCGACGAGCGACAGGGCGGCGGCGGCCGTCATGGCCTTCGTGACCGAGGCCAGGGGCATCGGCGTCCAGGTCGTAATGGCCTGCCCTCGGTAGTCGCCGACCGCGAACTCGTAGGCGACCTCGCCGTCGGCGTCGGAGATCGCCAGAGCGCCCGCGAAGAGACCGCCAGCGTGGAGCGCGGTCAGCGCGGAGTCGAGCCGCGCAGCCCTCCCGTCCTGCGCCGTAGCGAGGTGCGGAAGGACGGAGACGGACAGCGCGAGCAGGAGTCGGAGCACAGCGGAGGAGCGGGAGGGGGCGTGTTCAGCAGACACCGGGCGCGCGCCGACGTTGCCGAAGCCGCGGAGTCCGGGCCTCAACCCAGCGGAGGCCCGCCCTACTGGCGGAGCGTGCCGTCGCGGATCTCCGCCACCAGCCCGTCGAGGTCGTAGACGCTCTCCAGCGCCTCCACCACCAGTCGGGTGTCCACCATCACGTTGCGGCCCCGCTCCGGCGCGTAGATGTAGTCGCGGACCAGCCCCTCGATGGTGCGGTCGAAGTTGAGGCCCACCAGCTCGCCGGCGCGGTTCACCGTCGGCGAGCCCGAGTTGCCGCCGATGGTGTCCGACGTGGACGTGAAGTTGACCGGCGTGGACAAGTCGAGGTCGCCCTGGGCGTCGAGCCAGCGCGCGGGCAGGTCCCACTCGCACGGGTCCGAGGCGCCGCTCGCGCAGTAGCTGTAGTAGTGGTCGTAGAGCCCGTACAACGTCGTCATGGGCGGGGCGACGGTCCCGTTGTAGGGGTAGCCGGCCACGACGCCGTCGGTGAACCGCAACGAGAACGTGGCGTCGGGCGGGACGGCGTTGCCGAAGGCGGCGTAGCGGGCGCGGCCCAGCTGGCGGGCCGTCTCGTCCTCGCGCGCCGACAGCCCGGAGGCGGCCGACTGGAAGGCCTGGATCTCGGGGAGCAGCCCGCGCACCAACGCGACGGCCGGGTCGTACTCGGCCTGGGCCGGGTCGGCGTCCGAGCGGGCGGCGGCGGAGGTCGCCAGCAGCGCGTCGGCGGCGGCCTGGGCGGACGCTCCGCGCAGCGCCTCCGGCAGCGCCAGGTTCTGGTCCTGGTAGTAGCTCCGCAGCGCGTCGACCTCGGCGGTGAGGTAGGCGCGCTCCAGCACGTCGGGCCGGGTCTCGACGGCCGCCAGCGCCTCGGTGTCGTCGGTCGCCAGGGCTCGGGCACGCGCCATCAGCGCCGAGCCGTAGGCGCGGTTGAACAGCGTTGGGAAGGCGCGGTAGGCGGCGGCGTACTGGCGCTTCTCGGCCTGGATCGCGGCCTGCTGGTCGATCAGCGCCGCCGCCTCCGGACTGGCGGCGCGGAAGTCGCGCTCGGCGGCGGCGCGGCGGGCGACGATGTACTCGTCGGTCAGCCCCGCCAGTCGGCCGTTGTAGGCCTTGCGGGCGTTGCTCAAGCCAAAGATGCGGCCTCGCAGGGCGTCCGGGTCGCTCTCTTGGCCGGTCGCGAGGTAGGCGCGGAGTGCGCGCTCCCGGGTGTCGATAAACCGTTGCGTCCCGACGAGCCCGGCGTCGCGCAGGAACTCCAGCTGGGCGACGGTCAGCCCGCGCGCGGTGCTCCCGGGGTTGCCGATCACGAACACCAGCGACCCGTCCTCGACGCCCTCCGCGGACAGAGGGAAGTACTCCGGCGAGCCGAGCGGCCGGCCGTCGTCGCCGTAGATGCGGAAGAACGCGAAGTCGGCGGCGTAGCGGGGGTAGGTGAAGTTGTCCGGGTCGCCGCCGAAGAAGCCCAGCGCCCGCTCGGGCGCCATCGCCAGCCGGACGTCGCGGTAGCGGCGGAAGGTGTACGCCGAGTACCGCCCGCCGTTGTACAGCGCGACAACCTGGACCACGAAGTCGTCGGCGTCGGAGTCGGGGCTGGCGATCCCCCGCGCCGCCAGCAGCCGCGCCGTCACCGCTTGGCTGGCGGACTCCGTCGCCGCCTGGCGCTCAGCGTCGGTCTGGGCCGCGTCCACGCGCGCCGTCATCTCGTCGGTCACGTCGTCGATGGCGACGACCTGGTCCATGTAGAGCCCGTCCACTCGGCGCTCCTGGCCGAGCGACGTGGCGGAGAACCCGTTGTCCAACAGTCCCTCGCCGGCCTGGCTGACCGCGATCACGTGGCTCTGGGCGCAGTGGTGGTTGGTCAGCACGAGCCCATGCGGCGACACGAACGACGCCGAGCACCCAGGCATCCGGAGCGACGCCAGTCGGGCGCGGCGGTACCACGCCTCATCCGGCGCGAAGCCGTAGGTCTCCTGGAGGTACTCGGTCGGCGGGTTCTCGAACAGCCACATCTTGCCGCCGTCGAGCGGCTGCGCCCGGACGGTGTCGGGGTCGAGGGTGCCCTGGGCGAAGGCGGGCGCGGCCAGGGCGAGGAGGACGAGGAGCGAGAGTCGGCGCATCGGTGGATCGAGGGGTGCGCGCCAAAAGTAGCACGGCCGAATCGCTGCCCCGCCTTCCGACTGGCGGAGGCCCGGGCTAGCGAAAGCCTCCTCCCTCCCGCCGGCACACCGCCCCTCCCCCATGCCCGACGCCGACGCCTTGACCGACCTCCTTATCCGCCTGCAGGACGGCCGCCAGCGGGCCACCTACGGCGCCGTCGCCAAGGTCATGAACGCCGTCCCGCTCTATGTGATGAGCGGGCGCCCTCGCGACCCCCTGCACTCGTGGGTGGTGAGTGCCAAGACGCACCAGCCGAGCAAGTACCAGCCCGACGAGATCCACGCCGAGCTAGAGACCCTCGACCGCGTGCTGACGACCGAGGACGATCTGCGCGACTGGCTCGCCAGCCCGACTGGCGGGGCGCAACCGCCACCCCGGAGGGACAGTGCTAGCTAGCGGATTAGGCTCGGTAGCGCTCCAGCGTGAACGACTCGCCGAGGTAGCGGCGGCGGACCTCGGCGTTGTCGGCCAGCTCCTGGGCCGTCCCCTCGACGAAGATCTTGCCGTCGTACAAGAGGTAGGCGCGGTCGGTGATCGCCAGCGTCTCGTGGACGTTGTGGTCGGTGATGAGCACGCCGATGCCGCGGTCGCGCAGGCCGGAGACGATGGCCATGATGTCCTCGACGGCGATGGGGTCCACGCCGGCGAACGGCTCGTCCAACAAGATGAACCGGGGCCGGGTGGCGAGCGCGCGTGCGATCTCGGTCCGCCGCCGCTCGCCGCCCGACAACACGTGGCCCTTCGACTGGCGGACGGTGTGGAGCCCGAACTCCTCGATCAGCTCGTCCACGCGCGCCTGGCGCTCGTCGCGCGACATCGGCTGGAAGTCCAAGACCGCGTGCAGGTTGTCCTCAACGGTCATCGAGCCGAAGACGGACTCCTCCTGAGCGAGGTATCCCAACCCGAGACGGGCGCGGCGGTACATCGGCGTCCGCGTGATGCGGCGCTCGTCGCTGGCGGTCCCGAGGTAGACGTCGCCGGCGTCGGGCCGCACCATCCCGACCACCATGTAGAACGTCGTCGTCTTGCCGGCGCCGTTGGGGCCCAGGAGCCCGACGCACGTGCCTTGCTCCACCTGGAGCGAGACGCCGTCCACGACCGTCCGGCGGCGGTAGCTCTTCACCAGGCCGTCGGCGCGCAGGATTTGGGGGTCGGTCATGAGTCCAAGCTAGCCGGAACTACCACGGCCTCCGGCTCGGGCACCTCCGGCTCCTGCCCGTCCCCGCCGCCAGTCGCGCCGGGCGGGCGCAGGGCTTGGGCGGGCGGTCCGAACCGCTCCAGCCAGCCGGCCTCCCACGCCTCCTCCAGCACGCTCCGCCGCGTCGGGGCGCCGCCGACGGCGAACGCGAAGCCGGGCAGGCGGGTGTTGGGCGGCTCCGAGGCCGGGTGCAGCGTGACGGTGATGCCCGTGTCGCCGTCGTACTCGCGGAGCTCCCCGCCTTCGAACCGAAACGCCAAGCTGTCTTGGGTGGTCTGGAACGCGCCGTCGAGCAGCCCCTCCGGCGTAGCGCTGAACTGGATGACCTGGGCGTTGGGCCAGACCTCGATCTGTCGCAGCTCGTCGCCCTCGAACCGCCCGCGGAGCTGGCCGCCGGCGATCTGGTTGAGCCGGCCCAGCGTCGAGTCCACGCGGCCCACGAACGCGCTCCCCCACACCTGGAGCGACTCCACGGCGCCGTCCCGGACGATCACCTCCAGGCTGTCGCCCGTCATCTGAGCGCCGTCGGCCCAGACCGACGGCCGGTTTCCGAACAATCTTATGGTGTCGGTGTCGCGCTGGCGGACGAAGTGGACGGAGTCGGCGCGGGCCGCCAGCCGGCGCTCCCACAGGCGGACGGCGCCGGCGGCGGTGACGACGGTCGAGGTGTCGGCGCCGGCGATCACCCGAGCCGCGTCGATGCGTGTGGCGCGCGTCAGCGTCGAGTCCACGCCGCCGTCGGCGCGGCCTTGCAAGATCACCAGCAAGGGGTCGAGCGCGGGCCCGTCGGGACCAGCGGGCAGGCCGCGGGCGGACGCGGTCTCGGCCTGGCCGTCGAACTGCAGCGTCTCGGAGAACAGCAGCGTGCGCCGCGACGAGTCGGCGGGCGCCTGGCCGTCTTGGGCCTCGCCGTAGCGGTGCAAGATGGTCTGGCCGAAGGCGCGCGCGCGCTCGGTCCGGCGGAAGTAGACGAGGGAGTCGGCGTCGAGGGCCTCGGCGGGGCGGCGGACGAGGACCTGGCCGGCGAAGTCGACGCGGCGGATGCGGGCGTCGTAGGTCCCGCGGTCGGCGGTGATCGTGCCCGTCGAGTCCACCAGCGTGACGGGGTCGGGGAACGTGGCCACGCGCCGCGCCGACGAGTACGTGCCGGACGCCGACGTGAGCACGGCGCCGCGGTGCGTGACCTCGCCGTCGCCGGCGAACGTCGAGAACTCGGCGCGGCTGTCGTAGGTCATCTCGGGCGCGCGCACGACCGACTCCCCGTCGCCGAGCCGCGCGTCGCCCCGGGCGACGGAGGTCTTGGCGTTCGAGTCGTACTCGACGACGTCGGCGGTGAGGGTGTCCTGCCCGGAGACGATGCGGACGTCGCCGGACAGCACGACCTCGCCGCGGCTGACGTACTGCGTGACCTGGCGCGCCCGCAGCGCCGTGGTGTCCTGCCTGAGCTGCACGTTGCCCTCCATCTCGCGCACGGTGCCCGTCGAGTCCGTCGTGCTCTCGACGCGGTCGGCGGCGAGGATCTCGACCGTCCGCGTCTGCGCCTGCGCCGGACTGGCGGCGGCCACGGCGAGCACGACCGCCAGCGCGGCCCAGAATGCCGGGGGACGGGCGGAGGCGGCCTCCTCGGTCACGGCGCGCGTATTCATTCCGCCACCTCGATCTCGCCCGTCGCCCGGCTGAAGCTGTACCGCGACAGGTCGGCCGTAGCCACCAGCCCGACGCCCCGGACGCGCTCGCCCGGGCCGGTAAACGAGAACGCGCCCGGCGCGCGGAACCGGCCGGCGGCCTCGTCCCAGATCACCCGGCCGGCGGTCAGCGTCTTGCCCCCGCCCGTGACCACGGTCACGCCGCCGTCGGCGGTGTAGCGGCCGCCCGAGCCGCTGACCGTCCGGGCGGTGACGGTGGCGTTGGCGCTGCCCTGGATCTGGACCGTCGCCCCGCCGCTCGCCGTGAAGCCGCCGCCGGGGCGCGTCACCAGCCGGGCGGCCTCGACGCGCGCGCCGCCGCCCGACTGGACCGTCGCGGTGACGTTGCCCGACGCCTCGACGCGCCCCTCCTCCATCGTCAGCCGCCGCGCCCGGACCGACGCGCCGCTCGTCCCGCGCACGTCGGCCTGGACCTCGCCGGACGCCTCGATCCGGCCGTCCTGCACCGTCATCCGCTGGGCCTGGACCGACGCGCCCTCGCCGGTCTCGACCGTCGCCCGAGCGCCGCCTTGGGCCACGACGCGGCCCTCGGACTCGTAGAGCCACACCTCGGGCGCTCTCACGGACCCCTGGCTCGCGCCCTCGCCGTCGAACAGCCGGAGCGCGACCGGCGACGACGTCGTGCCGGGCGGCGGGCCGAGGTAGACGTAGGCGCTGTCGAGCGTGTAGCGGGCGAGGTAGGGGGCCTCGACCTGGAACTGGGGCTTGCCGTCGGCCGAGGTCTGGAACGACACGTCCCAGGCCTCGCTGTCGGGCAGGTCCTCGATCTCGACGCCCGGCGGCAGCCCCTCGATCGACTCGCGCGCGCAGCCGGCGACGGCGACAGCGACGGCCAGCAGGAGGAACGGTCGGGGCATGGGCGGAAGCTAGAGCGCGGGAGCGGCGACGCGGGAGCGGCCGGAGGGGCGCGAGGACGGGTCGAAACGCCCGGAGCGAGTTACGGATCGAGCCCGCCGGGCGGTCGCAGCGCCGGGGCCCGACCGTCTCGGAACGGCCGTCGCCTTTGATTTCGCGTCGCGACGCATCACGGCGACGCCGGCGGCACCCGGCCCGGGCGGGGTGGTATGATATCTGTCGCGTTCGAGAGCACGCGGCCACGTGTGCCCCGCCCCGACCCCCACACCTGCCTTCGGGCGCCCCCATGAGCTTCACCTTTCAAAAAGCCTCCCCCACGGCCGCCGTCGTGCGCATCGGGAAGGCGCTCGACTTCCGCAACGCCGCCGAGTTCAAGGCCGCCTGCCAGGAGCACGCCCGCCAGGGCGTCCGCTACTACGTGCTCGACTTTACCGGCACGGGCATCCTGGACTCGACCGGGTTGGGCGTGATCTTCTCGCTCTACCGCCAGCTGACGCCGGCCGGCGGCCAGGTCGTGTTCGCCGCCGTGAGCCGCCCGGTCCAGGTCGTGGTCCAGCTGACGCGCACCTACAAGGTGTTCCGCCAGTTCCCGACCGTCGAGGCCGCGCTCCAGGCCCACACCGAGGCCGCCGCGGCGCCGGCCCAGATCCAGCCGGGCCCCACGGGCACCGCGTAAGCGAGACCGCGCCACCCGCCGACGGCCCCATGCCGCACGTCTTCACCGAGCTCGACGCCGTCACCGACCAGGTGCACGCCCTCTTCGACGGGTGGGTCCACGCCGGCACGTTCGCGACGGCGCTGGGCGCGGAGGGGGTCGACGTGTTGCGGCTGGCGGTCCACGAGTGGGTGGCGAACCTGGTCCAGCACGCGCGCTTCCCCAACGGCGTCGAGATCACGCTGGAGGCCTGGGCCCAAGGCGACGGCGTCCGCTGCGCCATCGAGGACACCTCGCGCGGGTTCGACCTGGCCGGCCAGATCGAGCGCCAGCGCTCGGTGATGGACGCCCCGGCCCCGTCCGAGCGCGGGCGCGGCCTGCTGATGCTGGTCTCCAGCACCACCGACCTCGCCTACCGCCCCGCCGGCGGCGGGCTCCGCCAGCGCATCGAGTTCGTCGTCCACAACCCCGGCGCGGACTTCTTCGCGGCGCTGTTCCGGCCGGAGGACCTGGCCACCGACCCCACCTTCGCCCGGTCCATGGGCGACGGGCAGCCTGGCAGAGCCGCCCACATCCCGCCGACCCACCGATGAGCCAGCGCCCCCACATCCTGGTCGTCGAGGACAACAAGACGCTGCGCCGGCTGCTGGAGTACCGGCTGAGCAAGGTCTACGACGTCGCCGTGGCCGAGAACGGCCAGCGCGCCCTGGGCGCCGTCGAGCAGCGCGTCCCGGACCTGATCGTCTCCGACATCATGATGCCGGTCATGGACGGGTTCGCCCTGCTGGCGGCGCTCCGGAGCGACCCCAGCACCCAGGCCATCCCCTTCGTCTTCCTCACGGCGAAGTCCGACGACCTCAGCCGCCAGAAGGGCCTCCGCAAGGGCGTCGACGACTACCTCACCAAGCCGTTCGACGTCGACCGGCTCATCACCCGGGTGGGCCAGATCGTCCAGCGGAGCCAGATGTACCAGTCGAAGCTGAACAGCAAGATCGGCAAGGACTTCTCCGACCGGCTGCTGCCCAAGGAGATGCCGCGCGAGCCGGGCTACCGGACGCTGTTCTTCAGCCGCCCCAAGGAGGACGGCGGCGGGGACCTCTTCGACTGGACGCGCGCCGACGACGGCTCGTACCTGTTCACGGTCGGCGACATCATGGGCAAGGGGTTGCAGGCCAAGTTCTACGCCTTCAGCTTCCTGTCGTACATCCGCAGCACCATCCACGCGATGCTGCGCGAGACCGTGAGCCCGGCCAAGCTCATGACGCGCGTCAACGAGATGCTGATCAACGACGCGGTCCTGGAGGAGACCTTCGCGTCGCTGCTCCTGATGCGGTGGGAGCCCACGACCAACCGCGTGATCTACTGCAACGCCGGCCACTGCCGCCCCATCCTGGTCACGCCCCAGGGCCCGGGCATGGTGGAGCACTCGGACCTCATTCTGGGCCTGGACCCGACCACCGTCTACCAGGACCGCTCGCTCACGCTCCCCCCCGACAGCGCGCTCCTGTGCTACACCGACGGCCTCAACGAGCAGGTCACCACGTCCGGCGGGATGTTCGGCGAGGGCGGCGTGGCGATGGGCGCCCAGCAGGCCCTCCACGCCGAGCAGCCGATCCACTCGCTGCTCTCGTGGCTCCTGCGCCGCAGCAAGGAGAAGCACTTCGAGGACGACGTGCTGGTGTTCTGGCTCCAGCGGATGGCGAACGGAGGCGACGGCCAGTCGTAGGGGCGTGGTAGACTGGAGGTCTACCCCCCCCTCCCGCCGATGCCGCGCGCCTTCCTGCTCCCCGCCGCACTGGCGGTCGTCTTGGGCGGGTGCGCCACGACGGCGACCGCGCCGGCGGGCGCCGACACGGCCGCCGCCGTCGTGCTGGACCACGTCGCGGTCCACGTCGCCGACCTCGACCGCAGCGTCGCGTTCTACCAGCGCGTGTTCCAGGTCGAGGAGGTCCCGGCGCCCGGCGACCCGGCCGTGATCCGCTGGCTCGACCTGGGGGACGGCGCTTCGCTGCACCTGATCGCGTTCGCCGGGCCGGTGCCGCCCACGAACAAAGCCGTCCACTTCGCGGTCCGGCTCACCGACTTCGACGGGTTCGTGGCCCGGCTGGGGCCGATGGCGGTGCCCTACTCCGACTGGCCGGGCGCGGCGTCCACGATCAGCAACCGCCCCGACGGCGTCCGCCAGGTCTACGTCCAGGACCCCGACGGCTACTGGATCGAGGTCAACGACGCGACCGGTGTCTAGCGACGCCGACCGCGTCCACGTCCGGTCGCGCGCCGAGTGGCGCGCCTGGCTCGGCGCGCACCACCGGCGGGACGAGGGCGTCTGGCTCGTCCGGTTCAAGAAGGGCCACGGCCCGACGCTGACCTGGGACGACGTCGTGGAGGAGGCCGTCGCGTTCGGCTGGATCGACAGCGTCCCCCGCACGCTGGACGACGCGCGAACGATGCTCTACGTCTCCCCCCGCAGGCCCGGCAGCCGGTGGTCGGCGCTGAGCAAGCGGCGCGCCCAGCGGATGATCGACGCCGGCGCGATGACGCCGACCGGGCAGGCCGCCATCGACGCCGCCCAGGCCGACGGCTCGTGGGCGGCGCTGGACGACGTGGAGAAGCTGGTCGTCCCCGACGACCTCGCGGCGGCGCTCGCGGACCGCCCGCCAGCGCGGCGGCACTGGGACGCGTTCCCGCCGTCCGTCCGGCGCGGGATCCTGGAGTGGGTGTTGGACGCACGGCGCGACGCGACGCGACAGAAGCGGATCGATCAGACGGCGACGCTGGCCCAGCGGAACGAGCGCGCGAACCAGTGGCCGAGGTCCGACTAACGGGTTGGTAGGCAACCTGCTACCCCGTTTGTCCGTACGCGGAATCCACTTCCGCCCGACGCCATGACCCGGATCTACAGCACGCCCAACGCGCCGATCGCGCACCTGGTCCGCCACGCGTTGGAGGGCGAGGGCATCGCCGCCGAGGTCCGCGGCGAGACGCGGGCCGCGTTCGTGGGCGAGATCCCGCCCATCGAGACCTGGGTCGAGGTGTGGGTCACCGAGGACGACGTCGCGCTGGCGGCGCCCGTCGTCCAGACGTTCATCACCGACGACGCGACGCCGGACGGCTGGACGTGCGACTGCGGCGAGGCGCTGGACGGGTCGTTTGGGACGTGCTGGTCGTGCGGCGCCGACGCGCCCCCAGCCGTGGCGTCCGCCTAGCCCTCGTCCGTCGGCTCCGCCAGTTGGTCCGTCAGCAGGCCCAGCATCACGCTGTCGGTCCACCGCCCGCGCGTCCACCAGCGCTGGCGGAAGTACCCCTCGCGCTCGAAGCCCAGCCGCTCTAGGAGCTTGAGCGACGCGACGTTGGGCGGCTCGACGTCGGCCTCGACGCGGTGGATCTCCATGTGCTCGCGCGCCCACCGGATCACGGTCCGGACGGCGTCGGTCGCGAGCCCCCGGCCCCAGGCCGACGGGTTCAGGATGAACCCGATCTCGCACCGGCGGTTGGCGCGGTCCCAGTCCACCAGCGTCACGGTCCCGACCAGATGGTCGTCGCCGTCGGCGGTGATTGCCCACTGGAAAAGGGTGCGGTCGGCCAGGCCCTGGACGATGCCGTCGTAGTAGGACTGGGCAGCGGCGAGGTCCGCCAGCGGGCCGTGGCTCCAGTAGCGCAGCGTTTCGGCGTCGCCGAAGATCGAGAACAGCGCGGGCGCGTCGGACGCGCGCGGCTGGCGGAGCGTGGCGGCGCGGCCGACGAGGGTGGGCAGGCCGTCGGCGAACGGGTCGGGGCCGGGGTCGGGGCTGGGTCCGCGTCCGCGCATGTGGGGAAAGGCCTGGGGGGAGCGGCGGAAGGGTACGGCGGGTCGCGCGTAGACGCTCCATGCCCACGCCGCCCCGCTCCGACACCGGCCGCACGTTCGGCGCTCTGGCGCTGGCCGGCGCCGGCGTGATGGCGGCCGTGGACCAGATCGTGTTCCACCAGTTGCTCCGCTGGCACCACTTCTTCGACTTGGCCACGCCGCCCATCGGGGTCCTGTCGGACGGCCTGCTCCACGCCGCCGAGCTGGTCGCGATCGTGGCGAGCGGGTTCCTGATCGCGGATTTGTTGGCGCGCCGGGCCTTCGCGGCGCCTTGGGCGTGGGCCGGCTTCTTCGTCGGCGCCGGCGGCTTCCAGACCTTCGACGGGATCGTGGACCACAAGGTGTTGCGCGTCCACCAGGTCCGCTACGGCGTGGACCTCTTGCCGTACGACCTCGCCTGGATCGGCGCTGGCCTGGTGCTGCTGGCCGTCGGGGGCGCGCTCTGGCTGAGGGCGCGCCGGCTGGCGACGTGACGCACGTGGTCTCGGTCGTCGGACTGGCGGGCGTGGCGGCCGCCGGGGTGGGCTACCTCGCCGCCGTCCGGGCGGGTCGCCAGCGGGGGCGGCCGTGGCCGGCGCGGCGGTCGGCGTGGTTCGCGCTCGGGTTGGCCGGCGTCGCCCTGAGCGTGTCGCCGCCCGTCATGCACGCGGCGCACCACGGACTGCGCGCCCACATGGTCCAGCACGTGGTCTTGGCGATGCTGGCGCCGCTGGCGCTGGTGCTGGGCGCGCCCGTGACGGCGCTGCTGCGCGGCCTGCCTGCGACGGCGGCGCGGCGACTGGCGGGCGTGCTGCGGTCTCGGCTCGTCCGAGTCGTGAGCCACCCCGTCGTCGCGCTGGTGCTCAACGTGGGCGGGATGGCGGCGCTCTACGCGACGCCGCTCTACGGCGCGATGCACGGCTCGGCCTGGGTGTCGGCGGCGGTGCACGGCCACATGCTGGCGGCGGGGTACCTGTTCAGCTGGTCCATCCTGGGCGGACCCGACCCGGCGCCTCACCCGGTCCCGATGCGCGTCCGGCTGGGGGTGTTGGTGGCGGGCATCGCGGCGCACGCGATCCTGTCGAAGCAGCTGGCGATCGCGGGGTGGCCGGCCGGTTACCCCGCCGCCGAGACGCTGGCGGCGGCCCAGGTGATGTACTACGGCGGGGACTTGGCCGAGGCGCTACTGCTGGCGGCGCTGCTCGCCGGGTGGTACCGCCAGCGCCGAGCTCGTGAGCGGTTGGACACGGGCGCCGGCGTGGTGCTGACCGTTGAGACTGTTCGGTCGTAGGTGGTGCTCCCCCCGCTTTCCGCCGGTCGCAAGCTCAAGTCCGAAAAGCTGTCCCCCTCACGCGTGAGGGGGACAACCCGAAGGGACGGCGCAGCCAGCCAATCGCCCCGAGCGAAGCGATGGGCGTATTGGGGGGGGAGCGCGCCTACGGGAAGATCGCCGCGCATGGGGAGGACTCCGCCAGTCGGCATCCGCCAGTCCGGCGGCGATTCCCGACCGTCTCCACGGCGCCTGAGGCACCGCCCGCCCCGGGCTCGGTACCATCGGGCACGCCCTCCCCCGCCCCGCCGTGGACCCCGAGCCCAAGTCCAACTTCCTCCGCGACCAGATCGCCGCCGACCTCAAGGCCGGCCGCTACGACCGCGTCGTCACGCGCTTCCCGCCCGAGCCCAACGGCTACCCCCACATCGGCCACGCGCAGTCGATCTGCCTCAACTTCGGGCTGGCGGAGTCCTTCGGCGGCAAGACCAACCTGCGCTACGACGACACCAACCCCGAGGCCGAGAGCCAGGAGTTCGTGGACGCCCTGGAGGACGCCGTCCGCTGGCTCGGCTTCGACCCCGCCAAGGTCCGCTTCGCGTCGGACGACTTCGATCAGCTGTACGCCTGGGCGCAGGACCTCGTCCGCAAGGGGCTGGCCTACGTGGACGGCCAGCCGGAGGAGGCCATCCGCGAAGGGAGGGGGACCGTGACCTCGGCCGGGACGCCGTCGCCGGACCGCGACCGCCCGGCGGAGGAGTCGCTGCGGCTGCTGGAGGAGATGAAGAACGGCGAGCACGCCGACGGGAGCTACGTCCTGCGTGCCCGGATCGACACCGAGCACGGGCCGATGGCGGCGCCCAACATGAAGCTGCGCGACCCGATCATGTACCGGATCCGCCGGGACGCCCACCACTACCGCCAGGGCGGCGACTGGGCCATCTACCCGCTCTACGACTGGGCGCACGGCCAGGTCGACGCCATCGAGGGCATCACGCACTCGATCTGCACGCTGGAGTTCGACGTCAACCGGCCCCTCTACGACTGGTACCTCGACGCCATCGGCATCCCCGAGCCGCGCAACCACCAGTACGAGTTCGCCCGCTTCAACCTCGAAACCACCGTCACGAGCAAGCGCAAGCTCCGCCAGCTGGTCGAGGGCGGGCACGTCTCGGGCTGGGACGACCCCCGGATGCCCACCATCGCCGGGCTCCGGCGGCGCGGCGTGCCGGCGCGTGCGCTGCGCTCGTTCTTCGACGGGCTGGGCGTGACCAAGGTCAACGGCTCCGTCGAGCTCCAGCAGCTGCAGTACGCCATCCGCGACGACCTCAACGGCGTCGCCCCGCGCGTGATGGCCGTCACCGACCCCGTCCGACTGGCGGTCGAGGGCGCCGAGCCCGGCGTGATCCACGCGCCGCTGTGGCCCCACGACGTCGAGCCGCCGGCGGACGCCCACCTGTCGCGCCCGCTGCCGTTCGGGCCGGACCTGTGGATCGAGCGCGGCGACTACGCCCAAGAGCCGCGCAAGGGGTGGAAGCGGCTCTCGCCCGGCGCGTTCGTGCGCCTGCGTCACGGCCCCGTCATCGAATGCCTGGGCGCCGAGACCGACGCCGACGGCGAGGTCGTGTCCGTCCGCGCCCGACTGGCGACGGGCGAGAGTCCGCGCGGCGTGGTCCACTGGGTCGAGGCCGAGCACGCGCTCCCGGCGTCGTTCCGCCTCTACGACCGCCTGTTTACCGTCGCCGACCCGGCCAGCCACGACGACTTCTTGTCCACGCTCAGCCCCGACTCGCTCGTCGAGCGGACGGGCTGGGTCGAGCCGTCGGTCGCGAAAGACCCGGCCGACCAGCGGTACCAGTTCGAGCGGCTGGGCTACTTCTGGCAGGACCCGGAGGACTCGCTCCCGGGCGCGCTCGTCTTCAACCGCATCGTGCCGCTGCGCGACAGCTGGACCGAGAAGCCGGCGTCCGCGCCCAAAGCGGAGGCGAAATCCAAAGCGCCCCAGCCACCCGCCGGGCCGCGTGACCCCGCCTCCGCCCTCGACCCGGGCCAGCGCGTCCGCTACGACGCGCTCGTCTCCGACGGCGTCGGCGAGGAAGAAGCCGCCGTGCTCGCCGCCCAGCCCGACCTCGACGCGCTGGCGGACGCCGTCCGCCAGTCGGGCGCGGACGCCGGCGACGCGGCGCGGCTCGTCGTCCACGACCTGCGCCGCGCGCTCGGCGACCGAGAGCTGGCCCAGTCCAAGGCCGAGCCCGGCGCGCTGGCGGCGGTCCTGGCGATGGTCGAGGCCGGCACGCTGACGCGCAACGCGGCCAGCGAGGCGGTTGCAGGGTTGGCGGACGACGGCGGATCGGCGCAGTCGGTCGTGACGGCCCGTGGCCTGGCGGCCGTCCGCGACGCCGACGCCCTAGCGCCGGCCGTGGACGCGGCGCTCGCCGACAACCCGGACGAGGTCGAGCGTTACCGCGCTGGCGAGGACCGGCTGTTCGGCTTCTTCGTCGGCCAGGCCATGCGCCGCGCCGGCAAGGGCGCCGACCCCAAGGCCGTCCAGGCGCTCCTGCGTGAACGCCTGGCCAGTTGACCGGACCGGCTAGCCCGGGACCTCGATGCCGTCCAGGATGTCCGGAGGCCCGGCGGCGCGGCGGGCGTCGTCGCGGCCGAGCACGCTGAGGCTCGCGTCGGCCTCCAGCACGACGGCCTCGACGTCGGCCTGGTCCCAGTAGCCCGCCTCCCGGATGGCGGCGTGGACCTCCTGGCCCGACAGCCGCTCGGCCTTGAGGGCGTCGCCCAGGCACTCGCCCCGGTAGAACACCAGCGCCGGCTTGGCCTGCACGACGCGGCGGACGCCGGCCCAGTGCGCCGCCGACCACGTGACGGCGTACTGCATCGCCAGCAGCGCCGCCACCGCCGCGAAGGCGGGCACCACGGCTACGCGCTCCAGCACCACGGCCGAGCCCAGGATCGAGCCCATCGCCACGGTCACGATCCAGTCGAAGTTGTTGAGCTGCGACGTGGAGCGCTTGCCGCTGACGCGGACCGCGGCGATCACGAGCAGGTAGATCGCCGGCGCCGTCGCCAGCATCCGGATGACGGGCTCCCACCCGTTGAAGTACCAGCTAACGGGGTCCATGGCGGGGGTGGAAGGACTACGAGAGGTTACGTCTCGCGGGTCGCCGAACCTCCTCCGGCGAGGAGGAACACCCATCGAACCGATCAACGGCCCGTCCGCGCCGCAGCCGGGGGCGCACGTCGGCGGCGTCCTCGCCCAAGGCGTCACGGCCTGCTCCGCACCGCGTCGCGCGTGGACTGCTGGCGGCCGAGTAGCGCGCCGCGTCGCCCGGGCTAGCCCAGCACGTCGGCCGCGCGGCGCAGGCGGCGCACGCAGGCGTCCTGCCCCACGGCGATCATCGTCTCGAACATCCCCGCGCCGACGGTCGTGCCGGTGACCGCCAGCCGGACGGGGTGGACGATGCGGCCGAAGCCGGCGCCCTCCGCCTCCGCCAGCTCGCGCATGGCCGCCTCGGTCGTCTCCAGGTCGAACGCCTCCAGCGCCTCGACGCGGTCGGCGTAGGCGGCGACGAGCCCGGCGCTGTCGTCCTTCCAGCGCTTCTTGACGCCGGCCTCCTCGTAGGTCTCGGGGTCCTGCCAGACGTAGGTCGCCTGGGCGAGGTCCGACGCCCGGGTGATCCGCTCGCGGAGCAGGTCGGCGGCGACCGCCAGCCGCTCGTCCGGGACCGAGTCCGGCACGGACTGGCGGGCGCGCTGGGCGAGGTCGGCGGGCGACAACGCGCGCAAGTGCTGGCCGTTGAACCACTCCAGCTTGTCCATCGAGAACTGGACGCCGGAGCGGCCGATCCGCTCGACGTCGAAGGCGTCCGCCAGCTCGGCGAGGGTGAACAGCTCCTGGTCCGTGCCGGGGTTCCAGCCCAGCAGCGCCAGGAAGTTGACGACGGCCTCCGGCTCGAAGCCGGCGTCGCGGTACTGCGCGACGGAGACGGGGATGCCCAGCCGATCCGCGGAGCGCTTGGACAGCTTGCCGCCGTTGGGGCTCAGGATCAGCGGGAGGTGCGCCAGCCGGGGCGGCGTCCAGCCGAGGGCGCGGTACATCAGCAGGTGCTTGGGCACGGACGACAGCCACTCCTCGCCCCGGATCACGTCGGTGATGCCCATCGCGTGGTCGTCGACGACGTTGGCGAGGTGGTACGTCGGCATCCCGTCGCTCTTGACGAGGACCTGGTCGTCGACGGTGCCGGTGTCGAACGTCACCTCGCCGCGTACGCGGTCGGTGAACGTGAGCGTCTCGCCCGCCGGCACCTTGAGCCGGACGACGTGCTCGGCGCCGGCCGCCAGTCGCTCCTGAACCTCGGCTTCAGGCAGCGTAAGCGCGTTCGTCATCTGGTCGCGCGTGGACGCGTCGTAGCCCGGCGTCGGGTTCGCGTCGGTCCGCAAGCGCTCCTTCATCGCCTCGATCTCTTCGGGCGTGTCGAAGGCGACGTAGGCGTGGCCGCCCTCGACCAGCTGGCGGGCCGCGTCGGCGTACAAGTCGCGGCGCTCGGACTGGCGGTAGGGGCCGGCGTCGCCGCCCTGGGTCGGGCCCTCGTCCACGGTCAAGCCGGCCCAGGCCAATCCGTCCAGGATGTCCTGCTCGGCCGTGGGCACGAAGCGCGAGCGGTCGGTGTCCTCGATCCTGAGGACGAACGTGCCGCCGGTCTGGCGCGCGAGCAGGTAGTTGTAGAGCGCCGTCCGCAGCCCGCCGATGTGGAGGAGCCCGGTGGGCGAGGGGGCGAAGCGGACGCGGACGGGGTCGGACATCGGTCGAGCGGTTGGGTCAGCGCGAACCTATCCTCCCCCCACGGCACCGGGCCTCCCCGGGGGCTTCGCAGCCGTGACGCCGGCGCCGGAGCGCGCGGCTGCGTGGCTCCCATCCTCTCCTCCGATGCGCACTCTCCTCGCTCTCACCGTCTTGCTCTCCGGGTGCGTCGCGCTCGGCGGCCCCGCGCTGCCGCCGGGCGACTTCGCGCTGACGCTCTCCGAGGGAGGCGGCTTCACCGGCATGGACTCCGGGATCGAGGCGAAGCGCGACGGCACCGTCCGCACGTGGGGCAACGTCGGGCCGGTCCCGGCCCGACTGGCGGAGGACGTGAGGGCGGCGCTCTGGACGCAGGTGCGCCAGGAGTACCGCTCGGCCTCGGCTCCGCCCTCGTCGGCCGTGCAGCGGACGATCCGGGTCCGGGCGCGGGGCCGCGAGCAGACCGCGCGGTGGGTGCCGGGGACGGAGCCCGACCTCGACGCGCTCTACCAAGCCCTGTGGGAGACGGTCCGCTCCGGCGCGGTCGGCTAGCGCGCGCGCGGCGCCTCGACGGTCACGCCGGGGTCGATGAGGTACAACGTGCCGTCCTCCAGCACCGCTTCCACGATGCGTTCGCGCGGCGGCTCGGCGGCCTCCTCTCGCGGCGCGAAGACCGACCCGATCACGACCGCCAGCCCGGCGACGGCCAGCATGGCGCCGACCGAGACGCGCCGGCGCAGCGCGCCACCGAGCGGCGCGCGGTCGGCGCGGCGGTCGGGCGTGCGGCGCGCCGTCCGGCGCTGGTCGTCCAGGCGCGCGAACAGCGCGGCGTCGGCCGACGCCGGGACCGGAGCGGCTCCTGGCGCGCGGCCAGCCGGAACGCCAGCAGGGCGTCGAACTGGGCGCGGCACTCGGCGCACGTCGCGAGGTGGCCGAACAGCGCCGGCTGGTCGGCGGCGGGGAGCTCGCCGTCGACGTACTCCATGAGCATCATCTCGGCGGCTTCGTCGGCGCAGGTGGCGAAGGTCATCATGAGGTCGGGATCGGGACGGGGACCGCGACGTCGCGGGCCCCGGCGCCTCGTCGGGGTGGAGCCAGGGCCGCAGCGTGCGGCCGATCTGGCGGCGGGCCTTGAACAGCCGGCTCTTGACCGACGAGACCGTCGTCTTGGTGACGGCGGCGATCTCGTCGTAGCTCAGGTTCTGGTACTCGCGCAGCACGACGACCTCGCGGTAGGACGGAGACAGGGTGTCGAGCGTGCGGCTGACGAGCTCGGCCTGCTCGCTCTTGAGCAGGTTGCCGAACGGCGTCGCGCCGGGCGACGGCGGCTCGGGCGCGTCGGGCGCGAAGCCGACCTCGCGCCCCCGCTTGCGCAGCGCGTTGAGGCACTGGTTGCGGGCGATGGTGAAGAGCCACGCCTTGAACGAGGTCGAGTTCAAGAGCCGGTCGCGGTGCTCGTAGGCCCGCGCGAACGTCTCCTGGAGCAGGTCCTCGGCCTGGGTCCGGTCCAAGAGCATCTTGGCGCAGTAGCCGTAGACGGCGCCCTTGTAGCGGTCGTAGAGCGCGACGAAGGCGTACTCGTCGCCGTTGCGGAAGGCGTCGATCAGGGCGGGGTCGTCGGGCGGCATGGCGACGGGGACAAGGGGCTCTGAAGACAGAGACACGGTCCCCAACGGATCGTTGCTCCGAAGTCGCATTTTTCCGCGAGACCTGTAACTCCCGCCCCGCTGGCGGAGGCCGCGGGCGCCGCCGGTCCCCGCCGGGCGAAGGCAGTGGAGCACGCCGGAGAGCGCCGCCAGTCGGGCGCGGCGCTCTCGGTGCGCGGTGTCCCTGCGGGTTTCACGCTCGCAGGACGCCGGGGCCTCGCGCCTTGCATCCCCCATCCCCGGATTTCGCCCACCCTTGGACAGCGCCCGATGTGCCGCCCGTAGCTTCGGCCGTTCGCGACGGCACCCCCGCCCCGCCCTCGACCCCCGATGCTCCGCCTCCTCCCGCTCGCCCTCCTGGTCGCCGTCGCCGGCTGCAGCGGCGCCCGCCCCGACGCGCCGCCCGCGCTGGGCGCCGACGGCACGCCGATCGTCGCCAGCTGGAGCGCCGACACCCTGACGCTCGCCGAGTTCGACGCCGAGTTCGCAGCCGCCGACGGCGCCCTGGCCGACACGGCCCAGACCCCACTGGAGCGCCGGCTCGACTTCCTCGACCGCTACGTCGACTTCCGCCTCAAGGTGCTCGCCGCGCGCGAGTCCGGCTACGACCGGGACTCGTCCTACGTCGCCGAGGTCGCCGACTACCGCAACCAGCTCGCCGGGCCCTACTTCACCGACCGCCAGGTGCTCGACGGCATCGTCCGCGACATCTACGACAAGCAGGCCGAGGAGGTCGAGGCCTCCCACATCCTGCTGCTCCTCAGCCCCGCCGAGCGCGACACCGCCGCCGTCTACGACCGCCTGGTGGGGCTCCGGGACTCCATCGAGGCCGGCCAGATCACCTTCGCCGACGCCGCGCGCCGCTACTCCCAGGACCCCTCCGCCCAGCGGCCCGCCGGCCAGCCCGGCGCCGGCGGCGAGCTGGGCTACTTGACCGGGGGCCGCACCGTGTTGGCCTTCGAGGACGCGGCCTACCGCACGCCCGTCGGCGAGATCGCCGGCCCGGTCCGCACCCAGTTCGGCGTCCACCTCCTTCAGGTCACCGACCGCCGGGCTGTTCGCGAGCCGGAGATCGGCGCGCGGCACATCCTGATCCGGACCGACTCGACGGTCACGCCGGACTCTGCTCGGGCGGTCATCGAGGACCTGCGCGCTCGCGTGCTGGCGGGCGAGTCGTTCGAGGACCTGGCGCGAGAGTTTTCTCAGGACCCCGGCTCCGGCGCCCGGGGCGGGGACCTCGGCACGTTCGGGCGCGGGCGGATGGTGCCGCCGTTCGAGGCCGCCGCGTTCGCGCTGGAGAACGTGGGCGACGTGTCCGAGCCGGTCGAGAGCCGGTTCGGCGTCCACCTGATCCAACTCACGTCGCTGGGCGAGCGGCCCACGTATGAGGAGGCGTTCCCGGCCATCCGCCAGCAGGCGCTCCGGCTGCCGCGCACGGCGCTGCGCCGCCAGGCCATCGGGCGCGAGACCATTGAGCAGGCCGGCGGCACCTACGACGAAGCGCTCGTCCGAGAGGCCGTAATGCAGTACGGCGACGGCGGCGCGTCGCGGATCGTGAGCGAGGGCTTCGGCGACTACGCCGGCCGCGCGTTTGCGACCGTCGGCGACTCCACCTACACGCTGTCCGACCTGGAGCCCGTCTTCCGCCAGATGCGCCAGGGCCTGCCCCACCCCGAGGGCCAGATGATCGAGGCCGCGCGCGCCTTCGTCGACGAGCAGGGCGCCGAGCTGGCGCTCGCCCGGCTCGAGAGCACCGACCCCGAGTTCACCCGCGTCTTCAAGAGCTACGCCGACGGCGTGCTGCTCTTCCGCATCGCCGAGGACAGCGTCTGGACGCCGGCCAAGGAGGACGTGGCCGGCCTGCGGCGCGTCTACGACGCCGACCCCGGCGCCTACCGCTGGCCCGAGCGCCGCCGCGTGCTCGCCTTCCGCGCCGCCTCCGACTCCCTGCTCCTGACGCTGGCGGGCCGGCTCGACGGCGGGCTCTCGCTGCCCCGGGGCGTCCGCCAGCCCGAGGGCCTGAGCCGGGATACGCTGTTCGTGTCGGACTCGACCGGGACGAGCCTCGACCAGGTGCTGAGCCTGGACGTGGGCCAGCGGACCGGGGTCGTGACCGAGCGCGGCCGCCGCGTGCTCTACGTCCTGGACGGCATCGAGCCGCCGCGCACCAAGACCTTCGGGGAGGCTCGGGCCGAGCTGATCTCGGTCTACCAGGACCAGGTCGAGGACGAGTGGGAGCGGCGCCTGCGCGGGCGCTACAACGCCACCACCTACCCCGACCGCATCCCGGCCGCCTCCACCCTCCCCAACGCCGCACCGGGCGCCTCCGCCAGCAGGGAGTGAGCGTGCCGAGGTCCTTGTGGCTTGTCGCGGCGCTGGCGGTCGCCGCCTGCGGGTCGGACCCGGCGTCGGTGGACGGCGCCGTCGTCGCGCGCCTAGGCGACGCCCGGCTGACCGAGGGCGACCTGGCCGAGGCCCTAGGCGACGCCCCGGCCGGGCTCGACAGCGCCACCGCGCGCGAGCAAGTCGTCGAGCAGTGGATCCAGCGCGAGCTGCTGGTCCAGGAGGCCCGCAAACGAGGCCTCGACGACGACCCCGCCGTCCGCCGGCGGCTGGCGGAGGACGAGCGCGCGACGCTGGAGGCCGCCGCGCTCGACGCCCACTTTGCCGAGTCGCCGTCGCGGCCGACCGAGGCCGAGCTGGAGGCGTACTACCAAGCCAACCGCGCGGGGCTGGCGCTGCGCGAGCCCTACGTCCGCCTGCGGCACTTGCGCGTGGCCAACCCGTCGCGCGCGGCCCAGGCCCGGGCCGCCCTCGACCGCGCCCTCGACTCCCCCTACCCCGACTCCCTCTTCGCCCTGGTCGCGCGCGAGTTCGCCGACGACCCGAGAGGCGCGGCGTCGCTGGCCGGCGAGTACGTCTCCCAGAGCCGCCTGCTCTCGCTCGACCAGGCCCTGGGCGAGCGCGTCGCGGCGCTGCCGGCGGGCGGCACCGTCGCCGTCGTCCCGGTCGGACGCACGTTTCACGTCGTCCAGGTCGTTGACCGCGTACCGGCGGGCACCGTGCCCCCGTTCCGACTCCTGCGCGACGAGCTGGCCGAGCGGCTGGCCGTCCAGCGCCGCCGCGCCGCCCAGGCCCAACTGCTCCAGCAGCTCCGCTCCCAGGCCCTCGCCCGGGGCGACCTCGACCTCTGATCCCGACCCCATGCGAACGCTCCTCGCCCTCCTCCTCGCCCTCACCGCGCTCGGCGCCTCGGCCCAGCCCGACGAGCGCACGCGCCTGGACGGCATCGCCGCCATCGTCGCCGACCAGGTCATCCTCTACTCCGAGGTCGACGCCCTGGTCCAGCAGTCCACGCGCCCCGACCGGCCCGCCCCGCCGGACCTGTGGAGCCGCGCCCTCGACCAGCTCGTCTCGCAGCGCATCGTGATCGCCCGGGCGCGGCAGGACACCACGCTCAACGTCACCGAGGACGTCATCAGCCAGCAGACCGACCGCCAGGTCACCCAGCTGGCGGCGCAGCTGGGCGGCGAGGACGCCCTGATCCAGGCGTACGGCCGGTCCCTCGACGAGGTCCGGGCCTCGTTGCGCGAGGACGTGCGCGACGAGCTCCTGCTCCAGCAGTTCCGGGGCCGCCGTGCCCAAGGCATCCAGATCACGCCTGGCGAGGTGCGGGAGTGGTTCGAGCGGATCCCCGAGTCCGAGCGGCCGCTGATCCCCGAGTTGGTCCGGATCGCCCACGTGGTCAAGGTGCCCGAGGGCGACCGCGCCGGCGTCCGCGCTCGGGCGGAGGCCCTGCGCGACTCCATCGTGGCCGAGCAGGCGACGATCGAGGAGCTGGCGAACCGGTACTCCGACGACCCCGGAAACACGCGGAGCGACGGCGCCAAGAACGGCGGCCTCTACACGACGCTCCGCCTGAGCGACCTCGAGGCCCGCTTCCGCGCCGCGGCCTCGGCCTCGGCCATCGGCGCGATTTCGCCCGTCTTCGAGACCCCGTTCGGGTACCACGTCATGCGCGTCAACGAGCGCGACGGCGAGCAGATCTCGTTCAACCACATCCTGCTCACCGTCGAGCCCGACGAGGCCGGCGTCCAGGCGGCGCTCGCCGAGCTCGAAACCCTCCGCGACTCCGTCGTGACGCACGGCGTCCCCTTCGAGGCCATCGCGCGGCGCCACTCCGAGGACCCGTACAGCGCCTCGCGCGGCGGCTTCATCTCCGCCGACCCCCAGACGCGCCAGCGCGACCTGCAGTCCGAGGGGCTCGGGCCGGCCTGGCGGGCGACCATCGACTCCCTGGAGGTGGGCGAGATCTCGATGCCGACGCAGGCGACGCTGCTCGACCCCGAGCGCACCCAGGTCGCGCACTTCGTCCTGCTCCAGAAGCGGACGCCCCCGCACACGCTCGCCGTCGAGGACGACTACGCGCTGCTGGCGCAGTACGCGCTCCAGGAGAAGCAGAACCGCGTGCTGGCCGAGTGGGTCGACGAGCTGCGCCGGATGGTCTACGTCGACATCCGCGCCGACCGGTACCAACCGCCAGCGGCCCGTAGCTAGCCCGAGGCCGACGAACGAAGAGGAGAGCGGGCCCCGCGGCTCGTTCTCCTCTCTTCTTTCCGGCCCGCCCGATCCCCGATCGCCGCGCTCCGTAGACTCGGACCCCGCCCCCCTCGCCTGATGATCGACCCGACCGACCCCGCCGCCGTCCCCGCCCTGGCCGAAGCGTACCGGCGGCTGCGGGCGGAGGTCGGGAAGGTGGTGGTCGGGCAGGAGGCCGCCGTCGAGGGGCTGGTGGTGGCGCTGCTGTCGCGCGGGCACACGCTGTTGGTGGGCGTGCCCGGCCTGGCCAAGACGTTGCTGATCCGAACGCTGGCGGACGCGCTCGACCTCTCGTTCAGCCGCGTCCAGTTCACGCCCGACTTGATGCCGGGCGACATCACCGGGACCGAGGTCGTCGAGGAGGACCCCGCGACGGGCCGCCGCGCGTTCCGCTTTGTCAAGGGGCCCGTCTTCGCCCACGTCGTGCTGGCGGACGAGATCAACCGGACGCCGCCCAAGACGCAGGCGGCGCTGTTGGAGGCGATGCAGGAGGGCCACGTGACCGCCGCCGGCCAGACGTTCGACCTCCCGGCGCCCTTCTTCGTGCTGGCGACGCAGAACCCCATCGAGCAGGAGGGCACGTACCCCTTGCCCGAGGCCCAGCTCGACCGGTTCATGCTGAACCTGTGGCTGGACTACCCCCCGTTCCAGGACGAGGTGGACGTGGTGAAGGCCACGACCTCGGGCGCCGCGCCCGAGGTCTCGCCGGTGCTCTCGGCCGACGACCTGGAGGCGTTCCAGGCCCTGGTCCGCAACGCCCCCGTCGCCGACCACGTCGTCGAGCACGCCGTCCGGCTGGCGGCGAGCACGCGGCCGGGGCGGGAGGGCACGCCCGACCTGGTGACGCGCTACTTGTCGTACGGTGCCGGGCCGAGGGCGAGCCAGTACCTGGTGCTGGGCGCCAAGGCGCTCGCGCTCTTGGACGGCCGGATGACGCCGCTGGCGGAGGACGTGGACCGGATCGCGGTCCCGGTCTTGCGGCACCGGATCGTGACCAACTTCGAGGCCGAGGCCGAGGGCGTCGGCGCCGTCGAGGTGATCCGCCAGTTGGTGGGATAGCGCGCGCGCGCTGGGCGTACCCTGCCTCCGCACCCCCGCCCCCCTCGTGCTCGACCTCTCGGACCGCTTCGTCGTCCCCCCCGCCCCCGCCGTGGAGCTGCGCGCGTTCACGCACGGCCTGATGCCCCGGACCGTCCCGGACCTGATGGCCGGCTTCTGCGCCGACTGGGCCGAGCGCGGCGTCGACGCCTGGAACCGCGTGCCCGACCGCTGGGGCCTGGGCCACGAAACCGGCTGGTGGATGCTGCCCGAGCACTTGGCTGACCGCTGGGTCGCGCCGCTGCTGGGCGCGACGCCCGGAACGTGCATCCTGCAGCCCAACGTGCACTGGACCGTCCAGGCGCTGCTGTCCTGCGACGGGCCGTTCGACGGCCGCCGCCAGGTGGTCATGACCGAGGGCGAGTTCCCGTCGGTGCGGCACTCGGCCCAGCGCTGGACGGGGCTGCGCGACCTGGAGCCGGTCGAGGTCGCCACGCGCGCGGACGGGACGGTCGACGTGGAGGCCGTCTGCGACGCCGTCACCGACGACACCGCCTGGGTGTTCGTCTCCCACGTCGGCTTCGCGACCGGCGCCGTGCTCACGGACGCCGAGCTGGCGGCCATCGCCGACGCGGCGCACCGCCACGGCGCCGTGTTCTGCGTCGACGGGTACCACGCGACGGCGTCGGTCTCGGTCGACGTCGGCGCCATCGGCGCCGACGTCTACGTCGGCGGGCTGCTCAAGGAGGCGTCGGGGTCGAGCGGGAACGCCTACCTCTGGGTCCGCCCCGGCCTCGACCTGCGCCCCCGGCTGGCGGGCTGGTTCGCCGACGCCGACCCGTTCGGCTTCCGCGACGCGCCCCAGGACCACCCTGACGTGCGGCGCCGCTTCCTGGCCGGCACGACGGCGGTCGCGTCGATGTACCACGCGGTCGAGGGCGTTCGCGTGCTCTTAGAGACCGGCATCCCCGCCGTCCGCGCCGACACCCTGGCGAAGGGAGCCCGAGCCATCGAGCGCGCCGAGGACTTGGGCATCGGGGTCCTCTCGCCACGCGAGGACGAGCGCCGCGGCGCGATGGTCGTCCTCGCCCTCGACGATGCCGACCGGGTGGTGCGGTGGCTCAAGGCCCAAGGCCTCTACGTCGACTCGCGCCGCGACCGGGTCGTCCGGCTGGCGCCCTGGGTCTGGAACTCACAGGAAGACGTGGACCGGCTGTTCGACGCCCTCGGGCACGCGCTGGAGTCCGGCGAGCACCTGGAGATGCCCGCCGCCGACGCCGGCGGACCCGTCACTTAGCCGCTGGCGGTAGCAACCAGCGGCAGCCCTCGCCCTCGCCGAGGCGAGTCGCCAGCGCGCGCGGGCTCCTCGCCGCACGCCCGATTCTACCGGCGCCGTTACGAATCCGTACCGACGGGCGGGGTTGATTGAGGCGGAGGCGTGGGCTGCCGATCCAGCAGGGGAGGCGGCCCGCACGCCCGTCCACCGCGGCCCGTGGTGGACCGCGCGTTCCAGAGCGCGCGCCTGATGAGGGCCATCCACCGCGACGGCGATGGTCACGGGCTCGCCGAGGCCAGAGTGGCACCGGGCTTGCGGAGCAAGCAGGCACGACCCCTCCAGCCCCGACCGCGCCACACCATGCCCTCCTCCCTCCAGGACTCCGTCGAGCGCTACGCCGCCGAGCGCGACGCCGACGGCCCCCGCCTTGACGAGTTCGCCCGCGCCGTCGCCGTGGCCGCCCTGCCCCTGGTGCGCTCGCTCGCCCGCCGCATCACGCTGCCCGACCACCCGCTGGCGTCGTACCGCGACCTCGAGAACGCGGGGATGCTGGGGATGCTGCAGGCGCTGGGCACCTACGACCCCACGCGGGGGACGCCGTTCGCGTCGTTCTCCTACGGCCGCATCCGCGGCGCGCTGGTGGACTTCCTGCGCACGATCGACTGCCTGAGCCGGGACCGCCGCCGGCGCGTCGCCGAGGCCGCCCGGACCGCCCAGGACCTCCAGCAGGAGCTGGGCGAGGAGCCCCGCTCGGCCCAGGTCGCCGACCGGCTCGGCGTCTCCGTCCGCGACTACGACCGCCTGCGCAACGACGCCCAGCAGCGGTTCGCGCTCTCGCTCTTCGACAGCCACGGCGACGACGGCCCCGCCGCCATCGACACCCTGCCCGCGCCGGGCGTCGAGCACGCCGACGCCAACGCCGAGCGCCGCTCGATGTACGACTTCGTCGACGCGCTCTTGGAGCGGATGACCGACCGCGAGCAACGGATCGTCCAGCTGTACTTTTTCGAGGGGCTGACGCTGCGCGAGATCGCCGGCGAGTTCCACCTCACCGAGGCCCGGATCTCGCAGATCCTGTCCAAGACGCTCCGCACCCTGCGCGGGCGGATGCACGACCACCGCGTGGCGGCCTAGCCGCGTCCAAGTTTCGAGAGAGCGACGAGCCGAGGCCCCGGGAGACCGGGCCTCGGCTCGACCGCTTCGGAGCGCCAGGCCAAGCGCGCCGGCCCCGTCGGTACTCGATGTCAGAAGGGCGAGGTGCGCGCGGGCGACTACTCGTAGCGCACCGAGGCCACGGTGAGCGGCCGCTCGCCCGCTGGCGTCTTGAGCACGCCCGTCTCCCCCGCCCTCTTGCCCGTGACGGCGCGCGCGATGGGCGACGTGAACGCGACCAGGGCGTCGCTCGTCGCCGCCTGGTCCACGCCGACGATCTGGAACGTCCGCTCCTCGTCCGCCTGGCGGACGGTGACGGTGGCGCCGAACCGGGCCTCGGGGCGGTCGATGCCGGCCGGGTCGACGACTTGGGCCCGGGCGATCCGCTCGATCAGGTCGCGGAGCCGGCCGGTCAGGATTTCGCGCGTGCGGCCCGCGTCCGGGTCGTCGGCGTCCAGGGCGGCCCGGTCGGCCTCCAGGCTCGCCTTCTCGGCGCGGAGGGCCGCCAGCCCGGCGGGCGTGACGTAGTTGGGGACGCCCGCGGGCAACGGCGGGCGCGGGGGGATGACGACGGGCACCTCGGGGGCGCCCTCCTTGACGAAGGCTCGGCTCATGGACGGGGTACGCCGCCCGAGCGCCCAGAGTCCCCGCCGCTCCCCCGGACTGGCGGACGGCCTCCGCCAGTGAGGCGCGGGGGCAAGCCGACACAAAAAAAGGCGCCCCACGACGGATCGGAGGGCGCCCAAAGCAAGAGCCGAGGCTCCTACATCTCGGGCTCGCCGGGCTCGTCGATGATCTCGCCGTCGCCGATCACGTCCTCCATGTCGCCGGCGGGGGCGCCGTCCTCGATCATCTCGTCGACCTGGTCGGCCCGCTCGTCCATGGTCTCCTCGTAGGCGTCGCCCTGCTCTTCGAGCGCGGTGCCGTCGGTGGCGTCTTCGTAGGCGTCGCCTTGGTCGTCGATGGCGTCGGCCTCTTCGGACTGGCAACCGGTGAAGGCGACGCCGAACGTCAAGGCGAGGGTCAGAATGAATGCGCGCATAGTAGCGTTGGGGTGGGTGATGAAAGCGGCTTGCCTGGGGAGCGATACCAACCCAGGCCGAAGCCGCGACTATGGTACGGACGATCCGTTAGAGCGCAACAGGAGCGAACGCCCGACCCTGCTCGCGCAGCCACGAGGAGGCTTCATTCCCTCAATTCTATTCGCGAAGGCCCCTTCTCATGGTTCCCTTCACAGAATTCAAACGGCGAGATCCGGATTGGAGCACGCGGACAAGGCAAAAAAGAGGGCGCCCCCTGCGAAGGGGGCGCCCCGGCGTTGCGTCAAGCGCTCGGCCTACATCTCGACCACGCTCTCCTCGTAGACGCGGTACTCGTCATCGTTGAGGAAGCCGTCGGCGTCGGTGTCGTAGGTCCCGAAGGCGCCGTCGCCGATGCCGGTGTCGTACTCGTCGTTCGACAGCATCCCGTCGTTGTCGGTGTCGTAGCCGACGAGGCCGTCACCGAGGACGCCGGCGTCGGGCTCGCCGGGCTCGTCGAAGATCTCGCCGTCGCCGATCACGTCCGCGCGGTCTCCGGGAGGCGCACCTTCGTCGATGGCTTCCTGGTTGGGATTGTCGGCGCAGGCGGCGAGCGCCAGCGGCAAGGAGAGGGCAAGGGTTAGGATGAATGCGCGCATGGTTGCGTGGGGTGAGTGAGAAGAGCGAACGTCGGCGAGCGCGAGCGATGGTGCGCGCGCCGACGCGGGCCGCCATAGGCGGGCCACACCCCTCCTACGGCCCCCACCGCCCTAACGGTTCCCCCCGCGCCGTCGGACCCGGATCAGCCCTCCGCCGCCTTCTTCAGATCGGCCAGCGCCATCAGGGCCTCGATGGGCGTCATCCGGTCCGGCTCGAGGTCCTCCAGGCGGTCGAGCACCTCGGTCGCGATGGGGTCCGGGGCCGCGAGCGCGACGGGCATCTCCGACGGCCCCGGGAGCCCGCCGACCGCTGGCCGCTGGCTCCGGGCCCCTACTGGCGGAGGCGCGTCGCCAGTGCCCGCCACGCCAACGTCGGCCGCCACGTCGTTGGCCTCCAAGTGGCGGAGGACCTGCTTGGCGCGCGCCACGACCGATGGCGGGAGCCCGGCCATCCGCGCCACCTCGATGCCGTAGCTGTGGTCGGCCCCGCCCGGCACCAGCGTGCGCAAAAAGACGACGCGCCCTTCGTGCTCTCGGACGCGGACGCTGTAGCTCTTGACGCGGTCCAGCCGCGCCGAGAGCGCGTCGAGCTCGTGGTAGTGGGTTGCGAACAGCGTCCGGGCGGCGACCGCCAGGTTCTCGTGCAGGTGCTCGACGATGGACCACGCCAGGCTGAGGCCGTCGAACGTGCTCGTCCCCCGCCCCACCTCATCCAAAAGAATCAGCGACCGCGCCGTCGCGTTGTTCAGGATGTTCGCCGTCTCGTTCATCTCGACCAGGAACGTCGACTCGCCGGCGGCCAGGTTGTCCGACGCTCCGACGCGCGTGAACAGCGCGTCCACGACGCCAACCCTAGCGCTCGCGGCGGGCACGAAGCTGCCGACCTGGGCCAGCAACACGACCAAGGCCGTTTGGCGCAGGACCACGCTCTTGCCCGCCATGTTCGGCCCGGTGATCAGCAGCACCTGCCCCGCCTGGCTGGCGGCCTCGGCCTCCTCGCCCACGGGCGCCGCCAGCCGGACGGAGTTGGGGATGAACGCCTCGCCCGGCTGGCAGCATCCGCTCCACGACCGGGTGCCGCCCGTCCACGATGTCCAAGACCGCCGAGTCGTCGACCTGGGGGCGGACGTAGCCGTTGCGCTCGGCGACCTCGGCGAAGCCCGTCAGCACGTCGAGTGTGGCGAGCGCCCGAGCGTCGGTCTGGATGGGCGCGACCGCTTGGGCGACCGACTGGCGGAGTTCTTCGACGAGCCGCGTCTCGATGATCAGGACGCGGTCTTGGGCCGTCAGGATGGTCTCCTCGTACTCCTTGAGCTCGGGCGTGACGTAGCGCTCGGCGTTGACCAAGGTCTGCTTGCGGATCCACTCGTCGGGCGCCTTGTCCTTGTGCGCGTTCGTGACTTCGAGGTAGTACCCGAACACCTTGTTGTAGCTGACCTTGAGACTCGGGATCCCGGTCCGCTTGGCCTCGCGCGCTTGGAGTTGGGTCAGGAACTCCTTGCCGCTGCCGGCGACGTCGCGCAAGCGGTCGAGCTCGTCGTCGACGCCCTCCCGGACCGTCCCGCCAGCGGCGAGCGACGCCGGCGGCTCGTCCACGAGCGTCGCGGTGATGGACTCGGCGGTGTCCGAGCACGGGTCGAGCTTGCCCGCGATCCGCCCGAGCAACTCGCCCTGGCCGTCGAGCAACTGGCGGATGGGCGGCACGCGCCGCAACGTGGTGCCGAGCGCGACGAGGTCGCGGGGGGTCGCGCGGCCGGTACACACCTTGCCGCACAGCCGCTCGAGGTCGCCCACGTGGCGGAGCTCTTGGCGCACCGCCGAGCGCAACCTCACGTCCTGGAACAGCGCGTCCACGGCCGACTGCCGCGAGGTGATCCGGCCCACGTCGCACAGCGGGCGGACCAGCCACTGCCGCAGCATCCGCCCCCCCATCGGCGTCTGCGTCGCGTCTAGGACGCCCACCAGCGAGCCGTCCTTCCGGCCGTCCTGCATCGAGCCCGACCAGTTCCAGGTTACGCTTGGTGGCGGGGTCGAGCGCGATGTGGTCGTCGGCGCGGTAGCGCTGGATGCGGCGGATGTGGGGGATCCGCCCCTTCTGCGTCTCGCCCAAGTAATACAGCGCCGCCCCGGCCGCGACCACGCCCGTCGCCAGCCCGTCGACGCCGAAGCCCTTCAGGCTGTGCGTCTCGAAGTGGCGGAGGAGCGTCTCGGTCGCGAAGTCGAGCCCGAACACCCAGTCCTCCTGCTTCGTCACGGCGAACGGCAACGCGCCGCCCTGGACGGCGGCATCGACTGGCGGAGCCGGTCGGCCAGGCGCTTGTCGACGACGACCTCGGCCGGGGCGATGGTCTGCAACAGCGACCCCAGCCGCTCGGCCGGGGCCTCGGTGACGTAGAACTCGCCCGTCGAGGCGTCCGCGAACGCCACGCCGACGGTCTCTTTGTCCTTGCCCTCGCCCCAGGCGACGGCGGCGAGGTAGGTCGAGCGGCGCGCGTCTAGGAGCGGGTCCCGGAAGGCGACGCCCGGCGTGACCACCTCGACCACGCCGCGCTTGACGATCTTCCGCGCCATCTTCGGGTCCTCCAGCTGCTCGCAGACGGCGACGCGGTGGCCGGCCTGGACCAGCTTGGGCAGGTGCGTGTCGAGCGCGCCGTGGGGGAAGCCGGCAAGCGGGGTGTCCTCGGCGGCCCCGTTGCCCCGCTTG
Source organism: Rubricoccaceae bacterium (assembly GCA_963789285.1). GTDB lineage: Bacteria > Bacteroidota > Rhodothermia > Rhodothermales > Rubricoccaceae > Rubrivirga. Next base: position 232,119 of record CAWBJZ010000004.1, read on the forward strand.
GTCAGCGTGATGCCGAGCACGTCGGCGACGGTGACGGCGTCGTCCTCGAAGGTCTCGTAGAAGTCGCCCATCCGGAAGAGCAAGAGCGCGCCGGGGTGGCGGTCCTTGATCTTCCAGTACTGCCGCATGAGCGGCGTCTGCTTCTGCCGCTTGCGCTCCTTCTTGCTGAGGAAGAGGTCGTTCTGCTCGGCCACGGTGGGGTGGGCCTGCGTGGCCCGGGTGCGCGCCCTAAAATACGGAGCGCCCGCCGCCACCATCGTGACAGCGGGCGCCGGGGCCGGGGGCCGACCACAAGCTGGCGGACGGCCTCCGCCAGCTTGGACGGGGGCTAGTCGGCGGCGTCCACGGCCTGGGAGATCGTGCCGCAGCCGATGCGGTCGCCGGACATCCCGCCGGGGTCGCTCTCCAAGTCGTCGCGGTTCGAGTGGACCATGACGGCCAAGCCCTGGACCGGGCGCGTGCCGCTCAGCGACACGTCCTCGGTGCGCAAGGTGGCGCGCGCCGTGCCGCTGGCGTCGGCGGTGACGTTGCCGAAGTCGCCGGCGTGCTTGGAGTCGGTGTCGTCGTCCGGCGCGCCGTGGTCCATCGTGTTGAACGGGTCGTAGTGGCCGCGCGCGGCGCCGGCGACCTCGGAGAAGCCGTCGCCGTCGTGGTCGCCGCGCGCGCAGCTGCCGACCTCGTGGATGTGGAAGCCGTGCGTGCTGTTCGGCGCCAGGCCGTTGACGGTGACCACCATCGTGAGGTCGTCATCGTCCTGGACGAAGTTGACGGTGCCGGTCACGCCGGTCGTGGTGTCGGCGGGGGCCGAGATCGAGGCGGTCGCGGTCTGGCGGGCGTCGGAGCCGTCGCTGTCGCACGCCGCCAGCGCGACGAGGAGGAGGGGGAGGAAGAATCGGGACATGGGTGGGGGGAGGTGTAGAACACCCCTCCCAACCCGGCCTCCCGGCGCCCGTTCTCCACTGGCGGACGCTGCGGCCCCTCCCGACCCCACCGTCAGGAACCGCGCTACCCGACCGTGGCGCGCGACTGGCGGGCGGCGCCGACCGCCGCGCCGGCGCGTACAAAAAGCGCCCGCCGTCCCCAAGGGCGGCGGGCGCGGGCCTGGGGGCAAGCGGGGCGCTAGGCGTCTTGCGCGTCGCTCTCCGGGACCGGGAACTGCTGGAACACGTCGTCATTGGGCCGGTCGATGGGCAGCGTGCCCAGCCGGCCGTAGCGGCGGACGTCGATCCAGCGGTGGCCCTCGGCGTACAGCTCGAAGCGCCGCTGGCGCAGCACCTCGTCGATGAGCGACGCCTGCGCCGTCGACCCGCCGTAGGCGGCCAGCCCGGCGTTCGTCCGGATCACGTTGATCGCGGCGACGGCCACTCCCGTGTTCCCGAGCTGGGCGGCGGCCTCGGCGCGGAGCAGGACCAGCTCGGCCCGGCGGACGATCGGGATCGGGGAGGTCGGCGTCTTGTAGACGTTGACGTCGAACGACGACGTGAGGTTGTCGAACGTCCGCGCCGCCGTCCGCGCCTGCACCTTCGAGATCCGGTTGTCGCCGGCGCTGATGTCGGCGGTGAAGCTCGGGTGCGCCAGCACGCCGTCGCCGCCGCCGTCGAGGGGGAAGAAGAACGGGTTGGCGAAGTCGCTCTGCGCGTTCGAGAACTGGTGGTAGGCGCCGTCGGTGAGCGCGCCGGCGTCGACGAACGAGCCGGCGAGCGCCTGCTGGACGCCGGCCCAGTCCTCGCGGTAGGCGTCGACGCGGGCCGCGAGCGCGCGGTTGATCTGGCGGTAGCCCGCGACGGTGTTCGGCACGCCGACCGGGATCGAGGTCGGGAAGAAGAACGCGCCGGTCCCGCCGGCGCCGAGGTCGGCGTCGGCCTGGTCGAACAGGGCCGCGATCCGGTCCAGCGACGCGTCGTAGCCCGTCAGGGGCCCGGCCGTCCGCTCGCCGGGCTCGATAAACCGGACCCCGTTCTCGAACGTCAAGTTGAGGTTGAGGAGGTACTGGTACGCGATCCAGGTCCGGGCGAACCCGCGCGCCGACGCCTTCTGGGCCTCGGAGAGCGTGGCGTTGGCCTCGACCGCGAGCAGCATCGTGTTCGCGTTCCGGATCGTGGCGTAGCGCGACGACCACGGGGCGGTGATGTAGAACGTGTTGTTGTCCAGCACCGACGAGGCGGCGCCCAGGAGGTCGGTCGTGAACCGGGGGTCGGACGGGCTCACCCGCCAGTACTCCCGCCCGATCACGCCGACGTCGACGAGGTAGGTGCCGAGCGCGTTGCGCGACGTGGACTCGACGCCGACGGCCACGTTGGCGATGGCGGCCGGGGTCGGGTTCGAGATGATGTCGTCGAGGGCGGGCCCGTTGGGGTTGGGACGGTCTTCGAGCTCGAAGACGTCGCAGCCGGCCAGGAGCCCGATGGCCGCGACGACGGCGAGGGTGCGGAGGATGGGGGTCATCGGGGGGAGGGCTTAGAGGCCGAGCTTGACGTGGACGAAGAAGTTGCGCGAGGTCGGGAACGGGGTCACCTCGACGCCCGACGCCACGGGGTTGCTGCCGAAGTTGCTGACCTCGGGGTCGTAGCTCCGGTAGGGCGTGATCGTGAACAGGTTGGTCGCTGAGACGCCGATGTTCAGGCTCTGGAGCCCGCCCCGGAGCGGGCCGAAGAACGTGGCCGGGACGTCGTAGTACAGCCCGACCTCGCGGAGCTTGAAGTACGACGCGTCCTGGACGAACGGCCGCGCGCTCGTGCCCAGCTGGCCCAGCCGCTGCGGGCCGTCGGGGGTCCCGTCGCCGTCGGCGTCGGCGTCGAAGTCGGGGCTCGTGCCCGACAAGTCCGAGAGCAGCTCGGTGAGGTTGATCGCGTCGCCGCCCTGCTTGAGGTGGCCGAACACGGTCATGCGCAGGCGCCGGGCGAACTGGAAGTCGTTGAAGAACGACATCTGGAAGTCTGGGGCCGCGTCGCCGAGCTGGTACACCTCGCCGGTATCGGCCACCCCGTCCTGGCCGGGCCGCTCGTCGACCGGGTTCCCCTCCGCGTCGAACTGGATGAGCCGGTCGTCGACGCCGACGATCTGGGTCGGGCTCTGACCTTGCTCGATCCGGACCGACCCCAACGTGGCGCCGAACCCGCCGCCGGTCGCCTGGAAGGCCGGCACGTTGAGCTCGGTGATCTCGGCGTCGTTGGCCCAGAAGCTCGTCCGCGAGATCCACCGGAAGCTCGGGAGGTCGACGGGGATCAGGCTCAGGCCCACCTCGACGCCGTTGTTGCGGAGCTTCCCGCCGTTGAACGTCTCGATCCCGAACCCGGTCGACAGCGGCACCTGGCGCTGGAGCACGAGGTTGTCGACGCTCTTGGTGTAGACCGTCGCCTCGAGGTTGAGCCGGCCCTCGATCATCGTCAGGTCGACGCCGCCCTCGATCTCGCTGGCGCGCTCGGGCTCGATGTCCTCGAACCCGCGGCGGCCGTCGACGGTGAGGCCCAGGTTGCCGCCCACGGCCGACGTCGTGAGCGCCGTGAACTTCGACCCGAACGGGGCCGTGTTGCCGGTCTGCCCGAACGCCGCGCGGATCTTGAACAGGTCCACGAACTCGCTCTGGAAGAGGCCGAGCTGGGTCAGGTTCACCGCCAGCCCGGCCTTGGGGTAGGCGTTGAACCGGTTCACGTCCCCGTTCAGCGACGACCGCTCGGCGCGGACGCCGGCCGTCGCGATGATGGCGTCGCGGAAGTTGACCTCCTCCTGGACGAACACCGACCGGTCGTTCTGGAACAGCCGGCCCTGGGTGGTCTGGAGCACCCGGGCCTGGTCGAGGTTGGTTTGGTTCGGGATCAGGGCGCGGCCCACGCTCGAGATGTTGTTGAAGTCCTGGTCGAAGGCCGTGATGCCGAGCTGGGTCGTGAACGTGAGGTTGCGGCCCTCGGGAGCGAACCCGTGGACGGCCAGGGCCTGGAAGTTGGTGTTGAGGTTCCGGGCGTCGCCCTGCACCGACGTGCCCGGCAGGCCGTCGTCCCCCTCGAACTGGAGGTCGACGGGGAAGAAGCTGACCTGGTCGAGCGCGTAGTAGTCGACCCCGCCGATGCCGATCAGCTGGAGCGACTGGGTGTCGGTGGTGAGGAGGTTGGCCGTCAGCTTGCCCGAGGCGAACACGCGGTTGTTCGTCTCCTCGATGGTCGTGAGGTCGCGCGTCTGGAGGGGGTTGGCCGAGTTGAACGGGTTGGCCGGGTACACCCCGTTCGCGTCCGGGCGCAGGTCCACGAAGCTGGGCGTGGCGACGAGCCCGACGCCGAACGACGTGCCGGAGTTGTCGTTGCCGGTGATCCCGCGAGCGGCGACCGAGCGGACGTAGTTGAGCGCGACGTCGGCCTCGAACATCTGGCTCAGCCGGTGCGTCAGGTTCAGCCGGCCCGACTGCTTCTCGTACCCGGTGTTCTCGATGATGCCCCCGTCGTCCTTGACGATCCCGGACAGGAAGAACTGCGTGCCGTCGTTGCCGCCGGAGATCGACAGGTTGCTCGTGCTCAGGAGCCCGACGTTGCCGTAGAGCTCGTCCTCCAGGTCGAAGGTCTGGCCGCCGGCCTGGTTGAACAGCGCGAGGCCGGTCGCCCCGAACGCCTCCTCGGCGGTCGCGGCCGTGAACTGGCGCGACCCGAGCCGGCGCGCCAGCGTCGCCGTGCCCAGGGTCTGGTTGAACCGGACGTCGGTGCGCCCCGCCGTGCCCCGCTTGGTCCGGATCACGACGACGCCGTTCGAGGCCCGGGCGCCGTAGATGGCCGCCGCGCTCGGGCCCTTCAGGATCTCGATGGACTCGATGTCCTCGGGCGCGAGGTCGGCCACGCGGCTGACCGGGTTGTCCTGGTTCGACGCGCTGCCGCCGCCCGCGGCGGCCGTGACGGCGTTGATGCCGTTGGAGACCGCGTCGTTGGAGATGATGACGCCGTCGACGACGTAGAGCGGCTGGCTGCTGCCGTTGATGGTCGTGATCCCGCGCAGGCGGATGTTGATGCCGCCGCCGGGCGCCCCGGAGTTCTGGTTCACGACGGCCCCGGTCACCTTGCCGTTGAGCGCGCCGTCCAACGTCTGCGGGGTCGAGACCTCGGCCAGCTCTCGGGCCGAGATGGTCTCGACGGAGTTGGCGAGGTTCGCCCTGCGGACCGACGTCCCGAGCCCGGTCACGACGACCTCGTCGAGCCCGAGCAGGTCCTCCGCCAGCGCGACGTCGAGCCGGGCCTGCCCCTCGGGCACCTCGACGGTCTGCGTGCGGAAGCCGATGAACGAGAACGCGAGCGTGCGCTGGCCGGGGGGGAGCGTGATCTCGTACGCGCCGTCGAGGTCCGTCCGGACGCCGATCGAGGTGGCCTCGACGGTGACCGTGACGCCCGGCAGGGTCTCGCCGTTCTCGGCATTCGTCACGACGCCGGAGACGGAGCCCTGGGCGGAGACCGCCAGTGGGACCAGGAAGAGCGCCGCGGCGATCGCGGAGCGCAGGGTAGAGAGGGGCATGGGTGAATTGCTGGTGGAGGCGCAATCATAACTCCGGCGCCATCTCGGCGCCCGGCCACTTCCGATTCCCCTTCACATTTATGTGTCCTGCTCCCCCTCTGAGCAGGAGCGGGGTTGGTCGAGAGCTTGCCCTCCGACGCGCCCCCCACGATGCGGCCAACCGCGCTGCCCTTCTGAAATCCCGCAGACGAGGTAGCTCCGGAGGGGCGCGAGCAACCCGCGCTCCGTGCTCATGCCTCGGGGGCTTAGGCCCCTGGGCCACCACCTAGACCCTCCACCTGGTCGGCACCTCGGCGGAGCCGCGCCACCCACGGCGCCCGTCATCGCGCAGGGGCTCCCTCCCCCAGCCCGTCCGCTGGCGGGGCTGAGCGCTAGGCGCGTTTTCTGACGCCGACTCGCTCCGCCCACCTTCGCGTGAGCGGAGCGAGTCGGCGATTCGAGGAACGGACTTGGGCCCCGTTCCACGCGTTTGCGGGCCGTGCGCTACCGCGCTACGCCGCAGCCGACGCGGCTGCCTGCGGCTCCGCCCGGCTGGCTGGTCAGGTCGTCGCGGCCGCTGTGGACCATGACGGCGTGGCCCATCACGCCCATCTCGCCGTCGAACGTCAAGACGGCGTCCTCGCGCCCGCCGACCGCCAGCCCGTCGGCGTCGGCGGTGATGTTGCCGAGGTCGCCCACGTGGCGGGCGTCGGGCTCGTTGGACGGGGCGCCGTGGGGGCTGTCCATCGGGTTGTAGTGCCCGCCGGCGGCGCCAGCGGCTTCCGCCGCGCCGTCGTTGTCCGCGTCGGCGGCGGCGCACGAGGGGTTGGCGTGGACGTGGAAGCCGTGCTCGCCGGGCGCCAGCCCGGTGATCTCGTAGCTGTAGTAGACGCCCTCCTCCAGCTCGGTGAACGTCACCGTGCCCGAGACGCCCGTCGTGGTGTCCGGCGGGGACGCGATCTGGACGGTCAGGGTGCGGGCCTCGTCCCCTAGGCCGGGGTTGCCGCCGCCTCCGCCCAGCGCGCCACACGCGGACAAGGAGAGGGCGAGAGCGGGGAGCAAGGCGAGGGAGAGGGGGCGCATGGTTTGTGGGAGGAAGGGATCCCCTCTACGCCCCGGCCACGTCCAGGATCTCCCTATTCAGACACCGCCGGCATCGGGTTCTCCGCCCGCTCGACCTTGCGGACGACGCCGCAACCCACACGCGCCCCCGCGTCCCCGCCCGGCTGGCTGGTCAGGTCGTCGGCGCCGCGGTGGACGATGACGGCGCGGTCCAGGACCGAGGTCGGCCCGCTGAACGCCAGCACGGAGTCCACGCGGACGCCCACGGCCTGGCCGCCCTCGACCGTGACGTTGCCGAGGTCGCCCGCGTGGCGTCGCGTCGCCGAGGAGTCGGGCGAGCCGTGGGGGCTGGACAGCGGGTTGAGGTGCGGGCCGGCGGCGCCGGCGGCCGTGCCGGTGGAATCCGGCCCGCAGTCCGGGTTCTTGTGGACGTGGAAGCCGTGCTCCCCGCCGCCGAGCCCGGCGAGGTTGTAGCGGATCTCGATGGCGTCGTCGCCCAGGCTGGTGAACTCGACGGTGCCGGAGACGCCCGAGCCGTCCACCTCGGCGATGTCGGCCGTCGCCCGGTCGGGCGCTGAGGGCGCCGGGGTCAACGCCTCGCCGACGGTCTCAGCCGTGGCCGCGTCGTCGGGGGCGTCCGCGCAGGCGGCGAAGGCGAGGAGGGGCAGCAGGAGCAGGACGCGCATCGGCGGATGGGGCGAGGGGTGCCGGATCGAACGCCGGCCCCGGCCTCCTGTTGCCGAGCTAGCCCGCCAGCGCGGCGCGGGCCTTGTGGGTGAGACCGGCGACGACGAGCGCGTACGAGTCCTCGACCCACTGGCGGAGGTCCCGGGCGGACGCGTCGCTCTGGAGCTCGACCGTGTTCCAGTGGGTTTTGTTCATGTGCCACCCCGGCTCGACGGCGCGGTAGCGCTCGCGGAGCTCGACGGCGCGCTCGGGCTCGCACTTGAGGTTGACGGCGGGCGGCACCCGCTCCAGGTTGGTGAGCGCGAACAGCTTGCCGCCGACCTTGAAGACCAAGGAGTCCGGCCCGAACGGCTGGTCCTCGGTCGCGCCGGGCATCGAGAGGCACAGGTCGCGGAGCGTGTCGAGGTGCATGGCGGCAGGGGCGTGCCGCAAGATCGCCGTCCTACTGGCGGGCGGCCTCCGCCAGTGGGGCGTGGTGCCACGTCCCGCACCAGGGTTTGCCTATCGGTTCCCGATCCGCCTTTGTACTTTTTGGACGCCCCCTAGGTACCGGCTACACTGACCATGCGGCTCCCTCTCGCTATCGCTCTGTTGCTCTCGGGGGCTACCGCAGGGATCGCACAGCCGCTGGTTGCGAGCGGAGGCCGCGCTACGGTCGAAGGCGTCGTGCTCGACAGCGCGGATGGGGGTGCCGTTGCCGGAGCCTACGTGTGGCTCGTGGGGACGCGGACGGGGGCCGTCACCGACGTGGCCGGCCGGTACTCCATGCCGTGGAGGGGGAGCGGGATGCACGCTCTACACGTCCGGATTTGCGGGCGAGAAGACGTCGCGACGGGGCAGGCGGACCGTCAGGGGATGAGAGGCGATGTGGCGACGGTCAACTTCATGGTCGCCCGCCCCGACCCGTGCGCTCCTCTCTCCCGCCCGCCGTGGGCGGTCGGGCCGCAGGACACGACCGCGTTCGTCGGGCACCTCGTCTATAGTTGGGAGGGGACACACGGAGGGTTCCTCGTTCCGTGCTCAGGCAGCGAAGCGTTCGCACCGAAGTGGGCGGACGGGACCGTGTTGTGGGACCGGAGGCCGGAGGAGGGCGCGCGCCAGTTCGTCCGACTGCTCGGCCGGTACCACGAGGGGCACCGCGCGGATGGGCTGAACCTTCCCATGTTCGGCTCCGTGTTCTACGCTTCGCGCGTTGTCGAGAAGCGCCCCGCCTCGGCCGCCGACTGCGCACTGGAATAGCCTGGATGGTGTGACTCGCTGCCTGCGGGCCGACAACAAGCGCCAGCGCGGCGCTACCGCCTCCAGAAGCCGGGCGTGAACAGGAGCAGGACCGTGAAGATCTCCAGCCGCCCCGCCATCATCAGCACGGACAGGATCCACTTCCCCGCCGTCGGGACGTGCGTGTAGTTCTCCGTCGGCCCCATCGCCCCGAACGCCGGGCCGACGTTGCCCACGCACGAGAACGTGGCGCTGAACGCGCTCCAGATGTCGAGCCCGAGGAACCCCAGCATCAGCGTGCCCAGCCCGACCAGCCCGACGTAGAACACGACGAACGAGAGCACGGTCCGGACGATGGCCTCGGGCACGACGCGGTGGTCCAGCCGGATGGGCAGGATCGCCTGGGGGTGGACCAGCTGGCGGAGCTCGCGGAACGAGTTCTTCAGGATCAGCAGCACCCGGACCACCTTGACGCCGCCGCCCGTCGAGCCGGCCATCCCCCCGACGAAGAACAGCGCGAACAGGATCACGAGCGCGAGCGGCGGCCACACCTCGTAGTCGGCCGTGCCGAAGCCGGTCGTGGTGATGATGGAGGCGGCCTGGAAGGCGCCGTAGCGGAGCGCGTCCGGGAGCGAGTCGTAGCGGAGCACGGTCCGGCCGCGCTCGTCGCGCGCGGCGAGCGCGTCGGCGGCCTCGGTCCCCGCGCCCATGTTCTCGCCGCCGGTCCGCTGGGCGTCCTCGGTCAGGGACTCGTCGATGGTGGCCCCCTCCGAGGTCACCTCGTCCACGACCCGCTGCGTCACGACCTCGCCGTCGAGCGTGACCGGCGCCGGGAGCAGGTCGCCCGTCGGCGTCCACAGCACCAGCGTCAGGAAGACCGTCGCGCCGGCGATGATCGCGAAGTAGACCTTGAGCTCCTCGTTGTTCGTCGCCTTCCAGTCGCGGTGGAGCAGGCGGTAGTGGAGCGCGAAGTTCATCCCCGCCAGCACCATGAACAGGGTGATCACCCAGTCCACGTAGGCCGAGTCGTACTGCCCGACCGACCCGTTCTCGGTCGAGAACCCCCCCGTCGCCAGCGTCGCCATGGCGTGGTTGACGGCGTCGAACAGCGACATCGCCGGCAGCAGCGCGACGACCTGGAGCGCGGTGAGCGCGACGTAGATCGCCCACAGCCGCTTGGCCGTCTCGCGCACGCGCGGCGTGAGCTTGTCGGCGGACGGCCCGGGGACCTCGGCCTTGAACAGCTGCATCCCGCCCACGCCCAGCATCGGCAGCACGGCAATCGTGAGCACGATGATGCCCATCCCGCCCAGCCAGTGCGTCAGCGAGCGCCACAGCAGGAACGCGTTGGGGACGGCCTCGATGGCCGGGGTGTCGTCCCCGCCCAGGATCGTGGCCCCGGTCGTGGTGAAGCCCGACATCACCTCGAAGAAGGCGTCGGCGAAGCGGTCGAGCGTCCCGGTCAGGACCCACGGCAGCGCGCCCACGAGCGACAGCACGAACCACGCCAGCGCCACGATCGCGAACCCCTCGCGCACGCGGATCTCGTCGCGCGGCCGGAACGCGGCCCACAGCCCAGCCCCGCCCACCAGCGCCCCGCTGGCGACGGCGGCGAACGACCGCCACGCCTCCTCCCCGTAGGCCAGGCCCACCAAGGCCGGCGCCCACATCGTGGCCCCGAGCGCCACCAGCAGCGCGCCCAGGATGCCGACGATGGCCTTCCAGTCGATGATCATGGTCCGGGGTGTGGAGCGTGGGGTATCCGCATTACGGCGAGGCTCGGAGCCCTACGCGCTAAAAAGCGGCTCCACGTCGCCGACGCGCTCGGGCGTGGCGAACACGACGGCGCGGTCGCCGGGCTGGACGTGGGTCTCGCCCGTCGCGATCTCGACGCGCCGGCCGACGACGGCGCCCAGCAGCACGCCCTTGGGCAGCCTCTGCTCGGCCAGCGGCGCGCGCGTGATGGGCGAGCCCGCGTCTGCGACGAGCTCCAGGATCTCGGCGTCGAGGCCGTGGACCGTCGCGACGGAGCGGACGTGGGCGCCGCGCAAAAACCGCAGCACCTCCCTACTGACCGCCAGCTTCTGGCTCACGGCGGCGTCCAGCCCGATGGACTGGCTGATGGGGATGTAGGCGCTCTTGGACAGCAGCGCGACGGTCTTCTTGACGCGCAAGTGCTTGGCCATCAGGCACGAGACCAGGTTCGACTCCTCGTCGGCGGTCAGCGCGACCACGGCGTCGGTCTCCGCCAGCCCCTCGCGCGCCAAGAGGTCGATGTCGGCGGGGTCGCCGTGGATGACGAGCGCGCCCTCGACGGTCTCGGCGAGGTACTCGGCCCGGGCCCGGCTGGCCTCGACGATCTTGACCTCCATCCCCCCGTCCTTCCGGCTCCGGCCGACGAGCCCGGCCGCGACGCGCTCGCCCACGTTCGTCCCGCCCAGGATCATGACGTGGCGGAGGCGCCCGGCCTCCTTGCCCAGCACCTTGGCCACCTGGGCGACGTTGCCGCTCTCGACCAGCACGAACACCTGGTCGTTGCCCTGGACGGTGGCTTTGCCCGAGGGCACGATCGTGCGCACGCCGCGCGAGATGCCCATGATGCGGAACGGCAGCCGGCTTTGCCGCGCGATCTCGATCAGCGACTTCCCCACGACGGGCGAGTCCCGCTCGACGCGGATGCCGACGAGTTGGACGCGGCCGCCGCAGAACTCGATGATGTCCGTGGCCGCGGCGCGGCGCAGGAGCGAGACCACCTCGTTGGCCGTCGACTGCTCGGGGTGGATGATGTGGTCGATGCCGAAGTCGCGGAGCGACAGCGCCGAGCGGTCGCCGGTGAACTCGTCCGACCGCACGCGCGCGATGGTGACGGTCTCGGCCGAGCTCTTGCCAACGCGCTCGGCCAGCATCGACGCGACCAAGTTCACCTCGTCGACGTCGGTGACGGCCACGAGCAGGTCCGCCTCCAGGATCCCCGCTTGCTGGAGCGTCCGCGCCGACGTGCCCGAGCCGACGACGGCCAGCACGTCCAACGTGTCGCGGACGGCCTGGACCTTGGCCGGGTCGGTGTCGACCACGGTGACGTCGTGGCGCTGGAGGGACAGGAGCCGGGCGACGTCGTAGCCGACGTCTCCGGCGCCGACGACGATCGCGCGCATGGGCAGGGGCCTGGGGAGCGCCGAAGGTAGCCCGCGCCGAGCCTCGGTCCCTCGGGAGATCCGGCGGAGGGACGGCGAATCGGCAGCGCCGCCGGACCCCGCGACCGACTGGCGGACGCCTTCCGCCAGTGCGGCGAGTCGGGATCCGGCTCGCGTGCTTTACACCAGCGCCTCTCGTAGCTGGCGGCACGCCCGGTCGAGCACGGCGGACTCCTTGGCGTAGCAGAACCGGAGCAGGCGGTCGCCGTCGGCGGGGTCGGAGAAGAACGACGGGCCGGGCACGCACGCCACGCCGGCCGTCTCGATCAGCGTCTGAGCCGCCTGCACGGCCGACTCGAAGCCGGGCGCGCCGTAGCGGTCGCCCAAGTCGGCCAGGACGTAGTAGGCGCCGTCGGGCGGGTCGGCCGCGAGCCCGCACGCGCGCAGCGTCTCCACGAACTGGGCGCGCTTGGCCGTGTAGTCGGCCAGCATCGTTCGGTAGTACGACTCGGGCATCGGGAGCGCGGCGGCCAGGCCGTGCTGCAACGGGGCCGGCGCGCAGATCACCGTCAGGTCGTTGACCAGCCCCATCTTGGACGCGACGGGCTCCGGGGCGACGGCGTAGCCCAGCCGCCAGCCCGTCATGTTGAACGTCTTGGAGAAGCCCGACAGCGTGATCGTCCGAGGCCACGCGCCCGGCCGGCTGGCGGGCGAGACGTGGGGGCGCCCGTCATAAACCATGTGCTCGTAGATCTCGTCGGTGAGCACCCACAGGTCGCGCGCCTGGGCGATCTCCAGCAACGCGTCGATCTCCTCCACGCTCCACACCTTGCCCGACGGGTTCGCGGGCGTGCACACCAGCACGGCCTTGGTCCGCTCGCTTATCGCCGCCGCCAGCGCGTCGGGGTCGAACGCCCAGCGCCCGCCGTCCCGGGCCAGCGGCACGGCGACCGGGCGGACGCCGTGGAGCGTTAGGATGCCGGCGTGGTAGCCGTAGAACGGCTCGAACAGGACCACCTCGTCGCCGGGCTCGCACAGCGTCAGGACGGCGGCCTGGAACGCGCCCGTCGAGCCGGTCGAGACGATGACGGAGTCGGGCGTGGCCTGGGCGATCCCGTTGAACGACACGGCCTTCTCGGCGATGGCCTCGCGCAGCGACGCGATCCCGTTGTAGGCCGTGTAGATCGAGCGCCCGCCCCGGACCGCCTCGACCGTCGCCTCCACGATGGGCTCGGGCGTCGCGAGGTCGCAGATCCCCTGCCCCAGGTTGATCCCGCCGACGGCGTTGACGGCGAACGTGACCGCCCGGATGTCGGACTGGCGGAGGGCGTCGGTGCGGGCGGCGAGCGGCTTCACGGCGTCGGGGCGTGTGTCCGGGCAAGATGCGCCTAGATCATCGGCCCGGGGCCTCCGCAAACCCTGACTCTCCCGGCGCGCCGCCCACGCTTGGCGCACGCAAACGGTCCGTCGCGAGACTTTCCGGCTGGGTCGCGCGTCTACTCTGCGACCCTCCCCCCTCCCCATGCGTCTCGCCCTCGCCGCGCTGGCGGCCCTCCTCGCCGTGCCCACCTCCGCCCAGTCGCCCACCGTCTCGACGCCCGAAACGCGCGAGGACGTCTCGCTCACGGTCTACAACGGCGGGTTCGCCGTCGTCCGCGAGGTCCGGCCCCTGGTGCTCCAGCGCGGCGTGACGACGCTGCGGTTCGAGGGCGTCCCGGCCCAGATCGACCCGACGAGCCTGTCGCTGGTGTCGCTCACCGAGCCCGGCGGGCTGTCCGTCTTGGAGCAGAACTACCAGTACAACCTCATCGGCACGCGGTCGGTGCTGGACGCCGCCGTCGGCCAGCGCGTCCGCTTGGTCCGCCAGTTCGGCGAGCAGACCGTCATTGAGGAGGGCGTCCTGCTGAGCACGCCCAGCCAGGGCCGCATCATCCAGCTCGACGACGGCCGGATCCTGGTCGACCCCCAGGGCACCATCGAGCTGCTGACGCGGCCCGAGGGGCTCTTGAGCCGACCGTCGCTCTTGTGGCGGCTGGCGTCGGAGCGCGGCGGCGAGCACCGCGTCGAGGCCCGCTACTTGACCGAGGGCATGGCCTGGAAGGCGGACTACGTGGCCGTCGTGAACGAGGCCGAGACCGAGGTCGACGTGACCGGCTGGGTGACGCTGACCAACAACTCGGGCGCGAGCTACCCCGCCGCCAGCTTGCAGTTGATCGCCGGCGACGTCCGCCGCGTCCAGCCCCAGCGTGCCGTGCTACTCGGAATGGCCGCACGCGAGGAGATGGACGCCATGGCAGCTCCGGCCCCGCCCTCGCAGGAGGCGTTCTTCGAGTACCACCTCTACACCTTCCCCACGCCGACCACCATCGAGGAGAACGAGACCAAGCAGCTCGAGCTGTTGTCGGCGGCCGAGGTCGGGACCCGGCGGCGGCTGGTCGTGGACGCGTCCGGCCAGTACTTCCCGTTCTACCGCCGCTCCCGGCCGGGCGCGGGCGGCGCGACGAACGAGACCGCGGCGGCCGTCGTGCTGGAGGTCGAGAACGCCGAGTCCAACAACATGGGGATGCCGCTGCCCCAAGGGACCGTCCGCGTGTACAAGTCCGACCGCCGGGGCAACCTGCAGTTCTTGGGCGAGGACCGGATCGAGCACACGCCGCGAGGGGAGACGCTCAAGCTCTACATCGGCGACGCCTTCGACGTGGTCGCGACGCGCCGCGAGGTGTCCCAGCGCCGGATCTCGGATAGGGAGCGCGAGATCGTGGTCGAGGTCGAGGTCCGCAACCGCAAGGAGGTCCCGGCCGAGGTCGACGTCGTCGAGCGCGTGTTCTGGGGCGAGTGGGAGATCACCGAGTCCAGCCTCCCGCACGAGCGGATCGACAGCCGCACGGCGCAGTTCACCGTCCGGCTGGCGGCCGACGAGACCGAGACCGTCCGCTACACCGCGCGGATGCGGTACTGACGTCCTCGAGTTGGAGCGCGGGGGACTAGCGGCGGGCTCTCGTGGGTTTCTTGCCCATGCCCCCCGCCAGCCCTCCCGCCATGCTGCCCGTCCTCGCCCTGCTCTTGTCGCTCGCCGCCTGCGCGGAAGGCCCTGCTGACCGCGTCGCCAGCCGTCCGGCGGCGGCCGTCCAAGCCAACGCCACTGTCCAGACGGGCGCCCAGCAGCTGGTCGCCGAGCGCTTCCGCCAGCTCGACGGCATGCGGATCGGGCTGGTCACCAACCACACCGCGCGCGTCGACACCGCCGACGGTGGGCCGGCGCACCTGGTCGACCGCGCGCACGCCGCGCCCAACGTCATCGTCGGCGCGCTCTTCGGGCCGGAGCACGGCATCCGGGGCGACGCCGAGGCCGGCGCCGGCGTGTCCGGCGGGCGCGACGCGACGACGGGCGCCCCGGTCCACAGCCTGTACGGCCGCAGCAAGAAGCCGACGCAGCGGCAGGTGCGCGGGCTCGACGCGCTCGTGTTCGACATGCAGGACGTCGGCGCCCGGTTCTACACCTACATCTCGACGATGGGCTACGCCATGCAGGCGGCGGCGGAGGCCGGCATCCCGTTCGTCGTCTTGGACCGCCCCAACCCCATCGGCGACCGCGCCGAGGGCTGGGTCCTGGAGCCGGAGCACCAATCGTTCGTCGGCCTGTACCCGATCCCCGTCACGCACGGGCTGACGGTCGGCGAACTGGCCCGGATGATCCAGGGCGAGGGCTGGCTCGACGGGCTGGCGGACCTCGACCTGCGGGTGATCGAGATGACCGGCTACCAGCGCGGGATGCCGTGGGCAGAGACCGGGCTCGGCTGGGTCCCGCCGTCGCCCAACATCCCCGACGTCGAGACGGCCTTGGTGTACCCGGGCACGGCGTTCTTCGAGGGCACGACCGCGTCGGAGGGCCGGGGCACGCGCGTCCCGTTCACGCACGTCGGCGCGCCCTGGGTGGACGCCGCCGCGCTGGCGGACGACCTCAACGCGGCCGGGCTGGCAGGCGTCCGGTTCGAGCCCGCCGAGTTCGTGCCCGTGGACCTCCCCGGCCAGGCGACGAACCCCAAGTTCGAGGGCGAGACCGTTCGGGGCGTCCGACTGGCGGTGACGGATGCCGGCGCGTTCCGGCCCGTCGCGACGGGCGTCCACGTCGTCGAGGCGATCTACCGCCAGGCGCCGCGCGGCGTCCACCGCCGTACCTCACGCGCGACTGGCTGGCCAAGCTGGCCGGCACCGACGCGCTTCGGCAGGGCATCCTGGACGGGCTCGCGCCCGGCGCCATCGTCGCGTCGTGGGAGGACCAAGCCTCCGCATTCGCCGAGCGCGCCGAGCCCTACCGGATCTACTAGCCCACGGCTCAGCGCTGGCCCGCGCCCGCTGGTTCAGTCCGCCAGCGCGACGGAGACCAGCCGGTACGCGCCGTCCACCACGTCGAAGCGCAGCGTGACCGACGACTCGGTCTCGGCCTCGTCCTCGGGCACGACCTCGCCCCGGGCGTCGTAGCCGACGGTCACCGTCACCTCGCGCGCGGCCCCGTTGCGGCGGAAGTCGCGCGGGGCGAGCGCCAGCACCGGGCCTCGGAACGGCGCGCCGAAGGCGGACCCGAACGTGGCCCCGAAGTCCTCCCGGCGGAGGTCACCGGAGAACCGGACCAGGGCCGCCGTGGGCTCGGCGCCGGCACGGACGGCGTCTCTGAACCGGGGCCAGAACGCCTGGAAACTCGCGGCCGGAGAAGCAGGCTCGGCAGCCGGAGACTCACTTCCCGCCTCGTCCCCTCTAGCCGACAGCGAGTCGGCGCGCAGGGAGTCCCGACGCAGGCTGTCCAGCCTGGGATCGGCGTAGCGGCCGGAGTCGGCGTAGACGGTGTCGAAGGCGAGCGACTGGCGGGGCCGGGCGGGCAGGCGGGCGTCGTCGGTCGCCTCCGTCACCTGGACGCCGCGCGGCTGGTCGCCGCCGCACCCGGCGGCCGCCACGGCGAGAGACGCGACGGCGAGGGCGACGAGGGCACGCACCGCCTCAGCTCTCGTCGGCGGCGTCCGCCAGCGGGTCGGGGCCGGCGTCACGGGGGGCGCCCCAGATCACGGCCACGGCCACGCCGATGTAGCCCGCCAGCAGCAGCAGCGGCGCGACCGTCAGCGACAGCGCGCTGTCGACGGCGTCGCCGCCGGCGTTGTCCACCAGCATGATCGCGTAGCCCAGCACGATCAGGCCGACCGCCGCCAGCAGCAGCCGGTAGTTCTGGCGCTCGAACGGCATCGTGACGGCGCGCCGGGTCGTGGCGGCGGGCGTCGAGGGGGTCTTGCGGCGGCGGGCCATGCGGTCGGGGGGCGGATGCGCAAAGATACCGGATCCGGGCGCACGACGGCTAGCTTGCTGCCGTTGGCCCCTCCCCTCCCATTCCACCCGATGACCCGCGCCTGGCTCCCCCTCTCGCTGCTCCTGGCCTCGCTCGCCGTGTTGTGGTCCGCGCAGCCCTCCCAGGCCGACGGCGACGGCGCCGAGGCCCAGATGGTGGCCGCCGTCAACGAGATCCTGGACGACGCCGACTTGCCGACGGCGATCTGGGGGCTGGTCGTCCACGACGCCCGGACGGGCCGCGTCGTCCTGAGCCGCAACGCGGACAAGAACCTGCTGCCGGCGTCGAACCTCAAGCTGTTCACGACCGCCGCCGCGCTCGACCACCTCGGCCCGACCTTCCGCTACACGACCCGGCTCTACCACCTGGGCCAGGTCTCGGCCGACGGCACGTTGTCGGGCGACCTGGTCATCCGGGGCTCCGGCGACCCCACCTTCGGGAGCACCGGCCAGGGCGACCCGCTCAAGGACTGGGCCGAGGCCCTGGCTCAGGCCGGCGTCCGACGCGTCACCGGCCGGCTGGTGGGCGACGACGACGTGTTCGAGGACGCGCGCTACGGCGAGGGCTGGGACGTGACGCACATCGCGACCGAGGCCTACGCGCCGGCTGCGGGCGGGCTGGCCTGGGGCGACAACCTGGTGTCCATCGCCATCCGGGGCACCTCGCCCGGCCAGGCGCCGACGTTCGAGTCCGACCCGGCCGGCTTCGCGTCGGTCACCGGCGACGTCACGACGCGCTCCGGCGGCGGGCGCCTGGACATCGAGCGGACGCTGGGCACGGACACGTTCGTGCTGCGCGGCGGCGTGCCGAACGGCTACCGCGGCACGCTGCGCGTCCCCGTCGCCAACCCGACGCTGTTCGCCGTCCACGCCTTCGCGCTCCGGCTGCAAGAGGCCGGCATCGACGTGTCCCGGGCCGAGCGCGTCGACGTGGACGACACGACGCGCAAGCCCAGCTACGACGGCGCACAGCCGCTCCAGGCGTACGTCTCGCCGACCCTGGACGAGATCGTCGAGCGGATCAACGTCGAGAGCGACAACCTGTACGCCGAGCAGGTCCTGAGGACGCTGGGCGACGGGACCGTCGAGCGCGGCGCCGAGCGCGTCCAGGCCTTCGTCGAGCGCGCCGGGGCCGACGCCGACGGGCTCTCCATCGTCGACGGCTCCGGCTTGTCGCGCAAGGACATGGTGACGCCCGCCTCGCTGGCGGCCGTCCTGCGCCAGATGCGGAGCCACCCCGCCAGCGCCGCCTTCATGCGCTCGCTGCCCGAGGGCGGCGGCTCGGGCTCGACGTTGCGCAACCGGCTCGACGGCGTCCCGGTCAAGGCCAAGACCGGCTCGCTGCTGGCGGTCCGGTGCCTGGCCGGCTACGTCGACGGGCCGGACGGCTCGCCCTACGTCTTCGTCATCATGACGAACAACTACACGACGTCCGGCCGGGCCATCGCGGGCGCCCAGGACGCCATCGTCCGCGCGCTCGCGACCGGCCGCCGGCCGCCCGTCGACGAGGAGTAGCGCGCCGCGGGCACGGCGCGACTCGTCCGCCAGTCGGGCGGAGGCGCCGGAGCGCGCGTGGGACCGGGGCCGGGGATGGCGCGTAGCTTGGGGCGCCCCTCTCCCCCGCCCGTCCGATGCCGTACGTCCTCCGCCAGATCGCCGTCGGTCTGGCCGTGGTGTTGCTCCAGTGGCTCCTGAGCAACCTCCAGCTCTGGGACGTGTGGCCCGACGTCGTCCTGCTCTACGTGGCCTACATCGCGCTGCGGCGCGGGCGCGTGGCCGGAGCCACGGCCGGGTTCTTCGCCGGGCTGGCCATGGACCTCCTGGTGATGCCCGACCTGTTCGGGCTCAACACGGTCCTCAAGACGCTGATGGGCTTCGTGATCGGGCTCTTCCGATCCGAGCAGGGCGACAGCCTACGCTTGACGCCGGTGCAGGCGTTCGTGGGCGCGCTCGTGATCGCCATCGTCCACAACGGGCTGATGACGATCATCCTGGCGCTCGACCAGAGCACGCGGACGCCGTTTCTGATCTTCGGGCTGTGGCTCGGCTCGGCGCTCTACACCGCCGTCGTGGCCCTGTCCGGCGCCCTGTTCCGTACCCGTGGCTGACGCTCCCGCCCAGCCTCCGCTTCCGATCCCACGGCCTGACGCCGCAGTCACGCCGCCAGGTCCGGAGCCGGGGGGTCCGATGTGTCCGCCGACACGGTAGCGCTGCTCTACTTCGAGCAGATGAAGCAGATCATCACGCTGTCCGTCGCCGTGGCGGGCGGGACGGTGACGTTGTTGCAAACGCTGCTCCAGGACGCGGAGTCCCGGGCGCTCGCGCTCACCGGCGTCGGCCTGCTTCTGCTGGCCATCCTCGCGGCCCAGGTCGTTCAGGAGTACGTCGTCGAGCGGTTGGGCGAGGGGACGGTCTCGATGCGGACCGCGTTCTTCATGCCGAGGTGGCTCAGGGCTCCTCGGACGCCCCGGGTTGAGCGCGCCTACT
Organism: Rubricoccaceae bacterium; assembly: GCA_963789285.1. Classification (GTDB taxonomy): domain Bacteria; phylum Bacteroidota; class Rhodothermia; order Rhodothermales; family Rubricoccaceae; genus Rubrivirga. The sequence continues at coordinate 251,507 of CAWBJZ010000004.1, forward strand.
TCGTCTCGTCCGTGCTGGCGTTCGCGGCGGGGCTCGGCTGCGTCATGGCCGCCGCCGGGGGTCTGCTCGAGTAAGCGGCGGCCGCACTGGCGGAACGGGTCCGCCAGCGCGGCGCACGCGTTGGCGCGCTACCGCAGCGCGTCCTCCAGCGTGGTCGAGGCGTCGGTCGAGGCGTCGCGGTACTTCACGATGCACGGCGCCGACAGGCTGAGCCCGTGCTCGCGCCCGAAGCCGGAGTCGACGGCGCGGCTACCCGGCACGACGACGGCGCCGGCCGGGATCTCCAGCGGCGCGTCGGCCGAGGACCGGAGCACGGTCTCGTTCGCGAGGTCGTAGACGCGCGTCGAGCGCGTCAGGATGACGCCGGCCGCCAGCACGGCCCGCTCCCTCACGACGGTCCCCTCGTAGACGCCACAGCCGCCGCCGACGAACACGTCGTCCTCGATCACGACCGGCGCCGCGCCGATGGGCTCCAGCACGCCGCCGACCTGGGCCGCCGCCGACAGGTGCACGCGCTCGCCGATCTGGCCGCAGCTCCCCACCAGGGCGTGGCTGTCCACCATCGTCCCGGCGCCGACGTAGGCGCCCACGTTGACGTACATCGGCGGCATGCACACGACGCCCTTCGCCAGGTGCGAGCCCCGACGGACCGTCGAGCCACCGGGCACCACGCGGACGCCCCTCTCGACGCCGAAGCGCTGGATCGGGTAGGTGTCCTTGTCGAAGAACGCGAACTCGTCGCCGGAGAGGTCCACGATCTCGCCCAGGCGGAAGCCGAGCAGGATGCCGCGCTTGACCCAGCCGTTGGCGCGCCACACGCCGTCGTCGCCGCGCTCGGCGGCCCGCACCTCGCCCGCTTCCAAGGCGTCGAGCAGGCGCTCGAAGGCGGCGCGGGCGTCGTCGCCGGGGGACTCGACGTGGCGCTCGATGTCGGACTGGAGGGCGGCGAGGTCGGTCATGGGTACGCAGGGTGGGGAGCCCCAAGGTGCCGCTGGCGACGCGCGTCCGCCAGCGCGGCGGGCGTGGTTCACCGAATCCACCCGGGAGCCGGCCGACCCGCCGCTCGTGAGGGCGGGAGCCGCCTACTCCGGGTCCACGAAGTCGACGATCTGGGTAAAGCGCACCTCGCGGTCCAGCGTGCCCACCAAGCTGCCCCGTCGCCATGACGCTCCCCGCGGAGTCCGTCAGCTGCCACGGCACCCGGATCCACTCGTGGTGCCCGTCGGCGGCGGCGGTGAACGCGAACGCCCACCCGACCTGCTCCCGAAACAGCGACATAAACGCCGTGAGGGCGGCCTGGCCCCGGACCGGCCTCTCGGAGTACGGGTCGGAGTAGGTCACCAGGGGCGCGGCGGCGGCGTGGACCAGGTGCCAGCGCTCGTCGGCGTCGTCGGTGTTCCAGGCCCGGGCGAAGCGGTCGAGCGTGGTCTGGAGGTCGGGGCGGAACGACATGGCGAGGGCGACGGTGCGCCCCCGGGTATCGGCCGGCCGCCGCCTCGCCCTAAGCCTCCGCCCGGCTAGCTGCGCTGTCCCTGCGGGGTGGCGGACGCGATGAGCGCGGCGTACGCCGACGAGACCCGGGCGGCCGTCGCGTCGGTGAGCGGCGCCAGCGGCAGGCGGACGTCGGCGCGCATCCGGCCCTGGGCCGCCAGCACGGCCTTCACCGGGCCGGGGTTGGCCTCGTAGAAGCTGGCGCGCATGGCGTCGAGCAGGCCGTAGTGCAGCGCGCGCGCGCCGGCGACGTCGTCTTCCAAGGCTCGGCGGATCATCTCGGAGATCGGGCCGGGCGCGGCGTTGGCGATCACCGAGATCAGCCCGTCGCCACCCAAGGCCACCGTGGGGAACGCGAGGTCGTCGTCGCCGGAGTAGACCGCGACGCCGTCCGGCGCGCCCGCGATCAGGTCCGCGATCTGGTTCAGGTCCCCCGACGCCTCCTTGACCCCGACCACGCTCGGGACCTCGTCGATCACGCGCAGGCTGGTGGGCGCGGTCAGGTTCGAGCCCGTCCGCCCGGGCACGTTGTAGAGCACGATGGGGCAGTCGGTCGCGTCGGCGATGGCGGCGACGTGGCCGACGACGCCGTCGGGCGTCGGCTTGTTGTAGTACGGCCCGACGACCAGCAGCCCGTCGGCGCCGGCGCGCGCGGCCTCGACCGAGAACTGGACGGACTGCGCGGTGCTGTTCGTGCCCGTGCCGACGATCACCGGCACGCGCCCGGCGGTGTGCTCGATGGCGACGTCGACTAGCTGGCGGCGCTCGTCGGGCGTCACGGTCGGGTTCTCGCCCGTCGTGCCGAGCACGACCAGCGCCTCGACGCCGGCGTAGGCCTCGTCCCCGAACGGGCTGCCCTCGATCTGGAAGTCGATCAGGTCGCGGAAGGCGGCGTGGTCGACCTGGTCGTCGGCCGTGAACGGGGTGACGAGCGCGGGCGCGGTGCCGCGGAACAGGGGCTGGCGGGTGGGACCCATTTCGGTAGGGGGAGGAGGGACACCGCGAACGCGGGAGAGCGGCGACAGGCTCCGCTGCCGCTGCTACGCCCCTCTTTGCCCCATGCCTTCGTCGATCATGTCGTCCAGCGTGAACAGGCCTTGGCGCGTGTGCACCCACTCGGCGGCGCGGACGGCCCCGAGCGCGAACGCCCGGCGGCTCTTGGCCGTGTGGACGATCTCGATCTGGTCCACGTCGCTGTCGAGCGTGACGGTGTGCTCGCCGAGCACGCGCCCGACGCGCTGGCTGGTGACGTGCAGGGCGCCGGCGTCGATGGCGCCGTGCTGGGTCTCGGTCTCGATGCGGTCCTTGCGGCCGAGCCCGGCCAGCAGAGCTTCCGCCAGCCGCAGCGCCGTGCCCGACGGGCTGTCGAGCTTGCCGGTGTGGTGCGCCTCGTGGACGGCGACGTCGTACTCGTCGAGCCGGTCCAGCAGCGGCAGCGCGCCCTCGATGGCGCGGAGCACGAGCGCCAGCCCGAGCGAGAAGTTCGGCGCCCACAGCAGCCCGCTCTGCCCCTCCTCGACCCACCCTCGCACCTTGTCGAGCGAGTCGGTCCAGCCCGTCGTGCCGACGACGGCGTCGATGCCCCAGAACGCGTAGCGGTGGATCTGGTCGAGCGCGACGTCGGGGACCGAGAAGTCGATCACGACGTCGGCGTCGTTCAGCGCGGCGTCGTCTCGCGCGTCGAGGAGCGGGTTGTCGGCGTCGAAGCGGGCGACGATCTCGGTGGCCGCGCTCGGTCGCGACGGCCTCGACGGCCTGGCCCATGCGGCCGGTGCCGGCCAAGGCGATTCTCAGCGAGTCGGTGGGTCGGTGGGTCACGTGATCGGTGGGTCGGTGGTCAGCGGGGAGAGCGCCGGCGCTCCGCGTCACGGATCATGGCGCCCAGCATTTTACCGACCTCGCGGGACTGGCGGTCGAGGTCGGCGCGGGTTTCGGAAGGGAGGTGCCCGCAGGCCTCCGCGGTGTGCGACCAATGCCGGGTCTCCGCGGCCTCCGCGTCGGCGTTGGTCAGCTTGCTCCGGAAGTGCGCGGGATACCGGCGCTTCTGCCATGCCTCAGCGATGTTGGCTCCGACGGAGCGAGACGAGCGGCGGACCTGGTCCGTCAAGGAGTACCGCTCTTCCTTCGGAAACGAGCTCGTCACCTCGAACACTCGCTGCTGCAGTGCGAACGCGGCGCGGTACACCCGGAGCTCTCGGTAGTCGTCCACTCGCGCCATAGGTGCGAGTCTACCACCGACTCACCGCCCCCTGGCTCACTGCCCCACCGACTGACCGGCTCACCGCATCGCCTCGGCCGCGCGCACGACGTCCGCCAGCACGACGGCGGCGGTGACGTCGGCGGTGGCGCCGGGGCCGCGCAGGGACACGGGGACCGCGCCGGATCGCTCGGTCCGCACCACGACCGCGATCTCCGACCCACGCAGGCCGCGCAGGGCCGGCTCGCCCTCGACCGACTCCACGCCCGACCGGATCGTGCCGTCGGCGTCCAGACGGGCGACGACCTGGAGCTGGCCGACCGACTGGCGGACGCGGTCGGCCCATGCCGCGTCGGACTCGGGCAGGCGGTCCCAGAACTCCGCCAGCGGAACATCCGCCAGAGCCGGCGGGACCAGGCTCTCGACCTGGGCCGAGGCGGGGTCGGCCGGGATGCCGACCTCGCGCGCCAGCAGCGCCAGCTTGCGGATCACGTCGCGGCTGGACAAGTCGTCGCGGACGTCGGGCTCGGTGAGCCCGGCGTCGCGAGCCGCTGCGACGGCGGCAGAAAAGGTCGCGCCGTCGCGCATGGCGTTCATCACGGACGACACCGTCCCCGAGAGGACGCCGCCGACGGCCACGACGCGGTCGCCCGTCCGCACCAGGTCGCGCAGCCGGCTCACGACGCCCAGCCCGGCGCCGACGGCCGACTCGTAGAGGTAGGGCGTCTCGGCGGCGCGGGCGGCGTCCCGGGCCGCGCGCCACCGCGCGCCCCGGCCGGTCGCCTGCTTGTTCGGCGTCACGACCGCGATCCCCGCCCGCAGCCAGGCGGGGTGCCGGGCGGCAACGTCTGCGCTGGGCGTGGCGTCAACGACGATCAGCCGCTCCAGCCGGGCCGAGGTCAGGCGTTCGGAGACGGTGCCGAGGTCGGCCGGCTCGGCGTCGGCCAGCTGGCGGACGGCGTCGGCGGGGTCGAGGCCGGCGGAGTCCCACAGCATCCGGCGGCTGCTGGCGACGCCGGCCAGGACCAGGTGCAGGCCCTCGTCGCGCAGGGGCTCGGCCTGCTCCGCCAGCAGCGCCAGCACGCGGCGGCCGAGGGCGCCGGCGCCGATCACGACGACGTGGGCGCGCAGCCGGCGCAGCGCGAACGCCTCGTGCAGCGCGCCGATGGCGACGGCAGCCTCGGCGTCGGCCACGACCGCTGAGATCGTGTGGTCGCCCCCGCCCTGGGCCATGGCCCGGGCGTTGACGTGGGCATGAGCCAGCGTCGAGAAGAAGCGCCCCGCCAGTCCGGCTCGGCCGTGCATCCCCGAACCCACCGCGGCGACCACGGCGGCCCCGCCCTCGGCCCGGATCTCGCCCACGTCGCCGCGCTCGACCTCGCGCGCGAGCGACTGGCGCAGCGTCTGGACGGCGCGCTCGGCGTCGCCGCCGCGCACCGCCAGCCCGAAGCTGCCCTCCGCCGACGCCTGGGCGACGAGGTAGACCGGGACGGACGCCTGGGCGATGGACGAGAAGATGCGGCGTCCCAGGTCGGCCACCTCCAGCACGGCCTGCCCCTCGACGCGCACCACGGCCACGTCGCGGACCGCCGTCACGGCCCGGATCGCGGGCTCGGCTTGGCGCGCCGGCCCGATCTCGGTCCCGGCCGCGTCGGGCCGCATCGTGTTCTTGATGAGGAGGGGGATCCCCTTGCGCTGCAACGGCCGCATCGTGCGCGGGTGGAGCACCTTGGCCCCGAAGTGCGCCAGCTCAGCGGCCTCCTGGTAGCTCAGGAACGGCAACGAGAACGCGTCGGGCACGACGCGGGGGTCGGCCGAGAGCACGCCGTCGACGTCGGTCCAGATGGTACACGATTGGGCGTCGAGCGCGCCGGCCAGGATCGTCGCGGTGTAGTCCGAGCCCGAGCGGCCCAGCGTCGTCGTGACGCCGTCGGCGGTCGAGGCCACGAACCCGGTCACGACCGCGACCGACCCCAGCGGCACGTCGGCGAGGGCGGCGCGGACCTGGGCGCCCGTCGTGTCGAAGTCGACGGCGGCCTCGCCGAAGGCGTCGTCGGTGCGGATCAGGGTCGTCGCGTCGAAGGCGACCGCGTCGTGTCCGGCCTGGCGGAACGCGGCGGCCACGACCGGCACCGACGCCCGCTCGCCGGCCGAGATCACGGCGTCCCGGAAGCGGGGCGTACACTCGCGCAGCAGGTACACGCCGTAGAGCAGCTCCCCGATCTCCGTGAACAGCGTGTCCAGCGTCTTGCGCCAGGTCGGCGCGCTCGTCGGGCTTGGCCAGTTCGGCTAGGGCGTCGGCGTGGCGCTGGCGGACCTCGCCCAGGATCGCGCGGTGCTCGCCCGTCCGCCCGACCGCGGCGTCAAGGGCCGCGATCAGCCGGTCGGTCACGCCCCCGAACGCCGACGACACGACCACGCGCCGCGCTCCCTCGCCCTCGGCCATCGCCAGCTTGACGGCGCGGCGCACGCGCTCCGGCGTGCCGACGGAGGTCCCGCCGAACTTGGCAACGTGGAACGGCTGAGGCACGGCGACGGGCGGGGGTGGGGGGCCGGGAAGCTAGCCCGGCGCGCGGCGCGGGCATCTTCGCTCCGCCTCCATTGACCGGCTCCGGCGCGCCCGCCTATCTTCGTCGCCAGTCGGGGCCTTAGCTCAGTTGGTAGAGCGCTTCAATGGCATTGAAGAGGTCAGCGGTTCGATTCCGCTAGGCTCCACGTCCCGAAAACCGGCCCTGCGATAGCGCGGGGCCGGTTTTTTCGTGTACGCCCCCGTCGCATGCCGAGGGGGCTCGGCACCTCTCGACAGACTGGCGTCGGGCGTCACCTCGTCGGAGGAGCGGAGGGGGCCTCCACCCTCCAGTACGGCAGGATCTCGGCATCCACACGGTCGCCCCCGGCGGGCGGATCCTCCACATGAGCGCCCGTTACTTTACAGAATGACAGACTGAACTTTGGACAGGCGCAACGTGGCCCGCAGACTCTCATCCGAGGGACTCCCCCGGGTTGGGGGATAGCCTTAGAGCTATGTAACTCCACCGCTATACATTACCATCAAGTGAACACCGGTCCCACCGTGATGCCGTCCTCCGACACCCCACGTCCCCTCCGCGACGAGTCGCTCCTTGAGGCGGCCAGGCGCGAGCTCGAGTGCTCCGCACGGAGAGCCGTGGAGGATTACAAAGCCTCGACCGGAAGAGTCGTCGAGTCCATCGACGTCACGACGGAAGGGATCCGCGCCCGGACGAGGGACCCCAACGACATCGACATCGCCATGGGCTGGGCCTAGCGCCCACCGACCCCGCCAAGCTTCACGTTCAAGGCCGGCCCATTCGCGGGTCGGCTTTTTTGTTGGGACACCCGTCAGGCGCTCTGCAGGAACGGGTTCGACTGGCGCTCGGCGCCGACGGTGGTCGCCGGACCGTGGCCGGAGTAGACCGTGGTCTCGTCGGGCAGTGTGAGCAGCTGGTCGCGGATGGCCGCCAGCAGCGTGTCCGTGTCGCCCTGCCACAGGTCCGTGCGGCCGATCGAGCCCCGGAACAGCGCGTCGCCGGCGACCACCAGCGCGTCGGCGGGCGCGTAGAAGGCGACGGAGCCGGGCGAGTGGCCGGGCACGTGGCGGACCTCCAGCGTCGCGTCCCCCAGCTCGATCACGTCACCCGCCGCCAGCGCTGCGGCGGGGGCTGGGGGCGCGTCGATCTGGACGCCGTACATCTCGCCCTGCGTTACGGCGCGCGCCAACAGCGGCTCGTCGGCGGGGTGGAGCTGCCAGCCGCCGTGCTCGGCCGCGTCGCCGTAGCGCGCGGCGAAGTGGGCGCAGCCGAAGACGTGGTCGAGGTGGGCGTGCGTCAGCAGCAGGTGCCGGACCGCGAGGCCGGCCTCTTCGACGTACTGCTCGACCGCGCGGCGCTCGGCGGCCGTCGCCGTGCCGGGGTCGATGAGCGCGGCCTCGCCCTGGGACGAGAGCACGTAGGTGTTCTCCGCGAACGGGCTGACGACGAAGGAGCGGACGGTGAGCATGGGAGCGGGTGTCGGAGGACGGGGAGAACCCGACGCGGCACGCGCTGATCCGGTCTCCGCCTGGACGCAGTCCGCTCCCGCCTTCCCACTGGCGGCCGGCCCCCGCCAGTGGGGCGGCGTGGCGGTCCCCGCATCCCTCATTCCCCATCCGCCCTCTCTTCGCACGAGCCCCGGTACCTTGACGCCACCCCGCCGCGCTCGCCCTGGCCTCCCCCCGGCTGACCCTCCTGCTCAACGCCGACGCGTACGCCCCCGCCCCCCTTGGGCGACGGCACGTGCTGGTGGCCGGCGACCAGATCGTCGCGATCACGGACGACCGGCCCGAGATCGCCGGCGTCGAGGTGGAGACCGTCGACCTGGGCGGCCGGCGGCTGATCCCCGGCCTGGTGGACGCCCACGTCCACGTTACCGGCGGAGGCGGCGAGGCCGGGCCGGAGACGGCGGCCCCGGCGCCCAGCCTGAGCGCGTACACGTTGGCCGGCGTCACCTCCGTCGTCGGCCTGCTGGGCACCGACGACACCACGCGGACGACCGCCGGGCTGCTCCGCCAGACCTACGGGCTGCGCCGGGAGGGACTGAGCGCCTGGGCGTGGACCGGCGGCTACCACCTCCCGCCCACCACCCTGACCGGCACCGTGCGCGGCGACGTCGCCTCGGTCGAGCCCATCATCGGGTTCGGCGAGCTGGCCGTCAGCGACCACCGCTCGTCCCAGCCGACGTTCGACGAGGTCGCCCGCGTCGCCGCCGACTGCCACGTGGCCGGGCTGATGACCGGCAAGGCCGGCGTGCTCCACCTCCACCTGGGCGACGGGCGGCGCGGACTGGAGCTGCTCAGGCGGATGCTGTCCGAGACCGAGGTCCCGGCGCGCGCGCTGCACCCGACGCACGTCAACCGCCGGGCAGGGCTGTGGGCCGAGGCGCTGGCGCTCGCCGGCGACGGCGTGACGGTCGACGTGACGGCGTTCCCGCCCGCCTTCGCCGCCGGCGACGAGGTGCTGGCGGCCGACGCCGTCATCGCGTTCCTGGATTCCGGCCTGCCGACGGAGCGCCTGACGGTCTCCTCCGACGGCGGCGGCTGCTTGCCCCACTTCCGCGACGGCGTGCTGGAGCGGATGGACTTCGCCACCTCCGGCGCGCTCGCCGACCTGCTGGCGGACCTCGTCGGCAAGGGCGTCCCGCTGGAACGCGCGCTCCCGCCCTTCACCTCGACCCCGGGCGACCACCTGCGCCTGGACCGCGGCCGGCTCGCGCCCGGCGCCAGCGCCGACCTCGTGGTACTCGGCGACGACCACCGGCCGACGGACGTGATGGCGCGCGGCCGCTGGCACATCCGCGACGGCCGAGCCGTCGTGCGGGGGACGTTCGAGCCGCCGGTCCCCACGCCCTAGACGCGGAGACGCCCCCCGCGCGTCTCGACAACGACGACCCCCCCCGACGCCCTCATGCCCTCCCCCCCCACCGACACCGCGCGCGGCCCGATCATCCCCATCGGGGGCGCCGAGGCCAAGACGGGCACGCGCGAGGTGCTGGCGCGCGTGATCGCGCTCGCCGGCGGCGCCGACGCCCGGATCGCCGTCATCCCGACGGCCTCCGAGATGCACGACACCGGCGACCGCTACGCACGGCTCTTCCGCGAGTTGGGCGTCGCCACGGTCGACGTGCTCGACATCACCGAGCGCGAGCACGCCCGGGTGCCCCAGGTCGTCGAGACCGTCGAGCGGGCGACGGGCATCTTCATGACCGGCGGCAACCAGTTGCGGCTCTCCACCATCCTGGGGGGGACGCCGCTCGCCCGGGCCATCCGCCGCGCCAACGCCCAGGGCGTGTTGGTGGCCGGCACGTCGGCCGGCGCCGCCGTCATCCCCGAGCACATGATCGCGACCGGGACCACCGGCCCGACGCCCACGACCGACGCCGTCACCCTGGCGCCCGGCCTGGGGCTGACCAACCGGCTCGTCATCGACCAGCACTTCCGCCAGCGCGACCGGCTCGGCCGCCTGCTGACGGCGGTCTCGTTCAACCCCTTCGCGACCGGCGTCGGCATCGACGAGGACACGGCGCTGATCCTCCACGCCGACGAGACCTTCGAGGTCATCGGCAGCGGGACCGTCACCGTCGTCGACCCCTCGGACTTGGTGTACTCCTCGATGGACTCGGCGCGCGTCGGGGAGCCGGTCTCGCTCATCGGGCTGTGCGTCCACGTGCTGGCGGCGGGGTGCCACTTCGACACCACGACCAAGATGGCGACCGCGCCCCCGCGCGTGCCGTACCTCGACGAGGACGAGGACTCCGTGCCGGACGATTCCTGAGCGCGCCACTGGCGGGAGCGCCGGGCGCGCGGGTACGTTCACCCACTCCGCCCCCGCCCTCGCTATGGACTTTACCGGCACCCTCCTCTACATCCTGCTCGGGATCGCGTCGTTCGCCCTCGTCGCGTTCTTCGCCTGGGCCACCTGGAGCGGCGGCCGCGAGTCCGACCGCGACGACGACGACGGGCTCCCCCCGGAGCAGCCGGGCACGCCGCCGCCCTCGACGCGGCCCTCGCAGACCGTCCCGATGACGCGCGAGGAGGCCGAGCCCATCGCCGGCCGCGCCTAGCCCGCCGCCTGCGGGCCTACGCCCCCGCGATGAAGAACAGGAGGAACATCAGGATGTAGATCGGGACCGCGATCAGGAACGACGCCACGAGATAGTGGCCGAGACGGCGAACGCCCGCGTCAGGAAGCTGTCGCTGAGCAAGGCGGTCTGGGGCAGCGGGTCGTTGGAGAGCGCCGACGGGAGGTCGACGTCGCGTTCGAGCGCCTCGATGCGGGCGCGCAGGCGGGCGATCTCTTGGGCGGTGGCGTCGTCCATCTACGTCAAGGTTGGGAGCGCGGAACGTACCGCGCCGCTGGCGGTCGCCGCCAGCGCTAGCGGGACCGCTCGGGCCGGGGCACGAACTGGCCGTCGCGCTTGACGACGGCGCCGTCCTTCATCACGAACGACACGTCGAGCATGGCTGAGGCGTCCGCCACTGGGTCGCCGCGGACGGCCACCAGGTCGGCGACGAAGCCGGGCTGGAGCGAGCCCAGCGCGTCGGACTGGCCGAGCAGGTCGGCGGCGTTGACGGTGGCGAACCGCAACGCGTCCATGAACGGCACGCCGACCTCCTCCATGTAGACGAACTCGTAGGCGTTGCGGCCGTGGCGGAACACGCCGGCGTCGGTCCCGAACGCGATCGGGACGCCCGCCCGCCAGGCCCGGCGGAAGGTGTCCTGGATCAGCGGCCCGATGGTGAGCGACTTCTGCGTCACGACGGGCGTGTAGTACCCGTCGATCCGCGCCGAGTCGGCGACGGACTTGCCGGCGGTGATCGTGGGCACGAGATAGGTGCCGCGCTCGCGCATCAGCGCCATCGTGGCGTCGGACATGTAGGTGCCGTGCTCGATGGACGAGACGCCCGCCCGGACGGCCATCGCCATCCCCTCGTCGCCGTGCGCGTGCGCGGCGACGGTCAGCCCGCGGTCGTTGGCGGTCCGGATGATGGCCTCCATCTCGTTCTGGGAGAAGTGCGCGCCCGAGCCGTCGCCCTGGAGCGAGAGCACGCCGCCGGTCGCGGTGAACTTGATCAGGTCCGAGCCCCGCTTGATCGCGATCCGGACGCCGCGCACCGCTTGGTCCGGCCCGTCCACGACGCCCTGGGTCTCGTCCGGCACGCCGACGATGTCCTCGCGGTAGGAGTTGGTGGGGTCGGCGTGGCCGCCGGAGATCGACAGGCTCTTGCCGGCCACGAACATCCGCGGCCCCTCGACGTCGCCGCGGTTGATGGCGTCGCGGAGGGCGTAGTCCGCCCCCTCGTCCCCGCCCACGTCCCTAACGGTCGTGAAGCCGGCCATCAGCGTCGAGCGCGCGAACTGCACGGCCTGGAGCACGCGGTCGGCGGCGCTCAGGCGGAAGTCGTCGATGTAGCCGCCGCGGCGGCTCTCGCCGGTCAGGTGCGTGTGGGAGTCGATGAGGCCGGGCATGCACGTCGCGTCGCGCAAGTCGACGACGACGTCGGACTGGCGGTCGGCGGCGGAGGGCTCGAGGAAGCCGTCGGCGACCTCGGCCACGATCCCGTCGCGGACGACGACGGTCCGCTCTGCCATCGGTTGGGACGAGGTAGCAGGGTCAAGCAGCGTCCCGCAGTGGACGAGCGTGGTCTGGGCGGAGGCGCTGGCGGCGAGCACCGCCAGTGGGAGGAGGGCGAGGCGGAGGCGCATGAGAGGCAGGGCGTGTGTGGTCCGGAGGATACTTCTGGCGCCTGGGTGTTACCCGCCGGCAAGAGTTTGCAGCCCCGTCGTCTACCACGGCGAGGTAGCGGACGAGTGCGGTCGCAGCGACCGGCGGCTCTGCCCAGGCGAGGCGAGATCGCAGACGCGCTTCGCCGGCTTGCAGCGACGGGTTCTACCGCCCCGGAGACACAGTCTGGGAGGCGGACGTTTCGTCGTTCAAGCGATACGTCACCGGTGCTCGGACTAACGTGCCCCCGAGCGCCCCCCAACCTGCACCAGCGACCCCAGCAGAGAGCGGGAGGACCCAACTCAGGCTCGGCTTCAAGAAGGGGTCCTCAGGCAGGAACTGGGCCGCGGCCCCCGCGGTGACGCCGACAACCAGCCCGAAGAGGAGCCCGTCAAGCGCGCCTCGGTTGCGGTCGCGGTAAGACACCCCTAAGACGCTAGCGGTAGGCACGCTAAGGACTTGGTTGGTTGTCGGCTCCAACCAAGATGTGGAGTCAGGACCTATTCGCAGCGACCGTGCCGCAACCCGCTCGCCGGATTGGAGCGCGACGGAGACCGTCCGCCCTTCCGCGCGGCGGTTCACCTCTGCGCGCGTCTCGGCCGGAGCGAGGGTCTGTGTCCGAGCGCACCCAGCGAAGACGAGCGCCGAGAGTAGGAGGGCAAAGCGCATGGAGGGCGGTACAACCATCAGTTCAGCAGCGCCCAGAATACCCCGAACCGAAGCACGTGGGGCGCCAGCGGCTCACCCTGGGTCACGATGGCGCCGTCGTAGAGCCGGTTGCCGAGCGCGTGGTCGTAGCGGACGAACAGCGAGGTCTGCGCGCTGAAGGTCGCCGTCGCCTCCAGGCCGAGCGTGCCGCGCGCCGGGAGCCGGGCGCCCAGCGGGTCGCCCGCCAGCGGCAGCACCAGCAGCCCCGTCGCCGGGTCCACGAGCCGGCTCCGGAACGGCGTCCAGCCGCGCCCGACCGCCGCCAGGTCGAGGTCGAGCACGCCGTCGCCCACGTCCTCCGCCCGGACGCCCAGCCGCGTCGTGCCCCACAGCCGGGGCAGCGCCGCGTCGACCCGCTGGCGGAGGCCGTCGGCGGGGTCAGAGACGGCGCGCGCCGTGGCCTGGGCGCTGGCGTAGAACCCGCGCCGGGTAGACTCGCGCCACCCGACCTCGGCGCTGAGGCCCCCTTGGGTGAGACTCGCGAGGGACTCGAAGGCGAAGGTGCTGTCGCTTCGTGCCGCCAGGTGCCACCCGTCGCGCTCGGCGCTGGCGAAGGCGCGCAGGCCGAACCGCCAGTCGGCGCGGCGGACGGCGAGCGCGGCGTCGGCGGAGACGGTCTGCGTCGTCGGCCCGTCGGCGGAGGGCAGGATGCGGGACAGGCCGGACTGGGCGACTCTCGGTCGGGCGCGTCCGCCCAGACGCACGCCGGCCGACAACGCGCCGCGCTCGACGCGGGCACTCGCCGAGGGCCACGCCTCCCCTCCCACCTGGTGCACTCCGCCCGCCAGCACGACGGAGAGGCCGCCCAGGCGCAGCGAGTCGGTGACGCCCGCGTGCAACCCGAGCCGGGAGCCGACGCCTTGGAACCCGCCCGCCGCCGTGTCCGGCGCGGCGTCGAACACCGCGTCCAGGCGCGCCGCCAGCCGGTGCCCGCCGAGCACGACCGGCTGCTCGGCATAGCCCATCAGCCGCCGGGCGTGCACACGGGCGCCCGGCCGGTCGGACGAGGTGTAGACCCCGCGTTGGACGACGCCCGAGACGCCGGCCTCCAGCGGAGTGCTAGCGATCGGCAGGCGGACGCGCAGCCAGCCCTCGGTCCGGATCGTCCTGCGCAGCGCGCCGGCCTCACGCGCCGTGGCGGTCGCGAACTCGAACACGCCGTCGTCGGCCGGGATGGCGCTCACGACGCCGGCCCGCGCGCCCTCGGTTCGGTCGGCGTAGAGGACGCCCGTCTCGGCCGCGATCCCGGGCCGGGTCAGCAGGAGGCGGCCGACGGCGTCGGTGTGCCTCAGCGTCGCGCCGGCCAGCGGGCCCGCCGCCGCCCGACTGGCGGCGTGCAAGGTCGCGGTCAGCCGGGCGTCGTCGCTGCCGCCGCGCAGGAACGCCGGCGGGCGGCGCGTCTGGGCGTGCGTGCCGCTCGCGTGGCGGACCCCGTCCTGCCCGCCCAGGTAGCGCAGTTCGGTGATCGGCACCGCCAGACGGAAGGCCCGGAGCCCGGCGCCCAGCGCGACCGCGCGCCCCCACCCGTCTCCGCCGCGTCGGACCGGGCCCAGCGCGCCCAGGGGGAGCAGATCGAGGCGGGGGGCGTCGGTGACCGGGTCGGTGAACGGGCGCCCGTCGATCGACAGCGCGAGCGCGTCGGGGTCCCCGCCGTCGAGCGACACCCCGGCGGTGCGGCCCGGCGCGCCGAGCGCGTAGCCGAACGCTTCGGGCCGCTGGGCCACCAGCCCCGCCACGTCCAGGCTGGCGGTGACGGCGGGGACCGACGTGATGGGCCGGCCCGGCGCCGGCCGGAACGGCCCGACGGCCGGGCGGGGCGGGAGCGGCGCCAAGGAGTCGGCGGGGGCGGCCTGGGCCTGCAACGAGTCCGGCGCCTGCGCGCTGGCGGGCGCCGCCAGCAGCACGAGCACGAGCAGCGCCGCGCGCACGCCTACTGGTCGACGGGGAAAAGCCCGAACAGCCGGCTCTCGATCCGGCTCAGGATCTCGTAGCGGTCCTCGGGCTCGTTGACGAAGTCGAGGTTGTCGGTCTCGACGACCATCTTGGGGTACGGGTAGCGGTCGATCCAGTCCTCGTAGAGCACGTTGAGCGCTTCGAGGTAGTCGAGCCGGATCGACGACTCGAACTCCCGGCCCCGGGCCTGGATGTGGCGCACCAGCGTCGGCACGTCGGCGCGCAAGTAGATCAGCAGGTCCGGCGGCTGGAGGTACGACGTCATGATCGAGAACAGCTCGCAGTAGTTCACGTAGTCGCGGCCGTCCATCAGCTCCATGTCGTGGAGGTTGCGGGCGAAGATCTCGACGTCCTCGTAGATCGAGCGGTCCTGCACGACGGACCCCGCCAGCGCCTCGATGTCCTTCTGGTGCTTGAACCGGCTCGACAGGAAGAACACCTGCAGGTTGAAGCTCCACCGCCGCATGTCGCCGTAGAAGTCGGCGAGGTACGGGTTGTCGTCGACGCTCTCGAAGAAGGGCGCCCAGTTGAAGGTGTCGGCCAGGATCTGGGTCAGCGTGCTCTTGCCGGCGCCGATGTTGCCGGCCACGGCGACGTAGAGCTTCTTGCGCGGGGCGGCGTCGGGGGCGGCGAGGGTGAGGTCGGTCTGCATCGGCGCGGAGGGGGCGGCGCCAAGGTACCGCCCGGCCCGCCTCGGCCTGCCGCTGGCCGCCTGCCCCCGCGGAGGCGGGGGACGGCGTCAGCGGGCGCGTCGCTCGCCCTAGTCGCAGCCGACCACCAACGCCGTCGCGACCGGCCGCTCGACGTCGTAGCCCGTCGGCCGGTTGAGGCGGACGACGCGCCCGCCCGCGCGCACCGCCAGCGCCGACGACCCGCCGCCGTCCAAGTTGAGCGCGTCGCGCGCGCCCAGCCCGCGCATCACCAGCGCCAGCTCGCCCAGCGTCGCGCCCCGGCTGGCCGGCTGGCGGCCGTCGACCACGACCAGCCAGACCCGGCCGTCTGGAGCGGTGCCGACGGCCGACCGCGGGTGACGCCGCGCCGGGATCGCCGTGCCGAAAAACGCCTCGGCGTCGGAGGTCACGACGGCGCGTCCGTCGCGGAGCAGGACGGGGCCGGCCCCGACGGCGTCCCGGACGTCCCACGGTCGGCACACCCGCTCCGACGAGTCCGGCGATCCAGGTCGGTTGTCGAACGGACGGTCGAGTCGGCACGCGCCAACGCCGTCGTCTTGAGCCCACTCGATCTCAGTCCGGCCGTCCGCCGTCACCCCGACGGCTCCTCGCGCGACGGGATAGGCCAGGCCGGCGCGCATCACCTCTCGGAACGCGGGCGCTCGGACCTCGCCCTCGTCCACCGCCAGCCCGACGGGCGCGCCCGTCCCCACGTTGAAGTAGCCGGCGTTCAGGGCGACGCACGCGCCCGGCGCGCTGGCGAACGCGCTCGGGCCCTGCGCCGAGTCCGCCACGACCACGTCCAGCGCCGGCCCGTCGAGCACGACCGCCCAGGCGCGCAGCGTGTCCCGCTCCGACACGCCCGCCAGCACGCGGACGCCGCGCGGCAGCGCCGCGTCGAGCGAGTCCACCGCCGCCCACACCATCCCGACTGGCGGAGCCGATGGGCGGGGCCCGGCGCACGCGGCGACGAGAACCGCCAGCGCGACCGCGGCCCAGCGCACGGCTAGTACCGGCGGAGGTACGACAGGCTCTCACCGTCGAACGCGGGCGACTCGACGCCGAAGTCGGCGAAGAAAGCGGCGGCGTCGCAGGTGTTGCCCTCGACCAGCATCTCGAACTGGGCCGGCGAGATGGGCAGCAGGCCCGCCTTGCCTAAGGTGTTCACGCCGATCCGGGCCGCGAAGATCGGGACCGGCGCCGTCGGCTTGGGCTTGACGCCGCCGCCCTGCGCGATGAGGTCGAGCACGTCGCGGTAGGCGACGCGGTCGTGCCCGGCGACGCAGTACGCCTGGCCGTTGGAGGCGGCGCGCGTGACCGACTGGGCGATGGCGTCGGCGCAGGCGGCGACGTGGACGGGCTGGAGCTCGTAGGACCCATCGCCGAAGACGGGCAGGACGGGGAACGGCTTGACCAGCGTTTCCCAGAGCCGCTTGGCGAACTCGGGGTTCTCCGGCCCCGGATCGCCGAACAGCGTGGACGGCCGGAAGACGACGGTGTGCTCGAAGCCGCTGGCGAACACGGCTTGCTCCGCCCGCCACTTCGTCGTCTGGTACTCGCTCGGCCCGTCCGCCCGGGCGCCGTTGGCGCTCATGTGGACGAACCGGGGCACGCCGGCTGCGCGCGCCGCCTCGATCACGTTCAACGTCCCGTCCACGTGGACCTTCTCGAACGTGACGCCCTTCGACGGGCTCTCGTCGATGATCCCGACCAGGTGGACGACCGCGTCCGCGCCGTCGAACTTTCCCGCCAGCGAGGCGGGCTGGGTCACGTCGCCCTGGACGATGTCCACGCCGGGCTTGGCGTCGAGCGCCGCGTCGTGCGACCGGGCGAGTGCCCGGACGACGTGGCCCCGGCTCAGCAAGGCGTCGACGACGTAGCCGCCGACGTAGCCGGTGGCGCCGGTGACCAGGACGGTGAGCGGGAAGTCGGGCATGGGTCTGGGAGAAGGGGTGTGGAGACGGCGCGGCGGCGGTCTGGGTTCGGCTGCGCCGTGCGGACCGGCGGCGCAGACTGGCGACCCGCGCCGCTCGTCGGAGGCCGCCGCCCGTCGCGGCCAACTGTAACTCCCCGGGGGTGCCCCCGTAACTTTCAACACAAACTGAAAACGGACCCATGTCCCCGCTCTGCCTCCGCCGCGCCGCCCGCTTCTCGCTCGCGCTGGTGTGGCTGGGCGAGGGCCTGGGCCTGAAGCTGTGGCTGCGCGACCCGACCGAGCTCGCCATCGTGGCGGACTCCGGGCTGTGGCTGGTCTCGCCCCTGGCGACGCTGCTCGGGATCGGCGTGTTGGAGGTGGTGGCGGGCGTGGTGCTGCTGGTCGGCTGGCGCGAGCGGCAGGCGGTCGTCGTGACGACGGCGGCGATGATGCTGATCACGGCCGGCGTGGTCTGGGCGGACCCGTCGTCGCTGCTGGCGCCGCTGACGGGCGTGCTCAAGAACAGCGCGGTCGCGGTCTGCGCCGCCGTCGTCTGGAGCCTGGCGCCGTCGGCGTCGGCTCCCTCCCTAGCCCCCGCGCTCCGATGACCGACCGCGCCTTGCATTTGCTCGACCGTTTGGACGCCCACCGCACCGAGTTCGCGGGCCGACTCGACGGCCTGCCCGAGCGGCTGGTCCACGCCCGCCCCACACCGGACGCGTGGTCGCTGGCCCACCTCGCCGAGCACCTCCTCCTGATCGACGGCGCGCTCCAGGCCAATGGCTCGCCGACCTCTGCCGCCAGTCGGGCGACGTCGCGGTTGCGGAGCACGGGCATCCGGTCGATCCTGGCGCTGCCGCTCAGGATCCAGGGCCCGCCGTCGGCCGCGTACATCATGCCGTCGGAGTCCCCCCGCTGGCCCGACGTGCGCCAACGCTGGAGCGCCCTCCGCCGCGACTGGCGGACGTGGTCGCCCAGCCCGGGCGCGGTCGGCTTCGCCCACCCCATCGCCGGCCCGTTCCTGTGGGACGACGCGCTGGCGTTCCTGCTGGCGCACCACCGGCACCACGACGCCCAGGTCCGGCGGACGCTGGCGGCGCTCGGGGCCTGAGCGGGAGCCTATCCTCCGGCTTCCCCCCCCGCCCCGCCGTGCCCGGCTACGACCCCGCCCGCCTCGCCCGCGACCTCAAGCGCCAGGCCGCCCGCGTCGGCTTCGACGGGGTTGGGATCGCGCGTGCGGAGCGTCTTGACGAGGAGGCGCGGCGGCTGGAGGCGTGGCTGATGGACGACCGCCACGGCGGCAGCGACGGCGCGATGGCCTGGATGGGCCGCAACTTCGACAAGCGCGTCGACCCGACGGTCCTGGTCCCCGGCGCGCGGTCCGTCGTCTCCGTGTTCGCCAGCTACTTCCAGCCCGGCCGACATCCCGGCGAGTCTCGCGCGCCACTGGCGGACGGCGTCGGCCAGTCGGATGCGGCCGCCGGCCCCGGGGCAAAAATCAGCCGCTACGCCTGGGGCGACGACTACCACGACGTGCTCAAGGAGAAGCTGGCCGAGCTGTTCGACTGGCTCGACCGCGCGACCGGCGGCGCCGGCGGGCGCGCGTTCGTGGACTCGGCGCCCGTGATGGACAAGGCGTGGGCCCAGCGCGCCGGGCTCGGGTGGCAGGGCAAGAACACCAACCTGCTTACCACGACGCACGGCTCGTTCGTCTTCCTGGGCGAGCTGATCGTGGACGTGGACCTGGCGTCCGACGACCCGTTCACGGCCGACCACTGCGGGAGTTGCACGCGCTGCCTGGACGCCTGTCCGACGGGCGCGCTCGACGCGCCGTACCAGATCGACGCGCGGCGCTGCATCTCATACTGGACCATCGAGCACCGCGGCCCGGACCTCCCCGAGATCGCGTCCGAGTTCGGCGCCTGGGCCTTCGGCTGCGACATCTGCCAGGACGTGTGCCCGTGGACCAAGTTCAGCCAGCCCACGCGCGACGCCCGCTTCCTGCCTCGGCCCGGCGTCACCGACACGCCCGCCGCCGAGTGGGCCGAGATCAGCCTGGACGCCTGGCGCGAGCGGTTCCGCCGGAGCCCGGTCAAGCGGTCCAAGGCCGAGGGCTTCCTGCGCAACATGGAGAACGCCGCGCGCAACGCCGGCCGCTGAGCGTGGCCCCCGCCCCACTGGCGGAGGGCGCCCGCCAGTGGCTCGGAGCGGCTCCGCGCGCCCGGTAGCTTCCCCCCATGCTCACGAGACTCCACCGCTCCGTTTTGGGTTGGCTGCCGCTGCCGTTCGTGGCCGCGCTCGTGACGTTGCTGTTTCTCCTGCTGATGCAGTTCTTGATCGCCTACCTCCCCGACCTGGTCGGGCGCGGCCTGCCCATCGTCGCGGTCGCGGAGCTGGTCGCCTACAGCCTGGCCTACATGGTGACGCTGGCGGTCCCGATGGCCTGGCTGATCGCGCTGCTGGCGGCGTTCGGGCGGCTGGCCGAGAGCCGGGGGTACCTGGTCGCCAAGAGCGCCGGCGTGTCGCTGGTGCGGATGGCGTGGCCCGCCCTCGTGGTGGGCCTGCTCCTGACGACGGGCATGGCCTACTTCAACAACGAGATGCTGCCCGAGGCCAACCACCGCATGAACGGGCTGTGGCGCGACATCCGCGTCAGCCGCCCCGGCTTCGCCTTGACCCCGGGCGAGTTCTACACCGACGTCTCCGGCTACGCCATCCGCGCCGACGCCATCCCGACCGACTCCGCCGGGCTCTTGGTCGGCGTGACGGTCTTCGAGAGCGGGAACGCCGCCGGCGGCTCCTCGACGCTGACCGCCGAGCGCGCCCGGCTCCAGAGCCAGTACGGCGGGCAGCGGCTGACGATGCTGCTGGAGAACGGCCACATCGACCGCCGCACGCCAGGCACGCCGGACGCCTACGAGCGCGTCTCGTTCGGCCGCTACCGCATGGCGTTCGACCTGTCCAGCCTGGGCGGCTTCGAGCGCCGCGAGCGCGAGGGCAGCGGGCGCACGGACCGCTCGATGCGGACGTCGGAGATGCTCTCCGTCGTGGACTCGCTCGACCTGCGGGCCGCCGCCCTGAGCGACTCCGTCCGCACCACGCTCTCCCAACTCGGCGCCGCGACCTACGACGCGCCCCAGACGGTGCAGATCGCGTCCCGCGACACCGCCGCCGCGACCATCGGCACACACCGGCCAGTGCTGAGCGGCCTGGGCGATCAGACCCGGCAACGGGTCTACCGGCTGGCCCAGGACCGCGCCCGCACCGTCCGCTCGGCGGCCGACCTCGCGGCGACGTCGAGCGAGTGGGACCGGCAGCGCGCCGACCGCTTCCGGGTCGAGATCTACAAAAAGAACTCCATCGCGCTGGCGTGCCTGGTGTTCGTGCTGATCGGGGTACCGCTGGGCCTGGCGATGCCGCGCGCCGGCGTCGGGCTGGTGGCGGCGCTGGCCGTGTTCGTGTTCTTGTTCTACTGGATCACGCTCGTCCAGGGCGAGAAGCTGGCCGACCGCGGGCTGCTGCCGCCCTGGCTGGGGATGTGGGCGGCGAACGTGATCGTCGGCGTGCTGGGCGTCTACCTGGTCGCCCGGGAGGCCCGGGACCCCGCGTGGCCCGACCCCATCCGCGCCCTCGCCGGCCGGTTCAAAGGCCGGGGCTGATCAAGCGCCCTGCTGGCGGAGCGCGTCCGCCAGCGGGACGGGCCGCCTCTACCAAGCCGAGAGTGGAGCGACCTTGCGTACCGAACCCGCCCCCCTCGTCTTGCTGATCCTCGTCCCCACCCCCGTCGGCAACCTGGAGGACCTGACGTTCCGCGCGCTCCGGCTGCTCAAGGAGGCCGACGTGGTCGCGTGCGAGGACACCCGGACGACGGGCAAGCTCTTCCAGCACTACGGCATCGAGACGCCCAAGCTCAGCTTCCACATCCACAACGAGCACGGCCGCGTCGCCCAACTGGTGAGCCGGATGAAGGCGGGCGAGACCGTCGCGCTGGTGTCGGACGCGGGGACGCCGGCGATCTCCGACCCCGGCTTTCTGCTCGTCCGCGCCGCCGCAGAGGCCGGCGTCCGCGTCGAGGCCCTGCCCGGGCCGACGGCGTTCGTGCCGGCGCTCGTCGCCAGCGGGCTGCCGACCGACCGCTTCGTGTTCGAGGGCTTCCTGCCCCACAAGAAGGGCCGGCAGACGCGGCTCAAGGCGATGGCTGAGGAAGCCAGGACGATGGTGCTCTACGAGAGCCCGCACCGGCTGGTCAAGCTGCTCGGGCAGCTGGCGGAGCACGTGGACCCGGAGCGCCCGGCGGCGGTCGCGCGCGAGCTCTCCAAGCTGCACGAGGAGGTCCGGCGCGGAACGGTCGCGGAGCTGGCCGCGTGGTACGGCGACCAACCCAAAGTCCGCGGCGAGATCGTCGTCGTCGTCGGAGGCGCCCCATGACCCGACTCCTCCCGCTCGTCTTCCTCGCGGCCTCGGCGTGCGCTCAGCCGGCGCCCCTGGCCTCCTCGACCGCGCCGGCGCCGTCCGCCAGCGCGGCACTGGCGGAGCCGGTGGGCGAGCGCGACGACCTGACCGAGGTCGAGCGGGCCGTCCGGGAGCGGGTGTCGGAAGAGGGCGTCCACGTCGTCCGGCTGTGGGCGCCGTGGTGCGGGAACTCGCGCGCCGAACTGGAGGACGGCCTCTACCAGTCCATCGAGGACCACCCCGACGTCACGTTCTCGTTCGTGACGATCTGGAACGACGGCCGCGACGGGGCCTCGATGCTCTCCCGCTACGGCGTCTCGCCCTCGGACGACGGCCGCGTGACGGTCGCCGCCCAGCCCGACCTCGGCCCCTCGGCCGACCGCGACTTGCGCCGCACCACGTTCCTGGGCGTTCCCTTGTCCTGGACCCCCACCACGCTCGTCTACAACCGCGGCGGCAAGCTGGCCTACGCCTTCGCCTACGGCGAGGTCTCGGCCGAGATGCTGGACACCGCCATCGCCGACGCCCGCAACGACTGGACCCATGACTGACGCCGACCGCAAGCTCCAACAGATCGTCCAGGCCGACGGCGTCCACGTCGTCCACGTCTGGGCGCCGTGGTGCGACAACTCGCTCCACGAGCTCGAGCCCGTCTGGTCGCACGACGCCGGCGCCGACTCGGTCACGTTCGTCACCGTCTGGAACGACGGCCAGTCGGGCGCCGACGCGCTCGCTCAGCACGGCGTCACCGGCCTGGGCCAAGGCGTGACGACCGAGATCGTCGTCGCCGGCGCCAAGCCCGAGAAGGCCGACCGGCGGATGGTGCTGATGGGCCTGCCCGTCACCTGGATCCCCACGACCTGGGTGTTCAACCGCGGCGGCCTGCTCGCGACGGCGTTCAACCACGGCGAGATCACGCGCGGGCAACTGGCGGAGGCGATCAACAACGCCCGGGCCAACTGGTGAGCGGCGCGGGACCCCTCGACGGCCGCTCCAACCGCGAGCGGATGCTGGCCGGCGAGCGCTACCAGCCCGTCGGCGACGCCGAGCTCGACCGGATGACGCAGCGCGCCCAGCAGGCGTGCCTGGACTACAACGCGCTCGGCCCCCGCCAGCTGGACGAGCGCCGCCAGGTCCTCGACAGCCTGTTGGCGAGCCTGGGCACCGACTCCGAGATCCGCCCGCCGTTCTGGTGCGACTACGGCGTCCACATCGAGATCGGGGAGCGGTTCTTCGCCAACTACGGGCTGGTGGTCCTGGACGGCGCTCCGGTCACCATCGGCGACCGCGTGTTCCTGGGCCCCAACGTCCAGATTCTGACGGCCTCGCACCCGACGGACCCGGCCCCGCGCGGGCAGGGCTGGGAGACGGCCCACCCCATCACGATCGGCGACGACGTGTGGATCGGCGGCGGCGCGATCCTGTGCCCCGGCGTGACGGTCGGCTCGGGCTCGACGGTAGGCGCGGGGAGCGTGGTCACGCGCGACGTCCCGCGGGGCGTCGTCGCCGTCGGCAACCCGTGCCGCCCGATCCACGACGCGGCCTGACCCACTGGCGGACGGGCTCGACGGTACTTCCGGCCGCTAGCGTCCCACGTCGGCGCGGCGCTCCGGGTCCAGCAATCGCCCCCAGACCGCGTTGTACGGGTGGACGACCTCGACCGGTTGGCCGTCGCGCACCAGCGGGCGCCCTTGGTTGGCCCATCGGAAGATTGAGCCGCCCAGGTTCTCGACGTTCTCGAACCCCGCCTCGCGCAGCCGCGCCGCCACCCCAGCCGACCGCACGCCGACGGAGCAGTAGACCACGATCTCGCGCTGGCGGTCGATGTTGGCGAGCGCGTCCGCCAGTTCGGCGGCCGTCGCGTCGGGGTCGACGCGCTGGGCGCCGGGCAGGTGGGAGACGGCGAACTCGGCCGGCTGGCGAGCGTCGAGCAGGACGGGCGGCTGGGGCGCGTCGAGGCGCCGGGCCAGGGCTTCGGGTGTCGTCGTCGGGAGGCCGGGGTAGCGGGCGGCCAGGTCGCGGTCGACGGCCCCCCAGGCGAGCGAGCCCGCGCCGTGGTCCGAGCGGAGCCAGAGCACGGCCGCGGCGACGGCGGCCGCCAGCAGGAACGGAGCGAGTCGGCGCATGGCGAGCGAACGCGGGGGAGCGGCTGCGGTGCCGGGGACGCACCCCAACGATCCGCCCGCGCCCGTTCAAACGGCCCCGGGGGCGCCGCGGCCCCGGGCTATCTTCGCGCTCCGCCCCCTGACCCCTCCGGGCCCCGCCCGGGCACGACTGCATGACCGGCAAACTGATCGACCGCCTGGTGGCCGCGGCCGTCTTCGTCGTCTCCCTGGTGATCTACCTCGCCACGATGGCCGAGACGACGCCGTTCTGGGACTCCGGCGAGTTCATCGCCATCTCGAACGGGCTGCAGGTGAGCCACCCGCCCGGGGCGCCGTTCTACATGCTGGTCGGGCGGCTGTTCGCGATGGCCGCGCCGCTGTTCTCGGCGTTCACGCCGGAGCCCATCGCGTTCGCCGTCGGCCTGGTCTCCGTCTTGTGCAGCGCCGCGACGGTCCTTTTGACGCACCTGGTGATCGTGCGCCTAGTCCGGATCTGGACCGGCCACCCCAGCACGTGGACGCCGGTCCAGCGCGTGAGCGCGAACGCGGGCGGGCTGATCGGCGCGCTCACGTTCGCCGTCACCGACTCGTTCTGGTTCAACGCCGTCGAGGCCGAGGTCTACGCCATGTCGATGCTGTTCACGGCCGCGGTCGTGTGGCTGGCGCTCGTCTGGCGCGACGCCACGCGCGCCGAGGAGGCCGAGATCGCCCGGCGCGGCGAGCACCCGTTCGGCCTCCACGCCGACCGCTACTTGGTCGCCATCGCGTACCTGTTCGGGTTGGCCATCGGCGTCCACCTGCTCAACGTGCTGACGCTGTTCTTCCTGGCGCTCGTCGTCTTCTTCCAGAAGGTGGACCGGGAGACGTGGGAGACCGGCCAGCGGATCAAGGGGCTGGCGGTGACCGCCGTCGTGTCGGTCGTCGCCTTCGGGATGATCTACCCCGGCATCGTCCAGACCCTCCCGACGGTGGCGGGCGCCAGCGGGGCGCCGCTGCTGTTCCTGTTCGCCATCGTGGTGCTCCTGGTGGGCGCGGTCTGGTGGACGCAGAAGAACGGCCGCCCCATCTTGAACCTCGTCGCGCTCGTCGCGGCGTCGGTGATGATCGGGTACTCGTCCTACGCCCTGATCTTCATCCGAAGCGCCGCCGACCCGCCGATCGACGAGAACGACCCGGAGACCGCCGAGGCCATCGTGAGCTACCTCAAGCGCGAGCAGTACGGCTCGACGCCGCTCCTGACCGGCAACAGCTTCAACGACCGGACGGGCCGGATCGACAACGAGAAGGCGTTCCCCCGCCGCCACTCGTCGGCGCCGGCGCACGTCCAGGCCTACGCCCAGTACGACTCCGACTGGGACTTCTTCTGGAAGTACCAGGTCGGCCACATGTACGGGCGGTACTTCATGTGGCAGTTCGTCGGCAAGGCGTCCGACGTGCAGGACGCCGGGTGGATCTCGGGCGTCGCCGACCGGGGCCCGCCGCCGGGCACGACGCCGTCGGAGCAGTCGAGCCAGAACGGGTACTTCTTCCTGCCCTTGCTGCTGGGCCTGATCGGGATGGCCGTCCACGTCCAGCGCGACTGGCGCCGGGCGCTCGCCGTCGGCGTGCTGTTCTTGGTGACCGGCATCGGCATCATCCTGTACCTCAACCAGACCCCGTTCCAGCCGCGCGAGCGCGACTACTCGTACGTGGCGTCGTTCTTCGCCTTCTCGCTCTGGATCGGGATCGGCGCGACGGGCCTGGTCGAGCTGGCCACGGACGCGCTCAAGCGCCAGGGCGCCGGCCTCCAGCGGATCGTCGGGCTGGCGGTCGCGCTGGCGATGCTCGTGGCCGTGCCCGGCTGGATGACCGTCGAGAACTGGTACGACCACGACCGCTCGGGCCGCCGCATCGCGAGCGACTTCGCGCGCAACCTGCTGGAGAGCACGGCGCCGAACGCGATCCTGTTCACGAACGGCGACAACGACACCTTCCCGCTGTGGTACATGCAGGAGGTCAAGGGCGTGCGGCGCGACGTCCGCGTGGTGAACCTCTCGCTCTTGAACACCCCGTGGTACATCCGCCAGCTGCGCGACCAGGCCAGCCGGGAGTCGCCGCCGATCCCGATGGACATCTCGGACGAGGACCTGCGGGGCATCGGCGTCCCCCTCGGTGAGACGCCCTTCGGCCGCCTGGTCCCCCGCCCCATCCCCGAGGCCATCGCCACGTTGCCCGTCGACGCCCGGGCGTTCTCGGACGACCGCTTCGCCGGGCGCGTGGAGTCGCCGCCGAGCGAGATGTCGTGGGTCGTGCGGGGCACGCCCTTCGGCGAGGGGCAGACCGTGCTCTACACCGCCGACCTGGCCGTGCTGGAGATCCTGCGGTCCGTCGCGGAGGACGGGTGGAAGCGGCCCGTCTACTTCGCCAGCACCGTCGCGGCGGCGTCGGAGTTGGGGCTGCAGTCGTTCTTCCAGAACGAGGGGCTGGCGCGCCGCGTCGTTCCCTTGGAGCGCCCCACGGGCGACCCCGACGGCGTCGTCGTGCCCCAGGTCACGCTCGACCGGCTGTCGCGCTTCCAGTTCCGCGGGCTCAACGACCCCGACGTGTACCACGACGAGAACGCCCGCAACATGGCCGACGGCTACCGGGTTCGCTTCGGCTCCATCGCCGCCCAGCTGGCGGCGCAGGGCGAGACGGCCCGGGCCAAGGCGCTCTTGGACCGCCTGACGACCGAGGTCCCCACGACGGTGATCCCCGCCAGCTTCGGGTCGCTCCTGACGCTGGCCGACGCCTACGAGCAGGTCGGCGACGACCGCGGCGCCGCCCGGGTCCTCCGCCAAGCCGAGACGATGGCGCTGGCCCAACTGGCGGCGAACACGCGGGACGGGACGCAGTTCGTGCAGTACATCCAGTCGGCCTACGTGCTGGGCGGGAAGTACAACGCGGCCTCGGCGTTCATGGACCGGATCGCGGAGACGCTGGGGGACGACTCGTTCCGCCAGTCGCCCGCCGAGATCCGCCGCCAGGCCGAGGCCATGCGCCAAGCCGCCCCGCCCGCCGGCGGGGACCCCGCGCCGTAGATTCCGCCGTCCCCGCCCCCTCTCCCATGACTCCCCTCTCCGACGCCGACCTCGACCGCGCGGCCTCCGTGCTGGGCGTCACCGCCGAGCGCGACAGCGGCCTGACGCGCTTGTCGCTCTCCGACGCCGCCAGCGGGCGCCGGCTGGCGGTCGAGGTGGTCGCGGGCGAGGGCGGCGCCATCGTCAAGGTCTACGGCACCGAGGCGCACCTGGAGCTGCACGACTGCGCCGGCGTGGTGACGTCCGACGAGTTGGGCGAGGCCATCTTCTTCGCACGCGGCGGCGGGCGCGTGGCCGGCCTCGTCGTCGAGCGCGAGGCGGCGTGCTCGCTCTACGCCAACGTCGCCGAGCGCCTGCTCTCGGCCGACTTCCTGTCGGTCGCGCCCGAGGTGGCCCAGGCCGCCGTGGTGCTCTCGCTCTCGGAGCCCCTCTTCGAGGGCGACTGGACGCCGGAGGCGTGACGCCCGAGGACGGCGCCGGGCCGCTGGCGGAGCCCGCCGGGCTGGAGGTCCACAACGCCCACCCGTCCCGCCAACTAGACAAGGGCTTGGTCCGCGCGGTCATCGAGGCGGTGTGCCGGGGGGAGGGCGTGACGGTCGCCAGTCTCAACGTGGTGCTAGGCGATCACGAGCTAGTCCACGAGCTTAACCGCGAGTGGCTGGGCCACGACTATGAGACGGACGTGGTCTCGTTCGTGCTGGACCCGGACGCCCAGGACGGTGGCGTGATCGACGGCGAGGTCTACGTCGACCTTGACACGGCGGCCGAGCGGGCGCCGGAGTTCGACGCGACGCCGGAGCACGAGGCGCTCCGCTACGTCGCCCACGGCGCGCTGCACCTGGTCGGCTACGACGACGCCACGGAGGACCAGCGCGACGCGATGCGGGCGCTGGAGGACCGCTACCTCGCGGTTGCACTCCAGACTCGGTAGCGGGGGCTATCAGAATCTACGCGGCCCTGTCCGCCGGCGCCCCCCTTACGGCGTCGACCTATGTTTCACTTCCTGCATGTAATAGTCGGTCGCGGCGCCGACCAGCCTCTCGTCTTTGAACAAGAGGAGCGCACGGGCGCCCCGCGCCGTATCCGTCGCGACGAGCACGGGGGAGAAACGGTCGGAGTAAGCGCTCGCGAAGCCGACTAGATCCCTGCACTCGTACGATTCCGGAAACGCCTCTCGGACCTCTGCCAGGGAGACGCCGGGAGCGAAGCGGCCTCGGTCCGTCTGCAGCGGCTCCGCGAGCAGGTCGGCGTGCGAGAGGTAGGCCAGCGAGTCGTTGACCACCGTCACGGTGAGGCGCCCGTCTGCTCCCTCATCGGAGCGCTCGTAGACGAGGTAGTCGAGCTTTGGCCAAGCCTCGATCTGGATGACCGTCGTCCGCGTGGAGTCCGGAGCGCCCAGGATCGACCGGACGCGCTCGGGCGTGGACCAGAACGGGACCGCTCCGACCCGCCAGCGGTCGGTATCGACGAACGAGAAGATGTACTCGTTGGCTACTACCCTTTCCTCACACGCGGAGGCGCGCGCCTCGTATTCCGCCTCGGTCTCGCCGTACGTCCTCTCATACTCGGAGGTGCAGCCCGCAAGGAGCAGGCAGGCGAGGAGGCATCCCGAAGCGCAGGTCGATGCTGGAGTGAGACTCACTCTAGCTGACCAACTTCCGCAGTGGCTCGGCGACCTTCACCACGTGCTTGGCCGTGGACATGATGTAGAAGTGGATGCCGGGCACGCCGGCGTCGATCAACTCCTCGGCCTGCCGGCGCGCCCACTCGACGCCCACGTCCGCCACGTGCTCGTCCCGGGCCTCCTCCACCTCGGCCGCCAGTGCCTCGGGGATCTCGGTGTAGAACGCGCGCGGCAGCGACTGCAGCTGGCGCTTCGACGTCAGGATCTTCAAGCCCGGTACGATCGGAACCGTAATCCCCACGTCGCGCGCCCGCTCGACCCAGTCCAGGAAGTGGCCGTTGTCGAAGAACATCTGGCTCACGACGTAGTCGGCGCCCGCGTCCACCTTGCGCTTGAGGTTCAGCACGTCCCACGTCCGGTTCGGCGCGTCGACGTGCTTCTCGGGGTACCCGCCCACGCCGACGCAGAAGTCCGTCGGGGCGGCGTCGAGCAGGTCGGCGAGGTAGCGGCCGCGGTTCATCTGTCCGATCTGGGCGACCAAGTCTGAGGCGTACTCGTTCTGGTGGCGGTCCGGGCGGCTGGCCTTGGCGACGCCGGTGTCGTCGCCCCGCACCGCCAGCAGGTTGTGGATGCCGAGGTAGTTGAGCTCGATGAGCGCGTCCTCGGTCTCCTCCTGGGTGAAGCCGCGGCACAGGATGTGGGGCACGGCGTCGATGCCGAACCGGTACTGGATGGCCGCGCACAGGCCCAGGGTGCCCGGCCGCTTGCGCTTGACGCGCTTGAGAACGGTCCCGTCCGGCATCTCCTCGTACACCTTCTCCGCGCTGTGGCTCGTGACGTCGATGAACGGCGGGTCGTAGGGCGCCAGCGCCTCCACGACGCCCAACACGTCGCCGACGGAGCTCCCGCGCTTGGGCGGGATGATCTCGTACGAGAACAGCGGTCCGTCGGCTTGGTCGTAGTGCTCGGTGACTTTCACGAGTTCGAGGATGCGTGCAGCGAGGTCGTCTCAAGATCGCCCTGGCAGCACCTGGACAGGACTCCAGTCCGGGGCCCCTCAGTTGCGGCGGAGCCAGAGGTCCCCGTCCAGCGGGTTCCAGTCAGGCAGCGAGCCGTCGGAGGGGACCGACTGGCGGGCGCGCTGGTCCTCCACGATGTCGCGCAACCGGACCGGGACGAAGTCGCCGTGTTGCGCCGTCCGCTGGTGATGCAGGGGGTTGGCGGGCGTGGGTTCGTCGGGGAAGAGCAACCGCCAGGCCGTCACCCCGGCCCAGATCGACATCAGCAGGATCGCCGGCACCGCCACGGCGAAGAAGCCTACGATCAGGGCGCCCAGCGGCAGCATCGGTTTACAGGCTCGGGTCGTCGGCGACGGTTTCGTCCGGCGCGGTGGGCGCCTCGGTCATGGGTGCCGCACCGGCCGGGGACGGCGTCGTGCCGAAGAGGTCGGGGTCAGACTCGCCCACGAGCGAGGCAGCCTCGAACTCTTCGGCGATGGCAGCCGCGGCCTCCTCAGCGGCGATGGACTCCTCGACCAAGATGTCCGTCGGGACGGCCGAGAGTTCCTCGAACGAGTCGCGGAAGGCGAAGTCGAGCCAGGTGAAGGCGAAGAAGACGAAGAGGAACAGGGTGCTACCCAGGAAGATCAGGGTGTTGGTCTTGTTCGTCTCGTACTTCAGCCCCATGAACCGCGAGGCCACCCAGTACACCTTGACGCTGGCGATGCCCAGCGCGATGGGGACGCTCAAGGGGCCAACGTGGAGGGCGGGGAACTCGAAGTAGAGCCCGAAGATGTCGATGAACCCCCGCTCCCACGACGCCAGGACGACGGTCAGGATCGTGAGCCCCACAAGGATGCCGAAGGTCTTCTTGAGCATGCCCGCGTCGATGACGTGGTGGCCACCGTGGCCGGTGTGCTCGACGTGGCCCTCGGAGTGTGCGTGGTCTGCCATGGTTCGGATGCGTGATCGTGATGCGTGCGGAAGTCGAGAGGTGACGCAGCACTCTGGCTAGAGGTCTGCGCGTCGCTCGTCACGGATCAGATCAGGTACATGAGGGGGAAGACGAAAATCCAGATGACGTCCACGATGTGCCAGTAGAGGCCCACGTTCTCCACCGGCGTGTACCAGACCGACGAGTAGCGGCCCTTCGATGCGAAGAAGGTCAGGAAACCGATCGCGATGATCCCGATGATGATGTGGATGGCGTGGATGCCCGTCATCATGTAGTAGATCGCGAAGAAGATGCCGGCGCGGCGGTTGGAGAAGATCTCTTCCTTGGCCTCCGCCCGCCTCACCGCAGGGTCGTCGCTCTCTGCGGGTTCGAGTTCGACCCCGGCCCGTCGCGCCTCGCTCTCCACAGCCGCCTGCACGTTGGCGCCCGTTCGGCCCACCAGCCCAGACGCCGCGGCGCGGGCAGCGTCCAGGTCACCGGACCCGGACTCCGCGATCTGGGTCGCCCCCTCGTCGTCCGCCAGCCCGACCGCTCGGTCGGGGCCGGTCAGCGGAGCGTCGGCGAAGGCGCGCTCGCCGGCGTCGGACTCCACGACCTCCGGGTCGATGACCGGGTCGGGCGTCACGACCGCCGGCGCGGTGTCGGCCTCCAGCGAGTTGTCCGAGTCGACGTCGTCGGCAGCGCCCGTCTCCTGGTGGTGCCGCTCGGGCAGGTAGATCGGTGTCAGGGCCGTCACGCCGTCCAGCTCCGCCACCGACTGCGTCCCCTCGCGCAGTTCGAACCCGATGCCGGGGTAGATGCCCTCGTGGAATTTGTGGCTGTACTCGAAGTACTTCACCACCAGGAAGCCCGACGCCAGGACGATCGTCGCGATCAGGTTGCCGATGAGCACCTTGCGGTTGTCCATCTGCGCGCCCCGGATGGCCCACGCCATCGTCAGCGACGACAGCAGCAGGACCAGGGTGTTGGTTGCGCCCAAGACCGTGTCCAGCTGCATGCTGGCGGCCTCGTAGACCTCGGGATACAGCACGCGGAAGATGCCGTACGCCACGAACATCCCGCCGAAGAGCAGGATCTCGGTCGCTAGGAACAACCACATCCCCAACTTCGACGCCTCGAACTGCTGCTCGGACGAGACGAAGAAGTGCTGCAGGTTCGACGGGTGCATCTGCCCGTCGTGACCCTGGAGCATGTGGACCTCGCCCCCGTGGATGTCGCCGTGCCCGTCGCCGCCAGCGCCCACGTCGTGGGGGTCATCGACGACGACCGAGGTGGGGGAGTCTGCCATGGGTTCTCTGCTGGGTACGGAAGGCGCGGGCCGCAGACGTGTGCGGCTCGGCGGTCTCTAGAGGTGGTCGGGCTGGCCGGTCGTGCCGTCGTCGACGGTCTTGTTCATCTCCTGCGGCGCGCCGACCTCGACGCTCGGGATCGGGGCGCCGTGCCCGTCGCCCTGGCTGTCGCCGCTCGACTGGAACAGGACCTCGTAGTCGTACGGGCCGTGCGTCACCAGCGGGGTGTGGTGGAAGTTGTGGTGGTCCGGCGGGCTGGTGGTGTGCGTCCACTCCAGCGTGGCGCCGCCCCAGGGGTTGCCCGGCGCCGGCTTGCCCTTGTACCACGACCACAGCCCGTTCCACAACACGACCAGCAGGCCGACGCCCAGGACGTAGCTGCCGATGGTGGACAGCTGGTGCAGCGGCTCGAGCCACGGCATGTCGGGGTAGTCGTAGTAGCGGCGCGGCATGCCCTGGCTGCCCATGACGAACTGGATGAAGAACGTCAGGTTGAAGCCCAGGAAGACCAGCAGCGCCGAGACCTTGCCCAGCGTCTCGTCGTAGAGCCGCCCGGTCATCTTGGGCCACCAGTAGTGCAACCCGCCCAGGAACGCCATCACCGTGCCGCCCATCATCACGTAGTGGAAGTGGGCCACGACGAAGTAGGTGTCGTGCAGGTGGATGTCCACCGCCAGCGCGCCGACCATGATGCCGGTCACGCCGCCAATCGTGAACAGGAACAGGAACGTCAGCGCGTAGAGCATCGGCGTCTTGAGCCACACCGAGCCGCGGTACATCGTCCAGATCCAGTTGAAGATCTTGATGCCCGACGGGATGCCGATCAGGAACGTGATGAGCGAGAACACGATGCTCGACACGGGGCTCTGGCCCGAGGTGAACATGTGGTGGCCCCAGACGAGGAAGCCCAGCAGCGCGATCGCCACGGACGAGAGCGCGACGGCGCGGTAGCCGTAGACCCGCTGGCGACTGAAGGTGCCCATCAGCTCCGAGATCACGCCGAAGGCCGGCAGGATCATGATGTAGACGGCCGGGTGGCTGTAGAACCAGAAGAAGTGCTGGAACAGGACGGGGTCGCCGCCGAGCGCCGGGTCGAAGATCCCGATCCCCAGCGTCCGCTCCATGACCAGCAGCACCAGCGTGATCCCGATGACGGGCGTGGCCAGCACCTGGACGATCGACGTCGCGTAGATCGACCACAGGAAGAGCGGCATCCGGTTCCAGGTCATGCCCGGGGCCCGCATCTTGTGGATGGTCACGATAAAGTTGAGCCCGGTCAGGATCGACGAGAAGCCCATCACGAAGGCCCCCAAGGCCATCGCGATCACGGCCGTCCCGGTCTCCTTCGAGTACGGGGTGTAGAACGTCCAGCCGGTGTCGATGCCGCCGGTCGTGATGGAGTAGAGCGCGATCAACGCGCCCGCCATGTAGACGTACAGGCTCAGCAGGTTGAGCCTAGGAAACGCCACATCCTTCGCGCCCACCATGATGGGGAGCAGGAAGTTGCCCATCGTCGCCGGGATCGACGGGATGATGAACAGGAACACCATGATCAACCCGTGCATGGTGAACACCCGGTTGTAGGTGTCCGGGCCCATGATGGTCTCCCCCACCGTGAACAGCTCCGTGCGGATGCCGAGCGCCAGCAGGCCGGCGACCGAGAAGAAGAAGCTCACGGCCACGAGATACATCATCCCGATCCGCTTGTGGTCCACGGTCAGGGCCCACAGCTTGAACCACTCCCACGCCCGCTTGGCGCCGCGGACGTCGTCGGCCGGGCGCGGCTCGCGCAGGTAGTTGTGGACGGGCTCGTGCCCGACGGGGTACTCCCGTGCCTCGCGCGGCGGGACGGTCGTCTTGGTGGGGGGAGCCGTTGGGGTCAGCGTCGCCATGGAGGGGTTGGGTGTGGCCGCGTGCGGCCGGTCTAATTACTGCTGCTGCTGGGGCGCGACGCCATCCTCGCGGATGATGCGGCGCTCCTCGTTGTCGACGGGGTCGGCGACGGGGACGCCGGGGTCGCCCATCCCGCCCTCGGGGGCGTCGCCGATCTCGGATCCCTCCTCGGGGATGGTGAGGTCGGCCTCGGTCTCGGCGCCGCTCAGCTGGCGGATGTAGGCGGCCACGCCGGCGAGCTGCACCTCGTCGAGCTGGCCGTCATAGGCTGGCATGTTGGCGCCCTCATAGCCCGGCACGATGTAGGCCTGGGGGTACAGGATGGACTCGACGACGTAGGCCTCGTCCACGACGCCGGATTCGCTGCCCGGACGCGGCTGGTCCCACAGGTTCTGCCAACTCGGACCGACACCGGCCGAGCCGTCGACCGAGTGGCACGTCCCGCAGTTGTACTGGTTGTAGACGCGCTCACCCATCGCGACCGGCGCCATCGGGCCGACGTTGACGCCGTTGGCGAGGATGTCGTAGTACTGCGTCCGGGAGACGACGTGGATGCGGGCACCCATGTTGGAGTGCGCCTGCCCGCAGTACTCCGTGCAGAGGACTTGGTACGTGCCCTCACGTGGGGCCTCGAACCAGACGTAGGTGAAGCGGTTGGGGATCACGTCGTGCTTGATCCTGAACTCTGGCACGTAGAAGCTGTGCAGCACGTCCTGGCTCGTCATCTCCAGGCGGATAGGCGTGCCGACGGGCACCCAGATCTCGTTGGGGTAGGTGTCGCCGTTGCCGTACTCGAAGGCCCACGCCCACTTTTGCGCCTTGACGTTGATCGTGATGGCGTCGGTCGGCGGGATCGCCGTGCCCACGTAGGCGCGGAAGCCCCAGAAGAACACCACCAGCACCAGCAGGGTCGGGATCGTGATCCAGCTGATCTCGAGCCACTTGCTCTCCTCGACGTACCGCGGCCGGTCGGCGTGGCTCTGGCGCCGGTACTTCCAGATGAACCACACCATCGCCACCGACACCAGCAGCGTCAGGATGATCGACGAGTACAGGATGAAGTAGAACAGCCCGTCGATCTCGTGCGCCGTCGTGGACTCCTGGGGCGGCAACCACAGCGAGCCGCCCTCGGTGAAGAACGACTGGCGAGTCGCCTGGCCTACGGTAGAAGAATCGGCTTGCATCATCATCTCAGTGTATCCATCGCGGGTGTCAAAGGAACGTCACGCGACGGGTGAGGGGTGTGTGTCTTGCCACGAATCAGGGGTCTTCCCGGACTCTCTACGCCAGAACCAGACCAGCATCCCGCCGAAGGTCAGGAGCAGTAGCAGGCCGCCCATTTTGGTGTAGTTCAGGATCGCCAGAGAGTACGACTGGGCGTCCTCGTCGTACTCGAAGCACGTGATCAAGAACTTGTCGAGCGAGGACCCGACCGTCCCCTCGCCGGACTCGACGACCGCCAGGCGGAAGTCGAACGGCTGGTGGTCGATGCCGTAGAGGTAGCGCGTGACCTTTCCCTCGGGCGAGAGCAGGATGAGCGCGGCGTTGTGGGCGTACTCCCCCGTCCGGATGTCGAACGCGTACTCGAAGCCGACGGCGTCGGCCAACGTCTTGACGTCTTGCTCGTGGCCCTCGGCCAGCGTCCACAGGTGGAAGGCGTCGAGGTCGCCGAGGTCGTTCAAACGGGCGTAGCGCGACTTGACGGAGTCGGCGCGGGCGGGCGTGTCGCTGGGGTCCACGGAGACGGCCAGCACCTGATAGTCCGGTCCCAGCTCGACGCCGTCGGCACTGGCGACGGCGTCCGCCAGCCCGTCCATGACCAGGCTGCACAGCATCGGGCACGTGTGGTACACGAACGCGACCACCGTCGGCCGCTCGCCGTCGACCAGAGACCCAAAGGAGACCTCCTGCCCTCGCTCATCGACGAACGTCAGGTCCGTCGGCACCCGGGCCGCCAGCTTCTCGTGCACGCCGACGGCGCCCGCGAGTCGGTTGGGCAAGCCGCCCTGGCCCTCCTGCCCGTCCAAGGGCGCGAACTGCCCCGCGGTCGTGACCTGTGCCTGTGCCCCGACCGCGAACGCGGTGCTGAGCAAGCAGAGCAGGAGGCCACGCGTGGTCATTACTCGATGGGTTCGGTGTCGTTGTCGATCACGTCGACGGTCGGAGGCGCGAAGGACTCAACGCCCACCTCCTGGCCGCGGTCGAGCTCGGCGGCCCGACGAAGGGCCGGGCTATCGAACTCGGGCTCGAGCTCGGTGCGCTCGACCTGCTGAACCGCCTGGCCCATCCCGCGCATGATCGGCAGCGTGTTCCAGTCCTGGCGCGTCTGGGGCAGCCCGGCACCGGCCGACGACCCGTACTCCGCTACGACCAATCCTTTCGCCTGGTCGATGGGCACGCCAAAGGTGGTGTCCGTCCGGGACGCCACCGGCCCCAGCTTGGCCAGGCCCTCGGTCTGGACGATGTCTAGGGACTCGTAGTTCACCGACGCCTCGGCGCGCGCGTTCGTCTGGTCCTTGAACGGGATGATGAACAGGTAGATCACCACGACCGCCAGCGCGGCGAAGCTGGCGAGCACGGCGACGAACATGCCGAGCAACTGGCCCGAGGCGAGGTCCTCGTCCTCGACGCCCATCTTGGTGAGCAGCGCCTCCGCCTCCGGGTCCTGGTCGCCCATCACTTCGGAGGCCTCCTCAGAGACGTCGGCGGAGACGGTGCCCAGGAGTCCTTCGACGGGCCCCACCTCCTCGTCCTGCTCCGGACGCACGGCGGGGTCCACGCCGGGGCGCATCCCCTCTTCCGGCCTCGGAATCGGCTTGTCACGGTGGGGGTCCGGGACGCGGTCGGGATTGGGGGTTTGGTCGGCCATGGAGGGTCTCAACGGCAGGTCGCGCCGCTTGTTTTCAGTTTTGATTGAAAGCTCCGCGAACCGCCCCGTTCCCGCTGGCTGCCGCGATTGGCAGCCTTTCTAGACGTTCTCAAAGCGGAGCGAGTCGTCGAAGTACGGGTCGCCGTAAGGGGTGAGGGCGTGGCGGCCCAAGCGGACGATGGTGCCGCCGATGTAGAGCGAGAACAGGCCCAGCCAGACCGCCATCTCGACGAACGGCAGGTGCGGCTGGACGACGTTCACGCTCATCCCCTCCACCGGTCCGCTGGTAGCCTCCTGCACCGCCTCCGCCGGAGTCGCCTGCAGGCTGGCGAGCAAGTCGCCGCCGCCCGCGGTCAGGGCCGCGTAGCCGCCGTCCGAGACGTACATCGACGGCATCGTGACCCACCACAGGTCCACCCAGTGCATCACCAGCAGCCAGACCGCCATGAAGGCGAGGACCGGCGCGATCCGCTTGCTCGCGCGGGGCAGCAGGATGAGGAACGGCAGGACGAAGTTGAAGATCAGCAGCGACCACGCGACGGTCTCCCACCCCCCAGCGAACCGCTTGTGGAACCACACGGTCTCCTCGGGGATGTTCGCGTACCAATACAGCATGTACTGGCTGAACGCGATGTACGTCCAGAACACGACAAAGGCGAACATGAACTTGCCCATGTCCTGGGTGTGCTCGACGGTCACGGCGTCCAGCATCCCGGACTTCTTGAATAGCAGCGCCAGGAAGGTGATCAGGCACAACGCGCCGAGCCACCCGCCGGCGAAGAAGTAGACCCCGAACATGGTCGAGAACCAGTGCGGGTCGGTGGACATCAGCCAGTCGAAGCCGGCGAAGGCCGTCGTGACAGCCGCGATGGGGATGCCGATGGCGCTGATCTTCCGCAGCTTGAGCGTGTTCTCGACGCTGGGCGCGGTGTCGTTGCGGACCGAGACGCTCCACAGCTTGCCCCCAATCCAACTCCACGCAACGAAGTACAGGACGTAGCGCGCGATGAAGAACGGCATGTTGAGGTACGCCCTCTTGCCGGCGACCAGGGGGTCGTACTCCGGCCCTGGCGTGCCGTCGGCCAGGACTTCGTACAACTCGGAGTGCGTCCAGTGGTACAGGTCGTAGTATCCCAGCAGGACGGGGATGCCCGCCAGCGCCAGGATCGGGAAGCTGGCGGCGAGCGCCTCCGGTATCCGGCGGATGGTCGTGCTCCAGCGCGCCTTGGTGATGTGCTGGATCATCACGAAGAACAGCGCGCCGAGGGAGATCGAGACGCAGAAGACCCAACCGATCAGGTACGCGAAGAGCAGCCGCGGCATGTCCGCGAGCCCTGCGACCAGTCCGGCGACCAGGAGCACTACTCCGATTGCGAGCGGCGCCATCCACCAGCGCTGGTCGCCGACGAATCGGTGCCGCTGGGGGACACGGTCGCCCTCGTCGGCGACGGGGTCGAGGAAGTACGAGAGGGGGTTCGCCATAGTGCGGAATGCGTGGGGCGTGCGGCGTGGGGGCTGTCCCTCGCCTCACGGACAACGGTTGGTTCTATCGCTGCCGGACGTTCGGGTTGTAGGTCTCCAGGCGCTCGCGCTCCGTCGTCGGCACGTCGGACTCGCTCGCGTTCTGGCTGCGCTGGAGCGCGCGGACGTAGGCGACGACGGCCCAGCGGTCGGCGGCGGCCATCTCGTGCCCGTAGCTCGGCATGGTGTTCACGCCGTTCAGGATCACGTCGTAGATGTAGCCGTCGGGGCGGGCGCGAAGGGCGTCGGTGTGGTAGCTCGGCACGGCGAACCCGTAGCTCTGGCCCTCCAGCCCGACGGCGACGATGCCGCGGCCGTCGCCGGCCAGGCCGTGGCAGACCGTGCAGAAGATGTTGTACCGCTCCTCGCCGCGCTCGATGAGCGACGCCGTCACCTCGACGGGGATGTCCTCCACGTAGGCGCCGTCGGCGGTCCGGCCGAAGTGGAAGGGCGCGTTGCCCTCGGTCCGCAACCCCCCGCGCGCGATCGTGCCCGCGACCGGCTGGCGCTGGGCGGCGCCGTCGGCGAACAGCGGGTTCGCCTCCTGCGCTTCGTAGCGCTGGACGTAGTCCATGTTAAGGTTCGGGTGCATCGGCGGCGCCTCGCTGGTCATGCCGCGGCAGCCGCCGAGGCCGACCGCGAGAGCGGCGATCGCGAGGAGGGAGAGACGAGCGTTCATCATTGGGTGCGGAATACGTAGTCGAAGTCGCGCGAGGCATCGGAGCGGTCCCCCCGTGCGGACTGTCACTTAGATGTCTCCGGTGGTGTGCTGGGGGACGATGGGCGCCTCTAGACGGTCGCCGTCGACCGGCGTCGTTTCTGGCAGGCCAGCGTCCCCCACCATCGTGGCGCCGTCGTGGTCGATGTACTCGAGGTCGAAGCCGCCCGCCTGGCGGAGGTCCGCCGCCGTCGTCTCGCGCGAGAACTGGCCGTCGCGGATCGAGACGTGGGCGAAGAAGGCGTCGTCGGTCGCGCGGCTGAAGCGGTCCGAGAAGAACAGCGGGGTGTACGGCTTGGGCAGCCCGTTCAGCGCCAGCATCCCGCCGACGGCCGTCAGCGCCGAGAACAGGATCGTCAGCTCGAAGATGATCGGGATCGAGGACTCCCAGGCGAAGAGCGGCTTGTTCGAGATGTTGATCGGGTAGTCCACCGCGCTCGGCCACCACTGGAGCAGCGCGCCCAGGATGCCGCCGGTCACGGCGCCGCCGAAGACCAAGAAGCCGAGCCTGGAGGTCGGCAGGCCCATCGCGCG
Source organism: Rubricoccaceae bacterium (assembly GCA_963789285.1). GTDB lineage: Bacteria > Bacteroidota > Rhodothermia > Rhodothermales > Rubricoccaceae > Rubrivirga. The sequence continues at coordinate 290,736 of CAWBJZ010000004.1, forward strand.
GTCCATGCCGTGGATGGGGAACGGGGAGAACGTGTCGATCTGGGAGTACCCCTTTTCGCGGAGCTGCTCGATCCCGTGGACGAGCGCGCCCGGGTCGGAGAACTCGGCCAGGAGGCCGACGTGCTGGTTCGACCGGTCCTCGAGCCGCTGGCGGATGGCGCTGAGCATGACGTTAGGTGCGGGGGGTGTTGGAGTCGTCGCTGTCGGTCGCGCGTGGCGGGTCCGGGACACCGTCGTCGTTGGCATCGGTCGCGGCCGGGCTGCCGCCCTGGGCGTAGGCGTCCTGCTGGTACGGCGCGAGCTCGTGCGCGCCGCCGTGGCCGTCGCCCGAGTGGTGGTAGAAGTGGGGGTCGGCCTGGGGCATGACGCCCTTCACCTCCGCCATCGCCACCATCGGCACGAACCGCAGGAACAGCAGGAAGAGGGTAAAGAAGAGCCCGAACGTGCCCAGGAAGAGCAGCGCGTCCCAGATCGTGGGGCTGTAGTAGTCCCAGGACGAGGGCAGGAAGTCGCGGTGCAGCGACGTGATCGTGATCACGAAGCGCTCGAACCACATCCCGATGTTGGTCGTGATCGAGATGAAGAAGGCGACCTTGAGGTTGCGCCGGAAGCTCTTCTTCCAGAAGAGCTGGGGGAAGATCAGGTTGCACGCCATCATGGTCCAGTACGCCCAGGCGTAGGGCCCGAGCGCGCGGTTCTTGAAGGCGTATTGCTCGAACGTCACCCCGGAGTACCACGCGATAAAGAACTCCGTGATGTAGGCGAAGCCCACCACGGTGCCCGTCACCAGGATGATGATGTTCATCTTCTCGATGTGATCGAGCGTGATCAAGTTCTCGAGGTCGAACACCTTGCGGGCGACCAGCATCAGCGTCATCACCATCGCGAAGCCCGAGAAGATGGCGCCGGCGACGAAGTAGGGCGGGAAGATGGTGGTGTGCCACCCGGGCACGTTCGAGACCGCGAAGTCGAACGAGACGACGGAGTGCACCGACAGCACGAGGGGCGTCGCCAGCCCGGCGAGCAGCAGGTACGCCCGCTCGTAGTGCCGCCAGTGGCGGTTGGAGCCCGTCCAGCCCAAGGACAGGAAGCCCAGGATCCCCGCCCGGATGTTCCGGCCCATCTTGGCCGCGCGGTCGCGCAGCGTGGCTAGGTCGGGGATCAGGCCGACGTACCAGAAGAGGAGCGAGACCGTGCCGTAGATGCTCACCGCGAACACGTCCCACAGCAGCGGGCTCTTGAACTGCGGCCACATCGCCATCTGGTTCGGGATCGGCAGCGTGTAGTAGATCACCCAGACGCGGCCGACGTGGAACGTGGGGAAGACCAAGGCACACGCGACGGCGAACAGCGTCATGGCCTCCGCCGCCCGGTTGATCGACGTCCGCCACTTCTGCCTGAACAGGAAGAGCACGGCCGAGATCAGCGTCCCGGCGTGGCCGATGCCGACCCAGAACACGAAGTTGACGATGGCCCAGCCCCAGAACACCGGGTTCGTGAGCCCCCAGACGCCCGGCCCGTTCCACACCAGGTAGGCGATGGCGATACCCATGATGCCCAGGCCCGCCAGCGCCGCGCCGAAGGCGATGAACCAGCCCAGGGGCGTCTTCTTCTCGCTGTGGTACGAGACCAGCTCGGTGACGTCGTGGAACGACAGGTTGCCGCGGACGAGCGGCTCCTCCTCCAGCGTCATCGGCGCGCCGTCGGGGTACGCCGGGGCGCCGTCGCCGCCGGGGTTGGCCCGCCCGTAGGCGGATTTGGATGTGACTGTAGCCATGGGATCTGTGAGGGGGAGCGGCAGATGCCGCTCGTCGGCTAGGCGGGGTCGGCGGTCTCGGCGGAGTGGGCTTCGGCGGGGCCGTGCTCGCCGACGCCGTCGAAGCGGTGGTCCTCCAGCGTCGGGTGCGGGTTGCGCAGCCGCGCGAGGTAGGTCAGCCGCGGCTTGACGGCGAGGTACTCCAGCACGCCGTAGTTCCGGGGGCTCTCCTTGCTCCGGCGGACCCGGCTGTCCTCGTTGTTGAGGTCGCCGAAGGTGATGGCCTCGGCGGGGCACACCTGCTGGCACGCCGTCCGGATCGCGCCGTCGGGCAACGGCTGGCCCTCGATGTGGGCGTACTTCTGCGTCTGGCGGATGCGGTGGACGCAGAACGTGCACTTCTCCATCACGCCCCGGTAGCGGACCGTGACGTAGGGGTTCGACTGCATCTGGACCTCCAGCGGCAGCGACTTCGTCCAGTTGTAGAAGTTGTACCGCCGCACCTTGTACGGGCAGTTGTTGGCGCAGTACCGCGTGCCGATGCACCGGTTGTACACCATCGCGTTGATGCCGTCGGGCGAGTGGACCGTCGCGTTGACCGGGCAGACCTGCTCGCACGGCGCGTTCTCGCAGTGGACGCACATCATGGGCTGGTGCACCATGCCCGGGTCGGACTCGTCCTGGCCCACGTAGTAGCGGTCGAGCCGCAGCCAGTGCATCTCGCGACCGATCGCGACCTGCTCCTTGCCCACGACCGGCACGTTGTTCTCGGACTGGCACGCCACCACGCACGCGTTGCACCCGGTGCACGCGTTGAGGTCGATGGTCATGCCCCACTGGTTGTCGTGGTAGAGCAGCTCGCGGCCGGCCTCGCGGCGCTCCTCGATGATCTGCTCGGCGCCCGAGTTCTCCTCGCCCCACAGCGGCGCGAAGTTCTCCCAGGGCGTGTCCTCGATGTAGTGGTCGCGGATCTTGGCGAACTCCGGGTCGGCCGTGAACTCCGCCAGGGTCGCCATCCGGACGATGTCGCGGTCCTCCATCGTGCCGTGGTCCTGCGTGCTCGCGAGCAGGTACTCGTCGGCGACCTCGGTCGCTCGGACGGCGGGGATGATCGTGCTGTTGACGAGGGACCGGCAGCGCTCGACGCGCGCCGACGCCGCTCCGGCGCTGAGGTCGGCGCCAACGAGCGACGAGATCGGGCCGGGGCGGTACACGTCCGAGTCCACGTTGAAGACGCGCTCGATGAGCCCCCGGTCGCGGATGACGCGGTCACTCGCCAGCTCGCGGCCGTAGCCGAGATAGGCGGTGATCGAGTTGTCCGGGTGGCCAGGCTGGACCCAGACGGGCAGCTCGACCGTGGCGCCGTCGGCGGTCGTGATCTGGATCACGCGCGCGTAGTTCTTGCCCTTCGTGACCTCCGTCCCCTCGTAGCGGTCTCCGTCGTCGATCAACGTCGGGTCGAAGCGGTCGAGGTCGTCCCAGCCTTCGGCGACGGCCGTGTTGCGCGAGACTAGGGCGACGGGGTCCCAGGTCAGCTTGGTGACCGGGTGCGGGGCCTCCTGCATCCAGGCCACGTTCGAGAACGTGCCGTCGTGCAACGTCGGGCTGAGCCGGGTGACGAGCTCGATGCCCTCGACGGGGGCCGGGACGCCGCTGAGGTCGGCGGTGCCTCCGCCCGAGCCCAGGGACGCGAAGCGCGTGCCGGTGACGAATCCGTCGTGGATCGCCGTCCGCCAGGTCGTCTCGAAGTCGCCGGCCAGCGTGCCGCGGAGGCGCTGGCGGAGCAGGTCGTAGCCGGTCACGTTGCGGCCGGTCGCGAGCACGTTCAAGACCTCCAGGTCCGAGTGCGCGTCGTCGAAGAGCGGCGCGATCAAGGGCTGGACGATGGTCAGCGTGCCGTCGTAGGCGCGCGTGTCGCCCCAGCTCTCGAGGTAGTGCGTACGCGGGATGTGCCACGTGGCCCGCTGGCCCGTCTCGTCGCGGTACAGCCCCAGGTGGATCGAGGTGCGGACGCGCGCGAGCGCCTGCTCGAACCCGAGCTCGGCCGGCAGCGAGTACACCGGGTTCGTCCCCAGCATGATGAGTGTGTCGACCGCGCCCGCGCGCATGTCGGCCACCAGCCGCTGGATCTGCGGGCCGACCGGCTCCGCGGTCTCGCCCGTCCCGAGGTACTCGACGGCGCCGGTCCCGAAGCGGCCGTTCAGCGCCGCCGCCAGCGCGTGGACCTCGGGCGGCTGGGTCATGCCGGCCACGAAGACCGCCTGGCCGTTTGCGGCCTGGACGTCTTCCGCGATCGCGTCGATGAACGGCTGCATCGCGCCGCCCACGACCGAGCGCGCGCCCGTCGAGACGCCCAGCGCCTGGGCGATGCCGGCGGCCACGAACGGGACCGCGCCCGCCTTCACGGCGCGGCGGTGGTCGGCCATGCCGCCCGTCATCGTCATCGTCGACTCGACGGCGTACAGCCGCGACATCGTGCCGCGCTCGTCGACGCGGCGGCTGGCGGCGTACTGGCGGTTGTTCCAGACCGAGTTGGGGTCCTCGGCGCCCAGGAAGTCGGCGTCGAGCGAGACGATGACTTGGGCGTCGGAGAACCGGTAGAGCGGGCGGGCGGCCTGGCCGAACGCCTGCTGCGTGCCCAGCGCCTGCGGGTCGTCGAGGTGCGCGCCCATCGTGATCCAGCGCGCGCCGGGCGTGGCGGCGAGGTAGCGGTCGCGCAGCGCGTCCACGGTCGGCGAGGCCGAGGGCGCGGCGAGCACGGCGACGCGGCCGCCCTGCTGGCGGAGCCGGGCCGCCTCGGCGACGAACGCGCCCCACTCCGCCGGGGCCTGGGTGTCGTCGCGGCGCGTGTAGACCCGGCGGCTGCGGTCGGGGTCGTAGAGCTGCAGGATCGACGCCTGGGCGAAGATGTCCGAGGCGCCGGCCGAGATCGGGTGCTCGGGGTTGCCCTCGACCTTGGTCGGGCGCCCCTCGTGGCTCTCGACGATCACCGCGTGCCCGACGCCGCCCAGCGTCATCGCGGTCGCGTAGTAGTTCGGGACGCCCGGGACGATCTCCTCCGGCTTGCGGGCGTACGGCAGGATGGTCTCGACGGGGCGGCGGCAGCCGGCCACGCCCGCCAGCGCGGCGCTCGCGCCCATGATCTTCAGGAACGAGCGGCGGCTCGTGCCCGAGTCGGCGTCGGTGACGGGCGCGCCGGCCAGGAACTCGTCCTTCGCTACGGAGGCGTCCAGGCGTCCGTTCTTGGCTTCGCGGCTCCGCCAGGCGCGGTACCGGCCGGGGGCGTTGGCATCTGCGTCGGCCGCCGCGTCGTGGGCGCTCAGGACGTCGAGCTCAATCATTCGGGTGTCGTTCTGGTGTCTGAGGCCCGGGTCCGGCGGGGCGGCGGTCCTTGCGACCCCCAGCCCGGGACCCTGGGGCCGCTAGTAATGGCAGGCCGAGCAGTTCTCGGGGGGCGCGATGCCCTCCTCCTTGACGCGCTCGAGGTTGGCGGCGACGTAGGCCGCCCAGCGCTCGTCGTCGGCCTGGATCTCCTCGAGGTACGAGAGGTTCGTGACCTCCTCCGGCGGGACGAGGTACTCCTCGGGGTTCCGGTGGCACTCCAGGCACCACCCCATCGACAGCGGCTCGACGGTCTGGACCACGACCATCTGGTCGATCCGCCCGTGGCAGCTCTGGCAGCCCACGCCCACGTTGACGTGGACGGCGTGGCTGAACTGCGCGTAGTCCGGCAGGTGGTGGACCTTGACCCACTCGATCGGGGTGTCGGTCGCCCAGCTCTCACGTACGGGCAGCAGCTTGGCCGACTGCGTCGCGACGACGCCGTGGCAGTTCATGCACGTCTGCGTCGACGGCACGTTGGCGTGCGGGCTCTGCTCGACGTGGTTGTGGCAGTACCGGCAGTCCATGCCGAGCTGGCCGGCGTGGAGCGCGTGGCTGTACTCGACCGGCTGGTCGGGCTGGTAGCCGACCTCGTAGAACTCGGGCGAGAGGTAGTACCAGGCCACCAGGACGAGCAAGACGCCGCCGCCCAAGGCGCCGAAGAGCGAGACCGTGGGGAGCGCGTTGGCCTTGCGAGGGAAAAGCTGAGGCATGTCCGCTGGGTGAGGGAGTCCCCGGGCTACGTGCGGGGCGTTCTCGAAGGTAGACGCCGCCCCTTCCGGGCACGCGGGAATATAGGTCGAAGCGGTGGACGGGATCTCCGCCGGAGCCCGTTCCGCGTAGGATCAGGAGGAGGCCGACCGGGCTCTATCGTGATTCCTTAGTGCGCCCCCGCCCGGGCTCCGGCGGACGGCGGGTCCGCAGCGCGAACCGCGCGGAGAGCCCGACGGCGGCCACGGCGAGCCCTAGGGTGAGCCCCCACCACAGCCCCCGGGCGCCCAGCCCAGCCCGGAGCCCCAGCGCCCCGCCGACGGCCAGCCCGACGCCCCAGTACGCGACCGCCGCGATGCCCATCGGGACCACGGTGTCCTTGAGCCCGCGCAGCGCGCCGGCGACCGCGGCCTGGACGCCGTCGAACAGCTGGAAGACCGCCGCGATGCCGAGCAGGGCGACCGCCAGCGCCGCGACCTCGGGGTCCGGCTGGCGGCCGGCGTACAAGCGGATGACCCACTCGGGGCGGAGCCAGAACACCGTCGCCGACAGGACCATGACGGCCGCGCCCAGGGCGGAGGCCGTCCACCCGGCCCGGGCGGCACCGGCCAAGTCGCCGGCGCCGGCGGCCTGCCCCACGCGGACGCCCCCGGCCATCCCGATCCCAAGCGGCACCATGAAGGCCACGCTGGCGGCGTTGAGCGCGATCTGGTGCGCGGCGAGCGCCGTCTCGTGGTCCGGCAGCCGCCCCGCCACGAGTGTGACCGCCGAGAACAGCCCGGCCTCCAGCCCGAACCCCACCCCGATCGGCCAGCCGAGCTTGAAGAGCGCGCCCAGCGCCTGGGGGTCGGGCGTGCGCAGGCCGGCGAAAACGCGGAAGCGGCCCAGCGGCCCCCGCCTTACATAGAGCGCCAGCGCGACGAACATCACCGTGGTCGTGATGGCCGAGCTCCACCCGGTCCCGACCAGACCCAGCGCCGGGATGCCCAGCGCGCCGAACATCAGGACGTAGTTGAGCCCGGCGTTGAACGCCGTCCCCAGCACCGTCACCGCCAGGACGGGACGGGGCCGGGCGTCGCCCTCGGCCAGCCCCCGGAGCGCCGTGAACCACAGGTTGGGGATGAAGCCCCAGCGGATCGCGCCGACGTAGGCGCCCGCCAGCGCCGAGGTCTCGGGCGCCTGGCCCGTCCACAGGAACGCCTCTTCCATCCAGCCCAGTCCGATGGTGAACGGGACCCCCAGGATCGTCGCCAGCCACAGCCCCTGGCGCGCGCCGCGCCCGGCCGCGTCTTCGTCGCCGGCGCCGACGGCCTGGGCGACCGTCGGCTGGACGGCGACCAGCACGCCGACGCAGACCAGCGCCAGCGTGAAGTACGTCGTGGACCCCAGCACGATGGCGGCCATCGCCTCCGTCCCCAGCCGCCCCACCATCACCACGTCGACGAAGCTCATCGACATCTGGGTCAGCTGCGCCAGCACGATGGGCACGGCCAGCACGACCGTCGGGCGGACGTCGCGGAGCAGGCGGGGGGTCGGCATCCGGCGAAGCTATCCGGGCGCTCGGCCCCGGCGCCTTCGCCCGAACCGCACCGGCGCCGGACTGGCGGAGGTTCTGGCCGGCCTCCTCCCCACCGGCTCGGCACTGAGCGCGCGCTGGCGCGTTCGGACGGCCCTCCCCTCCCGACGGCATGCGGCGCCTCGCCTTCCTGATCGCCCTGCTCGCGGCGCCCGCCAGCGCCAACATGGCGAGCCCCGTCGAGCCCGGCGCGCCGGTGGGCGAGCCCGCCGCCAGCCTGGCCGGCCTCCGCGTCGCCCGTGAGGCGCTGACGATCGACCTCCGGCCCCTGGCCCGGACCCGGTTGGCCGTGGTCCAGGCCGAGTACCGCATCGTCAACCCCGGCGCAGCCCGCGTCGTCCCCCTGGAGTTCCTGGCGCTGGGCGAGGGCGTCGAGCGGGCCCAGGTGTGGCTGGACGAGCAGCCCGTCCCGGCGCTGGCGCTCGACTCGCTCCGGGTCCCGGCGCTGTGGCGGACGGTCGACGCGACGCCGGCGCTCGACGGCCAGCCGGTCCCGTACCAGGCGGACGCGTCGCTGGAGACGGCCGCCGGCTTGAGCTTCGTGCTGACGATCCCCCCGGGCCAGCACACGGTCCGCGTCGAGTACCGGGTCTGGCCCGGGTCGTACGACAGCGGGGAGCACCCGAACCGCGTCTGGCAGCTCGCCTACAGCCTGGCGCCGGCACGGCTGTGGGCCGGCTTCGGCCAGCTGGACGTTCGGGTGATCGTGCCGCCGGACTGGGACGCCTCGGCTTCCCTTCCCTTGCGCCGCGAGGGGGACGCGCTCGTGGGCCGCTTCCCCGGCGTCCCCGGCGACGTGCTGGCGGTCTCGGCGCGCGCGCCCTCGCCGCGGTACCAGTGGCCGCTCCGCGTCGCTGGCGTCGTCGTCGCCCTGGTCCTGATCGGGTTCGTGGGCGCCGTCGCCGGCCGCGTCATCGCGCGGACGGGGCGGCGGACCCGGGCCGCGCTCCCGGTCTCCGTCCTGGGCGGCGTGCTGGCCGCCATCGCGATCGTCGCGCTGGCCGGCGTCGCCGACGACCTGGGCGACTCGTCGGCGTACGGCTACGGCTCGATCTTGCGCCTGGTCACCGTCGTCGGCCCGCTGGCGATCGTCGTCGGCACGGCGCTGACGCAGGCGGTCGCGGCGTGGGCGGCGCACCGGTGGCGAGCCGAGGGCGCGGCGCCGGGACTGCCCACGATCTCTCGGAACTAGGGTCCCAAACCCCGCCGCCAGTCGGAAGGCGGCTGACGACCAGGGCTCCGCCGAGTGGACGGCGTCCCGGTCTCAGACGTCGGTAGCGACCAGAGAGATCGCCAGCGCGGGTGCGCCGGGCCGGGTCACTCGACCGGGAAGTCGAAGTAGGTCCGGGGGTGGGGCTCGTCGCGCAGCGTGAAGTGCCACCACTCCTTGGAGTAGTTGCGGAAGCCGCCCTCGGACATCGCCGCGCGCAGCCGGTCGCGGTTGCGCCGCACGGACGCCGGCATCGCGGGGTGATCCGTCGCCGATCGCTCGCTCAGGCAGTCGTAGGCCGTGCCCATGTCGAGGTCGCGCTCGTCGAGCCTCTGGCCTCGGGCGCCGGTGCAGTTGGGCAACTCGCCGTCGGCGGGATCGGGGTACTCGGTCAGGACGGAGGCTTGGGCCGGGAGGCTCACCAGCGTGAGGTCCACCGTCGAGCCCCGGCTGTGGCCGCTCCGGGTGGCGATGTAGCCGCGCGAGAACAGCCGCCCCTTCTCCTCGTCGGGGTAGAACGCCCGCTGGTACTCCAGCGCCGACGGCGTGTTGGCCCAGCGGACGAAGTGGGTCACGGCGGGCTGGGGGCGGTAGCAGTCGTACACCTTGAGGCCCAGGCCGCCCGAGCGCAGCGACCGGGCGACGCCGGCCAGGGCGCGAGCCGCCGGCTCGGTCAGGATGCACTCGGGCGCGAGGTAGCCGTCGATCGGCTCGCCGACGAAGTTGAAGGCGGTCGTGTACCGGATCTCCTGCGCGATCAACGGCGCGACCTCGCGCAGCCGGACGAAGCCCTCGGGCAGTTCGGGCGCCTCGACGGTATCGACCGGAGCCGCTTCGACACTTGACGCTTCGACGTTTGAGACGCGCACCGTGTCCGGCGCCGAGACCGCGACGGGCGTCGCCGCGTCCGACTGGCGGTGGCAGCCGGCCAGCGCCATCAGCGCCAAGCCGACGACGGCCGCCAGTGGGAGGGGTCGAGAGTGAAGCATGGAGAGCGTGGGGGGGACGCCGGAATCTACCCGCCAGCAACGCGCCGCTGGGGTCGGGAGTGTCACGGCGGCCCCTCGCGGAGACCGGGCGAAGGCGACGTGCAGGCGGAGCGACGAGACGGCCAAGCCTCGGTGGGATCGTCGGCGGCGCTAGCGAGTCGGTGTGATATTGACGTCCTTCGGCGTCTACGCGCTGTTCAACCCCCGCGGCTGGCCCCGGCCCTCCGCTACCGTATGACGACAACGACCCCGACGGACCTGCTCTCCCTTGCCCGCTGGCCTGGACTCCGAGGCGGTCTACGGCCCTCGCCGAGCGGAGCGTCCGCCGCGACTCGGTGCCCTCGTTCCAGGCGCTGCTGGCGGCGCTCATCCACGCCGTCGAGGTGACGGGCGAGCCCGTCGCCCGGGCCGAGGCCGCCGCGCTCAGCCTGCGCCAGCGGGAGACGGTCGGCGCGGTGTCGGCTCGTTTGGAGGCGGTGCGGAGCGCGCTGGTGACCGGCGTGTCGGCGGAGGCCGAGTGCCTGAAGCGCGGCCGCACGGCCGGCGACATGGTCCGAGCCGTGCTGCGGCCCACGCCCGGCTGGCTAGGTCGGTGGCGCGCCGAGCCCGACGCCCCGCCCACCTGGGTCGCCGCCGCCGCCGCCGCCGTCGAGGCCCTGAGCGAGACCGCCGAGCACGCCCGGACGCTGGCGTCGAACCAGCCCCCCGCGTCCTCCGCCCGCGTCCTGGGCGAGCGCCTGGCCGACGCGCTGACAGCGGACCGCGACGCCCTGCTGGCGGCCGTCGCCAGGGTCGTGGACTAGCGTTACTTCGGCGGCACGACGTCCGGCGGTACAGGCCCACGCCTCCGCCGCCATGCTCCGCCCCGCGCCCCTCCTCGGCCTCGCCCTGCTCACCGGCTGCGTCGGCCCCTCCACCATCGCCGCGCGTGGCTTAGCGGATGCCGACGCCCTCGACTGCGCGCTCGCCGAGGCCACGGCCCTGGGCTACGCCGTCGTCGACGCCGAAGACGGCGTGTTCGTCCGCGCCCGTCAGCCGATGCGGTTCCGCTGGGGCCGGCGCGGCGACGACGAGTTCGACGTGCTAACCGCGACCGTCGCCCGGGGACAGCTGACGGTCTTGATGACGGGGGAGCAGACGGACGCCGACGGGACGCAGGCTCTGACTCCGTCACGACCGGCCCGTGCCGAGGCTCAGCACGTGGTGGACGCCTGCACGGGCTAGAACGCCGCGAAGACCACCCCGCCGTGGTGCGCCCGCCCCGCCGGCGGGGGATCTTGCCGGCCGACCGCCCCCGCACCGATGGCCCTGACCGAGCAAGAAGAGATCCGCCGCGCCCACCTCGACGCGCTCCGCGAACACGGCGTCGAGCCGTACCCCGCCGCGTCGTGGCCCGTCACGCACCGCGCCACGGAGGTCTTGGAGGCCTTCGACGACGACCGCCACCAGCCGGGCGACGACGGCGAGCCCGCGCCCGAGCCCTTCCGCGCCACCGTCGCCGGGCGGATGATGACGAAGCGGGTCATGGGGAAGGCGGCGTTCTTCCACCTAGCCGACGAGTCCGGCCAGATCCAGATCTACGTCCGCCGCGACGACCTCGAGGACGGCGTGTACAACAACGTGTTCAAGAAGCTGCTCGGGACCGGCGACTGGCTGGGCATCGAGGGCGAGGTGTTCCGGACCAAGATGGGCGAGGTGTCCGTCCGCGCCGAGCGCCTGGTGCTACTAGCGAAGAGCCTCAGGCCGCTCCCGGTCGAGAAGACCGTCACCGACGAGACGACGGGCGAGACGACGACCTACAACGAGGTCTCCGACCCCGAGTTCAGGTACCGCCAGCGCTACGCCGACCTGGCGCTGCACCCCGAGGTGCGCGAGGTGTTCAAGACCCGGCACCGCATCGTCCGCACGATCCAGCGGTTCCTGGACGAGCGCGGCTACGTCGAGGTCGAGACGCCGGCGTTGCAGCCGCTCTACGGCGGCGCCGCCGCGCGCCCGTTCACGACGCACCACAACGCGCTCGACATGCCGCTCTTCTTGCGCATCGCGGACGAGCTCTACCTCAAGCGCCTGCTGGTGGGCGGGTTCGAAGGCGTCTACGAGATCGCCAAGGACTTCCGGAACGAGGGGCTCAGCCGGTTCCACAACCCCGAGTTCACCATGCTCGAGTTGTACGTCGCCTTCACCGACTACGACTGGATGATGGGACTGGTGGAGCGGATGCTCGAAGCCGTCGCCGTCGCCGCGACCGGCGGCACCGACGTGACCCGCACCATCGATGGCCAAGCCGTCACCCTCGACTTTTCCGCCCCCTTCAAGCGCGTCCCCATCTTCGACGCCATCGCCGACGCGACCGGCACCCAGCTCTACCAGGACGGCGCCGTCGCCGACCGCTCCACCATCGCCGACCTCGCCCGCCAGCTCGGCATCGAGGTGGACGGCTCGATGGGGTCGGGCAAGCTCATCGACGAGATCTTCGGCGTCGCCGTCGAGCCGACCCTGGTCCAGCCCACGTTCGTGACCGACTACCCCGTCGAGCTCTCGCCGCTCGCCAAGCGCCACCGGAGCAAGCCCGGGCTGGTGGAGCGGTTCGAGCTGATCGCCGCCGGCAAGGAGCTGTGCAACGCGTTCTCCGAGCTCAACGACCCCGTCGACCAGCGCCAGCGCTTCGAAGCGCAGGTCTCGCTGGCGAGCAAGGGCGACGACGAGGCCGTGAACACGGTTGACGAGGACTACCTCCGTGCGCTGGAGTACGGGATGCCGCCGGCGTCGGGGCTGGGCGTCGGCATCGACCGGCTGGTGATGGTGATGGCCGACCAGCCGTCGATCCGCGACGTGCTCCTGTTCCCCCTGCTGCGGCCGGAGACGGCGGCGCCTGACGCGCAGGGCTGAGTCGGCACGTCGGCACCGTCCGGCCGGGCGGCGCCGGCCGGGCGGGGGCACGCGAGCCGCTCAGGCGTCGGAGACGGGGCGGTCGCTGAGGCGGGCCAGCAACAGGTGGCGCTGCGGGTGCGCCCAGATCCACTCCCGGGCCTCGTCGACGCGCGCCAGGTCCTCGCTGCCCACCGCCGACTCCAACCGGTTGCGCCGCTCCTGGCTGACCGTGGCGTCCTCGACGCGGCGCTGCCAGGCGTCGCTGAACACGCTCGCAAGGCGCTTGTGGAGCCCTGCGTCGACGGTCGCCTGCCACTCGTCGCCGTCGAACCACGCGCCGCCGCACGCGCCACAGCGGTCGAGCCAGAAGCCCCCTGGGCTGACGCGGAACCGGCTCATGATGCGGCGGTCCTGCGGGCACAACTTGGCCCGCTTGACGTCGCCGACGGCGTCCGCGTCGACAGTGACCGCTTGGGGCTCCGGCTCATCGTCGGGGCCCTCGCCCTCCCACTCGGCGTAGACGTCGGACGGCAAGAAGACGCCGTGGCCGTCGGGGCAGCGGAAGCCCGGCAGCGCCGGGTGCCCGCCGTCGGCGTCCAGCAGGGTGGCGGCGTCCAGGACGAGGTCGCAGATCGGGCAGTTCACTGTGCGTGGGAGGGGGAGCACCGAATGTAGGGGGCGCCCCCTCCCGGCGCCCGCCGGGCCCTGCAGCACCCCGTCGCGGCGGGCCGGCCTAGCGGGCGACCGTAAGCTGGGCCGTCGCGCTCGTACCGCCCGCCTCGGCGCGGACGACGTACGTACCGGCTGGCAGCGCCGACGCGTCGAACGAGACCACGTGACGGCCGGGCCCGCGCGGGCCGGAGGCCAGCTCCGCCACGCGGCGCCCCCGCACGTCGAACACGGCGAGCGACACCTCGCCCGAGGTTTCCAACGTGAACCCCACCCGAATCGGGCCTGGGGACGGGTTGGGCGACGCCGTCAGCTCCAACGCTGCGTGCGACGCAACCGGGTCGTCAGCGGCCGCGACAGCGGCGGCCTCGCCCCACATGAACTGGGCGCCCTCCGGGCACGCCTCCGCTTGGGCTCGGAGCGTCCACGGGGCGGCTGCGTCGGCGGCGACGTAGGTGCCCGTCGCGAGGCTCCTGAGGCACACCGCCCCGTCGGGCTGCGGCTCCCACGCGAACCGCTCCGAGGCGCCCACCGCGCTGGCGGTCGCCGCCAGCACGTCTCCCGCCGTCACGTACTGACCGTTGGCACGGGCGCGGAGCGCGACCGTTCTCGCCGCCTGGTCGCCGTCGTCGACGACCTCGAACTGCTCCTGCTCCGAGGCGCTCTCGCGGTCCGAGACGAGCCGGTGACCCTGGTCAGGGTCAGCTGAGACGTAGCGGGCGGTCGCCTGGGCACGGAGCCACACCCGCTGGCCCGTCGGCGGCGAGGCCTCCTGGTGGGGCCGCACCGTCCACCCGTCGACCTCGTACTCGCCAAAGGCGCCGGCGCGGAAGGCGAGCGGGCCGTCCGGGCCCTGCGGCGCGCCGGTCTGGGGGTTGCCGTAGCTGGCGGCGTCCGAGACGTTCACCAACCGGTTGTTCTCGATGGTCGCCGTCCGGCTCGCCGCGTTCCGCACCAGCGGCCGCGCGCGCCCGATCACCTCGATGATGTTGTCGCGGATGGCGACCGTCGAGAAGTCCGTGTTGGAGTTGAACCCGAACAGCCCGTCCGTGCGCGGCGTCGCCGTCTCGTTGGCGATCACGTGGTTGCGGGCGAACTCGATGTTGTTGTACACCTCCTGGCTCCAGAACACGCCCCGGCCCGGGTTCTTGATCAGGTTGTTGTGGAAGCGCGTCGGGCCCGGAGAGGTCGGCGACCAGGCGCTGATCAGGTTGCCGTGGTCCTTCGCCGTCGAGAAGTCGAACAGGTTGTGGTCGATCTCGGCGCCGTTCCGGGCCCACTCCAGCGCGTACGACGACGACGAGTAGTTGTGGTGGATGCGGAAGGTGTACCCGCCGTCCGGCACCGATCCACCGGCGTACTTCGGGATCGAGATGGTGCCGGTCACGTAGTTGTGGTCGATCTCGACGAACCGGTCGTTGTCGTGCGGCAGCTCGATCGAGAAGTTGGTCCGGATCGTGTTGTGGTGGATGCGGACGCGCTTGGCCTCGCGGCCCTTGACGCCGTAAACGTTGCGCTCCGAGCCGGGGCTGCGGCGGAACGTGTTGTCGTAGATCTCGGAGTCGGCGAACCACGTCGCGTAGATGGCGCCGCCGGTCTTGCCGTACTGCCCGCCGGCGTCGACGAACGTGTTGCCGTGGATGCGGGCGCGGTCCATCCGGAACGTCCGGATCCCGCTCCAGAGCACGTCCTCGACGGCGACGCCGCGGACCGTGAGGTCGTCGCAGTCGTTGCCCGTGATGGCGCCGTGGAGGGTGGGGCCCCTCAGCGTCATCTCGGCGATGGTCACGCCGTCGGTGCCGGTGCCCAGGTCGATGAGGTAAGCGTCCCGGTTGACGGAGTTGCTGTTGGTGTCTCCGTCGGGCAGCCCCGCCGTGCCGGGCGCCCACGAGGCGGCGGCGGTGACGATGGTCCGGCCGGCGCCGGAGCCGACCACGCTCATCCCTGGCTGGGGCCGCAGCGGCGACGATAGCTCGTAGGTCCCCGGCTCGACCATGACCACGTCGCCAGCGGCGCCCCCGTTGACGGCTGCGACGAGCTCCTCGACGGTGGTCACCTGGGCCGACGGCGCGGACGCGGCGGCGAGGCAGGCGACGAGCGCGCAGGCGAAGGACCGGGACGCCTGGACGGAGACAGAGGGCATCGGAGCGGGGCAGGTGAAGGGCGCGCCAGCGTTTGGACCGGCTGGAGCAGCGGCTCGTGCCGAGCGTGGACCACGACGGCGGTCCCAGGCGGCGGCAATCGCTCCCCGACCGGGCCCGGAGGCGCCGCTAGATAGAGACCCCTTGACTCGTCATCGGCAGAGCGGCTCGATCCGGCGTACAGGCGTGCGTTCGGGAACGGGACCGGCCCGCACCCAAACGCCTAAGCCCGCGCCTGCCCTGGCGCGAGGCCCGATGTGGTGGCGCTGGCGGCGCCCACCCACCAGCGCCGCCGGACGATCGCTAGGTCGGGTCCGCGGACAGCGGGGTCGTGGTCTCCGTCGGCGGCACCGTGGCTGTGGTCGCGATGTGGAGGTCCGAGAGCTGGTCCGCGTCGACGTAGTCGGGCGCGCTCGACATCAACTCGGTCGCCTGCTGGGTCTTGGGGAACGCGATCACGTCGCGCAGGCTGGTGGCGCCGGTCAGCAGCATCACCAGTCGGTCGAGCCCGAGCGCGATGCCGCCGTGCGGGGGCGCGCCGTACTTCAGCGCGTCCAGCAGGAAGCCGAAGCGGCGCCGGGCCTCGTCGTCGGAGATGCCCAAGAGCTCGAACATCCGGCTCTGGACATCCGAGCGGTGGATGCGGATGGAGCCGCCGCCGATCTCAGAACCGTTCAGCACCAGGTCGTACGCCTGGCTCCGGACCGCGCCGGGGTCGTCCGCCAGCCGGGCGATGTCCTCGCCGGTCGGCGCGGTGAACGGGTGGTGCATGGCGTGCCAGCGGCCCTCGGCGCCGTCCTCACCCTCGGCCCACTCCAAAAGCGGGAAGTCGGTGACCCACAGGAACTTCCACGGTCCGTCGGCGCCCTCTGGAATCAGCCCGGTCTCCCGTGCCATGTGCAGCCGCAGGTCGCCCATCTGCTCGAAGACGGTGGGCTGAGGTCCCGCCAGCACCAGCACCAGATCGCCAGCCTGTCCGCCGACGGCGTCGATGATCGCCTGCATCCGGTCGCGCCCGAACACCTCGTCCTTGACCGACTGGCTGAAGTCGCCGCCGGCGCTGGGCAGCTTGGCGTAGAACAGCCCGCCGGCGCCGATCTGCTTGCGGACGACCTCCTTGTCGAGCTTGTCCATCGGCTTGCGCCCGCGGTCGCCCTCGCCCTCCACCCGAATGGCGACGACCGCGCCGCCGTCGCCCAGGATGCTCTCGAACACGCCGAAGCCGGAGCCCCGAGCGTGCTCGCTCACGTCGGCGATCTCCATGCCGAACCGGAGGTCGGGCTTGTCGGAGCCGTACTGGCGGATCGCGTCGGCGTAGGGCATCCGCTGGAACGGGGTCTCGACCTCGATGCCGCGCGTGTCCCGCCAGATCTGGGCGACGAGCCCCTCGACCAGGCCGTAGATCATTTCCTCGGTCGCGAACGTCATCTCGACGTCGATTTGGGTGAACTCCGGCTGGCGGTCGGCGCGCAGGTCCTCGTCGCGGAAGCACTTGGTGATCTGGACGTAGCGGTCGAGCCCGCCCATCATCAGGATCTGCTTGTAGGTCTGCGGCGACTGGGGCAGCGCGTAGAACTGGCCCGGGTGGACTCGGCTCGGGACCAGGTAGTCGCGCGCGCCCTCGGGCGTGGACTTCATGAGCACCGGCGTCTCGACCTCGACGAAGTCGTGGGCGTGGAAGTAGCTCCGCGCCGACTGGTAGAGCTTGGACCGCAGCAGCAGGTTGCGCTGCAAGCGCGACCGGCGGAGATCCAGATAGCGGTAGGTCAGCGCGACCTCGTCCGACGGCGTCGTCGCGCGCGGGTCGTTCTCCGACACCACGAACGGCGTCGTCTCGGCGACCGCCAGCACCTCGACGTCGCGGACGTAGACCTCGACGGCGCCGGTCGCCACCTTGTCCGTCGGCCGCTCGCGCTCGCGCACCTCGCCCCGGACGGAGATCACGTCCTCCCCGCGCATCCGGTCCGCCAGCGCGGCGAGTTCGGCGTCGAGTTCAGGCGAGAACACGAGTTGGGTGATGCCGTAGCGGTCGCGCAGGTCGACGAAGTTGAGCCCGCCGAAGTCGCGGCGCTGGTCGATCCAGCCCTTGAGCACGACGGTCCGGCCGGCGTCGGACTGGCGGAGCGCGCCGCAGGTGTCGGTCCGGTCGCCGTGCGTGGGCGCGTCGGTGGGGGTCAGGCGGGCGTCAGACATGGGGCGGGGAGTGAGGGACCGGGAAGCTAGAAGACCTGTGGGTGGGGTGGCGTGGAAACGAGACGAGGAGGAGCGGGCCGCAGCCGGGCCCACGCGTCGGCCCTGTATACTTGGCCCCCGCCCACCCGCTCGCACCCATCCGATGCCCGACAAAACCAGCACCGCCGGAGTGAGCGAACGATATCAGGGCGAGGCCGGGGCCGAGTACGCAGCGCACTACCACTCCGACCCGATGGACGTCGGGTTCAGGTTGGCCGCCGAGCCGCTCTACCCCTACCTCCGCTCGAGCGACCACCTGTTGGACTTCGGCTGCGCGGCGGGCGGCGTCCTTCGACACCTCGCCCCACGCGTAGCTCGCGCTGAAGGCCTTGAGGTCAACCCCCACACGTCGGCCACGGCGCGGTCCCTCGGGTTCACGGTCTACAATTCGCTCGACGAGTTGCCCGACGAGCTCTCATACGACGTCGTCGTGGCGAGCCACGTCCTAGAGCACGTCCGCGACGTGGCGTCTACGCTGGAGCGTCTACGCGCCGTGCTCCGACCGGGTGGGCGGCTCCTGGTCATGCTGCCGATGGAGGACTGGCGGACGGCGACGCAGCGGGAGTGGGAGCGAGGTGACATCGACCACCACCTCTACACCTGGACCCCGCGCCTGATCGCGAACCTGTTGCACGAGACGGGCTACGAGGTCTCCGACGTCACAATCCGGACCACGGCCTGGCACCCCCGGCTGTTCCCTCTGATGCGGGTGGGCCTCGGCAAGCCCGCGTTCTGGGCGTTCTCGGTCTTGAAGAGGCGCCGCGAGCTGTTCGCCATCGCGCACCAGCCGGCTGGGCAGACACGGCCCTGAGTTGCGCCCTCTCTCGTCGGCGGCCGAGTGGCGTCACCGAGTTGCTACGTCCCCCTGGCCGGCTGGGGGGCGCGTTCCGCCAGCGAGGTGAGAGCGGGCGAGAACACGAGCCGGGTGGTGCCGTAGCGGTCGCGGAGGTCGACGAAGTTGAGCCCGCCGAAGTCGAGGCGCTGGTCGACCTAGCCCTTGAGCGCGACCGCGCGCCTGGCAAGAAGCGGCGGCACCGTGTTACGTTCGCAGCCCTGAAAGCGGCCTGTGCTTCCTCACCCCCTCCCCTGCTCAATGAAAGCGTCGACACTCGTCCTCGGGGCGCTCCTGCTCTTCGCGCCGCTCTCTGGCTGCGCCACCGTCAGCCCGTACGGCGACGACGCCAAAGCGCCGACGGCCGAAGCCGTGGCCTACGCCGAGTCTTTGCTCGCCCGTCCCTCGGAGACGCTGACGGACGAAGAGGTCGCCTTCCTGTCCCTCTACGCCCAGCAGGCCGAGGCCCGCAACACCCAGGCCCACACCCAGTTTATCCAGACGACCTACCTCGTCTCGACGGGGCTCTCGCTGCTGAGCATCGTCGTCTTGATCATCGACCGCAACTGACCGGCCCGGGCGGAGAGCGCACGCAGAGACCGCGACGACGCGATCTTGCGGCATGGACGCCTCCGCCCTCGCCCCCGACGTGCTCACCGGCCAGCGCCGCGCCGTCGCCCGGGCGCTGACGGCGGTCGAGAACGGCCTGGACGGCGCCGACGATCTCGTAGACGCCCTCTACCCGCACACCGGCCGGGCGTGGCGCGTCGGTGTCACCGGCCCGCCGGGCGCCGGCAAGTCGACGCTCACCGACCGGCTGGTGGGCGCGCTCCGCCAGCGCGGGCAGGCCGTCGCCGTCGTCGCCGTGGACCCGTCGAGCCCGTTCACCGGCGGGGCGCTCCTGGGCGACCGCGTCCGGATGGACCGGTGGGCCGAGGACGACGGCGTGTTCGTGCGATCCCTCGCGGCGCGTGGCGCGCTGGGTGGGCTGTCGGAGGCCGCCGAGGCCGCCTGCGACGTGCTCGACGCGGCCGGCTACGACGCCGTCCTGGTCGAGACCGTCGGCGTGGGGCAGGGCGAGATCGACGTCGCCCAGGCGACCGACACCACGCTCGTCGTGCTCGTCCCCGAGTCCGGCGACGCCGTCCAGGCGATGAAGGCGGGGCTGATGGAGGTCGCCGACGTGTTCGCGGTCAACAAGGCCGACAAGCCCGAGGCGACCAAGCTGGTGCGCGCCTTGCGCGCCATGCTCCACCTGCGGCCGACGCTGGCGCCGCCCGTCGTCAAGGTGTCGGCTCTGAAGGACGAGGGCGTCGACGGGTTGGTGGAGGCGCTCGACGCCCACCGCGACGGCCTGGACCTGGCCGAGATCCGGGCCGAACGCCTGCGCCGCCGGGTCCGGAGGCTGGTCGAGGCCGGGTGGCGCCGCCGGTTCTGGTCCGACGGCCGTGCCGCCGCGCTGGCCCAGGCCGTCCGCCAGCTCGACGGGGGCGAGCGGGCGCCGCACCGGCTGGCGGCCCGGGTGCTGGCCGAGCGGCCCTAGCCTAGCAGCCGGGCCGTGACCGGGGCACACCCGGGCGCGGCTGTGGGGCATCGCCTGAGGCCGCCGCTATCTTCACGGCCGCTCCTCCCTCCCAGACCCCACCGACATGAGCAAAGGACCCGACGCCGAAGCGTCCTCCCCCCTCGCGGCGTCCGAGATCGCGCCCGGCGCGGCGGCCGTCGCCATCGGCGCCAACGACACGCGGTTCTTTGGGCACCCCCTGGGGCTGTCGAACCTGTTCTTTACCGAGCTGTTCGAGCGGTTCTCGTACTACGGGATGCGGGCGCTGCTGGTGCTGTTCATGACCGCCGAGACGGTCGAGGGCGGGCTGGGCTACGACGTCGCGAAGTCCACGTTGATCTACGGGCTCTACACGTCGCTGGTGTACCTGGTGAACCTGCCCGGCGGCTGGATCGCGGACCGGTTGCTGGGGCAGCGGAGGTCGGTGCTGGTGGGCGGCTCGATCATCGCCCTGGGCCACTTCACGATGGCCGTCCCCCAGACGCTGTTCTTCTACATGGGGTTGGGGCTGATCGTGATCGGGACGGGCTTGCTGAAGCCCAACATCTCGGTGATGGTGGGCCAGCTCTACCCCGCCGAGGACGCCCGCCGCGACGCCGGCTTCACCATCTTCTACATGGGGATCAACCTGGGCGCGTTCCTGGCGCCCTTGGTGTGCGGCGCGCTCCAGGTCAACTACGGGTGGCACTACGGCTTCGCCGCCGCCGGCGTCGGGATGACGCTGGGCATGATCATCTACGTGCTGTTCGGCAAGCAGATCGACGGCGTGGGGGAGCTGACGCCGGAGGCCCGGACGGAGACGTCGTCCGCCAGCTCGGCCCTCGTCAAAGGCATCGTGGGCGTGCTGGTGCTGATCGGGGCGATCTACGGGCTGATGGCGGCCGGCGTGATCAACCAGACGGCGGAGGCCATCTCGGGCGTGTACACCGTGGTCTTGTTCGTGATCGTGTTCGGCCTGTTCGGCTGGCTGTTCACGCGCGACTACTGGACCGACCTGGAGCGGAAGAAGCTTTACCTCATCGGGCTGCTGTTCCTAGGCGCGGCCGTGTTCTGGGCCGCCTTCGAGCAGGCCGGCTCCAGCCTCAACCTGTTCGCCGAGCAGTCCACCAACCGCGCGCTGCCCGGCTGGCTCGCCTGGATCCCCGGCCTGGAGACTCTGGGCGACGGCATCCGCGGGATCCCGACGGCGTGGTTCCAGTCGGCGAACGCCTTCTTCATCTTCACCATCGCGCCCATCGTCGCCGCGTTGTGGGTCGGGCTGGGTCGTCGGGGCAAGGACCCGTCCTCGCCGACCAAGTTCGGCATCGGCCTGATCCTGTTGGGCCTGGGCTTCGTCGTGATGGTCGGCGCCGGGATCGCGGCGGGCAGCGGCGCCCAGGTGTCGCCGTGGTGGCTGATCCTGACCTACCTGCTCCACACCTTGGGCGAGTTGACGCTGTCGCCGGTCGGGCTGAGCGCCATGACCAAGCTGGCCCCGGCGCGCGTGTCGAGCTTGATGATGGGCGTGTGGTTCCTGGGCGCCTCCGTCGGCAACTTCGCCGCGGGCTACATCGCCTCGTTCTACGAGGTGCTGGAGCTGCCCAGCTTTATGGGCCTCGTGGCCGCCATCGCCATCGGCGCGGGCGTGCTGTTCTTCTTCGTCGCCGGCCCGTTCAAGAAGATGATGGCTCGGGCCGAGGCCGGCCCCTCCTCGACCCCCCTCTAGCCCGTGCCCCGCTGGCGGTCGGTCCCAGCCGGATCGCCAGTGGAACGTCTCGTTATGACGCTCACCGACGTATCGGTCACGGTGCGCTGCGAATGCCCACGGGCCGCGGGCTCGACCTGTACCGGGTCGGCCCGAGCACGCCGCAGCCCCAGGCGCCGACGTGGCCTGGAGCGCGACGCCTGCGCGCCGCTCAGGGCCGGAGTGGGGGCAGCGAACGGCCCGATGACGCTGGCGCTCGGGCGCCCCCACGTCGTCGGTGCTCGATCACGGTCTGCAGATTGCGCTACCTCCGGGCGGACGCGAGGGGCGGAGGTGCGCCCGCGCTCGCGGGCTGGCATCGCTGTGGAGCATGGCGTCACCGTCCTAAACTCTCCAGGAACAATCGATTCGAGCTACCGTGGCGAGGTTGGCGTGCTGCTCATCAACCACGGTCGCGGTAGGACGCGCGAGTCAAGCGCTACGCCGGGCGGCACGGGTGGCTATGCGAGCCGGATCGCCAAGGTGCGCGAGGGACATACCGCTACATCGAGCGCCAGCCGTTCGTGGTCGAGCGCGGCGAGCGGATCGCCCAACTGGTGGTGGCCGGCTACGTCCCAGTCCGGATGGTGGAGACCGAGGCGCTGGACGAGACCGAGCGCGGGGCCGGCGGCTTCGGCTCGACGGGCACGGCGTAGCGGGGCGCGACTGGCGGACCGGATTGACGGGCGTCTAAGCCAGGCGCTGTGAAGGGGCTGGCGCGACTCCGCGGCGGACGTCGTCGCCTCGCGCGGGACCGGTCCGAGTCGCTCACGGGACGCGGTGCCCGCGTGCGGCTTGGTACAGCCGGTACCAGTCTGGGCGCGGAAGCTCCATCGCCGCGCCCTGGGCGCAGGCCGCGATCCGCTCCGGGTTCGTCGTCCCGATGACGGGGCGCACGCCCAGCCGCGCCACCCAGGCGACCACGACCGCCAGCCGGGCCACGCCGTGCGTCTCTGCGACCTCGCCCACCGCCTCCGCCAGTGCGGCGTGCTCGGGCGCCGGGTCGGTACGCGTCAAGGCCCCGCCCGCGAGCGGCCCCCACGCCTGGACGCCGACGCCGCGCGCCGCCAGTCCGTCGAGCAGCCCGCTGGCGCCGCCCGTCGGCGCGGCCACGTTGACGGTGACGCCGGCCTCGACGGGCGCGGTGTGCCCCAGGCTGAGTTGGATCTGGTTAACGACGAGCGGCTGATCCAGCGCGCCCGCCAGTCGGTCGATCTGGGCCGTCGAGAAGTTGCTGACGCCGAACGCGCCCACCTTGCCGGACTGGCGGAGGCCGTCGAAGGCATGCGCGATCTCGTCCGGCCGCATCAGCGGGTCCGGGCGGTGGAGCAGGAGGAGGTCGAGGTGCTCGGCCTGCAGGCGGCGCAGGCTGCCTTCGACGGACGCCGTGATGTGCTCCCGGCTCAGGTCGTACCGCTTGGGCGCGCCCGGCGGGTCGTCCGCGAAGCGGATGCCACATTTAGACTGCAGGCCGACGTGGTTACGCAAGCCAGGTCGGTCGGCCAGGATCTCGCCGAACAGCGACTCCGAACGCCCGCCGCTGTAGATGTCGGCGTGGTCGAACAGCGTGACGCCGGCGTCGAGCGCGGCGTCCAACGCGTCCTCCGCGGACGGGCGGTCGAGCCCGCCCCAGGTCATGCAGCCGTAGATCAGGCGCGAGTCGAGCAGGTCGGAGAGCGGGACCACAGAGGCGTCAGGGGCGAGCGCGGAAGGTAGGCGCGGCTACTCCCCGGCCAACTGCTCCGCCAGCGCGGCGGGGTCGAGGTCGCCGACGGCCAGCCGCACCAGGACGGTCCGGAAGACCAGCCCGTAGGCCGCCTGCGCCCGGCCGGACTGCGCCTCGGCCAGCCGCACCTCGGCTGCCGACACGTCGTAGAGCGTTCCCGCGCCTAGGCGGTAGCGGTCGCGCTCGACGCGCAGCGCCGCGGTCGCCGCGGCGACCTGGACCTCGGCGGCCTCCAGCTGCGCCCGAGCCGTCTGCGCCTCCACGACGGCCTGCTGCACTTCGGAGGCCAGCTGGCGGTCGATCTGGTCGAGGGCGATGCGGGCGTCCTCGGCCCGGATCTCCGCCTCCACGACCGCGCGCCGCGTCTGGAAGCGGTCGAACAGCGGGACGGCCAGCGTCAGGCCGATGGAACCGGAGCGGTTGTCGCCGAACTGGTTGAAGAGCGGCGTCTGCTCGAACGTGGGGTCGCCGGGCAGCGCGAACGGCTGGCCGCCGACGAAGACCGGC
Organism: Rubricoccaceae bacterium; assembly: GCA_963789285.1. Classification (GTDB taxonomy): domain Bacteria; phylum Bacteroidota; class Rhodothermia; order Rhodothermales; family Rubricoccaceae; genus Rubrivirga. Next base: position 314,624 of record CAWBJZ010000004.1, read on the forward strand.
GTGCCGTCGGGCAGCGTGATCGGGGTCACCGGCCCTTGGCCGGTCAATCGGCTCTGCAGGCTCGAATACCCGGTCCCGACCGAGGCGCTGAGGTCGATGACGGGCCGGCCGCCAGACCGAGCCGAGCCGACGGACGCCTCGGCGGCGGCGATGGAGAGCTCCTGGGCGCGGCGGTCGGCGCGCGAGACCCGGGCCGCGGCCAGCAACGCCGCCAGCGGCTCGGGCTCGACGTCGAGCAGGCCGGACGCCTCCAGCCGCTCCAGGTCCGGCCCCTCGAACCGGTACGTCTCTAGCGGGTCGAGCCCGATGATCTGGATCAGGACGACGCGGTCGCGCTCGACGGCGCCCCGGGCCACCACGACCGCCGTCCGCCGCTCGGCCACGACGGCGTCCTGGGCGATGAGGTCGCCGCGCGCCCGGGCGCCGGCCTCGACCAGCTCCGCGACCTGCTGGCGCTGCTGCTCGGCGGCGGCCAACGTCTGCTCCTGGATCTCGGCGACCTCGCGGTCCAGGAGGAGCGTCAAGAACTGCTGCGCGACGTCGAGCGCCACCTGCTGGCGCGTCCGCTCGAGCCCCTCGTCGGCCGCGTCGCGCTGGAGCTCGGCCTCGCGCACGAGCGCCCGCGTCCGCCCGCCGTCGTAGAGCGAGATCGAGCCTCCCAGGCCGACGCTCAGCGTCTCGACGGTCTGGCTCACCGCCTGCCCCGTCGTCTGGTCGAACCCGAGCCCGTAGCGCTGGGCCGGCGTGACCTGCAGCGACACCGACGGCAGCCGGCCCGCCCGGGCGCTCCGCACGGCCTCGGCCCGGCCCCGGTCGGCGGCGACGGCGCGGCGCACCTGGGGGCTCTGGTCCACGGCCAGCGCGACGGCCTCCGGCAGCGTGACCACGGTCGAGTCGGACTGGGCGCCGACGGGGGCCGCCAGCGCGGCGAGGACGAGGACGAAGCAGCGCATGGGCACGGTCGGGGCGGCGTCTCTAGACGGGCGCGCCTAGCCCGTGTTGCGCAGCGGAGAGGGTGGGATTCGAACCCACGGTACCCGTGAGGGCACTTCGGTTTTCAAGACCGACGCATTCGACCACTCTGCCACCTCTCCGTGTGGGGCTCAGCTTCGCAGCGACGCGTTCTCCTCGGTCAGCCGCGCGACCTCCTGGATAGAGCCTTTGAGGTGGGCGCGGAGGCTCTCGTGCTCCTCGCGGAGCTCGGCCAGGTCGATCTTCAGCCGGTCGATCTCGGCCTTGACCTCGCGCAGGCGGGCCTTGGGAACGCGGATCGTGTCGTCGTCGCTCATGCGGGGGGCGGGGGCCCGGGTCGTGGAGGGTGAAAGCTACGGCCTAGCGCGCGTCCTGGCCGCCGATAGGCTGGGGCCGGTACCCGTCGCCCGACCTCGTCTCCGGGGGCCCCTCGCCCTCGTCGCGGCCGCGGGAGTCCTGGGGCGTGTCGGCGCCGGGGCGCCGGGGGATGTCCTCGGCGGCGACGGCGGCCTGCTGCTCCAGGGACACGCGGTACCCGCCCGCCCCGCTGGCGGCGCCCACGACCACGCGGTAGGTCCCCGCCGAGGGCAGCGTGTAGCGGACCCGGGCGCGGTCGCCGTCGGGCGAGGCCGCCGTCCGCGTGCCGTCCGGCCCGACCAGGACGAGCGACGGCGTGAACCCGTCGGCGCGGATCTCCAGGAACACGCGGTCGCCGACGCGGCCCCGCACGGTGTACGTTCGGGAGCCGCCCGCGGACAGGGAGTCCGAGACGCTGCCGTTGGGGCGCAGCGCCGGGCCCGTCTCGGCGCGCTCGGTCGGCTCCCGCTCGGCGACCTCCTCGGCCTCGACCGCCAGCTGGACGGAGTAGGCGCCCTTCTGGTCTCGGCTCTGCGACGACACGACGAGGGTGTGCGAGCCGGTCGCCGTGGGCGTGAACACGTAGGTCACCACGCCGCCGGCGCGGCCGGTCTGGCCGCTCACGGCCCCGCCCGGCCCGGTAAGCTGGACCGTCGGCGCGAACGCGCTCGTGCGGACGGTGACCGTGTGCTCGCGGCCTTGGGCGCCGGAGAACTGGTAGCGGTCGCGGAAGAAGCCGTCGGCGCGCTCGCTGAACGCCCCCAGCTCGGCGCGGACGGCGGAGCCGCCCGGGGCCAGGGGCCGGACGGGGTTCTCGCTCTGGACGCGCAGCGCGTAGCTGCCGGAGACGGCCGGCAGGCGCGACGTGATCAGGATCCGGTACAGCCCGGGGTCGCGCTGGTCGCCCACGGACACGATGCGGACGCCGGTGTCGTCGTCGGACCCGACGGTCTCGGCCTCGACGCGCTCGCCGTCTGGGGTCTGGACCACCAGGTCGGGGAAGAAGTCCTCGGAGGAGACCCGGAACGTGAGCACCTTGCCCGACGAGTCGGCGGCGAAGGTGTAGAGGTCCTGGTAGCGGCCGGCATCGTCGGCGTAGTCGCCGTCGGCGAGCGTGCCCTGGGTCAGGCCCGGCTCGGCGAGCGAGACCGCGGCCGGCCCCGTCGGCTCGGTCGGGACGACGGCCGTCTCCTCGACGGCCTCGGGGCCGTCGTCGTTGAAGAGGCCGAAGGCCACCACGCCCAGGACCGCCAGCCCGATCACGCCGGCGGCGACCGCCAGCGGCGTCTGCCACCGGTTGCGGGCGGGCGCTGCGACTGGCGGCTTGACTGGACGAGGGATAGGCGTCGCGGCGCCGTCGCCGGCGTTGAGCGCGGCGGCGGGGTCCCAGGGGGCCGCCATGTCGTGGCCGTTGGGGCACCCACCGAGGGCCTCCCAGGTCTCGCGCAGCGACACCAGCCCGCACGTCTTGCACAGCACGACGGAGTTGGCGGGCTTGAACGGCGTCCGCGTCAGGGGGTCGGCGACGCGGGCGCTCAGGAAGCGGGCGTCGGCGGAGGCGTCGAGGCGGTGGAACTCGGACACAGGAGGGGTCGGTCGGGGGCGGGGAAGCTAGCCTAGCCGGCGCGCGCGACCCTTCACGGAGTCGCCGCGCTCGGGCAACGCCCGGGCTCGCGCCCTCGTCTCCCCAGCGGCTGGTGGCGCCGCCAGTCGCGCCGGGACGACTGGCGGAGCCGTTCGACCTAGCTGGCTCGCTAGCTGGAGATCAGGCGCATGAACTCGGCCCGGGTGTCGGCCTGCTCCAGGAAGACGCCGCTCATGGCGCTCGTCGTGGTGCTGGAGTTCTGCTTCTCGGCGCCGCGCATCATCATGCACAGGTGCTGCGCCTCGATCACGACCGCGACGCCCTCGGGCTGGAGCACGCGCTCGACGGCGTCGCGGATCTCCAGCGTCAGCCGCTCCTGGACCTGCAGCCGGCGCGCGAACACGTCGACGACGCGCGGGATCTTGCTCAGGCCCACGATCCGACCGTTGGGGATGTAGGCGACGTGGGCGCGGCCGAAGAACGGCAGCATGTGGTGCTCGCACATCGAGTAGACCTCGATGTCCTTGACCAGCACCATCTGGGAGTAGTCCTCCTCGAACAGCGCCGAGCGCAGGATGGCGTCGGGGTCGAGGCCGTAGCCGTGCGTGAGGAACTGGGCGGCCTTGGCGACGCGCTCGGGCGTCTTGACGAGCCCCTCGCGGTCGGGGTCCTCCCCGATCAGCGCCAGGTGCTCGCGCGCGAGCGCCGCCAGCCGGTCGGTGGTTCGGGCGTCGTAGACGTCGCGGCGCTCGTAGCGCAGGGGGGACTCGGGGGCCTCGAAATCGGTCTCGGGGTTATTCGCCACGGTAGACGACGGAGTTGTTGTGGGTCTCGCGGAGCTCGATCTCGAACAGCCCGGGTACGTGGGGAGACAACTGCTCCCAGACGGCGACGGCCAAGGTCTCGGTCGAGGTCTGCTTGCCCTCCAGGAAGGGGACGTCGATGTTGAGGTTCTTGTGGTCGAGGGGCTCGATGACGTAGGCCTCGATGTCCTTCTTGAGCTGGGACAGGTCCACGACGAAGCCGGTCTCGGGGTCGGGCTCGCCGGCGACGGTGACGTCGAGCTCGTAGTTGTGGCCGTGCCAGTTGGGGCTGTTGCACTTGCCGAAGGTGTCCCGATTCCACTCGTCGGACTGGGCCGGGTTGTGCAAGCGGTGGGCGGCGTTGAAGTGGGCCTTGCGGGTGACGTAGACGAGGGGCATGGCGGGGGCGGTCGGTGCCGGGCCAACACGGCGGGCCGGGGCGGCGTTCCGGCCGGCGGAGCGTGCGGCTGGCGGACGGCGTGAAGAGGCCGCGGCGGCCTAGCCTTGAGCCAGGAGTTGCCCGACGGCGTCGTGCGCGCGCAGCGTGAGGTCGCCCACGTTCTCGTCCGGGACCGCCGCCAGCGGGGCGCCCACGCGGACGGTCACGACGCCGGGCTGCGCCGTCCGCTCGCGCTCGTTGACCAGGCTCCAGGCGCCGTCCACGGCGACGGGCACGACCGGCACGCCGGCGGCGAGGGCCAGCCGGAAGGCGCCGGGGTAGAACGAGCGCATCTCCGGGCCGTAGCTCCGCGTGCCCTCGGGGAAGAACAGGACCGACTCGCCCGCGCCCAGCCGCTCGGCCGCCTCCTCCATCGCCCGCTCGACGCCACCCGCGGCCTGCCGGTCCACCAGGACGCACCGCGAGTGCCTGAGGATCGCGCCGACGATGGGGAGCGAGCCCAGGCCGGCCCGGGCCACGAACACGAATGGGGCCGGGATCCCGCGCGTGAGCACGGGGATGTCCAGCATCGACTGGTGGTTGGCGACGTAGACGGCCGCGCCCGCCGGCGCCTCGCCCCGGCTCTCGACCCGGATCCCCGCGCCCCCCATCACCACGCCCGACCACACCCGGAGCCAGCGCCAGAACGTGCGCGCGCTGGGCCACACGGCGAGAGCCACCAAGTTGGGGCCGACCTGGATCACGCTCCAGACCGCGCCCCACACCAGCGTCCACCCCAGCCACAGGCGCGGCCCGAGCGAGGACGAGGTCAGAGCGGACGACTCCGCGGTGGGAATCAGCGACATGCGGCAAGCTACGCGCTACCGCCCGGCGCGGTGCCTCGGCGCTGGCGGAGCCGCCCCGCCAGCGAGACGGAAGGGCACCCCCATGCCCTCTGGCGGCTGTTGCTCAGCGCCACCCCTCCGCCCTCTTCCCCGGCGTTTCGCGGTCTCCGGAACGGCCCCGGGGTTTGATTGCGGCTCACCCACCGACAACCGCATGGAGCGCACGCTCGCCATCATCAAGCCCGACGCCGTCGCCAACGGGCACGCCGGCAAGATCCTGGACCGCATCCTGGACGAGGGCTTCACCGTCCGCGCCATGAAACTGACGACGCTGACGCTGGAGCAGGCCCAGGGCTTCTACGCCGTCCACGCCGAGCGGCCGTTCTTCGGCGAGCTCACCGAGTTCATGTCGTCCGGCCCCTGCGTGCCGCTCGTGCTGGAGCGCGACGACGCGGTCTCGACGTGGCGCACGGTCATCGGCGCCACCAACCCCGCCGACGCCGAGCAAGGCACCATCCGCCAGCAGTTCGCGACGTCGATGGGCGAGAACGCCGTCCACGGCTCGGACTCGGCCGAGAACGGGGTCAAGGAGGGCCGGTACTTCTTCGCCGAGAGCGAGATCGTCCAGAACGGCGCCGACGTCATCGACGCTTAGGTCCGCTCGTCTCTGAAGACTCCGCCGCCCCGTGGTCCCCGGACCGCGGGGCGGCCGTCGTTCCCGCCCACTGGCGGGGCGCCTCCGCCAGCGGGGCGGGCTAATGGCGGCGGTCGGCGCTGCGGTGGCGCGAGAGGACGTTGCGGCCCAGCTTGGGCTTCCAGATGTCGCCGGCCTCGACGGCGTTGGTGACGGCCGGCAGGGTGGGGTCGGAGACGTCGGCGCCGTCCAGGTCGAAGACCTGGGTCGGGTTGTTGTCGGCGTCCACGAGCACGACGCGGGGCCGGTGCGTCTCCGCCTCCTGGGGCGTCATGTCGGCGTAGGCCATCACGACCACCAGGTCGCCGGGCGCGCACAGCCGGGCGGCGGGGCCGTTGAGGCAGACCGTCCGGCTGCCGGCGGCGTCGGGGATGGTGTAGGTCTCCAGCCGGTTGCCGTTGTTGACGTTGACGACCTGGACGCGCTCGTAGGGCAGGATCCCCGAGGCCTCCAGCAGCTCGCGGTCCAGCGTGATCGAGCCCTCGTAGTGCAGCGCCGCCTCCGTGACGGTGAGGCGGTGGAGCTTGCCCTTGAACAGCGTGATGGTCATGTGCGTGGGGGCGTCGGGCGCGGCACGGAGGCGGCTAGGCCCCGCCCCCCACGACCAACGTGGCGTTGTCGATCAGTCTCGTCTCGCCGAAGCGGACGGCGAGCGCCGCAAGGTAGCGCCCCTCAGAGGATCCCTGAGAGCTCAACCGCTCGACGGGCTGGAGCGCGTCGGCGTCGACGACCTGGGCGTAGTCGACCTCGGCCGACGGCGCGACCGCAACCTGGGCCTCCATCACGCCCGCCAGCGCCGCCGCGTCGCGCTCGCCCTCCGCCAGCGCCTCGCCGGCGGCGCGCAGCGCCCGGGACAGCACGACCGACTGGCGGCGCTCGTCGGCGGTGAGGGTTCGGTTGCGCGACGACATCGCCAGCCCGTCGGCCTCGCGCACGATGGGGTGCCCGACGACCTCGATCCCGAACCCCATCTCGTCGGTCATCCGGCGGACGATGGCGAGCTGCTGGGCGTCCTTCTGCCCGAACACGGCGACGTGGGGGCGGCACGCCAGGAACAGCTTGGTCACGACCGTCGTGACGCCCTGGAAGTGCCCCGGGCGGCTCGCCCCGCACAGGTGCCGGTCGAGGTCGCGGACCGAGACGGTCGCGAAGGGCGGGAGCCCGAAGGGGTACATCGACTCCGGCGTGGGCGCGAACACGGCGTCCACGCCGCCGGCGGCCTCCAGCGCGTCGAGGTCGGCGTCGAGGGTGCGGGGGTAGGCCTCGTAGTCCTCGCCCGGCGCGAACTGCGTGGGGTTGACGAAGACGGACACCGTGACGTGGTCGCCGCGCTGGCGGGCGTCCTGAACGAGGGCGAGGTGGCCGGCGTGCAAGGCGCCCATCGTGGGGACGAGGGCCAGCCGGTGGCCCGTCGCGCGCGCGGCGTCGGCGTGGACCTGCATCTCTTGGACGGTGCGGAAGACGGGGAGCGGCACGAGCGTAGGCGAGGGGGGCCCCAAGTTCGCCGAACATCGCCGAACCGTGGGCACGGCCTCCGGTAGGATCCGGGCCCGCCCCTCCCCTACTCCCCCACCTCCTATGTCCGACGTCCGCACCGAAACCGACTCCCTGGGCGAGGTCCGCGTCCCCGCCGACGCGCTCTACGGCGCCCAGACCCAGCGCGCGGTCGAGAACTTCCCCGTCTCGTCGCTGCGCTTCTCGCGCCGCTTTATCGAGGCGCTGGGCACGGTCAAGGCCGCCGCGGCGCGCGCGAACAAGGACCTGGAGCTCTTGCCGGCGGACAAGGCCGACGCCATCGAGGCCGCCGCGCTGGCGGTCCGCGCCGGCGAGCACGACGGCGAGTTCCCGCTCGACATCTTCCAGACCGGCTCGGGCACCTCGACCAACATGAACGCCAACGAGGTCATCGCCCGCTTGGCCAGCCGCCAGTTGGGCAGCGACGAGCACGCCGTCCACCCCAACGACGACGTCAACTACGGCCAGTCGTCCAACGACGTGATCCCGACGGCCATGCACGTGGCCGCGCGCGTCGGATTCGCCGAGGACCTGTTGCCGGCGCTCGACCGCTTCGCAGCCGCGCTGGAGGCCAAGGCCGACGAGTTCGACGACGTGATCAAGTCGGGGCGGACGCACTTGATGGACGCGACGCCGGTCCGGCTGGGGCAGGAGTTCGGCGGCTACGCGGCCCAGGTCCGCAAGGGCATCCAGCGCGTCGAGCGGGCGGGCGAGGAGCTGGCGGAGCTGGCGCTCGGGGGGACCGCGACCGGCACCGGCATCAACCGCCCGGCGGCGTTCCCCGAGAAGGCCATCGCCGAGATCTCCGAGATCACCGGCGTGGCGTTTCGCGAGACCGACAACCACTTCGAGGCCCAGGCCGCCAAGGACGCCTACGTCTCGGCGGCGGGCGCGCTGAACACCGTCGCGGTCTCGCTGATGAAGATCGCCAACGACATCCGCCACCTGTCGTCCGGCCCGACCTCTGGCCTGTCGGAGATCCAGCTTCCGGCCATCCAGCCGGGCTCGTCGATCATGCCCGGCAAGGTGAACCCCGTGATGTCGGAGGCCATGATGATGGTCTCGGCACGCGTGATGGGCAACGCGGTCACGATCACGGTCGGGGGCCAGCACGGCAACTTCGAGCTCAACGTGATGATGCCCGTCATGGCGCACGCCATGCTGGAGTCCATCGAGGCGCTGTCGGGCGTGCTAGACGCCTTCCGGGAAAAGTGCCTGGTCGGGCATCACGGCCAACCGCGACCGCGCCCGCCAGTTGCTCGAACTCAACCCGTCCATCGCGACGGCGCTCAACGCCGACATCGGCTACGACCAGGCGTCGAAGGTGGCCAAGAAGAGCGCCGCCGAGCGGCGGTCGGTGCGCGACGTCATCCTGGAGATGGAGTTGCTTCCGGAGGAGAGGATCGACGAGGTCTTGGACGTGCGAAGCATGACCGAGCCCGGCATCCCGGGCGAGTAGCGCCCCCAACCCGCCCCGCTGGCGGGAGCCCTCCGCCAGCGGGAAGGCCGCCGGCGGGACCCTCCCTGTTCACGTCCCAATGGGTGATCCCAAAGAAGGCGCCTCGCCGCCGACCTGGAAGCTGATGCTGGTCAAGTGGCTGGGGCTGTTCCCCCCGCTGCTCGGGCTCGCCTACGGGATCAGCTGGCTCCCCATCGACCCGCCGATCTGGGGCAAGCTGCTCATGGAGACGGCGATCCTGGTGCCGCTCTTGAACTACGTGATCACGCCGGCCATGGACTCGCTGTTCTCGGACTGGCTCTACGCCGACGTGGACGGCGACCGCAAGAGCTCTAGCGTGGGCTCGTAGCGGGTGCTCATCGGCCACCTGCCCGCCGGGTACCTCGCCGCGACCGCCGCGCTCGACCGACTGGCGGTGCCCGCCCGCCAGCGGCGCGCGTTGCTGGCGACGGCGCTGGTCGCGAGCGTCGCGCCGGACCTGGACGTGATCGCGTTCTACACCGTCGGCGGCGACGTGCACCACCACGCGTACCCGCCCCACTGGCCCTTGACGTGGGCGGCGCTGACCGTGGCCGGGCTGGCGCTCGCGGCCCTGCGGCGGAGCCGGTTCTTGATGATGGCGAGCCTGTTCGTGGGCGGCGCGGCGCTCCTGCACCTGTCGCTCGACAGCATTGCGGGAGCGGTCCGGTGGGCGGCTCCGTTCTCCGCGCACGAGACGACGTTGGTGGACGTGCCCGCCCGTCGCTTGCACTGGATCTGGAGCATGGTCTTGCACTGGACGTTCGCCGTCGAGCTGACCCTGACGGCCATCGCCAGCGCCGTCTGGTGGCGACGCCGACGTGCCACCTAACCTCGCCAATCGACACCGCCAGTCGCTCAGGCCGTGCCCCCGATCCACTGCGTCTGCACCGCGGCTTGCTCGTGGCTGAGTTGCCCCGACAGCAGGCGCGCGACCTCGCGGTGCCGCTCCCGGACCGACTGGCGGTCGGCTTCGAGCGCGAGCTCGGCCTCGCAGCCCTCCAGGATGGCGTCGGCCTGGTGGCGCAGGGCGTCGCGCTGGGAGTCGTCGGTGGCCCGGCTGGCGACCTCGCCGATGGTCTTGAGCGCGTGCAGCGCCGCGTTGCGGTCGGCGGCGAGGTAGGGGCGGAGCTGGGCGTAGACGCTGCCCACGAACTCGTCGAACGAGGTCGGGAAGGCGACGATGCGGAGGCGTCCATCGTCGTCGTAGCGGCGGGCGCCGGGGAAGTCGCGTTCGGCGAGGTCCTTGAGCGCGGCCGACAGCCAGTCCAGGCACGAGATGGCCGTGAACGGGTCGTTGACGCCCGGCGACAGCGCTCGCGCCGCGATCTCGACCAGCTCGTTGACCAAGAACCGGACGTCCTGACGCGCGGTCCGCTGGCGGCCCCAGGCGAAAGCCGTCCGGATGTCTTGGACGGCGTCGTCCGAGACGCGGTCGGGCGGCCAGGCCAGCACCAGGGTGTCGGCGGCCGCCACGAAGTCGCCCGGGCGGTGCCGCACGCGGACGAGCAGGTCGTGCTCGACGGCGAGCGCCAGCAGCGCTTGGGCGTCCAGGCCGGTGACGTAGCCGGCGCTGTCGGCCCGGATGGGGCAGGCGTCGTCGTAGAACCCGTCCGGGACCTCGGTCACGACCTCGTCGTCGCGTTGTGCCTCTCGCGTGGTCTCCCCCTGCCCGATCCGCTCGGGGAACAGCACGTCGATCTTGCGCTTGAGGTCCTGGCCCACGCCCGCGATCAGGTTGGAGACGTGGATGCTCTCCGGGACGTGGTGGATAAAGAAGATCAGCACGCCGACCGACGCCAGCGCCAGCCCGAGCCCGGTCAGGATGGCGATGTGGGGCACGAACGCGCCGGCCATCTCGAGCTCCGGCCCCGGCCCCTCGTCCGCCGAGCGGATCGTCCGCAGCACCAAGAGGCAGTAGAGGAACGTCGCGATGAAGGTGCCCAAGGTGACCTGGTTGCCCTTGTCGGACATGAAGTTGGTCAGCAGCCGCGGCCCGTACTGCCCCGTCGCGTAGACCACGCTCGCGATGGTGATCGAGAACGTGACGCCGGCGACGCCGATCATCGACCCGGCGATGGTCGAGAGGACCGCGCGCGCGCCGTCGGGCTTGTTGCCGTAGAGGAACGGGACGTCATCGATCCACCCCGCGTCCACGCGGGTGTCGACGCCGACCAGGGCGACCGACAGCGCGGCCGCGGCGATGGTCATCAGGGACGGGATGAACCAGTAGCTGCTGGTCACGCTGTCCCACAGCGCGAGCGTTCGGGCTTTGACGGGCGGCACGGCGTGTGGGTGGGTGAGGCTGGGAAACGCCGCGTCCCCCGTCCCGAGGTTCCGGCGGGCCGGGGGCCAGGACGAGCCCCACAAATGAGCCGGCGCCCAGAGCGCCCTCTAGATCTCCTCCGCCCAGTCCGGCAGGTCGTCGAGCGCCCACTGCTCGAGGTAGAACTTGTGCTCGCCCCGGGCCTTCTGGTAGGGCGCCACCAGGCACCGCGAGGTCCCGGGCCGCTGGCGGAACGCGTCCGCCAGCGGGGCCGCGAGCGGCGCGGGCGCGAACAGGCTCCAGTCGTGGCCGTCGTGGGCGGGCTCGGGGAAGAGGACCGCGCAGCCGGCGTCGAGCAGCGCGCGCAGCGCGTCCAGGCGGTCGCGGCGCTGGTCGGCGCCGGCGGCCTCCGCCAGCGCGCCGGGCGGCTCGGCGCCGAGCGCCAGCGCCGTCACCGGTCCGCCGGAGACGCCGGCCGGGCGCTGGAGCACCGCCGCCACCTCTTGGGCCAGGAATCCGCGCGACCGACCGCCGACGATGCCGCTCCAGCCGCGCTCGTTGGACCACGCGATCAGGGGGACGATCCAGCTCTCGGCGTCCGCCAGCGCCGTCAGCCCGACGCGGTGCGGCGGGCCCGAGCGCCGTCCCGGCGAGGTAGGCGCGGGCGTAGGGCGCGGCGGGCCGGGCCAGGAACGACTCCAGCGAGTCTGGGGGCGACTGGCGGCGCCGGGCGTCGGGGTCGAGGTCGGGGACCAGCGTCTCCAGGCTGGCGGGCTCTTCGGTAAATACCTTGATCACGTCCATGGCCGAGGAATCGCCGGGCGCGCTGCGGCGTTCCGGGCTTCGGCCTCCCGTCCCCATGAAAGCCATTCAATCCGCCCTGACCTGGGCCGCCGTCGTCGGGCTGGTGTTCACCTGCCTGGTCGTGATGCTGACGATCCGCCTGTTCGAGTGGTCGCCGATGCGGCTCCGGACCGGCCGCGCCTTCCGCACCATCGGCTCGTGGGTGACCAAGGTGAACCCGGCGTGGCACGTCCGGGTGGGCGGCCTGGACCCGGCGGCGATCGACCACCCCTACGTCGTGGTCTGCAACCACCAGTCGCTGGCCGACATCCCCGTCGTCTCCCTCCTGCCCTGGGAGATGAAGTGGGTGGGCAAGAAGGAGCTGTTCGATATCCCCGTCATGGGGTGGCTGATGAAGCTGGCCGGCGACATCCCCGTCGACCGCAAGGACGCCGCCAGCCGGGCGTCGGTGATGACGCGGGCGCAGCGGCGGCTCGACCACGGGGTCTCGGTGATGTTCTTCCCCGAGGGCACGCGCTCGCGCGACGGCCGCCTGAAGAAGTTCTACGACGGCGCGTTCTCGCTGGCGGTCCAGGCCGGCGTGCCCATCCTGCCCTTGGCCATCGACGGGACGATGGACGCCCTGCCCAAGCACGGCTGGCAGTTCTCGCGCGCCGACGTGCGCCTCGACGTGCTGGAGCCGGTCTCGACCGAGGGCCTGACCGAGGCCGACGTGCCGGCGCTGAGGGAGCGCGTCCGCGACCAGATCCTGGGCCACATCGCCGCCTGGCGCGAGGTGCCGATGGACGCCGCCGACGCCCTGCTCGCCGAGCGTCCCGAGGTGGTGACGGTCGAAGACGGGGCGAAGAGGCCGTCTCCGCGCCCTCTCCGTAGCGGAGCGGGTTGATCTCGGAGCCGTGCGGGGGCTACTTTCGGCCTTCGCGGTTCGCCGCGCGCCGGTGCCCGATAGCTCAATTGGCAGAGCGCCAGTTTCTGGATCTGGAGGTTCAAGGTTCGATTCCTTGTCGGGCAGCACGACGACGGCCCCTCACCTACGTGGGGGGCCGTTTCACGTTGAGGCCTCCGCGTCAAGCTCCTCCCCGCCCCACTGGCGGCGACGACCGGACGTTCTCGCGCGCCGGCGCCGCCAGTCGGGGCGTGGCCATGGGGTAGGTTGACCGCTCGCTGCCCCCACCGCCATGCGCGCCCTCGCCCTCGCCCTGCTCGTGTCCGCCCCCGCCCTCGCCCAGCCCGCCATCGACCCCGCCGACGACCCGTTCGTCTGGCTCGAAGAGGTCGAGGGGGAACGCGCCCTAGAGTGGGTCGAGGCCCAGAACGACGCCACGGCCGCCGAGCTAAGGGCGTCGCCGCTCTACGACGCGCTCTACCGCGACGCGCTGGCGGTCGTCACGAGCGACGACCGGATCCCGTACCCCTCGCTCCGCGGCGACGACGTCTACAACCTGTGGACCGACGCCGAGCACCCGCGCGGGCTGTGGCGCCGCGCGTCGCTGGCGGACTACCTCGGCGGCGAGCCCGAGTGGGAGGTGCTGATCGACGTCGGCGCGCTGGGCCAAGCCGAGGGCGTGACCTGGACGTGGGGCGGCTCGACGTGCCTACCGGAGTCCACGCGGTGCTTGGTTCGGCTCTCGCGCGGTGGCGCGGACGCGACCGAGGTGCGGGAGTTCGACACCGAGACGGGCCAGTTCGTCGACGACGGGTTCCGGATGCCCGAGGCCAAGAGCAGCGCGGCCTGGATGGACCAAGACCGCCTTCTCGTCTCGACCGACTGGGGGCCGGGCGCGCTGACGGAGTCGGGCTACCCCCGCGTCGTCAAGGTGTGGGAGCGCGGGACGCCGCTGGCGGACGCCGAGACCGTGTTCGAAGCGCCCGCGACCGACATGGGCGCGTGGGCCGGCTCCATGCGCGACCGCGGCCGGACGGTCCCCGTCATCGCCCACCGCCCCAGCTTCTTCCAAGGCTCGACCCTGGTCGTGGCCGACGGCGGGACCGAGCGGCTCGACCTCCCGCTCGACGCCGACCCGATGGTGGTGGACGGCCAACTCGTGGTCTACCTCCGCTCCGACTGGGACGCCGGCGGCGAGTCGTTCGCCCAAGGGTCCCTCGTCGCGATGGACCTGGACGACTTCCGGGCCGGCGACCGCGAGTTCGTGACGGTCTTCGCGCCGACGGACCGCCAGACGGTCGAGGGCACGTCCACGACGCGTTCGTCGCTCCTGGTCACGACGCTGGACGAGGTTCGGGGCCGGCTCACGCGCTTCCGCTACGACGACGGCGAGTGGGTGGGCTCCCCCATCGAGGTCCCCGACCTGGGCACGGTCTCCGTGGTCTCGACCGACGACGAGTCCGACCGGTTCTTCTTCAACTACAGCGGCTTCCTCCAGCCCTCATCGCTGTACCTCGCCGGCGAGGACGGCTCGGTCGAGTTGGTCCGCCAGCTGCCCGCGCAGTTCGACGCCGACGGGCTGGCGGTCCAGTCGCGCACGGCGACCAGCGCCGACGGGACGGAGGTGCCGTACTTCGTGGTCGCGCGCGAGGACGCGGCGATGGACGGGACGAACCCGACGCAGCTCTACGGCTACGGCGGGTTCGAGGTCTCCCTCACGCCGTCGTACAACGCGCTCACCGGCAAGACGTGGCTGGAGCGCGGCGGCGTCTACGTGGTGGCCAACATCCGGGGCGGCGGCGAGTTCGGGCCCCGGTGGCACCGCTCGGCCATGCGCGAGAACCGCCAGCGGGCCTACGACGACTTTATCGCGGTCGCCGAGGACCTGATCGCGACCGGCGTCACGTCGCCAGAGCACTTGGGGATTCGGGGCGGCTCGAATGGCGGGCTACTCGTCGGCGCGGTGACGATGCAGCGGCCCGACCTGTTCGGCGCCGTCGTGAGCTCGGTGCCGCTGCTCGACATGTACCGATACGACAAGCTGCTCGCCGGCGCCTCGTGGGTGGCCGAGTACGGCGACCCCGACGACGCAGCCGACTGGGCGTTCATCAGCGAGTACTCCCCCTACCAGAACGTCCGCGCCGACGCCGACTACCCCCGCGTCCTGTTCACCACGACCACGCGCGATGACCGCGTCCACCCGGGCCACGCGCGCAAGATGGCGGCGCGGATGATGGACCTGGGCCACGCGGTGTACTACTTCGAGAACACCGAGGGCGGCCACGGCTCGGGCGTGACGCCGGAGCAGCAGGCCCACGCCTGGGCGACGATCTACGCCTACCTGTGGGACGCGCTGGGCGGCGCCTAGCCTCCGCCGGCGGCGGCCCTCGGCGTTGGCTAGTGGGTCTGGCCGCAGCCCGCCCACTCTCGGCCGTCGTAGCGGAACCGAACCGAAACCCCTTCGGGTCCGCCCCGCTCGCCGAAGACGCAGGGCTCGTCCGTGACCGTCACCTCCACGCCGCGCGCTTCGTCTCGGTACACCGTCCGCCCGGCGTTCACCTCGGGAGACGGGTCGAACGCCTCGATGTTGGTTAGCCCCACGTTGAGGTAGACGCGCGCGCCGCCAGGTTGCTCCGAGATCGACACGTACCAGCCCGCCGTGAGGCCCGTGCCGCGGAAGACGACGGGGAACCGTGCGGGCTCGCCGTCGGAGGCGTCCGGCGCCTCGACGCAGTCGGCCGTGTGCTTGCCGGACCGGAGGACCGCCTCGGCGCCGCGAAGGTGGAGCGCCACGTCTACCGGGTCGACGTACATCGCAACCCCCGCCGTCTCGTAGCGCGCGCCGGTCGGGGCCGGGACCTGCTGCGCGTACACGGCCGTGAGATCGGAGCGCGGGTCGAGATCAGTGGGGAGTTCAATGCCCGCCTCGTCCCAGCCCGTTTGGACCACGATCTCGAACGGTCCGCCGAGACCGGAGCACGTGTAGACGAACTGCCGGCCCATCTGCTGAGAGACGAAGGGGCGGGGCGGGCTGCTCGCGAGCCAACGGACCTCCGACCACGGCGACCTGAGCGTGAGTCCGTCGGTCGGCCGCGCGAGGGTCTCGGCCTGCGGCAAGGCGCGCTCCATCGCCTGTGCAGCTTGAGACGGCCGGCACGAGGCCGGCGTGCTCCTCGACGCCGAGGGGGTGAGGGAGATACGGTCGCCCGGGCCGAGCGTGTACGTGCCCGAGACCTTGAGGCAGTCCGCCTGCCCGTTATAGCTGCCGTCCGCCCCGAACCGGAGCCTGTGGACCTCGCTCGCGCCGGGCGTGTAGCGCGCCTGCGACGTCGAGACCCCGACGAGGCGCCACTCCGTCCCGACGAGCGGAGCCTGAGCCGCAGCACTCGCCGCGAAGAGCAGCAGCAAGGCGAGGCGTTTCATGTCACCGATGGGTGTGTCGCAACGAGTACGACAATGTGTTCGCGAGGTCCCCTGAGGCGTGTCGAGAAGCGAGGGGTACCGCCCTACCCCTCCCCCATCGCCGCCGCCAGTCGGTCGGCGAGGCCGGAGGTGCGGCGCTGGCGGTGCGCGACGGCGGCCTCGACCTGGTCGCGGCCGCCGAAGAGCGCGACCGACCGCTTGGCGCGCGTGGCCGCGGTGTAGAGCAACTCGCGCGTGAGCAGGCCCGCGCCCCGGGTGTCAGGCTCGGGCAGGACCGCGCCGACGGCGTCGAACTCCGACCCCTGGCTCTTGTGGATCGTCAGCGCCCAGGCCGGCTCGTGGGGCGGCATCCGCTCGTAGGGGACGGTCTTGTCTGGGAAGACGACGGCGTCCCCCTGGCCCCGCCAGCACACGCCGACGTCGCCGTTCTTGAGCCCGAGCTCGTGGTCGTTGACGGTCACGAGCACCGGGCGGCCGGAGTAGAACACCGGCGCGTACGGGTTCCAGCGGACGATGCCCTCCGCCCGCAGCGCCGCCTCGACGGCCGCGTTCAACCCCTCGACGCCGCGCGGCCCACGCCGGACGGCGGCCAACAAGCGGAAGCCGTCCAGCGCCGCCAGCGCGCCCTGAGCCGTCGGCTCCGCGATCACGGACCGGGCGAACGGCAGCGCCCACGCCAGCGCCGAGCTCGCCGGGTCGGCCTCGGTCAGCGCCACGTCCGACTGGCAGTCGCTGTCGAAGACAGCTAGGGCGGCGCCGGCATCCTGGCACTGGATGGCGGTCGCGAGCGCGCCCACGTCGGAGTCGGCAGTAAAGCGTCGGCTCTCGGTCAGGCGGACGACGGCGGCGTCGAGCGGGCTCGCGGTCGCGTCGGCGGTAACGCCGGGCAGGCCCAAGGCGGCGCAGAACGCCGCCAAGCCGGGGGGCGCGGCGTCGGCGGACATCGCGCAGACGTCGGCGAACGGGGTCCCGGCCTCGACGGGCGCCAGTTGGTCGGGGTCGCCCAGGACGACCAGCCGAGCGTCGGGGCGGAGCGCGGACGTGAGCGCGTCGAACAGCGGGAGGTCGATCATCGACCCCTCGTCCACCAGCACCAGGTCGTGGGGCAGCGGGCTCCGCGCGTCGTGGCGGAAGCCGGGGCGGTGCATCGACGCGCCCAACAGCCGGTGCAGCGTGACGGCCTCCGTCGGAAACGACGCCCTGAGGTCGCCTAAACCCTCCAAGGCGTCGGCGATGCTCTCCCTGAGGCGCCCGGCGGCCTTGCCCGTCGGCGCCGCGAGCGCGACGCGGGTCTCGGGGGCGTCGGCCAGGACGAGCGCCAGCAGACGGGCGGCGGTGTAGGTCTTGCCCGTGCCGGGCCCGCCGGCCACGAACAGCGCCCGCTGGCGGAGCGCGGCGGCGGCGGCGAGGGCTTGCCGGTCGAGCCCGCCGTTTTGGAGCGGTGGGAACAGAACCGCGAACGCCTGCTGCGCCGCCTGCGACGGCTCGCTCGCGTCTACCGCCAGTCGAGCGGCGAGCGCCTGGGCGACGCGCGCCTCGGCGGAGGCGAACCGCCGCAGCGACAGCCGGCCGGACTCGGGCTCCCACACCAGCGGCGTCGAGTCGGCCGGACCACCAACTGTGGGGCTGGCCTCTAGGTGATCCTTCCACGCGTCGAGGTCGGGCATCGTGGGCAGGCCGCGGAAGGCGCCGCCGGCGTGGATGTCCTCGGGGAAGACGCGGCCGGCGTGGTCGGCCAGGGTCACGGCGCTGTCGCCGTCGCGGCGGGCGCGGGAGATCAGGGCGGCCGAAAGGGCCAGCGTCCGGGCGCGCGAGGGGTTGGGCTCGGCGTGCTCGGTGTCCAGGCCCGCCACCAGTCGGGCGAGCGCCAGGTCGATGGGGTCGGCGGCTTCGGCTTCAGCGATCCGGTCGAGCGCCTGCCGTACGGTGGGGTCGAGCCTACGCATCGGGCGCCAGGATCTGGTCGAGCGCGTCGATCAGCGCGGCCGAGGGGCGGTGGGTGAACAAGCCGGCGTCCGCCCCAGCTTCCATCCCACGCAGAAAGGCGTAGGTCGCGCCGCCGATGTGAGTCTCGTAGTCGTACGCGTCGCCCAGGCGCGAGCGGAGGTAGCGGTGCAGGCCCAGGGTGTAGAGGTGGAGCTGCAGCCCGTAGTGGTGGCCGGTCATCGTCGCCGCCAGCGCGCCTGCGGTGTAGGCCCCAGCGTCGGCGCCCAACCGGTTGCTCTTCCAGTCCACGACCCACCAGCGGCCGGCGACTTGAGCCACCAGGTCCACCTCGCCCACCATCAGCCCGTCCACGGCGTCGCGCGAGAGCGCCGCGACGGCGTCGGCGTAGTCGGCGACGAACGGGCCGGCGCCATAGAGGCGGAAGGCGTCGGCGAGCGCGGACGGAGCGACGCGCGCCAACGGGAACGCGAACGACCACTCGGCGACGCGGTGCTCGGCGTCCGCCAGCCGGAGCGGCTGGGCGCCGCGATCCGCTCGGGCCTCTGCATCTGTCCCCTCTCCATCCTCTGGGGGAGACCCCGGAGGGACGGCGAAGCCAGGGCTAGGGTGAGGGGGGCGGTCGGTTCCAGCTTCGGTGCCCTCCGCATGGCTTCGAGACCCCTCACCCTGTCCCTGGCTAACACCGTCGCTGGCGCGGTCTCCCACAGGGAGAGGGGACTTCTTAGGATGGGTTGTACTTGTCGCTGGCAGATCTGCGCTACCGAACAGCGGCGCGCGGGCGACGCGCTCCAGCAGCGCCAGCACCTCCGACACCGGCTCGATGGGCGCCTTGTGCGGACGGCCCCGGTGATCCAAGCCGTGCGCCTGAAGCTCGCGCTCGACCATCTCCCGGTTGTGCGCCTCGACGCGCTGGCGGTTGTCGTCGGCGTCGGGCGTGTCCCAGCGGGCGTGCTGCAGGACCGCGTGCAGGCAGGTGCCCGGGCCGGTGCCGGCGGCGAAGGCGTGGAGGCCGACCGGCGTGGCGTCGTCGCGCGCGTCGGAGTCGGACTCGTCGCCAGCGGCCAGACCGCTGTCGGACGCGCCGTGACGGGCCCAACCGCTGAACGAAGCGCGGCGCCAGGCGTCGCGCGCGCGGCGGTGTCCGTCAGGCGAGAGCGGGGCGGCCTCCCCCAGTTCGCGGTCGGGCTCGGCGTCTTCCAGGTCGCGACCAGAGCCTGGGGCAGGCGGATCGACGACCCGCATCCAGTCGCCTTGTGGATCGAGCGCGCGAACGGCGTCCAGCGGGTCGGAGCCGGCGGCCTGGTTACGGGCGTCGTGGACGTGGGTGGCCAGGTCGCCGGTCCACTCGGCCGCGTGCCCCGCCAGCAGGTAGCCCAGCGCCGAGCGGTGGTCGAGACGCCAGCGCCCGTAGCCGGCCTTGCCCCAGACCACGTAGCACCGCTCGCGCGCCCGCGTCATGGCGACGTAGGCGCGGCGCACCGCCTCCGCCAGTGCGTCGGCCTGACGGAGTTGGTCGTGCGCGTTCAGGTCGTCCGAGCCCAGGTCATAGACGACGCCGTCGGGCGTGCGCGCGAGTGTGGGCGTCTGGGGTTCGTAGTCGCGCTGGCTGAGCGACCACAGGTAGGGCAGGAACACGACCTCGTACTCCAACCCCTTGGAGTTGTGGTGCGTCGTGATGGTGACGGCCTGGGCGTCGCGCTCCAGCCGCAGCTCCTTCATCTCGCGCGACGGCAGCGACTGGTCGGCGCGGTGGCGTAGCCAGTGGGCTAGGTCCTCGGGCGAGCGCGCGCCTCCGCCCTCGATCTCGTGGAGCAGTTCGGCCGCGTGGCGCAGGTCGGTCGCCCAGCGCTCGCCGTCGGGCCGGGCCAGGAGGCGTTCGACGACGCGCTCCTGGTCCTGGAACGCGATCAGCGCGCCCAGGACGCCTCCGCGCCGCCACCGCCGTTGCCCGTCGCGCAGGCGCAATACGATTGCAGCTTCTTGCTCCGGGTCGTCGTCCAGGTTGGCCAGGTCCGTGGCCGTCCAGCCCCACAGGTCGGTCGCGAGTGCGGCGCGGCGGGCGCGCTCGTCCTCGGGGTGCAGGAACGCGCGCAGGACCAGCTCGACGTCGGCCATCGCGCCGCTCTCTCGCACGTCGTTGGAGCGAGACACGACCGCCGGCACGCCCCGCTGGCGGAGCGCCTCCAGGATGGCGGCGGCCTCGTAGCGCGACGGGACCAGGACGGCGACGTCGCTGGCTTCGAGCGGACGGTCACCAAGGTGGCGGAGGTCAGCAGACGAGCGACCTCGGCGGCGACCAGCGGCGGGATCTCCTCGGCCAAGGCCCCCTTGCCCAGCGCGCCCTTGGGGCCGGACGGCGTGGGCCACCAGACCAGGGGCGGCAGGTCGCCGTCGGCCAGCCGAGGCGTCTGCTTGGCAGGGCTGGAGGCGACGCGGCGGAACGGGATGCCGTCGAATAGGAACGCCCGCGCGGGCCGCTCGAACACCCGGTTGACGGCCTCCACCAGTCCGGCCGTGCTCCGCCAGTTGGTGCCGAGCGTGAACCGGCGGTCGGCGTCGGCTTGGGCGCCGAGGTAGGCGTGGACGTCGGCGCCGCGGAAGGCGTAGATGGCCTGCTTGGGGTCGCCGACGAAGTACAGCGGGCGGTCCTGGAAGGCCGTCCGGAAGATGGCGTACTGGTGGGGGTCGGTGTCCTGGAACTCGTCGATGACGGCGACGGCGAACTGGCGGCGGATGCTGGCGCCCAGCGCCGGCCCAGTCTCGGGGTCGTGGAGCGCGTCGTGCAGGCGCGAGATCAGGTCGGCGAAGGTGAGCTGGCCGCGCCGCTCCTTGATCGCTCTGACGCGCTCGTCGATCTGGAGCACGAAAGCGCGGACGAACGCCAGATCCAGCACGCCGACGGCTTGCGCCAGTCGGCCGCAGGCCTGGATGCCGTCCATCGCGATCAGGTTGGCGACGGCGGCTTTCTGGTCGTTGCTCCGCGTCGTGGCCGTGCCCTCGATGGCGCCGGGCGCGCAGGCCAGCGCCCAGGTCAGGGCGTCGGGGTCGGTGCCCTGGGCGAAGGCGGCGACGCGGTCGGGCGCCTCGGGCGCGGTCGCCAGCGGCGCGTTCTTGTTCCAGTCGAGCTCCGCCAGCGCGTCAGCGACGGCGTCGGCGTCCCAGACCTCCGCCAGCTTGGCCTGCGACTGGCGGACGCGGTCGAGCGCGTCGTCTAGACTCAGCGTGTCGGGCAGGATGCGTACGCTCGGGAAGTCCGACGTGGCCTTGTGGAACGCCCGCAGCGCTTCGGGCGACCGGCCGGAGGGCAGCGGGGACTTGGTCGAGAGCGGGTCCTTGCTCTTGCGCCCGAAGTGGAGCGCGACGGCCGTCAGCAGCGGGTCGCCGTGGACCATCCGCGCCCAAGCGTCGGCGGCGGCGCGCGTGCGGAGCGCGTCGGAGTCGGCGTCCTCGACGAAGTCCATCTCGAACGGCGTCCCGCTCTCGAAGGCGGCTTGTTGGAGCACGCGCTTGCAAAACCCGTGGATGGTGAACACGCCGGCCTCGTCTACGCGATCGAGCGCCGCCAGCAGCCGGCCTTCGGCCTCAGGCAGCTTGAGTAGGTCGTCCAGCTTCTCGACCAGCGCCAGGTCCTGCCCGCGCTCCGAGTCGGGGTCGAGTTCGACACCGCGCGCCCGGTCGAGCGCTGCACGCAGGGCTCGGCGGATGCGCTGGCGGAGTTCGTCGGTCGCGGCGTTGGTGAACGTGACCACCAGCAGCCGCCGCAGGTCGGGCGGGCCGCCGGGCTCGCGCGCCAGCCAGTCGCCGTCCAGCACCAGTTTTAGGACCAGGCCGGCGATGGCGAACGTCTTGCCGGTCCCTGCGCTGGCCTCGACCAACGTCCGCCCAGCTTTCACCTCTGTCTCCCAGTACTTGAACGGCGGCACGTCGTCCGCGCCGCGCTGGCGGTCGTCGTCGGCGGGGTCGGCGGGCTCCGCTAGTGGGGCCACGGCACCGTCGCCCGTCGGTTGCGGGTCGTCGAAGAGGGACGGGCTCATGCCGGCGAGCCCTCGATGCGGTGGTGAAGCAGCGGCGCCCACAGGCCGAGCGCCCACTTCATGAAGTCGGTCTCGGGCACGAACGGGTCGCGGCCTCGGGTGGCGAGCGCGACGTAGGCGTCGTCGTCGTCGCCGGGCGGGGCGTCGGGGCGGCCTTTGAACGGGCTGAACGCCGCGCGCGCCGCCTTCATCGCCTTCTCCGGCGGCTTGAACGGCTTGTCGGAGCGGCCCGGCGCGCGGACGCGGTCGGCGTACTCGGCCAACTCGCCCGCGCTCAGCGCCCTAGCGTACTGGTAAGACGCCTGCTCGTAGAGCGGAAGCGACCGGCTCTGCGCACGGCGCCAGCCCTTGACGAGGGCGCTCAGATAAGCCCGAGCGTCGCTGACCGGGACCGGGCCAAAGTGCGCGGTGTCGGCGGTCCCGACGGTGCAGGTGCAGCCGACGGCGTGGCTCGCCTCTAGGGCCAGGTGCTCGACCCAGGCCGCGACCAGGTCCTTCTGGCGGACCGATCCAGCCCGGTACCGGAGCGCCCCGCGCTGCGGGTTCACACGCTGCGCCGTCCCCACCAGCCGAACGCCGGCGACCTCAACCTCGACCGGCCGGGGCTCGGTCCGCCCCCAGTCACGGACGGCTTGCGCCAGGGGCGCGGCCTCTTGCTGCGCGGCCCTCAGCCACGCCTGACCCGGGGCGCCTCCGGGCAACAACCCGCCCCGCAGCAGGCGATCTGCGAGCGCGTCCCCTTCAAGCCCATCCAGCAGCGCGTCGAGCACGGCCTGGCGCACCTTCCACCGTTCGAGCCC
Organism: Rubricoccaceae bacterium; assembly: GCA_963789285.1. Taxonomy (GTDB): domain Bacteria; phylum Bacteroidota; class Rhodothermia; order Rhodothermales; family Rubricoccaceae; genus Rubrivirga. The sequence continues at coordinate 337,411 of CAWBJZ010000004.1, forward strand.
TCCCAGCGTGACCGGCTCGTCGTCGCTTAGGGCGTCGTCGTCCAGATCCAAGCCCACGCGCAGCCGGCGCCGAGCGACGTAGCGGCTGGGGTTGGTCCAGGCCGAGGCGAGGTCGTTCAGGGACAGCGTCTCCGCCCCGCTGGCGGCTGCCGTCACGAGGACCGGAGCCGCCAGCAGGACGTCGGGGTCGAGAAACGCGCCCGGCGCATCGACCGGGCGGACGCGGTGCTGGGCGGCGTAGCTCTTGAGCTCGCCGCCGAAGTAGTCGGCCGCGAACGGCTGGAGCCGGTGGCGGACGACCAGTTGCTCGCCGTCGGCGCCCCAGTGGGTGTGGGCGGCGTCGAGGAAGGCGTCGAGGCAGACCGAGGCGGCCCGGGCGGCGTTGTCCTTCTGGCTCCGCCCGACGTAGCTCAGGATCAGCCGGTCCCGGGCGGAGAGCACGGCGTCCAGGAACAGCTGCTTTTCGAGCTCGCGCGGTGCGGCGTCGCCGGGCCAGGGGTCCTGGGCGATCAGGTCGAAGTCGGGCGTCAGCTCGGCGCGGGGCCACTCGCCGTCGCCCAAGCCCAGGAACGCGACGACGCGGTGCGGCGCGTGGCGGAGGGCGAGCGGGTGGGCGACGGTGACGCCGCCGGTCAAGTACGGCTCGCGCTGCTCGAACCGCCCCGCCGCCCCGTCCAGGTGCTGGCGGACGGTGCGAAACGACACGGGCGCGTCCGGGCTGCCGGCCAAGCCGTGCAGGTGCCCAAGCTCCTGGGCCTGCTGGCGCAGGAACACCACGGCCTCGACTTCCTCGGAGTCGCTGGGCAGGAACACGCCGTCCAAGAACTGCACCAGCCGGGCGGGCCACTCGTCCAGCGCGGCCGGGCGGTCGATGGCGTCGAGCGACGAGAACAGCGCCTCCGCCCACTCGCAGAAGCGGCCCAGCAGGTCGGCGCCGTCCAGGCCCGCCACATCGCAAGGCAGGTGGCCCAGAATCATGTCGTCGGTCCCCGCCATGACGCCCAAGAGCAGGCGGTCGAGCCCAAAGCGCCACGTGTGCAAGTCGTCCTCGGGCACGTCGAACCGCCCGCGCCGCTCGCCATCGAGGCCCCAGCAGACGCCCGCTTCCCGGATCCAGGCCCGCAGGCGCGGAAGCTCGGTCTCGTCGATCCCCGCCGCCCGGCGCACGACCGGCGTGCCCAGCAGGTCCAGCAACTCCGACGCCGTCACGCGCCCGTCGTGCAGCCGCAGCGCCTTGCCGAACGCCTCGACCACCCGGAGCGCAGGCGCGTGCGGGTGCCCGACGACGTGGTACGGCAGGCGCAGGCCGGTCCCGCCGGCGCCCGGCGCGGCGTCCTGCACCCCGAACACGGCGTCCACCAGAGGGGCGTAGGTGTCGAGGTCGGGGACGAGCACCAGCACGTCGCTGGGACGCAAGCCGTCGATCTCGGCGAAGGCGTCGAGCAGCGCGTCGCGCAACGCCTCCAGCTCACGCGTGGCCGAGTGGCAGTCGTGAACCCGGATCGAGCCGTCCTCCGGATCGAGCGGAACCGGCTCGGGCACGACGTCGAGCGCTAGGGCGTCCTGCAACTGGCGGAGCGCGTGGGCGTCGGCGTCCCCAGCTTCGTCGGCGGCGACCGCCAGTCGCTGGGGCGGCGGGGCGCCAAGGTCAGACAGGACGGACCAGTAGTCGCGCGTGCGACCGGCTAGGGCGCGGAGCAGCGGGTGGCCCTGGGGCTCGGTGGTGGCCTCAGCGCCGGCGGTGACGGCGTAGACCGTGACCGGACGGTGCCGAGCGACGCCGGCCAGCACGCGCCAGTAGAGCGGCGGGAACAGCAGCGCGCCGAAGACCGAGACCCGCCGCGGCAGCCGCTCGACCGATTCGGACTGGCGGAGGCGGTCGGCGAGCGCGACGAGCCCGGCGGCGCGGTCCAGCGTGGGCTCCGCGGCTAGGCGGCGCCACAGGGCGGCCTGCCAGGCGCCGTGGGGCACGTCGGCGTCGGGCACCTCGCCCCGGGCCCACCCGGCCAGGAGCTCGGGGCGGTACACCTGGTAGTCGTCGAACAGCGCCGCCAGTCTGGCCGCCAGCGGCATGGCGCGCCCCCCGGTCTTGTCGAGGTAGGAGCGGAGGGGCGCCCAGACCGGGTCGCCGTCCAGCGCCTCCAGCATCGGCGCCAGCCGCCACGCCAGGGGGCCGGCGTCGTAGGGGTGGCGCTCGCCGCTGGGCGGACGCGCGCCGGGCACCAGGTCGCGGGCCAGGTCGGTCGCGAACGTCAGCGGCGCGCTGAGGTCCAAGCTCGCCGCGCAGCCGTGCGCTTGGGCGAGCTGGTGCGTCAGCCATGCCCGCAGCCCCTTGTTCTGGGCCACCAGGATCGTCTCGCGCTCCAGCGGCGGCAGCGGGTCGGCGCCGATCTCGTCCGCCAGCCGGGCGAAGAGCGGCTCCAGACGCGGGGCGGTGACGACGGACAGGCCCGAGGAGCGCACAGGGGATGGTGTGGGACGGCTCGCAATCTACGCGGCGTGCCCTCGCCACTGGCGGGGTCTGCAGCCACAGGCGTTGGCCGCTAGCGAGGAAGCCAAAAGCCGCGCGGCAATGAGCTAGCGCCGGCGCCCCCAGACCACCTTGTCCGGGATCTCGACGGCTAAGTCGCGCTCGACCGTGATCTGGCACGACAGCCGGGGGTAGCCCCAGCCCGCCGCCAGCCGGTCGTGCCAGTGGACGGGCGCCGGGGCCGGCTCGATCCAGACGCCACACGTGGCGCACAACCCGCGCCCGCCGCAGTTGGCGCGCCGGGTGAGCACGACGTAGGGCGAGGCGCCGGCCGCCAGCAGCGCGTCGCGGAGCACGGTCCCCGCCGCCACGTCCCACTGGCGGACGGTCCCGTCGCGGTCGGTAACAGTCAACGTGGGCACTACCGGCGGGCGCCTAGGGCGACGCCGGTCGCCAGCGCCAGGCCGGCTAGCGCGGCCGTCGGGCGCAACCGCCACCGAACCGCGGGCGCGCCGGCCAATCGCTGCGCCGTTTGGGTCTCCAGGGCGCGGCCGAACCCACTCCAGAACACCGCCATCGCCCGGTCCCAGACCGGCGCGAGCCAGCGCGCCACGTCGGCGTCGAGTTGGACCGTCACGGTGCAGGCGCCCTCGCCGGCGTCGTCGGACCAGAACTGCAGGCGCGTCGGGCGCGCCAGCCGCAGCGAGCCGGCGTAGGACCCGTAGCCGTACCGGAGGTCCCGGTACGCCGTCACGCCGGGCGCGGGCTCGACGGACTCGCCCAAGACGCCGGCGAACAACATGCCCGGGCCGTGGTGGGCCGTCCAGGTGCCCGGCTCGAAGCCGCCGGGCGACCCGTCGGGGCGGACGAACTCCACGCGCCAGGGCGGCACCTGTCCGTCGGTGAACGTCGCGGGCCGGTTGAGCCACGCCCAGACCGCGCCGCGGTCGTGCCCGACGCGCCACGTCTGGCGGAACGGGCGCGCGACGAATCCGGGAGGGGCTGAGGGAGCGAGGTCCTGCGTCATGCCCTCCCGACGCTCGGCGCGCGGAGCGAGATCCGTGTCGCCGGGTCCCTCCGGCCCGCAACGCCTCACTGGCGGCGAGCGCGAGGCCCGCCGCGCCGGGCGCTGCGCAGTGCCCGCCCCCAGACGAACCGACCGCCAGCGCCGACGTTGAAGCCGGCTAATGCGCGTGCTGCCCCTCCTCCTCGTCCTTTGCGCCGCCTCGGCGTGCTCGGACTCCCGCTCGGTCCCCACGCCGGCGACGCCGACGGGCGACGCCGAGGACCCGCTCCCCTACCGCCTCGACGCTCCCGACGCCGTCCTGGAACTGCCGTCCGAGCTCCGGGAGATCTCCGGCCTGACCGTCTTGCCCAGCGGCAACCTGGGAGCGGTTCAGGACGAGCGCGGGACGATCTTCGAGATCGACCCCGCGACCGGCGCCATCGTGGACCGGCTCGCGTTCGCCGGCGGCGGCGACTTCGAGGGCGTCGAGCTGGCCGGCGACGCCGTCTGGGTGCTGCGCAGCGACGGCGACCTCTACCCCGTCACCCGGGACTCGACCGGCGCCCCGGCCGCGCGCAGGATCGAGACCGGGCTCAGGGGCCGGAACGACACCGAGGGGCTGGCCTTCGACGGCCAGGGCCGCCTGCTCATCGCCTGCAAGGAGTGGCCCGGCGACGACTTGGGCGACGTCCGCTCGGTCTGGGCCTTCGACCTCGCGACCGAGCGGCTGGCGCCCGCCCCGGTCGCGCTCCTCGACCGCCGCCAGCTCGACGGGCGCCTAAACTTCAAGCCGTCTGCGCTCGCCGTCCACCCCATCAGCGGCCGGGTCTACGTTCTGTCGTCCGTCCGGACGGCGCTGGCGGTCCTGTCGCCCGATGGCGCGCTTCTTGCCGTCCTCGACTTCCCCCCCGGCCTGGTGCCTCAGCCGGAGGGGCTCGCGTTCTCCGCCGACGGCACGATGTACGTTTCCAGCGAGGGCCCGAACGGACCGGGCCTGCTGCTCCGCTACGCCCCCACACGATAGCCGAATGCGCCGTTTTTATGCTTTGCTCGCAGCCGCCGCCCTGGTCGGCGGGTGCGCGACGACCCAGTCGTACCTCGCCCCCCAGGTCCGCGACAACCCGACGCCGGCGCTGCCCCAAGGCGAGGTCGCCCACCGCATCTTCCTGACCGGCAACACCGGCGACGCCGAGACCGACGCCGTGATCCGCGCGCTCGCCGCCGACGCCCGGGCCGCCGGAGAAGACGCGACCGTCGTGATCCTGGGCGACGTCACCGACGGCGGCCTGCCCGAGGCCGACGATCCGGGCCGCGCCCGCGCCCAGGCGCCCGTCGACGCCTTGATCGCCGCGCTGGCGGGGCTGGAGGGCAAGGTGGTCGTGGTGCCCGGCGACCGGGACTGGGAGCAGGGCGAGGACGGACTCAAGCGGCTGGAGGACCTGCTCGACGGCGCCTTCGACGCCGACGTGCTCACGCCGGGCGACCAGTCCGGCGGGCCGCGCGAGGACAAGCTGGCCGAGGGCCTGCGCCTGGTCGCGCTCGACACCGCGTGGTGGCTGCTCGACGCCGACGAGCGCCCCGAGGGCGAGGCCGAGGACCAGGACATCCGCGCGCCCTCCGACGTGGCGCGCGTGCTGGAGCAGATCATCCTGGACCGCGACGACGACCGGATCGTGGTCGTGGCGCACCACCCGCTGATCTCGCGCGGCACCTACGCCGGCTACCGCGGCGACCCCTTCACCGGGCTGGTCTCGCGCACCATCGGGACCACCGCCCAGGACCTGTCGTCGCCCCGCTACCGCCAGCTGCGCGCCGGGCTCGGCCCCATCGCCGCCACGCACGACCGCCTGGTGTGGGCCGCCGGCCACGACCGCATCCTGCAGACCTACGAGGACGTCATCAACACGCTGCGCCAGCAGACGCACCTCGTCTCCGGCACCGGCGGCGGGGCCGTCTCGGCCGCGGGCGCCAGCGGGGCCCAGGCCGTCGCCTCGGCGCCGGGCTACCAGCGCCTGGTCTACTTCGCCAACGGGCGGCTGTGGCAGGAGACGGTCGAGGTCGACCCCGCGACCGGCACCTCCCGAGTCACCTTCCGCTACGAGATCGCGGCCGAGAACGCCGAGCTGGTGGACACGATGGTCCCGGACGACGTCGCGGCGAGCGACCTCCCGGCCAACCTGGGCGGGACGGTCACCGTGGCCGCCGACGACGACTTCGTGACCGACCGCTTCCAGAACGGCGGCTTCACGCGCGCCGTGTTCGGCGAGAACTACCGCGACGTCTGGAAGACCGACGTCGAGTTCCCCGTCCTGGACCTCGGGACCGAGGCCGGCGGGCTGGTCCCGGTCAAGCGCGGCGGCGGGCTCCAGACCACGTCGCTGCGGCTGCAAGGCGCCGACGGCTACGAGTACGGCCTGCGCCTGCTGGAGAAGAGCGGGCTGGCCCAGGTGCCCTACGAGCTCCGCGACGGGCTCGTCGGCGACATCGTGCTGGAGCTGCGCGCGGCCATGGCGCCCTACGGCGCGCTCGTCGCCTCGCCGCTCGCGCGCGCCGCCGGCGTCGCCCAGCCCGACCCCAAGATCGTCTACGTCCCCGACGACCCCCGCCTGGGCCGCTACCGGGAGACGTTCGCGAACCGGCTGGCGCTCTACGAGATCCGCCCCGACGACGACATGTCGGCCGTGCCCGGCTTCGAGGGCATGGACGACGTGGTCTCGGCGGCCAACCTCCGCGAGGAGATGCGCGAGGACCAGGACCACCGCGTCGACCAGCGGGCCTACCTCCGTGCCCGCCTGTTCGACATGGTCCTGGCCGACTGGGACCGCCACGCCGACCAGTGGCGTTGGGCCGCCTTCGAGCCCGGCACGCTCGACGCCTCGCTCACCGGCGAGGACTCGACCCAGGGCAAGGTGTACCGCCCCATCGCGCGCGACCGCGACTTCGCCTTCTACGGCATCGGGGGCCTGTTCCAGCCCGCGCTCCAGGTCTTCGACCGCCGGCTCCAGCCCATCGACGAGGACTACGGGAGCATCCGCGGCCTGACGACGAACGGGTTCTACCAAGACCGCCGGTTCCTGAACGAGCTGACGCTGGCGGACTGGCGCGAGGTCGCCGGAGAGCTCCAGGCCGCCCTCACCGACGCGGCCATCAACCGGTCCATCGCCGCCCTCCCCGCCCCCATCGAGGCCCAGGTCTCGGACTACTGGACGCGCGCGCTCACCGGCCGCCGCGACCGGCTGGTCGACGCGGCCGAGGAGTACTACGAGCTCAACGCCGGCACCGTCGACGTGATCGGGAGCGACGAGCGCGAGCTGTTCGAGGGCGTCCGCCAGCCGGACGGGTCCCTGGCCGTGACGGTCCGCTCGTTCAAGGGCGGCGAGGCCGGGCGCGTGCTCTACCGACGCACGCTCCGCCCCGACGAGACCGACGAGGTGCGGATGTACGGGTTCAACGGTCGGGACGTGTTCCGCATCGTCGGCGACGGCCCGCGCCGGATCTCGGTCCGCGTGATCGGCGGCGGCGGCGCCGACGAGGTCGTGGCCCCGGCCGGCGACGTGGCGATCTACGACACGCCGGACGGCCTGGAGATCGCCCAGAGCGGCCCGGCCGTCGAGGACCGCCGGACCGACGAGGCCAACGTCAACCGCTACGACGCGACCGAGCACGTGCTCGGCAACACGTTCACGATCCCGACGGTGGGCTACCGCCCGACCGACGGCGCGCTCCTGGGCGTGACCAAGATCTGGAACGTGCCCGGCTTCCGGCTCCGCCCCTACGCGGCGACGCACACCGTGACGGCCAACTACGCCACGGCGACGGGCGGCGTGGCCGGCTCGTACGCCGGCCGGATGCGCGAGGCCCTCGCCAGCTACGACCTGGACGTCGACGTGTACGGCTCGACGCCGCGCTACGCCCGCAACTTCTACGGGTTGGGCAACGGCACCGCCGACGCGGACGGCCCGCTGATCGAGGGCAACCTGGCCCAGCTCGGCGCGAGGGCCGGCCTGGGCGTCTCGCTGGGCGAGTCGTTCCAGCTCGTCGTCGGCCCGAGCGTGCGCTACGCCGACGCCACGCGCGACTCGCTCCAGTCCGCGGCGGGCCCGATCTCGCTCCTGCCCGCCGAGTCGTTCGAGGCCCAGTTGCACGGCGGCGGCTACGCCCGGCTGGCGGCGTCCACGACGGACAGCCCCACCAACCCCCGCCAAGGCCTGCGCTTCGCGCTCGAGGGCTCCGGCTTCGCCGGCCTGACGAGCGCCGCCGACGCCTACGGGACCGTCGGAGGCGAGGTCGTGGCCTACCTCCCCCTCCGGCTCGCGCCCCAGCTCACGCTGGCGCTCCGCGCCGGCGGCGAGCACATCGTCGGCGACTTCCCGTTCTTCGACGCCACCGTGCTCGGCGGCGACGGGTCGCTGCGCGGGTACCGCCGCGAGCGGTTCGCCGGCCGGTCGTCCGCCAGCGCCTCGGCCGAGCTCCGGACCAAGCTGCTCGACGTCGACGCCTACGTGCTGCCGCTGGAGGTGGGGGTGCTCGGCTTCGCCGACGCCGGCCGCGTCTGGGCCTCGGACTCCCCCTTCCCTACCGCGACGGTCAACAGCGACGACGTCCAGCTGGGCTTCGGCGGCGGGCTGTGGCTCTCGGTCGTCGACCGGGCGCTCGTCAACCTCACCGTCGGCGCCTCCGACGAGGCGACCTTAGTCACCTTCGGCCTCGGCTTCGCCTACTAATATGGACCCCTCGAACCCCGAACCCGTCGCCAGCCCGCCTGCCACGGACGAGACCGCCAAGGACGCACCCGCCACGGACGTGCCGGAGTCGGGCAGCACGGTCGACATGAGCCAGGTCGCCGGCGAGCGCGCCGCGCCCGTCCAGGCCGACCCCGAGCGCAAGAAAAAGAAGAAGGCCAAGGTCGAGGCCATGACCGAGGTCGCCTCCGCGCCGCTCTCCAAGGCCGACCAGGCGCTCGCCGACCTCGGCACCAAGCGCGGCATCGAGACCCTGTTCCGGACCAACTACCGGGTCAACATGGACCTCACGTCGCTCGCCGACGCCAAGGCCAACATCATGATCTCGATCAACGGCCTGATCGTCTCGATCCTCATCGCGTCGATCGCGCCGGGCATCGAGAAGAACCCCTGGCTGCTGATCCCGACCTCCTTGTTCCTGGTCGGCTGTCTGGGCTCGCTGATCTTCGCCGTGCTCGCGGCGCGCCCGCGCGTGAGCAGCCACGTGGTGACGAAGGAGAGCGCGATGGAGAACCGGACCAACGTCCTGTTCTTCGGCAACTTCCACCACATGCCCCAGGAGGACTACGTCTACGTGATGAAGGAGGTGGTCCAGGACCCGACGCAGATCTACGAGATGATGATCAAGGACATCTACGGCGTCGGCAGCGTGCTCCAGAAGAAGTACGTCATGATCCGCCGCTCGTACACCATCTTCCTGGGCGCGCTCGTCGTGGGCGTGGTCGGGTTCATCGGCGTCTTCGCCTACGCGGCGACGCAGGAGACGCCGCGCGTGCCCCTCCCCGTCCAGACCGACACCGGCGTCCCGGTGCCCGGCATCCTCCCCCTGGGTCAGTAAATGAAAACGATCCTCCTGCTCCGCCACGGCAAGTCCGACTGGGACGCCGACTTCGCCGACGACCACGAGCGCCCGCTCGCCAAGCGGGGCGAGAAGGGGGCCCGCAAGATGGGCCGCTTCCTCACGACCTCGCGCAGCGTGCCCGACCGCGCGATCACGTCGTCGGCGACGCGGACACGCCAGACGCTGGCGATCGCCGCCGAGGCCGGCGGGTGGACCGGGCCCGCCCGGGTCACCGACGCCTTGTACGAGGCCGACGCCGACGCTGTGCTGAGGGAGATCCAGTCGGAGCCCGACGACGCCGACACGGTCGTGGTCGTCGGCCACGAGCCGTGGTCGAGCCGCCTGGTGTCGGTGCTGATCGGGGGCGGGGCCGTCCAGATGAAGACCGCCAGCGTGGCCCGGATCGACGTCGAGGTCGAGGCCTGGGCCGACGTCCAGCCCGGCAGGGGTACGCTGGCGTTCCTGCTCGCGCCGTCCGCGCTCCGGCCCAACGCGTACCGCAAGCTCAAGAAGACCATCGACAAGGCCATCGACGCCCAGAAGAAGGCCGAGGCGCAGGCCGAGAAGGCGGGCGCGCCCAAGGAGACGCAGAAGACGGCCACGCTCCCCCGGGGCGGCGTGGAGAAGGACCCCGCCAGCGGGGCGGCCTAAGGGCTTAAACTCCTCCTGAGGCGCCATGCGTGCAACGTTGCTCCTGCTGCTGGCTACCGCGGCGGCCAGCGCTCAGACCGACGGCCGCCTCACGGTCTCGGGCGTGTACACCGGCCACGCCGTCATCGGCGCGAACGCCGGGACGATCTCCCCTGGAGTGACCGCCGCGGTGGCATACCGAACCAGCCCGGGCGACCGGCTCGGCGCGTTCGCGTTCCTCTCGCCGGAGACCCCGTACGCCTCCAGGGTGGTCGCTGTCGGGGGGACGTGGGACGTCTTGCTCACCCGGAGCGTGGCCGGCCCCTACCTGACGCTGGGGGTGGCCGGGATGCGTCAAGCCGAGTCGGAGGACTCCCCCTGCTCGATCGACGACGGGTGCTTCCGGGACTCGTTCGTCGACCGGAGCGCGTTCACGACGGCCGCGGTCATCCTCGGGGGTGGGAGCCGGTTCTCGCTCGGCCGCCGCGCGTTCGTCCAGGTCGACGCGCGCGTTCTCAACGTGGGGACCGACCTGTACCGCGCCCGTCCGCTCCTGAGCCTGGGCGGCGGGGTCCGGCTCTAGTTCCACGGGGCAGCCGCCCATCAGCCTCGCGCGAACCGAGGGGGTGCCGCTCGGGGCCCTAGTGCCCGTTGCCCATCCGCAAAGGGGTCTCCGGGCGTTTGTCGCGCGGACCGGGCTCACTCCGCGTTGGTCCTGCGCTGGCGCCCGGCGCCGCCAGTAGGAAGGCGGGCGCGACAGCCGATGGAGGATTCTCCGATGGCGTTCGCGGAGCGCGTCGGGTATGATGGGCCTCCATTCTCCCTCGCCGCCTTGGCCCTATCCGTCTTCGCCCTGATCGTCCTGTCCTTCGGAGCCGTCATCGGCCTAATGATGGCGGCGTACCACTTCCGGGGGATCAAGTCCGGCAAGGGCGTCGGCGTGCTGCACGGGGCGTTCACGCTCTCCGGGCTGACGATGTTGGTGATCGCGGCTTCGCAATTGGGGCGCGGCTGGGGGTTGGTCCTGGGGTTCGTAGCGGTGGCGGCCGGCGGGGCCTACCTGTTCTACCGCCAGACCAAGGACGAGCCGTGGCCGGCGCTCGTGATCGTGGCCCATGGCGGACTGGCGATCGTCATGCTGGTGACGCTGGGGCTGTGGCTGGGCGGCGTGGTCGGCGAGGAGGGGAACCCGGTCCTGCCCGAGACCCCAGGGATCGAGGAGACGATGGAAGGCGCGGAGATCAACCGGTAGGGCGTCTGAGGTTCTTTGCGGCGCGGGTCATGGTTGGACTCCGTTGAGGAGTCGTCTTGCCCTGCCCAGCCAACTCCGCGCTCTGGTCGGCGGCCACCGCCTCCGCCAGTCAAGCGTTTCACCGCGGATCGGTCGCTACTCCGGCAAGCGGAAGGCGGCCGGATGGCTTCCGTCGAGGTCGGTGACGCCGTAGCGCTGGGCGAGGTCAGCAGCTAGGACGGTCTGGCCGGTCTGGGTAAACCGCGCCGGATCCGCAGCGAGCGCGGCCAGGCCGCGGCCGAGGTAGCGCGGGCTCTCGGATGCCGCTAACTCCGGTTTGCGCGCCCACGTCCGCTCGGTCGCGCCGGCCGCTTCCAGCGCGCGCTCGGTCCGGACGAAGCCGGGCGAGGCGGCGACCGACGTGACGCCCCAGGGACGGAAGTCCTCGGCCATCCCGAACGCCAGTCGGGACAGGGACGCCTTCGCCAGGTCGTCGAACACCGAGCCGGTGTAGCGGTCGCGGTCGGAGAACGTGACCGTCGCCACCAATCCCCTGCGCTCGATCAGGAGCGGGGACAGGAACCGGGTCGTCAGCAGGGCCGCCCAGACGCCGCTGCGCTGGGTCGCGTCCCACAGCGCCAGGGGCTGGTCCCAGAACGGCTGGACGGCGATCCCGACCTCGCTGCCGCCCCAGGCCGCGTTCACCAGGACGTCCAGCCCGCCGCGCTGGCGGACGGCGCTGGCGAGCGCGCGGACGTCCTCGACGCGCGTGTGGTCGCACTGGACGGCGACGCCGCGCCCGCCCAGCCGCGTCACCTCCCGAGCCGTCTCGTCGATGTTGCCAGGCACGTCGCGCCGCCGGGCCGACTTCAGCGTGCGGCCGGTGACGAACACCGTCGCCCCGGCCTCGCCGAGCGCCAGCGCGACGCCCTTGCCGACGCCCCGGCTGGCGCCGGCCACCAGCGCGACCGTCGAAGAAAGATCCGTCATGCCGGCACCAACGCCCGAGCCCGGACAGGGTGCCGGACCTTCCGACCGCGTCGGGCGTCTCGCACCGGCGCTCCCCCCCGCCCGATGCCCAAGCCCTCCGACCCCGTACTGACCGAGCCGGCCGAGCAGGAAGACAAGGTCCTCGACAACGCCCCCGACGACGACGAGTCCAAGCTGGAGGCCGCCGCCCGGAAGCACCTCGGGCTCCGGACCTGGGACCGGCCGGACTTGTACCGCGAGACCGCCGTCGCCGCGACCGACACCGACGTCCCGTTCTGGGCCGTGCTGCTCCTGTCGGGCGCCATCGCGACGCTGGGCCTGGTGCTGAACTCGACCGCCGTCGTGATCGGGGCGATGTTGGTGGCGCCCCTCCTAGGGCCACTCCTGGGGCTGTCGCTGGCCCTCGCCGTGGGCGACGGGCGGCTCTTCGTCCAGACGTTCGCCACCATCGTGCTGGGCGCGGCAGGCATCGTGGCGCTGGCGGCGCTCCTGACGCTCGTGCTCCCGTTCGCCGTCGTCACCGACGAGATCGCCAGCCGGACGCGGCCGACGACGTTGGACTTGGGCATCGCGGTGTTCTCCGGGCTGGCGGGCGCCGTCGTGACCGCGTCGCGCGAGGCGAGGCTCTCGGCGTCGATCCCCGGCGTGGCCGTGGCCGTGGCGCTGGTGCCGCCGCTGGGCGTGGCCGGGTTCGGGCTGGCGATGGGGAAGGGCTCGTTCGTCCAGGGCGCGCTGCTGCTGTTCGGCGCCAACCTGGCCGGGATCGTGCTGAGCGGGATGCTGATGTTCCTGCTCATCGGGATGAACCGGGCCGAGGTGGTCAAGACGGCGCGGGCGTGGCACGAGGCGGGGCAGGCGACGGGGCTGGCGGCGCGGATCAGCCACCTCCAATGGCTCGACCGACTCCCCGGCCTAGCCTCGACGCCGGCTCGCGTGCTGCTGGTGGTCGCGTTCATGGCCGCCGTGTCGGTCCCGCTCACGTCGTCGCTGGGCGAGTTCGTGCGCGAGGCGCGCGTGTCGGGCGCCATCGACCAGGCCGTCGCGCTGCTGGAGGCCGACGAGACCGCGTTCGTCATCGACCGCGACGTGGCCTACGGCGACGACGCGACGTCCGTCCGCCTGCGCGTCGCGACCGAGGGCTGGATCTCGGCCGACCAAGCCGCCGCGCTGTCCGCCCGAGCGAGCGAGTCGGCCCGGGAGCCGGTCGCGGTCAAGCTGGAGCAGGTGCTCGCGTCGACGGGCGACCTGGAGGCGTTCGCCAACGCGCTGCCCGACCGCCCCGCCGTCCGCACGGCGCCCGCGACGGCCCCTCCCCCGCCGACCGGCCCGGCCACCCTGGCGGCGTTGCGCGGCCAGCTGGCGGACGCGCTCGGCGCGCTAGCGCTGCCCGACAGCGCGGCGGTGCTGGGCGGCTCGGTCCGCGTCGAGGCGGAGACGGCCGAGCCCGCCGTCGAGGTGACCGTCGCCACGCCCCGGCGGCTGAGCGCCGAGACGGGCACGGTGATCGCCCGCCAGCTCAGCCAGTCGCTCGGGCTTCCCGCTCAGGCCGCCACCCTGCGCCAGGTCGTCCTCAGTGGGCGCGCCCTGCCCGACTCCGCCTCCGCTCCCCAGCTGGCGGCGCTGCTCGGCCGGCACCGCCAGCTTGCCGTCACGCTCGCCGGCGACTCCGCCGCCGTCGCCGGCGCCCGGACTCAGCTCGCCCGGCGCGGCGTCGCCGCAGAGCGCATCCGGACGGCGCGCGCAGGCACGCCGGGCGCTCGGCTCACCGTCCGGCCCGACTCCCTCCGCTAGTCGCGCCTGGCGACTCGGGACCGGCGGTGCCGATCAAAGGCCGAAGCGAACCACCGACTGGCGACGCCGCCCGCCAGTGGCAGCCCGGGGTGCTCGGCCGGACGCTCAGCCCTCGCCCTCGGCCGGGACGACGGAGATCTCGCCCGTCCGCTCGACGATGGCGTAGCGGACCTGCGACAGCCGCGACAGCCCGTGCGACTGGCGGGCGGCGAGCAGCACGTCGTCCTCGCCCACGCCGATGGCCCGGGCTCGCTCCTCCAGCAGCCGCCCGCCGTCCACGACCACGACCGGCGGGCCGCCGCCGAGCCACTTCTCGCTGAGCCGGTTGCGGTTCTTCAGCGACGACAGGCCGATGTGGATCGAGAGCAGGGTCACGATCAGCAGGAACGCGTTCGTGACGGAGTAGTCGTCGCCCAGCAGCGCCAGCTGCGTGCTCTGGCCGATGATGATCAGGAGCACCAGGTCGAAGTTGGTGCTCTGGGACAGCGTCCGCCGGCCCAGGGCGCTGAAGATGACGAGCAGGAAGCCGTAGACGGCGGCCCCGCGCAGGATGGCGTCCATCAGGGATACACCACCATCCGGACCCCGACCTCGCGCCCGCCGTCCAGCCGGACGGCCCCGCGCAGGACCCCGAACCGCAGCGGTCGGGCGTGGACGACGGCCCCGCCCGGCGCGTCCACGACGAACCGGTGCCCGCTTGCCACCGTCGACTCGGCACTGGGTGCCGGCGCGACGGACTCGATCTGCAGGTCGCGGGCGAGGTCGCCGGTGATCGTGAACGCGGAGTCGCCCGGCGGCAGCGCCACCCGGACCACGAGCGGGGCGTCCAGGCGCGCGAACCGGGCCGCGTCCACCGACAGCGGGCCCGAGGACGCGCGCGCCTGCACCAGCGGCCCGGCCCCGCCGAACGCGCCCGCCAGCGCGAGCACGACCACGGCGCTCATGGCCCAGCGCGTCGCCCGGCTCACCGCCGCCGACTGGCGGACGTAGCCGGGGTCGCGCTCGACGTCGAGGCCGGGCGTCGCGAGCGGCTCCACCGGCTAGACCGTCGCCATCTGCGCCGGCGCGAACGTGGCCGCGTCGCCGTTGGACTCGATGGTCTTGAGCGAGTTGAAGGCCAGGAACCCGAAGCCGACCTTGGCCGCGATGTCCAGGATCGCGAACGACGCCGCCTCGACGGGGCCGGGCACCAGGCCGAAGCCCTCGGGCGACAGCAGCCAGACGACGGGGTACGCCGTCCACAGGACCAGGTGCACCAGCACGATCCGGTCGAACACCGAGCCCGAGTTCGGCATCTCCGCCAGCGCCTCGCGCTTGTAGCGGCCCAGGAAGGCCACCGCGATGGCGACGTAGGCCCCCGTCGAGATCGTCCACCAGACCAGGTGCAGCGCCGCCGGCGTGGACTCCGGCAGGATCGTCGCGACGAAGCCCGTCGCGATCATAAACGCGTTGGCGCCCAGGAGCGCCCACGTCAGCGTCGACGTGGACCGGCCGAGGTACGTCAGGGCGATGATCAAGAGCGGCGTCGACAGGAACCACGTCACGTAGCGAATCCAGACCGTGTTCTGGCCGCCATCCGCGACGTAGGACCCGTAGCCCGTCGCCATGATGAGGTAGAGCGCGAACGCGATCAGGCAGATGAAGAAGTACAGCGACGAGACCACCTGCCAGCGGCGCTCGACGGCGCGCGTGGCGGCTAGGCCGAAGTAAGCGGAGCCGCCAGCCATCGCGGCCGTCCCGATCCAGTACCAGAGTTGCGTCATCAGTGAGGGGAGTGAGGGGGGCCGAGAGTACGGCACGGCCAGAGCCGAAGCCCTTCCGGAACAAGAATCAGGCACCTCCCGAAGCCCCCTCCCGGCCCCGGGGCCAGCGCCCCCCCGACCCGGCGCCCGCCACCCCGCGGAGGAACAGAGACGGGCCGCCGCGCGGTACTAGCCCCGCCCCGACCCCGCGCACGTGCCCGCTCCCCCCGACCCCTACGCCACGCTCGGCGTGGCCTCCGACGCCTCCGCCAAGGAGATCAAAAAGGCGTACCGGACCCTGTCCAAGCAGTACCACCCCGACACCAACGCCGGCGACCCCGACGCCGAGAACCGGTTCAAGGAGATCCAGGCCGCCTACGACGTCGTGGGCGACGAGACCAAACGCCGCGCGCATGACCAGGCCCAGCGCGACCCGTTCGGTGGCGCCGGCTTCGGCGGCGGGGGCTTCGGCGGGTTCGACGGCGGGGGGCGGGTCTACCGCGCGCCGGACGGCACCTACGTCCGCGTGGACGCCCAGGGCGCCGGGCCGGGCATGGACCAGGACGCGTTCACGTTCGGCGGAGGCGGCGGGCTGGGCGGCATCTTCGACCAGTTCTTCGGCGGCGCCGCCGGCGCCGGCGAGCCGACCTACCGGGGCGGCCGCGACGTGGACGCGACCGTGCGGCTGTCGTTCGACGAGGCGCTGGAGGGCGGCCGGCAAGAGATCCGGACGTCGGGCGGCGAGGGCATCCGGATCACCGTGCCCAAGGGCGTCCGCGACGGGTTCAAGATCAAGCTGGCGGGGAAGGGCGACCCGGCGCCAGGCGGGCGCGGCACCTCCGGCGACCTCTTCATCACCTTCCGCGTGTCCCCCAGCACCCGGTTCTCGCGCGACGGCGACGACCTGACGACGACGGAGACGATCTCGGCGGTCGAGGCCATGGCCGGGACCACGCGCGAGGTCCAGACGGCGTACGGGAAGACGGTGCGCCTGAAGGTCAAGCCCGGGACGCAGCCCGACACCCGGCTGCGCGTCCGGGGCCAGGGCGTCGAGACCGAGACCGGCAAGGGCGACTTGTACGTGCTCCTGGACGTCCGCGTGCCGACGGTGTCGGGCGACCACGCCGCCGCGCTCCGCCAGTGGGCCGAGGACGCGGGCGTGGCGTAGGGGCCGGCCGTAGGGGGCACGCCCCCGCTCGGCCTAGCCCTCCGCCACCGACTGGCGGGCGTCGCGGGCGCGGCCGGCGCGGCTCTGGACGGCGCGCTCGATCGCCTCGCGCATGGACTGGAGCTGGACCGGCTTGGGCACGTAGTCGTCGGAGCCGGCGTCGAGCGAGGCCTCGCGGTCGCCCTCCATGGCGTTGGCCGTCAGGGAGACGATCCAGGGCTGGTTCGTGACGACGTCGGAGGCGCGGATGCGCCGCGTGGCCTCCAGCCCGTCCATCTCGGGCATCTGCACGTCCATGAACACCACGTCGTAGGCGCCGCCGGCCCCAGCCCGGGCCTCGACGGCCGCCAGCGCCTCGGCGCCGTCGGCGACCACGTCGGCGGTGTGGCCTAGGCGGTCGAGCAGGCGGAGGGCCACCTTCTGGTTGACCACGTTGTCCTCGGCCAGCAGGATCCGGACCGCGGCCGGGTCCAGCGTCGGGGGGTCCGGGCGCGCGATCCAGGCCGTCGTGCCGGGCGGGCCGGCGGGCGGGGCCGGCTCGGGGGCGGGGCGGCCGTCGAAGGCCTCGATCAGGACGTCGTAGAGCTGGGACGGCTTGGTGGGCTTGTAGAGCAGGCGGTGGACGCCGGCCTGGCGGGCGACCTCGCGCAGCCCGCCCTCGCGCGAGATCGACGTCAGCATCACGATCACCGGGCCGTCGGGGCCGCGGAGCGCTTGGGCCACCTCCAGCCCGTCCATCCCGGGCATCTGCATGTCGAGCAGGACCAAGTCGTAGGGCCGCCCCTGCTCCCGGGCCAGGGCCGACGCCGCGATGGCCTCGGCGCCCGACCGCGCCTCGTCGGACTCCATCCGCCAGCGCGAAGACAGCCGGGTCAGGATCTCGCGGTTCACGTCGTTGTCGTCCACGATCAGCACGCGGCGGCCCTCCAGCGCCGGCTGCTCGCTGCGCAGGAAGACCCGCTTCTCCGAGGCGGCGACCTCGGCCTGGATCGAGAACCGGAACGTGGAGCCCGCGCCGAGCTCGCTCTCGAGGCCCATCTCGCCCCCCATCATCTCGGTCAGCCGGCGGCAGATCGTGAGCCCCAGCCCGGTCCCGCCGAACTGGCGGGTCGTGGAGGCGTCGGCCTGGGAGAAGCTCTCGAACACCAGCCCGAGCTTGTCGGCGGCGATCCCGATCCCGGTGTCCTGCACCGCGAACTCGATCTCCGTCGTGGCCCCGGCGGCGGCGTCCGGCGACGAGGCGTTGACGCGGACGCAGACGGAGCCGGAGGGCGTGAACTTGACGGCGTTCGACAGGAGGTTCACCAGCACTTGCCGCACGCGCGTCACGTCGCCCCGGACCGTCCGGGGGACCCCGTCCTCGATCAAGTACGCCAGCTCGACGCCCTTCTCGGCGGCGGGCTGGGCCACGAGGTCGAGCGCCTCCTCGACGGCCTTGCGCAACTCGAAGGGGTGGACCTCGAGCGACAGCATCCCGGCCTCGATCTTGGAGAAGTCGAGGATGTCGTTGATGATCGTGAGCAGGGCGTCGCCCGACGTCCGGATGGTCTCGACGAAGTCCCGCTGCTCGCGGTCGAGGGGGGTGTCCATCAAGAGCGAGGTCATCCCGATGACGCCGTTCATGGGCGTGCGGATCTCGTGGGACATGTTGGCCAGGAACTCGCTCTTGGCCTGCGTCGCGGCCTGGGCGGCGTCCCGGGCGCGGACGAGCGCCTCGCGCGCTTCGATCTGGGCGGTGACGTCGCGCGTCACGCCGACGACGCCGACGACCTGTCCGTCGGCGTCCTTGACCGGCACGCGCGACGTCGACAGCGTCCGGCCGTCGTCGCCGGGCGCGCGGTGCTCCACGTTGAGGATCGCCTGTCCGCTCTCGGCGATGGTGCGGCATCCGTCGGCGAACAGGGCGGCGGCGGCCGGCGGCAGGAGCTCGCCCAGCGTGCGGCCCTCGATCTCCGACGCGTCGCTGTGGCTGGGGAAGTCGCGGGCGGCCGCCTGGTTGACCATCGTCACGTGGTCGTTGTCGCGGAGCATCACGATCGAGTCCGGGATGGCGTCGATGACGGTCCGGAGCAGGCGGCGGTGCTCGGCGACCTCGAGCGCGGCGCGGCGCTCCTGCGTCACGTCGCGCGAGACCCCGACCAGCCCCACCACGGCGCCGTCGTCGTCACGCAGCGGGATCCGCGAGCTGACGATCCAGCCCGTCTCGCCGTTGAACACGAACCGCTCCTCGGCCTCCAACTCGGGCTCGCCGCTCTGCATGACCCGGTCCTCGGCGGCCCAGTACCCCTCCGCCACGTCGGCGTCCTCCGAGGTGTCGAAGACGGTCAGGCCAACGGCTTGGGCGGGGTCCTCCAGCCCCATCAAGTTGGCGGAGAACGTGTTTCGGACCACGCACCGCCCCTCGCGGTCCTTGACGTAGATGTGCTCGGGGATGGCGTCGATGACGGTCCGGAGCAGCTGGCCCCGCCGGACCACCTCGTCACGGTGGGACTGCAGCGCCAGCCGCGTCCGGACCTGGACCGTCGAGCCCAAGCCGACCAGCAGGGCCATCACCGTGAAGTAGCCCCCGAGCAGCAGGGAGCCTCCGAAGGGGGCGCCCGCGACGGCGAGCGTCGCCATCATCACCCCCCACAGCGCCCCGATGGCTATCCACACGCTCCGCACCGAGCGGGCGTAGGGCGCGAGCGCGAGCGCCGAGGCGGAGCCGGCGGTCAGGAGGCCGATGGTCCAGGAGGCGTCGAGGTCGTTGAGGACGCCGAGCCAGGTGAAGTACGCCACCATCACGGAGCTCAGCACCAAGGTCGCCCCCCAGACCCACCGGCGGGCCGAGCCGCTCAGGAACGTCGCCCCGAGCACGACCAGGGCGAGCGCGCTGAAGGCGAGCCGGAGCGCCAGCGGGTCGAAGCCGCTGGGGTCCAGGGCGCGGTAGACCAACCAGAACAGCGGGACGGCGGCGGCCGAGGACGCGAGCACCCAGCGGAACGCGACGAGGGAGCCCGCCGCCCCGGCCCCGTCGCCGCCCTCGTCGTCGCCCAACGGGTCCGCCAGCCGCGAGCGCGAGGCCGTGATGGCCTGGGCCCCCCACTCCACGGCCGGCTGGAAGACGAAGCGGGCGAGCGCCACCAGCAGCAGCAGCAGCACGCCGGTCATCCCGCCCTCGATCCAGCGGAGCGCCCGGACGGAGGCCGACGCCTCGGCGTCGAGGACGAACACCACGCGGTCCATGGCCGGCAAGAAGGAGCGCTCGGCCGCCAGGATGGCCTCCACGTCGACGGGCGACTGGCGGCTCGCGCCGACGACCGCGGCGACGGCGCTCGACAGCGAGTCCATGGTCGCGCGCGCGCTCGAACTCTGGATGCCGGTTAAGCCCCGGGCGGGGTCGCCGTCCAAGAGCGCGCGGTGGGTGGCGGCCCAACCGGCGACGTCGGCGCGCATGGCGGCGAGCGCCGGGGCCGGGTCTGGGGCGACGCGGGTTTCGAGCGCGTGCTTGGCGATGCGCTGGCTCAGCATCCGCTGCCGGCCGGCGAGGTTGATCTCGCGCGCGTCGTCGGCCTGGGCCGAGAGCGAGTGCTGGACCAGCCCCTGGGTCGCGATCGCCAGCACGGCGATCAGGACCAGCGCCGACGCGTAGCGGAGGGTCAGGAGGTGGCGGAAGTGCTGGGGGTCGTGCATCGAGCGGCCGAGGGGTTGGATCCGGTATCGCCTGGGCACCGGACTTCTAAAGCGGGTCCGGTCCTGCTTTCGCTACACCTGCTCCGTTAGAACAGGCCGGCGGCGACTCGCTACCGGGGCCGTGCCGAGCGCCTCCCGGAGCGCGTCGAGCGTGACGGGTTTGGTGAGGTAGGCGTCGGCGCCGGCGTCCAGGCACGCCTGGCGGTCTCCGTCCATCGCGTTGGCCGTCAGCGCGGCGATCCACGGCTGGTGCCCGCCGGCGGCGCGGATGGCGCGCGTGGCCTCCAGCCCGTCCATCCCAGGCATCTGGATGTCCATGAACACCACGTCGTAGCGCTGGCGGCCAGCGGCCTCGACGGCTTCGGCCCCGTTGGCGACCACGTCGGGGTCGACGCCCAGGCGGTCGAGCAGGCGCACCGCCACCTTCTGGTTCACGAGGTTGTCCTCGGCCAGCAGCACGCGCGCGGCCGAGCGGGGCCGAGCGATTCGGGCCGGCGCCGCCGGCTTGGTCGTCTCGGCCAACGCCTCGCGCAGCGACGCCGCCCGGAACGGCTGGCGGACGACCGCGACGTCGAGGCCCTGGGTCGCTTGGCCCAGGGACGCCTCGGCCGTGACGGGCACGAGCACGACCACGCGGGTTGCCTGGGAGGCGAGGGCGCGCGTTAGCTCCAGTACGTCCGAGTTGGAGTACGCGTCGAGCAAGAGGTCCACCGGCTCAGCGGCCTCCGTCACGGCCGCCAGCGCCTCGGGGAGAGTCGTCGCCGTGGCCTGCATCCCCCACTGCCTCGTCACGCTTTCGAGCGCCGCCCGATGGACGGCGTGGTCGCTCGCGATCACCACGCGACGACCCGTCAGGTAGGTCGGCCCCTGCGGTGTCGGAGCGGGCACCTCCGGTGCCTCGATCGAGAACCGGAACGTCGAGCCGGCGCCGAGCTCGCTCTCGACGCTCATCTCGCCCCCGAGCAAGTCCGTCAAGCGGCGGCAGATGGTGAGCCCGAGCCCGGTCCCCCCGAACTGGCGCGTCGTCGAGGCGTCGGCCTGGGAGAAGCTCTCGAACACCACGTCGAGCTTGTCGGGCGCGATCCCGATCCCGGTGTCCTGGACCGCGAACTCGATCAGCGGCCGGCCCTCGACGGACGTCGCGCTGACGTGGACGCAGACGGAGCCCGTCGACGTGAACTTGACGGCGTTCGACAGCAGGTTCACCAGCACTTGGCGTACGCGTGTCGCGTCCGTCCGGACCGTGTGGGGCACGCGTTCGTCCACGACGCAAGCCAGCGCCAGGCCCTTCCCAGCTGCTTGAGCGGCGACCATCTCCAAGGCCTCCTCGACCGTCTCCCGCAAGGCGGTCGGGTGGTGCTCCAGGGTCAGCTTTCCGGCCTCGATCTTGGAGAAGTCCAGGATGTCGTTGATGATCGTGAGCAGCGCGTCGCCCGACGTCCGGATGGTCTCGACGAAGTCCCGCTGCTCGCGGTCGAGCGGGGTGTCCATCAGCAGCGAGGTCATCCCGATGACGCCGTTCATGGGCGTCCGGATCTCGTGGGACATGTTGGCCAGGAACTCGCTCTTGGCCTGCGTCGCGGCCTCGGCCGCCTCCTTGGCCTCCACCAACTCCGCCTTGGCCGCCTTCGCGTCGGTGACGTCGCGCGCCACGCCGACCAAGCCGACCACCGCGCCGTCGGCGGACCGGAGCGGCACCTTGGTGGTGAGCAGCCAGCGGGGCTCGGCGCCGATCTCGGCGGGCTCCTCGACGTCGACCATGGGCTCGCCGGTCTCGATGACGCGCATGTCGTCGGCGTGGTACCGCGCCGCGGCGGGGTCGCCGGGGAAGGCCTCCAACTCGGTCAGGCCGACGAGCGCCTCGGGGTCGCCGGAGGCGAAGGCGCGGGCCTTGGCGAGGTTGCACAGCGTCGCCCGGCCGTCGGCGTCTTTGGCGAACACGAAGTCGGGGATGGCGTCGATGATGGTGCGGAGCAGCCGCTGCTGCTCCGCGGCCTGGTCGCGGCCAGCACGGAGCTTGTCGAGCACGGTCAGCCGCGCCAGGCCAGCGAGGTACGCGCCGACGGCCAGCCCCACCATGTAGAACGCGAACACGGCGACGCCCAGGTCAGGGCCGGCGGCCAGCAGCGCCGTGCCGACGAGGCCGACGAGGAAGGCGGCCAGTTGGGCCACCAGCGACCGCCGGGACCGGGCGTAGATCACCATCGTGAGCCCCGTGGCTATGATCACGCTGCTCAGGGCCAGCGCCATGGTCCAGTTGAGCGCTTGGCTAAAGTGGATCCAGCACGCGATGATGGAGGTGATCGCAGGGTAAGCGGTCGCGCCCCCCAGGACGTCCCCCGTCGTCCACGTGCCGACGTAGGAGCCTACGACCACACCGGCGGTCCACACCCCGATCGCGAGCCACGCCACCGTCACGTCGTGGGCGGGAGACCCGATCAACCCCAGCAAGCTCCAGTACGCGAGCGCCAACACACCGCCGCAGAGCACCGTGGCGCGGAAGGCGAGCAGCACCGTGGGGCTAGCGGGGGACGTGGATGAGGACATGGGCGGGGTATCGGACCGGGCGGGGGGTTCCTGAAGCGGCATAGGCCAATAACGGATGACATCGTGACAGCGACGGCGGCCGTGGCACGCCGTCTGCAAGGTCTCACCCCACGAACCTTCCGAACACCCCCCGGGAGCAAGGCGCCGCTGCCGCGCCGTCTCTCTCCCGGCCCTCCCCTCTCGCTATGAACCTCCAAAAGTTTACCGTCAAGGCCCAAGAGGCCGTCCAGGCCGCTCTCGACATCGCCCAGGCCCGCAACCAGCAGGGCCTGGAGCCCGCCCACCTCGTCAAAGCGTTCCTGCAGGACGAGGGCGGCCTGGTCCCGACGCTGCTCTCGCGCCTGCAGGCCAACGCCGACACGCTCTCCGCGCTGGCGGACCGCGCCATCGACAAGCTGCCGACGGTGACGGGCGCCAGCGTGTCCGGTCAATACGTCGGGCAGGACCTCAACAAGGCGTTCGACCTAGCGCTCCAGGAGGCCGAGGCGCTGGGCGACGAGTACGTCGCGACCGAGCACCTGCTGATGGCGCTCGCCCAGGGCGACGGCGTGGTGGCGGACGCGCTGCGCGGGCAGGGCGTGACCAAGGACGCGCTGATGGAGGTGCTGCGCGACGTGCGCGGCGGCCAGCGCGTCCAGGACCCCTACGCCGAGTCGAAGTACGACGCGCTCAACCGCTACGCGCGCGACCTCAACGAGGCCGCCCGGACCGGCAAGATCGACCCCGTCATCGGGCGCGACGACGAGATCCGCCGCGTGCTCCAGATCCTGAGCCGCCGCACCAAGAACAACCCCGTGCTGGTCGGCGAGCCCGGCGTCGGCAAGACGGCGATTGCCGAGGGGCTGGCGATCCGCATCGTCGAGGGCGACGTGCCCGAGGGGCTGCAGAACAAGCGCGTGCTGTCGCTCGACATGGGCGCGCTGATCGCCGGCGCGAAGTACCGCGGCGAGTTCGAGGACCGGCTCAAGGCCGTCGTCAAGGACGTCTCGGACGCCGACGGCGAGATCATCCTGTTCATCGACGAGATCCACACCCTGGTCGGCGCTGGCGGCGGCGACGGGGCCATGGACGCGGCCAACATCCTGAAGCCG
This sequence comes from Rubricoccaceae bacterium, assembly GCA_963789285.1. Classification (GTDB taxonomy): domain Bacteria; phylum Bacteroidota; class Rhodothermia; order Rhodothermales; family Rubricoccaceae; genus Rubrivirga. The sequence goes on from CAWBJZ010000004.1 coordinate 361,332, forward strand.
GCGCTCGCGCGCGGCGAGTTGCGCGCCATCGGCGCGACGACCCTCGATGAGTACCAGAAGTACTTCGAGAAGGACAAGGCGCTCGAGCGCCGCTTCCAGATGGTGCTGGTCGCCGAGCCCTCCGTCCCGGACACCATCGCGATCCTGCGCGGGATCAAGGACCGCTACGAGGTCCACCACGGCGTCCGCATCACCGACGGCGCCATCGTGGCCGCGGCCGAGTTGAGCGACCGCTACGTCTCCAACCGCTTCCTGCCCGACAAGGCCATCGACCTGATCGATGAGTCCGCCAGTAGGCTGCGGATCGAGATCGACTCCACGCCTGAAGAACTGGATACCGTCGAGCGCGAGATCCGGACCCAGGAGATCGCGCGCGAGGCCGTCAAGCGCGAGAGCGACGACGCCCAAGTCCAAGAGATCACCGAGCGGCTGGCGAACCTGGAGGAGGAGCGCGACCGGCTGCGCGCGCGCTGGGAGCAGGAGCGCGACCTGGTGACGACCATCAAGGAGTCCCGCGCCGAGATCGACCAGCTCAAGACCCAGGCCGCCGACCTGGAGCGCCAGGGCGACTTCGGCCAGGTGGCCGAGATTCGCTACGGCCAGATTCCCGCCCTGGAGCAAGCCATCGCCGACGCGACCCGCCAGCTGGCCGAGGTCCAGAAGTCGGGCGCGATGCTCAAGGAGGAGGTCGACGCCGAGGACATCGCCGACGTGATCAGTCGGGCGACTGGCATCCCGGTCTCGAAGATGTTGGAGACCGAGCGCGCCAAGCTGCTCCACCTGGAGGACGAGATCGAGAAGCGCGTCGTCGGCCAGCCCGAGGCGGTCGAGGCCGTGTCCAACGCTGTGCGGCGGTCGCGCGCCGGGCTCCAGGAGGGCGACCGGCCCCTCGGTTCGTTCATCTTCCTGGGCACGACTGGCGTCGGCAAGACCGAGCTGGCGAAGGCGCTGGCCGAGCAGCTGTTCGACGACGAGGGCGCGCTCGTCCGCATCGACATGTCGGAGTACCAGGAGCGGCACACGGTTTCCCGGTTGGTGGGTGCGCCTCCCGGCTACGTCGGCTACGACGAGGGGGGGCAGCTGACTGAGGCCGTCCGCCGCCGGCCGTACTCGGTCGTGCTGCTGGACGAGTTCGAGAAGGCCCACCCCGAGGTCTACAACGTGCTCCTCCAGGTGCTCGACGACGGGCGCCTGACCGACTCCAAGGGCAGGGTGGTGGACTTCTCGAACACCATCATCATCATGACCTCCAACCTGGGGTCGGAGATGATCACCCAGAAGCTGGGGACCGACAAGGAGATCACCGAGCCCGAGATGGACGCCCTGCGCGACGAACTGACCGCGCTCTTGCGCCAGCGCCTGCGTCCCGAGTTCCTCAACCGGATCGACGAGACCGTCGTGTTCCGCCCGCTCGGTCGCGCCCAGATCCGCCGCATCGTCGAAATCCTGTTCGAGCGGACGCGCCAGCTGGCCGAGCGTCAGGGCGTCCGGCTCGTCCTGACCGACTCGGCCAAGGACGCGCTCGCGGCCGAGGGCTTCGACGCCGCGTTCGGCGCCCGGCCCCTGAAGCGCGTGCTCCAGCGGCAGGTCGCGAACAAGCTGGCCGAGCAGATCCTGTCGGGCCTGGTCTCCGACGGCGACGCCGTGGTGATCGACGCGGCTGAGGGCGGCGTCTCACTGGAGACCGTCCCCGCCGGCGACCTCCCACTGGCGGACGACGCCGGCGAGCCCGAGCCTGCCGAGACGGACCGCCAGCGCGACGTGCCGATGGCGCCCGGGGCCGAGGCGTGACCCGCACGGGCATCGGTACGTTGGCACCGCGCCGCCCAACGTGCCGATGCCCGCCATCTCGTTCAGGACGAAGAAGCCGTGCTCCGTATCCCGGCTGGCGAGGTGCTGGACGGTACGCTCCCCCGCCTCAAGATGGAGCTGGCCCAGGCGTGGGTGGAGATCCACGCCGAGGAGTTGAAAGCCAGTTGGGCGCTCGCGGCAGCAGGCGAGCTCGTGTTTAAGATCGCCCCCTCCGTTGATGGCGGTCCGCAGAATTACAGCCGCTCGCTCAGTCGGTGACTCCGTGCTCCGCGTCCGGTTTGAAACTGGGGAAGAGCGCTTGTTCGACACCGCGCCCTACCACCAGAGCGCGTTCTTCCAGCGCTTGGCAGACTCTGGATACTTCGCCCGAGTCCGCGTTGAGGCGGGCACAGTGGTGTGGCCCGAGGGGCACGACTTCGACCCAGGAACCGTCTACGCGCGGAGTGTCAGCGTCCACGAGCCCGCGTAGCTCCGCCGTCCACCCCGCCCCGCTGGCGGACGACGCCGGCGAGCCCGAGCCTGCCGAAACGAACCGCCAGTCGGGCTTGGCCGTGGCGTCAGGAGCCGGCGGCCAGGAGCTCCCGGAAGGCTTGAGCGCGCTGAGGGAGCCCGCGCTCATCGAGCGTCTCGATCAGACGTGCCAAGCTGTTTTTAGTGTCCAGGTCGAACGGGTCGCCGCCAGCGAGCCGCTCGTGGAGCGCGCGGGCGCAGGCGTCGAACTCGGCGCCAGCGCCTGGGGCGTCGCCCGCGGACAGCAGCGTGAGCCCGAGGCTGGCGTGGGCGGTGGCCGTCCAGGAGTGCCCCGGCCCCAGCGCGGCGGTGTAGATCTCGACCTGCTGACGCCAATGCCAGAGCGACGGCGCAGAACGTCCCTGTCGCTCATAGAAGTCGGCGAGCGAGCCGTTCGCGCTCCCGATCCGCCAGTGGCCGGGCTCTTGGTAGGTCGTCTCCAAGTCGAGCTTCTCGACCAACGACCGCTCGGCCGTCTGGACGTCTCCCACCTCGTAGGCTGCGGCGGCGAGGTTGGACAGCAGCACCGACCGGTCGCGGTGGCCTTCGCGGTCCGTCCGTTCGAGGATGGACAGCGCCTCCTGGTAGAGCGGGACCGCAGCGGCTGGGTCGCCGCTGCGTTTGAAAGCGAAGGCGAGGCTGTTTAGCTCGCCGGCCAACCACGAGCTCGGGTCGTTCGCCCGGAGCTGGCGGATGTTTCGCTCGTAGAGCCGACGCGCGCCGGCGTAGTCCTCCTGGCGCACCAGCACCTTGGCCCGGAGCGAGCGGATGGACTGCGCCTGGGGTGCGTCTGCGGGGAACGTGCGGTCGGCGAAGCCGGTGGCCGCGTCGAGAGCGCGGATGGCGCCGGCGAGGTCATCGTTCTGGACCAGCGCTTCGCCCAGGCCGAGGTGGAGCGCGGCCCGGAGCGAGTCCGGCGCCCGGGCGTCTCGTGCCCGGGCGAGCGCCGTCCGGTAGATCTCGATGGCCTCCGGGAACGCCCGCTCGTCATCCCGGACGGCGGCGAGCGCCGCTAGCGCGGCGACCACGCTCAGACTGTCGCCCTGCTGGCGGCGGATCTCAACGACGCGTGTGAACGCCTGCTGCGCCTGCTCGAACCGGCCGAGGCGACCGTAGATCTCGCCGAGCACGTCCAACAGATCCGCCTGCACGTCGGGCGTCTCGGCGAGCGAGTCGATGCGGGCCAAGCCCTGGTCGAGCAGGTCGCGTGCCGAGACGGTGTCGCCGCGCACCTCGGCGCTGTTGGACTCTCGGAACAGGTCCGTCATGAACGTCGCCACCTGGGCCGAGGCCGCGGCCTCGCGCGAGGCCGCGGCCCGCTGGCGGTCGGCCTCGGCGGCCTGCCACAGCGCGAGGCCCGCGCCGACGACGACCGCCAGCGCCACGGCCGCTGCCGCGATCACGCCGACGCGGTGGCGGCGCACGAACCGTCCCGCGCGGTAGACGGCCGACTCGGGCCGGGCCTCGACCGGCAGGCCGTCGCGGTGGCGGGCGAGGTCGGCGGCGAACGCGGCGGCGCCGTCGTAGCGGCGCTCGGGCTCTTTGCGCAGCGCGCGGAGCACGATCTGGTCGAGGTCGCCGCGCAGCCGGCGGCAGAGCTTGGCGGGCTCGGTCGAGCGCGCGCGGGCGGCGTCCGCGTCGGTGACGGCCGTCGAGGGCTGGGTGGGCTCGGCCTCCAAGATGGCCCGCTCGACGGCGCGCCGGATGCGGCTCTCCAGCCGGTACGGCCGGGCGCCCGTCAGCAGCTCGTAGAGCAGCACGCCCAGGCCGTACACGTCGGTCGCCGTCGTGGCTGGCTCGCCGCGGACCTGCTCCGGCGCGGCGTACTCGGGCGTCATCACACGGCGCTCGGCCGCCGTCACGGCGACCGTGAACTCGGGGTCGGGGTCGAGCAGCTTGGCGATGCCGAAGTCGAGCAGCTTGACCTGCCCGTCGTCGGTGACGAGCACGTTGGAGGGCTTGAGGTCGCGGTGGACCACCAGCTGGCGGTGCGCCGCCGCGACGGCCTCGCAGACCTGGGCAAAGAGCGCCAGTCGGGCGTCGACGCCCAGGCGGCGGCGGTCGGCGTAGTCCGTGATCGGCTCGCCGTCGACGTACTCGAGCGCGAGGTAGGGCCGTCCGTCCGACGCCGTCCCGCCGTCCAGGAGCCGGGCAATGGCCGGGTGGTCGAGCCGCGCCAGCACCTGCCGCTCGGCGCGGAAGCGGGCCAACAGGTCGGTCGCCAGGCCCGGCCGCACCAGCTTGACGGCCGCCGTCTGGTCGTAGGCGCCGTCGGCGCGCTCGGCGCGCCAGACCTCCCCCATGCCGCCTTCGCCGACGCGCTCGACCAGCCGCCACGGCCCGACGCGCTCGGGCGGCGGCGCGGGAGGACCGGCCAGGGAGGCGAGCACGTCGCCCGCGTCGTCCTGGGCGAGCATGGCCTCGAGCGACTGGCGGAGCGCGTCGTCGGGCTCGTCGTCGGTGCGGCAGGCGGCGCCCAGGAAGGCGGCGCGCTCGCCGGGCGGGAGGGCGGCGGCCTGAGCAAACAGGTCTTTGATCCGGGTCCAGCGGTCGGGCGTCATGGCAGAGGGGGCGTCTCTGGACTACGGGAAACCGGCGGACCCGCCGTCACACGTCGAGGTCGGGCACGTCGTCCGCCAGCTCGGCGCGGAGCCAGGCGCGGGCGGCCCGCCACGACCGCGTCACGGTTGCCTCGGAGACGTCGAGCGCGGCGGCGGTCTCCTGGGCCGAGAGGCCGCCGAAAAAGCGGCACTCGACCACCTGGGCGTCGCGGGCGTCGACGCGGGCCAGCCGGGCCAGGGCCTCGTCGAGCGCCATCACCTCGTCGGACTGGGCGTCGCTGAGCAGCGCCACGCGCTCGTCGTCGAGGGCCAGGTCGGGCGCCGCGCCGCCGCGCTTGAGCGCGTTCCGGCGCTCGGCGTAGCTCACGAGCACCTGGCGCATGGCGCGGCTGGCGGTGGCGAGCACGTGGGCGCGGCTCTCGAAGTCGCCCTTGTCGGCCAGCTTCTCGTACGCTTCGTGGACGAGCGCCGTCGTGTTCATCGTCCAGTTGCCGTTCCAGCGGGCGCGCTGGAGGTGCGCGAGGCGGTGGAGGTCGCGGTAGAGCCGGCCGTAGAGCGCGGCCGGGTCGGCGTCGCCGCGCTGGACGGCCGCCACCAGGGCGGCGATCTCGGGGTCGTCGGGGCGTTCGGCGGCCATGGCGGTGGTGGGACCGAACCCCAACGATACGACAGAAGTGGCCTAAAACCCCACGTCACCAGGACTTACCCACTGCACCCTCCTCCCGCCTCGCTGGCGGACGGCCCCCGCCAGCGGGAGAAATCTCGCGGCGGCGTGACGGCTGGTGGCGCCCGTTCCTGTACCTGTACACGAAGACCATCTCCCCGCCTCTCATGCCCCGCCTGCTCCTCGGCGCCCTCGCGCTCCTCCTCGCCGTCCCCGCCTCCGCCCAGTTCGTCCCCGAGGCGACGCCTGTCTCCGATGAAGCTCCGCCCGCCGACGGCATCCAGGTCCACGGCCGGTGGACGGTCACGATCACCAACCCGGATGGCTCCGAGGCCGTGACCCACGAGTTCCAAAACGCGCTCACGACGGGTGGGCAACGAGCTCTAGTGCTCTTAGCTGGAGGCGACTTTCTGGTTCAGGACTGGAATCTATCCCTCTCTTTCGCAGGAGGCGGCTCCGAACTGATTACTGAAGTCGATGTCGACCGTGATCCTGACGGATTTGGAGACGTGACGCTCTCAGGATTTACCAGCTTCACAGGCGAATTCCAAATCACTATGGTTAGGACGCAGATCACCGTAACTCCGCCGACGGGTCCTGGCGGGTTCACTCTCACGTTTACTGAGAAGGTGCTCGACTCACCCATCACCGTCGCAGCGGGCCAAGGGGTCACCGTCAACGTCGAATTCTCCTTCGAGTAACCCGATGCTCTGCCCCCTGTCTTTGGCGCTCCCTGTAGAACTCCTTCTTCAGTAGAGGCGACGAGATGCGCTCCTTCTTCCTGCTTACTGTGGCCGTGTCCTCAGTGGTCGCTGCCCAGCCAGTCCAACTCACCGACTTCGCAGGTCAGGGCGCCGCTGGCATCGGAAACGCTTCGGCGCCCGTGGGTCTCGTCGAGACCGGCGGGGTCCTCTACTTCTCGGCGGCTGGCCCTGGGGAGCCGAGGGTAATGTGGCAACACGACACGGCGACCGGCCTTTCGCGCGCCGTCGCCGACGGCCAAGCCGCCTTCCAGCCGGAAGCCGTCGTGCGCGGGCGCGTGTACGGGACGGCCTTCTCGAACGGCGCGTGGAGAGTCCAGGAGTTCGACCCGGAGACGGGGCAGGTACAGACCGTCTACACGTTTGTACGAGGCACGAGCGCTTTCCTGACAGCGGTTGGCGACCGCCTGTTCTTCTTCGAGCGCACGTCTGAAAACGTGGACTCGCCCCATTTCCTCAACGTGGAGACAGGAGTGGCAACGCTTCTCACGGACCCGAACAGTGTCGGCGGGGGCACGCCAACGCGGGTGATCGACCAGACGGCCTACTACTTCTTGCGTGATCGCAACGCTGGGAGCTCGAGACTCTGGGCGACGGAGGCCAGCGGCGCGACTGGGGAAGTGGCTCCAGGGTACGAGGTGGAGTACCTCCCGGTGGAGTTCGGCGGGACCCTGTATGCGGGCGCGGTGTCGGGCGGTGGCGCCAATGGGCTGGTGCGCAAAGACCTCGCCACCGGAGAGGTCACTTTTGTCGGAGGGTTTTCCAACGGGGCGCTTCCCTTCCCGTTCGCAGCCTCAGACCGCCACCTGCTCTTGCAATACGACGGGGTCGCGGGAGATGGAGGCTACACCGAGATCTACACCTACACGGACGAAGGGGGCGCGGCACTCTTGGTAGACCCTCCCGAAGACCTGATCAGCTTCCGGGGGACGGACTACCTCGCTGTCGGCTCGACGGTGTATCTGGCGGCGTCCGTTGCGAACCCAGCCACGTTTCAGTCTTCGGGATACGACCCAGCGACGATCGAAACAGAGACCGGTGCCGTGTCGCTCCTCCTGCCCGACGAGACGATCGACTCCGACGACGACTTTCTGGATGGATACCTGCGAGTGAACGGGGATATCTACTTTTCCGCCGTCCCCTACAGGAATTCCGCGACAGGCGAACTCTTCTCCATTGACGACTCGCCTCCAACGGCGCTCGAACTGACCGTATCGGAGGCGATCCGCGTGTTGGACGCGGCGACGTTTTCCGAGGCCGTCCGGCTCTTGCTGCGTGAGCAGATCACGGTTGCCGATCGGGTTTCCCTCATCGAGGCACTCTTGCTGCGGATCCGCGAATCGGTCGTGGTCACCGACCAGACCACTCTCCTGGAGGGGCTTCTGATCGCGCTTCGCGAGCAAGTCGTCGTCCGAGACGAACTCAGCCTGACCGCACCGGGCGTGGCTCTGGCGACCCGCTTCCTCAGCGTCGACGGCCTGTTCGACTTTGGGCCGGACGTGGCCCTCCAGATCGACGCCTCCGGCCTGGAGGGCATGGGAGACGTGTTGGCCCTCCACGTCGAGAACGGCGCGGGCGTGCTCGACGACCGCTGGACGCTCGCCGCAGACGAATCCCTCACGCTCGGGTCCGAGACGACGCTCCGGTTCCAGCTCGGCGCGCTCGACGGCCCCGCCCTGTCCAACCCCGACGGCGCCCTGGTCGTCCACCGCCCCGACTCGGCCACGCCGACGCCGCTCGCGACCACCTACGACGCAGCCGACGACGTGCTCGTGGCGGCGTGGCCGGGCGAGGGAGCGTTCGCGATCCTGGACGGCGGCCCCGTGTCCACCGAGGACGGGCCGCCGGTCGCGTTCGGCCTCGACCCTCCGTACCCGAATCCCGCCATCGGTCGGCTGATGGTCCAGTTTGACGTCCCGGCTCCAGCCGATGTCCGGCTCACGGTGTACGACGCGCTCGGCCGCCGCGTCGCAAGGCTGGCGGAGGGTCCGCAGCAGGCGGGGACGTTCACGGTCGGCGTGGAGACCTCCGCATTCGCTCCCGGCGTGTACCTCGTCCGGATGGAGTCTGATGGGTTCACCGCGGTCCGCCGGTTCGTCGTGGCGCGCTGACCTCGTCCGGCTGGCGGCTCGCCCCGGCGGCGCCCGCCAGCTACCAGCGCACGCGCTGGCCGCGCACGTCGACGTGGACGAAGGGGCCGCGGTGGGGCGCCGGGGCGTAGACGCCCAATCCGCCCACCAAGTCGCGGTACCACGGCTCGTCGGCGAACCCCTCCACGAGCGCCGCCAGCCACTCGGCATCGGCCTGGGTGACGGCGCCGTCGCCGTCGAGGTCGTCCATGACGCCGTCGCCGTCGTGGTCCACGAAGACGTCGGCGGCGTCGCCGTAGAGGTGGCGGCTGTAGACGGTCGTGTTGCCGATGGCGGCGTTGTAGGCCGGCGTGCGGAAGCCCGACATCACGGTCAGCCCGTCCGTGGGCCGGCCGGCGGCGCGGACGGCGGCGGTCAGGCGCTCCAGCTTGACCACCATCGGCGCGCTCAGCGCGAGGTACTTGGGCCAGCTCGACGCCTGCTTGGCCAGGAACTGGCCCAGGCGGTAGTGCGGCGAGACGGGCAGGTCGGCCAGTTCCTGGGTGACGCGGACGAACCCGCGCGGCTGGTTGTAGACCGGGTCGCCGTTCATGGGCTGGTCCTGGTAGTCCCCGATGGCGTAGTCGCCGATGGCGTCCGACTGGTGGTCGAACGGAACGAGCGTGATCGCCTGCAGCAGCACCGCTGCCCCACTGGCGTCCGCCACGCGGAGTTGGTCCACGCCCGGCTCGGGCGGCGCCACCCAGGCCCAGGCGTCCGGCCCGCGCGGGACGACGGTGCCGCCCGTCGCCGTGACTTGGGCCTCGCCGGCGAGGTAGCGGGCGCGCATCGCCAGGGTGTCGCTGGGCAGGGCCGTGACGGCGAACGTGTCGTAGGCGATGGTCATCCGGCCGTCGGGCAACGCCTCGGTCGTCAGGCCGGAGACCTCAATGGCGAACGCGGCGCCCCCGTCGGCCGAGTCGGGGAGCACGCCGGGCGGGGCGGGCTCGGCGACTAGCGGCGGCACGACGGGCGCCACGGCCGGGCGCCGCAGCGCGAACAGCGCCAAGCCCGCCACGACGAGGACCGCCAGCGCGGCAGCGGCCGGGCGGTAGCGGCGGCGGCGCGTCGAGGCCTCCGGCTCCGTGGGGACGACGGGGATCTCGGCCACGGCTACACCCCGTCCACGCGGTCGTAGACGTCCTTGGAGAAGTGGACCACGCCCTGCTGGTCGGCCCAGACGGGCAGGTAGACGATGAAGACCGGGATCTCTTGGTCCAGCTCCACCACCTGGCGCTCGTCGCCGTCCATCGAGCTCTGCACGCGCGCTTCGTCCCAGCCCTGCTCCCCCAGCACCCAGGCGCCGAACTCGGCCGGGCCCTCCAGGCGGATGCAGCCGTGGCTGAAGGCGCGGTTGGCCTCCTCGAACAGTTGGTCGGCGGGGGTGTCGTGGAGGTAGACGGCGTACTGGTTGGGGAAGAGGTACTTGACGAGGCCCAGGGCGTTGTCCGGCCCGGCCTTCTGGCGGATCCGGAGCGAGCCGTTGGCGACGCGGTCCAGGTTGCGCGCGGTCATGTCGTAGACCTCGGCGCCGGCGCTGTAGCTGGGGACGATCTCGAACCCCTTCTCCTGCAGCGCGGCTGTGCCCTGGGGCACCAGCTCCTCGGTCGCGATCGACGGCGGGACGTTCCAGTAGGGCCTGAACACGACCCGCTCCATCGTGTCGTGGAAGAGTGGCGTCTCGCGGTCGTCGTAGGCGGCGCCGACGACGACCTCCATCTGCAGGACCTCGCGGTCGCCCTCGAAGGCGCGCACGCGGTACTCAGGCACGTTGACGATCACGTAGCGCGCGTCCGGCTCCGTCGGGGAAGGCGGACAGCTCGTCCCACCGCGCCAGGGTGGCCTGGATCTGGGCGACGCGGTCACCGGCGGACGCGTTGAGCGCCTGCCGGGTGTTCCCGCCCAGCAGGCTATCGACCGACAGCCCGTTGCGGGCTTGGAACTGAGCAAGCGCGCTCGCTAACTCCATGTCGAAGACCTCGCCCTGGGCGTCGGCGCGGCCTAGCTCGTCGGTGGCTGCCAGTCGGTCGCGGAGCGCCTGGACCTGGGCCGCGGCGGTGTCCCCGGGCTCGACCAAGTCGCCGTCGGGGATGGTGCCCCAGCCCCCAGCGCCCTCGATCTGCTGGTAGCGGGAAAGCGCGTCCTCCAGCCGCTCGCGCGAAGTCAGGAGCGAGTCGCGCGACATCCCCGCGTTGGCGGCCTCAGGATCGGCCGGCGCCGTCGGCGCCGAACTGGCGGAGCCGGTGGTGACGGTCGCGGCGTCGTTCGCGGAGGCGTCGGCGGTGGAGTCGCCGCCGCAGGCCGCCAATGGCAGGGCGAGGGCGAGGAGGGCAAAGCGGATCATGTGCGTGAAAGGTGTGCTGCGGTGCTACCGAGAACCGGGTCCGGGGTTCTGGCTGCTGGAACGCTCACGCCCTCGCCACCGCAGGCCCCCTGCCCCGTCCCGCTGGCGGACGACGCCGGCCCGTCCGAGCCCGCCGAGACAGACCGCCAGCCCGGCGTGCCGATGGCGGCCGGCGGCGAGGCGTAGGACGCCCGAGCTCGTGGGATTGGAGGTGGCTCGCGACGGACGGTCCCCGACGCGGTGGGTGGGGCGAGGCGTCGGATGGCGAACTGGTCTAAGAGACCGTACAGATCGGGGATCTGTACCGCCGTCGCACGCAGTGGCGGCGCTGTTCGGGTCTGGCATCGGCGCGCCGATACGTAGTCCGCCAGCCGTCACGGTGCCACCCCACCCAGCCTGCGAGGCCTCCGCGAGCAAGACCCCACCCCACCAACCCCCCACGACATGTCCAGCATCGAAGAGTGCCTCCAAGAGGCCATGAACGCGAACGGCTCCATCGGCATCGCCCTCGTCGACGCGAGCTCCGGGCTGTGCCTCGGGAGCCTCGGCGGCGGCGCCGTCGACCTCGAGCTCGCCGCCGCCGGCAACACCGAGTTCGTCCGCGCCAAGCAGCGCATCCGCGACGAGTTGCAGATCCCCGACCGGATCGAGGACATCCTGATCACGCTGGAAACCCAGTACCACCTCATCCAGCTGTCGCAGCAGAGCGAGAGCCTGTTCTTCTACTACGTCGTGGACCGCACGAAGAGCAACCTCGGCCTGGCGCGGATGACGCTGAAGAAGGCGGACCGGATGCTCGAAGCCCTGGAGGCGTAGGCGCTCCGCCTCGACGCCGTCCCAGAGGGGCGGGCCTCCGGGTCCGCCCCTCCCCTGTGTGCTTTCCTGCGAGGCCCGCCCCCACGCGACGTGGGCCGCCGCGACTGTGGGACGGCGCGCTTGCGGCCCTCTCGCCGCACTGAGCCGGTGCAGGCTGGCGGACGCCCGCCGCCAGTCCGGCGTGGGTAGTCTGCGGCATGGAGCACCCCGACCCCCTGGTCATCGGCGGCACGGAGGTCCCGATCGGGACCCGGACGACCATCCGCCTCCCGACGGCGCCGCTGTACACCCTGGCCGCGATGTCGATGCCCGTCCACGTCGTGCGCGGCGCCGAAGACGGGCCGCGGCTGTTCGTCTCGGCCGCGATCCACGGCGACGAGATCCTGGGGGTCGAGATCATCCGCCGGCTGCTGAGCCTCAAGCTGCTCGAGAAGATCCGGGGCACGCTGCTGGCGGTGCCGGTCGTCAACGTGTACGGGTACACGGCGCGGGCGCGGTACCTGCCCGACCGCCGCGACCTCAACCGCTCGTTCCCCGGCTCGCCGGCGGGCTCGATGGCGGCCCGGCTGGCGCACGTGTTCATGTCGGAGGTGGTGGCCCACAGCACGCACGGCATCGACCTGCACACGGGCGCCATCGACCGGACGAACCTGCCCCAGGTCCGGGTGTCGCTGGACCAGGAGGCGTCGGTCGAGATGGCGCGGCGGTTCAAGGTGCCGCTGATCCTGCACGCGAACTTGCGCGACGGCTCGCTCCGCCAGACCGTCTTGGAGCGCGGCGTGCCCGTCCTGCTCTACGAGGCCGGCGAGGCGCTGCGGATCGACGAGCGCGCGGTCAAGGTGGGGCTGCGCGGCATCGTGTCGGTGATGCGCGGGCTGGGGATGCTGCCCGAGTCCAAGACGCCGGCGGTCTCCGACCCGCTGATCGCGCGGAGCAGCCGGTGGACCCGGGCCGAGGCCAGCGGCACGTTGCGCCTGACGCGCGACGTGGGCGACATCGTCGAGGCCGGCGAGCAGGTCGGGACCCTGACGGCGCCCCTGGGCGAGGTCTCGCGCCCCGTCCTGGCGCGCGACGCCGGCGTCATCATTGGCAAGACCCAGCTCCCGCTGGTGTACGAGGGCGAGGCGCTGTTCCACGTCGCCCGGCTGGACGAGCCCGACACGGCCGAGGAGCGCCTGGACGCCTTCGACGACCGGCTGGCGGCGTGGGACGAGCCCGTCGAGGCCGACCACTGACCCACTGGCGCACGCCGTCCGCCAGCGTGGGCCCATCCGCCAGTGCGGAGCGGTCTAGCCGAACAAGACCTCTTCGAGCTGGCGGGCGCGCTGGTCTTCGAGCGCCAGCGCTTGGGGGGAGTCCGGCGTGGGGGCCGGCGTCGGAGCCTCGGCCTCCGGCTGCTCGTCCGGCGGCTGCGCCTGCTCGGCGTCGATGTCCGCTTGGACGAGGTCGGGGAAGGGCTCCTGGGCTCGGGCGAACATCTCGTGGGGCTCGTCGACGGGCATCCCGGCCGCTTGGCGCTCGCGGTACAGCTTGAGGCACCCGTTCCACAGCGCGCGCCGGAACCCCCACTTGTCGACCGAGAACGAGCTCGACTTCCGCACGCCCTTCGCGTCGACCCAGTTGAGCTGGATGGACAGCTTGGCGCGGTCGGTCCCGGCGTGCTTCTCCCTCACCGAGAGCCCCACGACGCCGGTGTTGCTCCAGGCACGGCGCGGCTTGGTGGGCGCCGACGGGATGGAGGCGAGCAGGCGGTCGCGGAAGGCGATGGCCTCCGTCAGCGCGCCCTCGCTGCCGTCGTGGCGGGCGTCGGCGAAGAACTTCGACTGGCGCTCGCCGTCGCGCCGGGCGCGCACCTGCCAGCCGTGCGTGGGGTGGCGGCGGGGGTGCTCCGGCGACGGCTCGATGTCGATCCGGGTGATGTGGTGGAGGCGGCGGGGCTCCGCGCGCGTGTCGGCGCCGGCCTCGGCGTCAGCAGAATCAAGGTCCATCGGGCGTAGAAAGACTCGGGGCGAACCCGCGCCGGGTGGTTAGCGCGCGCCGGGCGCGACGGCCTCGACGCGCGTGATCTCCGGGACCGCGCGGCGCAGCGCCTGCTCGATGCCCGCGCGCAGCGTCATCATGCTCATGGGGCAGGTGCCGCACGCGCCCAGGAGCGCCAGCTCGACGACCATGTCGTCGGTGACGCGCTCCAGGCGCACGCTGCCGCCGTCGGCCATGAGGTAGGGCCGGATGGAGTCCAGGGTGTCCTCGATGCGCTGGCGCAGGTCGGGGTCGGCAGGGTCGAGGGTGGCGTGTGCCATGTCCGCAAGGGGTGAGCCCGAAGGTACGGCCGGGCGGGGAGCCGATTCGTGGAGCGCGAGCGGAGTCGCCGGACTGGCTGCCCCCGCGGAGGCGGGGGGAGTCCGCGGCCGCGCGCGGCCTTACTTGTACAGGATCTCGATGGGCTGGGTCGGCGGGGCGTCCTGGACGCGGCGCTCGACTTCTTCGACCGTCCGCTGGGCGGCGTCGGTGAAGGCCCGGGCGCTGGCGCTCTCGGGCTCCGCCAGCACGACGGGCGTGCCCCGGTCGCCGGCCTCGCGCGCCGACTGCTCGATGGGCACCGCGCCCAACACCGGCACGCCGAGCTCGGCCGCCAGCCGCTGGGCGCCGCCCTCGCCGAACAGGTAGTACTTCCGGTCGGGCATGTCGGGCGGGGTGAAGAAGGCCATGTTCTCGACCACGCCCAGGACCGGCACCGACACGTTCTCGAACATCTTGACCGCCTTCCGGGCGTCCGCGAGCGCCACGGCTTGGGGCGTCGAGACCACGACGGCGCCGGTGATGGGGACGGTCTGGACGAGGGTGAGCTGGATGTCGCCCGTCCCGGGCGGCAAGTCCAGGATCAGGTAGTCCAGCTCGCCCCAAGCCGCCTGCCCGAGGAACTGGCGGATGGCGCTCGACACCATCGGCCCGCGCCAGATGACGGCGTTCTTCTCGTCGACCAGGAAGCCCATCGACAGCAGCTTGACGCCGTAGCGCACGAGTGGCACGATCTGGCGCTCCTCGTTCACGCGCGGCTTCTCGTCGGCCGGGACCCCGAACATGAGCGGGACCGAAGGCCCGTAGATGTCGGCGTCGAGCAGGCCGACGCGGTGCCCGGCCTTGGCGAGCGCGCACGCCAGGTTGGCCGCGACGGTGCTCTTGCCTACGCCGCCCTTGCCGCTGGCGACGGCGACGAAGTGCGTGACGCCGGCCAGGCCGCCGGGCGCCTGGGGTCGCGGCGCGTCGGGCGTGCGGTTGGGGTCGGGGGCGTCGGCCATGGGGGTGCGCGGGGGGTGCCGGAGAGAGACCGGAGCGCTCTGGCCCGGTTCCGCGTTCGCGCCGTGTTCAGGCGCGCTCCGCTGGCGGCCGGATCTGGCGGACGCCCGCGCGAACGATCTCGCCCGACGACGGGCCGTGGTTCATGACCACGTCGAGCACGCTCAGGCCCGGCTCGAAGCCGGGGAACGCTTGGCGACGCTCGACCTCGCGCCACCTCCATCACCCGGACCTCCATGCCAGGCAGCGACTGGCGGTCCCGCTCGGCCGACTCCGCCAGCGTCACCAGCGCCTCCAGCCCGACCGCGTCCGCCACGTCCGCCAGCGCGGCGGGCGAGCCGGGGAGGGCGCTCGCGCGGACGATCTCGGCTTCCGACCCTAGCCATCCGGCCGCCCACTGGACGGAAGCGCAGGTCAGGTCCGCGAGCGAGCCCGGCGTCGCCAGCACCTCGGCCCACCCAGGCCGTACGTGCTCGTAGAACGGCGCCATCCCGTAGGCCGCCCTCAGCCCCGCCAGGTGCCGCCTCCGCCAGTCGTCGTCCACGACCTCGACCTCGTTCAGCGGGGGCTGGCGGCCGGTGTGGACGCGCGGGACCGACAGCCACTGGACGCCCTGCGAGGTCCGGATCCGCATCCGGCTGTGGCCCGACTGGCGGCTGAAGGGGAACGTGTCGGCCAGGACGACGCGGTCGGCCACGAGCAGCAGCGCCGCGTACGGGAGCCGGGGGGCGAGCTCGGGCGGGCGGATGGCGGTGAGCAAAGGGGCGGAGGGGGCGGAGGGGGCGGAGGGGGCGGAGGGGGCGGAGGGGGCGGAGGGGGCGGAGGGGGCGGAGGGGGCGGAGGGGGCGGAGGGGGCGGAGGGGGCAAAATGCTGCCGACGAGCCGCCCGCAGGGACACGATTCATTGCGTCCGCCAGCCGAGCACGCCGCGCCACTGGCGGAGGCCTCCCGCCAGTCCGGCGCGGTGCAGCCCGCCGGCCGACTGGCGGAGCCGGCGCGCGTGGCCGGGCGCGACGCCTACGCGCCCATCAGCCCGCGCTCGGCCAGCGACGTGAAGCCCCGGCCGGCGATGATGATGTGGTCGTGGACCGGGATCCCCAGCACCTTCCCCGCCTGGCACAGTTGGCGCGTCACGGCGACGTCCTCCCGACTGGGCTCCGGGTTGCCCGAGGGGTGGTTGTGGAGGCACACGACGGAGGCGGCGTGCTCCAGGATCGCGCGCTCGAACACCTGGCGCGGCTCGACGATCGACGCCGCCAGCCCGCCCGTCGTCAACGTGTACTCGGCCGTGACGACGTTGGCCGTGTTGAGGTGCAGGACCACGAACACCTCGCGGTTGAGGTCGCGCAGGCGCGGGCCGTAGGCCGCCGCCACGTCGGCCGGGCTCCGGACCTGGACCCGGTCTTGGGGCGGGGCCGACTCGACGCGGCGCCCGATCTCGAAGACCGCCGCCAGTTGCGCGGCCTTGGCCGGGCCGACGCCCTTGGTGGCCTTGGCGACCTGGTTCGCGTCGCGCCTCGCCAGCTTTGCCAGCGACCCGTAAGCCTGAATCAGCGCCTGCCCCAGCTCGACCGCCGACACGCTCCGCCCCCCGACGCGCGTGCCGCTGCCGAACACCAGCCCCACCAGTTCGGCGTCGCTCAGCGCCGCTGGGCCGTGCTTGAGCAGGCGCTCGCGGGGGCGGTCGGCCTCGGGGCGGGCGTTGATGGGGACGTAGTCGGTCTGGACCTCGGTGATCTCGGGCTCGTGGACCTGGATGCCAGGGCGGAAGTCGGAGGACATAGGAACGGGGGAGTGCGCCTAGTGAGACCGCCAGCGCTCGACCGTGTAACCCAACGACAGCCGAGCGCGTGCGGAGCGCGGCTATCCTCACCCCCATGGCCCCTCGACTCCTGCTCCTCGCCTCGCTCCTCGTCGCGGCCTGCGCCGACGCCCCCGACCGACGGGCGGAGCCCACCGTCGAGGAGGCCGCCGACGGCGAGGTCTCCGTCCCGGCCGGCCCCGGCGCCAGCGGGCCGCGGCTGGCGCTCGACGCGGACGGCACCCCGGTCCTGTCGTGGACCCAGCCCGACGGCGACGGCCACAGCCTGCAGGTCGCGCGGTGGACCGGCTCCGGGTGGGCAACGCCGGAGACCGCCGACGCCGGGCCCGGCCGCTTCGTCAACTGGGCCGACACCCCCGGCGTCGTGCCGCTCGCAGGCGGCCGGACGCTGGCCCACGTCCTGACGCGCGGGCCAAGCGCCCACGCCTACGACGCCCAGCTACGGTTTTCCGATGGCGGGGCCTGGGGCGACCTCGCGCTCTTGAACACCGACGGCCGGGCCGCCGAGCACGGCTTCGTCTCGGCCGTCGCGTTGGCCGACGGCGGCGTGGGCGTCGTCTGGCTCGACGGCCGCAACCAGCGCGCCGGATCGGGCCACCACGCGGGCGACATGACCGTGCGCTACGCCGCGTTCGGCGCGGACGGCGCGCGCCGGACCGAAACCGAGATCGACGCCCGCGCCTGCGACTGCTGCCCGACGGCGCTGGCCGCGACCGCGTCCGGGCTGGTCGTCGCCTACCGCGACCGCTCGACCAGCGAGATCCGCGACATCGCCGTGTCTCGGTTGGTCAAGGGCGCCTGGACCGAGCCCGCCGTCCCCCACGCCGACGGCTGGCGGATCGACGGCTGCCCCGTCAACGGCCCCGCTTTGGCATCCGTGGGAGACCGCGTCGCGCTGGCGTGGTACACCGAGGCCGGCTCCGCCCGCGTCCTGCTGGCGGTCTCCGAGGACGGCGGCGCGACCTGGGGCGAGCCCGTCCGCCTGGACGGCGGCGACCCCGTCGGCCGCGTCGGCGTGGCTTGGCTGAGCGACGGGCGCCCGGCCGTGACGTGGCTGGAGCGCGACGGCGACGACGCCCTGCTCCAGATCCGCACGCCGGGCGATGCCGCCAGTCGGACGGTGGCGGCCGTCGCCGGCGGTCGGGCGTCGGGCATCCCGCACGTCGTGGCGCTGGGCCGGCGGGCCCTCGTCGCGTGGACGGACCCCGAGGCGAAAACGGTTCGCACGGCGGTCGTGTCGCTGTGACCTCGGACCTGCCCCCGCTCGCGTGGATCACGCTGGGCGTGGTGCTCGCGGTGCCGCTCGTGGTGATCGGCCGCAAGCTGCCTGACCGAGTCGAGCGCGTCGGGTGGATCGTGGGGCTGTTCGTCGCGGCCTCCGTCTACGTCGCGTTCGCGCTGGCTCGCAGCGCGCCTCCACTCGCGGTCGCCTTCGAGGTCGGCGGCGTCGTGCTGTTCACTGGGCTCGCCGGCCTAGGCCTGCGCGACCGGCGCTGGCTGGGAGCCGCCTGGCTCCTGCACCCGGTCTGGGACTGGATGCACCACCCGGGCGGGTTCGCGTACGGGCCGGAGTGGTACGCCTGGGCGTGCCTCGCCTTCGACGTCGTGGTCGGGCTGTCGCTGCTGGCGAACGGGACGCGGGGCCGCGCGTAGGCAGGTCCCGCCGGCGCCCCCACCCCTTCCACCGCACGCCCGACGAGACCGAGGCCCAGAAGCCTTCCCATCGCGTGGCGTCGCCCCCGACCCCGCTGCGCTGGCGGAGGCCGTCCGCCAGTGCGGCGGGAGACTCGGCCCGCTCGCAAGCGGGGACCCACCTTCCTCACGCTCTACTCTGAGAGCGTACACCTAAACCCCTGCTCCGATGTTCAACTTGATGCCCGACCGCCACACCGAGACCTTCGAGATCGAGGGGATGTCGTGCGACCACTGCGTCCGCGCGGTGCGGGAGGCGCTGGAGGGCGTCTCCGGCGCCGTCGTCGAGACCGTCGAGCAGGGCCGCGCCGTCGTGGACGCCGGGCCGGAGGCGACGCGCGACCACCTGGCGGAGGCCATCGGCCAGGCCGGCTACACCGTGACGGGCGGCCAGAGCGAGTCCGCCGCTCGCTAGCTTCCGCCCAGACCCACCGCCCCCATGGCCGACGCCCCTTCCCCCCTGCCGACCCGAGGCGTGCTCGACCTGTCCACGGGTCCGGCCGCGCCGCCGCCTCCGCCGCCCGCGCCCCGCCCGCCGGCGACCCCCGACCCCGACGTCAAGGTGGGCAAGGTGCTGGACCTGTCCAAGCGCCCCGCCGTGCCCGGCCCGCCGCCTCCGCGCGACGTCTTCGGCTCCGGCCCGGTCATCCGCGAGACCATCGACTTGTCCACCAAGGCCGCCAGCCTGCCGGAGGCCGCGGAGAAGCCGGCCGAGGACCAGGGTGGGAAGTCGCGCCGCCAGTCGGGCGCGGGGCGCTCCGGGCCGCCGAACCGCCCCGGTCCCCAGAGCCAGGGATCGCAGAACCGCTCGCGCTCCAAGAACCGCCCGGAGCCGTCCGAGCGCTCCGAGCCGTCCGGCCGGCCAAAGCCGCAGAAGGGCGTCGCGCCCAAGTCCGCGTCGTCGTCGCTGGCGGACTTGCTCGACCCCGACGTGCTCGCCCGACTGCGCGGCGACGGCTAGCGTGGTTCCTCCGCCCCGCTGGCGGCGCCGGTCGGCGACCACCGGCTGCGCGGGGGCAAAGCCGCCCGTCGGGCGGGACGGGTCTCAGTTCCTCTTCCCCTTCCGCCAGAACGCCCGGACCTTGTCCTCGATGGCGTCCATGCCGTCGAGCGTGACCCCCCGGCGGAGCGCCTCGCGCACGATCAAGCTCCGCAGCGTCTGATCCGGCGCGGGCAGGGGGTAGAGCGCCTGCTGGATGGCGTCCACGACGGGCTGGAGCACGCGCTCGACCAGCCCCAAGCGGAAGGCGACGAACCCGGCGACGCCGGTCCAGACGGCGTCGATGCGGCCCTGGGCGGCGAACGCGCTCAGCACGCCGACGTAGACCAGGCCCTGGGTGACGGGGTGCTCCAGCACGCGCAGCGGACCGACCAGGCCAGGCACCACGACGCCCGGAGCGCCGGCGCTGCCCAACGCGTAGAGCAGCACCGACGTGCCGAGCGCCGCCCACCACGGCATCACGACGAGCAGCGCGGGCAGGAACAGGACGGCCAGCGCTTGGGGCGAGCGGAGCCAGATGCCCGCCCGCTTCAGCAGCGGCCCCATCCCGACGGCGTCCACGACCGGCCCGGCGTAGTCGCGCAGCAGGGGCTCGGTCGTGTGGTAGTGCGTGCCGTCGGCCGCCAGCAGGCCGGCGGGCGTGTCGACGTAGAACGGCACGTCGCGTTGGGGGCGGGAGCCGGGCCACCTCACCGGTCCGTCACCGCCCGGCGGCGGCCGCCGTCGCTCACGTCCAGGGTGTCGCCGGGCGACAGCACGAACCGGAAGCGGACGTCGTCGAGGTCGACCTCGGCGGCCGCCAGCGGGGCGGCGAGCATCTGGCGGAGCGCGCGCGCGGAGTTCAGGGCCGGCTGGTCGGAGCTGCCCAGGTGGGCCTCGGCCTGCTTGCGCAGCGCTGGGCGGACGCCGCGCAGCGTGCGCTCGACGGTCCGCTCGGTCATCTCGGGCGACAGCCGGCCGGTCCCGGTGACGGCGATGTCGATGTCGGCGGACTCCAGCTCGGGCTCGATGGAGAACACGGAGAGCGGCGGGAGCAGGACCTCGACGATGCCGTCTGGGCGGAAGCGGATGGCGTCGGCGTCGAAGTCGTCCAAGGAGAAGCCGTAGGTCATGGTCGCCGGCACGCGGACGCCCACGCGCGCGCTGCCCACCTCGATGTTGAGCAGCCGCAGGCGCCTCCGCTGGGTGCTCGCGCCCGACGCCGACGACGTCAGCCGCCCGGTCACGACGAACCCCTCGGCGGCCTCGGCCTCGATGCTGGTCCGGATGGTCTCGCGGATGTCGTCCTGCGCCCAGATCCCGCCGGCGCGCACGAGCAGCACCGCCAGCACGACGACGGCCGCTAGCAGGACCCCCACCACCAGGGCGAGGACGCGGGACGAGCGGCGGGGGGCGTCGGGCATGGGCGGCCTACGTCGCGCGGCGCGGTGAGATTCGGGCTGCGCGCGAGCGACTTGCGGCTCTCGCAGCGTCCGGCCGGCTAGCGTCGCCAGTCGGGCGGGGCGGCCTCAGACGCGGTAGTCCTTGACACGCTTGGTGGACCGCCCGGTGCGGGCGTCGAACAGATTCATCGAGCCGCTGACCGGGTCGCACAGCTGCTCGACGCCCTTGCGGTCGGTCTTGGTGGCGGGCTCGTCGAGGTACCGGCCCGTCGTCTTGCACCAGTAGCGCCCGCGCTTCGCGTCCAAGCCCTCCACCGGCGGGGGCAGCCGCTGGAGCGCGGCGTAATAGTCGCATAAGTCCGTCAGCGGGCAGCGCTCGCATTGTGGCGCGCGTGCCAAGCACGTGTACCGGCCGTGCAGGATGAGCAAGTGGTGGGCCTCCCCCCACTCGTCGCGCGGCAGGACGCGGTGCAGCGCCTTCTCGACCGCTAGGGGCGTCGGCTTGTCGTCGACCAGCCCGATCCGGTTCGAGACCCGGAAGACGTGGGTGTCGACGGCGATGGCGTCTTGGCCGAAGGCGACGGCGACGACGACGTTGGCGGTCTTGCGCCCGACGCCCGCCAGCGTGGTTAGGTCGGCGTGCGCCCGGGGCACCCTGCCGCCGAAGTCGTCGCGGAGCATCCGGGCGGTCTTGGCGAGCGCCTTGGCCTTGTTGTTGGGGTACGAGACCGAGCGGACGAACTCGAAGATCTCGTCGGGCTCGGCTTGGGCCATCGCCTCGGGGTCGGGGTAGGCCTCGAAGAGCGCCGGCGTGACCAGGTTGACGCGCTTGTCGGTGCACTGCGCCGACAGGATCACGGCGACCAGCAGCTCGAACTCGTTGCGGTAGTCGAGCTCGGTCTCGGGCGCAGGGATGGCCTCGTGCAGGCGGTCGAGGACGGCGGCGGCTTTCTCTTTTCGGGTCAAGGCGAGTCGGGCAAGCGTCGCGCTGGCGGACGCGCTCCGCCAGTCGGGCGGAAGCTAGCGGACGGGCGCCGCGCCCCACCGGCGCTTGAGCACAGACCGGCAGAGCGAGCGCAGGCGTCGGGCAACCCAGGCGGATGGCGGTGGGATTGGGAGAGACCGCAGCCGCGCCCCGTCCGGTAGCTTCACGCCATGCTGCGTGCTCTCCTGTTCCTGCTGGCGGTCGTGATCGGCGGGGTCGTGCCCGGACGGCCCGCGCCCAGACCGCCGACGACCCGTTCCCTGCCGAGTTCGAGATCGGCTTGAGCGACTCGGCCACGGTGTCGCTCTTGACCATGCTGCCCGGGCGCAAGGTCTACAGCCTGTTCGGCCACAGCGCCATCCGCATCCGGGACGACGCGGCGGGCGTCGACCGGACGTACAACTTCGGCACGTTCTCGTTCGAGCAGCCCTACTTCGTGCTCCGCTTCCTGCGCGGCTCGCTGGACTACTCGCTCGACGCGGGGCCCTTCCAGCGCGAGCTCGGCAGGTACCAGGACCTCCGCCGCCCGATCATCGAGCAGACGCTGAACGTGGGGCCGGAGGTGGCGCGCGCGATGTACGACCGGCTGGAGGTCAACGCGCTCCCCGAGAACCGCGACTACCGCTACGACTTTTTCTGGGACAACTGCTCCACCCGGCTCATCGACGCCATCGACGCCGGGCTGGTGGACGACGGCCAGCCGCGCATGGAGCTGCCGGAGATGACCGACCCCCAGACCTTCCGCCAGCTGCTCGCCCCCTACCTCGTGGGCCACCCGCTGACGGAGACGGGGTTGAACCTGGCGCTGGGCTCGCCGGGCGACCGACGGGCGACGGCGCGGGAGGAGACGTTCCTGCCCCTGCGCCTGGCCGACCAACTCGACCGGGCGACGGTCGCGGGCCGGCCCCTGGTGGCGAGCCGCGACACGCTGTTCTGGGTCGAGGGCGCCGGCCTGCCCCAGCCCGCGCCGCGCTGGCCGCTGTGGCTCGGCTGGGCCGTCGCCGGGTTCGGCCTGGCGATGTCGGCCGTCGGCTGGCGGCGCGGGCGGACGGCGCGGGGCCGGGTCGGGGACGTCGCGCTGTTCGGGATCGTCGGCGTGGTCGGCGTGATCGTGCTGCTGTTGTGGACGGCGACGACGCACGACGTGATGGGGCCGAACTGGAACCTGATCTGGGCCTGGCCCACGCACCTCGGCCTAGCCGTCGGGATCGCTCGCAGCGACCGCCAGCTGGGTCCGCGGTGGCGGGCGTACGCGCTGGTGGCGGCCGTCGCGACCGGCGCGGCGGTGCTGCTGTGGGGCGTTCTCCCGCAGCGGCTGCCGGCGCCGCTGTTGCCCCTCGCGCTGCTGCTGGCGGTCCGGCTGGGGCTGGCGTGGTGGCGGGGGAAGGCCTGAAGCGGGCCTGAGCGCAGACCCCCGCGGGGCGCGGCCCGTTCGATCGTCATGCACGCACTCCTCTACCGCTCCCGCGCCCGCGCCGGCCTGCTCGCCCACGACCTCAACGCCATCATCGCCTCGGGCGAGGCGAGGAACCCGCCGCGCGACCTCACCGGCCTGCTCCTCTACGCCGAGATGGACGCGGTGCCCGGCGCCCCCGGCCAGTTCCTGCAGTGGATCGAGGGGCCGGAGGAGTCCGTGGAGGACATGTACGGCACCATCGAGTCCGACGACCGCCATACCGCCGTGGACGTCCTCGGCCGGGGCCCCACCGCGGAGCTTGCCGCGGACGCCGAGGCCCTGCTGGACCGCGAGGGCCGGCTGTTCCCGATCTGGTCTTTGGGGATCGTGCGCCTGAGCGAGTTGCCGGCGACGCTGGACGGGTTTCTGCGCTTCGCCGGGGAGTGGGACGCTCGGGCCATGCCTCGCGCGGCGTAACCCGGCCTGGGCGGTCTCGTAGCGCGGCCTCCCCTCCGTGCCACGCTGTGTCCCGCTCCGACCTCGTCTCCGCCGTCGTGACCTACAATCTCAAGGTCTGGCTGGCCGGTCTGAGCGCCGCGCTCTTCGTCCCCCTCTCGCTCGTCGCACTCGTCCTCGACCTCGTCGTCCGCCCCGAGGACTCCCTCGCCCAGCGCGTGCTGGTGGCCAGCGCTCGGCTGGAGGCGTCGCTCGACGTCCACGGCGACCTGACGGACATCCGGGTGGCCGAGACGGCCTAGGCCCCGGGCCGGGCCGTCCCCTCGGCGGCGTCGGCGTAGCCGGTCATCTCCAGGAAGCCGACGCCGGTCGCCGTGCCCCCCACGTCGACGGCGCCCTCCCAGTACAGGATCGTCGCGTCCAGCTCCGACGCTTCGAGCGCCGCCGTCACCTCCAGGTCCAGGCCCTGGCTCGGCACGCGCAGCCGCCAGCGCGTCGGGTACGCGCCGCCGGAGTCGCTCGTCCAGGTGTCGAGCGGCGTCAGCTCGTACTGGCTGGAGCTCAGGGGCGTCTTGGCGCCGTCGACGCCGATCAGCGAGCCCTTGGACAGCGGGTCCTTCGTCCCGTCCGACTGGCGGAGCTGGTAGAGCATCAGGTCGCGGCCGTCGTCGAGGTGGAGCGCGAACCAGTCCCACCCGACCTGGCCGGCGCCCAGCGCCGACGTCGACCACTCCCGGTCGAGCCAGGTCAGCCCCTCGACGGGGATCGCCTCGTCGCCGACGGTGACCGTGCCCGTCGTCGCCATCCGCGTCTGGGCGTAGTAGTAGCTCGCGTTGCCGTCGCCGGCGCCCTTCTGGCTCAGCCCTCGGTCGCCCTGGAACACGATGGGCTTGAGCGGCCGAGCGGTCAGGTCGAACGTCGCGCCGTCGGCGTCGCCCTGCAGGCGCATGGGGAAGGCGGCGTCGGCCGTGCCGGTGGCGTCGAGCCGCTCCGATCCCAGGAACGCGGAGACGGGGTCGGCCGTGGCGCCCGCCAGCCCGGCGGCGCCGCGCGAGAACCGCTCGGCGTTGAAGAACCGCTGCCCGGCAATGTCGCCGATGGCGGTGTGGGCCATGTAGAGCTGGTTCGTCGCCCAGCCCGAGCCCCGGGCGGCCGCGGTGTCGGGCGTGAGCGCCGAGCGGAAGACGGTGAACTGGATGCCGAAGCGGCGGCCGGTGCCGTCGGTCGCGCGGACGTTCCCGGTCACGTACCACCACTCGGCCTTGAACCCGGGGTGGGGCCCGTGGTCGGCGGGGAAGACGAAGTCGCGGACGCGGTCGGCCCGGTCGTAGCCGACGGTGTCGCCGGCCATGGCCTCGGCCACGGAGACGCTGGCGCCGACGGGGGCCGGGCCGCCGCCGCACCCAGCCAGGACCAGGACGGCGGACAAGGGGAGGAGGACGGGGCGCATTCGAGTCGGGGTCATGGGCCTGGAACGCCGCGCCGCGCGCAGGCTTCCCGCTCCGCCAGCCAGGACAACCAACCGGGTTGTCCAGCGTAGACTGCCCCTCCCCTCTCCCGCCCCGCCATGCGCCTGCTCCTCATCTCCCTGTTTTTGATCGTCGTGCTCGGCGTGCTGCTGGCGACGCAGCCGGCCAACCTCGAGAACCAGGTCGAGCTGGCGCTCCCGTTCGTCCAGTCGAACTGGACCGGGCCGGTGCTGTGGATGATCGCCGGCTGGTTCGGCGCCGGGCTCGGGCTGGGCTACTTGATCGGGCTCCCGGGCCGGATCGCCGCCGCGAACCGCGCGCGCAAGGTCGAGAAGGAGCTCAACGTGACCGCGACCGAGCGCCAGAAGGCCGTCGGCCACCTCAACGAGGCCGCGCCCGCCCGCCCCGCCAGCCGGACGGCGCCGACGGAGGCCGACGAGATGCAGCGCCTCGCCGACGAGGTCGCGCGGCGCACGGAGACCGTCCAGCGCACCCCCCCGCCGCCGACGGTGTAGACATTACGTCGCACCTCCTCGCACCTCCCCCGGAATTATGCCTCGCACGGTCGAAGCCGTCATCGAAAACGACGGGAGCCTCCGGCTCTTGGAGGAGGTTGAGCTACGAGTGGGGGAACGGGTCCTCGTCACGTTGCCCGACGAGAAGCGCCCGGCCGACACGGCTCTGCTGAGCGAAGGCGCGCTCGCGGCCGACTGGGACCGGGACGAAGAGGAGAAGGCGTGGGCGCACCTCCAGTAACCCGAGGCTCGGTCGTCTTCGTCCGGTTCCCGTTCTCCGACCTCTCCGCTTCAAAGCGGCGTCCGGCCGTCGTGCTCGCCAGCGTAGGACTGGGCGACTACCTACTGACTCAGGTGGCGAGCAGGCAGTACGCAGACCCCCTCGCCGTCGAACTCACCAGCGAGAGCTTCGAGCGCGGCGACCTCCGGCTCACCAGCTACGCGCGACCCGGAAAGCTGTTTACCGCGAACGACGTCCTGATCGCCAGCGAGGTTGGCGCCTGACTGGTGTCGCGCTCGACCGACTGGTAGACGCCGTGGTTCGGCTGCTGAGGGGTTGAGGAGGGTAGCACCGCTCCTGGCGACGTAGGCCGCGAGCACGCTCCACTGGCGGCGCGCCTCGCCAGTCGGTCAGGCGCCGGCGACCTCGTCGAACAGCGCGTCGAAGCGCGGCGCCTGGATGGGCCAGGCGAGGTCGGCGGGGATCTCGCGGAGCACGTCGCCGGGCAGGCCGTGCTGGTCGCCGCGCAGGATCGAGCGCAGGGTCTCGAACAACTCGTCCTCGGTCTGGTAGAGGACGGGCGCGTGCAGCAAGGGCTGGTGCAGGCGCTCGGGGATCAACTCGGGGTAGGTCAGCCGGTCAGGCAGGAGCGGGTGGCAACCGCAATGGATGGCCTCCAGCATCGAGATGCCGAAAAACTCGTGGACCGACGTCGAGACCACCACGTCGGAGCGCCACAGCAGGGCGGCGTAGTCGGCGAAGGACTCGGCGAAGCCGTAGTGCAGCACGCGTTCGGCGTAGCGGCGGAAGCCTTGCTCGAAGCCGGCGGGCTGCTCGGCGAACGTCTGCCCAGCCAGCACCAGCCGGAACCGCTCACCGGCGTCGTCGAGGCGGTTGATCACCCGAAAAAAAGCCGCGGGGTCCTTGTCGTACTCCCACCGGTGGTTCCACAGGATCACCGGCGGGCCGGGCTCGGTCGCGCGTCGGGCCTCCGCTTGCGCCCGGGCCGCGTCCAAGCCGTCGAGGTCCAGGCCCAGCCGCATCACCTGGGACTTGTCGCGCAGCGCCGCCAGCCCGCCGACGTGGGTGTAGTCGGGGAAGCGGCGGAGGAGGTCCGGGAGCGCTTGGAAAAACTCCGACTGGTGGAAGTCGGAGTTGAACACCACGCGGTCGGCGACCAACGCCGACAGGTAGTTGACGGTCGCGTAGGTGTAGTCCCGCTGGCGGTCGGGCTGGCCGGGCTCCGTAGGCCGGAGCGGGTAGGTGAGTTGGTTCTCGTGGAAGTAGGCGACGACGGGCACGTCGGCAAGCCAGTCCCTGCTGAGCGCCAGGAACGCCGGCAAGTGGACCATGTCGCTCGCCAGCACCAGGTCCGGGACGCCAGCCGTCGGCGCAGGCGTCGCGCGCCTTCTCGGCCAAGGTCACGGCGCCGCCCTGCATCCGCCACTTCCAGTAGCGCGCCGTCATGGTTACCGCGCGGACCTCGTGCGCGCTGTGCGCCACGAGCCCGTCCAGGAAGCGGCGGTGCGAGCCGCCGTACCACGGCTCCAGGGCCAGGACGTTCATGAGGCCGTGTGGGACGCGGCGAGCGGACCGAGCGGGCGACCGCGTCCCCGCTCCCCGTCCGGCACCCCGCGCACTACTCCCCCGCCAGCTCGGCCTCCAGCGCGGCCGACTCGTCGGGCGTCGTGGGGCGGACGATGGCGATCGAGCGCAACTGGAGCGCGTTGCGCAGGATGGGGTCCTTGACCTCGACCGGGGAGACCGGCCGCTCCTCGCCGGGCGCCAGCGCCACGGTGCGGGTGTCGAGCCGCAGGTCGAGCGCGCGCTCGGAGACGTTCTTGATGATCATGCCGCGGCGTTCGGACATCGGAGGGGCGGTTACGTGGGAGGGGCGAAGCGGGTCAAGATATTCCCCACCCCGCGCCCCGGTGCTGCCGCCCTCCGAACAAGCTGACCACGCGCGCCCGAGCTTCATCAGCCGGGCGGCCGCCGCCGCCGTCGCGCTGGGCCGCGGGCTGGCGGGGCTCGCCTACCCGGCGCTGTGCCTGGGCTGCGAGGGGCGCCTGCCCGATCCCGACGACGCGTTGTGCCCGTCTTGCCTGCGCGGCTTGCCCCGCGCCGACGTCGGCGCGGCGCGGCAGATGCTCGCCGGAGCCGAGCTAGACCACGTCGTCCCGCTGTGGGCGTTCGACCCCGGCGGGACGGTCCGCCGCGTGCAGCACGCGCTGAAGTACGGCGGGCGGCCGTCGCTGGGCCTGGCGCTGGGCCGCGTCATGGCGCGCGCGGTGGCGGAGGCCGGCGCCCGTATCGACGCCGTCGTGCCCGTCCCCCTGTCCAGGACGCGGACGCTGGAGCGCGGCTACAACCAGGCCGAGGCCCTGGCCCGAGGCGTCGCCGCCGGACTGGCGGTGCCGGTGGTCGACGCGCTGGCGCGGACCCGGGCGACGCGCAAGCAGGCGACGCTGTCCGCCCAGGCGCGGGTCGCCAACGTCGATGGCGCCTTCGCCGTGGTCAACGGCGTCGCGCTCGCCGGCGCCCACGTCCTGCTGGTGGACGACGTGCTCACGACCGGGGCGACGATGGTCGCCGCCGCTCGTCCTCTGGCGGAGGCGGGTGCCACCGTGAGTGTCGCCGCGCTAGGCCTGGCGGGGGCGTGAGGCACTCCATGGGTGAGAACCAAACGTGCTGCCTGAACGCGTGAGCCTATCCGCTGGGCCCTCCCCGAACGGACGAACGGCTACGTGCCCGTGCCCAGCCCCACCCGTCGTGGGCACAGGTCGGCCTCGGCGGGGTCGTTGGTCGCCAGCACGACGACGCGGGCGGCCTCCGCCACCAAGCTCGCCGTGAGGTCGCGGCCGGCGGCGTCGAGCGTCGCGCCGGGCTCGTCGAGCAGCAGCACCGGGGGGTCGTGGACGAGCGCCGTCGCGATCCGCAGCCGCTGACGCATCCCCGTCGAGAACGCCGCGACGGCCTCGTCGGCGCGGTCCGCCAGCCCGACGCGGGCGAGCACGGCCTCGATCCGTGCCTCGGCATCGGGCAGCGCTCGGGTCTTGGCCAGGAAGCGCAGGGTCTCGCGCGCCGTCAGGGCGTCGTACAGGTCCAGCGCCGGCGCCACGTACCCGACCGCCCGCGCCCGGTCGCGCGCCTCCACCTCCGCCCCCTCCACGACCAGCCGGCTGGCGCCGCCGGTCGGCGTGAGCAGGCCGGCGAGCAGCAGCAGCAGCGTCGACTTCCCCGACCCGTTGGCGCCGACGACCGCCAGCGGCGTGCCCGGCTCGACGGTGACGGTGAGCCCGTCGAACAGCCGGCGGCGGCCGAACCGCATCGACAGGCCATCGGCGACGAGCAAGGTGGACAAATGAACCAGCGCGCTAAACCAGGAAGCTACGTCCGGCGTTCTAACGCCCCTTCTCCCGCCGCCCCGTGCCCAGCCCGCTCCCCCTGATCGCCGTCACCCTGCTGGCGGTCGCGCTGGCGGGGTGCGCCGAGCCGGTGCCGACGCCGGTGACACCGAGCCCGGCGCTCGGCGGATCGACCGACGTGGCCGTGCTAGAGCCGGACACGGTCGAGGTGAGCGGGGTGTACCGAGCCCGCGCGCGCATCCAGCCCGTCGCCGGCGGGGACGTCGAAGGCGTCGTCACGCTGACCTACGTCCAGGGCGGGACGCGCGTCAACGCCCAGCTGGACGGCCTGTCGAGGCAGGAGTACCACGCGCTCCAGATCCTGCGCGGGCGCGAGTGCGGCTCCGACCCCGACGTCCACCTCGGCGCCGACCTCGGCACGCCCCACGGCGGCCCGTACTCGCCGCCGGGCCAGCGCCACGCCGGCGACCTGGGCAGCGTCCGCGGCGACGGCGGGAGCGGCCGCTACGACCGGATCGCGACCGACCTCGACCTGTCGGGCACGGCGTCGCCCGTCGGCCGCGCGCTCGTCGTCCGCCAGTTGCGCGACGACGCCGTCTCGCCGGGCGGCGCGGCGGGCGCGGTGATCGGGTGCGGCATCATCGAGGGGATCTGATGCGGCTCGTTGCTTTCACCTTCGTCGCCTCGGTGCTGGGCTTCGGCCTGGGCTGGGCGCTCCAGGGCGCCGCCGAGCCGCCCCCTCCCCCGCCGCCGCCCAGCGCTGGGAGCACGCCCGCCGTGGACTCGCTGGACGCCAAAGTCAACACCTTAAGGGGCCGTTTCGAGCAGCTGCGCGAGACCACGTCCGACGAGGAGAACCGCCTGCGGCGGCCCCGGACGCCGTCGTACACCGAGCACCTGGACGCCGCCGACTCGCTGGGCGTGCCCCCGCTCCGGGGCGAGGCCGAGCTGGCGGAGCACCTCCGCACCGGCCGGCTGGTGCCGCTCATGGACACCGAGCACTACGTCGTCCGGGTGCTGGAGCACTCCAAGCCGTTCGTGCTCCCGGGCCTGCGCGACCGGCTCGACGAGGTGGGCGAGCGGTTCCAGGCCGCCCTGGCGGAGGCGGGCTTGCCGCCGTACCGGTTCACGGTCTCGTCGGCCCTGCGCACGGCCGACCTGCAGGCCGACCTCGGCCGCACCAACCGCAACGCGACGGCGGGCCGGTCGAGCCACGAGTACGGCGCCAGCGCCGACATCGTCTACAGCCGCTACGCGGTCTGGCCCACGGCCGCCGACTCGCTCCAGGTCCCGTTCTCCGACCCCGCCCTCGCCGCCACCCAGCGGATGGCCGTCCGCTGGGCCGACGACCTGGCGGGCGCCTACGACGACCGCCTGTTCGGCGTGATGGCGCGCGTGCTGGGCGGGATGCAGGACCGCGGCGACCTGCTGGTGCTGCTGGAGAACGAGCAGCCGGTGTTCCACGTCACCGTGACGCCGTAGCGGTCGAAGACGCGTCGAGGCCGCCCCCGCCTCGGTACCTCGACGGGGGTCGCGCGTAGCACCGCCCTCCCCCCGCGCCGACGTGTCCGACGACTTGCCCCCCTCCCGGTCCCCTTCCGGGGCTGACCCCGCGGAGCCCCCCGCTTCCGTCGGGGTCCCGCCTCCCCCTGCCCTTCCGGCGACTCCGCCCCCGGCGCCGCCAGTCGCGCGGCGGCCCTGGCTGCGGTGGGCCGGGCTGGCGGTCGTCGCCGCCGTCGCGATCGGCGTAGCCGTGGTGGCCTCGCGCGCCATGGAGGGGGTCGAGGCCATGGAGGAGTCGCTGGCGACTTGGGAGAGCGAGGCCCAAGCCGCCTTCGAGTCCGTGCCCCTCCTTACCGACGAGGACATCGCGACGCTGAGGCGCTCGCGCAACGCTCGCCACGTCGAGCTGGCCCAAGAGCTCGGCGTCGGCCCGCCCGACACGCGCGCCGAGGCGGACAGCCTGGCCCAGCGCTATGGCCTGGTGCCCATCGAGACGGACTCGCTCTACGTCGTCCTGCCCGGCGAGTACTCGCTGCCCCTGCTCACGCCCAGCGCGGCGGCGTCGCTGGACAGCATCGCCGTCCGGTTTAGGGACCGCCTCGCGACCAAGGGTCTGCCGCCGTTCCGGTTCTCGGTCTCGTCGGTCTGGCGGACCGGGGCCGACCAGGCCGCCCTGCGTGGCGTCAACGCCAACGCCGCCGCCAACCGCTCCAGCCACGAGTACGGCACGACGTACGACCTCACCTACAACCCGACGCGGTACTCGCCGGCCCCAGACGCCCTGCGCCCGCCGCCGGCCGTCGACCCCCGCGTGCCGAGCCTCTTCCACGAAGCGGTTCAGGAGGAGATGGTCGAGGCCGAGCGCCAGGTCCTGGCTCGGCTGGCCGCCGATTACCCGTCGCGGCTGACGGCGATGCTGGGCCGCGCGCTCGTCGAGCTCGAGGACGAGGGCGTGCTCGTCGTCGTGCGCGAGCGCCGCCAGCCGGTGTACCACGTGACCCTGGCGCGGCGGCTGGTCGAGCAGGCGCCGTAGAGCTCGCGCACGATGGGGTTCGCTCTGACGTTGAGCCGGGTACCTTCGTCGGACCCCGGCCCCTTCGGTGGGAGCGTACCCGCATCGCCTCCGCTCCCCCTCCAGATTCACTACCCCGCCCCGCCATGCGCTACCTCCCCGTCCTCCTCCTGGCCCTGTGGGCCGCCGCCCCGCACGCCCAGACCGCCGAGCACGTCGAACTGGTCGATGCCGTCATCGAGGCCTCCGACATCGCGGCGCTGACGCAGGACATGATGGGGCCGATGGCCCAGAGCTTGCCGGGCGGCCTCGACGCGACGCTCGCTCTCGACGCGGTCGAGGACTCCATGCGGGTCCGGCTGATCTCCGACGGACGGACCGACGCACTGCGCGAGGTGCTGACATACCTCGAGAGCCCTGCCAACGCTACGCTGACGGCGCACGGACTAGAGATGACTGAGCAGTTGAGCGACCCGGCAGAAATGGCCGCCTTCCAAGCCCGCGTCGCCGAGCAGGAGGAGGGCACGCTAGCCGATGAGGCCCTCGTCCGCAGGTACGAGCGAGCACTGGGCACGAGCGAGTTCATGCCCAAGATGATGGCGCGGACGTTCGAGGCCATGGCCCAGGCCATACCCGAGTTCAAAGCCATGATGGAGTCCCAAGCCGGTGAGATGCTCACCGGGCCGTTCGGCGAGGAGAACATGGAGGAGTTCGCCGAGGCGCAGGTCGCCGCCATGCGGGTGGCGCTCTACGGCGTTCCGCGCGACGTACTGGAAGAGGCCATCGCTTTCGCCGAGTCCGACGCCGGGCAGTACTACACCGAAGTCGGGGTGGCGGTCGCCACCGACGTGATGATCCCCGCGATGGTCGAGATGATGAAGCCGATGCTCAGCGGGCTCGCCGCTGCCTACGCGTCGGAGGCCGGTGACCCGGAGGTGTTCGACGTGGCCGAGGTGCAGCCCGAGTTGATCGGCGGCTACGAGTCGCTGGCGGACGCCATCGTCTACCCCGAGGACGCGCGGAGCGAGGGCGTCGAGGGCCGGGTCATCGTCCAGTTCGTCGTGGACACCGAGGGCGCGGTGACGGAGGCCGTCGCGGTGCGCTCGCCCGACGACCGGCTGACGGCCGCCGCGCTGGCGGCCGTCCGCGACCTGCGGTTCACCCCCGGCCAGGTCAAGGGGCGACCCGTCCCCGTCCGGTTCTCGCTCCCAGTCACGTTCCGGCTGCCGGCCGCTGAGGACGACGAGTAGCAACGCGGACGCCAGCCGAGGGTCTTGCTTCCAGTCCACCGGCCGTCGCATGCTCCTCCGCTCCGCGCTCTGCGTCATCTCGTTCTCCGCAACCGCGCTCGCGCAGCCGCCCCCGCCGCCCGTCGGGGCCGGGGACCTCGTCTGCGGCGCCGAGACCCCGCCCGAGTTGGTCGGCGGGCTGGAGGCGCTACAGGCTGCGGCCGTCTACCCCGACGGCGCCCGGGCCGACGGCGTCGAGGGCCGCGTGATCTTGCAGTTCGTCGTCCGGGCGGACGGGTCCATGACCGACCCCGTCGTCGTACGCTCTCCAGACCCCCGTTTAAGCCGGGCCGCGCTCGGAGCCCTGGCCCGCCTCCGCTTCGAGCCAGGCCGCCAGCGCGGGCGCCCCGTCGCCGTGCGGTTCGCCCTCCCCGTTACGTTCCGGCTGGCCGTCGGCGTCCGCCAGCCGTAGCGGAGCCGCGGTGACGGCTCGGCGTCACACCGGCACGCTAGACTGCCGCGATGCCCGCCCCCGACCCGCCCTCCGCCGAGGACGACGCCCTCCTCTACGGCCACGACCCGTCCGAGCGCATCGTCGCGCTCCACCCCGTCGGCCCGGCGATGATGCGGCTGTACCGGCGCCAAGGCCCCGACACCGTCACGACCGAGGACGTCCGCGTCCACCCGTTCTTCTTCCTCTCCGACCTCGACCTGCTGGCGGAGCCGACCGACGGCCAGCCCGGCTTCCCGCTGGAGCGGTTCCGGTCGCGCGAGCTGGCCGGGGCTGGCTTCTTCAAGTACGCCGTCGCCTTCCCCGATCGCGGGGCATACTTCGACGCGCTCCGCCACGTCGAGCGCGCCGTCGGGACCGAGAAGCAGCGCCCGGACGAGGTCTACCTGCCCGGCGGGCCCGAGCAGCAGTACTTGATGCAGACGGGGCGGACGCTGTTCAAGGGGATGGCGTTCGAGGAGCTCAAGCGGTTCCAGCTCGACATCGAGGTCTACAGCCGAGACGGCTTCCCCCAGGCCACGACGCCCGAGCACCGCATCATCCTGGTCGCCTTGAGCGACTCGACCGGGTGGTCCCGGCTGGTCGGCGCGCCCGGCATGGACGAGGCCGACGTGATCCGGGAGACCTGGGACCTCTTGCGCGAGCGAGACCCGGACGTGATCGAGGGGCACAACGTGCTGGGTTTCGACTTCCCCTACCTGTTCGAGCGCTCGCGCCGACACGGCATCCCCGTCGACATCGGCCGCGACGGGAGCGTGCCCCGCCAGTTCCCGTCCTCGATGCGGTTCGCCGAGCGCCAGCTCGAGTTCCAGGCCGTCGAGATCGCCGGCCGCCACGTCATCGACACGCTGCACCAGGTGATGGCGTTCGACGTGTTCAAGCGCGACCTGCCCAACTACACCCTGAAGGGCGCCGCGAAGTACTTCGGCTTCGCGCCCGAGGGCCGCACCTACGTGCCCGGCGACGAGATCGCCCGGGTCTGGGACGAGGACCCCCACCGGCTGATGGAGTACGCCATCGACGACGCGACCGAGACCGAGCGGCTGGCAGCGCACCTCAGCGGGAGCACGTTCTACCTCACCCAGATGGTGCCGATGTCCTACGGGCAGGGCGCGCGGACCGGGCCGGCGGCCAAGATCGAGAGCCTGTTCGTGCGCGGCTACCTCCACGCGCGCCACAGCCTGCCGCGTGCCGACTTCGGCAGCCAGGTCGTCGGCGGGTACACCGACGTGTTCGTAACCGGCGTCGTCGGGCCGGTCGTCTACGCCGACGTCGAGAGCCTGTACCCCTCGATCATGCTCAACTACGACGTCCAACCCAAGGGCGACGCGCTGGGCCTGTTCCCGCGCCTGCTCCAGCGCTTGACCGACCTCCGGTTCGAGACCAAGGACGCGATGGCCGCCGCCGCCCCAGGCGACCGCGCAGAGCTGGACGCCCGGCAGAGCGCGTTCAAGATCGTCATCAACGCGTTCTACGGAAACATGGGCTTCGGGTACGCCTTGTTCAACGACTTCGCCGAGGCCGACCGCGTGGCGTCGACGGGCCAGGACATCCTGCGCCAGATCATGCGGCTGGCGCGCCGAGCCGGCGCCAAGGTCGTCGAGGTGGACACCGATGGCGTGCTCTTCGTGCCGCCCGACGGCGTGGTGGGCGAGCAGGCGGAGCGCGCGTTCGTCCAGCGGCTGAGCGAGCAGATGCCCCAGGGCATCCGCATCGGGTTCGACGGCCGCTTCGAGCGGATGCTGTCGTACAAGAAGAAGAACTACGCGCTGCTGAGCTACGACGGCACGTTGAAGTTCAAGGGCTCCAGTTTGGTGTCGCGTTCGTCGGAGCGGTTCGGACGCGCGTTCGTGCGCCACGCCATCCGCCTGCTGCTGGCGGAGGACGTCGCCGGGTTGCACGACCTGTACCTCCAGCACCGGCGCCAGATCGAGGCGCACGACTGGAAGGGCGTCGAGAGCTTCCAGCGGACCGAGACGCTCAAGGCGTCGCTCGCCGACTACGACCGCGCCGTCGCCGCCGGCGAGCGGACCCGGGCGGCGTCCTACGAGGTCGCACGACGCCTCGGCAAGCGCCGCAACCGCGCGCCGCGCATCGGCGACCGCGTGGCGTACTACATCGCCGAGGGCGGGGGCCGCGTCTTCGAGGCCGCCAAGGCCGCCGACTTGTGGGACCGCGGCGCCCCGGACGAGTCGACGGCGTTCTACCTCGACCGCTTGGACCAGCTAGCCGCCCGGTTCGCGCCCTTCTTCGAGACCGACGCCCAGTTCCGCTTGGTCTTCTCCGAGGAGGACCTGTTCGGCTTCGACCCCAGCGGCGTCCGGCTGGTGGTGACCGAGCGCCAGCCGGAAGAGCTAGAGGACGACGTCCCGTTCTAGACACCGCGCGCGACCCGGGGCGGGGCTGCTGGTGCCGCTTCCCCGGCTCTTCGGCGACACCTCTGGAGGCCTGATTCTACCTTGGCCCTCCCCTCCCCGGACGTCCGTGCCCCTCCCCCGGCCTCCCCGCTGGCTGTTCGCGCTCAAAGCCGCGCTGGCCGCCGCCGCCGTCGCCGCGCTCGTGGCCGTCGCCGACCCCGCCGAGGTGGCCGCCGCCGTCGCCCACGCCGACTGGCGGTGGGCCCTCGCCGCCCTCGCGCTCGTCCCGGTCAACATCGGGCTGGAGACCTACCGCTGGTTCCGCCTGGTCCGGCGGCTGGCGCCGGCGGTGCGGTACCGCGACGCGCTGCGCGCCGTGGTCGGCTCGTACCCGCTGGGCCTGCTGACGCCCGGCCGCGTGGGGGACTACGTCGGCCGGGCGGTCTACTTGCGCGACATCCCGGCCGGCGCCTCGGCCGCGCTGACGTTCGGGGAGCGCATGGCGACGCTGGCCGCCTGCCTGGCCGGAGGCCTGATCGCCCTCGGTCCGTACCTCCAGTCCCAGGTCGCGGCCTCGCCGCTGTGGCCCGTCGTGACGGCCGTCGGGGCGCTGGCGACGGGCGCGCTGGTGGCGCTGATCCTGTTCCCCCGGCTGGCCCAGTCGGCCGTCTCGACCGTGGTGCCCCTGCGGCCGGTCCGCCGCGCGGTCGCGGCGTTCGGGCAGATCCCCCAGAACGAGGGCGCGGTGCTGCTGGGGCTATCGGTGGTCCGCTACGTCGTGTTCACGGGCCAGTTCGTGCTGCTCCTCCACGCGCTCGCGCCGGACGTGGCCTGGGCCGGGCTGTGGGCCGGCGTGGCGCTGACGTTCTTCGCCAAGAGCGCCATCCCCCAGGTGACGCTGGGGGACCTGGGCGTGCGCGAGGGCGCGGCGGTGTTCTTCCTGGGCGCCTACGGCGTCGGGCCGGCGGCGGCGCTGGACGCCTCCCTCGCGGTGTTCGGCCTCAACCTGCTGCTCCCGTCGCTGGTCGGCGTGCCCCTCCTGCTCCAGCTCCGGCTGCGCCAGTCGGGCGCGGCTCTCCGCCAACCCGATCCCGCGTGATGGCCTGGGGACTCCTGCTCGTCGCGCTGGGGCTGGCCTACGTCGCGCGGATGGCGACGTGGGCGCGCGGCTTCCAGTCGGAGGCCGCCCGCGCCGATGCGCTGGCGGCGCCCGCCGACGGCGACCTCCCCTCGATCACGGTCGTGGTCCCGGCCCGCGACGAGGAGGACACCATCGGCCCCTGCGTCGACTCCATCCTGGCGGCGGACTACCCCCGGGCCCGGCTGGAGATCATCGTCGTCGACGACGACTCGTCCGACCGCACCGCCGACGTCGTCCGCCAGCGGATGGCCGGCGCGCCCGCGCTGGCGGTCGCCGGCGACGAGCTGCCCCAGGACGAGTGGCAGGAGTCCGAGGGCGCCGGGCGGCTGCGGCTGGTCCAGATCCCCGAGAACCGCCGCCGCGACCGCGCCCACAAAAAGCGCGCGATCGAGAAGGCCGTCGCGCACGCCCGGGGCGAGCTCATCCTGACGACGGACGCCGACTGCGTCGTGCCCGCGGGTTGGGCGCGCGCGATGGCGGCCCAGTTCGAGGGGCCGGAGGTCGCCTTCGTCTCCGGCCCGGTCCGCTACCGCGTGTTGCCCAGCGACGGGCTGTTCGCGCGCCTGCAGGCGATGGACTTTTTCGGGCTGATGGCGTGCGGCGCCGGCGGCATCGGGGCCGGCCAGCCCAACCTGGCCAACGGCGCCAACGTGGGCTACCGGCTGGAGACGTTCGAGGCCCTGGGCGGCTTCTCCGGCATCGACCACGTCACCTCGGGCGACGACGAGCTGCTGATGCAGAAGATCGCCTACGGCACCCCGCTCGACGTCCGGTTCTGCGCCGACCCTGGGGCGACGGTGCTCACCGAGCCCGTCCGCTCGGTCAGGGCCTTCGTCCACCAGCGCAAGCGGTGGGCGTCGAAGGGCGCGCACTACCCGCGCCGGCTCCAGCGGATGCTGCTCGGCGTGGGGGCCTTCTTCGTGGCCTTGGTGGCGACCGCGCTGGCGGCGCCGTTCGCCCCCGGCCTGTGGGGGTGGCTGCTGGCCGGCCTGGGGCTGAAGGCCGCCGGCGACCTGGTGGTGCTCGTCCCGGCCGCGCGGCGGTTCGGGCAGGCGTCGCTGCTGGCGGTCTACCCGGTCCACCTGCTGCTGCACGCGCCGCACTCCCTGATCGTGGGCGCGCTCGGCCCGCTGGGCGGCTTCGAGTGGAAGGACCGCCAGCTCGACCAGTAGCCCGGCGAGGCCATGCGGGCGCCCCCCCACGTCTCGGTAGCTTGGCCGCCCGCCTCCCCCTCCCTCGTCTGACGTTCCAGCGCCTCCGCGACTCCCTGCTGCCGCGCGCGCTCCGGCCGCTGGTGCCCGGCGCCGTCGTGCGCGGGCCCGAGCGCGACGCGCGGCGGCGGCCCCGGCTCTACCTCACGGTCGACGACGGGCCGGACCCCGCCGGCACGCCGCTGTGGCTCGACGCCCTGGCGCGCCACGACGCCCAAGCCGTGTTCTTCCTGTCCGCCAGTCGCGCCCGAGAGCGCCCTGACCTGGTGCGCGCCATCGTCCTGGCCGGGCACCGCGTCGGCAACCACGGCGACGCGCACCGGAGCGCCTGGCGGACTCGGCCTTCGCAGACGCTCGCCGCGTTCACCCGGGCCGAGGCCGACCTGGAGCGGCTGGCGGGCCAGCGGGTCCGCGACGTGCGGCCCCCGTACGGGCGCGTGACGCCCGGCCTGGTGCGGTGGGCGCGGCGCGGGGACCGGCGGATCGTGCTGTGGGACGTCATGCCGGGAGACTTCGACGCCCGCCTCTCGCCCGAGCACTTGGCGGACGAGATCGTCGAGCTGGCCCGGCGCGGGTCCATCGTCGCCCTCCACGACGGGCCGGCGGCGCCGCGCGCGGTCGCGGCGCTGGGTCTGGCCCTCCCCCGGCTGGCCGCGGCCGGCTGGCGCTTTCCCGCGCTGCCCGCGGAGCGCCGATGACGCTCGCGCTGGCCCTAGCGTTCGGCGGCTACCTGACGGTGATGGCCGGGCTGGCGCTCACCATCGCCCGCCAGCGGGCCCCGGCGTCCGACCCGAGCGCGGCCTTGCCCTCGGTCGCCGTCGTGGTCGCGGCGCGAGACGAGGAGGCGTGCATCGAGCGGTGCCTAGACGCGCTCCTGTCCCAGGACTACGAGGGCCCCCTGACCGTCGTCGTGGCCGACGACCACTCGACCGACGGCACGGCCGGGGTGGTCCGCCGCGTCGCCGCGCGCGACGGGCGCGTCCGGTACCTCGCCGTCCCCGACCCCACCGACCACGTCGTCGGCAAGGCGCAGGCGCTGCACACGGCCATTGAAGCCACCGACGCCGACGTCATCCTGATCACCGACGCCGACTGCGCCCCCGTCGCCTCCTGGGTCCGGACGATGGCCGGCGGCTTTTCCGACCCGTCGGTGGGCATCCTGTGCGGGCTGGCCCGCATCGCGCCCCGCCCGGGGCGGTGGTTCGACCGCGTCCAGGCGCTCGACTGGCGGCTGCTGCTGGGCGTCGTGAGCGCCGCCGCCGAGCTGGGCGCGCCGGCAACGGGCATGGGCAACAACATGGGCGTGCGCCGCCAGGCGTACCAAGCCGTCGGCGGCTACCCCGCGCTGCCGTTCTCGCTGACGGAGGACTTCACCCTGGTCCGCGCCATCGCCGACGAGACCGACTGGCGCGTCCGCTTCCCCATCGACCCGGACCTCGTCGTCTGGACGATGCCGGCCGACGGCGTGGGGGCCACCTACGACCAGCGGCGCCGGTGGGCCCGAGGTGGGCTCGGCGAGGACCCGTGGGTGGTCCCGACCTACGGCCTGCTGTTCAGCGTCCACGCGCTGCTGCTGGCGGGGCTGGTGTGGGCGCCTTGGGCCGGGCTCGCGGCGCTGGCCGCCAAGACCCTCGGAGACGCGGCGGTGCTCACGGCGGTGGGCCGCCGCGTCGGAGGCAGGACGCGACCGGGTGCTCTGCTGGGGCTGGAGGCGTTCATGATCGGGTACTTGGTCACGCTGCCGTTCGTGCTGGCGCTGCGCCCCCAGATCGCCTGGAAGGGGCGCGCGCACTAGCGAGAGTGGCGCGTCGCGTGGCCTCGACGGTCGGTTGAGCGCGGAAATCGTGTAGGCAGAGGAGATGTCGCCTCTCCCCTGCCACAGGAACGCCGAGCGCCGTAGCTTGCTCAACCTCACGTGGAACAAGGGACTAGCCTTTCGGTGTGGCCTGCACGACTGGACCGTCCCCCCTTCGACCGTTTTCCCCCTCTGTTCTATGCCACGCGCGAAAGGCGTCATCCGGATCGATTCCGACTCCACCCACGGCTGGCAAGTTCGGGTGTACCGACACGGGAAGACTTACTCGAAGCTGTTCTCCGACAAGAAGTGCAGGGGCCGGGCCGAGGCGTTCGAGGCCGCCGTCGCCTACCGCGACCAGTTGACGGCCGAGGTCGCCTCGATGCCGGACCAAGCGCCGCGGCGGCGGCTGATCCGCCACAACAAGGGCAACACGAGCGGGGTCGTCGGGATCTCGCGGACGCACAAGAGGGACCGCCGGGGCGTCCAGCACGAGGTCTACGCGGTGTCGTGGAACCCGGAGCCGGGCGTCGCGCGCGGCACGTCGTTCTCGATCAAGCGCTACGGCGAGGACCAGGCGTTCCGCAAGGCCTGCGAGCTGCGCTGGGACAAGATGAAGGAGATCTACGGCGACCGCTACGACGTGGAGAGCCCCGAGGTGCTGGTCGCGAAAAAGCCGGTCGTGGACGGCCACGCGGAAGCCCGCCGCACCCGACGGCCCTAGCGCCGGACCTGCCGAATCGCCTGCTCGACGACCAACTCGATGGGCAGGTCGCCGTCTAAACGCGAAGCGTCTCGGGGTGGCTCGAAGGCGGCCAGTTGGCTGGGCAGCAACTCCGGCCCGGCGACGTGGCCCTGGCGGTCCGCCAGTCGCTGGGCGAGCACCGGCTCGGGCACGTCGAGCCAGACGAACTGCATGTCTGCGCGGTCGCCCTGCAGCGTTTTCCGGTACCGCGCCTTGAGCGCCGAGCACGCCAGGACCGTCGGCGGCCCCTCGGCCGCGCGCTGGCGGACGAGGGCCGCCAGTCGGGCGAGCCACGGCGCCCGGTCGGCGTCGGTCAGGCCGACGCCCCGGGCCATCGTCGCCAGGGCGTCGGTGCTGTGGTGGTCGTCGGCGTCCTCGAACGCCCAGCCCAGGCGCTCCGCCAAGGCGCGGCCGACCGTCGTCTTGCCAGAGCCGGCGACGCCGATCACGACCAGGACGCGGGCTTCCTCAGGCACGATTCGCAGTTGGAGGGCGGAGGCCGGGGTACGTTCCTGGCTCGCCCCCGGTCCCCATGTCGAACCGCCGCCTGGCCCGCCTCGCCGTCTTCGCCGTCCTGGCCGTCCTGCTCGCCTTCGCGCTGAGCGACGTGCTGGGGCTCCGCGCGTCCGAGACGGGCGTGGTCAGCCCGCGCGGCTGGCATGGGATCTCGCACGGGAGCCACACCCACTACGTCCCCGACGACTGGGCCGGCTCGGAGGCGACGGGGGTCTCGATCTCGGACTTCCCCACCTCGCCCCCGCCGGAGGGCATGACCGTCGACGGCTCGGGTCAGATCGTCGCCGTCGAGTAGACCGCCAGCAGCGCCCGTCATCCGGGCCTCCCCCTCGAAGCCCCCTCCCATGTCTCAAGGCTCGGTCGCCCACTCCGACACGCTCGCGACGGTCGCCCGCGTGGGCTACGTCGTCAAGGGCGCGCTCTACATCGTGATCGGGGTGCTCGCGGCGATGGCGGCGTTCGGCGGCGGCGGCCAGACGTCGGGCTCGCGGGGC
Source organism: Rubricoccaceae bacterium (assembly GCA_963789285.1). Taxonomy (GTDB): domain Bacteria; phylum Bacteroidota; class Rhodothermia; order Rhodothermales; family Rubricoccaceae; genus Rubrivirga. The sequence goes on from CAWBJZ010000004.1 coordinate 403,042, forward strand.
GCGGTCCGCACAATCTCGGAGGCCCCGGGCGGCCCGGCCTTGCTCTGGGCCATGGCCATCGGGGTGGGGGCGTACTCGCTGTGGCGCTTTGCCCAAGCGTTCTTCGACCCCGACGACAAGGGCGGGGGCGCGAGCGGGAAGATCAAGAGAGTGGGGTACGCCGCGAGCGGGCTGGTCCACGCGGCGCTGGCGGTCTGGATCGTCCAGTCGCAGCTGAGCGCTGGGCAGAGTGACGGGTCGGAGTCCGGCGGCACCCAGGACTGGACGGCGACGCTGATGGCGCAGCCGTTTGGGCGGTGGGCGGTCGGGGTGATCGGGGCCGGGGTGATCGGGTACGGCCTCTACCAGCTGTACAAGGCGGCCACGGTCGACTTCGCGAGCAAGTTCAAGACCGACGAGATGAGCGAGACCGAGAAGGCCGTGACCAAGCGGGCCGGCCAAGCCGGGTTGGGTGCTCGGGGCGTCGTGTTCGGGATTATCGGCGGGTTCCTGATCCAGGCCGCGCTGGCCGCCGACGCCCAGGACGCGCGCGGGCTCGGGGGCGCGCTCGACACACTAGCGGCGCAGCCGTTCGGTCCCTACCTACTGGGGGCGGTGGCGGTGGGCCTGGCCGCGTTTGGCGTGTTCAGCATGATCAACGCCCGCTACCGCGAGTTCTCATAGGCGGTCCGCGGTCCCATCGGGGCCCACCCCGGCGTTCGGCCGCCGGGTACGGCCTCTCGCATGCCGTCGACCCTCATAGGTGCGCGATCACAGCGACGGCGGCGTTCGCGTCCAGGCGGGGGCGGAGGGACCGCGCTTCTTAGGTCATCGACCACGCGGCTTAGGTGACCTCGCTGTCCTCCGCCGGCTCCACCAGCGCGGGCGGCTGCCGCGTGCCGTCCCCAGCCGGGACGACCGCTGCGGGCTTGGCCGCGCCGTCGGCGAAGCGCTGGGCCATCGCGCCCAGGTCCACGCCGGCGATGGACTTCACCAGTTCCGGCGTCGTCGCCATCAACTGCGCCACGGTGTTGGTGACGCGGCCGGCGCCCTGGCCCGAGCCGGTGTCCACGACGGTCAGCTTGTCGATGGACCCCAGCGGCGCCGCGATCTCGCGCGCGAGCTGGGGCATCATCTTGGCCAAGAGGTCCAGGACGGCGGCCTCGCCGAACTTCTCGAACGCCTCGGCCAGCTTCTCCTTGGCCTCGGCCTCGGCCAGACCCTGCTCGCGCGTGACCTCGGCGCGCGCGAGTCCCTCGGCACGCGCGGCGTCGCCGACGGCCTGGCCGTCCAGGCGCTTGGCTTCGGCGTTGGCCTTGGCCTCGGCCTCGATCTCGAACTGCCGCGCCTCGGCGCGGCGCATCTGGCGGAGCTTGTCGGCCTCGGCGGACTGCTCGACGGCGTAGCGGTCGGCGTCGGCCTTCTTCTTGACCTCGGAGTCGTACTGCTTCTCGCGGCGCGTGATCTCCAGGTTCTCGAGGTCCACCTCGCGCTGCTTGCGGACCAACTCGACCTGCATCTGCTCCTCGACGACGGCGCGCTGCGACGTCGCCTCCTGGATGGAGTAGGACTGGTCGGCCTCGGCGCGCGCGGTGTCCTCGACCTTCTTGAACGCGGCCACCTTGAGCTCGCGGTCGCGCGTCGCCTCGGCGACGTTGGTGTCGCGGACCAGCTCGGCCTTCTGGCCCGCCTCGTCGGCGTCGGCCTTCTTGACCCGGGCGTCCCGAATGGCCTCGGCCTCGGCGATGTCGGCGTCGCGCTTGATGGCGGCGATGCGGGGGCGGCCCAGCGCTTCGAGGTACCCGTTCTTGTCGCGGACGTCCTTGATCGTGAAGCTGACGATCTGCAGCCCCATCTTCTTCAAATCACGAGCCGCGACGGACTGCACCTCCTGGGCAAACTTGTCCCGGTTGCGGTAGACCTCCTCGACGGTCAGCGTGCCCAGGATGGCGCGCAGGTGCCCCTCCAAAACCTCGCGCGCCTCGGCGCGGAGCTCCTCGTCGGGCTTGCCCAGAAACTGCTCGGCCGCCGTCGCCACGTCCTCGACCGAGCTTCCGACCTTGATCACGGCCACGCCGTCGGTCATGACGGGGACGCCCTCGGCGGTGTAGACCTCGGGCGTCATCACGTCGAGCTTGTGGCTCAAGAGCGAGAGGTGCTCGCGCTGCTGCACGATGGGCACGATAAAGGCGCCGCCGCCGCGGACGATCTTGACCTTGCGCGCCGACTCGTCGGTCAGCACGTTCTTGCCGCCGAGCGCGGCGCCGGTGATGATCATGGCCTCGTCGGGCGAGACGGTCTTGTACCGGCTGGCGACGAGCATGATCAGGAACACGAGGGCGACGATGACCGCCAGCGCGACGACGCCGCCGACTCCGAGAAGCTCAAGCATGAGTGTGTGGGGTTGGGTGAGGGTTAAACGCGGGTCTGAAGCTGGGCCGGGATCGGCGTGGGCGTGGAGCCCGCGACGTCGTCGGTGTCGAGCGGCGCGACGCGGAGGACGCCGTCGGCACCGACCTCGACGACCACGACGGCCGTGCCCGACGGGATCGGGTCGCCCGAGAACGAGGCGGCGGTCTGGAACGTGGTGCTCGCGCCCATCCGGACGACGACCTCACCGTAGCCGCCCGCTGGCACGCCCGTCGTCAGCTCGCCCGTCTTGCCGGCGTACTCCCGGACCGAGAAGCCGGTCGAGTTCTCGCTCTGCTTCATCGGCTTGACGTAGACGGTGTGGAGCAGCACGGCCGCCGCCAGCCCGACGGCCGCCGCGATCACCACCTCGGGCGTCGTGCCCAGGTCGGTGTACGCGTCGAGCAGCAGCCCGGCCCCGCCGAACAGGGTCACGCCGAACACGCCGGACAAGGGGTCGAAGGCGCCGCCCACGTCCAGGGCCTCTAGGGCGCCGTCGAGCGCGTCCATGGCGGCCTCCAGCATGTCGCCCAGGATCAGCAGCAACGCCGAGACGGCGACGCCACCGCCCAGGCACCACCAGTAGAGCGTCGTCATGGGGAGAGAGGTCGAGTGAGAATCGCCTACGGAGGCTCGGCGAACGGGGTTACAGGCTCGCCAATCTAGTGGACCGGCCTCCCACAACGAAAACGCCCCGCCCCCGGCGCCGGAAAGCGCGGGGCGGGGCGTCCGACTGGCGGACTGCGCCTGGACGGGCGAGCGGTCCGGGCGGGAGCGGCGGTGCAGGGCGGCGAGCGCATGCCGGCTCGGCCGCCAGCGGGGCCGCTTAGTTGTAGATCGAGTCCAGGATCGAGGGCGCTGCCAGCGGCGTCGTCTTGACGAGCAGCACCGTCGAGGCCAGGCAGGCGAGTCCCAGGGCGGCCAGCAGTCCGAGTTGCGAAGGCGTCATGAGAGCGGGGAGGGTGGTGTTCCGGAAGCGGTTCCAAAAACCACGCCGGATTGCCGGCTCTCATCTAGGTGCGACCCGTATGACGTGGAATCGCTCCCGATCGCCGAGAGAACGACGCGGGCCGACTCTCCCACCGGCGCCTAGGCCGTGTCGTTCTCGCGCTCGTCGGTGTAGAACGGGTTCGCCAATCCCGTCTCGCTGGCGGACGCTGCCGGGTCGGGCTCACCGCGATACATCGCGCTCATCCGGACGTAGTGCGCGGCGTTGGCGCGGTTGCCCTCGACCTCGGCGTCGGTCAGCGGGCGGACGACCTTGCCGGGCGAGCCGAGCACCAGGGATCGGGGCGGGATCTCGGTCCCGCCCGTCACCAGCGCGCCGGCGCCGACGAGCGAGCCGGCCCCGATCACGGCGCCGTCCAGCACGACCGCGCCCATCCCGATCAGCGCGTCGTCGTGGATGGTGCAGCCGTGGACGACGGCGTTGTGCCCGATCGTGACGCCGCGCCCGATCCGGCACGGGTGCGTCCCGCGCGAGACGTGGACGGTCGCGTTGTCCTGGACGTTGGAGCCCGCGCCGACCTCGATCCAGTGGACGTCGCCGCGCAGCGAGGCCCCGAACCACACGCTGGCGCCGTCGCCCAGGGTGACGTCGCCGACGACGGCGGCGGTGTCGGAGACGTAGACGGGGTCGCCCAGGACGGGCGAGCGGCCTAGGAAGGAGTCGATCATAGGGAGAGGCCGAGCCCGTCGGTGACGGCGGCTCGAAAGGAGTCGGGGACGGATCCTACGGCGGAGTAACGGGAGAGCTCGCGCCGCTGGGGGTAGCTACGGCGGAGGTCGGCGAAGGCCGAGGCTCGGTCGGGCGCGTCCGCCAGCGCGGCGCGGAAGCGGGCGTCGTCGGCGCGGACGTCGTAGGCGCGGCGGGCTAGGGCGTCGAGCCAGGCGGTCGCGCGACTGGCGGACGCAGTGACGAGGCTTGGGACTGTCCCTCCTTGTGAGAAAGGGGACGCTATAGACGAGTTCGCCTCGCTGTGCGGCCACTCCGGCGCCTCGACGGGTTGCGGCGCGTTCAAGGCCGGCCGCCAGTCGGGCGCGTCCAGCCCCTCGGCCGTCGCCCACTGGCGCAAGGCGTCGGCGAGCATCCGAGTGCCACGCACCTTGCCGTCCCAGGCGTAGCCGGCGATGTGGGGCGTGGCGACGGCGGCGGCGTCGACGAGGTCGGGCGGGGGGTTGGGCTCGTCGGGCCACACGTCCAGCAAGACGGGCCGCGTCCGGGCGAGGGCCAGCGCCGCGTCGGCCGTGGCCACGCCTCCTCGCGCGGCATTGACCAACCAAGCGTCTGGGCGCATCGCGGCGGCGGCGTCCCGGTCGATCAGGCCTCGTGTGGGCCACGGGCTCTCGCCCGGCTCGGTCAGCGGCGTGTGCAGCGTGACGACGTCGGACTGGTCGAGCACGTCGGCGAACGCCACGAGACCGCGCGCGCCTTGCGACTGGCGGGGCGGATCGCACGCGAGCACCGCCAGCCCCAGCGCCCGGGCGCGCGTCGCCAGCCGCCCCCCGACGGCGCCGACGCCCACGATGCCCAGCGTCCGCCCCTCCAGCCCCTCGCCCCGGTCCGCGGCCACCGCCAGCAGGGCGGCCAGCACCCAGTCCACGACGGAGGCGGCGTTGGAGCCCGGCGCCGACGCGAACGCGACGCCGCGCTGGCGGAGCGCGTCGACGTCGACGTGGTCGGTGCCGGCCGTCGCCGTGCCGACCCAGCGAACCGACGTGCCGTCCAGCAAAGCCGCGTCGACCGGCGTGACGCTGCGGACGAGCAACACGTCGGTCTGAGCCAGCGCCTCCGCAGTGATCTCTCGGCCCGGCAGCGACTGGACCGTGCCGAGCGCCCCGAACGCCTGCTGGGCGAACGGGATGTTGGCGTCGGCGGTGATGTGCAGCATCGAGGGCGGTGTCCACTGGCGACGCCACTACGGAGCAGCGGGGTAGACGATCCGCAGGCGACCGGCGGCGCGGCCCCGGGCCTCTACGTGAAATCCGCCCGGCGGCGCGCTTCAAAAAAGGCGCTTTCCAGCTCGGTTTGCTCAGTCCCCTACGCTTTCACGCTCCGGCCGCGCGTCCTCCTCTACTCCTTCACTGTCGCGGCAAGGTCTCTGCACCTCGTGCCAACTCGGACGGTTTCTCTCGCTCACCAGGAAAGACGCATGACGAAGACGATTGGCAAGACGCTCGCAACTGGAGTCACCGTTACGCTGGCAGGGATGCTCCCCCTGCTCGGGTTGTTCTTCACGATCCACGCGACGACGGACACCGCCGACCAGGGCATCCCCATCGTCCGCGTCTCCGACGCCCCGCCCGCGTTCGTCCTCGAGGAGGTCAACGACGACGTGCTGTGGCTCGCGCGGTGCATCTACTCTGAGACGAAGCGCGGCGAGGAGCAGGAGTTGGTGGCCTGGGTCATCCGCAACCGCGTCGAGACCGGTTACCGCGGCCAGACCGAGTACGAGAAGGTGGTCCTGGACCCGTACCAGTTCAGCGCCTTCAACCCCGGCGACCCCAAGCGGCGCCTGTACACCTCGCTGAGCCCCTCGTCCGACTCGCCCGCGTTCAACCGCGCGCTCGAGATCGCGCACAACGTCTACCACGCCCCCGGCACCTCGCGGCCGTTCCCCGAGAAGACGCGCCACTTCTACAGCGAGCGCTCGATGGTGGGCAACGCGCACCCGAACTGGTCGGCGGGCCAGACGCCGGTGCGCCCGGTCGGCTTCCGCATCGACCCCCGCCGCTTCCGGTTCTTCTCCGGCGTCGCGGCGGTGCTGCCCTTCTAGGCACGGCTGGATCTCTGGGAGGGGGGACGCGTCCGAGCGACGCGTCCCCCCTCTCGTTTATGCCCCGCCTGCTGCTCGTCGTCCTCGCCGTCCTCAGCGCGTGCGCGTCCTCGCCGCCCGAGACGACGGGCGCCGCGCCGCCCGAGTTCGAGGTCCAGCCGCCGCCGGTCTGGACCGCCGACGGCGTCCGCGTGGCGACGTTCAACGGGGAGTTCCTGTTCGACGGCGTCGGCGACGAGGGGCAGGCGACGTTCGACTGGAAGGGGGACCCGGAGAAGGCGCGCGCGCACCGCGATCGCGTGGGCGAGGTCGTCCGGAGCCTGGACGCCGACGTGGTGCTGATCTCCGAGACCGAGAACCTCGACGCGCTCCAGATGCTCGCCGACGAGTCCCTGCAGGGCATGGGCTACACCGCCGTGCTGGTCGACGGCCGGGACACGTTCACGGGCCAGGACGTGGGGCTGCTGACGCGCCTCCCGGTCGAGGCGTCGGGGCGGACGGACGAGCGCGCGCTCGTGGGCGTGAGCGACCAGCGGTACGGGGTGTCCAAGAACCTGTGGGTGCGGATGGACCTGGACGGTACGCCGGTGACGCTGATCGGCGTCCACTTCCTGGCTCGGCCGGACGACCTGGAGCGCCGGCCCCGCCGCGAGGCCCAGGCCGAGGTCATCCGCCAGCTGGTCGCGGCGGAGGTGGCGGCGGGGCGGCAGGTCATCGCGCTGGGCGACTTCAACGACTTCGACGAGGCGATCCCCGACCGCCGCTCGTCCCGCCCCATCTCGGACGTGATGGCCATCGTCAAGCGCGCCGGCCCGGGCGACGCCGACGACCTGGTGAACGTGATGGGCGACGTGCCCCAGGCCCAGCGGTTCACGGCGCTCTACGACCGCAACCGCAACGACGCCATCGACCCGGGCGAGCTGAGCGCCATCGACCACGTGCTGCTCTCGCCCGGGCTCTACCGCCGCGTGGTCGACGTGCGCTACGTCCACTCGTTCGACCCGCGCGAGGTCTCGGACCACTTCCCCGTCGTCGTGACGCTGTCGCGGTAGCACGTGGCTGGCGGACGCGGTGCGCGAGGACGCAACCTGCGCCGGGTAGGAGCCTCCAAACGGACCTCGCTACGTGGGGGTCCTCAGAGAGGGCTACACCTGCGGGGCCGTCTCTCTCGGCATCCGCCAGCGGGGAGCGGCCGGACCCACGTTCGGCGCCGGCGCCGGATCCTCAGGCGCCCCGCCCGGTTGACTCGGTACTCCCCTCAGATCCCCTCCCCTCTCTTCCGACATGCCCTCCGACCGAGCCGACTCCGAGACCTGGCGCCGCGCCCTCGACGGCGACCGCGACGCCTTCAACGAGGCCCTCTCCCCCTACACCGACACGCTGCGCCAGGCCGCCGAGCGCCAGCTGGCCGTCGAGCGCGACCTGGTCACCGGCGAGCCGCTGGCGGGCGAGACGGGCGTGGACCTGACGCCCGAGGAGCTTGTCGGCGAGACGCTGGTGCGCGCCTGGGAGCGCCGCGAGCGCTTCGACGCGGACCGGCTGGCGATGCGGCCCTGGCTGCTGGGGCTCCAGACGCGGTCGCTGGCCCGGATCGCGCGCCGCGAGGCCCGCTACGCCGACCGCAAGGCGATCTCGCTCGACGCCGAGCTCCCGGTCAACCCGGCCCAGGACGCCGTCGAGGAGGACTTCTACGAGTTCCGCCAGCCGTTCGACGTCGACACCTACGAGGAGGTCATCGCCGGCTCGGTGCAGGGCAACCCCGGCGGCCAGGGGCTCGACGCCGCCGACCTGTCCGACGACGACGCGGCCGCGCTGGCGGCCTCCGACTTCGGCCCCGACGCCGCCCAGGCCGTCGTGCTCCACGACGAGTTCGACGTCTCGCTCTCCGAGGTCGCCCAGATCCTGAACGCCTCGCTCAAGGACGCCGCCGCCGAGATGAACCTCGCTCGCGAAGGCATGATGGCGCGCGTGGGCTCGGTCCAGGACGACCACGACGACGACCCCGCCACGGACTCGTACACCGGGGACCCGCTCCCCGACGCGTAGCCACGACGCTGAGGCGGGGGCCCGGAGTCCCCGCCCCACCTCCCACTGACCCCTCTCCCCCGACCCGATGTCCTCCTCCCTCGCCCCCAAAGAACGCGACGCCCTGCTCGCCGAGCTCCGCCGCCGCACCACGACGCCCGGCTTTCACTTTTTGTCATCCGACCACCTGTCCGAGCTCAACGAGGCGCGGTCGACTGGCGCGCCCATCGTGAGCCTGTACCTCGAGATGACGCCCGAGGCGCGGATGGGGACGACGTGGGAGACCACGCTCAAGGACCTGTGCGAGCGCGCCATGGCCGACGCCGGCGACCACAAGAAGGCCGTCGAGCGCGAGTGCGAGCGGATCCGGGAGGCGCTGGAGGCCGGCTTGCCGCGGACCGGCCGCGGGGTCGTGTTCTTCGCGTGCGAAGAGATCGGGCTGTTCCAGCAGCTCGGCACGGCGCTCGACGTGCCCAACGCCGTCCACGTCGGCGACAACCCCTACGTCCGCCCGCTGGCCAGGCTGCGCGACGAGAACGACCGGTTCGTGATCGCGCTGCTGTCGATGCACAAGAGCCGGTTCTTCTTCGCCCAGATCGGGCTCGTCGAGGAGGTCTATGAGCTCGACGGCGAGGAGTTCGCCGTCACCGACCTGGTCTCGAAGGACCAGAAGCAGGACCGCAAGGCCGAGCTCCGCCGCCAGCAGGCCCAGCGGTCGGCGCACGCGCTCGACCTCATCACCAAGACCCTGGAGGCCCGCCACGTGCTGTACTCGGCCCCGGCCGACATGGAGGCCGACTTCGTCGACAAGCTGGACCAGGCGACGACGCAGAAGGTGGCCGGCAACTTCGCCTGCGACACGCTCGCGACGACGGCGGAGGTCTCGGAGGCCGCCGAGCCCGTCCAGCGCGCGGTCGAGGAGAAGGAGGAGATCGAGACCCTGGGCAAGGTCCAGGAGCTGCTCTCGTCGCGCGCCGTCGTCGGGCTCGAGGACACCCTCGACATGCTCAACCAGCAGCGCGTGATGACCCTCGTCGTGGACGACGGCCAGACCATCGCCGGCGGCGTCGACCCCAGCTCGGGGATGCTCACGACCCAGACCGAGGGCACGTACGCGGCGACGGGCGGCGACATCCAGGCCGTCGACGACTTGATCGAGCTCATGCTCGACAAGGCCATGGAGCAGGGCGCGACCCTGGAGCTGGTCCACAGCGACGCCGCTCGCGAGGCGCTGCTGGAGCACGGCCCCGCCGCCGCGCTGCTCCGGTTCTAGAACGCCTTCCGTCTGAGGCAGGCCAGCGGCGACTGCCGGGTCCGCCAGTCGCCGCCTCCCGGTTGTCCTCGCCCGCTAGATGCCGATGCCGGCGCGCACCATGAACGTGTTCAGCTTGTAGTCCGGCGCGGACTCGATGGCGCCGGCCTCCCGGGCATAGCCCGTCACGTCGTGGGCGTAGCGGAGCTCCAGGAACACGTTCGAGAACTCGGCGCCGATCAGCCCCGTCGCGGCTACGTTGACCGCGTTCGTGTCGAACACCCGGTCCCCGTCGTTCAGGGGGAACCGGAGGTCCGGCCCCGCGCCGACGTAGACGGCGGCGAGGGCCAGCGGGACGCGGAGCTGGAGGTCGATGGGGACCGAGACCACGTCGACGGCGACCTCCGGGCGGAGACCCACGCAGATCTGGCCGTCGGGGCAGGGGGCGAACGAGGCGTTGCCGGCGTGGAGGTAGAGCACGCTCCCGCGCACGCCAAACGTCCCGACGCTGACGCCGGCGAAGGCGCCGACGTGGTACCCCGTCGAGGTCTGGAAGTCGACGGCGCGGGCGTCGTCGAAGGTGGCGAAGTTCGCGCCGCCGGTGACGCCGAAGCGCTGGGCGGAGGCCGGCGCGGCGGCACAGAGGGCTGCCAAGAGGAGGAAGCGCATGGGGAAGGCGTGTAGTGGATCGACGATACGCCCGGGACGAGATGCGGTCCCCCGGTGGTAGGTTCTGGGTTCTCCTCTCCCCCTCCAGCCATGCGCGCCTCTCTGCTCTCTCTCTCCATCCTCCTGCTGCTCTCGGGCTGCGGCGTCCTAGGCATCGGCGGCGCGGCGGCGCTGACCAACCTCGAGGTCGCCGGGCGGTACCGGTTCACCGAGTTCACCATCGACCCCGCCTCCGACGCCGTCCGCGACTACCGCGTGCGGGGCAACGAGGTCGGCGACGACCTCACGCTGATCCTGACCGAGGGCGGCGAGGTCCGGCTGGAGACGCTGCGCGGCGACCGCGTGGACGAGGTCAAGGCCCGGGGCTCCTACACCATCTCCGGCCGCGACGTGCGCGTCCGGTTCGGGAGCGGCGACGCCGGCGACTACTTCCTGCCCGACGAGGTCACGTTCGAGGGCGGCGACCAGCGGCTGCGCGCCGAGGTCTTCCGCGAGGGCCTGAACATGGAGCGGATCTCGAACGACTACCGCGGCATCACGCGCGCCGACGCCACGCTGCGGATCGAGCTGCGCGAGATCAACTAATCGCGTCGCGTCGCGCTGGCGCGTCGCGTCGCGCTGGCGGGTCGCGTCGCGCTGGCGAACGGCCTCCACCAGTGGGACGCGGCGACTGACGGGGGCGTGCTGCGGTCATTGGTAGAGCGGGGCCCGCTCCGCCGGTCCAACCTTGGCCCGTCGCGCATCGCCGCACCGCCCCTCCGTGCGCGAGAACGGTGGCAGGCCCGTGGGTAAGCGATCCTGGGCGGGCGGCGTCGGCGCGTGAGCATGGTGCGAAGGCGGAGCCCGTGCGCCCTCCCACCGTCCGACGCCCCATGACCATCGGCATCACCTGCTACCCCACCTTCGGCGGCTCCGGCGTCGTCGCGACCGAGTTGGGGAAGGCGCTCGCCGGGCGCGGGCACACGGTCCACTTTATCGCCTACGCGCTGCCGCTGCGGCTGGAGCACATGGTCGAGAACGTGTACTTCCACGAGGTCCGCGTCAACACGTACCCGCTGTTCGAGTACCCCCCATACGCGCTCGCGCTGGCGTCGAAGATGATCGACGTGGCGCAGCACGAGGGCCTCGACCTGTTGCACGTCCACTACGCGATCCCGCACGCGACCTCGGCCGTGCTCGCGCGCGACATCCTGAGGGGCAAGGGGCTCAAGATCCCCGTCGTGACCACGCTGCACGGTACCGACATCACCCTGGTGGGCAAGGACCCCGGGTTCAAGCCCGTCGTCGAGCACGCCATCGACACCTCCGACGGGGTCACGGCGGTGAGCGACTGGCTGCGGCGCGAGACGTTCGACTCGTTCGACGTGTCGAGCGAGATCGAGGTCATCCCCAACTTCGTCGACACCGAGCGCTTCCGGCGCCAGCCCAAGGACCACTTCAAGCGCGCCGTCGCGCCCGACGGCGAGCGCCTGATCGCCCACGTCTCCAACTTCCGCAAGGTCAAGCGCGCCGTCGACGCCGTCGAGGTGTTCGCCCGGCTGCACGCCCAGGGCGCCTGGGCCGAGGGGCACGCCCGCCACGGCCAGCCCGGCGGCGTCAAGCTGCTGATGGTGGGCGACGGGCCGGACCGCGCCGCCTCGGAGGCCGCCGCGCGCGACGCCGGCGTCTGGAACGACGTCCGGTTTATCGGCAAGCAGGAGCCCGTCGAGGAGATCCTGTCCATCGCGGACCTCTTCCTGATGCCCTCGGCGTCGGAGACGTTCGGGCTGGCGGCGCTGGAGGCCATGGCGTGCGGCGTGCCCGTGGTGTCGACCGACGTGGGCGGGCTGCCCGAGGTCAACGTCGAGGGCGAGACCGGCTTCCTGCGCCCCGTCGGCGACGTCGAGGGGATGACGGCGGCCGCGCGGACGATCCTGACCCGGCCCGACCTCCACGCCCGGATGGCGGAGGCGTCCCGGCGCGTGGCCGTCGAGCGCTACGACATCGACCGGATCGTGCCCCAGTACGAGGCGCACTACCAGCGAGTCGTGTCCGGCGTGCCGGCGTAGCCGGCGCCCGCCAGTCCGGGCCCGACTGGCGGTGGTCCTAGGCGGCGCCTTGCACTGAAGGCCGGGTGCCGATGGCCTCCCCCATCCGGACGACGTCGCCGGTCGCGAGGTTGAGGCTGGCGTTGCCGGGCTCGAACGCCAGCACGACGCTGCTGCCCAGCAGGAACCGCCCGATCTCGGCCCCCTTCTCGAACGACTGGTCGTGCTCGGTGACGACGGTCTCGCGGTAGGGCGAGGCCGGCCCGTCCCAGACGGTCTCGATGCTCGCCACGACCATCGCGCCCACCATCACCGCCAGCATCCGGCCGCGCTCGGTCTCGAACTCCATGACCAGCCGCTCGTTGACGGCGAACAACCCCTCGACGCCGGCCTCCGTCTGCGCGTTGACGGAGAACAGCTTGCCCGGGATCGCGACGGTCCGCACCAGGCGCCCCGCCAGCGGGAGGTGGACGCGGTGGTAGTCGCTCGGGGACAGGTAGATCGTAGCGAAGGCGCCGCCCTCGAACGCCGGGCTGGCGCAGACGTTGGCCAGCGCCTGGAACGAGTACCGGATGCCCTTGGCCTGGATCAGCTCGCCGCGCTCGATCACGCCCGTCTGGCTGACGGCGCCGTCGGCCGGGCTCACGATCGACTCGGGCGACGGGTCGACGGGCCGCGCGCCGGGCCTGAGCGCGCGCGTAAAGAAGTCGTTGAACGACCGGTAGTCGCCGTGCCCCGTCCGCTCGGCCTCCGCCATGTCGACGCCGTAGGCCCGCGCGAAGGCACGGATCAGTGGGCCGCTCACCCAGGGCGCCTCGGCCGCCGCCAGCCGCCCCAAGGCGCGCGACAGCCCGTGCTGGGGCAGAATCTTCTGGAGGCGGACGAAGGTGCTCATCGGGTGCGGGGGGCCTGGCGTAGGGCTACCCGCCGTGCGGCCCGCGGTTCTCCCGAGCCACTAGCGGAGCGGGCCGTCGGGGTCGTTCCGACCCCGAACCAGAAGGATCCACGAGTCAAGGGCCGCCTTGCAAACGACCCCGACCCGAATTCGCCCTCGCCGACCGCCAGTGCGGAGGTGGACGTGCCGCGGAGGGGCACAGCCGGCGCATTCCCCGAAGTGTCACAGTGCCCCGGCGGGCCGGCGGCCTAGCTTGGCCGCTTCTTCCCGCACCCGTGCTATGACCCTCCGCCTCTCCCTCCTGGCCGCGCTGGTGGCCGTCGTCGGCTGCAACAGCAGCGGCGGCTCCTCCGGCACCGCCGACCTCGACGGCATCGAGGAGGCCGGCCCGTTCGAGCAGGTCGCCTACAACGTCGGCTTCGAGACCGGGAAGCAGTTCCTGGGCCAGGACTCCTCGTTCAACTTCGACCGCTTCGTGGAGGGCTTCAACCGGGGCGTCGAGGGCGACTCCGTCGAGCTGGCCTACGCCATCGGCGTGCAGTACGGGCTGCAGGTGAGCCAGGACACCCTGGGCGCCATCGACCGCGACCTCTTCCTGGCCGGCCTGCGCTCGGCGCTGCAGGGCGAGGAGGGCCGCGTGACGCCCGAGCAGTTCCAGGCCGCCCAGGCCGTCGTCGAGGACTCGCTGGAGATCCGCCGCCTGCGCGGCCAGGCGGTCAACGACCCCATCGCCCAGCAGCGTCTGACGGCGATCCAGCGCAACGCCGCCTCGGCCGACTCCTTCATGACGGCCGTCGCGCGCCGGCCGGGCATCCAGCGCGTCGGCGAGGGCGTCCTTTACACCGTGACCACCCCGGGCGAGGGCGCCTCGCCGGGCTTGGGCGACCGCGTGGCGGTGCGCTACGAGGGCAAGTTCATGAACGGCCAGACCTTCGACGCCTCAGGCGACGAGCCGACCGTGCTCTCGACCAACCAGGTGGTCCCGGGCTTCCGCGACGCCTTGTTGACGATGAAGCCGGGCGAGTCGCGGACGTTGTACCTCCCCCCGGATCAGGCCTACGGGCTGCTCGGCCAGCAGGGCCCCGGCGGCCAGGGCGGCATCCCGCCCAACTCGCCGCTCGTCTTCGAGGTCACGCTCGTCGAGGTGCTGGGCGCGGCCCAGCCGCAGCTGCCCCCGGGCATGTTCCCGGGCCAGTAGCGCCAGGACTCTCGGTTCCGTCGGCCCGTCTGGACGCTGTCCGGGCGGGCCGACCCGCGTTCGGCCCCTTCGCTGGTCCGGCGCTGGCGGGGCTCGCCACCGTGTGCCGAGCGAAGGGGACGGCGCTTCGCGTCCCCGCCTGCGCTGATGCTTCGCGCCGGTAGGTACCCAGGGCCCGCAGCAGGTCGCGCGCTCAGGCGGCGCGAGGCATCCGCCAGTCGGGCACGCGTTCCGGGCGGGCCGACCGCCGCCGGGTATCTTCGCCGCCTCCCCCACCCCGACCGCATGGACCTCGTCTCGATCGGCCGCGCCCTGCTCGGCCTGGCCGGCATCCTCGCCATCGCCCTGCTCCTGTCCTCCGACCGCCGCCGCGTCAACTGGCGGACCGTCGGCGCCGGGCTCGGGCTCCAGCTGCTGTTCGCGGTGCTGTTCCTGAAGGGCGACGTGCTGGCCGAGACGTTCGCGCCGTTCGGGTGGCCCCGGCAAGCGTTCTCGTTCGTGGCGGGCTTGTTCGTGGCCTTCCTGTCGGCGGTCGAGGCCGGGGCGACGTTCGTGTTCGGCACGCTGGCGCTGTCGCCGGGCGCCGAGGGCTCGCTGGGCTTCTTCTTCTTCGCCTACGTGCTCCCGACGGTGATCGTGTTCGCGTCGATGATGTCGGTGCTGTACTACCTCGGGGTGATGCAGGTGATCGTGCGCGGGGTGTCGTACGTCGTGCGCCGGGCGCTGGGCACCTCGGGTCCGGAGTCGCTGTCGGTGAGCGCGAACATCTTCGTCGGGCAGACCGAGGCGCCGCTCGTCATCAAGCCCTACATCAAGAACCTGACGCGGTCGGAGTTGATGGCCGTCATGACCGGCGGCATGGCGACGATCGCCGGCGGCGTGCTGGCGTCCTACGTCGCGTTCCTGGGCGAGCGCTACGCGGCCGTCGCGGGCATCCCCGTCGAGGCCGGGCAGCAGCTGTTCGCCGAGCAGCTCTTGGGCGCGAGCGTGATGGCGGCGCCGGCGGCGCTGGTGCTGGCCAAGATCCTGATCCCCGAAACGCGCCCGGTCAACGACAGCCTGAACGTCAAGCCCGTCACGGACGGCGGGGAGGCGACCCTGCCCGCGACCGCGAGCGACGAGGCCCTGGAGGCGACCGAGGAGGCCCTAGCCGAGTCCGGTCCCAAGAACATCATCGACGCCGCCGCGACGGGCGCCGCCGACGGGATGCAGCTGGCGCTCAACATCGGCGCGATGCTGATCGCGTTCCTGGCGCTCATCGCCATGGTCAACGGCATCGTGGGCTGGGCCGTGGACGGGCTGGGCGGCCAGCTTCCCCCGGGCGTCGGCGCGCTGGAGTACGCGCTCGGCTTCGTGCTCGCGCCGGTCGCGTGGCTGGTCGGCGTGCCCGACGCGGACCTGCTCTCGTTCGGCGGCCTGCTCGGGACGAAGGTGATCGCCAACGAGTTCGTCGCCTACAGCCAGTTCGCCGACCTGCTGGCCGTCGGGGCCCTTGAGCAGAAGACCATCGTCATGGCGACGTTCGCGCTGTGCGGGTTCGCCAACCTCTCGTCGATCGGGATCCAGATCGGCGGCATCGGCCCGCTGGCGCCCGAGCGGACCGGCGAGATCGCGAGCCTGGGGCTCCGCGCCGTCCTTGCCGGCACGCTGGCCAACCTGATGACGGCCACCATCGCCGGCGTGCTGCTGGGCTAGGACGGCCCTGCCGCACGGCCCCCCGCGCCGCGGCCGACTGGCGGCGTCGACGGGCGTCGAGGTCGGCTCCGGCCGCCGGCTGCGTCGACCGTTGCTGTCCATCCGCGAGGGGGCCGGGGCTGGGGGGTTAGCGCGACAGCGGTAAGTGGAGGTGAGGCGGCGGAGGGAAGAACGCTTCCACACTCTCAAGGGCCGCAGTCCATCGTGCCCGCCAGCCCCCCCCTTCCGACGCGGTCGCCAGTCGGGCGCTCCAACACCTGCCCGACCTGGAGCCCAGGCGGAGGAGGCCGGATGAGTTCAGGCTCCGCCCGTCACGCCGTCTCGCCGCTGGGGCGATCTTGCCCGCCTCTCGCCACCCCGTGAATGACCGCGCGCCGCCTCTTCCACATCGCCCTCGGCCTGTTCGTCGCCACGATCGCGTTCGCGATCCTGGGCACGCTGTCGCTGTTCATCGGGCCGGTCCGCGACTTCTTCCTGCCCTACTACGAGACCCTGGTCGCCATGCCGACCTGGACGTACATGGCGCTGCTGCCCGTCGTGACCGTGACGCTGTACTGGCGCGCGCTGGGCCCGTGGAAGTCCGTCGCGTTCCTGCTGGCGGCGAGCCTGATCGGGGCGGGGAGCGAGTTGCTGGGGACGAACACCGGCATCCCGTTCGCGCCCTACGAATACACCAACCGGCTGGGGCCGAAGATCTTCGGCGACGTCCCGTACTTCATCCCCACGTCGTGGTACGCGCTGGCGGTGCTGAGCTACGACCTCGGCGGGCGGCTTCGGGTGGGCGTCGGCGGGCGCGCGTTCGCGATGGCGGCGCTGATGGTGATCTGGGACGTCTCGCTCGACCCGGCCATGAACCAGGGCGGCGGCACGTTCGTGTTCTGGAGCTACCCCGGCGGCGGCCCGTTCTTCGGGATGCCCTGGGTGAACTGGTACGGGTGGTTCGTGACGAGCGTCCTGATCGCGCTCGTGTTCGAGGTGCTGGGCGGCATGAGGCCCGCGCCGGACGCGCTGGCCGAGCGCTGGGCGCCCACCGTCTACGCGCTCAACGTGTTCTTCCCCATCTCGATCTGCTTCCTGTACGGGTTGCCGCTGGCGGGCGTGATCGGCGCGGTGGCGCTGGCGGCGGCGCTGGCCTTGGTCCGCTGGCGGAGCCGGCCGGCGATGCTGGCGCGAGCCTAGGGGCGCGGGGATGCTGACCAACGCTGCGAACCGGGCCGACCGCCTCCCCCGCCCGAGCGCCGGGCGCCGAGAAGCGCGTGGGACAACCGCCAGCCGGTCGTGACCCGCGCCGCCGCCCGTTTCGTCGCCCCTGCGCCGCCGCCGCCCGGCGCGCCTCGCAAGCATGAGGACCGCTACCTCCGCCGCGCCTTCCGCCACCACAGCCGGACGTTCTCGCTCGCGACGCGGCTCTTGCCCCGCGCCGAGCGCCTGCCCGTCGCCGTCCTCTACCTCTACTGCCGGACCGTCGACACCCTGGCCGACGAGCGCGTCCACGAGATCGGCGTCCCGGCGGCGCTCGCCGAGCTCGACGCCTTGGACGCCGGGCTGGCGGCGACGTTAAGCGGCTCGCCCCCGCACGACCGCCACGCGCTCTTGTGGCGCCGGCTGGCCGAGGTCCACGCGCGCTACGGCCTGCCCGCGCTCCCGCTCCGCCAGCAGCTCGACGGCGCCCGGTGGGACCTCGAGGGCCGGACCGTCGACACCACGGACGACCTGCTGGCCTACTCGGACCTGGTCGCCGGCTCCGTCGGCGCGGCCATGCTGCCGTTCCTGGCCCGCTCCGCAGGCGACCGCCCCGGCCTCGACCGGCCGGCCCGCGCGCTCGGCACGGCCATGCAGATCACCAACATCCTGCGCGACGTCGGCGAGGACTGGCGCGACCTCGGTCGCACCTACCTCCCCGCCGACGCGCTCCGCCAGCGCGGCATCGACCTGGCCGAGGTCGTCCCCGCCGCGCCGCCCGTCCCGGACGCCTACCGCGACCTGGTCCGTGACCTGATGGCTCGGGCGGAGGACCTGTACCAGACCGCCGAGGCCGGCATCGGCGCCCTGCGGCCGGCGGCCCAGACCGGCATCCGGGCCTCGGCGCGGATGTACCGCGAGTTCCTCAACGCCGTGCGCGCCAACGGCTACGACAACCTGTCGCGCCGCGCCGCCGTGCCGACGCGGCTCAAGCTGGCGGCGGCCGTCGGCGGGTACGAGCGGCGCCGCGCCCGACGGCCGTGAGCGTCCCGAACACCCTGCCCGCCCGGTTGGTCAAGCGGTTCGCCGAGCGGACCATCGACCGCTCGCTGCGCGGCGGCCTGCGCCGCGTCGTCGGCGTGAACGCCGGCGACCCGGCGCCGGGCCGGCCCCTGGTGCTGCTCGCCAACCACCACGTCTACCCCGACAGCTTCCTGCTGTGGCACCTGATCACGCGCGTCTGGGGCCGCCCGATGGTGGTCTGGATGGAGGCGTGGGACCGGGCGCCGCTGTTCGGCCCCGTCGGCGCTCTGCCCTTCCCCGCCGACGACGCCCGCCGCCGGGTGCGGACCGTCCGAGAAACGACGCGGCGCATGACGGACGACGCCCAGACCGCGCTCTACCTCTACCCCGAGGGCTCCATGCGCGTGCCCGAGGACGGCCTGGGCGAGTTCAAAGCCGACCTCCCCCGCCTGGCCCGGCTGCTGCCCGACACCGCCGCCTGGGTCCCCGTCGGCATCCGGACGAGTTGGTGGGGCGAGGCGCTCCCCACCGCCATCCTGGCCGTCGGCACCGCCCAGGACACGCCCGCCGACGCGCGCCGCCAGCTGGCGGAGGCGCTGGACCAGGCGCGCGACGTGCGACCGGGCGACCTGGAGACCGGCGCGGCCCGCGTGCTGCTGGAGGGCGCCGTCGGCGACGACGAGCGGTGGGACCTGTCGCGGCTGGCGCCCTTGTTCGAGCGGTGGACGTTCGGGAAGTGACCTGGGCGCTCGCGTGCTACTCCCCGCCGGCCTAGCGCCGCTCGGGCTCGACTGGTGGGAGGAGTGAGCAGCCTCCGACGGCTCTACGAACCGCACGATCTCCCCACCCCGCCGGCACCAGTCCGGCCTAGGTTTCCGTTCGGCACCCGGATGCCCACCACGCCCATGCTGCTCGTACTCGCGACCCTGCTCACCGCCGCCCCGCTGGCGACCGCGCCCGCCACCCCGTCAGGGACGGCGCTTGCCAGTCCGGCGGCCGTCTTCGACGCCGGCGACTCCGCCACCGTCCGCGACTCGCTGACGCACTACTACTCGCGCCAGGACACCTCGGCCGTCGAGCGCCTGTACCGCACCAAGGCGCGGACGCGCCAGGACCGCCTGCTCTGCCTGTACCGGCTCTACCCCATGACGCTGGACGAGCGCTGGATCGCCGACATCCCATCGGACGAGGGCGTGCGGTCGGCGCGCGAGCTGGCGCTGATCTCGGCGTTGTGGGCCTACCGCGCCGGCGCCGGGCCGGCCTGGCGGCTGCCCACCTACGGCCGCCGGTCGGAGCGCATCCTGAACCGCGCGCTCGCCATCGACGCCCGGGAGCCGTACGCGCTGCTGGTCAAGGGCCAGGGGCTGTACTACAAGCCCGCCATCTTCGGCGGCGACGTCGACCAAGCCCGCCGGACGTTCGAGCAGCTCCGTGGGCGCCTGGGCCGCGGCGGCGTGCCGGGCCTCCACCCGTTCGAGGCCGAGGTCTGGGTCTGGATGGCCGTGCGCCGCCAGGACGCCGGGGCCGGGACCCGGCTGCAGCGCCGGCTGCTCCAGCGGAGCCCGCCCCGCATCTTCCGCCAGTTCCTCATCGACCCTCCGTGACCGTCCTGCTCGCGGTCGTGCTGGCGGTCCATGCGGGCGTGGCGCTGGTGCTCGGCGCCAACCTGCTCTGGCTGGCCCGGCGCCGCGCCCGCCCGCTCCCGACCGACCTCCCCCGGGTGTCCGTGCTGGTCCCGGCCCGGAACGAGGAGGCCAACCTGGCGGCGCTGCTGCCGACCCTGCTCCGCCAGCGCGGCCTAGACCTCCAGGTGGTCGTGGTGGACGACGCCTCGGAGGACGGCACCTGGGACGTGCTGGAGTCCGCCGACGACGACCGGCTGGTGGCCGTCCGGGGCGACGGCCCGCCGGCCGGGTGGGTCGGCAAGCCGCACGCGCTGTACCAGGCGGCTCGGCGCGCGACCGGCGACGTCTACGTGTTCTTGGACGCCGACGCCCAGCTGGTCGGCGACGGCGCGCTGGCGACGCTCGTGGGCCGGTGGCAGGACAACGGCGGCGGCGGGACCGCGCTGACCGGCCTGCCCCGCTACCTCGACCGCGGGTGGGGCGCGCTCCTGACGAGCCTGGTGCCGTTCGCCGTCTTGGCTGCGCTGCCGATCCCCTTGGTGCACCGCACCCGGTCGCCCAACCTCAGCGCCCTCAACGGCCAGATCTGGGTCCTGGGCGCGGACGACTACGCTCGGCTGGCGCCGCACCAAGCCGTCAAGGACGAGGTGCTGGAGGACGTGATGATCGGGCGCTACCTCAAGCGCTCCGGCATCCGCTTGTACTTCGAGGACTTGGGTGACGCCGTCGCCGTGCGGATGTACCGCTCGTTCCCGGAGGCCTGGCGCGGCTTCCAGAAGAACGCCTACCTGCTGGCGGGCGGGGGACCCGCTCGGTTCGCGGCCTTCTTCGCGCTCTACTCCGCCTCGTGGGTGCTCCCCGGCGTGCTGTGGCTGGGCGGCGGCGTGTTCTGGATCCCGCTGGTGACGCTCGCGCTGATCAAGCTGGTCATCGACCGGTTCGGGCGCTTCCCGTTGTGGATCAGCGCGCTCGCGCCGGTCGCGCTCGCGCTCGGCGCCGCGCTCCAGCTCGACTCGGCGCGCGCGCACGCGACCGGCGGCGTGTCCTGGAAGGGCCGCAGCGTCGGCTAAGCCCCCGCGCCCCACTGGCGGACAGCCTCCACCAGCGGGGAGGCGGGGCGTCTTGTTGATGCGGGTTCGCCGCGTTGCCGGGGCACCCACGCAAAACCGCCCCGGCGACTCGCGTCACCGGGGCGGCCCGTTCCTCAGGCGCTGGCCTACTGGCGCTCGTCGCCGTCGGGGAGCTCGGCGTCGTAGGGCATCTCGGGGAGGGGCTCGGGCGTCACGCCGAACTGGCGGACGCGGGCGTCGGCGTCGCGGCGCTCCTGCTGCAGGAGCGCCCTGGGGAGCTCCTGGTTCATCCGCGCCCGCATGTCGTCGGCGACGCGGGCCCGGAGCACGATGACGATCTCGTTCTGCTGCACCTGGCGCTGCTTGTACGAGAAGAAAAAGTTCAGGACCGGGATGTCGCGCAGGATCGGGACCCCGCGGCGGACGGTGGTCTCCGAGGTCGAGGTCAGGCCGCCGATGGCCCGCATCTCGCCGGACAGCACCGGCAGCTGCGTCGTCACGTTGTCCTTGTTGATCGCGATGCCGTCGCCGGTCGGGACCGCCGTCGACTTCTCGACCTTGACGTCGAGGTGGATGAACTCGACCGGGTCGCCCTCGCGCTCGTCCACGATCAGCGTCGGCGTGACGTTGATGATGGTGCCGGTCGAGAAGAACTGCGTGATGGTGTTGCCCGAGAAGTCCCGGGTCTGGATCGGGATGTCCTGGCCCGACTGCATGTTGCCTTGCTGGCCGCTCTGGACGACCGTGAACGGCGTCGCGATGGTCTGGCCGAAGCCCTGCGTCTCGAAGTAGCGGAACAGGCTCAGGATCTGGCTCAGCTCGACGCGGTCGGAGCTGGCCTCGATGAAGCCGTCGAGGGCGTCGAAGAAGCCGCCCGCGTTGACGAAGAACTGGGTCCCGCCGCCCTGGCCGCCGGCGCCTCCGCCGGTGCCGCCGCCGATGCCGCCGCCGCCGGCGCCCGCCCCGGAGCCCGCGCCGGTCGCGCCGGCGGCCTCGCCGAAGAGCGCCGGCCAGTTCGCGCCCACCTCCCGGGCCCGGTTGGAGTTGAGCTGGAAGATCACCGCGTCGATCCGGATCTCGCGGGTGTCGGCCGTCGCGGGGAGCTCGACGGCCTGCGTCGCCAGCGGGCCCTGGGCCCCGAGCAGCGTCGTCGCCTGCCCGTCGGTCGTGGTCGCGGCCAGCATCGGCTCCGTCACGACGAAGAACCCCTCCGACTCGGTGAAGTCGAGCGCGTGGCGGTCGAGCACCAGCTCGAAGGCGTCGATAAAGTGGACGCCCGACAGCGCCACGCCGATGGGCTCGGTGCGGTCCTGGGGGTCCACGACGCGCTTGCCGGTGACGCGGAAGAACGTGGGGTTGACGAGCCGGAAGAACTGGTTCATCGGCGTCGTGGCCGGGAACGAGACCAGCTCGTCGGCCGGGACGTAGCCGCGGACGATGCCGTCGGAGGCGCGCTGGGCCGAGGCCGCGGGCAGGAGCGCTGGGGCGGCGGCGAGCAGCGCCAGCAGGACGGCGAGGCGTCGGAAGAGGGACGGGGTCATGGGTCTGGGGGAGGAACGGGGTCGGTACGGCGCGTGCCGCGGGCGCGGCGGGCGAGCCGCGGGGTCGGCTAGTTGGAGGGCGTGCGGGGGATGGCGTCGACGGCCTGGTAGGTGCCGGCGGCGTTGGCCTCGGGCGTGCCCGGCGCCGGCGGCGCGTTCTGGAGCACGGGCCCGGGCGGGACCGGCCGCGTCCGGGGCGAGAGCTGCTGGCGCCCGAGCGCCTGGCGGTAGCGCTCGCCGGTCTCGAGGTCGATCTCGACGCGCTCGCGGATGCCGCCGCGGTTGTAGTCGATCGTGACCCGGGCGCGCTGGGGGTCGACGTTGGAGATCCGGCCGAGGTGGACGCGCTCGCCGGCGCGCAGCTGGCGGAGCGTGCCGCCGCGGTCGAAGACGGCCGTCCCGCCGATGACGCTGACGAGCGGGTCGCTCTCGGGCTCGACCAGGTCGTCGGTGTTGGGGGGCAGCTCGTCCAGGATGAACGGGAAGAACGGGTTGACGGCGGCGCGGCGCGCCGGGAACGCCTCCGGCGGGGGCACGACGGCGCTGTCGGGCGCCGAGATGTCGCGGTTCGTGCTGTAGTAGGCGTCGACGGCCATGGCGAACTCGGCGAGCACGACCTGGCGGCCCAGGCTCTCGTCGCCGGCGCCGATGGTGGTCACCTTCTTCTTGACCGACAGGTCGCGCACCCGGTAGAGCCCGCGGCTGTTCTCGACGTGCCAGATGTAGGCGTACAAGCTCTCGAAGTAGGCCTCGCCGGTCACCTGATAGGTGTAGTAGCTGGCCGTCGGGCCGGGCGTGACGCCGGTGAGCGACAGGTCGAAGCGCTGGAAGCCCCGCGCCGACAGCGCGTTGAGGTAGGCCACGACGTCGGCCGAGGACAGGTCCGACGGGAGGATCTTGTACCGCGTGTTCCAGCGCGCCAACGTCGCCGAGGCCTCCTCGCTGGCGGTCGCCTCCTGGGCGATCAGCGTCTCGACCTCGACCTCGCGGTTCTCGATGGCCTCGATCTCGGCCTCGACCGCCTCCAGCTCGGCCGGCTGCTTCTTCTGGGTCACGTAGTACCCCCCGCCCACGGCCGCGGCCAGGAAGACGGAGAGCAGGAGGGTGTTGATGACTTCGTTGGACATGATCGTTGGGGGTCGGCCGAGGGCGGTTCGCCGTCGGCTACTGGACAGACCGGGCGGGTACGGGACGCGGGATTTGCGAGGCGCGGCGGCGGCGAGCGGGGCTCACGGGCCGCCCGTCACGCGCCGGTCACTCGTCGAAGCCGTCGAGCGGGGCCGGCGCGACGACCCCCTCGGGGCCGTCGAAGCCGGCGCGGAGCACGCGGGTGACCTGGGGCAGCTCGGGCGGCTGGGAAAAGCGCACGCTGTAGGCGTAGACGGGGTACTCCCGGACCTCCTGGAACGTGACCTCCTCGATGGTGGCGTCGAGCCGCTGCGCCATCCGGACGACGTTGTCGCGCGTGGTGGCGAAGCCGGTGAGCGAGATGTCGCTGCCCGTCGGCGCCCACTCCTCGATCCAGATCCCGCCCGTCGCGCTGGCGGCGCGCGTGGCCCGGAGCATGGTCTGGGTCCAGCGGTCGGTGTCGATGAGCAGGGAGTCGAGCGCGCCGAGCGCGGCCGTCAAGTTGGCCTGGCGCAGCCGCAGGCTGTCGATGCGGGCCTGGAGCTGGGGCACGGACATCTGCGCCTCCGGCGGGAACTCCGCCAGCCGCTGCTCGGCGTCGGCGATGTCGTCGTTCTGGGAGACGTAGAGGTAGCTGAAGAACAGCACGCTCAAGAACAGCACCGCCGCGACCACGATGCTGTGCCACGCGAACGACATGTCCAGGCGGCGCTTGCGCTTGAGCAGGTCGGCCGGGAGCAGGTTGGCGGCGTCGAACGGGCTGTTCTTGGCCCGGGCCTGGTGCCCGGCCACGGCCACGCCGGCGGCCTCGACCAAGACCGGCGCCAGGGGGCCGTACGGGCCCACCAACCCCAGCCGGGCCATCCCCTCGCGCAGGGTCTCGACGCGGGCGTCGGGGTAGAACGCGGCGAAGCCCTGGACGAGCTCCTTCTCGCGCTCCTCGGCCACGATGACCACCTTGTGGACCGTGCCCACGCCCTGGACGTCCTGCTGGAGCAGCACGCGGCTGCAGATCGTGTCCGGCCCGTCGAAGGCCGTCACCGACTGCATCTGCTCGTAGTGGTGGATCTGGCCGCCGGTGAGCAGGAGCACGATGGTGTCCTCGGCGCCGACGCGGACGACGGCGGTGTTCTCGTGCGGCTCGGGGTTCGAGGTCAGCCGGACCAAGCCCACCAGCAGCGGGACCTCGGCCTCCAGCGTCTTGACCTCGGTCTTGCGGTGGGCCGCCTGCTCGCGCAGCATGCCGATGGACTCCGCGACGGGCTCCGAGCCGGTCGGGACCACGGCCATGTAGCGGCGCATCCCGTCGCGGTGCGTCATCGGGACGAAGGCCACGCGCGACGCGTCGTAGGCCAGGCCCAGCTCGGGGACGAGCTCGAGCAGCCGCTCGCGCTTGGGGGCGGCGGCGACGGCGTCGGGGGGCTCCGCGTCGTCCTTGCCCTTTTTCGCCTTCTTGTCCTTCTTCGCCTTCTTCTTCTCCGGCGGCACCACGACCTCGGCGTAGGCCACGTCGGGGCTGTCGATGGCGAACGCCAGCGCGGGGCGGGCGAAGCCGGCCTTGGCGCACTCCTCCAGGATGTCGCGCAGCTCGAAGATGACCGGCTGGGCCACGGCCGCGACCGCCGCCGAGTTGCCGACGGCCTCGAACCCGCCCACGTCCTGCATCCCCATGCCGGCGAACTCCGACGAGAAGTCGATCTCGCCGCCGCCGCCGAACTCGACGCCGAGCTCCTCGCCGGCCACCTCGAGCGAGGCCTCCGAGATCCCGATGTCGTCGGGCGTCAGGGCCGCGCCGCCCGGGCCGCCCTCGCTCCGCTGGCGGACGAACTGCCGCAGCGGCTCGTAGCCGTCGGCCGACGGGCGGACGAGGACGCCGTAGACCTGCTTCGGCGTCACGTGGACCCCGAGCACCAGGCCCTCCTTGCTCCGGCGCGCCTTCTTGGCCGGCTTGGTCTTGGCCGGGGTCGCGGGGTCGTCGGGCGCGGCCACCATGGGCTCGGCGAACGAGACGTCCATGGCCCCGTCGCCCGCCTCGGGGGCGGCGGGCGCGTCCGCGAACGCCTCCCCGCCGAACTCCGCGGTGAGGTCGGGGGCCGCGAACGGGTCCCCGCCGATGTGGACGCCCGCGTCGGCGAAGTCGACGGGGCTGAACTCGGCGTCGGTCGCGCCGCCGAGCGGGCCGTCGCCGGCTGCGTCGCCATCGAACGGGCTGCCTCCGAACGGGCTGTCGCCGAACGGGTTGTCGCCGAACGGGTTGTCGCCGAACGCGTCGTCGCTGAGCGGGTCCGGGTCGGCGGGCAGGCCGTCGGGCAAGCCGTCGGGCGAGTCGGGGAAGATGAAGTTGTCGCTCATGGGAGCCGGGGCCGGAGGGGGAAGTCGGGGGTGCGGGGCGCGGGGCGGCGGGGCGCTAGGCGGCCTGCATCAGTTGTTGGAAGCGGCGCTTGTTGTTGGCGTACTGGAGCCCGATCTCGGGCGAGATCTTGCGCTCGCGGACCAGCCGGAAGAGGTCCTGCTCGAGCGTGACCATGCCCTGGCGGCCGCCCTCCCACATCATCTGGTAGATCTCGCCGGTGTTGTTGTTGTTGATGGCGGCCTTGACCGAGGCCGTCACCCAGAGCACTTCCTTGGCGAGCACGCGCCCGCCGGTGATCTTGGGCGGCAGCTTCTGCGACACCACGCAGTTCAGGACGTCCGCCAGTCGGGAGCGGACGCGCTCCTGCTCGAACGGCGGGTACTCGGCCACGATGCGGTCGATGGACTCCACCGCCGAGGCGGTGTGCAGCGTCGAGAACACCTTGTGCCCGGTGTCGGCGGCCTCGATCGCGGAGTCGATGGTCTCGGGGTCCCGCATCTCCCCGATCATGATGATGTCGGGGTCCTGGCGCAGCGCCTGGCTCACGCCGGTCTTGAACGACGGGACGTCGGGGCCCAC
Organism: Rubricoccaceae bacterium; assembly: GCA_963789285.1. GTDB lineage: Bacteria > Bacteroidota > Rhodothermia > Rhodothermales > Rubricoccaceae > Rubrivirga. The sequence continues at coordinate 429,468 of CAWBJZ010000004.1, forward strand.
CTCTCGGTGGCGGATGATGCACCGCTGGGGGTTGTGGACGTACTCGAGCGGCTTGGCGATGATGACGATGTGGCCGTCGAAGTCCCGGTTGTTGGCGTCGATGACGGCGTCGAGCGTCGAGCTCTTGCCCGAGCCCGTCACGCCGGTCACCAGCATCAGGCCGCTCCGCACGTTCGAGAACAGCACGCCGCGCTGGATCACCGGGTGGAAGCCGAGCCCGTCGAGCGGGCGGACCTCCTCGTTGATCGCGCGCAAGCAGACGCCCAGGTGCTGGTTGTCGTAGTACGTCGTGCAGCGGAACCGCTTGCGCGTGCCGTCCTCGGCGTCGAGCTGGTACGAGAAGTCGGCCGACTGCACCTGCCACAGGTCGTCGATCTGGCGCTCGGAGAGCAGGTTGAGGATCAGGAGGTCGACCTCGTCGTGGCTGGCGATGCCGAGCTCGAAGTGCGGCGTCTTCTCGCCGTCGATCCGGTACCACACCCGGCCCAGCGTGGCCGGCCCGCCCATGTCGAGGTCCGAGGCCCCGATGCTGTGCATCTTGCCGACGTACTGGTCGACGAAGGCGCGCATGGCCTCGCGCTGGTCCGTGGTCATCCGCGTGAGCTGCTCGGCGTAGAACCGCAGCCGGTCCTCGCCGACGAGCAGCTTGGGCGCGGACTTCGCGATGGGGCGGACGAACGTGGGGATGCGGTAGAAGCCGTCGGCGTCGATGTCGCCCATGCCGGGGGCTTGCTGGCCTTGGGGGGCCGGCTCGGGCGGAGGCATCCCCGGCGGAGGCATCCCCGGCGCCGCCGGCGCGATCGTAGCGCCCATCGGCGTCGACCACGCCGGGGGCGCGGGGGTGGCGGGGGCTCCGTGCGAGAAGGGCTGGGCGGGGGTCACAGACGGGGAGGTCGTTCGGGACGGAGGGGGGCAAGCGCCGCGCCACGCCGCGGGGCGCGGGGGAAGTGCCGTCTCAGTTCGGGAATCGGCTCGGGCGGTATCGTCCGCCCGGCCCCCGCCGGGCCGTTTCCACCCAACGAGGGCACGATTGGTAACCCGGCCGCCTCGTTCCGGGCGCCCATAGGGGCCGGCGGCCCGGCGGGCACTGGCGGCCCCGCCGGGCGGGGGCCTACGGCCCCCGAGGTCGAGCGTCGCCAGCGGGCCGCCCGGACGCACCGAGGGGCGGCCAGCTCGCGCTGGCCGCCCCCCGCGGTGTCTCGATTACGGGAGTCTAGGCCGCTACGCAGCTGCCAGCGACGCCGGAGTCGTTCGAGCCCAGGATCTCGACCATGATGACCTGGTCGCTGAAGTCGGCGTCCCGCCGTCGTTGCGGAGGTCGTGGAACCCGTCGCTCCCCGCCGTGTCGCGCACCTTGTACGCGCTCTGGGGTCGCACGGGATCGGCCACCAGGTTAACCTGGACGCTGTCGGTCCAGCCGTTGCCTTCGCCGTCCTTGCCCAGCGACCGGAACGTCCCGGTCCAGTCGTACCCGAACTGCTTGGTGGCCCACAGGCTCTCGTTCGGGTCGAGGTACTTGCGGTGGCCCTCGGCGAGGTTCCAGTCGTTGATGTCCTCGAACGCGATGCGCCAGCGCTGGTTGTTGTTGGGGTCGGTCTCCACCATCGCCCACGGCGCCTCCTTCGGGTCGCCGTCGCGGAGCGCCGCGCCGTCGAGGGCCCAGTGCGCCCAGTCGAAGTCCTTCTCGTTGAACTCGTAGTCGGCCTGGAGCTTGACGAGGCGGTCGGGGTCGTAGTCGGCGTGGGTCGGGGTTGAGGAACCGCTCCCAGAAGCCAGGCCGGAGGTCCTGCGGGAGCGCGCCGCCGCGGCTGGAGGTGCCGTTGCACTTCCACCCCTTGCCGTTGACGCTGGTGTTCTCGACGCCGATGGCGAAGTTCATCTGCGTGCCCGCCTCGAGATCGATCTCGAGGCCGACGTTCCGGCCGCCGTTCCGGTTCTTACCCGGCGCGTAGACCATCTCCATCCCCGGCTGCTCGCGGCGGGCAAGCCCGGGATGGTGCGCTGCAAGAAGATCGCCGAGCAGTACCCGGCCTCGGAGTCCACGAACTGGATCCGGAGCTTGCCGCCGTCGGCGACCTGGAGCACGCCCACCGACTGGGACTCGTTGATGGTGTGGGTCTGGGAGACCGGCCGGGTCCCGGCGGTGTAGCCGAAGGTGCCCGCGGAGTACACGTCGACGCCGTTGCCGCCGTCGATGCTGGCCTCGACGATGTAGGTCCCGCCGAGCATCTCGCCGGTGCGGCGGAAGCAGAACGGCTTGCCGTTGGCGCAGTCGCCCTCGACGCGGGGCCCGAAGGCGACGAGCGCCCGGTCGATGTCGTTGCCGTAGCGCTGGACGTCGGCCGTGGCGGCGTTGTAGGCCGAGCGGGCGATCTCCCGAGCGATCACGTCGGCCTGGTACTCCCCTTGGTTGGCGGCCGACTTGACGTCGGCCTCTTGGGAGGTGTAGAGAAGCCGGGCTCCAGCCATGCTGAAGGCGGCGACGAAGAAGAGGGCAGCTTTACCCATGGGTTTGAGGGATGTCCGGCCGAGGCCGGGGGTGGTTTAAAACGGTCGGATCTCGATCGTGGTGGCCCAGTGGAGGCCCTTCTTGGGTACCAGCCGCGCCCGGTGGAGCGGGAACAGCGTCGGCACGACGGAAAACTGGACGCGGGCGTAGTCGGCCTCCTCGGGCTCGCTGTCGTCCACGGTCTGGCCGTCGCTGTCGCGGGGCTCGATGAGGAAGTGCCGGAGGCCGGGCGGGCTCTGGTAGCCGGGCGTGACGTCCCAGCTGGGCTCCCAGCCGACCGTCGGCCCGCCGAGCCAGGTCTCGGAGACGGTGTTGTAGCGGCCCGTGCGCTCGGCGCGCTCCAGGGTGTAGACCGGCACGACGACGTCCTCCGCAGTCGTCGCGCCCTTCTGCGCCACCAGCCGCTGGGTGTTGTCGGGCAGGAGTATGTACCGCACCTCGACGCGGTCGACGACGTTGTCGGTCACGGCGCCGTCGTTGTAGTAGTACTCGAACTCGGTCGTGAACGGGATGCCGTCCCGGACCTCGGTGGTGGTCTGGAAGCGGTCGCGCGAGCGGCCGAAGCGGGCGCCGAGCTTGACGACGTCGTCCTCGACCCACTCGGCGAAGCCCAGCGCCTTGGTCTTGGCGTCGTAGACCGAGATGCGCTCCAGGCTCTGCTGGCGGTTGAGGTTCTGCTGCCCCAACAGCGTCACCGCGAGCGTCATGGCCACGAACGTGGCGATCAGGTTGTCGAAGATGAACTGCATGGGTCGGGGGAGTCAGGGGTCGGACGCGGCGCCTGGTTGCTAGGCGGAGCAGGTGGGGCGGGCGTTCTGGTGGTCGCTGTAGGCCTGCTGGGCCTCGCTGGCGGCGGCCCTAGCGGCGGCGAGCGCGGCGTCGGCGGCGGCGAGCGCCTCCCGAGCGACGTCGGCATCGGCGTTGGCGGCGGCGGTGACCTCGGCGGCGGCGTCGGCGGCCGTGCGGGCGGTGCCGGCGTCGGTCCGGGCCTTCGTGGCAGCGGCCTCGGCGTTCTCCTCGGCGGTCTTGGCCGTCGCCAGTCGGGTGGCGGCGTCGGTGGCGTTCGTGGTGGCCGTGGTGGCGCGGGCGTCGGCGGCGTCGGCGTCCTCCTGGGCCTGCTCCAGGTCGCTGGCGGCCTGGTTGGCCTCGTTGCGGGCCTTGGTGCGGACGATGACCTGCTCGTCGAAGAGCCTCGCCAGCCGGTTGTTCTCGTCGCGCCGCGAGATGTACTCGTTCTTCTGCGCGGCGGTCACACCGTTCCGCCAGTAGCGCTGCCCCTCGAAGACCACCGTGTAGTCCTCGCGGGCCTTCTCGAAGAGGGGCCGGTTCACGTAGTAGGCGTCGACGGTAGCATCGACGTCGGCCTCGGCTTGGTCGCGGGCAGCGGCGGTGCGGTCGGCGTCCTCCTGCGCCGTGACGAGCCCACCGGCCGCGGTCTCGGCCGCCGCTACGGCCTCGTCGCGGTCCTCGTTGGCTCGGGCGGCGTCGTCCACGGCGGTGTCGTAGGCGTTCGAAGCGTCCTGGGCATCGGTTTCCCGGTCCTCGGCGGTGCGGTCGGCGTCCGAGGCGGTTTGGTCGAGGGCGGCCTGGTGGTCGGCCGCGTCCTGGGCCACCTTGCTGGCGGCGGACCAGGCGTCGCTGGCCTCCGACTGGCGGAGCACCGCGGAGTGCTCGGCGCCTTGGGCGTCCTCGAGCGTGTTCTCCAACGTCTCCGACCGGACGTGCCACTCGCTCTCCGCCTGGGCGCAGGCGTCGGACTCGTCGGTGGTGCCGATGGACCGGCGGAGGTACTCGGCGGCGACGTCGGTGTCGAAGCTGATCACGCGGCGGAGCCGGACCTCGACGGGCTGGCTCCCCCCGCCCCACGGCTGGGAGTCGTCGGAGCGGGCGTAGATCTCGACGCGCTTGTGGAAGGTCCGTTGGCTGACCGGGGCGTCGATCTCCTCGCCGGCCGCGGCGTCGACGTAGGTCACGTCCACCTTGACCTCGATGGGGAGCGGGTCGCCGTCGGGGGTCTTGAGGTTGACCGGGTGCCACTTCCCGTCCGAGATGTCGTCGACGTCGTCGCAGCCCGGCGACGCGAGGGGGTTCTCGACGTTGCAGTCGGCGCCGCCGAAGCTGCTCACCGTGGCGAAGTCGTTGGGGCGGATCCAGGTGAGGTCGTCGAAGGTGATCGTGTCCCGCTCGGCGCTGGTCATGGACTCGGGCAGCCCCATCCGCTGGCGCAGCTTCTCCGGCGTCGTGAACTCGTCGAAGGCGCGGGAGTCGATGAACTCCATGGTGTGGAGCAGCGTCCCGGCCACGGCGAGCTCGAACTGGTCCTTGACCACCGACTCGGTGGTCTTCCTCGAGATGCTGCCCTGGGACAGCGTGAGGAAGCCGGTGATGACGATCGCGGAGATCGCGAGGAGCGTTTGAGGCATGGAGTGCGGCGTGAGTCTGGACCCAATGTGGGGCAGGTATCAGGCGCCGTCATCTCGCCCTGAGACACCGCGTGCCATTGGAACCCTCCCGCGCCCCTCTGCCTCGGTGGAGCCTCCCCAGTGGGGCCTGGCGTGCTCCGCCGGCCCCCGCTCCGCCCGGGACCCCGGTCGTTCCGACCGACTGGCGGTACGGATCGTGCCTCCCCCCCTCGCCAAGCGCGGGCTAGTGCTCGCCGGCGGTCACGCGCAGCATCTCCTCGATGGAGACCTCCCCGCGCTCGACGAGGACGCGCGCCGACGCCGCCAGCGTCAACATCCCCTCGGACTCGCCGATGGTCCGGATCTCCTCCTCGTCGATCTTCCCGCCGGCCTGGACGATGGAGCGCTGGATGGCGGGCGTGAAGTACAGCGCCTCGGCGCAGGCGCGGCGGCCCTTGTAGCCGCGGCCCTTGCACGTGGGGCACGTCGTGCCCGTCGAGGCGGCGTAGATCGTGCCGCCGTCGATCTGCTCGGGCGTGAACCCGAGCTCCGTCAGCAACTCGCGGTCCGGGGCCTGGTCGGGCCGCTTGCAGTCGGGGCACAGCGTCCGGATGAGCCGCTGGGCGACGACGAGGTTGATGGCGTAGGCGATCAGGAACGGCTCGAGCCCCATCTTGTAGAGCCGGCTCACCGCCGAGGGCGCGTCGTTGGTGTGCAGCGTCGAGAAGGTGAGGTGGCCCGTGTTGGCCAGCTTGATCGCGAGCTCGGCGGTGTCCTTGTCGCGCATCTCGCCCACCATCACGACGTCGGGGTCGTGGCGGAGGATGGCGCGGAGGGCGCCCTCGAGCGACAACTTGTGCGAGAGCTTGATCTGGCGCACGCCGGGGATGATGTACTCGACGGGGTCCTCGACCGTCAGCACGTTGACCTCGGGCGTGACCACGTTGGAGAGCGCCGCCACCAGCGTCGTGGACTTGCCCGAGCCGGTCGGGCCGGTCAGGATCACCATCCCGTGCGGGCGGCGGATGGCCTTGTTGAACTGCTCGAGCGCGCCCTCCAACAACCCCAGCTTGCCCAGGTCCGTGATCACCTTGCGGTCGTCCAGGATCCGGATCACGATGCTCTCGGCGCGGATCTCGGGGTTGGCGTTGGCGATGGGGAGGATCGAGACGCGGTAGCGGATCAGCGTGCCGTCCACCTTGCGCTGGATGAACCCGTCCTGGGCCATGTCGCGCTCGAAGCGGTCGACGTTGAGCGCGGCGTCCTTGAAGACGGCCAGCAGGGCCTCGGGCTGCCCGCGCTCCTCGGTGTGCCAGTGCGCCAGCCGGCCATCGACGCGGAAGTGGACCTCGGTCTGGCGCCGTGCGTTGGGCCAGACGTGGATGTCGGAGGCGCCCATGCGGACGCCCTCGATCAGGATCGCCTCGGTGAGGTTGAGCAGCGCCGACTGGCTGATCTCGGCCTCCAGCGCGTCCTCGTCGACCAGGTTCTTCTCGCCCGACTCGAACGAGACGCCGTAGTCGACGTCGGGCCCGGTGTCGTTCTGCATCCGCTCCAGGTACTCGTTCTTGCGGGGGAACGCGTCCTGGATAACGGAATCGACGATCTCGCCCGGCGCGTAGCACAGCTCGAAGCGCTCGAGCTCGAGCCCGTTGATCACCTTCTGCAGCTCGGGCCGCATGGGGTCTTCGGTGATGAAGACCAGCTTCAGGATGCCCGACGGCTGGTCCTGGGCATAGGCGTAGGGGACGGCCTTGAGGTCGACGAGCTTGTCGCCCAGCTCCTCGTCGAACGACTCGATGACGGTCTTGGCGAACTCGGCCTCGGGCTCGCGGTCCTTGACCGGCGCCAGGCGGAAGGCGTAGGTGGCCGCGGCCTGCTCGAAGACGTGGTCGCGGCTGACGCCCTTGACCTCGATCAGGCTGCGCCACAGCGGGGCCCGCCCGCCCGACTGGCGGCGGGAGGCCTCGGCGGCGGTGACCTGCTCGGCCGTGACCAGCCCGCGGCGCAGCAGCGCCTGGACCACGCGGTCCTGGATGCCGGAGAACGCCTGCTGCTGCGGCGCCGGCGCGCTGGGCGACGGCGCCGCGACGGCGCCGCCCGGGACGCCGCGGGCGGCCCCGTCCCCGCCCGGGGCCGGGCGGGCGGGGACGACGGCCGCGCCGTTGGCCGCGCCGTTGGCGGCGGCGGGGCGGGAGAACGGGGAGGTGATCGGCGGCATGGGTTGCTCGGTGTGGCGCGGGGCCGGGGCTTACACGCCCATGATGTCGTTCGAGGACGGGCGGATCATGGCGGTCTCGGCCGAGAGCACCGTCAGGAACGCGACCATGAGCCCGATGAACAGGCCCACGAACGTCTGGATGGTCTCGACGGCGACGGCCAGCTTGAGCGTCGTCTCGCGCTCGTAGTAGTCCGCCATCTGCTGCGCGCTCTTGCGCACGGCGCCGGTCTCGGCGCCGGTCTTGAACCGGGACAGCGTCATCTGGGTGAACACGCCGGAGGCCTCCATCGACTCCACCAGCCCGGCGCCCTGCCCCATCATCCGGGGGATCGTGATGGTCTTGACCTGGTGCTCCATGTAGGGGTTGCCCGACGCCTCGGCGGCGACCTTGATCACCTCCAGGTTCTCGCCGCTCCCGGAGTACAGGATGGCGAACACGCGGCAGAAGACCTCGATGTTCAGCTTGTGCAGGAGCCCGCCGATGACGGGGATCTTGATCATGTTCTTGGCCAGGAAAAACTGCCCCTTGGGCGTCCTCGCCCAGGCGACGGCGACGATCAGCCCCACCAGCATCATGACCCCGATCACCCCCATCCACTTGTCGAGGAAGTCGGCGAAGGCGAGCGAGAACGTGGTGAGCGGCGGGAGCTCGATGCCTTCGAAGTCGGCGAAGAGCCCGGCCGTCTCGGGCACGATGAACCAGATGTACCAGATCATGACGCCGATGGTGGCCAGGATGGTCACGGCCGGCATGATCAGCGCGCTCTTGACCGACTTCCGGAACTGGTCCTTCCGCTCCAGGAAGCGGGCCGTCGCCTCGTAGATCTCGGCCATGTTGCCCGACTGGCTGGCCACGCCCAGCATGTAGGCCGTGAACTTGCCCAGCGAGTCCTGGTGCTTCATGAAGGCCTGCTTGGCCTCCATCCCGCCCTTGAGGTCGCTCGAGATGTCGCGCAGCACCTGCTTCAAGGGCGGCGACGAGATGTCGGCCATGAGCAGGTTCATGACCTCGGTGAAGGCCATCTTCTCCATGAGGAGGTTCGCCGCCAGGCGCACGAACATGATCACGTCGCCCGTCGGCGGCTTCCGGCTGAAGTTGAAGAGGTTCTTCTGGATCGAGACCACCTCCAGGCCCATCCGCTCCAGCGCCTTCCGGATCTCGTCCTCGGAGTACGCCTTCTGCTCGCCCTTGACGATCTTGCCCGAGGCGTGCTTGATCTTGTACTGGAACAGCATCCGCTGCTCCAGGTCGCGCAGCGTGAACGCGTGGCGCTCGGACAACGCCGAGACCTTCTTCTCCGCCGTCTTCTTGTTGGGCGCGTAGACGGTGCCCTGGACGGACTGGCCGCCGGGCGCGATGCCATTGAATCGAAACTCGGCCATGGGGAGATCGGAGGGGGGCGGAGGTATCGGCCGGGGGCCGACCTGCTTAACGGGGCGGCGGGCGGGGGCTAGAGCTCGATGCCGCCGTCGAAGGAGACGTCGCTCGACTCGACGTCGTAGTCCCGGACGGTCACGCGGACCCCGATCCCGGGCCGCCGCTCGCTCACGCCGGTGATCTCGACGGTGGACTCCGTCGCGGCCGTGATCGCGAACCGCCCGCGGACGGTGGTGGGGTCGACGGACAAGGTCTGGAGGCCGTCCGTCGCCAGGCGCTCGTAGGACTGGTTGCCCCCGGCGAACGGGTCGCTGCTTGCTCTTCCAGGCGACGGCGTCGGTCGAGATCGCGAGCGCCCGCTCCAGCAGGCCGTCCGCCTCGTCCTGGTTGTAGTTGCGGTCCAGGATGGTGAACGTCGCCGTGACGGCTAGGCCGACCAAGACGACGCCGATGACCAGGAGGAGGAGTTGTTGCTGTCCCATGGGTGAATCTGGAAGGCCGTGGGGCGGATTTGCCCCGGGGCGTGGCGGAGGAGGGAGCGTAGGGGGCGGTTCCGAGGGGCCGAGCCGCTGCCCAGGGGGGTCTGCAAAGCGCGGGCCACGCGCCCGCTGGCGGTCCCCCCGGCCGCCGCCGACCCGCGCCCGCCGCGTGCGTAAGCCGCCAGCGCGGCGCCCCGTCCAGCCACCGATAGCTTGGCCGCGCCCCCCCTCCCCCTCGCGTATGCCGTTCGTCCTCGCCGCCGGCGCCGTCCCCCCGTTCCTGGTCGAGGTCGTCGCCATCGTGCTGGCGGCGGCCGTCGTCGCCTACGTGTGCCAGCGGCTGGGGCTGGTCCCGATCGTGGGGTTCCTGCTCGCCGGCGTGCTGATCGGGCCGAGCGGGCTGTCGCTGGTCGAGGACCCGGAGCTGATCGACGCGGCGGCCGAGGTGGGCGTGCTGCTGCTCTTGTTCACCATCGGCATCGAGTTCTCGCTCGACAAGCTGGCCCGGATCAAGAAGCTGATCTTCGTGGGCGGCGGGTTGCAGGTGGGGCTGACGACGGCGCTGGTGGCCGGGCTGTGCATCGCGTTCGGCATCGACTGGCGGGCGGCCGTCTTCACCGGCTTCCTGGTGGCGCTGTCCTCGACGGCGATCGTGATCAAGCTCTTGGGCGACCGCGGCGAGACCAACTCCGAGGTGGGCCAGGGCGCCGTCGGCCTCTTGATTTTTCAGGACCTGGCCGTGATCCTGATGGTGCTGCTGGTGCCCGCGCTGGGCGGCAGCGGGATGTCGGGCGGCGAGCTGGCGTGGGCGCTGGCCAAGGCCGCGCTCATCATCGTGTTCGTGCTCGTCGTCGCGCGCCGCGTCTTGCCGCCCGTCCTGGAGCACGTCGCGCGGACGTGCTCGCCCGAGCTGTTCCTGCTGGCCGTCGTCGCGATCTGCTTCGGGACCGCGGCCGCCGTCGGGCTGGCGGGCGTCTCGATCTCGCTGGGCGCGTTCCTAGCCGGGCTGGTAGTGAGCCAGAGCCGGTTCTCGGAGCACGCCCTGAGCGAGATCCTGCCGCTCCAGATCCTGTTCTCGGCCACGTTCTTCGTGTCGGTCGGGCTGCTGCTGGACCTCGGCTTCGTGGTGGACAACATCGGCCTGGTGCTGGGCGCGCTCGTCGTCGTGACGCTGCTCAAGGGCGCGACGACGTTCGTGGCCGTCCGGGCGGTCGGCCGGGCGACGCCGGCGGCGGCGGCGACGGCGCTGTGGCTGGCCCAGGTGGGCGAGTTCTCGTTCGTGCTGGAGCGCTCCGGACGCGAGGTCGGGCTCGCGCCCCTCGGGATGGACGACATCGGCGCGCCGCTCTTCATCGCGGCGACGGTCGTCTCGATGGCGCTCACGCCCGTCGCGGCACCCTACGCCGGCCGGCTCTCCGCCCGCCTCCAACGCCGCCAGCCCGACGCGCCCGAGCCCGACGCCGCCGCGCTGGCGGAGGCCGCGCACGGGTTCTCGGACCTGGAGAACCACGTCATCGTGGCCGGCTACGGGGCGTCGGCCCAGCGCTTGGTCCGCGTGCTGTCCGGGTCCGGCGTGCCGTTCGCCGTCGTGACGCTGTCGCCGGACGGCGCGCGCGAGGCCGAAGCCGAGGGGCTGCGCGTGCTCCGGGGCGACTACGCCAAGCAGCACATCCTGGAGGCGGTCGGGCTGAGCCGGGCCAAGCTGATGGTGGTCCCCGACGACCGCCCGGCCCAGACGCACCGCGTGGTCGCCGTCGCTCGGGCGCTCGCGCCGACCGTCCGCATCGTGGTCTGCGTGCCGACCGTGCACGACGCCGAGGAGGTCGTCGAGGCCGGCGCCGACCGCGCCATCGCGACCGAGTTGGAGGCCGTCGTCGGCCTGTTCGACGACGTGCTCCGGCACTACCAGGTCGAGCCCGACGAGATCCTGCGCCACGAGGAGACCCTGCGCCGCGGGAGCTACCAGGCCTTCGACCAGGCGGCGATGGACACGCCGGCCGTCCGCTGCGAGCTCGACGACGACTGCTTCTCGACGCGGACCGTCACCATCCGCGCCGGGTCCCGGGCGGCCGGGCGCACGCTGGCCGAGCTCGAAATGGACGAGCGTCTGCTGCACGTGGCCCGGATCGACCGGGGCGAGGAGTCCGTCGTCGAGCCCGGCGGCGGCGCCCGGCTGGCGGTCGGCGACGAGGTCTGGATCGGCGGCACCCCGCAGTCGTTCGTCGACGCCGGCGACCTCTTCCGCACGTCGGACGCCGGCGGCTCCCCTCCCCGACCTCCCACCTATGCCTACTCAATCTGCCGACTGGATCGACACCTCCGCCTCGTGGACTTCTCGCCGACTCCAAGGCCGGTGTAGCCACCTCGACCACGTCCACGACGTGACGCCCGGCACGCGGGGCTGCCAGGAGTGCCTGGAGCGCGGCGACCGCTGGGTCCACTTGCGCGTGTGCCTGGAGTGCGGGCACGTGGGGTGCTGCGACTCGTCGCCGAACAAGCACGCGACCGCGCACTTCCACGGCACGGGCCACCCCGTCGTGCGGTCGATCGAGCCCGGCGAGACGTGGGGCTGGTGCTACGAGGACGAGGCGATGCTCTAGGCGCCGCGCTGGCGAACCGTCTCCGCCAGTGGGGCGGGAACAGGAACGCCCCCGCCTCGACGTGAGGCGGGGGCGCAGGAACGGGCCGAAGGGCGCTAGGCGTCGGCGCCCAGGATCTGCTCGGCGAGCTCGGTGTGCGCCTCGTCGGCCTGGCGCGCCTCGTCGACGCACTGGCTCATGGACGCGGCGACGTCCGACTGGCCGAGCTGCTTGGCGTACGAGCCCAGGGTGCCGAAGGCGGCGATCCAGTAGTGCAGCGCGAGCTGGCCGGACGCGATGATGCCGAGGTCGCGGACGCCGTCGGTGTCGGCTTGGTCGCGGATGCGCTTCGAGACCTGGTAGTGCGCCTCCAGGATGGGGTTGTCGCCCTGGCCGCTGGCGTCCATCTGGTCGATGGCGCGGTCGACGCGCTGGCGCCACTGCTTGGCGGTCTCCTCGCCCTGCCGGAGCGCTTGCTTGAGGCCGGGGTGCGTGGCCGAGTTCTGGATCTCGTCGGTGGCCTTGGCGGCGACCTCGCCGCCGGCCTTGAGGGCGGAGAGGCCGTCGCCGACCAGGTCCTTGAGGTCTTGCTCGGAGACGGTGGGGGTTGCGGTGCTCATCGTGAGGGGGGAAAGGGAAGGGAGCGGCGGCACGTGCCGCGCCCGTCTCCAGCGCCCCAACCCTCCCGGCGGTTTCGGCCGCGGCACGGCTCAGGCCACTCCTTCAGGACGAGCCCGAGTCCGCCCCGACGGGTCTGACTCCTCCCTCCCCACTGGCGGACCGGCCCCGCCAGTGGGGCGGATGCGAGAGCGCCCCCGCCTCTGGGTTGAGGCGGGGGCGCTGCCAACCTGCCCGGCTAGAGGATCGAGCGGAACGTCTCGGGCAGCCCGGCCGGGCGGGGGGCCTGGTCGTCGGGGCGCAGCGGCTCGTCGGGGGCGTCGGCGCCGTCGGGCCCGCAGAAGGTCTCGAAGGCGTTCTTGAGGTCGGCGGCGATGGCGCTGGCCGAGCGGCCCTCGATGTGGCGGCGCTCCAGGGCGAAGACGGGGTCGCCGTCCTTGAGCAAGAACATCGACGGGCTCGACGGCTGGATCCCGGCGAGGTACTCGCGCAGGCGCGCCGTGGCCTCGGTGTCCTGGCCGGCGAAGACGGTCACCTGGCGGTCGGGCGTGGCGTCGAGCTGCTGGACGTAGGCGACGGCGGGGCGCGCGTTTGCGGCGGCGCAGCCGCAGACGGAGTTGACGATGGCCAGCGTCGTGCCGGACTGGGCCTCGGCGGTCAGCGCGTCGACGTCCTCGGCCGTGCGGAGCTCGCGGACGCCCAGCCGGGTCAGCTCCTGTCGCATGGGGGCCACCAGGGGCTCGGGGTAAGGCATGGGAGATCGGGTGTGGTGTGAGTGGGGACGGGGGGAGCGGCGGTGGGCTTACGGCCCGGCGCAGGAAGGGCCGGGCATACGGTTCGGAGTCCACGCCGGAAGGGCAAAAACCAACGCCCCTCCCCAGTTATCACCGGGTCGCGGCCCGAGGCTCTCCCCCAGCGGGGTTTGTCAGATCTGGAGCTCGCAAATATCGAGTTCCGTGAAGATTTAAGTCTGCAATCGGCCTTCCGATACCGTGCGGGCCTGTTCGAACGGATTTGCACGCCCTCCTTGCAACCTGCCGGCACCGGGATTTCCCCGGTAGCCCCCTCCCCGAGGTAGATTCCCAGACGTGCCACAACACCCCTTGTTCCCCCACTTCATGACCTGGTCCCTACGCCGCGCGGCGTTCTTGACAGCCGCCGCGGCCTTCGTCGCCGTCGCCCCGCTCCCCGCCGCCGCCCAAATCGCCGACGCCCCGGCCACGACCGTCTCCCCAGCGCCCGATGACGCCCAGGAGACGGCCGCCCCCCGCCGCCGCCCGACGAGACGCTTCCGCGCCCGCCTCAACCCCACGCCGGCCGGTCAGGCCCGCCGCGACTCGATCCCGGTCCGCTCGGTCTCGTCCCGGTCCTCGGCCGCCGAGACGATGCGGCTGGGCCGCCTCGACGCCAGCCTGCGCGACGCCGCGCCCCGCTGGCTGGGCATCCCCTACCGCTGGGGCGGGTCCAGCCGCCGCGGCATCGACTGCTCGGCGTTCGTCCAGCAGTACGTCCGCGAGAACTTGGCCATGGAGCTGCCGCGCACGACGGCGGGCCAGCGCTACGAGGGCGTCCCCATCGACCGCGACCAGCTGCAGTCGGGCGACCTGGTGTTCTTCCGCCGCCGCGGCATCCGCCACGTGGGCGTCTACCTGTCCGACGGCGAGTTCATCCACGCCTCCAGCAGCCGCGGCGTCACGATCTCGAACCTCTCGAACAGCTACTGGAACCGGCACTACTGGATGTCGCGCCGGATCCTGTCCGAGCCCTCGGGCCGGATGCCCACGCCGCGCTCGGAGTCCCGCGCCCGGGGCTAGCGTTCCCTTTCGGCCGGTCCGTCGTTATCTTCGGACCCATAGCCATCGCATCCCGGCCTTTCGGTCGGGATGCGCTTTTTTCCCGGGCACGCGGTCCGCTCCCAGACTCACTCGCACGACGCATGAGCTCCACCGTCTACCTCACCGAAGAAGGGCTCCAGAAGCTCAAGTCCGACCTCCAGCACGCCCGCACCGTCGAGCGGCAGAAGATCTCCCAGGAGATCGCCGAGGCTCGTGCTCAGGGCGACCTGTCGGAGAACGCCGAGTACGACGCGGCCAAGGAGGCCCAGGGGCACCTGGAGGCCCGCATCGTCAAGATGGAGAACGCGCTGGCCTCGGCCCGCGTGGTCAACGAGGACGAGGTGGACGCGTCGAAGGCGCGGATCCTGTCCAACGTCCGGGTGATGAACAAGAAGGCGAACCGGGAGGCGACCTACACCCTGGTCGCGGCCCAGGAGGCCGACCTCAAGCAGAACCGGATCTCGGTCGAGAGCCCCATCGGCAAGGCGCTCCTAGGCACGGAGGTGGGCGAGGTGGTCTCGGTCAAGGTGCCGGCCGGCGCCGTCCAACTCGAGGTCCTCGAGATCACGCGCTAGCGTGGCGCGGCGCTCCACGCGTCGGAGCCTGCCGTGGGCCATCGCGCGGACGCTCATCGCGCTCGTGGCGGGCTACCTCATCGCGTGCGCGCTGCTGCTGCTGGCGTACAAGTTCGTCGAGCCGCCGGCGACGACGGTCCAGGTCCAGCGCGCCGTTGAGGCCGCCATCGCGGGCGAGCCCTACGACGTGACCTACGGCCCGGTCGACCAGAGCCGCCAGTCCGACGCCATCCGCCACGCCGTCGTCGCGAGCGAGGACGGCCGGTTTTACACCCACGGCGGCTTCGACTGGGAGGAGGTCCGGATCGCGCGCGAGACCGCCGAGCGGACCGGGCGCCCCATGCGCGGGGCGTCGACGATCACCCAGCAGCTGGTCAAGAACCTGTTCTTGACCACGCACCGGTCCATCGTCCGCAAGGCGTTCGAGGTGCCGCTGACGTTCATGGCCGAGCTGATCCTGGACAAGGAGCGCATCCTGACGCTGTACCTCGACGTGGTGGAGTGGGGCCCGGGCGTGTTCGGGATCGAGGCCGCCGCGGACCACCACTACGGCACGACGGCGGCGGCGCTGACGCGCGAGCAGTCCGCCCGGCTGGCGGCGGTTTTGCCGGCGCCCCTGGTGCGGCGGCCCCAGGACCAGGACCGGACCTCGTCGCGCATCCTGACGCGGATGCGGCAGATGGGGTGGTAGCGAGCTAAGTCACTGACTAGCACCGCCAGTGGGGCGGGACGTCCCGCCTCCCTCTCCTTCTTCTTTACGAATGACCGTCGACCTCCGCTCCGACACCGTGACCCGGCCCACCGCGGCGATGCGCCGGGCGATGGCCGACGCCGAGGTGGGCGACGACGTGTTCGGCGAGGACCCGACGGTCCAGCGGCTGGAGGCTCGCGTCGCGGAGATGCTGGGCAAGCCGGCGGCGCTGTTCGTGCCGTCGGGCGTGATGGGGAACCAGATCGCGATCCGGGTCCACACGGTTCTCGGAGACGAGGCCGTCGTCGCCGAGCGGAGCCACCTCTACCACTACGAGGCCGCGGGCGCCTCGGCGCTGTGGGGCGTCCAACTGCGGCCCGTTGGCGACCTGTCGGGCGTGCTGACGCCGGGCGACGTCGAGGCCGTCGTCCAGGGCGCCAACGACTGGGAGGCGCGGACGGCGCTGGTGTGCCTGGAGAACACCGTCAACAAGGCCGGCGGCGTGGCCGTCCCGCTGGCGGACGTGACGCCCGTGGCCGAGACGGCACGCGAGCACGGCCTGGCGCTGCACCTCGACGGCGCGCGGCTGTGGAACGCGGCCGTCGCGCTGGGCGAGGACGCGAGTGCGCTGGCGGCGCCGTTCGACACCGTCAACGTGTGCCTGTCGAAGGGCCTGGGCGCGCCGGTCGGCTCGGCGCTAGCGGGAAGCGCGGAGCACGTCCGGTCGGCGCGCCGAGCGCGCAAGCTGCTCGGCGGCGGGATGCGCCAGTCGGGCGTGCTGGCGGCGGCGGCGCTCGTCGCCCTGGACGACTTCGAGCGCGACGGCCACGCCATGCTGCGCGCCGACCACGCCCGCGCCCGGCGACTCGCGGACGCCGTCGGCCAGCTCGACGCGCTCCAACTCGTGCGCCCGCCCGACACCAACATCGTCCTCTTCGACACGCCCGAGCCCGCCGCCGACGCGCTGGCGGCGCTGGAGGCCAAGGGCATCCGGATGGTCCCGTTCGGCCCGCGGACCGTGCGCGCGACGCTGCACCGCGACGTGGACGACGCCGGAGTCGACCACGCCGTCGAGGCCTTGCAGCAGCGCTACAGCTGACCCCGACCGCGCTGATCAATTCCTATCGCCCTCTCGATGGGCACCGCCAGTGCTAGGCGACGGTGCCGGGGTGGGCCTCGGCGGCGGCCTCGGGCGCCGTCCCGACGGGCGTGGGGTCCGAGGGCAGCGGCTCGATCCAGGAGCGGCCGTCTCGCGCCAGCAGGCGCTCGGCGGCGGCGGGCCCCCAGGTGCCGGAGGCGTAGTTGGGGAACTCCGCCGGCGGCGTGGCGGCCCAGGCGTCCAGGACCGGGTCCACGACGCGCCAGGCGGCCTCGACCTGGTCGGCGCGCATGAACAGCGTCGCGTCGCCGCGGATGGCGTCGAGGAGCAGCGTCTCGTAGGCCTCGGGCGGGGTGTCGAAGGCGTCGTCGTAGTCGAACCGCATCGCGACCGGCTGCAGCATCATCGACGGGCCGGGGCGCTTGGCCTGGAAGCGGAGCACGATGCCCTCGTCAGGCTGGATGCGGATGACTAACCGGTTGGGCTGGAACGCCTCGTCGGCGCCGGCGGGGAAGGCGCGGTGCGGGACGGGGCGGAACTGGACCGAGATCTCGGAGACCCGCCGCGGCATCCGCTTGCCCGTCCGCAAGTAGAACGGGACCCCGTTCCACCGCCAGTTGTCGACCTCGAGCTTGAGCGCGGCGTAGGTCTCCGTCGCCGAGCGCGCGTCCACCTGGGGCTCGTCGCGGTAGCCCGGCACCTCCGCCCCGGCTATGTAGCCCGGCCCGTACTGGCCCCGGACCGCGACCTCGTGGACGCGCTCGGGCGTGATGGGGCGGACGGCCTTGAGCACGTCGACCTTCTTGTTCCGCACCTCGTCGGCGCGGAAGGCGACGGGCGGCTCCATCGCCACCAGGCACAGCAGCTGGAGCAGGTGGTTCTGCATCATGTCCCGCAGCGCGCCCGAGGTCTCGTAGTACCCGCCCCGGTGCTCGACGCCGACGGTCTCGGAGACCGTGATCTGGACGTGGTCGACGTAGCGGGCGTCCCAGATCGGCTCGAACATCGCGTTGGCGAACCGGAAGGCCAGCAGGTTCTGGACGGTCTCCTTGCCGAGGTAGTGGTCGATCCGGTAGATCTGCTCCTCCGCGGCCGACTCCAGCAGGACCGCGTCGAGCGCCAGCGCCGAGGCCTCGTCGCGCCCGAACGGCTTCTCGACCACGATCCGGTCCCGCTCGCAGTCGTCGAGCAGGCCCGCCGCCGCCAGCCCGCGCGCGATGGGCTCGACCAGGAAGGGCGCGACCGACAGGTAGAACACGCGCTCGGGCCGCGTGCCCTCCGGGGCCATCTCGTCCAGCCGCTTCCCGAGCGCCTGGTAGGTCCCGTCCTGGGTCACGTCGCCCGTCACGTACGCCAGTCGCTCGGCGAACTTGGCCCAGTTCTCGGCGTCGATCTCCTTGGGGAAGAACCGGCCCTGGCTGTCTGAGGCGTCGCACGAGAAGTCGATGAACGAGTCGTCAGACATCTCCTTGAGGTCCACGCCGACGACGTCTGTCTCGGCCGGGAGGTAGCCCTCGCGGTGCAGGTCGTAGAGCGCTGGGATCAGCTTGCGGTGGGCGAGGTCGCCGGCGGCGCCGAAGAGCACCAACTGGACGTTGTCGGGGAGGGACATCGTGTAGGAATCAGGGGTGAGGAGTCAGGAATTAGGGAGACAGGGATCCGTCTTAGCGAGGGCGTCGAAAAGGCCACCGGCTGCCTGATTCCTGTTCCCCCTTTCCTGATTCCCCTACAGCCCGGCGGGCTGCCACTGGACGTGGAACGAGCCGTCCTGGTCGGTGCGCAGGAAGGTGTGGGCGCCGAAGTAGTCGCGCTGGGCGGCGACCAGGTTGGCCGGGAGCCAGGCGCTGCGGTAGGCGTCGAGGTAGTCCAGCGACGCCGACAGGCACGGCGTGGGGATGCCGGCCTGGGCCGCCAGCACGACCGCCCGGCGGAGCGCGCCGCGGTGCCCGATCAGCTTCTCGGCGACGGCGGGCGCCACCAACAGGTTGGGCAGCGCAGCGTCGGCGTCGAACGCCTCGCGGAAGGTCTCCAGCAGGTCGGCGCGGATGATGCAGCCGCCGCGCCAGACGCGGGCGACGGTCTCCAGATCGAGGTCGAACTCGTAGGCGTCGGAGGCGCGTTTGAGGAGGGCGAAGCCCTGGGCGTAGGTGACCAGGAACGCCGCCAGCAGGGCGTCGCCCATGACGCCGGCGATCTCGTCGGCGCCCTTGGGCGCCTGCCCGGCGGGCGTGCCGAGCAGGTCGGCGGCGGCGACGCGCTCGTCTTTTAGGGCCGACAGGTAGCGGCTGGTGACGGCCGCGTCGATGGTCGGCGTGGGGACGCCCAGGTCCATCGCGTCCTGGCTGGTCCACTTGCCCGTCCCCTTCTGGGCGGCGGTGTCCTGGATGAAGTCGAGGAGGTAGCGGCCCGTCATGCCCTCGGGCGGGGACTCGTCGCCGGGCGTCTCGTGGGGCTGGACCTCGACGGTCTCGGGGTGCTGGACGATGTCGGCGGTGATCTCGACCAGGTAGGACCGGAGCTCGCCCTGGTCCCACTCGCTGTAGAGCTGGCCCATGCGGTCGTTGCCCAGGCCGGCGCCGCGCTTCATCAAGTCGTAGCTCTCGGCCAAGAGCTGCATCAGCCCGTACTCGATGCCGTTGTGGACCATCTTGACGTAGTGGCCCGAGGCGCCCTTCCCGAGGTGCGCCACGCAGGGGTCCCCATTGACTTGGGCGGCCATGCCCTCCAGGATCGGGGCGACGCGGGCGTAGGGGCCCTGGGGTCCGCCGGGCATCATGGACGGTCCGCGCCGGGCGCCTTCCTCGCCGCCGGAGACGCCCATCCCGAAAAAGTGCAGGCCCTGCGCCTCCATCTCGTCGTGACGGCGCTGGGTGTCCTTGTAATACGAGTTTCCGCCGTCGATGACCAGGTCGCCTTGGTCCAGCTTGGGCGCCAGCCCCTTGAGCACGGAGTCGACGGCCGGGCCGGCGGGGACCATGACCAGGATGTTGCGCGGCGTGGGGAGCGCGGCCAGGAAGGCGTCGAGGTCGGTGGTCGCGGCGACGGCACGCCCGCCGGCCTCGTCCTGGAACCCGGCGACGGCGTCGGCGCCCAGGTCGGTGCCGGCCACGGCGAACCCAGCGTCGAGGGCGTTGAGGGCGAGGTTGCGGCCCATGACGCCGAGTCCGACGACGCCGAGGTGGGGGGTGGACATGGAGCGGGGGTCTGTGAGGGGCGGTCTCTACGCGGCGCCCCCGTCGCGGTGCCCCACTGGCGGCGGGGTCGGCTGGCGCCGTCCCCCTCCGGGGGTTGCGCGGGACGGTCGGCGGGGTCTAGTCCAGCGTCGCCCGCTTCCACCATGCCCCATCGCAACCGCCAGTCGCCGCGCTGGACCCGCCACGATTACCGGCGGGCGGGGCTGTACTTCGTGACGATCTGCACCGTGGGCCGGGCGGAGGTGTTCGGCGAGGTGCGAGACGACGAGGTGATCTTGTCCCCGCTCGGCGCCATCGCCAGTCGCGAGTGGAAGCGGACGCTGGCGATGCGGCCCGAAGTGCTGGCGGACGCGTTCGTCGTGATGCCCAACCACGTGCACCTGCTGCTCGGGCTCATCGATGGAGATCTGAGACGACGTGGACGGATTCGACCTCGGACCCCCACCGTAGGGACACCGCGCGCGGTGTCCCTACCCAGGGCGGTAGACGGAGGTTTGGCGAGCACCGCGCCAAGTCCGTGTCATCGATCATCAGGTCGTACAAAGGCACCGTCACCCGCCAGGCGCGCCGCGCCGGTCTGTGGGGCGGCGGCCCCGTGTGGCAGGGGCGGTTCCACGACCGCGTCGTCCGCGACGACCGCGAGGCCGACCGCATCCGCCAGTACATCCACGACAACCCGGCCCGCTGGCGGCAGGACTGCTACGGCCCGCTCCGCCCGCCCGGACGCCGCCGGTAACGCGCGCCGACAGCCCCCGCCAGTCGCTAGCCGAGCCCCAGCAGCCGCCGCCCTGGTAGATCGCGAACGAGAACCCGTAGGCGAGCGCGAACATGTAGCCCCACATCACCGCCGGCCACAGCCACGAGTTCAGCTCGCGCTTGGCGATCGCCAGCGTGCTCATGCACTGGAGCGCGAAGACGAAGAACACCAGCAGGCTCACCGCGACGAGCGGCGTAAACACCTTGGTACCATCGGGGTAGGTGTCCTGCTGGATCGCGTCGCGCAAGGCTAGCGACTCCTCGTTCGCGTCCGCACCGGCGCTGTAGATCGTCGCCAAGGCCGAGACGATCACCTCACGCGCGGCGAAGCTGGCGACGATGCCGGCCGAGATCTTCCAGTCGAACCCGAGCGGACGCATGATGGGCTCGATCGCGTGGCCGAACCGGCCGACGTAGCTGTTGCGGACTTGGTAGCCGGCGACCTCGTTGGCGATGGCGTCCGCGTCGGCGGCCTGAGCGGCACCCTCGATCGACTGGCGGTCGGTCCCCTCCAGCTCGGCGCGGACGCCCGGCTCGACGGCCACGAACCGCTCGCCCACCTGGGCCTCGGCGGCGTCGACGCGCGCCGCCAGCTCGGGCGGGAGGTCCACCTTGGGGTAGCTCGCCAAGAACCACAGCACGATGCTCAGGCCGAAGATGATCTTGCCCGCGCGGACGACGAACACCTTGGCGCGGTCCCGCATCCGCCGCCACAGGTACCGGGGCTGGGGCAGTCGGTACGGCGGGAGCTCCATCACGAACGACGAGCCGCCGCCCTTGAACACCCACTTCCTGAGCACCCAGGCCGCCACGAACGCCATCAGCGTGCCCAGCACGTAGAGCGACGTCATCGCCAAGCCCTGGTAGCCGATCACGCCGAACAGCGCGCCGGACGGGATGAACGCGGCGATGAACAGGACGTAGACCGGCAGCCGCGCCGAGCACCCCTGCAGCGGGACCACCATGATGGTGATGATCCGCTCGCGCTCGTCCGCCAGCGTGCGCGCGGCCATGATGCCGGGGATGGCGCACGCGTAGGCCGACAGCATCGGCACGACGGACCCGCCACTCAGCCCCACCTTGCGCATGGCGCGGTCCATGATGAACGCCGTCCGCGCCATGTAGCCGGTGTCCTCCATCAACCCCAGGAAGAAGAACAGCAGCAGGATCTGGGGCAGGAAGATCAGCACGTTGCCGACGCCCGTCAGCGCGCCCTCGACCATCACGTCCTCGAAGACGCCGTCGGGCAAGACGGCCCGCATCCCGTCGCCGGTCACGCCCATCAGCCACTCGATCGCGTCCATCGCCGGGACGGCCCACGAGAACACGGCCTGAAAGATGACCAGCAGGACGCCGCCGAAGATGAGCGGCCCCCAGACGCGGTGCGTGACCACGGCGTCGATCTTGTCGGAGACCGTCGGCTCGCCGGCGCGGTCCGACTGGCGGACGACGTCGGCGGCGACGGGGCTGATCCAGCCGTAGCGGCCGGTCATCTCGGCCATCTTGTACATCACCGGCCGAGCGTCGAGCTCGGCCCGGGCGTCCAGGACTGACTGGTGGAAGTCGGGCGCCGCGCTCTCCCAGGCCGCCAGCAGCGGGTCGGAGGTCAGGGCGCCCAGCGCCTCGGCCTCCAGCCGACGGACGGGGACCTCGGGCGCCTCGCGCCCCAGCGCGTCCGCCAGTCGGGCGACCTCGACCTGGACGGCGGGCATCAGCTCCCAGCCCACGCCGTCGGCGGGCGGCGGGGGGTCGAGGACGGCGGCGCGCAACTCGTCGAGCCCATGGCCCGACCGCGCGGCGGTCTCGATGACGGGCACGCCCAGCCGCTTGGCCAGCCCAGCGACGTCGACCTCGGTGCCGGCCTCGTCCAGGGCGTCGACCATGTTGAGGGCGACGACCGTCGGCAGCCCCAAGTCCAAGACCTGGGTGACGAGGTACAGGTTGCGCTCGAGGTTCGTCGCGTCGACGACGCAGACGATCACGTCGGGCGCCGGCTCGCCCGGGATGCGGCCGACCAAGGCGTCGAAGGCGACGCGCTCGTCGATGGACCGCGGCGCCAGGCTGTAGGTGCCCGGCAGGTCGACGACCTCGACGGCGCCGCTCGCCCCGTCCCCACTGGCGGCGCCCACCGAGCCGACGCCGGCCATCCGCCCCGACTTCCGCTCGACGGTCACGCCGGGGTAGTTCGCCACCTTCTGGTGGCTGCCCGTCAAGGCGTTGAACAGCGTCGTCTTGCCCACGTTGGGGTTGCCCGCCAGCGCGACCGTGCGAACCTGAGCCGGGGTCTCGACCGTCATCGGCTCACGACGACCGCCGCCGCCTCGTCCTTGCGGACCGAGAGCAGGAAGCCGCGCACCTTGAGCTCCATCGGGTCGCCTAAGGGCGCCAGTCGGACGACCTCGACGGTCGTGCCGGGCACCAGCCCCATCTCCAGCAGCCGGGCCGGAAGCTCTCGGGCGTACCCCGTCACGGTCGCGGTGTCGCCGGGGGCCAGCGTGTCCAGGGTCACGGCTCTAGGCGCCGGTCGCGAACAGGCCCTGGGCCACCTCGCGGCGCAGCGCGATGCGGCTGGCGCCGAGCGCGAGCACGCACTTGTCGCCCGTCGACATCACGCACGCGTCGCAGCCCTCGCGGACGCCCAACTCGCGCAACCGGGCGCACGTGGCGTCGTCCAGCCCCATGAAGCACACGCGGACCGTCTTCCCGGCGGGGAAGGACGAGATCGGGGCGGCGTGGTCGAACGAGGTCACCGGGAGGCGCTTATCTGGACTCCATCTAATGTAGTGCCACGCCGGATGTTGCGCGGCGGGCGCGGCTGATTTTCGGAGTCTCCATCGACGGCCCCCGATGCGGCTCGTCCCCTCCGCCAGTCGCCTGGGTTCGCGCGGCTGGCGGAAGCGAAAGACGCTGGAACGGTGGGCTAGGCCGCTGGGTCGTCCCAGTGCTCGATCATGTCGATCACGGCGTCGGCGATCTCGCCCTGGTCGACCGTCCCGACGATCTCGCCGTGCTTGAACAGGTGCGCGCGCCCGCGGCCGAGCGACACGCCCAGGTCGGCGCCGGCGGCCTCGCCGGGTCCGTTGACGGCGCAGCCCATCAGCGCCACGTTGAGGTCGCGCTCGAAGCCCCGAGCCGCGACGGCCTCCTCGACCTCGTCCACGACCGAGAACAGGTCGCCCGCCAGCCGCCCGCACGTGGGGCACGCGATCACGTTGACGCCGGGGCGTCCCAGCCGCAGCGACTTCAGGATCTGGTGCCCGACGCGGACCTCGTTCACGGAGTCAGCGGCGAGCGAGACCCGGATCGTGTCGCCGATCCCGTCCGCCAGCAGGCTGCCGATGCCGATGCTGGACTTGATCGGGCCGGTCTTCATGCTCCCCGACTCCGTCACGCCCAGGTGCAGCGGGTAGTCGGTCTGCTCGGCCAGGAGCCGGTAGCTCTGGATCATGAAGTACACGTCGGAGTGCTTGACCGAGATGATCACGTCCTCGAACCCCTCGCGGTCGCAGACCTCGGCGTGGCGCAGCGCGCTCTCGACCAAAGCCTCGGGGCGGGGGTAGCCGTACTTGTCCAGGATGTCCTTCTCCAGCGAGCCCCCGTTGACGCCGATGCGGATGGGGACGCCCTTGTCCTTGGCGGCCCTTAGGACTTCGCGCTCCCACTCGGGCTTGCCGATGTTGCCGGGGTTGATGCGGACCTTGGCGACGCCCGCCTCCAGCGCCCGGAGCGCGTAGGTGTGGTTAAAGTGGATGTCGGCCACGATGGGGACGGGGCTCCCGGCGACGATGGCGTCCAAGGCCTCGGCGTCTTCGGGACGCGGCACGGCCACGCGGACGACGTCGGCGCCGGCCTCGGCGAGCTCGCGGATCTCGGCCAGCGACGTCTCGACGTCGTGCGTCTTGCTCGTCGTCATCGACTGGACCGTGATCGGGGCGCCGCCGCCGACCTTGACCTCGCGCTCTTGGCCGTCGACGGTGTGGCGGAGCGTCACCTGGCGGCTGTGGCGACGGGGCCGCTGGGGCGCCTGGGCGGCCTGGGTCGATTCTTCCTGGGAGAGCTCCATCGAGGTGCGGGGGCTGGGGGGCGCCAGGACAACGGGCCGGCGCTCGGGAAGTTTACCCGCGCCGGCGAGGGTCCGGGGAAATCGCGACGTCAGCTGTGGCTGAGCACCAAGTAGCCCATGTAGCCGAGATACGCGGCGACCAGCGCGGCGCCCTCGGCCCGGGCCAGCCGCCGGCCCGTCCACAGCATCACCGCCAGCGCGAGCGCGAGCACGGCCATCACGGCCACGTCGGCCAGTTGGAGCCCGGGCGCGACGAGGGGGCGGACGACGGCCGCGATGCCCAGGATGCCCAGCAGGTTGAACAGGTTGGAGCCCACCACGTTGCCCACGGCGATGTCGCTCTCGCCCTTGAGCGCGGCCACGATCGTCGTCGCCATCTCGGGCAAGCTGGTGCCGATGGCGACGACGGTGAGCCCGATGACGGCGTTCGAGACGCCCGCGACCTGGGCGAGGTCGGTGGCCGCGCCCACGAACAGGTCGGCCCCGACGACCAAGCCCGCCAGCCCGGCGACGATGAAGGCGACGTCGCGCCAGGCGGGGCCGGAGGGCTCGGTGATGGGCAAGTCCACCGCCGCCTGCTCCTGGTGCGCCGCGCGGATGCTCCAGACCAGGTACGCCACCAGCCCGGTGACCAAGACCACGCCCTCGACGCGGCCCAGCTGGCCGTCGGCGAGCAGGGCGGCCGCGAGCGCGGTGACGGCCAGCAGGACCGGCAGGTCGCGGCGGAACAGCGACGGGTCGGCGGCCAGGGGCCGGACCAGCACCGCCAGCCCCAGCACCAGGCCCACGTTGGCGATGTTCGACCCGACCACGTTGCCGACGGCGATCCCGCCCGCCCCGGCCAGGGCGGCCTGCACGCTCACGACCAGCTCGGGCGCGCTCGTGCCGAAGGCGACCACGGTCAAGCCCACCACCAAGGGCGTCAGCCCCAGGCGCAGCGCCAGCGCCGACGCGCCCCGCACCAGCACGCTGGCGGCCGCGACGAGAAGAACCAGTCCGCCGGCGAGCGCGAGGAGATCAGCGACCATGGGCGGGGGTGTCGGGTGACGGCCCTCAACGACGGCGTCCAGGGCCGGCTCCCGCGGTGTAAAACTTCGCGTTGGCCGCTCGCGACCCGCTGGCGGAGGCTTGCCGCCAGCGGGTCGGGGCGGCGGTCAGTCGTCGACCGGTGGCGTGCGGAAGAGGTCGGCGGAGGCGGCGAACTGGCCCGCCTCGGCCACCATCACCAGGCGGTCCCCGGGCTCGACGCGGAAGTCGCCGGCGGGGCTCGCGATGGTCTCCCGCCCGCGGCGGACCGCCATCACGGTCAGGCTGTACTGCTGGCGGAGCCCGAGCTCGCCCAGCGTCTGCCCTGCCGCGGGGGCGCCCTCGCGCACGGCGACGGCGCGGGTGTGCAGCCCCTCCTCGTCCAGCCCCTGGAGCACCATCAAGTGCGCCTCCTGGATGGACCCGCGCAGCACGCCGTAGTCGTCCTGGCGCACCAGCGCCGTCTGCCGCTCGATCTCGTCCTTGGGCACGAGGTAGGCGCCGAGCACGTGCGAGAACAGGCGGACGGTGGTCTCCAGCTCCTCCGGGACCACGATGTCGGCGCCGGCGCGCGTGAGCGGCTCCACGTCGGAGGTGAACCGCGTCCGGGCGATGATCTGCAGCGTGGGGTTGAGGTGCCGCGCGACGGCCACGATGCGGCGCGTGGCGTCCTGGTCGTTGATCGCGACGACGAGCAGCTTGGCCCGAGCCGTCCCCAGGCCCAACAAGATCGGCTCGCGCGAGGCGTCGCCGAACAGCGTCTGCGCGCCGTCGGTCCCGGCGTCGCGCAGGCTCTGGGGGTTGAGGTCGTTGACGGCGTAGGGGATCCCGCTCTCGCCCAAGACGCGCGCCAGCCGGCGCCCGGCCGGCCCGTACCCGACGACGATCGTGTGGTCCTCCAGGTCGACGCCGTGCCCGTGCCCGCCCTCACCGCTGCCGGTCTCGACCTGGCGGCCCAGCGCCGCCAGTCGGGGGGCGAGCGCGATCAGGCCGGGCGTGATGAGCATCAGCACGACCGTCACCGCGATCAACCCCTGGCTCCCGGTCTCGCCCAGCCCGGCCGGGCTCAGGCCGGCCTCGGCGCCGGCGATGGCCAGCACGAACGAGAACTCGCCGATCTGCCCCAACGCCAGCCCGGACGCCAGCGCGACACCCAGCGGATACCCCAGCACGCGTGCCCCCAGCGCTGCCAGCCCGCTCTTCAGCACCAACACGCCGACCGCCGCCGCCGCCACCCAGCCCAGGTTCGCGATCAGGAACGCCGGGTCCAGTAGCATCCCGACCGACAGGAAGAACGCCGCCGTGAACAGGGTCTGGAGCGGCAGGATCTCCGAGAGCGCGTGCTCGGCGTAGTCGCTCTCCGACACCAGCAGGCCGGCCAGGAACGCGCCCAGCGCTAGGCTCACGCCGGCGAGGGAGACCGCCCAGGCCGTCCCCAAGCAGATCGCGGCGACGGCCAGCAGGAACAGCTCCGAGCGCCGCGTCATCGCGATCCGCTCCAACAGCGCCGGGACGACGCGCCGCGCGCCCACAAGCACGGCCGCGATCACCAGCGCCGCCTTGCCCAGCGCGATCGCGACCTCGACGGGCGACCCGCCCTCGCCCGCCATCGCGGGCACCAGCAGCACCATCACCACGATCGCGAGGTCCTGGAACAGCAGCATCGCCAGCGCCACGCCCCCGACCGGCGTGTCGGTCTCGGCCCGCTCGGCGAGCACCTTGAGCACGATGGCCGTGGACGACAACGACACCAGGAAGCCGGTGAACAGCGCCGCGCCCGGCCCCACGCCCACCAGCACCAGCCCGCCCGCGACGGCGCCGACGGTGAGCGCCACCTGGACGCCTCCGCCCAAGAAGATGGGCCGCGCCAGGCGCGCCATCTGGCCGAGCGAGAACTCGACGCCGATCGAGAAGAGCAGCAGGATCACGCCCACCTCGGCCAGCTGGCTGACCAAGTCGATGTCGGTCACGAGCCCGAGCGCGTTCGGGCCGATGGCGACGCCCGCCAGCAGGAAGCCCGCGATCGGCACCAGCCGGACGCGGTAGCACAGGTACGCCACCAGCACGCCGGCCGCGAACAGCGCCGCCAGCTCGCCGACGAAGGGGAGCGATCCGACGGCGAGGGGGAGGTTAGGCACGAGCACGCGGGGAGGGGTCGATCAAAATCGCCCCACCCCGGCGGCCGGGGTGAGGCGATTGTGACCAGACGGGGCCGGGTGCTACGGCTGGCTGCTGGCCTGCTGGGCGCGGCGGCGGTCGAAGGCCACCTGCTGCGGCGTGCCGGGCTCGACGGAGTACGGGTCGGCGGGGAGCTCCACCATCACCAGCTCGGGCGTGCCGTTCGCGTCGCGGAAGCGCTGGGGCGCGCCGTCGGGCTGCTCGCCGAGCACCAGGACCACGGTCCCCTGCTTCTGGACGCGGCCGTTGGCGCTGGGGAGCCCGTCGGCGGCCTTGCCGGCCGTCGTCTCCCAGCCGTCGGCCCACTCGTAGATCCACTTCGCGTCGGCGGTCATCAGGCGGACGCAGCCGTGGCTGGCGGCGCCCGTCGTCGGGAGCGCGTAGTACTGGTGGATGTGGATTCCGCGGCGATGGTGGAAGTTGAACACGTAGCGCATGACCCAGGTCTCGCCCGGCGGCGCCAGCGTGGACTCGCGGTAGACCTCCTTCCAATTGAAGTTGAACCGGCCGTTGGGCGTCTCCGACCCGTCGGCGCCCGTCGAGACCAGGCCCCACCGCGCCAGCCGCCCGTCCTCGTAGGCCGCCCACGCCTGGACGCCCTTGTCGATGATGAACAGCTTGCCCAAGCTGGCCCCGCCGGCGTACTCCAGCGGGAACGGGCTATACGCCCGGGGGTCGGCGCCGACCTCGCTGGGCAGCACGATGGTATCGCCCGCGCCCAGCTCCTGGATGAACACGCCGTTCAGGAACGCGACCATCCCGTTCACGCCGTCGCGGCCGGTCTGGGCGTCGCCGCCGCCGGCCTCCTGGTAGAGCGCGTGCCGAGCCAGGATCGAGTTGCCGGACTCGTGGTCGAGCGTGTAGTAGCGGTAGCTCACCTCGGGCACGGCGTCGAGCGTCTCGGCACGGTTGGCGTACAAGAGCTCGGCCAGGCGGTCCTGGTTGTAGAGCGAGCGCTGGCCCTGGGCGCCGGCCGTCGGGGCGGCCGACAGGCTGGCGGCGACGAGCGCGGCGGCGAAGAAGGAGCGGAGGCGCATGGCAGGAAGGGTGAGCCGGGGGACGAGGCGGAAGAACGCCCCAGCGCCCGGGCTATTTCAAGCGAAGAGGAGCGCGAGGTGCGCTGAGCGCCCGAAAGGGCGGTTCCTCAGGAACACATCAGGTGGACTCGCCCAGATCCGCCCGCCTTACAAAGCCCCGAGAGCCCGCGCCCCCCCTACTGGCGGAAGCCACGCAGCACCGTCGCGGGGTCCGCCCCCTCTCCTGCCGGCCCCTTCCGCCAGCGCGGCGCGGGTCAGTTGGCGAACGTCGGGGGGCCGTCGCCGGCCACCACCGACACGTCTTGGACGGCGAACCACCCCTCGCCCTCGCCGCCCGCCGAGTTCGAGTACGGGACCGGCTCGCCGTCGGCGTCGCGGCCCGGCTCGATGTCGACGACGTAGACCAGGTCCTTCTTGATCTCCTTGCCCTGGCCGTCGGTCCCCACCACCACGCCCGGCGAGACGTCGGCGGCGCGGCCCTCGATGGCGCCCAGGAGCGTCCCCTCGCGCGTGTAGAGGTGGACGCGGACGCGCTGGCCGACGAGGCTGTAGTTGGCGGACACGGGCAGAGGGGCGAGAGGCCCTAAAGGTCGCACGCTTTGCCTCGCTCCGTCGCCTCCGCACGTGGCGCGGCGCCCGCACATGGATCGCACCGCATGACTCAGCGCATGTCAGACGCCGGCGCGTCCTTTGCCGTCCCCTCTTGGCCCCACCATGTCCGCCGTCCTCCTGGGTCCGTGCCTGCCCGGCCCGCCCGTCCTCCACCCCCTGCTGCTCTCGTCGGTCTCGGCCGGCTTCCCCTCCCCCGCCGACGACTACGTCGAGGCCCAGCTCGACCTCAACGACCACATCGGCGGCTCCGACCCCGGCACGTTCTTCCTCCGCTGCTCGGGCGACTCCATGACCGGCGCCGGGATCTACCCCGGCGACCTCCTGGTGGTGCGGAAGGGCGTCGAGGCGCGGAGCGGCGACGTGGTGATCGCGGAGCTCGACGGCGAGTTCACCGTCAAGCGGTGGCTCAAGCGGGGCGGCCGGGCGTGGCTGATGCCGGACTCCGACCAGTACGACCCCATCGAGGTCCGGCCCGGCCACGAGATGGTCGTCTGGGGCGTCGTGAGCCACAGCCTGCGCATGCACCGCGAGCTGTAGCGAGCGTCCCCCGCACCCCGCCTACCATGACCACCCGACTCATCGCCTTCGTCGACTGCGCCGGCTTCTACTGCGGCTGCGAGCAGCTTTTCCGCCCGGACCTGCGCGGCAAGCCCGTCGTCGTGCTCTCCAACAACGACGGCTGCGTGATCTCGCGCAACGCCCAGGCCAAGGCGCTGGGCGTCCAGATGGGCGCGCCCTACTTCAAGGTGCGGCGGGAGCTGGAGCGCCTGGGGATCGCGGTGTTCAGCAGTAACTACACGTTGTACGCCGACCTGTCGCGCCGGGTGATGGAGGTGCTGGAGCGGTTCACGCCCGACGTCGAGGTCAACTCCATCGACGAGGCGTTCCTGACGCTCCGCGCCCAGGCGGACGCCGACGGCGGCCCGGCGCCCGGCGAGCACGACCGGCTGGCGGCGCTGGCGGACGAGATCCGCGACACCGTCCGCGCCGTGACGGGGATCGGGGTGCGGGTGGCGATCGAGCGGACCAAGACCCGGGCCAAGGCCGCCAGCGAGTACGCCCGGGACCGCGGCGGGGCGGTCTGCTTCTGGGGGCACCCCGACGCCCAGCCGTACCTGGACGCGTTGCCGGTGCAGAAGGTGTGGGGCATCGGGCCGCGCTGGGGCGCGCGTCTGGAGGGCGAGGGCGTCCACACGGCGCGCCAGCTGGCCGAGATGAGCGACACCGTGCTGCGCCGGCACTACTCCGTGGTCGCCCTCAGGACGGCCTGGGAGCTGCGCGGCGTGCCGTGCATCGAGGGCGACGGGCCGGGCGTGCGGCGGACACTCGTACGCACGCGCTCGTTCGGCGAGCGCCTGACCGCGCTGGAGCCCATCCTGGAAGCCGTCGCGACGCACGCGGCCCGGGCCGCCGAGAAGCTGCGCGCCGAGGACCTCCGCGCGGGCACGTTGCAGGCCTTCGTCTCGACGGGCACGCCGGGCCGCCACGGCTCCGGGCCGCACCGCCGCGGCGCGCTCTCGACGTCGTTCGCGCGGCCG
Source organism: Rubricoccaceae bacterium (assembly GCA_963789285.1). GTDB lineage: Bacteria > Bacteroidota > Rhodothermia > Rhodothermales > Rubricoccaceae > Rubrivirga. The sequence continues at coordinate 460,258 of CAWBJZ010000004.1, forward strand.
ACGGCCAGCACCTTCGAGATCGTCCGCCAGTCGCGGCGCCTGGTCGCGGCCTGCTGGCGTCCGGCCGACGCCGCCGGCCGCCCCTACCGCTACCTCAAGACCGGCGTCATGCTCGCCGACTTGACGCCGCGCGACGCCTGCCAGGCCGACCTCTTCGCGCGCCACGCCGCCGAGCACCCGGCGCTGATGGAGGCCGTCGACCGCCTCAACCGCCGCTTCGGGCGGCACACCGTCGGCGTGGCCGCGCAGGGCGCTCCGGCGCTGTCCGGCGCGCCCGCCAGCCCAGCGTGGTCGATGCGGCAGGAGCTCCGGAGCCCCAACTCCACGACGGGATGGGACGCCGTGCCGCTGGCGGCGTGAGCGCGAGCCGCTCACCCCGCGCCGCGGTGAGCAAGCGCGGCTTCGTCCCCACCACCAAAACAACCGAGACCTACCCGTGGCCACGTCGAGACCCCCCACCGAGGCCGCCCTCCGCCGCACGTGCTTCGTCGTCTGCCCGCTGGGCGAGGAGCAGTCCGAGACGCGGAAGCGGTCGGACAAGCTGCTCGCCCACGTCTTGGGGCCGGTCCTGCTGCGCAACGGCTACGACGCCGTCCGGGCGGACCACGTCCCGAAGGTCGGCTTGATTACGACCCAGGTCATCAACTTGGTGGTCGAGAGCGACCTGGTGATCGCGGACCTCACCGGCTCGAACCCCAACGTCTTCTACGAGCTCGCGCTCCGGCACGCGAGCCGCCGGCCTTACATCCAGCTCGTCGAGAGCGGCTCCAAGATCCCGTTCGACGTGAGCGGCATCCGCACCGTCCAGATCGACATGTCGGACCTGGACAGCGTCGAGCGGGCCAAGCAGGAGATCGAGGCCCAGATCAAGGAGTTCCACCGGGGGCACCGGCCGGACTCCCCCGTCTCGATCGCGGCGGTGGCGCGCATGCTCCAGGACGACAGCGCCTTCGCCGAGAAGATCGCGGAGCGCTTGGGAGCGCTCGGCGGCTTCGACGGGGTCACGGACGAGGGCCGCTACGACGAGCTGGCCAAGATCGACGAGATCCACAGCCGGGTGTGGGGCCTGAGCGACTGGGGCCTGGTGAGCCTCGAGCAGCTAGACCGCAAGCTCGACGACGTGCTCTCCGCCCTCCGCTCGCTCTCGGAGGGGCCCGGGTAGGGCCGCCCTCTTCTCCTGGATCAGCGCCCCGGCTGGTGGCCTACGGCTCGACCCGTCCGGACGGGCAGCAGCGGGGGTTTACTCGGCGCGAGCCCGGCGGCCCGAGTTGCTGCCGCATCCCGCTGGGGTGTCACGCTCAGGCGCCAAACCCGGAGGCTGAGTCGCATCGCGCCGCCGGGGCCGGTATCCTAGAGGTGTGCGCCCGCCCCGCTTCCTGCTCTACGCCGTGCTGGCGACCGCTCTGAGCGCGCCCGTCTGGGCGCAGCCTGCGGCGGACGCGGAGCCGCCGCCGCCGGCGGACTCCCTCGCGCTCGTGTGGTCCCCCGCGCCCGGCGTGCTCGTCGCCGCCGCGGACTCGGCCGCGCTGGTGGCGCTCGCGGCGGCTCCGGCGCCGGTCGCCGAGCGCCGAGGCCGCGTGGTCGCGACGGGCCGGGCGAGCTTCTACGGCGAGCGCTTCCGGGGGCGGCGCACCGCCAGCGGGCAGCGGTTCAACCCCGACGCGCTCACGGCCGCCCACCGCCGCCTGCCCTTCGGCACGCGCCTGCGCGTCACCAACGTCCGGAACGGCCAGAGCGTGGTCGTCCGCGTCAACGACCGGGGGCCGTTCCACGGCAACCGCATCTTGGACCTGTCCAAGGCCGCGGCGCGGCGGATCGGGATGGTGCGGTCGGGCACGGCGCGCGTCCGCATCGAGCGGCTCTGAGCGCTGGCGGCGCGGCCCGCCAGTCGGGCGGGACTGGCGCGGGCGTTCGGGCGTAGGACCCGGCCCCGCCCCGACGCCTGTGGAACCGAGACGCAACCTCATCTCGAAGAAGAAGCCCGCCTACCCCGTCAGCGGGCACCTCGCCGGCTACCTCGCCCACTACGACCGCCGGGCGCGGGGCGGCGTGAGCTACGACGACCTGGCGCGCTACGCCGGCCAGATCCCGCTCTACGACGACTTCGGCGACGACACCCTGTGGAGCACGGTCTACTACGGCCACGCCGAGCAGGCCGAGATCCACGACGCGCTCCGCACGACCTACGCGCTGCTGAAGTCGGCCGGCGACCGCTCGACGGTCGAGCACCTCTACATCGACCGCGTCGACCTGTGCCTGTACGGCAACACGCTGCCGTTCCGGGTCCGGATCGTGAACCGCTTGAACGAGAACTTCGACTACTTCTACGTCAAGCGCGCCGACGCGAGCCGGGTCTACGGCCTGGAGCTCGAGCACATCCTGTCGCCCAACCCCATCAACTTCCTGGCGCGCGTGGACGGGCTGGACCTCCGCGACCAGACCATCATCGAGGAGCACATCGTCGGGCTGCCCGGCGACGCGTTCATGCGCGAGGCCCTGCCCGACAACCGGTTCGACGAGGTCCGGCTGGCCAAGGAGTTCGTCAAGTTCAACGAGCGGTGCTTCGTGCGCTTGTTAGGCGACATGCACGCCGGCAACTGGGTCGTCGACATCACGCCCGACTTCGAGAAGAGGCACTACCGCATGCGCGCCATCGACTTCGACCAGCAGTGCCACCACCCCCGCAAGCAGGTCTACCTCCCGCAGTTCTTCCCGCCCAACAACCCCGTGATCGCCTTGGGCCTGGAGCACCTGACCGAGACGACGGTCGACCAGTACCAGCGCGAGGAGCGCGCGTTGATGGCCGGCCGCCTGCGCATCGGGCGCCAGCGCTACGACGAGCTGATGGACGTCATGCGGGAGGACATCATCGCGCCCGACGGCTACGTCGGCCAGCTGGCGGCGGCCCTAGCCGAGCACTACGGCGAGCCGTCGTTCCGGGACGCCGTGACGATGGGGGACCTGGTGGCGGGCTCGCTGGAGATGCTGCTCGCGCGCGCCGAGCCTGCCAGCTTGAAGCTGCTCTCGGGCGCGACCGCCGCCGACGTCGCCGGCGACGTCGGCTAGCGCGCGCTGGTGCCGAAGAGGCCGCGCGGTATGTTGGATCCCGCGTGCGGCACGGGCGCTCTATGCCCCGCCGCGTCCTACCCCTCACAACTCCACAGGCCATGGACTGGCGAGACCACATCGACTCCGACCCTAGCGTGATCGGGGGCAAGCCTCGCGTCAGAGGGACTCGGATCGGCGTGTCGTTCCTGCTGGAGTTGCTCGGGGCTGGCTGGACGCAGGAGCAGGTGCTGGAGAGCTACCCCCATTTGTCGCAGGATGACCTGCGGGCTGTGTTCGCGTTCGCTGCGGAGACTGCCGAGGACGTCTTGCTCGTCCCGCCTGCCCAGCCCGCCGCCTGATCTGTGCGCACTCCCCGGGAGTGGAAAACGGCCTGTGGCCCAGCACGACAGCATGACTGTTCACCCCCCGCTCCTCACGGACGAGAACGTCGCGGCGCGCAGCGTCGCATTGCTTCGGGAGGCTGGGTGCGACGTCGCGGCTGTCCTAGAGCCAAACCAGGGACTCTCAGACCCCGACGTCATCGCGCTGGCTCGCAGAATGGGTCGGGTACTGATCACCTTCGACAGCGACATCGGGGAGCGGATTTTTCTATTCGGTGACGCGCCGCCACCCGGGGTGACCTACCTCCGGTTTATCCAATCCAATCCTGAGGAGGCAGCACGGGGGCCCTCTCGATCCTCGGTGGCCAGACCCTCGGTCGGTTCACGACCTACCGGAGTGGCCGTGTTCGATCGCAGCCGCTTCCCTAGCCAGGACGCCACGCCGCACTAGCGGAAGACCTACACGTGTCGATGGCGAGGCGCGGACTGGCTGAAACGGGGAGACGGCTCCGGGTCGAGCCTCCCCAGGGTGGCCGCCAGTGGGGCGCCCGGTATCTTCGCCGCGCCCCCCGACGACGCCATGCCCACGCCCCCACCCCCCGACGACCTCGACCCGGAGCTCGTCCCGCCGGTCGCCGGCTCGCCCGAGGAGTTCCCGCACCCGCCCGAAGTGGGCCCGCCACCCGGGCCCGACGGTGCCGCTCCGGACGGCTCGGCGCCCAGCGGCTTGTTCGCGCGGTTCCTGCGGTTCGTCGAGTGGCTGGGCAACCTGCTCCCCCACCCCGTCACGCTGTTCGCGCTGTTCGCGCTGGCGGTAGTGGTGATCAGCGGGATCGCCGAGGCCGTCGGGCTGGCCGTCGCCGACCCCCGACCTGCTGGGTCTGCGGGCCGCGCCGAGGACGGGATGATCCGGGCCGTCAGCCTGGTCTCGGGCGACGGGCTGCGGCTGATCGTCGAGAACCTGGTGACCAACTTCACCGGGTTCGTTCCCCTGGGGACGGTCCTGGTGGCGCTGTTGGGCGTCGGCGTGGCCGAGCACTCGGGGCTGTTGTCGGCGGCGATCCGCCTGTTGGTCGCCAAGGCGCCGCCCCAGCTGATGACGCTGGCGGTCGTGTTCGGCGGCGTGATCTCGAACACGGCGTCCGAGATGGGCTACGTGGTCCTGATCCCGCTCGCGGCCGTCGTGTTCCACGCCTTGGGGCGGCACCCGCTCGCCGGCATGGCGGCGGCGTTCGCGGGCGTCTCGGGCGGCTACTCCGCCAACCTCTTGATCGGCACCGTGGACCCGTTGCTGGCGGGCATCACCCAGGAGGCCGCCCAGTTGATCGACCCCGGCTACGAGGTCCACGCGGCGGTGAACTACTACTTCATGGTCGCGAGCACGTTCATGATCGCCGGCGTCGGGACCTGGGTCACGCACCGGTTCGTCGAGCCCCAGCTCGGCACGTACGACCCGGCCAACGCCGGCCCCGACGTGCCCGAACCGCGGCTGGACCCGCTGTCGCCGACCGAGATCAAGGGGCTGATCTGGGCCGCCGTCTCGGCCGTCGCCGTGATCGCCCTCGTCGCGCTGGCGGTCGTGCCCGAGGGCGGCGCGCTGCGCAACCCGGAGACCGGCGATGTGCTGCGGAGCCCGTTCCTGCGCGGCATCGTGGCCCTGATCTTCGTCTTTTTCCTGGTCCCCGGCGTCGTCTACGGCTGGGTGACCGGCTCCGTCCGCTCCGACCGCGACGTCGTCGATGGGATGTCGCAGTCGATGTCCACCCTGGGGCTCTACATCGTGCTGGTGTTCTTCGCCGCCCAGTTCGTCGCCTTCTTCGGGTGGACCAACCTCGGTGCGCTCCTGGCCGTCGGCGGGGCGAACGGGTTGCAGGCCGCCGGGCTCACCGGACCGCTGGTGTTCATCCCGTTTATCCTGATGTGCTGCTTCGTCAACCTGATGCTGGGATCGGCGTCGGCGCAGTGGGCCGTGACGGCGCCCATCTTCGTGCCGATGCTGATGCTGGTCGGGTTCTCGCCCGAGGTGATCCAGGCGGCCTACCGCATCGGCGACTCCACGACCAACATCATCACGCCGATGATGAGCTACTTCGGGCTGATCCTGGCCTTCGTCGTCCGCTACGACCGCCGCGCCGGCGTGGGGACGATGGTGGCGATGATGCTGCCGTACACCATTTTCTTCCTGGTCGCCTGGATCGCGCTGTTCTACCTGTGGGTGTTCGGGCTCGGCCTGCCGGTCGGGCCCGAGGCGCCGACGTACTACCCGGCGCCCTAGCGGGCCGCTGGCGGTGGCCTCCGCCAGTGGGAAGCGGCCAGCGGAGGCTGGGACGCGCCGGCTCGGCGCGCTCTGGGCCGTCCGCGCCTACCGCAGCACGTTGGTCGTCACGTCGACGACGCCGGTGCCCGACACCGACGCCACGGCCACGACCTGTGTGGCGTCCGAGCCCGTCGAGTTCCCGGTGTCCTCGCCGACGTTGCTGAGCCCGTAGATCACCAGCGAGCCCTCGTCACCGGCGAACTGGGGGACCGGGCAGAAGATCGACTTCTCGTTCGGCCGGTAGCACCCGACCGTCTTCCGCTCGACCCGCCTCGTAACGGGATTGTACGCCGTCACGCGCCACGGCATGCTAGGCCAGCCCATTTGGTCGAACCCGCCGAGGACGCCCTCGAAGCCGTTGGCGCCCTGGCCGCCGCCGAGCGCGGTCGGGGTCATCTTCCAGGTCTGCGCGATGCTGGCCAGCGTGACCAGCCGCTCGACGACGACGTCGACCTCGGCTTTGCGGCGGTTCTGTTCGAAGGCGTCGATCGAGACGGCGACCGCCAGTCCGATGATGACGGTTCCCAAGACGAGGAGGAGGAGTTGCTGCTGGCCCATGACGGTAGAAAAGAAGGGGGGTATGGGTGGACCCTGCCAAACCGAGACCGAACCGGTCCTAACGCCCTTCACCTCCGGCAAACGACGTTCACGGATGCTCCTGAACGTTGCTGTATCACAAATTTCTCTCGTCTACACGCGTCTACGCCCGCCCTAGGGGCGGAGCGGAAGAGGCCGGTCGGCTGGAGCCCGGGGCGTCCGTCGGACGGCTCGCCCGCCATCCTGGACCACCGACCACCCAAGGCTGGCGGGGCGCAAGAAGGCGCGGCGGAGGCCCCAGCCGCCCGGCGCCGCGACCTTGTGGTCCCCCGACCGACCGCCAGCGGCATGACCTTCGACGACTTCGGCTTCGCCCCCTCCGTCCTGCGCGGCGTCCAGGACGCCGGCTACACGACGCCCACGCCGGTTCAGGAAGCGGCGCTGCCGCTCGGCCTGGACGGCGTCGACGTCGTCGGCGTGGCGCAGACGGGGACCGGGAAGACGGCCGCGTTCGTGCTCCCGATCCTGGACTACCTGGTCAAGGAGCCCTTGGGCGGCAAGGGCAAGCGGCCCGTCCGCGCGCTGGTCGTCGCGCCGACGCGCGAGCTGGCGATCCAGGTGACCGAGGCGGCCCAGGCCTACGGCAAGCACACCAAGCTGCGTGTCGCGACGGTCTACGGCGGCGTCGGCAAGGGGAAGCAGCGGACGGCGCTGCGCAACGGGACCGACATCATCGTCGCCACGCCCGGGAGGCTTCTCGATTTCTTGAGCGAGGGCGAGATCGACCTCAGCTGGGTCGACATCCTGGTGCTGGACGAGGCCGACCGGATGTTCGACATGGGCTTCATCAAGGACGTCCGCCGGATCGTGAAGGCGGTGCCGGAGAAGCGGCAGACCATGCTGTTCTCGGCGACGATGCCCCCGCCGATCCAGGACCTCGCCAAGTCCATCCTGTTCAAGCCCGAGACCGTCGAGGTGGGCGAGCGCCGCGACCCCGCCGCGACCGTCACCCAGCGCGCCATCCACGTCGCCGAGACCGAGAAGCAGGACCTGCTCCACCACCTGATCGAGTCCGAGGACGTGGACCGGATGATCGTGTTCTCGCGCACGAAGTACCGCGCCGACCGCATCCGCAAAAAGCTCGACCGCGCCGGCTTCTCGGCCGTCGCCATCCACTCCAACCGCAGCCAGGGCCAACGCCAGCGCGCGCTCAAGGGCTTCGAGTCGGGCCAGTTCCAGATCATGGTCGCGACCGACATCGCCGCGCGCGGGATCGACGTGCCGGGCGTGAGCCACGTCGTCAACTTCGACGCGCCCAACATGCCGGAGGACTACATCCACCGCATCGGGCGGACGGGCCGCGCCGAGGCGACGGGCGACGCGATCACGTTCATCTCGGCCGCCGAGCGCGACTACTTGCGCGGGATCGAGAAGCACACCGGGCGCGAGATCGACACGATGGAGGTCGCCGGCTTCGACAAGCCCAAGCTGGCGGAGGCGATGACCAACGCGAACAAGCGCTCGAACCCGCGCGGGCACAAGTCCCGCCACAAGTCGGGCGGGCAGAACCGGAACGGCGGCGGCGGCGGGCGCGGCAAGGGCCAGAGCGGACGCGGCAAGGGCCGAAACGGCCAGCGGTAGCGACTCGCGGCTGACCGGTCCCTCCGCCAGCGCGCTGGGCTAGCGCTGGCGTGGACCCAGACGCCTCAGCGCCCGGGCGCCCCGAACGCCTGGCGGACGGCCAGCACCGTGAACATCACGGACAGCACCGCGACCGGCAGCGCGCTCATCAGGAGCGCGCCCATTGCCCCGGCCATCACGGTCTCGGCGCCTCCGCCCAACTCCGAGGCCGTCGCCATGCCCCACCCCGACATCGTCATCACCAGCCCAACCCCCACCGCGAGTTCGTAGCCCAGCCGCGCCCACCGGGCGGTTGCCGCGAGCACCGCCAGCGCGACGAACGGCAACGCCGCTGACACCGCCGGCACGATGGCGCCGCCCAGCCCGCGACTGGCGGCCAGGATCGACAGGACCGGGACGACCGCCGCCAAGACGGCCGGCCCGACCAGCCAGATCCGAGGCGGCATCCCCTAGCCCTCCAGCACGGCCGCGAGCGCGCCGTCCAGGATGTCGAGCCCCATGTCGAGGTCCGACTGGCCGATCGTGAGCGCGGGGCGGAAGCGGACCGTCCGCACGCCGCAGCCCAAGGCGATGAGCCCGTCCTGGAAAGCGCGCTTGACGACGGCGTTGCGGGTCGCGGTGTCGGGCAGGTCGAAGGCGCACATGAGGCCGCGGCCGCGCGCGTCGGTGACGCCCTCGAACCGCTGCTCGAACGCCGCCAGTCGGGACAAGAGGTGCTCGCCCTGCGTCCGGGCGTTGGCCAGCAAGTCCTCCTGCTCGATGGTCTCCAGGATGCGGTCGAAGCGGACCATGTCGACCAGGTTGCCGCCCCACGTCGAGTTGATCCGGCTCGACTTGTGAAAGACGTTGTCGTCGACCTCGTCCAGGCGCTTGCTGGCGAGGATGCCGCAGACCTGGGTCTTCTTGCCGAAGGCCACGATGTCGGGCGCGACGCCGATGGACTGGTAGGCCCAGAACTCGCCGGTGAGCCCGACGCCGGTCTGGACCTCGTCGAAGATCAGGATCGCTTGGTGCTCGTCGGCCAGCTGGCGGAGCGCGCGGAAGAACTCGGGGCGGAAGTGGTTGTCGCCGCCCTCGCCCTGGATCGGCTCGATGATGATCGACGCGATCTCGTCCGGGTGGTCGAGGAACGCCTGCCGCGCCTGGCGGATGGCGATCTCCTCGCGCCACTCGACGTCGCCGCCGCGGATCTTGGGGTTGGTGATGCGCGGCCAGTCGAACTTGGGGTAGCCGGAGACCTTGTTGGGGTCGGTGTTGGTGAGCGACATCGTGTAGCCTGAGCGCCCGTGGAACGCCTCCCGGAAGTGGAGCACCTTGGTCCCGCGCTCGCCGGAGTACCCCTTGGCCTTGTTTTTCCGCACCTTCCAGTCGAACGCCGCCTTCAGCGCGTTCTCGACCGCCAGCGCGCCGCCCGAGACGAAGAAGGCGTGGGGCAGCTCGTCCGGGATGCCGACGCGGCCGAAGGTCTCGACGAAGCGGGCGTAGTGCGGGGTGTACACGTCGGAGTTGGCCACCTTGTTGAGCGCCGCGTCCATCAGACGCTGGCGGAAGCCCTCAGCCTCGGGCGACGGGCCCGCTAGCATGGGGTGGTTCATCCCCAGCGCGTTCGAGGCGTAGAACGTGAAGAAGTCCACGTAGTCCCGGCCCGTCGCGGCGTCGCGCAGCATGGCGCCCTGGCTGGCGTCCATGTCGAGCACCATCGGGTAGCCGTCGGTCAGGACGTGCCGGCCCAACGTCTCGCGGACGGCGTCGGCGTCGGGGAGGGCCTTCGAAGCGGGGGCGGTGAGCTGCATGGGGTCGCGGAGGTCGGGGGGCGGGGCGCGGCCGGGGAAACGAGGCCGCCAGGCCGTCGCATAGCGCGCCGGGGCAAGATAGGGGACGCCCCGATGCCGAACCCCGCCAGCAGCTCCGCAACGCCCCACTCGGGCGACTGGCGATGCGCGCGCGCGCCTGCCCGGCTACCACGGCACTTACAGAGCCCGGCACCGCCTACGCACTCGGCTGCACGGTCCGCCGGCCGGGCGCTACGCCGTCGCCGCCCTGGCCGCACGCGAACGCCGCGCCCCGGGCCGTACCTTCCGACGTACGACCGCGCGCCCGTCCCGCGTCCGGATCTCCCCCGCCGCCCCCCGCATGGAAACGCCCACGAAAGCCCCCCTCCTGCCCGGCCAGGTCGCCCTGAAGAAAGCGGCGGCCGAGCCGCTGGCGGTCGAGTCCGAAGGCGACGGGTTCGCGCTCGAGCTGCCGGTCGTCCAGAAGCCCCAGGTCGCCAACCGGCCCGGCGGGCGGCCCAAGTGGCTGCGCGCGAAGCTGCCCTACGGCGAGACGTTCCGCGACGTCCAGAAGACCATCGAGGAGTTCGACCTCCACACGGTCTGCTCGTCGGCGCGGTGCCCCAACATGGGCGAGTGCTGGAGCGCGGGCACGGCCACGTTCATGATCCTGGGCAACGTCTGCACGCGCGGCTGCTCGTTCTGCGCCGTGCTCACGGGCCGGCCCGAGCAGAAGGAGCTCGACTACGACGAGCCGCGGCGCGTGGCGGAGGCCGCCCGGCTGATGGGCTTGAAGCACGTCGTCGTGACGTCGATCAACCGGGACGACCGCAAGGACGGCGGGGCGCCGATCTTCGCCGAGGTCATCCGCCGCGTCCACGACCAAGGCCAGACCATCGAGGTCTTGATCCCCGACATGAAGGGCGAGCGCTCGGCCCTAGAGACCGTCTTCGACGCGCGCCCCGAGGTCCTCAACCACAACGTCGAGACCGTCCCGCGCCTGTACCGCCGCGTCCGCCCCCAGGCCGACTACCAGCGGTCGCTCGACGTCATCCAGCTCGCCAAGACCGAGTACGGGTTGCGCACCAAGTCCGGCATCATGGTCGGGCTAGGCGAGCAACCCGACGAGGTCGTGAGCCTCATGGCCGACTTCGCCGCGCACGGCGTCGACGTGATGACGATTGGCCAGTACCTCCAGCCGACGCGGCACCACCTCCCCGTCGAGGAGTTCGTCCACCCCGACCGCTTCGCGTGGTACAAGGAGCAGGGCGAGGCGCTGGGCATCGAGCACGTCGAGAGCGGGCCGTTGGTGCGGAGCTCGTACCACGCCGAGCGGCATGTTTAGCCCCGCGCGGAGGGCGGGCCGCGCGTGGCCCGCCGCCTCCGTCGCGCTGCTGGCGGTGCTCGCCGCCGGTGGGACTGGGTGCCGGACGGTCGTGGACACCGTCGCCGGCGTGTTCGCCCCGGGCGTCCAGGTCGGCGAGTCGCTCGACGCCCACGTCGTCTACCGACTGCGCGCGGACTGCCCGTCGCTGCTGGCCCGGACGATGCGCCACGGCTACACCGTCATGACGCCCGGCTCGGCGCCGGAGGGGATCGAGAACCGCGACGCGTTCGTCGGGACCGGCTTCGAGGAGACGGGCGTGTTCGAGGGGCCGGTGCGCGAGGGCGAGGTCGTGTTCCGCTACATCCCCCCCGCGCAGTCGGCCACGCGGCGCGGCACGCCGATCGACGTCGTTGCGATGGTGGACGCGGTCGACCTGACGCTGCTCGAAGGCCGCGAGCGGCTGGACGCGCTGTGCGGACCCGAGGTCGAGGGCGAGAGCCCCGACCCGACCATCCCGCGCATCCCCGGCCAGACGGTCGGCCAGTAGCGCGTCGGCTCCGACCGCCAGCCGCTCCGGGGGCGGCGCGCTCTAGCTTGCGGCGTGCCCCCTCCCCTACGGATGCCCGACGCCCGCCCCCCGATCTACGACGCCGCCGACCCCGGCGCCTACGTCCGCCACATGCTGGCCGTGGTCGGAGACCGCGACCCGGTCGAGCTCTTGGAAGCCGGCCCCGCCGCGCTGGCGGACGCCGCCGGCGGGCTCTCTGAGGCCGACGCGCGGCGGCAGCCCCAGGGCGGGGGTTGGTCGCCGCTCCAGACCCTGCGCCACGTCGCCGACTCCGAGATCGTCTACGGCTACCGGATGCGCCTGATCGCCGCCGCCGACCGCCCCCAGATCCCGGGCTACGACCAGGACGCCTGGGCCGACAACTTGAACTACCACCACGGCACCGTCGCCGACTGCCTCCGGGATCACGCGGACGCTCGCCAGACGACGGTCCGCTGGCTCCGCGCTCTCGACGACCGCCAGTGGGAGCGCGTCGGGCTGCACTCGGAGCGGGGCCAAGAGTCCACCCGCCAGATCGCGCGCTGCTGGCGGCCCACGACCTAGCCCACGCCGCCCAGATGACGCGCGTTCGGGCGGACCTGGGCGTCTAGCGCTTGACGGCGACGCCCATGTACCCCACCGCCTGACTGGCGGTGGTCGTGAACCGGAAGCTGGGGTCGACGCGGCGGCGGCGGAGCGAGCGCCAAAAAGCGCCGTCGAGCCGGGGGCGGACGCCGACGACCTCCTCCATCGCCAGCCCGGCGCGCTCGGCGTGCTCGGCCAGGACCGACGGGGGGATGAACAGCCTCCACACGTGGATGTGATCCGGCGCCTCCCTCACGACAAACTTGAAGCCGTGGACGGCCACGAGCCACGCCAGCGGCGTCTGGTTGAACGTGTTGAACAGGACCACGCCGCCGGGCCGGACGACGCGCCCCGCCTCCGCAACGACGGCCGCCGGGTCCTCGACGTGCTCCAGCATGTCGAACAGCAGGACCGCGTCGTAGCTGGCGTCGTCGGCGTCGAGCGCCGTCGCGTCGCCCAGGCGGAACGTCGCGGTGTCGGGCGCGCGCTGGCGGGCTGCGTCGAGCGACGGCTCCGAGAGGTCGACGCCGTCGACGCGGTAGCCGGCCTCAGCCAGCGGCAGCGCGATCAGGCCGGCGCCGCACGCCACGTCCAGCACGCGCGCGCCCGGACGGATGCCGTGCCGGTCGAGCACGGTCTCCAGGTAGTCCAGCTTGAGGTGGCCCTCGGCGCGGAGCAGCGCGATCGCGTGGTCGTCGCCCTCGAACCAGCGGTCGCCGAGGTCGTCGTAGAACTCGTTGTTGACGGCCGGCACTACGCCTTCCGCATCAGGTTGGCGGCGACGGTCAGGCCGGGGCCGAAGGCGACCGATCCAACGAGGGCGCCGCTCGGCACGGTCTCGTCGCGCGCGATGCGGTCCCAGATGTGCGGCAGCGTCGTGGACGACATGTTGCCGCGCTCGCGCAGGACGGCGTGGCTGTGCCGCGCCCGGTCGTCGTCCACGTCCAGCGCCTCGGCGGTGCTCTCGATCACGCGCGGCCCGCCGGGGTGGATGGCCCACACGTCCACGTCAGGGACCGTCAGGCCGTGGCGGGCCAGGAACCGCTCCATGACGCCGGCCACGTTGGCCTTGATGTGGTCGGGGACGCGGCGGCTGAGCGTCATCTGGAAGGCCGTGCCTCGGGGCCGCCAGGTCATCTCGTCCATCGTCCCGGGGACGATGGCCTCGGCGTGGTCGAGGAACGCGAAGTCCCGGCCCTCCGGGCTGGCGGAGACGTCGAGCCGGGCCGCACCGTCGGCGAACAGGCACTGCTGGACGATCTGCTCGGGGTCGGTCGTGGCCGGGAAGTGGTGCAGCGTGCACATCTCGACGAGCAGGACCGCCGCGCGCGCGTCGGCCGCGAGGCCGAGGTCGCCGGTCTCGCGGGCCGTCGCCGCCAGTCGGGCGACGGTGGCGGTGACCAGGTCGGCGGCGGTCGCGAGCGCGGGCAGGGCGGCGTAGCAGCCCATGTGCCCGACGCTCAGCACGCGCGTGCGGTCGCCCCAGCCGTGGTCGGCGACCACGCGCTGGACGGCGCTGGGGCTGTCGTAGCCGGTGCAGCTGACCTGCAGCACGGCGTCGGGCGCGTCGGTGTCGCCGGCGAACGCCTGGTCGGCAACGTCTTGGGCGGTCTCGGCGAACAGGTCCATGCGGCGGCCCAAGTCGGCCTGGTGCCACAGGTCGCCGGACCCCATGCCCGCGCCGGGCTGACCGTCCCCGAGGGCGGGCGCGGCGTGCAACCGCATCCGGTCCCAGTCCTGGTGCGTGTAGTCGTCGAGGACGGTGACGCGGCGCTCGATCTGGCTCTTGCGCGAGAGCAGGTCGTAGAACCGCATCGCGCGGTCGACGTCGGGCAGCGGCGCCGTGGCCGAGGCCCGCCGGAGGGCGGCCTTCATCCAGGCGATTCCGTCGGCTTGCTCCACCGTGTGCCCCAGCGGCAGCGGGCGGACGGAGAGGTAAGCGCGGGGTGTCGTATTCATGCTCTGAGACGCGGCCAGGCTCGGCGCCAGTTCCAAGCTCGGGGCGTCTTGGCGCGAATCAGTCACTCCCCGATGGGCCGGTCGGCCGCTAGAGAGGGGGGTCAGTTCACGCCCAGGTACTTCAGCTTGACCGCCCGCGCCGGCAGGTCGAGGCGCTGCGTGAACCGGGCCGAGTCCCCGACCTCCACCCGGCGGACGCCCACCATGAGCTCCTCCATGGGCATGTTGTCGGCGTCGTAGAGCGTCACGGAGACGTCGGCGGAGGTGATCGCGACGTCGCCCTTGTTGACCACGTAGCCGGTCAGGACGGGGTAGGCGGTCCCGCGGCTCTTGAGCGTCAGCCCGCTCACGTCTCCTTCTGCAACGGGCCCGCCGCACCCGGCGACGGCGGAGGCGAGCAGGGCGGCGAGGGCTAGACGGAACACGGCGGTCTCGGAGATGGAGGACGGAAGAACGCGACGACGTTCGGAGATTGCCTGACGGGCGGCTCGGGGCGTCTTGAAGATTGGTCGAGGGACGCCGCTGGCGGACCGACAGCGCGGCGTGGCCTACAGCGGGGCGAGGTCGGAGACGCGGTACCCGATCTCCTCGTCGGCCATCTGGCGGTCGTAGTCGATCCCGATGGACGTGGGGTAGCCCAGCTCGGGGTGGAACGAGAGCGCGACCTCGACGGCGCCGCGCTCGTAGGCCTCGTCGATGAGGGCGAACAGGGCCTCGACCGAGACGCCTCGCTCGGCGTCCACGCGGGCGCCGCCAAGCCGCACGCTGCTCACGTCGCCGTCGCGGACGGTGACCTCGAAGGGGCCGGTGTAGTCCGGGGAGGGGCAGAAGCACATCCGCTGGAGCGTCATCTGGTACTCGCCCAGGTCCGCTGCCTGCCAACGTTGCCGGGCCTGCTCCAGCTCGGGCGAGACCGAGGCGGGCTCGCCGGTGACGAGGGGGAACTCCTGGTCTAGGGTCGTCACCTCGTCCGGGGCGGGACAGCCGGTGAGAGGCGCGAGCAAAATGAGGGCGGCGGCGAAGCGGAGCATGGCAGCGTGGGGGGCGGGCACAGCAACGTAGCCCCGAGGCGGTTTGGTGGGTAGGCGGTCGCGAACGGGCGGCGGGGCGCGGGGGGCGCAGATCCGGACGTCCACCGGCGGAGGCCGCGCAGCGTGAGCACGACGACCTCGCACGCCGAGTGGTGGCCTAGCTCAACTCAGCCAGGCTGGCCTGGAGCGCGGCGATCTCGGCCTGGGCGTCGGCCGCCTTTTGGCGCTCCTTGTCCACGACGGCCTGGGGCGCCCGGCTGGTGAACGACTCGTTCTGCAGCTTGCGCTCGACGCCGGACAAGAAGCCCGTCTTGCCGTCGATCTCCTTCTGCAACCGCGCGCGCTCGACGTCCAGGTCGATCATGCCCGCCAGCGGGACGTAGACGGTGTGGCCCTCCACGACGACCGCCGCGCTGGCGGCGGGCGCGGGCAGGTCGGCGCCGACGGCGAGGTCCGAGAGGCCCGCGAGCCGCTCGACGTACTCCCGGGCGCCGTCTAGCGCCGTCGCGGTCCCGGCGTCCGCCGCCAGCACGACGGCCGTCACGTCCTGGCTCGGCGGGACGTTGTACTGCGCGCGCACCTGGCGGACGGCCGTCACGACGCCCTGCACGGTCGCGAACGTCGCCGCGGCCTCCGCGTCCGTCTCACTGGCGGACGGCGTCGGCCAGTCGCTCGCGATGCAGGCTTGGCCGTCGGCGCGCGGGCGGATCGTCCACCACAGCTCCTCAGTCACGAACGGCATGAACGGGTGGAGCAGGCTCAGGATCTGCTCGAACACCTCGGTCGACAACGCCAGCGTTTCTTGACTCGGCTCTTGGCCGTGCGGGGCTTTCGAGACCTCCAGGTACCAGTCGCAGAAGTCGCGCCAGACGAAGTCGTAGACCAGCTGGGCCGCCTCCGAAATGCGGTACTTGTCGAGCGCCTCGGTCGTGGCCTGGACCGTTTCGTGGAGCCGCGTCAGGAGCCAGCGCTCGGCCAGGTCGAGGTCGGCGAAGTCCCGCTGGCGGCGCAGGTCGCCAGACGGCCGGCCGGCGTCATCGCGCTCGACGAAGCGGCCGAAGACCCGGCTCGCGTTCCACAACTTGTTGGCGAAGTTGCGGCCGCCCTCAAAGCCGGCCGGGTCCAGCTTGATGTCCTGGCCCTGGGCGCACAGCTTGGCGAGCGTGTAACGGACGGCGTCGGCGCCGTACTGCTCGATCATGTCGAGCGGGTCGATGCCGTTGCCGAGCGACTTCGACATCCACCGGCCCTGCTTGTCCTTGATCATCCCCGTGATGAACACGTCGGTGAACGGGACCTGGCCGGTAAAGTGCGTCCCGGCCATCACCATCCGGGCGATCCAGAAGAACAGGATGTCGTAGCCCGAGACCAGGACCGAGCCGGGGTAGAACGCCTTCATCGCGTCGGTGTCGTCCGGCCAACCGAGGGTTGCGAAGGGCCACAGCCAGCTCGAGAACCAGGTGTCGAGCACGTCCTCGTCCTGCTCGTAGCCCGGCCCCGGCGAGTCGACGGAGACCACGAAGGCGTCCTCGTCGCGCTCGCCGTCCTCGCCGACGGGGTACCAGACCGGGATCCGGTGTCCCCACCACAGCTGGCGGCTGATCGGCCAGTCCCGGATGTCTTCCATCCAGCGGCGGTACTCGTTGGCCCACCGCGCGGGGTGGAACGTGACCGTCCCGTCGTTCACGACCGCGAGCGCCTTCTCCGCCAGCGGCGCCATCGAGACGTACCACTGCGGCGACAACAGCGGCTCGATGACGGCCTTCGAGCGCGACGAGATCGGCGTCGTCACGGTGTAGTCCTCCGTCTTGACCAGCTGGCCGGCCGCGTCGAGGTCGGCGACGATCTGCTTTCTTGGCCTGCTTGCGGCCCAGCCCGGCGTAGGCCCCGGCCAGCTCGTTCAGCGTGCCGTCCAGGTTCATGATCGACAGCGTGGGCAGGTCGTGGCGCTTGCCGATCTCGTAGTCGATCTCGCTGTGGCCCGGGCGTCACCTTCGAGCGCGCCGGCGCCGAAGTCCTGCTTGATCTGCTCGTCGGCGATGACGGGCACCAGGCGGTCGGTCGTGGGCACGCGGACCGGCTGACCGACCAGGTCCGTGAATCGCGCATCGTCGGGGTGAACGGCGACGGCGGTGTCGGCGGGGATGGTCTCGGGCCGCGTCGTCGCGATGTCGATGTGCCGGCCGGTCGGCTGGCCGTCGTCGCCGACGACGGGGTAGCGGACGGTCCACAGCGAGCCGGGGCGCTCGACGTTGTCGACCTCCTCGTTCGAGATCACGGTCTGGTTGTCCGGGTCCCAGTTAACGAGGTACTCGCCGCGGTAAACCAGGCCCTGCTCGTGCAGGGTCACGAACACGTTCTGGACGGCGCGGCTCAGGCCCTCGTCCATGGTGAACCGCTGGTAGCGCCAGTCGGCGGAGTCGCCCAGGCGGCGCTTCTGCTGCAGGATGATGTCGCCGTACTGCGCCTTCCAGTCCCAGACGTGCTCCAGGAAGGCGTCGCGGCCGATCTCCTTCCGCTTGATCGCCGTCCTTCTTCAACGTCTTCTCGACCACGTTCTGGGTCGCGATGCCGGCGTGGTCGATGCCGGGGATCCACAGCGCCTCGAACCCCTGCATCCGCTTGTAGCGGATCAGCAGGTCCTGGACGGTGTCCTGCAGCCCGTGGCCCATGTGCAGCCGCCCGGTCACGTTGGGCGGGGGCATCGGGATCACGAACGGGGTCTTCCCGCCCTCCAGGACGGCGTCCGGATCGGCGTGGAAGAAGCCGCCGTCCTCCCAGTACCGGTACCACTTCTGCTCGACGGCGGCGGGCTCGTAGGCCGACCCGGCGGGAGCGGGCTCGGGCGTCGCGGGCGTCTCCGGCTGGCGGTGGCGATCGGCGGGGATCTCGGGCGTCTCGGTCGTGCTCATGGGCTCCGCCAGCGCGGCGCGTGTGAGCCGGAGAAGCTAGCGAGCGACGCGGGGAGCGCCGGTGAAGGCGGAGGCGCCCGGGGCTACCCCAGCCGCCGGGCGACGGTCACGTGGAAGCACGGCTGGCTCACCTCGCGCAGCGCCAGCAGCACGCCTTGGTCCTCCAGCTCCGCCAGCGCGCGGCCCAGCTCCGCCTCGTAGAGCCCGGCGTACTGCGCCACCACGCGCTCCGACCACGCGCGCTCCTGGGCCTCCAGCTCCGAGGCCAGCCACAGCTGGGTGGGGATGGCGAGCGCGTCCGGCACGCGGTTCAGCGCCCCGCCCTGCGCGATGGGCCGGTAGCGGCGGTAGGCGATGTCGAACGTGGTCCCGTACTCGTGGCTCGACCGGCCCCGGGCCGCGTTCGCGTTCACGCCGCGCAGGCGGTCCTGGTGCTCGGCCGTTCGGAACGTGGACGAGACCACGAACCGGACGGGCGGCAGGTCGGCCTCGGCCAACCGTTGGTGGAACCGCTCGCCGATGGCGTCGAGGCCCGCCACGGCGACGGGCGCCAGCCGGCCGACGTTGCGCCGCGTCGCGTAGTACGGGCTGGCCGGGTCGAGGCGGCCCAGCCCCGTCGCGAACGCCAGCGCCGAGTCGGTCTCGACCGGCGCCACGCCCAGCTGGCGGGCGGCGCGGACGTGGGCGCGGTTGAGCGAGCGCCTCAGGCGGCGCGTCTCCCACGCCCCCAGCGAGTCGACCCCAGCGAAGGCCGCCTCGCGCTCGGCCAGCGTCGCGGCGAAGGCGGCGCGGACGGAGTCCACCACGGCGCGCTCGTCGTCCGTCAGCGCGGCCTCGACGGGCACCAGCGGCACGGCCGCCGGCGCCGAGCCGACCCAGCCGAACGACGTCACCACCAGGAAGAGGCCGACGGCCCAGGCCAAGACCGAGCGGGCTTGAGAGCGAGGGCGGGACGGGTGCGGCGACATGAGGGACCGGGGCTGGAGGACACGTTTCAGAACTGAGAAGACAACGTGTGCGACCTATGTATTCGCCGCCCACCTCCGGTGACCGGTCGCAGGCGCCGCCCCAACCGTTCGTAGCCTTGCCCGAACCGCTTTCCGCGCCCATGCCCGCCGTCGTCGAGTTCGAGACCGCCCCCCAGATGATCGCCCGACTGGCGGCGCGCTACGCCGGGACCGGCAAGGCCGCGCTGGGGTACAGAGACCGCGAGGCCGGCTGGACCGACGTCACCTGGGACGACCTGTTCGAGCGCGTCCAGGCGTTCGCGGCGTTCCTGGACGCGCGCGGCGTCGGCCACGGCGACCGCGTCGCGATCCTGAGCGAGAACCGGCCCGAGTGGGCCATTACGGACATGGCGGCCCAGATGCTGGGCGCCGTCACGGTCGCGCTCTACGCCACGGTCCCCGCCAGTCAGGTCGCGTACATCGTGCGCGACAGCGGCGCCAAGGTGCTCGTCGTCTCGACCACGCTCCAACTCCGCAAGGCCGACAAGGCCTTCGACGACTGCCCCGACGTGCGGGCCATCGTGTCGATGTCGGACCCGGGCAAGGCCCGCGACTCGACGCCCGTCGTCGCCTGGGACGACGCGCTCGCCCAGGGCCGCCGCCAGCGCGGCACCGACGCCCCCAGGCTCGACGCACGGGCGGAGGCCGTCGAGCCGGACGACCTCTCGGCGCTGATCTACACCTCGGGCACGACCGGGGAGCCCAAGGGCGTCCAGATGACGCACCGGAACCTGATGTCGAACGTCCACGCCTCGCACGCCATCATCGAGGTGTTCGAGAGCGACGTCCACCTGTCGTTCCTGCCGCTCAGCCACGCCTTCGAGCGGACCGCCGGCTACGCCATCGTGTTGTCGGCCGGCGCCAAGATCGTCTACGCCGAGTCGGTCGACACCATCGCCAAGAACCTGCCCGAGGTGGCCCCGACGCTGATGGTGTCGGTCCCCCGGCTGTTCGAGAAGATCTACGCCGCCATCCGCAAAAGCGTGGACGAGGGCTCGGCGGTCACGCGCGGCGTCTTCGCCTGGGCCGTCGACACCGGCGCGGCCGTCGCCAGCCGCAGGAAGGCGGGGCGCCCGCTTGGCGTGGTGCTGGCGGCGCAGAAGGCGCTGGCCGACCGGCTGGTGTTCTCGGCGCTGCACGAGAAGCTGGGCGGCAACCTGCGGCTGGCGATCTCGGGCGGCGCGGCGCTGCCGGCCGAGATTGGGGCGTTCTTCGAGGCCGCCGGCGTGCCCCTAGTCGAGGGCTACGGGCTGAGCGAGACGGCGCCCATCCTGGTCGCCAACCCCAGCGACGCCCCGGTCTACGGGACCGTGGGCCACGTGCTGCCCGGCGTCACCATCGGCATCCGCGACCTGGGCTCCGGGCGGATGCTGGCCGAGGTCGAGGGCGCCCAGCGTCCGTCGCGCATCACGACCGCGCCGGGCGAGATCCTGGCGCGCGGCCCCAACGTCATGCCCGGCTACTGGAACCGGCCCGCCGACACCGCCGACGCCTTCGACGCCGACGGCTGGTTCCGGACCGGCGACGTGGGCCGCTTCGAGGACGGCTACTTGCGCATCACCGACCGGATCAAGCACATGATCGTGTCCCAGGGCGGCAAGAACATCTATCCCGGCCCCATCGAGGCCGCGTTCGCCAGTTCCCCGCTCGTGGAGCAGGTCATGGTCGTCGGCGAGGGGCGGGAGTTCCTGTCGGCGCTGGTCGTGCCGGAGCTGGACGCGCTCCGCGCCGAGGTCAAGGCGCGAGAGATCCCGGCCTCTTCTGCCGACGAGATCCTGGCCCGCCCCGAGGTCGCCGCGCTCTACGACGCGCTGTTCGCCGACCACAACCGCCAGTCGGCGAGCCACGAGAAGGTGCGGGCGTGGCGGTTCGCCCAGCCGTTCACGGTCGAGGACGGCCTGCTGACGCCGACGATGAAGCTTCGGCGCCGCGCCATCGAGGCCCGCTACGCCGGGCTGATCGACGGCGTCTACGCCTAGCGCACCGGCGCGGGCTTGAGCGCCTCCGCCAGCGCGTCCATGCGGACGGGCTTCGACAGGTACCCGTCCATCCCGGCCGACAGGCACGCCTCGCGGTCGCTCCGGAGCGCGCGCGCCGTGAGCGCGATCACGCGCGGCTGCTCGGCGGCGGGCAGGTCGCGGCGGAGGCGGCGCGTCGTCTCCAGGCCGTCCAGGCGCGGCATCATCACGTCCATCAGCACCAGGTCGTAGGCGTGCTGCTCCAAGCGCTCCAGGGCCTCCAAGCCGTCTGAGGCCACGTCGGCGCGGTGGCCGAGTTGGCCGAGCATCTGGAGCGCCAGCGCCTGGTTGTCGGGCTCGTCCTCGACCAGCAGGATGCGGAGGTCGTCCGTCCGGCCCGCGGTCGGCGCCGAACGGGCGGGCGTCTTGGCGGCTGTGGTCTCGCCCAACGAGGCTTGCTCGGGCGCCGCCAGTGCGTCGCCGGACGTTACGGGCGCGCCCCCCGGCGGCAGCGTGACCGACGGGCGGCCCGAGGCCCCGCCGTAGTCCAGGACCCGGCGCAGGAGGGCGTGCAGCGCGACGGGCGCGATCGGCTTGAGGACGGTCGAGGCCACGAGGTCGGGCGCGTGGCGGGCGCGCTCCTCCGACGACAGGATCACGAGGGGGAGCTCCGTCGGCGAGCGGAACTGGCGGATGCCCTCGGCCAGCTGGAGCCCGTCGGTGACGGGCATCTGCATGTCGAGCACGCCCACGTCGAACGCTTGGCCGTCGCGGATCCAGCCCAGCGCCTCGGCCGGGTCCGGCGTGTCGGTGACACTGAGGTTCCAGCGCCGGAGCTGGCTCACGAGCAAGGCCCGGCCGTCCTCGTTGTCGTCCACGACCAGCACGCGCGCGCCGGACAGCGACGAGGGCGCGCCCGCGAGCACGACGCGGCCGGCCTCGGGCGCGCGCTCCAGGGGCAGCCTGACCCGGAACGTGCTCCCGACGCCGGGCTCGCTCTCGACCTCGACGAACCCGCCCATCAGCTCGACGAACCGCCGCGTGATGGCCAGCCCCAGGCCGGCGCCGCCGTAGGCGCGCGTCATGGACGCGTCGGCCTGGACGAAGGCGTCGAAGATGGCGGACAACCGCTCGTGCTCGATCCCGATCCCGGTGTCGTGGACCTCGACGTCGACCCAGACGGCGCCCTCGGGCGTGGCGGCCCCGTCGGGCGCTTGGCCCCGGCGGACGGCCACGTCGACGGTGCCTTGGCTGGTGAACTTGACGGCGTTGGTGACCAGGTTGGCCACGATCTGCTGGAGCCGCTTCTCGTCGGCGACGACGCGGCGGGGGAGGTCGGGGTCGACGGCGTAGGCCAGCTCGATCCCCTTGCCCTGCGCCGTCGGCGCGTTCTCCTCGAGCACGCCCTGGACGAGGGGCCCGAGCTCGATGGGCACGGCGTCGAGCTCGATGCGGCCGGCCTCGATCTTGGAGAAGTCCAGGATGTCGTCGATCAGCCCGAGCAGGCGCTCGCCGGAGCGGCGGATGGTCTCGACGTAGCCGCGCTGGAGCGCGTCGAGGGGGGTCGTGGTGAGCATCTCCCCGAACCCGATCACGGCGTTCATGGGCGTGCGGATCTCGTGGCTCATCGAGGCCAGGAAGGCGCTCTTGGCCCGGTTCGCCTGGTCGGCCTGGTCCCGGGCCTCCGCCAGCCGGGCGACGGTCTCGTCGAGGTGCCGCTCGCGCTGCTCGCGCTCCAGGAGCCCGCCGGCCCAGCGCGCCGCCAGCCGCAGCAGGTCCTTGTCGCTCTCGCTGAAGGGGTCCTGGGCCGGCTCGGCGGCCGAGAACGCGACGACGCCGTACGGCTCGCCCTCGACCCGGACGGGCGCGCCGATGTAGGCCTCCAGCCCGTGCGTCCGGTAGCACGGGCGGTCCCGGTGCTCGGTCTCGCCCATGCGCTCGATGGCGACCACGTCGCCGGTCGCCAGGACGAGCACGCAGTAGGTGGTGTCGACCGAGAGGGTCTCGCCGGGCGCGAGCGCCTCGCCGCTGGCGGCGTAGCTGGCGCGGCAGGTGTAGCGGTCGCCGTCGACGCGCGCGAGCACGCCGGTGTCCAGGCCCAGGGTCTCGGTGATCTCCTGCAGGACCGCCTGGGCGCGCTCGGCGAACGTGCCCTCCTGGGCCATCGCCTGGACCATCCGGCGCAGTCGCGCGGCGTGCGCTTCGGCCTGGCGCTCGGCGCGGACGCGGTCGGTGACCCAGTGCGACACGGCCACGGCCCCGCCGCCCTCGACGGGGTAGGCCCGGGTGTCGTAGACGTGCCCGCCGTACTCGAGGTGCCACTCGGCCAGCTCGCCGCCGAGCACCTTCTCCACCTCCGCCCGGCCCGTGGGGTCGTGGTCGACGAAGTCCCAGATCGACGACCCCACGGCCTCGCCCTCGGCCAGTCCCAGGGGCTCCAGGCCGCGGCCGCGGCTCATGGTGATCGTTCCGTCGGCGTCGAAGGCGTAGAGCACGATGGGGGTGTTGGAGAGGGCGGTCTCCAGCAACCGGGTCTCGGCCGTGAGTTGGGCCTCGGCGCGGACGCGGTCGGTCACGTCCATGCTGAGCCCGACGCCGCCGCAGACCTCGCCCGCGTCGTCGCGCATGGGCGAGACGACGCCCTCGAACGTGCGCCCGTCGAACTCCAGCGAGTGCGTCGCGCGCTCGCCCGCCAGCGCGGTCTCGACGGCCTCCAGCACCTCGGGCACCTCGGCGTAGGTCTGGCGCATGTCCTGGCCCACGTTCCAGCCCTGGCCCACGCCCAGCGCCTCTAGGGGCGCGCCGACGTGGAGCGTCATCTTGCGGTCGGCGTCGAAGGACCACAGCGTGGCCTCGATGTCGCGGGCGGCCGTCACGAGCGCGTCGCGCTGGCGGACGTCGGCGCCGGCCTCGACGAGCGCCGTCAGGTCCTCGGTGAGCATCACCAGCCCGCCGATCTCGCCGTCGGCGCTCGTGCCACGGGCGGACCTCGTACCGCAGCCACTGCGTGCGGCCGTCGGCCCTGGGGAACGCCTCCAGCTCCGTCCGCTCGACGTCGCCGGCCAGGCACCGCCGGTGGACGGCCTTCCAGTCGTCGCCGATCTCGGGGAACACGTGGTAGTGGCTCCGGCCGACGTAGTCCTGGTCCGGGTCGAGGCCGTAGCTGGTGACCCAGCGGTCGCTGTAGGCGAGGTACCGCATGTCGCGGTCGAGGAGCGCCTGCGCCGAGGGCGCGCGCGAGATAAACAGCCGGAGTTGGTCGGTGCCGGTCATGCGTGCAAAAGCGAGTCGTCGCGCAGGGGGCCCTAGGGGGATCCCGGGGTCTCTGGAGTATACATGTGCAAACTTGGGGCCGGACTCTCTCGGGAGCGCCGGTGGGCGCCGCCAGCGCGGGGGACGGTCGTCCGACGTTGGGAGGTTCGCCCCAGCTTCATTCGCTCCGCGGCTCGCCTCCCGGTCGCCGCGTCGTAGCTTGGCCCTCCCGCCGCCGGCCCGTCCGGCGGACTCGGGATGTAGCGCAGCCCGGTAGCGCGCCTCGTTCGGGACGAGGAGGTCGTGGGTTCGAATCCCGCCATCCCGACGTAGGCCGGCCAGCCCCACGCTGGTCGGCCTTTTTCGTGCGCGTTGCCGGAGGGACAGGCGGGGGCCTTGGGGGCACCACGCGGAGGCTCTATCCTGGCGGCCTCCCCCCGGTCCTCCCCATGCGCCTCGTGTTCCGCTCCTTCCTCGTCGCCGGCCTCGCCGCGCTGGCGGTCCCCGTCGGCGCCCAGACCCAGGAGGTCCTGTTCCCCGGCCAGTCGGGCGCCGGGTTGCTGGCCTCGATCCGCGCCGAGTACCGCCCGGCGTCGCTGTCTGGCGACAACGACGACCTGTACGCAACGGTCGACCGGACGACGGTCGGTGGCCAGGACGGCGTGCTGTGCGTCTACACCGGCCTCTTCGTCCCCTTCGACGGCAACCCGAGCAACGACCCCAGCCAAGACATCGGCAACGGGTTCTCTCAGACTGGTGAGGGGCTGAATCAGGAGCACACCTACCCGCGGTCGGAGCTAGGCGGCGGCAGCACGGTGTCCTCGGAGCGGGACTTGCACAACCTCTTCCCCACCCAGGTGGGCGTGAACTCCGACCGCGCCAGCTTCCCCTTCGCCGAGATCCCCGACGCCCAGACAGCTCGGTGGTACCGCGGCGCGCCGCCGTACAACCAGACGTCGGTCCCGTCCTCGAACATCGACGAGTACAGCGAGATCGGCGGCGGCCGGTTCGAGCCGCGCGAGGACCACAAGGGCAACGTGGCCCGGGCCATGTTCTACATGCGCGCCGTCTACCCCGACCAGGCCGACGCCGGCTACTTCAACGGCCAGGCACGCACGCTCTACGACTGGCACTACCTCGACGCCGCCACCGCCGCCGACCAGGCGCGCTCCGCCCGCGTGGCGCAGTTCCAGAGCGGCAAGGACAACCCGTTCGTTCTGGACTCCACGCTCGCGCGCCGCGCCTTCTTCCCCGACATCCAGGCCACCGACGCCGACGACGCCGACCCGAGCCGCGCGGCGCTGGCGGTCGCCAGTGGCAACCCGTTTACGACGGAGGCCCGGCTTACGCTGACGTTGCCCAGCGCCGTGGACGTGCGGGCCGAGGCCTTCGACGCCCTGGGCCGCCGGGTAGCCGTGCTGTGGGACGGGCCGGTCGCGGCAGGCCCGACCCCGCTGCGGCTCGACGGCGCGGGGCTGGCGGCGGGCGTCTACCTCGTCCGCGTGGAGGCCGGGGCCGAGGTGCTCACACGTGCGCTCGTCCGGGCACGCTGACGCTCGGCGCCGCCAGCGGGAGCGAGACCGTGAACGTCGTCCCCACGCCCGGCTCGCTCTCGACCCGGAGCTCGCCCCCCATCGCGGCCACCAAGCGCCGCGTGATCGTCAGGCCGAGCCCGGTCCCCTCGTGGCTGCGCGACCACCCCGTCGAGGCCTGCTGGAACGGGGTGTAGAGCGACGAGAGGAACGCGCGGTCCATGCCGCGCCCGGTGTCGGTGACCGCCAGCTCGGCGCGGCCGGCGTGCTCGCGGACCGCCACGGACACCCGGCCGGCGTCGGTGAACTTGACGGCGTTGGAGAGCAGGTTGGCGAGGACCCGGCCCAGCGCGTCCGCGTCGGCGCGGACGGCGAGCGGGGCGGGGGGCAGGGCGAGGTCGAGCCCGATCCCCTTGCGGACGGCCTCGGACTGGAACAGCAGCACGGCCTCAGCGGCCTCGGCCGCGGGGTCCAGCTCTTCCAGCTTCAGCTCGGCCGCCCCCCCCTCCAGTCGCGCCAGGTCCAGCACCGAGTTGAGCGTCCCGAGCAGCCGCCTGCCGCCGACCTCGATGGGCGTTACCAGCTCGACGTGCTCACCCGACACCTCGTCCCGGAGCATCTGGGCGTAGCCCAGGATGGTCGTGAGCGGCGTCCGGATCTCGTGGCTCATGTTGGCCAGGAACTCGCCCTTGGCGCGGTTGGCGGTCTCGGCCTGGTCCCGCGCCACGCGGAGCTCGGCCTCGCGCGCGACGCTCTCGGTGACGTCCTGGATCACGCCTTGGATCTGGCGGCCCTGAGCGTCTTCGGCGACGCCCGCCGTGCCCTCGACCCACCGCGTCTCCCCGTCCGGCCGGACGATGCGGAACAGCAGCTGCCGCTCGTCGGAGCCGGCGGCCAAGCGGGCCATCTCGGCCCGGCACGTCTCGAGGTCGTCGGGGTGGACCGAGTCGTAGACCGACGGGGGCGGGCCGTCCGAGCGCTCGACGCCCAGGACCGAGTAGACGCCCTGGGACCAGACGCGGCGCCCCGTCCCGAGGTGGCTGGACCATGCCCCGGTCTGCGCCAGCCGCTCGGCCTCGGCCAGCCGCGCCTGGCTGGCTTCGAGCGCCTCGACGCCCCTAAGCCGGCCGTAGAACATCAGGAAGAACACGCTCACCCCCGACATCATCGCCACGACCACCACCGCCGGGCTGGCGGCGCCGGGAGACGGGTCGGCGGACAGCGCCGCGACCACCCCGGCCACGAACCCCAGACCCATGACCCCAAAAAGCGGCCCGGGGCGGTCCCACACGAGCGTGGCCATCAGCGCCGTCGTCGTCAGGACGAAGCAGTACCCGAACGCGTAGTCCGCCGCGAAGTCGTTGCGGGCCGCCAGCAGGGCGAACCACGCCAGCAGGGTGCACATCGCCACGGCGTACACGCGCTCCGGGTGGTCGCGGACGAGCGGGACGGCGTAGCTCGCGACCACGGCACCGAGCGCCATGACCGACGTGAGCGCGCGCGCCCAGAGCGGGTCGTATGCCCCGGGGTTCGTGACCCGGTACACCACCCAAAACACCGGGGTGAGCAGCGCCGTCAGGACGAGCGCCATCCGGAGCGTCCGGAGGGGGACGTCGCCGCTGCCGCCCACGAAGGGCACCAGCGTTTCGAGCCCAAAGGGCGAGCGGTGCGTCGTCGGGGCAGGCATGTGCCGTGGTATCGGGGCGCGCCGGCCCACGGTTAAGCCGCCCTCTTACTCGCGTTAGCCCTTCCGGGTCCAGGTCTCGAACCGGAACGCCGGGCGCCCGCCCTCGGCCGGGTGGCGTTCGACGGCGTCGAGGCCGAACGGGCCGTCGTCGCCCAACAAGTGCCGGTAGGGTGGGAAGAACGTGTCGCCCGTGAACGTGCCCTCAACGAGGGTCAGCTCCAGGCGGTCGGCCGGGACCGGGGCGTCCGGCTCCAAGACGGCGCCGTAGACGCCCGCGCCGCCGCCGATGAACACCAGGGGCCGGTCGGCGAACGCGTCGACGGCCTCTGGCAGCCCGGAGGCGAGGTGGATGCCGGGGTGGTCCACGCGCGTGGGGTGCCGCGTCAGGACCACGTTCTCCCGGTTGGGCAGCGGGCCGCCAAACTGAACGAGCAGGCTCTCGAACGTCTTCCGCCCCATGACCAGGGGGTGGCCCGAGGTCATCGCCTTGAACCGCTTGAGGTCCGCGGGCAGGTGCCACGGCAGCTTGTAGCCGTCCCCGATCAGGCGATCGGAGGCGTGCCCGGGGGCTTCGGCGACGGCGGCGATGACGACGATCTCGGGGCTCATGCGGGGTGCGGGGCGTGCGGCTGGCGGAGGCGCTCCGCCAGCGGCTTAGGCGAAGTCCGGGTGGAAGGGGGCGTCGGCCAGGAACCGGTACAGCGGCCACAGCTCCTCCTGGGCGTCGATGGCCGCGCCGACCAGGCCGGCGCCCAGCGACTGGGCGTGCTCGCGGTCGATCTTCTTCATCAGCCAGATCCCCTTGGCGCGCTCGACGCCGCCGGGGATGGCGTCGAGCGCGTCGGAGAACTCGGGCCGGCCCTCGGGCTTGGTGACGTGGGGCGCGAAGGCGAAGCGGTAGCCGGCCGCCAGCAGCGCGTTCAGGATCGGGAGCGCGTCGGGGTCGGTCGCCAGCCGCTCTCGCGCTGGGCGGAACAGCCCCTTGGCGTAGTCGCCGACGTAGAGCCCCCAGCGGAAGCCGTCGGCGTAAATGGCGTGGCTGAGTTGGAGGTCGGTCAGGCGCTTGCGCGGCAGGCGGTAGAAGCTCATCCACAGGTGGCTGTGGGAGCCGCCCCGCCCGAAGTCGTTCTTGAGGATCCGGCTGAACACGTTGCGCTCGGTCTCGAAGCGGATGCCGTTGGGGATCACCCAGTTCAGCGCGAGGTCGTCGCGGTAGCGCTTGAACGGGGCCGTGACGGCGCGGTCGAGCACCTCCTTCTCCTCCCGGTAGCGGCCGATGTGGGGCTCGGCCTTGAGCCGCGCCAGCGCGTCGTAGCCCTCGTCGGGGAAGCCGTGGAACGTCAGGTCGAGCGGCCCGCGCGCGAACGGCGGACGGGCGTCGGGGACGGGCGGGAGGTCGGGTGCCACGGCGGCGGGGGCGGGGAAATCGTGTCAGCGCAGGGCGGGGTACCCGGGCCGGCGGGCGCTGTTCTCGCTGCCAGCCTGACAGCGACGCGCGCGCGTCCGGCGGGGCGTCCTGTCATTCTGTTTCACAATAACGGACTGGCACACGGTGTGCTTTCTCCCCCGCGGCCGCAGGCCCTTCCGTACACCAACCCCCACCCCCATGACCTCCCGATTCCCCTCCCGCGACCTCGCCGTGCTCCGCCGCCAGCTCGACCGCGTCTTCGACGACGCCACCGGCGACGACCGCCCCACGACGTGGCGGCCGCGCGCCGACGTCGCCGAGACCGACGGCGCCTACCTCCTGGCGCTGGACCTCCCCGGCGTCGACCGCGACTCCCTGGACGTGACGTTGGACGACGGCACGCTCAGGATCAGCGGCGAGCGCCAAACGCCCAGCGGCGACGGCCACCGGATGCACCGCGTCGAGCGCGCGCACGGACGCTTCTTCCGCTCGTTCACCCTGGGCTCGGACCTGGACGGCGACGCCATCAAGGCCCGCTACGACGACGGCGTGCTGACGGTCGAGATCGGCAAGACGCCCGAGGTCCAGCCCCGCCGCATCTCCATCGGCTCGCGCGGCGACTCGCACCAGGCGCAGGACGCGACGGTGACCTCGGAGACGGACCGCGAGTAACCGGCCGCCCCCGTCAGACCGCGCCCCGGCCGAGAACGGTCGGGGCGCGCGCGTTCAGGTCCCGCTGGCGGAGGCCGCCCGCCAGCTTAGTCCCGGCTGGTCCGCTCGCCCGACAGGAACGCCATGGCGTCGGTGACCATGTCGGGGCTCCCGATGTAGACCGGGCAGCGGTCGTGCAACGCGTCGGGCTCGATGTCCAGGATCGGCCCGTGCCCGCTCTCGGCGCGCCCGCCGGCCTGCTCGACGATGAACGCCATCGGGTTGGCCTCGTACATCAGCCGGAGCTTGCCGTTGGGGTTCCGCTCGTTGGCGGGGTAGATGTAGACCCCGCCCTTGACCAGGTTGCGGTGGAAGTCGGCCACGAAGGACCCGATGTAGCGCGTGGTGTAGGGCCGCGGCGGCGTGTCGTCGGGGGCCTCGGTCTGCATCCACTTGATGTACTCCTTGACGCCGGGGTCCCACGAGTTGTAGTTGCCCTCGTTGATGGAGTACATCTTGCCGCGCTGGGGCGTCTGGATGTTGGGGTGCGAGAGCAGGAACTCCCCGATGGAGGGGTCGAGCGTGAACCCGTTGACGCCGTTGCCCGTCGTGTAGACCAGGATCGTCGAGGAGCCGTAGACGACGTAGCCGGCCGCGACCTGCTGGCGCCCGCACTGCAGCGCGCTCTCGATCGAGACGGCGCCGTCGTGGTCGTCGGGGACGCGGTAGATCGAGAAGATGGTGCCGATGGAGACGTTGACGTCGACGTTCGAGGACCCGTCGAGGGGGTCGAACAACACGACGTACTTCCCCTGGCAATCGTCGAACAAGAGCGGGATCGCCTCGGCGTGCTCCTCCGACCCGATCAGGCACACCTCGCCGCCGCGCCGCAGCGCGCGGACGAACTCCTCGTGCGCCAGCAGGTCCAGCTTTTTCTGGACCTCGCCCTGGACGTTGACGTCGCCGGTGTCGCCGAACAGGTCCACGAGCCCGGCCTTGCGGACGTCGCGGTCCACGATCTTGGCCGCGACGACGATGTCGCGGAGCAACCGGGAAAACTGGCCCTTGGACCCGGGCGACTCCGTCTCGCGCTGGACGATGAACTGCTCCAGCGTCTTGAACGCGCCGCCCCCCGTGGCGAGCGTGCCGCCGGTGCCGTTGCCGCGGTCGGCGGAGGGAGTCAGGGTGCCACTGGCGGGCGTGGTCGAGGGCTGCATGGGCTGGAAGGGCTTCCGGAGAGTGGGTAAACCTACACCGCGATCGCGCCGGCCTCGGTGAGCGTTCGGAGCATGTCGGCCGTGCGCGCGCCCACGTCGGCGCCCTCCTGCCACTCGCCGACCAGGCGCCCCAGCGCGGGGCCGTCGTCGACGTCGTAGTGGGCGGGCAGGACGACGGGCGTCATGTCGAGCTCCCCGACGCGGTCCAGGGTGTCGACGAACACGTCGGGGTGGCTGTAGCGCATGTCGAACAGGTCCGGCGCGACGTCGTTGAGGCCCAGCAGGTAGTACCCGCCGTCGTCGCTGGGTCCCAGGACCGCCGTCAGCGGGTCGTCGAGGGCGTCGAGGGCGGCGTCGAAGAACGCGAGGGGCAGCGTCGGGTGGTCGGTGCCGACGACGACGGCGCGGTCGTGGCCGGCGGCGAAGGCCTGGACGAAGGCGAGCAGCATCCGCTCGCCCAGGTCGGCCCCGCGCTGGGGCAGCACCTCGACCCCGTCGGGGACCAGCCCGTCCGGCACGCGCGCGGCGCCCGCCAGGTGCAGCCGGACGTCGACGCCGGACCCCAGCCCCCAGGCCAGGTAGCGGTCGAGCGCGTCGCGCAGGAAGGCGTCGTAGAGCGCCGCCGCCTGGTCGGGCGTGAGCGGCGGGCTCAGGCGCGTCTTGACGCGGCCCGGCTCGGGCACCTTGGCGAAGACCAGGAGCGCGCTCACACCGGGTCTAGGTCGGCGATCTCGGGGCCCGCGAGGTTCTGGTCGGCCATCTCCGACTGGGCCATCTCCGCGTCCAGGACCTCCGCCGTCAGCACCTCGGCGAACGTGACCGTGAACCCGTCCGAGGTCTTGAGCGGGACGGCGGTCAGGCGGAACGAGGTGTTCAGGCCGTCGGCCGAGTACGGGATCAGCGTCTCGAAGGCGTCGCCGGTCTCGACGACCGCGGCGTAGGCGTCGAACAGGCCGGCGTCGCGGTTGCCCGGGAACACCTCCAGCAGCCGCTCGCCGACCAAGGTCTCCGGCGGGCGGCCCACGATGTCGCACGCGCGGGGGTTGCAGACCGTCCAGCGGAAGTCCTCGATCTGGCCGGAGCCGTCGCGCACCGACTCGAACGCCATCACGCCGTCGGGCGAGGCCGCGAGCACGGACCGGAGCAGGTCCTGGGACCGCTCGGCGGCGTCGACGGCCAGCCTGAGGTCGGTGACGTCGTGGAACGACACGACCACGGCCTCGGGCACGCCGTCGTGGTCGTGGTCGACCGGCGTCGCGTTGACGCGGTACCACCGGATGGCCTCGCCGGGCGGGCGGATGCCCTGGATGGCGCCGCGGACGGGCAGCCCGGTCCGGAGCGCCTCGCGCTCGGGGAGGTCGTCGGGCGCGACGGGCTGGCGGTCGAGCCCGACGATGGGCCAGCGGTCGGCGAGGTGGTCGGTCTCGCCGTCGCCGTCGACGTCGAGGCCCAGGAGCTCGCGCGCCGACGGGTTCGACATGATCACGTGGAGGTCGAGGTCGACGACGATCACGCCCGAGTCGACGGTCTCGACGATGGTGCGGTAGCGCTCGCGCGTCTCGTCGCGGTCGGCCTGGGCGCGGTCGGCCTCGAAGCGGCGGCCGATGGCCTGGGCCATGACCTCGACCAGGTCGCGCTCGACGTCCGAGAACCCGTCGGGGCGCGGCTCGGGCGAGACGAAGTTGAGCGTCCCCTCGATCTCGCCGCCGACCCAGACCGGGGTCCCGATAAAGGCCCGCAGGCCGCGCGTGGTGCAGGCGGGGTGCTCGGGCGCCTCCAGGTTGGCGTCGCCGTAGACGACGGTCTGGCGCCTCTCGAGCACGGCGTCGCAGAACGCCTGCTCGATGGGGACCGTGAGCCCGGGCGCGAGCCCGGGGTCGGGCGAGACGACGGCCTCCAGGCGGTACAGCCGCTCGCCGGTCTCGGGGTCGAGCGGCGTCGCGGACAGGATGCCGACGGGCATCTCGAACATCTCGCAGCCGGCGCGGAGGTAGGCCTCCAGGCGCCCGGTGTGGGTCTCGTGCTCGGCGGTCGTGATGCCGTGGAGCAGCTTGAGGTCTTGGGAGAACGCCTCCAATTGCGCCGTCCGCTCCTCGACGGCCTCCTCCAGCGTGCGGTTGGTGCGGGCGATCTCGCGGCGGAACTGGCGGCGGTCGGAGTCGTCGCGGCACAGCGCGACGACGCACAGCCGCCCGTCGTACTCGACCAGGCGCGCGCTCGTCGACATCGCCAGCCGGCGGCCCTCGCTCGTGACGTGCGTCGAGTCGAAGGTGGCGCGGCGCGTCCGGCGGAGCTCGTCGAGCGCGGCCTGGACGTCGGTGCGGCCCGGGGCCAAGACGTCGTCGATGGTCTTGCCGCGGAGCTCGTCGGCGGTGTAGCCGTAGCGCTCGACGGCGGCCTGGTTGAAGGCCACGAACGGCTCGGCGCCGTCGACGCCGATGGGGTACACCAGCATCACGTCGTCGACGGCGTCGAACAGCGTCCGGAAGCGGGCCTCCGAGGCCGCCAGCTCGGTCGCGGCGGCGGCCTGCTCCTCGATGTCGGTGTGGATCCCGATCCACTCCTCGACCTCGCCGTCGGCGTCGAACACCGGGGCGCCGCGGACGCCCATCATGCGGTACGAGCCGTCGGCGTGGCGGAGGCGGTGCTCGATGCGGTACGGCTCGCCGTCCGCGACGGCGGCCTGCCAGGCGGCGATGGTGTGCGCGCGGTCGTCGGGGTGGACGGCGTCGAGCCAGCCCTGGCCCTGAGACGTTTGGGGCGTCTGCCCCGTCACCCGCTGCCACTGCTCCTGGTCGACCTCCATCTCGCCCGACGGCGGCGTGGACCACACGATGGCGGCCGTCGCCTCGATCAGCGTCTTGTACCGGTCCTCCTCGCGCGCCAGCTCGGCCCGGGTGTCCTGGAGCTGCCGGACCTCGGCGCGCTCGGAGACGTCCTCGAACACGACGGCCAGGCTCCGGTCGGGCAGCGGGAACGCGCGGACGGCGTAGGTGCCCTCCTCGATCCGGTCGTCGCCGTAGGTCACCGTGCCCAGGTCGCAGGCCCGCTGCGTCCGGGCGACGTTGGCGTACGCCTCCAGCACCTCGGTCTCCCGGATGTCGGGGATGATCTCGACCAGCCGGCGCCCGACCTCGGCCTCGTTGTCCAGGCCGGTGATGGCCGCGGCGGCGGCGTTGCCGTAGACCAGCCGCAGCGACTCCGAGTCGCGCGCGTCCTCGAGCTTGTAGATCGAGATCCCGAGCGGCAGCCGGTCGAGCAGGTCCTGGCCGTACTTCTCGGCCGGCGTGGTCGTAAAGAAGCCCATGCGGGGGTGGTGGGGTCGTGCCCGCGACGGGGGGCCTAGGGGACGGGGTTGAATGGGGCGGCCGGCGGTGCGTTCCAGGTACAGCCTGGGCCTAATCACCGACAAGAAAACGCCGTGCCAAGCCCGGGCCTTCGCGTTCTCTTGTCACGGAACGGCCGTCCACGCGTCCAAGAGCGCCCCGAGCGGCCCGAGCCGTGCCCCGCCGGCCGTCGCGCGTCCGAGTTCGCGGTCGAGGGCGTCCATCCTACCGGTCCACGCGGCGGTGTCGGCGCCGACCTGGTTGTGCCACAGCACGACGGCGACCCCGCCCGACTGGCGGGCCGCGTCGAACGCCCGGCGGAGCGTGGCCGCGACGGCGTCGGCGCCCAAGCCGGCGTTGGCGAGCGTGGTGTCCATGACGGCGAGCGGCACCTCCCACAGGCCGGGCCGCTCGGCGTGGGCGTCCCACAGCCGGAACGGCTGCGCCGTGCCGTGGCGGAAGCCGGGCTGCCCAGACCACCCCATCGTGCTGTCGACCTCGACGCCGTGCGCCGCCAGCAGGCCGGGCGTCGCCGGGCTCCACCGGAGAAAGTGCGTCCGCGCCAGCCGGGGGGCGCCGAAGGCGGCGGCGAACCGCCGGCCTCGGTGGCCAGCCGGTCGGGGTGGTCGTGGGCGCCGTAGCCCGGGTGCCACCCGACCTCGTGCCCCTCGTCGCTCCACTCCCGGAGCCGGACGACCAGCGCCGGGTCGAGCCCGCCCGGGACATCTTGGGGCGACCACGCGCCGGGCTTGACGAACCACGTCGCCCGGGCGCCGTGCTTGTCGCCCAGAGCCCGGAGCTGGTCGATGCTCTGAAGCCGGCGGTCCGGCCCAAACGCCCGGCTCGCCGCGTCCGCCAGTCGCCCCGCGCGCGAGCTCGGCCAGCCCCGCGCGCAGCCGCCGGGTGCGGACCGCGTCGAGGTCGTGCGTCAA
Organism: Rubricoccaceae bacterium; assembly: GCA_963789285.1. Taxonomy (GTDB): domain Bacteria; phylum Bacteroidota; class Rhodothermia; order Rhodothermales; family Rubricoccaceae; genus Rubrivirga. The sequence continues at coordinate 495,245 of CAWBJZ010000004.1, forward strand.
GGCGACGGCCCAGGGCGCGCCGCCCCACGTCCGCCCGGGCAGTCGACGCCCGACTGGCGGAGGGTGTCGGCGAGGAGCCGGCGCAGGGCGTCGACGGCGGGGCGGAGCGGTCCGCCGGGCGCGTCGCCGAGTCGGGCTTGGAGCGTGGCAGCGAACGGGACGCGGCCGTGACGGTCGCGGGCGGTGATGGCGGTCTCTTGGAGCCCGGCCAGCCACCACCCGGCGCTGACCAGCGCGTCCGCCAGCGTGCCGTCGCCGGGCGGGCCGACGGGGACGGGCCAGCGCTCGCCGTCGACCTCGACCCACCCCAGCTCCGCGAGGCCGGGGACCCGGGGGCGGGCGAGGTCGTCGAGCGCCCGGCTGGTGACCGGCGTCGGGCCGTCCAGGGCGAGGACGAGTCGGGCGTCGCCGCGGCGGGTCCACTCGGGCGCGGCGCCGAGCCCGCGCAGCAGCTCCGTCAGCGCGTGGCGCACCAACGGCGCGGCGGAGGGGAGGTCGACGCAGCAGGGGACGGGGAGGGCCAGGGCGGAGCGCGGAGGGGAGCGAGGGCAAAATGCGTCGGGTAGCGCACGTGCAGGGACACGATTCGTCGTGCCCGCGGAAAGCCCCGCGTGCGACGGGCGGAGGCGCCCCGCCCGTCGGGCACGGAGTCGCGGCTAAGCATCCGATCGCTGTCCGGCCATCACGTGGCACTGGCGGAGCGCGAGGCCAGCAGAAGCAGCCGTCGCCGGAGCAGATGGCAGTCGGGATCGCCAGCGCTGGCGGAACCGCTGCGTTGCGTTTTGGATCTCTCGCCCCTCCCTCCTTCCCCCATGCTCCTCGCCGTCGACCTCGGGCTCCGGACCGGCTTCGCCGTCTACGGCCGCGACGGGCGGCTCGTCCGCTACCGGTCGCAGAACTTGGGCTCCAAGGCCCGGCTCCGCAAGGCGGCGGCGCGCGTGCTCTCGGACCTCCCGGACCTGGAGCGGCTGGTGCTCGAAGGCGGCGGCGAGCTGGCGGAGGTCTGGGCCAAGGCCGGCCAGCGCGCCGGCGTGCGCGTCCGCGTGATCGGCGCGGAGCAGTGGCGCCGGCCGCTGCTGCTGCCCCGGGAGCAGCGCTCCGGCACGGGCGCCAAGAGCGCCGCCGACGGGCTGGCCCGGGCGGTGATCGAGTGGAGCGGGGCCAAGCGCCCGACGGGCCCGCTGCGCCACGACGCGGCCGAGGCCATCGCCGTCGGCCTGTGGGGCGTGCTCAGGGCCGGGTGGCTGGCGGAGGTGCCCGAGGAGATCCAGCGCCGCCGGTAGCCACGAGCCGACAAGACGCCGGGTCTGGCCGCTCTCCTGACCCGCCCACGGCACCCCCCCGCCTCCGCCCACGCCGGCCGCCAGTCCGGCGCGAGTCAGGAGATCCCCCGGGGCTGGCGACGAACCCGGCCGGACCCGTCGCGTATTTCCTCCATGTCCACGATCTCGATCTCGCGCTCCCACTCGCTCGGCCTGGACGGCGCTCGGCAGGCCGCAGACGACGTCGCCGAGCGGCTGAGCCGGGAGTACGGCTTGGCCACGCGCCGCGACGGCGACACGGTCTGGGTCGAGGGCCGGGGCATCAAAGGCCGCCTGGACGCCACGGCCGACCAGGTCCACGTCCAGGCCCGGCTGGGACTGACGGCGCGGCCCTTCCGCCGGCTCCTCCACCGCGAGATCGAGACCGAGCTCGACCGCCTGACCTCCTGACCCCGCACGCCATGTCCGCCTCTACCACCGTCCGCCGCTTCGTCCTGGACCGCTTGTACCCCACCGTCCTGGACGGCGTGCCTGGCCTGGGGACGCCCCAAGAGCTGGCGGCCCAGGCGCGCGCTGGCGGCGGGAGCCAGGACGAGCAGATCGACCGGCTGGTCCGCAGGCACCTCGCGATCTCGGCCTCGGCCGGGTTCCTGAGCGGGCTGGGCGGGTGGCTCGTGCTGCCCGTCGTGCTGCCGGCCAACATGGCCGCCGTCGCCAGCGTCCAGCTGCACATGGCCGCGTCCATCGCCGCGCTGGCGGGCCACGACCCCCGGCTCTCCGGCACGCGCGAGCGCGTGCTGCGGTGCCTGATCGGGAACGGCCCCATCGACCCGGCGCGCGACGCTGAGCAGGAGACGCTGGACCGCGTCGGGCTCAAGCTGGCCGAGCGCGGGATCAACCTGGTCGTCTCGGCGACGGTCGGCGCGGCGAAGTGGGGCGCCAAGAAGGCCGCCGGCCGCGTCCAGCGCCGCGTGCTCCGCGGGATCCCGCTCGTCGGCGGGTTCATCGGCGCCGCCTCGGACGGCTACGTCACCAAGAAGGTGGCCGACGCCGCGCGCGACGAGTTCTTCGGCGGCATCCCCGAGCCCGACTTCCCCCCCTCCTCCGGCGACGGCCTGCCCGCCGGCGTCGTCCCCGCCCCGACCGACGAGACGGCCGCGTAACCCCTCTCCAACCACCCCCCTCCCTTCCCCTCTCATGGACACCATCCCCAACGAAACCGAGGCCGCCGAGGTCGCGGCCGTCACCGACGAGCTAGAGCGCGGCCTGAGCCAGATCCCGCTCTCCAAGGCGATCAACAGGATCGACGACTGGAAGCGCAAGATCGAGGAGACCGAGCGCCAGGACCTGCTCCCCATCGCCGCCGGCCTGGGCGAGCTCCACCAGTCGCTCGTCGGCGAGGGCGTCGACGGCATCCGCGTCGGCGCCATCCTGACCCGGCTGGGCGAGCAGACCGAGGCCGCCGCCGGCGACGTCTCCCCGGCCACGACGGGCGACACCAACGAGGACCTGGTCAAGAACCTCAAGCGGCTGGGATCCCTCCTTCGCCACGCCGGCGGCGCCCTGGGCGGCCGCGACACCGCAGACACCACCCAAGCCCCCCAGTAGCCATGCGCGGATCGACTCCCGACTCTGACCTCACCACGCTCCAAGAGACCGAGGCGGCCTTGAACGGCCCCATCACCGCGCTCACGCCCACGTCGGCGCTGAGGCTCGTGGACCACTGGCGGACGGCGTGCCAGGACACCGACGCCCTCGACCTGAGCGGCGTCTCGGCCGGCCTGAGCGAGCTGCGCGACCTGCTCTCCGGCGACTCGCTGGACGGCCGCGCCATCGCCGACACGATGACCGGGCTGGCGGAGGCCACGCGCAACGCCGCCTCCGCGGCACCCGACGAGCGCCTGATGCCCCGGCTGGAGCGCATCGCAGCCAACCTCGACCGCGCCGCCGGACTGCTCGGCGCCTAACCGCCCCTCTCAAGCCCGCCCCGGCAAACCGGGGCGGGCTCTTTGTTTTCCTCCCCTCCCTCTATGTCTACCCACGTTCCCGAAGAGGACCGCCCCACCGACGACGGCATCTCCATCTTCAGCACGCTCGAAGCCTTCAAGGACGGCCTGACGTCCATGCTCTCGCCCCACGCCGCCGCCGACGTGTGCCGCGGCTGGGTCGCCAAGATCGAGGAGGCCGACCGCCCCGACTTGCTCGGCATCCGCGACGGGCTGGTGACGCTGGCCCGCCAGCTCGACGGCGACACCGCCGAGGGGCCGGCGACGGCGGCCGACATCGGCAAGACGATGGAGAAGTTGGGCGCCCACACCTCGGAGTCGGCCTCGACCATCGAGGAGGCCCACTTGCAAGACCCGCTGCGGCGGCTGGGCGGATACCTCAAGGCGGCCGGCATCGCACTCGGCGGCGGGTCGCGCCCCGACGAGATCCAGGGCATCTCGACGGAGCTCGGCGACACGCCCGGCGATCCGGAGCTGCGCACGGTCAACGCCGCGCCCGACCTCGCCGGCAACAACGACCCCGACGACGCGGGCGTCAAGAAGCCCAGCGGCCAGGTGTCCGGCGACGTCCGCGACACGCGCGGCGACGAGACGCCCGGCACGAACCTGTCGCCGAAGTAGGGCTGGCGCTTAACAGGCGAACCCTTAGGCTCCGCTGATTTTTCCCCCGGGGCCGGGCCACCGTCTCTCTATCTTTGCGCCCGCGAGCCGACCCTCCCGTCGGCTCGCGTCGCTTGATACAGACCCCGCGGAGGCGGACGAGAGACATGCCAGGAATCATGAACACCATCCGCGAGCGCGCCGGCGGCGTGCTCGTCGGCGTCTTGGTGGTGGCCTTCGGCGGCCTGTGGGCGCTCCAGGACTCGGGCGCGTTCGACAACGTCGGGCAGGGCCGCGACACCCGGATCATCGGCGAGGTGGACGGCGAGCCGATGCAGGGCGAGCTCTACCAGAACGCCGTCAGCCAGCAGACCGACGCCTACACGGCGCAGGGCGCGGTGGTCAACGGCGCGCTGCAGCGCCAGATCGAGGACAGCGTCTTCGAGCAGCTCGCCGACGCCATGCTGGTCGAGCGCGAGATGGACCGGCTGGGCATCGAGGTCACCGACGAGGAGGTCTACGAGTTGATCACCGGCCCCAACCCCGACCCCTTGATCACCCAGGTGTTCGCCGACGGCCAGGGCGGCGTGAACCGGGCGGCTCTGGAGGAGGTGGTCCGCGACCCCGAGTTCGCCGACCAGCTCCAGGCCATCGAGGAGCAGGTGCGCCGGAACCGCCGCCAGGCCAAGCTGGCGGCGCTCATCACCGCGACCGTCCGCGTGAACCCCGCCCAGGTGCGCGACGAGTTCATCCGCCAGCAGCGCCGGGGCTCGGCCGAGTTCGTGGCGTTGCGCTACGCCGCCGTCCCCGACGACCAGGTCCAGGTCTCCGACGGCGACCTCCGGGACTACTACCGCGACCACCGCGACGACTACGAGCGCGGCGCGAGCTACGGCGTCGAGTACGTCGCCTTCGACAAGACGCCGACCGCCGCCGACTCGTCGCGCGCGCTCGACGAGCTCGCCCAGTTCACGTCCGGCTTCCGCACCGCCGGCGACCCGGCCGCCTTCGCGCGCCGCAACTCGTTCGGCGCCCAGGTCGAGCCCGAGTTCTTGGGCGCCGGCGACATGGCCGCCGACCTGGCGTCGGTCGTCTACGCCAACCCGACCGAGGGCCGCGTCGTCGGCCCCATCGTGGCCGGTGACCAAGCCATCGTGGCCCGCATCACCGGCGTCCGCGACGCCGGCGAGCCGGCCGTCAAGGCCCGCCACATCCTGTTCCCCGTCGACGCCGCCGACCGCGCGCGCGAGGTCAAGGGCCGCATCGAGAGCGGCGCGGTGTCGTTCCAGGCCGCCGCGCGCCAGTTCTCGACCGACGAGAGCAACAAGAACCGCGGCGGCGACCTGGGCTGGTTCGGCCGGGGCCGGATGGTGCCCGAGTTCGAGGCCGCCGCGCTGGCGGCGCCCGAGGGCACGGTGATCGGCCCGGTCCAGACCGCGTTCGGCCAGCACCTCATCCTGGTCGAGGACCGCGCGAGCCAGGAGGTGGAGTTGGTCCAGATCAGCCGCCCCGTCGAGGCCGACTTCGCGCGCGTCGTCGAGCAGGCCGAGGACTTCGTGATCAACCTGGAGGAGGAGGGGCTCGACTTCACCGAGGAGGCCCAGCGCCAGGGCATCGCGCCGACGCCGGTCCAGATCCAGGAGGAGAACGCCCAGATCCCCGGGCTCGACTTGGGCCGCGACTTTTTCCGCTTCGTCCGCGGCGCCGACATCGGTCAGGTGTCGGACCCGTTCGACGCCGGCACCAGCTTTATCGTCGCGCGCGTGACCGACCGCACCGACGCGGGGCCGGCGCCGTTCGAGGAGGTGCGCGCCCAGGTGGAGTCGGCGCTGCTGCTAGAGCGCAAGCGCGAGGTCCAAGCTCAAGCGCTGCGCGAGGCCCTGGGCGGCGCGTCGTCGCTGGCGGCGCTGGCGAGCGCGACCGGGACGACGGTCGAGACCGCGTCCGACCTGTCGCTCAACGGCGGCACGATCCCGGGCTACGGCGTCGAGCCGCGCGCCGTGGGCGCCGTGTTCGGCCTGGAGCCGGGCCAGCGGAGCGGCGTCATCGAGGGCGACCAAGCCGCCTTCGTCGTCCGCACGACCGACCTCGTGGGCGCCACCGACGCCGAGTTCACCGACGCGACACGCGAGGAGGTCAAGGAGCAGATGCTGAACCGCGAGCGCCAGCGCGTCCTGCAGGCGTGGCTCTTCGGGCTCCGCGAGGACGCCGACATCGAGGACTTCCGCAACGACGTCCTCTAGAAATCAGCGGACAGGCGTCAGGAATCAGGATCCGGCTGGGCGTCCTCGTTCCTGACGCCTGATTCCTCTGCTCTCCTGGCGAGAGCCGGGCGGTCCGGTTTCATGCCTCCGGCCCCGCCCCAGTCGTGGAACGCGGCCGGCACCATGAACCCGGCGAGCGACTGGCGCACGGCGTCCGCCAGCGCGGCGGGGTCGAAGGTGTGGCCCGGCGCCGAGCGGACGAAGGCGACGGGGCGCTGGCCGAACTCGGGGTCCGAGACGGGCACGACGACGGCTTCGGCGACCGCGTGCAGCGCGTGCAGCGCCGCCTCGATGGCCTCGGGGCGGACGTTCTCGCCGCCGGAGACGAACTGCAAGTCGCGGCGGCCGGTGACGGTCAGGCGGCCCTGATCGTCCAGAGTGCCGAGGTCGCCGGTCGGGTACCACGGCCCGAGCGGTTGGAACGCACCGTCTCTCCAGCAAAGCGCCCAGGCACGGACCGCCGACCTCGATCTCGCCTTCGGGACGAGACGCGAACCTTGCGGCCCGGCAGCGCGCGGCCCGACGTGGAAGCGTCGCCGCCGGGCTCGGCCGCGGTCACGGTGGAGGTCATTTCCGTCAGCCCGTACGAGACCGAGACCGGCACGCCGCGACTGGCGGGCGCGGTCCACGAGCCCGGGCGGGATGGCGCTGCCGCCCAGCAGGACCGCGCGCAGGCTCCCGAGATCGGCGTCGGCGTCCAGCAGGCGCAGGAGTTGGGTGGCGACGAACGAGGCGTGCGTCGGGCGCAGCCGAGCGACGCGCTCGTGCGCGGGCATCGCGCGCGGCGGGACCGCCAGCGCGGCGCCGGCCAGCGCGCACCGCACCACCACCCCCAGCCCGCCGACGTGGTAGAGCGGCAAGTCGAGGAGCCAGCGGTCGCCCGCCCGCAGGCCGAGGTGCGCGACCACGCCGGCCGCGCTCTCCAGGTGGTTGTCCACGGTGTGGACGATGGGCTTGGGCGCGCCCGTCGAGCCCGACGTGTGGACGACGGTCCACGGCCGGTCGGTGTCGAGGTCGGGCGCCACGCTGGCGGGCGCCGGCGGCGCGTCGGTGATCTCGGTCAGGCCGACGCCGAGCCGGGCGAGGGCGGCGTCGACGGCGGCGTCGGGCCAGCGCGTCGAGAGCGGGATCAGCAGCCGCCGGGCGCGCAGGGCCGCCAGCACCCAGACGACCAGCGTCGGCGAGGTCTCGGCGCGGACGGCAACGCGGTCCGGGCCGTCCGCCAGTGAGGCGGCGACGGCGGCGACCCGGGCATCGAGGTCGGCCCAGGTCCACGTCGCGTCTCCGGTGACCAGGGCGGGGGCGTCGGGCCGCGAGGTGGCCCAGTGGCGGACGGGGTCGGTCATGGCAACCCCACCGGCGTCAGGTACTCCATCCGGACCGGGTTCGGAGCGAGCACGGCCCCCACGTCGACGGTCGGGCCTCCGATGAGCAGGGGGCGGTCGAGAAGGTCGGAGGCGAGCCACCGGTAGGTGTCGAGCCCCGCCGCGTCGTCGCCCAGCGCCGCCGCCAGCGCGACGAGGTGCCGCATCCCCGCGCCACTCTCGAACACGCTGCTGACGACGACCGACGTCAGGCTCGGGCGCCGGTCGAACCGCCCGGACCTCTCGGTCGCAGCCCACCAAACCAGCCCGGCGTCCAGCATCGGTTTGACGACGGCGACGCTGAGATCCGACGAGATCGCGGGTTCCTGGGCTGCTCGCCACAACGACTCGTCGAGGGCCCACCGCACCTCCGTCTGTCGGGACAGAGCGGGAAGGTCGGCGAGGTCGGCCAGTGGCTCCTCGACGTACTCGACCGGCACGTCCCCCAAGGCTCGGGCGAACGCGAGCGCGCCGTCGAGCGACCACGCACGGTTGGCGTCCACGCGCAGGGCGGTGTCGCCGAGCGCCTGTGCGACGTCGCGGGCGAGCGCCCCGGCCTCGTCCGGCGCCAGCCCGCCGACCTTGAGCTTGGCCGCCCGGTACCCCTCCGCCGCCGCCTGCCTCGCTTGGTCGAGGACGGCGTCCCGGTCTCCTACCAAGAGCGCGTTGAGCGCTACGGTAGCGAGCGGTGGCCGGTCCAGCCCCGCGCGCGTGGCGTACACGTCGGCTAGGGAGCAGTTCGGCTCGGGCCGCTTCCAGCTCCGCGCCTGCCTGGACAACCGCCCACATCGCAGCTGGCGAGTCTCGGGGGACCTCCGTCCGCGCCGCTGGCGGAGCGCCTTCCGACGCCTGTCCGAGGGCATGCGCGGTGGGCTCCCCGCGCGACCACGCGCCGAGAAAGCGCAAGGCGTCGTCCAAGGACTCGGGCGAGTAGCCTGGCAACGGCGCGGCGTCTCCCCAGCCGACGCGCCCGTGGGTGTCGGTCGCACGCAGCAGCAGCCCCTCCCGCTCGGTGTGCGTGCCCGAGGGCATCACGAGCGGCTTGACGAGCGGGAGCCGGTACCGGAACACCTCGACGGTCACGTCGTGCGGGCTCACGTGAGAACCCACCCCAGGGCAAAGGCGATGGAGTAGAGAAACAACAGGCCTGCCGTTTTTCCGAGCAGCGGGTTCAGCACCGCCGGGTCGGTCGAGGCCGCCAGCGTCCGGCCCAAGGGCCGGCCGACGAGCACCGCCAGCGCCGACGCGGCCAGCACGCCGAGGTGATCGCGCGAGACAAACGCCAGCGACGCCGGGACCACGACCGCGCCCGAGATGCACGCCCGGTACAGCCGCACGCCGAACGCCCGCCCGAAGCGCACGACCAGCGTCCGCTTATCCGCCGCACGGTCCTCGTCGACGTCGCGGACGTTGTTCGCCAGAAGGATCGCCGTCGCCAGGAAGCCCGGGACCTAGGCCGGCGATGGGCACCCAGCCGGGCAGGTTCGAGGGCCTGGACGTAGTACGTGCCCGCGACCGCGACCGGGCCGAAAAAGACAAGGACGAAGAGGTCGGCCAGCCCGGTGTACGCGAGGGCGTAGCGGCCGGCCGTGTAGGCCACGCCCGACGCGATCGACGCCAGCCCGAGAGCCAGGATCGGCCACCCGCCGCGCCAGATCAGGTACAGCCCCGACGCGAACGCCAGTCCGAACGCGATGCCCGCGGCGACGCGCATTTGGCGCGCCGTGACCGCCCCGCTGGCGACGGCTCTGGCCGGGCCCTTGCGGGCGTCGGTGTCGGCGCCGCGCACGAAGTCCTCGGCGTCGTTGACGTAGTTCGTCCCGACCTGGATGAGGAGCGCGCCGGCCAGCGCGCACGCCGCGGCGAGCCCGTGGAACGCGCCGGCCTCGACCGCCAGCGCCACGCCAACCAGGACCGGCGCGGCCGCGGCGGGCAGCGTCTTGGGCCGGGCGGCGGAGAGCCATAGCCGCCAGCCACTGGCGGTCGGGGTGAGGTGCGCCGGAGGGGTCATACCACCCAGAGGTCCAGGCGGTCGAGCAGCGCGTCCACCTCGCGGCGGCGCGAGCGCTTGATCTTCAGCGTCAGCTCGCCGTTGGCGGAGCCGGGGACCTGGGCGGCCAGGTCCATCGGGCGCGTCCGGAGCACGACGGTGTCGCCCAAGAGGCTCCGCTTGTGGCGGATTTCCTCCAGGTCGGTGACGTCGAACCGGAACGTCTGGGGCGGGCGCTTGAACAGGCTCCACAGCTTGACCTGCATCTCGACCACGACCTCGTCGTCGTCCACGCAGACGGTGCCCCGCATTTCGGAGGCGCCACGGTGGGCGTTCGAGATCGAGAACGGGATGCTGGTCACGGACGGGCGGAGCAGGTAGCCGGGCTACGGCCGGTAGCCGTCGGCGTCGAAGTTCGGCGGCCGGCGGTCGAGGTAGGCGTTCTTGCCCTCCTGCCCCTCCTCGGTCATGTAGAACAGCATCGTCGCGTGGCCGGCCAGCTCCTGGAGCCCGGCGCCCCCGTCCTCGTCGGCGTTGGCGGCGGCCTTGATCATCCGGATCGCGATGTTGGAGTTGGCCAGGATCTCCCGGCTCCACTGGACCGTCTCGCGCTCCAGCTCCGCCAGCGGGACGACGGTGTTCACCAGCCCCATTTCCAGGGCCTCGGCCGCGCTGTAGGGCCGGCACAGGAACCAGATCTCGCGCGCCTTCTTCTGGCCCACCATCCGCGCCAGGTGCGTGGTCCCGTAGCCGGCGTCGAACGAGCCCACCTTGGGGCCGGTCTGCATAAAGCGGGCGTTGTCGCTCGCGATGGTCAGGTCGCAGACGACGTGCATCACGTGGCCCCCGCCGACGGCCCACCCGTTGACGGACGCGATGACGGGCTTAGGCATCTTGCGGATCCGCGTCTGGAAGTCGAGCACGTTGAGCCGCTGGGTCCCGGTCTCCTTCCCATCGGTCACCTCGCGGTAGCCGTGGTCGCCCCGAATCCGCTGGTCGCCGCCGGAGCAGAACGCCTGGTCACCGGCGCCGGTGATGACGTAGACGCCGATGGACGGGTCGTCGCGCGCGTCGTCGATGGTCGCGATCAGCTCCGTGACGGTCGTCGGGCGGAAGGCGTTGCGGACCTCGGGCCGGTTGATGGTCACCCGGGCGATGCCGGCGGTGTCCGTTCCTTCCACCCCCTTCTCGTAGATCACGTCTTCGAAGTCGCCCACCGAGGCCCACTCGAAGGGTCCGGAGACGGTGGGGCGGTCGGTGGTGTGGTGGGTCTTGGCGTCGGCCATCAGTCGAGGAAAGCGGTGAGCAAGGAGGCGAGCGCGGTGGGGCGCTCCAGGGGGAGGAGGTGGGCCGCGTCGGGCACGACCCCGGCGCGGACGCCGGGCGCCCCGGCCATCTCTCGGGCCAGGCGGACGAACTTGGCGTCGCGGTCGCCTGCTACGGCGAGCGTCGGGGCGGAGATTCCAGCGAGCGCGTCCCAATGCGACGGCTGCGCGCCCGTCCCCATCCCGCGCAGGCTCGCCGCCAGCCCGGCGGGGTCGACGTGGGCGAGCCGGTCGGCCGTGACCCGACTGGCGGAGGTCGTCGGGCAGGCCGAAGAGGGGGAGGCGGTACCAGCGGTCGAGGAAGGTGGGCAGGTCGCGTTCGACGGCCTGGGCGCGTTGCTCGTCGAGAGCGCGGCGGTCGGCGCGCTCGGACTCGGTGCGCAGCCCGGGCGAGGCCGAGACCAGCACCAGCTTGCGCACCGCTCGGGGATGGCGCACGGCCAGGTGCAGCGCCAACCGCCCGCCCATCGAGTAGCCGACCACGTCCGTCGGCTCGTCCATCCGCTCCGCCAGCGCGTCGGCGGCGGCGTCCATCGTGGCGGGCGCGTTCAGATTTGTGCCGTGGCCCGGCAAGTCGGGCGCCCCAATCTGCCAGTCGGTCGGCAGGTCGGCGCGGACGGCCCGCCAGTCGGCGCCTCGACCCAGGAAGCCGTGGAGCAGGAGGACGGGCGGCCTCACGCGACCGGCTCGCGGTGGGGCTCGCCCAGCGCGGCGTCGACGGCTTGGGCGACGGCCGTCTCGATGCAGAGGCGCAGGGCAGCCTGCTCGGCGCGGTTCGTCCGCACCTCGATCACCGTCGAGGCGCCCGACTGGCGGGCGGCGTCGAGGGCGGACTCGAACTCGGCAGTCGTGGTAGGAGTGTGGTAGGCGAGCCCGTTCTGAGCCGCGGCGTGCTCGAAGCCGAACCCGTGAGGCGTGCCGAACATCCGCTCGAAGGTATCGGGCGCGATGGCGCCGGGTCCGTCGGCGACGGGCAGGCGGTGGAAGATGCCCCCGCCGTCGTTGTTGATCACGACCACGACGACGGGCGGGCCGCTTCGGAGCAGCGCCAGGCTCGTCTGGTCGTGCAACAGCGCGAGGTCGCCGGTGAGCAAGACGGTGACGCGGTCCTCCTCGTCCGGGTCGAGGTCTTCGCGCGCGAGCGCGCGCACGGCGCCGGCCGCCGTCGCGACGGTCCCGTCGATGCCGCTCGCGCCCCGGTTGGTCATGACGGTCGTCGGAGAAGGCGTCGGCCGAGGGGCAAACGCGTCGACGTCTCGGATGGGCATCGAGGCGGCCAGCACCAACGGGCGGTCTCCGACTCGTTCGCGGCGACGGCCCGCGCGACGGCCGGCTCGCTTAGCGCGTCGAACTCCGCCAGTAGCGCGTCAGAGGTCGCCTCCGCGATGGACGACGCCTGCGCCCACCGCGCCGCCCACTCAGATGGAGGCGCGGGGTCCGCTTCACGCGGCCCAACGCGCGGATCAGCGCGTAGATGGCCTCACTCGGCTTCGGTACCACGATCCGTTCCGACGCGAGGTACAAGGGATCGAGCCGTCCCGTCTGGCCTTGAATGACAACGAACGGACTAGGGCGGGCGGCCTCCAGCAGTTTCGTCAGCCGCTTCGACGTGGGCCGCCCCCCGATCAAGATGACGGCGTCCGGCTGGTGTGACTCCGCGAAGCCGGGCGCGGCAAGCGCGAGGTCGTAGTGCGCCGTCGGGTTCGGCACGCCCCACCGCGCCTGCGAGGTCACGTCGGCCAGAAGGGGCCAGCCGAGTCGCCCCGCGAGCACGTAGGCGGCCTCGGCGTCGAACCGCTGGGACTCGGCGAAGACGACCACCCCCCTCTTGGCAGAAGCGATCCGCCGAGCGAGATGGTACCCCGCCCCCCCCACAGCACCCACGTGGACGTCGCTGACTCGTGCGTACGGCTTGTCCCGCTCGGCCCACGTCTCCACATCGGCGAGGTACGCCGCCGCGTCGGTGCCGTCGGGCGTGGCCGCCAGCGGCTCGCGGAACGGGAGGTTGAGGTGGACCGGCCCGGCCGGCTGGCGGCTGCGGTGCACGGCGTGAGCCGCCGTCGACAGCACCCAGCGCGCCGGCACGTCGGCCGAGGGGACGGGCCAGTCCAGCGTCCACCGCGCGACGTCCTGGAAGATGGGCGGCTGGCGGATGGTCTGGTTCGCGCCGGTCTCCCGGAGCTCGGGCGGTCGGTCGGCCGTGATCAGAAGAAGGGGGACGCCGGCGGCGTCGGCCTCGACGGCGGCGGGGAGGAGGTTGGCGACGGCCGTGCCGGAGGTCGTGATGACGGCGGCCGGCCGCTCGGTTGCCCTCCCCCACCCCAGGGCCACGAAGGCCGCGGCGCGCTCGTCCCAATGCACCAGCGCCTCCGCCCGTGGGTTCTCGGCCACGGCGACCGCCAGCGGCGTGCTCCGGCTGCCCGGGCAGACGACGAACAGCCCGACGCCCTGGCGAACCAACTCCTCGACCAGCAGCGCCGCCCACAGGTGGTTGAGGTTAGCGGCGGAGGCGAGGTGGGCGAGCACGGCGGCGGGGCTACAGGGACCGGGCGAACACCGAACGGCGGAGTCCGATCCAGACCATCCACCCGGCCCACGCCAGCAGAGCCAGCGGGAGCGCTGCCGGCACCAGACCCGATCCGATCTGGACCGTGACAGCCCACCCCGCCGCAAGCGCGACGATGCCGTTGTACGCCGCCGAAGACGCCCAGAACCGCGACTGGCGGTCCGGGTCCGCCTCGCCCAAGCGGATCTGCCAGTAGCCCCGAAGAAGCCAGAACCCGCTCGCCACTACGACCGCGACCAGCGCGACGAGGGAGAAGAACGGGAGGTCCGACGCCGGCGACTGGAAGGCCGACGGCACCAGCCACAGCAGCAGCCAGCCGGCCCCGAGCACCGCGGGTGCCGCCAGCAGCGCGCTTCCGACGGAGGCCACCGAGACGGCCCGGTCGCGCGGCGGAGGCTCTACGATGGGCACTACGCCTCGACGCGCGCCTCCAGTCCTAGCACACGAGCGAAGTCGCCGATCTTGTGCTCGATCTCGGCCCACTCGGCGCTGGGGTCGGAGCCCTCGACGATGCCGGCGCCGGAGTACAACGACAGCGAGCGGCCGTCGACCAGCCCGGAGCGGATGCCGACGGCCAAGTCGGCGGCCTCGGTCCCGTCCTCGGCCCGTCCGATCCAGCCGACCGGCCCGGCGTAGAGCCCGCGGTCGAACGGCTCCAGGCGGTCGATGGCGTCGAGCGCGCCCGCGGTGGGCGTCCCGCCGACGGCCGGCGTCGGGTGCAGCGCCCGCAGCACGTCGAGCGCGCCGACGCCCGCCGCGAGCTCGGCGCGGATGCCGGTGCGCAGGTGGCGGCCCCGGGCCAGCGTCATCGCCGAGGCGTGCTCGTCCACCTCGACCGACTCCGCCAGCGGGCCGAGCGCGCCCACGATGGCGCGGCGGACGTAGCCGTGCTCGCGCTGGTCCTTCTCGCTGGCGAGCAGCTCGTCGCGCAGGCGGTCGTCGTCGGCGTCGGCCTCGGAGCGGGGGCGCGTGCCGGCGACGGCCTCCGTGCGAACCGTGCGGCCGTCCAGCCGCAGCAGGCGCTCCGGCGTAGCGGTGACGAACGCGAGGTCCGCCTCGGGCGACACCAAGGCGTGGTAGCACCGCGGCGTCGCGGCCTCCAGCCGGTCGAGCAGGTCGATGGCGTCGATGGGCTCCTCGAACAGGTAGCGGGCGCGCCGCGCCAGCACCACCTTGTCGAGTCGGCCGTCGCGGAACGCGCCCAGCGCCCAGCGCAACATCCGGCCCCAGTCGGCGCGGTCGGGGTCGTCGCGGCGCATGAACGGGAGCGGGAGCCCGGCGGGCTGGTCGTCGGCGGGGCGCAGGCTGGCGAGCGCGCGGCGCGCGACCTCGGCGGTCTCGCCCGGGGCGAGGTGGACCGCCAGCGTCGCCGCGCGGCCGTCGGAGCGGTACTCGACGCGGGGCAGCACGAGGCGGACGCCGCCGAACGCGGCCCACTCGCGCCCCATGCCGACGCCTACGTCGAACCGGGCCGTGGTGGTCAGCCGGGCGCCGGCGGGGAGCATCGCGACGGCGCCGGCCAGCCGGTCGTCGGCGAGGGAGTCGGCGTCGACGGTGAGCGCGGAGCCGAGACCGGCCCGGGCCTCGGTCTCGCCGCGGCCGCGCCAGTAGGAGCGGAGGTCGGCGGACTGGCCGGCGAGCCAGCGCAGGGGGTCGGCGGGGCGGGCGGGGACCTCGACGCGCAGGACGCCGGCGCGGTCCCAGGCCGCGACGCGCGCCGTCAGGGCGCGCGACAGCCGGAACGAGGCGGGCGAGGAGGCCGGGGCGAGGGGGGCGGTGGGCACGGTCGCGGGGGGACGGCGGAAGCTAGCGTCTCGGGCTTTACCCGATGGGTATCGCCAGGTTTCAGAAAATAGTGAAAGCACAATCGCTTCACCGCCCCCCCCCGCCCAGCGTCCCGGGTTTGGCTACGTTCGCCCTCCCCCGCGCCCTCCCGTCCATGATCAAACCGCCCATCGGCCAGTCCCCCGGCAAGCGCGACCACGTCGAGGCGATGTTCGACGAGATCGCGCCGCGCTACGACCTCCTCAACCGCCTGCTGTCGCTGGGCATCGACGTCGGCTGGCGCCGCAAGGCCGTCGCCCTGCTGGCGGACGCCGTCGACGGGCGGCCCCACAGGCTGCTCGACGTGGCGACGGGCACGGCCGACCTCGCCATCGAGGCGCTGACGCTGGCGCCGGACGAGGTCGTCGGCGTGGACATCTCGAACGGGATGCTGGACGGCGGGCGCGAGAAGGTCCGCCAGCGCGGCGTCGGCAACCGCGTGACGCTGGTCCAGGGTGACGCCGCCGCCCTCCCCTTCCCTGACGACGCGTTCGACGGCGCGTTCGTGGCCTTCGGCGTCCGCAACTTCGAGGACCTGCAGGCGGGGCTGGCGGACGTCCGCCGCGTCCTCAAGCCGGGCGCGCCCTTGGTGGTGCTGGAGACCAGCCAGCCGACGCGGTTCCCGTTCAAGCAGGGCTACCGGTTCTACTCGGGCGTGCTGATGCCGCTCGTCGGGCGCGCGGTGAGCGGCAACGCGGAGGCCTACGAGTACCTCCCCGAGTCGGCTCGGGAGTTCCCATACGGCCAAGCGTTCCTGCGCGAGCTGGAGGCGGCGGGGTTCTCGGACGGCCTGGCGCTCCCGCAGACGTTCGGGGTGGCGAGCCTGTACCGGGCGCTGGCATAAGGGCGCGGGGGCCCGCTGGCGACGGCCGCCGCCAGCGCGACGCGGCGCCTGCCTAGTCCAGCACCATCCGCGCCTCGTCGGCCCAGATCCGGCGCAGGCCGATGCTCAGGCCGACGTACGGACCCTGGACGCCCGGGCCGCTGATCTGCTGCGAGATGCGCAGGCCGACCGGGAGGCTGGTCGTGGGGCTGAGCGGGATCGCGACGCGCGGCAGCACCTCGACGGCGGCGACCGTGGCCGACCCGAAAAAGGAGGTCCCGAGCCCCACCCCGATCTCGGCGCGGCGCGCCAGGCCGGCGTCCGAGAACCGGTGCAGCGACAGCGTCCCCTGGACGCCGACCGTCCCGAGCAGCTCGTCGGCGACGCCGCCGGCGACCGCGCCCGCCAAGGGCTCGACGCCCAGCGGCGAGCGGAACGAGGTCACCACCGCGACGGCGTCGCCGCTGCGGAAGCGGTACCCGCCCTCGACCGTCGCCGACCCGTACAGCGCCGGCACGCCGACGACGGGGCCGGAGGCCAGCGTCCCCTCGCTGTAGAGGCCGGCCAAGAAGCCGCGGTAGCGCTCGACGAGGTCGCGCTGCGCGCGGTCCGACATCGGCGTCTGGTCGGGGAAGTCGTCCGGGATGACCTGGGCGGCGAGGGGGGCGCTCAGCAAGAGCGAAAGCACGAGGAGGACTCTCATGGCAGCAGGCGGTGGCACGGGGGGTAGGTACAGACCGCGTCGGCGCGTGTCAAGGGGGAGCCCCGCTACCCCCGCCACTCCAGCGTGCCCTCGTAGACCGTCTCCGCCGGGCCGGACAGCGTCAGGTTCTCCCCCCGGCCGTCGAAGCCCACCTCCAGCGTCCCCCCGGGCATCTCGACCGCGACCGACTGGCGGGCGCCGTTTGCAGGCCCCAGGCGCTCGCCCAGCGCCGCCGCCAGCGCCGAGGCGACCGCGCCCGTCCCGCACGCCAGCGTCTCGGCCTCGACGCCCTTCTCGTACGTCCGCACGCGGACGCGGCCCGGCCCAACGACCTGGACGGCGTTGACGTTCGTCCCGGCGGGCGCGAAGGCGGGGTCGTGGCGCAGGCGCCGCCCCTCGCCCTCGATGTCGAACGATGACACGTCGTCGGTGAACACGACGGCGTGCTCGGTCCCGGTCCAGATCCGGACCGTGGCCTCCGGCCCGGGTCCGTAGTCGCGCGCCGCCGGCACCGCCAGTCGGACCGGGCCCCCGCGGCCGCGGCCCTGGACCTGGGCGCGGTACCCGCCGCCGTCGGTCTCGAAGGACAGGAAGACCGTGCCTCCGTCGTCGGTGCCGAGCCCGGCGCGCGCGGCGAAGCGGGCCAGGCAGCGCGCGCCGTTCCCGCACATCGTCGCCAGCGAGCCGTCGGCGTTGCGGTAGCGCATCCGGAAGTCCGCCGACTCGTCCTCATCGAGCGCCAAGAGCCCGTCGGCCCCGACGCCGGTGCGGCGCGGGCAGGCCTGGCGCGCGAGCGCCGCCAGCTCGCCGTCGCTGAAGCGCAGGAACCGGTTGTCGAGGACCACGAAGTCGTTGCCGGCGCCCTCCATCTTGGTGAACGGGACGACGAGGGCGGGGCGGTCGAGCATGGACCGGGTACGCCCGCTCGGTCGGGCCGATCCCGACGCCGAGCGCGGGCTGCCTGCCCCCGCAGAGGCGGGGGGACCCCGCCCAGGGCGCCCGCGTTGCCCCAGCCTTGACACACCGACGTCACCGCCCGACCCTAGCTTCCCCACTCCCCTCCCCCGATTGCTTGGCTGAGATCTCCGCCCCCATCGACCGCACCGTCGCCATCACCGGCGCCGAGCCGCTGATGCTCTTCGGCTTCAACGACGTCTACCTCCGCAAGATCGAGGCGGCGTTCTCCGACACTCGGGTCGTCGCCCGGGGCGACCAGCTCAAGCTGCGCGGGCCCGAAGACCAAGTCGACCGCATCGAGCGCGTGCTGGGCGAGCTGACGCTGATCCTCAACCGGAACGGCAACTTGACCGAGAACGACGTCGACACCGTCCTCGACCTAGCCCGCGTCGGGACCGGGTTGCAACGCTCGGGCGGGCAGGACGCGATCCTGTTCACGCCCAAGGGCGGCACGATCCAGGCCAAGACGCCCGGCCAGGCCAGGCTCGTCGAGTCGGCGCGCCAGTCGGACATCGCGTTCGCGGTCGGCCCCGCCGGCACGGGCAAGACCTACACCGCCGTCGCGCTGGCGGTCTCGGCGCTCAAGAGCCGCCAGGTCAAAAAGATCGTGCTCACCAGACCCGCCGTCGAGGCCGGCGAGAGCCTGGGCTTCCTGCCCGGCGGCTTCCGGGACAAGGTGGACCCGTACTTGCGCCCGCTCTACGACGCGCTAGAAGACATGATCGAGGGCGACAAGCTCCGGAGCTACCTCGAGCGCAACATCGTCGAGATCGTGCCCCTGGCCTACATGCGCGGGCGGACGCTGAACTCGGCGTTCGTCATCCTGGACGAGGCGCAGAACGCGACCGCCGGCCAGATGAAGATGTTCTTGACCCGGTTGGGCGCCGGCAGCCGCGCCATCGTCACCGGCGACGCCAGCCAGACCGACCTGCCCCACCGCGTGACCTCGGGCCTGGTCCGCGCGCGGCACATCCTGGAAGGCGTGGACGGCATCGGGTTCGTGGACTTCGACAAGGAGGACGTCGTGCGCCACAAGCTGGTCAAGGACATCATCGCCGCGTACGAGCGCGCCGGCGAGGACTGACCTCCGCGACGGACTCGACGGGGTAGGATGGAAGGCCGCAAGAAGACGCCCCCGCCCAGCGTCTCTACGGGACCGCGGGCGTAGACGGCCCCAGCGGCGCGCTCTACCGGATCCCCCTCCCCTCTTGTGACCTACGGCGACCTCGACATCCAGGCGTTGCCCGAGGGCCGCTTCACCGTCGGCGCGGACAAGCGGTTCGTGCCCCACGCCGAAGGCGACCCCACGCGCAAGGGCACGCTGTTCATCTCCGTCACGCCGTTCCTGGTCCAGACGCCCGAGGCGACGATGCTGATCGACACCGGGCTGGGCTCGTGGGCCCAGGGCCGCGGCACCGAGTTCTTGCTCGAAGGGCTCGCCGCGCGCGGCGTCGCGCCCGAGGCCGTCGACCGCGTCGTGCTCTCGCACCTGCACTTCGACCACTCCGGCGGCGCCATCACGCCCGTCGGCGCCGACTGGCGGCCGACGTTCCCCGACGCCGACTACGTCGCGCAGCGCGCCGAGGCGACGGCGGAGGGCTACCAAGGGGAGTCGGCGCGGGCACGCGACCTGGTGCTGGAGACGCTGGACCGCGAGGGGCAACTCGTCTGGGCCGAGGGCGACGCTGAGCTGGGCCGCGTGGAGTTGGAGGTGACCGGGGGGCACACCGGCGCGCACCAGATCGTCCGCCTGCATTCGGGTGGCTTGCAGGCCATCTTCGGCGGCGACGTGCTGGGCACGCCCGGCAGCGTCACGCGTCGCTACCAAGCGAAGTACGACGTCGACGGCGCCGCCAGCCAGGCGTGGCGCGACCGGCTCGTCGCGGAGGCGTCGGAGCACGGCTGCCTGCTCCTGTTCTACCACTCCACGTCGCGCCCGGCCGCGTTCGTCTCCGAGACCACGCGCGGGCACTACGCCGTCGAGCCCGTCGAGGCGTAGGCTCAACCCCGGGCTCCGCCAGTCGCAAGCGGGGACCACGAAAAAGCCCCCCACCCTGGGTAGAGTGGGGGGCACGGACGCCAGGATCTAGTCCGCTACGCCTGGGCGCCCGGCTGGCGGAGCACGTCGAGCGGGATTAGCTCGAGGTGAAGGCCGTGGTCGCCCGGGTAGCTCCGGGTGTGGGGGACCTCGTTGGTCCAGATCTCCTCGGGGATGCCGCCGGGGAACGCGTTGCAGAGCGGGTCGTCGGTCCGCTGGCGGTCGAGGTGCGTGCACGCGGTGCACTGCGATTGGGGGTCGATCATGGGTTTGCTTGGTTGTTGTAGTCTGCAAACCCGGGACGCACCGATTGGGTCCCGAACCAGACGACATTAGAACAGATCCAAACAGTATGATTTAGTCTAGACTCCGTCTAAACACGCCTACCCGTCCGTGCCTAGCCTGGCCAGATGCCGGCCCTCCTCAGGACCCGCCCACCGACTCCGCAACGGCGGCGAACTCCGCCAGCATCATCGCCGTCGCGCCCCACACCTCGTGACCGGCCAGGTCGAAAAACGGCACCTCGAAGCGGCCCAGCGGCGCGTCGCGCGTGGACCGCTGGCGGCGCGCGCGGTCGAGCAGGTGCGCCAGCGGGACGTCTAGGATCTTGGCGACCTCCGTCTCCTGCGCCACGAACGGCGGACGGCTCTCGACGGCTGCCACGATCGGCCAGACCGAGAACCGCGACGGCGGGATGTAGATCGGCGTGAGCCCGCCCAGGACGTCGAGCGCGTCCGGGTCCACGCCGACCTCCTCCCAAGCCTCGCGCCGGGCCGCTTGCTCGGGCGTCTCGTCGCCGTCCAGGCTCCCGCCAGGCAGCGAGACCTGGCCGGCGTGGTCGCGCAAGTCGCTGTGCCGCACCGTCAGCACAAACCGCGCCTCGCCCTCGTCGCCGGGATAGAGCAGCACGACCGTGGCCGCCGGCCGCCCTTGGTTCAGCTCCGTGGACAGCGTCTCGGCGGCGGCTCGGGCTGGGAAGGGCGCCATCTCGGCGTGAGCGCTGTGGCCGGGCAGCGGCTGGCGCAGGCGGTCCGCCAGCGGGGCGAGCAGGGGGGCGAGGAGCATGGGGCCGAAACGCAGCGCCGGCGGACGGGCTCCCTAGCGGCCCTCGACCGCGTCGGCGTCCGGCCCGCGCGCGATCATGGTGTACGCCGACTGCACGCGCGGCGTCAGCAGCAGCTCCTGGACGTTGACGCGGCCCGGCGCGTGGGCGCAGTAGACCACGGCGTCGGCGACGTCCTCCGGCGTCAGCGCGACGGTGTCCGAGTAGACGGCGTCGGCCCGCTGGCGGTCGCCGTCGAAGCGGACGAACGAGAAGTCGGTCTCGACCAGGCCTGGCGAGACCGTCGTCACGCGGACGGGCGTGCCGTGGAGGTCGGCCTTGAGGCCGTTCGCGATGGCGAGCACGGCGTGCTTGGTCGCGCAGTAGACCACGCCGCCGGGGTAGACCGCGTGCGCCGCCGTCGAGCCGACTGCGATGACGTGCCCCCTCTTGCGCCCCAGCATCCCGGGCACGACGGCCCGGATGCCGTTGAGCACGCCCTTGACGTTGGTGTCGACCATGGCGTCGACCTCGTCGGGCGTGTTCTCCCAGACGGGCTTCAGCCCCTTCGCCAGTCCGGCGTTGAACACGGCCACGTCGATCTCGGCCAGGCCATCGGGGAGGTCGGCCAGCGCCTGGCGGTGCGCGTCGGGGTCGGTGACGTCGAGCACGACCGGCGTGGCGGTGCCCTCGCCCAGCTCCGCGTTGAGGTCGTCGGCCAGGGCCTGAAGCGCGTCGCCGGACCGAGCCGCGAGCACCACGCGGTCGCCGGCGGCCGCGAAGGCGCGGGAGCACGCGGCGCCGATGCCGGCCGAGGCGCCGGTGATGAGGACGGTCATGGAGTCGAGGTTTGAGGGACGCCCCCCACATACCCGCTGCGACCTACGCCGGTCCCCGGCCACGTCGCGCTGGCGGACGGTCACCGCCAGCGCGGCGCGGGATCAGCCGTAGCTGTAGAAGCCCTGGCCCGACTTCCGGCCCATGCGTCCGGCGGCCACCATCTTGCGCAGGAGCGGGCACGGGCGGTACTTGTCCTCGCCCAGCTCGGCGTGCAGCACCTCCATGATCGACAGGCACACGTCGAGCCCGATAAAGTCCGCCAGCGTCAGCGGGCCCATGGGGTGCGCCATGCCCAGCGTCATCACCTGGTCGACGGCTTCGGGCGTCGCGACGCCCTCGTGGACGCAGAAGATCGGCCTCGTTGATCATCGGCATCAGCACGCGGTTCGAGACGAAGCCGGCAGCGTCGTTGACCTCGACGGGCGTCTTGCCCAGGTCGTCGGCCAGCTGGCGGACGGTCTCGTAGGTCGCGTCGGAGGTGGCCAGGCCGCGCACGACCTCGACCAGCTTCATCACCGGGACGGGGTTGAAAAAGTGCATCCCGATCACCTGCTCCGGTCGGTCGGTCGAGGCGGCGATCTGGGTGATCGAGATCGACGACGTGTTCGTCGCCAGGATGGCGTCGGCGGGGGCGTTCTCGTCGATCTGCTCGAAGATCTTGGCCTTGAGCGCCGCGTTCTCCGTCGCCGCCTCCACGACCAGATCGGCATTGGCGACGCCCTTCGACAGGTCGGTCTCGGCCGTGAGCCGGTCGAGCGTGTCCTGCTGGTCCTGGGCGGTGATCCGCTCCTTGGAGACCATCCGCCCCAGGTTCTTGTCGATGGTCGCCCGGGCCGCCGCCAGCCGGTCGTGGTCGAGGTCGACGAGCGTGACGTCGTGGCCGGACTGGGCGAAGACGTGGGCGATGCCGTTGCCCATCGTGCCGGCGCCGATAACGGTGATGTTCATGTCTGGGTGCTGAGGATTGAAAGCTGAGATCTCGGGCGAGGGATCGGAGGCGCCCCCGGCTCCTTTCGCTAGTCGCGCTGCAGGATGATCGCCGTCGCCTCGCCGCCGCCGATGCAGATCGCCGCAAGCCCGGTCTTGGCGTCGCGCGCCACCATCTCGTGCAGCAGCGTCGTCAGGATGCGGGCGCCTGAGGCGCCGATGGGGTGGCCGACGGCGACCGAGCCGCCGCGCACGTTGAGCTTGTCCGACGGGATGCCCAGCGCGTCCTGCGCCGCCAGCGCGACGACGGCGAACGCCTCGTTGACCTCGAACAGGTCGACGTCGTCCAGCGTCATGCCGGCCTTGTCGAGCACCTTGTTCACGGCCTCGATCGGCGCCGTCGTGAACTCCATCGGCGCCTGGCTGTGCTGCGACGAGGCCACGATGCGGGCCATGACCTCCTTGCCGTTCGCCTCGGCCCACTCATCGGACGCGACGACGAGCGCGGCGGCGCCGTCGTTGATGGTGCTGGCGTTGGCGGCGGTCACCGTCCCGTCCTTCGAGAACACCGCCCGCAACTGGGGGATCTTGTCGAAGTTGGTCTTGGCCGGCTCCTCGTCCGTCTCGACCACGGTATCGCCCTTGCGGCCCGAGATGGTGACGGGCACGATCTCCTGGGCGAAGGCGCCGTTCTGGGTGCTCGCCTGGGCGCGCGTGTAGCTCTCGATCGAGAACTCGTCCTGGCGCTCGCGCGGCACGTTGCACGTCACGCCGCACTGGTCGGCGGCGACGCCCATCGCCACGCCGTCGTAGGCGTCGCGCAACCCGTCGTGGAACAGGCCGTCGATCAGCTCGCCGTTGCCGTAGCCGTATCCGTAGCGCGCCTTCGGTAGGTAGAACGGCGCTTGCGACATGTTCTCCATGCCGCCGGCCACCACGACCTGGGCGTCGCCAGCGCGGATAGCCTGGTCGGCCAGCATGACCGCCTTCATGCCGCTGCCGCAGACCTTGTTGATGGTCATGCACGCGACCGACTGGGGCAAGTCGGCGCCGAGCGCGGCCTGGCGTGCGGGCGCCTGCCCCTCGCCCGCCGTGACGACGTTGCCCAGGATCACCTCGTCGACGTCGTCGCCCGAAACGCCAGCGCGCTCTAGGGCGCCGGTGATGGCGACCGAACCGAGTTGGGTCGCGGGAACGGAGGCGAGGGCTCCGCCGAAGGAGCCTACGGGCGTGCGGGCGGCGGACAGGATGACGGAGGCCATGTCGGAGGTCGAGGGAGGAGGAACGGAACGCCTGGAAGTATCGGCCCGGGCGGAAGCGGTTCCAAGCTATCCGGCGGCCTCGGGGGCGGCGTGGCTCGGCCGTGAAAACGCCGCGCCGCGACCGCCTTGATCGCAGGTTGCGATTCCGCTCATCCGCGAGGACGCAGGCCGGGCTGGCGGCTCATCCGGACACACCGAATCGAGCGCGCGCTTCGGCCTCCAGCGACGCCCGCCAGTCGAGCGGGGCGAGCCCGAGGCGGTCGAGGGATTCCCCCATCGCGAGTTCCACGCGGGCCGGCCGGGCGGCGGCGGTGGGGTAGTCCGAGGTCGCGATGGGATCCACGGGGACCGTGGGCACCCCGTCGACGGCGACGGCGGCGGCGGCGAGGTCGCGCCAGGTCGCGAGCTCGGATCCGGCGACGTGGAACGTGCCGGACACGCCGTCGAGCGCGCGCCGAGCCGCCGCGACCGCCGTCCGGGCCACGTCGGCGGCGGCGGTCGGGTGGCCCCACTGGTCGGCGACGACGCCCAGCCGGTCGCGTTCGGCGGCCAGCCGCCACATCGTCGTCACGAAGTTGCCGTCGTAGCGGCTGAACACCCAGGCCGTGCGGACGATCAGGTGGCGGTCCCACGCCTCCCGGACCGCGTCCTCCCCGGCCGCCTTGCTCTCGCCGTAGATGTTGGCCGGCGCAACGGGGTCGTCGGGCTCGTAGGGCGTGCCCTTCGTTCCGTCGAACACGTAGTCGGTCGAGATGTGCACGAGTGGCACGCTCTGCTGGCGGCACGCGTCGGCGAGGTGGCGCGGGCCGTCGCGGTTGACGCCGAAGGCGAGGGCGTGGTCGCTCTCGGCGCGGTCGACGGCCGTGTACGCGGCGGCGTTGACGACGGCGTCGGCGCGCGACTGGGCGACGGCCTGGCGGACGGCCTGGGCATCGGTAACGTCGAGCGCCGCGCGGTCCAACGCGACCACCTCCACGCCCAGACCGGACGCCAGCCGCACGATCTCGCGGCCGACCTGGCCAGCCGCACCCGTAACCAAGAGTCTCATGAGTCGAACGTGACGTGGGGGAGGTCGTCGGGGCCGAGGTCCGCGAGCGGGCGCAGCGCGCGGTCTTTGTCGGAGAGCCGGGGCGCGGCCGCCGGCCACTCGATGCCCAGGCCCGGGTCGTTCCAGGCGACGCCGCCCTCGTCGTCCGGCCGGTAGACGTCGGTGCACTTGTAGAGCACGTCGGCGGTCTCGGAGAGCACGCAGAAGCCGTGTGCGAACCCGGGCGGCACGTAGAGCTGGCGGTGCGCCTCGTCGGACAGGACGTGCCCCTGCCACTGCCCAAACGTTGGGGAGCCGCGGCGCAAGTCGACGACGACGTCCCAGATGCGCCCGCGCACGGCCTCGACCAGCTTGCCCTGGGGGTGCCGCCTCTGGAAGTGCAGCCCGCGCAGCGTGCCCTCGGCGCTGCGGCTGTGGTTGTCCTGGACGAAGCGGGCGTCGATGCCGGCTTGGGCGTAGCGTTTGGCGTGGTAGCGCTCCAGGAAGAAGCCCCGGTCGTCGCCGAACACGCGCGGCTCGACCAGGAGCACGCCCGGCAGCCGAGTCGGTTGAACGGTCATGGGCGGAAGGACGACCGAGGGCGGGCGGGGGTCCCCGAGCGCCGGCGCTCTGCGTCGCGCGGCTACTCCTCGATCCGCACGATCACGCGGCGCCGGTCGAGCGCGACCACGTGGACCCGGCTGCCCGACGCCACGAACGCGCCCTCGGTCTCGACCTCGACGCGCTGGCCGTCGATCTCGGCCAGGCCCGCCGGCCGCAGCGGCGTCACCGCCGTCCCGTCGCGGCCCAGCAGGCGCGCACGCGACTCGTGCTCGGTCGCGTCGGCCGCGGTGTCGCGGAGCAGGCTGTCCGAGAGCACGAAGCGGTCCCAGGCGCCCGACTCCCACAGCACGTAGGCCAGCCCGCCCGCCGCCAGCACCGTCGCGGCCAGGGTGCCCAAGCCGCCCGCCGCTCCGAACTCGACGAACGCCAGCACCACGCCGGCCGCCGCGCCGAGCACGCCCACCACGCCGACGACGTTGGTGCCCGGCACCAGCGTGACCTCGACCACGACGAGCGCCAGGCCGACCAGGATCAGCGCGATGGGGATCAGCAGCTCCACGGGCACGGCGGCTGGCGGACGAGGAGGGCGGGGGTCACGCGACGACCTCGCGCACGACGACGACCGAGCCGCGCGAGCGCGTCACCTCGACCGAGGCGCCGGCGCTCACCATCGGGCCCTCCGAGACCACGTCGATCCGGCGCCCGTCGATGTCGACGGTGCCCGAGGGCCGCAGCGGCGTCAGCGCGGTGCCCGTCATCCCGATCAGGTCCGACTGGGTCGCGGCCGAGGTGTACCCCTCGGCCGCCGACAGCTCGGGCGCCAGCACCAGCCGGCCTAGTCTCTCGGACCTCGGCAAGTACTTGTTGAGCGACACCGCCAGCAGGCCCAGCAGCACGAATGCCGCCGCGAGCGTGGTGGTCGCACGCGCGATCTCGCCGTCGCTGGGGAAGTTGAAGCCCACGTTGGGGATGAGCGCGATGAAGAGGGCGGCCACGGTGAGCAGGATCCCGCCGATGCCGAACACGCCGAAGCCCGGCGTCACGAACACCTCCAGCAGCAGCAGCCCCACGCCGACGGCGAAGAGGGCGATCTCCCAGCTCTCGACCAGCCCCAACAAGTAGTGCGGCGCGAAGAACAGCGACGCGCCCACGAGCGCGATCGCGCCGGCGAACCCGACGCCGGGCGTCTGGATCTCGAAGTACAGCCCGCCCATCATCATCATCAGGAGCAGCGACGCGACCGCCGGCGAGCCCAGGAACCGCAGCACCTTCTCGGCGCGCGACGCCGCGTGCGCGACCTGCTCGCGCTCGCCGCCCAGCGCCTCCACGACGGCGTCGGCCGACGGCAGCACGGCGTCGGCGACGCCCAGCTTGAGCGCCTCCTCGGACGAGATCGTGAGCAGCTGGCCCTCCGCGACCACGCCCTCGACGGCCAGCGTCTCGTCCACCATGGCCTCGGCGATGCGGGGGTCGCGTCCGGTCGCCTCGGCCGTCGCGCGCATGAGCCCGCGCGTGTAGCTCTGGATCTTCTCCGGCGCGTAGTCGCCCGTCTGGTTGACGGCCGTCGCGGCGCCCATCGAGGCGCCGGGCACGAAGACGATGCGGTCGTTGGCGTAGGCGATCAGGGCGCCGGCCGAGGCCGCGTTCCGGTCGATCACGGCGACCGTCGGGACCTCGGTGGACAGGATCGCTTTGCGGATCACGTCGGCGGCTTCGAGCAGCCCCCCGAACGTGTCGATGTCGAACACGACGACGGAGGCGTCGGCTTTCTCAGCGTCGGCCAAGGCGCGCTCGACGTAGGCCGCCAGCGCGTTGTCGATCATGCCGTCGATGGTGACGCGGAAGACGGGGCCGTCGCCCAGCGGGTCGTCGAAGGCGAGCGCGGCGGGCTGCGCCTGGGGCGCGGCCGAGGCCAGGGCGACGAGGGCCGCGGCCAGGAATCGGAGGACGGACATTGGGGTTCAGATCGTTGTCCCGCCGGTACGTCCGCCTCCGCTGCAGTGTTGCGCCTGGGCCCCGGGCTAGGAGACCTCCGCACCCGCCTGAGCCAGGTCGTCAAGTCCGCCCACGTTCACGGCCCCGGCGTGGCCCAGCTCGCGCAGCGTCGCCGTCGCCTGGCCCGCCCGCTTGCCCGACCCGCAGTAGAGGTAGACCGGCGCGTCGGCCGGCAGGTCGAGCTCCCCGACGCGGTCCTTGAAGTCGGGCTCGCGGACGTCCACGTTGACGGCGCCCGCCAGGTGGCCCTGGGCGAACTCATCAGGCGTGCGGACGTCGAGGAGCGGCGCGTCGCCGGCACGCTGGCGGACGAACTCGGCGGGGGTGAGGTCGGGGGAGTCGGACATCGGGGTGGGGGTTGAGGGGTGGGAGTGTCGTGGCCCGCGCAGGGGCGGGGGTTGGGGGGTTGCGCGTGCGGGGGACGTTCGGGACCAGGCGACGGCCTAGGCGCCCACCCGTTCCGCAGCTAGCCAGCTTGGGGCGCCTCGCCGGGCAGGGTGACGACGAACGTGGTGCCCTCGCCCGGCTCCGTCTCGACGTCGAGCGCGCCGCCGTGGCCGTGGACCACGATCTCGTAGGACAGCGACAGGCCCAAGCCCGTCCCCTCGCCCGTCGGCTTGGTGGTGAAGAACGGCTCGAAGACGCGCTCGCGGACGTCCTCGGGGATCCCCATCCCGTTGTCGGTGATCCGCACCCGGACGCCCTGGCCCTCGAACGGCTCGGACGTCACGCGGAGCACGGGCTGGTAGCCGGCCTCCTCGCTGGCGGCGCGCGCGCGCATCGCCTGGAGCGCGTTGTCGAGCAGGTTCAGGAACACCCGGCCCATCTCCTCGGGCACCATCGTCACCTGGCCCACGTCCGGGTCCAGCTCGGTCTGGATGTCGACGTTGAACCCGGAGTGCTCGGCGCGCATGCCGTGGTAGGACAGCCCCACGTACTCTTTGAGCAGGCTGTTGAGCGGGGCCAGGCGGCTCGGGCCCGGCGTGGCCCGGCTGTGCGCCAGCATCGAGCGGATGATGCCGTCGGCGCGACGGCCGTGCTCGCGGATCTTGGAGGCGTTCGAGCGCAGGTCGTCCACCAGGTCCGCCGACGCCTCCAGCGCCTCGCCGACGGGGCGGTCGGGGTCCTCGACCAGCTCGTCCTCCAGCTCGTCCAAGAGCTCGACGGAGAGCTGGGCGAAGTTGTTGACGAAGTTGAGCGGGTTCTTGAGCTCGTGCGCCACCCCGGCCGTGAGCTGGCCCAGGGACGCCATCTTCTCCTGCTGCACCAGCTGCGTCTGGGCCTGCCCCAGCCGCGACACCGACGCTTCGAGCTCGACCTGCTGCTCTTCGAGCTCGGCCTTCCGCGCCTCCAGCTCTCGGCCGCGCGCCTGCAGGCGGTCGCGCAGCCGGGCCAGCCGCTGCGTGCCCCGGTGCTGGGCCTGGCGGCCGGCGTAGAGCGCCGCGCTCATGGCCGTGCACAGGAACGTGATCAGGAGCAAGAAGGACAGCCGGCGGACCGACTCGCCCGGGTCGAGCATCGTCCCCGTCGAGCCCGCCAGCGCCACCGAGAGCGTGTGCAGGAGCGTGATCACGCCGCCCAGCACCAGCGTCTGGACGGGCTGGAACGGGACGGTGCCCACGGTGAAGACCAGGAACAGCGACAGCCAGGCCGCCAGGAACTCGAAGTCCCCCCGGATGATCTCCTGGTAGGTCAGCGTCATCGCGCCGATCAGCACGAACGCGGCCACCAGCCACCGCGCCAGCACCACGCCCGGGCGGAACCGGGCCACGATCAGGAACACCGCCGCGGCGGCGTAGACGAACAGCGTGCCCGAGAGCAGCTCGGAGATCTGCCCCGCCGAGTCCCGCATGCCGCCGCCGCCCAGCACGCCCGTCAGGAGCGCGGCGGCCCCGCCGCCGAGCAAGGCCACGACCCCGAACAACCCCGCGACGCGCAGCCCGATCGAGGTGGCGCTGTCCAGCACGGCCCGGAAGCCGGGGTTCGCCTCGGCGCGCGTCGGGGCGATGTAGCGCTCCCAGAGGACGCGGATGCGGACGGAGGGGGACATAGGCGGGGTGCGGACGGTGCTCGTACTCGCCGGGCACCCGTTTGTCCCCACACCCCCGCCGCCGGCAAGCCGCCGACGCGTGCTCCTCAAGGTCCGCCAGGCGCGCCGCCAGTCGAGCAGGACGGCCGAGGCCCCGGGTACCTTGGCCGCCCAGCGCCCCACCCCATGCTCCCCGGCCCCCCACTCCCCGTCGACGCCGTGCTGCCGCGGCTGGCGCACGCGCTGGGCCAAGCGGGCGTGGCCGTGCTCCAGGCGCCGACCGGGGCGGGCAAGACGACGCGCGTGCCGCTCGCGCTGCTCGACACCGCTCGCGACGGCACCATCGTGATGCTGGAGCCCCGCCGCGTGGCCGCCCGGGCCGCAGCGCGCCGACTGGCGTCGCAGCTGGGCGAGCGCGTCGGCGAGACCGTCGGGTTCCGGGTGCGGGGCGAGAGCAAGGTCGGTCGCCGCACCCGGGTCGAGGTCGTCACTGAAGGGATTCTGACGCGGCGCCTGCTCTCGGACCCCTCGCTGGAGGACGGACGCCGCGTCGCGGTCGTGATCTTCGACGAGGTCCACGAGCGGAGCCTGGCCTCCGACCTGGGGCTGGCGCTGAGCCTGCAAGCGCGCGAGCTGCTCCGCCCGGACCTGCAGATCCTGGCGATGAGCGCCACGCTCGACGGCGAGCGGTTCTCTAGGCTGCTGGGCGGGGCGCCCGTCGTGATCAGCCAGGGTCGCGCGTTCCCCGTCGAGCCCGTCTACCTCGGCGCGCCTCAGACTCGGGCCGGAGGCCGACCGCCCCGCATCGAGGACGCCGTCGCCGACGCCGTCCGCCGCGCGCTGGCGGACGAGCCCGGCAGCGTGCTGGCGTTCCTGCCCGGCGCCGGCGAGATCCGCCGGACCGCCGAGCGACTGGCGGGGCTGCCCGGCGACGTGATCGTGGCGCCGCTCTACGGCAACCTGAGCGCGCGCGACCAGGACGCCGCCATCGAGCCCGCGCCGCCCGGCCGCCGCAAAGTCGTGCTGGCGACCTCGATCGCCGAGACCAGCCTGACCATCGAGGGCGTCCGCGTGGTCGTGGACTCCGGGCTGGCGCGGCGCCCGCGCGTCGACGCCGCCAGCGGGATGTCCAAGCTGGAGACCGTGCGCGTGAGCCGGGCCGAGGCCGAGCAGCGCGCCGGGCGCGCGGGGCGGACCGAGCCGGGCGTGGCGTACCGGCTGTGGAGCGCCGTCGAGCAGGCGGCGCTCCGCCCGTTCGCGCCGGCCGAGATCACCCAGTCCGACCTCGCCCCGCTGGCCCTCGACCTGGCCGCGTGGGGCGCCGCGCCCGACGAACTCCGCTGGCTCGACCCGCCGCCGCCGGCCGCCTTCGACGCCGCCCGCCAGTTGCTCGCCGAGCTCGACGCCCTGGACGCCGACGGCGCCCTGACGCCGCACGGACGGGCGATGGCCCGGCTGCCCCTCCACCCGCGCCTGGCGCACCTCGCCGTCCGCGCGCGCGACCTGGGGCTGGCGGGGTTGGGCGCTGACCTGGCGGGGCTGTTGGGCGAGCGCGACCTGTTCCGGTGGGACGGCCGCCTGCCCGACGTGGACGCTCGCTTGCGTGTTGAGGCCTTGCGCGGGAGTCGGCAGACGCTGGCGGGGACCAAGCTAGACCGGGGCGCCCTCGACAGCGCGCGGCGCGAAGCCACACGCTGGCGCCGGGCGTGGGACGCGACGGACGCCCCCGGGGACGTCGAAGAAACCGGCCGCCTCTTGGCCCTTGCCTACCCCGACCGCGTCGCCCAGCGCGTCGGGGAGGCCGCCCAAGGCGCGCGGTACCGCCTGCGCGAGGGCCGCCAGGCCTGGCTCGACCCCGGCCAAAGCCTGGCCGACGCCCCGTTCCTCGCCGTCGGCGCCCTGGACGACCGGCCAGGCGGCGCGCGCGTTTTCTCCGCCGCCCCGGTTACCGCCGACGAGATCGAGGCCCTGTTCCCCGACCAGGTCGTAAGCGAGGACGCCGTCGAGTGGGACGCCCAGGCCGGCCGAGTCTCGGCCCGACACGTCGCCCGGTTGGGCGCCGTCGTCTTGCGCCAAGGCCCACTCCCGTCCCCCCCGCCCCACCTGGTCACCGCCGCGCTGGCGGAGGGCGTCCGCCAGTCCGGGCTGCGGGCGCTGCCGTGGTCCAAGGAGACGCGGCGGCTGCGCGACCGGCTAGCGTTCCTGCACGCCCACCGCGACGGCTGGCCCGACGTCTCCGACGACGCCTTGCTCGGCGACCTGGACGACTGGCTCGCGCCGTACCTCGCCGGGATGTCGCGGCTGTCGGACCTGGGCCGGCTCGACCTGGCGACGGTGCTGGGCCAGCTCGCGCCGTCGCGCGGCGAGCTAGACCGGCTGGCGCCGTCGCACGTGACGGTCCCCAGCGGGTCGGTCCGCCCCATCGACTACTCGGACGCCCAAGCGCCCGTGCTGGCGGTCCGGCTGCAGGAGGTGTTCGGGATGCAGCGGACGCCGCGCGTGCTCGGCGGCGCGGTCCCGGTCGTGATGCACCTGCTGAGCCCGGCCCAGCGCCCCGTCCAAGTCACCGCCGACCTCGCCTCGTTCTGGCGCGACGCCTACTTCGACGTGCGGAAGGACATGCGCGGCCGCTACCCCAAGCACCACTGGCCCCAAGACCCGCTCTCGGCCACGCCTACCGCCAGGGCCAAACGCCGACGGTGAAGCAGGGGCGGGAGGGCGGTTACGCGTCCTCGCCCACCTCTGCGAGCACGCGCGCGTAGAGCCGGTCGCTGACACGGAACCCGGCGTCCTGAGCCATCGCATCCAGGGTGGGCCGCACGGCGTCGAGCAGACCGCGCCCCTTCGCCTCGACCAGCGTGCCCAGCGCGCCGATGACCCTCAGCCCCATGCGGGTCGCGACGGCGCGGCCTCGGCGCTCGTCCATCAGCAGCAGCGTGGCGTCGGCCTCGGCAGCAAGCGCGATGGCCGCGGCCTCCCCTGGGTCCAACTCTACTGCAAGTGCGGCAACGAGTCGAGCGTCGGTCACCGGGCGCACGCGGACCCAGGGCGACGCCCCGATGGCGTCTCCCCCCGGGGCATCGGGCCGGGATGCCACGGCTTCACGGTGGACCGCTTCTGGGATCCACACCTCGCCGTACAGCGACCGCAAAAGATCGAGCTTGCCCACGGCCGCCAGACCAATCAGCGGCGAGGCGTCGCTGACGACCGTCACAGCCGGCCCAGGTCGCGGAGGGTGGTCAGGTCAGCCTCGAAGTCCTCCACATCGTAGTGCGGGTGGAGCCCGCGACTGGCGGCCAGGTGCATGAACCGGACGTGGCCCAATCCCGCTAGCCGGCTCGCTTGTCCTGCTGTCAGGCGATCTTGCCCGAACAACGTGACCGCGATCTCCTGCCGGAGTTCGCTCTCGGTCAGACGCGCTGCCAGCAGCACGTCGCCAGGAATCACGACGGCGTTGGAATCGGGGTGCATGAAGACGACGGACGGAGGAAGGCACACGCGCCAGGCCCTCGCCCGTTCCCCCTGGCGGCCCCACCCACGGCCGAACCGACCTCGCCTCGTTCTGGCGCGACGCAACCTCCGACGTGCGCAAGGACATGCGTGGCCGCTACCCCAAGCACCACTGGCCCCAAGACCCGCTCTCGGCCACGCCCACCGCTAGGGCCAAGCGGCGCCGGTGACCGACTAGATGAACAGGAGCCGGTCACGTAGCATCTCGCTAGTGCAAGCCGCTGTCACCGCCACGAGCGACCGGAGCACGTCACCCGGGGCACGCCGGACGGCCTCCACCACACCTGCGTGATGGCGGCCGTCTGCCATCCACTCTCCGGCAAGGCGGGCGGAGTCCCGCCGGTTGTAGCTGACCATGCAGCGGCCTTCGGCTGTCGCGAACGAGAGTTGAGCGTCGTCGCTGTCACCGCCTCGGTCAGCCTGGTAGGCGTGGACGGCGTCGATGCCGCGCGCCTGTGGCGCCTCGCCGAGAAACACCTGGACGTCCTCGTCGAGGTAGAACCCGACGCTCATGGCCTGGGGGGCACCTCGTCAGGCGTGAACCGCTCCAGGAGCCCCCCGCTCTGCTCTCGGAGCGATTCGAAGTCGCTCTCCGCCATGAGCTGCGCGTCGATCTCCGCTTGATGGTCGAAGTAATACGCCAGCGCCGTGTGGACTTCCGCCAGCCGCAGGTGCGGCAGAGCCGTCCGGATGTCGTCCGCGCTCATGCCGAGCCACTGGTGGTACTCCGCCACCGCGCGGACGGTCGTGCGCGTCCCCCGGATGATCGGGGCGCCAGCGGAGACGGTGGGGTCGCGCGCGAGGTGCGGGTACTTCGAGAGCGACGGCGGGCGGGCGGGCGCCGACCGCCAGGCGCTGGGTTGTACAGACGTGGGAGCGGATGTCTTAGGTCTCGGGAGCTACGGACCGCCCCAGGCCAACCCGCAACGGCCCTGAACCCCGGCCAGCCAAGCGCCGACTCACTGGCGGACCGCCACGGCCAGCCCCCGGCCACCTGGAACCCGGCGGCTCGGTCCCACTGGCGGCGCGCGTCGCCAGCGGGGACGACACGGGTCAGTAGGAAGCGGAGGGCAGGACGATGAACCCGGCGTCGGGGTCGGCCTCAAACCGGGCGAGCAGGCTGGCGTGCTCGCGGAGCACACGCTCAGCGGCGGAGGCTGGGCCGTTCCCGATTCGGAGCCAGACGACCTTGGGCGGAGGGCCGTGTGCTACGCTCCGCTAGTAGAAGTCCGCGTCCTTCGATGCGACCACGTACCTCTCGGACTGAGCGACCTCCCAGACGGCCGTGTCAGGAGCACCGTGCAGTCCGACCTGGTCCACGTGCGCCGAGCCCGGGAACAGGTCCGCTAGCCGAGAGGCGAGGCGCCACGACAGGTTCTCGTCCAGGAGCAGCCTCACGCCGCCGTGAACAGGCGCCGCTCCCGATCCGCAGCAAACGCCAAGACCGCCTGGATGTCAGCTGCGGTGAGGGCCGGGAAGTCCGCCAGGATCTCCTGGACGCTCATCCCGCCGGCCATGTACTCCAGCACGTCCGTGACGGTGATGCGGGTGCCCCGGACGCACGGCTTGCCGCTGCGCGTATCCGGCTCGACGGTGATGCGGTCGCGGTAGTCCATGCGGCGTGCCAGCGGTGGTCTGCCGGGTACGCCCCCGTCGCCGCCCGGGTCCCACTGGCGGCGCGCGTCGCCAGCGGGGCGGACGCACGAGCGCCCCGCCCGGAAGGTCCGGGCGGGGCGCGCCGGCTAGGCTGCCGGCTTTCGCTAGCTATGCCTCATTGGCGCACGTGGCCGCGTTCGACTGCGTCGTCGTGATGTCGTCCGGGCCGGTGCCGTCGACCTCCGCTACGACCTGGTTGCCGGTGCTCGAGTTGCACCCGGTGATCGTGACGGTCCCGCCCGTCTCGGTGACCGAGAACGAGCCGTTGAGGTTGCCATACGAAGTGCCGTTGGCGTCGCCCTTGCCCAGTTCGTAGCCGAGCCCGACGAGACCGACGTCGGTGAACTCGCCGTCGCCACCGCCGAAAGCGGCGGGCTTGAGATTCCATGCCTGGGCGTCGGAAGCGATGCGGATCACGTCGTTGGTGATAGCGTCGGCGTTGGCCTTCTTCTGGTTCTCTCCGAAGGCCTGGATGCCGACGACGACGGCCAGGCCGACGATGACGATGCCCAGCACGAGGAGGAGGAGTTGTTGCTGTCCCATGGTATTCTGTAGTTTGAGTTATGTGCAGAGAGGGCAATCGCCCTCGAAGGAGGCAGGGAGGTAGCTACCTCCCCTATAGGTCAGTTATGCGGAAGGGCAAGCGGTCGGCGTGCCGGTGCCATTCACGACCGTTGTGATGTCTTCGGGGCCGGTGCCGCAGACACGGACCTGCACCTTGTTCACCGGCGAGGTGTTGTCGCCCGTGATCAGGATACCCGGGCCACTTGCGACGATGGTGTAGCCAGTGTCGGCATTGAGGTTGGTGTACGGGCTCGTTGCGTAGCCGAGGTCGGCAAGAGTCACGAAGGTGGCAGTATCACCCTTCTTGAAGTCGCCGTTGCCGCCGCCGAACGCGGTCGGCTTGAGGGCCCAGGCCTGGGCATCAGACGCCAGGCGGACGCCGTCGTTGACCATCGCGTCGGCGTTGGCCTTCTTCTGGTTCTCTCCGAAGGCCTGGATGCCGACGACGACGGCCAGGCCGACGATGACGATGCCCAGGACGAGGAGGAGGAGCTGTTGCTGTCCCATAGTGTGGTGTGGTGTTGGTGAGGCGGGGGCCTCGGGTGGTAGTGCCCCCTGGTTGTCGGGGCGGAGAGGACGGCGGCCGGGTGGCTGCCAGGGATTCGAGTCCGTCTCCTGCCAGCGCCGTGCCCAGGTGCGCCGCCTCGCTGCTCTCTCGGTTTACTCGTCCACCGCGTCGCGCCAGAGTGCCTTGTCCAACGAGGTAACGGCCTCAAGCACCTGCAACACGCGCCATCGACGCTTCCGCAGCCCCCCGGGGCGGAGGTTTCGAAACGAAACGGACCGGGAGGAAAGCCCCAGCCGGATGCCCCGGAAGGAACCGGCACGGCCCCTCCGCCGTGGTTTGCGCTCCCCTCCCCCGCGATCCCATGCCCGACACGACCCCCACGCCCGCCGGCAACACCGACCCCTCCCTCCAGTCCGAGGCCAAGCGCCTGGCCGACGCCGCGCGCGACCGCGCCACCGACGCCGTCGAGGAGATCAAGCTGGCCTCGAACCAAGTCGTGGACAAGGTCCGCGAGGCCATCGAGGACGCCAACGTCAAGCGCGTCACGATCAAGCGCGAGGGCAAGACGCTGCTGGAGATCCCCCTCACGGTCGGCGTCGGCGCCGGCGCCGCGGCCCTGCTGATGAGCCCGGCCATCGCCGCCGTCGGCGCGCTGGCGGCCCTCGTCTCCGACGTCACCGTCGTGATCGAGCGCGACACCGCCGCCGAGGCCGTCGCCAACGCCAACGATCCGGTCGCGACCGACCAGGCCGGTGGCGACGACGCCAAGACCGTCGGCAAGCCGTCCGCCGAGTAGCGACCCACCCCGACTGAGCGCCGAGGGCCGTCTCCGGACGGCCCTCGGCCGTTTCTAGCATGGACCTCGACGCCACGCGCGCGCTCCTCGACCCCTTGGTTGCGCGCTACGAGCGTGCCGCCTTTATCCCGGACGACCCGATCTCCGCCGTCTGGGCCTTCGACGACCCGGCGGACCAGGAGGTCATCGGGCTCTACGCCGCCTTGCTGGCCTGGGGCCGCCGCTCCGTCATCCTGGCCAAGCTGGCGGACTTGGTCGAGCGGATGGACGGACGGCCCCACCGCTTTGTCCGCGACTTCGGCTCGCGCCGGTGGGACGCGCTGGAGGGCTTCAAGCACCGCACGTTCTGCTCCGCCGACGCCATCGCCCTGACGACGGCCGTGCGCGCGGCCCTGGACGCGCACGGATCGCTCGGCGCCCTGTTCGCCGCCGGCCTCGACCGCCAGTCCGACATCGGCCCGGCCATCCAGCGCTTTTCCGACACCCTACTGGCGCACCCGGCGGGCGTGCGGTCCAAGCACCTCGCCCGGCCCTCGACGGGGAGCGCGTGCAAGCGGCTGTCGATGTACGCGCGTTGGATGACGCGCCCCGGCCCCGTCGACCTCGGCCTGTGGCCTGATGTGGAGCCCAGCCAGCTCGTGATCCCGCTCGACGTCCATACCGGCACCCAGGCACGCCGGCTGGGGCTGCTGGAGCGGCGCTACGACGACTGGCGGGCGGTCCAGGAGCTCACCGACGTCTGCCGCGCCCTCGACCCCGACGACCCCGCCCGCTACGACTTCGCGCTCTTTGGCCTGGGCGCCTACGACGGCGGCCCGATCCCCAACGCCTCTTAACGATCCAGACCTCGGGGCGCTAGCCCTCGACCCGCCCCCCCACGCCCCGGTACGACTGGCGGTAGTAGAGCAGCGGCTCCCGGCCGGCGCCCTCGACCACGCTGCCCACCCGGCCCACGAACACGGTGTGGTCGCCGGCCTCGAAGCGGGCGTGCGGCGCGCAGAGCAGGATCGCCAGCGCCCCGCGCAGCAGCGGCGGGCTCCCGGCCGCGTGCGGGAACGGCGCCAGTTGGTCGGCACCGGCCAGGTCGGGCCGGGCGAAGTGCTCGGCGACCTCGGCCTGGTCGGCGGCCAGCAAGTGGACGGCCCAGCCCTCCCCGGCGCCCAGGGCCGTGTGCAGCGACGACCCGTGCGTGACGTTGATCGACACCAGCGGCGGGTCGAGCGAGACACTGGTGAACGAGCCGATGGTGGCGCCACGGGGCTCGCCCTCCGCCTGGGTGGTCACGACCACGACCGGCGCGGGCCAGTCGCGGAGCGCGAGTCGGAGCGCGTCGCCGCTGGCGGGCACGGCCGTCGGGCGCTCGGGGCGGAGGTCGGTGGGGGGCGTGGACACGGGCAGTCGGCGGGGCGGAGCCGTGGGACGAGGTCCGCCGCGCACAGGTCCCAGCCGTCTCGCTGCGGTCTTGTCTCCTTGCGACCTCCAATCTCAGAGAGTGCGGGGCCGAACGCCGCGGCTCCCCCACCGGGGTTCGAGCATGCCGCAACTCTCGCGGACAGCCGCCTGGTCTCTCTCGCGCAAAGCGCCCGCCAGTCCGGAGCTACCCGACGAAGGCGTCCTTGACCCGGCTAAAGAACCCCTTGCGGTTGCCCTTGGGCGGCTGGGGCTTGAGGTCGGGCTCCAGGCGCAGCTGCTCCAGCGCCTCGCGCAGCGGCTCCGACAACTGCTCCGGCGTCCAGACGTGGACCTGCACCAGCTGGTCGCCGCGGCGCCCGCCGCCGACCTCGGGCAGCCCGCGCCCGCGCATCCGAAGAACCCGGCCGGACTGCATTCCGGGGTCGATCTGGAGCTTGGCCCTCCCCTTCAGCGTCGGCACCGTCGCCTCGGCGCCGAGCGCGGCGTCGGGGAAGGAGAGGAACAGGTCGTGGACCACGTCGAGGCCATCGCGCCGGAAGTGCTCGTGCTCCTGCTCCTCGATCTCGACGCGCAGCGAGCCGGGCGCGCCGCCCCGGACGCCCGCGTTCCCGGAGCCCCGGATCTGCAGGTAGTGCCCGCTGGAGACGCCGGCCGGCACCTCGACGGTCACGCTCTCCTCGCCCTTGACGCGGCCCTCGCCCTGGCACACCGTGCACGGGGTGTCGATGGTGCGGCCCTCGCCCTGGCACGTCGGGCACGGCTGGACGTTGACGAACTGCCCGAAGAACGAGTTCGACACCTGGCGGACCTCGCCGGCGCCCTGGCACGTCGCGCACGTCGTGTACCCCTCGCTTTTGTCCTCGGCGCCGGTCCCGTCGCAGTGGCCGCAGCCGACGAACTTCCTCAGCTTAAGCTGGCGCTCGACGCCCTCGGCCACCTCCTCCATCGTCAGCGCCAGCCGGACGCGCAGGTCGGTGCCGGGGCGTCCCTGGCCGCGGCGCTGGCCGGGCTGGCGGCCGAAGACGTCCTCGAACCGGCTGTCGCCGGCGCCGAAGATGTCCGAGAACGCCGAGAAGATGTCCGAGATGTCGGTGAACCCGCCCGCCGGCCCCCCGCCGGCGTTGAGGCCCTGGCGGCCGAAGCGGTCGTAGCGGGCGCGCTTGTCCGAGTCGGACAAGACCTCATAGGCCTCGGCGGCCTCCTTGAAGCTGGCCTCGGCTTGGTCGTCGCCGGGGTTGCGGTCGGGGTGGAACTCCAAGGCCTTCTTGCGATAGGCCTTCTTGATCTCGTCTGCGCTGGCCTGGCGGCCGACGCCCAGGATCTCGTAGAAGTCGCGCTCGGCGGTGCTGGGCATAAGACGGGAGGGGGTTGAAACGCTACGCGGACCGCGCGGCCTGGTTACTCGGCGACGATGACGCGGGCGTGGCGGAGCACGCGGTCGCCCAGGCGGTAGCCGGGCTGGATCTCCGCCAGGACCGTGCCGGACGCGGTGTCGTCCGGCGCCGGCTGCTGCATCATGGCCTCGTGCAGCTCCTCGGAGAACGGCTCGCCGACGGCCTCGATCGGGGTCACGCCCGCCTTGCCGAGGGCGTCGGAGAACTTCTGGAACACCAGCTCCACGCCCTGGACCAGCGCGTCGCTGCTGGCGGCGCCCTGCCCCGCGCTCTGGGCCGCGTCGAGCGACCGGCGCAGGTCGTCGTAGACCTCCAGCATCGGCATCAGCGCGCCGGCGCGGCCCTGGCGGACGGCCTCCTGGCGGTCGGAGACCGAGCGGCGGCGGTAGTTGTCGTACTCCGCCGTCAGCCGCAGCAGGCGGTCCTGCAGCTGCCCCGCCTCCTCCCCGGCGTCGGCCGGCGCGGCACTGGCGGCGTCATCGGGCGCGTCCGGAGTTGCCTCGGCAGCGGGATCGGGGTCGGCGACGGCCTCGTCGTCGAAGTGGGCGTCGGAGGGGGACACGGGTCGGTCGGCCATGACTGAGGGGATAGAGCCTGGAGAAGATCGGCGGGGAGCGGCCCGAGGGCCAACGAAACCGATGGGAAGGTGGGGCGGAAGGCGTCGGGCTGGCGGAGGCCACGCCGCGCCCCCCCGGCCCCAGCGTTAGGACTCCTCGGCGTCGCCTAGGAGCCCGGCGACGTACTCGACCAGGCCGACGGCGCGGGCGTAGTCCATCCGCGTGGGGCCGAGCACGGCGACCGCGCCGGTCCCGCCCGCCAGCCGGTAGGGCGCCGTCACGACGGAGTACGCCGGGCCGCCGGGCCGCCCGCGCTCCACCTCGCGCCCGATCATCACCAGCGCGCGGTCGGGGTCCCCGTCCACCAGCCGGGGCCGCTCCAGCAGGTGGATCACGACGTCCTCGCTCTCGGCCAGCTCCACGACGTCCTGCACCCACTCGGGGTGGGCGAACTCGGGCTGCGCCACCAGGTGCTGCGCGCCGCCGATCGCCGCGCGCCGCGCCGGCGCAACGGCCCGGAACAGCGACTTCCCGTCGCGCAGCACCACGCGGACGATGCCCGTCTTGTCGCTGTCGGCCAGGTCCTGAACGCGCTCGGCGCCGGTCCGGCGGATCTCGCCGAGCGACAGCCCCGCCAGCCGCTCGTTGAGCCGCTGGACGACGGCGTCGACGGCGTCGGGGCGGACCTCGACGTCGACCTCGGCCGTGACCGTCCGCGCCAGGCCGCCGCGCAGCGCCAGCACGAACAGCACGCGCGTCGAGGCCAGCGGCACGACCTCGATGCGGTCCAGGATGCCCGACGACAGCGTCGGCGTGAGCACGACGCCGAGCAGCTGGCTCAGCCGCCCGAGCAGCCGGCTCGTGTCGCGCGCGACGGCCTCCAGGTCGCCCAGCCGGCGCCGCACGCTCTCGCGCAGCAGCCCCGCCTCTCGCGCCGACAACCCGGAGACGTCCATCAGGTCGTCGACGTAGGCGCGGTAGCCGCGCTCGGTCGGCACGCGCCCGGCCGAGGTGTGGGGGTGGCCGAGGTAGCCGGCCTCCTCCAGGTCCCGCATCGTGTTGCGGACCGACGCGCTGGACAGCTCGACGGCCTCCGCCAGCGCCTTCGACCCGACGGGCGAGGCGGTGTCGATAAAGTGCTGGACGACGCGCCGGAGCACGTCCTCCTGGCGGGGGGACAACGGGTCGGGGTGGGGC
Organism: Rubricoccaceae bacterium; assembly: GCA_963789285.1. Lineage (GTDB taxonomy): Bacteria > Bacteroidota > Rhodothermia > Rhodothermales > Rubricoccaceae > Rubrivirga. The sequence goes on from CAWBJZ010000004.1 coordinate 536,248, forward strand.
ATCGGTGGGAGAACGAATCTAGCGGCGCGGTCGTCCGGACCGAGCGCGCGCTTGACGGGGGCTTCACCGACCGCCTCCGTACCCTCCTAGGCACTGGCGGACCGGCTCCGCCAGCGCGGCGGCGGGGCGCCTGGGGCAGCGACGCGGACGGGTTGTCCGGAATCGCCTGATCTTGGCGGTCACGGCTCAGCGCCAGGCCCAGCTTCCGGGTGCCGACACCGCAGACCATGCCCGAGCCCCTCCCCCGCCCCGCCCGACTGGCGGCCGACGCCGGCGCCCAGACGTTGACGGTCGAGTGGGCCGACGGCCACGTCTCGGAGTACTCCTACGAGGGGCTGCGCCGCGCCTGCCCGTGCGCCGAGTGCCGCGGCGGGCACGGCAAGATGGCCGAGCCCGTCGACCCGGTCGTGTTCCGGCTCCCGTCGCTGATGACCTACGAGATCGAGGAGCTGCGGCCGGCGGGGCACTACGCCCTGCAGGTCGTCTGGGGCGACGGCCACGGCTCGGGCCTGTTCCGCTGGGAGGCGCTGCGCGGCTACTGCCCGTGCTCGGCGTGCAGCCCGGGCTAGGGGATCAGCGAGCGGCGGGCTCTACCCCAGCACCGACTCCAGCATCCGGACCGTCCGCGTGGTGTCGGCGAGCGCTTGGTCGAGCGGGCCGCCGATCTCCGTGTTGCCGGTGCGGATGCGGGTCTCGACGACGCCCCAGCACTCGGTGAGCGCCGAGAGCCCCATGTTGGACGCGCTGCCCTTCAGCGTGTGCGCCGCGTTCGCGATGGTCTGGGGGTCACCGCCCGAGGCGCGGATCTCGACCGATGGCGTGCTGAGACGATTCGGCGAACGACCGGGCCAGGTCCTGGACGAACTCCTCGTCGTCCTCGCCCAGCATCTCGCGCACGTGGGCGCGAACGGCCTCGACGACGGCGACTGATGCGGAGGCTTCCTCAGCGGCCTGGTTCGGGGTTGGGGCGTGGATGATCATGGTGGGAGGTTCTTCGGGAAGGCTCTGCTCCAGCGCCGTGCGCAGCAGCGAGATCGTAAGCGGCTTGTTGTGGAACCCGTCGAAGCCGGCCATGAGCAGTCGCTCGCGCGTCCCGCTCACGGCGTGCGCGGTGACGGCCAGGATACGGGGGCAGCGCTCGGGCGGGATCAGGGCGCGGATGGCCTTCATGGCCTCGACCCCGTCCATGACGGGCATCTGGATGTCCATCAGCACCACGTCGTACCTCTTCTGCGACGCGTGCCGGACGCCGGCCCGGCCGTCGTTGGCGGTGTCGGCCTCGACGCCCAAGTGGCGGAGCATCGACACCGCGATCAACTGGTTGGTCGGGTCGTCCTCGACCAGGAGGACGGCCAGCGAGCCGAGAGAGGGTGCGGGAGGCGCCATGCGTGCGGGGGGTCGGAGGGAGTATCGGCGCTGCCTCCGCCGCTTTAAAAGGCCATCGTGTTTTTCGGCCGGCTACACTGGCGGCCTAGACCTCCAGCACCTCGACGTGGGTCTCGATCTCGGCCTTGGGGATCAGGGCCGGCCAGTACGCGATGACCTCGCTGGGGCGCGGGCGCCCGCCGGCGAAGCCGGTCACGGCGCTGGGGCCGGTCAGGATCAGGGGCGCGATCTCGCGCCCGAACTGCTCGACGGCCGACTTGTCCTGGCCGCGGACCGAGACGCGCAGCTGGACCTCGTCCAGATCCGCCTCCGCGACCGCGTCCTCCTCGGTCCGCTCGGACAGCGCGTTCAGGCCGATGATCTCGGTCCGGACCTCGTCGAACGCCAAGCCCAGCGCGCCCAGTCGGTCGCTCAGGATCCGGCCGGCGGCCCGGGCCTTGGCGGCGGCCTCGGGCCAGGCGTAGACCAGCGTCGAGGTGGCCTTCCACCCGTCCGAGTAGGCCGCGGAGACCTTCAAGAACTCGGTGTCCTCCGTCCCCTTGACGTCGCTCACGCGGACGCGGTCGCCGCCCTGGTCGTCGAGTTGGATCGACGTGAAGTCGGCGACGACGTCGGGCGTGATGTAGTCGGCGGGGTCGCCGATCTCGTAGAGGAGCTGCTCCGAGACGGTGCCGCGGCTGACCAGCCCGCCCGTCCCGTCGTGCTTGGTGACGACGAACGAGCCGTCGGCGGAGACCTCGGCGATGGGGAACCCGATCCCGGCCATGTCGGGCACGTCGCGCCAGTCGGTGAAGTTGCCGCCCGACGACTGCGCGCCGCACTCCAGGATGTGGCCGGCGACGGTCCCGGCGGCCATCTTGTCCCAGTCGGCCCAGTCCCAGCCGAAGTGGTGGACGAGCGGCGCCAGCGTCAGCCCGGTGTCGGTCGTGCGGCCGGTCACGACCACGTCGGCGCCCTGGGCGAGCGCCTCCGCGATAGGCTGGGCGCCGAGGTAGGCGTTGGCGCTCACGATCTGGTCCACGACCTCCGCCAGCGGCTGGCCCGTCTCCATGTGCTTCAACTCGACGCCGCGCTCGATCAGGTCGGGGAGCCGGCCGAGGAGGTCGTCGCCGGTGACGACGGCGACCTTGAGCCCGGTCACGCCGCGCTCTCTAGCGCCGTCGACGATGGCCTGGGCGCACGCGGTCGGGTTCACGCCGCCGGCGTTGGAGATCACCTTGAACCGCTTCTCGACGATGTCGGGCGCCAGCTCGGTCACGACCTCGACGAAGTCGCGCGCGTAGCCCATGGTGTCGTCGCGCAGCTTCTGCTTCTGCATGATCGACATCGTGACCTCGGCGAGGTAGTCCATCACCAGCACGTCGATGGGGCCCAGCCGCGCCTGGTCGATGGGGGCGCGCTGGAGGTCGCCCCAGAACCCCTGGCCGGAGGCGATGCGGAGCGGGCGGGCGGCGGAGTCGGGCACGGCGTTGGGGGTCTGGCGGCCGGCGCGTCCCGGAACCGCCTCTGGAAGCTAGCCTCAGGCGAGGGCGGCCTCCGCACTGGCGGCGGTCTTCGACGGGCCTCCGCGCTGGGATCGCCCGAGCCGGCTGGCGGGCCGCGACGGGCGAGGCCGTCCGCCCGTCGCGCGGCCCTACACCACGAGCGCGAACCGGACGCGGACCTCGGTCCCGCCGCCGTCGTGGCGCCCGACGTCGACGCCGCCGCCGACGCGCCGAGCGCGGTACGCCATCGTGCGCAGGCCCAGGCCGCCGCCCGACTCCAGCGCCTGGTCGGTGATCCCCGTCCCGTCGTCGCGGACGACCAGTTGGCCCTCGGCGCCGTCCCGGCTCATGTGGACCTCGACGCACCGCGCGCCGCCGTGGCGGGCCGCGTTCGTGAGCGCCTCCTGGACGATCCGGTACAGGTGCCCGGCGCGCTCCGACGACGCGACCAGGAAGTCGCCGTCGGCGACGAACTCGATCTCGACGCCGAGCGACTGGCCGGCCTCCTGGCACAGGTGCTCCAGCGCCGGCGCCAGCTCGCCCGGCTCGACGGTGACGGGGAACAGCCCGCGCGAGATCGTCCGCGCCTGCTCGAGCGCGTCGCCGATGTGCTCGCCGATGCGCCGTGCGTCGGTCGCCAGCGCGAGCTCGCCCCTGCCCTCGAGCTCGTTGACCAACACGTGGAGCTGGATGCCCGACCCGGTGAGCACCTGGCCCAGCCCGTCGTGGAGCTCGCGCGCCATCCACTCCTGCTCGCGCCCGGCGGCCTCGAGCACCTCGAACTCCAGCCGGCGCTGGTGCGTCACGTCGCGCTGCAGGCTCACCCACTTCGCGACCCCGCCCTCGGCGTCGCGGACGGGCGAGATCTCCCACTGGAGCACGTAGTCCGTGCCGTCCTTGCGGTAGTTCACGGTCTCGGCGGCGACGGCCTCGCCGGCCGCGACGCGCCGGCGGATCCGGTCCAGGGCGGCGCGCTCGGTCCGCGGCCCTTGGAACATCCGGGGCGACCGGCCCAGGACCTCGTCGGCGGAGTACCCCGTCAGGGCCTCGTGCGCCGGGTTGGCGTAGACGATGGCGGGGTCGTCGCCGGCGTCGGTGATCAGGATGGCCTCGGCGGTCCCCTCCACGGCCGCCGCCAGCGTGCGGATGCGGGCGGCGGAGCGCCGAGCGGTCGTGATGTCCTCGGCGATGTACGAGAACAGCTGGTCCTGCTGGAGCCCGCCCGAGACCCGGACGCGGCTGACGGTGACGCTGAACGACTGCGCGTCGTCGTGGTCGGCCGGGGAGTCCCAGGGGAACGTGGTCTCGAACGTCACCGGCTCTTGGCTCTCGGCGCACTCGGCGATGGCCCGCTCCCAGCGCTCGGTCTCGGCCGGGGTGAACCCGAGCTCGCGCGACCGCGCCCCGGCGACGGCGTCGGGCTCGATGCCGAAGAGCTCGGCCGCGCGCTTGTTCGCCGTCCGGTGGACGACGCCGGCGTCGTCGCGCTGGACGACGCCCATCAGGACGGGCGCGCTGTCGTAGAACGCCCGGAGCAGGCCCGACTGGCTGGCGGCGTCGTGCTGGGCCGAGATCCGCTCGGTGACGTCGTTCTGGACGCCGACGTGGTTCACGACCTCGCCCCGGGCGTTCTTGATGGGCGTCACGAACAGCTCGTTGTAGAACAGCTCGCCGTCCTTGCGGTAGTTCCTCAGGATCACGTGCGTGGGCTCGCCGGCCTTGAGCGCGCGGCGCAACTCGCGCAGCCCCTCCTGGTCGTCGTCGCGCGTGCCGTCGGCGCGGACCTGGAGGAACCGGCAGTTCCGCCCGATGACCTCGGCACGCGTGTAGCCGGTGACCTCGAAGAAGTACTGGTTGGCGAACACCAGGGGGTTGTCCTCGGCCTGGGGGTCGCTGACGACGATGATGTTGTTGGCCGAGTCCAGCGCGCGGCGCAAGAGGTCGGTCCGGTCGCGCAGGATGTCCTGGTCGCGCGGGACGTCGCGGACCAGGAAGAGCGTGACGCCGTCCAGCGTCTCGCGCAGCTCGGTCGACTCCTCCAAGACGTCGGGCACCAGCACGGCCACGTTGAGCCACGACTCGGCGTCGGTCGCCGGCCGGACGTCCCAGGCGCCGATGGCGCCGTCGTTGAGGTCGTTCGGGAAGACCGTCCGGTCGGACTCCTGGAACAGCTCCCGGAACGGGGACCCGACGACGGCCTCGACCGGGCAGCCGAGGTACGCCCGGGACAGCTCGCTCGCGTACCGCACCACCCCGGCGGCGTCGACCGCCAGCACGGCGTCGGGGATCGTGCGGACCAGGAGTTGGAACCCGTCGCTCGATTCGAGCGCTTGGGCGAGGGCTCCTGGGCGTGGGGAGTCGAGGGCGAACGGCATGGGCGAGGGGTCCGGGGGCGTCCGGCTTCGTGCGCAGCCCCAGAACATAACCCTGGGCGGCCGACCGCCTGGGAGCCTGCGTCTAGAGGCGCTCGACGCGCACGTCGTCCAGCGCCACCTCGGAGACCTCGAACGTCTGTCGGTTGTCGTAGGCGTCGCCGAAGCGCTCGATCCGGTCCAAGGAGTCCGCCGACAGGTTCCGCCAGTCCTGCACCAGCACGCCGCCGACGCGACGGTTGCGGGTGGGCACGCGGAACCGGGTGCCGGTCGCGGCACGGGCGGTGTCGCCGGGGGTTTCGAGGTAGGAGTAGGCGAAGTGGCCGATCTCGCCGTCCGACTGGCGGAGCCAGTAGACGTAGCGGTCCTGGTGGTCCTTCCCCCCGCCGTCCTGGGCGAACGTGACCTCGACGCGGTCGTAGTCCTCGCCGTCCACGCGGTCCGGCGTCAGCAGGCGCGCGCGGACGGCGGGGTCGGTCAACGACGCGGGCAACGTCGCGAAGTAGACGACGGAGTTGACCGACTCGCGGATGGAGGCGGCTTGGTCGATGTCGAGCGCTTGTTCGGTGCCGTCCACGCGCCGCGCCAGGCCGTCGTTGTCCAAGACGTCCTCGACGGTCCGGCCCAGGCTGTCGGTCGTGGTCCGGGTGTAGCGGAAGTCGCCGCCGTCGCGCCAGACGACGAACGGGGTCCCCCGGAACGAGAACCGCATCTCGGCGCGGTCGAGCAGCGCCGAGCCGTGGTGGGTTTGGGCGCGGTCGATGAGCGCCAGCGCCTCGGTGTCGCCGGACGCGCGGGGCCGCTCGCAGGCCGCTAGGGCGAGCGCAAACAGCAGGATAGAGAGGCGCATCGGTCGGAGAGGGGGCGCCTTCCGACGCCGGCGCGGGCTCCCGGCTTACGCGCTGCCGCCCCCCCCCCGCTGGCGGGCGCCCTCCGCCAGCGCGGCGGGGCCGTGGGGAGGCTTCGCAGCTCTAGGCGAACGGCGACTGCTTCGCGGCGAGCGCCAGCTTCTGCGTGTCCTGGGCGATCACCAGCTCCTCGTTGGTGGGCACCACCCAGACCGGGACGGCGCTGTCGGCGGTCGTGACGCGCGCCTCCTTCCCACTGGCGGTGTCGTTGGCCGCTGGGTCGAGCGTCATGCCCAGGCCCTCCAGCCCGTCTAGGATCTGGGCGCGGACCGGCGCGGCGTACGTCCCGATGCCGGCCGTGAACGCGACGGCGTCCAGCCCGCCGAGCACCGCGAGGTATCGGCCGATGTACGACTTGACGCGGTAGCAGAACACGTCGACGGCCTGCTGGCACCGGACGTCGCCGCCGGCGGCCTCCTCCAGCAGGTCGCGCATGTCGGAGGCGTAGCCGCTCAGGCCGAGCAGCCCGGAGTACCGGTTCAGCATCGTGTGGACCTCCGCGAGCGGCATGTCCTCCTTCTCCATCACCTCGAACACGATGGACGGGTCGAGGTCACCGCTCCGGGTCCCCATCACCAGGCCTTCGAGCGGCGTCATCCCCATAGAGGTATCGACCGAGCGGCCATCCCGGACGGCGCACATCGAGCACCCGTTGCCGAGGTGGATCGTGAGCACGCGGCTGGCGGCGGGGTCGAGGTCGGCGAGTTGGTACAGCCGCCGGGATACATAAAAATGGCTCGTCCCGTGGAAGCCGTAGCGGCGGATCTTGTGGCGTCGGTACAGCCGGTTCGGCAGGGCGTAGAGGTAGGCCTGGGGCGGGATCGTCTGGTGGAACGCGGTATCGAAGACGGCGACGTGGGGCACGTCGGGGAAGGTCTTCTGCGCCGCGCGGATGCCCTGCAGGTTGGCCGGGTTGTGGAGCGGCGCCAGGTCGAAGGCGTCGCGGATGGCGTCGATCACCTCGCCGTCGATGAGCGCCGACTCCGCGAACTGCTCGCCGCCGTGGACCACGCGGTGCCCGACGGCCTCGATCTCGGGCAGCACGTCCTGGTTCGGACCGTCGGCCTCGCGCATCTTGTCCATCAGGTGCGCCAGCGCCGCGCCGTGGTCGGGCGCCTGGAGCGAGATCCGCTCGGGCTTGCCGCCCGCCAGCGAGAACGAGGCCAGCGACGAGACGGCGCCGATGCGCTCGACCTGGCCGGCGGCGAGGACGGCGCCGGAGTCGCCGTCGATGAGGTCGATCTTGAGCGACGACGAGCCGGCGTTGAGGACGAGGATGGTCATGTCTGAGGAATCAGGAAAGAGGGATCAGGAACGGGGCAGGCGCATGCTGCACGCCTAGAAACCCTCCGACCGTGTCTGGGTCCGCCCACGTGCGATCTCCGCCGACTGACTGGCGGAGGCTACCCGCCAGCGGCAGCCCGTTGGGTCATGACGCTGACTCCTGACTCCTCGTGCCTGATTCCTCGCTCACTCCCACTCGATGGTGGCCGGTGGCTTGCTCGACACGTCGTAGGCGACGCGGTTGATGCCGCGCACCTCGTTGATGATGCGGTTCGACGCCCGGCCCAGCACCTCGTAGGGGAGCCGCGCCCAGTCGGCCGTCATGCCGTCGGTCGAGGTGACCGCGCGCAGCGTGACGGCCTGCTCGTAGGTCCGGAAGTCGCCCATCACGCCGACCGACTTGATGGGCAGCAGGACCGCGAACGCCTGCCACACGTCGTCGTAGGTGCCGGACGTGACCAGCTCGTCGAGCCAGATCCGGTCCGCCTGGCGGAGCAGGTCGCAGGCCTCTCGGGTCACCGGACCTAGGATGCGGACGGCCAGCCCGGGGCCGGGGAACGGGTGCCGCTTGATAATGGCTTCCGGCACGCCCAGCTCGCGCCCGACAGCCCTCACCTCGTCCTTGAACAGCTCCCGGAACGGCTCGACCAACTCGAACCCCAGCTTCTCCGGCAGCCCGCCGACGTTGTGGTGCGTCTTGATGGTCGCGCTCGGCCCCTTGAAGCTGACCGACTCGATGACGTCGGGGTAGAGCGTGCCCTGGGCCAAAAAGCGCGGCTTGCGACCCAGGCGCTCCGTCACGCGCTGGGTCTCTTGCTCGAAGACCTCCACGAACGTGCGGCCGATGATCTTCCGCTTTTCCTCGGGGTCCGCGACGCCCGCCAGTCGGTCGAGGAAGAGGTCGGAGGCGTCGACGGCGACCAGGTCGAGGTCGAAGCCGCGCGAGAACGTGTCCTGCACCTGCTCGAACTCGCCGTGGCGGAGCAGGCCGTTGTCCACGAACACGCACGTCAGTTGGTCGCCGATCGCCTTGTCCAGCAACGCCGCGGCGACCGACGAGTCCACGCCGCCCGACAGTCCCAGGATCACGTGGTCGTCGCCGACCTGCTGGCGGATGGCCTCGACCTTCTCGTCGATAAAGGAGCCCGTCGTCCAGTCGCCGCGGAGCCCGCAGATCTCGGTGACGAAGTTGCCCAGCATGGTCGCCCCGTCGGCGGTGTGGACCACCTCGGGGTGGAACTGCACGCCCCAGATCGGGCCGTGGCCGGAGTCGGGTTGGGCGGCGACGGCGGCGATGGGCGCGTTGTCCGTCGCCGCGATGGCGCGGAAGCCGGCGGGCAACTGGGTCATGTGATCGCCGTGGCTCATCCAGACGACCGAGCCCTCGGGCACGCCCCGGAACAGCGCGTCCTCCTCGTGCGCCACGATGGGCGAGCGCCCGAACTCCCGCCGCTCCGACGGCTCGACGGCCCCGCCCAGCGCGACCGCCAGCGCCTGCAAGCCGTAGCAGATGCCAAGCACCGGCACCAGGTCGTCCGTGCCCGGCTGGCGGAGCGCGAGCAGCGCGGGGTCGAGCTGGGGCGAGCCGTCGTCGTAGACCGACATCGGGCCGCCGGACAGGATGAGCCCGCTCGGCTGCATCGCGGCCACCTCGTCCGCCGGCAGCGTGCAGGGGTGGATCTCGCAGTAGACGCCGGCCTCGCGCACGCGCCGCGCGATGAGCTGGGTCGTCTGGCTCCCGAAATCCAGGATGACGACGGTTTGGTGTTGCATGGATGCGTGCTACGTGATGCGTGACTCCTTCGCCTCCAGTCACGCATCACGCACCACGTATCTGTCACGAGCAAGCACCGGAGTGCCGCACGCCGTACGCGCCGCGTCCATGCGTAACGCCGGCCCTACGCCCCGATCATCTCCTTGTACTCCTCCGCCGACATCAGCGCGTCCACGCTGGTGGCGTCGGCCGGGCGGAGCTTGACCATCCAGCCTTGGCCGTAGGGGTCCGAGTTCACGGACTCCGGCGCGTCCTCCAGCCCGTCGTTGATGGCCTCGATGGTGCCGGCGACGGGCGCGAACAGCTCGCTCACGGTCTTGACGGCCTCGACGGAGCCGAACGAGCCCTCGGCCTCGACCTCGGTCCCGAGGTCCTCGATCTCGACGAACACGATGTCGCCCAGCTCGCCCTGGGCGTAGTCGGTCACGCCGACGACCACCAGGCCGTCGTCATCGAGCCGGACCCACTCGTGGTCCTTGGTGTAGCGGAGGTCGTCGGGGAAGGTCATGGCGTCGAAGTCTGGGGAGGGGGGGGAGTCGCCGGACTGGCGGTTGGAGAGCGGAGCCGGTTTGCGCCGCCAGTCGCTAGGCCGCGGGCGTGAGCTCGAAACGCTCCAGGAACTTGGTGTCGAAGTCGCCCGCGACGAAGCGGGGGTCGCGGAGCAGCTGCTGGTGGAACGGGATGGTGGTCTTCAGGCCCTCGATGATGAACTCGTCGAGCGCCCTCAGCATCTTGCGGATGGCGCGGTCGCGCGTGGTGTCGTGGACGATGAGCTTGGCGATCATCGAGTCGTACGTCGGCGGCACGGTGTAGCCGGCGAAGACGTGGGTGTCGCAGCGGACGCCGCGGCCCTTGGGGCTGTGGAACGCCGTGATGGTGCCGGGGCTGGGCGAGAAGTTGCGGAAGGGGTCCTCGGCGTTGATGCGGCACTCGATGGAGTGGCCCTGGAGCGTCTTGGTGCCAGACGTGATCTTCTCGCCGGCGGCGACCAGGATCTGCCACTCGATCAAGTCGGTGTTCGTCACCTCCTCCGTCACCGGGTGCTCGACCTGGATGCGCGTGTTCATCTCCATGAAGTAAAACTCGCCGTGCTTGTCGAGCAGGAACTCGACCGTGCCGGCGCCGCGGTAGTTGACCGCCGTTGCGCCCGCAATCGCCGCCTCCCCCATCCGCTGGCGGAGCGCCTCATCGACGACGGGGCTGGGCGCCTCTTCGAGCAGCTTCTGGTGGCGGCGCTGGATCGAGCACTCGCGCTCGCCGAAATGAACGACGGTCCCCTGTCCGTCGCCGACGAGCTGGATCTCGATGTGGCGCGGTTGCTCGACGAACTTCTCGATGTAGAGCCGGCCGTCGCCGAACGCGTTGACGGCCTCGGTCCCGGCGGCGACGAACATCTTCTTGAACTCGGCCTCGTCCGACGCCATCCGCATCCCCTTGCCGCCGCCGCCGGCCGAGGCCTTGATCATGACGGGGAAGCCGGCCTCGCGTGCCGCCGCCAGTCCCTCGGCGACGTCCTCGACGGCGCCGTCTGAGCCGGGCACGACGGGGACGCCGGCGGCAGCCATCGTCTCCTTGGCGACGGACTTGTCGCCCATCGACGAGATCGTCTCGGGGCGCGGGCCGATGAACGTGAGGTCGTGGTCCTGGCAGACCCGGGCGAACTCGGCGTTCTCGGCGAGGAACCCGTAGCCGGGGTGGATCGCGTCGGCGCCCGTCACCTCGGCCGCGGCGATGATCGACGGGATGTGGAGGTAGCTCTTGGCCGAGGCCGGCGGCCCGATGCAGACGGCCTCGTCGGCGAACTTCACCGGCAGCGAGTCGCGGTCGATGGTGGAGTAGACGGCGACGGTCGGGATCCCCATCTCGCGGCAGGTCCGGATGATGCGGAGCGCGATCTCGCCGCGGTTGGCGATCAGGACTTTTTTCATGAGGAGGGGTGGCTACGCCGTCACGTCCGCGGTGCTGAGGGACGCGCGCTCGCGGGCGCGCGTCGCGCGTCAGTTCTTGATCACGAACAGCGGCTGGTCGAACTCGACCGGCTCGGCGTTGCGGCCCAGGATCTGGGTGATGGTGCCGGCCTCCTCGGCGGGCACCTCGTTCATCAGCTTCATCGCCTCGATGATGCACAGCGTCTGCCCCACCTCGACGCGGTCGCCGACCTTGACGAAGGGGTCGGACTCGGGCGAGGGCGCCTCGTAGAACGTGCCCACGATGGGCGCCAGCACCAGGCTCTCGTCGGCGCCCTGGCCGGGCTCGGCGGGGGCGGGCTCGGCGGCTGGCGCCGGGGCTCCGCCAGCGGGCGGCGCGGCGGCGGGTGCGAGGCTCGCCGCAGGGGCGGCCGGCGCCGCCATCATGATGGGGCCGGAGGGCGAGGCGTCCTTCTTGGGCGTGGCCCGAACGGTCAGCTTGAAGTCTCCTTCTTCGACCTTGACCTCGTCGAGGCCGCTGGCGGCGACCATTTCGAGCAGGCGTTGGATCTTGTCGAGGTCCATGTCCATGAAGGCGGGCGGGGCACGCGGGAGGGCCTCGAAGCTACGGCCGCTGCGCGCGCGCGCCACAGCCCTGAGGGCACGCGCGGGCTCAAGTCGCCCCTCCCCCGCCGCGCTGGCGGACGCCCTCCGACAGCGCTAAGCCGCGGTGACGCGCGTGATGTAGCTGGACTCCTCAGTGTCCACACGGACGACGTCGCCCTCGTTGATGAACAGCGGGACGTAGACCGTCGCGCCCGACTCCAGCGTGGCCGGCTTGGTGGCGCCGGTCGCGGTGTCGCCCTTGAGGCCGGGGTCGGTCTGCGTCACCGTCAAGTCCACCTGGCGGGGGAGCTCGACCGTGATCGGCTCCTCGGTCCCGGCGTCGATCAGCATGACGACGGTCGACCCCTCCTTGATAAAGTCCTTATTCTCAACCATGTCCGCGCGCAGCTGGCGCTGCTCGTAGGTCTCGGTGTTCATGAAGTGGAGCCCGAGGTCGTCCTGGTAGAGGTACTGCATCTCGCGGCGCTCGACGCGCGCGGTCTCGACCTTCTCGCCGGCCCGGAACGTGTTGTCGACGATCTTGCCGTTGCGGACGTTCTTGAGCTTGGAGCGCACGAACGCGCCGCCCTTGCCGGGCTTGACGTGCATGAACTCGACGATCTGCCACAGATCGTGCTTCCAGTTGAGGACGAGGCCGTTGCGGAAATCTTGGGTCGAGGCCATGTGCTGCGGAGTGTCGGGAGGCCAGAATCTACCCCTGCGCCGCCGCCGGCTTAGGCGAACAGGCGGTGGAGGTGGCCCGCACCGACTAGTCGGCAAGCCGATGGCAGGCGCCACCCGAGGGGCGGGGCGCTGGTTCGCCACGCGGGGTCGACGACGGGGCCGCACGAGTCGCCCTTCTAAGCCTCGGGCTGTGACCTACACCGTACAGCGCCGTGCCGCTCACGCCGTGCGGTCAGGCCGGGTCCCGTTCTTGCTCTCCCCTCCTCATACCCGTGCGTCCGGTGGTGTCTGACCAGACGAAGTCACCTTAAGAGCCGCCGCGGTATGATCCCTAGCAGCCCCCATCTGACATCATCAGGCACGTGACATCCTACAAACACCCCCACACCTTCCACAACTACCGTAACAAGGGGACCAAGAACGGGCGCCTGATCGACCGCCTGTGGCACTTCCACGACGAGCACCCACTGCCCCCGTCAGTCAACAAGGTCGCTCGGAAGGGGATCTACTATCTCCGCCGCGCCCGTCTGGCCGCCCGCACGCCCAAACCCGTCAACGGGCGGGACGAGCACGGCGACCTCGTGGTCCCGAGGCAATCCTTCCTGGCTCCCCGCGCGCCGTTCTCCCCGCCGCCCCTCGGCAGCGTCGAGGCACGGTTCCGGGCCGTCCACGAGATGAACGAGCACCTGTACAACGGGGACGGGTCGTGGGAGATGAACGAGCACGCGTACCTCTACGGGAGCGGGGTCCCGATCGAGGAGGTAGCGTACCGCGTCATCGGGTACCTGAGCGCGTACGAGACGTTCGGCGACCCGGTCTTCCTCGAGAGGGCCTTGGAGGGCGGCCGCTACCTCCTCCGGAGGCGCCTGTTCGTCGACGGCCACGTGCGGCTCGAATCGCACCTGGTGGTCGAGCTCGAGTACACGTTCGCCGGGCTCGCCTTGCTGGCGCTCTACCGCTTCGACCCCTCCCAACGGGAGTACCTCGACGCCGCCTGCCGGGTCGGGGACCGGCTGGTCGAGGAGCACTGCACCGGGTGCGTCGATCACGCCGCGATGCCCGCGCAGCTTCTCGGGCCGCTTTACCAGATGACGGGCCGCCAGCGCTACCTCCGCGCCACCCTCGACCGCGTCCTGACCTACGCCGTGCCCCTCCAGCTCCCCTACGGCGGGTGGGAGGGCGAGGACTCGTTCACGTGGTATCACTCGATCATCACCAAGAGCGCGATCGACGCCTACGTGTCGACGCCCAACACCCTCGCCTTCTACGCGAAGAAGGACCGGATTGCCAGGACGGTCACGGCCGGGATCAACCGGCTGCTGGCTTGCCAGAGGAGGGACGGGAGTCTGAGGATGGGCCGGGGCAGCTCGGTGAAAGACAAGAGCTACGTCGACCACACGGTCCGGTTTGAGGATGGCCGGTTCGTCCGCGTCGCCTCCGACCTGGACAGCTACGTCGGCCCGAACGAGGTCGACGTCTTGGTCTCCGCCTTCGAGGATCTCGCCGCCCAGCCCGCCGGGATTGCCGCCCACGGGTACGCCCGAGCGATGCTGGCGAGCGACGTGACGTGGCGGCCCGAGTTCGACACATTCGCGCTGGCGAGGTATGCCGCCTTCGCCGCTGGCCTGGAGGGGGCCTCTAGGCAGACGCGCGTCAAGCTAGGCCTGTCCGAGGTGTAGCGCGCCGGCCGTCGGGTGACGCTCGCAACCCCTCGTTAGCTTGGACCCCATGCCCCGCCGCCCGCTCGTCTCCGAACGCCACGTCTTGGACGCCTTGGACGCCGGCCAGTCCCGGCTGGCGGTGCCCCCGGGCGCCCTGGTGACGATGCTGGCGCGCGACACCGCGCGCGACCGCGGCGTCGAGATCGTGACCCAGACCGGCACCCCCGCCGAGGTGCCCGCGCGACCCGGCGCGGCAGACCTCGGCGCCCGCCCGGACGCTGGCCGTCGCCTGCGACCACGCCGGCTTCGACATCAAGGACGCGCTCGCCGAGCACGCCCGCCAGTTGGGCTGGACCGTCACAGACCTGGGCACGAACTCCGCCGACAGCGTGGACTACCCCGACTTCGCCTACGCCGTCGCCCGCCTAGTGCACTTAGGCCGCGTCGAGCGCGGGCTGATGATCGACGGCGTCGGCGTAGGCTCGGCGATGGTCGCGGGCAAGGTGCCCGGCGTGCGCGCGGCGCTGTGCCCCGACGTGTTCAGCGCCTTCAACGCGCGGGCGCACAACGACGCCAACGTGCTCACCTTGGGCAGCCGCACGATGGGCGTCGAGTCGTGCAAGCGCGTCCTGGCCGAGTTCCTGGGCACCGACTTCGAGGGCGGGCGCCACCAGCGGCGCGTGGACAAGATCATGGACGTCGAGGCCCGCTTCCTGCCCGGCTCCGGGCGCGCGGCGTGACGCCCGACGCGATCCCGGTCCGCGACCTGTCCTCGCGCGTCACGCTGCCGCCCGACGCCGTCGCGACACTGTTCGGAGCCAACGCGACACTGCGCCCGACCGCCCGCGTCGCGCTTGTGCGCGGAGGCCAAGAGATCGCCCGCGTCGCCGTGAGTCCGGGCTCCGCACTGGCGGTCGTTCTGGACGAGACGGAGTCAGTCGATGGACCAGTCCGAATCCAAGGACCCGTCGGAGCGAGCGGGCTCGTGGAGCCGAGCGCCGTCCGCTCCCGACTGGTGCTGCCCGACGGCCTGCGCCGGGCCTGGAACGTGCCCGACCGGGCGACGCTCGCGCTCGGCGCCGTCGCGCTGGCGGTCGAGGTCGCCAGCGGGCCGGAGCCGGTCGCCGAGATCGAGCGGGCGGTGTGGCTGGGCGCCGGACGGCCCGAGACCGCGCGATGGCTCTCCGGCCTCGCGCTCGCCGAACCGGACCACCAGCCGGACGAGGACGACGGACACCTACGGATCGCGCGCCGCGTCGTGACCGAGACCGACGTGCGGCAGGCCCGGCTGGCGCGCCGACGCATCGAGCTCGCCGACGGGCAGATCGTGACGCCGGCCGCGCGGTCGCTGGCGCGCGAGTGGGGCGTGTTCGCGGACGGATCCTAGACGCAGGGGAGATTCCTGACGTGAGATCCGGGAGCCTCCTTTCGGTTTGGTCGCTAGCGTAAAGGCCCGTGGCGGTCCGTCGCGGCTCCCCCCATGCGACTGCTGCTCCCGCCCCCGTCCCCCGCCCTCCGCGCCTGCGTCGTGGTGCCCGTGCGGGACGAGGAGCGCGCGCTGCCCGGGCTGGTCGCGGCGCTGGACGCGCTCGAACGACCGGCGGGCTGGTCCGCCGACGCCGTGGAGGCGATCTTGCTCCTCAACAACTGCCGCGACAGCACGCCGAAGATCGCATGCCAGCTGGCCGAGACCCGGCCCTGGCTCCGCGTCTCCCACGTCACGCTGCCGCCGCCGGTCGCCCACGTCGGCCAGGCCCGCCAGCTGCTCTTCGACACGGCGAGCGCCAGGCTGCTCGCCGCCGGCCGGCCCGACGGCTGGGTCGCCTCGACCGACGCCGACAGCCGGCCCGCGCCCGACTGGCTGATCGAGACCGACGCGCACGACGCCCGAGTCGGCGCCGTCGGGGGGCGCGTGGGGCTGGTGGGCCACGAGCGGGCCGCCCTTGCCCCGGGCGTGCGGAGGCTGTACCTCCTGGACCTCGCCTACCGCCGCGCGCTGGAGTGGGTGCGGTCGCTCTACGACCCCGACCCCCTCGACCCGTACCCCCGCCACCACCAGCATTACGGCGCGAGCCTGGCCGTCCGCGCGGGCGCCTACCGCCGCGCCGGCGGGATGCCGCTCGTGCGCTCGTCGGAGGACGTGGCGCTGTACCGAGCGCTCGTCGAAGCCGGCGTCGCCGTCCGGCACAGCGACCGCGTCCGCGTCCGGACCTCGGCGCGGACGGCCGGCCGGGCCTCCGGCGGATTGGCCGACGCGTTCACGTGGTGGGCCGAGTGCGTCGCAAGCGGCTGCGAGGTCACCGTCGAGCCCGCTTGCGACGCCGACGCCCGGCTGGCGGCGCTCGGGCGGTGGCGCCAGCGGCACGACGGCGCCCCGCCGGAGCGCTTGGCGACCACGCCCGACGGCGACCAGGAGATCACCGCCGCCATCGCCGGGCTCCGCGCGCGCGCTCAGGCGTTGTCCGGCCTGTCCCTGGCCGAGCGGCTGGCCGAAGCCCGTCCGCTCGCCCGCGCCGCCTAACCATGACCGACACCTTGCCCGCCCCGCCCGACACCGCCGAGGCCGCCGCGACCGACTGGGTCGAGGCCGCCCGCCAGTTCGCCGAGCGGTCCGCCCAGCGCGCCGCCGACGTGGACGTGCCCGGCGCCTTCCCCGAGCAAGACTTCGACGACCTCGACGCCTGCGGGCTGCTCACGGCCCCCCTCCCCCCAGCCCGAGGCGGCGCCGGACTGGCGACCGATCCGGGCCAGGCGCACGCGTTGTACCGCGTGCTCCGCGAGGTCGGCCGCGGCAACCTGGCCGTCGGGCGCGTCTACGAGGGCCACGTCAACGCCCTCGCGCTCATCGAGGAGTGGGGGACCGACGCGCAGCGGGCGACGGCCGCCAAGGACGCCCGCCACGGCCACGTGTTCGGCGTCTGGAACACCGAGATCCCGCGCGACGGCGTCCGGCTGGAGCCGACGCCCGGCGGCGGGGTCCGGATCGAGGGCGCCAAGACGTTCGCCTCGGGCCTGGGCCGCGTGACGCGGGCGTTCATGAACGGCGCCATGCCCGACGGAAGCTGGCAGATGGTGCTGGTCCCGCTCGACCGCGTGGAGTCCGACGACGACCCGTCGTGGTGGACGGCCCAGGGGATGCGCGCCAGCCGGAGCGGCCGGTGCGACGTGTCGGGCGTCCGGCTGGGGCCGGAGGCGCTGATCGGCCGACCGGGCGACTACCTCCGGGAGCCCTCGTTCACCGGCGGCTCGGCGCGGTTCGCCGCCGTCCAGTTGGGCGGCGCCGTCGCGCTGGCGGAGGCCGCGCGCGCGCACCTGGTCAAGCTGGGGCGGACCGAGAACGAGATCCAGCGGATGCGGTTGGGCCGCGTCGCGGTCGCCCTAGAGACCGGATCGCTCTGGCTCTTGGGCGCCGCCCGGATGCTAGAGCACGGCGCCGGCTCGGACGCCGTCGTCGCCTACGCCCAGGCCACGCGGACGGCCATCGAGGCCGTCTGCCTGGAGGTGCTGGAGGCCGTGGACCGCGCCGTCGGCGCGCGCGGGCTGATCAGCGGGCCCACGGAGCGGATCGGCCGCGACCTGCGCCTCTACCTCCGCCAGCCCGCCCCCGACGCCTCCGTGATGGCCGTCGGAGCCGCCTACCTGGGCCAGCCCGACTTGGCCCGGGGCTCCGACGTCTCCGACGCCTGCCCCTAGCGAACGCCGATGACGCTGCTCGAGTCCCCCGACCGCCACCCCCTGCGCCGCGACGTCCGCCAGTTGGGCGCGGTGGTGGTGCTGGCGCCGCACCCGGACGACGAGTCGCTGGGCTGCGGCGGCCTGCTCGCGCTCTTGGCCCAGGCCCGGATGCGGCCCCGCGTGGTGATCGTGACCGACGGCTCGCGCTCGCACGACTCGCCGTCCACGCCCCCGCCCGCGCTCGCGGCGCTGCGCCAGCACGAGGCCCGGGCCGCCGTCGCCGCCCTCGGCCTTCCGCCCGACGCCCTGACGTTCCTGGGGCACCCCGACTGCGGGATGCCGGACCCGTCCACACCCGCCTTCGACCAGGCGGCCTCCGACCTCGCCCGGTTGCTGTCCGACGCCGACACCGTCCTGGTGCCCTGGCGCCGCGACCCGCACTGCGATCACCACGCGTCCTGGGCGCTAGCGCGCGCCGCCGTGGACCAGTTGGACCGGCCGGTCCGCTGGGTCGAGTACCCCGTCTGGGCGTGGGAGCACGCCGCGACCGACGTCGCCCCCCAGCCGGGCGAGGCCGAGCCCTGGCGGCTCGACGTCTCCGCCGTCCTGGACCGCAAGCGCCGTGCCGTCGCCGCCCACCGCTCCCAGACCACGCGCCTGATCGACGACGACCCCAACGGTTTCGTGCTAGAGCCTCAGATGCTGGCTCATTTTGATCGGCCCTGGGAGTTGTACCTCGACGCCGGACCGCGCCCCGCTGGCGGCTAACGTCGGAGACCCGGAGCACCGACCGAACGAGGATTAGCGAACGGGATCGCGCAGGGTGAGGCGGGGATCGACACCGGCGTCTTGGTGGCCCAGCAGGACGGCGTCGAGCGCGGCGACGTAGTCGGCGTAGGGCGTCTGTCGCGCGGTCTGGAGCGCGACGCGGGGCGGATTGGCTCGCGTCGCGTAGGCCGCGACGTGGGCGCGGAGCGCGTCGAGCCGCACGGGCTCGCCGTCCGCCAGCACGGCGCCGTCGGCGCCGACGAGCACCACCAGCAGGGACGGGACGGCGGCAGCACCCGGACTGGCGGAGGCGGGCGGCAATGTGAGGGGCAACCCGACCTCGGTGTGGATCGCCGTCGCGACCAGGAAGAACAGCAGCAGCAGGAAGGCCACGTCCGCCATCGACTCGGACGGGATCGTGGGCAGGGCGCGGCGGGAGGCGGCGGGCATGGCGGTCGGGGCGGGTGTGATTCCGAGACACGCACGCGCCGACGCCGTTGCCCTCCGCGGCCCTCGCCAGTTACACCCCAGGGGCGTGGGTCGGGAGGTACCGAGCGCCAGTCTCGGCGAGGTGCTCCGCGATCACGTCCAGCGTGCGCCGGGCGGCGGCGTGGTCCTGGCAGATCCCCGCCACAGCACGACGCTCGACTTGGTCGAGTGAGAACGAGGCGTCGCCCGCCAGGAACGCCGACCCCTGCGGCCCCCGGACCCAGACTGACTGGTGGCCGGCGGTGTGCCCCGGCGTCGGGACCACCCAGACGGCGCCGTCCCGGGTGAGCGCGTGCGACTGGCGGAAGGCGCCGGCCGCGCCGTCGGCGTAGTCGAGGGGCGTCGGTCGGAAGCTGGCAGGCCAGCGGCAGCGGACGGTGCCGGGCGGGTCGCGCTCGACCGAGGCGCGGGACAGGTAGACCGTCGCGTTCGGCACGTCGGCCAGCCCGCCGGCGTGATCGCTATGGAGGTGCGTCAAGACCACCGTCCGGATCTCTCGGGCCGGCCTCCCGAGCCCGTCCAGCTGCGTCGCCAGCCGCTGCGGCTCGGGAACGTCGAAGCGGAGCTGGCGCTCGTAGACAAACCGCGTCGCCGCATCGCAGGCGAAGTAGTCGGGCTCGGCCACGCGCGGCGTCTCGCCGGTGTCCACCAGGATCGGACCGTCGGGGTGCTCGATGAGCCAGGCCGTGATGGGAAGCCAGCCGGTCCAGCGCGGGCTGGCGACGATGGCGCGCAGGGCGAGCGCCGCCGGACCGCCCCACTCCGCGTGGGGCCGCTTGACAGCCACGCTCCCCGTGCGGATCGCGGTGACGCGGATGCCGCCGCCCAGGTCGAGCGACAGCGGAGGCCAGCGGGGGCCGGGCGTGCCGGGAGCGAGCAAAGCGGCGGTGGCGGTGCAGCCGCCCAACGTCGCCGCGGCCGTCCCGGTGCCGATCAGGGCGAGGGCCCGACGACGCGTCACCACCGCGCCTCCGCGAGCGCGCACAGCCGGTCGAGAGCGACCGGCAGCGCACGTCGGAACGCAGGCCCCAGCCTGCCAGAGAGCAGCCGGCCGCCGACCCCGCCAAACGTGACGGCGTGCGTGACGGCGATCCCATCCTCCGCCGGAGACCACGTCCTCCGAACGCGGAGCGACCCGAGCGGCAGCTTGGTCACCAGCGTGTACGCTCGCCCCTCGTCCATGTCTTCGATTTGAAACCGAGCAGACGGCCCGCGCTTGGGCACCAGCCTCCCGGTTGCCCCCTCCACAAACGAACCGTCGAGGCTCGCGGAGTCGAGTTCGACGTCCCAGGCCGGCCAGCCGGGCACGTCGGTCCAGACCGCCCACAGCGCCTCCGGGGTCGCCGTCGTGATGGCCGTGTGGGCGAACGCGCGGTTGGAGCCCTCGGCGACGGCGTCTTCCGTTTCGGGCACGCGGGCGGCGCACCCCAGAGCGACGGTGGAGAGAAGGAGCAAGGCGGTCGGGTGCATGGGGGCGTCAGGGGGAGGAGACCCGAACCTCTCCCTGCACCGGCCACGCCGCCTTCGCATCGGGTAACTACCGCGAAGCGCGGACGCGGCTGAGCGACTGCGGCGTCATGCCGAGGTACGACGCGATGTAGCGGAGCGGTACCCGGAGCAAGACGTCGGGGTAGTCGCGCTCGAACGCGGCGTAGCGCTGGGCCGCCGTCAGCTGGCGGGCGCGGTCGAGCGCGCGGTCGAGGTAGGCGTAGACCTCCCGGACCGTCTGCGCCCCAAACTCGGCCCAGGCGGGGCACCCGGCCTCCAGCCGTGCCGCACGCTCGCGCGAGATGGTCAGCACGCGCCCGGCCGTGAGCATCTGGACGCCCTCCGGACTGGGGTCGCCCGACGCGAACGCGGGCAGGACTGTAACCACCTTCCCAGCCTGGACAAAGTGGCGCGTCACGTCGCTCGCTCCCGTCTCAGCGTAGAACCGGGCGACGCCGGTCTCCAGAAACCACATCGAGCGGCAGCGGTCGCCGGGCCGCAACAGCGTCTCCTGCGCGTCCACGTCACGCGCCGGCCCCCAGGCGTCGGCGATGGCTCGGGCGTCCTCCGCGTCGAGCCGCACCACCTCCGCGGCGGCCTGGACGACGGGGTGGTCCAGCGCGGTCACGCGAGGTCGCGGCGCTCGGTCCCCTCGGGCTCCAGGGCGAAGTCCGGACCGAAGGCCAGCGACGGCGTCTGGAACCCGACCTCGGCCCGGCCCTCCAGCACCGCCAGCGCGGACCGGAGCGCGGCGTCGGCGGTCAAGGCGTAGCCCTCCGGGCCCGACCACACCGACACGGCGCGCCCGCCGTGGCCGTCGGTGGCCTCGGCCCACGCGAACGACCGGCCCCGCTGGCGGTCGGCGTCGGAGGGTCCGGAGACGAAGCGGGAGACGGCGGCCTGCATCAGCGACTGGACCGGCGACGAGCGCAGGACGGGGCCGAGCACGCGGCTCGCCTTCATCGCCGTCACCGCGTTCGGGGGCAGCGCGGCGTAGGTGGTCACGTTGGGGACGCCGGTCGAGTGGTACGCCGTGCTCACGTCGCCCCACGGGATCGCGGTGCAGGTGCGGAGCGTGCCGTCCCCGAAGTCGGCCTGGACCTGGTCGTGGGCGGAGGGCACGTCCACGATCTCGCCGCCGACGCGCGCCGCGCCCGGCTGGCCGGCCTGCTCGACCGCCGTCTGCGCCGTCCCGTGCGACGCCGACGACAGCGCCCGGATTGCGATCCGCAACCGCGTCGCCGAGGGCAGCCGCGCCGCGACGTGGGCCGCCAGGCAGTCCGTCGGTACGACGTCGAAGCCGACGCCGGGCAAGACCGTGATGCCCGACTGGCGGGCTTGGCCGTCGAGCGCCGCCAGCGCCTCGAAGACGGCGATCTCGCCCGTCACGTCGAGGTAGTGCGTGCCCGTGCGCAGGCACGCCTCGACCATCGGGGCGGCGGTCTTGGAGAACGGGCCGGCGGCGTGGAGCACGAGCGGCACGTCGAGCAGCGCGTGGTCGAGCGACGCCGGGTGGTCCAGCCCGACGGCGACGGACTCGAGCCCGGTCTCACCGGCGATCTCGGCCAGGGTGTGGGGGTTGCGGCCGGCGAGGATGGGGCGGACGCCGCGCTCGACGGCGAGGCGAGCGATCAGGCCGCCGGTGTAGCCGGTGGCGCCGTAGAGCAGGAACGACATGGGGATGCGGAGGGGGCCGGGCGTACGGCTCGCGCCCGACGCGGTGCCGGCGACCTCCCCCGGCCTCCGCGCGGGTGGTCCGCCGGTCGGTCAGCAACTCGGCGTCACCTCCACGCCGCCCACGGTCACCAGCCGGTCGGCGCGGATGGTCTCGCCGGTCGCCAGTACCACCCAGTCGGCGCCGTCTCGGGCCAACACGTCGGCGATCACGGCCGACTGGCGGCGCGTCTCGGCGCCGTCGCGCCAGACGACCTCGACCGGCGTGCGACGGACGGCCCAGCTTTCCAGGCGGTCGTGGATGCCGCAGGCGATGGGGACGTATTCAGGCTCGGGCATGGGCGGTCGGGGCCAGGGTGTGGGCGCGGGCGCCGACGGCAAGCGCCGCCAGCACGACGAGGCCGGCGACGGCTAAGGCGCCCCACAGCGCCGTCCCGGCCGCGCCGTTCAAGGCGATGGCCGCGAACGCCCACAGCAGGACGGCCGCGACGGCGAGGTCGCCCGTCCGCAGGAGCAGCCAGCCGCCCACGGCGGCCACCGCCAGCACGACCGCGACGGGCCAGACGACGCCGTCCGGGCTCCACCCTAAGGAGCGGAGCCAGATCGTCCAGTTCAGCGGCGCCGCGACCGCCAGCCAGGCCAGCCACAGCGACGCCGGCACGCCCAGCGTCCACCGCTCGACGCCGCGAAGCTCCATCCGGTCGAGCACGACGTAGAGCCAGACGAGGGACCCGAGGATGCCCGCGATCACGACGGCCGCGATCCCGAACCGCTCCAGCAGCCACGGCACCTGCCACAGCCCGTTGAGCACGTTGGCCGCGACGAACGGCGCCGCCAGTCGGTCATACCGCCCGCCGCGCTGGCCCGGCAGCGCTTGCCAGACGGCGAACACGGCGACGCCGGCGAAGATGACGCCCCACACCGAGAACGCCCACCCCGCCGGCGTGATCGGGGTCGGCGCCCCGTCCGAGACGGCGCCGGTCTGGACGCCGAACAGCAGGCCAGAACCGGCCATCCAGTTGAGGACCAGGTTGAACACGGCTGCCGCGACGACGGCGATCTGGCGGGGGATGCCTCTCATGCTGGGGGATTGGATGGTCCGGGTCTACGTGATCCCTGGGCCGAGGCTCCCTAGGGATCCCCCGGAGGCCCTGGCGGTTGTCTCGCGTCCCACCGCACGGCCCATGTTCAGCCTCGACGACCTCACCCCGGACGACCAGAGCCGCATCCGGACCGACATCCAGTTCGCGACGGTGGGGGGCGGCACCGTCGCCGCGCTGCTGGCGGGGGTCTTGGTCGCCGTCGGCGTGGCCAGCGACGGCGAGACGCAGTCGTTGGTCGACGCCGCGTCGCCGTCGGTCCGGTTCCTGGCCTCGGCCGTCATGACCGTCAGCGCGACCACGCTGGCGCTGATGCTGACGCTGCTCGGCCTCAGCACCGACATCGACGGCGACGTCAAGAAGGGGCACTTCGAGCGCGTCCGCCAGATCGCGCTCGTGGACACGGCCGCCTTCGTCGTCGCGACCATGCTCCTGGTCTCCGTCGTGGTCCCGACCGACCCGTCCTCGCCCATCCCGCCGGGCTGGTTCTCGTGGATCTACTACGGCGTCTCCGTCATCGTCTCCATACTGGGCGGCGGGCTGATCGCGGTGATGCTGCTGCTGTTCGCCGCCATCCGCGACATGATCGTGGTCCTGAGCCCCGGCGACGACAACCCCCTGATCGACGAGGACGCCGGGGACGCCGCCGGGGACGAAGAAGGCGAAGCCGAGTCCGGCCCGGGCGACGGCGAACGGTAGGCTAGCCGGCGCTGAGGCCGCCGTCGATGACCAGCGTCTGGCCCGTCACGTAGGCCGCCGCGTCGGAGGCGAGGTAGGCGACCGCCGCCGCGACCTCGTCCGGGCGCGCGAACCGCCGCGCGGGGACCTGGCGCAAGAGCTCCTCGGCCGACTGCCCCATCTTCTCCAGCCCTTGGGCCACCATCGGCGTGTCGGTGAAGCCGGGGCACACGGCGTTGACGCGGACGCCGGCCCGGGCGGCCTCCAGCGCCGCCGTCCGCGTGAGGCCCACGACGGCGTGCTTGCTCGCCGAGTACGCCGCGTGCATGGGGAAAGCGTTCAGGCCCGCGACGCTCGCCACGTTGACGATCACGCCGCCGCCCGCCGCCGACATCAGCGGCAGCGCGTGGCGCACGCCGTAGAACACCCCGTGGACGTTGACCTCGAACACGCGGCGCCAGTCGCCCGGGTCGACGGCGTGGACGGGCAGCACCGGCCCCTCGATGCCGGCGTTGTTGACCAGCACGTCGAGCCGCCCGAACGCCTCAGTCGCCGTGTGGATCGCCGCCTCCACGTCGCCCTCGTCCGACACGTCGCAGGTGACGAACCGCGCCGTGGCGCCCTCGGCCTCCAGCTGGCGGACGGTCTCGATCCCCCCGGCCTCGTCCACGTCGGCGACGACGACGGCCATCTCCGCCTGTGCGAGCGCCAAGGCGATGGCGCGGCCGATCCCGCTGGCGGCTCCGGTGACGACGGCGACGGACTGGGACATGGCGGCGGCGGGTTGTGAGAGCGCAAGATGCCTCCAATCCGGAAGACAAAGGGGACCCAGCGCCGCATCCGCCAGCTCGGCCGCCTCTCGCCGCTGGGACGAGGCGCCGGCAGCCTGCCGCCGGGGCCCCTACGCGAACGCCGAGCGGACCAGCACCTCCGCCTCGTCGTAGGCGTCGGCCGAGGCCGTGAGCTTGCCGAAGGCGTCTTCCAGGGACCCGCCGCCGCCCTGCGCCTTGATCTCGTCCGGCGAGCCCGTCTGCAGGATCCGCCCGTCGCGGATCACGACCACCAGGTCGGCCACCTTCTCGACGGCGTCCAGCAGGTGCGACGAGTAGAAGATGGTGCGCCCGCGCGCCGCCAGCGTCCGCAGCAGGGCGCGGGTCTGGAGAACGGCGTGGGCGTCGAGCCCGCCCAGGGGCTCGTCCAGGAGCAGGACCGGCGGGTCGTGCAAGAGCGCCGCCGAGATCAGCACCTTCTGCTTCATCCCCTTCGAGAACCCCACCATCGAGCGGTCGCCGGCGCCGGCCAGGTCCCAGAACGCGAGGTGCGCGTCGGCGCGCTGGCGGATGGTCGGCTCGGGCAGCCGGTGCATCCGGCCGATGAACGACAGGTACTCGTTGGGTGTGAAGCTCTCGTAGACGTGGCCGTGCTCGGGGACGTAGCCGAACCGGCGCTTGACCTCGACGGCGTCGCCGGTCACGTCCAGCCCGGCCACGACGACGCGGCCGGCGTCCGGCGGCAGCGCCCCGGTCAGGAGCCGCATCGTCGTCGTCTTGCCCGCGCCGTTGGGGCCGACGTAGCCCGCCACCAGGCCCGCGCCCACCGAGAACGAGACGCCGTGCAGGATGGTCGCGCCGTCGATGTCGACCCGGACGTCGTGGACTTCGATCATGGGTGGGGGGACGCAGGAATCGGGGCGCGCGGCGAGGGTCCGATCCCCCCGCCGCGCCTCCGCCGTCCCGCCTCGGGTCAGCCCGGAGGCCAGTCGAGATCGCGGCCGGCGATCAGGTGGACGTGCAGGTGGAAGACGGTCTGCCCCGCCCCGGCGCCGTTGTTGACGACGAGGCGGTAGTCGCTCAGCCCTTCTCGCTCCGCGACGGCTCTGGCGACGGTGAACAGGTGGCCGACGAGCGCCTCGTCCTCCTCCTCGACGGCGTCGGCGCGCGGGATCGGCTTGCGGGGCACGATCAGGACGTGCGTCGGCGCGACGGGGTTGATGTCGCGGAAGGCGACGGCGCGGTCGTCCTGGTAGACGACGTCGGCCGGGACCTCGCCGTCGGCGATCTGCTGGAAGAGGGTTTTGTTGGCCACGGGCGCGGTATCGGCGGAGCGGGCGGCCAAGCTAAGCGGCTCGGCCCGCTCCCCCCCGCGCTGGCGGAGGCGCGGCGCCAGCGCGGCGGGGCTACGGGCGCCGCAGGCGGATGGTCAGCGTGCCGCGGTTGCTCCGCTGGTCCTGGTAGATGCTCTCGTCGAAGGCCTCCAGGTTCACGCCCGTCTGCTCGAACGTGCCCGAGAGCACGCGCGGGCTGTCGCCCTCGTAGGTGAGCGTGAACGAGCGCGGCAGGAACAGCGCCGCCAGGTCCTGGGCGTCGTCGTCGTCGACGGCCTCGAAGGTGGCGCGGCCCCGGCTGGCGGTCGTGCGCAGGTTCACGCGCCGCGCGCCGGTGGCGCTCGTGTAGCGGACGCGCAGCAGCGACTCCTCGTCGTTGCCGAAGACCTCGAGCGAGCTGCCCGCCAGGTCGAGCCGGGCGCCCACGTTGGCCGTGGGCAGGCCCTCCGTGACGGGGTCGAAGGAGAGCGCCTCGATGGCGTACACGCCCTCGATGAGGCCCAGGTCGCGGCCGGGGTTGCTGGAATCGCAACCGGCCAACACGAGGAGGGCAAGCGCGGCGACGGCGCGTGTGGGGGTAATCATCACAAAAGGGGGGATCCGGGGGGGAGCCCAACGTACGACTCGGGCGCCGGATTCGTGCCTTGGGAGCCGCAGAACGGCCTTCCGCGGTTTGTGCCGAAACCCGAGCGGAGCGCCTTTGTGTGCCGGGCGGGGATTGCCCCGCGCCTGGGTCCGCCCTTCCCGGTATCTTCGCCGGGTCCCACCCCCGACCGGATGCCGCTCCGTCTCTGTCTCGCCGCACTGGCGGCCCTCCTCGTCGCCCCCGCCAGTGCGGCGCAGGGCATCAGCTCCGACACCCCGCTGCGGCCCGTCACGCGCGCCGTCGCGATCACCGACGCCCGCGTCGTGGTCTCGCCCGGCCGCGTGCTGGAGCGCGCGACGGTGCTCGTCCGCGACGGCCGCATCGAGGCCGTCGGCCCAGGGCTGGCGGTCCCGTTCGACGCCGAGCGCGTCGCCGGCGACTCGCTGACGGTCTACGCCGGCTTCATCGACGCCTTCGGCACCCAGGGCATCTCCAAGCCCGACGACCCCGAGCGCTACGAGGGCGACCGCGGCGACCCGCCGCGCGAGCTGGCCGGCGTCACGCCCGACCGCGACGTGAGGGAGCTGTTCAGCGCCAGCGACGCCCGTATCGGCCAACTGCGCGCCGTCGGGTTCACGGCCGCCCACGTCGCGCCCCGCGACGGGCTGTTCGCGGGCCAGGGCGCCGTCGTCCTAACGCGCGAGGTGCAGCGCGGCGAGGGCGCCGACGCCGTCCTGCTGACCGAGCCGCTGAGCGTGGTCGCCCAGCTCGACACCGCGCCGGGCGTCTACCCCGGCACCCCGATGGGCGTGCTCGCGGTGATGCGCGAGACGGTCGAGAACGCGCGCCGGCGCGGCGCCGCGCGCCAGGCGTTCGACC
This sequence comes from Rubricoccaceae bacterium, assembly GCA_963789285.1. Taxonomy (GTDB): domain Bacteria; phylum Bacteroidota; class Rhodothermia; order Rhodothermales; family Rubricoccaceae; genus Rubrivirga. Next base: position 563,755 of record CAWBJZ010000004.1, read on the forward strand.
GCGCCGCCGACGGCGCCGCCCGCCCCCGCTACGACCCCACACTCGACGCGCTCCAACAGCTCATCGACGGCGACCGCCAGCTGGTGTTCGTCGCCGAGTCGTGGCTCGACGGCTTCCGCGTGCTGCGCGCGAGCCAGGAGATGGGCTTGGACGCCATCGTGGCCGGCGTGCCGGACGCGGCGCCGCTCCTGGCCCGGCTGGGCGAGGGCGCTCGGGTAATCGCGCCCCTGGCGCTGCCCGACACCGTCAAGGCCGACAGCTCGGCGCTCGCGGTCCTCCTGCCCACCACGACGCCCGGCGCCGCCTCGTTCGTCACGGACCGCCGGACGATCAGCTACCGCGACCTAGACGACGAGACGACGGCGCTGACCACGCAGAAGCGCGCCGCCGTGGCCGCCGCCGAGGCCAGCCCCGGCCGGCTGGCGGGCGCCCGGGTCGCGTTCGCGTTCGGCACCTTCGAGGTCAAGCCCGGCGACGTCCACGCCAACCTGCGGCGCATGATCGCGGCCGGCCTGAGCCAAGACGCCGCGCTGGCGGCGCTGACGACGGCGCCGGCCGAGATGCTGGGGCTGAGCCGCGAGCTCGGCACCGTCGAGCGCGGCAAGCTGGCCAACCTGGTCGTCACCGACGGCCCGGTGTTCTCGGACTCGACCAAGATCCGCCACGTGTTCGTCGAGGGCGTCGGCTACGAGATCGACGCCGACGCCGCAACGCCGGGCGCCGACCCCGACGCCGTCGTCCAGGCCGCGGGGACGTGGGACTACGAGGTCTCGACGCCCGCCGGCGCCCAGCCGGGCACGTTCACCATCGAGGGCTCGGCCGGCAGCTACACCGGCTCCATCACGGCCCAGGGCGAGACGACGCCGTTCACCCAGGTCACGGTCGAGGGCAACGCCGTCACCGTCGCCTTCACCTCGCCCGACATCGGCGCGGTCACCATGACCGGCATCATCGACGCCGCCGAGTTCTCGGGCTCCGTCGAGGTCTCGGGCCTGGGCAGCCTGCCCGTCACCGCCACGCGCCGCCCGAACGGATGACCCGCCCTCCTGCATCCCGCACGCTCCGACCCATGCGCTCCCTCCTCTTCCTACTGGCGATGCTCGCCGCCAGCGCGACGGCCCAGACGCCGCTCGACCTACCGCCGGCCTCCGAGCGCGGCTCCGTGCTGCTGCGCGGCGCGACGGTCCACACGGTCACGAACGGCACGCTGGAAAACACCGACGTCCTGGTCGAGGACGGCAAGATCGAGCGCGTCGGGACCGGGCTGAGCGCGCCGCGCGGCGTCCGGGTGATCGACGCGACGGGCAAGCACGTCATGCCGGGCATCATCGACGCCCACAGCCACATCGCGCTGTCGTCGGTGAACGAGGCCACGAACCCCATCGTCGCCGAGGTTCAGATGCGCGACGCCGTGGACCCGACCGACGTCGGGATCTACCGCGCGCTGGCCGGCGGCGTGACCTCGATCCACGTCATGCACGGCTCGGCGAACCCCGTCGGCGGCGAGAACGAGACGCTCAAGCTGCGCTGGGGCACGCTCGACCCCGACGGGCTGATGTTCGAGGGCGCCCCGCGCACCATCAAGTTCGCGCTTGGCGAGAACCCCACGCGCGTCCACGGCCGGGGCCGGGGCATCCGCCCGAGCACGCGGATGGGCATCGAGCAGGTCTACCGTGAGGCGTTCACCGAGGCCCGGGCCTACCGCGAGGCCCAGGACGCCGCGCGCGAGAACGGCCAGCCGCTCCCGCCCATCGACCGCCGCATGGAGACGATGGCGGACATCCTGTCGGGCGACGTCTTGGTCCACTGCCACAGCTACCGCGCCGACGAGATCCTGATGCTGATGGAGGTCTTCCGGGACTTCGGCATCGACAGGCTGACGTTCCAGCACGCCAACGAGGCCTTCAAGGTGGCGCCCGAGCTGGCGGCCTTCGGCGCCGGCGCGTCGGTGTTCTCGGACTGGGCGAGCTACAAGTTCGAGGTCTACTACTCGTCGGCGTACAACGCGGCGATCCTGGCCCAGAACGGCGTCCGCACCTCGATCAACTCCGACGACGCCGGGCTGCTCCGCTACCTCTACCACGAGGCGGCCAAGACCCAGCGATACGGCGGGATGTCCGACGACGACGCGCTGGCGATGATCACGATCAACCCCGCGCACCAGCTCGGCATCGACGACCGCGTGGGCTCCATCGAGCGCGGCAAAGACGCCGACTTGGCTGTCTTCTCGGCCCACCCGTTGTCGATCTACACCCGTGTTGACATGACGTTGGTCGACGGCGTCGTCCGCTTCGACCGCCAGCGCGACGGCGACGACCAGCGCGTGCTGGTGGACCCGGGCGAGGAGATCGTCTCGCTGCCCACCGGCCACACCGAGTCCTGCATGCTGGGCGCGGACCTGGACGCGCTCGTGTTCAACGACTAGCCCCTCTCGCGACCTCTTGCCGGACCGCTCCCCCCGCCAACGCGCCCATCGCTTCGCTCAAGGGCGATTGGCTGTCCCCCTCACTCGTGAGGGGGACAGCTTTCCGAGCCTGGGAGCGCTAGCGACCAGCCGGAAAGCGGGGGGAGTGTGACGACCGCTCTCCCACTTCCGACTTCTATGAAGCGCCTCACCCTCCTCGCTTTCGCCGCACTGGCGGCCGTTCCCGCCGTCGCCCAGGGGCCGCAGTACCGCGCCCGGGCGGGCACGTTCGCGCTCACCGACTGCCGCATCGAGACCGTCACGAGGGGCGTGATCGAGCGCGGGACCGTCGTCATCGAGGGCGGCGAGATCGCGGCCGTCGGCACCGCCAGCGTGCCGGCCGGCGCGATCACAGTTCCGTGCAACGGCGGGACGGTGTACCCCGGCATGATCGACTCCGGGACGCGGCTGGGGCTCCAGGAGGTCGGGTCCGTGGACGAGACGCAGGACTACGACGAGCTCGGCGACGTCACGCCCCAGATGCGCGCGCTGACGGCGTTCAACACCTCCACGATCCACGTCCCGATCACGCGCGTGTCGGGCGTGCTCGGCGCGCTGTCGGTGCCGGAGGGCGGGCTGATGCCGGGCACGGCGGGCCTGGTCACGTTGCAGGGCTACACGCCGGAGCAGCTCGCGGCCGGGTTCGAGGGCGTGGTCCTGAACTTCCCCGCGTCGGGCCGGCTCGGCCGCTTCGACCGGCGGGAGCAGTCGGCCATCGACAAGGCGTCAAAGGAGGCCATCGAGAAGCTGGACGAGGTGTGGGAGCAGGCCACGCTCTACGCCCGCATCGACTCGGCGCGCGCCGCCGGCGGCTCGGGCGAGATGCCGTACCAGCCCGAGATGGCCGCGCTGCTGCCGGTCCTGCGCGGCGAGCGCGTGCTGCTGGTCGAGGCGAACGCGGCCAACGACATCGTCAAGGCGCTGGAGTGGCTGGACGGCAAGGACGTCCGCGCCGTGCTGACGGGCGCCGCCGAGGGCTGGCGCGTGGCCGACCGCATCGCCGAGGCCGGGCTGTCGGTCATCACCGGGCCGGTGACGGGCCTGCCGACGCGGGAGTCCGACCGCTACGACCGGACCTACCGCAACGCGGCGCTGCTGGCCCAGGCCGGCGTCCAGGTCGCGCTGCGGACGGAGGACCGGATGCAGAACTACCGCAACCTCCCCTTCCACGCGGGCTTCGCCGTGGCGCACGGCCAGGACCTGGGCTTCGACCGCCAGGCCGCGCTGGAGGCGATCACCATCAACCCCGCCCGGATCTTTGGCGTGGACGACCGGCTGGGCTCCATCGAGGTCGGCAAGAGCGCGACGCTGTTCGTCGCCGACGGCGACCCGTTCGAGCCGGCCACCACGGTGACGGCCGTCTTCATCGGCGGCGCCCAGATCCCGCTCGTCAGCCGCCAGACGGAGCTGTACCAGGAGTACCTCAACCGCAACCCCGGCTTCACCGGCCTGCCCGGCGGCGACCGCTAGTCGCACTGGCGGCGGGCGTCGCCAGTGCGCAGAGCTGGCGATTCTACTGCGCAGCACGCCTAAGCCGTTCAGATCCTCATGGCCGGCACCCTCTTTCTCTTCCTCAGCCTCGCTGCACTGGCCGTCGGACTCTGGATGCGAAAACGAGAGGGCGCCGACCAACGGCTCATCAAGGCGATCTTTGGCGTCGGCATCGTCTTGATGTCGGTATCGATCGTCTTGAGCGGGCTCGCTATCGCTCGCCACTAGAAAGCCGTGAGCGCTTCCGCCTCGCACTGACGGTCGGCCTATTAGAACCCACCACCGAGAGCCGCCCAGGCTCGGGCTTGGCTGGCCGGCGGCGCGGACGGCCGCCAGCGGCGGGGGGGAATCCCAACGCGCGACGGAGCCGTTGACGGGCCGTGCCCGACCCCGTCCTCCTGCTCCACGGCCTGGGCCGGACCGGCTTCTCGATGCGCCCGATGGCGAAGGCGCTGGAGAGCGTCGGCTTCGCGCCCGAGATCGTCGACTACCCCTCGCGGCGGCACGACGTCGCCGCGCTGGTCGAGCGGGTCGTCGCGCCCTGGGTCGACGGGCGTCTGGCGGAGGGCGCGGGCCGCGTCCACTTCGTGACGCACTCCCTGGGCGGCGTGCTCGTCCGTGCGTTCGCGGCCCGGCGCTTCGACGCCGGCAACGCGCTGCCGCCGGGCTCGCGCGCCGTCATGCTGGCCCCCCCGCACGGCGGCTCCGAGGTCGCCGACGCGCTCCGCCACCGCCAGCCGTTCCGCGGAGTGCTGGGCCCGGTCCTGGGGCAGCTCGGCACCGACGACGCCAGCGTCCCGCTTGGGCTCGGCCCGGTGCGGGGCGTCGAGGCCGGCGTGATCGCCGGCTCGCGCGCGCTCGTCCCCTTCGGCCGCCTGTTCGACGGCCCGCACGACGGGCTGGTGTCGGTCGCCAGCGCGACGGCGCCCGACGGGCTGGCCGACGCCGTGGTCGTGGCCCGGACGCACGCGCTGCTCATGCGCGCGCCCGACGTGATCGCGCTCACCGAGCGGTTCCTGACGACGGGGCGCTTCCGCGGCGCGGCGGCATCGGGCTCTTCCTGACGCGTCCGTATCCTTCACTGAAACCGCTTTCAGCGCCCCCCCGTTTCCGGACGGATCCTCCCACGCTGCCATGACCCGCAAGTACGCATCCCTCGTCGGCTGGGGGCACTACGCTCCCGAGAACGTCGTCACCAACGACGACCTCGCCAAGATCGTCGACACCGACGACGAGTGGATCCGGTCGAGGTCGGGCATCGAGCGGCGGCACTTCGTCAGCGAGGACCAGGCCACCTCCGACCTGTGCATCGAGGCCGGGCGGATGGCGCTCGACCGCGCCGGCATCGCGCCCGAGGACGTCGGCCTGGTGATCGTGGCGACCTCCAGCCCGGACTACCTCACCCCCCCGACCTCCAGCCAGGTCCAGCACGGGCTCGGCTGCACGAACGCCGGCGCGCTCACCATGATGGTCGGCTGCACCGGGTTCGTCTACGGGCTGGTCACCGCCGACCAGTTTATCCAGACCGGGGCCTACGAGACCATCCTGGTGGTCGGGGCCGAGGTGATCTCGAAGAACCTCGACATGACCGACCGCACGACGTGCGTGCTGTTCGGGGACGGCGCCGGGGCCGTCGTGCTCCAGGCCGTCGACCAACCGTGCGGCGTGCGCGCCTTCGAGCTCGGCTCGGACGGGTCCCAGGCGGAGGCCCTGATCGCGCCGTGCCCCGGCACGCGCAACCCGGTCTCCCAGTACGCCATCGACAACCGGACGCACTACCTCCGGATGGACGGCCGCGCCGTCTTCAAGTTCGCCACGCAGACCATGACCGGGTCGCTCCAGCGCGTCATGGGCAAGGCCGAGGTCGCCGTCGACGACGTGGACCTCTTCATCCCCCACCAAGCCAACGCCCGGATCATCGAGTACGCCGCGAGCACCCTGGGCCTGCCGCCCGAGAGGGTGGTGATGAACGTGGCCGAGTACGGCAACACCTCGGCCGCGACGATCCCCATCGCGCTGAGCGAGTCGCTGGAGTCGGGCCGGGCCCGGCCCGGCGGGACGCTGGCGATGGTCGGCTTCGGCGCCGGCCTGACCTGGGCCGCCTGCCTGTTCGACCTGGGCCCGCTGGCGGTCCAGCCAGACGACGCCGAGGCCGACCGCCAGTCCGACCGTGGCCCGGAGCGGACGCCGGAGTCGGTGATCGACGACAGGGGCGTCGTCGAAGGCCTGATTGCGTAGCGCTGGGGAGGGTGGAGCCTGTGGCCCGGTCTGTGCCAGGCGCGGGGCATCCCACCACACCTCTTCCATGCGGCTCCTCTCCCTGATCGCCCTCGGCGCGATCCTCCTGCCCGGGTGCTCGTCGGTCCTCGACCGGTACGAGCGCAGCCAGTACCCCGCGTCGGCCCGGGTCGACACGCGCGGCGGTGAGGCGCGCTACCGGATCTGCCACGACGGCCGCGACACGCGGACGGTCCGCGAGCGCGACGTCCGCGGCCACCTCGACCACGGCGACCGCTTCGGCGCCTGCTCCAGGCAGCGCGACGACCGCCGCGAGGATCGCAGGGCGCGCCGCGACCGGGATCGTGACGACGACGACCGGTACGAGCGCCGGGACCGTGACGACGACCGGTACGAGCGCCGAGACCGCGACGACGATCGCTACGACGACCGGGACGACCGCCGCTACCGCGACCGCTACCGGAACGCGCGCGACTACCCCCGGTCCGCCCGCGTCGTCGAGCGGAACCGGGTGAGGTACCGGATGTGCCACAACGGCCGCACCCGGACCTTCAACGAGTCGGCCGTCCGGGGCCACCTGAACCACGGCGACCGCTTCGGCGCCTGCCGCCGCTAGTCACGGTCTCTCCACGCGGCGCGGGCGTAGGCTGAGGGCTCCCCTCCGCCCGCGCCCGTGCTCCGTTCTCAGATCCTAGCCGTCCTCGGCGCCGGCAACATCGGCCGCGCCATCATCGGCGGCCTGCTGCGTGGCGACGACGTGCCCGCCGCCCAGATCACCGCCACGCGCCGCAGCGCCGACGGCCGCGCCCAGCTGGCGGACCAGTTCGCCGGCATCGCGGTCACGGCGGACAACGCCAGCGCCGTGCGCGGGGCGTCGGTCGTGATCGTGAGCGTCAAGCCCCAGAACGCCGCCGAGTTGGTGGCCGAGGTCGCGCCCCACGTCGCCCCGGGCACGCTCGTGCTCTCGACGCTGGCCGGCGTCACGACCGCCGCGCTGGCGGAGGCGTTCGGCCAAGAGCTACCGGTCGTCCGGGCGATGCCGAACACGCCTGCGCTCGTGGACGAGGGGGCAACGGCGATCGCGCCCGGCCTCCACGCCGACGCCGACCACGTGGCCCTGGCGCGCGAGGTGTTCCAGGCCGTCGGCATCGTCGAGGAGGTGCCGGAGCACCTGATGGACGCCGTCACCGGGCTCTCGGGCAGCGGGCCCGCCTACGTGTTCATGGTCATCGAGGCGCTCACCGACGCCGGCGTCAAGCAGGGCCTGCCCCGGACGGTCGCCCGCAGGCTGTCCATGCAGACCGTCCTGGGCGCCGCCCGGCTGGCGATCGAGACCGGCGAGCACCCCGCCATCCTGCGCGACCAGGTGACCACGCCCGGCGGCACGACCATCACGGCCGTCGCTGAGCTCGAGAAGCAGGGGCTCCGGTCGATGTTCATCGACACCGTCGCCATGGCCACTGAGCGGAGCCGCCAGCTGGGCGAGGGGTAGCGTCCCTCGTCCCCACGCCATCGCCAGACTCTGGCTACAGCAGCGAGGAGCCAGCCATCGACTTGGGAGGCGGTCTGACACCTCGTTCGTCCTTCGCATGCAACCGGAGCACGGGGGTGAGCGGAAGCGTGGGACGCCGACACTCTGTCCCAAGCTGAGGCACCCTCCGCTCGACCTCCGCCAGCAACGAGGGCGAGTTGTACCCCTCGACCACCGCTCCGTGGTGAAAGCCGGTTCTTCGCCACCGCCGTGCACGCCGGCCTCTCGCCTCTCGACCCGGCTTCGACGGGCTCGAGACCGGTGGCGCTCTGAGCCGGACCGGAGGGCGCGGGGTTAGAGGCGGCGGACGGCGGTCCCGTACACCGTCGTCTCGGCCCCCGCCGTGTCATACCGGACGTAGATGACGCCGTCGGCCCCCCGCTCCCGCGCCCGCTCCCGGAGCCGCTCGGTGGCCTCGGCGGCCGTCCGCCCCCGGCCCTCGACGTCGCCGATCACCTCGTACGGGCCCTCGGCGTCGGCCGAGGCGAGGAGGACTGGGGCGCCCGGGGGGAGCGGGGAGTACGCGGGTCCTCCCATCGCGCAGCCGGCGAGGACGAGGAGGGGTAGGACGAGGAGCGGCTTGGCGACGCGCATTCCGGGGAGTTCGGCTGTTCTGGGGGGTGCCGCTCCAGTTGACTCGGGAGTAACAGGCCGCTGCGGACTTCGAAACAGAAAGCCCATCCGCCTCCATAGGACCAAGGCGCGGTGGTAGCCCGACGCTAGGAAATCGCCGATCCCCTGACCAGAGCTGAGGATGCGACCGCCCAAGGTCGGGGTCCAGCGGCGGGTTCTACCACCCCAGAGCGCGGAATTACAGGAGGGCCCCAATCAGAGCGAGCACGCCTCCCACCAAGGCCGCGACGCTCGCACCGGCGTACAGAGTCTGACCTTCCTGATCCTGAGCCCACATCGCGACGACCAGGCCCGTGCCTGCGATCAGGGAGCCGACGCCCCTGAGCATGGCGGTGCCGCCTGCGGCGAGGTCGTACGCGCTCGTCAAAACCACGGCCAACCCGGCTACGGCGATCACGATCTGGTTCGTGCGGGGGTACGGCTTCAGTCGGAGGATGGACATGCGGTGAGGCCGTTGGAGGATGGACATGTGACGGGGTGGTGTGACTACCGGTTCAGCTTCCGCATACGCTCCTCAATCCGAGCCTCCAGTTCGGCACGGTTGGCAAGGAAGGCGCGCTGGCCGACCTCCATGCCCTGCGCCATGAGCCTGGGCGTCAGCAGGACGGCCTTGCGGCCGGTCTCGGTCTGGTAAAACGCCGTGATCTCGCGGAGCTCGTCCTCGGTGAACGCTTGGGCGTAGATCCGGACCATCTCGTCGCGGATGGCCTCCCAGCTCAGGTGCTCGCGAGCGAACGCCCGCATGATGTCGTCGAACGCCTCCATCTCGGGGTTGATCTCGATCTGACTCTCCAGCATCGAGTCGATGCCTTGGTTCATGACGGCCTCGGTCTCGGCGGCTACCAGTAGCGCCTCAGCGGCGGCCAGGTGGGAGTCCGCGATCTCCTGCGCCGCCGCGGGACTGGCGGCAGCCAAGAGGAGCAGCAGAGCGAGGGGGAGGCGGCACATGGCGGTTAGGGGTTCTGGGGGGGGGCGAAGCTACTCGCGGCGCAGCACCGCCACGGCGCCGTCGGCGGCGGCCACGGCCTCGAAGAACGCCCGCGCTTGTCCGTACGACTCGGCCGGAAGCTCGGTCGCCTCTAGCACCAGCTCCCGCACGACGACCAGCGCCCCGCCCTCGACCGACGCCGCCAGCCGGTAGCGGCCGACGGCGCTCTCGATCTCCGCCGACGGCGGGACGCGGTCCACGGCGTAGCCCGCCGGCGGCACAAACCGGACCGAGTCGAGGTCGGCGTAGCGCGAGCCCAGCCGGAGCGGCTGGCGGCGGTCGTCGGCAGCGGGGAGCGAGGGCGGGCGTGGGGCGAACGGCACCGCCGGGAGCAGCAGCCGCGTCCCGGCGCGGCGCGCGGCCAGGCCGATGCTCACGGTCGCCGAGAGCGTGAGCCGGTCGGGGCGGGCGTCGAGCGCCGACAGGTCGAGCGCCTGGATCTCCAGGCTCGTGCCCGCGATGGCGCCCAGCACGCTGGTGCGCTCCGCCTCCGTCGCGCCGTCGAGCGCTGCGATGGCGTCGGCGCGGGGCTCGCCCGTGAGCTCCCACGCGAGGTCGGCTTGGGCGCGGCCGCGGTCGTCCAAGCGCACCTCGGCCGTGCGGACGGTACGGTTGGCACCGGGAGGGCTCGTGGGCGTCTCGATCAGGTGCCCGCCGTCGGCGGAGATCAAGAGCGCCTGGCGGCCCTCGGTGAACGAGCCGAGGTGGCCGAACTGCGCGTACGGGCTGGTGCACTCCAGCCAGACCGCGCCGTCGGTCGCCAGCGTCTCCGTGCGCATGGGCAGGCGCAGGACGACGTGGTTGAACACGTTGTCGGGGAAGTCCGGGTCCAGGTCCGTGCCGTCGTCGCCGGCCTCGACCAGGACCGGGTCGGAGTCGATGCCGGCGAACGCCAGGAGCGCCTGCATGTAGTTGGTCAGCGCCTTGCAGTCGCCGTAGCGGCGCTCGAAGACGTAGGCGGCGTCGTAGGGCTGCCACCCGCCCAGACCCAGCTGGACGCTGACGTAGCGCGTGGTCTCCTGGAGGTAGCGGTACAGCCGCCGCGCCTTCTCGCGGTCGGTCTCGGCGCCCGCCAGCCGGAGGCGGGCCTCGGCCTGGGCCGCGGCCGGGAGCTGCTGGCGGCCTTCGGAGAGCCCGCCGTACCACCGGGCCATCCCCTCCCACGAGTCGAGCCGGCCGGCCGAGCCGCCGATCTCGAACCGGTCGGTGCCCAGCCGCAGCTCGGGCAGCTGCTCCCACCACGGCGGCCCGAACGGCTCGGTCGTGGTGGCCGCGCGCCGGCCGAAGGTCCAAACCCGCGTCGTCCCCCGGCCCGCGCTCGCCTGGGCCGGCTCGCCGACGTCGCGGGCGAGCGTGCGGACCGGGGTGCCCTCCGGCGTACGGAGCGTGAAGCGGGCGCCCTCGATGGGCCGCCCCTCGGGCTGGGGCCGCCACGTCGGCCAGCCGAGCACGCCGCGGTGCTCGACCTCGTAGGACCACTCGACCGTGAACGGGTAGCGGTCGGCGTAGAGCGCCGCGCGGCGCACGCGGAGGTCGTCGTAGAGCGAGCCCAGCGCCTGGTCCTCGGCGTCGGCGCGGCCCAGGCGGCGGACGACGGCGCCGTCGGCGTCGCGGAGCACGCCGTCCAGGCGGCGCAGCCTCCGGAAGCCGCCGTGGACCACGCTCATCTCGCCCACCACCTCGCGGCCGGCCGGCGCGAGCGCGGTCATGACCAAGCGCACGCGCGTCGTGGCCCGCCCCGGGCCCTCGACGTCGTACTCGGTCTCGTAGGCGCGGACGACGACGGGGGCGCCGTCGGCCAGCGCCCGCACGCCCGGCGTGACGGCGAAGTCGGCCTGGGCGGAGGCGGCCGCGCTCAGGACGAGGGCCGCCGCGACAGCCGCCAGCTGGCGGGGCGAGGGGAGCCGGCTCACTGCCCGCCCTCGGCGTCGCCGCTGGTCTCGCTGGCGCCGTCGCCGGGCGCCTCCGGCGGGGCCGGCTCGTCGGCCTCGGCCAGGTCGGAGCGCACCAACACGACGGCCTCGGCCTCGGCTGCCACGATCTCCTGGTAGAGCCTGCGGAGCGCGGGGTACTCCGAGGGGTCCACCTGGGCCTGGTTCACGGAGAGGACGGCGCGCACCGTCAGCGTCCCGTCCTCGATCCCAAGGATGCGGGTGTACGAGACCGCCCGGCTGGGGATCGTCAGCTTGAGCGGCGGGACCGCCTCCGCCGGGACGTAGCCCTCGGGGAGGGCCAGGGACGCGATGTAGGTGCGGGAGAAGGGGTAGGCGAAGTCGACGGGGAACGCGCGCGTGGGGCGCTCGAACGGGTTCTCGTCGAGCTGCATGAGCACGAACGGCGTGACGTAGAGCTCGTCGCCGATCCGCTCGCCGGCCCCGGCCTCGAAGGTGGCGCTCATCGCCAGCGGCGCGTCCACGTCGTCGAGGTCGGTCACGGCCACGTCCAGGATCGTGACCCCGTCGTCGGCGTCGGCGGCCTCGGCGAGGGTCTCGGCGTTGGCGGCAGCCTGGGCCGGCGCGTCGGCGGCCTCGGCGAGCATGCGGTCCCGGGCGCGCTCGGCGTCGTAGCCGGAGAGGCGCAGTTGGAGCGAGCCGCTCAGCGCGCCGTCGTCGCCCAGGACGCCGGTCACGTACGAGGTCGTGGAGGTGCCGGTCGCGGGCGGGACGTTGACCCAGCGCGGCTCCGAGCGCGACGTGATCCAGGCGAGGTCGTTGAGCGACTCGACGGGGAGCACGCCGAAGGGGCGGTTCCGGTCGGTGGGGTCGAGCGTGACCCACCCCCCGTCCTCCTTCTGCGCGATCACCATCGCGCGGTTGAACTGGCTGACGATGGGGTAGAGCTGGACCGGCCGGCCGTTGGACCGCGTCGAGAGGACCGCCACGTGGACCGGCACGTCGAGGTCCTCCAGCAGCGCCGCCAGCAGCAGCGTCCGCTCGGCGTCGGTGCCCGACTTGGTCTCGACGACGTCGTTGAGGTCGCGCTCGGCGAAGATGCCGCCGCCGCCGGCCGAGGCGTACCCGGTCCGGATCATGTCGTAGACCGCCTTCATCTTCTCGTCCCGGGTGCCGGTGAGCCCCTCGACCTGGGCCCGGCGCAGGCGGCTCGTCGCGACGCGGCCGCCGAAGCGGGGGTTCTTGTCGAGCGCCTCGGCGACCTCGGGCCACGACGTGAGCACGGACTGCGGGAACTGGCCCGGGACCACGATCCGGCTCAGCTGGAGCTCGACGCGCGTGGTGTAGTCCTCGAAGGTGGTGGTGTAGGGCTCCTCCCGGAGCGCGGGCACGTCGCGGGCGCGCCACGTCAGCTCGGCCGCGTCGCCGTAGAGCCGGCCCGTCTTCCGGGTCTCCGCGGCCACGTCGCCCTGCGTCAGCGCGACGTACTCCAGCGCGGCCGGCGCCGTGACGCGGTACTCGCTCACGACGGTGGGGTGGCTCGACTGGAAGTACCACGCCGGGAGCGCGACGTAGTTGTCGGACTCGTAGGTGTACTCGATCTCGAAGATGGCGCCGGGCGCCAGCGCGGGCATCGTGAACCGGATCTCCTGCACCCCGTCGCGGACCTCCTCGCGGAAGATCGCGTCGCGCCCCACCTCGACCGCCCGCACGTCGCCGTCGGGCTGCGGCAGCAGGGTGTGGGCGCGCACCCGGTGGACCTTGGAGTCGCCGGAGTAGCGGAAGGAGAACTCCCCCTCGGAGTACCCGGCCTCGGAGAGCACCTTGACGCGGCGGTGGCGGCGGCGCGTGTAGCGCACCGTCCCGTCGCGCGTCGGGTCGAGCTGGTCCTCGCCGACGTCGCCCAGCACGATGGCGGTCGCGTCGGGGTCGCCGGGGACCTCGGTCATGGCGATCTCGGCCGGCGACAGGCGGCCCCAGCGGATCGGGAAGTCCTGGGCGTCCGCGACGGGGGCGAGCGCCAGGAGGACGGCGGCGGTGAGGAGGCCTCGGGCGAGAGCGGGCATGGGCGGTCGTGTTGGCGAGGGCGGCGGGTAGCAAACTCGCGCGCCGCCGCCAACTTTGCGAGTCCACAGTTTCGTCCGACCCCTCCCCTGTCTCAAATCGCCGCGAACGCGTCGCCCCGCTGGCGGACGGGCTAGGCCGTCCGGACCCACTTCGCGAGGTCGCGGAAGCTCGCTTTCTTCCCGTACATCAGGATCCCGACCCGGTACACGCGCGCCGCGATCCAGATGGCGCCCACGAACGCGACCGCCAGCAGCGCCAGCGACAGCGCGATCTGCCAGAACGGGACGTCGGTGACGGCCACCCGGACGGGCAGAAGCACGGTCGAGAACGGGGGGAGGATGGACAGGACGGTGCTCAGCGTCGAGTCCGGCTGGTCGAGCATCGGCCCCAGGAACAGGACCGGGATGATGGCCGGCAACGTGACGGGGATGCTCAGCGACTGCGCGTCGGACTCCTGCTCGACGGCGCTGCCGACGGCGGCGAACAGCGCGGCGTAGAAGAGGTACCCGCCCAGGAAGCACAGCACCAAGACCAAGAGGAAGCCCGGGGTCAAGAACGCCGTGATGGCGCCCACGTCGAACGGCACGTTGGCGGCGGCGCCGGGGGGCACGCCCGGCGCGCTGGCGGTCGCCGCCGCGGCGTCGGGGCCGGCCAGCGCCAGCATGATCGGGCCGAGCGCCGTCAGCACGATCGCGCCGAGGGCGGTCCACAGCGCGATCTGGGTCAGCCCGACCGCGCCGATCCCGAGCACCTTGCCCATCAACAACTCGAACGGGCGCACCGACGAGGCGACGACCTCGACGATCCGGTTCTGCTTCTCCTCGATCACGCCGCGCATCACCATCGCGCCGTAGATGAACACCAGGAAGTAGATGACGAACCCCGAGACGTAGCCGATGATGGAGGCGATCAGGGCGCCGTCGGCGGCGTCTCCGTCCTCGGTGACGGTCACCGACTGCAGGCCCGGGCGCTCGTTGATCACGGCCTGCACCTCGCTGGGCGCGCCGATCTCGCTCAGCCGCACGTCGCGCACGGCCTCGCGCACGGCGCTGCGCACGTCGTCGAACTGGCTGAGCCCGCCGCCGGACCGGGTGTACGCCGTCGCGTCGCCCTCCCCGTCGAGCAGGCTGAGCGGGAGCACCAGCGCCAGGTCGGCCCGCTCGTCCAAGACCTGAGCGCGCAGCGAGTCGAGCGGCTGGTCGGCCGCCTCCAACTCGAACCGCTCGGGCACGGCGCCGGCCACGGCGTCGAACAGCCGCCCGGTCTCGTCGAGCACGACGACCTGGCGGACGCCGTCGTCGCTGTCGAACAGCGTCATCACGAACGGGAGCGCGACCACCAGCACCAGGCCGAGCGGCGCCAGCAGGACGCCGAGCACGAAGCTCTTGGTGAGCACGCGGCGCAAGTACTCGCTGCGGGCGATGAGGAGGGTCTTGTTCATGGGGTTTAGGGGGTTCGGGCCCAGCGCCACAGGTCGGTGAGCGAGGGGGTGGTGCCGGTCATCAAGATGCCGACGCGGTAGACGCGCGCTGCGAGCCAGATCGCGGCCGCGAACGAGGCCGCCAGCAGCGACAGCGACAGCGCGACCTGCCAGAACGGGACGCTGCCGGCCACCAGACGCGTGGCCATGGCGGCGGGCGAGACGGGCGGCACGAGCGACAGCGCGACCGAAAGCGGGCCGTCGGGATCGGCGGCGACCAACGGCAAGGCGAAAAAGGGCAGCGTCGTGAGCAATCCCACCGGGGCCATCAGCTGCTGGGCGTCGGCCTCCTTGTCAACGGCGCTCCCGACGGCGGCGTAGAGGCTGGAGATCAGGAGGTAGCTGCTGACGAAGAGCAGGAGCAGCACCGCGACCAGCGGCGCCGTCACGGCGCCCGCGATACCGCCGAGCACGACCTGCGCCTCGGCAGCCCCCACCGGGGACTCCGCCAACGCCTCGGACGCCACCGACCGGACCGCCGCCGACGCGCCGGCCAGGGCCAGCCCCGCTAGCGCGCCCCAGATGGCTAGCTGGGTCAGGCCTACGGCTCCGATTCCCAGCACCTTCCCCATGAGCAGTTCGAACGGGCGCACGCTGGACACCAAGATCTCGACGACGCGGTCGGTCTTCTCCTCGATCACGCCGCGCAGGACCGCGCCTCCGTAGAGCGTAGGAAGGACGGAGACGGCGCCCCCGAGGAGGACGGCGGCGAGGGTGCGGAATATGGCGAGCAGGTCGTCCAGGGACTCCCTCTCATGCGGGGACAGGCCGGGCACGACTGGCGGCCCGAGGGACGCCGCGTCGGCGTCCGCTCGCGCCCCGCTGGCGGCGGCCGGCGCCGCGCCTTGAGCGCGGCCGACCGCGCCGGAGGCTACGTCGGAGGCCTCTTGCCAGCGGCTCTGGTAGACGCCCACGACCACCTTGGACAAAACCACGGTGTCGGCGACGGACGCGAGCACCGCGACGGCGTCGAGCCGGTCGGCAGCCAGTTGAGCAAGCGCGGTGTCGGCACGCGCCAGCACGACCGCGCGGACGGTGTCGGGCGCGGCGGCGGCCACCCGGTCGGCCCGAGGCCCGACCACGCCGAGCGCCAGCGGGGCCAGGCGCTCGGGCGCGGCGCCAGCGGTGGCGGTCGCGCCCTCGTAGGGCTCCGGGTCCGCCATGATCTCCGGCACGCTCGCCGTGACGAACAGCCCGATCAGGGCCGGGAACAGCAGCACCATCAGCGGCGCCGCGACGGTCCCGATCACGAACCACCGCGTCCGCACGCGGCGGAGGTACTCGCTGCGAGCGATGAGGAGGGCGGGGCTCACGCCGCCAGCGGGGCGGACTCGTTGGCGTCGACGGCCAGCCGGAAGATCTCGGTCAGCGGCGGGGCGTGGAGGCCGAACTGGCTCAGCTCGACGCCGTCCGCCAGCGCGGCTGAGAGCACGTCGTTGGGCTTGGTTGCCGGGTCCAGCCGGAGCTCGGCGCGCCCGCCCGAGCGCGACAGCACGCGGACGGCGCCGGCGTCGGCCAGGCGGTCGACCCAGCCGTCGGCGCCCTCGAACTCGACCGTGGCCGTGTCCTGGCCGTAGCGCGCCTTGACCTCGGCCAGCGTCCCCCGCAGCACCACCTGGCCTTGGGAGATCAAGCACAGGTCGTCGCACAGCCGCTCGACCTGCTCCATCCGGTGCGAGGCGAACACGACGGTCTTGCCCCGCTGGCGGAGCTCCATGATGGTCTCCTGCAGGATGTCGGCGTTGATGGGGTCGAGCCCCGAGAACGGCTCGTCGAAGATGCACAGGTCGGGGTCGTGCGCGACCGTGGACACGAACTGCACCTTCTGCTGCATCCCCTTCGACAGGTCGCCGACGGCCTTCTTGTACCACTCGGCCGCGCCGAAGCGGTCGAGCCACTGGCGGACGGCGCGCTCGGCGTCGTGGGCGGTCATGCCCTTGAGCTGGGCGAGGTAGACGAGCTGCTCCCCCACCTTCATCTTCTTGTACAGCCCCCGCTCCTCGGGCAGGTACCCCATCCGCGCCTGGGACCCCGGGCCGACCGGCTCGCCGCCCAGCGTCACCGAGCCCTCGTCGGGCGTCGTGATGTAGGTGATCATCCGGATCGTCGACGACTTCCCCGCGCCGTTGGGGCCGAGGAGCCCGAAGAGCCGTCCGGGCTCGGCCGTGAATGAGACGGCGTCGACGGCGGTCGTTTTCCCGTACCGTTTGGTCACGTTTTCGAGACGCAGGGCGGAGGTCATTAAGCGCGGGGGGCGGGCGGAACGAGGCGGGGAGGGTCGGGTACGGCCCGATCCTCTGGAGGTTACTCCCGTCTCGGGCGCCGCTCCTCCCCTTTCCCCTCCGGCCATGCTGCGCACGCTCTCCCTCCTCTCCCTCCTGTTGGTCACCGGCTGCGACAGCCAGGACAGCCTGCTGGGCGAGTTCCAAGGCGCCGACCGGGTCGACGGCCGCACCCGGGCCGTCGATGGGGAGGCGGTCTACACCGTCTCCGAGACCGCAACCGGGCCCGAGGTCGTGCTCGGGCTGTTCGTCGGCGACCTGTACGAGAGCGACCGCGAGGAGTACGACTACGTCCTGTTCCGGCTGCCGGGCCAGCGCCCCAGCGTCGGCGCCGTGGCCGTCGACGACGACCCCGGGACCCGGATCGCCCAGGCCACCATCGCCCGCGTCGACGACGCCGACGAGCCGCTCGACGCCTCGGGCGTCTTGCTCACCGGGACCGACGGCACGCTGGCGTTCTCGTCGGTCGACGGCTACGGCTTCGTCGTGGGCAGCTACCGCTTCGACGCGGAGGGCGTGCGCATCCGCGAGGACGCCCGCCGGTCGCGCGCGACCGGCTCCGCCAGCGGCGTGTTCGAGGCCCGCTACGTCTCGCCGGGAACCTTCCGCCGGCTGGGCCTGGACTTGGGGCTCTAGCCACTGGCGGAGGCGCCCCGCCAGTGCTACCTGTCTAGGACGAAGTCGTGACGCCCTAGGCGCGGCGCGAGCAGCCGTACGAGGTCCCGGTACGGGGCTCGCGCGGGGTCCTCGTTGCCGGCGAGGTGCCTGAACTTGGCTGTCCGGTAGTCTCCGTCGTCCCAGACCTCAACCAGAAAGCTGGTGCCATCAAGGCCGACACGCCCGTCGTTCTCCAGGGACAGCAGCCCGGCCCCGACGAGGTCATCCCACAGTACAGCCAGCCTCGGACCGCCGCCGCGGTCGTGGACCCTGGGACATTCGAGGTGATACCGCGTCTCGGTAACGGCTCCCGCTTTGGCCCCGCTCCCCATGTGCCGGATGGTCTCGATCTCGCACCACCCGCCCATCATGCCGAGCACGGACGGGGGCAACAGGCCGTCGGCGCGGGCCAGCGAGTCCGTGTCCGCGACGCGGTGCCGGGAGACCACGACCTCCCGCGTCTGCCACTCTCCCCCCCGACGCTGCAGGACCAAGCCCCGCGGCGTATCGCCCCCGAAGCCGAGCCAGAACCGGACTTCGACGTCGTCGGGGGACAGGTACGCACCTGCGCTGCTCAGGTCGCCGAGCCCGGACACGCCGCCCCACCCTCGGACGGTACGCCCGAACACGTCGAACAACTCATCCAACCGGCGATCTCGCTCGCACGGCTCTTGCTCTTGCGCGCTGGCGGCCGTCCCCGCCAGTAGCACGACCATCAGGAGGGCGCCTCTCATATCAGCCCCACGCGGTCGTCGGGGATCGGGAGCACGTACTGCCGCGCCAACCGCTCGCGGTGGACGCCCAACTGGCCCGTCCCCCGGAAGTCGACCAGGACGTCCTTCTCGGTCCGCTCCATGACCTCGCCGACGCCGTAGAACGCTGGCGCGGGGCCGTAGTAGACCAGCTCGCCCGCGTGGACATCGGCCGCACGCGCGCGCCGGTAGTACGGCGGCACGACGGGCAGCAGCTCCAGCCGGTACGGCGGGCGCGGGTTGGGGAAGACGGGGGGGCGGTCGGAAGGCATAGGCAGACACCGAACTGCGCGGCGCCGACGGAAGTATAGTCGGCGCACGCCTCCGGATTCTCCTCCATGACCTTCGAACGCCGCATCCTGGACCGACAGGTGGGCCGAAACGCCCAGATCCTGGCCCGCGCCACAAGCGAGCTGGAGACGCCGGCCGACCGCTTCGCCTACCTCCGCATCCTGGTGTCGCTGGTCGAGACGGCGCACCCCGAGTGGAGCCAGGCCCCCAGGAAAGCCGACCGCGTCGCCGACCTGGTCGTCGCGCTCTCCGACGGCTCCTTGGACACGACGGAGGTGGCCGACGTCGTCCGCGTGCGCGACGAGGAGCGGGGCGTCAAGCGCGCGTAGGATTGGCGGCTCGGGCGCCGCTCGGTTACCGCACGCGCCCCGGGTTCGCTTTGATGAACGCGGCCCAGTCCTTGGGCGCACTCGCCGGCCCGGACTGGGCGCGGCGGGCGTGGCACAGCGCGACCGCCAGCGCGTCGCTGGCGTCGAGCCCGCGGTCGGTGCCGGTCTTGAGCAGGGCCTGGACCATGAACGCGACCTGCTCCTTGCCCGCGCGCCCGCTGCCCGTCACCGACTTCTTGACCTCGGCCGGGGCGTACTGCGCGACGGGGATCTGCCGGTGCATGGCCGCCAGCATCACCGTCGCCTCGACGCGCACGAGCTTCCGCATCGACTGCACGTTCTGGCCCAGGAACGGGACCTCGACAGCGGCTTCGTCGGGGTGGTGCTCGTCCACCAGTTCGATGATGCGGTCGTAGATGGTCTGGAGCCGCAGGGTGTGGTCCATGTCGCTCGGGAGGTCGATGGAGCCGTAGTCGAGCGCGCGCTCGGTCCGCCCCTCGATCTCGACCACGCCGAAGCCGGCCGTCTTGGTGCCGGGGTCGATGCCGAGGACGATCATGGGGGGGTGGGTTGCGGGAGGTGGGACGCGGAGAGGCCAGGGCCCGCGCGGCCCCTACCCCTCTAGCGTAGCCAGCGTCTCGTCGTCGATCTCCAGCGTGGAGTAGACGGCCTGGACGTCCTGGTGCTCGTCCAACTGGTCGATCAGGCGCAGGACCTTGGCAGTGTCGTCGGACGAGAGGGCGGTCGTCGTCGTGGGCAAGCGCTGGAGGCCCGCCTCGGCGGGCTCGATGCCGGCGCCTGCCAGGGCGGCCTGGACGTCGCCGAACGCCTCGGTGGGGGCCTGGACGACGAAGCGGTCGTCCTCGCGACGCAGGTCCTCGGCGCCGGCGTCGGCGACGAGCAGGAACAGGTCGTCCTCGGAGACCGCGTCGCCGCCGTCGGGCTGGGCCTCGATCTCGAACACGGCGACTTGGTCGAAGAGGAACGCGACCGAGCCCGAGGTGCCGAGGTTGCCGCCGGCCTTCGAGAACAGGCTCCTGAGGTCGGCGACGGTGCGGTTGGTGTTGTCGGTCAGGGTGTCGACGAAGACCGCGATCCCGTGCGGGCCGTAGCCCTCATACGTCCCCTCCTCGTAGTCGGCGCCCTCGATCTCGCCGGTCCCGCGCTTGATCGCGCGCTCGATGTTGTCCTTGGGCATGTTCTCGCCCTTGGCCTTGTCCACGGCGAGCGCCAGCCGGGGGTTGAGGTCGGGGTCGCCGGAGCCCTCGCGCGCCGCGACCATGATCTCACGCGTGATCCGCGCCCAGACCTTCGACCGCCGGGCGTCGGTGACGCCCTTCTTGCGCTTGATCTTGGACCATTTGTTGTGGCCGGCCATGACGGTTCGGGGGGACGCCCCAAGATACCGCGGCCGGCGCGCGCTACCGAGTCGCGACGACGGCGGTGGGGGCCGGGGCGGGAGCCGTGACCTGGACGAGGCCGGCGGCGGCGAAGGCCGCGATCGCGGCGAGGCACAAGAGGACGCGTTTCATGGGTTTAACCGTGGAGGTTGCCCGGTCCCATGAGAGCCCCGTGCCCGTTTCTGGTTGCTCGCGTTTAAGGGCCTCGTTGGGAACGCGGCGGCCGGCGCCCGTTCCACTGGCGGTGACCGGCGGCGGCGGGACCGCCAGCGGCGCGTTCTCTGCGCTGGCCGATCGGCCCGGGTCTCACCGAGCGACGACGTCCCACGTCTCCGCCACCTCGTCGCCGTCGACCAGGTGCAACTGGCGGCGCGTGGCAACGGCGACGCAGGCGTGGTTGGGGACCACGAAGACGGGGTCGCCCACGTCCCAGATCACGCCGCCCGGCGAGTCCACCCAGCCGTGCTCCTCGCTCAGGCCGGAGACCACGGCGTGGGGGTGCGCGATCATGGTGCGGGGGCTGTAGAGGACGGTCCCGAAGGTGTCCAGGCCAGGCCGCGTGTCGGAGGTGAGCGCCTTCTTGCCCGCGTCGGTGATCACGCGCTCGGTCCCGTCGTCGAAGCGGCGCTTGGAGAGCACGGTCCCGACGCAGACCAAGGCGCAGTCTTGCAACCGCGCCGCGCCTAGCGACACCTGGATGACGTCCATGAAGACGTAGGTGCCGGGCCGGACCTCGGTGATGCGGAAGCCGCCCTGCTCGCGGTTGTCGAACACCGTGATGCCCGGCGTGGAGCCGACCGACAGCTCGGCGCCGGGCGCCAGCAGGCCGGCCGCGGACAGCGTGACGGCCGCGCCGAGCATCCGGTCGCGCTCGGCGGTCATGGCCCGGCGGCGCGCGTCGTCGGCCGTCTCGCCAGCGCCGGCAGGCGCGTAGGCGTCGCCGCCGTGCGAGAGCAGGCCGGCCAGCCGGAGCCCCGACTGGCGGACCGCGCCGGCGACCTCCGCCAGCCGCTCGGCGTCGTCCCAGCCGACGCCGCAGCGGTGGTGCCCGGTGTCGACCTCGATCAGGACCTCGGTGCTCAGGCCTGCCTCCTGGGCGCGGCGGACGCCCTCGACCGAGTCCACGGTAAACGACATCCGAACGCCTTGTGCCTGAGAGCGCGGCGATCCGGGCCAGCTTGCCCGGGCTCACGACCGGCGTCGCGATCCGGATGTCGTCGAAGCCGGCCTGGGCGAACGCCTCGGCCTCGTCGATCGTGGCGACGGTGAGGCCCCGGGCGCCGCGCTCGGCCTGCATCCGGGCGATCTCGACGCACTTGTGGGTCTTGACGTGGGGCCGGAGCGCGACGCCCTGGACCTCGGCCCGGGCCTGCATGGCGTCGAGGTTGGCGTGGAGCCGGCCGCGGTCGACCAAGAGCGCGGGGGTCGGGAGGTCGGAGACGAGCACGCGAGCGGGGGCAGGGGGCGATCTCTACCCCGCGCCCGCGTGTCGGGGTCCTCAGCGCGCGCGGCGCTGGACGGAGGCGAACTCGCGGTCGGTGGAGCGCAGCCGCTGGCCGTCGTGGCGCCGGGCGAGCTGCTGCACGGTCTGCATCCGGTCGCGCGACAGCGGGTGCGTGCGGAGGAAGGCGGGTCCCCCGCCCCCCTCCTGCTGGGCCAGCCGGGAGAGCAGCCCCGCGAGCCCGTCGGGGTCCCAGCCCGAGGCCACCATCAGGTCCACGCCCAGACGGTCGGCCTCGCGCTCGTCGGAGCGAGAGAACGACGCGAACGCGCCCTGGGCGGCGATCTGGGCCGCGATCTGCTCGACGCCGCCGGACCGCCCGAGCACGGCGCCGGCGATGGCGTTGGTCTCCTGCGCCTTCGACAGCCGGCTCGTCCCGTGCCGCGCCACGCCGTGCGCCACCTCGTGCGCCATCGCGCCCGCCAGCTCGCCCGCGCTGCCGACGCGCCGGATCAGCCCGGTGTTGATGTAGACGGCGCCGCCGGGGATGTTGAACGCGTTGACGGCGTCGTCCTGGACCACGTAGAAGTTCCAGCGCCGGTTGGCCATGGTGGTCTGGCGCACCATCTCCTGCCCCATCCGGTTGACGTAGTCGTTGAGGGCGCGGTCGCGCGACAGCGGGAGCTTGGTGCGGAGCTCGGCCTGGAGCTGGCGGCCGATCTCCCACTCTTGGTCGAGGGAGTAGTAGTTGGCGCCGCCCAGCGTCGCGCAGGACGAGAGCACGAGGGCGGCGAGGACGAGCGCCAGTCGGGCGCGCGGGGGGGTCAGCATCGTGGTACCGGTGGTGGGATCGGTCTACGCGCCGCCGGGACGGGGTCGTTCCCGGCGCGCGTGGAGAATGCCGCGGCTGGCACCGATCGGGTCACGGCATCGAACCCGACGCGCCAAGTGGGGTACCTAGACACCCTCTCCCCCACCCAACCCCATGGCCAAGACCTACTCCTCCGCCCCCGAGATGACCATCGACCCGGGCAAGAGCTACCAAGCGACCATCTCGACGCCCAAGGGCGACATCGTGCTCGACTTGTCGGCCGAGAACGCCCCCAAGACCGTCAACAACTTCGTCACGCTGGCCAAGGACGGGTTCTACGACGGGTTGACGTTCCACCGCGTGATCCCCAACTTCATGGTCCAGGGCGGCGACCCCCAGGGGACCGGCACCGGCGGCCCGGGCTACAAGTTCGAGGACGAGACCCAGGGCAACCCGCTCAAGCACGAGACGGGCGTGATCTCGATGGCGAACTCCGGCCCGAACACCAACGGCAGCCAGTTCTTCATCACGCACAGCCCCCAGCCGCACCTCAACGGCCGCCACACCGTCTTCGGCAAGGTGACCCAGGGCCAGGACGTCGTCGACCAGATCAAGCAGGGCGACACGATGGACTCGGTGACGATCTCCGAGGGCTAGACCCTTTGGCTGGCGGCCTGCCCCCGCGAAGGCGGGCGGACACCCTCCGCCGGTACGACGCGCCCCCGCCTGGGTCTCTGGGCGGGGGCGCGGTGCGTTCGAACGGGCGGCGAACCGAGTTGGACCGCTTTAGCTCACCGGCGGCCGCTGGCGGTGGAAGTCGGTGGCGGTTTGGACGGCGTGCGCCAGCCGCAGCGCGTGGTGCTCGCCCCACAGCGGGCCGACGAACGAGACCGAGCGCGGGCTCCGGCGCTCGGGGTGCCCCTCGACGGGGGAGAACCCGTTGGGGACCACCACGGCCGGGTGCCCGGTGAGGTTGGTGATCAAGAGCCCCTGGTCGAAGCTGGGCGTGACCAGCACGTCGACGGCGTCGAACAGCGCCGTCATCGCGCGCATCAACTGCGTGCGGATGCGGTTGGCGTTGATGTACTCGACGGCGGGGATGTGGCGGGCGTGGCGGAACACGTTGGGCCACGAGTCGCGCGACTGGCGGACCAGGCGGTCGGCGTCGCGCGAGCGCGTGAACCCGTCGAAGGCGGCGGCGGCCTCGGCCTCCAGGATCAACCGCAGCGGGCCGACGGGGAAGCCGCCGGGCCACTCGACCGGGACCAGGTTCGCGCCCAGCCCGCGCAGCACCTCGACGGTCGCGCGGTCCGCGTCGCCGCCCGCGCCGCCGCCCTCGGCCGGCACCAACGTCCCGACGGTCAGGTCCGCCAGCGGCGCGCTGGGGTCGAAGGGGAAGGCGGCGTCGGGCGCGCCGCCGGCCGGGCCTCGGACGGCGTCGAAGACGAGCGCGGCGTCCAAGGCCGAGCGCGTCATCGGCCCCAGCTTGTCCATGCTCCACGACAACGCCATCGCGCCGTCGGTGGGCACGCGGCCGAACGTGGGCCGGAGCCCGGTGACGCCGTTCCGCGTGGACGGGCTGACGATCGAGCCCAGCGTCTCGCTCCCGATGGCGAAGGGGACCAGCCCGGCCGCGACCGCCGAGCCCGGCCCGGCGCTCGACCCGGACGCGCCTTGGTCGGGGTTCCAGGGGTTCTTCGTCGTCCCGCCGAACCAGACGTCGCCCCAGGCGAGCGCGCCCAGCGTCAGCTTGGCGACCAGGACGGCGCCGGCGTTCTCCAGCCGCTCGACGGCCAGGGCATCGGCGTCGATGGTCTGGTCGCGGTACGGCTCGGCGCCCCACGTCGTCGGGCCGCCGGTCGCGGAGAGCAGGTCCTTGGCGCCCCACGGGATGCCGTGCAGCGGGCCCCGGTCCGTGCCGGCCGCCAGTTCGGCGTCGCGCTGGCGGGCGGTGCCGAGCGCGCGCTCGGGCAGCAGCGTCACGACGGCCTGCAGCGTCGGGTCGAAGGTGCGGAGCCGGCCGAGGAAGAACTCGGTTAGGCCGACCGAGGTGACCGCTCCGCCGCGTAGCATGGCGCCGAGTTCGGGGATCGAGGCGAAGGCCAAGTCTTGGCCGCTCGCGGCGACGCGCACGGGAGCGAGCGCCGGGATCGACGGGCCGTCGCCGGGCTCGGGGCGGACGCGTCCGCTCAGGCCCAGGTCCAGCACCAGCGCCGGCGGGACGTCGTTGGGCGGCTCCGCCTGGCGGATCGCTTGGAAGTCCGCCAGCCGGGCCTGAACGTCGGGCAGCATCCGCTCGCGGTCGGCGTCGGAGAACGCCAGGCCCTGGACGGTCTCGGCGCACGCGAGGTCGTCGACGGTGAGGTCGACGGCGCGGAGGCCCGTCGGGGGGAGGCGCGCCGGGGCCCAGGCGGTGGGCGTCGAGCGGCTCGGGGAGCGCGTGCGCGGAGGCCGGCAAGGCGGCGCCGGCGGCCAGGGCGCTGGCGGAGGCGAGGAAGCGGCGGCGGTTGACCATGAGGGCGGAGAGCGGGGTGCCGGAATCTGCCTCCGCCCGAGCGGTTGTGCCAGGGGAAAGGGCGGCTCCGGCGGCGCCCTACTCCACGCGCTCGAACGTCATCGTGCCGACGACGCGGCCCGCCAGTGGGGCGTAGCTCGACCGGGGCGACGGCCGCGCGCGCAACCGTCGGCGCGTCGGCGGCGGTGTAGCTGGCGCCGCCGTCCGTCCCCGCGTCGTAGACCCGCAACTCGACCGTGACGCGGTCGGCCCAGCCGTCGCCCGTCGCGCTCACGGGCTCGCGCAGGTCCAGGCCGTCCACGCCGACGAACCAGTCGGGGCTGGGCGCGATCATGGCCACGACTGTCGCCAGCGGGCGGGCCTCGGTCGCGGCGAACGCCGCGCTGGCGGTGCCCGGCGACGGGCGGAGCGGGTCGCCCTCGACGTACTCCGCCCGGTCGCCCAAGGCCTCGACCTCGGCTCGGAGCGCGGCCGTGGACCCGGTCTCGGCCATGCTCTCGACGCCGCCCGATGCCGACTGCCCGACTTGCCACAGGTGGAGGCCGGGGGCGTGCGTGGCGCCGGTCAGGCGCGAGAAGTGCGGGTCTGGGGGGAAGTCCTCCGGGTGCGTCTGGGCGCTCCACGTCGCGTCCAGCGTAACGGTGTAGCGGGCGTCGGCGCGCGCGACCGGCGGGTCGACGGCGGACGCGCCGTCACAAGCCGCCAGTCCGGCAGCGAGCGCGATGGCGGCGAGGAGGCGGAGGGTCGGCATCGTGGGGGCGGAAGTCGCAGGCTAGACGCGGCGCCGTCCTACCCGAACCAGCCGGCCAGCCACGCCAGCAGCGGCACGGCGAACAGCACCATCAGCCCGACGAACAACCACGCCGCCGGGCGGACGCCGGCCCTAGCGACGGGGAACTCGTAGGCGCAGATTGGGCACACCTCGGCGTCGGCGGGCACCTCCATGGCACAGGACGGGCACTCGCGCGTCATAGCGTCGGCAAGGCGATAAAGTCGGCGGACTCGTCGGGCGCCGACGTGCGGGGCCGGTCGATCCAGCCGCCGGCGACCACGTCGTCGCCGTCGTACAAGACGGCGGCCTGGCCCGGGGCGATGGCCTCGCGCGGCGAGTCGAACACGGCCTCGAAGGCGTCCGGCGCCGTCTGCCGCGCCACGACCGGCGCGCCGCCGTCGCGGTGGCGGATCCGGCCGAGCGAGGTCGGCCTCGCCGTCGAGCCCGTCCCACTTGCCCCACACCGCCCCGCTGGCGGCGAGCGTGGACGCCGCCAGCGCCGAGCGCGGGCCGACGACGACGGTGTTGGTCTCGGGCTCGATGCGGACGACGTAGGCGGGCTCGCCGAAGGCTGACGCCCAGCCCGCGCCGCTGGCCGACGGTGTAGAACGGCGTGCCGTCGTGCGTGCCGACGGCCTCGCCGGTCTCGGACCACACCATCGGGCCGCCCGCCAGCGCGGCGACCGACGGCTCGCGCCGTCGCAGCCAGCCGCGGTAGTCGTCGTCGGGCACGAAGCAGATCTCGTACGAGTCCTTCTTGCCGGCTACGTGCTCCATGCCCATCTCGCCCGCCAGTCGGCGGATCTCGGTCTTGGGCAAGTTGCCGAGCGGGAAGAGCGTCCGCGCCAGGTGCTCCTGGGCCACGCCCCACAGCACGTAGGACTGGTCCTTGGTCTCGTCCAACCCCCGGCTGACGACCCAGCGACCGCGCTCCTGGCGCACGTTGGCGTAGTGGCCCGTCGCGATGTGCTCGCAGCCGAGGGCGTCGGCGCGCTTGAGGAGGGCGGCCCACTTGATGTGGGTGTTGCACAGCACGCAGGGGTTGGGCGTGCGGCCGGCGAGGTAGTCGTCGGCGAAGCGGTCGACGACCCAGCTGCCGAACTCCTCGCGGATGTCGACGACGGTGTGGCTCGCGCCCATCTTGACGGCGACGGCCCGAGCGTCGTTCATGTCGTCGAGGGAGCAGCACCCGGACTGAGCGCGGGAGACGCCCGATCCGCCAAGCGAGGTCTCGTAGTCCCACGTCTTCATGGTCACGCCCACGACGTCGTAGCCGGCCTCGTGCAGGAGGCCGGCCGCGACGGAGGAGTCGACGCCGCCACTCATGGCGACGAGCACGCGGCCGTGTCGGCTCACGGGTGCGGAGGCAGGTGGGCTGAGAATCTAGCCCGGCCGCGGAGCGGGCTTGCGAGCCGACGTCGGAGAGCGGGCGAAGCCCCGGCGGAGGAGGGGCGGTCGTCGACGGCGACACGGCTCCCCGGGTCCGCCGTGCTGGCGGTCGGCCTCCGCCAGTGGGGCGGAGCGCTCGTAGGGACACAATCCATTGTGTCCGCCGTCAACACGCGGAGCCACGGCGGCGCGGGGCCGCACCATCGGCCGTCCGCAGCACGGAGAGAAGAAGACGCCCCAGCGGGGCGTCTCTACGGGGCGGTGGTCGCCCGGACCGTCACGGCTCGCACGTGCCACCCCCCGACTTATCCCCAATTCACGGTCCGCCGGGCGCCGACGCCGCATCATGGCGTTGACACCGGTACGCTGCTCGGAACCGTGACCCACGACCTCGCCCTGCCCCGCTACGGCCCGCTCTACCGCGTGTTCGGCGTCGTGGTGACGGTGTGGGTCTCGGTCGTGCTGGTGCTGGGGATCCTGGGGCCGGTCTCGAACCTGCCCATCCTGGAGCACACCGCGCGCAACCTCTACTTCCACGTGCCCATGTGGTTCGTGCTCTACGCCGGCGCCGTCGCCGGGGCGTGGCACGCCGGGCGCTACCTCGCGACGGGGCGGACGGTCCACGACGTACGGAGCGAGGCCGCCTGGATGGTCGCGACCGTCGCCGGCACCGTCGCGCTCTTGACCGGCGTCATCTGGTCCCGGTTCACGTGGTACCAGGGCACCGGGCTGTGGTGGAGCCCGGAGCCGCGCCAGAACATGGTCGCGATCCAGCTCTTGATCTCGGGCGCGTACTTCGTGCTGCGCGGCTCGCTCGACCGGCCCCGCCAGCGCGCCCGGCTGTCGGCGGTCTACGCGTTGTTCGCGACCGCGACGCTGCCGTTCTTGACCTACGTGCTCCCGCGCCGCCAGGCGAGCCTGCACCCCGGCGCCGAGGGCAACCCCGCCTTCAGCGAGATGGACATCGCCGCCGACATGCGGTGGATCTTCTACGCCGCCGCCGCCGGCTTCCTGATGCTGGGCTGGTGGCTCTACACCCAGCGCGTCCGCTCCAAGGTGGCCGAGCTGCGCGCCGACGACCTCGGCGCCGACGCGCCGCTCCCCGCCCCCGTCGTTCAGTAACGTGCAGACTGCCGACACCACCATCGCCGTTCTCGACCCGGACGCCGCCCAGGCGACGACCGAGCAGCCCGCCCAGGGCATCGAGCGCGTGATGCTGGCCCAGGACAAGCTGCCCGTCGTGCTGGCGGTCGTCCTCGTCATCTGGCTCGGGATCGCCCTCCTGCTCCTGCGCACCGACCGCCGCCTGTCCCGCATCGAGCGCCAGCTCGACGCCCGCGACTAACCCCCTCCCCCCATGCGCCCCACGACCTTACTCGGCATCGCCTTCGTCGGCATCTTCGGCTTTCTGGTCGTCACCAGCTTCGGCAACCAGGTCGGCGGCTGGGAGACCTTCGACGACGCGGCGGCGAGCGGGCGCAAGGCCCACGTCGTCGGGACGTGGCTGCGGGAGGCGCCGTCGAGCTACGACCCCGACCGCAACGTGTTCACGTTCACCATGGCCGACACGTCCGGCGCCGTCCGCCCCGTCGTGTACTCGAACCCCAAGCCGGCCAACTTCGAGGACGCCGAGCGCGTCGTCGTCCAGGGCCAGATCGTCCAGCAGGGGGCCGACGAGGTGTTCGCGGCCGAGCACATCCTGGTCAAGTGCCCGTCGAAGTACAACGAGGCCGGCGAGTTCGAGGAGGGGGGCTACGAGGACGCCCAGCCCGGCGCCGTCCCGACCACCACGACGGCGGCCCGATGACCAAGCGGACCGTCTTGGCCGGCCTGGCCGTCTTGGCCGGCGGTGGCATCGCGAGCCACTTCTTGGGCTCCCGACCCGACGCCACCTACGGCGACGGCCCCCTCCGGCCGTGCCCCAACGTGCCCAACTGCGCGCTCGTCCGCGTCCCACTGGCGGCGGGCGTGGACCGAGCCGAGCGGGCCGCGTTCACGGCGCTCCGCAGCGACCTGGGGTGGTGGCTGGGGCGGCTGGCGTCGGCCGAAAAGGTGGCGGACCGGCTCCAGGCCGAGTTCACCGTCGGCCCCTTCCGCGACCGGGTGGCGATCGCTGTGGAGGCGGAGGGCGACGGCTCCGTGGTCTGGATCCGGAGCGCCTCGACGGTCGGCCGGAGCGACTTGGGCGTCAACCGCCAGCGCGCCCGGCGGATCGCCCAAGCGTTGCGGGCGGAGGCGGGCTAGGCAGCCCGACGGGACCGTGAGACACCGCCGGCGGGGGGCCTAGAGCGCGTCCAGGGCGGCCTGGCGCTTCTCCTGGGCCTCGCGCGCCTGCACAATCGTGGGGAGCGCGGCGCGCACGCGGCAGTCGGGGATCGGGCACCGCTCGCACGTCAGCCCCACGTCCATGCGCGGCAGCGCCGAGTCGTCCCAGAAGCGGACCTGCCGCTGGGTGTCGCCGGTCAGCCGGAGCCCCAGCGACACCGCCGAGTTCACGCCGGGGCGGAGCGCGAGCGGGCGGGCGATGGTCAGGACCACGAACTCGGTCCCGCCGCCCTCGGCCTCGGTCCCGACGAACCGCTGGCGCTGCCCGCGCACGACCGGCCCGTCGTCGCGCTCCCCCCGGCCCGCCGCCCGGGCCTGGCGCCGGTCCAGCTCCGCCAGCGCCTGCAGCGCCGGCCAGCGGCGGCAGTCGTGCTCGTCGGCCTCGACGCCGTACGGGACGGGGACCGCGCTCAAGTTGAACGCCTTGGTGAGCACGAACCGGTCCGACGCCGTCCGGTGGTGGAACCGCAAGAGGTAGACCTCGTCGAGGCCCAGGGCCGCCGGGACGCGCTGGGTCAAGCGGTGGAACAGCGTCTCGGGCGTGGCCTCGAAGCGGTCCAGCATCCGGGTGAGCGCGCCCGGGTCCCAGCCCGGCGACTCCGCCAACGCCACGAGCGCCGCGTCGATCTCGTCCGCCGGCAGGAGCACGGCGCCGGCCACGTACGAGCCCCGGAAGTTGTCCAGCACCTCCTCGAACCGCTCCACCCGGACCCAGGGCGACGACGTCGGGCGGTGCCGGGCGTCGAGCGCTAGGAACGCCAGCTCGCGCGCGTACAGAAACGCGACCTGCTCGGGCGCGAGCGCGCCGTTGACGTAGAGCGTCGGGCCGTCGCCGGTGTCGGCGCCGAGGGACTGGCGGAAGGTGGCGAGGTCGGGGTCGGAGGCCAGCCGCTCGGTGTCGACGCGGTAGCCGCGCGCCTCCAGCGCCGCCCGGAGCGAGCCGAGGTCCGTCCCGCCGATCTCGTCGCGCAGCCGGTCGGCGGTGGCCTCCAGCTCGGGGAACGCGTTGCCGTGGATCTGCTGGTAGGCCCGCAGCGCCGCGAGCAGGAAGTCCTCGACGCGGGCGTCGTAGGCGCGCGTAAGGTCGGTGACGGCGCGGACGAGCGCGTCCGCCTTGTCGTCGGCGCCGGCCAGGATCGAGACCAACGCCTCGGGGTCGACGCCGAACAAGGCGAACGGGAACGACCGGACCAGGGGGCTGTCGATGGCGCTCTTGACCGGGTCCAGCCCCTTGTCCACGCGCAGCGAGACCAGGTCGTCGTAGGGCACGCCCAGGGCGTGGGCCAAGTCCACCAGCTTGCCGGGCTTGGGGTACTTCTTCCCCTTCTCGATCTCGGACAGGTAGCTGACGGACATCCCCGCGCGCGCGGCCACCTCCTTGAGCCCCAGGCTCTGGGACTGGCGGAGCGCGCGGAGCTTGATGCCCAAGATGAGGCGGAGGCGGTCGGGCACGGGGCTTCGCTGGCAGCGGAACGGGGCGGAAAAGATCGGCGCTCTTGGGCTCGGATCGTCGATCAGCGAAATTACGCTTGCGTTTCGCTGGGTGCCTCCCGTACCCTCAGCGAAGTTTCGCTAGACGCCCTCCCCTCCCCCCACGCATGTCTTTCCAGCCCGTCCCCACCTCCGTCCCCGGCGTCGCCCTCCACCGGGGCGCCGACACCTCGGCCGCCCGCCGCGTCCTGACACCCGACGCCCTCGGCTTGATCGCTGGGCTCCACCGCGCCCTCGACGCCCAGCGCCACGAGCTACTGGCGGCTCGCGACGAGCGCCAGGCGCGGTGGGACGCCGGCGCCTTGCCCGAGCGCGTCGAGACCCCGGAGTCCGCCGGCGACTGGAGCGTCGCCCCGCTCCCGGCCGACCTGCTGACGCGCCGCGTCGAGATCACCGGCCCGGTCAACGACCCGCGCATGGTGATCAACATGCTGTCGCGCGGCGCCGACGGCCAGCGCGCCGACGCGGCGATGCTGGACTTCGAGGACAGCCTCAAGCCGTCGTGGGCCAACGTCGTGGCCGGCGTCGAGAACGTCGCCGCCGCCGCTCGCGGCGACCTCCAGGCCACCAAGACCGACGCCGACGGCGCGGTCCTCAAGACCTACGCGCTCGACCCGGACGACATGCCGCTGATGATGGTCCGCGTGCGGGGCCTGCACCTCGACGAGTCCAACGTCCGCGTGGACGGCCAGCCGGTCGCGGCCGGCCTGCTCGACCTGGCGCTGTGCGCGGCGCATTCCGTCCAGGCGCTCCAAGAGCGCGGCATCACGCCGGCCTACTACGTGCCCAAGGTCGAGCACCACACCGAGGCGCGGTGGTGGGACCGCCTGTTCGCGCTCGTCGAGGACGAGCTGGGGCTCGACCGGAGCACGATGCGCGCCACGTTCCTGATCGAGACCCTGCCGGCCGCGCTCCAGATGGAGGCCATCCTGTACGAGATCCGGGAGCACGCCGCCGGCCTCAACGGCGGGCGCTGGGACAAGATCTTTTCGGACATCAAGTGCCTGCGCGCCCACCCGGACCGGGTCTTGGCCGACCGCGCGACGATCGGCATGAACCGGCCCTGGATGCGCGACTACGCCCGGGAGCTGATCTCGGTCTGCCACCGCCACGGCGCGTTCGCGATGGGCGGGATGGCCGCCTTCACGCCGGGCCGCGACCCCGAGCGCCGGGCCGAGCAAACGGCCAAGGTCGTGGCGGACAAGGAGTTCGAGGCGTCCATCGGCCACGACGGCTGCTGGGTCTCCCACCCCTACTTCATCGGCCCGGCGCTGGAGCCGTTCCTCAAGGCGCTGGGCGGCGCCCGCAACCAGCTGGGCGTCCTCCCCGACCTCGACCGGCCCGACCTGATGCCCCAGGGCGGCGGCCCGTACACGATGGAGGGGCTGCGCACCAACGTGAGGGTGGGCATCGCCTACCTCAAGGGCTGGGCCGAGGACGTCGGCTGCGTGGCCTGGGACGACCTGATGGAGGACCTGGCGACGCTGGAGATCAGCCGCGCCCAGGTGTTCCAGTGGCGGAGCCAGTCGGTCACGCTGGAGTCCGGCGAGGCCGTCACCGACGCGCTCGTGGCCCAGGTCTTCCAAGAGGAGTCCGCCCAGATCGCCGACGAACTGGCGGACGCGTTCGCCGCGCCCGGACAAGCGCTCGACGCCGAGCGCGCCGCCTACGCCGATGCCGCCCAACAAGCCCAGGACGTCTTCCTGGAGGCCGAGATGCGGCCCTTCCTGGCGATGGCCTCCGACCTAGCGCCGGTCTCGCCCGACGCCTCCGCCAGCGGCGACGGCGCCTCGGCCGAGGCTCTGCCCACCACCGCCCGCCCTGCCTAACCCTGGGCTCCCCGCCCACCCTGCACAGACGCCCACGCGGCGTCCCTTACCGCTCTAACCCCGACGCCACCGAGCGTCTCCACTCCCGAAAACCCATGGAACTCAACGCTGCCCGCACCGCCACCGCCGAATCCCTCGCCCAAGAGTGGGCCACCGACCCCCGCTGGGCCGGTGTCGAACGCCCCTACACCCCCGACGACGTGCTCGCCCTCCGCGGCTCCGTCCGCATCGAGCACACGCTAGCCCGCCTAGGCGCCGAGCGGCTGTGGGAGCTGATGCACGACCGCGACTACGTCAACGCGCTCGGCGCGATGACCGGCGGCCAAGCCGTCCAGCAGATCAAGGCCGGGCTGGAGGCCATCTACCTCAGCGGCTGGCAGGTCGCCGCCGACGCCAACCTGGCCGGCGACGTCTACCCCGACCAGAGCCTGTACCCGGCCAACTCGGTCCCGATGGTGGTCGAGCGGATCAACAACGCGCTGCTGCGCGCCGACCAGGTGGCCGTCGCCGAGGGCGGCGACGACGCGACGCACTACCTCGCCCCCATCGTCGCCGACGCCGAGGCCGGCTTCGGCGGCGCCCTCAACGCGCACGAGCTGATGAAGGCGATGATCGCGGCCGGCGCGGCAGGCGTCCACTTCGAGGACCAGCTGGCGTCGGAGAAGAAGTGCGGGCACCTCGGTGGCAAGGTGCTCGTGCCCACCGGCGAGTTCATCACCAAGCTGGTCGCCGCCCGGCTGGCGGCCGACGTCGCCGGCGTCCCCACCGTCCTCATCGCCCGCACCGACGCCGACAGCGCGACGCTGATGACCTCCGACGTCGACGACCGCGACAAGCCCTTCATCAAGGCCGACCAGCCCCGCACGCCCGAGGGCTTCTTCCCCGTCCGCAACGGCATCGAGGCCGGCATCGCGCGCGGCCTGGCGTACGCGCCCTACGCCGACCTGCTGTGGATGGAGACCAGCCACCCCGACCTGGACGAGGCGCGCGAGTTCGCCGACGCCATCCACGCCCAGTTCCCCGGCAAGAAGCTGGCCTACAACTGCTCGCCCAGCTTCAACTGGAAGGCCAAGCTTGATAGCGACACCATCGCACGGTTCCAGCGGGAGCTGGGCGCGATGGGCTACGCCTTCCAGTTCGTCACGCTCGCCGGGTTCCACGCCCTCAACTACTCCATGTTCGACCTGGCCCACGGCTACGCCGCCTCGGGGATGAAGGCGTACTCGGAGCTGCAGGAGCGCGAGTTCGGCGCCGAGGACCGCGGCTACACCGCCACGCGCCACCAGCGCGAGGTCGGCACGGGCTACTTCGACCACGTCCGCGACGTGGTCTCGGGCGGGAAGGCGTCGACGGGCGCGATGGAGCACTCGACCGAGGCCGCTCAGTTCTAAGGCCGGGCGCGCGCTGATCCGGGGACGCGGGAGGGGGTTACGCCCTCGCCCGCGTCCCCGGTTTCATTCGGCGTCGCTCGCGCTGGCGGACCGCCTCTGCCAGTCGCACGAACCCGCCGCGCCCGGCCGGCGTGCACCCGGCCCCGCCTCCGCTCCGACATGTCTGTCCCCTCCGCCCCGCTCGACTTCGACCCCAAGCAACTGATGGAGGTCATGGCGAGCCAGGGCGCCGCCGGCCTCAAGCTGCCGCCTCCCGTCTTCGTCGACATGGAGACCGAGGTGCGGGACTACCGGCCGGGCTCGGGCGACGACAAGATCGGCGCGTCGATGACGGCGCGGTTCCCTGTCTTGGAGCGCTACCAGAACCCGATGGGCGTGATGCAGGGCGGGATGGTGGCCGCGGCCGTGGACGGCGTGATCGGCCCGCTGAGCTACCTGGTGGCCCCGCCGTCGGTCACGGCTCAGCTCATCATGACTTACCTCGCGCCGGCCTCAGAGGGCACCGAGTACGTCGAGGTCACCGCCCGCCTGGTGTCCCGCGCCGGCCGCCAGCTGGTGTTCGACGCGACGGTGACGGCGCCGGACGGGACCGAGATCGCCGTCGCCCGGGCCTCGCAGACCATCGTGAGAAGGCGAGGATCAGGAAACGGGAAACAGGTGGGGACCTCCGAGTCGGAGTCCGCTGATTCCTAACTCCTCACTCCTGATTCCTCTCCACCTCGTACACCGTGACCGGCGGACCGCTGGCGGGGTCGAAGCGGCACCCGGCCTCGACGCCGACCGCCGCCAGCGCGCCGGCATCGAGGTCGCCCGCCTCCGCTTCGGGCCAGCGCGCGTGCATGGCGCCGAGCGCGAAGTGCGCGCCCGAGCCCTGCGCCCAGTAGCGCGTGAACGCGTGGACCTCGCGCATGTCGTAGACGCCGAAGATGCCGCCCGGGCTCGCGATCAGCAGCGACACCTGGGTGCTCTCGTACGGGTCGCCGTCCTGGTCGGTCTCCGGCAGCAGGTAGTACTCGTCCTTCAGGATCGGGTGGAGCCCGCGAAAGGTCTCGAAGATTCCGCGGCGGCTGCTCAGGTCCGTCCCGGGGTACCGCTCTAGGGCGTCCTGGATCACCAGGTGGTGCGCCGTGTAGCCGACGATGCCCACCACGGCGTCGCCGACGCGGACCACCTTCTCGCCCGCCGCGTCCAGGTCGGGCGGCAGCCTCAGCCCGTCGAACGAGGTGAGCGCGTCGGTCGCCAGCGCGGTGCCGCTGGCGGTGCGGACGACGGTGATGGTGGACATGGGGGTTCAGGGTTCAGGGTTCGCCCCGACGCTGCACTTGAGGTTGGGACCGGCCTTTGGCACCCGCAGGACGCCAGGGTCCATACGGCCTGGACCCGCCAGCGCGCGAACCCTGAACCTCACAGATAGAGCAGCGTCGCGGTGGCGAAGAAGATCGTCAAGCCCAGGATGTCGTTCGAGACCGTGATGAACGGCCCCATCGCGAGCGCCGGGTCGATGCCGACGCGGTTGAGCACGAGCGGCACCGTCGCCCCGATCAGCGTCGAGAGCACGATCACGATCAGGAGCGCGAGCGCCGCCGTCAGCGCCAACCGGTCGGTGTTGTCGCCGAAGCCGGAGACGATGACGATGACGCCCAGCGCGACCGCCAGCACGGCGCCGTTGATGAGCGCGACCGCCAGCTCCTTGCCGATCCGCCGCGACCAGGTCGCCGCGCCACAGGTCGCCGGAGGCCAGGCCCTGGACCGCGATCGCGGACGACTGGATGCCCGCGTTGCCGGCCATCGCCATCACGATGGGGATGAAGAGCGCCAGGACGGGCGCGACCTGCAACGCGTCCTCGAAGCCGACGATCACCAGGCCCGAGACGTAGGCGCCCACCAACCCCAGCAGCAGCCAGATCAGCCGGCCCCGGCTGATCGCGAACACCGACGATGACAGCTCCTCCTCACCCGTGATGCCGACCGCGCGCTGCAGGTCCTCCTCGGCCTCGTCGCGGATGACGTCCACGATGTCGTCGATGGTGATGCGGCCCAGCAGGCGCCCTCCGGCCGAGACGACCGGCAGCGCGACCAAGTCGTAGCGCTCCATGATCCGGGCGACCTCCTCCTGGTCCAGGTCGGGCTCGACGGAGACGACGTCGGTCTCGGCGATCTCGGCGACGGGTCGGTCCGCGCGCGACAGCAACAGGCGCTTGAGCGAGACCACGCCCACCAGCCGGCCCTCGTCGTCGACGGCGTAGACCGAGAACACGGGGTCGACGGCCTCGGCCTGCTGGCGGACGGCTTCGGTGGCTTCGGCGACGGTCGCGGCCGTCGGCACGGCGACGACCTCGGTCGCCATCAACCCGCCGGCGGTGTCCTCGCCGTAGCTCAGCAGCGCCTCGACGTCGCTGGCGTCCTCCAGCCGAACGAGCACGTCGTCGGCCTGGGTGACGTCGACGTCGGCCAACACGTCCGCCTGGTCGTCGGTCGCCAGCGGGTCGATGAGGGCGACCAGGTCGGCGGTGGAGAGCCCGTCGAGCAGGTCGATCCGCTCGGCGCTCTCGAGTTCGGGGAGCGCCCGGCTGGTGATCTCCTCGGGCAACCAGCGGAAGGCGACGCGCGCGAGGTCCGGGGGCAGGTGCTGGAGCAGCGACGCCACGTCGGCCCCGCGCAGGTCCGCGACCAGGTTGAGCACCAAGCCGCGGTGCCCGGCCTCGACCAGGTCGGCGACGGCGTCCACCAGCTCGTCGTCGACGACG
The DNA here is from genome assembly GCA_963789285.1 of Rubricoccaceae bacterium. GTDB lineage: Bacteria > Bacteroidota > Rhodothermia > Rhodothermales > Rubricoccaceae > Rubrivirga. Next base: position 600,961 of record CAWBJZ010000004.1, read on the forward strand.
AGTTGGGCGGAGTCGGTGGGCGTGGGCTCAGTCAACGTGCAGTCGGCGGGCCAGGGTAACGAAGTCGGCCGGGGAGACGGCCTCGGGGCGCAACGTGGCGAAGTCGCCCAGGTCGGCACTGGCGGCGTCGGCGAGCGCGCCCAGGCTGTTCCGGAGCATCTTGCGCCTCTGCCCAAACGCCGCCCGCACCACCTGCTGAAGCGCTGCGAAAGGTACCCCCGCGGCGTCGGCGCCGGCGAAGTCCAGGGCCACGACGGCGCTCTCGACCTTGGGCGGGGGGTGGAACGCCTGGCGCGGCACGTCCAGGATCAACTCGGCCTGAGCGTAGAGCGAGAAGTAGACCGACAGCGTGCCGTAGGTCTTGCTGCCGGGCGGGGCCACCAGCCGGTCGGCGACCTCCTTCTGCACCATCACGACCGCGCGCGCGACGGACCGGCCGGGCGTCGAGCAAGGCGAACAGGATGGGCGAGGTGATGTAGTACGGCAGGTTGCCGACGACGTAGAGCGCGCGCCCGTCTCCCCTTGCCCACTGGCGGTCGGGTTGGGCGACCCCTCTCTCACCCCCTCCGCCAGCGCCCGCCAGTCGGCCGTGAGCACGTCCTGCTGGCGCAAGTCGAGGGCCGGGAAGCGGCGGGCGAGGTGCGCGACGGCCTCGTCGTCGACCTCCAGCGCGACCAGGTCGGGATAGCGGCGCAGCAGGTCGCCCGTCAGCGCGCCCTCTCCCGGCCCGATCTCGACCACCCGGGCGCCGGGCGGCGCCTGGACGGCGTCCACGATCTCGCGGACCGCGTGGGGGTCGGTCAGGAAGTGCTGGCCGAGGCGCTTCTTGGGGCGGACGGACACGGGCGCGCGGAGGGGGGACGGCGCAGAGTAGACGCGAGCGGGGTCGCGAGGTCCGGCCCGTTCAAATCTCCATCGACCCGCCGCCCTAGCTCGGCCGGTGGCCTCGGCGGTACCACAGCAGGCCCGCCAGGCCGATGGTGCCGAGGTAGACCAGCAGCGCCGCGATGCCCGAGATCATCACGCCCTGCGACCGCGTCTCGGGCCTGTACCGCAGCGTCACGATCTGGCCCTCGCCCGCCGGGACGGGGACACCGCGCAGCAGGTAGTTCGCGCGCACGATGGGCGCCGGCTCCACGCCGACCGTCGCCGTCCAGCCGGCCGGGTAGTAGACCTCGCTGGCGACCAGCAAGCGGGGCCGGTCTGTGGTGACGCGGTACACCACCTCGTCGGGCGTGAAGCGCTCCAGGGTGACGGCGGCGCGGCCGGAGTCGGCGGGGGCGCCGGTCAGGGCGCTGGCGTCGAAGCCGGGCGCGTCGGCGACGAAGGCGACGCGGCGCAGGTCGGTGGCGTCGTCGCGGATGCGGGCGATGGCCTGGTCGTCCGAGACCACCTCGACCGAGTCCACCAGGAAGGCGCGGGGCAGCGCCGTCGAGTCGACCGAGACCACGAGCCCGGTCGCGGGGTCCTGGAAAACCGGCTCCGTGCCCGGGACCGCGCCGGGCAAGACGAGGTAGCGCGTCGACAACAGGCGGAGCGCGTTCCGGTTCAGGCCCGTCTCGTCGTCGGGCAGCAGGCGGTCGTAGTAGTCCTGGATCAGCGCCAGCTTGGCGCCGTGGTACCCGCCCACGGACTCGTAGAAGTAGCTCGGGACGGCGTTCTGGGACCAGTTCGCCGGCAGCACCCGGAACTGGCCCGGCCCGCCGGCCTCGGCCACGCGCTCCATCACGAAGCGGTCGGCGTCGGTCGGGCGGATCTGGGACTCGATCCGGGACGAGCGCTTGAGCGCGTCGATGTCGTCGTTGAAGTAGCGGCGGTCGACGCCCCACAGGTCCACGGTCACCAACAGCCCCAGGCCGGCGGCGACGGCCCAGCCGGGGATGGTCTCGCGCAGGTGCAGCACGATGAGTCCAAGGGCCACGCCCAGGAAGAGCAGCGAGCGCAGGGCGTCGGACGCGAACATCGACTCGCGCTCTTCCTCGACGCCGGACAGGTAGTCCCCGGCCGCCTGGCGGACTTGGAGGTCGTCGGGGGAGAGCCCGTTCTGCTGGGCGATGGCCGTCGCGACCTGGGCGCCCTCGCCGTCTCGGGCGAAGTCGAGCCCGGCGCCGCCGGTGATCCACAGGCCGCCGATCAGGATGGCGAACGCGGCGCCGGCGTAGAGCACGACGCGGCGCTTGCGGGCGTCGGCCTCAGGGGAGGCTTCCGTCCGCTGGATGTAGTACGTGCCCCAGCCCGCCAGCAGCGCGACCAAGAGCGCGACGACCGACAGCCAGGTCTCGGGCACGCGGAAGGCGTCGAAGAGCGGCAAGACCTCGAAGGCCGGGCGGTTCAGGAGCGGGAGGTTCTCGCCGAGCGAGAACGCGACCATCAGCACCGTGCCCACCACCAAGGCCAGGACCGACCGCCGCGTCACGCCGATGGCGCCCACCAGCGCCAAGAGCGCGACGACCGGGCCGACGTAGTGCGGGCCGGCGGTGAAGGGCTTCCCGCCCCAGTACGTCCCGCCGCCTCCGCCGTAGGCGCCCGCGATCACGAGCGTGATCAGCTCGCCGAACCCCTGGCTCCACGACATCGCGTACTCCCAGGCGAGCCCCCCGCCCGGACCAGACGCGCGCGTCGTGTACGCCTTGTACTCGGCCTGCATCAGGTAGGGGTCGGCGACCATCGCGAGCGCGATCACGGAGCCGGCCGCGAGCAGGCCCGTCGAGGCCAGGAACGTCTTGGCCCGGCCCTCGCGTACGGCCGAGATGCCCTCGGCGATCCACCAGATCAGCGCCGCGACGACCACGTAGTACGTGATCTGGACGTGGCCCGCGCGCAGGTTGACGGCCGCCGCGATGGCGAACAGCAGCATCAGCAACGCGCTCATCATCTTGCCCGTCTCGGGCGCCCGGCGCACGAGCGCGGCGAACCCGAACAGCAGCCACGGCGCGTAGGCCAAGGCGATGAACTTGGTGTTGTGCCCCGCCGCCAGGATGATGGGGAGGTACGTCGACAGCCCGAACCCGACCGCGCCGACGACGCCCGCCAGCTTGGACCGCGTCAAGAAGACGACCAGGAGGTACGTGCCCAGGAGCAGCACGATCATGTGGGCGACGGGCCACAGCCCGGCGGTCCGGAAGGCCTGAACGACGGTGTCGACGCCGGGCACGCGCGGGCCGCTCAGGATCATGGTGCCCGGCATCCCGCCGAACATGTTGGGCGACCACTCGGGCGCGCGGCCGGTCTCGCGCTCGTGCTCCAGCATGGCCTCGGCGCCCGACGCCCACTGGATGGTGTCGCCGCCGACGAGCGCCTTGCCGCCGAACGTGGCCGGGGCGTAGAACGCGAACGCGATCGCCACCAAGACTCCGATGCAGATCGCGTGCTGGACGCCCGGCCGCTGCTTCTCCCACCAGGTGTCCTCCCGGATTACGGCGCCCGTCTTCCGCACGCGGCTCCGGCTCTTCCACACCTTGTTCCCCTCCAGCGGGGCCGGTCCGGCGCCGGCGCCCGGTGCGCTCTTCCTCAGCTTGGCCATCTAGACGGTGGTCGGGCGGTGGGCGTCGCGCTGGCGGAGCGCGCCGGCGGCGACGGGCGACAGGTCCTCCGCCCTCAGGCGGACGGTCCGGATCGCGCGCACGGCCGAGGGCGCCGCGGCGAAGGTGACGTCGAGCCGGACCTGCTCCAGGGGCGGGGAGCACACCCGGCTGAAGATCGACGGGTCCAGGCTGCCGGCGACGTAGACGTAGACCGTGCCCCCGACGGCGACCAGTTCGAACTGGGGCCGCTGGGCGCCCTGATACACGAAGGCCTCCGAGTCGAAGCCCAGGCGGACCGTCCCGTCCTCCGTCGGGGTCGGGTTGGACTCCAGGCCGGCCCGGACGTAGACGTCGAACCCGGGGTCGCCCGCGTCCACGAAGGCCAGGGTCAGCGTGTCGCCGGCCGCTCCGGCCTCGGCCTGGAGCACGCCGGAGCCGTCCAGGGTCTCGGTGTCGAACGAGCAGTCGTCGAACAGGCAGCCGCTGAGGCCGAGGACGGCCGCCAGTAGGGCGAGTCGGGTCATGGACGGGGGGGCCGGGGAGCCGCCAAGATAGCGGCGGCGGCGGCGGCCTCGCGTTACCGGTAGCGGTCCAGCTCGGCGGCCAGGACCGACTGGACCCGATCCGACAGGTCGGCCGCGTCGGCGCGTGGAGCCCGGCGGTCGGGATCGGGTGGCCGATGACCAGGCGCGTCCGCCCGGGGCGAGCCCCCTTCCGGTCTTTGTCGAACACGCCGGCGTGCCCGATGCTCGTCACGGGCACGATGGGCGCGCCGGCCTCGATGGCGAGCACGAACGGGCCGCGCATGAACGGCAGCATCGCGTGGCCGTAGCTCCGCCCGCCCTCGGGGTACAGCAGGACGGACTCCCCCCCCTTCACGCGGTCCGTCACGGCGCGCAGGTCGGCGACGGCCTGGCGGGGGTTGTCGCGCGCGATGAACAGGCACGCGGTCTTGTCCAGCACCCACCCCACGAGCGGCCAGTCGCGCAGCTCGTGGCGGGCGACGAACAGGAACGGACGGGGCAGCACGGCCGTCGCGACGGGGATGTCGATCAAGTTGACGTGGTTGGAGACGAACACGACCGGCCCGTCGGGCAGCGGCGCCTGACGCTCGACCTCGACGCGGACGCCCGCCAGCGCCAGCACCAACCGGCCCCACGGCCGCATCCAGGCGAGCAGCGTCCGGGCCGTCGAGCGGAACGCCGAGTGCAGCACGAGCGGGGGGCTCAGGACGACCGTGAACAGCACGCCCCAGGCGACGGACCACGCGAACCACAACCGCGCGCCCAGCGTCGGCGCGGGCGGTTCGAGCCGGGGCGGAGGGGTCATCGCTGAGCGCGGCGGGCGGACCGAATCAGCGCCGTCGCCGAGGCCAGGCCCAGCGTCCGGGCGGGGTCGGGAATGGCGTCGAGGACGAGGGGCCCGTCGAAGCCGACGTCGGCCAAGGCCGCCAGGTGCTCGTCCCACCCCAACTGCCCCGCCCCCACGACCGCGGGCCCGCCACCTACAAAGTCGCGGACGCTTACGCACGCCACCTCCGCGCCTACGCCCGCCAGGGCCGCCAGCCCGGCGACGGGCGCCTCGCCGGCTTCGAGCGCGTCGGCCGGCCGCCAGTCGGCGCCCAGCGCTGGGTGCGCCGCCTCGGCCAGCAGCGCCGCCAGCGCGGCGCCGGTCGCGACCGCGGTCTCGGATTGGTTGCGGACGGCCAGCCGCAGCCCCAGCCGCTCGGCGCGCTCGCCCGCCTGGCGGAGCGCGTCGGCGGCACCGTCGGCGTGCTCGTCTGCCGCCAGCGCTCCGACGCGGACGGTCTCGCAGCCGAACCGGGCGCAGAACAGGGCGAGCTCGTCGAGCGCGTCGAGGTCGTTGAGCCACCCCGCCCGGGCACCGGCGCTCCCCTCAAACAACCCGGGGTCGACCGTTAAAACGGGCAGCTCCGCCTCCTCCAACCGGCGCCGCAGCGGTCCCTCGGTGATCGTCGGCACGCGCCCGCCGCCGACGGTGCGGAGCGCGACGCCGTCCAGGCCCCACAGCAGCGTCAGGCGCACGGCACGAGCGGCGTCCGCCGTGGCGGCGTCGGTGGTCCAGGCGGTCGTCATCGGGCGGCCAGGGTGTCCCCAGGCGTCGCGCGGCGCGACTGGCGGAGGGTCTCGGCGAGGAGGCGGTTGGCCAGGCCGAGCGCGTCGTCGCCGGCGGGGACTCGGACGGACGGGATACCGGTCGGGACGCGGTCGCTCTCCCCCACCGCGATCACCGCTCGCACCTGGTCGCGCGGCCAGATGCCCAATCGCAGCGCCGACTCCGGCCCCCGATCCCCCGTCCACAGCGCCACCATCACGGTTCGCTCGGGCACGTTCGCCCACTCGGAGCGCTCGACGAGCACGCGCGCCGTCTCCAAGACCGCTGCCGCGTGCGGCCCGTTGACCTCGGCGCCGACGATGACCAGTTCGGGGCGAGCGAGCGGGTGGCGCCCGGGGATCAAGCCGGCCAGTACGGGGCCATCCGCCCCGTAACGGGGCGGTGTGTCCTCGTACCCACCCAGGCCGGCCAGCGGCGTCAGGCCGTAGCGCACGAGCGCGCGCACGACGCGGTGGCGGCGCTCCAGCGGGGTCGCCGCCGTCGTGAGCGAGTCCGTGACCGCCGCCAGCGCGCGCGCCGAGGGCACGACGTCCGGGCCGGTCGGGAGCGCGGGGCTCGCGCCGGTGCACCCCGCTAGCAGGACGAGGGTCGCGGTCAAGCAGCCGGTACGCATGGGAGGGGGCAGCAGCGAACGGCAAGCTGGCACTGGCGGACGCGGCGCGCCAGTCCACCGGCGTGCTGTTCGGGCGAATCGCAGGCGAGGCGAAAAAGAAAGGGGCCGCCCGGCGTCTGCCAGACGGCCCCTTTAGGGCAGTGCCCGATGGGCCTAGTTGAAGCCGATCGAGAGGCCGGCCGTGACGCCGATGCCCGGCTTCACGGAGTTGCTGCCGCCGATGCCGGCGCCGTACTCGAAGTACTCGTCGGGCGTGGCGCCCTTGACGTAGATCGAGGCCGGGAGGCTGGGCGGGCTGATCCGCAGGTACGGGACGACGGTGCCGACGTGGCTGCCGATGCCGCGCGTGGTGCCGACGCTCTCCAGGGTCGGCTCGTCGAGCCGGGTCTGGAGCTGGAGCGCCGCGCCGATCTCGGCGAAGCCGAGGCGGAGGCCGGTCCCGAAGGCGAAGTTCAGGAAGTCGCCACCGTCACGCTCGTCGACGCCGGTGCCGGCGCTCTGGAGCATGTAGTAGTCGATGCCACCGAAGAGACGGAACCGCTCGCTCGGGTAGTCGAAGTCGGCGCCGAAGAAGATGGCGTCGCGTCCGTCCGAGTTGGCCAGGGTGGTCGGGCGCTCCGCCGCGATCAGGTTGAACGGGGCCGGGGTGGCCTCGAACTCCTGCTCCTCGCCGAGGTCGAAGGCGTAGCCGCCGTGGATGCCCAGGACGCGGCCACGAGCCGTGCCGTAGACCTTCACCTGCTGGAGCCCGAAGGAGCTCTCGAGATCGGCGATGCCGAGGTTGCCGGCTGCGCCGTCCGCGTTGAACTCGTTCTTGGCGATGCCGAGCTGGGCGCCGGCGCCCAGGGCGAAGCGGGGGAAGCTGATGAAGTTGATCTGGGCACCGACGGCGATGCGCTGCGAGACCACCTCCCCACGCGTACCCGTGAAGTTGCCCAGGGGCGTCGCGACGGCGGTCGCGGGGCCGCCGACCGAGATCGGCTGGCTCTCGCCCGAGCGGTCGTAGATCTCGTCGGCCGTTCCGTAGGCGTACTGGACCCAGAGCTTGATCGGGGCCGCGGCGACGGGGCGGCCCATGGCGTAGGTGTCGACCGTGATGGAGCGGGGGCCTTCGGCGGGGGCGGCCGTCTCGAACACGCCCGGCGTGGCGACCGACTCCGTCGTCGGCTTGTCGACGTTGGGGTTCTTCTTGTCGTCACCCGGGCCGTCCGGCGGGGTGAGAGCGAGCGAGCCGGCGATCAAGCCAGCGAGTGCTACGTGTAGCATGGGGGGACCTCGTTAAAGGGGAACGGGATGGGGGAAGAGCGGGCTGAAACTACAGACAGGTGGGGGAATCGGCCGGCCTGTGTCCGCTCCTAAGCGGTCTCCCCCCGATGTGTTCCGCCAGCCTGGCGCCGAAGGGCCTCCCCTGCCTGGTTTCGAGCATCGCCCCCGGCGGTCGCTACCTTCTTCGCGCACGCTCCCCACGCCGATGGACTCCCCGGCCTCCGCCGCCCACGACCTCCTAGCGCGCGAGCGCTCCCTGCTCGGCCGCCTGGGCACGCTCCTCGACCAGGCCCAGGCGCCCGACGACACGCGCCGCCGGCTGGCGGACCTCGCGCGCACGCTCGACGAGCTGTTCCTGCTGGTCGTCGCCGGCGAGTTCAACGCGGGGAAGTCGACGGTCGTCAACGCGCTGTTCGGGCGGCGCGTGATGGAAGAGGGCCCGGTCCCCACGACCGACAAGATCACCGTCTTGAAGCACGGGGCGGAGGCCGTCCACCGCAGGGGCGAGTTCATCACCGAGCGGCACTTCCCCCACCCGTTCCTGGAGAGCCTGTCGTTGGTCGACACGCCCGGCACCAACTCCATCGTCAAGGAGCACCAGGCGCTGACGGAGGACTTCGTGCCCCGCGCCGACCTCGTCCTCTTCGTCACCAGCTACGACCGCCCGCTCAGCGACTCCGAGCGGACGTTCCTGGAATACATCCGCGGCGCCTGGGGCAAGCGGCTGGTCGTCGTGGTCAACAAGGCGGACCTGGCGGAGACGGAGGCGGCGCTGGCCCAGGTGCTCGGCCACGTCCGCGACGGGCTGGCGCGGATCTTCGCCGAGGCCGGGATCCCCGACGCCGGCTCGCCGCTCATCTTCCCCGTCGCCGCCCGACTGGCGCTCCAGGCCAAGGAGGCCGCCGGCGACGACCCCGCGGCGTACCGCGCCGACCCGCGCTGGGAACGGTCCCGCTTTGGCTCCTTCCAGCGGTTTCTCACCGAGACCCTGACCGAAGGCGACCGGCTGGCGATCAAGCTCTCGGCCCCACTCGACGCCGCGACGACGCTGTTGGGGGATGTCCGCGCCCGGCTCGACGCCCAACGCGACGTGCTGACGACCGACGAGAAGGAGCTGGCCGCGCTCAACGCCCGCTTTCAGGAGGTCCGGGAGTCGCTCGACGAGATCACCCAGCGCGCCGTCTCCGACGTCGACCGCGAGCTGCTGGAGATGGAGAAGCGGGGGACGCGCTTCCTGGACGACACCATCAGGGTCTCGCGCCTCAACCTGATCCGGGACCGGAACGCGTTCCGGGAGGAGTTCGACCGCCAGGTGATCCGCGACGCCGAGGCCCGCATCGAGACGCGCCTGGGCGAGGCCGCCGACGCCCTGCTGCGCCGCGTGTTCGAGCTGTGGAACGAGACCTACACCCGGCTCTCGGATCTCAGGCGCGGCGCCCAGGGCCGCGCCGAGGGCGCCTTCATGTACGACCGCGACGAGGTGCTGCGCGACGTGCTCCGGGAGGCCCGCCGCACCATCGACCAGTACGACATGGGCGAGGAGGCCCGGCGGCTGTTCGAGAACGCACGGTCGGCGCTGACGGTCAGCGGCGCGACGGCGGTCGGCATCGGGGCCGTGGCCGTCGTGCTGATCGCGACGACGGCGTTCGACATCACCGGCGGCGTGCTGGCGACGGGCGCGCTCGCGACGCTGGGCTTTATCGTGCTGCCGGCCCAGCGGCGCCGCGCCGTCAAGGACTTCTCGGAGAGCGTGGACAAGTTGCGCGCCGAGCTGCGGAGCGGGCTGGAGCGCGAGCTGTCCGAAGAGGTCGACGCCGCCGTCGGCAAGGTGCGCGCGCTGGTGAAGCCCGTCGCGGCGCTGGCGCTCGACGCGCGCGCCGCGCTCGACGCCCAGGCGGGCCAGATGGACGAGGTCGCTGCCGACGCCGAGGCCCTGCGCGCCGACGTCCGCCGCCAGTTCGGCTCGGGCGAGATGTCCGTGGCCTAGCCCGCCCGGTACAGCCCCTCCGCCTCGATAATCGCGCGGACGCCCTCCGGCACCAGGTACCGGACCGTCCGGGCACTGGCGACACGTGCGCGGACGGCGGTGCTCGACAGATCGAGGGGCGGCCCTTCCACGACGGTCACCGCCGACGCCAGCCAGTCGGGCAGCGCGTCGAGCGTGACGGCGTCGCCGGGGCGGCGGTAGGCCACGATTCGGGCCAGGCGCGCGATCTCTCGGGCCTCCCGCCACGTCGTCGAAGCCCGCCAGGCTGTCCCCGCCTACGATCAACGCCAGCCCGTCCGAACCCATCGGGGACTCGCCCAGCTGGCGGACGGTGTCGACGGTGTAGCTGACGCCCCGGCGCCGGATCTCCAGGTCGGACGCCCGGAAGCGGTCGTTGCCCTGGATCGCGGCCTCTACCATCGCCAGTCGGACGGGTGCGGGCGTCTGCTCCCGCCCCTGCTTGTGCGGGGACGTCGCGGCCGGCATCCACACCACGCGGTCCAGCCCAGCGGCGTCGGCGCACGCCTCGGCCACGGCCAAGTGCCCCAGGTGGGGCGGGTCGAAGGTGCCGCCGAAGAGTCCGGTCATGGGGCGAGGAGCGTGGGGTGCAGGAAGATCGGTCCTCCCGATTACCTAAGGCGTCTACGCCCCCCGGGGCTCTATCCTAGGCAATCGTCCGGCGGACGGTGCGTTCCCCGTGCCTGGCCGCGTCTGTCCGCCAGCGGCACGGCCCGTGCACGGCCTGCCGGCGGACCCAATCCCGCCTCCCGGGGTACCCCCGCCCACCCACCGTCCGACCCGACTTATGCGCGCTCTCGCCGCCTTCCTCGTCCTCTCCGCCCTGCTGGCGGCGCCCGCGAGCGCCCAGAGCGACGCCGACCGCGCCGCCGACGGGGCCATCTCCGCCGACTTCGCCGAGGACGGCGCCGTCTCGTACTTCAGCCAGTCGTGGCTGGAGGACACCATGGAGCGGCGCTCGGCCGAGTCCATCCGCGACGTGCCCCGGGTCTACTACGACTACTACGTCGTGCCCCAGGGCGCCAACCGCCTGGAGGCCCGCCTGGGTCTCTACCGCACGTTCGGCGGCGACCGCGACGTGATCAAGCCGCTGTTGTGGCTCTTGAACCGGAACGACCTCGAGAACCTCAGCCCGGGCGACACGCTCATCGTCCCGACCCACTTCGGCCTCGACTTCCGGGCCTACAGCCCGTTCCCCCGCTACTACCCCGGCGCCGCCGAGCTCGACAAGGTCGTGATCCTGGACAAGCACGTCCAGGCGTGGGGCGCCTACGAGCGCGGCGAGCTGGCGCGGTGGGGCATCATCAACACCGGGACGGAGTCGGCGCGGACGCCGTCGGGCCGGTTCAACGTGAACTGGAAGCAGGAGGACCGGGTCTCGACGCTCAGCCCCGGCTACGGCTCCTCGGACCCCGACGCCGAGCTGTGGCGGATGCTGTGGGTCATGAACTTGCACGAGCAGCGCGGCATCCACATGCACCAGTACGCGCTGCCCACGTCGGGCCCGGCCTCGCACGGCTGCATCCGGATGCTGGAGCCCGACGCGATGTGGCTCTACGAGTGGACCGACACCTGGACCGTCGAGAACCAGCGCGACAACATCACGTCGGTGGGTGGCACCATCACCGAGCAGGGCACGATGGTGCTCATCATCGGCGACGACATCTCCGAGCCGCCGCGCCCGTTCCTCCACCGCGACCAGTACCCGGTGATCCGGATGGTGAGCCTGCCGCCGGACCCGTACTCGGTCCCCGCCGGGACGGACCAGCAGCGCGCCTTCGACCGACTGGCGGGCCGCCGCTAAGGCCTCGGACCCGAGTCGTAAGGGGCGCCGTCACGATGACGGCGCCCCTCTTTTGTGTTTGCCTCGCTGGCGGAGGGCGCCGGCGAGGCGGCATCCGGTCGGACCAAGAGAAAGGGGCACCGTCGCCGTGACGATGCCCCCCGATTCGATCGCGCCCACCGGCGCCCCGCCTCCGCGGACGGGCACCGCCAGTGGGTCTGGGCTTACTCCGGGATGAGGTCGGTGAGCATGGTCTCGTTCGACTCGCTGACCTGAATCTGCTTCAGGAGCGCCTGCATGGCCTCGTCGGGGTAGCGGCTGTTGAGCGCCCGCAGGAGCAGGTTGCGCTGCTGGGCGATCTCGTTCGGCACCAGCTTCTCCTCGTTCCGCGTGCCGGAGCGCTTGATGTTGATCGCGGGGTAGATCCGCTTCTCGGACAGGTCGCGGTCCAAGACGATCTCGGCGTTGCCGGTCCCCTTGAACTCCTCGAAGATCACGTCGTCCATGCGGCTGCCCGTCTCGACGAGCGCCGTGGCGACGATGGTGAGCGAGCCGCCGTCCTCGATGTTGCGGGCGGCGCCGAAGATCTTGCGCGGGATCAGGAGCGCGCGCGCGTCCAGACCGCCCGACATCGTGCGGCCGGAGTTGCCGCCGTGCAAGTTGAACGTCCGGCCGAGCCGTGTGAGCGAGTCGAGCAGGATGACGACGTCGTGGCCCTGCTCGACGAGCCGGCGCGCGTACTCGAAGGCGAGCGTCGCCACGCGGACGTGGTTGTCCTCGCCGGCGTCGTTGGAGCTGGCGAACACCTTGGCCTCGGTGTTGCGGCGAAAGTCGGTGACCTCCTCGGGCCGCTCGTCGATGAGCAGGCAGACCAGCTTGACCTCGGGGTGGTTCTGGCTCAGGCCGGCCGCGATTCCCTTGAGGAGCACGGTCTTGCCGGCCCGAGGCGGCGCCACCACCAGCGCGCGCTGGCCCTTACCGAGCGGGCTCACCATGTCGATGACGCGCATCGACATGTCGCGCGAGTCGGTCACGATGTCCAGCTTGTCCTCGGGGTAGATCACCATCCCCTCGTCGAAGTCGCGGTGCTCGGCCCACGCCTCGGGGTCCTCGCCCATGACCTCGGTCACCTCCGAGACCTGCCACGCGCCCTTGCGGCCGGGCTTGATGACGCCCTTGAGCTCGACGCCGTCGCGCAGGTTGAACTTCTGGATCAGCGGCGGCGGCATGAACGGGTCGTTGTCGCCCTTGGTCAGCGCCGTCGAGATCTCGCGTATGAAGCCGAACTTCTTGTCGCCGATCAGCTCCAGCATCCCGTGGAACGGCTCGCCGGGGTGCCCGCCGCCCTGGTTGCCCCCGCCGTCGGACTGGCTGCTGTTGCCGCCGCGGCTCCGCTTCTTCTTGCGCCGGCGCCCGCCCTGGTTGTCGTCGTCGTCCGAGTCGTCGGAGGAGTCGGACTGGCTGCCGCCGGACTGCCCGTTGGTCGGCGCCTTCGACGTGTCCTCGGTGTCGTCCATCTTGTCGCTTGAGGCGACGGGCTCGGCCTCGCGCGTGCGGCGGCGGCGGCGCTTGGGCGTCTCCTCCCCGTCCGCCTGGCCGTTCTCGGCCGCCGGGCTGTCGCCGTCGCCAGCGGTGCCGTCGGCGGGCTCGTCGGCCTTCTTGGCTCGCGAGCGGCGCTTCTTGGGCTCGGGCTTCGGCTCGGGCTCCGGGGCAGAGCTGCCGCCGGTCAGGTCGATGACGTGGGCGCGCGAGCGGCGCTTCTTGGGGGCGGCCTCGGAGGCCTCGGTCGCGTCGGCGGTCTCGTCGGACGCGCTCGTCTTCTTTGCCATGGAGTGGCGGGGTTGGTCAGTGCGCGGGGGCGCAGAAAGCGCGAGGCGGGGCCTCGCAGGCCGCGTGCGGACCGCGGGCAGGGCCCGGCGAGCGCGCGGCGGCGTCGAAGGAGGTCTGGCGGCGGGGCCGCGGTACCTGAGTCCACCCGGGGCGAGCCCGGGCGGGTGAGAAACGGGGCCCTGCGTCTCGGCGGTCGTCTGCGCCTTTTCGCTCCGCGTGCGACGGCTGGGACCGGGCCCTGCGGTCCCAAGCGTCGGTAAGGTTCGCCTGTGGGACCGCTCTGAGACGGGGGCCAAGATAGCGGGTTTCCGCTTGTGCCACAACTCGGGGCGTTCCCCCACCGCGTCAGGCACGCCGATGTGCCCGACGCGCTAGGTTATCCCCATGCCCGACCTCGCCTTGGAACGCCGCCAGTGGGACGCCGGACGCCGCGCCGTCGCTGGGCTCGACGAGGCCGGGCGGGGGTGCCTTGCCGGTCCGGTCGTGGCCGCGGCCGTGATCCTGCCGCGCGACGCCGATCTCCCTGGGCTGGATGACTCCAAGAAGCTGTCGCCCGACGCCCGCGCCGCGCTCGTGCCCCGGATTCACGCCCAGGCGCTGGCGGTGGGCGTCGGCGCGTGCTCGCCGGCCGAGGTGGACGCGCTCAACGTGCTGTGGGCGGCGATGGAGGCCATGCGCCGCGCCGCGCTCGACTTGGCGCTGCCGCCCGACGTGCTGCTGGTGGACGGCAACCGCGAGATCCCGAACGCGCCGTGCCCGCAGGAGACCATTGTCAAGGGGGACGCCAAGAGCCTGTCCATCGCCGCGGCGTCGGTGATCGCCAAGACGACACGCGACGCGATCATGGTGGACCTCGACCGCGCCTTCCCGGTCTACGGCTGGGGCGGGCACAAGGGCTACCCGACGGCGGCGCACTACGCGGCACTCGCCGAGCACGGCCCCTCGGTCCACCACCGCCAGTCGTTTAGGCTGACACGGTAGCGTGCCGCGCTGGCAGAGGCCGGGCGCCAGCGGGGCGGTGGTCTTCTATAGAGGGCGCCGGTGCCGCGACTTGCCCAGTTCAAACCTTGGATCGTTTGCGCTGCTACAGAGCCGCTTACGACGTCCCCTCTCCTCGGGGAGAGGGACAGGGTGAGGGGTTCGGCGGTCACGACAGAGGCACCCAGGTCGAGCCAGAGCGCCCCCCTCACCCTAGCCCTCTCCCCCCAAGGGTGGAGAGGGGACAACAGGCTCAGGAACTGTGCCGACGCCCGCCACCAGTCGCGTAGGACGATGCGGACATTGTGTCAACGGGGGAATAGGAGCGGCCTCCGAAACGTCTAGCGGGTACCTCCGACCCACGCCCGATGCGCCGACTCCTCTCCTCACTCGCCCTCCCCGCCGCCGTGCTGGCGACGCTGGCCGCCGGGTGCGCCACCCCAGCGCCGGGCCCCGCCGCCGGCCCGACCGTCGGGCTCGCCCTCGACCCCGCCGTGGCCGACACCGCCGTGTTCGCCGGCGGCTGCTTCTGGTGCATGGAGAAGCCGTTCGAGGAGTTGGCCGGCGTCGCCTCCGTCGTCTCCGGGTTCTCGGGCGGCACGACGCCGAACCCGACCTACGACCAGGTCGCCAGCAAGCAGACCGACCACTACGAGGCCGTCGAGGTGATCTACGACCCCACCGTCGTCCCCTACGACACCTTGCTCCAGGTCTTCTGGCACAACATCGACCCGCTCGACGACGGCGGCCAGTTCTGCGACCGCGGGAGCCCGTACCGCCCCGGCGTCTTCGTCCGCACGGCCGACGAGCGCGCCGCGGCCGAGGCCACCAAGGCCGCGCTGGCGGACCGCTTCGGCGAGCCCATCAAGGTGCCCGTCCTGGACGCGTCCCCGTTCTACGCCGCCGAGGACTACCACCAGGACTTCTACCGCACCAACCCCGTCCGCTACAACAGCTACCGCGTCGGGTGCCGCCGCGACGCGCGCCTGGAGCAGCTGTGGGGTGACAGCGCCGGCACGCTCGGCGCTGCGCTTTAGCCTCCGCCAGCCATGAAGAAAGCCCTGTTACCCCTACTGGCCGTCGCCGTCGCCGCGCTCGGCTTCGTGTTCCTCTCCCCCTCCGACCCCATGTCCGACGCCGCCCTCAAGGACCGCCTGACGCGGATGCAGTACTACGTCACCCAGAAAGACGGGACCGAGCCGCCCTACACCAACGCATTCTGGAACAACACCGAGCCGGGCCTCTACGTCGACGTCGTGGACGGGACGCCGCTGTTCGCCTCGACGACGAAGTACAAGTCCGGGACCGGCTGGCCCAGCTTCTGGCAGCCGATCTCGGAGGACGCCGTCACGACCAAGACCGACAAATCGCTCTTCATGACGCGGACCGAGGTCCGGACGACGGGCTCCGACATCCACCTCGGCCACGTGTTCGAGGACGGGCCGGAGCCGACCGGGCTCCGGTACTGCATGAACTCGGCCGCCTTCCGCTTCGTCCCCCTCGCCGACCTGGAGGCCGAGGGCTTGGGCGAGTACCGCGACCTCTTCGACGACAACGCCTAACCCCATGAAGCTCCTCTTCGCTAGCGCCCTCGCCCTCTTGTTCGCCGCCGCCGGCGTCGCCCAGCCGCCGCCCTCCGACTGGCGGAAGCCGTCGGACCGCGAGCTGCGCCGCCAGCTCTCGGACGTCGCCTACCGCGTCACCCAGCACGACGCCACCGAGCGCGCCGGGTCGAGCCCGCTCGACCGCGAGCACCGCGATGGCATCTTCGTCGACGTCGTCTCAGGCGAGGCGCTGTTCTCGTCGCGGAGCAAGTTCGACAGCGGCACCGGCTGGCCGTCGTTCACGCGCCCCATCGAGCGCGGCGCCGTGACGCGCCACGTCGACCGCAAACTGGGCGTGGCGCGCGTCGAGATCCGCTCGGCCATCGCCGACTCGCACCTGGGCCACGTCTTCGAGGACGGGCCGGCGCCGACGGGCCTGCGCTACTGCATGAACGGGGCCGCCATGCGCTTCATCCCCGCCGACCGGCTGCAAGCGGAGGGCTACGGCCGCTACGCCATCCTCTTCCGCTAGCCACTGGCGGAGACGCTCCCCCCGCCTTCGCGGGGGCAAGCTGCCAGTCGAACGCGACGCCGCTTCCGCTCCGGAGGCGGCGTCTTTTGTGCCGGGGCGGCGCGCGAACACGGCCCAGGGCCGGCCCGTTAGGAGGGAAAGCACCCCCTACGGTTATGTCTGTCGCGCTTTGGTGGATCAAGAAGGACTTCCGCTTGCAGGACAACCCGGCGCTGCGGGCGGCGCTGGCGGCGCACGAGACCGTCGTCCCCGTCTTCCTGTTCGAGCCGGCGTTGTTGGAGGCCCAAGAGACCAGCGCCTTCCACGTCGCCGCGTGGTGCGAGGCCCTGGCCGATCTCAGCGAGCGGCTGGACGGCCGGGTGCTGCCGCTGGCGGGCGACGCCGTCGAGACGTTCCGCCAGCTACGCGAGGCCGTCGGGTTCGAGGCGATCTACAGCCACCAGGAGATCGGATCAGACGTGACGTTCGAGCGGGACAAGGCCGTCGCGGCGTGGTGCCAGGCGGAGGGCGTCGCGTGGCACCAACCGATGCAGACGGGCGTGTTCCGGGGCGGCATCGACCGCGACAAGCGCTCCAAGCTGTGGAAGGCGTTCACGGCCGACGGCCCGCTGCCCGCGCCTCCGCCCGGCGCGCTCGCCCGCATCGCCGTCCCCGAACCCGCCGCCGCGCTGGCGGTCCCCGTCGCCAGCCCCGACGCGTTCGGCCACCCGCTCACCGACGCGCAGCGCGAGCACCGCCAGCCGGTCAGCCAGTCGGCCGGGCTAGCGACGTTGCAGGACTTCTTGTACGACCGCGGCGCGTGCTACTCGGGCGGGATCTCGTCGCCCAACCTGGCCTTCACGTGCGGATCTCGCTTGTCCGTCCACTTGGCCTGGGGGACGCTGACCGGGCGGCAGGTCTACCACGCGACCGAGCAGCGCCAAGCCGAGATCCGGGCGCAGTCCGGCCCGGACGCCCGCCAGTGGGGCAAGTCGCTGAAGTCGTTCAAGAGCCGGCTGCACTGGCGCGACCACTTCGTCCAGCGCCTGGAGACGGACCCGAGCCAGGAGTTCGAGCCCCTGAACGCCGCCTACGCCGAGCTTCCCACGCCCGGCGACGAGCACCTCGACGCCTGGCTGGCGGGCGAGACCGGCTGGCCGCTGGTGGACGCCTGCATGCGGTGCGCGGCCCAGACCGGCTTCCTCAACTTCCGGATGCGCGCCATGATCACGTCCGTCGCCGTCCACACCCTGCGCATCGACTGGCGCAAGACGCTCTACCCGACGGCGCGCCTGTGGGCCGACTACGAGCCGGGCATCCACATCTCCCAGACCCAGATGCAGGCCGGCGTCGTCGGCATCAACCAGCTCCGCGTGTACTCGCCGGACAAGCAGCTCGAGGACCACGACCCCGAGGCGGTCTTCGTCAAGCGCTGGGTGCCCGAGCTGGCGGACGTCCCGCCCGAGCTGATCCTGAAGCACCACAAGCGCACGGTCGAGGGCTACATCGAGCCCATCGTGGACCGGATCCCCAACGCCAAGACCTTCAAGGACGACTACTACGCGATCAAGCAGCGGCCCGAGACGCGAGCCCTCGCGGAGGCCGTCTACCAGCGCCACGGCTCGCGCCGCCCCAAGAGCGCGCGGACGTGGAAGAGCAACGCGCCCCGCGCCGGCGAGCGCCGCGTCGTCAAGCCCGCCCCGCCGCCGTCGGCGCAGACCAAGCTGGAGCTGTAGCCAACGGCGGACCTACTCCGAGCCGTAGAGGCCGGCGTAGATCGCGCGGTTGCGGGTCAGGATCTTGACGTAGTCGCGCGTCTCGCGGAACGGGATGCGCTCGGCGAACAGCGCGTCGTCGCCGAACTCGGGGAACTGGCTCCACGCGTCCACCTGGTGCGGGCCGGCGTTGTAGGCGGCGAAGACGGCCGGCAACGAGCCCTCGTAGGCCTCGGTCTGTTGCCCCACGTAGCGCGTGCCCAGGTGGACGTTGACCTCGGGCAGGTACAGCATCGCCGGGTCCCAGTCGTCGATCCCGACCTCGCCCGCCAGCGTCCGCCCCGTCGCGGGCATCAGCTGCATGAGGCCGCGCGCGCCGACGTACGACGTGGCGCGCGTCGAGAACTGCGACTCCTGGCGGATGAGCGCCGCCGCCACGAACGGGTCCAGGCCGTTGTCCCGGGCCTCGCCGGCGACCAACTGGCGGAACGGGAACGGGTACTGGATGCGGAGGCGGCGCTCGTTGGTGCCCCCGCCCAGGCTCAGCCCGATCCGGATCGCGCGCTGGCCGTAGCCGCGCTCGACCAGAGCCTCCGCCAGCGCGTAGCGGACAGCTTGGTCCCGGCCCAAGCTCTCGATCACCCAACCGACCTCGGCCTGGGCCACCTCGGGAAAGCCAGCCTCGCGCAAGGCGTCGACGCCGCGGAACGCCTGGGCCACGCGCGACGCCGCGGCGGGGTCCGGCGGAGGCGACGGGCTCATGGGCAAGGGCCAGAACGGCTCGCCCAACGCTTGGCTGGCGAGCAGCGCGTAGTACGAGTCGCGCTCGGCGCGCAGGACGCCGCGGAACCGAGCCGTCGCGGCAGCCGAGTCGCCGGCGGCGGCGTGGGCACGCCCGGCCCAGTACCGCGCCGCCAGGGCGTCTCGGCCGCCGGGGTAGCCGTTCCACAGGCGCGCCGCCTGGGCGAACTCGCCGTCCTGGAACGCCAGCGACGCCAGCCGCATCGTCGCCAGCCCGGCCCAGACCGTCGCCCGACCGTTCTGGACGATGCGGCGGTAGAGCGGGGTTGCCTGGTCGACGTCGCCACCCTGCTGGAGCGCGTCGGCGGCGAAGTACAGGTTGGGGAGCGGGTCGGCGTCGGCGAGGTCGAGGTAGACCGCGGCGGACTCGGCGGTCTTGCCCTGCCGGCTCAGCGTGCCCGCCCACAGCTCGCGGGCGTCGGTCCGAGTGCGGATGGGGGCCAGCACGGCCTCGACCTCGTCGTAGCGCTGGGCGTCGAAGAGCGCGTCGGCGGCCTGGTACCGTACGTCGGCCTGCTGCCCCGCGTCCCCGGCGCCGGCGTCGAGCCACTGGCGGAAGGCGTCGGCGGCTTGGCCGTTGAGGCCGAGCGCGCGGTCGGTCTGGGCCAGGGCGAGCCAGTCCGCCGGGGTCTGGGTGCCCTGGCGCAGCTGGGCGGCGGCCCGGCGCGCGGCCGGACTGGCGGGGGCGGTCTCGATGGCTTGGCGGTAGAGCGCTCGGGCCTGAGCTCCGTCGCCCATCTCGTCCGCCAGCGCGGCGGCGGCGACCGTGAACTGCGCCCGGGCAGCATCGGAGCCGGACTGGCGGGCGCGGTCGGCGAGTCGGCGCGCGGCGGTGAGGTCGCCGGACTGGCGGGCGGCCTCGATGCGAGCGGCCCACATCCGGCGGACGGGCTCGGCTCCGGTGACCTGGCCGGCGAGGTCCTCGACCCGGTCGGCGTGTCCCGACTGGGCGAGCGCCTCCGCCTCTAACACGGTCCGCCAGTCGGCCGAGATCGCCGGGCCGTCGGCCAGCGCCATGCCGCGGCGCGGGTCGCGCTGGACCTGAACCAAGGCGCGGCGCAGCCGAGCCGCGTCGGCCTCGACCTCTAGGGCGCCGTCGGCCTGCGCCAGAAAGGCGTCGTAGCCGGCGAGCGCGGCGCCGAGATCGCCGGCGTGGTCATCGGCGCGGGCGCGGAGGTAGAGCGCTCGGGCGCCGAGCGAGTCGAGGCCGCCGAGCCACTCGCCGACGCGCGGCCAGTCGCCGGCGCCGGCCGCGGCGCGAGCGGCGAGCAGCCGCCCCTCGGCGCTGAGGTCGGACGCGTCGAGGTCGCGGAACAGGCGCGCGGCGCCCCACGGCCGGTCGGTGTCGAGGTAGACCCGGGCCTGCTCCAGCCCCGCGTCGGTGGTCGGGCTCGGCGCGGCGGGGTCGGGGCCGCACCCGCCGACGAGGACCAGGAGGGCGCAGGCGAGGAGGCGGGGCATCGGGGAGCGGGTCGCGGTGTACGCCAATGCCGCCCGGCCCGTGCGGTTGCACGGAGGGCCGTTGGGAATCCGCGGCCGCAGCCTGACAGTTAGGAACGGCGCCCCTCCGCGCCGCCCATGACCGCCCTCGACGCCCTCCGCCTGCGCACCCGCCGCCTGTCGACGCAGGCCGTCGGGGAGGGCGACTACGTGCTGTGCTGGCTGGGCCAGGCGCTCCGCGCCGAGCACAACCCCGTCATCGACGCCGCGCTCGCGATGGGCGCCAAGCGCGACCTGCCCGTCGTGGTCCTGTGGACGCTGGAGAACCGCTACCCCTACGCCTCCCACCGGCTGCACCGGTTCATGCTGGAGGCCGGCCAGGAGCTGGGCGCTGGCGTCCAAGCGCGGGGTCTCAGGTTCGTCCGCTACGTCCGCCAGTCCGGCCCGGACGCGCCGAGCGCCGTCGACGTGGCCGCGATGCTGGCGCCGCGCGCGGCCGCCGTGTTCACCAACGACGTGCCGACGTTCGTAGCGCTGGAGTACGCCCAGATGCTGGCCGAGCGACTCGACACGGCCGTCTTCGCTGTCGACGCGTGCTGCGCCGTCCCGATGAACGCGTTCGACACGCATCACAAGACGACCAAGGCCTTCCGCGCCGCCCACACCGCCCAGCGCGGCGACCACCTGACCCTCGACCTCACCCAGCCCGAGACCGGGCACTTCGACGGCGACCTCGACGTGCCCGATACCGCGCCGGACCTGGCCGGCTGGGACGGCGACGCCCTGGACGACTTCATCGCCGGCTGCGGCGTCGACATGAGCGTGCCGCCCGCGCCCGGCTGGAACGGCGCCCGCTCGGCCGCGCTCGCCCGGCTGGCGGAGGCCGTGGAACGCGTGGTGCCGCGCTACAAGTGGACCCGCAACAACCCCGCGTTGGACGACGCGACAGCCAAGCTCTCGCCCTGGCTGCACTTCGGCGTGCTGTCGCCGCGCGAGATCGCCCAGGCCGTGCTCAAGGCGGAGGCCGAGGGCAACGTCCACTCGGCGGCGCGGTGGAAGTTTTTCGACGAGCTGATGACCTGGCGCGAGGTCTACCACCACCGCTGCCGCCACGAATCCGGCTGGTCGCACTGGGACGGCCTGCCGGGCTGGGCACAGGCCACGCTCGACACCCACGCCGACGACCCGCGTCCGCACTTGTACAGCCTGGACGAGCTGGCCCACGGCGAGACCGACGACCCGGTCTGGAACGCGTCCCAAAAGCAGTTCCTCCTGGACGGCTGGATGAACAACAACCTGCGGATGTACTGGGGCCGCCAGATCCTCAAGTGGCGGCCCGACCCGCGCGACGCCTTCGCGGCGACGTGCTACCTCAACGACCGCTTCAGCCTGGACGGCCGCAACGCGTCCACGTACGGCGGCATCCGGTCGGGCTTTGGCGAGGTCCGGCCCTGGAAGGAGCGCCCGGTCTACGGGACCGTCGCGGGCAAGACGTCGGGCGCGCTGATGAAGCGCGACGGCGTCCCCGAGTGGATCGAGGAGCAGGCCGCGCGCCCGGTCTCGTTCCGCGCCGAGATCGCCTCCGACCCGCCGCCGGAGTTCGACCGCTACCGCTGACCGACTGGCGGAGCGGGCCCGCGAAGGCGGGGAGCGGGCCCGCAAGGTCACCGCACCACGTCCCCGATCCACTCGCCCGGCACCGCCGCCAGTCGGAAGCGCCAGATGCGGTAGCCGTCCTGGCCGGTGTCGGCGTAGTAGTCCTCGACGGTGTAGAGCCCGTCGTAGCGGTAGCCCTCGACTGGCGGGCTCCACACGCGCTCGCCGACGCCCCGGCTCACGCGGACCGCCAGTCGGCGCCGCGCGCTCTCGGCCAAGGCGAGGTTGGAGCGCGTCAGCGTCTGGTCGCCGATCTGGCGGCCGGTCTTGGGGTGCCGCGCGCCCGACCCGGTGTACACGATCTGGTCGCCGCCGTCCTGGTCGTCCACGAAGGCGCAGTTGAGGACCAGGGACTCGGCGCCCTCCTTGGCGCGTCCGCAGATGCCGGCCCGGCGCGGGCGGTGGACGCGCGCGGCCGACAGCGCGACGCGGTCGGGGAACAGCGCGCCGACGGCGACGCCCGGGACGTGGCCGAACACGGCGGCGCTCACGAGACCCGCCGGCCCGCTCTCCGCCAGACGGCGTAGCCGCACAGCCCCCCGAGCGGGGAGCACGCGAACGCGATGGAGAAAACAGCCAGGATCAGCAGCGGAGCGTGTTCCGAGACCGCACCCGCCAGGTTGGCGCTCCTCTGGGTGGGCTCGGCGTAGAGCAGGAGCCCCACCACGACCGCGGCCAGCGCGACGATGCCGGCGGCCATCGCCGCGACCCCAATGCCGATCGCCCGAGCCGCGCCCGGAGCGGTCGCCAGCCGCGCGCCGACGGCGGCGCCTACGATCGCCAGCACCGCCGCGCTCACGACGGGGAACGCGGCTAGCCCCGGCGCCAGGCGGGCGCCCGTCAGACCCAGCAGCGAGCCGACCACGCCCAGCGCCACGAACAGCGCCGCGCCGCCGAACCACAGCGCCGAGGTCGCCCGACTGGCGGAGCGTGCGGGCGGGCGGGTCTCGGACGGCATGGCTACAGCCGCTCCTTGCGCTCCAGGTAGAGCGCCCGGCTCAGCATCACCGCCGCCTGCGCCGTCTGCTCGGTGAACCAGTAGTTCACGCCCGCGCCGACCGCCGCGCCCGCGACCGGGATCATCTGGGCCAGCTTCTGGGCGCCCAGGTTCTTGGCGATCTCGCGCGGCACGTGGCCGAGCTGCTCGCGCAGCGTGCCCTGCGCCTTCCGCCCGCGGTAGCCGCCGCCGTCGATGGCCGCCGCCGCGACCGCCAGCTCGCGCAGCGCGTCGGACTTGGCCTCGCGCGACCCGCTGGCGGCGACGTTGAAGATGGCCACCACCAAGGGCGTGTAGCCTGGCCCTTGGAGCGGGAAGCCGTAGGCCGCCGCGATCTGCTGGATCAGGCGGAAGTTGACCGTGAACAGGACGGGGATGTCGGCCGCCAGCAGGAGGCCTCCGCCCAGCCCGGCCCCGCCGCCCGACAGCGCCGCCAGCACGGAGTTCTCCGACGCGTACGTCTTCGCGAGCGCGTCCAGCTTGTCGAGCGGCTGGTCGCGGAGCTGGTCGACGGTCTCGACGTCGATGCCCTTCTCCCCCGCCTTGGCGAGCACGTCGCCGGCGTCGAAGGTCCAGGCGCTGGCGTCGTTCAGGGCCGAGAGCGCCTGCGTCAGCGCGTCCGTCATGGTGTCCAGCACCGACTCGGGCACGAACTGGTCGAAGGCCCAGTCGACGGGCTTCATCGCGTAGCCGAGCGCCTGTTGGAGCAGCGACTCCCCCCGCTCCCAGCGGTCGATCTCGCGCTGGGCGGTGCGTTCGTAGTCGGAGAGGCGCATAGGGGGCGGTGGGGTTCGGGGGTCGAACGGGGCGGCGCCAAAATGGATGCGTGACCCGCGGCGTGCGACCCCACAAAGGGAAGATCGCGCGTCGCGGATCACGCACCCGCCCAGCGGGCGGCGGGAGAGGGCGGCGCCCTACTCCGTGCTAATGTCGTACTTCTTGAGCAGGCGGTACATCGTCGCCCGGCCGATGCCGAGCTCCGACGCCGCGCGCTCGGCGTTGCCGTCGCACACCTCGAAGGCGCGCTCGACGGCCTTCCGCTTGAGGTCCTCCAGCGGTACGATGTCGTCGTCGGAGCCGAGCGCGGCGATCCCGGCCGGGGCGCTGGGCTGCGCCGCGTCCGCGCTGGCGGGGGCCGTCGCCAGCGGGGCGGCCGTGCCTCCCAGGGGGGGGAGGTCGTCCCACGAGGTCGGCGCGGGGCGCGGGGCCGGCGCGGTGGGCTCGGGCGGGGCGGCGGGGTGGCCGTCGCCGGCGTGCGCCTGGCCGTCGCCCTGCGGCTCGGGCGCGGGCTGGGGCGCGGTCCGCTCGGCCCAGGGCGAGATGACCGTCGTGCCGATGAGCAGGTCGGCCTCGGCGATCTCGTCGGCGTCGGCGATCAGGACGGCGCGCTCGACGGTCGACTTCAGCTCGCGCACGTTCCCGGGCCACGGGTAGTCCACGATCGCGCGGACGGCGTCGGGCGACAACCGCTTGCCCTTGAACTTGGGGTGGGCGGCGAGGTAGTCCTCGAGGAAGCCCTGGGCCAAGAGCAGCACGTCGTTGCCCCGGTTGCGCAACGGCGGCAGCGCGATGGGGAACTGGAAGAGCCGGTAGTACAAGTCCTCCCGGAAGGTCCCCTCCCGCACCATGTCCAGCACCGACTTGTTGGTCGCCGAGATCACGCGGCACTCGAACTTGATCGCGCCCGAGCCCCCGACGCGCGTGACCTCGCGCGTCTGAAGCGCGCGCAGCAGCTTGGCCTGCAGCCCCAAGTCCAGCTCCCCCACCTCGTCCAGGAACAGCGTCCCGCCGTCGGCCTGCTCGAACTTGCCGATGTGGCGGGCGTGGGCGCCGGTGAACGAGCCCTTCTCGTGCCCGAAAAACTCCGACTCCATCAACTCCTTGGGGATCGCGGCGCAGTTCACGACGACGAACGGGCCGACCTCAGGCTCGCCGGGCGGTGGATCCGAGTTGAAGTGGATGGCGCGCGCCACCAACTCCTTGCCCGTCCCGGACTCGCCCTCGATGGCGACGGTCAAGTTGCCGCGCAGGGTCTTCTGGATCAGCTGGTAGACCCGCTCCATCGCCGGGCTGTCGCCGACGATCTCCTCCATGCCGTACTTCTGGGCCACCTCGGCGCGGAGCTGCTCGACCTCGCGGGCCAGCTTGACGCGCTGCTTGAGCCGGTCGACGACCACGTCCAGCTTGACCAGGTCGTCCTGGCCCTTGGTGATGTAGTCGGTCGCGCCGCCCTTCATGGCCTCGACGGCGACGTCGGCGGTGCCCTGGGCCGAGATCATCACGACGGGGAGGTCGGGCGCGAGGAGTTGCAGCCGCCGCAGCGTCTCCATCCCGCCGATGCCGGGCATCATGATGTCCAGGAAGACCAGGTCGGGGCGGACGGCGTCGAGGGCGTCGAGCGCGTCCTCGCCCGAGTGGTACACCGTCACCTCGTGGTCCTTGGGCTTGTCGAGCCGGTACGAGAGCAGGCGGGCGTAGTGCTTGTCGTCGTCGACGACGAAGATGCGGGTGGTCACGGGGCGCGGGGTCGGTGGTCCCCGGGGTATCGCCGCACGGGCGGTGGTGCTTAACGCGCCCGTCGGCGCCGCCAGCGGGTGCGGCCGGGCTCCGCGGTGCCGGCCTGAGACGGCCGCTACCCAGTCCCGTCCTCCGACGCCAGATCCAGGTCCGCCGGCTCCAGCAGGATCATCTCGGTCTGGACGACGCCGATCTGGTGCTCGACCAAGAGCTTGGTGAGCTGCTCCCCGTCCATCAGCCCGATCGGCTTCTTCGTCCCGTCCCGGGCGTCCTGGACGGCGCCCTTGCTGAAGCCGCTCGTCGTGATGATGAGGCCCTGCTCGTGCGCGCCCAGCGAGCCCCGGACCTGCTGGACCGTCGGGCGGCGGACGTTGCTGCTCTTCCTCCACCGCTTGGCCTGGACGGCCATCTCGGTCCGGACGACGCCGCCGACCACCAGCGTGCCCCGGACGTCGATGCCGCCGTCGTTCGAGCGGTTCGTGACCTCCACGTCCTCGAACCCCAGCGCGACGAGCAGCTGGGCGATCAGCGCCTCGAAGTCGTCGGGGTCCACGGTCCGGAGCCGGGCGAGCAGCTTTTTCCGGACGTTGGCGTTGTGCCGCTCGAACTGGAACGCGAGCCCCTGCCCCATCCACTTCCGCAGGCCGATGTAGCCCTTCCCGTGGCGGACGAACCGGGACACCTCCCCCCGCTTGGCGAAGCGGTCGATCTCGCTCGTGACCGAGGCCGCCAGCGTGGCCTCCGGCGTCTTGCCCTGGGTCTGGACCAGCCCGTCGGCGAGCACGCGCTCGGTGATGGCCCGGTAGTGCATGGGCTGCCGGTCCGCGTGCCGGTCGAGGACGGAGGCCGCCGCGTCCGTGAAGGACATCGACGCCGCGCTGGCGGCCGGCACCGGCGTGGCTGGCGCGGGGGTCCCGACGTGCTCCGACAAACCGTAGATGCCCTTGCCTACCCGGACGAAACGAGACGCCTCCTTCGTCTTGACCTCGACTG
The DNA here is from genome assembly GCA_963789285.1 of Rubricoccaceae bacterium. Lineage (GTDB taxonomy): Bacteria > Bacteroidota > Rhodothermia > Rhodothermales > Rubricoccaceae > Rubrivirga. The sequence continues at coordinate 627,270 of CAWBJZ010000004.1, forward strand.
CGATCTGAGCGTTCACGGTGGCCGAGGGCGTCTTGCCAGCCGTGGACCAGTACCCCTTCTCTAATGCTCGCTGTGTGATCTCGCCGTAGTGCAGCGGGCCTCCCTCGTCCTGGAGGACGGCGACAGCGGCGTCGAGAGCGGTCATGGGCGAGCGGGGCGGCTAGATCCAGATCAGGCCGACGATGCCGACGACGTAGCAGTAGGCCGCGAACCAGGCCAGGCTCCCGCGCTGGACGAAGGCGATGACCACCTTGATGGCCCAGATCCCGGCCACGAACGCGACGACGGTGCCCACCAGGAGCGGCACGACGCCGATGGTGATCCCGGTCTCGAACAGGTCGAGCGTCTTGAGCAGCGTCGCGCCCACGATCACCGGCAGCGACATCAGGAACGAGAAGTCGGCGGCCTCCTTGCGGTCGACGTTCTGGTAGATCGCCGTGCAGATCGTGGAGCCGGACCGGCTGATGCCGGGGATCAGCGCGAGCGACTGGGCGAACCCGATGACGGCGGTCTTGAGCGGCGTGAGGTGGCCCGTGGGGTTGGGGCGGAGGCGGGCCAGGAGCAGCACGGTGCCGGTTACGAGCAGCATCCCGCACACCAGTTTGGGATCGTCGAAGATGGCCTCCAGGCGGTCCTTGAACAGCACGTAGACGATGCCCGTCGGGATCATCGACAGCAGGATGTAGAGCGACAGCCGGGTGCTGGGGATCACGCCCTCGGCCCCGCCGTCCTCGTCGCCCAGCATCTCGGCGAACGGCTCGTCGCCGGTCCGCTCGATGGGCCCGCCGGCCCAGGCGCGGCGGATCAGCGACGGCTGGCGGACGGCCTGCCACAGGTCCTTCAGGATGGTCGCGATGCGGGCGCGGTACACCGTCACGATGGACAGCACGGTGCCGAAGTGGACGAACACCTCGAAGGCGATGTCGGCCTCGCCGTTGGGAAGCCGGGGCACGTCGATGCCCAAGAGGTACTGGCCCAGGACCAGGTGGCCCGACGACGAGATGGGCAGGAACTCGGCGATGCCTTGCAGGAGGCCCAGGAGGGCGGCTTGCCACCAGGTCATGTCGGGAGGTGCGGGCGAGAGGGGACGCGGAAGCTACGGGCGCCACGGCCGGGCGCCGACGCCGCGCCACTGGCGGGCGGCCTCCGCCAGCGCGGCGGGGCAGGCAACCCGCGTGACGGCCGCTCCCCCGTCTTGGGCCTCCTTCCGATGCGTGCCCGCTGCGCAACGTGGCCGACGAGGCGCGAGGCCGTGTCTTGCGCGCGACAACCCCGCGTCCGCCGCTGTCTGCCCCTACTCGCGAGGGACGGGCTCGAGGCGCCGTCACAGCGCTGCTACGGTCCGGAGGGCGACACGTCGAGCACGTCCTCGCGGTCGACGCGAACGAGCCCGGGCGGGCCGCCCTTGACGGGGCGGACGTACTTCCGCTCGGTGACGGTCACCGGCACGACGGTCTGCGTCTTGGCCGTCGAGAACCACGCCGCCAGCTGGGCCGCGCGGCGGAGCGCGGGGGGCGGCACCTCGGCCGTGCGGCTGGCGCGCTTAATCACGACGTGCGAGCCGGGCACGCCGCGCGCGTGGAGCCACAGGTCGTGGGGGCTGGCGACGCGCGTCGTCAGATGCGCGTTGCCCCGAGCGTGCTTGCCGACGAGCGCCTCGAACCCGCCCGGCAGCGCGATCCGGTGGAACGGCTCGACGGGCCCGCTCTCGCCCCTCTGCCCCAGGAGCGCCGCCAGCGCGGCGGCCTCGGACTCCTGGATCTCCCTCACCTCCCCCAGCGTGGTGGTCGCGCGGACCCGGGCGAGCAAGCCGGCGGCGTCCTCGGCCGACTGGTGGGCGTCCTCCCAGCGAGCCTCGGCGGTCTCCCGGGCGCGGCGCGTGCGGCGCGCCTTGTCGTAGTAGCGCTCGGCGTTCTCGACCGCCGTCCGCGACGCGTCGAGCGGGATCTCGACCGGCTCCCCGCTCCCGCCGACGATGTCCGCCAGCGTGACGGCGTCGCGGCCGGCCGGGGCGTTCCCGGTCGCCATCAGGAGGTGCGCCCAGGTCTCGTAGCGGTCGGCGCGCGAGGGCTGGGACAGCTCGTCGAGCATGGCCTGGGCCGACCGCGCGCGGCGACTGGCGGCGCGCGCCAGCCCACGTTCGAGGGGGACGTAGGCGTCGGCGTAGGCGCGCTGGCCCAGGGACCGTTTGGCCCACACCGACAGCGCGGCGTCGACGGTCTCGAACGGCTCGGCGCGCTGTCCGCCGGGGAGGCCGGCGGGCTCGACCAGGGTGAACGCGTGCGCCAGCGGACCGCGCCACACCACGTGGGGGCGCGGGGTCTCCAGCCCTGCCTCGAACTGGCGGACGATCTCGAACAGCAGAGGGACGTCCGCGTCGTCGGGCGGGGCGTCGGGGTCGAGGCCGGCCTGGCGCAGGGCTTGGGTTGCCAGGTCGCGCGTCAGCAGCGGCGCGGCGCCGGCGGCGGACTGCGCCAGCGTCTTGCGGGGCCGCCAGCGGTCGGCGAACGCCTGGGCCGTGTCCACGACGGGCGCGGGGCGGGGGCGCGCCGCCTCCCCTTTCCACTCCGGCCCATCCAAAAACGCGTCCTGGATTACGCCCTCCCCGTTCGTCCAGAACACGTTGGGCCGCGACCCGAACAGAACCATCTGGAGCTTGCCCCGGTCGAGGTCGATGAACACGTGGCGGTCGCGGTCCGCCACGCGCACCCTCCGGACGGTCGCGCCGACGGCGCCCGCCAGCACGTCGGCGGTGTTGCGTTTCTGGCGAGCGGCGCCTGCTGCGCGGAAGAGCAAAGGCAACGCCGGGTCGCAGATCACGCGGACGGCGTGCGCCAGGCCCGAGTCGCCCTCGAACAGCAACGTCGCCTCACGCGGGCTCTGGGTCCAAGCGTCGCGCAGGGTGGCGCCTCTGAGGGCGGTGTCCCACTCTTGGGCGAGCGCGCGCAGGGTGTAGAAGTCCATGCGCGCAAGGTCGCCCTTGGCAACGCGTCAGCGCTCAACTGGCGGAGCGCGCCAGCGGGACGGGACTGACGGCGGGGTGGGGTTACTGCGCGTCGTCGGGCTCGTGGTGGGTGTGGAGCACCTCGCAGCCGACGGCGGCGCCGGGGCGGAGCGCGATGTCCAACGTGCCGGCCTCCTCCACCTCCGCCTGAACCGTGACCAGGTGGTAGCGGAAGGCTCCGGTGCGGATGTCGTGTGTGCCTGGCGGGACGCCGGCGATCTCGTAGGTCCCGTCGCGCTGCGACACCGCGCCGATGCCCAGCGCCGGAATCACGACGCCGGCGCCCATCACCGGCAAGCCCGTCTCGGCGTCGGTCACGACGCCCGCCAGCGTGCCGAGGTCGGCGTCGGGCGCCAGCTGGGCGGCGGCGGGAAGGGCGAGAGCGACGAGGAGGAATAGGGCGCGCATAGGAATCGGGGGCTGGGCTGGAGAGAGGCACCATCCCGACGCGGTCAGCGTCGCCGACGACTCGGGCGTGCCCGCGCTGGGAAGGTAGGCGACCGGCTCGCCGCGGAGGCCACCGGCAGGCGCCTAGCCACCGACTGGCGGCGCGCGTCGCTAGTCGGTCAGTCGGCCTCGCCGGTGAGCTGCTCCTTGCCCCACGCCAGCAGTTCGCGCTGGTCGTCGTCGGGCTCGGGGAAGTCGGTGTGGAGGTCGGCGAGCGCGGACAGGATCACCGACGCGGCGGCGGCGCGGCCGTACCACTTCTGGTCCGACGGGATCACGTGCCACGGCGCCCGGTCGGTCGAGGTGGCGCGGAGCGCGGCGTCGTAGGCGTCCTGGAAGTCGTCCCACTGCTCGCGCTTGTCGATGTCGGCGCGGCCGAAGTCCCACCGCTTCTCCGGCCGCTCGATCCGGTCCAGGAGCCGCTGGCGCTGCTCGTCCTTGGAGACGTGGAAGAACAGCTTGACCACGCGGATGCCGTTCTCGGTGAGGTACCGCTCGAAGTCGCGGATCTGGCGGAGCCGGTCGTCCCACAGCGCCCCGCTCTCGGCGCCGGCTTGGACGTCGGGCGGCAGGCACTGGTCGTCCAGGAACTCGGGCGAGACGCGGTCGCTGACGACCTGGCTGTAGTACGAGCGGTTGAAGACCGCCAGCTCGCCGCGCGCCGGCAGCACGACCGACGCCCGGCGCAGGAAGTCGTGCTTGGCTTCGGCCTCCGACATCGACGCGAACGAGTGCGCGCGCGCCGAGCCCGGGTCGACGGCGCCCATGACGTGGTGGATGGCCTCGTCCTTGCCCGCCGCGTCCATGCCCTCCACGACCACCAGCAGCCCGTGCGTGCCGTGCGCCTCCAGCATCAGCTGGGCCCTGGCCAGGCGGAGCGCGCTATCCCGGGTGTAGTCGCGGGCTTCGTCTTCGCCTGCGAAAGAATCGGTGGCGGCGGGGTCGAGGTCGTCGAGCCGGTCGTCGGGGCCGAAGCGGAGGCGGGCGGGGTCGGGTCCGGAGAGGTCGGGCATGGGATCGGAGGGGGGCTCCGCCGAACGCGCAAGTCAGCGCCGGGCTCCCCTAACGACCCCGTCCTCCGCCGCTCTGCTCGACTGGCGGAGGCCGCCCGCCAGCGCGGCGGGGGCGGGCCGCTCAGCCTTCCTGGCGCCCGCCCTCGATCAGCTCGCGCGCCGACTGCAGCGCGGCCGGGCTCACGGAGTCGCCCGCCAGCAACTCCGCGACGGCCTCGGCGCGCTCGGCCTCGTCCAAGCGGCGGATGCGCGTGCGCGTGCGGCCGTCCTGGGTCTCCTTCTCGACCAGGAAGTGCACGTCGCCCAGGCTCGCGATCTGGGGCAGGTGCGTGATCGCGATGATCTGGTGGAACTGGCCCAGCCGGTGCATCGACTCGCCCGCGCGCCGCGCGATCGGCCCCGAGATCCCGGTGTCGATCTCGTCGAAGACCAGGATCGGCAGCCGCTCCGACTTGGCCAGGATGGCCTTGAGCGCCAGCATGATGCGCGACACCTCGCCGCCCGACGCCACCTTGACGAGCGGCTTGGGGTCCTCGCCGAGGTTGGCCGACAGGTGGAACTCGACCAAGTCGGCGCCGGCGGGGAAGGCCGTCACGGCGCGCTGCCGGGTGCCCTCGGGAAGCGAGACCCAGCCGGCCTCGTCGTCCTGGAAGTTGAACTGGACCACGAACCGGGCGTGGGGCATCCCCAGCGTCGCCAGCTCGACGCCGACGGCGGCCTCGATCCGTTCGGCGACCTCGTGACGCTTGAGCGACAGCCGGTAGGCGGCCGCGCTCAGGGTCTCGCGCGCCTCGGCGATCTGGGTGTCCAGCGTCTCGATGGCCGCCTTGAAGTTCTTGGCGAGGTCGTAGGTGACGCCGATCTCGGCGCGGTAGTCGAGCACGGCCTCGACCGTCCCGCCGTACTTCCGCTCGAGGTAGTCGATCTCGCTCGCCCGCTCCCTGATCTCGTCCAGCCGCTCGGGGTTGAACTCGATCCGGGCGTTGTAGTCCTGCAAGAACTGCGTGGCCTCCTTGAGCCCGATCTCGGCCGTGCGGATGTCCTGCAACGTGTCGTCGAAGGCGGAGTCGATGCGCGCCAGGTCCTGTAGCTGGTTGCGCACCAGCACGATGCGGTCGTAGAGCGCGTCGTCGGCCTCGGAGATCTGGCCGTAGAGCTCGGCGGTCGCCTCGTACAAGTGCTCGGCGTTCTCCAAGACTCGGCGCTCGGCCTCCAGGTCGTCGGCCTCGTCGGGCTGGAGCGCGGCGGCGTCGATCTCCTCGATCTGGAAGGCGTAGAGCTCCTTCTGCTTCTGGAGCTCCTTCTCGCGCCGCACCAGGTCCGTCCGCTCGGCCGCCAGCTTGGCGGCGGCGCGGTAGGCCGCCCGGTAGGTCTCGACCAGGCCGCCGAGCCCGCCGAAGTTGTCGAGCAACTCGACGTGCGTTTCGGTGCGCAGGAGCGACTGGTGCTCGTGCTGGCCGTGGAGGTCGATGGTGTTCGACGCCACCTCGCGCAGCACGTCGAGCGTCGCCGGCGTGTCGTTCAAGAACGCCCGCGACCCCCGCGCGGAGATCTCGCGGCGCACGACCAGCATCCCGCCCTGGGACGGCTCGATGTCGTGCTCCGCCAGCAGCGCGGGCACCCGGCCTTCGTCGGCGTTGTCGAAGACGCCCTCGACGACGGCCTTCTTGGCGCCGGTCCGCAAGGCCTCGGTGCTGGCGCGGTCGCCCAAGAGCAGCTTCATCGCGCCGAGCAGGATCGACTTGCCGGCGCCGGTCTCGCCCGTGATGATGTTGAGCCCGCTGTCGAACTCGACCTCGAGCTCTTCGATCAGAGCGTAGTCGCGGATGTAGAGGCTGCGGAGCACGGTCGGCCGGGCGGGGAGGGCGAGACTAGGCTACGGCCTGCGCCCGGTCGTGTCACCCCCCGCCGGTGAACTGTGCCGGAGGCGGCGGCGAAGACTCATCGGTCGCCACGAACGGGCCCATCACCGACTGGCGGAGACGGTCCGCCAGCGCGGGACGAGCGGCGCCAGGGGTTAGGTCCGTACGTGACTTCAGTGCGGCCTCTACCGCGGCGACGATCCGGCCGACGTCCTCGGTGACGGTCGCGGCGTCTGCCGCCGTCACGTCGTCCGGGCAGTCGCCGGGACCGCGAGCCAACGGACGTACTCGATCAGGTTGGCGAGCATCCGCCGAGTCCGCTGAACAGTCGAATGGGTCAGCAGACGCTGTGAGAGCCGTTCCAGGTCCTGGCGTCTTAGGCCAATGGCCGAAGTCGGAGTCCGCCAGTCAAGGCTTTCATCGCCTTCTCGGCTGACTGCTGTGCGAGCCATGCTGGAGGCGAGGCACGTCGCTCGTGCTCAGGACGCCTGAGCCGCCGCTAGGTCCTCCGGGCGTAGCGGAGTCCACACCGCGCGTCCGTGAGGTCAGCCGTCACAGGCGCGAACGGATAGGACCCTCCCGTCTCTCGTCGGCGCGACGATCCTCACGCCGCGTGGGGTAGACGAATCGGCGCGGACGGACCTCGAGCGGAGGTCAGGACCCGTCCTTCGGCACCGCCAGGCCAGCGAGCGCTCGACGGATCGAGACGGTCGTCGCTCGACGGTCCTCGACGCTCGGGTGCGCTACGCAAGTCAAGTGCTCCTGGCCAGCTTCGCCTCGCGCGTAGGAACCGAGCACCACCACCCGAAGCGGATCAGACAAGCCACGCTGCATCTCGACGTCGCCTGCATCGACGTGCGCTTGGACCGGCGAGGAGCAGGGTCGAGGAGGCGATCACGTGAAGCAGAGCGCTCGCCGTTGCACCCGCCCCCACTGGCGACGCGCGTCGCCAGCGAGGTGGGGAGCGCTAGCCGTGGCAGTGCTTGTACTTCTTGCCCGAGCCGCACGGGCACGGGTCGTTGCGGCCGACGGACTTGTCCACGACGACGGGCGCCGCCTTCGCCGTCGGGTCGCGGTCGGCGGAGCTCGCGCCGTCGCCGCCCATCTGGGTCGCGTAGTTCGGCTCGGCCTTCTCCTGGGTCGCCTGGGCGCGGTTGGGGTCCAGGCGCGGCTTCGAGACCTGCTGGACGCGCCGCGCCGCGTTCCGCTGGCTGTCGCCCTGAACGAGCGGACCGGCCTTGAACACCAGTCCCACGACCTCCTCGTCGATCTCCTGCACCAGCTCCTTGAACAGCCGGTACGCCTCCATCTTGTACTCGATGAGCGGGTCCTTCTGGCCATACGCTCGGAGCCCGACGCCCTGCTTGACCTCGTCCAGGTCGCGCAGGTGCTCGGTCCACTTCTCGTCGATCACCGAGAGCACGGCGGCGCGCTCGAGCGCGTCGTTGATCTCCTGGCCCTGGCTCTCGATCACGTCCTCGGGCGTGACCGTGGCCCGGAGCACCTTGCGGCCGTCGGTGAAGTCGACGAAGAGCTTCTTGGGGCGCTTGTCCTCCTCGGCGTTGGCCATCATCTGGCTCGCCGAGGTGAAGAACGGGCCCGCCAGCGCGGCGCGCTTGCGGCGGTAGTGCGCCGTCGCCTGGTCCAGGATCTCCTCGATCAGCCCGTCCTCGCCCAGCGTCGACGCCGTCATGGGGTCGATGGGCATGTCGAAGGCGAGGTGGCGGAGCAGGCCCTCGCGGATCTCCTCGATGTCGCCGTTGACCAGGTGCTCCTCGACGAGCTTGGTCACCAGCGTCCGCGCCATCTCCAGGATGTCGCCGCGCAGGCGGTCGCCTTCGAGCGCGTGCATGCGGCGGTCGTAGATCACCTCGCGCTGGGCGTTGAGCACGTCGTCGTACTCGAGCTGGCGCTTGCGAGACGCGAAGTGGTTCTGCTCGACCTTGGCCTGGCTCCGCTCGACGCCCTTGGTGAGCCACTTGTGCGTGAGCACCTCGTCCTCCTCCATCCCGAGCCGGTCCATGATCTTGGCCGTCCGGTCGTGGCCGAAGAGCCGCATCAGGTCGTCTTCCAAGGACACGTAGAACACCGACGAGCCGGGGTCGCCCTGGCGGCCGGCGCGGCCGCGCAGCTGCAGGTCGATGCGGCGGCTGTCGTGGCGCTCCGTCCCCAGGATGAACAGCCCGCCCATCTCCTTGACGCCGTCGGCGAGCTTGATGTCCGTGCCGCGGCCGGCCATGTTGGTGGCGATGGTGACGGCGCCGACCTGGCCGGCCTCGGCCACGATCTGGGACTCGGCCTGGGCGCGGCTGGCCTTGGCGTTCAGCAGGTTGTGCTTGATGCCGGCGCGCTGCAGCATCCGCGACATCTGCTCCGAGGTCTCGACGCTGGCGGTGCCCACCAGGATCGGCTGGCCGGCTTGGTGGACCTCCTCGATCTTGTTGACGAGGGCCTTGTACTTGGCGCGCTTGGTCTTGTAGATCAGGTCGTCGTCGTCGGCGCGCGCGATGGGGCGGTTGGTCGGGACGACGACGACGGGCAGCTGGTAGATCTTGCCGAACTCCTCGGCCTCGGTCTCGGCCGTGCCCGTCATGCCCGCCAGCTTGGCGTACATCCGGAAGTAGTTCTGGATCGTGACCGTGGCGTAGGTCTGGGTCGCGGCCTGGACCTTGACCTTCTCCTTGGCCTCGATGGCCTGGTGCAGCCCGTCGGAGTAGCGCCTCCCCGGGAGCACGCGCCCGGTGTGCTCGTCGACGATCATCACCTTGCCGTCCTGGACGATGTACTCCTTGTCCTTCTCGTACAGCGCGTAGCCGCGCAGCAGCTGGTTGACGGCGTGGATGCGCTCGGACTTCTCGGAGTAGCTGGTGTAGAGCTGGCGCTTCTTCTCCTCGACCTCGTTGCGGAGCACGCGGACGTCGTTGTCCAGCTTGTTCTGCCGCTTCTCCTCGTCGAGCGAGTCGTCGGCACGGAGGTCCTCGACGATCTGGGCTTTCTTTTCCTCGTAGTCGCGCTCGATGGCGGCGACCTCCGAGCCCACGTCGGGGATGACGAAGAAGTCGGCGTCGGTCCCGGCGGATTTGCCGATCGCTTCCCGACCCTTGTCGGTCATCTCGATCTGGTGCTGGCTCTCGTCCAGCGAGAAGTACATCGGCTCGTCGACCTCGGGCATCCGCTTCGCGCTCTCGGCGAGGTAGATGGCCTCGACACGGCGGATCAGCATCTCGATGCCGGTCTCGCCCTTGAGCTTGATGAGCTTCTGGTTGCGGGGGAAGCCGCGCTGGGCGCGCAGGAGCGCGAGCCCGGCCTCGTCGCGCAAGTGGCCCGCGTCCTTCTTCTTGCCGGCGGCCTCCGCCTCGTCGGCCGCCTTGAGGGCGCGCTCGGCGTCGGCGACGTAGCCGGCGACGATCTTCTGCTGGTCGCGCACCATCCGCTCGACGGACGGGTTGAACTCGCCGAACTCGTCGACCGACGCCTGGGGGACGGGCCCGGAGATGATCAGCGGCGTCCGCGCCTCGTCGATCAGGACCGAGTCCACCTCGTCGACGATGGCGTAGTGGTGCCCGCGCTGGACGAGCTGGCCGGCCTCGACCACGAACGAGTTGTCGCGGAGGTAGTCGAAGCCGAACTCGTTGTTCGTGCCGTAGGTGATGTCGGCGCGGTAGGCCTGGCGGCGGCCCGGGCTGTGCGACGGGTGCTTGTCGATGCAGTCGACGGTGAGGCCGTGGAACTCGAAGATCGGCCCCATCCACTCGGCGTCGCGCTGGGCGAGGTACGGGTTGACGGTGACGACGTGGACGCCGCGGCCGACCAAGCGCGTTGAGGTAGATCGGCGCGACCGACGTCAGCGTCTTGCCCTCGCCCGTCTTCATCTCGGCGACGGAGCCCCGGTGCAGGACCACGCCGCCCAAGCAGCTGGACGTCGAACGGCACCATCTCCCAGGTCGACCTCGCTCCCGCCGGCGACCCAGCTCTTGCCGACGAACCGGCGGCAGGTCTCCTTGAAGACGCCGAAGGCCTCGGGCAGCATCTCGTCGAGCACGTCCTCGACGGCGTCGATCCAGTCGCCCTCCAGGTCGTCGAGCCGCTGGTACAAATCCTGGCGCTCCCGGACCGAGATCGTGGCGCCGGTCGTGGGGTCGGCGTCGGCCTCGTCGCTGCCGGCCGCCAGCAGGCGCGCGCGGACGTCGGCCTGCTCGTCCTCGACGGGCGCGGCGGCCTCCCGGATGCGCGCGCGGAACGTCTCGGTCTTGGCCTTGAGCTCGTCGTCGGTGACGTGCTGCAGGCGGTCGGCGTGTTCGTTGATCTCGTCGACCAGGGGCCAGAGCTTTTTGAGCTCGCGGTCGTTGGAGTCGCCGCCGAAGATCTTCTGGAGGGCCTTGAGCATTCGTTCGGGTGTCGGAATCTGGGGGTCGCAGACCGGGCGGAAGGTACGGCCCGGGGGCGGGAGAACTCGGGAGAGACGGGCCGCCGTGCCCGGTCGTTACGCCGGGCCGGGTGTATCCCCACGGTCTTCGCTGCTCGCCTCCGGGTGCCACGCCGTGCCCGACTGGCGGCTTGCCCCCGCGGAGGCGGGGGGAGGCCTCGCGCGAGTCCGAGACCGAGCGCTCCCCCCGTTTGGCCGCGCGGAGTCGGAGCCAATCGTCAGCCTCTGAGCCGCGCGCCTAGACTGTCCCCCTCACTCGTGAGGGGGACACCCCGAAGGGACAGCGCAGCTAGCCCATCGCCCTTGAGCACAGCGATGGGCGGTGGGCGGGGGGAGCGTTCCGGCCTCCGCCCCTCCGACCGCCGCCGCCAGCGGGGCACGGCGACGGGACCGGCGGGCGCCCAGGGCGCGGGCTACCTTGCCGACGCACACGCCCGGCACGCCTGCGACGCTTGAGACTCCGACGCCTTTCTCTCGCCATGCGCGCGCTTTGTCTCCTGGCCCTCGCGGTCGCCCTGCCCGTCTCCGCCCAGTCGCGGACCGAGACCGGCTTCACCCTGCTCCGCCTGGACACGTCCGCGCGGACGGCGGCGCTGGCGGGCACCGGCGCCGTCGCCACCGACGACCCGGCGGTGCTGCTCTCCAACCCGGCCCTGCTCACGCCGTCCGCCAGCCGGGGGCTCGGGCTGGGCTACACGAACCTGGCGCTGGACGTGAGCGCGGGCTCGGCGGTCTACGCCCGGGACGTCGGCTGGCTGGGCGGGCTGAGCCTGGGCGGCGGCGTCCGCTACCTGTCCTACGGCGACTTCGAGCGGCGGACCGACCTGGAGTCCGACGGCCAAGGCACGTTCGGGGCGTCGGAGGCGGCGGTCACGCTGGCGGCGTCGCGCGAGGTGCTGCCGCGCGTCCGGGCGGGCGTGGCGACGCACGTCGTGTTCGCGTCGCTCGACGACGCCGGATCGCAGGCGCTGGCGGCGGACCTCGGCGTGAGCTACACGAACCCCGCGGAGGGCCTGGTGCTGGGCGCGAGCGTGCACCACATCGGCGGCGTGCTGTCGTCGCTGGGCGAGACCGACGACCGGCTGCCGCTCGACGTGCGGCTGACGGCGTCGAAGCGGCTGCGCTACGTGCCCCTGACGGTGTCCGTGGCCGCCGTCGACCTGCAGCGGTTCGAGGGCCAGGCGTCGGACTCGTCGTTCGTCGGACGGGCGCTGGACCACGTCGCGCTGGGCGGCGAGTTGCAGCTGGGCTCGGCGTTCGCCGCGCGCGTCGGCTACAACGGCCGCCGCGGCGCCGACCTCCGCTCGGGCGGGCGCCTGGACCTGGCCGGCGTGAGCGTCGGCGCGGGCATCGCGCTGCGCCGGGTGTCGGTGGACTACGCGTTCAGCAACTGGGGCGCGTTCGGCGGCCTGCACCAGTTCGGCGTGCGGACGCAGTTCTGAGCCGCTGGCGGTGGCTGGGCGCGCTCTAGCGCCGCCAGTCGCGCAGGGCCTCGGCGACGGTGCGGGCGACGACCTCGGCGGGCCCGTCGGCCTCGACGACGCGGTCGGCCTGGGCGTAGTACGGCTCCCGGGCGGAGAGCAAGGTCTCGACGCGCTCGGTGAGGGCTCGGCCCTGGAGCGGCTCTCCCCGGTCGTCGGCCAGCATGGGGCGGCCCGAGGCGTCGCCTAACCTGTCCGCTATCGCGCGCGGCGTCGCGCGCAGCCAGACGACGGGGCCGGCCATCCGCGCCTTGACGAGGTTCTCCGGGTCGGCCAGCGTCCCCCCGCCCGTCGCGACGACGATCCCGGACCCGCGCGCGGTCTCGCTGAGCGCCTCGGTCTCGGCGGCCCGAAAGACGGCCTCCCCCTCTTGGAACAGCTCCGGGACGCTGCGCCCCGTCCGGGCCTCGACCATCCAGTCGAGGTCGACGAAGCGGTAGCCGAGCCGGTCGGCCAGCAGCGGGCCGACGGTGCTCTTGCCGGAGGCCATGAAGCCGGTGAGGTAGACGCGGGGGGGCAAGGCGGAGGGGGCGGAGGGGGCGGAGGGGGCGGAGGGGGCGGAGGGAAAATGCGTCCGGCCGCCCGACCGTAGGGACACAATTCATTGTCTCCGCCAGCCAATCGCCGCGTCCCACTGGCGGAGGCCGCCCGCCAGCGCGGAGGACCGTCCGCCAGCCGGGCGAGAACGGAACGGGGCGCCGCCGCGTCTGTGCCCACCCGCCCCAAACGTCTTGCCCACCACGCGCCTCCTGATCGAGTACGACGGCACCGACTTCCGCGGCTGGCAGACCCAGCCCAACGGGCCGACCGTGCAGCAGGCGCTCGAAGCCGCGCTGGCGACCGCGCTCCGCAAGCCCGTCGCCGTCGTCGGCTCCGGGCGGACCGACGCCGGCGTCCACGCGCGCGGCCAGGTGGCCCACTTCGTCTCCGACGCGGCCGTCGACGCGTACCGGCTGCTGGCAGCGCTCAACGGCCTGCTCCCGGCATCGGTCGCCGTCCTGGCGGCCGAGCCGGCGCCGCAGGGCTTCCACGCCCGCTACGACGCTCGGCGGCGGCACTACCGCTACCAGGCCACAACGGCGCCCCGAGCCCTCGACCGCCGCACCCGGGCCCTCTTTCGGTACGCCCTCGACCTGGACGCGATGAACCAAGCCGCCGCGGCTCTGCTCGGCCGCCACAACTTCTCGTCGTTCTGTCGGACCCAGTCGGAGACCACCAACCGGGTGTGCACCGTCGAGCGCGCGCGGTGGACCGCCGAGGAACGGCACGGCGACCTCGCGTTCGAGGTCGTCGCGGACCGCTTCCTGCACGGCATGGTGCGCGCGATGGTCGGCACCCTGGTCGAGGTCGGGCGCGGGCGGTGGGCCCCGGGCGACGTCGCCGGGGTGCTGGCTGCTCAGGATCGCCGCGCGGCCGGCCCCGCCGCGCCAGCCCACGGCCTTTCGCTCGACCACGTCGAGTACCCCGTGCCCGTCTTCGCCTAGGACCTCCTCCCCAATCGCCGGCATTCCAAGCGAGCCGCGGCGCAACTATTCTTCCGCACGCCCGAACCATGGCCGGCGGAGGCCGCGTTCCCGCCGCCCGCCTCTGCCGTCCTCCGAGTCGAGCCCCAGCCATGCTGATCCAACGCCTGCTCCAGATCCTGCTGCTCGCCATCGTGCTGATGGCGGCCTTCGGCGTGCTCGCGCTCGTGCTCCAGCTGGCCGGCTGGCTGATCCGGCTGGCGATCTGGGTGGGCGTGGTGCTGGTGTGCGTCGCCGTCGTGCTCCGCTTCGTGGAGCTGGTGCGCGAGAAGTCTCGCTAGCCGGCGCCGAGACGCCCCGCCAGTGGGACGAGGCCGGGAGGGCGTCGCGTAGCTTGCCGCGCCAGCCCCGCCCCGAGATGCCCGCCGAAGCCGCCGTCGCCCCGCTCCAGGTCTCGTCCGAGACCGCGCCGCTTCGGCAGGTCGTCGTCCACACGCCCGGCGAGGAGATGGCGCTGGTCTCGCCGGCCAACGCCGAGGACCTGCTCTTCGACGACATCCTGTTCTTGGAGGAGGCCCGGGAGGAGCACGCGACGCTGGTCCGCCTGTTCCAGGCCGTCGTCGGCGGGCCGGACGCCGTCCTCCAGGTCACCGACCTGCTGCGCGAGGCCTTCGACCAGAAGCCCGCTCGGACGGCGTTCGTGGAGTCGCTCACCGAGCGGATGCCGTACCGCAACTTCGAGGCATACGAGTCGGAGCTGAAGGGCCTAGACGCGGACGACCTGCTGCACTTCGCCGTCACGGGGCAAGCCTCGTTCCCGGTCTCGGCGTGGCCGAACCCCAACCTGCTGTTCACGCGCGACCTCTCCGCCGTCGTCGGCGGGCACGTGCTGGTGAGCCACGCCGCGACGCCGGCGCGCGCGCCCGAGAGCGTGATCATGCAGACGGTCTTCCGCCACCACCCCCGCTTCGCCGACGTCGCCGAGAAGGTGATCGAGCTGCCCGAGGACGTCTCGTTCGAGGGCGGCGACTTGCTGGTGGTGGACGAGCGCGTGGTGATGATCGGGCAGAGCGAGCGGACGAGCCTGGGCGGCGTGATGGCCGTCGCGCGCGAGCTCCTGACGCGGACGTCGGTCGAGCACGTGATCATGGTGAACCTGCCCAAGGAGCGGTACTGCATGCACCTCGACACCGTGTTCACGTTCGCCGATGAGGACACCTGCGTCGTCTTCCCCCCCATCATCGAGGACGCCCACGACCACACGTTCGTGATCGAGGCGCTCGACGGCGACGGCCAGGACCTCCGTCTGCGCCCCTACCGCACCGTCAAGGACGCACTAGCGGACGTCACCGGCCGCGACTACACCTTCGTCCCCTGCGGCGGCGTCGACCCCGTCCGCCAGCGGCGCGAGCAGTGGACCGACGGCGCCAACCTGTTCGCGCTCCGACCGGGCTTGGTCGTCGGCTACGCCCGCAACCGCGCGACCTACGACGCGCTCCGGGCCGAGGGCTTCCACGTCGTCGACGCCGAGAGCTTCCTGGACTTCTACGGCGACTCGGCGGCGGCCACGACCGAGCGCATCGCGGTCCGCCTGCCGGGCAACGAGCTGTCGCGCGGACGCGGCGGCCCGCGGTGCATGACGATGCCGCTCGTCCGCGACGCCTGACGCGTCCGGCCCACTGGCGGACGGCCTCCGCCAGTCGGGCGAGACGCCGAGAGACGTCGCAGCGAGGCCTCTACCGGTCGGGGCCGCCCGGGGCGCCTCAGTGGGTCGGAACAATCCGAGGTCGCGTATCGAATCCACCCCGCCATGTCCCTCGCCTCCCTCCTCGACCCCGACCGCCGCTGGATGCAGCTCGCGATGCGCGAGGCGGAGCGGGCGTACGAAGCCGGCGAGGTGCCGGTCGGCGCGGTCGTCGTCCGGGGCGGGCAGGTCGTGGGGCGCGGGCACAACCAAGTCGAACGGCTGCAGGACCCTACAGCGCACGCTGAGGTGATCGCGATCTCGGCCGCGTGTCAGACCCTGGCAACCAAGGTGCTCGACGGCTGCACGCTCTACGTGACGCTGGAGCCGTGCCCGATGTGCGCCGGCGCTTTGGTCTGGGCTCGGCTCGACCGGCTGGTGTTCGGGGCCTTCGACGAGAAGGCGGGCGCGGCGTCCACGCTCTACGACATCCCGCGCGACGCCCGCCTCAACCACCAGCTAGAGACCGTCTCCGGCATTGAGGCCGACGCCTCCGCCGAGCTGCTGCGGTCGTTCTTCCGCCAGCGCCGCGCCGACGCCCAGGCCGAGCCGCGCGCCGTCGCCGGCGACGGCGCGCCGGGCGAGCCTCCGCCCCACCGCCCGGCGTGACGCGGTCTTGACCGCCCCTTGGCAACCCGGACGCAGGCGCTCAGGTATCCCAGCCATGGAGACCCCGACCGATCCCGTTGTCGATCTGCTCGTCGTGGGCGCCGGCCCCATCGGACTGGCGTGCGCCGTCGAAGCCCAGCAGGCCGGTCTCACGGCACGCGTCATCGAGAAGGGCTCGCTGGTGAACTCCATCGTCGGCTACCCGACGCAGATGGAGTTCTTCTCGACGCCCGAGCTGCTGGAGATCGGCGGGCACCCGCTCGCGACGACGTTCTACAAGCCGCGCCGCGAGGAGGCCATCGACTACTACCGCGGCGTGGCCCAGCGCGAGGGTCTGGACCTGCGCCTGGGCGAGCGCGTCGAGGCCGTCGAGGGCGAGGCCGGCGACTTCACCGTCCGCACCGACCGCCAGCGGCACCGGGCGCGAGCCGTGGCGGTCGCGACCGGCTTCTTCGACCAGCCCAACCCCATCGGCGTGCCGGGCGAGGGGCTGCCCCACGTGACGCACTATTACAAGGAGCCGTACCCCTTCAGCGGGCGGCGGACGGTGATCGTGGGCGCCAAGAACTCGGCGGCGAAGGCGGCGCTCGAGATCCAGCGCCACGGCGGCCACGTGACGCTGGTCGTGCGGGGAGACGGAGATCACCGAGAGCGTGAAGTATTGGATCCGTCCCGACCTTCTCAACCGGATCGCCGAGGGCTCCATCGACGCGCTCTACGGCACGACCGTCACCGAGATCACCGACCGCACCGTCCGACTGGCGGACGCGGGGGGCGAGCGTGAGGTGCCCGCCGACGCGGTCCTGCTGATGACCGGTTACCACCCGGACTTCTCGTTTCTGGAGGCGCTCGGCATCGAACTCGAAGGTCCGGAGCGGGCGCCAGTCGTAAACCTCGACACGATGGAGTCCACGCGGCCGGGCGTCTACCTCGCCGGGACCGTCTGCGGCGGCTACGCCACCAGCCGGTGGTTCATCGAGAACGGCCGCGTCCACGCCGCCCGCATCGCGGCCCATCTCGCTGGCCTTCCGGTCCCAGAAGGGGAGGCCGTCGGGCAACCCTAGCGAGCGCGTCAGGGACCATCTCGGACCCGTCGAGCTCAGACTTCGCCGTCCCGTCGGTGGCGCCGGTGCCTCAAGAACGCGAAGAGCCGGGGCGCTCATCGCGCGCCCCGGCTCTCCAGCACGTTGATGCTAGGACGTCTAGCTCGCGGCCTTCGTCACGGTCACGGTCTTCGTGCCGCTGTACTCAGGGGTGTTGACCCCGATGGTGTAGGTGCCGGGGGCCGAGAACGAGACGTCGAGGTACTCGCCCGTGTAGCTGTCGCCAGCGCTTGAGCGGACGCGCAAGCACGGGAAGTTGCTGCCGGTGCACGCAGCCGTAACGGCGCTCCCGTTGTACGTCCAGGTGTAGTTGCGGCTGCGCGTGAACGCCTGGACGTAGTAGCCGCGCGCGGCCGTCGCAGATGCGGCCGGGATCGCGACGTTGCTGGACCCGACGATGGTCAGCGTCGATCCGAGCTCGAAGTCGAGGTTGTCCTCCGAGGCGTCGCAGGCCGAGAGCCCGATGACGGCGACGGCGCACAGAGCCAGCGCGAGGGTTTGAGAAAGAGTCTTCATGGTGCGTTACAGTCGTTGGTGTGGGTGGGAGAGCGGGGGCGTCTAGTTGTTCGCTGCGACGTCCCACCACACCCGCGTACCCTGCGTATCGACTCCCTGGCTGGCGACGGCGGCGGCCAAGTTGGCCGCGTTCAGCGTGCCCTCCTTGGAGGGGTACACCAAGCGAACGGCGATGGGGCCGTCGAACTGGTCGGCCTTGCCACCGGCCGGAGCCTCTAGCACGCCGGTGAAGCCCAAGCGGCGCCACTCGGACCAGCCTTGGAGCCCCTGCATGTAGAGCGCGAGCCACTTCTGGACCCCCAGCTCCTGGCGGTAGTTGGCGGCCGTCAGGGTCGGGAGCGCGCCGACGAAGGCGGCGGTGCCGTTGCCGTTGGTCCAGTAGTTCAGCGACGCCCCGACGGCGTCCTTGAACAGGCCGTCGGCGTTGCCCGTCGCGCCGGACAAGCCGCGAGCAGCGGCCTCAGCGCGGATGAACAGCACCTCGTCGTAGAGCATGAAGATGGCCGGGGCCGTCTGCGTGCGGACGGCCGCACCGGGGCGCGAGAACGAGTTGCGCGGGATGGCCGCGGCCACGCCGCCCGCCAGCCCGTAGTCCAAGCCGACGTACTGCGGAGCGGCGGCCGTCGAGGCCGGGGTCCGGTCGACGTAGACGCCCAAGCGGGGGTCGTTGCGCGAGGACAGCTCCCTCACGAGCGCGTCGCTCACGGCCCAGTCGTCGCGGCCGGCGAGGTTGTAGTTCTCCCAGATCGGGTTCGAGAACGGCGCCGACGGCTGGAAGTCGAACAGCGCGCTGTCGTCGTTGCTCGTCATGGCTCCGGCCTGGACGGCCTGGGCGATCGCCTGCCCCGCCTCGTTCGGCATCACGTCCGCCATGCGGATCGCGACGCGCATCTTGAGCGAGTTGGCGAACTTCTTCCACTTCGACGCGTCGCCGTCGAAGATCACGTCCCCGGCCACCCTCGCGCCTGGGTCGATGGCCGCCTGCGCCGCCGTCAGACGGGCGATGAGGTCGGGGTAGATCTCCTCCTGGGGCGTGTAGGCCGGCGACGGGTTGGTCGCGCCCTGGAGCGCCTCGGTGTACGGGATGTCACCGAAGGTGTCGGTCAAGTTCTGGAAGGCCCAGACCTGGAGCACCTCCGCGACCGCCTGTTGGGTCGCCGCCGCGGCGTACGCGGACTCGTTGGCTGAGATGATCCGCTTGACCTCCTCGAGGTTGTTGATCGCGAGGTAGTACGCCGACCAGTAGTCGTCCACGACGCCCGTGCGGTACTGGTAGCGGTCCTCGTCGGTGTACTGGTTCTGGGTCCAGTACTGCGCGTAGAGCAGCGCGAAGCGCCCGTTGTTGAACGCGTCCCAGTATGTGTCGGCGAGGTTCACCTGCGAGCTCGACAGGATGTACGACGGCGTGGGCTGGGTGGGGTTGTTGGGGTCCTCGTTGAGCTCGGTGATGTCGCAGGCGCTCAGCGAGAGCGCCGCGACGGCCACCCCGGCCAACAAGAGGGATCGAGAGATTCGAGTCATGGGAGGTTGGGCTGAGTTGGGGTGGGCCGGCTAGAGGTTCGCCGTCACGCTGACGCCGAGCGAGCGGGTCGGAGGGAAGCTGCCGGCCTCGATCCCCTGGACGTTGGTGGCGCTGAGCGCCACGGCCGGGTCGAAGAACGGCGACTTGGTGTAGAGGATCGCGAGGTTGCGGCCCACCAGCGACACCGTCAGGCTCCGGATCTGGCTCCCGGTGAACCGGGACGGGATCGTGTAGCCCAGGCTCAGCTCGCGCAAGCGGGCGAAGCTGGTGTCGAAGATGTGCGGGGCCTCGAAGCCGAACGTGCCGGTAAAGAAGCTCTGCGCGTCGACGTCGGCGCCCGCGTACGGCGTGCCGGTGGTCGTCTTGGGATCGGCGCCGGCGGGCAGGACCACGCCCTCGGGGCGGAGCCCGAGCTCGCGGACGTTGTAGCCCCCGTCGCCCTCGACGGTCTCGTCGAGGATCCCGCTGTAGCGGCCGAAGAGGCTCGTGATCGAGTAGACGTCGCCGCCGAGCTGGCCGTCGACCAACCCGCTGAGGCGGAAGCCCCCGAACGCGAAGGTGGTCGAGACGCCGCCGGTGAAGTCCGGGAGGTACGAGCCGAGCACCTGGTTGGGGTTGCGGGCGTAGCCGTCGAAGTTGCCGTCGTCGTCGACGCTGATGACCTTGTTGCCGGCTTGGTCGTAGACGAAGTCGTCCCCGATGATGGCGCCGTAGGGCTGGCCCACGCGGGCCGTGATCGACGCGCCGAAGGGGGCGTTCCCCAGCGTGTACACGTCGAGGCCGTCGACGAGCTCCTTCACCTCGCTGTTGTTGCGGGCGAGGTTGAAGTTGACGTCCCAGCGGAACCCGTTGGCCAGGAACACCGGCGTCGTCCGCAGCGCGATCTCGATGCCGCTGTTCCCGATCGTGCCCGCGTTGATGAACTGGCGGGCGTACCCGGTCGAGCGCGACACCTCGATGTCGAGGATCTGGTTGGCCGTCTCGGCGACGTAGTACGTCGCGTCCAGGCCGATCCGGTTGTTGAACAGCGCGAGCTCCAGGCCGGTCTCGAACGAGGTCGTCTCCTCCGGGAGCAGGTCGGTGTTCGGGAGCGTGGTCGGGAGCGACTGCCGCGGCGTGCTGCCGAAGGCCACGCCGAGCGGGTAGATCGGGCGGGTGCGGTACGGCGCGGTGTCGTTGCCGACGAGGGCGAACCCGGCGCGGAGCTTGCCGAACGACAGCACGCCGCTGTCGCGGAACGGGCCGAGCTCGGAGAACACCACGCTCGCGTTGACCGAGGGGTAGAGGTACGAGTTGTTCCCCGCGGGCAGCGTCGACGACACGTCGTTGCGGAGCGTGCCGTTGAGGTAGGCGATGTCGCGCCAGCCCAGCGTGACGTCGGAGTAGGCGCTGAGCACGGCCAGCTCCTCGAAGCGGTCGTTGAGGGCGGGGCGGTCCACCGAGTTCTCCAGGGTGTAGAGGCCGGGGGCGCTCAGGCCGCCTTGGCTAAAGCCCTGGTTGATGTAGAGGTCGTTGTACCGGGCCTCGCCGCCGACGAAGGCGTTGAGCGAGAAGTCCTGGGTGAGGTCCGTCTCGTAGTTGAGCTGGGACCGGGCGCTCGTCTCCTGCACCTCGTAGATCGACTCGCTGTAGGACGGGGTCGCCTGGCTCCCGAACGCGGTCCGCTCCTCGCGGCGCTGCGTCTGGTAGTCGGTCTGGACGTTGGTGCGCAGGCTGAGCGCGTTCGTGAAGGCGTAGTCGACGATGAAGTTGCCGAAGACCCGGTTGGTCCGGTCCTCCTGCGTGTCCTCGAAGCTGACCCAGTACGGGTTGTTGGTGTACTGGAACGTGCCCGCGATCGGGTCGCGCCAGTTCCACCCCCGCTGCGAGCCGTCGGCGCGCAAGTAGTCGGCCATGAGCCCGCCGCTGCCCAGCTCCATCTGGCGCTGGCCGAACTGGTTGAACTGCAGGAACACGTTGTTGCCGGAGTAGCCCGTGCCGGGGCGTCCGTTGGCGTTGTTGTTGATGTAGTTGCCCGTGAACGAGGTCTTCAGCTTCGACGACAGGTCGAGCGAGCCGTTGAACCCGACCTGGCGGCGGTTGAGCTCGCTGCCTGGGAAGACGCCGCCGGCCGAGACGTTGGCCAGCGACAGGCGGTAGTTGAAGTTGTCCCCGCCCTGGGCGAAGGCGACGTTGGTGTTCGACGTGACGCCGTTCTGGAAGAAGTTCTGGACGTTGTCGGGGGCCGAGACCCAGGGCGTCGCCTGCCCATTGAGGTTGTTGACGTCGTCGTAGCTGTACCACTGGCGCACCATGAACCCGTCGTCCAGGCGCGGCCCCCACGACTCGTCGGTCGCGAAGTCGGCCACGAGCTGGCCTTGGGCGTTCTGGCCGAACGGGGAGTTCGAGCCGCCGCCGTACAGGTTCTGGTAGGGCGGGAGGTTGTAGACGTTGTCGGTCGTGACCGTCTGGTTCACCGTGATCCCGAGCCCGGTGGCCCGGCGACCGCTCTTGGTCGTGATGATGATGGCGCCGTTGCCCGCGCGCGAGCCGTAGAGGGCGGCCGCCGAGGGCCCCTTCAGGACCGACACCGAGGCGATGTCCTCGGGGTTGATCAGCGACGCGGCGTTGCCGTAGTCGTACCCGCTGCCGCCCCGAGCCTGCCCGCTCGTCGTGAACGTGGAGTTGTCGAGCGGGATGCCGTCGACCACGAACAGCGGCTGGTTGTTGCCCGAGATCGAGCCCGCGCCCCGGAGCACGATGCGGTTGGAGCCGCCGATGGCGTTGCTCTGGGTGATGTTGGCGCCGGCCACGCGGCCCGAGAGCGCCGTGATCACGTTGGACTCGGCCACCTGGTTGATGTCGTCGCCGTCGACCTCCTGCGCCGAGTAGCCCAGCGACCGCTCCTCGCGCTCGATGCCGAGCGCGGTCACGATCAGCCCCTCGCCCAGGATGGCCCGGTCGGAGAGCGCCACGTTCAGGCGGTTGAGGCCCGGGCGGATGGTGATGGGGATCTCCCGGGTCGCGTACCCGACGTAGGACACCGTGACGGTCTGCAGGCCGACGGCGATGCCCTCGATGGTGTAGGCGCCGTCGAGGCCCGTCGCCGCACCCGCGCTCGGCACGCCGGTGATCCGGACGTTGGCGATGGGGAGGACGTCGCCGGACAGGCTGTCGGTGACGACGCCCGTCAGGGTGCCCGTCGACTGGGCCGCCGCATCGCCAGCGCTGACTGCCAGCGCAGCGACGAAGAGGGTGAGGAGTAGGAGGTGGCGCATGGAGGGTCGCTATGTGGTGAGAGACGCGGCGGGTGCCGCTGGGCAACCTGGGCTACCGACCAAGCAGGAACGCGGCCAGGAACGCGAAGCAAGCCACCGGACATCCGTCTCGTAAAATCCGAGGTGCTGCGCAATATATACTGCGAACGGGGGCGAGCACACCGTGCCCATGAGGATTTGCCCCACTGGACGGGCCCCCAGCAGGCTGCCTAGAGCGGGCCCTCGGCCTGGCGCAGGTTAGGGGTCCTCGCGCAGGACCACGGAGATCGCCCCCAGCCCGTTGGTGGCGCCGAAACGGACGTTCGCCTGGGCGGGGTTGTAGTACTGCAGGGTCTCGATCTCCACTCGGGCGATGGAGGCGAGGGTCTCTGAAGTGCCCCGTCGCGACCCGTTGACGTAGACCGACACGCGCTCCGCGTCGACGCCGCCCTGGGAGTCGCCCGCCGTACGGAGGTTGCCCGAGACGCCGCCGCCGCGGACGTAGAGCCAGCCCGGGCGCAGGCGCTCGACGAGCACGCGCGCGTTCGGCGCGTTCACGGCCGCGTCCACATCGGCGCGCGTGATCACGCTGGAGTCGCCGCCCTCGGCGAGCATGTTGCCCGACCCGCACCCGGCGACGGCGATGGAGAGCAGAAAGAAGAGCGGGGCGACGCGCGTCATGGCGGCGAAGGGAGTGGGGACCCCCACATGGTACGTCACGGCGCGGCAGTCTTGACAGGATGTGTCGAGTGCCACGCCCGGACGCCCCCGTACCTTCCGACGCGCCCTCCCCCCGCCCGCTCCACGCCCATGTCCGACCACGCCCACCCCGAAGTCCTCGTCTCCACCGACTGGGTCTCCCAGCACCTGGTCGAGACCGACAACGTCCGCGTC
The DNA here is from genome assembly GCA_963789285.1 of Rubricoccaceae bacterium. GTDB lineage: Bacteria > Bacteroidota > Rhodothermia > Rhodothermales > Rubricoccaceae > Rubrivirga. The sequence goes on from CAWBJZ010000004.1 coordinate 650,590, forward strand.
ATCGAGTCCAACGAGGACGTCCTGCTCTACGCGACCGGGCACCTGCACAACGCCGTCCACGTGGACTGGCAGACGGACCTCCAGGACGCCGACGTGCGCGACACCGTGAGCCGGGACCAGTTCGAGCGGCTGTGCTCCCGCTTCGGCATCCGCCCCGACACCACGCTGGTGTTCTACGGCGACAAGTCGAACTGGTGGGCGTGCTACGCCTTCTGGACGTTCAAGCTGTTCGGGCACCAGGACTGCCGGATCATGGACGGCGGCCGCACCAAGTGGGAGGCCGAGGGCCGGACGCTGACGACCGACGTGCCCACGTTCCCCAGCACAGACTACTCCGCCGGCGAGGGCAACCCCGGCATCCGCGCGTTCCGGGAGGACGTGCTCAAGCACCAGGCCAGCGGCGGGGCGATGGTGGACGTCCGGAGCCCCCAGGAGTTCATCGGTGAGCTCTCGCACGCGCCGGGCAACCCCGCCTCCGAGGCCGCTATGCGCGCCGGCCACATCCCCGGCGCGAGCAACGTGCCCTGGAGCCGCGCCGCCGACGACGACGCGACGTTCAAGAGCCGCGACGACCTGGAGGCGATCTACCTCGACGAGCAACACCTCGACCCCTCCGACGAGACCATCGCGTACTGCCGCATCGGCGAGCGCTCCAGCCACACCTGGTTCGTCCTCAAGTACCTGCTCGGCTTCGACGACGTCAAGAACTACGACGGCTCGTGGACCGAGTGGGGCAACCTGGTCGGCGTGCCCGTCGCCAAGGGGATGCCGGAGGACGAGAGCGCCGTCACCTCGTAGACCCGACCCATGAACGACCGCTTGCAAGAGATCGCCGACGAGCTGGCGTCCGTCCCGCGCGAGCTCCAGGTGGAGCTGCTGCTGGAGCACGCCCGCCAGTTCCCGCCGCTGCCCGCGCGCTACGAAGCGGCGCGCGACGCCGGGCTGGGCCGCGTCCACGAGTGCCAGGCCGAGGTCTACTTCTTCCCCGAGGTGGACGAGGGCGAGGTCCACATCCACGCCGACATCCCCGGCCACGCGCCGACGCAGCGCGCGCTCGTCGGCATCCTGATGGACGCCTACGACGGGGCCACGCCCGACCAGGTCGCCGCCATCCCCGACGACTTGCTCCGCCAGCTCGGCGTGGACGGCTTGCTCGGGCCCCAGCGCCAGCGCGGCTTCGCGGGCGTGCTGGCCCGGCTCAAGCACGGCGTCGCCCAGGCGTCGTCGTGACGGGCGTGGCTGCGAGGAGTCTGCTCCTGCTGCTGGCGATTGTCGTGGGCGGGTGCGTTTCGCCCCGTCCGATCCCGCTGGCGGACCGGCCCGCCGACCGCGTGGCCGTGCCGACCTCGTCGCTGCACTACCGCGACTACGCCTCGGCCGACGCCCTCGCCCGGGCGATGCGCTGGACGGAGGGCGCGCCCATCTGGATCAGCGCGCACCGCGGCGCGCCCCCGCACGGGCTGCCCGAGAACTCGCTCGAAGCCTTCGAGTACGCGCTCAACCACGCCCCGGCGCTGATGGAGACCGACGTCCGCCGCACCGCCGACGGCGTGCTGGTGCTGATGCACGACGAGACGCTGGACCGCACCACGACGGGGACCGGCCGGCTCGACGCGACGACGTTCGCCGACCTCCGCCGCGTCCGATTGGTCGCCGACTCCGTCGTGACCCCGTACCGCGTGCCCACGCTGGCGGAGGCCCTAGCCTGGGTCGAGGGCCGCGCGGTCCTGATGCTAGACGCCAAACGCGACGTGCCGTACCCCGAGTTGGTCGCCGCCATCCGCCAGGCCGGCGCCGCCGACCGCGTCGCCGTCATCACCTACTCGCTCGCCGACCACGCCCGGCTGGCGGCGCTCGCGCCCGAGCTGGCGGTCTCGGCGACGGTCGAGACGGAGGAGGATTTGGACGCGCTGGTGGCGTCGGGCCTGGACCTGGACCGCGTGATCGCGTGGACCGGCATCGGCGTCCCCGACCCCGCCGTCGTCGCGCGGCTGCACGCCCTCGGCATCCGCGCCCAGGCCGGAGCCTTCGGGTCCATCGACCGCGCTGCGCGCGACGCCGCCAGTCCCGCGCCCTACCGCGCCCTGCTCGACACCGGCGCCGACGTCATCGCGTCGGACCGCGTCGCGCTTGCAGGCCTGGCGGCCCGTCAGGCGAGCCGAGCAGGCCGCCGATAAAGTCCGCCAGCGCGGCGGTGCCGCCGGGGCGAACGGGAATGGCGCCGACGCCCAGCGTGTCCAGGCTCGTCCACAGGCGGGAGGCGCGGAAGGCGTCGCCGTCGGTGCCGGGGAAGAGCGCGGCGGCGGTCTCGACGGTGCCGGGGATCGCGTCGCGGTAGCGGTGCAGCGTCCCGAGTGCGTCTTCCGGCGGTCCGGCCGCGCCGTGGCGGCGGCGGTACGGATCGGAGTCGTCGCGGCGGTACTTGGCGTCGAGCACGACGCGCCGCGTCCGCCCGGACTGGCGGACGGTCAGGACCAGGTCGGGGCGTTGGGGCAGCAGCGCCGGCGGGGCCGGGAAGCGGGGGTTGTACGCGACCTCGACCTGGGCCCCCTGCGCGTGCATCCGGACAGCGTGTTTCTGCCCCCGCCCCAAGCGCACGTCCGTCCCGACCACCTGAATGCCGAATGGCTCGGGCGGGCACGTCCACGCCCAGCGCCTCGGCCACGGCCTCGACGACCGCCAGCGCGCACCACGTCTCGAACACGACGGCGAGGTCCTGCGTCGCGATGTCTAGGCTCCCCGAGCGTAGGTCCATCCCTCGTTCTAGATGGCGGAGCGAATCGAAGGCCGACGCGTAGGCCGGGCGCCGCCGGAGCACGAGCGGCGGCACGACGGGAGCACGTCCTGATGTCGCCGCCAGAGTGGGGAGCCGGCGCAGAGACGACACGTGCTCCGCCAGCCGAGAGAGGTCCGCGATCACCGTCCGTCGCCGAGCGCTGGGGCGCCGCCGGGCTTCGTCGCGCGCGAGCGCCCGCAATTGGCGGCCGATCTGGTCAAGACGCCCCGACAGCCAGCGGTGCGCAGGCGTGTCCAGCGTCGTGCGCGCCGGACGCGCGGGCAGCGTCGCCGCCGCTACTCCGGAGCGCGCCGCGCTGCGCCGCGTCTCCGGCGACGGTCGGCGGATCCGCCCCGTCGGCACCCTCTCCACCTCGCGCACCAACCCCGCCTCCGGACGCCGCTCGATCTCGCGCAGCGCCTCCGCCAGCGAGCCGACGGCCCGCTCCAACGCCGCCAGCCACACCGGGACGGACGCCGCGCCCTCCGACGGACTGGCGGCGAGCGTGGTCGGGCGGAGCGCTGAGACGGCGAGGCCCACGGCGTGGGCCTCGACCTGGGCGCGCATCGCCCGGACCTCCTCCGGGGACAGCTTGGTCGGAAGGACGGAGACCTCGAACTCGGCCTCCACCTCGCCCCCGGCCAGCAGCTCGAACCGAGCGCGCCCGGCTTGCGAGCCGAACCGGACCGAGCCGTGGAGCACCCGGCCCTGGTCTGCCGAGACCAACCCAGCTACCACGACGGGGTCGCGGTGCCGGAGCACGACCTCCGTCCCGTCGAGGCTCTGGAGCAGCACCGGGTACGCGGCCTCCTCTTCGAGCCACACGTCGTGCTCCCGCTCGGCATCTCCCACACGCACCGCCAGCGGCTCGGCGCCTCGCGACGCGGCGACCGGCCCGCTCCAGCTTAGGCGCAGGCAGGGGGTTTCGATGGTGAACAGCGGCGGCATCGGGCGTATGCTACCGCTCCGCCCAGTCCCGTGACCGACCCGCCCGTCCTCCGGATGACGCTCCGCGACGGCCGCCCCGTGGCGCTGCGCCCGGTCGTGCCGGAGGACCGCGACCGGCTGGCGGAGGGGTTCGAGGAGCTGTCGCGCGAGTCCCGCCGCCTGCGGTTCCTGGGCTCGGTCTCGACGCTGAACGAGGCCCAGCTCCGCTACCTCACCGAGGTGGACCACCACGACCACGTCGCCTGGGGCGCCCTCGACCTGACCGACCCCGACGCGCCCGGCTTCGGGGTCGGCCGGTTTATCCGGTTAACTGACGCCGTCCCTAGCGGGGTGGGCGAGGACGCCGACGTCGCCGAGTTCTCGCTGACGGTGCTGGACACCGCGCAGGGCCTGGGCGTCGGGCAGCTGCTGCTGGCGGTGCTCGCCGTCGTGGCTCCAACGGTGGGGGTGTCCACGCTGCGCGGCGTGGTAAGCCGGGAGAACGATCGGATGTCGCGGTGGATGTTCCGGCTGGGCGCGGAGACGGTCTCCGGGGGCTCGGAGCTGGTGCTCGACCTCCACCTGCCCATTGATCGGGACGCGAGCCCGTCCGCGGCCGAGTTCGCGGAGACGGCGGACCAGATCCGAAACGAGTGGGAGCGGAGGGCGGATCTCTAGGACGCCGCGCGAGTCCACCCTGCGCCCCTCTTAGGCCCAGAACGTGGCGACGCCGTCGTCCAGCGCACCCTCCGCGACGCGCGCCAGTCGGGCGGCCGTCCGGGGGAAGCGCACGCCCGCCAGCGCCGCCGGTCGGCCCTGCGTCTGCCAGCCTTCGACGAGTTCGGAGGCCCGGCGCGCGTCGCACGGCCGTCCATCGAGCGCCCACCCCAGCAGGTTGTAGGTGGCGGTCCGAACGGCCGCGCTGGCGCCGTCGATCCGGGGCACCAGCTTGGCGAGGAGCGCGAGGTCGAGCGGGTCCACCGCACGCCGCTCGGCGTCGCGGAAGGCGTCGAGCGTGTCGGCGGCGTGGAGCACGAACAGCGCGACCTCGTCGCGCGCCCGGTAGCCCACGCCCAGGCCCGCCGGGGCCAGCGCCGCGTCCGCCCCGGCGACCGCTTCCACCGCACGTTCGACCCGCTGGCGCTCGTCGCCGGAGAGGTTGGCCAACTCGCTGAGACGCGTCGCGCGAGGTGCCCACGCTCGCACCGGCCACAGTTCCACCGACTCTGCCTCGTCTGACGCCGGCTCGGCCCGCCAGTCGGTCAGGTCGCCGGCGGCCAGCTCCAGCACGAACGCGCGGTCGAGCACCTTGCGGCTGAACGCGTGCGCCGACTCGTCGACGTTGACCGTCCCGACCAGCGCCATCCCGGGCTCCAGGCGGACGCTTTGCCACGCGGCGTCCTCGTCCCCCACCCGCTCCGCCAGCAGCGGCGCCGATGCGTAGCCGCCCGGGGCAGGAGCACGCTGCTCCAGACGGCTCAGCACTTCGGCGAGGTAGTGCTCCGGACGCCCCAGGTTCATCTCGTCCAGCACCATCAGGCTCACGTGCTCCGCGCCTTGAGCGGAACGCGCTGCGCGGAGCAGCGCGCCCGGCCGGAACCGCCCGTTCAGATCCGAATACCCCAGCACCTCCGCCGAGTCCGTCCAGTCGGGCCGGACTGGGAGCACGGCTGCCTCCCCACCGGTCGCTTGCGCTACCAAGAGGGGCAGTTGGGTCTTCCCCACGCCCGTCACGCCCGCCAGCAGCACGAACGGCTTGGTCCGCACGGCGGTCACGAACGCGGCCACCTGCCAGGGGTCGAACTGGAAGCCCGTCGCGGCGATGCGCTGCACCAGCCGCTCGGTCGCGGAGGCCCGGTCCCAACTTGAGTAGCTCGCCGGCGCCTCTGCGACGGCCGACTGGCGGACGGGCTCGGCCGCTACCGCGCGTGCGTCATTGGGTGAGGCCCGGACGCGGCGGACGGCGTCGACGGCGGCCATCAGCACGTCCGGGTCGGCGCCCAGCCTCGCCTGGACCAGGAACGACAGCACCTTGCCGTCGATGGGGGGCAGCGCGTGCAAGCCCTGGCCCACCAGCCGGCGGAAGGCGTCGGGCGGCTCGCCGTAGGAATCCAGCGCCTGGAGGTTGTCGAGCCCCTCGCGCGGGATCCACACCTCTTGGGGCAGCACGGCGACCGGCCGGACGCGGACGCGGTGCGGCAGGTGACGGTCGGGCACGAGGGCCGTCGCGTCTTCAAACGGCGCGCCGACGACCTCGAACTCGCCGGCGACGACCTGGCGACCGGTGAGGTAGACGAACACCCGGTCCCCGGCCGCGACCTCCGCCAGTCGGGCGCGGCCGCGCGACCGCAGCGCGAACGTGCCGGTCTGGACGAACGCGGGGTACGCGTCGGGGGGGACGGACCAGAGCCAGTAGGCCACGCAGCAAGCAGAGGGGAGCCGCAAGCTACGGGGTCGGCCGGGCGCGCCTGAGGCGCCGGTCATATCGGGGTGCCTGACACCCTGAACTGAGGGCGGCCGCTACCTTCGTGCTTCATTCTCCCTGGCACCGATGAGACTCCGACTCCCCCTTGCAGCGCTCGGCGCGCTCCTGCTCACGTTTTCCGCCTGCGACTCTGGCACCGACACCGACGAGGACGGGCCGCTCGCGGAGGCCTTCGCCAACCTCGGCCAGTGGACCTTCGTGGACGTCGAGGGCTCCACGTGCCGCGACGGCTCCGACACCGGCGTCGGCGTCCGGCTCCAGGAGAACGCCACGAACCTGATGATCTACCTCGAGGGCGGCGGTGCCTGCTTCAACGGCGCCACTTGCGCGAGCAACCAGGACAGCTACGGCAAGGCCCAGTTCGACACTGGCGATGCGCCCAGGCTCAACAGGGGCATCTTCCAGACGGACAGCGCCAACCCGGTCGGCGACTGGAACGCGGTCTACGTGCCCTACTGCACCGGCGACGTGCACAGCGGCAGTGCGCCCAACGCCACGGTCCCGGGCGTCGCGGGCACGCAGCAGTTCGTGGGCCACGCCAACGTCGAGCGCGCTCTGGCGCTGCTGGAGGCCGGGCTGGGTGACGACCCCGACAAGGTGCTGCTCGCCGGCGTCAGCGCTGGCGGCTTCGGCACGCTGCTCAACTTCCCAAGCGTCGCCGACGCGTTCAGTGGCTCCCAGGCGTACCTGCTCAACGACTCCGGCCCGATCTTCTTCCAGGACAACGTGTTCAGCCCCGAGTTGGGGGGCAGTTTCGCGGCCCTGTACAACTTGCCCGGCACGTTGCCGGAGGCGGCCGAGCTCTACCAGCCCGATGGGCTCCAGAACATCTACGCCTACCTCGACCGCACGTACCCCGATGCCACGTTCGGCCTGGCCTCGTACCTGGAGGACAGCACGATCCGGTTCTTCTTCGGCTTCGGGCAGCCCGGCGACCCCGACACCAACATCTCGGGCGCCGCCTTCGCCTCCGGCCTGCGCGACATCCGCACCAAGGTGCCGGACGGCTGGGGCACCTACTTCGCTTCGGGCTCGGGCCACGTCTTCGTCACCAACTCGGAGTTTTACCAGACCACAGGCGGCGTCTCCGTGGCTAGTTGGCTCACGGACATCCTCGACGACAACCCAACCGACGTGGCCCCGGACGTGAGCGCGGCCGCACTGGCGGCTCGCTAGAGCTGCGCCCGATAGCCCGTTCCGCGCCCCGCCCGTTCCCCCGGCGGGGCGCTTCGGCGTCCGCCCCACTGGCGGAGGCCGGCGGCGCCGTCTGGAGGGCGCGGCCCGACGCTTCCGAGCTGAGCCGCCAGCGGAACGCCAAGCGGGCGGTCGCCTTACACGACCTGCCCTGACGCGGGGCTGTCATCCGGCGGCCGTAGGCTTCCCGGCTGCCCTCCCACGACGCGCGACCCGATGGCCACGATCCAAAAGCTCCACTCGCCCTTCAAGCTCTCGACCGGCTTCCAGCCGATGGGCGACCAGCCGCGCGCGATCGAGGAGCTGACCGAGGGCAGCTTCCGAGGCGACCCCTACCAGACGCTGCTCGGGGCGACGGGCACGGGCAAGAGCGTCGCCTACGACGAGCCCGTGTTCGTTGTCGAGCGCTTGCCCGACGGCCGGCGCCAGTCGCGCGTGACCGCCATCGGCCCGCTCGTCGACGCCGCGCTGGCGGAGCGCACCGACCGCTCGGCTGGCGGGACCGACGAGCGCGACCTTGGAGGCGGTGTCCTGACCTACGCCTACGACCCGCGGACTGGCCAGGCGGGGCTCTCCCCCGTTGGCGCCTTCATCCGGCACGAGTCGCCGGAGACGCTGTACCGACTGGAGACGGCTTGCGGACGGGCGGTCACCTTGACCGGCGACCACAACCTGTGGGTGCTCCGCGACGGCCGCCCCGTGCTCATCGAGACCACCGACGCACGCCCGACAGACGCGGTCCCGGTCCCCGACGCGGTCCCGTTCACCGGCCGGCTCGACGCGCTCGACCTGACCGACACGCTGGAGGGCGAGGCCCTGTTCGTCTACGCCCAGGACGCGCTCACGGACTACGCCCAAGCCGGCGGGACGACCGCGTTCGCCGGCGCCTTCGCGCGTCATCATGGCGGCAACTCCTACACCAAACTGTTCGACGCTCGGCGCCGCGATCCGGGTCGCGGAGGCATCGACCTAACGACGTTCCGTTCCGTCTCAGCGGAGACGGACGCGCTCGGAGGCCACCTCGATCTCGCAGACGCCGAGGTCGGCGCCCAGCGCGGCGCCCGCCTCCCCGCCCGCTTGGCGCTGACCGACGACCTGCTCTACCTATTTGGCGTCTATGTCGCCGAGGGGGCCGTGACGGCGCGCTACGTCTTGCTCTCCAACCGCGACCCCGCCGTCCTTGCGCGCGTCCGGTCGGCGCTCAACGGCCTTGGACTGGCGGCGGCCGTCCGCAGCAACGGCGACCTCCAGGTCAACGCCTCCGTCCTGGCGCGGCTGTTCGAGCGGACGTGCGGGACGGGCTCGGCCCAGAAGCGCCTTCCGTCGTTCTGGCCGGCCCTCGACCGCGGCCAGCTAGGAGCGCTCCTTCGTGGGTACTACGATGGCGACGGGACGGTCGGTCGGGCGTCGGCGGTCCAGGCGACGACCGCCAGCGCCGGCCTCGCCTCCGACTTGGGCTACGCCCTGCTGCGGTTGGGCATCTGGGCGCGGACGGCCACCGTCCGCAAGCGGGCCACGAACTCGGACCACGCCGGCGCCGACTACCGCCAAGTCACGGTCTCGGGCCAGGACGACCTCGCCCGCTTCGCCGGCGACGTCGGGTTCGAGGTGAAGCCCAAGCGCCTCCGATTGGCGGAGGTCATGAGCCGCACGGGCAACACCAACGTCGACGTCGTCCCGATCCGGGGCGCCGACTTACGTGCGATTCGCCAGCGGTTTGGGCTGAGCTCCCGGGCGCTCGGTGAGCGAGCCGGCGTGACGCGGAGCGCAATCCAGTCCTACGAGACGGAGACCTGCCGCCCGTCGCGCGCCGCGCTGGCCCGGGTCTGCGCCGCGCTGACCGCTGAGGCGACGTCGCGCAACGTGACCCGCCAGACGGCCGATGCCATCGACGCGCTCCGCGCTTTGACGGCTGTCCGATGGAGCGCGGTCGCTGGCGTGGAGGCCGTCGCGCCGGAGCACCCCTGGGTGTACGACTTGTCGGTGCCCGGCCCCGAGACCTTCCTGGCAGGCGCCGGCGGGCTGGTGGTCCACAACACGTTCACGATGGCCAACGTCATCCGCAACGTGGGTCAGCCGACGCTGGTGATCTCGCACAACAAGACGCTCGCGGCCCAGCTCTACGCCGAGTTCAAGCAGTTCTTCCCTGACAACGCCGTCGAGTTCTTCATCTCGTACTACGACTACTACCAACCCGAGGCCTACATCGTCTCGTCGGACACGTACATCGAGAAGGACATGGCGATCAACGAGGAGATCGACCGCCTGCGCCTCAAGGCGACCTCGGCGCTCGTGAGCGGACGGAAGGACGTGGTCATCGTCGCGTCCGTGTCGTGCATCTACGGCTTGGGCAACCCCGACGAGTACAAAAAGCGGATCGTCCAGATCCAGCCCGGCGAGACGCGCGACCGCGACGAGCTGCTGCTGGAGCTGGTCCACGTGTTCTACAACCGGAACGACGTCGACTTTACGCCCGGCACCTTCCGTGTGAGGGGCGACGTGGTCGAGGTCTTCCCGGCCTACCTCGAAGACCAGGCCTACCGCATCGTGTTCTGGGGCGACGAGGTCGAGCGGATCGCCCACATCGACCCCGTGACCGGCGACGAGGTGGCGATGGAGACCGACACCCTGACGATCTACCCGGCCAAGCACTTCGTCACGCCCAAGGACCAGGTCGACCGCGCCATCGCCGGCATCGAGGAGGAGCTGCGCTGGCGGCTGGCGATCCTGCGCAACGAGGGCAACCTGGTCGCCGCCCAGCGCATCGAGCAGCGGACGCTGTTCGACATCGAGATGATCAAGGAGATCGGGTACTGCTCCGGCATCGAGAACTACTCCCGCCACATGGACGGGCGCGAGCCCGGCACCCGGCCGTACTGCCTGCTCGACTACTTCCAGAAGAACCACGGCGACGACTGGCAGATGGTCATCGACGAGAGCCACGTGACCGTCCCCCAGGTCCGCGGGATGTACAACGGCGATAGGGCGCGCAAGCTGAACTTGGTCGAGCACGGCTTTAGGCTCCCGTCGGCGATGGACAACCGGCCGCTGACGTTCGAGGAGTACGAGAGCTTCCACCACAAGGTCACGTTCGTCTCCGCGACGCCCGCCGACTACGAGCTCGAGCAGAGCGGCGGCGTGATCGTCGAGCAGATCATCCGCCCGACGGGCATCCTGGACCCCGAGGTCGAGGTGCGCCCCGTCGACGGCCAGATCGACGACCTGCTGGGCGAGATCCGCGATCGCGTCAAGGCCGGCGGCCGCGCGCTCGTGACGACGCTGACCAAGCGGATGTCGGAGGACCTCACCGACTACCTCGACAGCTTCGGCGTGCGTGTGCGCTACCTGCACTCCGACATCGACGCCCTGGAGCGCGTCGACATCCTCCGTGACCTGCGCCTGGGCGAGTTCGACGTCTTGGTCGGCATCAACTTGTTGCGCGAGGGCCTGGACTTGCCCGAGGTCAACCTGGTCGCGATCCTGGACGCCGACAAGGAGGGCTTCCTGCGCTCCGAGCGCTCCCTGATCCAAACGGCAGGCCGCGCCGCCCGCAACGCCGACTCCGTCGTCGTGCTCTACGCCGACCGCGTCACGGACTCGATGGCGCGGATGATGGAGGAGACCGAGCGCCGCCGTGAGATCCAGGCCGAGTACAACCGGGAGCACGGCGTCACGCCGACGACCGTCACCAAGTCCATCGACGAGGTCCGCCGGGGCACGGCCATCGCCGACCACAAGGCGACCCAGGACGAGCGCAAGGCCGACCAGGCCGTCACCTACTACAGCGGCCCCGACCAGCTGCCCAAGGTCGCCGACCCCGTGGTCAAGTACCTCACGGACGACCAGAAGCGGGACATGGTGGCGCAGCTGACGCGCGAGATGGACGCGGCGGCCGAGGCGCTGGAGTTCGAGAAGGCCGCCGAGATCCGCGACTCCATCGCCCAGATCGAGGCCGACTTGGCCGCCTAGCCTGACTGGCGGCCGGCGTCGCCAGTGCGACACGGCCCCGCCAGTCGCGCGCGCCCTACCTTGCCCTCATGCGCGGACCCGACGACATCCTCCCCCTCGTCCAACGCCTCAAGGCGCGGATCGAGGACGCCTACGGCGACCGGTTTGCTGGGCTGACGCTGTACGGCTCCTACGCGCGGGGCGAAGCGCGGGCGGATTCCGACATCGACCTCTTGGTGCTGCTCCACGGCGACGTGGACCGTTGGGCCGAAATCAAGCGGCTCGTCGACCTCACCTACGACGTAGAGGTCGAGACTGGGATGATCTTCGAACTCCTCCCCCGGTCTGTCGAGGCGTACGAGGCCGCGGAGAGCCCGTTCATCCGCTCCGTGCGCCGAGAGGGGCTTGCTGCATGAGGGGGATGGACGAGGCCTACCGCGCGCTGGCCGCGGCCCGGCTGCTCGCCCGCGGCGGCTTCCATTCGGACGCGGTCTCGCGGGCCTACTACGCGATGTTCTACGCGGCGCGAGCCGCCGTCCACGCCGAGGGCTCGGAGCCCAAAACTCACAGCGGAGTTGCTTCGGAGTTCAGCCGCTTGTACGTCCGCACGGACCGGGTGCCAACGGCCGCGGCGAAGGTGCTCCGTCAATACGCTGGGGAGCGGGCCGACGTGGACTACGAGGGGTTGAGCCTGACCGCGGACGAAGCGGAAGAGGCGCTCGTCGATGCCGAGAGGTTCATCGGGGCGGTCGGAAGCGCCCTCGGCGTCGCTCCTTCCCCGCCACCCACGGCAGGCCTTACGGACGACCAGAAGCGGGACACGGTGGCGCAGCTGACGCGCGAGATGGACGCGGCGGCCGAGGCGCTGGAGTTCGAGAAGGCCGCCGAGATCCGGGACTCCATCGCCCAGATCGAGGCCGACCTCGCCGCCTGACTCCCACTGGCGACGCCCGCCGCCAGTGCGGCACGGCCGCCGTGCGGGCCGTCACCCCCCGCCGTCCGTGTCCGACTTCGGCTGGAAGCGGTCGAGCGCGGCGGCGCCGATCATCAGCGCCGCCATCACCTCCAGGCGGCCCAGCCACATCAGCACCACCAACACCACCTTGGCCGGCGCCCCCAGGTCGGGGCTCGTGACGCCCGACGACAACCCGACGGCGCCCAGCGCCGACGCCGCCTCGAAGAGCACGTCGAGCGGCGCCGCGTTGGGCAGCAGCAGCAGCAGCGCGAACGTGCCCGCCAGCAGCGACGCCGTGAACGCGAACGCGAGCGCGCTCGCCCGGCGCAGCAGCTCGAACGCCTCGTCGGGCTCCAGCGCGCTTCCCGACGACAGGTAGCGCCGCTCGCGCTGGTCGTCGGCGCCGCGGACCTGCCAGAGCACGTTCGTTGCCAGCAGCCAGACACGCCGGATCTTGAGCCCGCCGCCCGTCGAGCCGGCCGCCGCGCCGACGAACATCGCCGCGATCAGCAGCGTCAGCGCCGCCGGGCTCCACGACGGGAGATCGACCGACGAGAACCCGCACGTCGCCAGAGCGCTCGCCCACATGAACGCCGCGTCGACGGCGCTCGCCTCCGCCCCCAGCCCCGTCGTGCCGAACAACAGCAGCCCCCCTACGACCAGCGCCGTCGCGTAGGCCAGCGTCTGCGCGTCCTTGCCCAGCGCCCGCCAGTCGCGCTGGACGAACACCTTGGCGTGGACGGCGAAGTCGAGCCCGCCCGCGATCATCACGACGGTCCCGGCCACGCGGATGGCCGAGCCGTAGGCCGTGAACCCGCCCTCGTTCACCGTCATCCCCCCCGTCGCCACGCCCGTCATGCCGTGGTTGAGGGCTTGCCAGAACGGCATCCCCAGCGCCCAGAACGCCAGCACCGACGCCAGCGTCAGCCCGCCGTAGACGATCCACAGGTGCGACACCGCGTGGTCGTCGTCTTCGGCCATCTCCTCGATGTTGATCTCGGCCGTGACCAGCGACACCCGCTTGGCTCGGGAGTCGAACAGCGTCAGCGCCAGGAGCACGACGCCCATCCCCCCGACCCACTCCAGCGCCGAGCGCCACCACTGGAGCGCGTGCGGGAGCGCCGTCACGTCGGGCACGACGCTGAGCCCGGTGCTGGTCAGCGCCGACATCCCCTCGAAGTAGGCGTTGGTGGGCTCACCCAACGCCAGCGCCGTCTCGGAGTCGCCGCCGAAGACGGGCCACAGGAGGAACGGCAGCGCGGCGAAGGCGGCGCACCCCAGCCACCCGAGCGCGACGGTGACGGTCCCGAACGGCGCCGGGAGGTCGTCGGCGTCGGCGTCCCAGCACAGCTGGCGCAAGCCCAAGCCGAGCGCCAGGCTGGCGGCGGCGGTGACGGCCAGCCCCGCGGCGCCGTCGGCCTCGCCGGCGACCGCGGACACCACCAGCGCCGTCAGGGCCACGCCCCCGGGCACGGCCAGGAGCCCGCCGAGGTCCGACAAGACGCCCCGCGTCAGCGGGCTCACGAGCGGGTCCGGTTCATGCCCGACGATAACGACGTCTCACCCTGACGGCCGGGTGCGGCGCTAATCTTTGGAGGCCGAGCGGCGACGCGGCCCGGACCCCGCCCGGTCGGGCTCCGAACAGCTCCCGCTGGCCGCGCGCTCAGACGCATGGCCTCCCGCAGGCGGGGGCGCACCGCCAGCGGGGAGGGTGACCCGAGCGTCCGGGCACGCGGCCACACGTGTCCCCTCCCCGACCCATGCGACTCCTACTCCTCGTCCTCCCGTTCCTCCTGGCTGGCTGCGCCACCCCGGCGCCGCGCTCCAGTTCGGACGCGCCGTTCGACAACGCCTCCCTTGGCGAAGTCGCCGGCGATCGAGCGGTGGCGGCCCGCGCCGACGCCCGGGGTCAGGAAGCGGCCGAGCGACGGCTGGTCCGCACCGCCGCGCTGGCGGTCGAGGTGGACGGCGACGACCGCGTCGAGCCGGCGCTGGACCGAGCCCGAGCGCTGACCGAGTCGCTCGACGGCTACGTGAGTTGGGAGGGGCCGGGCGAGATGGTGCTCCGCATCCCCGACGCCAGCCTGGAGGCCGCGATGGACCAGCTGTCGGCCCTGGGCGAGGTCGAGCGCCGCGAGGTCCGGGTCCAGGACGTGACCGCCAGCTACACCGACCTCGAGATCCGGCTGTCCAACGCCCGGGCGTTGCAGTCCCGGCTGCGCGACCTCCTGAGCCAGGCCCAGACCGTCGCCGACGTGCTGGCGGTCGAGACCGAGCTGGCGCGCGTGACGGCCCAGGTCGAGGGGTTGGAGGGCCAACTCCGGCTGCTCCACAACCAGGTCGCCTTCTCGACCCTGCGCCTGAGCGTGTCGGACGGCGTGACGCCCGGCCCGCTGGGCTGGGTGTTCGTGGGCGCCTACGAGGCCGTCAAGTGGCTGTTCGTCTGGGATTGACCCGACCGCTTGGCGCCACATCAACCCAGATGCTCAGGATTGTCCTGACGGGAAGGTCCTGAGCCGCTGTCTAGCTTTGGCCTCCCCCCGCCGCCAGTCGCTGCCCGTTTGACCCGCCCGATCTCGAAGACGCTCCGGGAGTACGGGCGGGCGTTGGCCGGCGGGCTGCTGTTCTCCACCGCGTCGCTGTACACGATGGAGATCTGGTGGCAGGGCTACACCCTCCCCACCGGGATGGTGCTGGCCCGGTTCGCAGGGTCGATGGTCCTGCTCTTCGCCTACGTCCGCTTCGCCGGCATCACCGACGGGGGCACCCTGCGCGACGACGTCGCCGAGGCGTTCGAGGCGCTGGCGCTCGGGTTCGGCATGACCCTCGTGATGCTCAAGCTGGCGGGGCAGCTTCCGCCCGGGGTCTCGCTGATGGAGGCCGTCCAGCGGATCGTGATGTCGGGCACCGTAACCGCCATCGGCGTGGCGGTCGGGACGAAGCAGCTGGGCCGGGCCCCCGAGGAGGGGTCAGACGAGGGACCGGACGGGGGCTCCGAACAGAGCTCCCCGGGGGGCTGGCGGCGCGAGCTCGCGCTGACGGTGCTGGGCGCGTTCCTGCTGGGCACGGGCGTCGCGCCGACCGAGGAGATCCTCCTCATCGGCGTCGAGGCGCCCGGGTGGGCGCCCCTGGTCACGGCCGTGCTCTCGTTCCTGATCGGGCTCGGCATCGTGAGCTACACCGCCTTCCGCGGCTCCGACGACGCCGACGAGTCCCGGTTCGCCGGCGGGCCGCTGGGCGACGCCGTCGTGACCTACGCCGTGGCGCTCGTCGCCTCGGCGGCCATGCTCGCCTCGACCGGCCAGTTCGGTGGGCTCGGCCTGTTCGCCGCCGCCGACCTCACTGTCTACCTCGGTTTGCCTTGCACGCTCGGCGCCTCCGCCGGCCGCCTGCTCCTCTAGCCCATGCCCGACAACGGTTCCGATCACGATGACGACTCCGACGGCGAGCGCTCGGACAAGAACGCGCTCGAGTGGGCCGTGTCGGCCATCGGCCTGGTGGTCGTGCTCTCGGTCGTCGGGATCCTGGCGTACCAGTGGATCGCGGGCTCCGACGAGCCGGCAGAGCTGGTGGTCACGCTGGAGCAGCCGGAGGCCCGGCAGGGCACCGTCATGGTCCCCCTGTCGGTCGAGAACACCGGCGACCGCGTGGCCGAGGCCGCCGTCATCGAGGTCTGCGCCGGGCCGGAGTCGTGCGCCCACGTCACGTTCCGCTACGTGCCTCAGGGCTCGACCCGGAACGGGACCGTGGGCCTGGCCGGGCCGCTGGCGGCGCCGCTCAAGACCCGCGTGGTCTCGTACCGGACGCTCTAGGACTCCTCGTCCAGGAAGAGCACGCCGCGGACGAGGTCGCGGCTGTCGCTCCGCCCGCCCAGCGAGCCCGCCAGCACGCCCATCGAGGCCAGGAACAGGCTCAGCTTGACGTGGTCGCGGGTCTCCGTCGCCGCCCCGACGGTCGCCCAGCTCTCCATCAGCTGCTCGGGGAAGACCGTCAGCACGCCGACGTACATCAGCACGGCGAAGCCGGTGAACAGCACGACCAGCGTCAGGCCCAGCGACAGCACGGTCGCCGTGGCCGTCACGACCGTGGACTCGGCCAGGCGCCGGTCGCGCCCCATCAGCGACTCGAACGCGAAGGCGCGGTAGAGCACGAACGCCGCCGCGGCGAACGACACGACCGAGAACAGGACGACCTGGGGCATCGAGACCGCCGCGGCCACGTCCCACGTCTCGGCCCCGAACAGCAGCACGATGATGACCGACAGCGCCGCCGCGATCATGGTCGGCATCCGGGTCGCCAGCCGGAACGGGTTGGCCCGGACGACGGCCCGGGCGATGCTCCCGGCGTCGGCGACGATCATCCGGGCCGCGAACGCCCACCGCGTGCCGGCGCCCGTCCCCTCGGCGCGCGTGTCGTGGGCCTCCTTGGGCAGCATGACCCGGATGCGCTCGCGCTGGTCGTCGGTGAGCCGGTCCATGCCGTCGAGGTCCTCGACGCGCTCGATGGGGTACATCGCGTTGGCCGGGTCGGGGTGGTGCCGGAGGTTGAGCAGGTGCCCGAACGTGTGCAGCAGGAGCGACGCCAGGCGGCTCGCGGCGCGGTCCGGGTCGGGGGCGTCGCCCCAGAAGCCGGGGTCGAGCCGCTTGGTCGAGACCACGCCCACGTTCGTCAGCTGGCTCGGCAGCGCCAGCGCGAAGGCCATCGACGACGAGGCCAGGTCCACCTCGGTCACGATGAGCAGGAACGGCAGCCGGCGCTCCAGCTTCTCGGCGATCCCGATCTGCAAGAAGTCGAGCGGGGCGTAGGCCCCGGCGCCGGGGCTGAGGTGCGGCCCCTGGAACGAGAACAGGTCCGTCCGGAGGCCGAGGTCGCCGGTCAGGTCGGCCTCGACCAGGTGGAGCGCGCGGTCCACGACGCGGCGGAAGCCGTCGGAGTCCTTGCTCTCGACGTCGAGCATCATGACGCCGACGGCGTACTCGGGCGAATCGGCGGGCATGGCGGTCGTGCGACTGGCGGGAGCGTACCGCCAGCGCGGCGCGGGGGTTCGGCGGCGCGGTCGCCGCCGCTGGCCACGTGCGGAGCTTAGCGGCCCGACGGGTCCGCCAGTGCGGCGGTAGCTTCGCGCCATGCCGCCCCCCGACCGCGTCAAGGCCCACCTCATGGACGCCGCCGACATGGCGCGGACGCTGGACCGCTTGGCGCGCCAGGTCGTCGAGGAGCTGGACGACGGCGCGGCCCCGGCCGACCGGCTGGCGCTCGTCGGGATGCAGACGCGCGGCGTCCACCTCGCGCGCCGCCTGCGAGACCGAATCGAGGCCATCGAGGGCGTGCGGTTGCCGTTCGGCGTGCTCGACGCCACGTTCTACCGCGACGACGTCGGCCTGGGGACGGGCCGCCCCACGCCGGTCGTCCGCCCGACCGACATCCCGTTCTCGCTCGACGGCCGCCGCCTCGTCCTGGTGGACGACGTGGTCTACACCGGCCGCACGACGCGCGCCGCGCTCGACGCGTTGGTGGACCTGGGCCGGCCGGCGTCGGTGCGCCTGCTGGCCTTCGTGGACCGGGGCTTGCGCGAGTTGCCCGTCGCCCCGGACTACGTCGGCCGCGACGTGCCGACGGGGCCGGGCGAGCTGGTCCGCGTGCGACTGGCGGAGGAGGACGACGAGGACGGCGTGTGGTTGATCTCTAAAGAGGTTCAGGGTTCAGGGGTTCAGGGCTCGCCTGCCGAGCCGCCGTTGCCTGGTTCTGACTGATGCCTTCCAGCCGATGAACCCAGAACCCAGACCCGAAGGACGGCGCCAGCCAACCCTCAACCCGGCCACGAGCCTGCGCCACCGCCACCTGCTGGGCCTGGCCGACTACGACGCCGACGAGATCCGCTTGGTGCTCCAGACCGCGCGCGCCTTCCGCGACGTCCTGGAGCGGCCCATCAAGAAGGTCCCGAGCCTGCGCGGCGTGACGTGCTGCAACCTCTTTTTCGAGAACTCGACCCGGACCCGGCTCTCGTTCGAGTTGGCCGAAAAGCGGCTCTCGGCCGACACCATGAGCTTCAGCGCCAGCGGCTCGTCGGTGTCCAAGGGCGAGACGTTGAAGGACACCGCGCGCAACATCGAGGCCATGAAGGTGGACTTGGCCGTCATCCGCCACCGCTCGGCCGGCGCGGCGCACTTCCTCACGCGGTGCATCGACGGCGTGGTCGTGAACGCCGGCGACGGCCAGCACGAGCACCCGACGCAGGCGCTGCTCGACGCGCTCACCGTCTCCGACCTCGCCGTGCCCCGGCGCGACGGGCTGAAGGGGTTCGACTTCCGGGGGCTGAGAGTCGCCATCCTGGGCGACATCGCGCACAGCCGCGTCGCGCGGTCCAACATCTACGGGCTGACCGCGCTCGGCGCGTCCGTCGTGCTGTGCGGGCCGCGGACGATGGTGCCGCCCGACATGGTCGAGGCCATGGGCGGCCGCGACGTGACGGTCACCGACCGGCTGGCGGAGGCGTTGGACGGCGCCGACGTGGCGATGGCGCTGCGCATCCAACTGGAGCGCGTGGACGGGATCGGGCTGACGCCGAGCCTGCGCGAGTACCACACGATGTACGGCATCCGCCCGGAGCACCTCGACGCCCACCCCGACCTGTGGGTGATGCACCCCGGCCCGGTCAACAGGGGCGTCGAGTTGGCGGGCGAGGTCGTGGACTCCGACCGCTCGGTGATCCTGGACCAGGTGACGAACGGCGTCGCCGTGCGGATGGCCGTCCTCTACTTGCTGGCCGGCGCCGACACGCGGACGGACGCGGAGGCGTAGCGCAGGGCGCGGCGCGCTCCGCCAGTGCGAGTTGGCGAAGGCCCTGCAACTGCGCCTCGGCCAGAGCCGCCAGTCGGTCGGCGCAGGCGGCCGGGCCGGGCGCTTCGCGGAAAACGTCTGGGCCGGCGGCGAACCTCCGGACCCCGAGCGGGTTGAGCACCGCCCCTCTCCCCTCGCCCGTGTCGGACTCGCAAAACTTCGTGACCGTCGGCTGGCGCGAGTGGGTGGCGTTCCCCGAGATCGGCCTGCCCGCCGTCCGCGCCAAGGTGGACACCGGCGCCAAGACGACGGCGCTCCACGCCCACGACGTCACCGTCGAGCGCAAGGGCGGCGAGCCCTGGGCGCGGTTCTCGGTCCACCCCTTCTTCCGCCACGAGGCGCTCACCGTCGAGTGCCAAGCGCCCGTCATCGACGACCGCGAGGTGACCTCGTCGAGCGGGCACAGCGAGACCCGCGTCGTGGTGGGCGTGATCTTCCGCCTGGGCGTGAAGTCCGACGCCCAGGAGTGGCCCATCGAGGCCACGCTCACCGACCGCCGGGGCATGCGCTTCCCGATGCTCCTGGGCCGGGAGGCCATGGCGGGCCGCGTCCTGGTGGACTCCGGGGCGTCGTTCCTGCTGGGCTCGCCCGACCGCCCGAGCGCCCTGTACCGGCCGGCCTGACGCGCCTCAGCAAGCGCTGCCGCCGCCGGAGCGACCTTCCACGTCTCCACTCCCCCCCTCCGAACCCTCTCCGAATGCGTATCGCCATCCTGTCCCGCAACCCCACGCTGTACTCCACGCGCCGGCTGGTGGAGGCCTCCGAGGCGCGGGGCCACGAGGTCCAGGTGCTGGACACGCTGCGCTGCACGGCGCACCTGACGGCCAACGGCCCCGAGGTGCACTACCACGGCGAGAAGCTGACCCCGCCGGACGCGATCATCCCGCGCGTCGGGGCCTCGATCACGTTCTACGGGCTCTCGATCGTCCGCCAGTTCGAGGCGATGGGGGTCTGGACGCTGAACTCGGCGGTCGGCATCACGCGGAGCCGCGACAAGCTCCGCGCCCACCAGTTCCTGGCCAAGAAGGGCATCGCGCTGCCGCGCACGGCCTTCGCCCACCAGGCCGACGACGCCTTCGACCTGATCAAGTCGGTGGGCGGGCCGCCGGTGATCGTGAAGCTGCTGGAGGGGACGCAGGGCGTGGGCGTCGTGCTGTGCGAGACCTCGAAGGCGGCCGAGAGCGTGATCCAGGCCTTCCGCGGGATGAAGGCGTACCTCCTGGTGCAGGAGTTCATCAAGGAGGCCGGCGGCGCCGACGTCCGCCTGTTCGTCGTCGGCGACAAGGTGGTGGCCGGGATGAAGCGGCAGGGCGCCGAGGGCGAGTTCCGGAGCAACTTGCACCGCGGCGGCTCGGCGACGACGATCAAGATCAGCCCGGCCGAGCGGCGGACGGCCGTCGCGGCCTGCAAGGCGCTGGGCCTCAAGGTGGGCGGCGTGGACGTGCTCCAGTCCGAGCGCGGGCCGTTGGTGCTGGAGGTCAACTCGTCGCCGGGCCTGGAGGGGATCGAGAAGTCGACCGGCAAGGACGTGGCCGGGACCATGATCCAGTTCGTCGAGAAGAGCCTGGCCGCCAAGCAAGCCGCCCCAGCGGCGTAGCGTTCCACTGGCGGAAGGCGTCCGCCAGCGCGGCAGGCTGTCAGGCGGGGTCGAACGCGATGTCCACCACGTCGGCGACGGGCCGGTAGCCCAGGCGCTGGTAGATCGCGTTCGAGGTCGGGTTGGAGAGGTCGGTGTAGAGCGAGCAGAACTGGCGGCCGTCGGCCAGCAGCCGGCGGCTCAGCTCGGCCACGACGGCGCTCGCGTAGCCCCGGCCCCGCCGCGCGGGCGGCGTGTACACGGCCCCGACCGTGGCGCCCGCCGGCGACTGGCGGACTTGGGCGGCCATCGCAACGGCCTCCCCGTCCTCCCACAGCAGCACCTGGCCCGCCGAGACGTGGCGCTCGGTCCACCCGTCCAGATCGGACTCGGCCATCCCGACGTCGCGGTGGAAGGCTTCGATCCACTTGCGCACTTGCCCGGCGTCCTCCGCCTGCGCGACTCGGGCTTGACCCAGGGCCGGACGCGCGGGCGGCACGAGTCGGGTCAGCTCGAACACGCGCTCGCGCATCGCCCGTCGCAGCACGACGCCGCGCCGCACCGCCCACTCCTCCGCGAACGCCTGGCCGACGGCCTCGGGCGCCAGCACGGCGGGCAAGGCATCGAACCGCTCGGCCGACTCCGCCACCAGCCCCACGGCGTCGAGCGGCATCCGGGAGAGCAGCAGCTTGAGCGGCGGCGTCCGCATGGCGACCCCGACCACCTGGCCGCCATCGTGGAGGGTCGCGAAGTAGGCCGGCGGCGCGTCCAGATCCTCCGCCAGCCGGCCGGCGACGCCGAGGAACAGCGAGTGCTCGGCCTCGGACTGGAGCAGCCACGGTTGGGCCGCGTCTAGGAAACGGCGAGCGGAGCCGTGGATTTGGAGTCGGGCGGGCATCTCGGGGCGATGTCGGGGGTCCCGACACGGACGCGCGCCCGGAACGTTGCGCCCGGCCCACTGGCGGACGCCCTCCGCCAGTACGGCGGGGCGTTGCCCAGCCACGCGGGCTCCGGTATCCTGCGTCATGCCCGAGGCCCACCACTGCCCCAGCTGCGGCGCCCCGCTCGCCATCCGCAACCGGTTCGTGACCGTCGTCACGTGCGAGTTCTGCGGCGGCGTCTCGCTCTACGACGGCGCCCACCTCGACCCGACCGGCCGCACCGCCGGACTGGCGACCGTCCCGAGCCCGCTCTACCTCGACGCGACCGGACGCATCGAGAACCAGGCGTTCAGGGTGCTCGGCCGGCTGGTCTACGAGTACGACGGCGGGGTCTGGACCGAGTGGTTCGTCGAGGTCGAGGACGACGGGCGGTGGTGGCTGGTCGAGGACGAGGGCGCGTTCTCCATCGTCCAGCAACGGGCAGACGTCGAGGCGCCGCCGTTCGAGTCGGTGAGCCCCGGCGACACGATCCGGACCGGCAAGCTGGACATTTTTGTGGATGAAGTCGGGGAGGCCACCATCGTCGGCGCGGAGGGCCAGCTAGGCGCCCAGATCCTGCCGGGCGAGGCGATCCGCTACGTCGACGGGTCGATGGGCGAAGCGGAGGTCTCGATCGAGTACGGCGAGAGCGCCGTCGAGGTGTTCGTCGGGCGGGCGGTCCCGCGCGAGTCGCTGATGATTGACGAGGAGACCTACTAAGCCATGCTGTCTCGCCTGATCGTGCTCGGGGTGCTGGCCGCGCTCGCCGCCGTCGCGGTGAGGGGCTCCCACGCCGGCTCCGGCGCCCCCGGCCTCCAGGTGAGCCCGTCGCCCGCCGTGGTCGTCGCGGCGCACCAGGACTTCCTCGCGGTGGAGGCCGCGCGCGCCGCTCGGGCCGAGCTCGACCGCCGCTACCAGACGGGCGAGATGGACGCCGCCGAGCGGATGGACTACGAGCAGATGATCGAGCAGGAGCGAATCGAGCAGGAGCGCCAAGCCCGCATCGCCGCCGCCGCGGCTGCCCGCGCCGCCTACCTCCGCAACACGCGGCGCACCGGCGGCGGGCCGTCCGGGGGCAAGTGACCAGTCTCACGCCCCTCGACCGCGCCATCCGCGCCGCCCGCCGCGGGCACCATGAAGCCGCCCGGCGCCTGCTGGACGATGTTCTGGCTGCCGACCCAACCGACCAGCGCGCCCTGGCCTGGCGCGCCCGCATCACCGACGATCCTGGGCTCAAGGCCGAGCTCCTCCGCCGCACGCTCGCCCTCCACCCCGACAGCCCGTGGGCCGCCGACGAACTGGCGGCGCTGGGCGACGTGAGCGACGCCGAGGCCCCGTCCCATGACTTGGGCGACGTTGGCCGCCGCGCCGAGCGGATCGAGCATCTGCAGTGCCCGAACTGTGGCGGCCAGGTCGAGGTCCACCCCGAGCGCGGGACGCAGGCGTTGGCGTGCCGGCACTGCGGCAGCGTGCTCGACGTCACCGCCAGCCAGGCGACGGTGCTGGGCCGGTTCAAAAAGCAGTACCGTCCGGCCCAAGACATCGAGCCCGGCGCGGAGTTCACCTGGGACGGCGAGCGGCACCTGGTCTCGGGCTGGCTCCGGTACCGGGGCTGGGACAGCGAGGAAAGCTGGACCTGGGACGAGTGGCAGCTGATCTCCGACGCCGGCGCCGTCCGCTACCTCTCGTGGGCGAGCGGCGAGGGGTTCCTGCTCCAGACGCCGATCCGCCCGACGCCCAAGGTGTCCAAGCGCGGCGTCGAACTGGCCGACGGCCGCGTCCGGTTCCACGAGGTCGGCCCGGCGGAGATCACCGCGATGGCGGGCGAGCTGACGTGGCGGCCCCGGCTGGGCCAGAGGCTGCAGGTGGCCGAGGGCCGGCAGGGCGGCCTCAGCTACAGCGCCGAGCTCACCGCCGACGAGGTCGAGGTCACGGCCGGCCCCAAGCTCCCCGCGCTCGACGTCTGGCGTGCGCTCGGGCGCACCGACAAGGTCCAGGAGATCGAGGACCGCCGGGCACGCGCGGCCCAGCGGCGGCGGACGGCGGGGTCGCTGGCGTGGCTGTGGCTGCTCGGTGGCCTCGCCCTGCTGGCGACGAGCGTGGCCGTGCGTGGGCTGGGCTCGGAGATCACCCAGACCGCCGTCACCTACCAGGTCGAGCCCGTCGAGCTGCCCCGGGAGCCGACCGGCCGCGCGGTCGCCCTGTACGACACGGTGTCGCTGGGCCGGATCCCGACGCCGCGGGGCGCCTTCGTCGGCTCCGTCACCGCCGCGGCGCCCGCCGGCGCGCCCGGCCCCCTCGTCGCCGACCTGGCGCTGCTCCCGGCCGGCGCCAGCGGCGCGGCCTACCGGCTGGGCGTGCCCGAGCCCTCCGGAACCTCCCAGACCCAGACCTCCCCGCCGCGCCGAGTCCAGCGCGCCGAGCTCGCCTCCAAGATCGAGGTCGAGCTGGTCATGCTCGTCGAGCGCGAGTGGGGCGGCGGGCGGCCGTGGGCCGAGCCGGCCTCCGTCCCCGTCTCGGTCGAGCTCCGGCGCGTCTGGACGCCCGGCCCGCTCCAGTCGGCGGGCGGGTTCGCGCTTTTCCTCGCGTTCGTTTCCTTCGTGTTCAGCCGCTCCGGCCCCCGCGACTAGCGGCCTCCCTCCTTCCCCTCCGCCCATGCGCTCCCGACTCGCCCCCCTGTTTGTGCTCCTGCTCACCGCCTCCGCCAGCGCGCAAGGCGTCGTGGAGGAGGTCGTCATCCGGGAGCCCAGCGGGCTCTCGCCGATGGTGGTCTTGTCGACGCTGGTCTACGGCGCCATCGGGATCCTGATGTGCGTGCTGGGCTACGTGGTCTTCGACAAGGTGGCGGGGCTCAACCTGCGCCACGAGTTGGTGGAGGACCAGAACGTGGCCGTCGGCGTGATGCTGGCGGGCGCGTTCATCGGGATCGGCATCGTGATCGCCTCGGTGATGCTGTCGTGACGCGCGCTCGTCCTCGTGCCGGAGCCCCGCCATTCCGGCGGCCTGAGTGGCGCGGTGCCTGCGCCCTGCCCCCTCTCCTTGGGGAGAGGGGACTTCACGAGTGACACCCTAAGGTTCTCGTGGAGCTCCCCACCCTCACCATTTCCGCTCAGGGCGACGGCGCTGGCCCGCCGCCCGAGCCCGCCCGCTCGCGCCGCCAGTCGCGCGTGCTGCTGGCGGCCGTGCTCGTCGTCGCGACGTGCGGGATCCTGTACCAGTTGATCGTCGGCACGCTGTCGTCGTACCTGCTGGGGAACTCGGCGCTGCACTTCTCGCTCACCATCGGGGGGTTCATGACCGCGATGGGACTGGGGTCCTGGGCCTCGAAGTGGCTGCGCGGCAACGCGCTGGCGTGGTTCGTCGGCGTCGAGCTGGCGGTCGGGGCCGTGGGCGGGCTGTCGGCCGCGATCCTGTACGCCGCGTTCACCTACACGCCGGTGTACCACGTCGCGATGGCCGGGGTCGTGCTGGCGATCGGGGTGCTGGTGGGGCTGGAGATCCCGCTCGTGACGCGGCTCTTGGGCGGGCCGGGCGCGGTCTCGGCGTCGCGCCTCAAGGACACCGTCGCCGGCGTGCTGGCCGTCGACTACCTCGGCGCGCTGGTGGCCTCGCTCGCCTTCCCGTTCCTGCTGCTCCCGTTCCTGGGCGTGGTGCGGACGGCGTTCGTGACCGGGGCCGTCAACCTGGTCGTCGTCGCGCTGTGCCTGCGCACCTTCCGCCGCGAGCTAGGTCGGGCGCGGATCCCGCTCGCCGTCGCGACCGCCGTCGTCGCCGTGCCCCTGGTCGCGGGCGCCGTCGGCGCCGACCGACTGGCGGACGTGTTCGAGACCAAGCTCTACCGCGACCCCGTCGTCTACGCCGACCAGAGCCGGTACCAGCGGATCGTCCTGACCGCGCGCGACGGCGACCTGCGGATGTTTTTGGATGGCGGCCTGCAGTTCTCGACCGTCGACGAGCACCGCTACCACGAGGCCCTGGTCCACCCCGCGATGGCGCTCGCCGCGCGCCGCCAGCGCGTCCTGGTGCTGGGCGGAGGCGACGGGATGGCCGTCCGGGAGATCCTGCGCTGGCCCGACGTCGAGGAGGTGGTGCTGGTAGACCTCGACCCGGCCGTGACCACCCTCGCTCGCACCCATGCCGCCATCCGCCAAGCCAACCGCCAGTCGCTCGACGACCCGCGCGTCCAGATCGTCCACCGCGACGCGGGCGCCTTCGTCGCCCAGCCCGGCGCGCCGTTCGACGTGGCGATCGTGGACCTCCCCGACCCCAACCACGAGAGCCTGGCCAAGCTCTACAGCCGCTCGTTCTACGCCCAGCTCCGGCGCAGGCTGGGCGTGGGCGGGACGGTCGGCGTGCAGTCGACCTCGCCGATGTTCGCGCGCCAGGCGTTCTGGAGCATCGTCGCGACCGCCGAGGCGGGCGGGCTCCACCCCGAGCCGTACCACGTCTACATCCCCAGCTTCGGCGACTGGGGCTTCTTCGTCGGCTCGACGCACGCCGTCCGCGATGGCTACGATCCGTCGCCGGTCATGCCACGCGTGATGACGCCCGCGACGTTCGCGCGCCGCCCGCCAGTTCGACGCCGACGTCGCGCCACTGGCGGCCGAGGTCAGCACGCTGGACGACCCGGTCGTGCTGCGGTACTACCAGCAGGGGTGGGCGCGATGGAACTGAGCGGAGAGAAGGGTGCGGGATCGGAGACGCGGGATACGCGCCCGCTGCCGCGCGCGGGCGGGCACCACCTGCTGGCCGACTTCTGGGTGGACGACGCCCAACCGCTCCGCCGGGCGGAGACCTGGCGGGCGCTGCTCCCCGACGCCTGCCGCGCCGCCGGCGCGACGGTCCTGGGCGCGCAGTTCCACCAGTTCGAGCCCCAGGGCGTGACGGGCATCGTGCTGCTGGCCGAGAGCCACGCCAGCGTCCACACCTGGCCCGAGGCCGGGCTGGTGACGCTGGACGTGTTCACGTGCGGGGCCCTCGACACCGCCGCCATCGTCGACGCCGTCCGCCAGCGGTTGGCGCCGTCGCGCGAGCGCGTGACGGCCGTCGCCCGGGGCACCGCGCAACCGGACGGCGCCTCATCCGTCTCAAATCCTCTACCGCACCCGTAGGAATACGGTTCACCGCGTGCGGCGCCCCGACAGCTTCCGCCAGTCGCCCGACCCTCTTCCGCTAGACCAACACCGACATGGGACTCATGGACCGCCTGCGCGGCGAACTCATCGACATCATCGAGTGGACCGACGCCGGCCGCGACACGCTGGCGTGGCGGTTCGAGCGGCACCAGAACGAGATCAAGTCCGGCGCCAAGCTCATCGTGCGCGAGGGCCAGTCGGCCGTGTTCGTGGACGAGGGCCGCATCGCCGACGTGTTCGAGCCGGGCACCTACACGCTCGACACGGCCAACCTGCCCATCCTGACCACCTTCGATGGCTGGAAGTACGGGTTCGAGAGCCCGTTCAAGGCCGAGGTCACGTTCGTCAACATGCGGCGCTTCGCCGACCAGAAGTGGGGGACGAAGAACCCCATCATGCTGCGCGACCCCGAGTTCGGGCCGACGCGCCTCAGGGCCTTCGGCACCTACGCGTTCAAGGTGACGAACCCGGCCGTCTTCCTGTCCGAGGTCATCGGCACGTCGGGCGAGGTCTCGACCGACGCCGTGACCGACCAGATCCGCAACATCGTCGTCGCCCGGTTCACCGACGTGCTGGCGTCGTCCGGACTGGCGGCGCTCGACATGGCGGCGAACGTGGACGAGCTAGGCGGCTTCATCTCCGAAAAGGTCGCGCCCGACCTGGAGGCCTACGGCATCGAGGTCCTGGACCTCTTGGTCGAGAACGTGTCGCTGCCGCCCGCCGTCGAGAAAGCCCTCGACCAGCGGACGTCGATGGGCGTCATCGGCGACCTGGGCGCCTACACGCAGTACCAGACGGCCCAGGCCATCGGGACGGCCGCCGCGAACCCGGGCGGGGGCGCCGCCGCGGCCGGCGTCGGCATGGGCGCCGGGCTGGCGATGGCGAACCAGATGGGCGCCGCCATGACGGGCGGACCGTCTCAGCCGTCCTCGGCGGCCTCGTCCGCCAGCGGCTCGGCCACCCCGCCTCCGCCGCCTGACGCGGCCGCGTACCACGTCTCCGTCGACGGTGCCTCGACCGGCCCGTTCTCGGTCTCTGACCTCCGCAAGCAAGCCCGGGACGGCGCGCTCACCCAGCAGTCCCACGTCTGGAGCCAGGGCTTGGGCGAGTGGAAGCGCGCCGGCGAGGTCGACGCGCTGTCCGGCGTGTTCGGCGCCGTCCCGCCGCCCCCGCCTCCGCCGGACGCTTGAGGATCGCCTGCCCCCGGTGCACCTGGGAGCCGCCGCCGTCGGCGCGGTGGACGTGCCCGTGCGGCTACGACTGGAACACGTTCGACACCGGCGGCCAGTGCCCCCAGTGCAAGACCATCCACCGCGACACGCAGTGCCCCCGGTGCGTCCGGTGGTCCAAGCACCACGACTGGTACCACGACCTGCCGCCCGTCGACGCGTTGCTGGGCGAGACCGAGCGGACGGCTGCTTAGCCGATCCCTCCCCACTGGCGGTGCGCGCCAGCGAGACTGGGTGCCGCGCCGACGCGCGTCGCCAGTCGCAAAGACCGGCGATTCCCGTTGACCCCGGCACCGGCCCGGGCCTACGTTGGCGCCATGTTTGCTGTCGACCACGTCCTCGTCTCCGACGCCGTCCTGGACGCGCCCTTCGCCTGCCACCTCGGCTCCTGCTTCGGCGCCTGCTGCGTCCACGGCGACCGCGGGGCGCCGCTCGACGCCGACGAGTTGCAGGCCGTCGAGGACGCGCTGCCCGTCGTCCAGGACCGGCTGAGGCCCGAGGCCAAAGCGGAGATCGCCCGGCGCGGCGTTTGGGAGGGGTCCGAGCGCGACGGCTACCACACCGCGACGGTCCGCAATCGGGAGTGCGTGTTCGTGGTCTACGACGGCGCGCCCGGCCGCGAGGTCGCCAAGTGCGCCATCCAGCAGGCGTACTGGGAGGGCAAGACCGGGTGGGAGAAGCCGGTCTCGTGCCACCTCTACCCCATCCGCGCCGAGACCTACGGGACGGGCCCCGACGCCGTCGACGTGCTGAACTACGAGCGGATCGAGCTGTGCGCGCCGGGCGTCCCCCACGGCCAGCGGACGGGCGTCCAACTGGCGGACTTCCTGGAGCGCCCGCTGACCCGGAAGTACGGCGCCGGCTGGTTCGCCCGGTTCCGCGAGACGCTGCGCCAGCGGCGCACGGACGTCGGCATAGGACCGCAGGAGCCCACGCCTTAACCTCCCGCCCGGCGCCCCGATACCCGAGACGCTCGCCCGCCCCGCCATGCTCAACCTCCGCCAGAACCAGTCGCTGCAGCAGAAGCTGTCGCCGCAGCAGATCCAGTACATCAAGCTGCTCCAGCTGCCCACGCTGGCGCTGGAGCAGCGGATCAAGGCCGAGATGGAGCAGAACCCGCTCCTGGAGGAGGGCGAGGAGGAGGACGAGCTCCAGCTCGACGGCGACGACCGCGACGAGCCCACCTCCGACGCCGACGACGACCTGCCCTCGGACAACACCGAGGACTCCTCCGACGACGAGTTCGACTGGGACGAGTTCTTGAACGCGCCCGACGACCTCTACGGCTACAAGGCCCAGGTGGACCACTCGGCCGAGGAGGACGAGCGCGACACGCCGATGGCTTCCATGTCCTCGCTAGCGGAGGGCCTGCGCGACCAGGTGGGGCTCCTGGACCTCAACGACACCGAGGAGCTCATCGCCGACCAGATCATCGGCTCCATCGACGAGGACGGCTACCTCCGCCGCCCCGTCGAGTCGATCCTGGACGACGTGATGTTCAACTACGGCGTGATGATCGAGGAGGCCGACGTCGAGCGCGTGCTCTCCAAGATCCAGCGCCTCGACCCCGTCGGGATCGCGGCGCGCGACCTGCGCGAGTGCCTATTGGTCCAACTCGACGTGATGGGCGACGAGGTCGACGGGCGCGAGAACGCCATCGACATGCTCCGCGACGCTTACAAGGCGTTCACGATGAAGCACTTCGACGCCATCCAGCGCAAGCTCGGCATCGACGAGTACGACCTCAAGGAGGCCTACGACCTGGTCCGGAGCTTGGACCCCAAGCCGGGCGAGGGCGACTTCGCCCAGCAGACCAACTACATCACGCCCGACTTCACCGTCGAGCGCGACGGCGACGACTTCCGGATCTCGCTCAACGGCCGCAACGCGCCCGAGCTCCGTGTGAACCGGCACTACCGGGACATGTGGAACGACCTCTCGGCCAAGAAGACCAAGGGCGACGAGAAGGCGTCGGAGACCAAGGACTTCTTGAAGACCCGGATGGAGTCGGCGCGGTGGTTCATCTCGTCGATCCAGCAGCGGCGCAACACGCTCCTCCGGGTGATGGAGGCCTTGGTCCAGGTCCAGCGCGACTTCTTCGAGCACGGCGAGGGGCACCTCCGGCCGATGATCCTGAAGGACATCGCCGACATCATCAAGATGGACATCTCGACCGTCTCCCGCGTCGTCAACGGGAAGTACGTCCAGACCGAGTACGGCGTCTACGAGCTCAAGCACTTCTTCAGCGAGGGCATCACGGGCGAGGACGGCGAGGAGGTCTCGAACAAGGAGGTCAAGGCGCTCCTGGAGCGGATCGTGGCGCAGGAGGACAAGGCGCACCCCTGGAGCGACCAGAAGCTGGCGGACCTGCTCAAGGAGGAGGGCTTCCCCATCGCGCGGCGCACCGTCACGAAGTACCGCGAGCAGCTGGGCGTGCCCGTCGCCCGGCTGCGCCGCCAGATCGTGCTGACCTAGGGGCCGGCGACTGGGGCCACTGGCGGACCGCCAGCGCGGCTCGCGGTTGAGTGGCCCCGCCATCCGCCGATACCTAAGCCCCGTTCCGGCGACCCCTTGGCTCTTCCCCACTCCTCCGCCCTCACCGATGCCGAGCGCGCCGACCTGCGCGCGCACCGGCTGATGATCCTGCTGGGGGCCGTGAGCATGACCGGCTTCTGGGTCCTCGACCGGGCCGGCGGCTTCGTCTACGACGACCCCGTGGTGTACCGCCTCGCGCTGAGCGCGGTCGCGCTGGTGGTGCTGGGGCTCAGCTACGTCGACGCCGGGGTCCGACGGCACATCCGCCCGATCATGATCGCGGTGATCTACGTCATCGCCGCGTTCTTCTCGTGGACTGGGACGCGGAACGGGCTCGACGCCAACTGGGCGGGCGGCGTCTTGCTCGGCGCGGTCGTCACCGGGCTCGCGCTCGCTCTGTTCGCGCGCTCGGCGCGCGAGATCGTGGTCACCTTGCCCGCGCTGTGGCTGGCGTCGGTGCTCCCGATCCTGCTGACGTCGCCCCCCCCGGCGGGGCTGGCGCTCGGCGTGGCGCACGCGGTCGCGCTCTTGGGCTGCACCACGGCCGCCGTTGGCGTCGCCGGCGTCGCCCGCCTCCGCACGCTGGCGGCGCTCGCCGAGAGCCGCGACCAGCTGCTCGCCGAGCGCGACCACGGCGAGGCCCAGCGCCGGCTCCTCCGCACGGTGATGGACAGCATCCCGACGCCGATCTACGTCAACGACCGCCGGGGGCGCGGCATCATGCGCAACCAAGCGAGCGCCCAGCAGCTCGGCTTCGCGGACGCCGACGAAGGCCTCGGGTCGACCGTGTTCGACATCCTCCCGGCCTCCATCGCCCAGGCCGACTGGGAGGACCAGCAGCGCGTGATGGAGACGGGGCAGCCCATCCTCCGCGTGCCCCACACGTTCGAGCACGCCGGCCAGACGATCCACTACCACGGCGACAAGGTGCCGCTGATCGCCGACGACGAGGTCATCGGCCTGGTGGGCGTGTTGCACGACGTGACGGCGCAGAAAGAAGCCGAGAAGACGCTGATCCTGGCCCGCGACCACGCCGAGGCCGCCGTCCGCGCCAAGTCGGAGTTCCTGGCCAACATGAGCCACGAGATCCGC
This sequence comes from Rubricoccaceae bacterium, assembly GCA_963789285.1. GTDB lineage: Bacteria > Bacteroidota > Rhodothermia > Rhodothermales > Rubricoccaceae > Rubrivirga. Next base: position 682,202 of record CAWBJZ010000004.1, read on the forward strand.
ACGCCCATGAACGGCGTCGTCGGCATGGCCGACGTGCTGGCTGACACCCCGCTCACGCCCGACCAAGCCGAGTGCGTCCGCACGATCCAGACCTGCGCCGACGCCCTGCTGTCGCTGATCAGCGACATCCTGGACCTGTCGAAGATCGAGGCCGAGGGCGTCGAGCTCGAGCACGTCCGGTTCGAGCCCCGGAAGCTCGTGGACGAGGCCGCCAACGTGGTCCGGTCCCAGGCCGAGTCGCGCGGCCTGGCGCTGGCGGTCCAGATCCGCTCGGACGTTCCAGCGGTCGCGCTCGGCGACCCCGGCCGCATCCGCCAGGTGCTCCTCAACCTGCTCTCCAACGCCTGCAAGTTCACGAGCGAGGGCGGGGTCACCGTCGAGGTCGGCGCCGACGCGCTAGCGGCGAGCGGCCTGGGCCCGTTCGAGCTCCGGTTCTCGGTCTCGGACACGGGCATCGGGATCGAGCCCAGCAAGCGCGGCCAGCTGTTCGAGGCCTTCACCCAGGCCGACGCCTCGACTACGCGCGAGTACGGCGGGACGGGGCTGGGGCTCGCGATCTCCTCCCAACTGGTGACCCTGATGGGCGGGCAGATCGAGGTGGACGGCGCCCCCGGGGTCGGCAGCACGTTCGCGTTCGGGGTGCAGGTGGAGGCGCTCCCCGACCTGAGAGGCGCGGTCTCGGCCGCGCCTGCCCCCGGCGCCGTCGCGCCCGGCTTGCGGGTGCTGGTGGCCGAGGACAACGCCGTCAACCAGCGCGTGGTGCTCCGGTTGCTGGAGCGGATCGGCGCCCACGCGGAGGTGGCCGGGAACGGCGCCGACGCCCTCGACGCGCTCCACCGAGCCGCCAGCACGGACCCGTTCGACGTGGTGCTGATGGACGTCCAGATGCCGGTGCTGGACGGGCACCAGGCGACGCGCCGCCTGCGGGCCGAGCTCCCCGAGCACGCCCAGCCCCGGGTGATCGCCCTGACGGCCAACGCGATGGCCGGCGACCGCGAGGCGTGCCTCGACGCCGGCGCCGACGACTACCTCTCCAAGCCCGTCCGCTACGACGCGCTCTGCCAAGCCCTCGCCAGCGAGCGCCGCGAGGCCGGGGCGAGCGCGGTGTAGGCGGCGCCCTCGCCCCCAAACCGCCGTCCCGCTGGGAGCCTGGCGGGGGGGCACGCGTTCGACCGGCCCATGTCCCCCCGCACCCCCGACGACGCCCGGCTGGCGGTCCGCCAGGCCCTGGCCCGGCTGGGCCCCGACGCCGAGGGGGCGCCGCGCGAGCTGGCGGTCGCGCTGGTGCTGGCCGAGGGGATCTCGGCCGAGGCCGCGCTCGCGCGCTGCGGCGTCGAGCTCCCGCCGGCGCGCCCGTCGCCGTTCGCCTTCGTGCTGGTCCCGCCCGGCGGGCTGTTCCGGTGGGGCGGCGCGCGGTGGCGGAAGGCGACCGCGAAGCAGGCGCGGCGGCTGGCCGTCGGCGCGCCCAACGCCGTCCCCGTCGAGGGCGGCGAGCCCCGGTGCTTCCTGCCCGACGAGCGCGTCGAGCGCGTGCCCGTCTCCCGCCAGCCGGCCGGCTAGTCCAGCTCTCGTGCCAGCCGGTCCACGTAGGCGTCCCACAGGGCGCGGGGGTCGGCCGACTCGACCTCGACCAGCCCGCAGTCGCCGCACACGCGGACCCGGACCTCCGTCCGCACGGGCGACTTCAGCACCTTGGCGTCGGGCCGGCGGTCGACGCCCACCAGGAAGCGCGTCGAGCCGACGTCGGCGACGAGCAGGTGGGCGTCGGGGATGACGGCGTCGGAGCCGCACCGCGTGCACAGCGGCGTGATGGCGGGGTCGGTCTCGGGCATGGGGTCAGAGGTCATGGGACAGGCGCTCGACGTGGCCTTCCCACAGCTTGCCGGGGTCCTTGGCATACTGCATCACCAACCCGCAGTCGCTGCACCCCCGGTACTCAGTCTCCGAGGCCACGATGCCCTTGTTCATCAGCGTCCCGGGCTTCGTGATGACCCCGGCGTAGAGCGTGTGGACGCCGTATCCCGCCGCGTACACCACGACGTTGGGGACGACGGCGTCGGACCCACACGACGGGCAGACGGGCGTGATGTCGGGCGAGGTCTCGGGCATGGGGAGGGCGGGCTCGCTCCTCGGCCTCCCACTGGCGGAGGCGCACCGCCAGTGGGCGGCGTCGGGCGGGGCTAGAGGATCTCGGTCCGGAACGCGTCGTCGGCCTGTACCGAGCGGGCGAACGCCGTCAGCAGGCGGACGGTGTGCTCGACGTCGGCGAGGTCGACGGTCTCGACGGTGGAGTGCATGTACCGCATCGGGATCGAGACGAGGGCGCTGGGGATGCCGCGCCGGGTCGTGAAGATGACGTCGGTGTCCGTCCCGGAGTACCGGCTGGAGGACTCGTGCTGGAGCGGGATGCCCTCGGCGTCGGCGACCTCGATCAGCCGCTCGACGACGGCGGGGTGGTTGACCGTCCCGTGCGTGACGCTGGGGCCTCCGCCCAGCGTGACGTCCCCGTGCTTGGCCTTCTCGATGCCGGGCGAGTCGGTCGCGTGCGTCACGTCGAGCACGACGGCGACGTCGGGCTGGATGGCGTAGGCCGCCATCCGGGCGCCGTTCCCGCCGATCTCCTCCTGCACCGCGTTGAGCGCCGTGACCGTCGCCGTGTGCTTTTTCCCGCCGTCCAGCTCCGCCAGCACCTGGGTGAGCACGAACCCACCGAGGCGGTTGTCGAGCGCCCGGCCCGTTACGCGCGTCTCGGTCAGCATCTCGACGGCGTCGGCGTAGACGGCGGGGTGGCCGACGCGCAGGCCGAGCGCCGCGACGTCCTCCTTGCTGCTGGCGCCGACGTCGACGAACAGCTCCTCCACCTTGGGCACCTTCTCGTCGGTCGAGCGGTCGCGCAGGTGGATCGCGGTGTTGCCCAGGATGCCCGGCACCGGCCCGTTCGAGCCCAGGAACACCACGCGCCGCGCTCGGGCGATGGCGTGGTCCGAGCCGCCGATGCGGTCGACGCGCAGGTACCCCTCGTCGGTGACGTACTTGATGGCGAAGCCGATCTCGTCGGCGTGGGCCTCCAGGAGCACGACCGGTGCGCCCTTCTTGCCATCGCGCGTGGCCCAGGCGCTGCCGTAGGCGTCGGACTCGACGCGGTCGGCGCGGTCCTCGGCGCGGGCGGCCCACAGCCGCTGGCCGGGCGCCTCGAAGCCGGTCGGCGAGGGGGTGCGGAGGAGGTCGAAGAGGAACTGGCGGTCGTCGTCGGACAAGGGCATGGGCGAGGGGGGTCGGGGTGTGGGCGCGCGCGGCGGTGCCGGAGCAGCGCGCTGGGGAAGCTCGTGCTCGGGTGGCCAGATCGGCTGCGCGCAATACGGGTGAGATCGGCGGCTCCGGGATCGGCGCCGGGACGCGCGGGGTACGTTCGTTCTGCGCGCACGCCCCGTTCCGCCGATGCCCCGATTTGTCTCCGCCTTCGTCGCCCTGCCGCTCGCGCTCGTCTTGCTGGCGGGCGCCGCCAGCGCCCAGAGCGCGCCGCCCGCCGTCGACCTCCCCGACCGGGCGCTCGTGGTGATGAACCTGGCCGGCCACCCCGACGACGAGGACGGGCTGACGATGGCGTACTACCGCGGCAACCAGGACGCGGTCGTGTACTCGGTCGTGTTCACGCGCGGCGAGGGCGGGCAGAACGAGGCCGGGCCGGACCTCTACGAGCGCCTGGGCGCCATCCGCACGGCCGAGACCGAGGCCGCGGCGCGCATCCTGGGCACGCGCGTGGTCTACCTCGACCGCTACGACTTCGGCTTCTCGAAGCACGCCCGGGAGACGTTCGCCGAGTGGAGCGCGCCCCGCACCGGCTTCTGGCAGACGCGGCCGGCCGACTTGGACGCCGACGCCGGCCGCGACGCCCTGGTGGCGGACGTGGTCCACACGATCCGCCGGTTCAAGCCCGACGTGCTGTTCACCAACCACGACACCACGACGGCCTGGCCCAACGCCCAGCACGGCCACCACCAAGCGGTCGGGATCTCGGCGTACCGCGCGTTCTCGCTCGCTGCGGACCCGAGCTACCGCCCCGACCAACTGGCGGAGGACGGCGTCGACCTGTGGCAGCCGTCGCGGCTGTTCCTGCGGCAGGGGGGCTGGAGCGGTCCGCCGACCGACTACGACGTGACGGTCCCGGTCGGAGACGCCTGCGCCGCGACCTTGGTGCGCCCCGCTGAGGGGTGCGCCGACCGCGCCGTGGCCGCCGTGAGCCAGCACGTGAGCCAGGGGTTCGACACGTTCGCGCCCCGCTTCCGCCGCGACACGACGTACTTCTCGCTCCTGGCCTCCGCCAGTGGCGCGCCGCCGCTGCCCGCCGGCGCCACGGACTTGGCCGCCGGGCTGGCGGACCACACCGCGCCGCTCAGCCTGGCGACGCTCGTCGACAGCGGGCGGCTGGCGTCTCCGGCCATCGAGGTCTCGTCTCCCACCGTCGTCCCCAGCCAGTCGGTGTACCTGTCGTGGGCGCCGGGCGCGGCTGATCACACGCTGACCGTTCTCCCGCCGCCCGGGGCCCCCACGCGCGGGCTGTTTGCCGCCGAGCCCCGATCGGCGCCGCTGAGCGCGGGCCGGTTGCGGGTGCCCGTCCCCTCGGGCACCACGCCCTCGGCGCCGGCCTACCGCGCGCAGTACGGGACCGGGCGCGGCACGCCGCCGATGCTCTACGAGGTCCGCGACGCCGACGGCCGGTTGGTCGGGGGCGGGCGCTTGCCCGTCGAGATCGTGCCGCCGGCGACCGTGGACCTCGACCCCTCGCCGATCCGGTTGGTGGCGGGCCGCAACGAGATCCCGGTCTCGATGACGGCCTACGATGCCACGCGCGACACCGTCCAGGTGGGGCTCACGGTCTACGACGCCGACGACCGCGCCGTCTGGTTCCGCGTGCACTCCGTCGCCGCCGCCGATGGCGGGACGGCGTTCGACGTCGAGTTGGACGACGCCGACCCGGGCGCGTACCGCATCGTGACCGAGGCGCGGACGTCGGGCTGCGGGTTGCCGTGGTTCCGGGTCGAGCGCCCGGCCGCCGTGCTCCCCGACGTGTCGGTCGCGCCGGGACTCCGCGTCGGCTTCGTCGCCAGCTACGACGGCACGATGGGCCAGGCGCTCCGCGTGATGGGCGCCGACGTCACCGACCTCGACTCCGTCGCGCTGGCGGGCGACCTCGGCCAGTTCGACACCGTCGTGATCGACATCCGCGCGACGCTGGAGCGCGAGGACCTGCGCGAGTCGTTCCCCAACCTGCTGGACTGGGTAGAGCGCGGCGGGCACCTGGTCGTAGGCTACCACAAGACGTTCGAGTGGAACGACGGCGCCGACGGCTACGCGCCGTTCCCGCTGCGTCTGGGACGCGACCGCGTGGTGGACGAGGCGGCCGCCGTCACCGTGCTCCGCCCGGAGCACGCGCTGTTCCAGTTCCCCCACCGGCTCACCGAGCAAGACTGGGACGGATGGGTCCAGGAGCGCGGGCTCTACTTCCCCTCCGACGCCGACGACCGCTACCAGCGGCTCGTCTCGCTCTCCGACGACGGCGAGGACGCGTTGACGACGGGCCTGCTGCTGGCCGAGCACGGCCGGGGCACCTACCTCTACTCCCCGTTGGTGTGGTACCGCCAGCTGGCGGCGCTCAATCCGGGCGCCTGGCGCGCCTTCGCCAACTTGGTGTCGCTGCCGCTGGCGGACGCCGCGTCCAGCGACACCGCCAGCGGGACGCCGTAGCGCCGGATGAGCGACGACTTGCGCCCGCCCCGCCGCTACGACGACGCCCGGCTGGCGACCTACGTCCCCCAGACAAACAGCCAGCAGACCGCGCTCGACAAGGCCGGCTCGTTCGTCCGGCTGGCGCGAGTGCGCTACACGCGGCCGGCCTGGATGAAGCTGTTCCAGCGCGACGACGGGCTGCGCGGCGGGCTCTACCTCGTCGGCCCGGTGGGGACGGGGAAGACGCACCTGCTGGCCTCGCTTTACCACCAGCTGTCGGCGCCTGCGTCGGGTGCTCCCGTCGCGTGCGCCTACACGCACTCGTCGGCGCTGCTCCGCTCCCAGTTGACGCCGGACGCCTATGCGGAGCGCATCGCGGAGCACGCGCGCGTGCTGTGCCTGGACGAGGTGGAGCTGGACGACCCCGCCGGCGAGGTGCGGCTGATCGCCGTGCTCCGAGCGCTGCGCGAGCGCGGCGTCACGTTGGCGGCGACCTCCAACGCCGAGCCCGAGCGGTTCGTCTCGGCCAGCCTGGGCCGCGACCGCCTGGAGCGGTTCATCTCTGAAGAGTTCGAGCGCCAGTACCACGTCGTCTTCGTCGGCGGCGACGACTTCCGCCAGGGGCTGGAGAAGGAAGGGCGGGCCTGGGTTGGGGAGCCGGCCGCCGCCCGCGCCGCCATGCGCCAGTCGTTCGAGGCCGCGCCCCAACCGCGCCGCTGGCTCGACTTCCCCGACCTGATCCGCCTGACGACGGAGGTCGAGCGGACCAAGCTGACTCGGGACTTGGCCGCCAGCCGCGCCTTGTTCATCGACGGCATCACGGTCCAGGACACCGACGACGCCCTGCGCCTGCTGCGCGTCGCCGACGACCTGTACGGCCTGCCCGACCCGCCGACGCTGTTTTTCACCTCGGCCCAGCCGCCGGCGGAGTGGTTCAAGACCGAGGACCAGACCGGACTGGCGGCGGCCATCGCTGAGAAGTTCACTCGGACGACGAGCCGGCTCACCGCGCTGGCGGCCGTCGAGTACGTGTAGCGCCCGCAGCGCAGCGGCTAGCGAGACCGGAGGCGTGCAAGGGAGCGCCGGGCGAGCAGCCGAGTGAACGACACGTCGACGGCGTGCTCGCCCTCGCTCGTCTCGTCCGCCAGTAGCTGGGTGCCTCGGTGACCGACTCCCCAAGCGTCGCTGGGCGGAGCGGGCCGGGCGCCTGTGGGGGCGCGGGTGACGGACGCCTGTCGAGCGAACCCGGGCGCGGACGTGTCGTCCCAGCGCTCATGCAACGCGTCGCCTTCCTCGCCCTCGTCCTGCTCACCGGCTGCCAGTCCGTCAAAGAGATCGCCGTCGACACCGTCGTCGCGGGGCGGAGGGACACGGCCGGGCTCGAACTGCGCTCCGCCACCGTCGACGGCCGCCGCGTCGCCTACCTCGAACGGCCCGGCCGCGGCCCCGCCCTCGTCCTGCTCCACGGCTTCGCCGCCCAGAAGGACGCCTGGCTCGACTTCGCCGACGCCCTCCCCCGGGGCCGGCGCCTGCTGATCCCCGACCTCCCGGGCCACGGAGACTCCGGGGCTGGGCCGGGCGACTACGGCGCGCGGCGGCTGGCGGACGAGGTCGGCGCGTGGCTGGCGGCGACGGCCAACGGGCCGGCGGACCTCGCGGGCAACTCGCTGGGCGGGCTGGTGGCGACGCTTGTCGCGGCCGAGCGGCCCGGCCTCGTGCGCCGACTGGTGCTGATGGACCCCGCGGGCGTCCCCGCGCCCCGGCGCAGCGGGCTCGACTCCCTGCTCGCGACGGGCCAGAACCCCCTCATCCCGACCACGCGCGCCGACTACGACCGGCTCGTCACGTTCGTGTTCGCCCGAGACCCTGGCATCCCCGGTCCGGCTCGCGACGTGCTGGCGGCCGAGACGCGCGAGCGGGCACCGTTCCTGCGCGCGCTGTTCGCGAACCTCCAGGGGGCTACGGGCGACTTGCGCCCGATCCTGCCCGCGGTCCAGCAGCCGACGCTGGTGATCTGGGGCGAGCGCGACCGCGTGCTCGACCCGTCGGCGGCCCCGCTCTGGATCGGCGCCCTGCCCGACGCGCGACTGGCGCTGCTCCCAGGCGTCGGCCACGCCCCGATGATGGAGGCGCCCGACGACACCGCGCGCTTGACCTCCGACTTCCTACGCTGACGCTCGCCGGTCTTGCTGAGCGCGTCCGCCAGCGCGACCCGAAGACGCCTAGAGCCACGGAAGAACACCTCTCGGCAGGGCGTCTCTCCCAGCCGCAGCGCCCCCCGCCGCTCCCGCGCTCCACTCGCCCCTCAACGACCCTCGACCCATGACCACCGGCATCCACCACGTCACCGCCATCTCCGGCCCCGCCCAGGAGACCGTCGACTTCTACTCCGGCGTCCTGGGGCTCCGGCTCGTCAAGCGGACCGTCAACTTCGACGACCCCGGCACCTACCACCTCTACTACGCCGACGGCGACGCGGCCCCGGGCTCCGTCCTGACGTTCTTCCCTTGGGCCGGCGACGCGCTTGAGGGGAGGGCCGGCCAGGGCCAGGCGTCAGCCTTCGCCTACGCCGTCGCGCCGGGCGGCGTCGACGCCTGGGGCGACCGGCTGACCGGCGCCGGCGTCGCGTGGGAGTCCAGCGAGCGGTTCGGCGAGCGCGTGCTGACCACCCGGGCGACGGACGGGCTGGCGGTCGAGATCATCGAGGGCGGGGAGACGGGAACGGGCTGGGCCGACGGCCCGGTGCCGGCGGACGCCGCGCTGGGCGCGTTCCACTCCGTCACGCTGTGCTCGGCGGCGCCCTGGGCGACCCAGGAGGTGCTGATCAACGCACTGGGCTACCAGGTGGAGGGGGCCGAGGACGGGCGGACGCGGCTCGTCCACCCCGCCGCCGACCGCGCGTCGGCCGTCGACCTGTTCTGCGAGCCCGGCGACGGCGCCGCCCGTATGGGCGTCGGGACCGTCCACCACGTCGCGTTCCGGGTGCCGGATCAGGACGCGCAGCAGGCCGTCCGCGAGAAGCTGATCGAGGCGGGCCTCAAGCCCACCGACGAGATCGACCGCCAGTACTTCCGCTCGGTCTACGCCCGGGAGCCCGGCGGCATCCTGTTCGAGATCGCGACCGACCCGCCCGGCTTCGCCGTGGACGAGGACCCCGCGGCGCTGGGCCAGGCGCTCAAGCTGCCGGCCCAGTACGAGTCGATGCGCGCCCAGATCGAGCGGCGCCTGCCCGCGCTGTCCGTCCCCGCCTAGGGCGTTCCTAACCGGCGACGCCCCCGCCGGGGCACGCCGCCAGCGTGTCCGGAACAAGGAGGCGACGGCGGTGGCGCGCCCCTATCCTCCGGCGCCTTCCGCCCCACCCCATGCCCATGCCCCGCCGGACCGCGCTCGCCATCGGGGCCGTCGTGCTCGTGGCGGCGCTCGTGGCCAACGCAACCGTCGCGCTCCACAGCATCCGCGTGCTGGACCAGGGCTACGACAACGTCGAGCGCCCCAGCGAGGTGCAGCGGACGCTGCTCGGGCTGCGCTCCGTCGTCCAGGACGCCGAGACGGGCCAACGCGGCTACCTCCTGACCGGCGACCGCGACTACCTCCGGCCCTACGAGCGGGCCCGGGGGGAGGCCGACTCGCTGCTCGCGACGCTGACCCAGCTGGTGTCGTGGAACGCCCTCCAGACGAGCCGGCTGCCGGCGCTGCGGGGCGAGGTGGACGAGAAGTTCCAGGAGCTCGACGAGTCGATCCGGCTCTACGACGAAGCCAGCCCCGCCGCGGCGCTGGCCGTCGTCCAGACCGGGCGGGGGAAGGCGGCGATGGACCGGGTCCGCGCGCGGCTGGACCAGATGGGCGTCGAGGCCGCCCGGGTCCGGGCGGGGTACACCGAGCGGAGCGCGCGCGCCAGAGACAACGCCCGCCGCGCGGCGTGGGCCTCGACCGCCGGGCTCGCCGGGCTGTTCCTGCTGCTGGCCTTGGGCGTCCGCGCCGACGGCCAGCGGCGCGAGCGCTACGCCGACGGGCTGGCCCGGGCCAACGACGAGCTGGCGCAAGCCAACCAGGCCCAGACGAAGGCCAACGCCGCGCTCTCGACGGCCCTGGGCGAGCGCGAGGCCGCCCTGGGGCGCGTTCGGGCGATGCAGGCCCAGCTGGTGCAGCAGGAGAAGCTGGCCGGGATGGGGCGGTTGACCGCCGGCGTGGCGCACGAGATCAAGAACCCGCTCAACTTCGTCACCAACTTCGCCGGGCTCACCACCGACCTCGCGCACGAGGCGCTGGACGCCGCCCAGCACGGGGACCTGGGCGAGATCAAGACGCTGCTCGGCACCATCGCCCAGAACGCGGGCAAGATCAAGAGCCACGGCCAGCGCGCCGACGAGATCGTCCAGGCCATGCTGACGCACGCGCGAGGCGTGACCGGCGAGCGCCGCGCGGTCGAACTCGCGGAGACCATCGGCGTGGCCGTCGAGCAGGCCGTCGGGCCCGACGACCTAGGCCGCGTGGAGCTGTCCGTCGACGTGGACCCGGCGCTGGGGCCGGCCGAGATCATCCCGGAGTCCGTCGTCCGCGCCGTCCGCAACCTGATCGAGAACGCGCTCCACGCCGTCCGCCAGCGGGACGGGGCCGGGGACCCGGGCTACCGGCCGGCCGTCCGCGTGGCGGCCGAGCGGGGGACGGACCACGACGGCCACCCGGCGGCCGTCGTCACGGTCGCCGACAACGGCGCCGGCATCCCGGACGACCTGTTCCCCCGGGTCTTCGAGCCGTTCTTCACCACCAAGGGCCCAGGCTCGGGGACGGGGCTCGGGCTGTCGCTGGCCCACGACATCGCCGTCGGCCACGGCGGCTCGCTGCTGGCGACGCGCCCCGAGGGCGGCGGGGCGTCGTTCGTGCTGACGCTGCCGCTGGTGGCGCCGGAGGGGTCCGCCGGCACCGGCGAGGCGGGGTGATGCGGGCTCGGCGCTGGGTCTCGGCCGCGCTGGCGGTCGTCGCGGTCGCCCTCGTCCTGGCCTCGGCCCGGGTGGAGCGCGTGGGCGGGCAGGCGGTCTACAACGACGAGTGCGCCCTGGGCTTCGGGCGGGAGGCGTGCCTGGAGGACCAGGAGGTCGCCGGGCTCCCGCTCGCGTTCCTCATCGACTCGCCGGGCGTCAGCGTGATCCACAAGGTGGGCCTGGAAGACCGGTTCGTGCCCTGGGCGTTCGCGGCCAACGTGGCGGTGGTTTGGCTCGCTCTGCTCGCGCTCGCGTCCCTGGCCCGACGGCTGAGGCGGCGGCACCGAACCCCCTCGACCCGGCTCTGACTCCGCATCGCAGACGCCCGCGCCCTAGGCGCTTGGTAAGACTCGGCACGCCGGTACGCGTCCTACCCGCCCCTCCCCCTCCGCACGATGGAACTCGGCGTCTTCACCTTTGCCGAAACGCGCCCCGACAGCGCCAGCCAACCCGCCGACCGCGCCCGCCAGCGGCTCGCGGACCTGGTCGAGGAGGCCGAGCTGGCCGACCGCGTCGGCCTCGACGTCTACGCCGTCGGCGAGCACCACCGGCCGGACTACGTGGCGTCCAGCCCCGCGACGGTCCTGGCCGCGCTCGCCATGCGGACCGAGCGGATCCGGCTGTCCTCGGCGGTGACCGTCCTGTCGAGCGCCGACCCCGTCCGCGTGTTCCAGGACTTCGCGACGCTGGACCTGCTCTCCGGCGGGCGGGCCGAGATCATCGCTGGGCGCGGCTCCTTTATCGAGTCGTTCCCCCTGTTCGGCTACGACTTGAGCGACTACGACGCGCTGTTCACCGAGAAGCTGGAGTTGCTGCTGGCGCTCCGCGAGAGCGAGCGCGTGACCTGGAGCGGGCGCCACCGCGCGCCGCTGACAGGCCAGGGCGTCTTCCCCCGGCCCGTCGGGGACCTGCCCATCTGGGTCGCCGTCGGCGGGACGCCGGCGTCGGTGATCCGCGCCGGTCGCCTGGGCCTCCCCCTCGCGCTGGCGATCATCGGCGGCCAGCCGCACCGCTTCGTCCCCCTCGTCGACCTCTACCGCCAGTCGGCCGCCGAGGCGGGGCACGACGCCGACGCCCTCCCGGTCGGGATCAACATGCACGGGCTGATCGCGGACACCGAGGCGGAGGCCGCCGGCGCTGCCTTCGAGCCGTACCTCGAAACGATGGGCCGCATCGGGCGCGAGCGCGGCTGGGGCCCGCCCACGCGCGCCCGCTTCGACGCCGAGCGCGGGCCGGGCGGGGCGTTGGTGATCGGGAGCGCCGAGCAGGTGACCGACAAGATCCTGGAGGTGCACCGCCTGTTCGGCAACAGCCGCCTGATGGTGCAGTTCACCGTCGGCCCGACGCCGCACCCGGTCGTGCGGCGCAGCATCGAGCTGTTCGGCGAGGTCGTCGCCCCCGTCGTCCGCGAAGAGACCGCCGTCACGGTATGAACGACCCGCACCGAGACCTGCCCGTCTCCCACGCCGGCGCTCCACTAGCGGACGCCGCTGGCGCCGTCGTCTTGCTACACGGACGCGGCGCGACGGCGCCGAGCATCCTGGGCCTGGCGCCCGAGATCGGCGCGGACGGCTGGGCGTTCCTGGCGCCCCAGGCCGCCGGCGGGGCGTGGTACCCGAACAGCTTCCTGGCGCCGCTCGACGCCAACGAGCCCCAGCTGTCGTCGGCCATCCGCGCGGTCGTGGACGCGGTCGAGCAGGCGGAGGCGGCGGGGGTCCCGCCCAGCCGCATCGTGCTGGGCGGGTTCAGCCAGGGCGCGTGCCTGGCGCTCGAGGTCGCGGCGCGGCACCCCGGCCGCTGGGGCGGCGCCTTCGCCCTGAGCGGCGGGCTCATCGGGACGGGCCCCGGTCCGGCTGGGGCGCCTCCGCTACGGGGCATGGGCGGCCAGTACGCCGACAAAGCCTTCGACTACGACGGCAGCCTGGCCGGCGCCCCGGTCTTCGTCGGCGGCTCCGACGTGGACCCCCACATCCCGCTCGCTCGCATGGAGCGGACCGCCGAGGTCTTCCGCCGGCGCGGCGCGGATGTTGACCTGCGCGTCTACCCCGGCATGGGCCACACCGTCGTGGCCGACGAGCTCGTCGCCGTCCGCGTCCTGCTGGCGGGCGTCATGAGCGCGGAGTAACGGATTCACAACACGCCTCCGGCGCGCCGAACGCGGTGGGGAGACCGGAATCGGACCGTCAGCGGTGCGTTCCGTAGTGCCAATCGCGGTTGCGCGCGCCGCCAGTCGGCCGAGCCTCTAGCTTGCGCGCGTGAGCCGCCTCCTCGACGCCCCGACCTCCGCGCCCCCGGCGACCGCCGTCGTCGACGTGTCGGTGGTGATCGTGACGTACAACGTGCGGGAGTTCCTGGAGCAGGCGCTGGAGTCGGTCGAGCGCGCCTCGGCCGGGCTGGCGGTCGAGACGTGGGTCGTCGACAACGACTCGGCGGACGGGTCGGCGGAAATGGTGGCCGAGCGGTTCCCCAACGTCCGCCTGATCGCGAACGATTCGAACCCGGGCTTCGCCGTCGCCAACAACCAGGCCATCCGCCCGTCGGCCGGACGCTACGTGCTGGTCCTCAATCCGGACACCATCCTGCAGGAGGACACGCTGCGCGCGATGGTCGCCTTCATGGACGCCACGCCGGACGCGGGCGCCGCCGGCTGCCGCATCTTGAACCCCGACGGCACGTTCGCGCCCGAGAGCCGCCGCGCCTTCCCGACGCCGGCCGTCGCGTTCTACCGCATCTCGGGCCTGAGCCGGCTCTTCCCCCGGAGCCCCCGCTTCGGCCGCTACAACCTGACGCACCGGCCCGTCGACGAGGTGTGCGAAGTGGACGCGCTCTCCGGCTCGTGCATGATGGTGCGGCGAGATGCGGTGCTGGACGGTCCAGAGTTCAGGGTTCAGGGTTCGCAGGACCGAGGCGCCAAGCTCACGGGCGACGAACCCAGAACCCGGGACCCAGAACCCAGAGGAGCCGCGGGCCTGTTCGACGAGGCCTTCTTCATGTACGGCGAGGACCTCGATTGGTGCTACCGGATCCAGCAGGCGGGCTGGCGGATCTACTACACGCCCGACACCCAGATCGTCCACTACAAGGGCGAGAGCACCAAAAAGGGCGACCTGCGCTACGTGCTCCTGTTCTACGGCGCGATGCTGCGGTTCGTCGAGAAGCACGTCGTGCGGCGCGACGCGGGGCCGGTGGAGCGGCTGTCGTCGGGCGTGCTGGCGCTGGGCCTGAGGCTCGGCATCGTGGTGCGCGGCGCGCTGGCGGCGCTCGTCCGGATGGGCCGCGCTGTTGCGGGCCCGGCGGTGGACCTGGGGCTCGGGTGGGCGGCGTTCGCGGCGACCGCTTGGGCGTGGAGCCGCGCCGACGGCTTCACCTTCAACCTCGGCTACTACGGGGTCGTGCTGCCGGCCTACGCCGGCGCCCTGGTGGCCGCCGTCGAGGTGGCGGGGGGCTACCGCACGCCGAGGCGCACCCTGGGGTCCGTGGCGGCGGGCGCCGCGCTGGCGGGGCTGACGGTCGCGGCGGTCTCGTTCTTCGTCCCCGCGTTGGCGTTCAGCCGCGTCGTCGTCGGGCTGGGTCTGGTCGCGGCGACGCTGTTGCTGATGGCGCGGCGCCTGGGCGGGACGAACGGAGGCCCGCGCCGCGTGCTCGTCGTCGGCGCCCCAGCCGAGGCCGACCGCTTGAGGCGCCTGCTCCACGACGCCCACCCCGAGAGCACCGTCGTCGGCTACGTCGCCGACGAGGCGGGGGGCGACGGCTGGGCCGGCCGCACCCGCCAGTTGCGCGACCTCGCCCGGCTGAGCGGCGCCCACGACGTCGTGTTCGCCGCCGACAGCCTGACCAACACCGCCATCCTGGACGGGATGCGGACGCTGCGCGACGCGCCGGTCCAGCTCAAGATCCTGGCCTCCGGCCACGACCGCGTCATCGGCAAGGCGTCCATCGAGGACTTCGCGGCGCCGCTGCAGCAGGCCGAGCGCACTGTCGCCCCGTTGCGCTCGACCGCCGCTCGGCGCGCCGCTGAGCTGCCGTTCGCGCTTGCGCTGTGGCTGGCCGCGCCCCTGCTGACGCTCGTGGCCCGCTGGCGGCCCGGCTCGGCGTGGGCTGGACGGGCGGCCCTCGCCCGGTCCATGCGCGAGGTGGTGGCCGGTCGGTGCGCCCTCGTTGGCTATGACCCCGACGGTCCGCACCCGCCGCCGGCGTGGGGTCTGCCTGTGGGCGCGGTCTCGGTGCTTGACACCCGGCACCCGCGCCCGACCTCGATCACCGAGGCCCACCGAGCCTACTGGTTCTACGCCCGCCACCAGTCGGCGCGGCTGGACCTGGACATCCTGTTGCGCGCGCTCCGCGACGGCTCGCGCCGGTAGCGCCTCCGACTGGCGGACGGCCTCCGCCAGTCGGGCCGCTCCCCCGTCAAACGCAGCCATCGCTACGCTCCGCGCTGCATTGGCTAGCTGCGCTGTCCCTTCGGGGTGTGCCCTCACGAGTGAGGGGGACAGTCCGAGCGCCCGTTGAGCGACGAGGCAGTCGGCGCGATGGGCGCTCGGACGGGGGGAGCGTTGCCTACGTGCAACCCATCCCGACGCTAGCGGGTCGGCGGCTCCAGGAGCACATGTGCTCGGACGCCACCGCGCGGCATCGGCCCGCCGCCGAGCACCGAGGCGCGGTAGCCCAGCGGCTCCGCCAGTTCGGCGACGGCGTCGGGGAAGTCGGCGACGGCGTGGTGGACCTCGACCAGCACGACGGGGCGGTGCGCCGCGAGCGTCCCGGCCATCCCGCGCAACGCGGCCACCTCGGCGTCCTCGACGTCCACCTTGACCACGTCGGGGGGCGGGTGCCCGGCCGCCACCAGGGCGTCGACCGACGTCACGTCCACCTCGACGCCGGCGCCGGCGCGCTCGTCCGCCAGGCGGAAGGTGACGGGGTCCCCTCGGTCCGTGCTCAGCCAGGCGCGGCCGGGCGCGGCGCCGACGGCGGCCTCGACGACGGTCACGGTCTCGAACCCGTTCAGGCCGGCGTTGTGGCGGACGGCCTGAGCCGAGGCCAGGAACGGCTCGACGGCGACCACGCGGCCCTCGGCGCCCGCCAGCCGGGCGCAGATCACGGTGTAGAACCCGACGTTGGCGCCGAGGTCGTAGACGACGTCGCCAGGCCGGACGTGGCGCGCGAGCGCGCGCTGAAACTCGGGCTCGGTCGTGCCCAACCGGTAGCCCGCGACCGACACGTCCGCGCGGAAGCGGAGCCCCTTCCCCACGCCCCGCTGGATGGTCCCCTCGCCGGCGGCGATGGCGCCCGCCAGCTGCTCCAGGCCCAGCCGCAGCGCCGGAAACGCCGTCATCGCGCGGACGGCCAGCCGGACGACGGGGGTGGGGACGAAGCGGGCGAGGCGGGCGAGCACGGCGGAGGCGCGGGGCGGCCCGGAACGTACGCCGCCGCCGGACTGGCGCTAGCTTCGGGCCTATGCCTCACCTCCTCGACTTCGAGAAGCCCCTCGTCGACCTCGAAGCGAAGCTCGTCGAGCTCCGCGCGTTCGAGGCCGAGGACGGCTCCGTCGACCTCTCGTCCCAGATCGTCGCGCTGGAGGCCCGCGTCGAGACGCTCCGCCAGTCGATCTACCGCGGGCTGACGCGGTGGCAGCGCGTCCAGCTCGCGCGGCACCCCGAGCGGCCCTACACGTTGGACTACATCGACGCGCTGACGTCGGGCTTTGTCGAACTGCACGGCGACCGCCTGTTCTCCGACGACCGCGCGCTCGTCGGCGGCCCGGCGACGTTCCGCGGGTCGATGTTCGGGTCGCGCGACCGGACGGTCATGGTGATGGGGCACCAGAAGGGCCGCGACACCAAGCAGCGCCGCGAGCGCCGGTTCGGGATGCCCAACCCCGAGGGCTACCGCAAGGCCAAGCGGCTCATGGAGATGGCGGCGAAGTTCGGCAAGCCCGTCGTCACGTTCCTCGACACGCCGGGCGCCTACCCCGGGCTGGAGGCCGAGGAGCGCGGCCAGGCCGAGGCCATCGCCCGCAACCTGATGGTGATGGCGCGGCTGCCGGTCCCGATCATCGTCGTCGTGATCGGCGAGGGGGCCTCGGGCGGCGCGCTCGGCATCGGCGTCGGCGACCGCGTGCTGATGCTGGAGAACGCGTGGTACTCGGTGATCTCGCCCGAGTCGTGCTCGTCGATCCTGTGGCGGAGCTGGGACCACAAGGAGGACGCCGCCCGAGCCCTCAAGCTCACCGCGCCCGACCTGATCGAGCACGGCGTGATCGACGAGATCGTGCCCGAGCCGGTCGGCGGCGCCCACCGCGACGCGAAGGCCACGTTCGGCGCGGCCGGGCAGGCCATCGCGACGCACCTCGACGAGCTGCTGGGCCTGGACACCGACGCCCTGCTGGCGGGCCGCCTGGCCAAGTTCGACGCGATGGGCGCGTACGAGGAGAGGTAGAGCGCGGCAGGGTTGAGCCCCTCCCGCCCCACGCCCCGAGCCCCATGGTCTTCCGCTACCGCCACCGCGTCCGCTACCGGGAGTGCGACCCGATGGGCGTCGTCTACCACGCCCACGTGCTCGACTGGTTCGAGGCGGCGCGGACGGAGGCGCTGCGCGACGCCGGGCTCCCGTACCGCCAGCTGGAGGCGTCCGGCGTCATCATGCCCGTCGTGGAGCTGGCGGTCCGGTACCACGGCTCGGTCTTGTACGACGACGAGGTGGAGGTCGAGGCGACGTTCGCGTCCGTCGGCGTGCGCGTGCCGATCGACTACGCCGTGCGCCGCGTGGGCGAAGACGCCGTGCTGGTCTCGGGGCGCGTGACGCTGTGCTTCGTCGACCGGGAGCGGGGGCGGCCGGTCGGGCCGCCCGACGTGGTCCGCGCCGCGCTGGCGTCGTGAGCCGCCGCGCGCTGTGGCAGAGGCTGGGCTACAAGCGCGGCCTGGTCGCCTGCATCGACGAGGCGCCCGGCGACTACCGCCAGCTGGTGCCGCGCATCCCCCAGGACGTGCGCCTGGACGGGACGCTGGACGACGCGCCCCGGCTCATCCACCATTTCACGGCCGACGCCGAGGGGCTCCGCGCCCGGCTGGCGGTGTTCCTGGACGCGCTGGCGAGCCGGGGCGCGATCTGGGTCTCGTACCCGAAAAAGTCCTCCGGCCTGGCGTCGGCCGTGACCGCCGATGTGGTCCGGGCCGCGGCCGAGCCCCTGGGCTTGGTGGACGTCAAGGTGGCGTCGATCGACGCGACGTGGACGGCGATGAAGCTGGTGGTCCGCAAGAAGGGCGGCTGAGCCGAGACCTGGTGTCCCTCATGCGGATCCGCTGCGGGGACCGGGGGTAGCCTGGTCCCCACGCCTCACGCCCCATGCCGCTCTCCCGCCGCCAGTTCGTCGCCCGCTCGGCCGCCGCCGCCGCCGCGCTCCCCTTCGTCTCGCCCCTGGCCTCCGCCACAGGCCGGACGTCGCGAGCCGAGTTCCGGATGCTCCGGCGCAACGTGGGCATCTTCACCGACCGGGGCGGCACCATCGGCTACCTCCAGAGCCCGGACGCGCTCGTCGCCGTCGACAGCCAGTTCCCGCCCTCGGCCCAGGCGTTCTTGGACGGGCTGGAGGGCAGCGGGCGCGGGCTCGACCTGCTGGTCAACACCCACCACCACGGCGACCATACCGCGGGCAACAGCGTGCTCGCGCCCCGGGCGGCGACGCACGTCGCGCACCAGGCCGTCCCCGGCCTCCAGCGCGCTCGGGCCGTCCAGGGCGGGAACCTCGACGCCCAGCGCTACGCCTCGACGACGTTCGAGCGCACGTGGAGCCAGGACCTGGGCGACGAGGTCGTCTCGCTCCACTACTTCGGCCCGGCCCACACCTGCGGCGACGTCGTGACCCACTTCGAACGCGCCGACGTCGTCCACATGGGCGACCTGGTGTTCAACCGCCGCCAGCCGTTCATCGACCGCGACGGCGGGGCGCTCACGACGGCCTGGATGGGGGTCATGGAGACCGTCCACGGCCGGCACACCGACGAGACGACGTTCGTCTTCGGGCACTCGGGCGAGGGCTACGACGTGGTCGGCACGCGCGCCGACTTGCTGGTGATGCGGGACTTCCTGGCGGCCGTCAACGAGACCGTCGCCGCCCGGCTGGCGGACGGGATGAGCGCGGCCGAGATGGAGGGCATGGAGATCCCCGGCTTCGAGACTTGGGGGCCGACGCCGATGCGCGTCATCCAGCCCGTCGTCGCCGAGCAGCAAGGCTAGATCTCAACCCCCTCCGCGCCATGCTCCCCCTGCCCGACGCCGTCGCCGCTGACCTCGACGCCTTGATCGACCGCGCCCTGGCGGAGGACGTCGGCGCAGGTGACGTGACGACCGAGGCCACGATCCCCGAAGGCACCCAGGCGACCGCTCGCTTCCTGCTCAAGCAGGACGGCGTCGTCGCCGGGCTGGCGGTCGCCGAGCGCGTGTTCGCCGCCGTGGACCCCGACCTGGAAGTGGGGTGGACGGCCGACGACGGGGACTCGTTGGAGGCCGGGACCGTGTTCGGGACCGTCCGCGGCCGGGCGCGCTCGATCTTGGTCGCCGAGCGGCTGGCGCTGAACGTCGTGCAGCGGATGGGCGGCATCGCGACGGCGGCGCACCGCATGGCACAGGCGGCCCGGCCGGCGACTGTCCTCGACACCCGCAAGACCGCGCCCGGGATGCGGCACCTCGACAAGTGGGCCGTCGCCTTGGGCGGCGCGGCCAACCACCGCGCCGGGCTCTACGACATGGTCCTGGTCAAGGACAACCACATCGCCGCGGCCGGCGGCATCCGCCAGGCCATCGAGGCCGTCGGCGCCCATGCCCGCCAGTCAGGCCGGGACGTCCCGGTCGAGGTCGAGGCCCGGACGATGAGTGAGGTCGACGCCGTGCTGGCGGCCGTCGCCGGCGGGGCCCGGGTCGACCGCGTGCTGCTCGACAACATGGCCGTCCGCACCGACGAGGAGCTGGACGTCTCGATGCTCGCGCGCGCCGTCGAGCGCGTCGGCGGGCGGATTCAGACGGAGGCCTCGGGCAACGTGACGCTCGGCACCGTCGCCGCCATCGCCGCGACGGGCGTCGACTTCATCTCGTCCGGGGCGCTGACGCACTCGGTCGCCGCGCTGGACGTGTCGCTCAAGGTGGGCCTGGAGTTGGATTGACTTGGGCCTCTGCCTCGCGCTCGGCCCATCCGGCTCGTCCCCCTCTCTATCAGGAGTGCGACCGCTCGCCGGCGCCGCCAGTGGGTCGGGGCGGCGGGGCTGGCGGTGCGCGTACGGCCTAGGGTCCGCTAGACGTGTCGGACCTTGCGGGCGGGCGGCGCCTGCCGGCTGGGCAGCGTCTCCGGGTTCACGATCTGGAACGAGACGCGCGACGTCCCGCGCTGGCGCATCGCCAGGCGGTCGGCGGCGGCGCCGGACAGGTCGAGCTGGCGCCCCCGGATGAACGGGCCGCGGTCGTTGACGCGGACCAGCACGCGGCGACCGTTGTGAGCCGAGGTCACGCGCAGCAGCGTCCCGAACGGCAGCGTCCGGTGGGCGACGGTCAGGGCGCCGTGGTTGTAGCGCTCGCCGTTGGCGGTCTGGTTGCCGTGGAGCGAGGCCGCGTAGTAGCTGGCGACGCCGGTGCGCGCGGCCCGGGCTTCGGCGCGCCCGCCGCCGGGCGCGATGGTCGTCGCCTGCTGGGCGACGCTGGGGACGGCGAGGAGCAGGAGACCGAGAACGAGGCGCTTCACACAGGACGTAGGGGGCGGTACAGGGGGCCGAAGCCCGAGCGGTGGCGCCGAGCATAGGGCGCGGGCCGTGAAGGGCTCTTCAACGCGGTCTGGTCTCGCCGAACCTTGCGCGTTCCTCCGCCGAGCCTCCGGCCCCGCACCACCGGGCCTCCACAAACCGCCCGCCGCCTATCTTCCGCACACACCCCCGCCGCGCCCGTGCTCTCCCTGCTGCTCGTCCTGGCCTTGAGCTACCTGCTGGGCGCGATCCC
Source organism: Rubricoccaceae bacterium (assembly GCA_963789285.1). Taxonomy (GTDB): domain Bacteria; phylum Bacteroidota; class Rhodothermia; order Rhodothermales; family Rubricoccaceae; genus Rubrivirga. Next base: position 702,889 of record CAWBJZ010000004.1, read on the forward strand.
CTGGAGCCTGGTCGTCGCCCGGGTCAAGGGCGTGGACCTGCGCCGCCACGGCAGCGGCAACGCGGGCGCCACGAACGCGATGCGCGTGCTGGGCAAGGGCCCCGGCCTGCTCGTCTTCTTGCTCGACTTCGCCAAGGGGCTGGTGGCCGTCACGCTCGTCGCGCAACTGGCGGACGTCGAGGCCATCCGCCAGTCGGGCGTGCTCGGGTCGCGGCCGGAGTTGGTCGCGGCCTGGGTGGCGACGCTGGCGGGCACGGCGGCCATGCTCGGGCACGTGTTCACGGTCTGGGGGCGGGTGTTCTTCGAGTCGTGGAAGGGCGGGAAGGGCGTCGCGACCGGCGCCGGGATGCTGGCCGGGCTGGCGCCGCTCCCGGTCGCGATCGCCGCGGCCCTGTTCGCGGCCGTGCTGGCGACGACGAAGTACGTGTCGCTGGGCTCGATCCTGGCCGCGCTCTCGCTCCCGCTGACGCTGCTGGCGCTGCACTTCGGCCTGGGCATCGAGAACCCGCCGCCGGTCTGGATCTTCGCGACCGTCGTGCCGGCGTTCATCGTCTGGACGCACCGCGCCAACGTGCGCCGTCTGCTGGACGGGACGGAGTCGCGGATCGGGTCGAAGGCGAGCTAACGCCGAGAGCGTTCGCCAGCGGGGGGAGGGCAGTTCCCATCGCCCCATTTCCGAGTCCGTACCCGTGCCCCTATCCTACCGGGGCACCCACGCCGAGACGCCCCCGACGACGCTACGCTTTTCACCCTCCCCCGTGATCATGCGCCTCGTCGCCCTCGCTCTCCTCCTCGCCGCCAGCGCCACGGCGCAGACCTCGCTCGCCGACGGCGCCGGCCCCTTCCTCAGCGTCGAACGCCTGGACGTGTTGGGCGGAGACGGCGGCCTTGGGGCGGACGTCTCCGCCGGCTGGCGGTTCGGGTCGGGCACCGACGTGGAGGTCGCCCTCGACGCGACGCGCGACCAGGGCCTGGAGACGACGCTGCGGTTGGGCGCCACCCTGGGCCACACCTGGGAGGTCGCCCCGCGCGTCGGCACGTGGCTGGCGGCGTCGGCCGGCTTCGCGCGGTTGTCGGAGGCGCGCGACGGACCCGCGCGCTCGTTCGACGGCGCGACCGTCGGCGCGGAGGCGGTGGGGTTCTACCGCCTGCCGCTGCTCGGCCGCTTGGCCCTCCAGCCCACGGCGGGCGTGTTCTTCCACACGGCGCTCGTGAGCGGCGAGCCGTCGGCGCGGGCGCTGCCGCTCGCGATGTCCGACGCGGTCGGCGCCGTGGTCCGGCTCCCGCTCGCGCTCCGCGTCGGCGAGGTGGACCTGGCGCTGTCGCCGACGGTGCGGCTGGGCCTGGACGCCGAGACCCACGCCTTCATCTCGGACGGCGGGATGCGGCTGCGCGTCAACCTCTAGAGCGGTTCTGCGGACCAGGCTTACGCCCCGCCCACGTCCTCCGCCAGTGGGACGACGACCTCGCCCACGGTCTCGGCCATGATGCGTTGGCCCTGGGCCGTCGGGTGGACGCCGTCGGCCTGGTTGAGGCGGGGCTGGCCGGCGACGCCCTCCAGCAGGAACGGGACGAGCGCGGCGCCGTGGCGCTCGGCGACGGCGGGGAAGACGGCGCGGAACCTGCGCCCGTAGTCGGCGCCGTAGTTGGGCAGCGCCTCCATGCCGGCGACGACCAGCCGGGCGTCGGGGGCGGAGTCACGGACGGCGTCCAGGATCGCGTTGAGGTTGGCCTCGGTCGCGGCAGGGTCGGTCCCGCGCAGGCCGTCGTTGGCGCCCAACGCCAGCACGAACACGTCGGGCGTGTTCTGGCGCAGCGCCCACGCGATCCGCCCCTTGCCGCCGGCCGAGGTCTCGCCGCTCACGCCCGCGTTGACGACGCGGACCGGCGTCCCCGCCTCCTCGATCTTCGCGCCCACCAGCGCCGGGTACGCCAGGTCGGGGTCGGGCAGGCCGTAGCCGGCGGTCAGGCTGTCGCCGAAGAACACCACCACGAGCGTGTCGGACTCCGGCGAGGCCGGCGCCAGCGGCTGGTCGGGCGTGGTGGCGGACGCGGGCGTGGCGGTCGCGCCGGGCTGGACGGACTCGGACAGGTCGGGCATCGGGTCGGGCTCGGTCTGCTGGCACCCGGCCAGGACGACGAGGGCAACGAGCAAGGACAGGGCGCGCATGGGCAGAGCGGGGGCGGGAGCGCTAGAACGAAGCCGAGCCGGGCGCGGTGCCCTCGGGCCGTCGTCGGCGCTCGTGAACTCGGCACGGAGGCGCGCCGTTGCCCGCCCGGCGCGCGTTCGCGTCCCACTGGCGGAAGGCATCCGCCAGCGCGACCGCCCCTCCTCCTGTGCCCGTGACCGGCCCCGTCCTCTCCGCCCGCGACCTCACCAAGACGTTCTCGAACGCCGGCCGCGCCCTCACCGTGCTGGACAGCGTCTCGTTCGACGTCGAGCCCGGCGCGACGTGCGCCATCATCGGCCCGTCCGGCAGCGGCAAGACGACGCTCCTGGGCCTGTGCGCCGGGCTGGACCGCCCGACGCGCGGGACCGTCCGGCTGGCGGGCACCGACCTCGGGCCCCTGGACGAGGACAAGCGCGCCGCGCTGCGTGCCGAGACCGTCGGGTTCGTGTTCCAGAGCTTTCGGCTGCTGCCCACGCTGACGGCGGCCGAGAACGTCGCGATCCCGCTCGAGCTGCGCGGCGACGGCGGCGCCCGGGCGACGGCGCTCGACCTCCTTGACCGCGTGGGGCTGGCGGACCGCGCGGGCCACTACCCGACGCAGCTGTCGGGCGGCGAGCAGCAGCGCGTGGCGCTGGCGCGCGCCTTCTCCGGCCGCCCGCGCCTGCTCTTCGCCGACGAGCCGACGGGCAACCTCGACGCCGAGACCGGCGCCCGCGTCGAGGCCTTGCTGTTCGACCTCAACCGGGAAGCCGGCACGGCGCTCGTCGTCGTCACGCACGACCCCGAGCTCGCCCGGCGCTGCGAGCAGGTCGTGAGCCTGCGCGCCGGCCGCCTGGTCGAGCCCGACGCGCCCCCGGCCCTCGCCGTCTCCAGCCTCGCCGACGTCAGCCGCCAGTCGGACGCGGCCTAGCCTCCTTCGCTACGGGCGGGTTCTGATCCGCCCCACCACAGACCTCCTCCTTGGCCCTCTCCCCCCTCCGATTCGCCTGGCAGGACAGCCGCGGGATGCGGCGCCGGCTGGCGCTCTACGTCTCCGCGATGGCGCTCGGCGTGGCCGCGCTCGTCGCCATCCGCTCGTTCGGCATCAACCTGGAGCGCGCCGTCGCGGAGCAGTCCAAGGAGGTCTTCGGCTCCGACCTGGAGGTGAGGCGGAGCGCCGTCTTCCCCGACTCGACCGAGGCGCTGCTGGACTCGCTCCAGCAGGAGACCGGCGCGACCGTCGTGCGCGAGGCGTCGTTCCCGTCGATGGCGCGCTTCCCGGCGGCCGCTGGCGGAGAGGGCCGGGCGCGGCTGGTCCAGGTCCGAGCACTCGACGGTCCGTACCCGCTGTACGGCCGCGTCCAGGCGACGCCGCAGTCGGCCGCCGACGGGCTGGGCCGGGACACGACCGGCGCGCTCGTGGACGCGACGCTGCTCTTGCAGATGGACGCCGCGATCGGGGACTCGGTCCAAGTTGGCGGGCGGGCGTATCCGATTCTGGGACAGGTGGATGGCGTACCCGGCCAGACCGACATCGGCGGGCTGGTGGGCCCGCGCGTCTACCTCCCCCTCGCGGCGCTGGACTCGACGCTGCTGGGCTTCGGGAGCCGGGCCAACTACTCGGCGCTGTACCGCTTCCCGAACGAGGCCGCCGCGATCGCCGCCGTCTCGCCCCGGCTGGAGGCCGCCGAGGTCCGGTTCGAGACCGCCGGCGAGGAGCAGCAGGAGGTGACGGAGGCGTCCGGCTACCTCACGCGGTTCTTGTCGCTCGTTGGATTCGTCGCGCTGCTCCTGGGAGGCATCGGCGTGGCGTCGAGCGTGAGCGTCTACGTGGCCGAGAAGGCCGAGACCGTCGCCACGCTGCGGTGCCTGGGCGTGTCCTCGACGCGCGTCCTGGCGACCTACGCGCTGCAGGCGCTGGCGCTCGGCTTCGTCGGCGCCAGCCTGGGCGCGGCGCTGGGCGTGCTGGTCCAGCGGACGCTGCCGGCGGTCTTCGCCGGCTTCCTGCCCGTCGACGTGGCCAACGACGTGGTCCCCCGCGCGCTGGCGGAGGGCCTGGGCGTGGGGCTGGCGACGGCGCTGCTGTTCGCGCTGCTGCCACTCGTGAGCGTCCGCCGCGTCCCGCCGCTGCGCGCCCTGCGCGACGACGCCCGAGCGACCGGCACCGACCCCCTGCGCTGGCTGCTCGTCTTGCTCCTGGTCGCCGCCGTCGCCGGGTTCGCCTACTTGCAGACCCAGTCGGTCGTGGGCGCCGCGGCGTTCGTGGGCGGGACGGCCGGCGTGTTCGCGCTGCTGGCGCTGGCGGCCGTGATCGTGCGCTTCGTCGTCGCCCGCGTCGTCCGCCCCGGGCTGCCGTGGGCGTGGCGCCAGGGGCTGGCCAACCTGCACGCGCCGGGCAACCAAACGCTCGTTCTCCTCTTGACGATGGGGCTGGGCGTGTTCCTGGTGCTGGCGCTGGGGCTCGTTCAGCGCTCCATCCTCGACCAGGTCGCCCTGCCCGCCGAGGCCGACGGCGCCGCCGACGTCGTGCTCTTCGACGTCCAGCCCGAGCAGCGCGACAGCCTGCGCCAGTTGGTCCGGGCCCAGGGCCTGCCGGTCGTGGACGAGGTCCCGATGGTGTCCATGCGCGTCGCCGCCATCGACGGCGTGCCCGTCGACACGCTGCGCGAGCGCGCCGACGCGTCGTTCTCGGGCCGCGAGGGCGGACGCGAGCGCTGGACGCTGACGCGCGAGTACCGCTCGACGTACCGCGCCCAGACGGTCGACTCCGAGGTCGTGACCGAGGGCACGTTCCAGGGCACCGTCGCCGAAGACGCCGCCGTCGTGCCGGTCTCCCTGGAGGCCGACCTCGCGCTCGACATGGACGTCGGCATCGGGAGCCGGATCACCTGGGACGTGGCCGGCGTCGAGATCGAGAGCGAGATCACGAGCCTGCGCGAGGTGGACTGGGCGCGCGTCCAGCCCAACTTCTTCGCCGTCTTCCCCGAGGGCCCGCTCGACGCCGCCCCCCAGACCGCGATGATGCTGACGCGCGCCGGGACGCCCGAGCGGAGCGCGCGGCTGCAGTCGGCCGTGGTCGAGGCGTTCCCCAACGTCTCCGCCGTCGACGTCCGGCTGGTGCTGGCGTTGGTCGAGCGGGTGCTGGACCGGGTCGCGTTCGTGCTCCGGTTCATGGCCTTGTTCGCCGTCCTCACCGGCCTGGTCGTGCTGGCCGGCGCCGTCCGCGTCGCCTTGGCGCAGCGAACGCGCGAGGCCGTCGTCCTGCGGACGCTGGGCGCCAGCCGGGCCCAGGTGCGGCGGATCCTGCTGGCGGAGTACGCCCTGCTCGGCGTGCTGGCGGCGCTCGTCGGCGGGCTGCTGGCCGTCGCCGGGGCGTGGGGATTGGCGCGGTTCGCCTTCGAGATCCCCTTCCGCCCGGACCTCACGTGGCTGGCTTGGGCCTTGGTGATCGTGCCCGCGCTGACGGCCCTCGTGGGACTGGCCGGCAGCAGGGGCGCGCTCCGCCAGCCACCGCTGGCGGTGCTCCGCGCGGAGGGGTAGGCGCCCGAAATCCGAACCGCACGGCTCCGCCGAGCCGACCTGTGTGCTCCTCCGCCACCGACGCCATGTTCCAGCAGGACACCCTGCTCCGCCAGGTCCAGCAGCTCGCCGCGGTGCTCGCCCACGTCCTGTTCCGCAAGCGGACTGACCAGCCGGAGGAAGCCCAGGCGCACCTCGCGGAGGGGCTGGAGCGCGCGCTTGGCTCGGACCTGACGGCCGTCCGCCGCCTCACACGAGACGAGGTGCTGGCGATGTGCGCACCGGGCGGCGCCCTCGCCGGCGAGGCGTCGGTCGCGCTGGCCGCCCTCCTCGCCGAGGACACCTCCGCCCAAGGGCGCGAGCGGGCGGTGTGGCTGTTGGAGCACGCCCTCGCCTCGGGCGAGGCCGTCCCGTTCGACGTGCACGACCGGCTGGCCGCCCTCCGGGGCTCCCCCGCCGGCCCAGGCCTCTAAGGGGGTCGTGCGCGCCGGTACCTTGCTGCGCTCCCTCCACACCCCGCCGTGCCCGTCCGCCCCCTCGCCCCCGTCCTACTGGCGGTGCTCGCCGCCGCGCTCGCGACGGCCGCCAGCGCCCAGGTCCCGTCCCCCGCCGAGTTCCTGGGCTACGAGCTCGGGGATCGGTTCACGCGCCACCACCGCGTCGTGGACTACGTCGACGCCGTCGGCGCGGCGTCGGACGTGGTGACGGTCGAGCGGTACGGCGAGACGCCCGAGGGCCGGCCGCTCCTGGTCGCCGTCGTCGGCCGCGACGCCGAAGCCGTCCGCCAGTCGCACGTGGCCGCGACGCGGGGCGGGGGCGCGCCCATCAAGCCGGTCGTCTGGCTGAGCTACAACGTCCACGGCAACGAGTCGGTGAGCACGGAGGCGGCCATGGAGACGCTGTACCGGCTGGCGACCGACCCGCCGGACGACGTGGTCGTCGTGCTCGACCCGTGCCTCAACCCCGACGGGCGCGACCGCTACGTCACCGGCTACCAGCAGCGCCGCGGCGCCCGGCCCATCGCCGACCCCGACGCGCGCGAGCACGACGAGCCCTGGCCCGGCGGCCGCTTCAACCACTACCTCTTCGACCTCAACCGCGACTGGGCCTGGGGCACGCAGCCCGAGACCCGAGCGCGCTTGGCGGTCTACCAGCGCTGGATGCCCGCCGTCCACGTCGACTTCCACGAGCAGGGCGTCGACAGCCCGTACTACTTCGCGCCGGCCGCCGAGCCGTTCCACCCCCGGATCTCGGACTTCCAGCGCGACTTCCAAACGACCATCGGGCGCGCCAACGCTAGGGTCTTCGACGCCCAGGGCTCGCTGTACTTCACGCGCGAGGTGTTCGACCTCTTCTACCCCGGCTACGGCGACACCTGGCCCACGTTCAACGGCGCCGTGGGCATGACCTACGAGCAGGGCGGGTCCGGCCGCGCCGGGCTGGCGATCGTGACCGCCGAGGGCGACACGCTGCGCCTGGCCGAGCGCATCCGGAACCACGTCGCAAGCGGGATGGAGACCGTCGCCACGACGGAGCGGAACGCCGCCGACGTCGCCCGCCAGTTCGCGGCCTACTTCGACGAGCGGCCCCAAGGCGCCGTGTCCTACGTCGCACAGGGCGAGCCGGGCCGGCTGGCAGCACTGGCCGACTTGCTCGACCTCCAGGGCATCACGTACGGCTGGGCCGATGGCCAGACGGTCCGAGGCGTCCGCTACGGCGGAGGCTTGGAGGCGCCCGAGACCGGCCGCGCCCAGGTCCGGCCCGGGGCGTTGGTGGTCTCGGCCGACCAGCCCGCCGGCCGGCTGGCGGCCGTCCTGTTCGAGCCCGACGCCACCTTGGCCGACTCCGTGACCTACGACGCGACGGCCTGGGCGCTGCCCTACGTCTACGGCGTCGAGGGCATCGCGTCGGAGGAGACCGTCGCGGCGACGCAAAGCCGCGAGCCGCCGCGCCCGTTCTCCGGGATGGGCTACGGGACTGTCATTAACTGGGGCTCGCCCGGCGCGGTCCGCGCCCTCTCGCACCTGCTGCGCCACGGCGTCGGCGTCCGCGTCCTGCCGGACTCGTCGCAAGCGGACGGCCGGCCGTTTGGACGCGGGGCCCTGGTCGTCGCGCGCGCTGGCAACGCGCGCGTGGACGATCTGGAGACATCGTCGAGCAGGCCGTCGCCCTGGCCGGAGGCGACGCGGCGCCGCTGTCGTCGGCGTTCGCCAGCGCCGGGCCGGACCTGGGCTCGAACCGCGTCGGCCTCGTCCGCCAGCCCACCGTCGGCGTCCTGGCCGACGCGCCCGTCTCCCCCACCGCGTTGGGCGAGGTGTGGCACTGGTTCGACGCGGTCGTGGAGTACCCGGCCTCCCTCTTGACCGCCGACGACGTCTCCGCCGCCGAGCTGGCCGAGCTCGACGTGCTGGTGATGCCCGACGGCGGCTACCGCCAGTGGCTCAGCGACGAGCGCGCGGACGCGCTCCGGGACTGGGTGAGGGCCGGCGGGCGGCTGATCGCGATGGAGGGCGCCGTGACCGCGCTCGCCGGGAAGGACGGCTTCGGCGTGGCCACGCGCAAGGCCGCCGCGCCCGACACCTCCGCCGAGCGCCGGCTCCGCCGCTACGGCGACCGCGAGCGCCAGGACGTCTCAGGCGACGTGCCGGGCGCGATCTACCGCGTCGCCCTGGACGACTCGCACCCCTTGGCCTACGGCTACCCCGACCACATGTACGTCTTGAAGCGCCGCACGACCGCCGTCGAGTTCCTGGCCGACGGCTGGAACGTGGGCGTCGTCCGCAGCGGCGCGCCGACGGCGGGCTTCGCAGGCGCCGAGACGCGCGAGCGGTTGGCCGACACGCTGGTGTTCGGGGTCCACGGCCTGGGCCGAGGCCACGTCGTGACGATGGTGGACTCCCCGCTCTTCCGCGGCTTCTGGGCCGACGGGCAGGTGCTGTTCGCCAACGCCGTCTTCGGCATGGAGGCGCTGTAGCCCAAGGCCTCCTCCCACTGGCGGGCGCCGTCCGCCAGCGCGGCGGGAGGGCGTGTCTACGGAACCGAGGCCGTGAGTTAACATCGGGGGCAACGTCCCCTCTGCACGCATGCCTGTCGAGTCCGCCGCCCGCGTCTCCGGACTCGTCGCCATCGTCGTCGGCGCGCTTGCCGTCTTGGCCTACGCCGTCCTGGGCAGCCCGACGGGCGAGGACGGCCTGCCGACCGGGCGGATGGCGCTGGCCGCGCTGCTGGTGATCGTCGGCGTGGCGCTTCGGAACGAGAGCGGGCCGTCGTGGAGCCGGTTCGTCGCCAGCCTGCTGGCGGCGCTGATCGCCGCGGACCTGGTGCTGGGGTACCTCCTCTAGGCGAAGACCAAGGGAACACCGCGCCGAGCGGTTGGGCCGGCCGCGCGCGCGCCTCTACCTTCTCGCTCTTCGCACGCGACTCCGACTGATGCAGACCGACATCCACCCCGACTACCCGTTCATCAAGGTCACCCTGGCCGACGGCACCGAGTTCACGACCCGGTCCACGATGGCCAAGGAGTACCGCTCCGAGGTCGACTCCTCGAACCACCCGTTCTACACGGGCAAGAAGACGATGGTCGACACCGCCGGCCGCGTCGAGAAGTTCATGCGCCGCTACGGCAACGACCAGGCCAAGCAGGCCGTCGCCGCCCAGGAGGAGGCCGCCGCCGACGAGGCCGCGCGCGACGCCGCCAAGGCCGAGGAGATCGCCGAGGCCAAGGAGGTCGTCGGCGACAACATGCTCGAGTCGAAGACCATCGACAACGAGCCCGTTCCCGGCACGGCCAAGCCGCCGGCGTCGTCGCCCGAGAACCCGGCCCGCGACACCGAGGACGACTAGCCCCGTCCGCACCCGACCGTCCGCGAGGCGGGCTGCTCCGGCGGCCCGCCTCGCGTCGTTCGTGCCCGGCTGGCGGGCGTCATCCGCCAGTAGTGCGTTTGGACCAGGCGCCGGTGCAGAGCGCGACGGTACCCTGGAGCCTGCGCGCTCCACCAGACCCATGCGGACGTTCCTCCTGCTCACCTTGGCCGTCGCCGCCAGCGGCTGCATGACGATGGCCCGGGGGCACACGACGTCCCTCTTCGTGGACGCCGACCAAGACAGCGCCTACGTGTTCGTCAACGACGTCCCGGCCGGGGTCACCCCGACGGCGCTGGAGGTTCGGCGCTCCCGGGGGCATCGGCTGGAGGTGGTGCGCGAGGGGTACCAGCCGGCGAGCGCGGTCGTCCGGCGCGAGATCAACTCCGGCGCTGTCGCCGGCACCCTGCTGCTGAGCGCCCTCAATGGCATGGCTGGCATCGCCGTCGACGCCCAGTCGGGGGCGCTCTTTGACCTCGAACCCGACGCCGTCCGCGTCGAGCTCGTGCCCGACTCGGCGGGCGTCCAGGCGGCTTACGTCGCTGCCCGCGTCCACCAAGCGCGCCAGGCCGCCCTGGGCGGGTTCGCCCAAGCCGATCCCAACCGCCGCCGCTCCGCTCCGTGGTTCACCGTGCAGTCCGCCAGCGGCGTCTACGTGGGCGGGGGCGGCGACGAGACGACGGGCGGGATCGGACTCGCGCTCGCGCTCGGCGCGCGCGACGAGGAGTTCACGGCGCGCGTGAGCGGCACCTTGAGCGCGGGGTTCCTGTTCGACAACTCCGAGCGGTGGGAGGTCGCCGGGCTGGTGGGCGTGCTGACCGAGGCCGCGGACGGCCGGATCCGCCTGGGCCTGTCGATGGGGCCGGGCGTGGTGGGCGGGCGCACGAGCAACGCGTGCTTCCTCTTCTGCGACGGCCGCTCGTCCCCACGGGAACGGCTGCCCACGCGCGTCGGGCTGTCGGTGCTGGGCGAGGCCCACGCGTTCATCACGCCCGAGATCGGGATCGGCATCCAGGTGCCGGCCAACTTCCGCTTCGGGGACACCACGGCGGGCGCCATGATCGGCCTGAAGTACGAGGGGCTGCTGTAGCTCGCCGGGTGCGGGGGCGCCCCGCTGGCGGCTGGCCTCGGCACGCTCCGGCGCGCGTCGCCGGCCCCGGACGGGCGAGCCGCCAGTCGCGCGGGCGCGCGGCGAAGAACGCCGGAGCGATCTGGGCGTTGGTGCCCCTCCCCGCCTCCGCCGCCCGTGCCCGAGCTCAACGTCGTCCGCCTGATCACCACCAAGCGCGACGGCGGCGTGCTCTCGGCCGACGACATCGGCGCGCTCATCCGCGCCTACACCGCCGGCGACGTGCCCGACTACCAGATGTCGGCGTTCCTGATGGCGGCGTTCTTGCAGGGCCTCGACGCGGCCGAGGCGGCGGCGCTGACGCGGGCGATGCTGCACTCGGGCACGGTCCTCGACCTGTCCGACATCGACGGCGTGAAGGTGGACAAGCACTCGACCGGCGGCGTGGGCGACAAGGTCTCGCTCGTGCTGGCGCCCCTCGTCGCCGCGTGCGGCGTGCCGGTCCCGATGATCTCGGGCCGGGGGCTCGGCCACACCGGCGGCACGCTAGACAAGCTGGAGGCCATCCCCGGCTTCGACGTCGGCCTGAGCATTGAGCGCTACCGCGAGGTGCTGGCCGAGGTGGGCGCCGTGCTAATCGGGCAGACCGGCGAGATCGCGCCCGCCGACAAGGAGCTCTACGGGCTGCGCGACGTGACGGGGACCGTCGAGTCGATCCCGCTGATCGCGGCCTCGATCCTGTCCAAGAAGCTGGCGGAGGGCATCGACGCCCTGGTGCTGGACGTCAAGATGGGCCGGGGCGCGTTCATGAAGGAGGAGGGCCGGGCGCGCGAACTGGCGGAGACGCTGGTGCCGCGTCGGGCGCGAGTTCGGGACGCCGACCGTCGCTCTGCTGACCGACATGGACGTGCCCCTCGGTCGCGCCATCGGCAACGGGCCGGAGACCGCCGAGGCGATTTCGATCCTCAAGAACGAGACCCCGGCCGGCGGCCCGTGCCCCGACGTGACGGAGGTGACGCTGGCGCTGGCGGGCGAGATGCTGTGGCTGGGCGGCGCCGCCGAGTCGCCCGAGCAGGGCCACCAGCTCGCGACGGCGGCGCTGCGCGACGGCTGGGCGTTCGGCGTTTTTCAGGAGATCGTTGAGGCGCAAGGGGGTGACCCCGACGCGCTGACCGACCCCGCCAGCCTGATGGGCGAGCCCGTCGCCACGGTCGCCGCCGAGACCGCCGGCGTGGTCTCCGACCTCGACCCGATGGCCCTGGGCCTGGCGGCCGTGGACCTGGGCGCTGGTCGCGCCAAGAAGGAGGACGACGTGGACCCCAAGGCCGGCATCGTGCTCCACGCCCGCCCGGGCGACCGCGTCCAGCCCGGCGACACCCTGGCGACGATCTACGCCTCCGACCCCGACCGCGCCGACGCTGGAGCCGTCCGCGCCGCGTTCTCGTTCGCGGCGACGGCGCCCGCCAGCCGCCCCCTCGTGCTCGACCGGTTCGACGGCGAGCGGTGGGCGAGCGCCGAGGAGGCGTAGCCTTTTACTCTGGGGTCTCGGCCAGCTCTGCACCCGGCCGCGCGAACGGGAAGGCGAGCTGGCGGCCCGAGCGGGCGTCCACCAACGCCGAGACCGTCAGCCCCACCAGTCGGACGGGGTGCGTGGGAACCGCCGGCCGGTGCAGCAGCGCGATCCCGATCCCGAGCAGGTCCGTCTCGCTGGCGACGGAGCTGGCCAGCGTCGTGCTCCGCGAGGTGATGACGAACGAGCCGCTCTTGATCTTGAGCGTGACCGTCTTGCCCGCGACGCCGTGCCGCTCCAGCCGGCGCGCCAGCTCGGCGGCGATGGGCGCCAGCCGGGCCGCGAGCGCGTCGCCGCCGCGCTCGTCGCGCGAGAACGTCCGCTCGACGCCGACCGACTTCCGGACGCGGTGGGACCGGACGGGGCGGTCGTCCTGGCACCGCGCGATGCGGGCGAGCCAGCGCCCGGTCCGGCCCAACTGGGCTTCCAGCGCGTCGGCGTCCCACGATTGCAAGTCGGCACCGGTCTCGATGCCTAGTCGGTGCAGGCGCCGTGCCGTCGCCGGTCCGACGCCGTGGATGTCCTCGACGGACAGGGACGCGACCACAGCGGGCGCCTGGTCGGGCGTGATCACGTGCAACCCGTCGGGCTTGGCGAGGCCGCTGGCGGTCTTGGCGAGGAACTTCCCGAACGAGACCCCGGCGCTGGCGGTGAGCCCGGTCTCGTGCTGGATCTCGGCGCGGATGGCCTGGGCGACCAACGTCCCGCTGGCGGGGCCCGCCAGCGGCTCGGTGACGTCGAGGTAGGCCTCGTCGAGCGACATCGGCTCCACCAGGTCGCTGTAGCGGTCGAAGACGGCGCGGACCTGGGCGCTGACGGACTTGTAGACGCCGAACCGCGCGGGCACGATCACCAGGTCGGGGCACCGCCGCCGCGCCCACGCCATCGGCATGGCGCTGTGGATGCCGAACGGCCGCGCTTGGTAGCTGGCCGCGGCGACCACGCCCCTGTCGCTCTTGCTCCCCACCACGACCGGCCGACCGCGCAGCGCCGGGTTGTCGCGCTGCTCGACGGACGTGTAGAACGCGTCCATGTCAACGTGGAGGATCTTTCGGAGCACGGCGGTCGGGGGACTGGCGGAGTCTACCCGCGCGCCGGTGACGACTGGGCGTCGCCGCGCGACTGGCGGCGCGTGTGGGCGAGTGTCCTTCGTCGCCCGGGCCGCTCCCCCCGCTTTCCGGCTGGTCGCTAGCGCTCCCCGCTCGGAAAGCTGTCCCCCTCACCCGTGAGGGGGACAGTCTGGGCGCCCGCTGAGCGACGACGCAGTCGGCGCGATGGGCGCTCGGACGGGGGGAGCGGCACGTCCGAAGTGCTGAGCTTCCCTAATCCTCAGGCGTCTCCTCAACCGCCAGCCGGCCGTGGACGGCCTTGACCGTCACGGCCCCCTCCCCCACCGCCCCGGCGACGCGCTTGGTCGATCCCGCGCGGACGTCGCCGACGGCGAACACGCCCGGCAGGCTGGTCTCGAACGTCGTCGGCTTGGAGCCGTTGGCCCACGTCTCCGGGTCGAGGTCGGCAACCGAGGATCCGGTCTCGATGAAGCCGTGCTTGTCCAGAGCCAGACCCAACGCGCCGTTGTCCTGGCCGGGCTTGAGCCAGGTCGTGCAGGGGTCGGCGCCGATGAAGACGAACAGCGCGGGCGTCTCGACGCGCTCGGTCTCGCCCGACTCGTTGTGCTCGACGGTGACGGCCGCCAGCGCGGGGTGATCGCCGTCGGTCCCGTGGAGCGCCGTCACCTCGGAGTGCGTCCGGAGCTCGACGCGGTCGGACGCCTCGATCCGGTCCGACAGGTAGCTGCTCATGCTCTCGGTCAGCCCGTCGCCGCGGACGAGCAGCAGGACGCGGGCGGCGCGCTCGGACAGGAACATGGCCGCTTGGCCGGCCGAGTTGCCCCCGCCGACGACGACGGCCGTGGCGTCGCGGCAGCCGCGCGCCTCCATCTCGGTCGCGGCGTAGTAGATGCCGGCGCCCTCGTACCGGCGGAGGTGAGGCACGTGGAGTCGGCGGTAGTGGGCGCCCGTCGCCAGCACGATCGGCCCGGCCCCGGACGGCGTCGCCGTCGGCCAGTTCGACGGCGTAGGCGTCGCCGTCGCGGCGGAGCGCCGCGGCGCGGTGGGGCGTCACGAACCGGGCGCCGAACTTCCGCGCCTGCAGGGTCGCTCGGGTCGCGAGTTCGGTCCCCGACAGCCCGGCGGGGAAGCCGAGATAGTTCTCGATCCACGACGAGTACGACGCTTGGCCGCCGGCGCCCATCTCGTCCAGGATCACGGTGTCCAAGCCCCTCGGACGCCCCGTAGACCGCTGCCGCCAGCCCAGCCGGCCCGGCGCCCACGATCACCAGGTCGGCGACGGACTCGGGGTCGGGCTCGCGCCCGATGCCGACGGCGCGCGCCAGCTCCAGCAACGTCGGGTTGTCGAGCACGGTCTCCGAGCCCCACAGCACGACCGGGCCGTCGAGCTCGTCCAGCTGGCGGTCGTGCGTGTCGAGCACGCGCTGGGCCTCGTCGGCGTCGGTCGCCGGGTCGAGCCAGCGGAACGGGAGGTAGTTCCGGCGCGAGAACTCCGCCAGCCGGACGGCGTCGGGGTCAGTCTGGGAGCCCACCATCTGCAGCCCGGAGGCGCTGTCGGAGACGAACCCGCGCCGCGCCGTGAACGCCGCCAGCACGACCTCGGCGAGGTCGGTGTCCCCGCCCATCAGCTCGCGGAACCGCTCGGGCGCGACCTCCAGCACACGGCCCGGCTCGTCAACGCGCGCGGTCGCGTAGACGGCCTCGCCCAGTAGCAGGCCGACCTCGCCCAGGAACTGCCCGGGCCCGATGGGCTCCGAAGTCAGCGGCCGCTCGCAGTCGGTGTCCTCGTAGACCATCACCGCGCCCTCCAGGACGACGTAGAAGCTGTAGGCGTGGTCGCCCTCGCGGAACAGGATCTCGCCCTGGCCCACGCTGGACTCGTGCCCCGCCCGGCGGACGCGCTCGATCTGGTCGGAGGACAGGCAGGGGAAAGCGACGGCGGGGTCCACTCGGTACGCGGGCAAGGGCGGGGAGAACGATACGACGTCGGGGAAGTCCCACCGACGACGACTTTGAGGCGGCTCGGGGTCGGGCTAGGCCATCCCGGTCTCGAATCCCATACATTGGGGGGTCCCACCCTGGTGCTATGTCCTCTCGCGCTGTCCTCGGCTTGATCGCGTTGGCCGCGCTCCCCTTCGCTGGGTGCGCGAGCTCGACCGTCGCCTCCGCCCCGTCCGCGGCGGAGGCGCCCGGCGCCGACCTCGAATCGCTCTACTGGGAGCGCCGCAGCGCCGCCCGCGCCGACTTCACCCCGGCCGACGTGGACTTCATGACGGGCATGATCGGGCACCACGCCCAGGCGCTCGTGATGTCCCGGTTGGCGCCCACGCATGGCGCGAGCCCGGCGGTCCAGCGGCTGGCGGCCCGCATCGTCAACGCCCAGAACGACGAGATCGAGTCGATGCAGCGCTGGCTGCGGCAGCGCGGCCAGCCCGTCCCCGTTCCCAGGGTTGAGGGTCTGATGCTGACGGTGACCATGGAGGCGCCCGACGAGGCCGACGCCGCGGAGGGCGGGATGGGCCACGGCGCCATGAACCACGGCGCCGAGATCGACCGCCAGCCGGAGGGCATGGGCCACAGCGCGATGGGCCACAGCGCGATGGGCCACAGCGCGATGGATCACGGCGGCATGGACCACAGCGGGATGCCGGGCATGCTCTCCCAGGCCCAGCTCGAAGAGCTCGACGCCGCCCGGGGCGCCGACTTCGACCGCCTGTTCCTGCGCTACATGATCCAGCACCACGGCGGCGCCATCACCATGGTCGACACCCTCTTCGCCAGCGACGGCGCGGCCCAGGACGACGACGCCTTCAAGCTGGCCTCCGACATCAACGCCGACCAGGTGACCGAGATCGAACGCATGGAGCTCATGCTCCGCCAGGTCCCCGACTGACCCACCACCCCGACCCCATGAAACCCCTCCTCCGACTCGCCCTCCCGCTCGGCTTGGCCTTGGCCATCGCCGCCTGCGCGCCCTCGGCCCCGATGACCTCGGACGCGCCGACCACCATGCAGCGCGCCATGGCGCTCCCGGCCCCGACGCCCGCGCCCAACACCCGCGTCGGGCTCGGCGCCGGGTTGTTCGACGCCGAGGAGGCGATGTGGAACCTGCGCAAGCTGTCGTCCACGGCCCCACCTGAGGCGTTCGTCGGCATCACCAACTCCGACCTCGCGTTCCAGGGCGACTACGCCTTCCAGGGCAACTACAACGGGATCATGGTCTGGGACTTGTCCGACCCGACCCGGCCCGAGCTGGTCACGGAGTACGTGTGCCCGGCGTCCCAGAGCGACGTCTCGGTCTACGGCAACCTGATGTTCGTCTCGGGCGAGGGGCTCGGGGGCCGTCTCGACTGCGGCACGCAGGGCAACGACCAGCGCGTCAGCCCCGACCGGTTGCGCGGGCTGCGGATCTTCGACATCACCGACGTCCGGAATCCGGAGTACGTCGCCAACGTCCAGACCTGCCGCGGCTCGCACACGCACTCGGTCTTGAAGGACCCCAACGACGACGAGAACGTCTACGTTTACATCTCGGGCTCGGCGTCCGTCCGGCCGGCCGAGGAGCTGGCGGGCTGCTCGGGCGTGGCGCGCGATGAGGACCCCAACACGGCGCTGTTCCGGATCGAGGTGATCAAGGTGCCGCTCGACGCGCCGACGGAGGCCGCCATCGTGAACTCGCCCCGGATCTTCGACGACCTGGAGGCCCCGCCGACGCACGGCCTGGCCCCGGCCGACAAGGCCGAGATCGAGCGTGCGCGCGCCGAGGGCCGGTTCGTGGTCTACTTCTTCGGCCAAGACCGCATCCTGCCCGAGGGCATGATCTCGCCGATGCTGGCCTCCGTCGTCGCCGAGCGCGGCGGGATCGAGGCCACGGCCGCCGACTCGACCGCCCTGCGCGAGCGGCTTCCCGCCATGCTGGCCGAGCGGTTCGGCGACCCCAGCGCCGTCGAGCGCACCGGCCCCGACCAGTGCCACGACATCACGCTCTACCCCGCCATCGGCCTGGCCGGCGGCGCGTGCGAGGGCTACGGGCTGCTGCTCGACATCTCGAACCCCGCCATGCCCCGCCGCCTGGACGCCGTCGCGGACTCCAACTTCGCCTACTGGCACTCGGCGACGTTCAACAACGACGGCACGAAAGTGCTCTTCACCGACGAGTGGGGCGGCGGCGGCCAGCCCAAGTGCCGCGCCGACGACCCGTACGAGTGGGGCGCCAACGCCATCTTTACGCTCGCCGGCGGCGAGATGGACTTCGCCAGCTACTACAAGATGCCGGCCGCCCAGACGAGCCAAGAGAACTGCGTGGCCCACAACGGCTCGCTGATCCCGATCCCGGGCCGCGATGTGATGGTGCAGGCGTGGTACCAAGGCGGGATCTCGATCTTCGACTGGACCGACGCCGCCAACCCCGTCGAGATCGCCTTCCACGACCGCGGCCCCATCAACGCGGACGAGTTCCAGATGGGCGGCTCGTGGTCGGTGTATTGGTACAACGGGATGATCGTGAGCTCGGAGATCGCGCGCGGGCTCGACGTGTTCGCGCTGGAGCCCAGCGGGCACCTGTCGCAGAACGAGATCGACGCCGCGAACTCGGTCCGCCTGGACGTGCTCAACGCCCAGGGCCAGCCGAAGTACGAGTGGCCGGCCACGTTCGCGCTCGCTCGCGCCTACGCCGACCAGCTCGAGCGCTCGGGCGGCCTGTCGATGGACCGGTTGTCCGCCATCCGCGCCGGACTGGCGGCGGCGGAGGGCGAGTCGCGGCGTCTCCGTGAGAACGCGCTGATGGCGATCTCGAATGATCTCGCGCGTAACGTTTCGTCTAGCAGCGATCCGACGAAGGTCCAGATGCTGATCGACGCTATCCGGATGCTGGCCGCCAGCTAGGCGCTCCGGGTTCGTCCTTCCCCGTAGAGGCCCGCCGACGGTGGGCCTCTACTCGTTGACGGCTTTGGGCTCGGCCGCTAGATCGGACACCATGCATGGTGTCCCTACAGTGCATTATGCCCTCCAGGGTTTGCATGCCATCCTAAGAGACTGTTTGGGGAAGCTAGCCGAGGCGCCGGGCCATGAGCCGGATCGCGGCTAGCTGGACCATCGCTGCGCTCGTGACGCACTGCCGCTCGTAGTCCTTCGACAACCGCCGGTAGCCTCCGAACCACGCGAACGTCCGCTCGACGACCCACCGCTTCGCAAGCACGACAAAGCCCGGATCCAGCCGCCGCACGCGCCGGAACGACCACCCGTAGAGCCGCCAGATCATCCCGGCGGGGGTCGCGGCGTAGCCCTCGTCGGCGTAGACGACCTCCAGGCGCGAGGCGTGGGCCTGGACTCGGTCGAGCAGGTGCGGCACCCGCTGGCTGTCGTTGATGTCGGCCCGGTGGACGACGACCGCCAGCAGCAGCCCGAGCGTGTCGGTCACGATGTGGCGCTTGCGACCGTGGACCCGCTTGCCTCCGTCGAACCCACGCGGGCCGCCGACGTGGCTCGTCTTGACCGACTGGCTGTCGATGACGGCCGCCGATGGGCTCGGGTGCCGTCCGGCTCGCTGCCGCACGAGGCGTCGAAGTCGGTGGAGCAGGCCATCGAGCAGCCCACGCTCGATCCAGCGCCGGAACACGTAGTAAACGCTCTGCCAGGGAGGGTATGAGTCCGGGAGGTAGCGCCACTGGCACCCGGTCTTGGCGAGGTAGAGCAGCGCGTCGAAGACGTGGCGGGCGTGGTGCTTGATGGAGCGGTGGCCTGCGAACTGCGGGGCGATAGCTTGCCACTGCGCGTCCGTCAGGTCCGATCCGTAGCGTCGTGAGCGCATGGGTCGGAGCGTCTGGTGAGGTAGGACTCGTCAGACGCTGACGGTCGCGCTCGGGCTCACATCGGCCGCTCCCCAAACAGTCTCTAAGAAGTCCCCTCTCCCTGGGGAGAGGGACAGGGTGAGGGGATCGGAGCCACGCCGGCGGTACAGGTCAGACCGGAGCCCCCCCTCACCCCAGCCCTCTCCCCCTGAGGGTGGAGAGGGGCCCTGAGAAAGTCTCTCCGGACACCACCCCCGGAACTGCCTCCGTGCCCAATCCGCCCGCCAGTGGCACCGGCGCGACGGCTGGGTCGTTACCTCCCCGCCACTCGACTCCATCCGCCGATGCGCCCGACCCTCCTTGCCCTCGCTCTGGCGGTCTCCGCTTGCGCTCCGACTGCTCCCCCCGACTCCTCGATGCCTGACACCGCTCCGCCCGTCGCCCTCACCAATCCCCTGCTGGCGGAGTGGGCCGGGCCGTACGGCGGCGTCCCGGCGTTCGACCAGATGGACCTGGACGACCTGGAGCCGGCGCTCGAAGCCGGCATGGCCGCGCACCTGGCCGAAATCGACGCCATCGCCCAGAACCCCCAGCCGCCCACGTTCGAGAACACGATCGTGGCGCTGGAGCGCTCGGGCCGTCCGCTCGACCGCGCGTTCACCTACTACGGCATCTGGTCCTCGAACCTGTCGAGCCCCGAGTTTAGGGAGATCCAGGCCCGGATGGCGCCCCGCTTGTCCGAGTACGGCACCCAGATCACCCAGAACGCCGACTTGTACGCCCGGGTCGCCGCCGTCCACGCCGACCGCCCCAAGCTCGGGCTCCGCCCTGACCAGGTCCGGCTGGTGGAGCTGGTCAGCGACCGGTTCACGCGCAACGGGGCCACGCTGACGGGCGACAAGAAGGAGCGCTACGCCGCCATCGACGCCCGGCTGGCCGAGCTCTACAACGAGTTCAGCGACCACGTCCTGGCCGACGAGGAGGGCTACGTGACGTACTTCACGGCCGACCAACTGGCGGGGCTCCCGGCCAGCTACGTCGCCAGCGCCGCGGCGGCGGCCGAGGAGCGCGGCCGAGCCGGCGAGTACGCCGTCACCAACACGCGGTCGTCGATGGACCCCTTCCTGACGTTCTCCGACGAGCGCGACCTGCGCGAGACCGTCTGGCGGACATACTACAGCCGCGGCGACAACGCCGACGAGAACGACAACAACGCGCTCATCTCCGAGATCCTGGCGCTGCGCGACGAGCGCGTCGGCCTGTTGGGCTACGACACCTTCGCCGACTGGCGCCTGGAGGACCGAATGGCCCAGACGCCCCAACGTGCCCGCGATCTGATGCTGGCCGTCTGGCCCGCCGCCGTGGCGCGCGTCGCTGAGGAGGTCGCCGACATGCAAGCTGTGGCGGACGAGCGCGGCGACGGCGTCACCATCGAGCCGTGGGACTACCGCTACTACGCCGAGAAGGTGCGCCAGGAGCGCTACGACCTCGACTCCGACGAGGTCAAGCAGTACCTCCAGCTCGACAAGCTGAACCAGGCCATGTTCTACGTGGCCGGCGAGCTGTTCGGGTTCGCCTTCGAGCCCGTGCCCCAGGGCTCCGTCCCGGTCTTCCACCCCGACGTGACCGTGTTCGAGGTGACAGACCGCGCGACTGGCGACCACGTCGGGCTGTGGTACCTCGACCCGTTCGCGCGCGCCGGCAAGCGCTCCGGCGCCTGGGCCACGACCTACCGCAGCCACACGACGGTCTGGGGACCCGAGACGGTGCTCGCGTCCAACAACTCCAACTTCGTCCCCGGCGCCCCGGGCGAGCCGGTCCTGATCTCGCTCGACGACGCCGAGACGCTGTTCCACGAGTTCGGCCACGCCCTGCACTTCCTCGCCTCGAACGTGGACTACCCGACGCTGGATGGCGGCGTGCGCGACTACACCGAGTTCCAGAGCCAGCTCTTGGAGCGCTGGTTGCTGACCGACCCCGTCGTCGAGAACTACTTGGTTCACGTCGAGACGGGCGAGCCGATGCCGGCGGAGTTAATCGAAAAAATCCGTCGGGCGGCGACGTTCAACCAGGGGTTCGGGACCGTCGAGTACCTGGCCTCGGCGCTGATCGACTTGGAGTTGCACACGCTCGATGATCCCTCGAACGTGGACCCTGACGCGTTCGAGCGCGAAACGCTGGCCCGACTCGGGATGCCCTCGGAGGTGGTCATGCGCCACCGGACGCCGCACTTCGGCCACGTCTTCTCCGGCGAGGGCTACGCGATGGGCTACTACGGCTACCTGTGGGCCGACGTCCTGACGTCGGACGCGGCCGAGGCGTTCACCCAAGCCCCCGGCGGCTTCTACGACGCCGAGGTCGCCCAACGCCTGGTCCGCTACCTGTTCGCCCCCCGCAACGCCCTCGACCCCGCTGAGGCGTACCGCCAGTTCCGCGGGCGCGACGCGGGCATCGAGGCGCTCATGCGCGACCGCGGCTTCCCCGTCCCCGCCGAGGCCGGCGAGTAGCTACCTCCCACTGGCGGCGCGTGTCGCCAGGGGAGCGGGCGGGGTCTAGCTTGGCCGCGTGCGCCTCTTCATCGCCAACACCGACGCCGACTGGGCCCGCCACCTCTCCGGGCTGGCGGCGCGGCCCGGCGGGCTCGACGAGGCCAACTTCTGGAAGCCGTCGGGGCGGGTCAACTTCAAGGCGCTCTCGTTCGGGGAGCCTCTTGTGTTCAAGCTCAAGAAGGCGCACAGGCACGCGATCGTCGGGTTCGGGCTGTTCGCCGCGTTCCGCAAGCTGAGCGTCCGGGAGGCGTGGCAGGCGTTCGGCCAAGCCAACGGTGCCGCGTCGCTGGTGGAAGTCACGGAGCGAGTCGGGAAACATGTTCGTGAGCCAGGGGCGATCAACAGTCAGCACCGGATCGGGTGCATCCTGCTCGCGGCGCCCGTCTTCTTCCCACGCGAGATGTGGATCGAGCGCCCGTCCGATTGGTCAGACAACACGGTCGTGGGCAAGACCTACGACACGGATGAAAGCGAAGGGCGTCGGATTTGGCAGGCGTGCCTGGACCGAGCCGCTACGCTCGGTCGTGCCCTCGACCTGTCCAACCCTCCCGCCGAGGCCGTCCGCCAGCCGGGCGCGACGGCGCCGCTGTTTGTCCGGGAGGAGAGCGAGCGATACGGAGCCGCGCAGACGGTCCGCCCCCGCCTAGGGCAAGGCACGTTCAGGTACGCGCTGGAGCAGGCCTACGGACGGTGCGCCGTGACGGGCGAGCACTCGCTGCCGGCCCTCGACGCCGCCCACATCGTCCCGTACGGTCAGGACTCAGCAGGCCACACCTTGGAGAACGGCCTGCTGCTCCGCGCCGACGTCCACCGCCTGTTCGACCGCGGCTACGTCACCGTCACGCCGGACTACGAGTTCAAGGTCAGCCGCCGCCTCCGCGAGGACTACGACAACGGGAAGGTCTACTACCAGCACCAAGGACAGACGATCTGGACGCCGGCCGCGCCGTACCCCAAGCCCGACCCCGACCGATTGGCGGTCCACGCGAGCACGGTCTTCCTGGACGCCTGATCGTGGGTCCGGGCGGAGCGCCACGGCGAGGGCGGGACCCCGCGGCGGACGTCGAGCGTGCGGACGGGCCGCCGCAGCCGCCGCCTTGGACCGCACCGACCCCTTCCGCGTTTTGTCGCTCCCGTACGACGCCGGCCCCGACCACGTGCGCCGGGCGTTCCGGACGGCGGCTCACGAGACCCACCCCGACCGGGGCGGCTCCGCCGACGCGTTCCTGCGCGTCCGCCAGGCGCACGACGCCCTCGTCGCCGACCTCGAAGGCGAGCGCGCGCGCTGGCGCCCCGCCCCCCCGGCGCCTCGGCACCCCGGAGGGCTGGACCCCAAGACGTACCCCACGTGCCCCGTCGCCATCCGCCGCGAGTACGGCGTGCGGAAGATGAGCTACGACACCTCCGCCCGGCCGCGCGACTGGCGGCCCGGGCCGCCGCCGCCGGGCGGGACGTGCGTCGCCAGTTACCCCGCCGCGAGTGAGGCGCCGGCGTTCGGCGTGTGGACCGTGCCGGTCGGGCCGAACACGTTCCGCTGCGTGTTCGGCCCCGCCCCTGGCGGATGACCTCGTCCCGTTGGCGGAGGGTCACCGCTCCCGGATGAACGGCTCAGGTCGGCTGAGACGCGCCGCCAGCCCGCGGTGACGCTACGGAGGCGGAGCCTCGCCGTACCCTGGGGCATGAACGCAACGAAAGAGACCGCCCTCGCCCTGCTCCGCGAGTCCGTCAACAACCCCGGCGCCGAGTTCCGCGACGGGCAGTGGGAAGCCATCGAGCAACTGCTGGAGGACGACGCCCGGCTGTTGGTCGTCCAGCGGACGGGGTGGGGCAAGAGCGTGGTCTACTTCTTGGCCACTCGGCTCCTGCGCGAGCGCGGCGCCGGGCCGACGCTCTTGGTCTCCCCACTGCTGGCGCTGATGCGGAACCAGATCGAGGCCGCGCGGCGGATCGGCGTCCAGGCCGCCGCCATCAACTCCACCAACCGCGACGCCTGGGACGACATCGAGCGCCGCATCGCCGACGGCTCGCTCGACGTGCTTTTGATCTCGCCCGAGCGGTTGGCCAACGACGGCTTCCGCCGGAACGTGCTGGAGCGGGTGGCTGGCAAGGTCGGGCTGTTCGTGGTCGATGAGGCCCACTGCATCTCGGACTGGGGCCACGACTTCCGGCCCGACTACCAGCGCATCGTCCGCGTCCTCCGCCAGTTGCCGCCATCGGTCGCCGTGCTGGCGACGACGGCGACGGCCAACGACCGCGTGGTCCAAGACGTCGAGGCCCAGTTGGGCGACGACGTGCGGACGATCCGGGGCGGGCTGGGCCGGTCTTCGCTCCGGCTGCAGGCGACGCGGCTGCCCCACCCGGCCGAGCGTCTCGCCTGGCTGGCGGGCACGCTGCCCGGGATCGAGGGCAACGGCATCGTCTACGTGCGGACGGTGAGGGACGCGCACCGAGTCAGCGCCTGGCTCCAAACGCAGGGCATCGACGCCCAGCCGTACTACGGCAGCCAGCCGACCGACGAGCGCGAGGCGCTGGAGCAGCGACTGCTCGACAACGGCGTCAAGGCGCTAGTGGCGACGAGCGCGCTCGGCATGGGCTTCGACAAGCCCGACCTCGGGTTCGTGGTCCACTACCAGCGGCCGGGCTCGGTCGTGGCCTACTACCAGCAGGTCGGCCGCGCCGGCCGCGCCGTTGCCGACGCGTACGGCGTGCTGCTCAGCGGCTCGGAGGACGACCGGATCACGGACTACTTCATCGAGTCCGCCTTCCCCCCCGCCGAGCACGTCGAGGCCATCCTGGGCGCGCTGGCGGACGGCGGCAAGACAACGAGTGAACTGCAACGCGAGCTCAACTTGTCGGGTGGGCAGATCGGCAAGGTCCTGAAGCGACTCGACGTCACCGACCCCTCTCCCGTCGCCAAGAGCGGCCGCCAGTGGGTCGCGACCGGCGTCGCCTACGCGCCCGACCTCGACCACCAGGAGAAGCTGACGGCCATCCGCCGCGCCGAGCAGGAGCAGTTGCAGCGTTACATGGACGGCGAGCGTTGCCTGATGGCGTTCCTGCGCGACGCTTTAGATGATCCCGACGCCGAGCCGTGCGGGCAGTGTGCGGTCTGCCTCGGCCACGCCCTGCTGGCGGAGGAGCCCGACAAGGTGTTGGTGCGACAAGCCGCCGCGTTCCTGGACGACTCCGTGCTCCCCATCGAGCCCCGCAAGCAGCGGCCCGACCGGACCAAGATCCCCGAGGACGTCCGCGCCGAGCCCGGCCGCGCGCTCGCCTTCTACAACGAGCCCGGCTGGGGCCGCGAGGTCGCCCAAGGCCGGGAGGCCGGGCACTTCTCGGACGATCTGGTCGAGGCCGCCGCGACGCTGATCCAGGAGAAGTGGCGACCGAGTCCCGCGCCGCAGTGGGTCGCGTGCGTCCCGTCCCGAGCACGCCCGACGCTGGTGCCCGACTTCGCCCGCCGACTGGCGGACCGCCTCGGGCTGGAGTTCGTGGAGGCCGTTGGCGCCGTGCGCGAGAAGGAGCCCCAAGCAGAGCAGTCCAACAGCCACTTCCGCGTCGAGAACCTGCGCGGTGCCTACGCCGCCCGCGTGCCGGCAGCGGTCCAAGGCCAGCCCGTTCTCTTGGTGGACGACCTCGCCGACTCGACGTGGACGCTGACCGTCGTCGCGGGGATGCTGCGCAAGAAGGGCAGCGGGCCGGTCTTGCCGTTCGCGCTTGCTCTCTCCGGCCGCTAGTGACCCAAATCTGGTTGGGCTCTGGTAGGGACACGGCGTGCCGTGTCCGCCAGCCCGCTGCGACGGCAGGCACAGCGCGCTGTGTCCCTACGCCTTGAGGGCAGGTCGCCCAACCGGACATCCACGAGCCCTCTCCCGCGCTGGCGGGCAGCCTCCGCCAGCGGGGCAGATCCGAAACCGCCCCGAACCGGCGGGAGCCAGGTCGGGGCGGTCGGGCGGCCGAAGCCGCAGGGGTGGAGATGCCGAGAATCGAACTCGGGTCCGAGAAACGCTACAGTCCAAGCGTCTACACGCATAGTCAGCGTTTTAGGGTCTTTGCGCATCCGGCATGGCCCACTGACAGGCTTCCGGATGCGCGCAGGCTGGTTGGTTCTCGTCCCGTCGCCTCAGCCGGAGGCTTGGGGACCAGCTCATTCTAGTCGGTGTCTCTTACATCGATTATGAGCATCCGTCGTAAGAGACAGCTAGCGGCGTGTTTACGCGGCCAGCGAGTAAGAGTAGTCGTTTGCAGCTACAATTGTTGTTCAGTGGCTATCACGGGCGTACTGAACACCGCCCGGCGCGCGGCCTGCCGCACACGTCTCTCGTCGAAACCATGTCATCCCCAAAGAACAAGCACCGTCGCCGGCGCTGGGGAGTCAACGTACGACATCGCGAGCGAGTCCCTGCACCGCCGTGTCTTCATCCCAGTCGCACAAGTTGCTCCCCACCAGCGGCCCGTCGGATGCGCGCCGGTACAGCCGCTCGCGCTCGGCTGCGCCGCAGCCCGAGTCCAACACCCTCGCGACCAGACACAAAAAAACCGGGCGGACACGCTCACCCTTACGTGTCCGCCCGGCGGTGTGCGGCCGAAGCCTTTGATGCACACGGTATCGCTCTTCCCGTCCCCGCGCGTAGCGCCCCGGGACGTACTCGATCTCTTGACAAGCGGCGTGCCAATGTGCCCGCGCCTCTCGGAATCCGCGGATCCGCCGGTTCGGGCGGAGCGCGCCCGCGCTGGTGTCCACCCCCTGGGACATCGCTGTATCCGATCCGGTACGCTTCCTGTGGCTTGCCCGCACTGGCTACTGGTGAGCGCCAGTCCGCACGGGGTCAGCGGGACGGGGCAGAGCCCTCCGTGAAGCGCCCGCCAGATCCGGACCGCGGCAGGCGGCCGAGCCGTTGTGGCCCTACCTTTGCCCTCTACGTCGTGTAACGACCGTTTCCCCTCGACCCGAGAGACCTATGCCCTGCGGAAAGAAGCGCAAGCGCCACAAGATCGCCACCCACAAGCGGAAGAAGCGCCTCCGCAAGAACCGTCACAAGAAGAAGAACCGCTAGATGTGGCGCCGCCCCTCGCTCCCGAGACGCGGCGTACTCAGCAGTCTTCCCGATCCAGGCCGTCTCCCATGGTGGAGCCGGCCTGTTTCCGGTTCGGCCCCAGGGACCGCGCGTGCGCGGGCGGCTATCTTGACCGCTCCCTGAGCCCCCACCCGCCGAACACATGAGCCAGCGTAGCCGAGCCGCCCGCGCCTCCATCTGGGGCTTCCTCGTCGGGGGAGCCGCCGGGCTCACCTTCGGGCTGCTGATGGCGCCCGACGAGGGCCGCCAGCTGCGCCGTCGTGCGGCCTACCTCCTGGACCGGCTCGCCGGCGACCTCGCCGCCCTCGTGGACCGGATGGATGGCCCCGGGGTCTCCAGCGACGCCCGCGCCCAAGCCGACGCCCTCGTCGCCGACGCCCGCCAGCAGGCCGAGTCGCTCTTGACCGAGGCCGACGCGCTCATCAGCCAGGCCCGCTCCGGCCGCGCCTAGACCCTCCGCGCTCCGGCGCCCACCCCCCCCTCTGTGCGTTTCTCCATTCTCCTCCCCAGCGCGGAGGGCAAGGCCACCGGCGGCAACCCGCTCGCGCCCGACATGTTCGACTACCGCTCGTCGAACACGTTCAACTTCTTCTCGACCTTGAACCCCGAGCGCCGCGCGCTGATCGACGCGCTCCAGGCCCAGGTCAAGGGCGCCGACGAAGACGAGCTGGGCAAGCTGTTCGGCGTCAAGGGCAGCACGCTGGAGGAGGCGGCCCAGGTCACCAAAGACATCTACCGGAGCCCGCTGATGGCGTCGGTGGACCGCTACGGGCCCGGCGTGATGTACGCCGCGATGGACTTTGCCGGCCTGCCGACCGGCTCCCAGCGCCGCTTGCTGGAGAACGGAGTCATCTTCTCCGGCCTGTTCGGGCTCCTGCGCCCCGACGACCTGATCCCGAACTACCGGCTCAAGATGGACGCCAAGGTGGGCGACCTGGGCAAGGTCTCGGCCTACTGGCGGGAGCCGCTGTCGGCGACGCTGAACGAGCTCCTGACCGGCCAGGCCGTTTGGAACCTGCTGCCCAGCACGCACCAAGCGGCCTGGGACGACGCCGAGACGTACGCGCGGATGATCCGCCTCAAGTTCTACCGCCAGGACGACTCCGGCGAGCGGACGGCGGTGACGCACGGCATCAAGCAGCTGCGCGGGTCCTTGGTGGCCCACATCGTCAACGAGACCGCCGACAGCGTCGAGTCCCTCCACCTGTGGGAGGCGCCCGACGGGTACGAGGTGGACGAGGACGCGTCGGAGCTCAACGAGGCCGGGGGCGGCACCGTCGTCATGGTGTCGAGCCCGGGGTGGGAGGACCGCCGCGCCGCGCGTCGCAAGGCGCGGGCCCAAGCGGAGGCCGAGGCCGCCGCCGCCCGTCGCGCCCGCGAGGCCGACGACGATTAGGGGAACGAGAAACGGAGAAGGCGGAATGAGGAAGGTAAAACGACCGTCTCACGACCGCCACCGCCAGCCGGGCAGGCTCCGTCGGTAGCGCGGCCTCAGTGGCGCACTGGCCCTGTCCTTCCTCGTTCCGCCTTCATAACTCCTCGTTCGTATGTCCGTCGTCATCGGAATCGCCGGGGGCTCCGGCTCGGGCAAGACCACCGTCCAGCGGCGGATCATGGAGCGCTTCGGCACGCGCCGGATCGCGCTCCTGGACCACGACGCGTACTACCGCCCCCTCGACCACCTGGAGCCGGAGCAGCGCGCGCGCTTCAACTTCGACCACCCGGACGCGCTGGAGACGGACCTGATGGTGGACCACCTGGACACGCTCCTGGGCGCCGCCGCCATCGAGAAGCCGACCTACAGCTTCGAGACGCACAGCCGCCTGCCCGCGACCGAGCCCATCGAGCCGCGCCCGGTGATCCTGGTCGAGGGCATCCTGGTCCTGGCCGAGCCCGCGCTCCGGGTCCGGATGGACGTCAAGCTGTTCGTGGACGCCGCGCCCGACGTGCGGCTCATGCGGCGCATGGAGCGCGACATCCACGAGCGCGGGCGCTCGGTCGAGTCCGTGCTGGAGCAGTACCGCCGGACGGTCCGCCCGATGCACCTCGAGTTCGTGGAGCCCTCCAAGCGCCACGCCGACGTCATCATCCCGCGCGGCGGCCAGAACCAGGTCGCCATCGACATGGTGCTCGCCCGCGTCGAGTCGCTGTTGGACCTGGAGGGGAAAGGCTAGGCGTTGCCGGAGTGGGCACGTCCCACTGGCGGAAGCCGTCCGCCAGCGCCGCGGTGCCGAAGCGACGAGCCCTCCGCGTTGCGGGACCGCCCCCTCAGCGATCGGTGAGCAGGCGGATGCCGTCGAGCACGAGCGTCGGCTCCACGCGGTCGATCCGGTCTAGGTGCTCGGCCAGCCACGGTGCCCAACCGCCGGTCGCGACCACCAACGCGTCGCCGCCCAGAGCGCGGACGGTCCGGTCGAGCAGGCCCGTGACGCCGTCGAGCACCAGCGTCGCCAGCCCCGCCTGGATGGCTTCCGCCGTTGACGCGCCGACTACGGACGAGGGACGCGCCCACTCGACGTCGGGCAGCTGGCCGGTGTCCCGGGCGAGCGCCCGGCGCAGCAGGTCCGGGCCGGGCAGGATGGCGCCGCCGAGGTAAGCCGGCTCCCACGATACCGCCTCCGTCGTGATCGCCGTTCCCGCGTCGAGCGCCACGACGGGCCGGCCGGCCGCCAGCGCGTGTGCCGCGACGGCCGCCGCCAGCCGGTCCGCGCCCAGCGTTTGGGGCGTGGCGTAGGCCATCCGGAACGGCAGCGCGAGGTCCGCCGACACCCGCCTCGCCTCCACCCCGAGCGACTGGCGGACGGCGTGCGCCAGCGGCTCGGTGTGAGCGGGGACGACTGAAGCGAGGCCCACGGCCTCCGCGCTGGCGAACGGCGCCAGTCGGTCCGCCCAGGTCTCAGCGTCGGCGAGGTCGTGGGGGAAGCGGGCGACCTCCGACCACGCGCCGTCCCACAGCGCCGCCTTGACCGACGAGTTGCCCAGGTCGAGTGCGAGGAACGACATGGCGACTGACGGAGGGTCCCTCGCTGGGGCGTTCGGGCTAGATCCGCTCGATGCGGACGGCCTCGATGCGGTTGGGGCTCGCCTTAACGATGGTGAACAGGTGGCCGTCGTGCTCGAACCCCTCGTGCTCGGCCGGGACCGAGCCCATGTGGGCCAGGACGAAGCCGGCGACCGTGTCGAAGTCCCCGTCCTCCAGCACGATGCCGGTCTCGTCGGCGAGCGCCGACAGTTCGACGCGGCCGTGGACCAGCACGGTCCGGTCGTCGATGCGGCGGATGGGCGCCGCGGCGGGGTCGTGCTCGTCACGGATGTCGCCGAACAGCTCCTCCAGCAGGTCCTCCAGCGTCACGATGCCGGCCGTCCCGCCGTACTCGTCCACGGCGACCGCCAGCGTGGCGCCGCCCTGCAGGAAGTCGAACAGCAGGTCCCGGGCGGGCTTGGAGTCGGGGACCATGCGGGCGGGGCGCAGGATCGAGCCCAGCGACTCCGGCGCGTGGAAGAGGTCGTGGGCCAGCACCACCCCGACGATCCGGTCGATGTTCTCGCGGTAGACCGGCATCCGGCTAAAGCCCGTCTCGATGAACGTCCGCCGCACCTCCTGGAGCGACGCGCCCTCGTCGACGGCCTGGATCTCGGTGCGCGGCACCATCGAGTCCTTGACGCGCAGGCTCCGGAGCTCGAACACGTTGGACAGGATCTCCGACTCCTCCTCGTCGAGGTCGATGGTGCCGGTCTCCCGGCTCTCCCGGATCACCAGCTCGAAGTCGCGGCGCAGAAACTGGCGGAACGTGTCGGCCTCGGCGCCGGCGAACCGGGCGAGCAGCCCGCTCACGCCGCCGGCGATCTTGATGACGGGCCAGAACAGCCAGTACGTCAGCCGGAGCGGGCCGGCGAGCGCGAGCAGCGTCCGGCCGGAGGGCTGGCGCAGGAGCGACTTCGGGATCACCTCGCCGACGACCAGCACCAAGAGGGCGGCAATCAACGTCTGGGCCGCGAGCACCCAGCCGGTCGGGTCCGCGATGCCCACCACGTCCTCGAAGAAGCCCGTCAGCGGCGGCTCCAGGACCAGGCTCATCATGGTCGAGTACACCACGAGCGCGATGTTGTTGCCGACCAGCGTCGTGGTCAGGAACGTGCCCGGATCGGCCAGGAACTGCTGGACGATGCGGCCCAGCCGGCCGGCCTGCCTCGCGCGGACCTCGGTCTTGAGCCGGTTGGCCGTCACGAACGCGATCTCCGAACCGGAGAAGAACGCGCTCAGCACCAACGTCACCAAGATGAGGGCGAGCGCCATCAGCGGCCCGTGAAGTCCGGCGTTTCGCGGTTGAGGAACGCCATCACGCCCTCCCCGAAGTCCTCGGTCGCGGCGCACTGCGCGAACAGCGCCGCCTCCTGCTGCAGGCCCTGGGGCATGGGGAGCTCGGCCGCGCGCAGCGCCTGCAGCGTCATCGCGACGGCGACGGGCGCCTTGGACGCGATGGTGAGCACGAACTGGCGGGCGGTCTCGACGACGTCGGCGGCGGGGACGACGCGGTTGACGAGCCCGATCTCGTAGGCGCGCTGGGCCGAGACGTAGTCGCCGGTGAGGAGGATCTCGGCGGCGATGCCGCGGCCCACCAGCCGGGGCAGGCGCTGGGTCCCGCCGTAGCCGGCGATCAGGCCCAGCTTGACCTCGGGCTGCCCGAACTGCGCCGTCTCGGACGCTACGCGCAGGTGGCACGCCATCGCCAGCTCGCAGCCGCCGCCCGAGGGCGAACCCGTTGACGGCGGCGACGACGGGCTTGGGGCTGTTCTCGATGGACGTGAACACGGCCTGTCCGCGCGTCGCGAACCGGTGGGCGTCGAGCGACTCCATGCCGGCGAACTCCGAGATGTCGGCGCCGGCGGCGAACGCCTTCTCGCCCGCGCCGGTGATCACGACGCCGCGGACATCGGGCTGGCGCGCCATCCGCATGGCCTTGCTCAGCTCGGCCACCAGTTGCTGGCTGAGCGCGTTGAGCGCGTCGGGGCGGTTGAGGGTGATGGTCAGGACGCCGTCGGCGTCGAGGTCGGTCTGGAGCGTCTGGAAGTCGGCCACGGGGCTCTACGGGGAGGGGAAAAGGGGAAAGCGGCTCGCCCATCGCGGCCGCCAGTGGGGTCAGCGGTCGCGCTGGCGGCGGCGCGTGGCGCGGTCGAGCTCGGCGTCCAAGTCGTCGATCACGTCGTTGTCCAGGTCGAGGTCGAGCAGCGACGAGTCGATGCGGTCCTGGCGCTCGAGCTCGCCCGCCGGCGACGCCTCGAAGGCCTGGACGTCGGTCTCGGTCAAGGAGCCGACGCCCATCACCGAGTCCAGCTCCTCCATCGAGTGCTGCGTCTCCTCGACCTCGTTCATCAGGGTGTCGAGCTGGAACGAGACCTCCTCGGGGTTCTGCATCGTCAGCGACTGCTCGTAGACGTAGCGGGCCACGTCCTCGATGGTCTCCAGCTGGGCCTCGATGATCGCCAGGTTCTCGCCGGCCTTCTTGAACCGATCTAGCCGCTTCTCCAGGATCGACAGCCGGCGCTGCTTGATGGCCGCCACCCTAGGCGGGTCGCCCTGCATCTCGTTCTTGAGCCCGGCGATGGCGTCCACGATGTCGTTCTCGCCCGTCCGGCGCGCGAACTGGACGTAGCGCTCCTTGAGCTGGAGCAGGTTGAGGTGGGCGTCGAGCAGCCCGTCGAGCTTTTTGAGGTGGGCGTCCAAGAGCCCCTGGCTGGAGTACGGGAGCTTGGCGTAGTTGTCCTTGATCGCCTTCTCCATGTTCCGGAAGCGG
Organism: Rubricoccaceae bacterium; assembly: GCA_963789285.1. GTDB lineage: Bacteria > Bacteroidota > Rhodothermia > Rhodothermales > Rubricoccaceae > Rubrivirga. The sequence goes on from CAWBJZ010000004.1 coordinate 735,339, forward strand.
ACGTAGCGCTTCTGGTCGTCCTTGGCCAGCGTCCGGAACACCTCGCGGTCCTGGGGCGCCTTGCGGTGCTCGGCCGCCTTCCGCGAGCGGACGGCGCGCTTGTAGCGGTCGTTGCGCGGGACGGTCCCGAGGTACAGCAGCTCCGCGGCGGCGGCGAACACCAGCAGGAGGTTGGCGGCGACGCCCCCGGTGAGCAGCGCCGCGACCAAGGCCAGGATCAGGAAGCCCAGGTTGACCGGGCTCATGAACGCCTCCTTGGTAAAGTTGATCGGCTCGTCGGGCATGGGGGACGTGGGGCGTGGAGCGCAGAACGTGGAGGCCCACGCGCTACGTCCGACGCACTAGGGGCGGCGGCCGATGGACTTGTCGCCGCGCTCGGCGGCTGGCGGGGGCTCGTCGGGCAGCGTGCGCCCGATGGTCTTGCTGGCGGAATCGTTCGCCAGCGGAGCCGCCGCGCTCGTGGGGGCGTCGGTCGTCGCGGGGTCGGTGCCCGGGCCCGTCGCCGGCGACGCCTTGGCACGGGCGGGCGCGCTGGGCTCGGACGCAGCCTGGGCGCTGTCCACCATCGACGTGTCGTCGACGGCGCCCATCTGGACCTTCATCTGCCGCACCAGCGCCTCGGCCTCCGCCTTCGCCAGGTCGGCGCGGTCGAGCTCGTCGGCGTTGCCGGTGACGGGCGCCTGGCCGTCGAGCGCCAGGTCGAAGCGGGCCTCGGCCTGGGCGGCGTCGCGCATCAGCTTGTCGGTCGCGTCGCCGGTCTTGTCCAGGCCATTGTCCAACATGTTGTTGAGCGCCTGCACTGTGGACGCCTTGCGCCGGGCGTCGCGGTGCTGCCCCTTCAGCTGGCGGAGCTTCAGGAGGTGCGCTTTCTCTTCGGCCTTGAGCCGCTCGAACTCTTCGGGGGACATGGGGAAGGGGGCAAGGGGGATGGGGCAAGGGGGACGGGGGGAAAGGCGTCTTGCCCCTTCCCTCGTCCCTCTCGCCTCTACTCAGTGCGGGTGCGGTCGCGGTCGGTGGAGGTCCGGCCGATGGTGGCCGGCGCGTCGGGGATCTGGATCTGGGGGGCGGCGGACTCGGTCGCGGCCGGCGCCTCGTTCATGCCCATCTCCATCTTGAACTGCTTGACCAGCTCGGCGGCCTCCAGCTCCTGGGCGTCCTCCTCGATCTGCATCGCCTCGGTGTCGATGGAGTCCAGCGCCATCTCCATCCGCGCCTCGTTCTTGGCCGACTGCTCGTTGACGCGGTTGATCATCTCGTCGTGCGTCTGGTCGACGCCAGCGACCTCGAACTGCTCCAGCGTGTCGGCGATCTTGGCCTGCCACTTGGCGCGCTCGTGGGCCCGGAGCGCCTCTTTGGCCTCGTTGATCTTCTTCTCGCGCTCGCGCATGAACGCCTTCTTGACCTGGAGCGACTTGTCGTAGGCCTGCTCGGCGAACTGCAACTGCTCGCCGGTCCGCGCCTGGGCCTCCTTGATGCCCTGGAGCTGGACGGCGTAGCGCTGGGCGATGTCGTCGCGGCCGGCGTTGATGGCGGCCTTGATCTTGCTCGTGATCGAGGTCTGCTCGGCGGTGTACTTCCGGTGCTCCTTCTGGAGCAGCATCACGTTGGCCTTCACCGTCGCGATGTTCTCGTTCATCTTGGGGACCTGGTCATTCAGCTCCCGCATGTTCTGCTCGAGGATCAGCTTGGGATCCTCCATCGCGGAGATGGCTCCGCCGAACATGGACTTGATGAGACGGCTAAAACGCTTCCACATGGGGCTGGACGGGTCTGATGGGCGGACGCGGAAAAGGTAGCCTGCGTCGCGGGAGGGCGTGTACGACCGAGCGCGCGAATGGTTGTCCCGATAAACGGCGCCCCGGCCCGGCGCAAGCGCCAGCGCCCGACTGGCGGCTTCGGGCCACGCGAGCGGGGGTCGGCGACGGAGCTACAGGGGGAAGTCGGCGCTGCGGCCGACCATCACGGCGACGGCCATCACCAGCAGGACGGCGTGGACGGGCAGCGGCTTGTAGTCGCGCTGCTCGGCGTGGGCGACCGCGGCGCCGAGCGCCACGCAGCCCAGGCCCAGGGCCGCCCACGGCACCAGCTCGGGCGCGACCCCGGTCAGCATCGGGACCACGATCCCGATGGCGCCCAGCACCTCCGCCAGCGCGACGGCCTTGATCGTGACCGGCCGGTACGGCGCCAGCGCGGGCACCTTCTCTAGCAGCTGCTCCTTCGAGCGGATCAGCTTGAACGCGCCCAAGGCTAGAAACACCAAGGCGAGCAAGATCTGCAAGATCCACAGGACGACGGTCATCGGGCACAGGGGGGCAGGCGGGGTACGATACGCGCAGAACCAGCGCCGGGCCGCCCCGTACGCCTCGCGGACCTTTCGAACGGTCCAGCGGTAGGACCGGCGAGCTCTTCGCTCTCACCCCCCCCTCACCCAACCCCTGCTACCATGATTGGTGGACTCATCTTTTGGATCGTCGTCGGCGCCATCGCCGGTTTCCTCGCAGAGAAAATCATGAAGGCCGACATGGGCCTTGGCATGAACATCGTCGTCGGCATCGTCGGCGCGTTGATTGGTGGCTTCCTGACCGGCCTGCTCGGTTTCGACGACGGCGGCCTCATCTGGAGCATCCTGGTTGCCACGCTCGGCGCGGTGATCCTGCTCTGGGCCGTCAACAAGTTCAAGGAGCGCTCGGCCGTCTAGCGCGCCCCGTCTCCGCCTTCGCGGGCGGGTCGTTCGGCGCCGTCGCCGCTCGGCCCGCCCGTTTTCTGTGCCATCCCCCGCCCTGTGCGCTCGTTCCTGCCCCTCCGCCTTTTCCTGGTTGCTCTGCTGGCGGTCGCCGTCGGCGCCTGCGACGACGAGCCCGTTGACCCCGCCCAGACCGTCCCCGTCGCCGAGGCCGACGTCGAGCGCTTCCGCGCCGAGATCTTCCAGGAGACACTGGACCTCGACGCCCAACTCGCGCGCCTGGAGCAGGAAGCCGCCGACTCCGACTCGGTGACGCGCGTCGCCTACGACCCCGTCCTCAACCGGCTCCGCGCCGACCGCCAGCGGCTCCAGGTCCGGCTCGACAGCCTACGGCCGCTGCCCCAGGCGCCGTTCGACACCACGCGCGCCCAGGTCCGCGCCCAAACCCAGACGCTGGCCGAGTCGCTGCGCCGCGCCCGCTACGACGCCGCCCCGTCCTTCGCCGCGCTCCAGGCCGCGACCGCGCGGGGCGTCTCCGAGCTCGACGGGCGGCTGGCGCGCCTGCAGCCCTACGCCCTCGCGGACACAACGCGCAGCCTCCAGCGCGGCATCGACTCGCTCGCGGCCGACCGCGACCGACTGTTGGCCCGGCTGCGCGCCTACCCCGACACCTCGGCGTCGGAGTACCCCCCGCTTCGCCAGCGCATCACGGACGGCGTGCTCCTGCTCGAGCGACGCGCCGACGGACTGGCGGCCGACACCGCCAGGGTGGCCCCTCGCTCGACGCGCCCCACGAGCTGACCGAGGCGCCGCCGCCGTCGCCGGGCTAGCGGCTCAGGTCCGGCAGGCGGATCAGGCCGGGCGGCACCGCCAGCCGGCGGCGGGCCAAGGGCGTGTCCGGGATCTCGACGCCTCCGAACAGGTCGGCGTCGAAGGAGGCGTTGAACGCGCCGGTGAGTTGGACGGGCTCGCCGGTGGGCTCGAAGGTCGGGGTGCCGCCGCGCGGGTCCTCCGGGTCGAACCCCTCCACGCGGATGGCCTGGACGGTGATCGCGTACTCGCCTTGAACCGTCTCGCCACGCTCGACGCGGTCCAGCGTCACGGACCCCGACCGGGCGTAGAAGAACCCGGTGAAGTCGAAAAAGTCCGGCTCGTCGGGGAGCTGGTCGGGGTCGATGTAGAAGCCCTGGAAAGCGGACACGTCCAGCGCCTCCTGCTCGAACGTGTCGGCGACGCGGTACGAGCCCGCGGCGGGCGTCGTCCCGAGTCGGACGAACGCGGCCGTCGGGGACCCTTCGCCCCCAAGCAAGACGCCGAAAGCGGTCTGGCCGTCCTCCGTCGTGGCCTCGTTGAAGTAGGCGGCCTGGGCGTAGGTGCGGAGGGGCCCGCCGTCGACCTGGAGCGTGAACGAGGCGGCGGCGAGGTCGCTCTCCTCGCCGCTGTCGCAGGCGGCGAACGTGAGCACGAGCGCGCAGAGCGCGAGGCCGAGTCGGAGGGTCATCGGGATGGGGTTAGGGGAGAGCGCAGACTACGCCCGCACATGGCCCCCTCCCCGGTCCGTTCGTACTACCCGCCGTTGACCATCTAGACTCCCCAGGCGACCAGGGCCTCGGCCTCCTCCTCGCTGGCGGCCTCGGAGTAAACGCGGAGCACGGGCTCCGTGCCCGAGGGCCGGAACAGCAGCCAGCCGCCGTCGACGCGGAACTTGAACCCGTCCAGGGTCTCGGTCTGGGTGACCGCCTTGCCGTCGACCTCCGCCAGCCCGTCGTCGGCCAGCGTCTTCAAGACCTCCTGCTTGCGGGCCTCCGTCGTGTGCAAGTCCGTGCGGGCCTGGTAGTGCGGCCCGAACTCGTCCATCAGCTCGCGGACCAATCCGGACAGCGTCCGCTCGCGCTTGACCATCATCTCGGCGACGGTCAGCCCGATGTAGAGCCCGTCGCGCTCGGGGATGTGGCCCTTGACGGCCATCCCGCCCGACTCCTCACCGCCGACGAGGACGTCGCCCTCGACGATCTTGCCGGCGATGTACTTGAACCCGATCGGCGTCGTCTGGACGGTGAGCCCGTAGGCCTCGCCCATCCGGTCGAGCATGTCGGTCGTCGAGAACGTCTTGACGATGTCGCCCGAGAGCCCCTTCTCCTGGTGGAGGTACTTGACGAGGAGCGCCAGGATCTTGTGGGAGTCGACGAACTGGCCCTCCTCGTCGACGAGCCCGATGCGGTCGGCGTCGCCGTCGGTCGCGAGCCCGATGCCGCAGTGGTTGTCGATGACGGCCCGGAGCAGCCCGTCCAGGTTGCGCTCGATGGGCTCGGGCGCCTGGCCGTGCATCCCGGGGTTCACCTCGTGGCCCAGCTCGGTCACGCGCGGCTTGCCCAGGAGCTCGGTCACGACGCCCTGGCCGGCGCCGTACATGGCGTCGTAGGCCACCTTGGTGCCGGCCTCCTTGATGCCCTCGACGTCAAGGCCCCGCCGGAGCAGGTCGACGTAGGCGCTCTGCAGGTCGAAGGTCTCGATCATGCCCTCGGAGACCAGGTCGTCGTAGGGCCTGAGGTCCGCGCTGGCGGCGCCGGTCGCCAGCTTGCCCTCGACGTCGGCGATCATCTCGGGCGTGGCCGGGCCGCCGAAGTGCGCCTTGATCTTGAAGCCGTTGTAGGCCGGGGGGTTGTGGCTGGCCGTGATCACGATGCCGGCCGTGGCGCCGTGCTCGGCCGCCGCCCAACTCACCGCGGGCGTGGTCGCGAAGCCCTCCGCCAGCCGGACCTTGACGCCGCACGAGGCGAACGTCCGCGCGCTGTGCCGCGCGAAGGCGTCGCCCTGGAACCGGGTGTCGTGGGCGATCACGACGGAGCCGTCCCCGTCCTCCTGCTCCTGGACCCAGGCCGCCGTGGCCCGGGTGACGGCCTCGACGTTGTCGAACGTGTAGTCGTCGGCGATGATCGCGCGCCAGCCGTCGGTTCCAAACTTGATCTCGCTCATGGGGGAAGGCAGGGGGGAGCACGGCCGGGTGGCCGGCGGGGAAGCTACGGGCGGGGGTGCGGGCGGAGCCGGAGGGAATCTCCCTAGACCGGCTGCCGAGGTCGTGTCACGGGGGGCGCTGGCGGACGCGGAGCGCGGGAAGGAGGACGGGGCGGCCTGACCGCGCTAGGCCCGGGTCAGCTTGCGGTGGGGGCCGCTCGGCTCGTCGTCGGCGATGCCGAGGCGGGCCTTCCGGTCGTCCTCGTACTCGGCGTAGTTGCCGGGGTAGAAGAACACGCCGCCGTCCTCGAAGGCCAGGATGTGCGTCGCGACGCGGTTCAAGAACCAGCGGTCGTGGCTGATGACGACGGCGCAGCCGCCGAACGCCAAGAGCGCCTCCTCCAGCGCGCGCAGCGTGTTGACGTCCAAGTCGTTGGTCGGCTCGTCCAAGAGGAGCACGTTCGCGCCCTCCTTCAGCGTCACCGCCAGTTGGAGGCGGCCGCGCTCGCCGCCGGACAGCGTGCCCACCTTCTTCTGCTGGTCCTGCCCGCCGAAGTTGAACCGGCCGACGTAGGCCCGGGAGTTGACCTCCTTGGTGCCCAGCGTGATAAAGTCCGAGCCGCCCGAGATCGTCTCCCAGACGGTCTTGTTGGGGTCGAGGTCGCGGTCCTGGTTGACGTAGCCCAGCTTGACGGTGTCGCCGACGCGGAACTCCCCGGAGTCGGGGTCCTCGGAGCCGGTGATCATCCGGAACAGCGTGGTCTTGCCGGCGCCGTTCGGCCCGACGATGCCGACGATGCCGCCTGGCGGCAGGTCGAAGGTCAGGTCCTGGACCAGCTGGCGGCCGTCGTAGCCCTTGGCGACGTGCTCGGCCTGGACGACGACGTTGCCCAGGCGCGGGCCCGGCGGGATGTAGATCTCGAGCTCGTCGCGCTTGTCGTCCGAGAGCCCTTGCTGGAGCTCCTCGTAGCGCGCGATGCGGGCCTTGGACTTGGTCCGCTGGCCCTTGGCGTTCTGCCGCACCCACTCCAGCTCCTCGCGCATGGTCTTCTGGCGCTTGGACACCTCCTTCTCCTCTTGGGCCAGCCGGGCCTCCTTCTGCTCCAGCCAGCTCGTGTAGTTGCCCTCGAACGGGATGCCCTTGCCGCGGTCGAGCTCCAGGATCCAGCCGGCGACGTTGTCCAGGAAGTAGCGGTCGTGCGTCACGGCGATGACGGTGCCGGGGTAGCCGGCCAAGTGCTGCTCGAGCCAGGCGACCGAGGCCGCGTCCAAGTGGTTGGTCGGCTCGTCCAGGAGGAGCACGTCCGGGGCCTGGAGCAGCAGGCGGACGAGCGCGACGCGGCGCTTCTCGCCGCCCGAGAGCGGGCCGATGGCGGCGTCGCCGGGCGGGCAGTGCAGCGCGTCCATGGCCTGCTGCAGCCGGGCGTCGACGTCCCAGGCGCCGAGCCGGTCGATGTTCTCCTGGATCTTGCCCTGCTCCGCGATCAGCGCGTCGAAGTCGGCGTCGGGCTCGGCGAACGCGTTCGAGATCTCCTCGTAGCGCTTGAGCAGGCCGACGGCCTCGCTCATGCCCTCTTGGACGACCTCCTTCACGGTCCGCGTCGGGTCGCCCAGGTCGGGCTCCTGCTCCAGCATCCCGATGCTGAGGTCGGGCTGCTTCTGGATCTCGCCGTCGTGCTTGTCGTCGCGGCCAGCGATGATGCGGAGCAGCGTCGACTTGCCGGCCCCGTTCAGGCCCAGGACGCCGATCTTGGCGCCGTAGTAGAACGACAGGTAGATGTTGTCCAAGATCTTCTTGCCGGTCGGCAGCGTCTTGCCGACGCCCAGCATGGAGAAGATGATTTTCTGATCGCTCACGGGGGCCAGGTCTGGTGGAGCGTCGAAGCTAGCCGGCGCGGGCGGGGCAGGCGGTGGAGAGCGGGGGAATGCAGGCTCGGCCTGACTGCGGCAGCCGTCCGCGGGAGGCCCCGGCCCTCCGCTGCCGCTCACCGTTCAGCCTCCGCGGGGACGGGCGCCCGAGCACCCCCGCCGGCCGCTCGCCTCCGGCTGGCGGACGCCTCCGCCAGTGCGGCGTGGCCGGTCGTGGCTAGGCGTCCTCCAGGTGCTTCGCCTCCTCGACCAGCTCCTGGTGCCGCCGCGCCCAGTCGACGGCGTTCTCGAACGTGCCGGCGTCGGTCTGGAGCCGACGGGCGATGCCGCGCAGCGCGTCCAGCTCGGCCGCGTGCATGTGGCCGTCCGCGTGCGCGACCAGGAACAGCTCCAGGAGCAGCACGATGCGCGCGCGCGGCGTGCCGAAGAGCAGGTGGAGGTCGCCGACGGCGCCCGGCGCGCTGGCGGTCTCGGTCCCGACGCCCGCCTCGACGTACAAGCGGTCCAGGCGCTCGACCTCCTGGATGGCCAGCCGGTTGTCGGCGTCGATCACCTCCCTGGCGAGGACGAGGAAGGCGCGGCGTTGCTCGGGGCTGAGCTCGTGGATGAACATGACGGGCGGAAATGGGGGGCCACGAAGGTACCCCGCCGGGCCACACCGAGATCACGGCACCGTGATCAGACCGCGCCCGGGTCCAGGGCAGCGTCGTGCTCGTCGCCGGCCCACTCGCCCAAGGCGTCCAGGAGGGGGACGAGCGCCCGGCCCTTGTCCGTCAAGTGGTACCACACGGCCGCGCCGCGCTCGCGCCGCTCGACGACGCCGGCCTCCGCCAGCCGGTCGAGCTCGTCGGAGAGCACCTTGGACGAGACGGGGTGCCCGTCGCCGTCGGTCACCTGGCCCCGGATGCGCCCGAACCGCGCCGGCCCGCGCGCCAGCCGCCCGACGACGGGCACCGACCACTTGCTGGCGATGGCGCCGACGGCGGCCTCGACGGGGCACGGGCCGCGGTGGCGGGTGGACTCAGGCAGCGGCATGGGCAGACGGTGGTTACCCCGGGGTGACTAGACCGAAACCGAACGCGCCCGTGCCCGGTCGATGTTTCCAAACTTCCTGACGGCATCATGCACATCGCTCTCTTTGGCGCCACCGGCCGCACCGGCCGCCCCTTCATCGACCAGGCCCTGGCGGCCGGCCACACCATCACCGCGCTCGCCCGCACGCCGTCCAAGCTGCCGGCCAGGGACGGGCTGACGGTCGTCGCCGGCGACGTGCTCGACCCCGACCCCGTCGGACGGGTGGTCGAGGGCGCCGACGCCGTCGTGCTGACGCTGGGCCCCACCAAGGGCGCCCCCGACGACATGATGACGCGGGCGGCCCAGACCATCATTGCGGCGATGAAGCAGCACGGCGTCCGCCGGGTCGTGACGGAGACGGGCGCCGGCGTCGCCGACCCCAAGGACCCCGGCGGGTTCGGGCCGGCGTTCATGGGCGGGGTCATGAAGCTCGTCGCCGGCAAGCTCCTGGCCGACAGCAAGGGCCACCTCGACGCCTTCCGCCAGTCCGGCTTGGACTGGACGGCCGTCCGCGCCCCGCGCCTGACCAACGGCCCCAAGACCGGGCAGTACCGGACCGGCTACATCTCGATGGGGCCCGGCCACAGCGTCGCAAGGGCCGACGTGGCGGACTACATGCTGCGGCTGGCGGCCTCGGCGGAGTCGGTCGGCGAGGCGCCGATGGTGACGAGCAGCTAGCGCGCGCCGCGCTGGCGGACGCCCTCCGCCAGCGCGGCGTGCCTGGGCGGGGCCTACCGCATCGAGCCGTAGGCCCGCAGCACGGAGCCGTTGTGGACGTTGCCCGCCGGGCCGCACAGCGTCACGCACAGCCGCGCGACCTCGTCGACCTCAACGCCCCGCGTCCCCTCGGCCTCGTCGCCGAACAGGATCATCGACGGCGCCACGGCCGCCGCCGAGACGCCCTGGGCGCGGTACTCGGCGGCCACGGACTCCACCAGCCGCACGACGCCGGCCTTCGACGCCGAGTACGCCGCCTGCTCGGCCACGCCCTTGTCGGCGCCCTGCCCCGAGGCGAGCGCGACTAGCCGGCCGCCGGCCTCGGAGCCCAGCATCCGCCGCACGGCGGTCTGGAACACCACGAACGTGCTGGTCAAGTTCACGTCCATCACCGCGCGCCAGTCGGCGAGGGCGGTCTCGGCGAAGGGGCCCCCGGCCCACATCCCGACCGTGTGGACCAGGCCGTCGGGCTCGCCCACGGCGTCGGCGGCGTCGGCGAAGGCGGCGGCGGTCGAGGCCGGGTCCGTGACGTCGGCGACGACGCGGTGGTCGCCGACCGCGTGCGGCTGGCGGTCCAGGCCGATGACCGTGGCGCCGGCGTCGCTCAGGTGCGCCGCGACGACGCGGCCCAGCCTCCCGGCGGCGCCGGTGACGACGACGACGTGGCCGGACAGGTCGGGGGCGGAGGGGTCAAGAGCCATAGCAAGCAATGGGGAGCAGACAGCAGCCGGGACGCCTCCGCCCCAGCCGGAAACCAACTATTCAGACGAGGTGTGGTCGTGGACGACGCGCCAGCCGTCGGGCGTCGAGGCCAGGACGAGCGTGAAGAGCCCGCCCGGCCCGGCGCCCGGCGCGTCGCCGTCGCGCTGCAGCCGCCAGCGGCCCCACGTCAAGGCGCGCGTCGGAGAGAGAGGCGTGATGGACAGGTCCGAGAACTCAAGCTGCCCCATCGCCGACGCGTCGGGGTAGCCGCGGACGTAGCCGTACAGCGCCTCCTCCCAACCGCGGCGGACGGTCCCGCCGGAGAGGAACGTCAGGGAGTCGGCACGCGCGTAGCCGTCCATGAAGCCGCGGACCGAGCCCGCGTTCCACGCCTCCACCTGGGCGTCCAGCGTCGCCCGGACGCCGTCGCGGACGGACCGGGCGCCCTCGTCGGTCATCGCCGTCGGCGCGCCTGAGACGAGGACCGGCGGCGCGACCGTGGTGCAGCCCGTGACCGCGAGCGCCGCCAGCGCGGCCGAGAAAAGCGAGAGCCGGACCATTCAGGCGACGTGCGAGCGGGCCGATAGACTACGCACGGCGGCGCGACCGCTGCCGCCGCCCGGCCCGGGGCACCCTGAAGCTCCCTTGCCGGCCCCCGCGCCGTCCGGTAGCTTGGGCGTCCGGCCCGCCCCGCCTCCCCCGCTCTATCGTCGCGTTCGCTACGCCCCGCCTGCTCCCCGTCTCGTGCGCCCCTGCCGCGGTCGGGGTCTGAGCAGGCCCCGTAGCCGCCCGACCTTTTGCGAGAGCCGTCCCCTGGTCTAGCCCGCGCCGCCGCCCTGAGCGTGCTGGCGTTCGCCGCCCTCCTGGCGGTGGTGGCGCGCCCGGACGCCGTGGCCAAGCCGGGCGCCTGGCCCTGGACGGCCGCCCGGGCCGACACCGACTCCGTCGCCGTCCCGGACCTCCGCGACGTGCTCGACGCCGCGCTGGCGGACACCACCGACGCGGACTCGACGACGCGGGTGGCTGCGGCGGACTCCGTCGCCAGCGACACCACGGAGGCCGACACGACCGCGCGCGCGGCGGCCTACTTCGCGCGGCCGGCCGGGCGGCGTGCCGTGAGCGTGGTGGCCCGGCGGCTGCCGGGCGTGCGGGGCCGCCTGGGCTCGTACTGGCAGCGCCAGGTCTCGCTCGACACGGCGTCCTACACGTACCGCATCCGCGAGACCGTCGGCGACGCCGACGTGCGCGCGCCGGCCGCGCTCACCCTGCCCGAGTTCCTGGCCGCGCGGCGCCAGCAGGCCATCGGGGACCAGTTCCGGACGCTGGCCGCCCAGCGCACCGACCGCGAGACGCGGGGGAGCGGCGGGCTCGGCTTCGCCGTCGACATCCCGGGCGGGGACCAGAGCGCCTTCCGCACGCTCTTCGGCAAGAACGAGGTCGCGCTCACCGTCAACGGCACGTCCAACGTGGACTTGGGCGTGCGCTACGACCAGAGCGACCTCCAGGACGGGCTCTCCGGCGGCAACGCGAACCCCCTCGACCCCGACTTCGGCCAGGAGCTCAACCTCAACGTGGCCGGCACCATCGGCGACAAGCTGGCCATCAACGTCAACTACGACACCCAGAGCCAGTTCGACTTCGAGAACCAGGTGTCGCTCGTCTACACCGGCTACGAGGACGACATCATCCAGCGGATCGAGGCCGGCAACGTGTTCCTGCAGACGCCCTCGACGCTGATCCGGGGCGGGCAGCGGCTGTTCGGCATCCGCACCGACTTCCAGCTCGGGCCGCTCGCGCTCACCGCCGTCGCCAGCCAGCAGGACGCCGAGACCGTCGACCGCGTGTTCGAGGGCGGCTCCGACGTCCAGCCCTTCGGCCTGGCCCCGTTCCGCTACGAGGACGACACCCACTTCTTCTTGGGCTACGCCTTCCACAACTGGTGGGACCGCGCCCACGAGCAGCCCCAGACGCCACGCCTGCCGCCGGGCCTGGGGCGGATCGAGAAGATCGAGGTGTGGAAGCACGAGCCCGGGCTCGTCAACAACTCCAACGAGGACATCGGGATCACGTGGGCCGTCGCGCTGGCGGACTTGGCCGAGCCCTCGGCCGTGCTCGACGGCGGCGAGGCCTACCTCGGCCCGTTCGACCCCGCCACGGGGGCCTACCGCGGCGAGAACGACCAGCCCGACGGCGCGCGCCTGCCCAGCCCCGACCTCGACCAGTACCCGTCCTCGCTGCTGGAGGGCTACCGCGCCAACGGGTCGAGGGTGTCGGTCGAGAGCGTGAACGCCCAGGCGACGACGCTCAAGAAGCTGCCCACCTCGGGCGCCTTCGCCAACAACGTCTTCCGCCGCCTGACCGCCGGCGTGGACTACGAGTTCGACGACCAGCTCGGCTGGATCTCGCTCACCTCCCAGCTCGCCGACGGCGACCTGCTCGCGGTCGCCTACCAGTACCGCACGCGCGAGGGCGAACTGGTCAGCGTGGGCGACTACGGGCGCCCGGCCCAGGGCGCCGACGCGAACGGGCCGCGCACCATCTTGAAGCTGCTCCGCGCCGACAACCCCACCCCGTCCTCGCCGCTGTGGGACCTGACGTTGCGCAACATCTACCGCGTCGGGGGGCGGAGCCTGACCGAGCCCAACTTCGAGCTCGACGTCACCTACAAGCCGCCGGGCGGCTCGGCGAACTCGCTCCCGCCCCCCGACGGGGTCTCGTTCGGGCAACGGACGTTCTTGCAGGTCCTGGGCCTCGACCGCGTCAACGGCCAGGGCGTCGCGCCGGCCGACGAGCGCTTCGACTTCCTCAACGGCGTCACCATCAAGCCCGACAACGGCCTCGTCGTCTTCCCCGTCCGCCAGCCCTTCGGGGACTACCTCTACAACCTGATCGACAGCGGGTGGACCGTCGGCGCCGTCGGCGCCCAGCGCCAGATCGCGGTGGGCTACGGCGGGCTCACCAAGGCGGAGGCGCTGGCGCGCTACGTCCCGTCCCAGGCCGACCCCACCGAGACCAACCGCGTCGCGACGCTCTACGACCTGCTCCCCGACCGCGCCCAGCGGGTCCTGCCTCGGCTCACCGACTACGCCATCGGCGGCGAGTTCAGCAGCGCCACGCAGTCCGTCTTCAACATCGGGTTCGGGCTGGTCGAGGGGACCGTGCGCGTGACCTCGGGCGACATCGAGCTGCGCGAGGGCGTGGACTACCGCGTGAACTACGCCGGCGGGACCCTGGAGGTCGTCAACGCCCAGTACCTCCAGCCGGGGCAGGACTTCCGGGTGTCGGTCGAGCAGAACCAGTTCATCTCGATCGGCTCGAAGTCGCTGTTGGGCCTGCGCGGCGACCTCCGGATCTCGGAGGACTTCACGTTGGGGGGCACCTGGATGCGGCTGTCCGAGCGGCCCGCCGGCGACGGCAAGTTCCAGATCGGCGAGGAGCCGCTCAACAACACCATCGTCGGCTTCGACGGCGCCTTCCGCGCCGAGCCGCGCTGGCTCACGCGCGCCATCGACGCGCTGCCGCTCGTCCAGACCCGGGCGCCGTCGCGCTTCGAGATCCGCGGCGAGGTCGCCCGCTTGAGCCCCGGCTCGCCGCAGACGCTCGCCTTCGACCGGACCCGCGACGCCCTCCGCGACGCCGGCCTCGACTTCGCCGACGACGAGCTGAGCGGGGTGAGCTACATCGACGCCTTCGAGCAGAGCGAGAACACCTCCCCGCTGGACCTGGTGAGCGACTGGCAGATCGCGGCGCCGCCCCAGGGCGCGACGGGCGAGTCCCCCACCGGGTCCAACCTCGACGTCGACGTCACCGACCCCACGCTGCAGAGCAACTGGCGGGGCCTGTTCGGGTGGTACTCGCTCAACCGGACCAACTACAACGAGTTCGGGGAGGCCGGCCTGCTCACGGCGGCGACCGAGCCCGTCGACGTCGTGGACCTGTTCGGCGAGGCGCGGCGGCCGCAGTCCGGCGAGGACCCCCAGCTGGACCTGCTCGACCTCTACTTCGACCCCACCCGGCGCGGCCCCTACAACTACTCCCGCGAGCTCGCGACCACGTTCGCCCAGCGCCCCCAGGACGTCTGGGGCGGGTTCGTCCAGCCCATCGCCAACTCGTACACCAACTTCGACGGGCAGTACAACGTCGAGTTCGTCGAGATGCTGTTCTCGCCGCTCGGCGGCGCCGACGGGACGCAGCCCGTGAACGCCGGCGCGGTGATGTACCTCGACCTGGGGCGCCTGAACGAGGACGTGCTGCCCAACCGCGCCTTCAACAACGAGGACGGGCTGGTCAACCCGGCCCCGGACGAGGGCGCCCTCGACGCCTGGGGCCGCCTCCCGACGGGCAGCTCCGACGGGCTGGTCAACCTCGACCGCGACACCGGCGTCACCGAGGACTTGGGCTTGGACGGGCTGCCGTCGCAGCGCCAGCTGGGCGCCGCGACGTACCCCGTCTCGGAGTCCGAGCAGTTCCGCGACTTCCTGCTGTCGCTCCCGGTCGGCTCGCCGGAGCAGCTCCGCGCGGTTCAGGACCCCTCCGGCGACGACTACTACTACTTCCAGGACACGAGGTACGACGACCGCGCCCGCTACCCCACCACGGCGCAGGGGGCGTCGGTCCAGGAGCGGTTCGCGAGCTACCGCCCGGCCCTGGAGGTGAACTCCGCGCTGGCCCAGCAGTCCGTCTCGACCGACGAGAGCGGCGGCCCCGGCGTCGCCGTCCAGCCCGACTCCGAGGACGTCAACAACAACAACACCCTGGAGACCTCGGAGTCCTTCCACCGCTACACGATCCCGCTCGACGCCGCCGGCCTGGCCGCCAGCCCGTTCTTCCAGAACACCCTGTCCACCACGAACGAGCAGGGCAACGCGCAGACGTGGTACCTGCTCCGGGTCCCCGTGCGGACGCAGAACAAGACCGAGTTCGGCGTCGGCGAGGACGACTTCACGCGCGTCGAGTCGGTCCGGCTGTGGACGACGGGGCACACCCAGCCGGTCACGATGCGGTTCGAGTCGCTCGAGCTCGTCGGCAGCCAGTGGCTCAAGTCGGAGGCCGTCGGGTTCGCCGACGAGCCCGGCGACGACGCCGGCGCGCTGGACGGGGCCCCGCCGGAGCTCTTCATCGAGTCGATCAACAACGAGGAGAACCCGTCGATCTACGCCATCCCGCGCGGCACCATCCAGAACACGTCGCGCGCCACCAACGGCGCGCTCCGCCCCACGCGCGACCAGTCGCTGGTCCTCCGCGCCGAGGGCCTCGCCGACGGCCGGCGCGCGGGCATCGTGCGGTCCTACGCCACGCGGCCCCTCGACCTCACGAAGTACTCCAACCTCCGGCTGTCCACGCACGGCCACGGCTTCCGGCGCGAGGACAGCGTCCGGGTGTTCGTCCGCTTCGGCGACGACGAGGTCGAGAACTACTACGAGGTCGAGCAGCCGCTCTACCCCTTCGACCCCGACCGGTTGGAGGGCCTGCCCGCCTGCCCGGTGCTCCAGCCGTTCAACTGCGCGCGGTCGGACAGCCTGTGGCAGACGAACGTGGGCGGCGTCCCGGGCCGCGACTTGGGCCCCATCAACGTGGTGCTGGCGGAGCTGAACCGGGCCAAGCTGGAGCGCGACCGCGCCGGCGCGATGCTGAACTCCCGCTTCTCGATCCTGGACCCCGAGGGCGCGCCGCCGGGCGCGCGCGTCACCGTCCGCGGCCAGCCCTCGATCCAGGACGTGCGGACGATCGTGCTGGGCGTGCGCAACGCCCGGGGCGGCCGGGCGGTCCTGGACACGGTCTCGGTCTGGTTCAACGAGCTGCGCGTGACCGGCTACGACGAGGCCGGCGGCGCGAGCGGGTTCGTCACCACGACCATGGTGCTGGCGGACGTGGCCCAGGTCAACGCCCGGCTGAGCGTGACCCAGGACGGGTTCGGCGACCTAGGCGGCGCCCTCGGTGGCCGCGCCTTCGCGTCCCAACGGGCGTTCACGCTCACCTCGTCGCTCCGCGCAGACAAGCTGATCCCCGAGCGGTTCGGGTGGTCCATCCCCGTCTCGCTCTCCGTCACCGAGAACGCCTCGACGCCCCGCTTCGACCCCGACAACGGCGACGTGCGCCTGGACGACCTGGTCGCGAGCGCCCGAGGCGCCGACGCGGTCGGCGACGTGCCGAGCGACTTGCGGGCCGACGCCATCCTGGAGCGCGCGCGGACGCAGAGCGCCAGCCGGACGGTGAGCGTGCAGGCCTCGAAGACGGGCAGCCGCTCGCCCTGGCTCCGGTACACCCTCGACGGCGTCACGGCGTCGTACGCCGCGTCGTCGCAGAGCGGGAGCAACCCGTCGAACCAGCTGACCTCGGCCGACAGCTGGGACGGCACGCTGGCCTACCGGCTCACCGGGCTCGACCCGTTCACCGTGACCCCGTTCTGGTTCTCGCGCGCGCTCCCGGTCGTGGGCTCGGTCCTGGGCGACCTCGAGCTCAACCTGCTCCCGTCCAACGTGACGCTCTCGACCGAGGTCGGCCGCAACGTCTCGGCCGTCCAGGCGCGGCCCTCGTCGCGGTTCTTCGGCGAGCCCGACTCCGTCGCCTCGTTCCGCACCCTGACGCGGCGGACGCAGCTGTTCGACCACGGCCGGGTGTTCGACCTGGGGCTGCGGCCGTTCCCGTTCCTGCAGATGACCTACGGCTCGACGGTGAACCAGGACCTGGGCGCGGCCGGCCAGCGCGAGGCGTTCCGGATCCTGGTGCGCGACACGTCGGGCGCGTTCTCGCGGAGCTACGCCATCAGCGCGCTCGACGCCCGCCAGCCGGGCAGCGACGTCTACCGCGACCTGGTCCAGAACCTCGACGGCTTCGACGACGGCGACCCTTTCCCGGACGGACGCGTCACGATCCTGGGCGGCTCGGACCTCGACGTGCTCCCGTTCTCCGAGGCGCTGGGCAACGTGTTCGGCGGCGGGGTCCGGACGCAGGCGTACACCCAGCGCGCGACGGCGTCGGCGCGCGTGAGCCTGGGCCGGATCAAGTGGCTGTCCTGGATCCAGCCCCAGGCCATCGGGTACTCGGCGAACTACGGCTGGCGGGACCAGCCCAACGCGGCCGCGCCCGACCTCGACATCGCGAGCACCAGCACCCAGGCGTCGCTGCAGACGGGCGCGCGCCTGCTGCCGCGCACGCTGTGGCGGCTGTTCCCCTTCTACCGGAAGCTGGAGGCCTCGGCCGGGCGCGGCCCCACCGGCCGCAACCGCCAGGCCCCCGCCGACTCCTCCGCCGGCGGGTTCAGCCCGCTCACCCTGGCGCGCGACGTGTTCCTGGGCTTGACCTCCGTCGACGACGTCACGCTGACGTACCGGGGCTCGACCTCGGCGGCGGCGAGCGGGCTCCAAGGCCAGGCGTTCAGCTTCCTGTCGGCGCTGACGGGCGCGGCGCCGCCGCTGGGCTACCGCTTGGGCTTCGACCGCCAGCTGGGCCTGGACCGCCGCATCACCGACGACCTCGCGTTCGACACCTTCAGCGACCTCTTGGGCGCCCAGCACGACCTCGACGCGCGGACCCAGATCAGCCCGCTGCGCGGGCTCAACATCGGCCTCAACTGGAAGACCACGTTCGGCAGCTCCGAGCAGGTCGACTACCAGATCAACGGGGCCGGCGACGTCTCGCCGTCGTTCGGGCGGCGGACCGGCGCGGGCAGCTCGTCGGTGTTCGGGTTCGGCGGAAGCTACCGCGGCGTCGTCAACCGCCAGGCGGCCCGCTACGCCCGGGACCTGGCCCAGGGCGGCGGCGGCATCGTCGAGTCGGAGTTCCTGTCGCCGACGGGGCTGGCGCAGGACTTCACCGACGAGCTGGCGCGTGGGATGGGCCGGTTCGGGCCGAACAACCTGTTCGCGATCCCGCTGCCCGGCTGGAACGTGACCTACTCGGGCCTGGAGCGCCTGCCGCTGCTCAAGAGGCTGGCGAACCAGATCACGCTGCAGCACAGCTACTCGGCGACGTCGGAGACGGGCTTTGCCACGTTCCTCGACCCGGGCCTCGACCCCGGGGACCCCCGCGTCTACCCGTTCGGCGGCCGGGACTTCGCCGGCGTCGGCGCCCGAGCCGACGGCGGCCTGGACGAGCCGACGCGGATCACGGTCAACGAGCGGTTCCAGCCCCTCATCGGGCTCGACTTCGGCTTCAAGGGCGGCGTCCAGGCCAGCATCCGGACCAACCGAACCTCCGTCGCGACGCTCCAGACGGCCTCGGCCCAGATCTACCGGAAGACCTCTCGCGACCTCCGGTTCGACTTCTCCTACGCCCGGACGGGCCTGCGCCTGTTCGGCCTGCGCGGCATCAACAACAACATCCGCTTCCAGCTGACGGCGCTGGTCTCCGACGACGCGATCTCGACGCGGGAGGACTTCCTCGACGACGTCCAGAGCGCGATCAACGGCGAGGCGTTCGAGGAGTCCACGCCGGAGCGGTCGTCGCGGCTGCAGCTCTCGCCCCAGATCAGCTACACGGTCTCGAACCAGGTGACGGCCAACTTTATCGCGCAGTACGTGCGCACGTTCGCCGAGCGGCTCGGCGGCTCGGCGACGCAGTTCAACGGGGGCGTCTCGCTGCGCATCCTGTTCTCGAACTAACGGCCGCCGCGCTGGCGGAGGCCGTGCGCCAGTCTGGAGCGGACGACCGAGCAGGCAGCAACCGGCCTCACCGCGGATCAGCCGGCCGCCAACGACTGGCGGAGGATGGTCGCGAGGTCCTCCGACGAGGGCGTTCGAGGCGCGAGCACCAAGAGGCGCTGTTGCTTTTCGGCGCCCGCGACCAAGTCGGGGATGTCGGATTCGGAATAACCCAGCGCGTCGAGGCCGGTCGGCGCTCCCACGTCGCGCATCAGCGCCAGCAGGGCGCCGGGGAGCGCGTCGGGGCCGGGCTCGACCTCGCCGCCCGTGAGCAGGCGCGCGGCCTGGTGGTGCTTGTCCGGCATCGCGTCATACGTGAATCGGAACGCGGCCGGCGCGGTCACGATCACCGAGAACCCGTGGGGCACGAACGCGCTCGGGTACCCCTCGAACCGGACCTCGTGCCGCATCCCCGCGATGGGATACGCGCACGCGTGTGGGATGTGGACGCCGGCCGAGCCGAACCCGACGCCCGCCATCGTGGCGGCGAGCATCATCCGGCCGCGTGCCTCGATGTCGTCGGCGTCGCGGACGGCGCGGCGCAGGAACTGGCCGCCGAACTCGATCGCGCGCGCGCTCCACACGTCGGCGACGGGGTTGGAGCCCTGGTAGGGCGGCCGGTCGCCGGGCGTCGCGGGGCGCTGGCGGTCGGTGTAGGGCACGCTTAGGAACGACTCGACGGCGTGGCAGACGACGTCCAGGCCGGCGGAGGCGATCACCCCGGCCGGCGCCGTCAGGGCGAGCTCGGGATCGACAATGGCCTGGGCCGGGCGCATCGTCCGGTGCGAGATGCCGGTCTTGAGCTTGAGATCGGGAATGTCGAGCACGGCGACCGTGGTCGCCTCGGACCCGCTCCCCGCCGTCGTCGGAATCGCCAGGAGCGGCATCAGCGGGCCGGGTGGCGTTCGGCCGGCGCCGATGGGCGGGTTGACGTAGTCCAGGATCTCGCCACCGTGGGTGGCGAGCAGGTTGGCCACCTTGGCGTGGTCGATGGCCGAGCCCCCGCCCAGCGCCACGATCCCGTCGACGGTTTGGCGCCGGGCGAAGTCGGCGGCGGCCTGCATCGACCCCAGCGTCGGCTCGACGCGGACCTCGTCATAGACGACCGTCTCGACCCCAGCTTCTGCCAGTCGGCCGAGCACGCGGCCGAGCGCGCCGGTCGCCTCCAGCGCCGGGTCGGCGATGACGAGCGCGCAGCCCAGCCCCAGCCGGACCGCCTCGTAGCCGACGTCATCCGCGGCGCCGGGGCCGAACTTGACGGGCGTGGCCTCGATGGTGAAGACGGTCTCCCGATCGGCCATAGCAGAGCGGCAGGGCCGCTGAACAGTGTTTAGCTTGCGCAAGCTACGTCCCCGCTCGCTCCCGCTGGCTGTGCCGAAACCGACCCCACCCGACCGCTCCGCCTTCCCGGCCTTCGTCCTGGTCCCGACGCGGTGGAACGACAACGACGTCTACGGCCACGTCAACAACGTGGTCTACTACGCGTTCTTCGACACGGCCGTCAACCGCTGGCTGATCGACGCCGGGCTCCTCGACATCGAGGAGGCCGAGACCATCGGGCTGGTCGTGCGGACCGAGTGCGACTACTTCGAGTCGGTCGCCTTCCCCCACGCCGTCGAGGTGGGCGTCGCGGTCGAGCGGCTGGGCACGTCGAGCGTCACCTACCGGTTGGGGGTGTTCGCCGAAGGCGAGCCCAGCGCTCGGGCGTCGGGCCGCTTTACGCACGTCTACGTAGACCGCGAGAGCCGCCAGCCCCGCCCGCTCGCGGACCGCTGGCGGACCCTGTTGCAGCCGCTCGTCGTGGAGTCGGCTCCCGACGCCTGACCCCTCCGCCGCATATGGCCGATCCGCTCTACACCTGCCGCATCCCCGTCCGCTGGTCCGACATGGACGAGCTGGGCCACGTCAACAACGCCGTCTACCAGACCTACTACGAGCAGGCCCGGATCGAGTGGATGCACGCGCTCGCCGAGGCCGGCCACGCCTGGCCCGGCTCGCCCGACGCCGGCCCCGTCCTGGTGGCCGTCGAGGCCCAGTTCAAGAAGCCCGTCGTCTACCCGGCGACCGTCGTCGTGCGCGTGTTCTACGGCAAGGCCGGCCGCACGTCGCTCGGCCTCGACTGCGAGTTGAGCGTCGAGGACGACCC
Source organism: Rubricoccaceae bacterium (assembly GCA_963789285.1). Classification (GTDB taxonomy): domain Bacteria; phylum Bacteroidota; class Rhodothermia; order Rhodothermales; family Rubricoccaceae; genus Rubrivirga. The sequence goes on from CAWBJZ010000004.1 coordinate 756,127, forward strand.
GGACACCGTCTACTCGACGGCGCGGACGACGCTGGTCTGGATCGACCGCGACACGGGCACGTCCGTCCCGCTGCCCGACGCCCTCCGCCAGCCGGCCGACGCGTGAGCTACACCCTCGACACCCTCCAGGACCACGTCGGCCAGTCGCTCGGCACCTCGTCGTGGGTGACGGTCGACCAGAGTCGCATCGACGCCTTCGCCGAGTGCACCGGCGACCACCAGTGGATCCACACCGACCCGGAGCGCGCGGCGGCGAGCCCGCTGGGCGGGACGATCGCGCACGGCTACTTGACGCTGTCGCTGCTGCCGATGATGACGGCCGAGATCGGGCTCGTCCCCGAAGGCGTGACCTCGGCGCTGAACTACGGCTCGGACAAGGTCCGCTTTTTGGCGCTGGTGCCCAGCGGCTCGCGCGTCCGCGCCCACGTCGAGCTGGTGTCGGCCGCCGAGAAGCGGCCGGGCCAGATCCTGCTCACGACTCGGAGCACAGTCGAGATCGAGGGCGGCGACACGCCCGCCCTGGTCGCCGACACACTGGCGATGCTGCTGGTCGACGGCTAGACCGACTCCCCTGCCACCCTCTCCCCTCCCAACATGGCACTCTTTGACAACCAAGTCGTCGTCGTGACCGGCGCCGGGCGCGGCATCGGCGCCGCGACCGCCCAGCTCTTCGCCGAGCACGGCGCCTCCGTGGTCGTGAACGACCTCGACGACGGGCCCGCGACCGAGACCGCCGACGCGATCCGCCAGTCGGGCGGCACGGCGCACGTCGTAGCCGGCAGCGTGACCGAGGACGGCTTCGCTGAGGCGCTGCTGGCGCAAGCCGTCGACACCTTCGGCAAAATCAACGTGCTGGTCAACAACGCCGGGTTCACCTGGGACGGCATGCTCCACACCATGACCGACGACCAGTGGCGGGCGGTCATGGAGGTCCACACGTTCGCGCCGTTCCGCATGATCCGGGCGGCGGCGGCACACCTGCGCGAGCCGGGCAAACAGGAGCTGGCGGCCGGCCAAGGCTTCTCCGAGAACCGCGTGATCGTCAACGTGTCGTCGACGAGCGGCTTGCACGGGAACGTCGGGCAGATCAACTACGCGACGGCCAAGATGGGCGTCGTCGGGCTGACCAAGACCGTCGCCAAGGAGTGGGGCCGGTTCGGCGTGCGCTGCAACGCGGTCGCGTTCGGCTTTATCGACACGCGCATGACGCGGTCCAAGGACGACGGCGAGGCGGCGGTCGTGGACGGGCAGGAGATCGCCCAAGGCATCCCGGACGCGATCCGGGAGGCGGGCGCGACGGCCAACCCGCTGGGTCGCCCGGGAACGGACCGCGAGGCGGCGGGCGGCGTCGTGCTGATGGCGTCGCCGCTGGCGGGCTACGTGACCGGCCACACGTTGGAAGTGACGGGCGGGGCCGGGATCTGAGGGAGGCCGGCCGCGCTGGCGGGGCCCGTCCGCCAGCGCGGCGGAACCTCGGCGACGGCCCGGTCGCTCAACGCATCCTTCACATCTTGTTAAAATGTCTAAGCCTACCGCCTTCGACTACGTCATCGTCGGCGCCGGATCGGCCGGGTGCGTGCTGGCCGACCGGCTCAGCGCCTCGGGCGCGCATCGAGTGCTGGTGCTGGAGTCAGGCGGCGAGGACTCGGACAACAACATCCACATCCCGGCCGGCTTCGCCAAGCTGTTCGAGAGCGAGTCCGACTGGGCGTACCGGACCGAGCCCCAGGAGCACCTGGGCGGGCGCCGGCTGTACCAGCCGCGCGGGCGCGTGCTCGGGGGGTCGTCGTCGCTGAACGCGATGATCTACGTCCGCGGCCACCCAGCCGACTACGACGGCTGGGCCGAGTCGGGGTGCGACGGCTGGGACTGGGAGAGCGTGCTCCCCTACTTCGTCAAGAGCGAGGCCCAGCAGCGCTTCGCACACGACCCGGCGCACGGGACCGACGGCCCGCTCGTCGTCAGCGACCAGCGGCACCCGAACGGCACCACCAAGCGGTTCGTCGAGGCCGGCGTCGAGCTGGGCTACGACCGCACCGACGACTTCAACAGCGGCGACCAGGACGGCTTCGGGCTCTACCAGGTGACGCAGAAGGGCGGCCGGCGGTGGAGCGCGGCTCGGGCCTACCTCGCGCCGGCGCGTGAGCGCCCCAACCTGACCGTCTGGACCGACGCGCACGCCCTGCGCGTGGTCTTGGACGGCGACCGCGCGACGGGCGTCGAGGTCGAGCGCGACGGCGAGCGCGTCACCGCCACGGCGACGCGCGAGGTGATCGTCGCCGCCGGCGCCTTCGGCAGCCCGCACGTTTTGATGTTGTCGGGGATCGGCCCCGCCGACCACCTGCGCCAGCACGGCATTACGGTCGCGCACGACCTGCCGGGCGTTGGCGAGAACCTGCAGGACCACCTGGCCCACGCCGTCACGCGGCGGACCTCGGACCGCTCGACGCTCGACCTGGCGGAGTCCGTCGGCCGCGTCGCCAAGAACCTCTTCGACTACTTCGTGCGCAAGACGGGGCCGTTCACGAGCAACGTCGGCGAGGGCGGCGCCTTTGTCCGGTCGGACCCGTCGCTCGACGCGCCGGACGTGCAGTACCACTTCGCGCCGGGCTTCTTCCTGAGCCACGGCGCCCGCAACCCGGCCGGCGAGTCGGGCTACAGCGTCGCCGGGCTGGTGATGACGCCCGCCAGTCGCGGGACCGTCCGCCTGGGCGGCCCCGACCCGAACGCGAAGCCGCTCGTCGACCCCCGCTACTTTTCCGACCCCGAGGGCTCCGACCTCCGCCGGAGCGTCTGGACCTTCCGCCTGGGCCAGCGGATCGCCGACTCCCAGGCGTTCGCCGCGATCAACGACGGGCCGTACGAGCCCGAGCGCGTGCTCGAGACCGACGCCGAGATCGAGCCGTTCCTGCGCGCCCACTCCGAGACGCTCTACCACCCCGTCGGCACGTGCCGGATGGGGACCGACGCCGACGCCGTCGTGGACCCCGAGCTCCGCGTCCGCGGGTTGCGCGGCCTCCGCGTCGTCGACGCGAGCGTCATGCCCACCGTCACGCGCGGCAACACCAACGCCCCGACGATCATGATCGCCGAGCGCGCCGCCGACCTCGTCCTCGCCTCCGAGCCCGTCGCGGCTCCCGCCTAACCATGGAACTCGCTGCCCCCCCGATCCCCGACGCCACGCCGCTCGCCCAAGTCGATGCCGCGCTGGCGGCGCTCGCCGCGCAGAAGACCGCGTGGGCGCGCCTGTCCGATCGACCGGAAGCTCGCCTTGCTCGACGGCTTGCGCACGCGCGTCGACGCCGCGGCGGGCCGCTGGGTGACGGCCGCCAGCCGGGCCAAGGGGCTGCCGGTCGGCTCGCCGCTCCGGGGCGAGGAGTGGGCCTCGGGGCCGTGGGCGCTCCTGAGCTACCTCGACCCGCTGGCGGCCACGCTGCGCGCCACCCGAGACGGCACGCTCGCCGACTTGATGGACGGCAAGGTCCGCCAGCGGCCCGACGGGCAGACCATCGTCCGCGTGCTGCCGGACGGGATCTACGACCACCTGCTGTTCAGCGGGCTCGAGGTCGAGGTCTGGCAGGAGCCCGGCGTCACGCCCGCCTCGCTGCCCGGCACCATGGCGACGTTCTACGACGAGAGCGCGCCGCAAGGCGCCGTCGCCGTGGTCCTGGGCGCCGGCAACATCGCCGCGATCCCGCCGCTCGACGTGCTCTACAAGCTCTACGCCGAGGGCCAGGTGTGCGTGCTCAAGATGAACCCGGTCAACAGCTACCTCGGGCCGGTCTTCGAGGAGGTCTTCGCCGAGTTCGTCGAGGCCGGCTACGTCGGCTTCGCCTACGGCGGCGCCGAGATCGGCCAGCACCTGACGCGCCACGACCTGGTGGACGAGATCCACGTGACCGGCGCGGCGTCGACGCACGACGCGATCGTCTACGGGACCGGCGCGGACGGGGCCGACCGGAAAACGCGAGACGCGCCGGTCATCGACAAGCGCGTGACGAGCGAGCTGGGCGGCATCAGCCCGTGCCTGGTGGTGCCGGGCCACTGGTCCGAGCCCGACCTCGAGCTACCAGGCCGAGCACGTGGCGACGCAAAAGATGCACAACGGCGGGTTCAACTGCATCGCGAGCCAGGTGCTGGTGCTGCCCGAGGCGTGGGCCCAGCGCGACGCGTTCGTCCACTCGGTCCGCCGCGTGCTCCGCGAGCTGCCCGACCGCCCGGCCTACTACCCCGGCGCCGACGACCGCGTGGCCGAGGTCCGCAAGGCGTACCCCGAGACGGCCGAGCGCCTGGGCCCGACGGGCGCGCGGACGCTGGTCACGAACGTGGACCCCGACGACGACGCGCACGCGTTCACGGCCGAGTTTTTCGGCCCGGCCCTGGCCACGACGTCGCTGCCCGGCGGCGGCCCCGACCAAGACCCCGCCGACTGGCTCGACCGCGCCGTCGACTGGTGCAACGACCGGCTGGAGGGCACGTTGGGCATGACGATCCTCGTCCACCCCAAGACGGCCAAGGCCATGGGCAGCCGCCTGGAGGACGCCGTCGCGCGGCTCCGCTACGGGACGGTCGGCGTCAACGTGTGGAGCGGGATCGGCTTCCTGATCGCCCAAGGCGCGTGGGGCGCGTTCCCGGGCCACGAGCGGACCGACATCCAGAGCGGGACGGGCGTCGTCCACAACGCCTACCTGTTCGGCAAGCCGCAGAAGACGGTGCTGAACGGCCCATTCGCGCCGTTCCCACGCTCGCTGTTGCTCGGCGAGGTGCACGCGGCGCCCAAGCCGATCTGGTTCGTCACCAACGAGACCGCCGAGACGACGGCCCGGCGGCTGACGCACTTTACCGCCAAGCCGAGCCCGCTCGGTCTGCCGGGCATCTTCGCCTCCGCGCTGCGCGGCTAGCGCTGGCGGAAGTTGTCGACGTGGCGCCGCGCGGATCGGTGTCCGACCGATGGAGCCGCCGGCCGCCTCCGCCAGTCGGTCGGCGCCGGCGACCGGCGTGTCGAGGAGTTAGATACTGTCTGGGGAGCTCAGCACTGTCCCCTCTCCACCCTTGGGTGGAGAGGGCTAGGGTGAGGGGGGAGTCGGGTTCGACCTCTAGGCCACAGGGCGGCCCCTGCCCCCTCACCCTGTCCCTCTCCCCAAGGAGAGGGGACCTCGTAGGTGGCGTCTGCGCTCCCCCGAACAGCGTCTTAGTCCAGCCAGACGACCACCTTCCCCCGACTCTGGCCGCTGTGGAGGTGCTCGACCGCGTCCGCGACGGCGTCCAGGCCGCGGAACTCGGTCGGGTCGATGGCGACGGTCAGCTCGCCGCTGCCGATCAGCCCGAGCAGGCGGCCCATGTGCTCGCGGAAGTGGCGCCCGAACTGGGGCAGGAAGAAGCCGCGCACGCTCGCCGACTTCGCCAGCAACCGGTGGTAGACGCGGACGTCCTCGACGCGCTCGGCGCCGTCGACGTACTCGCTCACGAACCCGATGCAGATCAGCCGGCCGTGGACCGCGAGCGAGCGCAGCGCCGTGTCGAACATCTCGCCGCCGACCGACTCGTACACCACGTCGACGCCGCCCGGCGCCTCCGCCTTGAGCACCTCGCGCAGCGACTCCGTCTTGTAGTTGACCGGCCGGTCGCAGCCGAGCTGGCGGAGGAGCTCGGCCTTCTCGTCGCTCCCGCACGTGCCGATCACGCGCGCGCCGGCCCGCTTCGCCAGTTGGACGGCGTACTGGCCGGTCCCGCCCGCGGCGGCCGTCACCAAGACGGTCTCGCCCTCCTTCACCTCGCCCACCTGCTCTAGGGCGATCGACGCCGTGAGCCCGCTCACCAGCACCGACAGCGCCTCCGCTGAGGGTTCGGGCACCGGCACCGCCAGCTTGGCCTCGATGACGGCCAGGTCTCGGAAGCCCGCCCCCAGCATCGAGAACACGACGGCGTCGCCCGGCGACAGGTGCTCGACGCCCGCGCCCACGGCCTCGACGGTGCCCGCCGCCTCGAAGCCCAGGTCGAACGGCGGCTTGACGCCGGGGTCGTAGCGCCCCGCCGTCATGTTGACGTCGCTCGCGTTGACGCCGGCGACGCGGTTGCGGACGAGGATCTCGCCCGGGCCGGGCTCGCCGATCTCCTCCTCGACCAGTTGAGCGGCCTTCCGGAAGTCGGGCGTGAGTTCGGTGGCGATAAGCTTGCGGACGGTGGGCATCGGGTTGGGGGTAGTGAGGTGGAGATGGTGCATCCCGCCGCGCTGGCAGCCTGCCCTCGCCGCGCTGGCGGAAGGTGTGCGCGGGGGTCGATCAGGAAACGGTGGCGGCGACGGAGCGGCCGGCGGCCCGACCCGAGAACAGGCAGCCGCCCAGAAAGGTGCCCTCGAGCGATCGGTAGCCGTGGACGCCGCCGCCGCCGAAGCCCGCGGCCTCGCCCGCCGCCCACAGGCCCGGGATCGGCTGGCCGTCGGCGCCGAGCGCGCGGGCTTGCAGGTCGGTCTCGATGCCACCGAGCGACTTCCGCGTCAGCAGGTTCAGGCGGACGCCGATGAGGGGGCCGGCCTTCGGGTCGAGCAGACGGTGCGGCGGCGCGACGCGGATCAGCTTGTCGCCGAGGTAGCTCCGGGCGTTGCGGAGCGCGGCGATCTGGGCGTCCTTGGTAAACACGTTGCCGATCTCGCGGTCGCGCGCCTCCACCTCGCGCTTGACGCGGTCGGGGTCGAGCAGCGGCTCGTCGGTCAACGCGTTCATCTTGCCGATGAGGGCGTCCAGCGAGTTCGCGGTCACGAAGTCGGCGCCCTGCTGCTTGAACCGCTCCACGGGCGCGGGCGCGCCGCCCCGCGCTCGGCCGAGCACGCCGCGCACGCTGCGGCCGGTCAGGTCCGGGTTCTGCTCCGAGCCCGAGAGCGCGAACTCCTTCTCGATGATCCGCTGGGTCAGGATGAACCACGAGTGGTCGTGCCCCGTGCCGACGATGTGCTCCAGCGTCGCGAGCGTGTCGAAGCCGGGGAAGCACGGCGGCGGCAGGCGGCGGCCGGTCGCGTCGAGCCACAGCGACGACGGGCCGGGCAGGATGCGGATGCCGTGGCGCGTCCAGACGGGCGCGTAGTTCTCGATGCCCTCGACGTAGTGCCACATCCGGTCGCGGTTGACGAAGCGCGCGCCGGCGCGCTCGGTCACGCCCAGCATCCGGCCGTCCACGTAGTCGGGCACGCCGGCCAAGAGCTTCTTGGGCGGCGTCCCCATCCGCTCGGGCCAGAACTCGCGGACGAGGTCGAGGTTGGCGCCGATCCCGCCGGAGGCCACCAGGACGGCCGGCGCGCTCAACTCGAACGTCCCCACCACCCTGCGCGACGACGGCGCGCCGCGCTCGTTGGTGGCGTCCGCCAGTCGGTCGCCCGTCACGCCCTCGACGCGACCGGCGGACGTGCTCAGGCCGGTCACCCGGTGGCGGTGGCGGAACTCCAGCCGTCCCGCCTCCACGGCTTGGCGCGCGCGCTGGACGAACGGCTCCACGATGCCCGGCCCCGTCCCCCAGACGATGTGGAAGCGGGGGACCGAGTTGCCCGGCCCCGTCGCCAGCCCGCCCCCGCGCTCGGCCCAGCCGACGACGGGGAACAGCTTGATGCCCTGCTCGCGGAGCCACGACCGCTTCTCGCCCGCCGCCCAGTCGACGTAGGCTTGGGCCCACTGGCGGGGCCAGTGGTCGTCGTCGCGGTCGAAGCCGGCCGTGCCGAGCCAGTCCTGCCACGCGAGGTCGCGCGAGTCCCGGATCCGCATCCGCCGCTGCTCGGGCGAGTCCACCAGGAACAGCCCGCCGAACGACCAATACGCCTGGCCGCCCAGGTCCTGCGGTCCCTCCTGGTCGAGGACGATGACGCGCCGCCCGGCGTCCGCCGCCTCGGTCGCGGCGACCAACCCGGCCAGCCCGGCGCCGACGACGATGAGGTCTGCGTCCATAACGGTCGGAGGGCTAGGGGTGGAGCGGCAACGCCTGGCGCACGCGGTCGCGCGGGGCAGGTGCCGCCTCGGCCGACTGGCGGACCGCGTCGCCGGCACCGTCCGCCAGCCCGCCGAGGACGAGCGGGCCGTCGCGGCGGAGTGCGTCCCGGCCGAACGCGAACGCGGATGTCTCGGAGCCGCTCACGACGGCGCCATCTCGATGATCACCTTGCCCATCGCCTTCCGGTCCATCATCCAGCGCAGGGCGTCGGGCGCGCGGTCGAGCGGGAACCGCTTGGAGACGTGCGGGCGGATCTCGCCGGCCTCGACCCAGCCGATCAACTCGGCCATGTTCTGGCGGTGGACGGCCGGCTCGCGCTGGGTGAACGTCCCCCAGAACACGCCGACGAGCGCGGCGCCCTTGACGAGCGGGAGGTTGAGCGGGATCTCGGGGATGTCGCCCGCCGCGAAGCCGACCACGAGGTGCCGCCCGTTCCAGCCGATCGACCGGAACGCCGCTTGGCTCAGGTCGCCGCCGACCGGGTCGAAGACCACGTCGGGCTTGGCCTTGCCCAGCACGCGGCCAAGCCCGTCGCGCAGGTCCTCTTGGGCGTAGTTGACGGTCTCCGCCGCGCCGTACCTCGCGGCACAGCGCCAGCTTCTCCTCGGTCGAGGCCGCCGCGACGACGTGGGCGCCCATCTTGGCGCCCAGCTCGACGGCCGCCAGCCCGACGCCGCCGGCCGCGCCGAGCACCAGCAGCGTCTCGCCCTCCTTCAGCTCGGCCCGCTGGCGGAGCGCGTGGTGCGACGTGCCGTAGGCGAGCAGGAAGCCCGCCGCCACGTCGAGCGGCAGGGCGTCGGGGACGGGCGCCACGACCGCCGCCGGCGCCACCAGGTACTCGGCGAAGGCGCCGTGGCCCGTGAACGCGAGCACGCGGTCGCCCACCGAGACGTGCGACGCCCCCTCCCCCACGGCGTCGACGACGCCGGCCGCCTCGCTGCCCGGCGTGAACGGCAGCTCGGGCTGGCTCTGGTAGAGGCCCTGGACAACGAGGGTGTCGGGGAAGTTGACGCCGGCCGCCGCCACGCGGACGCGGACCTCGCCCGGGCCGGGCTCCGGCACCGGCACCTCCTCGACGACGAGCGCCTCGGGCGGGCCGAGCGTGGTGCAGCGGAGGGCTCTCATTAGGACGGGGCGGCTTGGGGGGTGTAACGAGCGGCGATCTCTCGGACGTGGCCTGCTTCCCGGCGCGCCCCCATCGCGCTGGCGGACGAGCGCCGCCAGCGGGGCGGGGCTAGACGAAGGCGCTGAGGCCGGTGATCGCGCGGCCGGTGATGAGCACGTTCATCTCGCGACTGCCCTCGTAGGAGTAGACGGCCTCGGCGTCGGCGAACAGCCGGGCGACGTGGTGCTCCAGCAGGATCCCGTTGCCGCCCAGCAGCCCGCGCCCGATCGACGCCGTCTCGCGCATCTTGTCGACGCAGTACACCTTGGCGAGCGAGGCCCGGGCGTGGAGCGCCTTCGGGTCGTCGTAGGTCTGGCCGAGCGCCACCACCATCGCCTGGATCGCGACGACGTTGCCCAACATCCGCACGAGGCCCTCCTGCACGAGTTGGAACGACGCGATGGGCTTGCCGAACTGGAGCCGCTCGGTGCAGTAGCGGTGCGTGTACTCGTAGAGCCCCATCGCCATGCCGCAGGCCTCCCAGGACACGCCGGCGCGCGCCGTCCCGAGCTGGCTCGACACGTCGCGGAACGACTCGACGCCCGGCAGCCGGTCGGCCTCGCTCACCTCGACGTTCTCGAGCGAGATGAGCACGTTCTGGACGCTCCGCTTGGCAATCTTGCCCTGGAGCTTCTCGACCTTAAACCCGGGCGTCCCCTTCTCGACCAGGAAGCCCTTCACCTCGCCGTCGTCGGCGCTCTTGGCCCAGATGACGGTGACGTCGGCGAAGGTGGCGTTGCCGGACCACTTTTTGGCGCCGTTGATCGTCCAGGTGTCGCCGTTGCGGGTCGCGGTCGTTTCGAGCCCCATCGAGGCGTCGGAGCCGTGGAGGGGTTCGGTGAGCGCCCAGCTCCCGATCTTCTCCATCCGCTCCAGCGGGCCGATCCACTTCTCTTTCTGCTCGTCGCTGCCGTAGAGCCAGATCGAGACCATGCACAGCCCCCAGCTCACGCCCATGAAGGTGCCGAACGAGGGGTCGACGCGGGGGACCTCCATCCCGATGACGCCGGCCGCGATCGGGTCGGTGCAGTAGCGCTGGGCGGGGTTCTCGCCTAGGGCCTCGCGCAGCATCTCCGCCAGCGGCTCGACCAGCTCGAAGGGCATCTCGCCCCGCTCCCAGTAGTCGTTCGCGACGGGCTCGACGCGGTCCACCATGAACCGGCGCGCGACCTCGCGCATCCGCTGGTGCTCGTCGCTGAGCTGGCGCTCCAGGACCTCGTAGAAGTCGACGTCGGGCGGGCGCGGCGTCGGCTTCTTCTTGGACTGGCCGTTGCCGTTGCCGCCGGTCGCGCTGAGCAGCTTCGCCAGCTGCTGTTCCGGCATCGCGTCGAGGACGTTGAGCACCATGTCGATGTCGAGCTTTTTGGACAAGCGCTCGACGAGGTCGTCGTCTAGGAGGGTCGTGGCCATGGGGTTAGTCGTCGTAGAGGTTCGAGAGCCGGCCGCGGTCGACGGCGCGAATCGCGGCGTCGCCGCACGCGCGGACGGTGTGGATCAGGTGTTCGAAGCGGGGGTCGGTCGCGTGGCCGGCCTTCCAGCGCGCGTAGATCTGCTGCGCGATGACCGCCAGCTTGACCAGGCCGTAGACGTAGTAGACCACGGCGTCGCCGGTGTCGCGGCCCGTCGCGGCGGCGTAGCGGGCGACGAGTTGGTCGCGCGTCGGGTTGCCGGGCCACCACGTGGGCGAGAGCGCGAGCGCCTTGAGCGCCACGCTGTCGTCCTCCTCGACCCAGTAGCCCAGCGTCGAGCCCAGGTCCATCAGCGGGTCGCCGACGGTCGCCATCTCCCAGTCGAGGACGGCGCGGACCGTGCCCAGGTCGTCCGGGTCGAGGACCAGGTTGTCGTACTTGTAGTCGTTGTGGACGAGGGCGACGCCGGACTCGCCCGGCTGGTTGTCGCCGAGCCAGGCGAAGGCCCGGTCGAGCTCGGGGACCTCGTCGGTCTGCGCCTTGCGGTAGCGGCGCTCCCAGCCCTCGACCTGGCGGCGGACGTAGCCGACGGGCTTGCCGAAGTGCGCCAGCCCGACCGTTTCGAGGTCGACGGCGTGGAGGTCGGCGAAGGTCTGGACGAAGGCGTCGGCCACGCGCGCCATCGTGTCGGCGTCGGGCGGCTCGTCCGTCGTCGTGCGCAGGATGACGCCCTCGACCCGCTCCATCACGTAGAACGGGGCGCCCAGCACGTCGGGGCTGTCCTCGTAGCCCAGCGGCTCGGGCACGGGCACGTGGCCGTGGAGCGCGCCCAAGATCGTCGCCTCGCGGCCCATGTCGTGCCCGCCCTTGACGTTGGCGCCCGGCGGCGGGCGCCGCACCACGACCTCGCGGTCGCCCACACTGGCGAGGTAGGTCAGGTTCGAGAACCCGCTCGGGAACTGGCGGACGCGGAGCTGCCCTTGGGCTCCGAGCCGCTGGCGGAGCCACGCCGCCAGCGCGTCCCGGTCGAGCGGGACGCGGACGTCGGCGGGCTGGTCGAGCGCGGGCATTAGGAGAGCGGGTGGCGGCGGAGCCAGTCGAGCACTAGCCGGGCGGTCTCGCCAGGGTCCTCCTCGGGCGGGGTGTGACCGACGCCGTCGAGTTGGACGAACTCCGCGCCGGGGATGCGGTCCGCGTCGGCGCGGCCCTGCGCTGGCGGGTGCGGGCGGTCGTGCTCGCCGGTCACGACGAGCGTCGGGGCGGTGATCTCGGCCAGACGGCCCTCGACGCTGTCGCGGTCGAAGATGCCCCGACCCGCGCGGAAAATGCCGGTCCGGCCATTCGTCTGGATCCGCCGGACCTGCTCCGCCACCTCCGCCCGTCGAGCCGGGTCGTCGAGGTAGCCCGGGCCGTACAGGATCGGGAGCACGCGGCCCAGCACCGGCCCGTAGCCGAGCAGCCGCAACGCCCACAGCAGGACCGTGTACTCGCGGCCCTTGTCGGCGTCCTCGTCCCCCGCGGCCGTCCCGATCTGGACCAAGCTCCCCACCCGACCCGGCGCCTTGAGCGCCATCCGGTAGCCCGCGTAGCCGCCCATCGAGTGGCCGACCACGTGGAAGCGCTCGATGCCGAGCCGGGTCATCAAGTCGAGCGCGTCGGACGCGAGCGCCCACGGGTCGTAGCCGCCGGCCGTGGTGGCGCTCTGCCCCTGCCCCCGCCAGTCCCACCGGACGGCCCGGTAGCCGGCGTCGGCCAGCTCGGGCACCAGTCGGTCCCAGAGCCGGTGCGTCATGAGGTAGCCGTGAGCCAGCGCGACCGGCTCGCCGTCGCCGCCGGAGTCGGTGTAGTGCAGGTCCGCGCCGTTGATCGAGAGGGTCGGCATCACGCGGCGGTGAGTCCGCCGTCGAGCGGGAGCGCGAGGCCGGTGATGAACCGGGCGTCGGGGCCGCTGAGGTACAAGATGGCCGCGGCGATCTCGGCGACCGTCCCCAGCCTTCCGACGGGGATCGTCGCCTCCAGGCGGTCGCCCAGCTTGGGGTCGTACTTCTTGATGTTGTCCACCATCGGCGTGTCGGTAAAGACCGGGCAGACGGCGTTGACGGTGACGCCCTTGCGCGCGGCCTCCATCGCCGCCGCGCGCGTCACGCCGATGACGGCGTGCTTGGAGGCGCAGTACGCTACCGAGCCGGCGAACCCGGCGATGCCGGCTACGCTCGCCACGTTGACGACCGACCCGCGTCCGGCCGGCACCATGTGCCGGAGCGCGTGCTTGGTCCCGTAGTAGACGCCGCCGGCGTTGACCGCCATCGTCAGGGTCCAGTCGTCGTCGGGGTAGTCCTGGGTCGGCGCGCGCATCCCGCCCACGCCGGCGTTGTTGATCATGGCGTCGATGCGTCCCCAGCGCTCGACGGCGCCGTCCGCCAGCGCGGCGACCTGGTCGGCTTGAGCCACGTCGCACCGCTGGAAGACGGCCTGCCCCCCGGCGTCCTCGATCTGGCGGACGGTCTCGGCACCGCCGTCCTCGTTCACGTCGGAGACGACGACGCGGGCGCCTTGGGCCGCGAACTGAACCGCCGTCTCGCGGCCGATGCCGCTGGCGGCGCCCGTCACGACGGCGACGGTGTCGGAGAATCGGTCGGACATCGGGCTAGCGTTTGATGTGGTGGCCGCGCGCCTTGAGCTCCTGGCGAGCGACGACGCCCATGTGGACCTCGTCGGGGCCGTCGTAGATGCGAGCGGCGCGCTCGTGGCGGTACCAGAAGGCGACCGGGGTGTCGTCCAGCATCCCCATCCCGCCGTGCGCCTGGAGGGCCCGGTCGAGCACGCGCTGGAGCACGCCGGCGACGTAGAACTTGATCGCGGAGACCTGGACGCGCGCCGCCTTCTGGCCCTCGACCATCGAGTCGGCCGAGGCGATGCGCTGGGCGGTGTCGAGCACGTAGAGGCGCGCGGCGTCGATCTCGGCGCGGCTCTCGGCGATCCAGGCCTGCGCCGCGCCCTGCGCCGCGACCGGCCGGCCCGGCGCGAGTTCGCGCAGCGCGGCGTACTCGCACATCAGGTCGAAGGCGCGCTCGCAGATGCCGAGCCACCGCATGCAGTGGTGGATGCGGCCCGGCCCCAGCCGCTCCTGGGCCAGCGTGAACCCGCCGCCGCGCGGGCCGAGCACGTTGGCCTGGGGCACGCGGACGCCGTCGAACGTGATCTCGGAGTGCGAGAACCATCCCTCGCCCTCGTCGCCCATGACGGGCAGCTTGCGGACGTGCTCGAACCCGTCGGCGTCGGTCGGCACGATGATCATCGACGCCCGCCCGTAGCGGTTCTCGGCCTCGGGGTCGGTGACGGCCATGACGATGCAGAAGGCCGCGCCGTCGAAGGCCGTCGTAAACCACTTGTGCCCGTCGATCACCCACTCGTCCCCGTCCAAACGCGCCGTCGTCGACATCACCGTCGGGTTGGAGCCGGCGTGCAGGGGCTCGGTCATCCCGAAGCACGAGCGGACCTCGCCGCGCACCAGCGGGTCGAGGAACAGCTCCTGCTGGCGGCTGTCGGCATGAGCCAGCATGAGCTCCATGTTGCCCGCGTCGGGCGCCTGGCAGTTGAACGCGTAGTGGCCGAGCGGGCTGCGGCCCAGCGCCTCGCTGACCCGGCCGAACGCGTCGAGCGCCAGCCCCAGCCCGCCGTGGTCGGCCGACAGGTGCGGGTTCCACAGGCCTAGCTCGCGGACCTGGTCCCGCTTCTCCTCCATCGCCGGAAGGAGGGCGTCGAAGTCGTGCGCCAGCAGGAGCGGCTCTAGGGGGATCAGCTCGTCGACGACGAACGTGCGGACGCGGTCCAGGACCGTGCCGAGGTCGGCGGGGGCGGTGGTGAGTTCCATGGGGTTAGGCGACGAGGTAGCCGCCGTCGACGGTGAACACGGAGCCGGTGCAGTAGGCGGAGGCGTCGGAGGCCAGGAAGACCGTCAGGCCGTCCAAGTCCTCGGGCTCGCCGATCCGGCCGGCCGGGAGGTGGCGCGTGAACCGGTCGCGCGTCTTGTCGTCGGCCCAGAGCGCCTGGCTGAACTTGGTCTTGATCAGGCCGGGGCAGATCGCGTTGGCGCGGACGCCGTGCCGGCCCCACTCCTTGCCCATCACCTCGGTCATCGAGATCAGCGCGGCCTTGGAGACGCTGTAGATCCCCAGCCCCTCCTCCGGCTTCCGCCCGCCGATCGAGGACACGTTGATGACCGAGCCCCCGCCCTCCTTCATATGCGGGAGCGCGGCCTGGGCCAGCAAGAACGGCCCCTTGACGTTGACGTCCATGATCTTGTCGAAGGCCGCCTCGTCGGTCTCCTCGACCGGCCCGTAGACCGGGTTCGTGGCCGCGTTGTTGACCAGCACGTGGAGCCCGCCCAGCTCGCCCGCGATCTCGCCGACGGCATCCGCCAGCTCGTCGAGCTTGCCGACGTGGAGCGCCCGGCCCGTCGCCTGCCCGCCCGACTGGCGGATGCTCTCGGCGACGGCGTCGACCGACTCCTGGCTGCGGCTGGTCACGACGACGTGGGCGCCGGCATGAGCCAGGGCCCGCGCCATCGATTCGCCGATGCCCTTCGAGGCGCCGGTCACCAGGGCCACGCGGCCGTCGAGTCGGAAGGAGTCGGGGAGCGCGGCCATTCTGGGAGACGGGGTGTGAGGGGTCGCACGGACCGGGGGCGGACTTGATCCGCGCGCCCGACGGTGGGACCTTGGCTCGGTGAACAGTGTTCAGAATAGCGCTTCCAGGCACCCCCGGCAACCGCACCTCCCGACACAGTGGGCTTCCTCTCTCGCCTCGACCCCGTCGCTCGGGCCGTCCGCAAGCACCGCGACGACCTGCGCGCGCGCGCCGGGCTGGTCCCCAACGCAGTCAAGCTTCCCGACGGCCGCCAGCTCGCCTACCTCGACAACGGCGCCGGCGGCGACGGTCGGCCCGTCCTGGTCGCGCTCCACGGGATCGGCGCCCACAAGGACCACTGGCCGCGCCTGGCGCACCGGCTTGCGGCAAGAGTCCGCGTCGTCGCGCCGGACCTGCCGGGCTTTGGCGAGAGCGACCGCGACCCCGGCGCCGACTACTCGATGGGCGCCCAGGCCCAGGCCGTCGTCGCGTTCGCCGACGCGCTCGGGCTGGGCCGCTTCCACCTGGCGGGCTCGTCGATGGGCGGGCGGATCGCGGCCGAGGTCGCCGCGCGCCACCCCGACCGCCTGCTCTCGCTGTGGCTGCTCGCGCCGGCGGGCGCCCAGGGCGAGCAGTTGAGCGAGATGATCGAGACGCTGCAGGCCGGCGGCGAGCTCCCGCTCTTCTCCCGCACCGCCGAGGAGTACCGGGCCTCGGTCGACTTCACGATGAGCCGCCCGCCCGACATCCCCAAGCCCGCGCTCCGGGTGCTGGCCGCGGAGACGGCCAAGGGCTACGAGCTCAACCAGCAGATCTTCCACCTGATCTCGGCCGAGTACGCCGCCGGCCTGTCCACGGAGGAGGTGCTGGACGGCGTCGACGTCCCCACGCTCCTCACCTGGGGCCAGGACGACCGCGTGCTCCACCCCTCCGGCGCCGGCACGATCGCCGCCCGAATGCCAAACGCGACCGTCCGCACCCTGCCCGACACGGGCCACCTGCCGATGATGGAGGACCCCGACGCCGCGGCCGCCGACTACCTCGCCTTCCTCGACACCCACGGCCTCTAGCCCCCCGCGGCCTGCCCCACTGGCGGACGCGCTCCGCCAGTCGTTCGCCCTCCCCCCCATGGCCGACGCGACTCGCAAGATCCCCCGCTTCGACGACGACTACACCGAGGACGCCGCCGGCGCGCGCCGCCGGTTCGTCGCCGAGCAGACCGGCGCGTCGCTGGACACCGTCGGCCGCCACGCCCTCGATCTGGGCGCGCTGCCGGGCAACGTCGAGCACGTGGTCGGCGCGGCCCAGGTGCCGATCGGCATCGCCGGGCCGCTCCGGGTGCGCGGCGAGCACGTCGACGGCGAGGTCTACGTGCCGCTGGCGACGACCGAGGGCACGCTGGTGGCGAGCTACAACCGGGGCATGAAGCTGCTCCGCGCCGCCGGCGGCGTGACCGTCACCGTCATGGAGGACGCCATGCAGCGCGGCCCGTCGTTCGGGTTCGACTCGGCGCGCGGCGCCCGCGACCTGGCCGACTGGGTCGCTGAGCACGCCGGCGAGATCCGCCAGCAGGCCGAGGGCACCACGTCCGTCGGCACGCTCACCGACGTCGAGCGCTACTTCGCCAGCCGCCACGTCTTCTTCCGCTTCAACTACACGACGGGCGACGCGGCGGGCCAGAACATGACGGGCAAGGCCACGCGCGCGGCCTGCCAGTGGATCCTGAAACACTACCCAGGTGAGGAGCGCGGCCACCCCATCCGGGAGCACTTTCTGGAGTCCAACATGGCGACGGACAAGAAGCCGTCGGCGGTCAACGTGCTCCGGACGCGCGGCAAGCGCGTGATCGCGGAGGCCACCATCCCCCGGGACGTGATCGAGGTGGGCACGCGCGCGCCGCTCGACCAGGTGCTCGCGGCGCGGCAAACGAGCAACCTCGGCAACCGGCTGTCGGGCGCCATCAGCAACGGCTCGCACGCGGTCAACGCCATCACGGCCATCTTTATCGCGACCGGCCAGGACGTCGCCAACGTGTCGGAGGCGAGCGCGTCGATCAACGACGCCCGCATCACGGCCGAGGGCGACTACTACTACTCGGTCACGCTGCCGTCGCTCATCGTCGCCACGTACGGCGGCGGGACGGGCCTGGGCACCCAGCGCGAGTGCCTGGAGATGATGGGCTGCTACGGCGCCGGCAAGGTCCGCCGACTGGCGGAGATCATCGGGGCGACCGTGCTGTGCGGCGAGATCTCGCTCGGAACGGCCATTGTCGCCGACGAGTGGGTGTCGAGCCACGACCAGTACGGCCGCAACCGCTAGCCCGCCCTCCCATGCCTGACCCCCTCGGCCCCGGCCACGTCGCCCTCATCACCGGAGCCTCGGCCGGGATCGGGGAGGAGATCGCTTTGCAACTGGCCGGCCGCGGCTGCCGGCTGGCGCTCGCCGCGCGCGGCGCCGACGCGCTCGAAGCCGTCGCCGAGCGGTGCCGCCAGCGCGGCGGCCGGGCCCAGGCCTTCCCCACCGACGTCGCCGACGAGGACGCGTGCCGCGCCTTCGTGGCCCAGGCCGCCGACGCGTTCGGCCGCGTCGACGCGCTCGTCAACAACGCCGGGGTCTCGATGTGGGCGCGGTTCGACGAGATGGACGACCTCGAACCGCTCCGCCAGATCATGCGCGTGAACTACTTCGGCGCCGTTTACTGCACGCACGCGGCGCTGCCCCACCTCAAGACCTCGCGCGGGCGGATCGTCAACGTGGCGAGCCTGACCGGCAAGACCGGCGTGCCCACGCGGACCGGCTACGCGGCCTCCAAGCACGCCATGGCCGGCTTTTTCGACTCGCTCCGCATCGAGCTCCGCGACACCGGCGTCTCGGTCACGACGGCGTTCCCCGGCTTCGTCGCGACGGGCGTCCGCCGCCACGCCTACGGCGCCGACGGGGCCCCGCTGGGCGTGAGCCCGGTCCAGGAGGACGAGGTCATGGCCGCCGACGAGTGCGCCCGGCTGATCCTGCAAGCCGCCGACGGCCGCCGGCGCGAGGTCGTGATGACGGCGCGCGGCAAGCTGGGTCAGTGGCTCAAGCTCGTCGCGCCCGGCGTGGTCGACCGCGTCGCCGCCCGGGCCATCGACTCCGGCAAGTAACCCGCCGAACTGGCGGACGCCCGCCGCCAGCGCAGACCCCACCTCCCCATGACGCACACGACCCTCGACACCGCCCTCGACGACGGCGTCCTCACCGTCACGATCTCGCGGCCCGACGCCCTCAACGCCTTCACGCCGACGATGGCCGAGGAGCTGATCAGCGTCGTGACAAGCGCCAGCGACGACGACGCGGTCCGCGCGGTCGTGCTGACGGGCGCCGGCCGGGCCTTCTGCGCCGGCATGGACCTCGGCGCCCAGGGCAACGTGTTCGGCCTGGACGAGTCGCTCACGCCGACGATGGCGGACGTGACGGACCGGCTGGACGAGCCCGAGATCGTCGACGGCGTCCGCGACACCGGCGGACGCGTGGTGCTGGCGGTGTACGCGTGCGAAAAGCCCGTCGTCGCCGCGATCAACGGCGCCGCCGTCGGCGTCGGGGCCACGATGACGCTGCCGATGGACGCCCGGCTGGCGTCGGAGACGGCGCGGATCGGGTTCGTGTTCGGCAAGCTGGGCATCGTGCCCGAGGCGTGCTCGAGTTGGTTCCTGCCGCGCCTGGTCGGCCTGCCGACGGCGCTCGACTGGGTTTACTCCGGCGAGATCCTGACGGCGCAGCAGGCGCTCGACGGCGGGCTCGTCCAGTCGGTCCATGCGCCGGGCGACCTGGTCGACCAGGCGCACGCGCTCGTGCGCCGCTGGACCGATGGGCGCTCGGCCGTGGCGGTCGCGCTCGCTCGGCAGATGATGTTGCGCAACCCCGCCGCCCCGCACCCGGTCGACGCCCACCGCGTCGACTCGCTGGCGATGTTCTACACGAGCGTCGGCGACGGCAAGGAGGGCGTCCGGGCGTTCCTAGACAAGCGCGAGCCCGCGTTCGCCGGCCGCGCGAGCGAGATGCCCCCGTTCTACCCCTGGTGGGACGAGGGCTAGCCGCCGCGCTGGCGGCGGGCCTCCGCCAGCGCGACGCGACCGAGTACGAGCCCCCTCCCCCTGACCCATGACCGACACCGTCCACGCTCTCGACCTTCCCTTTCTGGGGTCCACGCACCTCCTGGCGTGTGGCGTCCTGGACCTGGGCGATGGTCTGGCGCTCGTCGACCCCGGCCCGACGACGATGCTGCCCGCGCTCGAAGCCGGGCTGGCCGATCTGGGCGCCGAGCTCGGCGACGTGCGCGCGGTCTTGCTGACGCACATCCACCTCGACCACGCCGGGGCGGCGGGCACGATCGCCCGGCGCGTCCCGAACGCCGAGGTCTACGTCCACACCTTGGGAGCGCGGCACCTCGCCCGGCCCGAGCGGCTGATCGCGAGCGCGACGCGGCTTTACGGCGATCGGATGGACGAGTTGTGGGGCGCGTTCGAGGCGGTGCCCGAGGACCGGATCCGCGCGCTCGACGGCGGCGAGAGCATCACCGTCGGCGGCCGAGCGCTCAGCGTGGCGTACACCCCGGGCCACGCCGTCCACCACGTGAGCTACTTCGACCGAGCGACCGGGATGGCGTTCGTCGGCGACGCCGTCGGGATGGCGTGCCCGCCGTCGGGCCGCGTCGAGCCCGTCACGCCGCCGCCGGACGTCGACCTCGAGCGCTGGCCGGCGAGCCTGGACGCGATCCTGGCCTGGACGCCCGAGCGCCTGTTCCGGATGCACTGGGGGCCGAGCGAGACGCCCGCCGCGGACGTGGCCGCGTTCCGCCAACGCCTGGACGCCTGGGCCAGCAGGGTTCGCGCGGACCTCTCCAGCCGCGGCGACGCCAAAGCGCTCGCCCGGGCGTTCTCCGCCGAGGTGCTGGCGGAGCTAGAGGGCGAGGTCGGCCCGGAGGCTGGGGCGCCGTACCGCGCCTTCTTGTACCCCGACGCGAGCTGGCACGGCCTGGCGCGGGCGTGGTCGAAGGCGGAGGAGCCTTGACACGCACGCGCCGCGCTGGCGGACCGTCTCCGCCAGCGCGGCGCCCGGTCAGGCGCGGTCCTGCTCGACCAACAGGCGCCGCAGGATCTTGCCCGACGCCGACTTCGGGATCTCGTCCACGAAGGCCACCTGGCGGACCTTCTTGTACGGCGCGACGCGCTCGGCCGTGAACGCCATCACGTCGTCGGCCGAGAGGTCGGAGCCGGGCGCGCGGACGACGTAGGCCTTGGGGATCTCGCCGGCCTCCTCGTCCGGGACCGGGATGACGGCGGCGTCCGCGATGGCGTCGTGCTCCAAGAGCAGCGCCTCCAGCTCGGCCGGCGGGACCTGGTAGCCCTTGTACTTGATGAGCTCCTTGACCCGGTCGACGATGAAAAAGTCGCCGTCTTGGTCCACGACCGCCACGTCGCCCGTGTGGAGCCAGCCGTCGGCGTCGACGGTGCGGGCCGTCGCCTCGGGGTTGTTGTAGTAGCCCTTCATGACGTTCTCGCCGCGGATCCACAGCTCGCCGCGCTCGCCGTCGGCGACCTCCTCGGCCGTGTCCACGTCGACGATCTGCGCTTGGACGCCCGGGATGAGCGGGCCGACCGAGCCGTACTTCGTCCAGTCCGTCCGGCGGGCCGGCACCATGTGGGTGACGGGGCTCGTCTCGGTCATGCCGTAGCCCTGGTTGACCTGGCAGCCCAGCCGCTCGGCGACGGCCGCCGCCAGCTCCTGGCCGAGCGGCGCCGCGCCCGAGGTGAGCCGCACGAGCGACGACAGGTCGTAGTTGTCCACGACGGGGTGCTTGGCCAGGGCCACCAGGATCGGCGGGACGACGAACCCCTTGGTGACTTTGTGGTCCTGGATCAACTGGAGGAACTGCTCCAGGTCGAACCGCGGCATCGTCACGACCGTCGAGCCCGCCTTGAGCGCGGCGTTGGCGATGACGGTCATGCCGTAGATGTGGAAGAACGGCAGGATGCCGATCAGGACGTCGTCCTCGCTCCCGTCGTCGATCCCCTCGAACTGCTCGACGTTGGCGACCAAGTTGCGGTGCGTCAGCATGACGCCCTTGGGGAAGCCCGTCGTGCCGGACGAGTACGGCAGCGCCGCCAGCGCCTCCGCCGGGTCGAGGTCGCTGAGGTCCGGGGGGTCGCCTCCAGGCGCGAGCAGCGAGGCGAACGGCGTCGCGCCCTCGGCTTCGCCGAACACGAAGACCTCCTCGACCCCGGCCCGGTCGGCGGCGGCCTTCGCCGACTCCATGAGCTGGGGGATCGTCAGCAGGTACTTCGCGCCGGAGTCGCCGAGCTGGTGGGCGAGCTCGTCGACCGCCGACAACGGGTTCATCGTCGTCGCCACGCCGCCGGCCCGGACGACGCCGTGGAAGGCGATGGGGAACTCGGGGAGGTTCGGGCTCAGGATCCCGAACACGTCGCCGCGCCCGAACCCGCGCGCCGCCAGCCCGGCCGCGACGCGCTCGACGCCGCCCGCCAGCTGGGCGTAGGTGACGGTCCGCCCGGTGGGCCCGTCGATGAGCGCGGGCTTGTCGCCCCGGCCCGCCGCGTCAGCGAAGATGTGGTCGGAGAGCGAGACGTCGGGGATGTCGACGGGGGAGCCGGAGTGCATGGCGGTGCGGGGAGAGAAAGAGGTGCTTCCCCAAACCTACACGTTCCGGTGAACGCCGTTCAACGTGCCCTCGACGAGCGGCGCGATTGCTAGCCTCCTAGCGGGGTCGCGCCCGATCTAAGGAGCTAGCGGCGCTCGCGTTTGCGGCCTCGGCGCGCGCCCACCGCCAGTCGGAGACGGGCACCCGGGGCGCCGCGCTGGCGGTCGGTTTCGGAGAGCGCGGGCCACTACACCGGGCAGCGGAAGCTGTTGATGGTGTGGCGGACCGTGAGGTCGATGAGCCGCTCCGGGTCCGCCTTCGGGTCGACCTGGCGGGCCAGGATGAGCGAGAGCATCCCGTGGAGCGCCGCCCAGACGAAGGCCGCCCCGTCGGCGGGGTCGGGGGCGTGGAGCGCGCCGGCGGCGTGGGCTTCGGCGAGCACGTCGGCCGTGTCGTTGAGCGGCTTTCGGGCTCGCCGGTAGCCCTCCGACGCGCGCCGGGGGTCTTGGCCCAGCTCGAGGTACATCACCTTGTACTGCTCCGGGTGGGTCATGGCGAACCGGACGTACGAGCGGCAGAACGCCTCCAGCCGCTCCACCGGGTCCTCGATGCCGTGCGCCTGCTGGTAGGAATCGACCAGGTGAACGACGGCCCGGTCCACCAGCGCCGAGTAGATCGCGTCCTTGTTGGTGAAGTAGAGGTAGAGCGTCCCGACGCTGCACCCGACGCTCTGGGCGATCTGGCGCATCGAGAGGTTCGCGTACCCCCGCTCGGTGACGCCGGCCTGGGCGGCGTCCAGGATGACCTCGCGGAGGTCCACGGTGGAGTCGGTGATCATGGGGAGGCAGTCCGGTGCGGCCCCAGAGTAGCGAATCGGGACAGGAACCGGGAGGGGTTCTCACAGAGGCCCGCCCCGGAGGGTCGCGCGGCGCCTCGGCGTGGAGCGCTTCCGCGCGCCGACCGAACGTCGCCCACAGATGTTGGCCGCCGATTCCCCTCTGCTAGACTGCGCTCGATGACATGCTGTCGACTCCTGTCATCGCGACCCAGTCGGTAGCGGCGGTCGCGGGGACCAGCATGGAAAGGGCGGACCGACAGACGTACCACTCAACGCAGGAACGGCCACCCCAAAGCAGGATGGCCGTTCTGTGTGGGCTCTACTGAACGCGACTTGACCCACCGATCCGACACGGCCCAGACCCCGAAACGCACTTAGAAACACCCCTGGCGCACTATCTTGGCCCCCCGCCCGGCCCGTCCCCGGGTGGTACCACTCCCAAGAGTGGTACCCATAGTGGTACCCATTTTTAGGCCCCCGGCCCCGTGCGCCTCTCCGTCGTCGCCCTCCCCAAGCCCAACCGCCAGGGCGAGCTCCCGCTCTACCTCCGGGTCTCCCACGGCGCCGGCACCAAGCGCCACGTCGCCTTGGGCTTCCGCGTCCACCGCGACGACTGGAACGGGCGCAAGGGCGAGGTCCGCCGCTCGGCTCCCGAGGCCCACCACCTCAACCAGATCCTGGCCGACCGACTGGCGGATGCCCAGCGCGCCGTCCGCGACCTCGTGGCCGGCTCCCGCCACGTCGACCCCGACCGCGCCAAGGCCGTCGTCGAGGCCGCGCTCCACCCGGCCCCCGAGCCCCCCGCGGGGGGCACCGGGCTCGTCGCCTACGGCCGCCAGGTCCAGGCCGACTGGGCCGCCCAGGGCAACATCGGCACCTCGCTCGTCTACAACACCTCGCTCGGCCACCTCGAGGACACGCTCCGCCGTGAGACCGGCGACTCTGACGTCGACGTCGAGGACTTGACGCCGGCCCTCTTGCGCGCCCACGAGTCCCGGCTCCTCGCGCCCAAGCCGGCCGGCCTGGGCCACAAGCGGAACTACGTCGCCAAGCAGCTCTCGACCATCCGCGCCGTCCTGCGCCGCGCCGCCCGCGACGGCGTCCCCGGTGCCGCGACCGCCGCCGCCGTCGCGGCCACCATCCGCGTCAAGCGCGAGAAGGTCCAGAAGGTCCGCCTCACGCTCGATCAGGTCCGCACGCTCGAGGCCGCACGGCCCGGGCTCTCCGGCCGCGCCGCCGACGCCCTCGACTGGTGGCTCTTCGCCTTCTACGCCGGCGGCATGCGGTTCGGCGACGTCGCCGCGCTCCGCTGGGCCCAGGTCGACCGCGAGCCCGACGGGACGCCCACCTACGTCCGCTGGCGCCAGCGCAAGACGGGCGACGCCCAGGGCGTCCCGCTCCTGCCGCCGGCGGCCGAGATCCTGACCCGCTGGCTCCCGCGCACCGGCCCGGGCGGCCCCGAGGCCTCGCCGTTCGTGTTCGGGCTCGTCACCGAGGACCAGCTCGCCGACCCGCGAAAGGCCCGCTCCCGCATCCAGCCGATGAACGCGCTCGCGCGCGCCAACATGCGCCGGATCGCCGACCGCGAGCGGGTCCCCTACGTCGGCTTCCACGGCGCCCGCCACAGCTTCGCCGACGTGCTCCGCCAGAACGGGGCCTCGGTCTACACCATCTCGAAGGCCCTCGGCCACTCGTCGATCGCCGTCACCGAGGCGTACCTCTCGGCCTTCGACCGCGCCGACGTCGAGGCCGAGATGCGGAGCGCCTTCGGCGGCCCCAGCTGAGGGCCGGAGCCCCCGGGCCCGGCCGGCGTACCATCCCCCACTCACCGAGACCGACATGGAAGCACACCGCACCGAGGCCACCGTCGGCGGCGATGGCTCCGTCACCGTCCGCGGCTTGCCGTTCTCCGAGGGCGAGGCCGTCGAGGTTATCGTCCTCCCGTCTGCCCGCACTGAGGGAGCGGCGCTAGGTCGCACCCCCGGCGTACGCGCGCGCCGCCAGGTCGGCTCGGCCAAGGGCCTCATCACCGTCCCCGACGATTTCGACGACCCGCTCGACGACTTCGCCGACTACATGTAGCCCGTTCGCGTCTGCGTGCCGGTCGCCTGGCGTGATGCCGGGCCGCCGAGGTGCGGAGCGCGTTCCGGCCTACGTTGTAGCACCAGACCCGCCTCCTTAACCATGCCCGCGACGCTCTCTCCCGCCCAGCGACAACTGCTCACGCTCTTCCGCCGCGACCTCCCCGACGAAACTTGGGACGAACTCCGGGCCGTCGTCGGCCGGTTCTTCGCCGAGCGGGCCATCGCGGAGGCCGACCGGGTCTGGGACGAGAAGGGGTGGACGGACGAGGACGCCGAGCGCATGCTCCACGCCCACTACCGCCGGCGCTCGACGCCGGACGACCCGGGCGAGCCCGCCGCCGGGGACGGCACGGCCGGGGACGGCCGGGGACCCCTCCCCGCATCGCCCTCGACACGAACGTCCTCCTCGTCTCGGTCTCGGCCCGGTCGCGCTACCACTGGGCGTACCGCGCGCTCACCGACCAGCGCGCCACGCTCTGCCTCTCGACCGAGATCGCGCTCGATTACGAGGAGGTCCTCGCCGCGCACATGGGTCAGGCCGCGGCCGACGACGTCATGGAGTTCCTCGAGGTCGCCCCGAACGTCGAGTGGGTCCGGGCCGCGTACCGCTGGCGGCTCGTCACGGCCGATCCCGACGACGACAAGTTCGTCGACTGCGCCGTCGCGGCCGGGGCCACGGTCGTCTCCGAGGACCGGCACTTCGACCCCGTCCGCGACCTCGACTTCCCGCCCCTCCGCGTCGTCGGCATCGAGGGCTTCCGCCGTCTCCTCGACGCATGAGCGCGCTCACCCCCGACAAGCTCCGCGACCGCATCGCCGGCCTCTCCGTCTGGAGCCAGGGCGACCAGCGCGCCCCACACAAGCCGCTCCTCTCGCTCCTCGCGCTGGGCCGCTTCGCGAGCGGCCAGCGCGACCTCCCTTTCTCCGTCGTCGAGCCCGCCCTCGCCGACCTTCTCCGCGCGTTCGGTCCCCCGCGTCGGCCACAGCCCGAGCTCCCCTTCTGGTGGCTCCGGTCCGACGACCTCTGGGAGCTTTCCGGGACCGACGAGCTGACGATGCGGAAGGGGAGCAACGCCCCGACCGTCACGTCCCTTCGCGCCGTGGACCCCGTCGGCCAGATCCCGGACGAGGTCCGCACCGTGCTCCGCGAGCACCCGGAGCTCACGGTCGAACTCGCCCGCGCGCTCCTCGACGCCCACTTCCCGGCGTCACTCCACGACGAGATCCTCGGCGCCGTAGGGCTCGACCTGGACACCGTCGTGACCGCCCGGCGGCGACGGCGCGACCCGCGCTTTCGAGACGACGTCCTCCGCGCCTACGGCTACCGTTGCGCCGTGTGCGGCTTCGAGGTCCGCGTCGGGTCGGCCCTCGTCGGCGTCGACGCCGCCCACGTCATGTGGCACCAGGCCGGCGGCCCCGACGAGGTCCCGAACGGTCTCGCGCTCTGCGCGCTCCATCACCGGCTCCTCGACCGGGGCGCGTTCACGCTCGCCTCGGCCGGGACGCACGAGGCGGTCGTCGAGGTGGCCGAGACCGCCCACGGCGGGGAGGGGTTCGAGCGCTGGCTCCTCGACTTCCACGGCCGGCCCATCGCGAAGCCCGTCTCCGCCTCGTACCGCGTGGCCGAGCCGTCCGTCGCTTGGCACCGCCGAGAGGTCTTCCGGGGACCCGCCCGCCAACACGCGGCCGAGTAGCTCAGCGCGTCAGCCGCCCTCTTCTTAATCACCGCCAGTGGGCCGCGTCGACCGGCGTGAAGCTGACGATCCGGAAGTAGCTCCCCGGCGAGATCCGCCGCTGGCGCCGCCACACCCCGTCCCCGTCGCGCTGGCTCCCCGCCCGGCCTGACGACGTGTTACCCTCGACCGTCTCGCCGCTCGCGCCGTCCCAGGACACCGCGAACCCCGCGTGCCCAAACGGCCCGTTCCCCTTCCTCCAGATCACGACGGCGCCCGGCGGCACCTGCTTGACGCCCCGGAGCGCCTCGCTCGCCCGGACCGACCGCGCCGTGATGAACCGGGCCGCGAGCCCCGACCGGATCACGCGCCGCCGCCCGTCGAGCGGCGCCCGCACGCCCGTCGCGCCGAGCACGTACGAGACGTAGGCCGCGCACCACGGCTGCCCCGGCCCCAGCCCGACCGACTGGAGGAACCGCTCGACGCGCGCCCCCCGGTTGGCGCCGCCCTGCTCGACCGTCCCGACGTAGGCGAGCGCCGTGTCGAGGTGGGCCGGCCGCACGCGGGGCTCCGCAGCCGAGCGCTCCGCCTCGCCGCCCGCTGGCGGCGCGCACAAGCAGGCGCACCGGCACCTGGCTTGGCCGTCGGTCTGCGCCGCGATGAGATACGTGTCCGCCGGCTGCGCCGTGGCCACCGTCGCCGAGAGCAGCACCGCCAGCGCGAGGAGCGCCAGCGCGCACGCCACGTTCCCCGCCTTCAACTCGGCCACCGTGTCCACCTCGTCCAGCACGTAGTGGTCGAACGCCCAGAACAGACCGACCGCCAGCGCCGCCTTTAGCAGCCCCGCCGCGAAGCCGGACAGCTCGACCGGCGTGACCACGCCGGCCCCTCCGTCGGTGAACGTGGCGTAGACCGCCGTCCCCGTCGCGAGGAGCAGCGCCGTCAAGAACTTCTCGGCCTTCATCGGTCCAGTTGGGTTGGGTGAATGGGTCGGGGAGGGCTAGCGTTCGGACCGGGCCTCGAGCTGGTCGAGACGCCGCTCGACGTGCTCGATCCGCCGCTCATGGCTCGCCTGCTGCACCAGGACCCCGTTGAGCGAGTCGCCCAGCCGCTCCAGCCGGGCCGTGTTCACGGCGATGTCCTCGGCCACGTCGTCGAGCGTCCGGTTCGCGCTCCACCCGAACAGCGCCACCAGGAGCGCCACGGCGAGGTGGAGCGCGTTCCGCGCGAGCCAGCCCTCGACGGGCGTCTGAGCGTGCGGGTCCATCGGTCTCGGGGGCTGGGCCTGGAGAGGGACGGCACCGGCCCCGCTCCCAGTTCGCTCCTGACCCGCTCCCACCGGAGGGGCCGCTCGGAGCGAGCGGGAACGGGGCCAGCACCTCGGGTGAGCGTGTGGCGTCAGCCCACGGCTAGACGAGCGCGCCGGCCTCGTCGGGGGCCGCGGCCGCCGCAGCGCCGCCGGCCTGGAACGCGGCCCGCTTGTCGGCGCCCGTCACGACGACGTCGGCCATCGCGTCGGCGTCGTAGCGGACCGAGCCGTGGAAAGCCAGCTTCGGCTCGCCGCCCGCCACCGGCCGGTACGGCACGACGTGGACGGCGTACATCGCCCGGTCGGCGAACGCCACGCCGAGCGCCGTCTGGCCGTCGGCCCGCGTCAGGCCCGTCACGACCTCCTGCGCCGCACCGTCCGGCCCCGCCACAACCACGGCGACCGCGTCGCCGGGCTGGCCGCCCGCCGGGTCCCACGTCACGAGCGTCGCGCCCGCGCCGTCGTCGGCCAGGCCCGTCGGCTCGGCCGGGGCCAGGCCGCCGCGCGTGAGCAGCATCTGGGCCGCGTCGAACGTGCCGGGCTCGGCGCCCGCGACGGCGCCGGACCGCATCACGCGGACGTTGGCGCGGACGAACTCGTTGAACGCCGTCGTCGCGTTGCGGCCCGAGCGCTCGAACCGGCGCCAGTACGGGCGGACGAACGCGTCCATCAAGGACGAGCCGGCCCGGGTGAGCTGGGCGAACAGGTCGCGCTGGGTCGTCTGCGCGGCGGTCTGGGGGTTGGTCGGGGTCACGCGGGCGCGGATCACGTCCTTGCCGCGCCACTTGGTCGTGACGACGGTGCCGACGGCGTTGCGCCCGCCGCCGAGGATGCCTCGATCGAGGATGGCCATGGGTCTGTCTGGGGGGTGAGGGAGCGCTCAACCTCGGCGACACACTCGCGCCCGTCCAGGTCGTCCCCTCAACCCCAAGGCCTCCCCCCCGGACGGCACACCTCAACCGGAGCGTCGCGTCCGGCGTACACTGCCCGTCCGGCCACCCCCGAAGCCATGCCCGCCTCGGCCCTCTCGAACCTCCAGCGCGAGCTCCTCGACCTCTTCGCCACCGACCTCTCCGAGGGCGAGCTCCGCGAGGTCCGCGCGCTCCTCGCCCGCCACTTCGCTGAGAAGGCCACGGCCGCGTTCGACCGGCTCGCCGACGACCGGGGCCTCTCGACTGACGACCTCGCCCGGCTCGCCCACGGCCACGAGCGCGCGCGGACCGACCGGCCCGCCTCCGCTGGCGACGGCGCGTAGGCTCGCCCGTGCGCGTCGTCCTCGATACCAACGTCCTCCTCGCGAGCATCGGCACGCGGAGCCCGCTCCGGTGGCTCTTCGACGCGCTCCTCGACGGCCGCTTCACCCTCGTCGTCTCGACCCCGGTCCTCCTCGAGTACGAGGAGGTCCTCGCCCGCCAGACCACGGCCTACATCGCGGGCAACGTCCTCCGCGCGCTCCTTGCCCTGCCCACCGCCGAGACCGTCGAGCCCCGGTTCCGCTGGCGGCTTCCGCCCGGTGACCCCGACGACGAGAAGTTCGTCGACGCCGCGCTCGCGGCCGGGGCCGACGCCGTCGTCACGAACGACGGCCACTTCGACGCGCTCGCAGACCTCGACTTCCCGGCCGTCCGCGTCCTCACGCCCGAGGCGTTCCGGCGTGCGCTGGAGGCGTCGAGCGGCTGACGCTCACCGCTTCCGATACACCACCGCCCGCACCCGCTCCTCGCTGAGGTAGTACGGCCGCCCGTCGGCGTCTTCGTACGGCCCGAGTAGCTGAGCGGCGGCCTCGGCGACGCTCGCGCCGCCCGACCGGAGCGCGGCGAACCGCGCCCGGATCCGCCGGTCCCGCACGACGAGGTGGACCGCCCGGCGCACCCGGACGTCGCCCAGCGCCGCCCGGACCTCGGCCTCGGCGGGCGCGCCGACGAGCGCGGGCGCGCCGGCAACGGGTCTGGGGGCGGGGGAGGGCGTCATGCCGGACCCTACGCCTCCCATAGCCGCTCGCGCGAGGTCGTCGTGGCGACGTGCCGGGGGATCTCGGGAAAAAGTGGTACCCATCGTGGTACCCCTAAAAACGGAACCGGCCCCTGCAGGTTGCAAGGGCCGGTTTTGGGCCGATTCAGGTGGGCTCTACTGGATTCCATTTCCTGCAACTCGTTGCTACCGACTCCTGCAACAGCTGACGAAAACGACGAATGGAGCTTGAAAACCGTCAACGATGCTATGCCTACGCAACGCTGCTGACGTAGAATGCTGGACCCATTGTTGGACCCATGTCCAACCAAACCATGCCCAACGTCTCCAGCTCGCTCTACCAGAAGGCCTCCAAGACCAAGGCTGACGGCACCGCGCCAGTTTACGTCCGCGTCACCGCCAACCGGAAGTCCACGCTCGTCTCAACGGGGATCTACGTCGAGCCCCGGCACTGGAACGCCCGGACCGGCCGCGTCCGCGCAGCACACGATCTCGCCGACGCCTACAACAGTCAGCTACAAACGGCGCTCAACGAGGCCCGTGAAGCCGCGCTCGGCGCCCCGTCGGCTACGGCAGTCAAGGCCGCACTCGATGGGCCTTCGGGCTCGCTGACGGCGTACTGCGAACGGTTCGTCGAGCGGCTTCGGGCCAAGGGCGCGACGGCGCACTGGGAAACGAAGAAGTACTCGACGACACTTGCCAAGTTGAGAGGCGCGCTGGGCCAGGAGCTCGCGTGGAGCGAGGTGGACCGCGACGGGCTCGACGCCTTCGAACGTCACTGTAGGGAGACCAAAGGCAATAGCCCGAACACGGTCCGGAAGGAGCTCACCCGGCTCCGGCGCATCTACAAGCAGGCGATCCGTGACCGCGAAATCGCGCCGGCCGACGACCCGTTCCTCGTCTACGAGAAGCCGCGAGGCGAGAGGGTCGAGCGCCGCAAGCTCCCGCTCGCCGACATCGAGACGCTAGCCGCACTTGGGTCCGACGACGGAGTCACCGACGGATCGGTTGAGGCGGTGGCTCGTGACAGCTTCGCATTGAGCTTTTACGCCGGGGGGATGCGTTTCGGCGACGTCTGCTTGCTCAAGGCGACCGACATCCGTCAGGACCGCGTCGAGTACCGGATGATGAAGACGGCGACGCCGATGAGCGTCCCGTTGCCAGCGCCCGCCGCCGAGATCGTAACGCGCTACGCCGCGACAGCGGAGACGCGGGGCGGCTACCTCTTCCCCCTGCTCCGGCCAGGCGACGAGCGCGACGGCGTCCACCTCCGCAAGCGGATCTCGAGCCGGAACGTCCAGGTCAACGCCGGGCTCAAGCGGCTGGCCGACAAGGCGGAGATCGAGAAGGCGGGGCTGTCGTTCCACGTCGCCCGCCATAGCTTTGCCGATCACGCTCGCACGAAA
The DNA here is from genome assembly GCA_963789285.1 of Rubricoccaceae bacterium. Classification (GTDB taxonomy): domain Bacteria; phylum Bacteroidota; class Rhodothermia; order Rhodothermales; family Rubricoccaceae; genus Rubrivirga. The sequence continues at coordinate 787,219 of CAWBJZ010000004.1, forward strand.
GGCGGGGACCTCTACGCCATCAGCAAGAGCCTCGGCCACGGCGACCTGAAGACCACGGAAACCTACCTCAGGAGCTTCGACCGCGACGCTGTAGATCGGCTCGCCGGGGACATATGGAACTAAGGCAAGAGCTCCTGACTGACGACGCGCGCGCTACTGCCGCAGAGCTGCTCCGCGAGGCACGGTTCGCACAGGAGCTACCGGCCCATCTCTGGCCTGAGTACAGCGCTGGGATGGGGTTCGAGGCGTGGAATGAAGAGCGACGCGAAGCGCTCGACGAGCATGCGCGACCGATATGGGACGAGGTCGTGGACACGCTCGCTCGCCAGGGCGGCTATGGCCTCGTGCAGAATGGGCAACTCCAACTCAAACGGCTGCTCAAGCGAGTCGAGGGAAAGATGGCAGTCCCTAACGCCAAGGCGACCGTCTTAGAATACGTGGTCGGGGTGCTCCGGATTGAGAAGGGGCGTGCGGAGCCCGATGCGTTGGTCGGAGCGTGGCTGGACGACCGAGGAGCCGAGTTCGACCGCCGCTGGTGGAAGTGGCGAGCTGCAGGTGACGAGCGCCACCTCTACATACCCGAGCTGGTCCCGGTCACAGGAGACGGCGTCCCCAGTCGAAAGGTCTCGGCCACCAGCACTTGGGAAAGCGTCTGTGATCAGGCCGAGACTGAGCTGCACGCGCTAGGCGACGAACTCAAACCCGATATGGAGTTGAGGGATGCTCTCCGGTTCCAGGTCTCGATCACCGACGAGGTCGCGCTCCGGTACGCGGTGATCGGCCTGGCGATCACCTATCAGATCGCTTTTTCAGGGCGCGACGAACGCGTCCCATTCCCTCATGACTTTCGGGGTGCCTTTACCGTGCCGTATGGAGACAAGGTTCAGTTCGTCCGTGCTGCACACAGGGTGATTATGGAGGACGAGATCAACGCGGGCAAGAACGCGCTCCTCCTAGCCACTGGCGAATACTTTCCCCGCCACCGCAGCACCCTGACAGAGATCGCGATCTCTATCGGTGCCTACCGGCCCCGGCCGAGGGGCCGCCCCACTGCTCTGGTCGAAGCCCAGGACAGGGCTCAGTTCGTGGACGCGATCACGGGGTACCAGCGTCAGCTGCGTGAGATGGATCTCCCCGGCACCGAGCGTTAGTTCGCAGCAGACACGGGGTATTTAGCCCCCCTAGCAAGCCCGTTTCTTCTCGGCGTCACCAATCCGACGCCGCATGACCACTCGCTCTCACGCCGACCAGGCTTGCCTGTCCACGGCTCTGATTGCTGCCCTCCTTGGCGGCAATGGCCAGACGCTGCCACCGGAGCTCGTGGATGCTTTGGGGGGTGTCCTCAAGAGCGCGCTGTCGGAGGCGCTCACCGACGTGCTCCCGGCGGTGATCCGACGAGCGTCGCTGCCGGCGTACCTAACGCGCGACGAGCTCGCCGACCTGACTGGCTGGTCGGTCCGAAAAATCGATTACCGCCGCCAGGTCGGACTGCTCCCGTACACGCGCGTCGGGCGCTCGATCCGGTTCCGGACCGCCGACGTCGAGTCGCTGCTCGACGAGGCCCGCGTCGAGGCCCGCGTCCGCCCCACCGACTAGTCCCCTCCACCCACGTCCCGATCGGGGTCGCGCAGGTGGGGGGTCCGGATAGTAATCAGGACTTCCGTCACCATCTGAGCGCGGCACCGACTGCGGGCACACGTCCCCGTGCTCGACATCGACACCATCATCCTCCACACGCCCGAGCTCGCGACGCTCGACCGCCCGGGCGACATCGACCGTCTCCGCGTCACCTACGACGACCAGGGCGCCTTCGCCAAGGTTACGTGCTTGGCCGGCGACGTCCGCGTCACGGTCGGACCGAGCGGCACCCGCGTCCAGGGCAGCGTCGTCCGCCACCGCCGCGGGACCAACCTCGCTGACTTCGACCCCGCCGACGCCGGGGCCGTCCTCGACGAGGTCGCCGACCGGATCGGCCTCGACCGGTCCGACCTCCGCGCCGCCGCCGTCCGGCGCGTCGACATCGGCGTCAACGTCGTCGTCCCCCGCCGCCCCTCCGTCTACGTGGGGGCCATGCGCGCGCCGGCCACGATGCGCGCGCTCCCGTTCTCGGAGGGGAGCGTCGTGTTCGAGAACACGGTCTGCCGGCTCGCCAGCTACGACAAGGTCGCCGAGCGCCAGGCGAACCGCCACGGCGTCCCCGAACGGTACCGCGGCGCCCACGTGCTCCGCCACGAGTTGCGCGTGGACCGGCCCCACCGCGTGTTCCGCCGCCGCGTCACGGCCGGCGACCTCGCGTCGCCCGGGTTCGTGGACGAGGCGCGCGGGGTCCTGCTCCGGCGCTTCGACACGATCCGGTTCGAGCCCGTCGCCCGCGTCGAGCAGGCGGTCACGGTCTCCGAGCTCAAGGGCGAGTACGCCGCGATCGGCGTCGAGGCTTCCGGCGGCGTCGACGTCGCCGTCCGCGCGCTCCGGGAGGCCGAGCGCGAGGGGGTCCTGGACGGCCAGCAGCGCCGCCGCCAGGCGCGCTGGATCGCCGGGCTCGTCCGCGCCGGGGCGCTCACCACCGGCCACGACGTGGCCACCGAACTGCGCGCGGCCCTCCACGAGGCCGTCCGCTAGCCGCCAATTCTGGCATTCACTCAGCAAAACCCAACAACCATGGCCACCCACTCTTACTACGCCGTCCGCGTCGGCCGCTGCCCCGGCATCTACCGCACGTGGGCCGAGGCCAAGCAGCAGGTCCACGGCTACAGCGGCGCCGATCACAAGCGGTTCGACACGCTCGGGGAGGCCCAGGCCTTCATGACCGGAGCGACGCTCGACGACCGCCGCTGGGCCGCCTAGAACCACCCGCACGGTGACAGCCGGTCCAGGAGGACCGCTGCAGCCACCACACCCATCGCCGATGGTCGCCGGGGCACCCCGCCCCGGCAACCACCCCCACTACAACACCGACTTTCCCCATTTGTACGACTATGGCCTCTATCCGACCTGCCCGCGCCGAACGCATCGAGCTCCACACCGCCGGCGACGGCGCGAACACGTGTTCGTCTCCGCCCCCCGCGCTGGCTACGGCAGCCCCGTGCCTGCCGCCCGACAACGGGCTCGCCGAGTGCGAGCGCGTCGTCCGGACGTACCAGGATGCCGCCGCCGCCAGAGACCGCGCGTCGCTCCCAGCGGGGGCCGCGTTGGTAAAGATCAAGGGCGGCGAGCTGTTCAAGACCGACGGTCACGAGACGTTCAACGCGTACGTCGAGTCCCGACGATTCCGCGACGAGGTCGGGGTCGGCTTGCGGCGCGTCCAGCAGCTCATTGCAGGTGCTGAGACCGCCGACCGCCTCCGCGGCCTCGGTGTGACTGACCTCCCCCGACACGAAGGCCAAGTCCGCTGCCTGACGGGGTTACCTGACCGGGAACTCGTCGACGCCTGGCAGGCGGTCCTCGACACCGTCGGCTCCAGCGCTTCCAAGGCCGAGGTGGAGCGGGCAGTCGGCGGGGCAGCGGACGCGGTCCAGGCCACCACACCAACGCGAGCGCAGGGCGCCCCGCGCGCCGATCACAGGCCGTTGGTGGCGGTGACGCTCGCCACCCTCACCGAGGGCTGGCCAAGAGACGCAACCCGCGCCCTCAAAGCCGTGCCGCGTGCCCACAGGCCGTCGCTCGCCGCGACCGTCGCGCGAGACTTCGAGCCGGAGCACGTCACAGCCGACATCGTCGCCGAGACCGCCGACGGATACAACGCGTCCGTGATGGAGGACGGGGCGGCCCCGTCTTCCCCCGAGGAGATCCTCGCCGACCCCTCCGATGAGCCGGCTCCCTTGGCTCCCGGCACAACCGGAGCCCCGATCGCGACGCTCGACATCCTCGACGCTGGGACCGCGCAACCAGACGAGGCCGCCGTCACGTGCGAGACGACTGGCGGTCACGCTGCCCGGCGCCGGAGCCACCGAATCTTCCTTGGCACCGCGGAGCGCCGGCCGACCCTCGTCGCCCTTCCGACCGGGCTCATCCCGGCTCCCCTCCTCGACGGAGTCCCCGACGATGTCCGTAAAGAGGGGGCGAGCGAGGTCGTCGTCGAGATCGGCGAGCTCGAACGGGCTGGGGGTCCCGTCGAGGACGGCGTCATCGATCTCGGGACGGTCTTCGCTTTCCTCGCAGCCCGCGAACTCTCATACCGCCTCAACCGGACAAATCAGCACGTCGACTGGGCTCGCTACACGTCCAACCCGCTCTCCGGGTGCTGGCACCTGTGCCGCCACGTGTTCTGCTACGCAGCGGGGATCGCAAGGCGCCAGTTCGCCCAGGGGTTCCTTCCGACCCTCTACCCCGCGCGGCTCAAGCACTTCGAGAACACCCCGCTCCCGGACGTGTCCGCCCTCAGCGACGACGAGGCGTGGCGCGAGCGGTCGGTGTTCATGGTGTCGATGGGGGACCTCTTCGGCGGGTGGGTGCCGGAGTGGTACGTCGAGGCCGTGCTCGACGAGGTCCGTCGCCGCCCCAGTGGTTCGTGTTCTTCCTCACGAAGGACCCCCAGGGCCTCGACCGCTTCGAGTTCCCGCCGAACTCGGCCATCGGGCTCACGCTGACCGGCGACGAGCCGCAGGGTGGGGACCCCTACTCGCCCGAGCGCCGGGCCGAGCTCTACCGGGGGTACGCCGCTGCGCTCGGGCGCGTCCGTGGCGCCGCGTTCACGTGGCTCTCCATCGAGCCGCTGCGCGGCGACGTCGGCGACCTCTCGCCGTTCTTCGACGCGGGCGTCCGCCAGGTCGCCATCGGGGGCCAGAGCAGGACGGTCGTCCCCGCCCGACGCGGCGGCGGGATCGTCGTCGTGCCCGAGCTCCAGCCGGAGGTGGTCTGGGTCGAGTCGATCCGGGCGCAGTGCCGGGCCGCCGGAGTCGCCTTGTTCGAGAAGGAGAACCTGAACGCGCGTTCCAAGGAGATCCCGTTCCCTCAGGGCCGCCCCGCCGACCCAATCGACCAGTAGAGTCCGCTCAGGGTTTGTCAGGAGCGCCCCTTCTCAGGAGGGGCGCTTTCCTTTGGTACGGCACGGGGAACGGTAGAGTCCAACGGACCCCGCTCAGACGAGCACGCGCTTGGCCGAACGGCGAGGGACGTGGTAGCCTGTGCCGAGTGCGGTCACACCTGATGGTCTCGCACGACTGGTCGTGCCCCCTGTCCCCACCGAGGCGGCAGCGACGGCGCGGCCGATCCCGAACCCGACCGTCTGCCGCGCAGTCGCGCGTTCCGACCCCACTCCCTCCACCGATGGGCAACGTCTTCTACCAGTACAAAACGGCCTCCATCCCGGCCAACATCGTCTCGAAGAACGCCGAGAGCGCGGCGGCCGACCTGCTCCAGTCGGTCATCGACGAGCACGCGGTCGGCGACTGGGAGTTCTACCGGGTCGACACCTTCAGCACCGCGATGCCCGCGGGGTGCTTCTCGTTCGGCCAGCCGCCCCAGTTCACGACGTACAACGTGGCGACCTTCCGACGCGAGATGGACGCCGACGAGCACGGACTTCGGTAGTGGGTTTGCAGACCCGTGGTCCGCGACGCCTCTAATCCTCGTGACAAGATCCCGGCGTTGGTGTTGATGGCTGACGGCATCTTGCGGGTCCGCGTGCTACAATCGAGAGGGCCGGTCGGGATGCTCTGTGGCCGTCCCTCCGAAGGACATTGTGAATGACAACGTCAAGGGGTACTCGCCCGTCGATCCGCTGGATCGCGGAGACGTCCCGAGACCCCAAAGACTCGTAGCCATGCTCCCCCTCTTGCTTCTGGCCTTCGCTGGGTACGGCATCTACCGCGGACGCCGAGACCCATCCGCCGTCCTCCCCTTCGCGCTGGGCGAGCCCACCCCGGCGAAGGTCTGGGCGGTCTACGGATCCCTGGCCGCGGTCGCTGTCCTTGTAGCACTCCCCGAGCTTGCGGTGATTCTCGGGTCCCTGGGGTGCCTGGTCGGGCTGGTCGCAGCCGTCGTCGCCCTCGTCAGCAAGGGGTCCCCCAAGCGGGCGCTGGTCCTGACCGGCGTCTCGCTGGCCGCGCTCACGGCGGGAGGGATCGCGACCGGCGCCGACGGCGCCGCACCCGAAGCATCCGAGGCGGGGGCCTACACCGCGGACGCTGACCCTGCAACGGCCGTCCAGGACGCCGTTGCGGACGCGGCCGAAGACAGCATCAGGGTCGCCGAGTTCGCGGCCCTCGACTCCTTGCTCCAAGCGGGCGACTACGCCCAAACCCAGGACCGAGCGAGGGCGCTGGTGCTCACCCCAGCCTTCTCCGCCGTCGGCGACTCCCTGGACCGCGTGGCCGACCGGGCGGAGGAGGGGGCCATGTACGAGAGGGCGTCGGCCATGCCGGGCTCTGACCTCCAAGGCAACCGGGACGCCTACGCCGAACTAGCCGAGCGCTTCCCCTCGTCGGAGCGTTACGCCGTCTACGTCGAGAAGCGGGACTCGTACACCCAGCGCGTCATCGACCAAGAGTCCCGGCGGTACCGCGCCTACGCTCCGGCCCGGCAACCCGCGGGCCGGAACTGCTGCAAGCGGTGCTCGGCGGGGAAGCCGTGCGGGGACTCGTGTATCTCCCGGAGCAAGAGCTGCAACAAGGGGCCCGGCTGCGCCTGCTGACGCACGCCGCATAGCTAACGGTCAGGACGCGGAAGGCGCGTCACTCGCCCGCGTCTCCGAAGTCGAAGTGGATGCACCCGACGTTGTGGCCCGTCCAGGTCTTCAGCGGGACCGACGTGAGGCCGGCGCGCTGCGCCTCGGCCGCCGAGAACGCCTCGGTCCGGAACATGAGGTCGCTCCCCGTCCGGTCGTGGTCGAACACCCGGACGACCATCTCCTGGTCCACGAGGACCCTGGGGCCCCGCACCAGGAGGTACACCGGGAGCCGGTCCCCGCCCACGTCCTGGACCACCGGTCCGTCGGAGCGGGCGTGCCCGTACCCCTCGGTGGTCACGATCTCTACCTCGAGGTCCGGCCCCGTGGCCACGTCCCAGCCACTCCCGTTGGGCTTGCTCGGGGGCACCCTCTCGATCACGACCGCCAGGACCCTCACGGTCGTGGCCTCCGCCACAGCGTCGCGGTCGGCGTAGTGGGCGTAGTCGGAGGCGATCTCGCCCCCGCTCGGGTCGAGCGTCACCGAGCCCGACTGGGCGTGGGCGGCGGCCGGGAGGATCAGGGCGAGGAGCGCGGCGGTGCGGATCATGGGGGAGGGTTTGATGGGGCGACGTAGGTCGTTGGGTGAAGCGGCGCGTCCGCGCCTTCGTCGCGCGCGGCTCAGTCAGCGGGCAGCAGGGTGGCCCCGCACCCGGCGTCCGCGCCGGCGACGTACTCCGGGAACCGGTAGGCCAGCGCCCGCTCCTCGCCGGCCCCGAGCCACACGGTCTCCTCTCGACGGACTCGCCTCGGTGCCTCGGACTGCGCGAAGTCCACGACGACCCGGGCGGGGCCGGCCCCCCCGCTGTTGCGGAGGCGGACCTCGGAGACGACGGCGCGGTCGGCGATGAGCGCGCGGACCGCCGTGGTCACGAGGTCGGACGTGATCTCGGGGATCTCCGGCTCGCACGTCTGGGAGACGACGGTGAACGCCGGCGGCGGTCCGAACGCCATCACCTTCAGCTGGTCCCACCCCAGGGCGACCCCGACCAGCAAGCACGCCGCCGCCACGACCCAAGGGACCCGGCTCGGTTCGGGCGGCGGGGGGGCGAGCCGGATCACCGGCCCGTACCGGACGGCGGGGAAGTCCCCGGACTCGTAGGACTCGGCGAGGGTGGGCGGCCTTGTCATGGGCGTGCGTATCGGCGCGGGCAAGCACCGCCTCAAGAGGCCGACCGCTCAGGCCCGGACGCGCGCGACCTCGTCGAGCCGGGTCGTGTATCTCGGGCTCATCCGCTCGCGCCGCATCTCCCACCTCGGCGCGCCGCTCGTCCCGTCGCGCGTCTTGCGCAGCCCCGACGGCGTGCCCATGGTCCCGAACGTTACGGCCCGCTTGCCGAACCGGCCGTTCGCCGTGTCTACCGCCGCCATCAGCCGCGCCTGCGCTTCGGTCCACTCCGGCGCCACCGTGGCCGCCAGGCCGTCGTAGTCGAACAGCGACACCTGCTCGGTACCTTCAGGTCGGAGCTCGCCCAGCACCACGCCGGCCTTGCGGTAGCCGTAGGTCCCGCCGTCGTGGTGCCACGCCTCGGCCAGCGCCAGCATCGCCGCCCGGATCACGTCCGGCGTCCGGCTGGTCGCCGTCGTGAGCTCGCGCTCGACCCACCCCGAGCGGTGCGGCCCGTCGCCGTATCCCTTGGTCGTGACAAACGCGCCGACGCGGCCGGCGACCAGGCCCTCGGACCGCAGCTTCTCGCACGCCCGAGCGGCGTGCGTCGCGACGGCCTGCTGGACCGTCGTGCGGTCGAAGACGCGTTCGCCGAACGAGCGCGACCGGACCATGGTCTTGCGTTCGACCGGACCGTCGCCGTCGGCCACGCACGGCGTCCCGGCCAGCTCGCGCGCCGTCCGGGCCAGCACCACGTTGAAGCGCTGCCTCAGGAGCGCCTGCGGTGCCACCGCCAGCTCGGCCGCCGTCCGGATGCCGAGCGCCTCCAGCTTCTTCGACCACTGGCGACCGACGCCCCACACGTCGCCGACGGGCATCCCAGCAAGCCACGACGCGCGGTCCGGGTGCCCGTGGAAGCACACAACGGGCTCGCCACCGGCCTTGAGCTGGGCGCGGGCGTACTCGCTCGCCACCTTGGCGAGTGTCTTGGTCTCGGCGAACGACACGCGCACTGGGATGCCCGTCCACTGCCGGACCCGGCGCCGGATCTCGCGCGCGCTCGCCTCCATGCGGTCCCGTAGATCGTCACCGGTACGGCCGCCGGTCGAGACCCAGACGAAGGCCTCGTCGATTGAATACTGTACCACGTCGGGGCTGATGGTGAGCAGCGTGTCCATCACCCGGCGCGACATGTCGCCGTAGAGCACGTAATTGCTAGAGAACACCCGGACGCCCTGGGCCGCCAGCTCGCGCCGATGCTTGAAGAACGGCGCCCCCATCGGGATGCCGAGGTCCTTGACCTCCTGGCTCCGGGCGATGATGCAGCCGTCGTTGTTGGAGAGCACGGCGACCGGCGCGTGCTCCAAGCTGGGATCGAAGACGCGCTCGCACGAGCAGTAGAACGCCGAGCAGTCGACGAGCGCAACGAGTCGCTTCGGGTCGCTCATGCTGCCGCCCGGCGGATGCCCGGCACGCGGATGTGAAACCGGACCGAGTGCGTCACCACACCCCACACGACCAGATCCTGGCCGTCGGCCAGCACGATGGACTCGCACTCTGGATTCGCCGCCAGCAGCACGGCCACCTTCCCACGCCGGACGAAGCGCTTGACCGTCATCTCGCCGTCGACCGCCGCGACCACGATCATCCCGGTCACCGGATCGATGGCCCGGTCGACCACCATCAGGTCGCCGTCGAAGATGCCTTCGTCGCGCATCGACCAGCCGTCGGCCTGGACGACGAAGCACGACGGGCTGTCGAGTCCCAAGAGCGCGCGGAAGTTGATCCGGTCCTCGACGTAGTCATCGGCCGGACTGGGGAAGCCGGCCGCGACCCGGCTCAGGTAGAGATCCAAGTCGGGTCCTGGTGCAAGCTCGCGGCCGGGGACGAGGATGGTGACGGCCAAGCCGACGGGTTCGGCAGCGGTGCGATCGACGGGGACGAGCATGGGAAGGGAGGTGATGGGCACGCTCAAGGACCGCACACCCCCGTGACAGACAGCGTGTCCTAGCCCGTCTCGCGCTCGCCAGGCCATCCTGAGTGCGCTCGGACGGTAAACCGGGCACGGTAGCTGTCGAAGCGGCGATGCGTGGCAGAAGCCGCCTGAGACCCGGTGACATTCTCTGCACATGCAGGTACGTCGTTCGTCGAATCCCCGGGTGAACGCTACAAGCCACCCGCTACCCTGTAGGCGCGCAGGCAGTCCTCGCCGACGGGGGCGTTAGCTTGGAGGCAGTCGGCAGAGACACTCCGTCGCCCTCCCATTCGCCCCGCCGTCCGCTCCGTCACCGGCCTTCCCCCGCGTAGATCAGCTTTGTCCCGGACGTATACCGCTGGTCCCCCCGCGACGTGGCTTCACGTTTTTGACGACTTCGGGACTCGTGTGCTCCGCGTTTGTCATGAGGCGGGACTAGTGGGGAAGCGCTGGCCTTCCCACCCCCGGGCGCGTTTGGTGGCGATTGCCGGTTGGCTCGCTCTCTGCGCTCTGGTGCCGTCGGTGTCCGCTCAGGGGACGGGCGGTGTCCCAGGTGGCGAGGCGGACCGGGGCGGCTACACGGTGGAGCGGTGGGGGGTCGAGGACGGCCTGCCCGTCCTGTACATCACTAGTCTGGCTCAGGAGCCCAACGGCTACCTCTGGCTCTCCACGTCCGATGGCGTCGTCCGGTTCGACGGGCGCGCGTTCACTGTCTTCGACGCCGCCTCAACCGCTGGGCTCGCCACAAGTCGCCAGGATGAGGTCGCCGTTGCCTCCGACGGGGCCGTGTGGACCCGCTACGGCACTACCCTCACGCGCTTGGCCGGCGGTGCGTTCGAGCCCATCGCCGCGGAGGACTCCCAGGGCCGCGCGTTCGTCCCGCTCGCGATGGTCCAGTCCATCGTGAGCACCGGCGGCGACACGTTCGCCTTGTCGGAGGATGGGCTTTGGGTCTGGCACGGGGGCCGGCTCCAGCGCGTCCGCCCGGACGCGATCCAGGGGCCGGTGCGGGGCGTTCTGCGGGACCGAGGCGGGCGGCTCTGGGCATCGACCGACCGGGGCGTGGTGCGGGTTAGCCCCGGAAAGCCCGTGCGCCTGTTTAGGGCGCCGCCTGCGACCCCGTTCGCGCGATCAAACCCACTCGTCGAAGACCGCGCAGGTGCGATCTGGATGGCGTCCGACTACGGGGCGTACCGCCTCGCCGGCGGGCGATTCACCCAGGTCGGCGGCCTCAGCCTGCCCTCCCGACTCGACGCGCAGGCCTGGGCGCCCGTCCCTGACTTCGACCCCAGCGCTCGCGTCGCGTGGCAGATGGGAAGGGGCCCGGACGGCGCGGCGTGGGTGCTCTCATGGGGGCATTGGTACGCGGAGCGAGAGGGGCGATTGGTCCGGCAGGCCGGTCGCCTACCAGGCACTAACACTGGCGCTTGGCCCATGGTGACGGCGCCGGACGGCAGCGTCTGGTGGTCCGACGGGCGCTGGCTCTACCACGGCTACGAGCGGGTGCTCGCGCTCGACGAGAATGTGCAGGCGCTGGAGCCTGACGGACGGGGGGGGGTGTGGGTGGCCGCCGACGGACTTGTGCGTGTCCGGCCCCGCCCGGTCCGAATGGCGGCGCTCACCGTGCCCGGTTCCCCCAACACCTACCCCGTGCTCCAGACCCGAGACGGAGGCCTGTGGGCCGGCGTGTGGGGTCCAGCGGCGGGGCTGGTCCGCCTCGGGAGAGACCCCGAGGCGCCGCCGCTCCCGTCGGCGCTCCACCAGTCGCGCGACGGGGCGTTGTGGATCGGGGCGCTCAACGGGCTGTGGCGCCGAGCGGACACGCGTACCGGCACGGGGGCGGCGTTCGTGCCTCTCCCCGACTGGATCACGCGGGGCCACCAGCCCGACATCCATGCCGTCCTGGAGACGGCGGACGGGCGACTCTGGGTCGCGAGCGCGCTCGGGCTCGTGGTCGGGGCTGCAGCGGACGCCTCCGGGCCGTCGTGGACCTCGTACCCCCTCGCGCACCCGGTACTCGCCCTCGTCGAGACCCGGGCCGCCGAGCTCTTGGTTGGGTCCCGGGGCCGCGGCCTGGGCCGCCACTTAGGCGGCGGGCGGTTCGAGTGGCTTGGGACGGCTGGCGGTCTCGCTTCCGACAACGTCCGCGACGTGTACGAGGACGATCGGGGCGTGCTCTGGATCGCGACCGAGGACCGCGGGCTGTGCCGGCTGGACCGGGGCGGTCGAGCGGCGCTCTCCAGCGGCCGCCTAGCGTGTTTCGGAGACGCCGAAGGGTTGTACGACCTCAGCCTGCACCGCATCCTCCCGGACGACGACGGCCGGCTGTGGATCAGCTCAAACCGTGGGATCTTCTGGATCGACCGCGACCGGGCCGACGCCGTCGCGTCGGCCCGGGAGTCGGTGCTCCTGCCCGTCGCCTACGGCGAGCGCGACGGGCTGGCCAGCCGGGAGGCCAACGGTGCCCGCCAGCCGGCCGGCGTCCGGCTCGCCGACGGGCGGCTCGCGTTCCCGACCCAGGCGGGCCTCGCCCTGATCGACCCGGCGATGGAGCGGCGCCCGTCGCCGGTGCCAGTCCGGATTGAGGAGGCCACCTCGCCGGAGGGCGCCCTGCCCACCCGCGCCGTGGCGTCGGGCCGCGTCCGGCTGGCGGCGGGTGTCCGAGACGTGGTGATCGACTACGCGGGGGTCGAGTTCGACCACCCCGGGGACGTCCGCTACAGGGTCCGTCTCGACGGCTACCACGACGGGTGGAGGGATGTCGACGACCGCCGCGAGGCGACCTACACCAACCTGCCACCGGGCACCCACTCGTTCCGCGTCCAGGCCGGGCTAGGAGGCGCCTGGGGGCCGGAGGCGACGCTGACGGTCGTGGCTGAGCCGTTCGCGTGGGAAACCCCGTGGGCACGCGTGCTCGCGGTGCTGGCCGCCCTCGCCTTGGGCTGGGCCGCCGTCCGCGCCCGCACGCGGTCGCTCCGGGCGCGGCAAGCCGAGCTGGAGCACACCGTGGAGGCGCGGACGGCCGAACTCCGGCGTGCTAACGGTGTCAAGACGCGGTTCCTCGCCAATGTGTCCCACGAGCTCCGGACGCCCTTGACGCTGTTGCTCGGACCGGTCGCCGATTTGCGTGACCGCGCCGATGACCCCGGGACGCGCGCCATCCTCGACCGCGCGGCGGTCAACGGTGACCGCCTGCGACGCTTGATCGACGACCTGCTCGCGCTCGCCCGTCTAGAGGCCGACGCCGACGGCCTCGCGCCGGTCCGCGACGACCTCTCCGAGTTTGTCCGGCGCCGCGTCGCCGCATTCGACTCGCAGGCCGCCGCCGCCGGAATCGACCTCGCCGTCGACGCACCCGCGCCGGTCTGGCTCGCCTTCGATCCGTCCAAGATTGAGACCGTCGTGTACAATGTGGTCGCGAACGCGGTCAAGTTCACGCCGCCGGGCGGGCGCGTCCGCGTGGCCGTCCGGGCCGAGCGGGGCGGGGCCACGCTGGCGGTCGCCGACACCGGCCTCGGGGTGGGACCGGGAGATCTGGAGCACTTGTTCGAGCGGTTCTACCAGGCCGACACGCCCCAGTCGCGCGTGGGCGAAGGGGCCGGGATCGGTCTGGCCCTCGCACGCGAGGTCGTGGCGCTCCACGGGGGCACCATCGCCGCCACGAGCGAGCCGGGCGAGGGGACCACGGTGACGGTCTGGCTGCCTGCGGGTCCGTCCGACGCCCCCCGCTCCGATGCCTCCCCGCCCCTAACCCCGCAGACCGTCGAGAGTGGGTCCGCCGAGGCGTTGGACGATGCGTATTCAGACGGCGCCGATCCCGACGGCGACTGCCGCCCGCTGGTGCTCGTCGTGGAGGACCACCCCGATCTCCGCGCCTACCTCGGCACGATCCTGGGCGAGACCTACCGCGTGGCCAAGGCTGCCGACGGCGCGTCGGGCCTGAGCCGCGCCGTCGACCTGGTCCCCGACCTGGTGCTCTCGGACGTGATGATGCCGGGCGTGGACGGGTTCGCGCTGCTGGCTGCCCTCAAGGGCGACGTCCGCACGAGCCACATCCCCGTCGTCCTGCTCACGGCTCGGGCTGACGCCGAGAGCCGGCTGGCGGGCTTTGGCGCCGGGGCCGACGACTACCTTGCCAAGCCGTTCGAGAGCACCGAGCTACGGGCTCGGCTGGCGGCGCTGCTGGCCAACCGCGAGCGGCTCCGCCAGGCTTGGGCGAGCCGGCGGGCCGCACGTGCCGAGACCCCACCCGCCGCGGCCGACTCAACACCGAGCCAGACGGCGCCGCCCGAACCGGTGTTACCCAAGCCGGCACCGCCCGAGACGGAGTTGTCCGGTGCGGAGGCGGCGTTCGTCGCCCGCGTCGAGGCGCTCACCGAGTCTCACCTGGCATCGGACGCGTTCGGCGCCGCAGCGCTGGCGGAGGCGCTGCGCATGAGCCCGCGCCAGCTGCGCCGCAAGCTGGACGCGCTCACCGGTGAGACGCCTGGGGCCTACGTCCGCCGGGCGCGCGTCGAGCGGGCGGCGGCGCTGCTGGCGGCCGGCGAGCACTCGGTCAAGGAGGTTGGGTTCGCTGTCGGGTTTTCGAGCGCGTCGGGGTTTCGCCGGGCCTTCGGAGAGGTCGTGGGCGAGTCGCCGGCCGCGTTCGCTGAACGGCCCGCGCGGTAGGCGGCCCCGAGGTCAAGTCCAGGTCGTGGGCGGTATCGAGAGCGCGCACGGACGTTTCCAGGACCCTAGTGCCCGGTTTGTAGTGGGGTTCGTCCGATTCGTAGCGCTGAACGCTCGGCCGCCCGCCGCCGCTCAGACCGGCCCCACCCCCTACGCCACCAGGCTCGACGAGGCGGCCGATGGCCGCGTCCTCGTCACCGAGGCCGTCACCGACCGGGTCTCCGTGATCGGGACCATGAAGCCCGCGCGGGCGGAGGTGGCAGGGAAGACACACCTCGGCGGCAGCTCCTACGTCCTCGACGAAGGGGACCGGACGTGCTCCGCGAGCGGCGACTAGTGCCTGATCATGGCCCCCGACGGCAACTTCGCCCTCTTCATGCCCCCGGGGACAAGCGACTTCGTCTGGGGCCTCCACAACAGCCTCGGCGTCCCGCTCGGGCAAGGCCCGCAGAACCTGGTCCTGAACTACGGGATGCTCATGCTCAGTCGCGGCGACGGCACCGTGTGATCGAGCAACGTCCTCGGGGGCGTGGGCTCCAAGCTCCTGGTCACCGACGGGGCCGGGTGAGATCCGGAACGGGGCCGGGCCCGTCATCTGGGCTGTCCCCTAACCGGCCTGGAATGACCCGGTCGTCCGGTCTGTAGCGGCCTTTGTCCGGTTTGTAGCGCTCAGACGGCAGCCGCGCGAGCCGGGTTGAGACAGTTTGACGGTCTCCCACATAACGACCACATGCGGCTCACACCCCATGGCCAGCGGGCGGAGCCGTCAAGGCTCCCTCGTGCGATCTCGGGGGCAACCCGCTCGATGCGCCACGCTCTGCTCGGGCTCACAACCCTGGCCATGTTCGCAATCGCCGGGTGTGCGCCCGAGCCGGTCCGGCCGGTTATCGGCGCTCCGACGCCCACTCCGACAGCCACCGTTGTCGCGGGCGCCTACACGCTCTGCACCACGACGCGGCGCACGTCATACCGTCCGTACCAAGGCCTCGAACTTCGCTACGCCGCGGAGCTAGCGGTGGACGGCGGCCGGGTGATGGGAACAGGGGTCAAGGACACCGAGAACGGCGCGGCGATCTCGGGCGCTGCGCGCACGCGCATTGAGTTTCGGGGAGGCGTCGACTCGTCAGGCCGCCTCACGCTCGACTACACCGAGCGTGGCGTCCGACGCGACTCGGAGGGCCGGCTGGACCTAGCCCGGGGCGACAGCCCGAGGGACTGGGAGGGCACGTTCGAGTCCGACATCGCCAGCTCATCTGGAGGCGCACGATTTCGGGCAGACTGAGCCGGAGACGCCTGCCCCTAAGTCTGAGTCTCGCCCACCGCCCGACTCCTCTCCACCTCACGACGCACAAACCGACTCCGAGCATGACTCCCGACCACCCGCAGGGCCCGCCACCTCAGGGTTACCCCCCGCAAGGCCATCCCCAGCAAGGGTACCCTCCGCAGGGCTACTACCCGCCCCAGGGCCCTCCCCCGGGTTACTACCCACCACCAGCGCAGCCTGCGCTGACAAAGTACCGGATCCCGCTGATCGCCGGCGGCGTGGCGCTGCTCGCGCTGCTCGCGTTCCTGATACTCCCGGGCGACGCCGAGGCCGGCGAGGTCTTTCTGGTGCCCGCAGCCTCGGCCGGGCCCGACCCGTTCAGCGCCACACCGTTCGCGCCGCCCCCCAACCCAGCGCTCGCTCAGCCTGCCGCCGCTGCGGGCGCGCCTCTCCCCGCGCCCGCCAACGTGCCCATCGCGGCAACGAGCGCGGCGCAGCCGGGGCTCTACGGCGGCACGCAGAACATGGCCTCGTGCGACACGCAGCAGATGGTGGCCTTCCTCGGTGCCAACCCGGACAAGGCCAGCGCCTGGGTCGCGGCGCTCACTGCCGACCCCGACGTTCGGCTCCCGGACGGCCAGTTGCTCACCACCGCGACGATCCCGGCGTACGCGGCGTCGCTCACGCCCATCACGCTGATGAAGGACACCCGGGTCACGAACCACGGGTTCAAGAACGGGCGGCAGACGAGGCTCCAGTCGGTGCTCCAGAAAGGCTCGGCCGTCCTGGTGGACAGCTGGGGCGTGCCGCGCGTGAAGTGCTACTGCGGCAACCCCCTCCTGCCGCCCATCGCGACGCCCCGGACACCCGTCTACGCGGGCCCCCGCTGGCCCGACTTTGACCCCGCCCGTCTCGACGTAGTCCAGCGGTCGTCGACGCCCATCCAGACGTTCGTGCTCACGGACCCGGCCACCGGCGCCCAGTTCAGCGTGGTGTCTGGCGCGGCATCCGGTGGCCTGGCCTCCGCCCCCGGCCCGACCTCGGGGAGCCAGCTTCTCACCCACGACTCCGGGAGGTTCCAGATCACCGTGCCCAACCGAGGGTGGATCGTGAAGACCGACGGATCGTCGACGGTTATAAGCGGCGCGCCCTACATCAATTACACGGAAGGGCCGGAGACCGGCGCCAACAAACTCTCCATCGTGGACCTGACCGACTTCCCGGGTCCGGCCGATCAGTACACCGCGGCATTTGCCGTAGACCAGTTCCACGGGCCGTGTGTAACCGGCCCGCCGGAGCCATTCAGCACCGGCCGGTTCGCCGGGTCGCTGAGGCGGTTCGGTCCCTGCCCCAGCGCCGTAGACGCCCGGGGCACGTACGAAGCTATACCCTACCAGACAGTGTTCGGCGATGCCATCGCGCCGGATGGAGCGCGGGTCGGATTCAACTACACCCTCCGGAATGGACAAGACACGGCCGGGGTGGAGCAGATGCTCCGCGACGCCCTGAACGGCTTCCGCCGCCGCTGACAGATCCTCGTCCCTGGACTCACTCACGACACCTCCTCACCACACCCCTCACAGCGATGTCTTCTTACCCCAATCCTCCGGGCGGTCCCGGACAGCCGCCGCCCGGTTATGGCGGTCAGCCGCCTCAGGGCTACGGTGGTCCGCCGCCCCCCTCGGGCTACGGAGGCCAGCCCCCCGGCTACCCACCGCATTACGGCCCTCCTGGATACCCACCGCAAGCCAAGTCGAAGACGCCGCTTATCATTGCCGGCGTGGTGGGCGCGCTCGCAGTGCTCGGTGCGATCGCAGTGATGCTCATGCCCGGCGACGCCCAGGCCGGCGAGGTCATCCTGGTGCCGGCCGCCTCGGTCGGTCCCGATCCGTTCAGCGCGACGCCCTTCGCGCCGCCGCCGAACCCCACCCTTGCACAGCCGGCGGTCGAGGGCGGGCCGCCGGTCGGCGCGGCGCCGGGCGCCGCGCCCACCCAGGCCACCTCCGGCGCCAAGCCGGGCCTGTACGGCGGCACGAACGACAAGAAGGCGTGCGACCCCAAGGCGATGGTGGATTTCCTCGGCGCCAACCCTGACAAGGCCCAAGCCTGGGTGAACGCGCTCACCGCTGACCCGGCCGTCCGCCTCAAGGACGGCCAGCCGCTCACGGTCGCCTACATTCCGCACTACGTCGCGGGGCTGACGCCCATCACGCTGATGGAGGACGTCCGCGTGACCAACCACGGGTTCAAGAACGGGCGCGCGAACCAGATCCAGTCGGTGCTCCAGAAAGGCTCGGCGGTGCTGATCGACGAGTTCGGCGTGCCGCGCGTGAAGTGCTACTGCGGCAATCCGCTGCTGCCGCCGGTCGCGTCGTCCGCGCCGCCGGTCTACTCCGGCCCGAGGTGGCCGGACTTCGAGCCCGCCCGCATTACAACCGTCACCCCGCCGCCGCAGCCGATCGAGGTGTTGGTGGTGGTCCTGGTCGAGGACCCGGGCCAGACGCTCGATCTCGTGCCGGGCAGCGGTGACCCGGGCCTCGAAATGTATATGGTCGGCGGGCCGCCGCCGAGGTACCCAGACGATCTCGACGAGAGCTCCGAAAAGCCGACGCCGCCACGCGCGAGCGCACCGTCGCCACGCGGCGCGGTGCCGCCGCGTGCCCCCGCGCCGCCGGCGTACGACCCGTACGATTGCTCCGTCAACGACTGCGACGACGAGACCGAGGACTACGAAGCCCTCGAGGAAGCCGTCCGCCAACAGGAGGCCGCCGACGCGGAATGCGTCCTCTACGACGAGGAGGCGGGCCGAGGCTTTCGGGTCTCGTGCGATACGCCCGGCGCACAGCGCCTCTGATCCATCGCGCGACGACCGCGCACGCAGGACCGCCTCGCCGCCAGACAGCCGACGAGGTCCTGCGACCTCGTTCCACCATTCCCACACCTGTACCTATGTCCACCTCCCAAAACTATGGCCCCGGTCAGCCCGGGTACCCGCCGCAGGGGCATCCGCAAGCGCCGCAGGACTACCCGCCTCCGCACAGTTACCCCCCTCCGCAGGGCTACCCCCCTCCGCACGGCTACCCCGGTGGCCCGTCGCAGAAGAACAACACGCCGCTCATCATCGGCGGCGTGCTGCTGCTGCTGGCGCTGATCGGCGCGGCCGTGTTTCTGATGTCTAACGGCGACGACAGCGCCGACTACGCCGCGAGCACGCCAGCCGCGGCGCCGGCACCCGCGCCCGCCGCACTGCCCGCCGACCCCGCACTCGCCGGCGCGACCACGCCGCCGCCCGGCGCCGTCTCGTCGTCTGCCCCGGCGGCGTCCAACACCCGGCGGTTTGCCAATTCGCCGGGTGATGGCTACCTCTCGCTCCGCTCCAACCCGAACGCGAGCGCCGGCAGCCGGCTCGCCCAGATTCCGCACGGCGCCACGGTGGACGTAGGCTCGTGCGGCACGTCGGACACCGTCGGCGGCGTAGCCGGCCGGTGGTGCAGCGCGACGTACGACGGCCGAAGCGGCTACGTGTTCGATGCCTACCTCGCGTCGTCCCAGCCGGCGCCGCGCGCGGCCTCCAGGTCGTCGTCCGGCGGGTCGCTCCCATCTCCTGGCCCTACAGAAGAGGCCGAGTCGCTCATCCAGGTGACGGGTGCCGAAGCACTCTCCATCCGGACGCACCCCTCGATCAATGCGCCGCGCGTGGCAGCGGTCCCGCGGGGCGGCACGTTCACAACCGACGTGTGCGAGATCAATCCCCGGCGTGAGGGAGGAAGAAGCCGGTCGTGGTGCCACGTCGAGTTCGTCGACTACGGCGACGGCAGAAAAGATTACAACGTTCAAGGGTGGGTATCCGTCGACAACAACTTTGTCACCGTGATCGCCGGGTAGCCCTCGCTCGCAGTCGAAGAGTGGGGTCCCACTCCGTCCCCGAGGCGGCGTGCCCCACATAACAGCCGTCCGCCTCGGCCGTCCGCGACCTGCAGCGCATCCAGAGCGGACGGCACCCACTTGTACACCGACGCTCGCCGCCAATCTCTCATGTCTTCTCCTACCTACAGCAACAGCCACGGCACCGAGCCCGGCTACTCTTCCGATCCAAACGCGCCGTCCGGCTATCCCCCCCACCCGGGTCCCCCTTCTGGCTATCCGCCCGGCCCGGGCTACCCGTCCGGCTACCCCGGTGGCCCGCCCCCGGCGTCCTCGAAGACCCCGATGGTCGTGGCCGGCGCGGTCGTCCTGCTCGCGCTCATCGGCGCCGCGGTGTTCCTGGCCTCCGGCTCCGACGATGGCCCCGCCGACTACGCCGCGAGTACGCCCGCCGCGGTGACCCCAGCAGTGCCTGGTCCTGGCACAGATGCGGATGCGCAAGGGGCCACGATTGTTGCCACGCCAACTCCCCCCTCGCCTGCGCCGACCTCGGCGGCACCCGCTGCCCCTGCGGCACCGTCACGCGCCGCTTCGTCTGGCGGAGCGTACACCGTCGGCGTCGCCCCGGGCAACTACTCCGGTAGCGTCGACGCCACCGGACTGCGACAGTTGTGCGAGACCTACGAGCGGACGAGCGTGGCCCGCTTTCGCGGACTGGAGGTGTGCTACAACATTAGGGTCGACCAACACCGCGACGGCTCCCTAAGTGGGACCGGGTACAAATCATTTGAGGCGCTGGCCGGGACCTCCGGACGGGACCTCCCCCCGGCCGAGCAGTCCCCGGTCGAGGTCTCCGGATACATCGACAACAACGACACGATCCACCTCGAGTACGCCGTCCAAGGGGCTCGGCGGAAGACCAAGGGGGTCGCGATCATAGACGCGACGCGGGCGGCGTTTACCGATTCAGGCGGTAACCCCAACTGGGCCGGTTCCTTCCGTACGGACGCCTCGAACGCGTCGGGCTCGGCGAGCTACACGGGCTACGCGCTCCGTGACTGAGCGCTTCAGGCTTTCCACCGTTGGTGAAGCAAAGGGTCCCAAGAAGAGTGGGCTGTGGTCGCCGACGTAGCGCGGTCGGAGCGGGTGGCGGGCTTCCAGACCGGGTGCGGGGCGGGCGACTGCGTGAACCCGTTCGTCGTCGACGCGACGCTGGCGCGGCGGGCGTTCGCGCCGGGCACGGTCGCCGCCGAGGCGAGCCCCGCCGTGCTGGCGGTCCGGCTCGGGCCCAACCCCGCGCGGGACCGGCTGACGGTCACCGCGGACGGGCTGGTCCGCGTCGAGGTCCTCGACGCGCTCGGCCGCGTTGTGGCTCAGTCGGGCCAGCGCGACTTCGACGTGAGCCGTTTGCCGGCCGGCGTCTACGCGGCTCGGGTGTGGAGCGCGGGCGGCGTGACCGCGCGGGCGTTCACCATCATCCGCTGACTCCCCGCCTGCACGAGGACGCCCCAGACATCGACGCGCTCTGAGCAGCCACTATGCTGCCCATGAAGACTCCAAGGCCTGCTCGCCTAAGACCACGGACGCGAAACTCTCGTCGAGCTCCTTCTCCATTGAGATTAGGGTGGCGATCCGCCGGGCCGCGTGGGTGAACCAGACGATATCCTCCCTACGTAGGTCACGGCCGAGCACGGAGCGCTCGCGGTACGAGAGCCACTTTTTGAGGACTTGGTATCCGCCCATCCGGTACTCCCACACGTTAAGAGGGATGTTGCTCCAGAGGGAGTCACTGTTCAAGTAGACATCTACCGTGGCCAGTTCCGGGCCGCAGAGCTCAGTCGCGGCCCCCCCAAGTTGGTCAGCCTCCGAGTCCGTGAGCCTCCGCTCCACCGTCTTGCCCGGACCCGGCATCACGGCGCCCCCCCTGCCCGAGCGCCCCCAACGAGCGGTGACGCCTAAGTCGGCGTCTGCTGCCAGCGGCTCTCGTGTTCCAGAACTGGTCGGGACTCCGACGGGGCGGAGGTGGGGCTCAATGGCTCCGGTAGTCACGCCGCGAACGTCGCGCTCCACGTCAAGGAGCTGAGCCACGCGACGACCAGCGCGCGCAGAGCGGAGAAGCGACAGGGCGTCCGGGGGCAGCGGCACGCGCGGCCAGTCGAGGCTCAGCGCCCCTGAGTTCTCACCGAGGTACGCCCCGGAGTGGAGCACGGCTACAGCGTGGAAGAAGAGGGTCTCGAGGTTTGACACCCCGACATCCTTCAGGTATTGTCGTCCCGCCTTCGACACGTTCAACACCGGTTCCGAGTGCTCCCCGACTGCTTCGTCGTCCCCGAGCCCGAACAGGCCAGGGTTCGGGTTCAGGTAGAGGGGGAAGCAACTGGCGCTCCATTCTATAACGTGGAGCGACATGATCGATGAAGCCACCAGCGGCGGCTCATAGCCCATCCGGGCGCGTTGCGCCGTCGCGAACCAGACGTTGCCCTCGAAGACGTGCGGCGGGTAATCAGGCCTCTTCCGCTCCACGAGGTCGGTCTCCGGCTCGTAGAAAAGCCACCTCATATCAAAGGGGCGGTAGACGTGAGGCACCAACGTACCGGGCGCCACGCCGCGACGCTGCAGCGTGCTCCGGGTCTCGGCGGCGTCAAACGTCTTCGTGGAGCGGACGGCTCGAGGACTGATCAGCCCCATCTCGGACTCGGACACGGTCGGATTGAAATACGCCTCCATCCTCCGCTCCAGCACGTCGCGGTCAACGTCGACCAGGAGTTCGTCTCGGCTCGTCTTGACTCCGGGAGTGTATGACGGGAACAGGTCGATTACCCTCGGCCACCCGAGATACTCCTCGCTCGTCGTGCCGGGGACGAACGGGAGCCCGAGAGCCTCCTCCGGCTCGACAAGCTCGTAGCCCTGGGTGCCGGGCTCGGAAGTGGCCGCGAGTTCGTCGAGCTTGCCGCTTCCCCAAAGCGAGCGGTGCCAAACGCGAGCGTCTCCGCTGCCGTCCTCGTCCCGGCTCCGGTATAGCAGGGATACCGAGGTTCCGACCTGTATCCCCTCTTGATTCCCACCCAACGAGAAGACGCTCGGGTCTGGTTGGCCCGCGTCGCGCTCCCCCTTTGGAATCCGCTTGCCCGTCCGGTACTTGTCGCCGTGGAGGTCGTCGATCCAAACGTCGGTGAAGGTCTCCAAGTACCGCTCTCTCATGCCAGGGTGGCTTAGCCCGTCCAGCCACGACGAGTTCGACACGTAGCAGACCACGCCATACCCAAGCCCGCGGTCTACGATCGCACGCTCCGCCATCGCGAAGAACCGGACGTAGAGATCGTTCAGGCCGTGTCCTTTCGGTGTCCAGGTTCGGCTCGACTTTCGGTACCCCGCGACTAGACTTTTCTCCTCCGTCAGCGCGACGTCGGCGTATGCGTCGTACGGGGGGTTGCCGAGAACGACCAAGATTGGGGCCGAGCGCTTGATCTCCTCGGCCGCCTCGCTTTCTGCGGCCAATGCCTTAAGGTGGAAGTCGATTCTCTCCTGCGCCTCCCCACCGGTGAGTGAGTTCGTCAGATACACCGCTGCTCGATCTCCAGATTCGAGGGGGTACCCAAGATCTCGAAGGTGGAGAGATAGGATCAGGTGCGCGACGGCGTACGGGGCCGTGAGGATCTCGAACCCGATTACGCGCTTGGTAGCAGCGAAGCGGATGTTCTGCCTCACCTCGTCCCGGTTCTGTCCCTGCTCCTCGAACCGCCGGGCGATCAGGTCGAGGACGGCGGTGAGGTAACCCCCCGTACCGCAAGACGGGTCGAGCACCGCGACGCTCGGGTCGGCTAGCCCGTCCTCGATGCCGAGCTCGTCCCTAAGCACATGATCAACCCGCTCGACCATGTACCGAATGAGAGGTCTAGGCGTATACCACACACCGAACTCCTCACGTAGTTTGGGGTCGTAGGCCTCTAGGAACGGCTCGTAGAAGTACTCGATCGCGGCCTCCCCGTCGAACTTCGAGAACAGCTCGTCCTGGTGGACCCGCTCGAACACCGCGGTCGCGCGCTGGAGGTGGTCCCTTATGCCTAGCGCGCTCACGTTCCCCGACTTGGTGACCTCATCGAAGATGTCCTGCAGCACCGGGACCCGGAGGTACCTCCCGGCGTGCTGCCAGTCGAACTTCTCCTCCGTCTCAGCGACGTCGGTGTCTCGGCTCCACTGCACCCAGGCTGAGAAGAGGCCGTAGAACAAGGTCTGGACCACCGTCGCGACGAAGAACCGGTTACCGCGCTTCCCCACAAACTCGATCCCAAGCGACCGCTCGAGCTCTCTCCTCAAGGTGTTGAGGCGGCCGCTGTCGGAGACCGCCAAGTCGGTGCGGGCCCGGCGAGCGTGGATCGCGAGGGTCTGCGCGAGCTCCTTCGGCTCAGTAATAGGGACGGAGTACCGGAGCGCGAGCTGCAGGAAGTCGACGAGGAGCTCGGCGTCGGACCCGTCCAGCGCACCCGGAGCGCTGACGAGAGCCCAGAACTCCTCTGGGGTCCGCCCCAAAGAGACCTCGCATTCCACTACGCCGCTGGGTCCGACGAACGCGAACTCTCGGAGGTTCGTCACGAGCACGCCGCCATACTCGGCGACGTAGCCGGCGACCTGCTTCCCGTCTTTGGTCGATGGGTCAAGGAGGTTGTGGACCGGGGTCTCCGGACCTTTGACCTCGACCACGCCCCGCGCGGGGTTGGCACCAGGCAGGGGGTCGCCCTCCTGCAATTGGTGTGACGAGTACAGTCCTCCATCTGGGAACGCGTCCCCACCGGTGGTGCTGATCGGGCCTACCGCGTGGACGCGGGGGCGGAGCAGGTCGCCGACGGCGTTGAGCAGCGAGTCCAGCGCCGGATAGTACGTCAGCTCCGGCGTGGCGCCGCCCGTCGACCGTATCTGCTTGATCTTGCTGAGGTACGCGACTACTGGCGAGGGCATTGGAGCTAGGCGGGGGGGGGGAAGGCGAGATTACTGCCGGGAAACTGTGCGGGGGTACGGAGCCTTCGTATCGGCTTTGCAAGCGTTCCGGCCCCGACCGCCAAGAACCGCTTGCGACTCTTCAAGCTGGCCGGCAGCACGATGGTACTCCCGACCTGGGTCGGGAGGTTGGCGCGTCACGACGGTCGAGTCCCTAGGACTGCGACCAAGGGATGATCGTCGCCCGCCTCACGCGACGCCCCGCCTCACCCGGCAAGCGGCGCCACGCACTCCGCCCCGCCGCGGTGAGCGAGCGGGCGCCCCGCCCGGCTACCGATCCCCCCTAGACGGGACGACGGTTCCTCAAATCGGCCCGCACGCCACCTCCAGGGCTGCCCGCGCTCCCCAGGCCACGCGGAGACGCGACTGGCCCGACGCGCTCCCACTCGATGGGCGGCGTCGGGCGGCGCCGGTATTGCCACGTTTGCCAGAAGGCGGCTTCTGGCTCCGCCGTGCCGTCCCGGCACCCACAACCCCACTCCGCCGCCGGGCACGCCCGGTTACGAGCTAGGGGGGTACCCCGCGCCCCACCGGCGACGGGGCGACCGAGGCCCCGGTGCTCCCCGCGAGCGCCGGGGCCTCGCCACGTCTGGGCACCCCGCTCAGCCGGACCGGCTCCCGGTCCGATTCTCCACCGGCGAACACGTGTTCGCCACCGCCACGGCCGAGGGGCCGCGAGCTATGCACTCCACACCACCCCAGGGCGAGGTCCGCCCATTCGACACGGTCGACCCGACCAACTCGGTCGGTCCCATCGACTACGTGTCGCCCGTCCCGCTCCACCGCCTCCACCAACGCGACCGCGAGGTCATCCCGCCCGAGCGCTGCCTGCTCGGGCCGGACTGCCTCGTCTGCCAGTGGCGACGCGAGGGATTCCTCGACCTGCGTCCTGAGACGCGGGCCGCTTAGACACCGGCGCACCCCGCGCCACCCACCTGCTGGACTCCCCAGCACCCGCCGGGACTTTTCCGGCGCATCTGCTAGGACTCGCCTAGCACCCGCCCGCACGACGCGGGCGACACCACGAATGGCGACCGGCCTATCCGGTCCGAGTCGCCACAGCTACGTCCTGCAAGGACGATCAACGATGAACGACACCAACATTCCCGGCCCCGGCGACCAGTGCGTCTGCCGCCGCTACCACGGCTGCGCCTGCCTGCCCGAGCCTGACCCCGAGGCCTACTACGACGAGAGCTACCAGGCCGGCTACGACGCCTGCGTCGCCGACAGCTACTCCGAGCGGCCGCTGACCGAGTGGGTCTACCGCACGTGGCATCGCGCCCGCTGGTGCACCGACGAGCCGGCGCTTGGTCTACATGATGACCACGGAGCGCTTCGGCGAACTCACGTGGCGCCACGGCCACGCGAGCGCCGCCGCCTACGGGCGGTGGTTCGAGCGGCAGTACGGCTACGATCTCGAATCCTACCTGCACGGCTACGACGACGCAGGTGCTGACTGCCCAGTCGGCAGTCTGCGATCCCGAGCGGCACCGGATCTACGCGAGGCCATGGACGCCTTCGAGCCCGCGCCGCTGCTCTACGAGTTCGCCATCGGGCCGATGCCGGTGCCCGACGAGAGCGCCGACTGGCTCCCGTTCTAGATAACTGTCTAATCGACCACCGCGGCCCCGGCCGCGACGGGCCACGGCCCGGGCTCCGACGAGCCGAACCACCACGACGCCCGCCCCGAGAGATCGGGGCGGGCGTCGCCATGTCTGGCCGTCCGGCCAGCACGCCGAGCCGGGATCGACCCGGCCGGCATCTCGGCGACCGCGCTGTCTTCAGCAGCGCGGCGCCACCACCACGACCGGGGGAGGCCCCGATCACGATGATTACAACCTACCACACGACACCGTTCTCACCGCGTCCGACATGGCCCTGCCACCGGACGACCTCCGCGCCCGCCGCGTCTCTGACCAAGCCATGCGCTGGCTCGGCTACGCGTCCTCGCGGTCGCGGATGAAGGCCGAGACCGTCATCGCCAAGGCGCATCGCCTCGGCCGCGTTCAGCGCCACCAAGGGCGCGAAGCACCTCGCGGTCCCCACCAAGCTGCAGGGGACGTCGAAGCACCAGCCGCGCCCTGTGGTCGCTCGTCAAGGACCCGGCCGCCCCGTGGGCCGAGTTGGACGTCGAGCCGACCGGCGCGGGGCTCGTCGGTCTGCCACGACGGCGACGCGCTAGGCCAGATCCAGGGCAAGCACCTGCCGTGGCTCCGCCCGCTGCTCCCGTTCGGGCGCGCGCGTCCACCTCGGCCGCGTCACCGGCGCGCCGTACGGCTACACGCTGGGGCTCAACGTCGTGCTTCGGCGGTCGGGGCAGCCCTTGGACCGCCTCCTCGACCGCCCTCGGCACGGCCGGGGACTCGGGCGGCGACGGCGCTCCTGATGGCCCCGTACCGGCCGCGACCGTCGCGTCCAGGTCCGACGTTCCAGGGTGGCGACGGCTCGCCGCAGGGGGCCGCTCAGGCGGCCCCTGCGGTCCCGTCCGAGGCGAGCCCGCTCCGGCTCGTCGTCCGGCCCGAGCACGAGGCGCTGGCGGCGTCCGACCTCGACGACGTGGTGCTTGTACCGCCGTCTCGACGGCACCGGCCACGCCACGTGCGACCACGTCGCCAGGCACTCCCCGACCGGCGTCGACTGGGGCGCGGGCTCCGGCCGCGCCGGACGCGCCGACCTCGCGCTCTCGGTGCTCACGCGCGTCGTCGGCGCCGACCTCGCCGACGAGCACGCCGCCGACTTCGAGACCGAGGTCGTCGCCCGCATTCCCCACGCGGGCGGGCTCATCCGAGCCGCCGACGTCCGCGCCTGGGTCGCCGCCCAGGCCGACCGCTAGGCCCCTTCCGATTCCATCCACCGAGGCCGCCGCTCCCTCACCAGGGGGCGGCGGCCTCTCTGCATTCAGACCAAAACCATGGACACCAAGACCAACGACACCACCAAGACCACGACGACCGGCGCCGCCGCCGACCTCGTCATCCCTACGACCCCGACTGGGCAGCTCGGCTTCTGCTTCACCGCCGCAGCGACGACCGGACGGCCAGCCAGCGCCGCGCCGACCAGGCCAGCGCCCGGCTCGCCGCGGGCTTCGCCGGCATCCGCGAGGACCCGGCCGTGCTCGCGGGCTACCTCGCCTTCTGCGCCCGGTTCACCGACTACAGCGCCCGGAACAGGCTGCTCGTCTACCTCCAGAACCCCCACGCCCGGCATCTGCATGGGGTTCAGGTCGTGGCGCAAGCACGGCCGCCAGGTGCGCCGGGCGAGCAGGGCCTGAGCATCCTCGCCCCGCTCCTCCGCCGCCCGACAGCCGACGAGATCGCGGCCGGGCGCCGACCCCGACCGCAAGGTCCCGTTCGGCTTCCGCGCCGTGGTCGTCTTCGACTACGCGCAGACCGACGCCGTCGCCGACGACGCGCTCGTCTACGTCTCGCCCATGGCGCGGCTGAACGCGTGCCGGTCCGGACGGGCTCGTGGCCCGCGTCGAGTCCGCCATCGCGGCGGTCGGCTACGCGGTCGAGACGACCGGACACCGGCTACGCCGACGGCCGGTGCCGCTTCGACGCCAAGACCATCGAGGTGCGCGACGGGCTCTCGCCCGCCGACCGGGCGGCCGTGCTCGCGCACGAGCTGGCGCACGCCGTGGCCCACGGCCCAGACAAAGCCAAGCGCCCGTCGAAGGCGTCGTGCGAGCTGCAGGCCGAGGGCGCCGCCTTCGTCGCGCTGGCGGCGCTGGGGCTCGACACCGGCCGGTGCAGCCTGCCCTACCTCAAGAACTGGGCGTCGGGCGACGACGACGCGCTGGCGGCCGAGCTCGCGGCCATCGACCGGATCGCGACGCGGCTGCTCGACTTGGTCGGCGCCACGCAGACGACCGACTAGACCACGCCGCCCCGACGACGGGGCTTCTCCCATCCCAACCACCGACCGAGAGGCCGGGCTCCCCAACCGCGGGGGGCCCGGCCTCTCGTCGTTCACGACAACGACCATGACCGCCAAGACCAACACAACCCTCGACCTCTTCCAAGCACCCCTAGAGGACTCGTCCACTTACGAATCGACTGTCGACAAGGCGCCGGAGCCGCCCCGCCTCGCCGTGCCCGTCTTCGGCGTCCGGCTCGTCCGCGAGCGGAGCCACGAGACCGCGCAGGTCCGCACGCCGGCCGACGCCGCCCGCGTCTGCTGCGAGATGCTCGGCGGGTACGACCGCGAGGTCTTCCTCGCCATCGCGCTCTCGACGGCCAACCGCGTGATCGGTGCTCACGTGTGCCACGTCGGAACGATAGACGCGAGCATCGCCAGCCCGCGCGAGGTGTATCGCTTCGCGCTCCTGTGCAACGCCCGGAGCGTACTGGTGGCGCACAACCACCCCTCGGGCAACGTCGAGCCGTCGCGGCCCGACGTCGAGGTCTCGCAGCAGCTCAAGGCGGCAGGCGAGCACGTCGGCGTCCCGCTGCAGGACTCGCTCGTCATTGGCTTCGACGGCCGCTACACCTCGCTCGCCGAGCGGGGGTTGCTGTGACACCGAGACCCGCTGAGCGGAGCACGCAGGCCGTCGCATACCGCGTGAGGACACCCCACCGACCGATGCCCCTCCCGCCCCCGGCCGTGGCCGCGCTCCTCCGCCCCGGCGAGGCCGCCCGCGCCGTCCCCCGCTATGATCGATACTGGATCACCGACCACGGCCGCGTGGTCTCGGCCGTCCGCGCCCCGCTCGTGATGAGGCCCTACGAGAACACGACGGGCCACCCCCAGGTCGAGGTCTGGCCGACCCCGGGACGCGGGCGGCGAGCTCGAATGCGGAGGGCGCGCGTGTGCGACCTGGTGGCGGAGGCGTTCGCCGGCGTCGGCCCCCACGAACACGGCGGGGTCGAGCACGCGAACGGGGACCCCCGCGACAACCGGCTCCAGAACCTCCGCGTCGCCGCCGTGCCCGACGGCGGATGTCCGGTGGGGCGGAAGCCGCCGCACGCCACGCTCGACGCCGCCGCCGTGTGGGCGATGCGGTGCCAGGCGCGGGCGTGGGGCGCGGAGGTGGCGGCGGCGCTGGCCGTGATCGAGCACGGGGTCACGACGCGCTCGGCGCGCGCGGCCGTGGCGGGCCGGACGTGGTCGTGGGTTCCGGCGGCGGCCCCAGGCACCGCGGTCGCAGACCTAAACAGTCGGTGGACCTTCCAAGTGTCGGATCAACGCCTTGCGGAAGACGACCCCGGTACGGGGGTCACCGGGTAAGCGCTAGCGGGCTCGTGGATCCGACGCCTTTCTAAGCCGACCCGCGCAGACACGAGATGCGGTCTCCGAACACCTGAAGGCTGATGTGGACAACTCGATTGTTGGACCCATGTTGGACCCATGAAACGCAAAACCCTCCGCCGCAATGGGTTGCGGGGAGGGTTGGAGTGGGCTCTACTGGATTCGAACCAGTGACCTCGTCGATGTCAACGACGCGCTCTAACCAACTGAGCTAAGAGCCCCTCTCCACTGGCGGCACGCGTCGGCGGCGCCAGCGGAGCGGAACATACCGACCCCGCTCGGCGCCCGGCAAGGCGGGCCCGGCGCGGACCGTGTGAAGGATCCGCGCCGGCGGGTTACGATTCGGGTCGCGGCCGGGCCGCCCGACCCCCTCCCACGGACTCGTGGCCGATACGCCCGGAGTTCACCCCGACTCGGACGGCGTCCATTCTGTGACAAACCAGGCTGAAGAACGCCCCGGCCTCCGTGCGCAGCGCTCGAACCCGCGCCCTTCGTCCGCCAGTGGCACGCGGCTTGGAAGAAGGCGGGGCGTCCCCCACCCCGCTCCTCATGCTCGGTCTGAGCGCCCAACGCCTTGTACGCCCGTCGCGCCCGCCCGGCGCGGAGGCCGTCCGCCGTGCCTTGGAGACGGCGGGGACGGTGTCGGGGGGGTACGCCGGTACGCCGTGCACCTTCGTGGCCCTCGGTCCCGACGCCGAGCTCGCCCTGGCCGACCTCCGCCCCGCTGGCGCCGACGTCGGGACGTGGGTGCTGGTGGCCGCGCCCGAGGCGGACGAGCCGGACCACCGCGCCCACCTCCGCGAGCGCACGCTGACCGCCGCCCAGCGGTTCATGCTGGCCCTGGCCTGCGACGGCATCGACGGCCGGTGGGTCGCCGACGTGCCAGAGGGCGGGGCGTTCGCGTCCGCCTGCCCAGACCTAGACGGGTGCGTCCCGGTCGGGCTGGTGTGGTGCGCCTCGGCGTAGGCCGCCGGGCGCTCCGACCCCGCCCGGCGTATCGTTCGGGGCACCCGCCCCCCTCCGCCTGGATGCTCGCTCGTGTGCTCGCCTTGGTCTGGGTGGCGTCCGCCGCCGCCGGGGCTCAGCCCGCCCCCGATCCCGCCTCGGCGCCGGACACCAGCTCCGTCGTTGCCGACTCGGCCCGTGCGGACTCGGTCCGCGCCGACTCCGCACGCGTGGACTCGCTGGCGGAGGCCCAGGTCGACTCGGCCGCCGTCGCCGCGCTCGCCGACACCACCAGCCTGAGCTTCGACGTGCTGGGCGAGGGCGCCGCGGTGGAGCTGTTCGGGCGCTCGCTGTTCGAGGTATGGGGCGGGCTCGGGGACCTGTCCCCGCAGCAGCGCGCGGTGTTCCTGTCCGAGCGACTGGAGGAGCTCGCGCGGAGCCGCGACATCGACCCGGCGGCGCTCCGGGCCGTCCGAGGCAGCGCCCTGACCACGCTCCAGCTGGAGGACGTGATCGTGATGAGCGTCACCGACCAAGACGCCCAGGCGCTCGGCGTGAGCCGCGCCGACGCCGCCCAGCTGTACCGGCGGATGATCGTCGACGGCGTGACGCGCTACCGTGACCAGGCGACGCTGCGGGGCGTGGCGCGGGGGGCCGGCATCACCGCCGTCCTGCTCGTCCTGCTCGTCCTGGGCCTCCGCGCCCTCGGCCTCCTGTTCGCCTGGTTCGACCGCCGGTCGGCGCCGCTGCGGGCGCGGTTGGTGCGCCCGATCCGGATCGGGACGCTCGAGGTGATCGGGCGCGACCGCGTGGCCCGGCTCGGCCGGGGGCTGATGGGGCTGGCGCGGCTGGCGGCCTCGCTGGTCTTGGTCTACGTCTTCCTGACGACCGCCTTCGGGCTGTTCCCCTGGACCCAGAGCTGGAGCGACGGCCTGCTCGACGCCGCGCTGACGCCGCTGCGCCAGATCGGCGCCGCGCTGGCGGCCTCCATCGACAACGTGATCGCCCTCGCGATCATCGTCGCCGTCATCCGGTGGGCGATGCGGTTCTCGGACTACCTGTTCGCCCAGGTGGCCCGGGGCGAGGTCGAGGTGCCCGGCTTCCACTCCGACTTGGCCGACCCCACGCGCAAGATCGCCAAGTTCCTGCTCGTGATCATGGGCCTGATGCTGGCCTACCCGTACACCCCCATCGCCGACAACCGCGGCTTCCAGGGGCTGACGGTCTTTTTCGGGCTGCTCCTCTCCATCGGCTCCTCGACGGCGATCTCGAACATGGTGGCCGGGGTCGTGCTCACCTACACCCGGGCGTTCCGGCTGGGCGACCGCGTCAAGGTGGGCGACACGTTCGGCGACGTGGTGGAGAAGACGTTCCTGGTCACGCGCATCCGCACGCCCAAGAACGAGGACATCTCGGTCCCCAACGCGACCGTCTTGTCCAACCACATCGTGAACTACTCCGTGATGGCGCGCGAGGGCTCCGGCGTCGTGCTCCACACCGAGGTCACCATCGGCTACGACGTGCCGTGGCCCCAGGTGCACGGGCTGCTCACCCAGGCCGCTCACGACACGGAGTGCATCCTGGACGACCCAGCCCCGTTCGTGCTGCAGACGGCGCTGGGCGACTTCTCGGTCGCCTACCAGCTCAACGGCTACACCAAGGAGGTCACGCGGATGGCGCGGATCTACAGCGACCTCCACCAGCACATCCAGGACCGCTTCGCCGAGGCCGGGGTCGAGGTCCTGAGCCCCACCTACCACGCGCGCCGCGACGGCCCCTCGACGGTCCCCGACGTGGCGGCCGTCCGCGACGCCTCCGCGCGCGCCCAGGCCGCCAGCCAGCCGGGCGAGACCGACGGCGCCGACATCGTCTCCGCCGAGCCGGAGCTCCCCCCGGACGTGGAGCCGCCGGCGTTCATCGGCGGGCCGCACGGCGGGTAGGGCACCCCGCCTGGGCTCGCGCATACACTCCGCCAGCCACGCGCCCCGATGCCCGACCTCCACCACGCCCACTCCTGGGACCTGACGCCCACCGAGGCCGTCGCCGTCCAGCGCGAGCTGGCGCCGCTGGTGCGACAGGAGACCATCGACCTGGCGGCCGTCGAGACCGTGGCCGGGCTGGACGTGAGCGTCCGCGACGACCGGGTCCGGGCGGCCGTGGTGGTCTACGACGTGCGGCAGAAGGCCGTCGTGGACCAGGCGATCTGGGAGGGCCCGACGCCGTTCCCCTACGTGCCCGGGCTCCTGAGCTTCCGGGAGGTGCCGGCGATCCTGCCCGCGCTCGACCAACTGACGGTCCAGCCCGACGTGTACATGCTCGACGCGCACGGGCGGGCGCACCCGCGCCGCTTCGGGCTGGCGTGCCACCTCGGCGTGCTGCTCGACGCGCCCACGCTGGGCGTGGCGAAGTCGATCCTGGTCGGCCGCGTCGACGGCGAGCTGGCGGAAGCGAAGGGCAGCGCGGCGCCGCTGGTGCACAAGGGCGAGGTGGTCGCGACGGCGCTTAGGACGCGCGACGGCGTCCACCCGGTCTACGTGTCGGTCGGCCACCGGATGACGCTGCCCAAGGCCGGGCGGCTGACGCTGGCGCTTGCGGAGCGCTGGAAGCTGCCCCAGCCGACGCACCTCGCGCACCGCCTGAGCTACCGCGGCGAGTTGTAAAGGGGCAAGCATTGCGACGGGCGGCGGGCCGTGCCAGTCGGGAGGGCGGGGCCTTGACCGAGTCGGGGGCTCTGCCCTGCGGCGGCACCGCGCTGGCGGGCGGCCTCCGCCAGTCGGGCGCGGCGGGGTGCGGCGCGCCCCCGCGGTCGGAGCCAGGCGCGCCTCCGGAGCGGACGCCTTGCGTCCCCCATCCCCTTTCTCCTCGCCGTTTTCCAGGTCTCCGGCCCGGCCAGACGGCACCTTGCCGCTTCGTTCCGCAGAACCCCCGCCCGTGCCGCTTCCCGCCCCGTTCGTAGACCGCCTCCGGGACATCGTCCCCGAAGACCGCTTCGACGCCGTCCTCGCCACCTTCGAGGCCCCCCTCGCCACCGGCTTCCGCGTCAACACGATGCTGCGCGACGAGGCCGACACCATCGAGGTGCTCCGCGACGAGGGCGTCGAGGCCGAGCCGGTGCCGGGCGTGACCGGCGCGTACGCCGTCCCCGCCGAGGGGCGGCCGGCGCTGCTGGCCTCGCGGCCCTACGCCGACGGCCACATCTACGTCCAGAACGTGTCGAGCCAGCTGGCCCCCATCGCGCTCGCGCCGCGCGCCGGCGAGCGCGTGCTGGACCTGTGCGCCGCGCCCGGCTCCAAGACCGGCCAGTTGTCGGCGATGGTGGGCCCGGAGGGCGAGGTCACCGCCGTCGAGAGCGTCCGCCCGCGGTTCTACAAGCTCAAGGCCAACGTCTACGCCCAGGGCGCGACGAACGTGCTGCCGTGGCTGGGCAACGGCGCGGTCTACTGGCGCCGCGAGCCGGAGTCGTTCAACCGCGTGTTGGTCGACGCCCCGTGCTCGACCGAGGGCCGCTTCCGCGCCCACGACCCCGAGACGACGGCGTACTGGAGCCCCCGCAAGATCAAGGAGATGCGCTCCAAGCAGGTCAAGCTGCTGTGGGCCGGCATCCAGGCGCTCAAGCCCGGCGGCACGTTGGTGTACTCCACGTGCACGTTCGCGCCCGAGGAGAACGAGGGCATCGTCGACAAGGTGCTCCGCACGTTCGGCGACGCCATCGAGGTCGTCGACGCCGGGCTGCCCAAGGGCGGCCCCATCGCCGAGCAGACGCTGCCGGGCCTGACCGGCTGGCGCGGGAAGGTCTTCCCCGACGTGGTCGCCCAGACGCGCCGCGTGCTGCCCAGCGACGTCACCGAGGGGTTCTACATCGCCAAGCTGGCCAAGCGCCGCTCGACGATCGACGTCTAGCCCCGCCGGACGGGCGGCCCGACTCGACGGGCTCGCCCGTCGCCTCTGCCGAAGCGCGCCGCCAGCGCGGCGTCGGGACCGGCGTCCCGCGTCCCGAGGCTATCCGGGGTGGGCCACGTAGCCCGGGCCGACGCAGACGCGCAGGGCGCCGGGGACGGCGGTGAGCGTGACCGGCGCGTTCGTCCGCAGCTCGCCGTCGACGTTGAACCACATCCCGGGCTGGGACCGCACGCGGACCGAGGCCACGCGGTTGAACACGATGTCGTCGTCGTCGAGGTAGTCGCCGGCGAGCACGCGCGCCGCCAGCCGGACCAGGTCGGCGTCGGCGCGGACGATGACGACGTCGAGCAACCCGTCCTCCAGGCTGGCCCGGGGCGCGACGGGCTTGCCGCCGCCGGCCGTGCGGGCGTTGGCGACGACGATGTTGTAGGCGTCGAGCCGCTCCTCCGGCCCCCCGTCCCAGGCGACGCGGGTGTGGTACTCGGCCAGGCCGGGCAGCGCCTTGACCGCGCCCACCAGGTACGCCAGCGGCCCCCACGACGCCTTCAGCTCGTCGGTCAGGATCTCGTCCACCTCGCCCGAGAAGCCGCCGGCGCAGACGTTGACGGCGTAGTCGGTGTCGCCGGCGTCGTTCTCGTGCGAGATCCGGATGAGGTCGATGGTGCGGCGGTCGGCGTGGCGGAGCGCGTCGACGGCCTCGACGGGGTGGACCCCGATGGGGAGCGCCAGCGAGCGCGCCAGGTCGTTGCCGGTGCCCAGGGGCAGCACGCCCAGCGTCGGGCGCGTTTCGGCCGTCGAGCCCGCCTGCATCAGCCCGTTCGCCACCAGGTGGACCGTCCCGTCGCCGCCGGCCGCGACGACGAGCTCGGCGCCCGACTGGCGGGCCTCCCGGGCGGCGCGGATGGTGGCGTCGGGGTCCTGGCACGTCACCAGGTCGACGCCCGGCAGCGTCCGCAGCGCCTCGATGTCGGCCTGGGGAGCGCTGCCGGCCTGGCCGTTGTAGAGGACGTGCATGGCGCTCGGACGTGGGGCCGGAGGTACCCGCCGGGCGCCAGTTGGGTCCCGTCCCCTGCGGCGGCCCGAGCTCCGCGGAGGACGCCTCCGGAGAGGCGCGCTCGCACGAGAACGCGCGGCGCCCACCCGCTCCGCCAGCCGGAGGTCGCGCGACCGCGCGGAAAACGCGGAGGGCGAGCCCAGACGGGCCCGCCCTCCGCAGGAACTCGCAGACCGAGGCTTACGCGGTCTCCTCGTCGAACAGGATCATGAAGCTGGGCGCCAGGTTGTTCTCGCGCGCCAGCGTCATCAGGACCTCGGCGGCCTCCTCGGGCGTGCCGTAGGTGCCGTGCTCCTGCCCGTCGACGGCCAGGGCGTAGTCGATCTCGCCGTCCTCGTCGGCGTCGAGCTCCTCCCACTCGACGGCCTCCTCGATCAGGAAGATGTCGCGCTCGGGGTCGAAGCTGGCGAGGTAGCGCTCGCGCACGCTCTCCTTGTCGATCAGGCTGACGTTGCCCAGCGCGCTGTACTCCTCGTCGTAGAAGAGCGCTTCGGCGAGAAGCTG
This sequence comes from Rubricoccaceae bacterium, assembly GCA_963789285.1. Taxonomy (GTDB): domain Bacteria; phylum Bacteroidota; class Rhodothermia; order Rhodothermales; family Rubricoccaceae; genus Rubrivirga. The sequence continues at coordinate 823,407 of CAWBJZ010000004.1, forward strand.
GCGGGCGAACTGGTCGATGTTGAACGGAGGCATGGTCGAGGGGCGGTGTGGGTGGGCGGGGCCGGCGTTAACGCGCCGCGCCCCCGTTCAGGTTGCCGCCGCCGCAAGAATCTCTGGCGACGCCGGGCGCTCGCGCAGCGCCAAGCCGAGGCGGTGGCCGAGGTGCGCCAGAAGCCGCTCGGTGACGGCCGGCATCGCGGCGGGCGTCGCGGACTCCGCGTCCAGCGTCGTCACGCCGCGGTCGTCGATCCCGCAGGGCACGATCTGGCCGAACCACCTCAGGTCGGTGGCGACGTTGAGCGCCAGCCCGTGCATGGTGACCCACCGGCTGCACCGGACGCCCATGGCGCAGACCTTGCGCTCGTCGCCGCGGCCGTCGGGCCCGACCCAGACACCCGTCCGGCCGGGCACCCGGTCGGCCGCGACGCCCCACTCGGCGCAGGTGTCGACGACGGCCTGCTCAAGCTGTCGCAAGTAGCGGTGGAGGTCTCGGAGCGGCTCGCCGGCGGGCGTCGCCAGCCGGTCGAGGTCGAGGATGGGGTAGACGACGACCTGGCCGGGGCCGTGGAACGTGATGTCGCCGCCGCGGTCCACCTCGACGAGCTCGGCGCCGCGCGCCGCCAGCTGCTGGGGCGACGCGAGGAGGTTGGCGCGGTCGCCGCTCTTGCCCAGCGTGAACACCGGGTCGTGCTCGACCACCAAGACGGTGTGCGGCAACGTCTGGGCCGGGTCGGCGCGCTTGGCCGCGACCAGCCGGTCCTGGATCTGCCGCTGCAGCGCCCACACCGGCCGGTACGGCTGGCGGCCGAGGCGGACGAGGTCGGCGAGGTCGGGCATGGGTGGGGGGCGGAGGCCGGTGGTACGGCGGCCGGCGCGCGTCGTGCCCTCCGCCAGCCCGGCCGCCGCCGGCGGGCCCTCTACAGCCGGCGCGCCACCTGCAGGCTCACGACCGGCGTCACGAACGTCTTCCGCGACGGGTTGTCCACCAGCGGCGTGACCTCCAGCAGGTCGATCTCGGTCGGGAAGTACGTGCCCTGCAGCCCGAAGCGGATGGACGTGCTGCCCGACCGGCTGCGCCCGAACGCCGCGCCGACCGACAGCGTGGCCCCGATCCCGACGCGCGCCTGGCCTTCGGTGAACCCGTCCAGGCCCGGCGTGAGCGGCTCCGTCGCCGGGTCGCGGCGCCCGTCGCCGTCGACGTCGTCGAAGTAGGGCCACTGGTAGGCCAGCGTCGGGCCGGCGGAGACGGCGGCGAAGGGGCGGAAGTTGTCCTCGATCCGCTCCCGGAACAGCCGCCGCTCGACGCCGACCTGGAGCGGGACCAGGAGCACGCTGTTCCGCTTGTTCGGCGTCACGCGCTCGCCGAAGAGCCCGCCGCCGAAGCTCTGCTCCCGCTCGTCGCGGCCGGCGCCCAGGTCCAGCTCGGCCGTGACCGACCAGTCGTCGCTGAGCCGCCCCCGCAGCGCCCCGCCCACGCCCAGGCCGTACTCGGTGAGCGCGAGCACGAGCGCCGCGCTCGACCCGTACCGGCTCGCGGTCGTGTCCGGCAGCGGCGGGGCCGTGCGCGGCTGCCCGCTGGCGGAGGCCGCCAGCGCGAGCGAGAGCAGGAGGGCCAAGCGGCGCATCGCCCGAACGTACGCCCGTGCCGGACGCGCGCCGGCTACTCGGCCAAGACCGGCGCCAGTCGGACGGCGTCGGACGGCGCGGCGGTGGCGGACGCCGCCTCGATGCGGGCCGAAGGCTCCGAGGCGTCGGGGGCGTACGTGGCCCCGCACTGGCCCAGCAGCACCCACAGCAAGACGAACACCAAGACCGTGGAGAAGCAGCCGCCGCCGAGTTTCTTGGCGCCGTAGCCGGCGATCAGGCCGCGAAAGAGGTTGTTCATCGTGGTGGGGGTTGGGTGAGGGGACGGGTCCTACGGGTGGGGCCTCGACCGGCTCCTCCGTCCCCACAGTATCGGGGATCCCCGCTGGCCGCGGGGCCGCCGCCACCCCCTCCGCCCGGCTGGCGGTCGCCCTGGACGGGCCGCCGACTGGCAAGCGGCCCGTCCTTCCAACCGGATCGCCGCGCGCAACTCCGGCGACTCGCCGGAGAGGTCGCTAGCGGGCCCCGCGAGGACCCCGCCGCCGCCGGTGAGGGGGACGCGAGGCTCACCCAATCTCCCGCCCGTCGCCCTCCGCGCTCTACGGTCCCTCCCCTACCCTGTCGTGCCCACCCCGACGCCGCCGTGCCCCTCTCCTTCGACTTGCAAGCCGAGTGCCCCGAGACCGGCGCGCGCGCGGGCCTGCTGACCACCGATCACGGCACCGTCGAGACGCCGATGTTCATGCCCGTCGGGACCGTCGGGAGCGTCAAGGCTATCGCCCCACGTACGCTGGCGGAGGACTTGGACGCCCGGATCATCCTGGGCAACACCTACCACCTCGCGCTGCGGCCTGGCCGGGAGGTCCTGCGCGCCGCCGGCGGCCTCCACCGGTTCATGGCCTGGGACCGCCCCATCCTGACCGACTCCGGCGGCTTCCAGGTGTTCTCGCTCGCCGACCTGCGGAAGGTGACCGAGGACGGCGTCCGCTTCCGGAGCCACCTCGACGGGGCGATGCTGGAGTTCACGCCCGAGACCGTCGTCGACACCCAGCGCGACATCGGCTCCGACGTCATGATGGTGCTGGACGAGCTGACGCCGGCGACCGTCGACCGCGCCGAGGCCCGGCGCGCCAACGACCGGACCGTGCGGTGGGCCGAGCGCGCGATGGCCCACTGGCGGGCGACCGCGCCGCACTACGGCCACCACCAGTCGCTGTGGCCCATCGTCCAGGGCGCCGTCTACGGCGACGTGCGCCGGGAGTCGGCCCGCGCCTTGGTGGACTTGGGGGCGGAGGGCTACGCCATCGGCGGGCTGTCGGTCGGCGAGGCGGCGCCGGTGATGTACGAGATGGTCGAGGCCGTCAACGGGGTGCTGCCCCCCCACAAATCCCGCTACTTGATGGGCGTCGGGACGCCCCAGAACCTGGTCGAGAACGTGGCGCGCGGCGTGGACCTGTTCGACTGCGTCATGCCGACGCGGAACGCCCGGACGGGGACGCTCTTCACCACCGAGGGCATCGTGAACATCAAGAACGCGCGCTGGAAGGCCCACTTCGGCGCTCTTGACCCCGGCCTCGACCTGTACCACAGCCGGACGTTCTCGCGCGCCTACCTCCGCCACTTGACGCTGGCCAAGGAGCCGCTGTTCATGGAGATCGCCAGCGCCCAGAACCTGGGGCTCTACCGCTGGGTCGTGCGCGAGATGCGCGCCGCGATCCTGGGCGGCCGCTTCCCCGCCTGGCGCGCCGAGTGGTCGGACCGGCTGGCCGCGAAGGCCTAGCCTCGCTGGCGGACGCGCTCCGCCAGTGGCGCGGGCACAAAAAAGCGAGGCGGAGCCCGAAGGCCCCGCCCCGCTGGCGGTGGTCGGCCAAGCGACCGAGTCGCCGGTGCGAGTTAGCGAACGACCGTGACGGTACGCGTCACCACGCCCGCGTCGCCGGTCAGGCGCAGGACGTAGATCCCGGCCGGGAGCGCTCCCGCGTCGAACGTCGCCGTCTGGACCTCGCCTGAGACCGAGCCCTCAGCCAGCAGCGCCACGCGGCGGCCGAGCAGGTCGAAGGCCTCCAAGCGCGCCGTCCCCGCCGAGCCAACGGCGTATCGGACCGTCGCGGAGCCCGTCAGTGGGTTCGCCACACGGATGGTCAGGCCCGCATCGAGAGCTTCCGGCTCATTAGCCGTCGAGACGTTGAACGTGGAGCCGTCGACGTTCTTGAGGCCAGGCGTGAACAGCACACCCGTCTGAATGCTCGACTGCGCCACGAAGGCGCCCGTCAGATCGGGGTTGCGCGCGTACGACTCGTCCATCACCGAGGTACCGTAGGCGAACTCGTCGACCGTCGTCCCCGTGGCCGTGCCGCCCGTGATCACTGAGGTCGCCAGCGTGATGGTCTCGTTGGAGTTGTTGAGGCCGAGTTGGGGGCTGAACGTCGTAGTCGGGTTCTGCGCCGTCTGGACGGTCACGCCGCCGAACGCGCCGGTGGGTACTCCGCCGCCGAACACGACGATAGCGCCGTTGGCCGGTACGACGGAGCCCGCCGGGAACAGGTGGCGGATGAACGCAGGATCGGAGTTCCCCGCCGACGCTGCGTCTTCAATCACGAACCCACTGATGTTGATGTTGGCGCCGGTCGTGTTGGCGATCTCGATAAACTCGTCTTCGGAGCTTTCCCGCGTGCCGTCGCCGTTGGCGTCGCCAGGCCCATCAGGAGCCGGGTCGGCCAGGAGTTCGTTGATCACCAGGGCACCCGCGGCGACCGGTGTCGCCACGCGGAGCTGACCGCGGATCTCGCCGCTGGCGTTGTCAACGGTGTGGATGTTGACGTAGACAAGGCCGCTTCGAAGCGAGTCGGCGAACGTCTTGCGGACGGCGATCCGGTTCTGGGACGGGTTGAAGGTGCCGCTCCGGTTGTCGCTACCGAGCGTGGGCGTCAAGCTGTACCGGACGGGGCCGTTGGCGCCGGCCGCGCCACCGTGCAGGTGCGAGCCGATCGAAGCGTTGTAGTCGCTTTCGAGCCCGCTGAAGGAGCCGCCCACGATGACGGTGTCCGGCGCGGCGGCGGCACCCGGGAAGACCACGACGCTGACCGAGCCGGTAGCCGCGGTCTGGACCGGGGGAACCTCGTTGGCGCCCGACAGGGCGGCCGTCGCCGTCTGGGCCGACGGGGCAACGGAGAGGAGGAGCGCCGCAAAGGCGAGGAAGGAGTAGCGGAGACGCATGAGCGGTGGGGGAGTGGAAGATGAACGGCACGGCGGAGCCCTGCCCTCGCAAGCCAACGGGTGGCCTAGTCGGAAGGTCCCATCCGGGGTGGACGTAACCATAGGGCAACCCGGCCAATTCTCTGCGGAGCCTGCCGTTCGCCGCACCCCGCGCCCCCTCGCTACGTTGGGCGGGTATCCGAAGCGCCCCCGCCCGCATGGCCCGCCAGTTCGACGTCCCCGAGTTCTACCGCAGCCCCGTGGTCAGCGCCGTCAAGGCCGCCCGCCGCGACGCCGACCCGCGCAAGAAGGACCTGGCGCCGTCGGTGCTCGACTTCGGCCCGTTGCGGATCAAGCTGGCGCGGCACTTCGGGTTCTGCTTCGGCGTCGAGAACGCCATCGAGATCGCCTACCGCGCGCTCGACGAGAACCCCGAGCTGGCGGCGGCCGGGCGCGTGTTCCTGCTGTCGGAGATGATCCACAACCCCCACGTCAACGAGGACCTCCAGGCGCGCGGCGTCCGGTTCCTGCGCACGACCTCGGGCGAGCAGCTCATCCCGTTCGACTCGCTCACGCCGGGCGACCTGGTCATCGTGCCCGCCTTCGGCGCGCCGACCGAGATCCTGGACATCCTCACCGCCCAGGGCGTCGACGTCCAGGCGTACGACACCACGTGCCCGTTCGTCGTCCGCGTGTGGAAGAAGGGGGCCCACATCGGCGCCAAGGGCTACACCGTCGTCGTCCACGGCAAGCGGAACCACGAGGAGACCCGGGCGACCTTCAGCCGCGCGGCCGCCTCGGCGCCGGTCGTGGTGGTGCGGGACCCGGCCGAGACCGAGGCGCTGGCGGCCGTCATCGAGGGGCGCCAAGGCGCCGACTACTTCTGGCGGCACTTCGCGGGCAAGACCTCCGACGGCTTCGACCCTGGCCGCGACCTCGCCCGCATCGGCGTCGTCAACCAGACGACGATGCTGGCCACCGAGACCGCCGCCATCGCCGAGCGCCTCCGCCAGTCGGTGATCCTGCGCGACGGCGACGCCCGCAACGTCGCCGACACCTCCGACACGCTGTGCTACGCGACCAAGGAGAACCAGGACGCGACGGAGGCCCTGATCGACTCCGGCGCCGACTTGGCGTTGGTCGTCGGCGGCTACAACTCGTCGAACACCTCCCACCTCGTCGAGCTGTGCGAGGACGCCGGCCTGCCGACGTTCTTCGTCCGCGACGCCGACGAGCTGGTGAGCCCCCGGCTCATCCGCCACTGGGACTGGCGCGTCAAGGAGGACCGCGAGTCGCGCGACTGGCTCCCGCTCGGCCGCCTAGAGGCCGGGCCGCCGCTCGACGTCATCCTGACCGCCGGCGCCTCGTGCCCCGACGCCCTGCTCGACGACGTCATCCGCCGGCTGCTCCGGTGGGCCCCCGACGCCCGGCCCGTCGCCGATGCGCTGGCGCCGTTCGAGGCCGAGGCGGCGTAGGCCGCCCCCTTCTGCCAGGATGATGACGCCCGGGCGAGGGGTCAGACTGCGCGGGGACTCGTCACCGGACGAGCACGCCTCCGCCTGAGGCGCGAGGTAGACGCGTTCGGAGCCCTGGGCCCATCCCGCGACGCCCCCCACGGCAACCGCGGGGACGGCGTCGTCCCTCCCGACAGAAGCGCCCCGACCGCGGCCCCGCCGGCGCCGGCCGCGAGACCGATCCCGAGGCCCTGGACCAGGCCCCGCCCCCGACTCCGGAGTGTGACCGAGGCCACCGAGTCGGTCGGCACCGCGACGCCTCGGCCCGTGTCGACGGCGATGCCCGTCGTCACGTCCGGCGCGACGTGGATCGACCGGACCACGAACCGCCGCCCGTCGGCCAGGCAGACGGTGGCGGCGTCGTGAGCGCGCTCGTTCAGGCCGGCCAGGCTGCTCGGCCGCGCCGGGTCCAGCGTCCGGGTGTGGGTGCAGCCGGACGCGGCGGCGACCAGGAGAACCAGGAGGAACGGGCGCATGGAGACCGAGAGGCAGCGCCCAAGCCTAGCCTCCAGGTCTGCGAGCGGCCTAGTCAGATCGCACTAGTCCGGGCGCCGGCGGCGAACCGGGCAGCTTGCAGAGGGCGGTCGCGTCCCCTCGTACAGCCCCGCGCGTCGGGCGCGCCCGCGGTGATCGTCCGAGGCCGGTCCGGCGGAGCCAGACGCGGGCCGCGGGCGTACCTCGGCCTCCTCCCTCCCCTCCGCCCCGATGGACGACGCCCTCCGCTACGCCACCGACCACGCCGACCGCTTCGTCGAGGAGCTCAAGGCGTGGCTCCGCATCCCCTCGATCTCGACCGACTCCGGCCACGACGCCGACACCCGCCAGGCCGCCGAGTGGCTGGCGGATAACCTGCGCGACGCCGGCGTGGACACCGTCGAGGTGATCCCAACCGACGGCCACCCCGTCGTCTACGGCGAGCACGCCGGGCCGGAGGGCGCCCCGACGGTGCTCGTCTACGGGCACTACGACGTCCAGCCGCCCGACCCCCTAGAGCTGTGGGACAACGACCCGTTCGAGCCCGTTGAGAAGGACGGCAAGCTGATCGCCAGGGGCGCGGCCGACGACAAGGGCCAGGCGTTCATGCACGTCAAGGCGACGGAGTCGCTGCTGGCCAACGGCGGCCCGCCGGTGACCTTGAAGTTCCTGATCGAGGGCGAGGAGGAGAACGGGAGCAAGCACCTCCCCCAGTTCCTGCGCGAGCACAAGGACAAGCTGGCGGCCGACGTCGTGCTGGTCTCGGACACCGCGCTGTTCGCGCCCGGCGTCCCGTCCATCGCCTACGGGTTGCGGGGGCTGGCCTACGTCGAGGTCACGCTGCAAGGCCCGGGCAAGGACCTGCACTCCGGCGTCTACGGCGGGGCCGTGCACAACCCCATCAACGCGCTGGCGGCCATGATCGCCGACCTGCACGACGACGACCACCGCGTGACCGTCGAGGGGTTCTACGACGACGTCCAGGACCTCAGCGACGACGAGCGCCAGCAGTACACAGCGCTGCCGTTCGACGAGCAGGCGTGGAAGGACGAGGCCGGCGTCTCGGAGACCCGGACGGAGGCGGGCTACTCCATTCTGGAGGGCACGTCGGGGCGTCCGACGCTGGACTGCAACGGAATCTGGGGCGGCTACACCGGGCAGGGCGCCAAGACCGTGCTGCCGGCCAAGGCCTCGGCCAAGATCTCGTGCCGCCTGGTCCCCCACCAGACGCCCGACGACGTCACGGACAAGCTGCGCCGCCACTTCGAGGCGCACGTCCCGGACACCATGACGCTGACGTTCACCGACTTGCACGGCGGCCACGGCGTCATCGTGGACACGACCGCGCCGGCCATGCAGGCGGCGAAGCAAGCGCTGCGAGACGTGTTCGGCCAGGAGCCCCACTTCACGCGCGAGGGCGGCTCGATCCCCGTCGTCGCCGACTTCAAGAAGATCCTGGGCTTGGACACCGTGCTGATGGGCTTCGGCCTGGACTCCGACTCGATCCACAGCCCCAACGAGGAGTTCGGGCTCGACCGCTTCCACCAGGGCATCGAGGCCTCGATCCGGTTCATGGACGCCTATGCGAAGCAGGACGCGTGAGCGCGGCCGACTGGCGGCGGCGGTCCGCCAGCAGGATGCCGCCGGTACGCTCCCCCCGCCCGAGCGCCCATCACTCCGACTGCGTCGTCGTTCGCGGGCGCATCGGCTGTCCCCCTCACGAGTGAGGGGGACAGCGTTCCGAGCGGGGGAGCGGAGCGACCAGCCGGGACGCGGGGGGAGCGTCGCGCGCGGGCTCCTACTGGTCGTGGCCTGGCTGCACTGGCGGCCTGCGCCGACCCCACGCTGGAGCCCGCCGCCAGTCGGCCGGCGGAGCCTGACGAGTTCGAGGAGATCGGGCTGCCGGACGCGTTCGCCGCCGCGCTGGCGGCGGCCGGCGTCGAGGGCCGCGCGATCGACCGGAGTGGCCAGGAGGCATGGGCCATCGCCGAAGTCGCGTCGGACTCGGGCTCGTTCCTGGTCCAGTGGGTCGACCTGGGCGCCGTCGAGGTGTCTCAACGGCTGGGCGAGGCGACCGACGCCGGACCGCCGGGCCTCTTCCATCCGAGCGCGCCCAGCCCGTCGTTCGCGTTGCTCGACCCCGGCGAGGTCGTCCGCCAGTCGTGGGACGGCGGGGCGCTGGCGGTGATCAACGGCGCGTTCTTCGAGACGCCGGGCCAGCCGTCGTCGCAGATCGCGTTCCCGCTGGCAGTGAATGGGCGCGTGGTGACGGGCGGGAGCAGCCCGTACGGACCCGGACGGCCCGGAGCTCAGGGCAAGCGGTGGAGCCGGCCGCTCCGAGCGCTCGGTCTGGACGCATTGGCGAGCGGTGCGCCTCGCGTCGCCGACTACGACCGCCAGTCGGGCGAGCCCCTGGGCCAGCCCGGCTTCCGAAGCGCCGTCGTGAGCTACGCGCCAGACACTCACCCGACTCGGATCGCGACGCGCTTCCACGTGATCGGGGCCGTGGACGCCGACGGCGTGACCAAGACGCTGGTCGTCGTCACCAGCGACGGCCGAACCCGGATCGGCGCCGCGGCGTCCCTGTCCTCCCGGCTGGGCGCGGCTTCGGCCCACCAGATCGCGCTCGACGGCGGCGCCTCCGTGCTGGTCTGGACCCCGCGCGCCGGCACGCTGCACCAGCCCGTCCCGATCCGCGGGCGCCCCCAGCCCCTCCCCCACTTTCTCGTCTTCCGACTCCGATGATGCCCTTGTCCGACACCCTGTTCTCCGACCTCGACCACGAGTTCGCCGCCACGCGCCAGATGCTGGCCGCCGTCCCGTGGGACCGCGCCGACTGGACCCCCCACGAGAAGTCGATGCCGCTGGGCAAGCTGGCGAGCCACATCGCCACGATGCCCCAGTTCGGGCTGGCCGCGCTCGCCACCGACGGCATGAACATGGCCAACGGGCGCCCGCCCCAGCCGGAGATCGACTCCACGGACGACCTCGTGGAGGTCTGGGACCGGATGTCCGGCCAACTCCGCGACCAGCTCTCCCAGGCCGACGACGACCACCTCGACGGCGACTGGACGCTGTCGGCCGGCGACCACCAGATATTCAGCAGCCCGCGCAGCCAGGTGATCCGGCAGTGGACCTTGAGCCACATCGCCCACCACCGCGGCCAGCTGTCGGTCTACCTCCGGCTCCTCGACGTACCCGTCCCCGGCAGCTACGGGCCGTCGGCCGACGACCCCAGCCTGCCGGCGGGGTAGGGACACGGTGAACTGTGACCGTGCGGGCCAACTAGCGCCGCCCGCACCGGCACCGCCAGTCGCTCACTCCTCGATGGCTACGGACCGCGCGTTGTCGGCCTTGATGCGGTCGGGGAACAGGAACAGCGGGTCGACGCCGGCGCGCGTCGGGCGGCCCGTCACCTCGATCTCGACCGACTGGCGGCCCGAGCGGAAGCGGCGGCGCTGCGACTCCAGGATCACCTCCTCACCGTCGCGCTCGCCGAAGACGGCCACGTCGAGCCAGTCGGCCATCCGGGCGGGCTGCTCGGCGCCCAGGCTGTCGGCGCGGACCTTGCCGAGGTCCAGCTCTAGGGTCACGCGGTAGCGGTCGCTGCCCAGCGGTTCGGCCGTCGCCTCGACCGTCCGGTTCTCGTACAACGTGATCGTCTCGAAGAGGTCGTCGAGCAGGTAGCTCAGCGAGTCGGGGGTGACGGCGCGGAACTCGCGCATCACGTCCTCCGAGGTCGGGTACGGTGGGCCTCGGAAGGCGTAGCGGTCCACGAAGCGGCTGAGCGCGGTGTTGACGTTGTCCTCGCCGATCATCGCCTGCAGCGCGTACATCGACAGCGAGCCCTTGCGGTAGTGGATGTACTGCTGGCCCTCGACCAACACGAGCGGCACCTCGCGCGTCCGCTCGACGGCGCGGCCGACCAGGTACTGGTCGAGCTCGTAGCCCAGGAACCGGCTCATCTGCTGCTCGCCGTACTTCGCCTTCATCACCATCAGCGCCGTGTACTGCGCCAGCGTCTCGACCAGGAACGTCGAGCCCTGGACGTTGGCGCCGGCGACCTGGTGGCCCCACCACTGGTGGGCGACCTCGTGCGCTGTGATGTAGGTCGGGTAGTCGATGTCGTCCTCGTCGCCCACGTCGGCGATGAAGCCGATGGACTCGGAGAACGGGATCGTGTTGGGGAAGGCCTGGGCGAACGAGGCGTAGCGCGGGAACTCGATGATGCGGAGCTGATCGTACTGGTACGGGCTGAAGGCGGCCTCGGCGTACGCGAGCGTCGCCTTCGTCGCGTCGATCATCCGGCGGACGTTGTAGTCGTGCGTCGGGTGGTAGAACACCTGGACGTCGACGGTCCGGCCGTCAGGCGCGGTCCAGACGTCTTCCTCGACGGCGTACCGCGCCGACAGGAACGCGTAGAAGTTCAGGATCGGCGCGCCCATCTCGTAGCGGAAGTGCCGGCGCCCGTCCTCGGTCCACTCGCGCTGCAGGCGCCCCGGCGCGATCGCCGTCTGATCCGGCGCCGTGCTCACCGTCGCGGCGAAGCGGACGAAGTCGGCGTCGTTCGACAGGTCGGTGTTGCCGTAGGCCGTCGAGTCGTCGCGCGCGGCGACGCGCTCGCGGTAAGGCAGCCCCTCCTTCTCGCGCTCCGACGGGTCCGCCAGCTCGCCGTTCGGCTGGTAGCCGACCTGGGGCAGCACGCCGTTGTTGACGAACGTCCCGTTGCCAACGACCGTCCCGGGCGAGGTCGAGTTCTCGAACCCCTCGGTCTGGGCGGCGAGGTCGAACGTCAGGACCGTCGAGTCGCCCGGCGCGAGGGGCGTCGCCAGGTCCAAGATCGCGTAGCCCAGCACGGTGTCGCGCAGGCTCTCCGTCGCCGGGCGGTCCAGTTCCAGCCGGCGGACGTCCATCGCGCTCGCCAGGTTGAGGTGGATGGCCGGGATCGACTGGCGGGTCTTGTTGACCAACGTGTACGTCCCGCGGAAGTCGGCGCGGCGGCGCTCAGGGTACAGGTCGGCGTCGATCTCGACGGCGGTGATCCGGGGCTGGGCCAGGTCTTGGTACTGCTTGTAGGCGCGCTCGTAGTCAGCCACCAGCGTGCGGACCTCCTCGCCCGTCCGGTACTCGTTGACGACGGCGGTGTTGTAGAAGATGAACCCGCCCAGCGTCACGAAGGCGACGGCCGCCAGCAGCGCGGTCGTGGCGACGGGCCGGGTCACGCGCGCGCGCATCATCCGCAACCGCTGACGGACGCCGGTCTCGCGCCCGCGCACCCACAACAGCGTCGAGGCCAGCGCCAGAAGCACGGCGAAGGCGGCCCAGTACAGCTTGAACCAGGCGTAAGGCCCTAAGAAGTGCCCGTAGCCGTTCATGTCGGAGTACGACACGCCCGAGTCGGCCCTAAAGTTGTACAGGTTGAACGTGTAGCCCAGGATCCCCAGCAGGATCGGCAGGCCGATGGCGTACAGGATGAGGACGAAGTGCCCGGCGTACTTGTGGCTGACGATGGTGTGGATCGTGAGCGCGAGCACCGCCAGCAGGGCGTAGTCCACGAACTGGATCGCGTGCTGGCTGAGGTACAGCCCGAGCTGGATGTCGGTGAAGCCCGAGACCAACTGGTAGACGATCCCGGACACGATCATGACGCCCATCAGGATCGCGAGCACGGCCCAGAGCGCCAGCAGCTTGGCCGCGAACGGGACCCAGCCGGGGATGGGGAGCGCGTCGACGACCTGGTCGGCCTTGAGGTCGCGCTCGCGCCAGACCAGCTCGCCGGAGTAGAACACGATGATGGCGATGATGAACAGCCCGAAGCTGCCGGCCACCAACGACACCACCTGGGCCGTGACGGGCAGCGTCGGCGTGCCGAAGAGGGAGTCGCCGACGGCCAACGCGATGGCCAGGAAGCCCAGCGCGGCCACGATCAGGACGTAGAAATACACGTTGCCCACGACGGCTCGGGTCTCGCGCCGCGCCAACGACAGCATCTGCCCCAGCGACGCGCGCCCGCCGAACTGGCGGTCGGCGTCGGGGAGCGAGAGCGCCGAGATGACGGGCCGGTCCGCGACGGCCTCCCCGGTCTCGACCGGCTTGCGCCACCGCCGCTCGCGGACGTCCTGGCTAAACCGGAACCGGGCCACGGTCCAGGCCAGCGCCGCCGCGCCGACGGCCAACCAGATCAGGCGGTTGGTCAGGATCAGCCCGTCGAGCGGCAGCATCAGCGTGTTCCGCTCGACCGTCGTCCAGTAGCGCGTCGCGCCCTCGAAGGCGTACAGCCCGAACGGGTCCAAGAGCGCCGCCAGCCGCAGGTTCTCGACGTCGCCGACGAGCACGCCCGCCAGCAGGTAGCCCAGCAGCAGCAGCACGCCGCCGACGTAGTTGGGCAGCATCTGGCGCGTCGCGGCGGCCAGCCCGAAAAAGAGCGCGCCCGTCACGATGGTGTTCGGAATGACGATGGCGAGGTACGGCCGCGCGAACGTGCCCAGCGACATCGGCCCGATCAGGTCGGCGTCGGCCCAGGGCGACAAGTAGGCGAGCGCCAGGCCCGGGATCATGGCCGCGAACACGTAGAGCGCCGCCAAGAGCGCGCCGGTGTACCGCCCGCCGAGGTAGGCCACCCGGGTCAGCGGCGTCGTGAAGAGCAGCGGGTGCATCTTGTTCTCGAAGTCCTTGACCAGCGCCTGCCCCATGAAGCTGGCGGTGACCACGACGCCGAACAGCCCCAGGACGGTGATGAGCGCCGCGACGGCGGACGGGGAGTTCGCGAGCACGTTCGCGCCCGACGACGCCGAGACGCTCTCGAACGCGCCGGCGTCGGTGAGCGCCAGCAGGAACGCGAGCGCGAAGAACACCCCGGCGTAGACGTGCGTCGAGATGCGGGTGAGCCGGTACTTGAGCTCGTAGAGGGCGATGGACCAGAACACGGGCGGTGAGGTAGGTGGTTGCCCCTTAGAAGGGGGAGGTCAAAGCAAAGCGTTTCTACGAGGTCCCCTCTCCTTGGGGAGACCGCGCGAGCGACGGCGCCAGCCAGGGACAGAGTGAGGGTCCGCCGCAGCTAGGATTGTCGCCGCGACGACCTCTCTCTGGTCCAGTACATCCCGGTTCGAGAACCGAACCGTTCGGACACCTGCTTGCTCCATCGCTCGCTGCCGACGGGAGTCGTACGCGGTCCGAGACGGGTCATCGTGGATCGAACCGTCGAGTTCAATAGCGAGTTGGGCGGACTCGCAGTGGGAGTCGGCAACGAAGGGGCCGACGGAGTGCTGGCGGCGGAACTTGAGGCCGCCGAGCTGGCGGTTGCGGAGTACGGACCACAGAGCCCGCTCGGCAGTGGTGGACTGCCGGCGGAGGGCTCGTCGAAAGTCAGTGGGCGAGTGCGACATGGGAAGACGTCCGGCCCCTCACCCTGTCCCTCTCCCGGGGGGAGAGGGGACCCCGTAGGTGGGGTCAGCGGTCGCGGCCACCGGCTCGGCCAAATCAGCCGCCGCCCCGACTGGCGCAAGCGCGCCGCCAGCGGGAAGCGGCTCGGCGTGGGCGCCGTCGAGCAGGCCGCGCAGGGTGCAGAAGTAGACGTCCTCCAGGTCGGGCTCGACCGGGGCGTAGTGCGGGCCGGGCGAGGCCTCCGCGTACACGTGGACGACGACGCGGCCGACCAGCAGACGGTCCGAGATCACCTCCTGCTCTTGGCGCAGCGCCGGGAGGTCCGCCTTCTCGATGATGCGCTTCCAGATCTTGCCTTGGAGGCTGGCGGTTGCCGCCAAAGGGTCGCCCTCGAACCGGATCCGGCCCTCGTTGATGATCGCCATCCGGCTGCACAGCTCGGCCACGTCCTCGACGATGTGCGTCGACAGGATGACGACGCTGTCCTCGCCCAGCTCGGAGAGCAGGTTGAGGAAGCGGACGCGCTCGGCGGGGTCGAGCCCGGCCGTGGGCTCGTCGACGATGATGAGCCGGGGGTCGCCGATGAGCGCGACGGCGATGCCGAACCGCTGCTTCATCCCGCCCGAGTACCCGCCCAGGTGCTTGGTCCGCGCCTTCCACAGGTTGGTCTGGTGGAGCAGCGCCTCAACCAGCTCGCGCCGCTGGCCCTTGTCGGTGACGCCCTTGAGCACGGCGAAGTGGTCGAGCAGGTCGAAGGCCGGCACCTTGGGGTAGACCCCGAACTCCTGGGGCAGGTAGCCCAGGCTCCGGCGGAGCTCGGTCTTGTCCGCCAGCACGTCGAGGTCGGCGCCGCCGGGCCCGGCCGTGGTGAGGGTGGCCGAGCCGGCGTCGGGCTCCTGCAGCGTCGCCAGCGTCCGCATCAGCGTGGACTTCCCGGCGCCGTTGGGGCCGAGCAGGCCGTACATCCCCGTTGGGATCGTCAGCGAGACGTCGTCCAAGGCTTGAACACCGTTGGGGTACTGCTTGGACAGGTTGCGGATCTGGAGCTCCATTTCGATCGGGCGGGCGGACTAGGCGGACGGCGTCGGCGCCCGAAGGTTACGGCGGACCAGGGGAAGCCTGAGAGTCTCCCCCGGTCCGTGCGCTTTCGGCGCGAGCGGCGGGCTGCGAGAACGAGACGATCACGCCCGACGTTAAGGCGCCCGCACCTCCCACTTCGACTCCATGCGCCTCTTTCTCTTTGCCCCTCTCGTCTTGCTGCTGGCGGCCTGCCAGATGGAGTCCCGCGACACCGGCGAGCCCGCGTCCGCGTCCGAGACCGCGTCCGACGGGGCCGTGAGCACGACGGGCGACTTCGGCCTGCCTAGCGACGAGGAGGTCGAGGCCGCCCGCTACGCGGGCCGCGGGCTCCAGTCGGCCGAGATCGACACGACGGGCCGAGCTGACGCGGCGCGCTCGAACCCCGAGACGCTGGCGACGATCGACTCGACGCGCGACTGGTCGAGCCGGATGCAGCTGCCCCTCGGTGGCGACGTCGCCGGGCCGAGCGTGACCAAGCTCCAGGTGCTCCTGAGCCGCGCCGGGTTCTCGCCCGGCCAGATCGACGGCCGCTGGGGCGACAACACCGAGATGGCGCTGACGTGGTTCCAGAAGGACGCCGGGCTGAGCGCGACCGGCATCGCCAACGAGGAGACCATCCGGGCGCTGGCGAGCCGCGGCGGCTCGGCGGACTCCCTGGTCACGACCTACACCCTGACGGCCGACGACGTCGCCGGCCCGTTCGAAGCCATCCCGTCCGACGTGTACGAGAAGGCCGAGATGGACCGGCTGGGCTTCGAGTCGCTCTCGGAGAAGCTGGGCGAGCGGTTCCACGCCGCGCCCGCGCTGCTGTCCCGCCTCAACGACGGCGCGACGCTGGACAGCCTGGCCGCCGGCGACCGCGTGCGCGTGCCCAACGTCCAGGGCGCGCGGCGGCCCAGCGGCCAGGTCTCGCGCGTCGTGATCTCGGGCCGCGACGGCTGGCTCCACGCCCTGGCCGCCAACGGCGACGTCCTGTTCCACGCCCCCGTCACGGTCGGCGGCAGCTACGACCCCTCGCCCGAGGGCGAGTTCACCATCCAGAGCGTCTCGCGCGACCCGTGGTGGCACTACCAGCCCAAGATCCTGGCCTCCGTCCCCGACGACCAGCCCGACGCCCGCCTGCCGCCCGGGCCCAACAACGCCGTCGGGAGCGTCTGGATGGGGCTCTCCAAAAAGCACTACGGCATCCACGGCACGTCGGCGCCGGGCACGATCGGCGTGGCGTCGTCGGCCGGCTGCGTGCGGCTGACCAACTGGGACGCGCTCCGGCTGGCGGACATGGTGCGCAGCGGGACGACGGTCCGGTTCCGCGACTCGGCGGGGTCTGGGAACAGCGAGGGCAGCACCCCAGACGCCGAGCGGACGTCCTGACCCGGCCGGCGCTCAGGCTCTCCCCTTCTCCGCCTGCTTGGCCGGACGAGGGGAGGGCTCGTCGCCGAGTTCGAAGCCTCGCTGGCGCGCGGCGCCAGCGGCAACAATCGGCCACGCGTCGGGTTACTATGGTTCCGCCGCCCCGACCGCTCGCGTGATCGCCCTCCGCCCCGTCCTCGCCTCGCTCCTCCTCGCCGTGCTGACGGCGGGCGGCGTGGCGCTGCCGACGGTGCACCTGGCGGCGCACGGGCTGGAAGAGGCGGCCGAGCGCGCGGAGCACAGTGAGGCCGCGCACGGAGAGGCGGGCGACCACGTCCAGACCCCGTGCGCGCCCGCGCCCCACCACGTCGACTGCGCCATCTGCACCGGGTTGGCCGCTGCGGATCTGGCGCAGGAGGATGGGTTGGCAGCGCCCGACCCCGCCGAGGCGATCTCGGCGTACGCGGACTGGACGCGGACGGCGGCGGCGGCAGGCGCCGGCGCACGAGCGCCCCCCGTCGGCTAGAAGGACCCGCTCTCCGAGCGGGACGACGGGCCCGGCACGCGCCGGGCCGACCCTCTTCTGCCGACCCCCGCCCCCGTGCAATCCCCTACCCTGGGGCGGACGCCGCGTTTGGACCTCCCGACGCTCGTCCGCATCCCCCTCGCGCTCGTCGCGCTCGCCGTACTGGCGATGCCCGCCAGCGCCCAATCGACGGCCGTCCTCTCGGGCTCCGTCGTCGACGCCGCCAGTGGCGAGCCGCTGCCCGGCGCCGCCGTCCGCCTGCCCGCCCTCGCTCGGGGCGCCGCCGCCGACGCCGACGGCCGGTTCCGACTGGCGGGCCTCCCGGCCGACACCGCGACCGTCGTCGTGACCTACGTCGGGTTCGAGACCCAGCGCCAATCGGTCGACCTGCGCTCGGGCGCCGTGGCGCTGGACGTCTTGCTGGAGGCGGCCGAGGACGCGCTGGGCGAGGTCGAGGTCGTGGCCGACCAGGCGCAGGAGGCGCTGGGCCGCGGCGTCCGGTCGGTCCAGGTCTTGGAGGGGCGGGAGCTAGACGAGGTCAGGGGCCAGACGCTGGCGGAGACGCTGGAGAGCCTGAACGGCGTGACCACGCTCTCCACCGGTCCAACGATTGGCAAGCCGGTCGTGCGCGGGCTGCACTCCGACCGCGTCGTGATCTTGGAGAACGGGGTGCGCCAGGAGGGCCAGCAGTGGGGCGGCGAGCACGCGCCCGAGATCGACCCGTTCTCGGCCGGGCGGATCGAGGTCATCAAGGGCGCCGCGGGCGTCGAGTACGGGGCCGGCGCCATCGGCGGGATCATCCGCCTGAACGACCGCGACCTGCCGACCGAGCCCGGCGTCGGGGGCCAGCTGTCGCTGCAGGCGTTCTCGAACTCGGGCCAGGGCGCCGGCTCGCTCCTCTTGGAGGACGCGCCGACCGCGCTGCCCGGCGTCGCGTGGCGGGTCCAGGGTTCGTTCCGCCGCGCCGGCGACGCGCGCTCGCCGGACTTCGTGCTCCGCAACTCCGCCTTCCGGGAGGCGTCGGGGCACTTGACGCTGGGGTACCAGCGCGGCCCGCTGGAGATCGACGGGCACCTGCGCCGCTACAGCACCGAGCTCGGGATCTACCGGGGCTCGCACTTCGGCAACGCCCGGAACCTGGAGGCCATCATCGAGCGCGGCGGGCCGGACCCGGACTGGGACTACCAGTTCTCGTACGACATCAACGCGCCCAAGCAGACCGTGACGCACGACGTCGCGAGCGTCCACGGCCACACGACGTTCGGCGACGGGCACCACGTCGACGCGCAGTACGCGGTCCAGAACAACCGCCGGCAGGAGTTCGACGCGCACCGGCCGTTCGGCGACTCCCTGGTGGCGCTGGGCACCCGGCCGTCGTTCGACCTCTCGCTGCTCACGCAGTCCGTCGACCTCAAGCTGGAGCCCAACGTCTCCGACCGCGCCCGGCTGGCGCTCGGCGTGCAGGCGCGGACGCAGCTCAACGAGAACGGCGAGAGCGGGTACCTCGTCCCCAACTTCCGCGCCTACGACGGCGGGGTGTTCGCGCACGGGAGCTACGCCGCGACCGGCCGGCTGACGCTGGACGCCGGCGCCCGGGTCGACGCGCGCACCATGACGGCCTTCCCGTTCGACTTCGCCAGCCGGGAGACGGTCGCGGACACGCGGAGCTTCCTGGGCGGGGCCGCGGCCGTCGGCGCGCTGTACTCGCTGAGCGACCAGTGGAGCCTGGCCGCCAACCTCGGCAGCGCGTGGCGCCCGCCGAACGTGAGCGAGCTGTACTCCTTCGGCGTCCACCACGGGACGGCGCAGTTCGAGATCGGCGACGCCGACCTGGGGACGGAGCGGAGCCTGGACCTGAGCGCGACGGTGCGGCACGAGAGCGGCTTCGCCTCGGCCGAGGTCTCGGGCTACGTCAACCACATCGCCGACTACATCTACGCGCTCGAAGACCCCGAGCCGACGGTGACCATCCGGGGCACCTTCCCCACGTTCCAGACCACGCACACCGACGCCCGGCTGGCGGGCGTGGACGCGAGCCTGGAGCTCCGGCCGACCGGCTGGCTCGACGTGGGCGCGCGCGCCTCCGTCCTGCAGGCGGACAACCTGGTCATCGACGGACCGCTCTACGGCGTCCCCTCGAACCGCGTTGGCGGCCACGTCAAGGCCACGGTGGGCCGCCTTCTCGGGCTCTCCGACGCCTACGCCGAGGCCGACGTCCAGCACGTCGCGCGCCAGGACCGCGTCCAGCCCGGCGCCTTCCTGGCCGCGCCCTACCCGCCGGCCTACACGCTGGCGGGCCTCAAGGTCGGCGGGACGCTCGACTGGGGCGCCGCGCCGGTCCGGCTCCAGCTCGGCATCGACAACCTGTTCGACGTGCGGTACCGCGACGCGCTGAGCCGCTTCCGCTACTTCATCGACGAGCCCGGCCGCAACGTCACGTTGCGCGTGTCGGTCCCGCTCGGCTAGGCCACCCCCTTGGTCGGGATCGCCCCGGCCAATCCCGGCCGCCAGTCGAACGGACGATTGCCCAGGAGACGGCGGCCTCACGTTTCACCACCACCCCCCACCCCCATGTTTAGCCTCAACACCTTCACGCGCGGCGCCGCCGCGCTCGCTCTCCTGATCGCCTTGCCGGCCTGCAGTTCGGCCGAGCCTGAAGACGGCGCCGGCGAGGAAGAGCTGATCACCCAGGTCACGGTCACGCTCACCAACACCGCCAACGCCAGCGACGTGGTCACGATCGTCGCCAGCGACCCTGACGGCGACGGCGCCGGCATCACGTTCTCGCCGGCTCGTGCCACGCTGCGCGCTGGGGCCACCTACACCGGCTCGATCGAGCTCCGCGACACGATCAACGGGGAGGACATCACCGAGGAGATCGAGGACGAAGCCGAGGAGCACCTCTTCCGCTACGCGTTCCAGCCGACCTCGGCCGGGACCGTGACCATCACGGACAACGAGGACCAGTACACGACGGAGAGGGAGAACAGCGGCAACTTCGCCGTTGGCTTGGCCTTCCAGGTCGCCGTCAACTCCAGCGCGTCGGGGAACGGCACGATGAACGCCTTGCTGTACCACTTCGACGACGCGCCGAAGACGAGCAGCACGGCGACGAGCGACGAGATCGACGTCGACATCGACTTCCCGGTCTCGTTCCAGTCCGCCGCGGTCGCCGCGCGGCGCTAGCGCCCGCCCGTCCCGCTGGCGGCGCGCGTCGCCAGCGGGACGCTCGGTTTCATCCCGGCTCCGCTTTGGCACCGAGCGCGCGCTCGGTACCTTGCGGGTGCCCCTATAGCTCAGTTGGTTAGAGCAGCGGACTCTTAATCCGCGTGTCGAAGGTTCGAATCCTTCTGGGGGCACCCCGGAACGGCCCGTAGCGCTCGCTA
Organism: Rubricoccaceae bacterium; assembly: GCA_963789285.1. Classification (GTDB taxonomy): domain Bacteria; phylum Bacteroidota; class Rhodothermia; order Rhodothermales; family Rubricoccaceae; genus Rubrivirga. The sequence continues at coordinate 843,899 of CAWBJZ010000004.1, forward strand.
CGGGCCGTTCCGCTTTAGGCGGCCATGCGCAAGACTGCACCGTTCTGCGCCGTACGACCGCCCTGTGTAGAGCATTTGTAGAAGTCCGTGGGCTCCTCGATCCGGCCCTCACCCCGGCTGATCTCGTCGTAGGCGCGGGTTACCTCGGTCCGGATGGCGCTAGGCGAGAGGTGGCTGTAGAGCATCGTCGTGGCGATGTCCGCGTGGCCCATCACCTGCTGGACGACGGCGATCGGGACCCCACGCATGACCAGCCAACTCGCCGTCGTGTGACGGAGGCTGTGGAAGTGGAGGGCGTCGTTGAGCTCGGCGAGCCGGACGGCCCGCTTGAACCGGCGGCTCACATAGTTCGAGTTGAGCCGGCCGCCCCGGACGGCCCTGAATACGAGGTCGTCGTAGCGGGGTCGCTTGGGAAGGCCAGCGTGGACCCGACGGGCCACGTCAAGGGCGGAGGACACGAGAGGGATCGCCCGGTCGTGGCCGCTCTTCGTCCGGGACCCCTGCCGGCTCCGGACGGTCACGAGCCCGTGGTCGAGGTCGACGTCGGCCCAGCGAAGGCCGGTAAGCTCGGCGATCCGAACGCCGGTCCCAACGGCGAACAGGACGACGTCAGCGAGCCAGACGGCCTCGCCGGGGCGTACGAGCCCGCCCTTCGCGGCGGCGTCGGCGTAGATGGTCGAGACGATGAGGTCGACCTCCGTCGGCGTGAAGAACGGCGCCGCCTTGCGCTGGGACTTCGGGGGCTTCACCGTGGCCGCCGCGTCGGTCTCGGCCACGTTCGTCTCGGCGGCCCACTTGGTGAACGCCGCGACATGGCGGTACCGCTTGGCGACTGTCGCGGCGGAGACGTCGCCCTGGCGCATGAACGCCACGACGTGTCGGGAGGCCACGGCGTCGACGGGGAGGTCGGGCGGGAGCGTCTTCGCAAACTGGGTGAGCACCTGCTTGTAGGTCCGGACGGTGTTGTCGCTCGCGTCCGCCCGCGAGCGGAGGAACCGGCCAATGCCGCTACCGACCGAGACCCCGCTCTCACGGGAACGGTCGGTCCACGGGTCGTACTGGCCGAGAGCGTGGTCGCGCTCGGCCGTGGCCAGCCGCTGGCGGGCGACATCCTTGCGGCCGGTCCGGAGCGAAAACCACTTGCGTTTGGGGCGTTGGGTCGGGTCGTAAGCCTCTCCGTAGTACCGGCCGTTCTTGTCTCGGAGGTGGAAGGAGGTCATGTTTGCAGAGTGGTTGGGGTAGAGTGGGAGGGCACGAACTTGGGACGGGCGAGAGACACCCTAGCGTCGTCGGCGCCGCTTCGGGCCGGCGGCACGCCGGATGTAAGCGTCCACGGACTCGGGCGTGAACCGTCGCGCGCTCCGGACCCGGACGGGAACCAGCTCGCCGTCCGCGATGAGTGTCTCGACGGTCCGTACACCGACGTTGAGACGGTCGGCTACGCCCTGGACATCCAGGAGCGGAGGCGGCCCGGGTGCTTTCTGTCCGTCTACGGCCTCCTTGAGCGCCGTGGCGAGGTGCTCGGCGAGTTCGGGACCTGTCGGGGGTGCGATTGGCGCGTTGATGTAGCGGTCGACCAGACGTTCGTAGGTGTTCATCGGGCGTGGCGGTGCGGTCGTCGTCGTCGGTCTGTGCCCACCGGTACTGATGGGCTCGGCCCGTCGAAGCGGCTTCCCGGCGCTCATGTCCAGGGATCGTCGGGGCCGCCGACCGGGTCGCCCGGCTTGATCTTGTTTCCCGTCCAATCGAGGAAGAGCCCGGTGAAAACCCCACGGTAGGCCACCGCGCCCGTCTCATCACACCACTCGAAGTCCAGATTCGTGGACCGGCCGACGTGGTCGCAGACGAGGTGAACCCGGATCTGGTACGGAAGCGAGCGCGTCGGGAGAGAGGCGACGATGCGGCCGTTCCAGCGGTCGCGGACGAAGACGACCACCGGAAGCGTCTCGAGCTCGCAGGCGAGGTCCTGGTCGGTCTCGATGGCCCAGTGGGTCTTCGGCTCCGCCCACTCGTCACCCGCCTGCGTGGAGGCCGCGCGCGGCGACGGCTGGAGGCTGGACTCCCAAGAGGAGCCGGGCGGCCAGGGGGCACCGGTCTCCACCGGCTTCGTGGTGGAGGCGGACGGCGGCGCCTGCTTTTGGTCAGAGTGCAGGCCCGGGTAGCTGTACGGGTTGTGGGGCTCGCGATCTTCGTCGGTCATAGGTCTGTTGGAGGTGGGGTGATTGAGGTGGCGGGTTGTCTTGGTTTGGTGCCCGCGGGGCGTCGGTTCGGCGGCGCCGCTATGGGCGAGGGTGGTGAATGGGCTGATGCCTACGGAGGGGGATCGACGGGTCGAAGGTGAGATGGGTGGGGATCTCGAGCGACGCGGCGACCTGACGGACGCCCCAGTCCATCTCACGACGGCAGGCCTTCTCGTGCGCGCCGCCTTTGGAGAACGAGACGACGGCACCGTCGTGGATCCAGAGCAGGATCTGGACGTCGTCGTGGCGCGCGAGCGCCACATCGAGAACCGGCCGCATGAGGCGGAGCTCGTAGCTCTGGGCGACCTCGGCCATGAAGCTCCAGACGTCGCGGCCATCAGGCTCGCCGATCTCGAGGTGGCGTCCGTATGCGTCGGTCGTGTAGCCCCGTCCGACGATCCGCTCGGCCTCGCGGTCGCGAGCACGAACAAGCTCACCGAAGAGGCCGTGGCCGAGCAGACGACGCCCGGCGTCGGGGATGTCGGGGAGCGCGCGGTCGAGGGCGTCGCGCAGCACGATGCGCGCGCGGCCGAACTGGCCGGCGTAGGTCGCCACCTTGAGCGCGCCCTTGACGCGGCGGTGGCGCGAGGGGTCGTCGCGCACGAGGGCTTCGTAGTCGAGCGCGGGACCGTAGAGGCACACGAAGAGCTCGCGCCACCAATCGGCCCCCGGCGTCCGCAGGAAGTCGAGGACGGGCTCGCACTCCCACAGGCGCGCGTTGACAGCAAGCTGGGCGCTCGCCAGGTCGACCTCGCACCAGCCCTGGGTCAGGACGTGGCGGAGCTCTTTCTTGAGCGAGTAGAGCCCGAGCCCTGCCGGGTAAACGCGGGCGGACCGGCCGCGCTCGCTGACCTGGACGAACGGCTGGGGCTGCTGCTCGACGGCGCGGAGCGACAGGAGGGCCGAGTCAAGGGCGAGTCCGTCCAGCGAGGTGCGAGCCAGTTCTCGCGCCTCCTCGACGTGGCGGCGGGCGGCGGCGGCGTACGGGCGGAACGAACGGGCGTTCATGTACTCGACCACGTCGCGCTGGTCGTCGCAGAGCGCGTTCGCGGCGGTCGCCGTGGCCTCTGCCTTGCGCCGTGCGCGCTCCTCACGCGACGCTCCCGGAGTCCACTTCTCACCCGTCAGGGCGTAGACGCGGTGCCGGACCTCGCCCGTGCGGGTCCGGACGGCGGCGTCGCGGAGATCGGCGCAGAGGTCCGCATGACGGACGGTCCGCGGCCGGCGGCCCATGTCGTAGCCGCCCCACTCGAACCCCGGCATCACGTCGCGCCGGAACTCCTTGAGGAAGCGCTTGGCGGAGTAGTTGTTGGACTTCACGCTCTGCAGGACGCCCTCGCACGCCGCGCAGACGCGGCGCGAGATGACCGTCTGGTGGGTGTCGGGGTCGAGCCGCGTGGGGAGGTACAGGTACAGCAGGAAACGCTGGTAGGCCTCCACGGTGGCGAGAGCGCTCGTCGGGGCCACTCCATGGTGGTGATCGAGGATCGCCTGGCGCAGCGACGCGGAGATCGTGAAGGACTCGGAGATCGTCACGGGATGGTCAATGGGGTTAAACGATTGGAGCTCCGCGGAAATGGAGCGGTCGGTTGTCGGCCCTCGGGGAGCCCAGAGCGGGACTCGGAGGACAGCGCTACTTGCTTGGGTACGTCCCACTCACAGCTAGGCCAGAAACACGAATGCCCGGGACCCGACCACCGCGACCGGACCCTTCCACCGGATCGGGTGCGGGACGAGGTGGCCCGGGAACGAGCCCACCGCGAACAGGCCGATCTCGCCCCGAGGCCCGCGGTCCTTCGAAGAGAACGCGACGAGGCTCGTCCACCCCGGGTCCGACAGGTCAACGAAGCGTTCCACGCGGGCGCCGTGGATCCGCAGGTGCTTGTCCTCGACGACGAAAGCCGACGACTCCAAGACTTCCTTGCCGGCGTGGACCAGCTCGTCCGCCGGGGGGACGTCCGACTGCATCGTGCTCGGCGCGCTGGCGTGGGCCGCGTGCTCGACGAGGATTCGGACCTTCACGTGCTTGCCGACCTCCGACATGCCGTGCTCGGCTCGCGGGCCGGTCAGGGCCTTGTTCAGGTACAGCTTGTTCTTGCTCATAGTCTGGGGGTAGGTGGTGGAGGACGGCCTATCTTTGACCGAAACCAAGTTTACAAGACAACTATCCTGACCGAAATACTCTTTACAAGGAGAAACCGTTAACTTGCCTCATGCCCAAGCCGCCCCTCTCCCCGACCACCCGGTTCCACTACGAGCGCGACTGGCACCTCTTCCTCGACTGGCGCGAGAAGACGGGTGTCCGAACCGAGGACCCCCGCGTCCCCGCGTTGGTGGGCCAGTACCTGCTCAATCTGACCAAGGCCGCGACCCCGCCCTCGATCTCGACGCTACACCGGATGAAGTCCGGTATCGCCTACATGGTGAACGAGAACCAGGGGCTGGCGCTGTCTGATAGCCCGGGCTTCCAGCAAGCATGGGCGGCGGCGCTCCGGCAGGCGTCCGGGCTCGGCCCGCGGGAAGGAGTGCAGGTCGTCGAGACCGTCTTCGCCGGGGATCTGGTCAAGCTGGCTGAGGTCCAACCCGACACCGCTGCCGGACTCCGTGACCGCGCCCTGTTCCTTGTCGGAGGCGGGTCGGGGCTCGTCGCCGCCGAACTGCTCCGTCTCCTGTGGACCGACGTTCTCGTCGACAACGCAGTCAGAGTGCCGACTCCCGAGGGCACGGTCGTTCAGGTTACCAGTAAAGCCGACGTCGCGGACCCGGCACGCGCGCTCGAAGCGTGGCGGGCGGTGGTCGGGACTGGACAGGCCCTCTTCCCGTCGATCGACCGTCACGGGAACGTCTCGGACCGGCCGATGACGCCGGGCGGTCTCAACGGCGTCGTGAAACGCGCCGTAGCGCTGGCGGGACTTCCCGAGGCCGGGTCGATCACGCCCTCGAAGGTCTTCAAGGACGGCGGGACCGACCGGAGCCGGCCCCTCGGTTCGGCCTAGCGGCTAGTGCCGCGGGAGGTCGTCGTAGTGACTCCAGATGGTCGCGTCATCAGAGACCTCGGCAATGGGGACGACGAGCCGACCGGCCTCCTCTCTCTCCCAGATCTCGAGGTAGCGCTCGGCGACACCGTCGACGCACGAGTCGTCCGAGCTGTCCATAATCGCGTGGTACGTCTCGTCGATCCGGAGGTACTCGCCGTCAGGGTTTTCGTGGGGCGAGAGGTGGAAGGGGTTATCGGACTCGTAGTCCTCCGAGGGGATGATCTCGCCGAGGAGAAAGATGCTGTGGGGGTTCATGTCAGGCGGTGCGGGTGGGTGCTGACTGCCATCTCGGAAGAGATCCACAGCACCTTAAACGCCCGGCCCAGCTACCCGTACTTCGCCATCAACCCCGCGAGCGAGTAGTTCGCCTTGACGTCGTCGTGGGGCACGAGCAGGTAGCGCCAGGGCTTGCCGCCATGGGCCTCCTCGTGCTCGGTCGCGTGCTCGCACCAGACGAGCGCGGCGGCCTTCTTCTGCTGGACGTCGTCGCTGTCGATCTCCTTCTTCTGCTTGGTCTCGCAGAGCACCTTCGCATCCCGCGTCTCGACGACGAAGTCGGGCTCGTAGGGGCGGTCTTGCCGGAAGTAGATGTGGAGCTGGCCGGACACCGGGCGGAACCACTTGACCACGTCCCGGTCGGCCTCGAGGACGGCGGCGAACTGGCGCTCCGAGTCCGAGTCGAACTTCTGGGTCGGGTACAGGCACTTCTCGAACCCGCCGAACTGCATCGACTTGATCCGGGCCTTGTCGTGGACCGGCTGGCGGAAGTCGCGCACGTCGGCGCCCGGCTCGCGCGAGTAGTTGAGGTCCTTCTGCTCCTCGAACCCCCGCGTCACCGTCGCCTCGTAGCGCGTGGCCCGCTCGCTGTAGTGGGCCTGCATCTGGGCGTGGACGTTTGCCGCGATGGGCTTCTCGTAGTACCGGACCACGTTCTCTACGTCCTCCTCGGCGTCGAGGTAGCCGCGAACGTGGGCGACGGCCTGGCCCGCCAGCGTGTAGAGCAGGTCGGCGTGGGCGGCGTAGTCGACGTCGGGGAAGGCGATCAAGCTCCGGACGACGTAGTCCTCCAGCCGCTCCTCGGTGGCGACGCCCGTCTGGGCGGCGATCCGGTGCGTCGCCCCGCTCTGGAGGTGGCGGACGTAGATGTCCTGGGCGACGGGCTGATACGTGATCCCCGACGGGTCAAGGTCGAACTCGGCGAACCCGGCCGTGACCTCGCCCGTCGGCTGGACGACGACGCGGGGAACCGAGATCGTCGCGTCGGCGACGACGCCCGCCACGGCCTCGACGACGGCCTCGATGTCGGGCGCCGTCTCGTCCTCGATGCCGAGGGCAACCTGGCCTCCCGCCTCGGCCTGGGCGGTCTCGCGGACGATCTTGGCGATCTCGGCCTGGACCTCGGGACGACGGAGCGCCTCGGCGTTGGGGAGCACGTCGGCACCGGCGCGGGCGCGGAACGTGCCGATGGCCTCCAGCACCTTGGGCGCGAGCGCGCGGTCGGCGTCGGTCTTGAACTGGACGGGGCGCGAGACTCCCACCGTGGGGGCGTCGCCAGACTGGCCGTCTCCTGCGGCGGCGTCCAGGATCGCCTGGGTCGCGGAGGGGCGGACGGTGACGGCCTCCTTGCCCGCCTCGGGCACGTCGCGGCCGATGGTCACGAACGTGCGGATGATCGAGTCGGGGTCGTTGGCCCGGTCGACGATCTCCTGGAAGCGGTCGTGGGAGACGATGGTGAGCCGGTCGACCTCGGGGACGCCGGTCCGCTTCCCGAACGGGAGCCGAAGGCCGCGGCCGATGGACTGCTCGACGAGTGTTCGGCTGTTGGCGCGGCGGAGCGGGACGATGGTGTAGAGGTTCGTGACGTCCCAGCCCTCCTTGAGCATGTTGACGTGGACGACGATCTCGGTCGGCTCGGCCGGGTCCTCGACGGCCAGCAGGCGCTCGACGGTCTCCTCCTTCTCGTCGCCCTTCTGGTTCGAGTGGACCGTGATAACGCGGTCGCGGTAGCGCCCGCCGAAGAACTGGTCGTCCTGGATCGTGCGGACGAGCTCGTCCGAGTGCGCCGTGTCTTGGGCGACCACGAGCACGAACGGTTTGACGCGCGGGGCGCCCGTCTGGCGGGCGTAGGTCTCCAGCTCGGCCTTGACGGTCTCGTGGAGCCGGACGCCGTCCTCCAGCTTCAGCCGCTCCAGCTCGGGCTCGCTGTACGTGCTCGGGTCGAAGTTCTCGCGCGTGGCGACGGCTGGCTCCTTGACGAACCCGTCGCGGATGGCGTTGGCGAGCGGGTAGCTGTAGACGACGTTCCTAAACGGGATCGACTTCCCCTTCGTCTCGACCTGCGGCGTCGCCGTGAGCTCCAGGCCCAGGACCGGGCGGAGCTCGTTGAGCGCCTTCACGCCCGCGTCGGCGCGGTAGCGGTGGCTCTCGTCCATCATCAGGACCAAGTCGTCAAGGCCGGCGAGGTACTCGAAGTAGCTCGTCCCGATGTACTCCGAGAGCCGCTTGATCCGGGGTGCACCGCCCTTCTTACCCTTCGCGTCCTTGTTCAACTTCGAGATGTTGAACACGTTGATGTGGACGCGGTCGTCGCGGCCGAAGATGTCCTGCTGGCGGACGGCCAGGCTGGACTCGTAGTTCTCGCCCGTGATCAGGAGCGGAGGCGTCTGGGCGAACTCGGCGACGCCCTGGAAGACGTACTTCGGCGTGCCCGGCGTGAAGTCGGCCTTGAGCTTGTCGTAGATCGTCAGGTTGGGGGCCAGCACGAAGAAGTGCCGGACGCCGTGGGCGCGGTGCAGGTAGGCCGCGAAGGCGCCCATGAGCCGCGTCTTGCCAACGCCCGTCGCCAGCGCGAAGGCCAGCGACGGGAAGTCGCGCTCGAAGGCCTCAACGGATGGAAACTCGCTTTGAACGGCGCGGAGTGCTTCGGCCAGGTCCTGCCGGTCTTTGTCGAGCGGGACGATCTCGGCCACGCGGGCCAGGATCTCCAGGCTCTCGCGCTGGGGTGGCCGGAGCGACAGGCGCGCGGCGACGGCGTTGACGTGGCGCTGGTGGTCGGGGGTGAGCCCCTTGTCAGTCGTCGTCATCGGGCGTCGGCGGTCGGCTGGTTGAACAGGGGGAGAGCATCGGCCGTCCCGTCGCCAGCTTCAAGGGCGGGTTCGGGAGCGGCGGGGAGTTCGGCGACGGTCAGGCTGTAGTCGTCGCGGCCCCACTCGCACCGGTCCAGGACGGCGGCGGGGATCTTCTTGAGCGTGAGGTTGGCGAACCGGTCGGCGTCGCCGCGCCAGGCGGCGCATAGGACGAGCAACGTCCGGTCGGGGCCAACGTCGTCGGAGAGGTAGCGGAGCTGGTCGGCGGTCAGCGTCTGCGTGGTCACGTAGACGTGGTCGGACTCGGTCGAGTGGCCGTGGTCCCAGAAGCGCTCGTCGGAGGGAGCGTAGCTGAACCCCTCGTGCTTGCAGAGCGCCTCGGCCAGCATCTCGGCGTTGTATTCGGGGTTGACGACCCACCGGTCCCACTTGTCCTTCGCCATGAGCGACGGCGCGAGCCGGTAGGTCTGGAAGCCGCCGCCGCCAGCCCACCCCTGCGCCTCGGTGATGCCACCGGGGTCCTCGCCGTCTATGACCTTCTTCATGCGTGGGACGACGTGGGTGAAGGCGTGGTCGCCTAGCTCGATCCCGATCCACTGGCGGCGCATTTTGTGCGCCACGGCGGCCGTGGTGCCAGAGCCGAGGAACGAGTCGAGGACGAGGTCGCCGGGGTCGGTGGCGATGGTCAGGATGCGCTCAACTGCACGTTCTGGTTTGGGCGTTCCGAACAGCTCCGACACAGGGCGGTCTGGAAACAGCTTCTTGAGTTCGTACTTAGCCTGCCTGTTATGGCCAGTCTCTTCTATGTCAAACCACCCGTTCGAAGGCGGAAGTCCCTTCATGTCCGCTAGGTAAGTACGTCTCTTGATCTTGGTGCCACCGTTCGTGAACCTAATCTCGCCTGACTCGATCTTCTGACGCAGCGTCTCTTCTGACCAACGCCATCCGTTCTTCGGCGGCTTAACGGTGTGGCCCTCTGGAGACACCAGGTCGAACGTCAGGTTCGGGCGGGGGCTAGGAGAGTTGAGCGGGTTGCCATCAAACCAAGCTCCGCGAGGGTCATTGTCAGGGTTCTTGAAATGGCTTCGCTTGGAGGAACTACGTAGTTTGTTTGTCTCCCAGCCAGGGGTCTTTGAGTAGACTAGAATGTAGTTGAAGTCAGCAGAGAATTGATTAGCGTCATTCTTGCTATTGTCGGTCGAGCGCCACGCCACGCTGGAGACGAAGCACTGCCGACCAAACAGCTCGTCCAACATCACCTTGAGGTAGTGGGCCTCCGAGTCGTCGACGAACACCCACAGGCTCCCGTCGTCCGCCAGCAGCGTGCGCATGATCTCTAGGCGGTCGCGCATGAGCGAGAGCCAGACCGAGTGCTCGACGCCGTCGTCGTAGTGCGTGAACGCGGAGCCGGTATTGTACGGCGGGTCGATGCATACGCACTTGACCTTACCGGCGTAGTCGGCCTCCAGCGCCTTCAGCGCCAGCAGGTTGTCGCCGTGGATGAGCACGTTGTCGAAGAGGTCGCCGGGCCGGCGGGTCTCGGCGTGGTGGGAGTGCTCGGGGTCGGGGAGCAGAATGCGCGGCTCCAGGCGGGGCCGGGTCTCCTTCCCGATCCAGGTGAGTTCGAGCTTCGGTCGGCGGGGCATAGAGGGGGATAGAATCGGTGCGGCTTAGACGATAGCTACGGGTCGGGTCGCCGTACCGTCATCCCGTAGAGCAAGTGCTGTCCGCCCCGAGCAGTTCGGAAAGGGCACGGACCTGTGGGGCACGAGGGACTAGCCGCCGGAGCCGTCCGTCAACGACCTCGACGCATCGGCGCCCTGAACCTGCGGGGCAGACCGCCCTTCGGGGAGCCCCATGGGGACGGCGGTACCGAGCCGGTCCGCCTGCTTATCGATGAGGCGGCGGCCGTGGTCGGTGAGGAGCTTGATGTCCTCGTTGAGCCCCTGGAGGATGCTACCCAAGTTGTCGACGAACGTGTCGGCCGAGACCAGCATCCGCCCGAGGCGGTCGAGGACCATGTCGCTCAGGCGGTCCGCCACCTTCGGGTTGCTCTCGAACCGCTCCTGGATCTGGTCCAGCGTGTTCATGGCCTGGCGCTCCTCGCTCTGCTGGAGCTCTCGGTAGCGGCGGGTCCGCTCTTCGATAAGGTCGAGGGCGCGCTCCTGGAGGTCGAGCCGCATGTTGCCGAGGGCCTCCACGACCTCGACGTTCAGGCTCATCAACCGCTCCTGGTACGAGACGATGGCGTCTCCGACTTCTTTCTTCCGACGCACGTCCCCGTCCTTCTGGAGCTCGTCCAGTTGCACCCTGGCCTCCGCGATCGCCTTGGTAGCCTCGACCTCCAGCCGCTTGAGCCGCTCCTGCTTCTCCAGCTCGAACGCGGACTTCTGGCGCTCCAGCTCGGCCAGGCGCTCTTGCTCAGCGGCGGCGAGACGGCCCTTCTCTCTCAGGGTCTCGAGCTCCCGCTGGTGTCCCCACTTCTTGAGCGGCTCCTCGATCCAGTTGGACACCGCCTCGATGGGCTTGTACACGATGTCGTCGAGCTTGTCGAACATGTTGAAGAGGCTCATAGGTCAGGGGTGTTGTCGGGATCGGGAGGGTTCTGACTAGCGTCGTCCAGAGCCCGTCGGAACAGGGCGCGGTGGCGCTTCTGCGATGTGAGGAGGTCGTTGTAGTCTTTCTGGTCGCGGGCGCTTCCGTCGATGAGGCGGTCGAGGAGGGCGTGGTATTCGCCGAGCAGGGCGGCCACGGCCGGGGTGGTCTGGGTAAGCCTCAAGCGCCGGCGCAGGAGGCCATGTTGAGCTTGGAGCATCGTCCGCTCAACATCCCGCTCGTCCGCTCCCCGTGGAGCGCCGTCGGGAGTCCGGGCGACGGCGTCGCGGATCAGGTCGGCGTGCGAGTCGACCCACCCAACCGCCTCGCGCTCGAACAGGAGCGCACGGAGCGCTGGCGACTCGTCGTAGTCGTAGAGGGCGTCGAAGAGCGCGCGGTCACGGACCAGGGTCCGCTCGACGAGCTGCGCCCGCCCCCGCCGCAAGAGGGCGGCGGTGCGAACCGTGGCCGCCCAGCGCGACAGGCCTTTGGGGATCTCAGTCGTCGTCGCCATCCTTCGGCTTGCGCTCGACCTTCGCCTGGGCGTCGCTCGACTGCTCGCTGAGATCGCCGAGTCGGTGAAGCGCCGTGGTCCGAATGACGTCGCCGCTCACGTCGAGGCTGGCGGTGTAGCTGCGCACGAGTTCTCGGACCCAGTCCGCGGCGACGCTCTTGTCGACGGGGGCGTCCTGGAGGGTTGCCGAGACCTCCTTAAGCGTCTGGGCGAAGAACCCCGACCGCTCTCGTCGAAGATCCTCCTGCATCGTGTGGGCAAACTTAATCTCCTCTTTGTACTCCTTGAGAAGGTCGAGGTGCTTCTTCTCCTGCTCGTAGAGGATGTCCAGTCGTTCGCGGAGCGTGCTGAGCCGGTCACGCTCGGCCGCGTCGGAGACCTCGCTGATGATGGCTGGGACGGCGTTCTCCAAGACCGGTCGGAACTGGTCGCGGGAGTCCTCCGGCATATCGGAGAGAATGCGGTCGACGATGTCGTTTGACGGGGAGCGGGTCGGCATACGAGAGGGGGAACGGGGGGCGTGCCCGTGGTGGGCGTGCTGGTGTAGGACGGCAACCATGTCGTCGGAGAGCGCGGCGGACAGGTCGCCGCGTGCGAGATCGTCGGGCGGGTGAAGCCCGCGCTCGCGGAGGGTGCTGAGGACCCAGTCCGACGTGACGCGGAGGTCGGTGAGAACGTCTCGGAGGGTGATGGCTACGGCGACGGGCGGGGGCAGACAGGTTAACAATGACCTCGTTATTCGGGCTCAACTCTCTGCCCGCAGGGCCTACACGAATACGCGGAGTCCATCACGCATCACGCTTACTAACTGATGCGGCAAGACATAGCGGGCGTTCAGCACCTGCTGGGACCGCACCTGCCGGACGGACCGGGCACACCGGTGAGTCCCAATCACGATTGGGATGTCCCAATCCGGTTTTGGGACATCCCAAAACTATGGGGCATCGGTCGTCGCCGAGGTGTCTATGGCAGTGGTCAGGACGTAGTAGGAAGTGCGTCCCTCGCCCTTGCGGGCGATCTGGCCGCGCCGGAGCAGGCGCGCCAAAAGGTTGCGGGCCTCGTCGCTATCGATCTGGCACAGGTCCGAGACCTCGCGTCGCCGGATCTCGCCGTAGGTCTCGAGGTGCTGGAGCACCATTTGCTCCTGGCGGGGCGGTTCGAACTCCTGGCGCCGGGTGTAGGCGAGCGAGTCGCCGAGGGCGCGGTAGGTCGCCGCGCTGAGTTGATAGATGCGGCCTCGACGCCGGTCGTCGCGGGCCTCGAACACGCCGCGCTCGACGAGCCGTTCGAGAAACGCTTGGGCCTGGGGCTCGTCGCGCTGCAAGAGCCGGGCGGCCCGCTCGACGCCGATCCAGCGCTCTTCGTCCAGCCCGTTGACCAGCACCATGTCCTCGACCGTGACGCGCGACTCCGGCCCCTCCTGCTCGATGAACCACCGGGCGAGCGCAAGGTTGGCCGGCCCACCGCGCAAGATCACCTGGACCGTCTCGCCGGTGCTCCGGGTGTAGTCCGGCGCCGGGCGGCCGTAGCGGAGCTGGCCCTCGTAGATCGTGTCGATCCCCCGGCCAGACCGCTCGACCAAGCCGATCCGCTTGAAAGCGTCGGCCAGGACCGGGTTACGCGGCTTGGGCGCCGTCACGAGCAGGTTGTCGAGGCGGACGCCCTCGACGAACCCGCCGGGGTTCGAGACCTCGATCTCGTCCTGCTTCCACTGGACGTGGACGGCCCCGAGCTGGCTGTAGTCGCGGTGGACGAGCGCGTTGTGGAGCGCCTCGCGGAAGCCGTCCTTGCTGTAGTCCGGGACGCCGACGCTGACCGGCCCGATAGATGTCTCGACCTCCTCGTTCCGCACGTCGAACCGCTTGGCGAAGTCCTCGGCCACCTGGACGAGCGGGAGCCGGACAAAGTCGTTGACGGCGACGCGCGTCCCCTGGAGCACCTGGAACGCGACCTCGTGCGTCGGGACGAGTCGTTGGATGGCGGCCTCGTGGCCCACAAGCAGGATGCCGGCGACGGTCACGCGCTCGGCCCGGTCGGTCCCCTCGCCGCCCTCCGCCAGTCGGAGCGTCCGGGCCAGTTCGGCGTTGGGAAGGTCGAGGAGCGACTTGTCGGCCCGGTTCGTGCGGCGGACGGTCTGGCGGAGGCGCTCGAACTCGAGCGGGTTGAGGTCCTCCCACGCCGCGTCAGCGAGCACCATCGCCGAGTAGTCCTGGGCGCCGCGCGCGGCCTGAGCCGACTGCATCTCATGGAAGTGGAACGGGACGCACGCCGGCTTCCCGTCACCCCCGATGGCCCGACGCTTGAACGCACCGGCCTTGGTTGAGACCGGCTGGGCCATAGCGGGCACCTCTACGACCACGATGTCATGGCCGTCGAGGGTCATCACCTGCGACGTGGCCGGGACGCTGGCGACGGTGTTGTTGGCGATGTAGGCGTCGACCCGGCGGGGATCCGTGTGCTCGCCGTGCCGGGGGAGAGCGCCGGTGATGGTCCCGTCGTCCTCGACGCCGATGAACAGGAGGCCGCCGCGTCCATTGGCGAGGCAGACCACGTTGCTCACGAGGGAGGCGTCGGTGAACCGCTCCCGTGTCTCGCCCTTGAACTCGACGGCAAACGACTCGCCGCCCTCGATGAACTGCCGGGCTTGGGGCTCTGTGATCATCAGGTGTACGGGCTAAGCGTTCTCGGATGCGTCGTCGATGTCCCGCTCCAGCGCCTCTTCCCGCTCGACGATCTCCCGGAAGCTGAGGGACGGAAGGAGCAGCCCGGAGTACGGCGACAGCTGTGTAGCCTGGAGGAGCAAGGTCCGGAGGGTGCTGTATAGGATCCCTGCGGCGTTGGCCCGAATCACACGGAGCACACGGTCTCGCTCCTCTCCCTCGGTGGGGACGCGGGCGGCCGTGAAGTCCCCGAACGCCGCCGCGTTGCACTGGTACGGAGCACGGGCGAACACGTCGTCCTCCATGTTGACGGCCAGACTCAGGATGACGCGGGTCGGCGTCTGGTCCTCCTCCTCGACCTCCTCGGGGAAGATCTCTGTCGTCACGTCGATACTGAACCCTACCGGAGGTGTAGCGCCCTCTTCCTCTTCGTTCTCACGGATGACCAGGGGCTGCCCGCCCCTCACTGTCATCGACATCCCGAGTGGCTGCCCCTCCTCTCGGGGAGCTAGCGCTGCGTTGGCCGAGAAGTGAAACTCGATGAGGTGGAAGCTCTTTAGTTGGATAGGAGCGAGCATCGTTCTATAGCGGAGTCAGTGAGGTCAGGCGAGACGGTAGAGGCGGCTGGGTTGGATCCTCGCGAGCGCGGGATCTCTCGGCGTTCCCGCCAGCCCCGCGCCGGGTCGTCGGAGGCTTCGAGCCTTCGTTGACTGTCGCGGTGCGTGACCCGACGCAAAAAGGCACCGACCTCGGTGCCTTCTGCGTGGTAAACCTCGGGTTCAGTTGGGCGGGGTACGGGGTCGGGGAAGGCCGCCTCGGTGAACGCGGTGTCGACGTTCTTGCGGCCCCACGCAACGGCCGACCGTCGGCTAGACGGCCACCACGTCTTGTCTGAGGACTCGGTGCGGACGAACGGCGCCACTTCGTCGAGTTGGATGCTAACGTCCTCCTCGGGGATCAGCTTGAGCGCCCCGATTGCTAGACCAAGAGCGTGGGCAAGACGCGCGACGGTGATCAGCGACGTGTTCTCGGCTTTGAAGAGACGACTGAGCTGAGAAGGGCGCATGCCCGCCTCTTCGGCCAGCTGCTTCTGGCTCCATCCCCGCTCGTCCATCCGGCGGCCGAGCTGGTAGACGAACTGGGCCATCATTTCGGAGGCGAGGTCCTCTGGGAGCGTCTCCAGGGCGTCGTACATCTCCTCGAGTTCAGCTGAGAGAGGGAGAGGCTGGCGGTTTGCGTTGCTCATGAGAGTTCGGGTCTAGCGGGATTGGCTGAGCGAGCGGAGGTAAGCGATCCGCAAGTCGTCAGCACTCTTGATCTTCTGGCTTTGGACTTTGTCGCTGGGCTTCTTGAAGGCGTCCAGGATCAGCCAGTCGTCGGAGTGTCGAAAGAGCAATAGGCGGTGGTTGTCAGGTTTCAGTTCGAGGACTTGCTTGGTCGGGCCGACATCTCGGTACTGGTCCGGGTGGCGGAAGACGCTCTTTCCTAGGCGGGCCAGCTTCTTCAGGATCTTGACAATGTCACGCTGGGCGCGCCGGTTGGACCGAATCCCTTTGGTGGTCATGTAGTCCGCGTAGGGGAAAGACGTGTTTGACTCTTCGGTCTGCCGCGTCCCGAGTTCGAGGATCCGGAAGGCGTAGCCAGACTCGGGCTTGAGGGCGACCCGGGTGACGTACTCCATAGGGATCGGCATGTTAGCATATTTGTTAATCGCCCGCAAGGTGGCCCCGGTTCCCGGGTGAGAGGATCTAGATCTTCACCCGCGTGCTACGGCGCCAGAGACCACGCGATCTCGAACACGGGGAGCGTCTGGTGCGCGCTCTCTAGGTCGCCCTCGATATCAGAGATGAGCGCGTCCCGGCGTCGGTCCACGTCGTCCTGGGCGTCGTACAGCGACCGGCGCTTGTGCGATCTCCTCTGCTCAAGGGCGCGAACCCGCTTCTGGGCGTCCAGCTTCTCGCGGAGTCCCACAGCAGCTCTGGCCTGACGGGTCGCCTCGCGGATCTCCCGGTCCAGCTCCTTCAACTCGGCTTCCAGTCCCACCTTGAGGTCTTCGGCCCAGCGGTCCAGCTTCTCGGCCTCCTCCTCATAGAGCCTAGCATTCCGAGCGTCCACATAGGCCAGCCGCTCACGAACGACGGCATCGGTGGCCTCCCGTAGAGACTCCGGTGGATCTCCGGCCGGACCGACGGTCTCGGCGTGCTGGACGTCGAAGAGCAACCGGCATTGCTCGTCGTCGAGAGCAGCGCCGCCGTCGGTCACCCCGGCCAGAACCAAGAACTCGTCTTCGGCTTTCGCCGACACCCGGAGTATTGCGCAGGAGAGCCACCCAGACCGGCCACGGAGACCGTCGAGACCGGAGATCCGCGTCGGATGCCGATCAAGGTCCACGACGAGGCGCTGAGAAACTAGCGTGCGCTCGGCGGCGCGACAGACGAGGGCCTCGGCGAGAGGGTGGTCGACGTGGTAGAACGCGGCGTCGGTCCTCTCCGCCAGCCGCCAGTCGAGGGCGTAGCGGCCGGCCGGCGCGAGCGGTCCGTCGTACTCGAAGGCAGGCGAGTCGGAGTCGAACGTGGCGTCGCCGTCGAGCTCGTGGCGCGTCAGACGCAGCAGGTCCCGAGCGCGCTCGTCGAGCGCCGCTTGCGCCTCGTCGTGATGGACCTTGAGCCGGTCGTGGACCTCCTGGTCGAAGTGGTCGAGGAGCGCCGTCCGCGTCTCACCCATCCGAGTCTGGATCTGGTCGTCGAGGTCGGCCTGGAGCCGGTCGAACGCCGCTTCGATCTCGGCATCGGTCCGGCCGTCACGGTACACGTCGGCGATCCGGCGCTCGAGGTCGACGCCCGACCCGAGCGTCCCGAGCACCTCGTCGGACGCCCCGAACACGCCGTCGAACAGCTCGAACTTCTCCGAGAGCAGCTCGAAGACCCGCCGGTCGGCCGCGTTCCCCTCGTTGAGGAAGTTGACCACGACGACGTCGTGCTTCTGTCCGTAGCGGTGGCACCGGCCGATCCGCTGCTCGACGCGCTGGGGGTTCCACGGGAGGTCGTAGTTGACGACGAGCGAGCAGAACTGGAGGTTGACGCCTTCGGCGGCCGACTCGGTCGCGAGGAAGATGGTCCCCCGGTCCCGGAACGCCTCGACGAGCGCGGCCTTGACGTCGGCCGCCTTGCTCCCCGACACCCGGCGTGTGCCCTCGTGGCGGGACCGCCACTCGGCGTAGATCCGGCCGGCCCCGAAGTCCCGGTTGTCCCCGTTGATGCAGACCACCTCGCCCGCGTACCCGTTGGCCTCGAGCAGGTCGAAGAGGTAGCGCTGGGTCCGGCGCGACTCGGTAAACACGACGGCTTTCCTGGCGGCCCCGAGCGCGGTCGCCCGGTCGAACGCAACGGGGAGCGCGCGGAGGAGGGACTCGCCCTTGGCGTTCTTGGCAATGGCGTCGGCCCGGTCGGCAAGGTCCACCAGAACGGCCCGCTCCGCCTCGACGGAAAGCGGTGGAGCGCCGTCGTCCTCCTTCCCCGCGTCCCACTCCTCGGCTAGGTCGCCGAGCGCCTCGAAGTCCTCGCCCGCCACCGTCGCCGCCTCGTCCAACCGCTCCGCGAGACGTCGAAGCGTCCCGGCAATGGCGAACGTCGACGACGCCAGGAGCTTGCGGAGCACGAGCGTCATGAGCGCCCGCTGGCCCGACGGGAGCGCGTGGAGCGCATCGTGCTGGAGGTACGCCGAGACGTCGTCGTAGAGGGCCTGCTCGGCGGGCGTCGGCGTGAACGACTGCGTGAGCGGGACGCGCCGTGTGAACCGGACGTACTCGAGCACCTGACGACGGAGCGTCCGGGCGACGTAGGGCGCCAGCCGTTCGCGGAGCGCGGCGTCGCGGGCCGCCGGGTCGGTCGCCTTGACAAACTGCTCCCGGAACGAGTCGAGGTCGCCGAACGCGTGGTCGTCGAGGACGGATACGAGCCCGTACAGCTCCAGCAGCGAGTTCTGGAGCGGCGTCGCCGTCAGGAGCAGCTTGGGCGCGTGCGCCGTCGCCGCCTTGATGGCCGCCGCGCGCCGGCTGTCGGTCTTGTAGACGTTCCGGAGCCGGTGGGCCTCGTCACAGACCACGAGGTCCCACGGCACGCGCCGAACGAGGTCTTCGTGCTGAGCCGCAAACGGGTAGGACACGATGACGACCTCGCCGTCCCGGTCGAGCGGGTTGCCGTCGTCTTTCGAGAGGGAGGCCCGGAGCGCCGGGCCGTCGAGGACCACCGAGGGCACGCCGAACTTGTCGTCGAGTTCGCCCTGCCACTGCTTCCGGAGCGTGGCGGGGACGATCAGGAGGACGCGCCGCTTCCGCTCGGCCCACCGCTGGGTGAGCACGATGCCGGCCTCGATGGTCTTGCCAAGTCCGACCTCGTCGGCCAGGATGACGCCGCGCGAGAACGGGGACCGGACGGCGAAGAGCGCGGCGTCGACCTGGTGGGGGTTGAGGTCCACCTTCGCCCGTCCGATCGAGCGCGAGAGCGCCCCCAGCGAACCGGCCTCCCCGCGGACGGAGAGGCGGCGTGCCCAGTAGGCGGCGTGGTAGTTCGTCGACATCCATCGAACCTACCCATGGGGTGACGGCGGCTGCCCACGTCGCCCGTCCCTTTCAGGTCCGCCAGCTCACGCGGCGATTCGGAAGGGGGCGGGCCGGTTGACGAGGGTTGGCCTCTTCGGGGTCACGCCCCTGAGAGCCTGAACCCGCTCGAAGAGCACCCGCGCACGCTTGGCCGAAACGCCGATGCCTTTCTCGAGCTCGGCCGCGCTCCCGACGTTCTGCGGGAAGGGGACGGCCCGCCACGTCCGGCCGCGCAGCGCCTGGCTGACCGTCACCGGCGCCGCCCCCGACGAGTCAGCCATGGAGGCCACCACCGCCTTGAAGTCCTCGACGAGCGCGCGGCACCGCCCGACGAACACGGCCTCCGGGCAGAGCTTCACGTCGGTCCGGTTGAACATGGCGGTGAGGCGGGCGTGGGTCGCCTTCGAGATGTACTCGAGGTTCTCTGGGCGGTTGTTCCGCTTATCGCCGTCCTTGTGGTGGACGTCGTGCCGGACCCCGTCCTCGACCGGGGCCGGCCCGTGGAACGCGAGGGCGACGACCTGGTGGACGCAGGGGCGCCACACGGAACGGTCGTCGAAGGTGATGGTGACCTGGAGGTACTTCTTCGTCTGCAAGCCCCCGCCGAGACGGCAGGCACCCCTCCGCGCCGTTGACACGACGGACCCGAAGGAGGTGGCCCAATAGTTCGAGGCGCCGGGGACTGGGCGGGCGGTCTCGCCGGGGAGGAGCGCGTCGGCGACGGGCCGGGGCGGCTCGGTGGGGGTGACGGTGGACGGGTGGTTGGACACGACGGTGTGGGATGGTGAGGGTCGTAGTCCTGTTATGTGCTCGCCTGTTAGTGCTTCGGAGGCAGGTCGGTCACAAGAGCTCCCGCTCGGCGAGCGATGTGTACCGGCCGTCGAACCCGACGACGAGGGAGTCCTGGAGCGGCACGCCGACGTGGTCGCCGGCCGCCTTGAGCTGCTTCGAGACCTCGACGTCGGCTCTCGACGGCTCGATGTTGCCCGACGGGTGGTTGTGCCCAACGAGGACGCTCCGGGCGTTCACGAGCAGGCAGAACCGGAACACCTCGCGCGGCGAGGCGACCGAGGCGTCGACGGTCCCGACGTGGCACACGTGGGCGCCGATCACGCGGTTGGCGGTCGACAGCGCGATGGCGAGGAAGACCTCGCGGTCGTAGCCGTCGAGGAGCTCGCAGCACAGCCGGGCCGCGTCGGCGGGCGTGCGAACCTGGGCCGTTTCGTGGCTCCGCTCGCGGACGAGGCGGACGCCGAACACGGGCACCTCGAAGACGGGCGGAGTGGATTCGTTGTTGACAGTCGAGAAGAGGTCGAGGGTGTGGTTGATCTTGGTCATGGTCGTTGGCAGAAACGACGTGAGGCCGGGCACCCGCAGTGGGATGCCCGGCCTCACGGTCGGTGGTTGAATCGGTGAAGTGCCCCGGCGGTCGGGGCTAGCGGGACGCGGCGGGGTCGACGAGGGTGCGGATCTCTGAGGCGATCCGGTCGATGGCCACCAGCTCGGCGCTCAGCGCGTCGTCGTCGCCCGACGCCCAGCCCTTGAGGTAGGGCAGGCTCGCGCGGCCGGTGTCGAGCCCGAGCGCGGCCAGCGCGACGTAGGCCGCGCCCTCAGCTTGGAGTTCCATCGACACCCTCGACGGGCGGTCGGTCGCGTCGGGGCCGTGGGCGACGGCGTGTGCCAACTCGTGAACCAGAACGGAAGCGCGGTCGGCTGACGACAACCCGGACCGGACCTCGACGACCTTCGCATCGAAGCGGCACCGGCCGTCGGCGTAGCCCGTGTCGGTCGTGAGAACCGTGTAGCCGACCGACTGCACGGCCGCCTCGACTCGGGTCAAGAGGTCGTCCGGCCCGTCGGCGTCCAGCCGCGGTGCCGGCGGGACGTAGACGAGCGCGTCGTCGGCGACCGCGTCGGTTTGGGCGTAGTCGAACACCGCGACGGCCCGGAAGCCGTACGGGACGCGGCGGTCGGGGTCGGCACCCGCGCCGACCTCGTCGGCCGTGGGCTTGCGGAGGAGCGGAGCGAGGATGGAGATGCCACGCTCGCCCTTGCGAACCTGACGCCCGTACTTCCGCCACGACCGGAAGCCCATGCAGTGCCGGGCACGGGGGTTCTGGAGGTAGATGAGCAGCTTGTTGCGGGCCGAGTAGTCGGTGAAGCGCGAGCAGAAGGCGAGGTAGCCCGCGAGCACGGCCGGGTCCTCGCGGATGCCGTCGAAGCCCGCCGCGAGCCGGGCGCCTGCCTCGTCGGCGCGGCGCTGGCTCGGGGTCCGGTCGTCGGTGGGGGCGGTGAAGGTGAAGCCGAGCTGCCCGGCCGTGGTCGTGGGGATGATGATGATGTCGTTCATGGGTCGTCTGAATGCGAGAGGCCGCCGCCCCTGGATGGGAGCGGCGGCCTCGGTGATGGAGAAGAGGGATTGGTCTAGGCCGCAGGTCGCGGCTGGTCATGAGCTGCGACCCAGGCGCGCACGGCGGCCGCCCGGATCACGCCCCCGGCGAAGGGCACGCGGGAGACGACCTCGAAGGCGAAGTCAGCCCCGTGCGCCTCGGCCGCCGGCTCGCCGCAGAGCGCGGCCAGGACCGAGTAGCTGAGGTCGGCCGGCCCGGCGCCGAGGCGGCCCCAGTCGAGCCCGTCGGAGTGGCGCCGGACGTGCGGGACCGACGCGTGACCGGAGCCGTCGATGCGGCGCCAGAGGACCACGTCATCGGCGTCGCCGGAGAGCGCCTCGGACTCGGGCAGCACGACGAGCCGGAGCGGCGGCACAGTGGTCCCCTACGGCGCGCTGTCGCCCTGTGCGACGGTGCACTCGGGCACGACGACGGCCGGGCTCGTGAGCCCGCTCTGCGCGCCGTCCCCCTGCCCGTCGCCCGCCTGGCCGAGCGCGTCGAGGAGCCCGTCCAGCGCTGTGCCGACGTGGCCGAGGACGACATTGACACCGAGGGTCACGCGGTCGCGCTGGGAGCCGGTCACGGAGCCCAGGTAAAGCCTCGCGCCGAAGGGCACGAGCGGACGGAGCCACGGCAGGTGCTTCGGTTGGACCTCGCCGACGGGGTCGCCGTCGTAGAGCGCAGTCAAGCCGTCGCCGGTGGCGTCGAGCGTGAGCTCGGACCACGCCGGCGCCATCTCGCGGACCATCGCCCATAGGCGGCGTTGATGATGCGAGGTGCCCGAGAGCTTGGACGGGACGGCGAACGAGGACGCGGAGCGTGCGACGGTGAAGGCGAGCGAGGCGAACGCCTTGCGAGAGAGCGTTTGCGGTTGCATCCGGGCTCGCTCGGTTGCGAAGGCGAGCCAGCGCTCGGCCTCGGCCGCGACGCGCGCGGCGTAGGCGTCGAGCGGCGGCACGCAGGGTGTGGTGGAGGTGTGGTGTAGGTTGTGAGTCTGAGTCATCGTGATCGGGGCCTCCCCCGGTCGTGGTGATGGCGCCGCGCTGCTGAAATCAGCGCGGTAGCCGTAGCGCCGTCCGGGTGTCTCCCGGCTCGGCCGTGCCCACCGCCAGCGGCGAGGGCACAAATGGGCGAGGCCCGACCTCCTCTCGGGGGCCGGGCCTCGTGTCGTTGGCGGTCCGTCGTGGACCGCAGCCGTCTGCTGTGCGGTCGCCTAGAACGGCAACCAGTCGTCGTCCTCAGCCGGCGCGGGCATCGGGCCGATGGGCCAGTCGTAGAGGACGGGCTCGGGCTCGTAGGCGTCGAGCGCCGCCGCGAACGCTTGGTGGTGCTCGGGATCTTCGACGGCCGACGGCAGTCCCGCCCCGGCGTCGTCGTACCCGGCGAGGTACTCGTCGAGGTCGTAGCAGTAGCTCCTAGCGAACCACCGGGCGTAGGCCGACGCGCTCGCGTTGAACCGGCGCCATGTGAACGCAGCGAAGTAGAGCGGCACCATGTGGTGCACGAGCCGCGGGCGGCCGTTTAGTCCAGGCTCGGAGGTGCAGCGGTGGCCCAGCGGTAGATCCACTCGGTCATGGGCCGCTCGTCGTAGCCGTCGGCGAGGCAGGCGTCGTAGCCGGCCGTGTAGGAGTCGTCGAGGTGGGCCTGGTGGTCGGCCTCGATCTGACCGCAGCGGCAGCCGAGGTACTCGTTGCAGCCGGGGCAGTAGTTGGAGATGCAGTACGTCATGGAAGCAGCGTCCTTCGAAGACGCAGTTGTGGCGACTCGACCGGATGGCCGGCCGCCTTGGGGGTTGAGCCCGCGCGGACGTGCGCGGGAGTGCTGGCGAGTCCAGCGTGTGGGTGGCGCGCTCGGGCGCCGTGGGCTAGGCCGCCCGGGAGTCGGGGCGGAGGTCGAGGAGCCCCTCACGCCACCAGCGG
Organism: Rubricoccaceae bacterium; assembly: GCA_963789285.1. GTDB lineage: Bacteria > Bacteroidota > Rhodothermia > Rhodothermales > Rubricoccaceae > Rubrivirga. The sequence continues at coordinate 866,941 of CAWBJZ010000004.1, forward strand.
CACACGAGGCAATCCGGTCCAAGCCGGCAGAGCTCGGGCGGGATCGGCTCTCGGTCGTACTGACGGAGCCGGGTGAGCAGGACAGGCGACGCGTAGTCGACCGTGGTCGGATCGCCGACCGTGTCGGCGGGGCGGATCTCGCCCTGGGGTGTGGATGGTTGCATAGCACGGCGGCCCCTCGGCCGCGGCTGTGACGAGCGCGTGCTCGCCGTTGGGGGATGAGACTGGCGCCCCTCGGCGCAGCCTTGCCCGGGTGGTCCGGGCGGTACGAGAAGAGCCCGCCCCGAGGTTGGGACGGGCTCTCGTGAGACCTCTGCGAGGGCGACCGGGGGGCCAAAACAGCACCCGGTGCCTCCCTCAGATGGTGGTGGCCTCGCGCCTGGGGCGGATGTGTTCTCGCCTGCCAGTGGGCAAAGGTGGCAGTAGCGAGAATGCCCTCGGGATGTAACCGCCGGTAGGAGATCTGCCTGCCCGGTCCGCTATTGACGGCCTCGCGCGTAGGCAAATCGTCCCCCAGGGCCTCTCATGCCGGTCGTAGTGACGTCACCCCAAGTGCTGTAGGAAATGAGCGTCGTACCACATAACGAGGGAGAACAACCACCAACGATTATGGCGAACACGCCATCCCCCAGACCGAAGCCCGCCACTCCAGATGAGTTCGCCTCTCGCGTCGGGCTTATTCAGGAGTGGATCGTGTACGAGCACATCCGGTTCGAGGAGGCCGTCCAGCGGATCACCGACGAGTTTGGGGTCGGCCGCCGTCAGGCGGTTCGTGTCTGGACACGCGCGTACGTCCCGATGCTCTCCGACGAGGACCGGCGGGCCCGCGACGAGGGCCACCGCCCGCGGTCGTGGACCGGCTTCGCGATGTGGCCCAGCATCGAGGGGACGGAGGCGTGACGCCGCTAGTACCTCTCAGCAGACGGGTTAAACACGCGCAGGTCGGTGCCGCGGATCACTAGCCCCTCAGCCTTCTTCGGGCGGTAGCCGCAGGGACCGGCCTGGGCAGGGTCGAACGCCCAGAACCCCCGCTGACTCGGCCCGCCCCCGTTTGCGTACACCATGCGGTGCGAGAGGGCTACGTCGGTTGAGCCAGGCTTCCTCGCGCGGAGCCTCCCGGTGACCTGCCTGTACCGGTTCTTGTCCTTGGGGTACGGGAAGCGGACATCCTCGAGGTAGACCTCGCGGTCGATCGGGAGCGACTTCCGGTGGGTGGCGCTGTAGAGGCGGTAGACGCCGTTCGCGAGCCGCAACTCGAAGTAGCCCCCAACCCACAAGAGAGGTACATCATGGCGGGGCAGGCTGGTGGGGACGTTAAGAGACTTCCGGATCTGGGGGAGTGTAGCAGACATGGCTGACAGGTGGGGAGTGGTTCGTGAGGGGCTCTTCGGTGACCGTCCCGGCCGGCTTAAATCGGCGAGAGGTGTTCAGTCCGAGTCCGTCCTTCCTCGCGCCCCTTATGTAGAACATGAGTAGATTGGAGCGAACACCCTGCTGAATGATGGGGCGCTTCTCGTTGTCCCCCAATACGATGCGAGGGATTTCAATGCCTGCGTCAGCGGACTCTTAATCCGCGTGTCGAAGGTTCGAATCCTTCTGGGGGCACGAGACGAGAGCGCTCCGACTCGCACGAGTCGGAGCGCTCTTTTCGTTGGTACCAAGCTGCCCACCTCCCCCGCCTCCATGACCCGACTCCTCTTCCTCGCGCTGGCGATCGCCGCCAGCGGGTGCTCCGTGGACGGCCGCGTCGAGCAGGAGATCGAGGCCGCGCTGCCGGCCGCGCTCGGCCCCGCCGACGACTACACCGTGACCGTGGACGGTGTGAGCTTGGGCTCGGGGACCGCCGACCGCGTCCAGATCGAGGGCCGCCGCGTGGCGCGCCAAGACGCCCCGGTCATCGAGCGGCTGAGCATCGACCTCCGCGGCGTCCGCTACGACCGCGGGAGCAAGCGGCTGACGGGCGCCGAGTCGGCCCAGGCGACGATCCGGGTCCTGCCCGCCGACCTCGCGCCCTACCTCGACCGGCAGCGCGGGCTGGAGCGGACCGAGGTCACGCTGCAGCCGCCCTCCGGGCTGACGTTGCGCACCCAGGGCGAGATCGGGGACGTCCGCTTGCCCGTCGCCGCCGAGGTCCGGGGGCAGCTGGCGGCGCGGGACGGGACGGTGCACCTCGACGTCGAGCGCGTCGGCGCGGCGGGGATCAGCCTGGGCGGGGGGCTGGCGCGGCAGCTGAGCGAGCGCATCAACCCCGTCCTCGACCTCAGCGACGAGCGGCTGGCGCTGCGCGTGACGGGGGTCCGGGTGACGCGGGACACCCTGGTCCTGGACGCGTCGGGCGACCTGACCGGCCTGAGCCTCCCCAGACGGTAGCGAGGTCCTGGGACCGCCGGCGTTCCCGGCGTCTGAGTCCTCGGGCCCGCCCGCCAGTGGCGCGGGCACGGCGAGGGCTGGGGCGGCGTTACCCTCCGGCATGGCCGACGCCCGCCTCCTGTCCCCCGCCGAGCTGGCCCAGATCGAGTCGTTCGAGCTGCGCGCGCGCGCCGTCGTCGAGGGGTTCATCACCGGGCTGCACAAGAGCCCCTTCCACGGGTTCTCGGTCGAGTTCGCCGAGCACCGCGCCTACAACCCCGGCGACCCGCTCCGCCACGTGGACTGGAAGGTGTACGGCCGCTCCGACCGGCTGGTGACCAAGCGCTACGAGGAGGAGACCAACCTGAGGCACTACGTCGTGCTCGACACCTCGGCGTCGATGCGCTACGCCGGCGCCGCCGGGATCTCGAAGCTGGCCTACGGCGCCACGCTCGCCGGCGCGTTGCACGTGCTCATGGCGCGCCAGCGCGACGCGACGGGGCTCGTCGCCTTCGACCGGACGCTCCACACCCTGGTGCCCCCGAAGAGCACGCGCGGCCACGTCCGCACGCTGCTCGCCCGACTGGCGACGATCGCCGAGGGGGACGAGGCCGGCAGCGAGACGAACGCCGCGACGGCGCTGCACCAGGTCGCCGAGCGGATCCCGCGCCGCTCGCTGGTGGTGCTGATCTCCGATTTGTTCGACACCTCCACAGGAGACGGCGCAGCCACCGACGCCGACCCTGACGAGACCGTCCGGGCGCTGCGTCACCTCAGGCACCGGGGCCACGAGGTCGTCGTGCTCCACGTGCTCGACGACGCGACCGAGCGCCGGTTCGACGTGCCCGACCGGCCCGTCCGCATCAAGGACCTGGAGACGGGGCAGGAGCGGACGCTGCAGCCGGCCCAGGTGCGGGAGGGCTACCGCGCCGCCGCCGACGCCTTCCTCGACAACCTCGCCCGGGCGTGCCGCCAGTCGGGCGTGGACTACCAGCCGCTCGACACCGCCCGGCCCTACGACCAGGCGCTCCGGGCCTACCTCGACAAGCGCCGCCGGCTCTACTAGCGCCGGGCAACTCGGTGCGACCTTGCGACGAACGGCCGCGCGCCGCCCGTTCGGCCCCTCCCCTCTCCTGACACCCATGCGACTCCGCTCCGCCGCCCTCCTGCTCCCGCTCGCCGTCGCCGGCTGCACCGCCACGGCTCCCATGGCCGACGACGCGCCAGTGCCAGCCGAGATGGCCACGCCCGGCATGACGCCGACGGCCCTGGCCGACATCGACTTGGTCCAGCGCTACCAGAGCACCATCACGCCGGGCGAGCTGGAGGGCCTGCTTTACACCTACGCCGACGACTACCTGCGCGGGCGCGAGACCGGCCAGCCGGGCCAGCGCTTCGCCTCGACGTTCCTGGCCGGCCAGTACGCCGCGATGGGGATTGAGGCCAAGGGGACGGGCGTCGGCAGCCCCATCGCCCGCTACCTCCAGCCGTTCGAGCTAGAGCGGAAGTCGCTCCGCAGCCTGACCGCGACCGTCGATCGCGCGGACGGCTCGCGCGTGCTGACCAGCCAGGCCTCGACGGGCGACGTGGCGGGCGCCGTCGTGGTGCCGGCCTACGGCCAGATCGAGAGCGACGTCGCGGCCCGGGTCGTGTTCGTCGGCGACGGCCAGTCGGTCGACGGGATGGACCTCGACGGCGTCTACGCCGTGATGCTGCCCGGCGCCGACCAGCAGGCCACGCGCGGCGCGCTGGCGGCGCTCAACGGCGCGGGCGTCGCGGCGGCCCTGCTCGCCTCGGCGCCGGCCGCGGCGGCGCTCCAGCCCCAGGCCTCGCGCGCCTTCGCCGCCGGCCGGCTGGCGCTGCCCGAGATGGCGGACGAGCAAGAGGACGAAGAAGGCGGGCTGCCCACCATCCTGTTCATCGGCCAGGACACCGTCGCCTCGCTGATGGAAGGCGCCGGCATCGAGGCCAGCGCGGATGGGACGTACCCCATGGGCGACACCGGGCTCACGCTGGCGCTCGACGCCGACTACGCGACGGAGAGGGTGATGACCGAGAACGTCGTCGCCTATGTAGAGGGCTCCGACCCGGTCCTCAAGAACGAGGTCGTCGTCGTCTCGGCCCACCTCGACCACGTCGGCGACGACGGGACGGGCGAGGACCAGATCTACAACGGCGCCGACGACGACGGCTCGGGCACGGTGACCATCCTGGAGATCGCCGAGGCGTTCCAGAAGGCGAAGGAGGACGGCCACGGCCCGCGCCGCTCGATCCTGCTCCTCCACGTGACCGGCGAGGAGGAGGGGCTGCTGGGCTCGGAGTACTACGCCGATCGGGAGCCCATCGTCCCCGTCGCCCAGACCGCGGCCAACCTCAACATCGACATGATCGGGCGCTACGACCCCGAGCGCGGCTTCGAGACCACGGACTACGTCTACATCATCGGCGGCGACCTGATCTCCCAAGACCTCTCCGACATGAACGCGGCCGTCAACGACGCGACGGGCACCGACCTCCTGCTGTCCGACCGGTTCAACAGCCCCGACGACCCCAACCAGTTTTTCCGCCGCTCGGACCACTGGAACTTCGGGAAGTACGACGTCCCGTTCATCTTCTACTTCACCGGCACGCACGAGGACTACCACGGCGTCGGCGACAGCGCCGACAAGATCGACTACCAACGGATGGCGCGGATCGGGCGGCTGATCTTCGGGACGGCCTGGGAGATCGCCAACCGCGACGAGCGCCCCGTGGTCTCAGGCGTCGGCTTCAACTAGCCCACGCTCCCCACTGGCGGAGGGCTTCCGCCAGTCGGCACCGAGCCGCGCATCGGGGCACACAACGCAAGACGCCCCGCCCCGGCACAACGCCGAGGCGGGGCGTCCCGCGTTTCGGCCGCTCGGCTAGCGCGCGACGACGAACCGGCGCGACGCCCGCTGCCCGTCGGACATCAGGCGGATCACGTAGACGCCCGGCGCCAGCGCCGACGCGTCCACGGTCGCCGTGCTCTCCAGTCCGCCCGGCCCGTCGTGGAGCACCGCCAGCCGGCGGCCGAGGGCGTCGAACAGCTCCACGCGCGCCGGGCCCGCCGCCGCGAACGACACCGTCGCGCCGGCCGAGGACGGGTTCGGGTAGACCGCCCGGATGCCGAAGCCGCTCTCGTCCGGGCCGCCCTCCGCGTCGACGGGCGGGGCGGCGATGAACGTGAACGGCTTCATCGTGATCTCCCCGCTGCCGGCCGACGACTGGTAGAAGGCCCACTGGTCGGAGAAGTTGGCGCTCGGCGCGCCGGCCGCGTTGACGAACCCGCTCTGCCCCGGCGGGATCACGTTCTCGGCGACCACCTCCCCCGTCGGCGCGAACTCGACCACCTGCTGGTAGGTGCCGGGGTACTCCTGCGAGATGGCGTTCGTGCGGACGACGCGGGTCAGCTGCTGGACCTCCTCGAACGAGATCGGCCCGACCGACTCCAGGTGGTCCTTGAGCGCGGTGACGCCGTTGTAGAACCGCCCGCGGCCTTCGGCCCACGGGATGTTGTCGCCCTGGTTCCACCACGCGACCGGCTTGTTATTCCAGTTGGCGAAGTAGCCCTGCGACGGGTTCACCGACTGCGGCTGCTGGTCGAAGGCGGTGAGCCCCACCCACTCCTGGCTGCCGTCGCCCGCCAGCGGCAGGCGGGGGTCGGCGTCGCCCGGCCGGATCGGGTAGTCGCCGACGTGCCAGAACGCGATGTTCTGATCGGCGTCGGCGTAGAACATGTTGAACGAGACGGGGATGCGCGCCGCAGCGGCCTGGAAGGCCCCGATGGACTCGGCGTCCCAGGCGTCGAGCAGCGCCTCGGCCATCTCCAGCTCGCGCTCCCAGAAGGCGTACTGGAACGCGTACGCGCGGCCGTTCGAGGCGTCGACCTGGTAGACGGGGCCGTGGACCGAGCGGAACGAGGTGTAGGTCTCCGGGCTGCCACCGGCCACGTTGATGGTGGTCGTGATGGCCTCGGCGGTGCGGAGCTCGCCGTTGTAGAGGTAGGTGGGGACGCCCTGCGCCGTCGGCTGGCCCAGGGTCAGCGTGAAGGTGTCGGTGTTGTCCGTGGCGCCCGTCGTGAAGGTCCAGGCGCGGCCGCGCGTGCGGCCGATGATGACGCCCGGGATGCCCGGCACGCTCATCCCGGCCACGTGCAGCCCGCCGGCCCCGGCCGAGCCGACGAGCAGCTCGTACTCGGCCGTGACCGCTTTCGCGTTCACCGTGGGGAGGCCCATCTGGGGCGCCCCCAGCAGCAGCACCCGTCCCGCCTCCGTCATCGCCGCGCTGATGACCGCCGCGAAGGAGCCGAACTTGTGGGGGACGCCGTGCTCGACGAGCGAGGCCGTCAGCGCGTCGCGGTCGGCGGCGACCTGGGCGGCGACGGCGGGGTCCACGGGCGGTCCGTCGTAGCTGTACGACATCCGGGGGGCCTGGCTGCCGGCCTCGATGGTGGTGGGCGCCGTCGGGTCGTTGACGGGGCGGTTCTCCTCGAACCACGCGGGCCCCTGCGCCTGGAGCTCGGCGAGGCGCGTGAGCTCCTGGCCTCCGATCTCGCCGAAGCGGCGGATAAAGAACTGCATCACCGCCATCGCCTTGTCGACCGAATAGCGCTCGGGCTGGAAGCCGCCCTGGGCGTACTGGACCGGGAGGTAGGCGCTCGGGTTGGCGCCGGTCGAGTCGATGTAGGCGTTGATGCCGTCGACGTAGGCCGAGATCATGGTCTGCAGGCGCGGCGAGAGCTCGGCGAACTGGGCCTGGCGCTCGGCCGTGGTGTAGTAGACCGTGCGGATCTGGCGGTCCTGGTTGAGCGCCGCCGGCCCCTGGAGCTCGGCCAAGCGCCCGAGCGCGGTCCGCCAGAACGTCTCCATCTGGAAGAGTCGGTCTTGGGCCGTCGCGAAGCCCTGCCCGAAGAAGACGCCGGCCTCCGTGGACGACTGGATGTGGGGGACGCCGTAGCTATCGCGGTCGATGGTGACGGCCTCGCCGCCGGTGGCGACGAGGGTGACGTCCTGCGCCGTCTGCGCGGAGACGAGGGGGGCCGCCAGCAGGAGGGCGGCGAGGGGGAAGCGAAGGGTCATGGGGCCAGGGGTTGGAGGACTGTGTTAAGGAACGGTGCAGCCGTTTGATCCCTCCGCCCTCATTCCGCACCCGATAAGGGTCCGCGCCCCGCTGGCGGAGGCCGTCCGCCAGTCGCTCGTGGGGTCCCCGTGACTCCAGCTAGCCGGGGCGCCTCCCCAGACTGGCAGGAACCGCAAAGCGATGGCAGCGACGCTGATTATGTACACCACCAGCGGGAGCTCGCCCAGAGCGATGCCAGCGATCCAAACGCCGGTGGTGGGGCGGCGGCATCGACCACCGGGGGTAGGAGTCAGACGTCGAGGTGAGAGGCGTGCTCCTTGTCGTCTCAGCTCTGCAGTCAAACCGGCGGCGGCCCAGATGGGGGTCTCCCGCAGCGGCCTACCTTCCGGCCCCTCCCCCCGCCCCATGCTCGACCGCATCCGCCAGCTCGCCGCCGACGGCGCCACCGAGACCATCCGCCTGCGCCGGGCGATCCACCGACGCCCCGAGCTGGCGTTCCAGGAGCACGAGACCGCCGCGCTCGTCGCCCAGACGCTCCGCCAGCTAGGCATCGAAGTCATCGAGGGCGTGGCCCAGACCGGCGTCGTCGGCCACGTCGTCGGGGACAAGCCGGGGCCGGTTGTGGCGCTCCGCGCCGACATCGACGCGTTGCCGATCACCGAGGCGACCGGGCTCGACTTCGCGTCCGAAGCCGACGGCGTGATGCACGCGTGTGGCCACGACGCGCACACGGCGATGCTGCTGGGCGCGGCCCGCATCCTGCACGGGCTCCGCGGCGAGCTGGCGGGGACGGTCCGGCTGGTGTTCCAGCCCAGCGAGGAGAAGGCGCCCGGCGGCGCGCGCGTGATGATCGAGCAGGGCGTGCTGGGCGAGATGGGCGGTCACGGCGCGCCCGTCGCCATCTTCGGCCAGCACGTGTTCCCCGAGCTCCCGGCCGGGACGCTGGGCGTGCGCGGCGGCTCGTTCATGGCGTCGGCCGACGAGATCTATCTGACCATTCGGGGGACTGGCGGGCACGCCGCTGCCCCCGAGAACCTGGTGGACGTGGTGCTGGCCCAGGCTCACGTCCTGACGGCGCTGCAGTCCGTCGTCTCGCGCAACCGCCCGCCCGGCGTCCCCTCGATCCTGTCGTTCGGCAAGGTGACGGCCGACGGCGCGACCAACGTCTTGCCCGACGCGGTCGAGATCGAGGGCACGTTCCGGTCGATGGACGAGGACTGGCGGTGGCGCGCGCACGACCTGATCCGCCGGACGGCCGAGCACACCGCCCAGGCGTTCGGGGCCACGTGCGAGGTCGAGGTTCGGGAGGGCTACCCCGCGCTCGTCAACGACGCCGCGCTGGCCGGCGCCGTCCGCCAGCAGGCCGTGGAGCTGGTGGGCCCAGAGCGCGTGATCGACCTGCCGATGTGGTACGCCTCGGAGGACTTTTCCTTTTACACCCAGCAGATCCCCGGGTGCTTTGCAGTGCTGGGCGTGGGGAACGAAGCGGAGGGGATCACGCACGGGCTCCACACGGCGCGGATGACCGTCGACGAGACGGCGCTGGAGACCGGGGCGGCGTTCCTGGCGGCACTGGCGGCCGGCCACCTCGGCTAGCGCCCCGCCGCCAGCCGGGCGGCGCGACACGGCGCCCGGGGTATCGCCGGCTGGGCGGAGCCTCGCGTGCTGGACGCGCGTAAGCACGCTCTCAGGATTCTCCCCACTACCGATCTCGCTCGTGCCCGCTGCCACCGTCGACCTCCTCCCCCCTTCCCCGGCCTCACCCCCGACGCGCTCACCTTCCTGCGCCAGCTCAAGCGCAACAACGACCGCGAGTGGTTCCGCCCCCGGAAGGAGACCTACGACGAGGAGCTCTTGGAGCCCATGCGGATGCTGGTCTCGGACCTGTCGCGCCGCCTGCCCGACGCCGGGCTCCCCCTCACCGGCGACCCCAAGCGCTCCGTCTTCCGGATCTACCGCGACACCCGGTTCAGCAAGAACAAAGCGCCCTACAAGACGCACTTGGCGGCCGTCTTGTCGCGGAACGGCGACAAGCGCGCCCCGGGCGCCCTCTACGTCCACATCGAGCCCGGCGCGCACCGCGTCGCGGGCGGCTTCTGGCGCGCCGACAAGGACTTCCTGCGCGGCTGGCGGGACAAGCTGGCGACCGATCCGCAGACGTTCCTCGACTTGGTCCAGGACGCCGAAGCGGCCGGCCTGACGCTGTCCACCTCGGGCAGCACCCTGACCCGGATGCCGCGCGGCTTCGACGACCAGCGCGACAACCCCGCCTCGGACTACTTCGCCTGGAAGGGCGGCTTCGCGGCCAGCAAGGAGGACTGGGCCGACGAGGACGTCCAGTCGCCCGGCTTCGCCGACCAGGTGGTCGAGACCGCCCGGGCGCTCGGCCCGCTCCTGGAGTACGGCTGGGCCATCGCCGACGAGACGAGCAGCTAGCACCCTGCCCGCCCCGCTGGCGATTGCTGTCGCCAGCGGGACGCGAGCTCCCCCGCCCCTCCTCCTGATGCGTCCTCTATGGGGCTCGTCATCCTGCCCGTCCTGCTGCTCGTAGCTGCCCTGGGCGTGGGCGGGCTCGTCTTTGCGGGGGGCCTAATCGTGCGTGCCGAGCGTCGATGGGCGCTCGCGGCGGGCGTCGCAGGCGGGGCTGCTGGGATCGCGGTGCTCTGTGTGGCGTCGGCGTTCTTGCCGTACGCCGGGGCCAGCGTCCCCGGCTTCACGGTGCTGTTCCGTCTCCTCGCTACCGCCGTCGTCCAGGCGGGTGCTCTGTCGCTCCTCGCCCTTGGCGCCGAGCGTGGCGTCCGGCCACCCCTCCGGGCAGCAGCGCTGATCGCCGCCCCGCTGGCAGCAGCCGTCTACCTAAGGTGGGGCGACGACCTGACCCGAGTGCTCGACATCGTCTTCACCTACTAGCCGGAGAGGCCTCCGCTGGCGGCCGCTGCCGCCAGCGGGACCGGGGCTCAGCCCAGCAGCTCGTCGAAGATGTCGGACTGCTTGAGCGGCGGCACCACGTCGAAGTGGTCGTAGGCGCGGCGCGTGGCGACGCGGCCCCGGGGCGTCCGCGCCATGAAGCCCTCCTGGATGAGGTACGGCTCGTAGACCTCCTCGACGGTCCCCCCGTCCTCGCCGACGGCGACGGCGATGGTCGAGATGCCGACCGGGCCGCCGTCGAACTTCTCCATCAGCGCCATCAGGATCCGACTGTCCATGTCGTCCAGCCCGGCCTCGTCCACGTCGAGCGCGTTGAGGGCGAAGTCGGCGACCTCGCGCGTGACGGCGCCGTCGCCCGGGCCGGCGCCGGTCTCGACCTCGGCAAAGTCGCGCGTGCGGCGGAGCAGCTTGTTCGCGATGCGCGGCGTGCCCCGGGAGCGGCGGGCGATCTCGTAGGCGCCCTCCCCGTCGATCTCGACGCCCAGCAGGCTGGCGGACCGCAGCACGATCTCGTGCAGGGTGTCGACGTCGTAGTAGTCGTAGCGGAAGTCGACGCCGAACCGGGCGCGGAGCGGGGCCGTGAGCAAGCCCTTCCGCGTGGTCGCGCCGATCAGCGTGAACGGCGGCAGCGCGATCCGCACCGACCGCGCGCTCGGCCCGGAGTCGATCAGGATGTCGATGGCGTAGTCCTCCATCGCCGAGTACAGGTACTCCTCGACGACGGGCGACAGCCGGTGGATCTCGTCGATGAACAGGACGTCGCCCTCGTTCAAGTTGGTCAAAAGCCCGGCGATGTTGGCGGGCTTGTCGAGCGCCGGGCCCGACGTCGTGCGCACCTCGGCGCCCATCTCCTCGGCGATGATGTGGGCCAGCGTGGTCTTGCCCAGGCCGGGAGGGCCGGACAGGATCACGTGGTCGAGCGCCTCGCCGCGCTGCAACGCCGCGGTGACGAAGACGCGCAGGTTGTCCTTGATCTTCTGCTGGCCGATAAAGTCGTCGAGCGCGCGCGGGCGGAGCGCCTTCTCGAGGTCGGCGTCGGCGGTCGCGGTCGGCGCGGTGGCGTCGCGGGGGGCGGAGTCCATCGTGTTCTGGGGTCTGTTGACGGACAAGGTACCCGGCGCGTGTGACACGTTGCGTCATACCGGCCCGGTTACACGACCGCGCTACTGGCGGAGGCCGTCCGCCAGCGCGGGAGGTCTAGGCGTCGCCGGACAAGACGCCGTCGATGACCGCGCGGACCACCGCCCCCGCCTCGGCGGGGTCGTCGGGCACGTCGCCCCAGAACAGGGCGTGCTTGACGGCGCCGATGGCCCGCTTCTCCGGCCCGGACAGCTGGCGGACGGCCTCGGTGAACAGGACGCCGCGCCGCGTGGCCTCGGCCTTGCGCTCCAGGACGAACGCCCACGCGGGGTCGTGCTCGTTGGGGACGGTCCCGTCCAGGACGGCCTCGCGCACCCACTCCTTGAGCATCCCCACGGCCACGCCCTCCGCCAGCCCCAGCTCGCGCTTGATCTCGTCGCCCGAGACCGGCGGCTCCCAGTTCCGCATGTGGTCGCGCGCCTCGACCTCTTGGAACCGGGCCTCGACGCGGTCGAAGCCGGCGAGGTAGCGGCGCACCCGGCGCGCGTTCTTGCTCGTGACGTCGGCGCGGACCAGGAGCATCAAGTCCTCGATGTCGTCGCCGGCGTCCATGAGCAGGCGGCGGACGGCGGAGTCGGTGACGTCGGAGTCGACCAGCGCCGCGGGGCGGTGGTGCAGCCGGACGACGGTCTGGACGAAGTCCAAGGGCTCGCCCAGGGGCAGGCGGAGGCGGCGGAAGACGGCGGGGATGATCTCGCGCGGGCCGACGTCCTCGTGGCCGTGGAACGTCCAGCCGGTGCCGCGCTCGTAGCGCTTGGTGACGGCCTTGCCGACGTCGTGCAAGAGCGCCGCCCACCGCAGCCACAGGTCGTAGCCGTCGGCGCGGTCGCCCACGCCGACGCCGCGCTGCAGGTGCGCCAGGTTGTCGACGACCTCGAAGGTGTGCCACAGGTTGTCCTTGTGCGCGCGGCCCCCGACCTCCTCGACGCCGGCCAAAACCGTCACCTCGGGCAGGACGCGCTCCAAGATGCCGGTCCGGAACAGGAGGCCCGAGGCCGGTCGAGGGGACCGGCGCCGCCAGCAGCTTCGACAACTCGTCGGTGACGCGCTCGGCGCTCACGATGTCGACGCGCTCGGCCGACTGGCGCATCGCGTCGACGGCGTCCGTGACGACCTCGAAGCCGAGTTGGGCCGAGAACCGGGCCGCGCGCAGCATCCGGAGCGGGTCGTCCTGGAACGTGACGGCGGGGTCAAGCGGCGTGCGCAACCGTCTGCCTTCCAGGTCCGCCAGCCCGCCGAAGGCGTCGGTGACCCGGGCGAACGACTCCTGGTTGAGCGACGCGGCCAGGGCGTTGACGGTGAAGTCGCGGCGGGCGAGGTCTTGGGCCAGCGTGCCGTCCTCGACGACGGGCTTGCGGCTGTCGGCGCGGTAGCTCTCGCGCCGCGCGCCGACGAACTCGACGACGAGCCGCTCGGGCACCTCGCCGTGCCCATCACCTCCGCCAGCGTGCCGCGAGGGATCGTGACGGCGGCGGTCCCGAAGGCGGCGTAGACGGCTGGCGGCCCGACGCTGAGCGACTGGCTGACGGCCCGGGCGAGCGCGACGCCGCTGCCCGGCCCGACGGCCACCACGTCGAGGTCCGTCGTCTCGCGGCCCAAGAGCGCGTCGCGGACGGCGCCGCCGACGGCGTGCGCCTCCAGCCCGAGCCGGTCGGCCTCGGCGCCGATGCGGCGCAGGACGGGCTCGAAGGGGAGCGGGGCGGTCACGGGGCGGAGGGGAGGGCGAGCGGGAAGATGCGCACCGCTCCGCCTGCGCGGCGGCGCCCTGTCGTTCGCGGGGCACAGTTCACCGTCTCCGCGAACCGACGCGGGCGGCCGCCTCCGTGAGAGCACCGTGCGGGCTGGCTGAACGGTGGGCGGGTTCGTACCGAACGGTACTGGCGACCGAGGGAGAAGGCCGCCGCCAGGGACCACCCAACCGCTACCGCAGCTGCTGGCGGACGCGCTCGACCAGTCGGAGCGCCGCGAGCGCGGCGTCCAGGCCGTGCGGCGGCGGCCGGCCCGCGTCGACGGCCCGGGCGAAGGCGCGGACCTCGGCGGCGGCGTGCCCCTCGGCCGCCTGCGGGGCCGCCGTGCGCTGCCCGCGCACCTCGACGCACAGCGGGCCGTCGAGCGACTGAGCCTCGACGCGCGAGCCGGGGCGGGAGGCGTAGAGCGCGACGGTGTCTTGAGAGAGGTGGTCCGACAGGCGGACGACGGCCTGGACGTGCGCGCCCGTCTCCAGCTTGCCCGCCAGCGCGACCGCCCGGATGGCGCCGCCGTCGCGCTCGGCGACGGCCTCCAGCCGGCTCGCGTCGCGGGCGTCGGCCAGCGCCAGGCACACGCCGACGGCGCCCGCCAGCAGCCCGGCCCACCCGGCCTGGGCCAGCGGCCCGCCCGTCCGCGCCACCAGCGTCAGCGTCACCAGCCGGGCCGCCCACCCGTCCGGGATGCCCGCCAACGCCTGAGCGCCCAGCGGACGCGCCACGCCGACCTCGACGCCCGCCTCCTCGGCGCGGCGCGACAGCCCGCTCGCGTCCTGCGCCGACGACGCCGGAGGCCACGTCAAGAACACGTCCGCGCCCTGCGCCACGGCGTTCGCGGCGCGCTCGACGCGGCGGTCCACGCCTCCGCCGATCACGACGGCCGGGCGCGCGGTTTCGAGCGTGCCGAGAGAAGCCGCCAGCGCGTCGGCGCCGACGAAGGTGACGTGGGGCATGGGTCCGGGGGGGGCGCCAATCTACCCGCGGCGTTGACGCGCCCCCCACACCGGCCCCCTACCTTGGCGCCCCGACTGCACCGACCCCTGATGAACCGGACTCTCCTGCTCGCCCTCGCCGTGTTCGGCGTCTCGGCCTCGGCCCAGATCGACGTCACGCCCCGAGGCGCCGACGCGACGCTGGACGTGGCGACGTGGAACGTCGAGTTCTTCGGCACCACCTCGCCAACGGACCGGAACGACACGTCCCCGAACGACGCGCTCCAGTACGAGCGCGTCCGGGCCGTCCTGCTGGAGTCCGAGATCGACGTGTGGGGCCTGCAGGAGGTCTCCGACGGCGACGACTTCGAGACGCTGCGCGCGTCGCTGGCGGCCGAGGGCTACGACGGCGTGCTGGGCCCCAACGTGTCGGCCCCGAACCAGCCGTTCGACCAGAAGCTGGCCTTCGTCTACGACGCCTCGTTGCTCAGCAACGTGACCTCCGCGACGCTGTTCGAGGGCCAGAGCGCCCCGTTCCGCGGCGGCACCGAGACCGTCGCCTTCCTCTTCGCCGGTCGGCTCCCGCTTGAGCTACGCGCGACGGTGTCGGTCGGGGGCCTGACGCGCGACGTCCGCTTCGTCAACATCCACGCGAAGGCCAGCAGCGACCCCGAGTCGTACGACCGCCGCGCCGCCGCCGCTACCGTGCTCAAGAGCTACACCGACGGCCTGGAGGCGCAAGGCGTGGCGGTCGTGATCCTGGGCGACTTCAACGACCGCCTGACCGGGAGCACGCGGGGTACGACGTTCTCGTCGCCGTACCAAGCCTTCGTCACCGACCCCGACTACACGGCGGTCACGCTGGCGACCGAGCAGGCCGGGCTGGCCACGTTCTGCGGCTCCAGCGACGCGTGCTCGGGCTCCTCCACCATCGACCACATCCTGTTCACGACGGCCACCCTGACGTTCGTCCCGGCCGACGGCAACCCCCAGCTCCAGCGCTACGGCGAGCTGCTGACCGGGATCACGCAGTACACCGCCACCACGTCGGACCACCTCCCCGCACTGGCGAACCTAACGCTGGAGGAGGCCGTGAACGGCGAGCACGGCCCCGAGGCCGGGCTGGCGCTGCTGGCGCCGGCGCCCAACCCGTTCCGCGGCTCGACCCAGTTGCGCTTCCGGCTGGACGCTCCCGGGGACGTGTCACTGGAGGTGTTCGACGCGCTCGGCCGCCGCGTCGTGTCGCTGGCGGGCGCGTTCGGCGCGGGCGAGCACCCCGTCCTGCTGGACGGGGCGGGGCTGGCGCCGGGTGCTTACGTGGTGCGGCTGGTGGCGTCCGGCGAGGTCCGGACCCAGCGGATCGTGCGCACCCAGTAGTGCGGGCTGTCGCGCGATCCGGCGGCGCCCAGGCCGGTGGCGACGGGGTGAAAACCCACCCCTGGGACCGTGGCGACCGACGGAGCCCCTAGCTTTCCCGCCTCGCTTTGCCCCTGCCGATGCGTCGCCTCCACCTTCTCCTCCTGCTCGCCTTTCTCGCCCCGGGTGTCCCCAGCTTGGCCGGGTGCGACAGCCAGCAGACGCCCCTCTGCTCGTCGGACGCCGAGTTCGAGATCGAGGACATCACGCCCACAGGCACCTCGCTTGGGGAGGCCGCCGTGTTCGGGCGGAGTTGCGTGACCGTCGACTACGTCGGCCGGCTGGCGGACGGGTCGGGCACCTTCGACCAGGGCACGCTGAACGTGCTGGTGGCGAACGGCCAGAACGCCATCCCCGGCTTCATCCTCGGCCTCAGCGACCAGCGCGTCGGCCAGACTCGGCGCGTTACAATCCCGCCCGACCTCGCGTACGCGGGACGGACGGTGCCGGCCCGGCCCGGCACCGTCGGTGGCGTAGACGGGGGTGAGGCCTACGTTGGGATCCCGTCGTGCTCCGTCCTCGAGTTCGACCTCACGGTAACGCGCATCAACCAGGACGCCCGCCTCTGCACGGGCTAACCGCCGCCGAAGACGCGCGCCAGCTCGGACAGGAGCGCTCGGCGCACGTCGCCGTGCTCGGTCACGGCCTCGACCTCGGGGTTGGCTTGGGCGTCGAAGAAGCCGAGGCCGGTCTCGCGCCCCGAGACCAGGAAGTCGCTGGTCCCCACGAGGTACTGGCGGGCGGGGTCGAGCGGCCGGCCATCGATCCGCCAGTCGCCGGGTTCGCCCGCGACGCCCGAGGTCTGGAGGAACCCGCCGGTCCCGGCGTTGGCGACGCCCTGGTCGAGCACGCGCGCCAGCACGGCGCCCGAGACGCGGACCTCGACGACGGACCCGCCGAAGGGGAGCACGCGGATGGCGTCGTACTCGGTGAACGGCCCCGGCGGCAGCACGTCGTCGACGCGGACGGAGCCGCCGTTGAACACGCCGACCTCGGCGCCCGAGGCGCGGCGGAAGCCCTCGGCGATCAGCGTGCCCAGCCGGGCAGGCCGCGTCCGGATCGTGGACTCCCGGCCGTCCAGGGCCTCGGTCGTGACCACGGCCACGCGGTCGGGCTCGAAGCCGTCGGCGCGGAAGCCGACCGACGCGCGCTCGACCCAGCCGGCCACGACGGCGGCCGTGGCGGGGTCTTGGGGCGTCTCCGGCGTGATCGGCACCAGTTCGCTGTCGACGGTGACGGCGCCGGACCGGCGGTCGAGCGTGACGCGGTGGACGTAGACCGTCCGCGCGTTGCCGTCGGCCTTGAGGACGGGGACGCGGCGCGGGCCGCGGTAGGCGCGGACGTTCTCGTGCTCGTGCCCGCCCAGCACCAGGTCCAGGCCCGGGACCGAGGCCGCCGCCGCCGCGTCGTCGGCGAACGCCTGGTGCGTCAGCGCGATCACCACGTCCGACTGGCGGTCCAGGCGCGCGACCTCGGCACGGAGGGTGGAGTCGGCGTCGAGGTAGCGGACGTAGGCTTGCGGGTTCGACGGGAGGACGACGCTCGCGAAGCCCACGCGGACGGTGTCGGCGCCCACGACGACGGGCACCACCAGCCGGGGCACGACGCCCTCAAACGGCGCGCCCGTCGCGACGGCGTTGGCCGACACCATCGGGAACGCCGCCTCGCGCATCCGGGCGCGGAAGGCGTCCTCGGGGAGGTCGAACTCGTGGTTGCCCAGCGCCGCCACGTCCAGGCCGAGCGCGTTGAGCACGTCCACCATCTGCCGCCCCGCCAGCCGCTCGCCGTCGACGCGCGCGGTGCCCAGCGCCGACGGGCTCAGGAAGTCGCCGGCCAAGACCGTGATCGTGTTCGGGTCCTGGGCCAGCAGCCGCTGGCGGAGCCCGGCGACGCGCGCCAGCCCGCCCGCTTGCCCGCCCTCGACGGGCGTGATCTCGTAGACGTCGTTGAAGTGCAGGACGGTGAAGGACACCGCCGAGTCGGCCCCGGCCTCGGGGGGCGCCAGCGCGGCGGGCGCGCAGCCGGCCACGGCGGCGAGCAGAACCAGGCGAGCGAATGACGACAGATTCATGGCGTAGGGGAAACCCTGGGGCAGGCGTGAGATAAGAATACTCGGTCGGTGCTCCCCGGCAGGCGCCACCGCGCGCCGCCCTGCCCGGCCCTCTTGTTCCACAACTCAGAGGATGATTTGGCGCTCTACGAACTCCAAGATGCAACGCTAGCCGGAATCGAAGGTCAGGGGTACGTCTTCCCCGTCGACACCTTCGAGGGCAAGCAGTACAAAGGGGTCTTCTTCGCCCACGACGAGGACGCCGAGATCTCGACCGACATCGAGGAGGCCACCTTCGAGGGCATCATCTATCACAAGACCACCTCCGGCCCCGGCGACGCGACCGTCAAGGTGGTCAACGTCGTCGCGACG
The DNA here is from genome assembly GCA_963789285.1 of Rubricoccaceae bacterium. GTDB lineage: Bacteria > Bacteroidota > Rhodothermia > Rhodothermales > Rubricoccaceae > Rubrivirga. The sequence goes on from CAWBJZ010000004.1 coordinate 884,973, forward strand.
GCCGTCGGCAAGCGCGCCGACTTCGAGGTGACGAGCTAGACCGCTCCTCTTCTCCGCTAAAGGGGGCGACCTAATCGGGTCGCCCTTCTATGTTTTGGGGCTCGACTCTCCACTGGCGGCGAGCGGCCGCCAGTCGCGCTAGCGGTAGCTCGCGGCGACGGCCTCGGCCTGGCCCGCGATCTCGTCGCACAGCGCCGGCGGGCCCACCACGTGGACGTCGGTGCCGTAGCGCAGCAGCCACTTCGCGACGTAGGCCACGTTCTCGAACTCGAACGTGACCTCGGTCCACCCCTTCTCGACGGGCAGCTCCTGGTCGATGTCGGCGGGCATCTGGCGCTTGGCCCACCGCCACGCGCGGTTCCTGAAGCGCACCGTCATCCGCACGTTCTCCGGCGTCGAGCCCCGCTCGCGCAGGTGCTCCTTGAGGTCGAAGCCCTCGGGCGGCTCGAAGCCGTCGAACCGCGTCCGGAGCTTCTTGATCTGGTCGAGGCGGAAGTTGCGGATGTCGCCGCGCAGGTGGTCGTAGGCGATCAGGTTCCAGTGGTCGGAGTAGTAGACCAAGCCCAGGGGGTCCACCTCCCGAACGGTCTCCTCCTCGCGGCTCGCGACGTAGTACGTCATCTTGACCTTGCGCTGGCGCGCGATGGCCTCGGAGAGCTCGAACCACAGCCCCTGCTCGTCGCCGGTCGCGCCGCCGCGGTCGACCTCGTTGAAGGGCGAGAGCACGGTCCGCTCCTGCAACCGGTCGATGTAGTCGCGGACGGCCTCGGGCAGGACCGAGCGGATCTTCATCGCCACGGCGTCGGCGTCGGTGCGGAGCGAGGCGTCGGGCTGGAGCTTGGTGAACTCGGCGCCGATCAGCAGCGTGGCGGCCTGGCGCGCGCTGAACATCAAGGGCGGCAGCTGGTAGCCGTCCAGGATCTCGTAGCCGCCGTGCTCGGCGTAGGTCAGCGGGACCCCGCTCTCGCCCAGCGTGCGGAGGTCGCGGAAGATGGTGCGGCGCGACACGCCGAAGTGCTCGGCGAGGTCGCGCGAGGTCATGTTGGGCCGGTTCTGCAGGAGCAGCACCAAGGCGAACAGGCGTTCGGTCTTGTTGAGCGAGCGGTCGGAGCGGGCCATTCGGTTGACGACGGGGGGAGGCGGGCGTGTCCGCCGGAGCGGACGGGTGACACGGTTCTGTCAACGTCCAAGCGCGGGCTGCGGTCCCCAGCGGTGGCTGAAAAGCCGGTGGAGGCGAGACTTCGGCGGCTTGGCCCGCGTCTTGTCGAGCGAACGCCTCGACCTCCGGGTCTCCCACCACCCCTCCCCCCCACTCCCATGCGATTCCTCTCCCTCGCCGCCCTCGCGGTGGCCCTGCTGGCGGCGCCCGCTAGCGCCCAAGCCCAGATCGGCCTCAAGGCCGGCCTCAACGTCTCCAACTTCGTCGGCGACGACGCCGACGGCTCCGAGGCCCGCCTGGGCTTCGTCGGCGGCCTGACCGGCCGGTTCGACGTCACGCCGACCGTCGCCTTCCAACTCGAGGCCTTGTACTCGCAGAAGGGCGAGACGCTCGACGCCGCCTTCCTCGACTCCGAGCGCGACTTCCAGATCGACACCCGGCTCGACTACATCGAGATCCCGGCGTCGCTCCGGTTCGGCGTCCCGCTGAGCCCCTTGCTCGACGCCGGCGTCTCGGTCGGCGGCTACGTCGGCGTCCCGCTCTCGTCCGAGGTCTCGGCCGACGGCGACGTCCCGCGCGACATCCTGGACGACATCGCCGCCGACGACGTCGACGCCAACACCGACTACGGCGTGCTCATCGGGGTCGACGTCGGCTCCGGCCCGTTCTTCGTCGACGCCCGCTACACGCTGGGCCTGGCCGAGGTCACGGACTTCGACCCCGTCTTCGGCGACGGCCGCGGCCAGGGCCTCGACCGCAAGAACTCCGTCGTCCAGCTGACGCTGGGCTACCGGTTCGGCGGAGGCAACCGAGGCGTCCGCCGGTACTAGGGGTCCCCTATACCCTGCGCGTCCGCGCCCGCTGGCTGTTGCCGGCGGGCGCGGTCTCGTTTCGCCCCGCCGACTGGCTCGCCGCCACCGCCAGCGCGCCAAATCGCGGCCGGAGAGTCGTCCGATCCTTGATGGGACGGAGGGCGCGGCGTGGTGTAGACTCCCGGATGTGGCTCGGCGGCTCCGCACCGCGGCGTCACGCCGTCTCATCCCTATCACCTGCCCCTGGCCTCATGCGCGCGCTCCTGCTCTTCCCCCTCCTCGTTCTCGCCCTGCCGACCGCGGCTCAGCCGTCGTTCGGCATCAAGGTCGGCGTCAACGCCGCGGACATCTCCGACATCGACGCCGACCTCCCCGAGATCAACGGCGTTGAGAGCCAGTCCCGTCTGGGCCTCACCATCGGGCTCACGGCCGACGTCCCGTTTACGCCCTCGCTCTCGATCCGGCCCGAGCTCCTCTACGTCCAGAAGGGCTACAAGTCTAGCTTCGACGTCCCAGCAGGCGTCTTCGACCCGGAGCAGGGCATCGAGGGCAGCGTGACCGCGGAGATCGACTACCTCGAGGTCCCGCTGCTCCTGGCGTACACGTTCCCCACGTCTAGCCCGCTTGAGGTCGCGGTCGAGGCGGGTCCCACCCTCGCCTACAAACTGAGCACCGGCTTCAGTTGCTCCGGCGACTTCGAGGACGAGGGGTGCGAGGACGACGAGTTCGAGGACGAGGATGGCCTGCGCGACTTCGACCTGGGCGGCGCCGTCGGCGTGACGGTCGGGTCGGGCCCGTTTGGCGTGGGCGTCCGCTACACGAACAGCCTGCTGTCGATCGCCAAGGGCGACGAGTTCGACACGAACGAGGACTTCAGCCCGCGTAACCAGGTGCTGACGGCGTCGCTGATGTACCGGTTCGGGCGCTAACCCGCTCGACTGGCGGCCCGAGCCGACACCCGTCCGCGCCCGCTGGCAGTTGCCGGCTGGCGCGGTCCCGTTTCAGCCCGTCACGTGGACGATCCGCTTGTCGGACCAATCCGGCCCGAGCACGTCCGCCAGCCCGCGGCCCTCGCCCGAGGTGTGGGGGAACGCGTCGCGGAGCGCGGCCACCTCGTCGGCCAAGTCTCCGCCTTTGAGGCAGACCAGGCCCAGCGCCCAGGCGCCGTCAGGCACGTCGCCGAGCGGCTGAACCACGCGCTCGTGCCAGCCCCACAGCGTCGCCAGCGGCGCGGTCGCCCGGGAGACGGAGTAGTGCGGGGCCGGCCCGTCGTAGGCCTCGGCGCGGCCGTTCCAGGCCGTGAGGTTGTCGAGCCCCAGCCGGCGCGCGAACAGCTTGACGGCCTCGGTCTTCTTGCCGACGGCGTCCACGGCGATGACCTCGACCCGGGGAAACATCACTGCCAGCGGGACAGCCGGCAGCCCCCCGCCCGAGCCCCAGTCCACGACGACGGCGCCGTCGGGGAACGGCCGGGTCGCGAGCGCCAGGCAGTGGCGGACGTGGCGGGCGACGTCGTCGCGACTGGCGGGGCGCGCGACCAAGTTGACGCGCTGGTTCAGCCGCTCCATCTCGGCGGCGTAGGCCCCGAGCGCGTCGCGCTGGCGGTCGGAGAGGGCGACGGGGGCGTCGGAGAACATGGCGGCGGTGCGGGGCCGGGTCAGACGCGCAAGGCCGCCGCGCGGTCCGCGCCGTCGCCGCCGACGCGGTGCCGCTTCAAGAGCACCATCAGCGCCTGGACGTCCGAGGGCCGGACGCCCGAGACGCGCGAGGCCTGGCCCAGCGTCTCGGGCTGGATGCGCGCGAGCTTCTGCCGCGCCTCGTGCGAGATCGCCGTCACGGCGGCGTAGTCGAACGCCGGCGGCACGCGCCAGCGCTCCAGGCCCCGCATCTGCTCGACCAGGGCGTGCTCGCGTTCGAGGTAGCCCCGGTAGCGGAGCGCGATGCTCGCCAGCTCGTCGGTCCGCTCCATCCCCGGGCCGGGGACAACCAGGCCTCCCTGCCCGGTCGCGTCGAGCAGGTCCGCCAGGTCCACCTCGGGGCGCAGCGCCAGCTTCTCCAGCCGCGTCGGACGCTCGATGGGCGCCGTGCCGACCGAGTCGAGGTAGCCGTTGACGGCCTCGGGGCTGGCGTTGGTGCTCGCGAGCGCGTCCAGCGTCCGCGCCAGGGCGTCCTGCTTCTGGTCGAGCCGGCACACGCGCTCGGCGTCCGCCAGTCCCAGCTCGTGCCCCAGCCGCGTCAGGCGGACGTCGGCGGTGTCCTGGCGCAGCAGCAGCCGGTGCTCGGCGCGCGAGGTGAACATCCGGTACGGCTCGTCGGTGCCCTTGGCCACCAGGTCGTCCACCAAGACGCCGAGGTAGGCCTGGTCGCGGCCGAGCACGACGCCCTCCTCCCCGTGCGACTGGCGGGCGGCGTTGAGGCCGGCGAGCAGGCCCTGTCCGGCGGCCTCCTCGTAGCCCGTCGTCCCGTTGATCTGGCCGGCGAGGAAGAGCCCGCCGACGCGCTTGGTCTCCAGGGTGTACCGGAGCTGGTACGGCGGGACGTAGTCGTACTCGATGGCGTAGCCGGGGCGGAGCACGTGGGCGCGCTCCAGGCCCGGGACCTGGCGCAGCGCCGCCGTCTGGACGTCCTCCGGCAGGCTCGTCGAGAACCCGTTGACGTAGACCTCGTGCGTGTGCCAGCCCTCGGGCTCCAGGAACAGCTGGTGGCGGTCCTTGTCGGCAAAGCGGTCGATCTTGTCCTCGATCGACGGGCAGTAGCGCGGGCCCTGCCCCTCGATGCGGCCGGCGAACATGGGCGAGCGCTCGAACCCGGTCCGCAGCGTCTCGTGCACGTCTGGCGAGGTGTAGGCCAGCCAGCACGAGCGCTGCTCTTTGTCGAGCACGTCGGTCAGGTGCGAGAACGGGCGGGGGTCGGCGTCGCCGGGCTGCTCGGTCAGGCCCGAATAGTCGATGGTCCGGCCGTCGATGCGAGGCGGCGTGCCCGTCTTGAGCCGGCCCAACTCGAACCCCAACTGCTCCAGCGCCGCGCTGAGGCCGATGGCGGCGCGCGCGCCCGCGCGGCCTCCGCCGAACTGCTGCTCGCCCAGGTGGATCGTGCCGTTCAAGAACGTGCCCGAGGTCAGGATGACCGTCCGCGCGGCGATCTCCAACCCGGTCTGCGTGACCACGCCCGTGACCCGGGCGCCACTGGCGGTGGCCGAGGTCACCAGGTCCACGACCTGATCCTGGCGGAAGCGGAGACCCGGCGTGCCTTCGAGCGCCGCGCGTGCGGCGGCGGCGTAGCGCGCGCGGTCGCTCTGGGCGCGGGGGCTCCAGACGGCCGGCCCCTTGGCGCGGTTCAGCATCCGGAACTGCAGGCCGGTCTCGTCCGCCAGCCGGCCCATCAGCCCGCCCAAGGCGTCGATCTCGCGCACGATCTGGCCTTTGCCGACGCCGCCGATGGCGGGGTTGCACGACATCGCGCCGATCGCGTCCAGGTTCATGGTCACGAGCAGCGTGGCCGCGCCCAACCGGGCGGCGGCGTGCGCGGCCTCGATGCCGGCGTGCCCGCCGCCCACCACCACCACGTCGTAGGCGTCCTCAGTCACAGTCTTCGCGTCGGTTCAAGGGGAGGATACTGGACCGGACGGCGGCGCAGACGGGATTCCCGGCGAAGCCCTCCTGGTCGAAGCGCCTTCCACTCGGGCGGCGGGCTCAGGCGGAGGACCGGCGCAGCGGCTCCGCCCCCTGTCCTAAGCGCTTAAGTCCACCAGAAACAAGCCGACACCCTCCGCCCTCACTGGGCTCCCCATGTCCACCCTCCGCGCCCACGTCCTCCGGCGGTTCGAGTTCTACGTCGCCGCGCTCGCCGTCGCGTTCGTCTGGCTGGCGGTCGTGCTCGTGCAGGCCGAGGCGCCGACCGCCCTCACGCTGCTGGCGGCGGTGGCGGGCCTGACGCCGATCCTGGCCGCGATCCAGTGGGCGGACCGCGAGCGCCAACGGCACCTCCGCGCCCAAGCCATCGCCGAGATCCGCGAGATGCTGACCGACCAGGTGATCAACCAGCTCGCGGCCGTCCGGATGTGGATGGCCGAGGACCCCGACCCCCGGTCGCTGGCGCTGCTGCTGAGCGAGACCGACGCCTCCATCGACCGCGTGACGGAGATGATCAACGGCCTCTCCGAGGCGCAGCTCGACACGTGGCGCCTGACCTACGCCAACGTCGCCGACCACGTCGCCTTCTCGTCCACGCCCGACTTCGCGCCGGCGTAGTCCGGGTCGGTCCGGTCACGCGCCCAGCGCGTCCGCCAGCGCGGGGAGGGCGTCGCCCAGCCTGGCGTCGAGCGCGACCGCAGCGTGGCGGTGGCCCCGCGTCTCGCCCAGCGTCACGATCGCGACCGGCGTCCCCTCCGTCTCCGCCTGGCGCACGAAGCGGTAGCCGCTGTAGACCGTCAGGCTGGAGCCCACCACCAAGAGCACGTCGGACTGGCGGACGATCTCGGCGGCGGCCGCGACGCGCGGCTTGGGCACGCTCTCGCCGAAGAAGACCACGTCGGGCTTCAGCACGCCACCACACGCCGGGCACGCCGGCGGGTCGAACGCCGCGACGTCGATCTCGACGTCGCCGTCGGGTGCGACGCGACCGGCGGGGACGGCGACGTCCAGCCAGCCCGGGTTTTGCCCCGCGATCTGCTGCTGGACCTCGTCGCGGGGCCACAGCCGCCTGCAGTCCAGGCACACGACGCGGCCCAGGCCGCCGTGCAGTTCGACGACGTGGCGGGCCCCGGCGGCTTGGTGCAACCCGTCGACGTTCTGGGTCACGACGCCCGTCAGCAGGCCCGCCGCTTCGAGGCGGGCGAGCGCGCGGTGGCCGGCGTTGGGGCGCGCGCCGGTCATCCGCGCCCAGCCCCGGCTGGCCCGGCCCCAGTACCGCTGCCGAGCGGCGGCGTCGCGCACGAAGTCGTCGTACTGGACGGGCCGGCGCTCGACGTGGCGCGTCTCCGGCCCGCGGTAGTCGGGGATGCCGGACTCCGTGGACAGCCCCGCGCCCGCCAGCACCGCCAGCCGGCGCCCGCGCACCAGGGCGACCAGGTCGTCGAGGGTACGGGCAGGCTCGGGCATAGGCCATTGCCTACGGCGTCCAGCGTGCGGCGGTCCGGCCGAGGCCGCTGCACGACCAAACGGGGTCCTTCCCGGACGCCCCACCCGGATATACAAACTTGCCCCCCGTGTAAAGTCGGGCCTCGGAGCGGACGATGCCAGACGGTGAAGCGGCCCGGAGTCCCCAGCCGCGCACTCCTAGCCCCACACCCCTATGTCCACCGTTCAGGAAAGCCTCCAGGAGGCCATGGAAATCGACGGCGCCGTCGGCGCCGCCCTCGTCGACTACACCACCGGGATGTGCCTCGGGTCCATCGGGGGCGGGGGGCTCGACATGGAGCTCGCCGCCGCCGGAAACACCGAGGTCGTCCGCGCCAAGAAGAAGATCCGGGACCAGCTCGGCATCTCGGACTCCATCGAGGACATCCTGATCTCGCTCGACAGCCAGTACCACCTGATCCGGATGTCGAAGGAGAGCGCGAACATGTTCTTCTACCTCGTCCTCGACCGCACCAAGGTCAACCTCGCGATGGCCCGCCTCGTGCTCAAGCGGGTCGACTCCAAGCTGGAGCAGGTCGGCGTCGAGGCCTAGCCGAGACCGCCGACGTCTCGGCCACCGAGCCGCCCTCGCCCCCCGCCCGCTCCCCCATGCACACCCCCGCCCACACCTTCCAGGTCCTCCCCGTCATCAACAACAAGGGGGGCGTCGGCAAGACCACGACGGCCGTGAACTTGGCGGCCGGCCTGGCCCGGACCGGGCGCCGCGTGCTCCTGGTCGACCTCGACTGCCAGGCGTCGGCGTCGCTGTCGCTGGGGGTGGCCCGGACCGACCTCGAGCCGTCGAGCGCCGCCGTGCTCTTCGGCCAGGCCTCGCTCGCCGAGGCCATCCGCCCGACGGCCACCGCGGGCCTCGACCTGCTCCCGGCCTCGATGGAGCTGGCCAGCGCGGACCTCCGCCTGGCGCAGTCCGCGCGGCGCACCGGACGCCTGTCGGAGGTGCTCCGGCCGGCCCGGGGCGAGTACGACCACATCCTGATCGACTGCGCGCCGTCGACGTCGCTCTTGAACGTGAACGCGATCGTCGCCGCGGACTCGCTCTTGATCCCGATGTCCCCGTCGTACCTCTCGCTGGAGGGGTTGGTCAGCTTCGGCGAGACCATCCGGCGGGTCCGGGCCGCGATGGGCTCGATCGCACCCGTCCTGGGGATGGCGATCACCATGATGGACGCCTCGGACCCCGAGGCGCGCAAGGTGACCGACGCCGTCCGCTCCCGGTTCGGCGGCAAGCTCTTCGAGACCCACATCCGCCCCTGCGACGCCCTCGGGACCGCCCCGGGCAGGTCGAAGACCATCTTCGAGTTCGCCCCGGAGTCGACCGGGGCCGAGGACTACGACCGGCTCACCCAAGAGGTGCTCGACCGCCTGAACCGCTACGCCGCGATCTGCCGGGTGCCGCCCCGGGACCTGGTGATGACGCCGGAGCGCGACCAGGCCATCGCCCAGGCCGTCTAGCCCCACTACCGATGACCCTGTCAGAACTCATCCACTCGTTCGGGGACAAAAGCACGGACCCCCTGCTGAGCGAGCCACGCCAGCCCCCCCCCTTCGCCCCTCTCGGCGGCACGCCCCCGCCGCCGGCCGAGCACGAGACCGCCGAGGAGCCGGCCCCGTGGGACCGGACGCTCAAGACGCTCCCGCTCGACTCGGTCTTCTTCGACAGCGGCGCTAGGCCGGCGGCCGCCGCCGAGCCCGGGCCTCCCCCCCCCTTCCACGCCCCGCCCGCGCCCCCATCCGTCCCCACGGAGGTCCCGGGGCAGCCAGAGCCGGGCGCCCAGTTCACGACGATGGTCGGCCGCGAGACCGTCGCCGAGCTCAACCGGATGCTGGGCGGCGGCTGGCGGATCCTCCACGCGGTGCCCCTCGGCAGCGGCGAGGCCATGGTCTGCCTCGAGTTCGGAGGCGCAGAGACCGGCGGCTCGGTCCCGCGCGGCTTCGCCTCCAGCCCGCCACAGCTCCACCGCCAGGACCACAACCCAGCGCCGGCCGGGCCGGAAGCGGGGAGCACACAGGACTGGGTCACCATGCCGGCCGTGGACCCGTTCGAGTCTCTCGAAGGCCCGCAGCGCTGAGGGCTAGCGGTGGCCCTGGACCTGGATCCCCTCGACGGTCCGGACGGCCTCGACGTGGTCCCCGTCCAAGACCACGATCCGGTCGGCCACGCGGACGGCCGAAAACCGGTGCGGGATGAGGACCGCCGTTTTGACCTTGGTCAAGCTCTTGAACCGCTTGCCCGGCGTCTGCCCGTGGTCCTCCGGTAGGTCCTCGATCACGGCGTCCGCCAGCGACGGCTGCGCCGAAGTCTCGATCCGCAGCCGGGATCGGCGCTCGTTGACGCGGCCGACGGCGACGGTCTCGGCCGCCGAGAGGAGGCACCGGACGGGGGCGACCGGGTCTTCGAGGGTCTGGGGCGGCGGGGTCACCCAGCGCCGCCGAGCGCGCGAGGTGCCCGCCAGCCCCGCCTCCGCCGGTCCCACCGGCTGCCAGCCCGCCGGTCGGGTCCGCGCGTGAGCGACTGGCGGCGGGGGGCGGGCTAGATCTCGACCTGCGTCCCTAGCTCGACGACGCGGTTGGGCGGGATCCGGAAGAAGGCCGTCGCGCTCCGGGCGTTGTTCGAGACCAGCGCGAACAGCGTCTCGCGCCACCGCGACATCCCCCGCGTGGCCGTCGACAGGATGCGCTCGCGCCCCAGGAAGTACGACGTCTCCATGGGCTTGAACGGGAGCCCGGGCCGGCGCAGCGCCTCCAGCGCGGCCGGGACGTCGGGGTGGTCCATGAACCCGTACGTCAGGCGGACCCGCCAGAACCCGTCGCCCAGGCTCTCGACCGCCCCCCGCCGTTCGGGCTCCACGTGGGGGACCTCCTCGGTCTCGACCGTCGCCAGCACCACCTCCCGGTGCAGGCAGTGGTTGTGCTTGATGTTGTGGAGGAGCGCCGGCGGGGTCCGGTCGGGGTTGCCGGCCAGGAACACGGCCGTGCCCGTCACGCGCGGCAGCGAGTCGATGCCGGGGTCGGCGACGAAGGCCGCGAACGGCAGCGCCTCGTCCTCCAGCCGGCGCGCGACCAGCGTGCGCCCGGCCTTCCACGTGGTCATGACCACGAACACGGCGCCGGCGACGGCCAGCGGGAACCACCCGCCCTCGGGGATCTTGGGCAGGTTCGCGCCCCAGAACGCCAGGTCGATGGCCAGGAACAGCCCCGCCAGCGCCGCCACGGCGGGCCGGCTCCACCCCCACCGCTGCCGCGCGACGACGGCGAACAGGACCGTCGTGAACACCATGATCGTCGTCACGCCGACGCCGTACGCCGCCGCCAGCGCGCTCGACGACCGGAAGCCCAGCACCAGCCCGACCGACGCCACCAGCAGGGCCCCGTTCACGAACGGGACGTAGACCTGCCCGATCTCGCGGTCCGACGTCTGGCGGATCTCCATGCGCGGGAAGTACCCCAACTGCACGGCCTGCCGCGTCAGCGAGAACGCGCCCGAGATCACGGCCTGGCTGGCGATCACGGTCGCGAGCGCGGCCAGGACCACGACGGGGTAGATCACCCAGTCCGGCCCGGGGATCATCAGGAAGAACGGGTTCTCGACCGCCGCCGGGTCGGCGATCATCAGCGCCCCCTGGCCGAAGTAGTTCAGCAGCAGCGCCGGCAGGACGACGGCGAACCAGGTGATGCGGATGGGCAGGACCCCGAAGTGGCCCATGTCGGCGTAGAGCGCCTCGCCGCCCGTCACTACCAGGAACACCGAGCCCAGCACCAGAAACCCGCGGAGGCCGTTGGCGCCGAAGAACCCGGCGCCGTAGGCGGGGTTCAGCGCGGCCAGCACGCCGGGGTGCGCCGCCACCTGGATGCCGCCCAGCACCGCCAGCACGGCGAACCACACCAGCGTCACCGGCCCGAACACCGCGCCGACCCCGGCCGTGCCGCGGTACTGGATCGAGAACAGGGCCACCAGGATCACGACGGTGATCGGGATCACGTAGGGCGCGAACACGGGCGTGGCCACCTCCAGCCCCTCGATGGCGCTCAGCACCGAGATCGCCGGCGTGATCATGCCGTCGCCGTAGAGCAGCGCCGCGCCGAACAGGCCCAGGAACACCAGCCCGTTGAGGCGGCGGAGCGCCGCCGGGCTCCGGTCGGTCTGCAGCCGGTGCTCGCCGCCGGGCGCCGCGTGCCGCGTGGGCGTGACGAGCGCCGTGAGCGCCAGGATGCCGCCCTCGCCGTGGTTGTCGGCGCGCATCACGAACACGAGGTACTTGACCGAGATGACGACGATCAGGCTCCAGAAGATGAGCGACAGCACGCCCAGGATGTTCTCCGGGGTCGGGGCCACGCCGTAGAGCTCGCCGAAGCTCTCCCGGATGGCGTAGAGCGGGCTCGTCCCGATGTCTCCGTAGACGACGCCCAGCGCGGTGAGGGACAGGGCGGCGAGGTAGCGGCCGCGCGGCGGGTCCGAGGCGTGGGGCAACGGGGGTGTGGGCGAGGGATCCCGCACAACGCCCGGCCCGACGGGCGGTTTGGGGACGGCCGGCGGATTCTCCGCGCCCCCGCCGCGAAGGCCCTCGCCCCCTGGCGGCCGCTGCCGGCAGCGGCCGCCGGGGGCCTGCGCCACCCCGCTCAGGGCTGCCGCCAGCCGGGCTAGCGGTAGCCCTGGGCCTGGAGCTCGAACAGCTCGGCGTAGCGGCCGTCCTGGGCCAGCAGCTCCTCGTGGGTGCCGATGGCCTCGACGCGGCCGCCGTCCAACACCAGGATCCGGTCGGCCATGCGGACGGTCGAGAACCGGTGCGAGATCAGGACCGCCGTCTTGCCCTCGGTCAGGTCCTTGAACCGCTCGAACACCTCGAACTCGGCCCTGGCGTCGAGCGCCGCCGTCGGCTCGTCCAGGATGAGGAGCTGGGCGTCGCGCATGTAGGCCCGGCCCAGCGCCACCTTCTGCCACTGCCCGCCGCGACAGGTCCACGCCGGTCTTGAACCGCTTGCCCAGCGTCTGCTCGTATCCGTCCGGCAGGCCCTCGATGACCGCGTCCGCCAGCGAGCGCTGCGCCGAGGTCTCGATGCGCGGGCGGTCCTCGCGCTCGTCGATGCGGCCGACGGCGATGTTCTCGGCCGCCGACAGGTGGTAGCGGACGAAGTCCTGGAAGATGACCCCGACCGACTGGCGGAGCGAGTCGAGGTCGTACTCGCGCAAGTCGCGGCCGTCCAGCAAGATGCGGCCCTCGTCGGGGTCGTAGAGCCGGGCGAGCAGCTTGACCAGCGTCGTCTTGCCCGCGCCGTTCTCGCCGACGAGCGCCAGCGCCTCGCCGGCGCGCAGGTCGAACGTCAGCCCGCGGACGGCCCACGCGTCGGAGCCGGGGTACTGGAAGCCGACGTTCTCGAACCGGAAGCCGTGCTGGATCGGGTCCGGGGCCGGTCGGGCGTCGTCGCCGGTGGCGACCATCGGCTGGATCTCGAAGAACGAGAACAGGTCGGCGAGGTAGAGCGCCTGGCCGGAGACGGTCGAGAACGACGAGAGCATCCCCTCCAGCAACGACCGCATCCGCCCGAACGAGCCCGCCAGGAACGTCAGGTCGCCGATGGTGAACGCCCCGGTCGCGGTCCGGTAGACGATGACGGCGTAGGCGGCGTAGTACCCCAGCGTGCCGCCGGCCGAGAGCAGCCCGCCCCACGACGCGCGGCGCGTGGCGAGCGAGCGGTTGGCGCGGTAGTAACGGTCGGAGAGCTGGCGGTAGCGGTCGGCGAGGTAGCCGTTAAGCCCGAACACCTTGACCTCCTTGGCGGTCTCGTCCGAGGCGCCGACGTAGCGCAAGTAGTCGAGCTCGCGTCGCTCGGGCGTCCACGACGTCGAGAGCGCGTAGCTCTTGGCGTTGAAGTGGGCCTCGCCCAGAAACGCCGGCACCAACGCGACCGCCAGCAGCAGCAGCAACCCCGGCGCGTACGCCGCCAGCCCGACGCCCAGCGACACCACGGTCACGCCGTCCTGCAACTGGCCGAACGTCTGGCTCAGGAGCACCATCCGGCTGGTCGTCTGCCGCCGGGCGCGCTCCAGGTGGTCGTAGAAGTCGGCGTCCTCGAAGTGGGCCAGGTCGAGGGCCGCCGCGTGGCGCATCAGCCGCACCGACGTCTCGTTCGTGAACAGGTCGCCCAGCAGGGAGTCGCACAGCGCCGTCGCCCGGCCCAGCACGTCGCTCAGGACGGCCAGCCCCAGCTCGGCCGCCAGCAGCCAGACGATGGCGAGCCCGGGCGCGGTGTCGAGGAACGTGCCGAGGTCGGTGACGGCGTACGTGCCCGTCGTGAGCGCCACCACCTCGTCGATGATCAACTTGCCGACGTAGAGCGCCGTCACCGGGATCAGCGCGCGGATCAGCCGCAGCACCAGGGCGGCCGTGAACAGCGCGGGGTTGGTCTCCCACACCAGGCGGAAGAACGGCGGCAGGTGGCGCAGCGCGCCGACGCGCTCGCGCAGGGTGAGGTCTTCGGAGGTGCGGCCGTGGCGCCGCGACCCTCGGCCGCCGGTGCCGCGTGAGCCAGGGGAGGGCATCAGCATGGGCGGTCCACGCCCCCCGCCGCGCCGGGTTCTTCGCTGGCCCGGGCCGGGGCCTCGCCCTAGCGAGAGGCCCGAGCGGGTCTCCTTGCAGTGGCTACTGGTACGGTTTCCTGCTGGCGGAGGCCGGCCGCCAGCGCGAGGGTGCCGTCGGTGCTACAGTCGCGCCGCCACGCCCACGCTGATCGACCGGACGCCGTAGCGGTCGCCGAGCGAGATCGGCAGCAGAGCGCTCCCAGACGTGAAAACCTGCGTCTGCGCGCGCACCAGGACGTCGAAGGGCAGCGACGACGCGCCCGCGCCCACCTCGATATACTGGCCCGCGCTCGACGTGAATTCCCTGGAATCGGTGCCACGGATGACGTCGTCGCGGTCGCCGACGGGCACCTCCGACACGCGGTCGCGCCGCACCGACGGCCCCGCGAGCAGGCCGAGCCCGACGTGGACCCTCGCCACCTCGAAGGCGGGTACCAGCCGGACGCCCAGCCGCAGGTGGGCCGTGTTGATGTCCGCCAGCCCTAGGCTACTCGTCCCTGCCGCCAGCCGCACGGTGCCGTAGTCGAACTCCGCCCCCAGCACCGGCCGGACGGCCGCTCCCAGGAAAGGCACTTGGAACTCGGCGATCACGCTGCCCCGCACCGACGACAGGCCAGGGTCCTCGGCTGGAAAGGGCGACCTCCTCGCGCGGCGGAAGGCTCCGGCGGTGCCGCTGACGGCGACCTCGACGCTGACGCCGATCTGCTGCCGGACCGCCCCAGCCTGGGGCGGCGCCACATACCCCGGGTTGCCGCACGCGTTGTGGGCTTCGACGACGCGGGCGAGCGCGCTCTCGACGTACGGCAGGCGCTCGATGTCGAGCGGCCCGCAGGCGTCGGTGAGCGTGCCTGCGAGGACCTGGAGGTAGGGCCGTCGCTCGCGGTCGCCAACGGCCCGGGGCTGGACCAGGACGAGCCCAATCCACGTCCCCTGCTGGTCGAGCGCGAACGTCGGGCGCCCGGTCACAGGCTCGTAGGCCAACAGGCCGAGCGCCCCATCGCGGACGACGCGCGCGAACACGATGGGGTCGCTCGGGGCTACGCGGGCGGAGGCCGTCGGGAACTGGCCGCGGCGGTACTGGCGCGCGCCGTCGGCGCCGAACGCCGAGGCGCCGCCGGTGTCGTACGTCGTCGCGGGTCGGTCGGCGGAGGGCCGGAACGAGACGCCGCGCGCCGCTTCAGGCTCGGTGCCCAAGGCCACCTCGCCCCTCAGCGTGTCGCCCTGGACCACGACGTAGCCCGGCACGAACGGCTGCGCCCGCGCGCTGGCGGCGACGGCCACGAGGACGAGGACCAAACGCAGCATCCGAAAGGTCACGGCAAAGGTGGGGGGTGAACGGCCGAAAGTACACGCCTGCGGGCACGTTGGCACGGCGGCGCCCGCTGTCCCACTGGCGGCCGCCCTCCGCCAGCGCGGCCGCGCCTGGTCCACCTGCACCAGGCCCGGCGCACGCGCCGGGGTCGAGCTTGGCCCCATGCGCACGCTCCTCGTCCTGCTGGCGGTCGCCGCCGGCACCGCCGCCTCTGCCCAGACCGTCCGCTTGACGATCCCGCTCGACGGGTCCTTCCGGCCCGACCGGCTGGACGCGCGCGAGCTTGCCGAGATGGGCGCGGTCGTGCTGACGGGCGTGGGGCACCTGGCCGCCAGCCGGGCGGACGCGTCCGACGTGTTCATCCCGGCCGTGGTCGTGGGCTGGGGCGGCTACACCGCCGCCCGAGCCCTCGCCGATCCCGGCTTCCTCACCGACCTCGGCCTGGGCACGCAGAACCTGGGCCGGGCGTCGCGCGACATCGCGTTGCTCTCGGCCGGCGCGGCGCTGGGGATGGCCGCGTATGGCGCCGCCAACGGGTCCCTGCAGCTCGACCCGACACTCGTCCCCTTGCTCGTGCTGTACCCCGCCTGGGGGCTCACCCAGCAGACGCTGGTGCAGGGCTTCCTGACGCGGCACCTCGACGCCGCCGGTCTGCCCGATGGTTGCCGTCGTGCCGGTCTCGGCCGCCGCGTTCGGCGCGGTCCACGTGCCCAACTGGCCCCTCGCGGGCGCGACGACGGTCATGGGCGGAGCGTTCGCCCCGCTCTACCTGCGCGACCGGACGGTCCTGCCGCTGGGCGTGGCGCACGGCGCGCTGGGGGCGCTGTTCTACGTCTGGGTCCTGGACCGCGACCCATACGCCGAGATCTTCGGCGACTAGACTCGTCAGTCTCGGCCCGTTTTCGGCGCCCGTGCAGCAGACCGCGAGCGGCGCCCGTACTCTCTGTCGTAGCCGCCAGCCGGTGGAGGCGCGGAATGCCCTCGACCCACCGCCGACTGGCGGACTACGTTCTAGGCTTGCCCCCGTCGCCATGCTCGTCCGCCTCGCCGCGCTGCTGCTGTTCTCCGCCCCCCTCGCGGGCGCCGTCCCAGGCGCGCCGCCAGCGGGCGTGCTCAGCGGGGTCGTCACCGACGCCGAGAGCGGCGAGGTGCTCATCGGGGCGACGGTCTACGCCGCCGAGCTCCGCACCGGCACCACGACCAACGCCTACGGCTTCTACAGCCTGCCGCTGGCGACCAGCGACTCGGTCCAGGTCCGGGTGTCGTACGTGGGCTACCAGCCCCAGCTGTTCACCGTCGCCGCCGACCAGGACACCCGGCTCGACGTCGCGCTGGCGGCCGACGGGAGCCTGGGCGAGGTGGTGGTCGAGGCCGACGACGGCTCGGTCGGCGCCCGGCCCGAGTCCACGCCCCAGATGGGCCAGGTGGCGCTCACCGGACGCGACGTCCAGGGGTTGCCGGCGCTCCTGGGCGAGGCCGACGTGCTCAAGGCCATCCAGCTGCTCCCGGGCGTGCGCGGCGGCGCCGAGGGGACGGCGGGCATCTACGTCCGCGGCGGCTCGCCGGACCAGACCCTGATCCTGCTCGACGGCACGCCGGTCTACAACTCGTCGCACCTGTTCGGCTTCCTGTCCACGTTCAACGGCGACGCCGTGAGCCGCGTCGAGCTGACGAAGGGCGCCTACCCCGCGCGCTTCGGCGGCCGGCTGGGGTCGGTGCTGGACGTGCGGTTGCGGGACGGCAACATGGAGGAGTTCGGGGGCCAGGGCCAGGTGGGCCTGATCTCGTCGCGGATGCTGCTCGAAGGCCCCGTCATCCCGGGCAAGGCGTCGTTCCTGGTCTCGGGCCGCCGCACCTACGTCGACCTGCTGGCGCGGCCGTTCATCAACGCGGCCAACCGGGACTCGCGGGAGAACGGCGGCGAGACCGTCGACCCGAGCGCGTACTTCTACGACCTCAACGCCAAGCTCAACTGGCAGCCCAACGAGCGCGACCGCGTCTACCTCAGCCTGTACGGCGGCGCCGACGTGTTCGGGTTCGAGGTGCTGGACCCGGCCGAGCGCTGCGACCAGTTCGGCTGCCAGCCGACGGGCCGGCAGGACGTCTACGGCGGAGGCCTGGACTGGGGCAACCTGACCGGCGCGCTCCGCTGGACGCGCGTGTTGTCGCCGCGCGCCTTCGCCGCGGTCACGCTGACCGCCAGCGACTACAACTTCGACGTGGGCGCCAACACCGAGGAGGACCGCGGCGGCCCGGACGAGTCCATCGCCCGCATCCGCTACACCTCGGGCATCCGGGACCTGGGCGCGCGCGCCGACCTCGACCTGGCGCTGGGCCGGGGCCACACCGTCCGCGTGGGCGGCGGGGCCACGCTGCACCGCTTCACGCCGGGCGCGCTGTCGCTGACGGGCGAGATCGCGCGCGAGGGCCTCGCCATCGACACCCTGCTGGGCGCGAGCCAGACGACGGGCCTGGACGCCGTGCTCTACGCCGAGGACGAGTGGCGGGTCAGCTCGCGCCTGCAGCTGGGCCTGGGCGTCCACGGCGCCATCTACACGACCGGCGGCTACACGTACCCCTCCGTCGAGCCCCGCTTCTCGGCCGCGTTCCAGCTGCGCGACCGACTGGCGCTCAAGGCGAGCGCGGCGATCACGCAGCAGCCGCTGCACTTGCTGACGTCGGGCGCCGGCGTCGGCCTGCCCGCCGACCTGTGGGTGCCCGCCGACTCCATCGGACCGCAGCGCGGAACGCAGGTGGCGCTCGGGCTCGCGGGCTCGTCGCCGTCGGGCAAGACGACGTGGACCGTCGAGGGCTACTGGCGCGACATGCGCGGGCTGGTGGCCTACCGCGACGGCGCCGCCTTCACGACGCCCTTCGACGACTGGCAGGAGCTGGTGGTGACGGGCGACGGGACGAGCCGCGGCCTGGAGGTCTTCGTCCAGCACCGGACCGAGCGCCTGACGACCTGGCTCGGCTACACGCTGGCCCGCACCGACCGCCAGTTCGACGCGCTCAACAACGGCGAGCGGTTCCCCTTCCGCTACGACCGCCGCCACGACGTCTCGGCGGTCGCGCTTTACCAGATCTCGCGCCCGTTCGACGTCTCGGCCGCCTTCGTCTACGGCACCGGCGACGCCGTCACGTTGCCCATCGCCGAGTACCAGGGGACGGGCTACGGCTACGGCTCGCCCGAGGACTGGCTGCAGAACAACGGCTTCGGCCGCAACACGACGGTCTACGGCCCGCGCAACAGCTTCCGCCTGCCCGCCTACGTCCGCCTGGACCTGGCCGCGACGTGGTACTTCCGGCGCGGGCCGCGCCCCCACGCGATCTCGCTCAACGTCTACAACGCGACGAACCAGAAGAACCCGTTCCTCACCTTCTTCGACGACGAGTTCGGGGACGACGGCGTCGAGCGCCGCGGCCTGCAGGGCATCGCGCTCTTCCCCGTCTTGCCGACGTTGTCCTACCAGTTCTCGTTCTAACCGATGCCCGCCTCCCTCCGCCTCGCGCTCCTCGTCCTGCTGGCCGGCTTGGCCGGCTGCGACTTCACGCCGACGCTCGACATCGACCTGCCCGACCACCAAGAGCGGACGGTCATCAACGCCCTGCTGGCGGCCGACTCGGTCGCCGTCGTCCGCACCGGCGTGAGCGTCGACCCCTACGTGTTCGACCCCCGGTCGTACTACGGCGGCTACACCGAGACCAACGCCGACGCCGTCGTGACCCTGCTGCGCGACGGGCAGTTCGTGGAGCGGCTCCGCGTGCGCTCGGCGCAGTGCGACCGCTACGACTACCGGACGGGGGAGCAATCGTTTTACGAGTGCGGTCCGTTCGCCGGCGCGGTGCCGCTGAAGGCCGGGGGCCAGTACACCATCCGCGTGGAGCAGAGCGGGCTGCCCGCGGCGGAGGGGACGGTGACGTTGCCCCAGCGCCCCGCGCTGGCGGTCGAGGAGGGGGAGGAGACGGAGGACGGCCGCCGCCGCTTCAGCGTGCGCGTGGCGGACCCCTCGGGGCGGGGCGACCGCTACGGCGTCGCCCTCATCCAGGGGCCTTCCCTCCAGACCTACCCCGAGTGCGACTACAGCGCCGCCCCCGTGACGTGTGAGGACAAGACGGTCTTCCGCCGCCAGCCGACCTACTTCTCGTCGTCGGACCCCGTGATCCTAGCGTCCGCGCGCGAGATCGACCTCGACGACAACAACTTCCGCTTCGTCACCGTCGACGACCAGTCGTTCGACGGCCGCACGTGGGCGTTCTCCATGACCGCCGGCTACAGCGGGTACTACGGCTACGATGGCGGCACCGAGGACGACGTGCTGACGGTCCAGGTCGCCGCGCTGGCGCAGGACGTCTACGACGCCTACCAGATCGCGACCTTCGGCGGCCAGGGCGAGGAGAACCCGTTCGCGGAGCCGATCAACCTGCCCTCGAACGTGACGGGCGGCTACGGCCTGGTCGGCGGCTTGACGCTGGCGGAGGTCACGATGGCGGCCGCCAAGTAAGCCGGCAAGCGAAACCGCCAGCGGCGCGTGCCACTGGCGGTCGGAGTCGGGAGCGGGGTCGCGCGTGCTAGCCGTTCGTCATGGCCTCGGCGCCCGACGAGATCTCGATGATCTCGGTCGTGATGGCCGCCTGCCGAGCGCGGTTGTACGTCAGCTTGAGGTCCTTGAGCAGCTCGCCCGCGTTCGTCGTCGCGGCGTCCATGGCCACCATCCGGGCGCCCTGCTCGGACGCGTTCGACTCCAGGAGCGCGCGCCACAGCTGGTACTGGAGGTACTCCGGGATCAGGCTCTCCAGCAGCACCTCGGCCGAGGGCTCGAAGATGTACTCGACCGCCTCCGCCTCCTCGTCCTCCGTGATCACGTCGGCGGACTCCTCCATGACCGGCGTGAAGAAGGTCTCGGCCGGGATCGGCAGCAGCTGCTCGGCGACGCGGTTCTGGGTGATCGTGTTCTTGAACTCGTTGTAGATCACCTCCACCACGTCCCACTCGTCGTCGAGGTAGCCCTCGACGGCGATGTTGATGATCTCGCCCGCCAGCGGGAAGCGGAGGTCGTTGAACACGCCCTGGTAGTCGCCGACCAAGCGTGAAGCCGCGGTTGCCGAAGTACTCGTGCGCCTTGCGGCCGATGGCCAGGATCTTGAGCGTGCCGGCGTCGCGCTGCGCCTGGAAGCGCTCGGCGATGGTCGCCTCGGCCACCTTGAGCAGGTTGGCGTTGAACGCGCCCGCCAGCCCGCGGTCGCTGGTGACCACGATCACGAGCGCGCCGTTGATCTCGTCGCGCTCCTCGAAGAGCGGGTGGCTGGTCACGTCGAGCCGCTGGCGCAGGTGCCCGATCATCTCCCGGATCTTGAACGCGTAGGGCCGGGCCGAGAAGATTCGCTCTTGGGCCTTCCTGAGCTTGGCCGCCGCCACCATCTTCATGGCGCGCGTGATCTGCTGCGTGTTCTTGACCGAGCCGATCCGGCCGCGGATGTCGCGAAGAGAAGCCATGGGTGGAGGGCGTGGGCGGGGGCACCACGGACGGTGCCCCACGGAGACGAACTACGCGGCGTATTTGGCGCTGAGGTCGGCGGCCTCCTGCTCGAAGGCGGCGACGGCCTCGTCGGTCAGCTTGCCGCTGGCGGTGACGGTCGCCAGCGCGTCGGGGTGCTTGAGCCGGAGCGCCTCGCGGAACTCGGCCTCCACCTCGCGGATGCGGTTGACGGGCACCTGGTCGAGCAGGCCCTTGCCGGCGACGTAGATGATGGCGACCTGCTCCTCGACCGGGACGGGCTCGTACTGGCCCTGCTTCAGGACCTCGACCAGTCGGGCGCCGCGGTTGAGCTGGCGCTGCGTGGCGGGGTCGAGGTCCGAGCCGAACTTGGCGAACGCCTCCAGCTCGCGGTACTGCGCGAGGTCCAGGCGCAGCGTGCCCGAGACCTTCTTCATCCCCTTGATCTGGGCGTTGCCACCGACGCGCGAGACCGAGATGCCGACGTTGATGGCCGGGCGGACACCGGCGTTGAAGAGGTTGGACTCCAGGAAGATCTGACCGTCGGTGATCGAGATCACGTTGGTCGGGATGTACGCCGAGACGTCGCCGGCCTGGGTCTCGATGACCGGCAGCGCCGTCAGCGAGCCGCCGCCCTTGACCTTGCCCTGGAGCGACTCGGGCAGGTCGTTCATGTCACGGGCGATCGTGTCGTCGGCCGTGATCTTGGCGGCGCGCTCCAAGAGGCGCGAGTGCAGGTAGAACACGTCGCCGGGGTAGGCCTCGCGGCCCGGCGGGCGGCGGAGCAGCAGCGACACCTCGCGGTAGGCGACGGCCTGCTTCGACAGGTCGTCGTAGATGCACAGCGCGTGACGGCCGGTGTCGCGGAAGAACTCGCCGATGCAGGCGCCGGCGAAGGGCGCGATAAACTGCAGCGGCGCCGGCGTCGAGGCCGGGGCGTTCACGATGACGGTGTACTCCATCGCGCCGTAGCGCTCGAGCGCCGCCTGCAGCGTGGCGACCGTGGACGCCTTCTGCCCGATGGCGACGTAGATGCAGTAGACCGGCTTGTCGCCCGTCTCGTGCGTCCGCTTCTGGTTGAGGACGGTGTCGAGCAGGACGGCGGTCTTGCCCGTCTGGCGGTCGCCGATGACGAGCTCGCGCTGGCCGCGCCCGATGGGCACCATCGCGTCGATGGCCTTGATGCCGGTCTGCAGCGGCTCCGTGACGGGCTCGCGGTAGATCACGCCCGGCGCCTTGCGCTCGATGGGCATCTCGAACAGCTCGCCCGCGATCGGCCCCTTGCCGTCCAAGCGGGTTGCCCAGCGGGTCAACGACGCGGCCCAGCATGCCCTCGCCCACCTTGATGGACGCGATGCGGCCGGTGCGGCGGGCGTCGTGGCCCTCCTTGACGGCGTCGCCGCCGCCGAAGAGCACGGCGCCGACGTTGTCCTCCTCCAGGTTCAGCACCATGCCGGTGACGCCCGAGGCGGGGAACTCGATGAGCTCGCCGGCCTGGACCTTCGACAGCCCGTACAACCGGGCGATGCCGTCGCCCACCTGGAGCACGGTGCCGACCTCGTAGGTGTCGGTCTCGGAGGTGAAGTTGCCCAGCTCCTCGCGGAGCACGGCGGTCACTTCGTCGGGGCGGATCGCGGTTGCCATGGTCGTGGTGCGTAAAGCGTGGGGGGCCTGGCCCGCCACGCGGGGTTTAATTCAGAGAGACGGCGGCGCGGTCGGCAAGCTGATCGCGCAAAGAGTCGAGTTGGTGGCGGACCGAGCGGTCGTAGACGACGTCGCCCACGCGGACCACCAGCCCGCCGATCAAGTCGGGGTCGACCTCGATCCGCATGCGGACGGTCTGACCGGCACGCGCCTCCAGTCCCCGCTTGAGGCGGTCGGCCTCGTCGGGGCTGAGCGGCTTGGCCGAGCGGACGAGCGCCTCGACCGTGTTCGTTCGCTCGTCGCGTAGCTGGCGGTAGGCGTCGAGGATGCTCGGGATCTCGCCGTCGCGGTCGTTCTGGACGAGCAGCGTCAGGAACCGCGAGGTGAGGTCGGAGACGTTGCCGCTAAACAGCCGGTCCAGGATCGCGCCCTTCTTGTCGTGCGAGACGACGGGGCTGGTCAGCGCCAGGCGCAGGTCGCGCGAGCCGTCGAGCGTCTCGGCGACGAGTGCCACGTCGGAATCGACGGCGTCGAGCGAGCCGGCCTTCTGGGCCTCCTCGGTCAGGGCCTGGGCGTAGCGGCGGGCGACTGGCGACATAGAGCGTTCGGGGTGAAGGGGTTCAGGGTTCGCTCAGGTGCGGGTCCTCGTGAACCCCAGACCGCGAAGCGAAGGCGCAGCCAACCTTGGACCCAGAACCACCTCAGTTTTTGGGCAGGTCCGAGATGAACTGGTCGACCAAGCCCTGCTGGGCCTGGGCGTCGATCTCACGGTTCAGGATCTTCTCGGCGGCGCCGACCGCCAGCGCGGCGACCTCGGAGCGGAGCTCGGAGAGCGCCTGCTGCTTCTGGGTCTCGATGTCGGACTGGGCCGAGGCCTGCATCCGAGCGATCTCGGCCTTGGTCTTGGCGATGTCCGCGTCGCGCTGGGTCGTCGCCTGCTCACGCGCGTCGCGCAGGATCGACTGCGCCTGGGCCTCGGCCTCGCGCCGCGCCGACTCGTTGTCGGCCAGCAGGCGGGCGGCCTCGGCGTTGGCGCGCTCGGCCTGCTCGAGCGAGCTCTGGATCGTCGTCTCGCGCTCCTTCAACCCGCCCAGCACGCTCGGCAGAACGAACTTGGACATGATGAGCAGGAACAGGATCGAACACGATGCCCAGCCAGACCGCGAGCCCCCAGTTGGGCGAGAGCAGGTTGGCGGCGAGCAAGAAGACAACCATCGGAGGGCGGGGAATGCCGGAAGGGGGGTCGGGACCGCCCGCCCCGCTAGCGGTCGCTGGGCGGGGCGGGCGCGTTCGTCCCGGGCGAAGCAGTGGGGGCGCCCAAGCGCCCGGTCACTACTTGATCGCCATCAGGATGCAGACGATCAGGCCGAAGAACGCGGCACCCTCGATGAGGGCGGCGGCGATGATCATCGTGGTACGGATGTCGCCGGAGGCCTCCGGCTGGCGGGCCGAGCCTTCGAGGGCGGCGGCGGCCAGGCGGCCGATGCCCATGGCGGCGCCGAAGACGGCGAGGCCGGCGCCGAGGCCAGCAGCGAGGTATCCGAGTGCGAGGGAGTCCATGACGTTCGAGGGGGTGGGTTGAGCGAGTGGGCGCGGCGCGCCCGGGGAGTGCGGCGAGCCCGCCGCGGGGTGTGGTTAGGCGTAGGTCGCCTCCGTGCCGACCGTCCGGTCGTGCAGCTTGTGGGGCGTCTGCCCGTTCGAGGTGGTGACGGCCGCGTCGTGCGCGGTCAGGCCGTGGTCCTCGGCGTGGTCGTGGTCGTGCTCGTGCTCGGCCGTCGCCATCCCGATGAACAGCGCCGACAGGATCGTGAACACGTAGGCCTGGATAAAGGCGACGAGCACCTCCAGGAAGTAGATCGCCAGCGTCAGGAGCACCGACGGGACCACGACGGCCCAGCCGGCGGTCGAGCTCATCTTGCCGATGATGAAGATGAGCCCGATGAGGTTGAGGATCACCAGGTGCCCCGCCGTCATGTTGGCGAACAGCCGGACCGCCAGCGCGAACGGCTTGGTGAACAAGCCCATGAACTCGATGGGCACCAGGATCGGCTTGACGATCAGGGGCACGCCGGGCGGGTTGAAGATGTGGCCCCAGTAGTCCTTGGTGCCGGCGAACTGCGTCACGACGAACGTGACGATCGCGAGCACGGCCGTCACGGTGATGTTCGCCGTCGCCGTCGCGCCGAAGGGGATCAGCCCGAGCAGGTTGCAGGCCAGGATGAAGAAGAAGACCGTCAGCAGGTAGGGCAGGAAGCGGTCGGTCTTGTCGCCCAGGTTGGGCCGCGCCACCTCGTCGCGGATGTAGATGATGATGGTCTCCAGCATGTTCTGGAGCACGCCCTTCGGCGCCGAGGTCCGGCCGACGCCGCGCTTGTACTTCGCCGCCGTGGGCAGGAACAGCACCAGCAGCAGCGTGACGGCGAGGAAGATGAACACCAGGTGCCGCGTGATCGACAGGTCGAGCACGATGTCGGCGCCATTCGTCGCGATCAGGACGGCGTCGTAGGGGCTCTCGGCCTCGACGCCCTCGCCCAGGATCTCCTCGGCGTTGGCCTCCGCCAGCTCCTCGACGGGCAGGCCGGGGCCGCGGTCGCCCTCGTCGTTCTCGATGCCGGGCGTCAGGTCCGACGCGTCGCCCTCGCCATGCCCGCCTCCGCCGT
Source organism: Rubricoccaceae bacterium (assembly GCA_963789285.1). Lineage (GTDB taxonomy): Bacteria > Bacteroidota > Rhodothermia > Rhodothermales > Rubricoccaceae > Rubrivirga. Next base: position 909,773 of record CAWBJZ010000004.1, read on the forward strand.
GGCCCGCGATGGCGTAGCTCCCACTGGCGACGGCGGCCGTCGAGGAGCCGAAGGCGTCGAAGCCCAGGGAGCCGTCGGCGCGGCGGACGACGAACAGCCGGGGCAGCTCCCGCTTGGGAAAGGGGGAGAAGTCGAGGTAGTTGCCGTCGGAGGTGTGGTGGACGGCGTCCAAGTCCTCGCCCTCGCCGGCGGCCCAAGCGGGGCCGGTGACGGAGACCGCCAGCAGGGCGAGGAGCGCGAGTCGCAGCGGGGTCCGCATCAGGAGTCGGAGGGGCGAGCCGTGCGGCCCATCAGGAAGGACATCTCGACGGCCATGCCGATCACGAACGTGACGCCCAGCCCGGCCACGAACGGACCGCGCAGGACGGGCACCCAGGCGAGGATCGCGCCGAAGGCGACGAGGGCCAGCGCCATCCGCACCAGCATCCCGCCCAAGACCAGACCCAGCACCGCGTTCGAGTCGTCCATCGCGCGCGCCCGGCGCGCGACGAGCACCGCGGCGGCCGAGTACGCCACGCCCAGAAGGGCGCCGAGCAGCAGGCTTTCGGGAACGCTCATCGGGGGGACGACGGGGGAATCGGGCGACGCACGGCGGGTGCCCGGGGTCAGGCGGTCCACGAAGCTAGTCCGGGCCCCGTAGAGGGGGCCCAAAGCAGGGGTGAAGACGGGGCAAAGCGGGGCGTGAGGATTCACGGAGGCCATCTCCCCGCTCCCGAGCGGCCGCGAGGCGGGCCCCCGCATCCCGCTGGCGGAGCCCGCCCGCCAGCTTCCGAGGGACGCGCCGCCAGCGGCCCGGGGCGGGCGCTACCGCCGCTTGGCCGCGTCGGCCTCCCGGGCGAACCGGACCACCATATACATAATGCCGACCATCCCGAGGCTCGCGCCGGCCAGGACGCCCCACGGCGTCGTACCCAGCCACCGGTCGATGGCGATGCCTCCGCCGACGAAGACCAGCATGCCCGCCGCCAGCTGCATGCCAAAGCCGAGGTGCGGGCCGGCCGCCGTCATCCCCCTCCCGTAGCTGTCGCGGACGACCTCGGCGGTGACCTCTTTGTTCTGGTAACCGGGCCCGGGCGGCTCGGCCTCGTCCTCCGGGTCGAGCGGCGCTTGGTCGGCCCAGCGGGACGCCCACTCGCGGTCGGCGCGGTCGAAGCGGTCGGGCTTGTCGGCCCAGGGGTCCTTCTTGGCCATCGCGGTGGGAGAGGCGTGTGCCGTCCTACCGCCCGCCCCCTCCGGCGATCCCGCCGCGCTGGCGCTCCCCCTCCGCCAGTTCGGTGCGGGGGGCCTTGCCCACCGCCGGCGCCCGGTCTTGGGTAGCGTTCTGACCCATGACGCACTGGCCGTTGAACGAGGCCCCGTCCTCCACGACCAGCTTGCCCGTTCGGATGTCGCCCTCGATGACGGCCGTCGCCTTGAGCACCAGCCGCTCCCTTACGACGACTCGGCCCTTGACCGTGCCGGCGACCTCGGCGCTCGTCGACGAGAGCTCGCCGTCGATCACGCCTCCCGGCATCACCATCGTGCGGCCCTCGACCTCGACGTTGCCGTTGACCGTGCCCGAGATGTTGACGTTGCCGCTGGAGCGCAGCGTCCCCTCGACGACCGTCGACGTCCCGATGATGTTGTGCTGCTCGGCGGGGTTGGCGGCGGGGGCGGAGGAGCGGGCCATAGGGGAATCGTCGGAGCGGAAGAGGGCCATGTCAGGGCGTCAAAAGGAGAGCGGCGGGGTCTTGCGCCAGGCCGTCGCGCCACACCTCGAAGTGGAGGTGGGGGCCCGACGTGATCTCGCCCGTGTTCCCGCTCAGCGCCACCGTCTCCCGGGCTCGGACGCGGTCCCCGACGCGCTTGAGCAGCCGGCTGTTGTGCTTGTACACGGAGAGGTACCCGCCCGGGTGCTGGACGGCGATCGTGTGGCCCCCGTCGTTCGTCCAGTCGGCCAGGACCACGTAGCCGCCGCCGAACGACCGGACCGGCGAGCCTTCCTTGGCGGCCAAGTCAATGGCGAGGTGACCGCGGCCGGCGTCGTAGCCGCGCGACTGGGTGCCGTCGACCGGGGGCAGGGCGGGCAGCCGCAGGCCGTCGAGGTACGCGGCAGCGGCTTGGGCATCTCTGGGGGCGTCGCCAGCCGGGCCCAGCGAGCGCATCGGCAAGGCGGGCTGGGCGTGGTCGCTGGTCCGCTCGGCGGGGGGGGCACCCGGGCTGGGCGACTCCGGCAGGTCGGCGGCGTCGGGGAGCGAGAACGCCGACGGGTCGAGCGCGCCGTCGTTCAGGTCGTCCATCTCGCCGGTGATGATGGCGCGGAGCTGGGCCATCTGCTGGTACTGGACCGCGAGCGAGTCCTCGAGTGCCGCAGCGCGCCGGGCGTTTTCCGAGGCGACCACTCGGAGTTGCCCTGTTCCTGGCCCCAGGACAAGCCCCCGCAACGGGGTCAGCACGATGGCCGCGATCGCCAGCGCCGCCAGCAGCACGGCGCCGATGACGGCGGCGTAGAGCGCGTAGCCGGGCCGCACCTCGTACTGCCGCGGCGTGCTCATGGTGTCGGACTCCAGGACGATCACCGTCCGGGGCGCGCCAGGCCGGGAGAACAGGTCGCGCAGGAAGTCGGTCACGGACTCTGGGTGGTGGGCCTACGGGCCCGCAGGGGCCGGTCTAGTTCGTTGCATCTGCATACCGATACAGAGGCTCCCCCCTAACTTAGCCGGCTCCACGATCTCTAAGGACCGTCCCAGCGCGGTCGAACTCTGCCGGTCCGGCCGGCCACGCCCCATGCCGCAGCACAAGTCCGCCGCCAAGCGCGTCCGCCAGGACGCCAAGCGCCGCGCCCGCAACCGTTACCAGAAGGTCCGCGTCCGGACCCTGATCAAGGACCTCGAGGCCGAGACCGACCCGGCCGCGGCGCAGTCCAAGCTGGGCGAGATCAAGGCCCAGCTCGACCGGCTGGCGGGCCGCCGGGTGCTCCACCCGAACCAGGCCGCCAACACCAAGAGCCGCCTCGACCGCATGGTCGACGGGCTCGCGTGACGGCCCGGAGGGGCGGAACCCGCTGGGACGCGTCCTGTTGGACCGGCTCACCCCCAGCCTGACTCCGCCCCGTCCTCTGTACCCGAGATCCGAAACGGATAGATCGTCGTCTCGACGTACGCCCCTGCGCTCACCGGAATCTTCCAGCGAGTTGCGTCTTGCAACTCCGCGAGATGGTTCGGATACTTAGACCGAAGGGTCAGAGCGCCGACCGGAGGCCACACGGCTTCGCTCCTCTCCCCCAGCTCTCGGCAGCTGCCGAAGCTTCTTCACCCACCCCCCCCCTCTCCATGACTCAGAACCGACCGGAGAAGACGATGACCTCGCGTCTCTCGACCTACTTCCTCTGGTGCGCGGCGCTCCTCCTCGCCACGGCCTCCCAGGCCCAGGTAGTCCGCCCCAGTGAATCCGTTTACATCTTGCTCCGCGGAGGCGTCACGGGCTACTACGGCGACCTCGACGGCAACCCAGACGGCGAGGTCGGCGAGGCCAAGCCCGACATCCGCGACGGCTTCGACCAGATCGGTGGCGCCGTCGGTGGCGAGCTCGGCTACCTGCTCAGCGACAACCTGTCGCTCGGGCTCGGCTACATGTGGCAGACGAGCCCCAACTTCGACGTGAAGTCGGGGAGGACGTTCAACACCGACAACTACGTCCAGCAGGGGCAGCTCTTGTTCCGGTACCTCCCCTTCGCCTCGGCCAAGATCACGCCCTACGTCGAGCTGGGTGGCGCCCTGGTCTTCGGCCAAGGCACAGAGAACGAGCGTAACAACGCGACGGGCGTCGGCGACGACGTCCTGGGCTACGGCCCGGTCGTCGGCCTCGGCCTCGACATCGCGCTCTCGCCCCGCCTCGGCCTGTTCCTCGGCGGTCAGTCGACGTTCGTGTTCCCGGACGTGGCGCTTGACGGCGCGGACGCTGGAGCGTTCGGCATCCAAGGCGACGACGCGGACTTCGACATCCTGGCCAACCTCGGTGGCGGGCTCAAGTTCGCCTTCCGCGCGCCGTTCACGGCTGCGGAGATCGAGGGCCTGGAGTGCCCGGCCGAGCTCGAGGTCGGCGAGACCGGCTCGTTCATGGTCATGGTCAACGACGACGCCACCCAGCCCGTCTCGACGACGTGGCAGTGGGGCGACGGCTCGACCGGCTCCGGCATGAGCTCCTCGCACGCCTTCCGCGCCCCCGGCACCTACACGGTGACGGCGATGGTGATGAACGAGGGCGGCGACGACTCCGAGTCCTGCCTGGTCAACGTCGTTGAGCCCCCGAACCCGCCGGTCCTGGCTGGCTGCCGCGCCACGCCGAGCCGCGTCGGTGTCGGTGAGCAGCTGACGATCAACGCGACGGCGACCGACGCCGAGACCATCCGCGTCGACTTCGGCGACGGCACGACGGCCTCGACGCTCCCGGCCCGCCACGCCTACAGCGAGACCGGCTCCTACACCGTGACCATCACGGCGACGAACCAGTTCGGCACCGACACCTGCACCATCCCGGTGACGGTCGGCGACACGTTCTGCGACGACATCACGGAGCTCAACCCGGTCTTCTTCGGCTACGGTGCCTCGACGCTCACGGCCGACGCCATGAGCCGTCTGGACGAGAACATCGAGATCCTGCGCCGCTGCCCGGACATCTGCGTCACGATCAACGGCTACAGCGACGGCGCTGAGCCCGGCGACGCGATGCGGATCTCGCAGCGCCGTGCCGACGCCGCGCTGCAGTACTACGTGGCCCAGGGCATCGACGCCGACCGCCTCCGCGCCGTTGGCCGCGGTGTCGACCCGGACGCGAACCCGAAGGAGGATCCCGGCCCGGGCGACAGCCGCTCGCGTCGTGCCGACTCGATCCCGTCCTCGTGCGCCGGCTTCTAGGCTGACGTAGACGGACGAGCCTCGCGCTCCCGAGAGGGGCGGCCTGCTACCCAGCGGGCCGCCCCTCTTCTTTTTGTGCTCCCGACTGGTGGTGGTCGTCGCCAGCGGGGTTGCGCGACCGCCCGCAACGTCGCGTTCAGAGCAGGCGGCCGGAACTGCGCGCTGCCTGACTCCGCGTGTGTAGACCGAGCGGTTGAGTCCCGCAGGGTCTTTGCTGATACGAGATCTGAACGCCCGCCTGCGGCCACCTCCGGCTCAGCGGCTTGCTCTCCGCTCTCAAAGACACATGAACCGTTTTCTCCCCCTGATGGCCCTGGCGCTCGTCGCCACGGCGGCGGTGGCTCAGCCCGTCTACGACGGCCCCGTCTACAACGGCCTCGATGACGACGACGACCTCTACGAGGACGCGCGCCCCGGCGTGCGCGTCGGCTTGGGCGTCGGCCCCTACATCTACTCCGGTCCCGACGTCTTGGTCGGCTCGGCCGCGCTCCAAGACGACGTCGTCGCGACGAACCTGGGCGTTACCGCCGAGGTCTCCTTCCCCCTCGCCGGCAACCTGTACGGCCGCGTGCTGGGAGGCCTCCTCAACATCGGCGCCGACGACGTGCGAGAGGACGTGACGCCGTTCAACGCCAACCCGTTCTTAACCAGCCAGACGTACCTGGCCGAGGGCAACCTGCTGTACTACCTGACGAGACCGGGTCGGGGCTTGTCGCCTTACGTGTTCTCGGGCCTGAGCGGCCTGTTCGCCAGTGGCGACGGCGCCCCGGGCGTCGAGACCACCGCGCTGGCGGTCCCCGTCGGCTTGGGGATCGAGCTCGGCGTCAGCCGCAACCTCTCGCTCTACGCCGAGGGCAGCTACCGCTTCGGCATCACCGAGGTCGGCACGGAGACGGGCTTCGCCGCCGCGGCCGCCGGCGCCGACGTCTGCGACAAGAAGAGCCCCGACTTCGACGAGGCCGCCTGCCTCGCCCAAGGCGGCACGCCCATCCCGACGTGTGACGAGGACCCCTCCCAGGAGCGGTGCACCGACGTCATCAACGAGGGCGACCGGGATTTCCGGACCCGGTTCAACTCGGGCTTGATCACCGCCGGCCTCCGCCTCGGCTTCGGCGGGGCCCCCGCGCCCCGCGTCCCTGAGTACCGCGAGCCCTTGCCGCCCGTGCGACCGGTGACGCCGGCCCCGCCCGTCGTCGAGACGCCGCTGGTGTGCGACATCGTCGAGTTGAACTCGGTCTACTTCGACTACGGCACCGGCTCGCTGGACCGCCGCGGCCGCGCCTTGCTGGACGAGAACGTGGACCTGCTGCTCTCGAACCCCGCCTGCTGCGTGTTCATCGACGGCTACACCGACACCTCCGAGGGTGACCGCTTCGGCTTGAGCCTGGCCGGCCGCCGAGCGCAGGCCGTCTACGACTACTACCTCAGCCGCGGCGTCAGCGCCAGCCGCCTCCAGATCCGCAACCGCGGCGCCGCCGTCCCGTCGTGCGACAAGGAGGACCCCGGCCCGGGCTGCGAGCGCAACCGCCGCGTGGAGTCGCTCCCCGTCGACTGCGAGCGGTTCCGGTTCCTGCTGGAGAACCCCTCCTACGACCCGTACTGATCGGCGGGCGTTCGGGACCGGGAGGCCCCTTCGGTCTCCCGGTCTTCCGCCGGCAGCCTCGTCCCCTTCGGGGGGCGGGGCTGCTCTCGTTTGGACTATCCTTGTGGCCACCGCCAGCCCCGCCCCAGATGCTCGCACGCCGCTTGCCCCTCCTCGCCGTCGCGCTGGCGGTCGCGCTGAGCGGCTGCTTCCACGTCTCGTCGGTGATCTCGGTCCGCCCGGACGGCTCGGCGACCGTCCGCGACAGCGTGGCATTCTCCGGCTTTCTGGCGCTCGCGATGGCAGAGGCGCAGGAGGCGGGGGAAGACGACGAGCCTGTTCGACCGGGACCAGGCGGAAGCGCGAGCGCAGGCGCTAGGCGCTGGCGTCCGACTGGACCGGTTCGAGCTCCTAGACGCCGGCTACGTCGCCGTCTACGCCACGCCCGACATCCAGACGGTGCGGTACTCGGCCCCAGACCTAGAGGGCGTTCCGAGCCGACGATCCCGAGTCCTCGTCGGACCCAGACGTGGAACTGCGCTTCCTGTTCGAGACCGGGCGACCCAGCGACGCTGCGGGTCCTGGTCCAGAAGCCGCCGCCCACCAAGCGGACCGCCGCCAGTCGCGACGGCGAGGGCACCGAGGACGACGGCCCGAACATGGAGGAGCTGCTGGGCGGGCTCGGCTCCACGTTCGGCGACGCCCGGATGGTGGTCTCGCTCCGGGTCGAGGGCGAGGTCGTCGAGACCACGGCGGCCTACGCCGACGGCTCGGAGGTCACGCTGTTCGACCTCCCCTTCTCCGCCCTGTTCGAGAACGCGGACGTGCTGGCACAGATCGGCCGGGACGCGCCGTCCAGCAGCGTCGCCTACGAGATGCTGGACGGCATGGAGGGCGTCCGGGTCCAGCAGCCCGGGACGGTCCGCGTCCGGTTCCGCTAGCAGCGCCCGCTAGTAGCGCGGCGGCGTCTCGCGCTGGCGCGTCTTGGTGACGGCCATCAGGATGCCGATGCCCAGCAGCACCACGCCGCCGGCGCCGATCCAGGCCGTCGGCACGCCCGCCAGGTGCGCGGCCATCGCCAGGCCGGCGGTCAAGATGAGGAAGCCGACGAGGAAGACGGACAAGTTGGACATGGTCAGGGGAGGGAGGGGATCTACCCGGTATCGACTCCCCCCGGCCGACCTAAAGTCGGCCTACCGAACCACCGCCACGAGTTGCGACTGGCGGAGGCCGTCGGCGCGGAGCACGACCACGTAGACGCCTGCCGCCAGTCGGTCGGCGCGCCAGCCCAGGCGGAACGGGCCGGCTGGGCGCGGGCCGTCAGCCAGCACCAACGCGCGGGCCCAGCGCGGCGGGGAGCCCGGACATCCCAGCGCGGCGTCTAGTCCAAACCGACCGCCTCGGCGGCGGGCGGTTGGCCCGGTCTACGAGCCGACCGCCGTGCGCTGCATCACGATGGGGATCCGGCGGCCAACGCCGAACGCCTTCGAGCTCACGCGCAGGCCCGGCGCCGCCTGGCGACGCTTGTACTCGTTGCGGTCCACCATCCGAGCGATGCGCTCTACCAAAGCCAGGTCGTAGCCCAGCTCTTGGGCGATGGCGGTCGGCGAGTCGTGCTGCTCGATGTAGCGCACCAGGATCGCGTCCAGCACCTCGTAGGGCGGCAGCGAGTCCTGGTCGACCTGGCCGGGCCGGAGCTCGGCGGAGGGCGGCTTGGTGATCGTGTTGCGCGGGATGAGCTCGCGGCCGGCGCGCGCGTTGACGTGCTCGGCCACGCGGTAGACCTCCGTCTTGAACACGTCGGACAAGACCGCCAGCCCGCCCGACATGTCGCCGTAGAGCGTCGCGTAGCCGACGGCCATCTCGGACTTGTTGCCGGTCGTGAGCAGCAGGTGCCCGAACTTGTTCGAGACCGCCATCAGCGTCACGCCGCGCGCGCGCGCTTGGACGTTCTCCTCGGCCACGTCGGGCTCGGTCTCGTGGAAGAGCGGCGCCAGCATCTCGGCGAAGGCGTCAACGGCGGGGCGGATGCTGACGTGGTGGAACTCGATGCCCAGCGCTTGGGCCAGCTGGCGGCTGTCGTCGACGGAGCCGGACGAGGAGTACGCCGAGGGCATCGTGATGCCGACGACGCGGTCGGCGCCCAGCGCCTCGACGGCGATGGCGCATGTGACCGCCGAGTCGATGCCGCCCGACAGACCGACGAGGGCCTTCTCGAACACGCCGTCGCCCGTCTTGGCCACGTAGTCCCGCACGCCCAGCACGAGGGCGTCGTGGATCTCAGCGGTCACGCCGGCCGCGCTGGCCTCGTGGCTCCTGGCCTCGACGGGGTCGCCGGGTGCGTCGGTGTCCCACACGTGGAAGTCCTCTTGGAACGGCTTGGCGTGCCACAGCACCTCGCCATTCGCCGACTGCACCTGGCTGTCGCCGTCGAACACCAGCTCGGTGTTGGCGCCGACCTGGTTGACGTAGACGAACGGCACGCCGTGCTCCTGGCAGCTCTCTCGGATCAGGAGCGCCCGCTCGGCCGGCTTGCCCGTCGCGTAGGGGCTGGCGGACAAGTTCACGAACAGGTCGACGCCCAGCGCCGCCAGCTCGTCGATGGGGTTGGCGGCGTAGAGCGCGGCCCGGTCCGTGGTGCCTCCGCTGGCGGCGCCGCCCTCATTGTTCCACATGTCCTCGCAGACGTGGACGCCCATCCTGAGCCCCCGCCACTCGATCACGCGGCGGTCGGGGGACGGCTCGAAGTAGCGGTGCTCGTCGAACACGTCGTAGGTCGGGAGCAGGGTCTTGGACACCTCCCCCACCACCCCGCCGCCGTCCAGCAGCAGCGCCGCGTTGAACAGCCGCTTCCCGACCGGCGTGTCGTTCCGGACCGGCGCGCCGACGAAGAGAGCGACCGGCGCCTCGCGCGCGAGATGGGCCACCGCCTCGTCCACGTCGTCCAAAAAGGCAGGCCGATCCAAGAGGTCCTGAGGCGGATATCCCGTCACGCACAGCTCGGGAAAGACGGCCAGGTCGGCGCCCTCATCCGCCGCTCGCTGGGCGTCGCGCAGGATGCGCCGGGCGTTGCCGGCCAAGTCGCCGACGGTGGGGTTGATCTGGCACAGGGCGATTCGCATGGGCGGGCGCGTCCGGGGGGAGGGTGTTGGACGCGGCTTTGCGACCGGGGCTCCGCGCCTCTCCCACTGGCGGACGGCGTCCGCCAGCGGCGGGCTTTACCAGTACCGCGTCGTGATCCGGGCCGACTTGCACGGGCCCGAGATCGTCCACGTCACCACGACGGCGTCGTCGTCGCAGGCGAGCGCGGCGAGGTAGAGGTCGTCGCCGCAGGCGTGGGGCGCCCGGGCCTGCCACCGGCCGTCGGGCTGGCGGTCCAAGACGGCGCGCGCGGGCGTGCCCTGGCGGACGTGCTCGACGGCCAGCGCCTCGCCCTCGGCGCGCCACCGCGAGACGGCGCGCCACCGCATCGGGCGCGCGTCGCCGTAGCTCCACTCGCCGGACTCGGAGACCACGACCGCGTCGCCGTCGCCTGCCGCGCTGGCCGTGCCCTCCCCCTCTCCGCCCGTCCCGGCGCCGGACCGGACCACAACGCGAGCGCTCGTGGCCGCCGCCAGTCGGGCGAGGACTTCTCGGGCGGTCACTTGCCGGCCAGCGGGACCACGGCCAGCGTGCACCGGCTGACGCAGATCAGCTTGTCGCGCTCGTCGGTGATCCGGACCGTCCACACCTGGCTCGTCCGGCCGACGTAGACCGGCTCGGCGACGGCCGTCAGCATCCCGTCGCGCTTGGGGCGCAAGTGGTTGGCGTTGATCTCCTGCCCGAACGCCGTCATCCCGTCGGGCGCGGCCATGTAGGCGCCGACCGAGGCCACGGTCTCGGCCAAGGCCACCGACGCCCCGCCGTGCAGGTAGCCCAGCGGCTGGTGGTGGCGGGGCTCGACGGGCATCGTCGCGACGCACCGGGTCGCGGTCGCCTCGGTCACCTCCATGCCCAGCGTGGTGCCGAGGGATTCGCTACGGGGGAAGTCGGTAAGGCTCTTGGGCACAGCGCAGGCGGGGAGGGGCGGGCGTAGTCTAGCGACGCACCTCCGCGCGCCTGCCATGTTCGAAGCCGTCAACGAGTGGTTCCTGGGCTTGGGCGCCGAGTACGGCGTCAACCCGTACATCTTCGGGGCGATCTACGTCGGCGCGATCCCGCTCTTCACGGCGTCGGTCGCGTGGCTGGTGCGCAACGCGCGGACGGGGCGGAGCGTGGTGCTCCCAGCGCTGGCGGCCGGCTTCTGGTTCGTCTCGGCGTACCTGTACCTGATCGTCGCCGGCGAGAACGTGCCGTGGTGGGTCTACGCGTTCGTGGCCGTCCTGGTGATCGGCGGCGCCTGGAGCACGGTCCGCTCGGTCCGCGCCAAGGTGGCCGCCGCCCGGGCCGGCGCCCCGCTGGCGGAGCACGTCGGCGCGCCCGGAGACGTCCGGTCGGTCTAGCGGATCGGGACGTCCAGGCTCAGGCCGACCACGACGTCGGTCCCGAACGGCTCGCCGCGGAGCGGGACCCGGGCCGTCAGCCCCGGCCGGACCGGGAGCCCGGCGACGGTCGCCCCCAGCGTCAGGATCGTGGGCTCGTAGGTCCCCACGTAGGTCGTGCGGGCGAAGGGCTCCACGTCGTCGACCCGGCCGACGACCCCGGCCGACAGCTCCGCCAGCCCCACCGAGCCCACGACGTGGGCGCCGTAGCGGAGCGCCCAGACCGTCTCGCGGACCTCCTCGCGGTCGAGCAGTTCGCCTCCAGACACGACGCCCCGGAACGACGAGTAGGCCAGCACGGTCGGGACGGCCCGGAGCCGGAGCCGGACCGAACGGGCCAGGGTCGGCTCGTACCGAACGCCGACCGAGGCCGAGGTTGTCCGCTCTAGGAAGGCCTCCGGCACCTCGAACAGCGCCGTGAACCCGGCGAAGGCCGCGTCCGACCCGGCCCCGAACTCGCCCCGAGGGCTCACGGGCAGGCGCACGCCGGCCTCGACCGCGACGTCCGGCCGGACCTGGGCCTCCAGACCGAGGTAGGGGTTGCCAACGACGAAGTCCGCTGGGGCGTCGAGGTCGACACCGGGGTACGCTCTCTGGACCGCCTCGCTGGGCGGCCCGTAGTTGACGTAGGCCGTCGGGAGGTCGGCCACGAGCGCCAGCCGCGGCGCGACGGGGATCCGGGCGGACAGGACCTGGGCCGACTGGAAGGGCGACGGGCGGAACGTCCCGATCTCGACCCCCCGTTCGTCGGTCGCAACCTGCGTCTGGTCGAACGGCTTGAGCACGTCGAGCGACACGCTGGCGCCGCCGAGCGCCGTCCGCCACATCGGCTGCGCGCTGGCGGCGGTGGCCGCCAGTAGGAGGAGGGCGAGGGGGCGCATGGGCGGGGCTGCGGGGCGGGCGAAGCTATCCGCTCGCGTCGGGCACGGCAAATGGGACATCGAAGTACCCGGCCACGTCGGCCGCGTGGGCGGCGAACGAGTCCGACGTGCCGAGGTCTCGGGCTGGTACGCCGCGCCGGAAGCGCAGGACCGGCACGCGCTCCCGGGTGTGGTCGGAGCCGGGGAAGGTGGGGTCGTTGCCGTGGTCGGCGGTGAGCAGGAGGACGGCGCCGTCGGGCAAGGCGGCCTCCAGGTCCGGGAGGGCGGCGTCGAAGGCTTCGAGCGCGGCGGCGTAGCCCGCGGGGTCGTTGCGGTGGCCGTAGAGCTCGTCGAAGTCGACCAGGTTGGTCCAGACGAACGTCGGCTCACCGGAGGCGCCGGCGGCGCGGATGGCGTCGAGCGTCTTGGCGACGCCGTCGGCGTTGCCGGCCGTCTTGATCTCTTGGTCCACGCCCTGGCCTCCGAACAAGGCCGCGATCTTGCCCACGCAGACCGTCCGCACGGCCGACTGGCGGAGCGCGTCGAGCAAGGTGGGCGCGTGGGGAAGCAGCGACAGGTCCCGGCGCTTGTCCGAGAGCCGTTGGTAGGCACCGGGTTGGCCGGCGAACGGGCGCGCGATGACGCGGCCGACCGCGTGCTCGCCGACGCAGACGTGGTCTCGGGCGATTTGGCACATCCGGTACAGCTCGTCCAACGGCGTCGTCTCGACGTGTGCCGCGATCTGAAAGACGCTGTCGGCCGAGGTGTAGACGATGGGCTGGCCGGTCCGCTGGTGCTCCTGGCCCAGCTCCGCGATGACCGTCGTGCCCGAGGCCGGGCGGTTGCTGAGCACACCGGGCACGCCCGCCAGTCGGCAGAAGTCGGCGATCACGTCGTCGGGGAAGCCGCCGGGGTAGGTGGGGAACGGGGTCTCTAGGACCAAGCCAGCGAGCGCCCAGTGCCCCGTCGTGGAGTCCTTGCCGGCCGCGCGCTCGGTGTAGCGCCCCCACGACGCGGCGGGCCGCTCCACGTCGTTCACACCGTCCACCAGCCGGCCCAACCCCCAGCGCGTCAAGTTGGGCAGGTCGGGCCGCTGCTGGCGGATGACGTGACCGAGGGTGTCGGAGCCGACGTCGCCGTAGTCGGCGGCGTCGGGCGCGTCGCCGACGCCGGCGCCGTCGAGGATGATGGTGACGAAGAGCGGAGCGGTCATGGGGGACGGGAGGCGGGAGACGGGGAAAATGCACTGGCCCGCGCGCCTGTAGGGACACAATCCATTGCGTCCGCCAGCCGAGCACTGGGGACTGGCGGCGCGCGTCGCCAGTCGGAAGTGGCCGGGCGCCGAGCGGGGCGATCTTGCCGCATGACGCCGCCCAACCTCCCCCCCATCCTCGCCATCGAGACCTCGTGCGACGACACCGCCGCGGCGGTCTGGAGGGACGGCGCGCTGGCGTCGAGCGTCGTCGCGGGGCAGCGCGTCCATGAGGGGTTCGGAGGCGTCGTGCCCGAGCACGCCAGCCGGGCGCACGAGCGGCTGATCCTGCCCACCATCACGGCAGCGTTGGACGAGGCCGGGCTCGCGGTCTCCGACCTCGGCGCGGTCGCCGTGACGGTGGGCCCGGGGCTGGCCGGCTCGCTTCTGGTAGGGCTGAGCGCCGCCAAGGGGATCGCGCTCGGCGCCGGCATCCCGCTCATCGGCGTCAACCACCTGGAGGGGCACGTGTACTCCGTGATGATCCAGGAGCCACGCCCGCCGCTGCCGTTCCTGTGCCTGACCGTCTCGGGCGGGCACACGCTGCTGACGCTCGTTGAGGACGGCTTCCAGCACACCGAGCTCGGCCGGACGCGCGACGACGCCGCCGGCGAGGCGTTCGACAAGGTGGCCAAGATGCTGGGGCTCGGCTACCCCGGCGGCCCCCACGTCGACCGACTGGCGCCCGCTGGCGACCCGACGTTTCTGGATCTGCCAAGCCCCCGGCTCGGGACCGAAGGGCCGGCGGGGCGCTGAGTTGTTCGACCTCTCGTTCTCGGGCATCAAGACCGCCGTCCGCTACTGGATCGCGGACCTGCCGGACGCCGAGCGCGCCGCCACCGTCGAGTTGCGTCGCGCCGACGTGTGCGCCTCGTTCCAGACGACGGTCGTCGACGCCCTGGTGGAAGGCCTCCGCCAGGCCGTGCGCGAGACGGGCGTCCGGGCGGTCGCCGTCGTCGGCGGCGTCTCCGCCAACCGCCAGCTGCGCGCGGCGGTCGCCGACGCGGGGCGCGAGGACGGGTTCGAGACCTTCGTCCCCGACCTGGCGCACTCGGTCGACAACGCGGCCATGATCGCGGTCACGGCCGCCGCGAAGTGGGCCGCCGGGCAGACGGACGACCTGGGCGTCGGCGCCGCGCCCAGCCTGGCGCTCTAGCACTGGCGGTTCTCCTGAGCGCGGAGGTTGGTGGCACGGTGCGCGGTCCGTCTCCGTTCGCTCGTCCCCTCTCCCCTTGCCGTGACCGAGCTCCCCGCTGCCGCCTTCCGCCGCGCCGACGAATCCGACGACACCCAGTTTTACACGTGGCCTCGGCTGGTCCACCACATCGACGACGGCGCCCGGGCGGCCGTCACTGACCTGTACCGCCAGCACCTGTCGCCTGGCGACGACGTGCTGGACCTGATGTCGAGCTGGGTGAGCCATCTGCCGCCCGACCTGGAGCTGGGTCGCGTCGCGGGCTTGGGCATGAACGGCGAGGAGCTGGCGGAGAACCCGCGGCTGACCGAGCACACCGTCCAGAGCCTGAACGCCGAGCCCGGCCTGCCCTACGACGACGGCGCCTTCGACGCGGCGCTGTGCTGCGTCTCGGTCCAGTACCTCACGCGCCCCGTCGAGGTGTTCGCCGAGGTCGGCCGCGTGCTCCGGCCCGGGGCGCCGTTCGTCGTCACGTTCTCGAACCGCTGCTTCCCCACCAAGGCCGTCGCCGCCTGGCGCGCGCTCGACGACGAGGGGCACGCCGCGCTCGTCGCCGAGTACGCCCGCCAGTCGGGCGCCTTCGGGCCGGCCCAAGCGACGGTGCACCAGCCGAGGGGCGGCGACCCGCTGGTGGGCGTCGTCGCCAGGCGGCTGGCGTAGCCCGGCCATTGGAGTCGCGCGTGGCGGGGCTCCTGATTTGCTATCGCCGCGGACGGTGAAGGAACCGCGAGGCGGCGCGCGGGGTGTCCAGCCTCCATCCCCTCTCCCGACTCATGGCAGACGCCCCCTCCAAAGACGATCAGACCCAGACCTGGCCCGACCTCGCCATCGGGTTGTACGACAAGCTGACCGGCCGCAACGCCGAGATCGAGTACGACTTCGGCGACGACTTCGAGGTCCAGGTCCCCAGCGGCACCGGCCCCCAGGCCACGCACGCGAAGTGGAAGATGAAGGGCAAGATCACCATCCGCACGCGCGACCCCGAGCACGGCGGCGCAGCCGACAAGAAGTAATGCGCGAGCTCACCGTCGACGCCGACCTCGACCTCAGCGTCGACGGCCATCCCGTCTCCATCACCGGCTCGGGACAGACGCTGACCATCGAGGTCGACTCGTCCCGGACGGCGTGGCAGCTGTTCCAGGCCAACCGCCCCGGCCGGCACCTGGTCCGCTCGATCACCGACACGCTCGAGGCCTTCGGGATCGACGTGGATGTCCACGTCGGAGGCCAACGGCTGGTGTCCGTCGGGCCGTCGGCCCAGGGCGGGCGCGTGGCCCAGGCCCTAGGCCTGCCCTCGGTCCAGGTCACGCCTCCGCGCGAGGTGGTGTGGAGCGGCGTCGCACTGGCGGCCGTCGCCGGGCTGATCCTGGGAGCCCGGCGCTAGTGGCGATCCTCGACCCCGCGAACGCGCCGGCGCCCGACCGCGACGCCGTCGAACTGGTGGCCTCGGCGGAGGAGCCGACCGAGCCCGAGGTCAAGCGGCCCACCGTCGCCATCGCCGGCGCCAGCGGGTTCGTCGGGAGCGCCATCCGCAAGGCGCTCTCCGACGAGTACCGCGTCGTCGGCTTGACGCGCTCGCCCACGCGCGCCGCCAGCGGCGACGACGGCGACGGCGTCCTGTGGCGGCACTGCGACCTGTACTCGCTCCGCGCCGTCGAGGCTGGGCTGGAAGGGCGCCGACGTCGCCGTCTACCTCGTTCACTCGATGCTGCCCTCGGCGCGGCTTACCCAGGGCACGTTCGCGGACTTGGACCTGATCCTGGCCGACAACTTCGCCCGGGCCGCCAAGCGGAAAGGCGTCAAGCAGATCGTCTACCTCAGCGGGCTGCTGCCCGAGGACAAGTCGGACCTGTCCAAGCACTTGCAGAGCCGGTGGGAGGTCGAGCGCGCGCTCGCCGCCCACGGCACGCCCGTCACGACGCTCAGGACCGGGCTGGTCGTGGGCAAGGGCGGCTCGTCGCTGCAGATCCTGGTCAACCTGGTTCGCCGGCTGCCCACGATGGTGCTGCCGTCGTGGACGGACTCCGTGACGCAGCCCGTCGCGCTGCAAGACGTCGTCCGCGCCGTGCAGCTGGTGGTCGGGTCGCCCGAGCAGTTCGAGGGCACGTTCGACGTGGCCGGGCCGGAGTCGATGACCTACCGCGAGATGCTCGAGCGGACGGCGCGCGTGCTGGGCGTCGAGCGCTCGATGCAGAGCGTCCCGTTCATCACGCCCCGGCTGTCCACACTGTGGGTAAGCCTGGTATCGGGCAGCCCGCGCGCCTTGGCCGGGCCCCTCGTGGCGAGCCTACGCCACAACATGGTCGTCTCCGACAACCGCGTCCAGCGCGCCATCGCGCCCCAGGCGCTGGGCTTCGAGGACGCGCTCGAACTCGCCATCCAGCCCGACGGCACGCCCTTCCCCGACGCCCGGCACTCCCACCGCCAGGCGGACGACCAGACGGTGCGGCAGGAGCGGCTGGTGCGGTCGGTCCAGCGCTTCCGGCTGCCCAGCACCATGAGCGCCGAGGACGCCGGCTCCGAGTACATGCGCTGGCTCAACGGCTTCGCCGGCCCGCTGATCCGGGTCCGGGTGCACGAGACGCCCCAAGGCACGCGCGCCCGGTTCCACGTCCGCCCCCTGCCCAAGCCCGTGTTGGAGCTGACGCACTCCGCCGACCGGAGCACGCCCGACCGGGCGCTGTTCTACGTCACCGGCGGGCTGCTCGCCGAGGTCGACGGCGGCAAGCGCGCGCGCCTGGAGTTTAGAGAGGTGCTGGAGGGGACGACGTTGTTGGCCGCGATCCACGACTTCGCCCCCCGCCTGCCCTGGATCTTGTACCGGCTGACGCAGGCGGCGGCGCACCTGTTCGTGATGGCGCAGTTCGGCCGCCACCTCGCCCGACTGGCGGACGACGCGGAGCGCTCGTAGCTCTTTGCCGACGGCTGGTGCTATCGGAGAGTTAACCGGCGTCACGCAAGCGGTCGGCCAGGTCTGCGGCGCAGTAAAGACGAGAGCACGTCCCTGGCGCTTCAACTGGCGCTGGTCCAGTACTCCCCGCTCAGAAAGATCGATGAGGTCCTTCCGGGCCGTAGGGTACCCAACTCCGTGACTCGCCTGATGCCCTTTGATGGTGTACGTCGTACCGGGGTGGCGCAGCGCGTGGCTGAGCAGTGCGACTTGCCGGTGGTTCATGCCAGACACTGGAGTCAAGAACGCTCTCGTCTCGCGCATCTCCGTACGCTTACGCTCCCGGTAAACACGGAAGTCATCCATCGCACGCTCCAAAATGCTGAGTTGGGACAGGAAAAAATAGGTCAGGTCGTTGCCGTCAGTCTCCGTGTAGAGGAAGGACCTGGCGTATCTCGCCGGGGCTTGCCGGAGGAGTCGTGAGATCGGTAGGAACTCAACGAGCCAGAACCCTTGCCTCAGCATCGACCAGTAGAAAAGCGCGCGGGCCGTCCGCCCATTCCCATCCACAAACGGGTGATCGTACCCGAGCCAGAAGTGGAGTGAGATCGACCGGAGCACCGGGTGCAGGAACGTCCCCGGCTCGTCCTCCATGGTGTTCGCAAATGCACATAGCGCTCCAGCCGCGCAGGGAGCTCGAGGCGGGCGGCGGCCTGTGTAAGACCGTTCCGCCGCCTCGGTCGTACACCGCGATGTCGTCGTCTCGGCCGGCTCGCGGAGCCCCTGGAGCTCTGCAGCCAGAGCGTCCCTTCCGTCGCGATCCGTTGGAGTTCGATGACGAGTCTCCGGCGTCAGCGGAGACTCCGCCAGTCGACGGACTGCTTCATCAGCCGGAAGTTGTTCACGATCATCCGCTCGCTCTCGTTTCGCGGAGGCCGCCCCGACCGGATCATCTCTTTCGCAACGCGCCGAGTCGTCGCGGCCCCCTCCAGTTGGCTCGACGTGATGGCCTCTTCTTCGAGCGAACTGCGGATCAGGCGGTCTCGATGCTTCGGCGTCGTCGCGTCTCCGGAGAGCGACAGGCTCCCCCCGATCTCAAGGTCCACTAGACGCAGCATCCGCAGCATGTCGTCTGGGATGGTGTAGCCGAACTCGTTCCCGTGCTGTCAAGGAGCGGGATCGGTCTGCGTTCGGATAGCCGAGCCGTCTTGATCGCGAACCACCATTCGTCGGGGGTCAGTCCCTCCGGCGGGAGGCATCCTTCGGATGGTGTCCCAATGCCGATACCGCCCCTCCACCATCGCGCCGACTCGGGGCAGGTGCGCCCAGACATCCAGGAGACGACCTGCATCTTCGATGCGAGCTGAAGGACGGGGTAGGCGAGGGGCTGAGAGGGCAGCTTCATCGGAAGGCTGTTGTTACTAGTCACGTTGCTATAACTCAGTGTTATAGTAACCACTAACAGGATCGTGACCTGCTCCGAAGGCGGATCGATTGGCGCGCGCCGCCCCTGTCGCCCTGGAGGTTTCGCCAAGAACGCGACACCCGCACCCGGAGGGGCTGGGGCGCCCGTTGGTATCCTCGCCCCGACCGACTGGCGCCCCTCACCGACATGGCCGACGACTCCACCACGACCGCCGACGCCCTCGACGCCTTCCACCAGCGGGCGCTCGACCACACGCGCGCCTCGCTGGAGCACATGGCCGCCTACGGGATTGAGCCCGAGGGCCGGGTGGCCCTCTTCCTGCCGCCCGACGCCCGGCAGCAGGAGATCCACCGGATGCCCTACGCCCACGCCGCCCGCCAGCGCGTCGTCTACACGACCGAGCCCGGCGAGTTCACGGCGCTGTGCCCGTTCTCCGGCCTGCCGGACAGCGGGACCGTCCGCATCGAGTACCAACCGGGCTCGTGGCTCTTGGAGCTCAAGAGCCTGAAGTACTACCTGATGAGCTGGCGCCACATCGGCGCCGCCCAGGAGGACATCACGGCGATCGTGTTCGAGGATCTAGCCCGCCACCTCGACGATCCGCACCGGCTCATCGTCACCACCGACTACACCGTCCGGGGCGGCATCCACACCGTCTGCGCCGTCGACAGCGAGGACCAACCCCGCCCCGCTGGCGGCGACGGCCTCTAAGCCCATGAAGAAGACCCTCTACGCCGTCATCGCCGTCGCCATGATCGGCGCGGCGGCCGTGGCCTGGCTCGCGTTCCTGCCCAACACCGTCGGCGACGAGGCCGCCGGGATCCGCCTGCCGAGCGACGTCACGTTCGACTCGATGCTGGACTCGCTCGACGCGGCCGGCGCCCTAGGCTCCCGCACCTCGCTGGAGCTGTTCGCCGGCGCGACGGGCTGGGACGAGCAGGTCAAGACGGGCTACTACGAGGTCGAGCCGGGCACGAACAACTGGGCCTTGATGAACAAGATCAGGAAGGGGCTCCAGGACGACTTCCGGATCACCATCCCCGGCGGGCTGACGCCCGAGCGCGTCGGCCGCGTGCTGGAGCGCCAGCTCGGCACGGACTCGGCGGCGGTCGTCCAGGCGTTGCGCGACCCCGAGCTGGCGGAGCAGCTCGACACCACGCCCGAGCTCATGCTGGGGCGGATCCGCGCCAACACCTACGACATCCGCTGGACCGACGACGCGCGCCGGGCGGTCTCGCGCATCAAGGAGAAGAGCGACCAGTTCTGGACCGACGAGCGCCGCGCCCAGGCCGACGCGCTGGGCCTGACGCCGGACGAGGTCATCACCATGGCGTCCATCGTGCAGTGGGAGGCGCAGAAGCCCGAGGAGCGGCCGACCATCGCGGGCGTCTATCTCAACCGGCTCTTGGGCCGGACCTCCGCCGGCACCATGCGGCTCCAGGCCGACCCCACGGTCCAATACGCGCTGATGGAGAGCGACGGCGGCCCCATGCGGCGGCTGCTGTTCCGCGACTACGGCTTCGACCACCCGTACAACACCTACCAGATCGACGGCCTGCCGCCTGGCCCGATCAACAACCCCTCCGACGACTCGATCGAGGCGGTTTTGGCCGGCGGCGAGGGCGACTACCTCTACTTCGTCGCCGACGGGACCGGCGGCCACGACTTCAGCCGGACCATCGCCGAGCACAACCGCAAGGCCGCGCGCTGGAGCGCGTGGCTGTCGGAGCAGATGCGGATCAAGCGCCAGCGCGAGGCCGCGGCTGCCAGCGGCACGACGGCTCCGTAGCTCCTGCGCGACGGGCGGTTGGCTTCCGCCAGTGGGGAGCGGATAGACCGCCAGCGCGACCTAACCCTGGGCGGGGTCCCGCCGATACCGTCTGCCATGAGCCCGGTCCTGACCCTCGCCGCCGCCCAGCTCCGGGCCGACACCCGCCATGCCCGCTCGGGCAAGCGGAACGCGGGGCGCGTCGCGGCCACGGCCATCGCCTACGGGTTCTCGGGCGGCATCCTCGCCCTGTCACTGGGCGCGGCCCCGGCCGAGCAAGCGCTGTTCGTCGGCGCCAGCTTCGGAATCGTCTTGGCCGCGTTCGGCGTCGTCGGCTCCTACGACGAGCTGATGGGCCGGCCGCGAGACAACGCCTGGCTGACGACGCTGCCGGCGACCGAGCGCCAGCACTACGGCGCGCGCCTGATCGGGATCTCGCTCACGGTCTCGCTGATGGCCGCCGGCGTCGCCGTGCCGGTCGGGCTGAGGGCCGGGCTGACCTGGGGGCTCGGGACCGGGCTGGCCGTCGGCGCCAGCATCGCGGGGACCGTCGTCTGGACGGCGCTCGCCGCGCTGGCGGTGCTGTGGGGCCTGACGCTCCACGTCCCCCGGACGACGCTGCGGACCGTGCTGTCGGTCGCGCGGACGGCCCTGATCGGGGCGCTCGTGCTGGGCTTCCAGACCATCGGGTCGTCGTCGACGGCGCTCGACGCGCCGTGGTGGCCCGGCGCCTGGGTCGCGGACGCCTTCGCCGGCCGCCCCACCTTGGGACTGGCGGTCGGCGTGGGCAGCGTGCTGGGGTTCGGCGCGCTGTTCGGCGCGGTCTTCCCGACGCGCTACTTCCGCCTGCTCCGCCGCCTCGCCGACGGCGACCGCCAGGACGGCAACCGCGCCCGGCTGGGCCGGGGGCTCACGCCGCCTGAGCGCTGGGCGATCGGCGCCGGGCCCGTCCGCGCGGCGTACGGCTTCGCGACGGCCGCCTTCGCGGACGACCGGCTGGTGCGCGGGCGGCTGTGGCCGGCGGCGCTCTTGCCGGCCGGCTTCGTGGTGTTCGGCTGGCTCAGCGGCGGGCTGGGCAGCACCGTCGGCCGGGGCGTCGCGGGCGTGCTGACCGGCGCCTACGACGTGCTCCAGGACCCCGACACCCAGCTCCACTTGTCGATCCTGGTCGTGACGCTGTTCTGCATCCAGTCGCTCGTCCAGACGCTTCAGTACTCGGACCACGCCCAGGCGGCCTGGGTGTTCGAGACGCTGCCCGAGGCGAGCCCGCGCGTGGTCCAGCTCGGCGCTCAGGCGGCGCTGGTGTGGCGCGTCCTCCTGCCGCTCCACGTGGGCTTGGCGGTCCTGCTGACGTTCGCCATGCCGGCCGCGGACGCCGTCGCGCACGCGGCGCTGTGGTTCGCCGTCGCCGCGCTGGTGTCGCGGCTGTACGCGCTCGCCTACCGCCGGCCCCCGTTCTCGCGCGCCAGCGACAAGTTCAGCGCCGCCAGCCGGTTCATCCCGCTCCTGGTCTCGATCCCCGTCGGACTGGCGGTGCTGCTGCTCCAGGTGTGGGCGCTGACCACGCTCGGCCGGGCCGCCGCCGTCACGCTCGCCCTGCTAGCGGTCTCGGCGGGCGTGGGGAAGCTCGTGGTGGGGCGCTCAAGCCGCCGCCGGTCGCCGGCTCTTGTGATCGAGGCCGTGGCCGTGCCGGCGTAGCCCGGGCCCGCCGACCCGCACCGCCAGTCCAACGAGAGCGCGGCTCCCACCGAAGCGGAAGCCGCGCTCAGGTCCTACGCGCCAGGTCTAGCCGTCGTCGTTGCCGCCTCGACGGCTCCGCGCGGGGCGCTCGTTGTTTCCGCCTCGGCGAGGCGCCGGACGAGACTCCTGACGGGGCGGGGGCGCAGGCCGCGACTCCCGACGTGGGGGTGGGGCCGGCCGGCTCTCCCGGCGAGGCGGAGGGGCGGGGCGTGATTCCCGGCGGGGCGGCGGGGCCGGACGGGACTCCCGACGCGGCGGGGGCGCGGGTCGGGCCTCGCGCTGGCGACGCGGACGCTCGGCCTCCTGCTGGCGGCGCGGGCGCTCGGTCTCTTGGGTGCGACGGGGCGGCGCCTCGCGCGTCCTCCGCACGGGCGGCGCCTCCTGGGTGCGGCCCGAGCGCGTCGGGGCTGGCGCGGCACGGCCCGAGCGCGACGGCGGACGTGCCTCGCGGCCGATTCCCTCACGGCCGCCCCGCGACGGCACCGCCGGACGCCCTATGTCGCCGGCGCGGGGCAGGCGGCGGCCCGTCGAGCGCGTGATGCCGCCGTCCGTCTGCGGCAGCCGAGCCGGACGCAGCCCGCGCCGAGCCGGCTGCCGAGCCGGGTCCGTGCCGGACTGGCCCGCGACGGGCTCGTCGACGCCAACGCCGCGCACCGGGCCGCGCCGGCCGTCGTCGTAGCCCCGGTAGTCGTCGTAGCCGCGGTGGCGCGGGCGGCCGTAGTAGCCCGGCCCGTAGAAGCCGGCGCCGGCGAAGCCTCCGCCGTACCCGAACCGGCCGTCGAAGTACCCGTCGCGGTAGCCCGCGCCGTACCCCCCGAAGCCGAAGCCGCCGCCGTACCCCCAACCGATCGAGACGTGCACGCCCGGGCCGTAGAACCACGGGTCGTAGTAGCCGAAGCCGGCGTAGTACGGGTCGTAGTAGGTGTGTGCCCAGGCGCGGCGGTGGCGCCAGGTCGGGTACCAGCCGAACCGGGAGTACGAGCGGTAGGTCGCGTACGGGCGGTAGAAGCGGTACGGCGACGGGTAGAAGGCCGGGTCGCCGTAGCGGTAGTAGCCGGCGTGGTAGCCGCCGTAGTACACCTGGTCGTCGGCGCCCTGGGCGTAGTCGTCCAGGTCGTCGGCGACGTCTTGGTAGTAGTAGGTGCCCTCGTCCTCGTAGTAGTAGCGCGAGACCGTGACCTGGCTGGCGTCGACGCCGTCCGGGTCCGGCACGGCCATCGAGGCCGCCCCGCTGGCGATGTCCTCGGGCGAGGGGATCCCCACCAGGACCGAGTCTCCGAAGGGGTTCTCCGGGACCTCCATCGTCGCCGCCAGCCCGACGCGGGCCGGGCCAGCGGTGTCGGCTTGGGCGACCGGCGCGCGCGCGGGCTCCACGCGTAGCTGGGCGCGCTGGTCCTGGGCCCGTTCGTAGCGCGTCGTAGCGCAGCCGGTGAGCGTGGCCCCCAGCAAGAGGAGTCCGAGGGGGAAGGCGGTCAGAGTGCGCATGGCAAGGTGCGGAAGCCCCGCGAAGAGGAGACGGTCTGGGCCGGCGCCGGCGTGAGCCCGGGTATATTCGTCGGTCGCAGGTGCAGCCGCGCGAACCGGGGCCAGGGTAACGCCCGGGCCGAGCACGCGATCCGCCAGCGGCCGTCCAGACGCCTGGCCTAACACCTCAAGGTACGCCTCTCCCCCACCGCCCCCCATGGCCGAACAGATCACCCCGCGCGCCGACGACTACAGCCAGTGGTACCAGGACGTCATCCGGGCGGCCAAGCTCGCCGAGACCTCGCCCGTGCGCGGCTCGATGGTGTTGCCGCCCAACGGCTATGAGCTGTGGGAGAACATGCAGCGCGCGCTCGACGGCATGTTCAAGGCGACCGGGCACCGCAACGCGTACTTCCCCTTGTTCATCCCCAAGAGCTTCCTAGCCAAGGAGGCCGAGCACGTCGAGGGCTTCGCCAAGGAGTGCGCCGTCGTGACGCACTACCGGCTCAAGGAGCAGGACGGGGACCTGATCGTCGACCCCGACGCCGAACTGGAGGAGCCGCTCATCGTCCGGCCGACATCGGAGACCATCATCTGGGACACGTACTCCCGTTGGATCCAGAGTTGGCGCGACCTGCCCATCCTGATCAACCAGTGGGCCAACGTCGTCCGGTGGGAGATGCGGACGCGGCTGTTTCTCCGCACCGCCGAGTTCCTGTGGCAGGAGGGCCACACGGCCCACGCGACCGAGCAGGAGGCCGTCGACGAGACGCGCCAGATGCTCGACGTCTACGCGACGTTCGCCGAAGACTGGATGGCCATGCCGGTCATCAAAGGCGTCAAGACCGCGTCCGAGCGGTTCCCCGGCGCCGTCGACACGTACTGCATCGAGGCGATGATGCAGGACGGGAAGGCGTTGCAGGCGGGCACGAGCCACTTCCTGGGCCAGAACTTCGCCCGTGCCTTCGACTGCACGTTCCAGAACCAGGACAACGAGCCCGAGTACGTCTGGGCCACCAGTTGGGGCGTGAGCACGCGGCTGGTGGGCGCGCTCATCATGACGCACGGCGACGACGCGGGCGTGATCATGCCGCCCAAGCTGGCGCCGGTCCAGGTCGCGATCGTGCCGATCACGCGCAAGAACAAGGACAACACCGCCGTCCTCGACGCCGCGACCGGGATGCGCGACGCGCTCGTCGACGCCGGCATCCGCGCCATCGTCGACGACCGCGACCAGTACCGGCCGGGCTGGAAGTTCGCGCAGTACGAGGTCGAGGGCGTGCCGGTCCGGCTGGCCGTCGGCCCGCGCGACGTCGAGAACGGGGCGGCCGAGATGGTGCGCCGCGACACCGGCGACAAGGAGTCGGTGAGCCAGCGCGAGATCGTGCCGTCGGTGCGGGCGGCGCTGCACCAGGTCCAGCAGGAGCTGTTCGACCGCGCCCGGACGCTGCGCAAGGAGAACACCGCCGTCGCGGACAGCTACGACGACTTCAAGGCCCGGATAGAGGACGGCGGGTTCGTGCTGATGCACTGGGACGGCACGGCCGAGACCGAGGCCCAGGTCAAGGCCGAGACCAAGGCCACCATCCGCTGCGTCCCCTTCCCCGGCCAGTTCCCCGGCGTCGACACCGAGGAGGCCGGGACCGACCCGGTGAGCGGGAAGCCGGCCGAGGGCCGCGTCGTCTACGCCCGGGCGTACTAGCGTTTCGGCGGCGCCCCCGCCCTTCCCAGACCCCTCCACTAGAGGGGCCCCGCAGCGAGTTCGAGATGGCTTCCGCTCCTGACTCCGACGCCGCACGTCTCCAGCGTCCGCCCGACCCGGTCTCGCTGGAGTCGACCGCCAGCCGGGACCGGGGGTACCGGGTCGCGAACGCGATCTCGTACCTGCTGAACCCGTTGGTGCTGCCGCCCATCGCGTTCGCGCTCATCGAGGCCCACTTCGGCGGCGGGCTGGCGGCGGTCGCCTGGACGTTCGGCGTCTCGCTGGTGTTCTTCTGCCTGATCCCGCTGACCTACGTGGCCGGGATGGTGCGGTCAGGCCGGGCCAAGAGCCTGGAGGTGCGGGACCGGGCCAGCCGGCTGGGCCCGTTCCTGGTCGGCATCGCGTCGTACTTGGTCGGCACGCTGCTGCTGTGGCGGACCGTCGAGGGGCCGGCGTTCCCGCTCATCGTGGCGTTCGCGGCGCTGTACCCGATCAACTCGGCGATCCTGCTGCTGATCAACCTCCGGTGGAAGATCTCGCTCCATATGACCAGCCTGGCCGGCTTCGTCGGCGTGCTGCTGTTCGCCACGCTGACGGTCTGGCGCGACCTGCCGGACGGCGTCGAGCTGGCGCTGACGCTGGCGACGGTGGGCCCGCTAGCGGCGCTGGTGCCGCTCCTGATGTGGGCGCGCGTCCGCGTCGGCGCGCACACCGTCGGGCAGGTCGTGGCCGGCGCCGCGTTCGGGCTGGCGGTGCTGCCGGCCGAGCTGTGGTGGATCGTGTACCGCTGGCTCGAGCTCGCCTAGCCGCGCTGGCGGACGGCCTCCGCCAGGGCGGCGCGGAGGTCCGCTGGGCGGCGAGCGGGACGCGGCGGGGTGAGAGACTCGCCCCGCTCGCGCGGCCGTTAAGCCTCCGCGCGTAGGGAACGGCGCCCGACGGCGGGCGCGTTCCGCCTCAAACCAACGACCACATGAACGCGACCATCGGCACGGGCACGCACGCTCCGGACGGGCAGCCGCCCGGCATCCCCGACGCCTTCGAGCACCCGCGCGGGCTGTTCTGCAACCGGACCCTCAACCTGCGCAAGATCGAGGCCATCGGCTACGACATGGACTACACCCTGGTCCACTACCACGTGGCGCTGTGGGAGGAGCGGGCGTACAGCTACATCAAGACCGGGCTGCGCGCGCGCGGCTGGCCCGTCGACGACCTGGTGTTCGACCCCGACCTCGTGGTGCAGGGCCTGGTCATGGACACCCAGCTGGGCAACGTGGTCAAGGCCAACCGCTTCGGCTACATCAAGCGCGCCTACCACGGCACGGCGCCGCTGGGCTACGCCGAGCAGCGCCACGCCTACCGCCGGACGCTGGTGGACTTGCGCGACCGCCGCTGGCGGTTCATGAACACGTTGTTCTCGATCTCCGAGGCCGGCATCTACCTCCAACTCGTCGACAAGCTGGACGCCGGCGAGTTGCCCGACCGGATGGGCTACGACGAGCTCTACCAGGCCGTGCGGGAGTCGCTCGACGCGGCGCACCTCGAGGGGATGCTCAAGGCTGAGATCCTGGCCGACCCCGACCGCTTCGTCGACGTGGACCCCGACGTGCCCCTAGCGCTCCTGGACCAGAAGACCGCCGGCAAGAAGGTGCTGCTCATCACGAACTCCGAGTGGGAGTACGCCGCGCCGATCCTGGACTACGCCTTCGACCCGCACCTGCCGGGCGACATGACCTGGCGCGACCTGTTCGACCTAGCCATCGTGGGCGCCCGAAAGCCGGCGTTCTTCGACGAGCAGGCGCCGGCGTTTGAGGTCGTCGGCCAAGCGGAGGACGGGCGCGCCCGGTTACGGACGCACACCGGTCCGCTGGAGGAGGGCCGGGCCTACGTGGGCGGCAACGCGGCCCTCGTGGAGGCCAGCTTGGGGATCGAGGGCAGCCGGATCCTGTACGTCGGCGACCACGTGTTCGCCGACGTCAAGGCGTCCAAGAGCGTGCTCCGCTGGCGGACGGCCCTCGTGCTCAGACCGCTGGAGGACGAGATCGAAGCCCTCGACGCGTGGCGCGGCCAGCAGCAGCGGATCTCGGCGATGATGGCGGAGAAGGAGCGGCTGGAGGCGTACTTCTCGGCGCTGCGCCTGGAGCGCCAGCGCAACGAGCACGGCTACGGCCCCCAGACCGACCGCACGGCCGACTGGCTGAGCGACACCATCGCGGCCACGCGCGAGCGGCTGGTGGCGCTCGACGCCGAGATCGCGCCTCTGGCGGCGGAGTCGTCGCAGTTGGTGAACCCGCGGTGGGGCCCGCTGATGTGGGCCGGCAACGACAAGAGCCACCTGGCGCGCCAGATCGAGGCCTCGGCCGACGTCTACACCGCGCGCGTCTCCAACTTCCTGCACTACACCCCCTTCGTCACGCTCCGGAGCCCGCGCGGCACGCTGCCCCACGACACCGCGACGGCCCAGGACGCCGGGTTGGAGGCCGCCGCCCACGACCTCGGGCTCCACGACTTCAGCGCCGACGGCTGACCCCGCGCCCGACTGGCGGGCGCCCTCCGCCAATACGAGTGGCCACCGGCACGGCGCAACGCGATCGAAGCGAGGCGCGCCCCCCCCTCCCCGAGGAGAGTGGGCCTCACAGGAGAACGTTCGCTCAGCGGCGAGTCCAAGCGCGGTGGATTTCCAAGGACCGCTGAGGAAAGCCACGGCGTACCCTACGACGTCCCCTCTCCCTGGGGAGAGGGACAGGGTGAGGGGGTTCTGTCGTTTGAAAGGGCGCGGGGCCCGTACCGCCTCCCCTTTTGCAAGCTCACGCCTTCCCATGACCTTGTCCCCCGCCCACCGCCGCGTGCTCGACGCCGCGCTCGCCCTCGTCCGCGACCAGCGCCAGCGCGCCGACGCGACCGGCGCCCCGTTCGCGCCCGACCTGGTTTGGACCGGCCCGTTCGGGCTGGGCTACCTCTTGGGCGCCGTCGACGGCCTGTGCCAGGCGCACGGCGCCGCGTTCGACGACGCCGGGCTGGCGGTCTTCGCGCTCGTCCTCGACGACACCTTCGGCCAGGACGCCGCCGACGACTTGCGCCGCCAGTCGGTCGAGATGGCGCAGTCCGGCGACGCCGATTTCGGCCGCGGGCGCGCCTGGGGCGGCAACGAGGCGATGGGCGCCGCCCGAAGCCAGCACACGCCCGTCGGCCTGGTGCACCTCGCGCGCGGCGACGAGAACCGGATGGGACCGCCGCGGGAGTAGCCCCACCCGCCTGGGGAGCCGGCGGCGGAGCGGGTCCGCCTAGTCAGCGCTTGGCGCTCCGGAGACGGTGATGAGCTCGGCGATCGCCTCGAACGTCCCCGGTCCGATGCCGCGGACCCGCATCACCTCCTCTGGCGACCGGAACGGCCCGTTCTCGCCTCGGAAGGCGATGATGCGGCCGGCCAGCGCCGGCCCGATCCCCGGCAGAGACTCCAGCTCCTCCTGCGTCGCCGCGTTGAGGTTGATCCGCCGAGCGTTGGCGTTGACCTGCCGAGTGGGCTCCACGGTGGGGCGCGTGATCTCGGGCGCCGCGCCGCGCGCGACCCCGCCGCCGCTCACCATTACGGTGCTCACGGTCACGGCCGGAGCCATCCGCTCGACGGACCGCGGCCCGATCCCCCGGACGTTCTGGAGGTCGTCGACCGACCGGAAGGGGCCGTTCTGCTCTCGGTAGGCGATGATCCGCCCAGCGAGCGCGGGCCCGATGCCGGGCACGGTGTCCAACTCGTCCGCACTGGCGGTGTTGACGTTGACCCGGGCGGCGACGGACGTGGCCGCTCGCTCGGCCCGGTCGCCAACGGGCGGGGCGGCGGGGGGCGGCGGGCCAGCGGGCGAGGCGACCTGGAGCTGCTCGCGCACCGCGTCCACCAGCGCGACGTAGACGGGCAGGTCGACCAGGGGGTCGGGCTGGTAGCCGGAGTCCGCGCCCAGGATCTTGACGACGGCGACCCGGGCCTCGGAGAGCATCCCTCGCTTGAGGTAGGTCAGCGCCAAGAGCCGGTTTGCCCTCTGGAGGTCGGGCGACCGGGCCGACGGCAGCAGGTTGCACTGGAGGGCGCTCAGCTCGGCGACCTCGTACCTCTGCTCCACGTAGAGGCGCTCGGCTTCCGCGAGCACCGCGTCGCAGGGCCCCGGATCCGCTGCCGCCTGCTGAGCGAAAGCAGTCGCGGACGCGGCCACCCACAGGACCACGAGGGCGATCCGTCTAAAGAGTGAGGAGGGGCGCATATCTGGAACCGCTGCCGGCCGGGACCGGAACGCGAGGAGCGACTGGGCTGTGGGGCGAGGAGGCGAGCGCGAACGGGCCGGGCTCACCAGCAAACCTGTCTGTGGTATGATAGGGTGTCCCGTTTTGAGAACCTAGGCGTTTAGGCGTGCCGAAGCGCGCGGTGGCCTAGAAACCCGGCTCTTCGCGCAGACTCCAAAGCGTCCTCCGCCGCCCCGTGTCTTACGACCCCACCCCCCCTCACCTCGCGGCGCTCGGCGACTCCCGGGCGGCCATGCTCCGCATGGCTGGGGGGGTGCTCGCGATCGCTGGCCTCGTGATCGGGCTCCTGGTCTACAGCCTCCTCCAGGACGACCCCGCCGACCCGCAAGACGGCACCGCGTACCAGCAGGTGGACATGGCGGCGACGGGCGTCGACGGAGTCCCCGAGGACGCCCCCGCGAGCCTGTGGGTCGACGCCGCCTCGCCGGGCGCGACCGTGCGCCTCGACGGCGACTCCGTTGGGGTGGTGCCCGTCTGGGTGGGCGATATCGAAGCCGGGCTGCGCCGCGTGCAGGTGATCGCCTCGAACGGGGCGTCGGTCGCGGACACCACGTTTTGGGTCGAGGCGGGCGCCGTCGCCGACCTGGACCTGACGGGCGGACGCGGGCGGAGCCAACGCCCTCCGGAGGCCACGGCGGAAAGGGCCCCGCCGCCTGAGCGCCCGGTAGACTCAGCGCCGCAAGCTTCGACGGGGTCGATCCGCGTCACGTCGACGCCCTCGGGCGCTATGGTCGTCGTCGGCGGCCGCCAGATGGGAACGACGCCGGTCTCGATCCGCGGGGTCGCGCCCGGTCGCCACGACGTGTCCATCCTGCGGTCGGGCTACGAGTCGGTCACGCGGTCGGTGGACGTCCGCGGCGGCGGGGTGTTCGAGACGGCCGTCGACCTGCGCCGCGCGGGAGAAGCGCCCCAGGCGTCGCGCGCCGCGCCGCCTCGCCAGGAGCCCGCGCCGCCGCGTTCCGCGTCCGCCAGCACGCCGCAGACTGGGGAGTTGGAGGTCCTGGTGCGTCCGTGGGGCCAGATCGTCATCGACGGGTCCATCCACCAGCGCGAGAGCGACGTGCTCTACCGGACGGCGCTGCCCCCCGGCACCCACCGCGTGGTCGTGTCCCACCCGCAGTTGGGGAGTCAGGAGCGGACGGTGACGGTCACGGCCGGGTCGAGCGTCCGGGTCGACGTGGACCTGAGCCAGGGCGGCGGCTAGGCCAGAGCCCGAACGCACGCCGCCCCGCTGGCGGGCGTCACCAGCGGGGCGGAGAGAGGTGCCGACCAGATTTGAACTGGTGTAGCAGGTTTTGCAGACCTGTGCCTAACCCCTCGGCCACGGCACCATGCTCGAAATCTACGACGCGCCCGGCGCCGCGTCACAAACGCTCGGCGAAGACGGCCGCCCCAGGGGCGACGGCGCTCCGCCAGTTCGGCGGGGTCTTAGCAGGCCTACCAGGACTCGAACCTGGAACCCTCGCTTTAGAAGAGCGACGCTCTATCCGGTTGAGCTATAGGCCCGTAGGCCGGGTACCCGACCAGTCGGGGCGGCGGGATTCGAACCCACGACCTCCTGCTCCCAAAGCAGGCGCGCTACCGGGCTGCGCTACGCCCCGATCGGCCGCCATTCGCGGCCGGGTCGGCAAGATAGGCGCGCTACCTTGCTCGCACACGCCGACCGCCGTATGCCCGACGTCTCCACGATCGCCCGCCCGCTGCGGCTGACCTGGCTGGCGGTCTGCGGCGGCGCTCTGGCGCTCATGGCCGCTCTGGCCGGGCTCGCCGTCGCCCAGCCCCCGCCGATGCCCGAGTACGCCGAGCCGTTCTTCTACGGCTTGGCGCTGCTCTCGGCCGTCGCGCTGGCGGGCGCGTTCTGGGTCATCAGCAAGTTGGAGGAGCGGCTGCCGCACACCGGCTCCGACGCCGAGGCCGAGCGCTTCATCCGCACCTCCGGCATCGTGGCCCTGGCCTCCGCCAACGTCCCGACCCTGGTCGCCGCCGTCGCCACGTTCCTGACCGGCGACATCCTGACCCTGGCCCTGGGCGTCCCGCTGTTCCTGTTCGCCGCCCTGACGTGGCCCAGCGACGGCCGGGTCGGCTACTGGCTCGCCCTGCGCCACGCCGGCTAGCGTTGGACGGGATGCTTCGACGCACCCCTGCGCTGACGGGGTCGCCCGCGCTGGTTCGTCCGCGCTGGCGGACGCCGCCCGCCAGTGGGCAGCGCAAGAGAAAAGGCGGCCCCGCTCGGGAGCCGCCCTCTCAGGGTCGGTGCGGACCGGAGCTACGCGGCCTTGGCCGCCTTCAGCTCGTCCTGGACCGCGCTGGCCTCGACCATGCGCGACCGGAACTCGAACTGGCCGTTCTGCTTCTTGGACGCCACGATGATCTTGGCCATCTGCTTGGCTTCCTCGCCCGCGCCACGGTTCGTGCGCTGGTTCTTGGAGACTTTCTTCGCCATGGTGCTGGGGGGTCTGGGTGCGTGGGTACCGAGCGGACGCTCCGTCGCCGCGCGGGATTACTTGATCTCGCGGTGGACCGTGTGCTTGCGGAGCACCGGGTTGTACTTCTTGATCTCCAGCCGCTGCGTCGTGTTGCGGCGGTTCTTCATCGTGGAGTAGCGCGAGGTGCCGGGCGCCTCGGTGCACTCAAGGATGATCTGGTGGCGTGCGTCTTTGCCCTTGGCCATCGTCTCGGGGGTCTAGTGCGCCGGAGCGCGGGGTCGGTCTAAGCGAGGGACACGCCCTTGGCGCGGGCCTCCTTGAGGACGGCCGTGATGCCCTTCTTGTTGATCGTCTTGATCGTGGTCGCGGACACGCGGAGCGTGATCCAGCGGTCCTCCTCGGGCAGGTAGTACCGCTTCTTCTGCAGGTTCACGTTGAACCGCCGGCGCACCTTGTTGTGCGCGTGGGAGACGTGGTTGCCGAACATCGGGCCTTTGCCGGTGATCTGGTCTTTGCGTGCCATCGGTCGGTCGGGGCGCGTGCCCGGGTTGATCTCTGAGGAGGACACCACCGCAGAGCGGCGGAGCCCATGAACCTACGGACCCCGCCCGCGCACGCCAGGGGTCCGGCTGTGAGTCTGGGGCGAAGACGGGCGCGAGGGATCAGAGCGTGCCGGCTCCCGACCCCTCGCTCCCAATCCCTACCTAGAACCAGCCAAGGCGGACCTGGACGACGTGGTTGCGGCGCTGGGCCTGGCCCAGCAGCCGGCCGTCCTCGACGCCGTAGGTCGCGTACTCCACGCGGGCGAACCGCGTCCGGAGCCCGACACCCGCCGAGGGCATCCCCTGGCTCACCCCCGCGCGCAGGTCCAAGAAGCCCGCCAGCCGCGCGCGGACGCCGCCGCGCAGGCCGGCCTGGACCGACTGGTCGAGGTCCGCGGTGCTCGCCGAGGTGTAGTCGACGGCGACGGCGGCGATGCCGGGGACGAGGTTGATCGGGAGGCGGTAGGCGGCGCCCACCCGGACGATGGCCCGGGACTCCCGCCCGTCGAAGCGCTGCTCCAGGCGCGCGATCTCGGCCTGGTCGTCGGGGCCGCTGCCCTCGATCGTGATCGAGCGGTCGAACTCGTAGTCGACGGCGCCGCCGACGTTGGACAGCTCGACGCCCACGTCGACGCCCGGGAACCCGACGTCGGTGGCGTAAGCGCCCGCGCCCAGGCGGATGGCCTCCCCCTTGAGCACGTACACCTTCTCGTCGTCGGGGTTGAGCGCGTCGAGCGGCTCGTCCTTGGCCGTCAGGCGGCGCTGCAGGTAGGTCGCTCGCGCGCCGACGCTCAGGCCGAACGGCAACACCCCGCCCGTCGCCTCGCCCACGTCGACGCCGGCCACCAGGGGCACCGCCACGTCGCCCTGGCCGAAGGCGTCGACGGCGGGGATCCCGGCGCCGCCGTCGATCAGGCGCGCCCGGCTGGCGGCGCGCCCGTAGACGCCCACGCCCACCCCGACGGGGCCAAACGAGAGCTGGACCGACGGCGCCAGCACCGCCAGATCGGCCGTCTTGGACGACGAGCCCACGGCGATGGCGTCGCTGTACAGAAGCTGGAGGCTATCGCTGGGCATGGAGCCCAGGCCGCGCTCGATGGCCGGGCCGAGCCGGGCGTCGTAGAAGTCGAAGCTCTCGCGCGCGTTGCCGCCCACGCCAACCGTCGCGCCCAGCACGTTGAGGGCGAAGCCGCGCGTGGTGATGTGGGCGGGGTTGCCGGCGAACGGGGAGTCCAGCGTCGGGAGCGCAGCGACGGCGCCGCCGGCGGCGGCGCGGGCCAGGTCGGGTGCCTCGACGGGCGCCTCCCGAACGGCGGACGTGAACGTCTGAGCGGTGGCGAGCGGGCCCAGGCTCAGGGCCAAGAGGGTGAGGACGAATCGCATACAATCGGGGATCGGGGGGGGGGAGCGGAGCTAGGCGGCGCAGTAGTCCGCGATGGCGTCGCGGAGATCCTCGTAGGCGCCGAGCGCTTGCTCGACGAGATCGCCGGCGACCGAACCCGTGCCCAGCAGCGTCGCCCGAGCGTCGAGCGACAGCACGGCCAGGCCCACGTCGCGGATGGCGCCCTCGGCCGACTCGCGGAGCGCGTCCTCGTCCTCGACGCAGATCGTGACCGAGCCGTCGGCCAGGCGGTACCACGTCGCCTGCTGGGGCAGGTCGTTGGCGACCACGCGGTAGGCGTCCAGGAAGCGGGCCAGCGCGTTGACGGCCAGCGCGCGCGCCTGCTGCTGCTCGCTCAGGCCCAGCCCGGCAAGCGCCGCCAGCGCGCCGTCGCGGTCGTAGCTCAGCGTGCCGTTCTGGACCGAGGTGCACAGGTCGAAGCTCTGGAGGGCGGCCGGGATGACGGGGCTCAGGAGGCTGGCCGCGCGCGACAGCGTCGCGGCGCTCGCCGCCAGCTCCGCGAAGCCCTCGACGGCGGTCGGGTCGAAGACCTCAGCGCTCGGGTCGCTGGCGGCGGTGCATCCCGCGACCCGCGTCCGCGCCGCTGTCGATCCGCCGGAGGTGGCCAGGAAGCTGCTGATCCGCTCCAGGTCGAGCAGGTCCAGGCCGTCGCGCTGGAGCAGCGTCGTCGCCAGCTCGACGCGGACCTTGGTGTTCTCGGGCGCGCGCTCGAAGGCGCCTTCGAGCAGCGCCACCGCGGCCGGCAGGTCGCCGCCCTCCCGGGCCGCGACGGCGTCCTCCACGACGAGGTCGACGGGGGCGTCGAGGCCGGTGGCCTCGTCGCAGGCGGCGAGGGGGAGCAGGAGCAGGAGGGCGAGCAGCGCGCGCATGGCAGTCGGTGGAGGGCGTGGGGCACTAGGAATCGGCGCGCCAGCTCGCGGCTTAACCCGCCCGCCGGCCTGCCGCCTCTCCGTTCCGCCGGCTCATCGTGACCGGACCCGACCTAGCACCGCACCGCCGAAGCCCACCGGCGGCTGGACCTACGCCCCCGACTGCACCGCCCGGGCGGGGTCGATGGCCGCCGCCCGGGCCGCCGGGTACACCGACGCCAGCGCGCACAGCCCGACCGCCACCACGACCACGCCGGCGACGTCGACCACGCGGATCGCGACGGGGTACGCGTCGATCACGAACGACCCCGCCTCGGAGGCCAGCTTGACGACCCCGAACGCCCTCTGCGTCAGGGCGATCGCCAGCCCCAAAGCCAGTCCGATCCCCGCCCCCAGCCCGCCGACGAGCAGCCCCTCCAGCAGGAAGATCCGCCGCACGTCCGCCCGGCTGGCGCCCATCGCCTGCAGCGCGCCCAGGTCACGCCGCTTCTCGATCACGATCATCGTGAGCGCGCCGACGATGTTGAAGGCGGCGACGACGACGATCAGGACCAGGATCGCGCTCGCGGCCCACTTCTCCAGCTTCATCACGCTGTACAGCGAGCCCTGCAAGTCGTACCACGTCTTGACGCTGAACTGGCCGGGCGACTCGGCGGCGAGCGCGGCTTCCAACCGAGCCTGGACCGCGCCGGCGTCGTCGAGGTCGGCCAGGCGGATGTCCAGGCCCGAGACCCGGGCGGGCATCTGGAACAGCCGCTGGGCCTGGTCGAGCGAGACGAACACGTGGGAGTCGTCGTAGCTGGACTCGAGCGAGAACGTGCCCGAGACCTCGAACGCCCGCTGGTCGGGCAACCCGAACGGGTACAACGTGATCGCGCGCTGGAGCGCCTCCGCCGACAGCAGAGAGACCCGGCTGCCCGCGATCGCCCCGGCGCCGTCGACGCCGGGGTCGGCCGCG
Source organism: Rubricoccaceae bacterium (assembly GCA_963789285.1). Classification (GTDB taxonomy): domain Bacteria; phylum Bacteroidota; class Rhodothermia; order Rhodothermales; family Rubricoccaceae; genus Rubrivirga. Next base: position 945,554 of record CAWBJZ010000004.1, read on the forward strand.
CGCACGCCCGTCCGCCCCGCCAGCCCGGCGCCCATCACGATCCCCGACGTGGTGCCGCGGCGGCCGAGGTCGAACGTGCCCGACCGGATGGAGCGCTCGACCTCGGCGTCGAGCGCGCCGCGGTCCACGCCGCGCACGACCACGACTTGGTTCAGCGCGCCGCCGTCCTCGGTGGCCAGCAGCGCCTTGCCCTCGACGTAGGGCGTCGCCGAGACCACGCCGGCCTCCCGGCGCGCGAGCGCCGCCAGCGTGGCGGGGTCGGTGATCCCTTGGCCGCCCACGGCCTCGATCCGGACGTGGGGGTCGTAGCTCACCAGCAGGTCGCGGACGACGTCGTAGAACCCGTTGAGCACGCTCAGCACCACCACGAGGGCGGCCACGCCCACGGCCACGCCGGCGACCGAGATGCCGGAGATGACCGAGATCAGCGTCAGCCGGCGGCGGCTGGCGAGGTAGCGGCGGGCGATGAGGAGGCGGTAGTCCAGGGGACGGAGGGGACGGAGGGGACGGAGGGGACGGAGGGGACGGAGGGGACGGAAGATGCGCCCGGCCTCGTGCCGGCGTGCGCCTCTCGGCCACGGGCCGGAATCTATCGGCGCCCCAATGCCCACTCCCGCTGGCGGTTCGTCCGGGCGGCGCCCGGCGCGGGAACGCTGGCGGCGCTAGTCGGCCAGGACCTCGTCTAGCGTCTGGCCGTCGCGCTCGGCGCAGACGCGGGCCAGCTCGGCCTGGGCCAAGGCCATGTTGATCTCCCCGTCTTGAGCCATCGCGGCGTCGGAGGCTTGCCGCGCCAGCTTGTCCACGGCCGCGGCCGCTCGGGCGCTGTCGGGCGTCGCCGCCAGTGGGACGAGCGAGTCGAGGCACGCGTCGCCGTCCAGGCGGAACGTCTCGGTCGGGGTGCAGGCCGACAAGGCGAGCACGAGGAGCAGGTAGCGGGGCATCGGCGCCGGGCGGAGCGGCAACCTACCCGCCGAACGACACCGCGACGCCGGCCACGACGTGGCGGCCGGGAGCGGGCTCGGCAAACCGTCCGCCGAAGGCGTTGACCACGACCGAGCCGAGGTAGGCCGTGTCGAACACGTTGCGGACGGTCACGAACGGCGTCGCCCGAGCCGTGCCGACGGGCAGGCCCGGCACCGCCAGTCGGGCGTGGAGCACGCCGTAGCCGCCCGGCCCCTCCCCTCCCCGACTGGCGGAGTAGCCGGACGCGGCCTCGCCGTCGACCCCGACCGCCAACCGGCCGACCTGGGCGGTGACGGTGCCGGTGAACAGGCGCGGGGGGAAGCCCGGCACGTCGGCGCCGTCCTCGAACCGGCCGCGCGCGAGTGTGAGCGCGACGGCGCCGTCGAGCGTGGCGGAGCCCAGGGCGACGCCGTCGGCCTGTAGGCCGACCTCGCCGCCGCGGTGCGTCGCGCGGCCCTCGTTGCGGTAGACCGTCACGTCGTCCACCTCGAAGGGGTTGAGCAGGTCGTCGACGCGGGCGACGAAGGCGGCGGCGTCGAGCGAGAGCACGCCGCCCCCGACCGACCGGGCCAGGCGGACGCCGACCTCGCCCCCGGTGCTGCGCTCGGGGCGGAGATCGGGGTTGAAGCCGGGCGAGCCGTCGGCGCGGTTGCCCAGCTCGGTCGTGGTGGGCGCGTCCAGCGCCCGAGCGACGTTGCCGTAAACCGTCGCGCCGGCCAGGCTGGCGGTGACGCCCAGCGACGGGCTCAGCGCCGTGACCGTCTGCGCCCCCTCCGCCCCGCCCGCGGGGTCGGCGGCGTAGCGGATGGCATCGGCGCGGAGCGCGCCGGTCACGGTCACGCGCTCGCCGACGGGCACCGCCAGCCGGGCGAAGGCGGCGCCGGCGCGGACGGTCTCGACCTGGTCGGTCAGCACGTCGGCGCCGGGCTGGCCCCCGTCGTTGTCGTTTTCTAGGCGGTCGTCGCGCTGGCCCTCGGCCTCGACGCCGATCCCCCACGTCGTCCGGCCTCCGCCCTCCAGCACGGCGCGTGCGCCACCCGAGAGCCGGCTGAGCCGGATGTAACGGGGGATGATGGGGTTGTCCAGCGTCCGCGCCCCGCCGGTCACGGTCGCCCGCAGCGTCGCGCCGGCCAGCGGCTGGCGCCAGTCGAGCGCGAGCAGGCCCTGGGACACGTCCTTGCTGGCGTCCTGGGCGATGGCGATGGGCCGCGTCTGCCGCGGGTCCTCCGCCGCGTCGTCCAGGGAGATGCCGCCCGGCGACTCGGCGCGCGGGACGACGGCGAGCAGGCCGACGGCGCCCAGGCTCCGGCCCTGGCCTAGGTCGACGCGTCCGGTTGCCCCGCCTCGGAGCGCCCGGAACGCGCTCTGCTGGCGGTACCCGTTCTGGCGCACCGCCGAGCCCCAGGCCGTCAGCCGGCGGCCGGCACCGAGGTCAGGTCGGGCGCTGGCCTCGACGCGCGCGAGCCCGTAGGCGCCCGCTAGGGCGCGCGTCTGGACGCGCGGCCCCGTCGTCGCCGTCCCCAACGCGAGCACGCCCGCCGAGCCGCTGCCCCAGAACGTCGAGGCCGGCCCGCGAATGGCCTCGACGCGGTCCACCAGCCCGCCGTCCACGACCGTCAGCGGGGTCTGCCCGTCGGCCAACGTCAGCGGGATGCCGTCGAGCAGGACGTGCGTCCCGCGCACGCCGAACGCCGCCCGCCAGCCCAGCCCGCGCACCAGCACGCGCTCGCCGACCGACGGGTTGCCGCGGTCCGAGATCCAGACGCCCGGGACGCCTCGGCCCAGCCCGTCGAGCGCCGTGCCGGGGTCGCCGACGCGCTCGGCCTCGGTCCGCTGGCGGACGGCGAGCGCCAGCGGGGCGCGCGCGGGGACGAGCGTGAACGGGGAGGCGGTGACCTCGACCGGCGCCAGGGGCACGGCCATGGTGTCGGTCTGCGCCGAGGCGGAGGCCAGGAGCGAGAGCAGGAGGGCGGGGAGTCGGTACGTCAGGGGATCAGGAGTCGGGAGGCAGATGGGACGTGGGGAAGGCGTGTTGCAGTACGTCCGCACGCACCGGCAGCACGCGGGCACGGTGGGACTGCGTCCCTACGGGGGGGCTTCGACGCGGGGGCCCGGCCGGGTCGAGGCGGTCTACGACCCCGCCGGTTGAAGCCTCCACACCGCGCCGTCGGGGTCGTCGGTCAAGACGTAGACCAGGCCGTTCGGCCCGACTTCGGTGTCCCGGATCCGCGCGCCCAGCTCGATGGTCTCCTCGGCCGTCACCGCGCCGCCGGCGACCGCCAGCCGGACGACGCCCTGGCGGCTCAGGCTCGACACCAGCAGGTCGCCCGACCAGTCGGGGAAGGCATCGCCGGTGTAGAACGCCATGCCCGACGGCGAGATCACCGGGCTCCACTGGCGGACGGCGTCGCGGAGGTCGGGCCGCGTGGGCGGGTCGGGGATGGGCGAGTCGTCGTAGTTCGAGCCCCAGCTGACGGTCGGCCATCCGTAGTTGGCGCCGCGCTCGATCCGGTTGAGCTCGTCGCCGCCCTTCGGTCCGAACTCGGCCTCCCACAGCTCGCCCGTCTCCGGGTGGACCGCCAGCGACTGCGCGTTCCGGTGGCCGTAGCTCCAGATCTCGGGCCGGGCGTCGGGATCGCCGGCGAACGGGTTTCCGGGCGGGACCGAGCCGTCGCGGTTCAGGCGGACGAGCACGCCGATGGTGTTGCCGTTGTCCTGGGCCGGCTCGAACTGGAAGCGGTCGCCGGTGCTGGCGACGAGCGTGCCGTCGGGCAGGAAGGCGATGCGGCCTCCAAAGTGGTTCCGGCCGACTTGGAACGGGACCTGCGCCCAGATCTCCTGGAAGCCGACGAGTTGGTCGTCCTGCCAGCGCCCACGCCCGACGGCGGTGGCCGCCGAGCCGTCCGGGCCAGGCTTGGAGTACGCGAGGTAGACCTCCCCAGTCTCGTCGAAGTCGGGCGCCAGCACCACGTCCAACATCCCGCCCTGGCCCTGGCCCCACACCTCGGGCACGCCGGCGACCGGCGCCGAGACCGACCCATCCGGCGAGACGACGCGGAGTCGGCCGGGTCGCTCCGTCACCAGCATCCGCCCGTCCGGCAGGAACGCGAGTCCCCACGGGTGCTCCAGCCCGCCGGCGACCTCGACCACGTCGACGGGTCCCGCCTGGCTGGCGACGGTCTTGACGACCTCGGCCGGCGCCGGACCGCTGGCGACGGGCGCCGCCTGGACGCCGGAGTCGGCCGACTGGCAGCCGGCGAGCGAGAGGGCGACAAGGAGTAGGGAGACGCGCATGGGGCGGAGGCGGGAGAGAGGCGGTATCGCGCGTGGCCCCCGCCAGTTCCGACTCAGTCGCCCAGGGGCTCCATCCGCCACAGCTGGCCCTCCTCCTCGTCGGTCAGCAAGTAGACCATGCCGTCGGGCCCGGCCTCGACCTCGCGGATCCGCTTGCCCAACGCCAGCACCTCCTGCCCGGTCACGCGCTGGCCATCGACGGCGACGCGCACGACGCCCTGGCGCGACAGGCTCCCGATAAAGAAGCTGCCCGTCCACTCGGGGAAGACGGTGCCGCCGTAGTACGCCATGCCCGAGGGCGAGATGACGGGCGTCCACTGGATCGTCGCGTCCTCAAAGTCGGGCCGCGTGGTCGGGTCGGGGCGCGGGCTCCCGTCGTAGTCCATGCCCCAGCTCACCGTCGGCCAGCCGTAGTTGGCGCCGCGTTCGATCCGGTTGAGCTCGTCGCCGCCGAGCGGCCCCATCTCGGCGACCCACAGCTCGCCCGAGCGGGGGTCGAAGGCGGCGCTCTGGACGTTGCGGTGGCCGTAGCTCCAGATCTCGTCCTGGCCGCTCTGCCCGACCATGGGGTTGTCGTCGGGGACCGAGCCGTCGGGCATCAGGCGCACCAGCGACCCGAGGTGGTTGGTGGGGTCCTGGGCCGGGTCGAACTGGAAGCGCTCGCCCATCGTGAGGTAGAGCATCCCGTCGGGCCCGAAGGCGATCCGGCTGCCGAAGTGCTTGTCGTCGGTGAGGTAGGGTTGCTGGGTGAACAGCGTCTCGAAGCCGTCCAGGCGCGCGCCGTCGGCGTCCTCGACCATCCGGCCGCGACCGAGGGCCGTCGCGGCGGACCCGTCGGGTCCGGGCCGGGCGAACGACAGGTAGACCATGCCGTTGGCGGCGAAGTCGGGGTCGAGGGCCACGTCGAGCAGGCCGCCCTGGCCCTGGGCGTAGACCGTCGGCGTGCCCTTGACCTCCGTCGGGTACTCGTCGTCCATCGCCATCACCAGCAGCTTGCCGGGCTTGGACGTGACCAGGAGCCGGCCGTCGGGCAGGAACGTCATGGCCCACGGCTGGGGGATCCGGTCCGCGACGCGCATCACGGAGACGGGGCCGGCCTCGGTCAGGATGGACTCGACCTGCCCCGGAGGCCCTTGGGCCAGGGCGGGGAGAGACAAGGCGGGCAGCAACAGGGCGGCGAGGGCGAGGCGAAGCATGGGTCGGGTGGCTGGGTACAGGACCGACGGCCGCCCCCATCCCCTGTTCCGACAACGAGATGGCCCAGGCCCTCCCCTACTGGCGGCCTGCGCCCGCGGGAGTGGAGGTGTCGCGCTCTAGTCTGCCCAGGTCGCGCCGCCAGTGGCGCGGGACTACCACTGGAACCGCTTAGAATCCGCTTGCAGCGGCGAGCGAGCCCGAGCGCAGAGGCGCGTCTAGAGGCGTTTTAGGAGTACGTCGTACTCCCCGTGCGTCCCGATCCAGAACCACCAGACCGGCTCCCCCTTGTCCCACAGAGCGACGGCGCGGTGGTTCTAACCGACTCGTGCCGACCAGATCGGCTGGCGCTGGCTCACCCGCTTAAAATGGAGCCCTGGGTGACGCCGGTTCCGTTGCCACAGCGCGTACGCCTCTCGCGCCCGGTCCTGAGCCTCGGTCGGGAGCGCGTCGAACCGCTTCCAGAAGTCGCGTGTGACTCGGGACTCGATCTCGGACTCAGCCACGACGGCCCTGCACGACCCTGTCGAGCGACGACGAGCCTCCGGCCGCGATGTCACGCCGGGCCATCGCCGCCAGCTTGTCCCACCCCTCATCGGTCGTAGCGTCGAACGCCCGGTCCCACTCTCCCTCGTCGGCGATCTCAGCGAGGATGCGGGCGGCGAGGGCGTCCTGCTCGGCCTCGGGGCGGGCGGACGCTTCGGCGACGGCGCGTTCGAGTAGCTTGGTCATCTGGTCAGATGGACTGTGCGCCTTGGCAGACGCAGTGGCTAGCAGGGCGTTCCACAAGCGGCCTAGCAGCGTCTCAGGCTGCCCCGCCCGGCGTCCGCTCGATGAAGCTGAGCACCTCGCGCGCGATCTCGGGGCCGCTGGCGTCCTGCAAGAAGTGCCCGCCGCGGACGAACACCGGGTCCCCGGCCGATGGGATGAGCCGCTGGAAAAAGCGCCACGCGCTCCCCAGGATGGGGTCGCTCTTGGACCAGACGAGCAGGCACGGGCGGTCCCACTGGCGGAGCGCGTCGCGAGTGCGCCCCATGACCTCGGCGACCGGGCCGCCCGGCGACGTGGGCACCAGGAGGGGCCACGCCGCGGCGCCGGCCATGTACCGGGCGGAGGGGAACGGAGCCTCGTACGCTGGGACCGAGCCCTGCTGGCGGTCCGGGAGAGCGAAGGCCATCAGGCGGCCGACGGGCAGGCGGCGTTTCAGCAGGCGCACGCTCAGCTTCCAGGCGCGGAAGGCCAGCGTGGGCGGCTCCTCCCCCGTCGGCAGGAACGTGTTCATAATGACCAGGCGGGAGACCCGGTCGCCCAGGTCGAGCGCGCCCACGCTGAGCCCCATCAGCCCGCCCCAGTCCTGGACCACGAGCGTGACGTTCCGGAGGTCGAGGGCCTCCACCACGCGCAGCAGCGCGGCCCGGTGCAGCGCGTAGCTGTAGGCGCCGACGTCGGTGGGCTTGTCGCTGCGGCCGAAGCCGGGGAAATCGAACGTGACGGCGCGGTGCCCCGCCTCGGTAAGAGGCGCGAAGAAGTCGCGGTAGAGGTAGCCCCACGTCGGCTCGCCGTGCAGCATGAGCACGGTCTCCGCCGCGTCGCGTGGCCCCTGGTCCACGACGTGAAGCCTAAGTGGGCCGGCCACGCCGGGCGCGTCCGCCAGTTCGACGTAGCTCGGGGCGTGCGGCCAGCCGGCGAGGTCGGCGAAGCGGGCGTCGGGGGTGCGGGCGACGCCGGGGGGGAGGGTGTCCACGAGGGGGAGGGGCGGGAGGCGGTGTCCTAATCGTCGGAGGGCGGGACGAACCGGACGGGCACGGTCATCCGCGCCCGCACCGGCAGGCCGTCGGTGTGGCCGGGCCAGAACGTCGTCTCGCGGACGGCCGCGGTGGCCGCCGCCGCCAGCCGCGCGTCCGGCGACCGGACCGCGGCGATCTCGCTCGGCGCGCCGTCGGTGTTGACGACGAACTGGACCACCACCATCCCGCCGACGCCCTCGGCCAGCGCGTCGGGCGGGTACGCGACGCGGCCCATCAGCGCCCCGACCCCGCCGACGATCTCGGGCGGCTCCTCGGGCAGGTCGTACACGCGCGAGGTGTCGCGCGCCGGCGGCTCGGGCGTGGGCGCCGCCTCCGACGTGGGCTCTGGGCGGAACTGGATCGGGAGCGGGGTGTCGGCCGAGACCGTCCGCCCGGCGGCGGCGCGGAAGTCAACCCGGCGCTGCTCTGGCCGGACGGCCAAGTGGAAAGGGGTGTCGAGCACGTCGGCGTCGTAGAACCCGTCGGGCCCGGGCGGGCCGTGCTGCTGGCGGAGGCGGCCGGCGTAGTCCGAGAAGTCGGGGCCGTCCGCGGAGAAGTCGAGGACGGCGAGGGCGACCGCGCCGTCCCGGACCTCGGCGTGGAAGGCGTCGACGGCGTACGCCGGGACGGACCACGTCAACCAGCCGGCGCCGTCCACGACGGCGCCGGAGTCGGGCGGGACGAGGTCCGGCGAGAGGTCGGCCCACGGCTGGCCGAGGGCCAGCACCAGCCGCTCCCCGAGCGCGAGCGACGCGCGCGGCTCGTCGGACTCGATGACCTCGAGCACGGTGAGCTCCTGGGCCGCTGCGTCCGTCGCGAGCGCGGCGAAGGCGAGAGCGGCGAGGGCGCTGCGGAGGACCGACATGGCAAGCGGAGACGTAGGCACCCCCTCAACCTACGCCCCCTGGGCATCCCGCAATCCACACGCAAGAGTCAACGCGTCGGGCGACACTAACGACGCCGGGTGCTCGTACGTCGGCCATGCCCTCCCCCCCCGCCGCGCCGCCGAGCCGCCCGCTGCCCGCCGACCCGCCCCCCCTCGGCGCGCTCCCCGCGGACCCCGCCCCGCTCGCGACCGAGGCGCCACCGCCGGACTGGCGGCCGGCCCCCGCCAGTGCGGCGCCGCTCCCGCCGGCCCCCGAGATCGCGGTCGCCCGGCCGGCGCGGCGCCGCCTGCGGCAGTCGCGCGCCTACCTCGCCGCGACGCGCGTCGCGCTGAGCTACCTGTGGTTCGGTTTTGTGGCCCGCGTGCGTGGCTCAGGCTGGGCGGCCCGGCGGCGCCCCGCGCTGCACGCCCGCAACGGCCGCCGCGTGCGCGAGTCGATCCTGAGCCTGCGGGGCCTGTTCATCAAGGCCGGCCAACTCGCCAGCGTGCTGACGAACCTGCTGCCCGAGCCCTTCCGCCTGGAGCTGGAGGGGCTGCAGGACCGCGTCCCCGCCAGCCCGACCGACTCGGTCCGCGCCCGCATCCGGGCCGAACTGGGCGCGGCGCCCGAGGCGCTGTTCGACGGCTTCTCCGAGCGCCCCGTCGCCAGCGCCAGCCTGGCCCAGGTCCACCGCGCCCGACTGGCGATGCCGATGGACGAGGCCGAGGTCGGAGGCGACGGCCTCGCTCACGGCGACCGCCAGTGGCGCGACGTCGCGGTCAAGGTCCAGCACGCCGACATCGACGCCATCGCCCGCATCGACCTCCGCGCCATCGAGACCATCCTGCGCGTGGTCGGGCGGTGGTTCGGGATTCGTGGGCTGAGGGAGCAGTTTAGGGAGATCGAGGCCGTGATCCTGGAGGAGCTCGACTTCCGGCGCGAGGCCGCCAACGCCGCCGAGATCGGCGCCACGCTCGGTCTGGGCGTTTCGGTCCCCGCCGTCGTTCCCGAGCGGTCGTCGGAGCGCGTCATGACGACGGCGTTCGTGGACGGGATCAAAGCCGGCGACCTGGCCGCGCTCGACGCCGCCGGCGTCGACCGACTGGCGTTGGCCGAGCGGATCCTGGACGCCTACGGCGCGATGATCTTCCGGGACGGCGTCTACCACGCCGACCCCCACCCCGGCAACCTCTTGGTCCGGCCGGACCCCGCGATGCCCGGCGGGTTCGAGCTGGTGTTCCTGGACTTCGGAGCCGTCGCGAGGTTGTCGGCCGAGTCCCAGACCGGGCTGGCGGAGATGATCGCCGGCGTGCTGGCGCGCGACGCGCCCCGCGTCACGGCGGCGCTCACGACGATGGGGTTCGTCGCCGAGGCGGGCGCCGGGGCCGGCACCGCCCAAGCCGACGCCGCGGTGATGGCGCTCGTCGAGGGCGTCCACGAGCGCGTGCTGCGCGGCCTCGACCCCAGAGCGTTCCGCCTGGGCGACCTCACGCTGGAGTTCGCCCTAGAGACGCACGCCCAGACCTGGGACGACATGGCCGACCTCGGCGTCTCCGTCACCGACCTCGCGAGCGCCTTCCGCGTGCCCAAGGACTGGATCCTGCTGGAGCGGACGGCGCTCCTGCTCATCGGCCTGTGCGGAGCCCTGGCGCCTGACGTCAACCCGCTCAAAGTGATCGAGCCCTACATTCGGCCGCTCACCCGGCAGGCCATCGGCGGCACGGCGGCGGCGTTCTGGGACCGGCTCCAGACCGAGGCCCGCCAACTCGTGGCCCTGCCCGGACGTCTGGACCGCGTGCTGACCCAGGCCGAGACCGGCGCGCTCGCCATCCGCCAGCCCGACGTGTCGGCGGCGACGGACCGGCTGGCGGGCGCCGTGCGCGGGGCCGGCTTCGCGGTCGCCGCGGCCGGGACCGGCGGCGTGGGGTACTGGGCGTGGACCGCCGGCGACGCCGGGATCGCCTGCGCGCTGGCGGTCGCGGCGGGCGCGTTCGGGATCGGCGCGATGCGGTCGGGACGCTGACGCCCGCTCTCGCGCGTGTGGAGAGCGGCTAGACTCCAGCCGATGCGTCTCCCCTCCCTCGCCCGACTGGCGGCCGCCCTCCTGGCCGCGACCGCCAGCGCGCAGGCGCCGCCGGACACCACGCGCGACCTGTCGGAGGTCGTCGTGAGCGGGGCGCCCGAGCGGGCCGGCGTCGCGCGCATCCCGGTCGCAGGAGCCCTCGCCCGGGACCCCGGCACCGTCGCCGACCTGGCGCGGCTGGTCCCGTCGGCCGTCGCGCCGACGAACTCCCGGGGCGAGACGCTGCTAACCGTTCGCGGAGCCGGCGAGCGCCAGACGGCCGTGCTGTTGGACGGCGCGCCGCTGACGGTTCCGTGGGACCGCCGGCTGGACCTCGCGCTCGTGCCCGTCGGGGCCGTCGGGAGCCTCGACCTGGTCCGAGGCCCGGCGTCGCTCGCGGCCGGGCCGAACGCGGCCGGCGGCGCCCTCGACCTGGCCCCGCGCGCGCTCGCCAGCGACGGACTGGCGACCGACGTCGAGGCGTCCGGCGGGCTCCCCGCCCGTGGCCGGTTCGCGGGGACGGCGGTGGCACGGCAGGGCGGGTGGTCCGGCCTGGCGTCGCTCGACGTCCAAGCTCGGGCCGGCGCCGCCCTAGCCGGCCCGCTCCCGTTCAGCCAATCCGAAGACGGCTTGCGCACCAACACCGACCGCCGGTCGGTCGGCGCCCTGGCTCGCGTCGAGCGCCAGCTAGCCGGGGGGTCCGTCGCGGCGACGGTCCTGCACCTGGACGCGACTCAGGGCGTGGCGCCCGAAGCCCACCTCGATCCGTCCGTTGATCGCGTCCGCTACTGGCGGGTGCCCGACTGGCGGCTGACCTCGGCCGTCGTCCGCGCCCGGACGGCGGGACGCGTGCGGGCGGACGTCGTCGGCTGGGCGAGCACGTTCCGGCAGGCCATCGAGCAGTTCCCGGACGCGGAATACGCGGCGCCCGTCGACGGGCAGACCGACCGCGACCGGACCGCGGGCGCCCGGGCCGTCGTCGAAGCGGAGCTGGGAGCGGCGACGGTGCGCGGCATCGGCTGGCTCCAGGGCTCGGCCCACCGCCAGCAGGAGCGGGACCAGGCCCCAGAGCGGTTCCGCGAGCTAGAAACGCGGGCGGCGGCGGAGGCCGAAGGCCGGGTCGGCGTGGCCGACGTGCTCGTGGGCGTGTCGCTCGACCGGTTCCGGCCGGTCGAGGCAGCCGGGCGAGAGACGGGGCGGGCGCTCGGGCTGGTGGGCGGCGTGGCCCGGGTCGAGGCGCCCGTCGGGCGTGTCCGGGCGTGGGCCGGCGTCGCACGCGGCGGGCGGTTCCCGACCATGCGCGAGCTGTTCGGCGTCGCCCTGGGCCGGTTCGCCCTCAACCCCGACCTCGCCCCGGAGACGACGTGGAGCGCCGAGACCGGCCTCCGGACGAACGTCGGCAGCGCCTCCGGCCGGGCCGCCGTGTTCGCGCGCTGGACCGACGGCACCATCGAGCAAGCGGGGCTGGCGGACGGCCGCCGCCAGCGCGTCAACCTCGGCGCCAGCCGCGCCCTGGGCGTCGAGGCCGACGGCGCCGCGCGGTGGCGCGGGCTGCGCGTCGAGGCCGGGGCGACGCTGATGGCGCTGCGCGCGACCGACGGCGACGGCCGCGCCACCCGACTCGCGGAGCGGCCCGAGGTGCTGGGCCGGTTGGCCGCAGTCCGCCTCACGCCGACCGGCTGGACGTGGGCCGCCGAGGCGCTGGCGACGGGCCCGGCCGTGTCGCTCGGCGCGGACGGGCCGATCCGGTTGCCGGGCTCCGTCGTGCTCGGCGCTCGCGTGGGACGGCGGTGGGCGGCCTGGGGCGGGTTGGTGGACGCCTACGCCCGCGTGGACAACGCCGCCGACGCCGTCGTCTTTCCGCAAGCCGGGCTGCCGGCGCCGGGCCGCGAGCTCCGCGTCGGGCTCGTGTGGAGCCGGTGGTCGAAGCGTTAGCCGCGCTGGCGGTGCACGTCCGCCAGTGGGAAGGCCTACTGCGGCCCCTCGAACTCGTCGGCGTAGTCGGCCTGGGAGGCCAGCACCACCTTCTCGGCGTGCTCCCTCCCGTAGGTGCGCGCGATCGACGCCTCCGACTCGCTGCCGGGCACCAGCTTGTAGGTCGCGAAGTAGTGCGTGAGGCGCTCGATCATCCGGTCGGGCAGGTCGCCGAGGTCGGTGACGTGGCCCCAGAACAGGTCGCCCTGGAGCACGGCCACGATCTTGTCGTCGGCCTCGCCGTTGTCGATCATCTGCAAGCCCCCGACGACGCGCGCGGCCAGGGTGATGTCGCCGCGGTCGATCTGCCGCTCCGAGATCACGCACACGTCCAGGGGGTCGCCGTCGCCCTTGGTGGCCTCCGGGCCGGAGAGCGCCGCCACGCGGTCGGCGCAGTACGTCCGGGGGACGAAGCCGTAGATCGTCGGGGGGTGCGACGAGCTCCGCTGCGGTCGGTCGACGCGGGTGTAGCCGGTCACCTTGTCGAGCTCGTACTTCACCGGGTCGGAGGGCGTGATCTCGACGTAGGCCGTCACCACGCGCGGGGGGTCGGGGCCGGCGTCGAGCCCGTGCCACGGGTGGGGGCGCCAGCGGTAGAACGGGGCGGGGAAGGCGGACATGCAGTCGGGGGGGTCGTGCCTCCACGACGACCGCCAGCGGCCCGCGGTTGCTCAAGGGGCAAGCGCGTTCGGGGGAGACTCCGCAGAGACGGGGCCACCTGCGGCGTCGGACAATCTCCGATTCCAACGCCTTGAGGCGGGTCTGGCGCGTCCTGTGTCTCTCGGGGGCGGCTCCGGTTGGAGCGTTCCCTTCTCCGCCGCACGTCGCGAGGCCCAACGCCTCCACCTCCTCGGCCCGGCCCGCGACTGAGCTGTTCCACCCGGACTGCAACCCGTCCGGCACCGTGGTCCTGACCCACGGCTGGCCGCTGTCGTGGCGGATGTGGGAGCCCCAGATCGGGCCCCTCACCGAGGCCGGCTACCGCGTCGCCTGCTGCGACCGCCGCGGGTTCAGCTCGCCGGGCTTCCCGCGGGGCGACTACGACACGTTCGCGGCCGACCCCAAGGACCTGCTGGAGGAGTTGGACCCGAGTGACGCGACCCGCGCCGACCGAGCCAACGCGCTGCCGCTGGACTTCCTGAGTTCCTGATCCTGTCCCACTGGCGGCAGCCGTCGCCAGTCGCGCGCGCTCGTATTGGGTCGAGTGCGATCTGCTTGGTCGGGCGGACACGGTGGACCGTGCCCCTACGTGGAACGGGGGGCGACCGCCCCCCTCTCAGGACTGGCAGGTCGGGCAGAGGTAGGTCGCCCGGTCGTAGGGCGGCATCCGAACCAACTCGATGGGCGTCCCGCACACCCAGCACGGCTTGCCCTTGCGCTGGTAGACCCAGCGCTTTTTGCCCTCGGCCTGCATCTCGGGCGTCGTCGTCTGGGTGCGGCCCGTCCCGTCGGCGCCGGCCCACATCATCGGGTGGACGGCGTCCCACAGCCGGTCGAGTTCGGCGTCGGTGACCGACTCGGCCGGGCGGCGGGGGTCGACGCCGGCCACGAACAGGCCCTCCGACGAGAAGATGTTGCCGATGCCCGCGACGGTCGTCTGGTCCAGCAGCGCCGGCTTGACCGGCGTCACGCCGCACTGGCGGATGCGGCGGGCGGCTTGGGCGCGGTCGAACGCGCCGCCGGGCTGGAGGCCCGCCGCCGGCGCCATGACGTCGGGCCCGAGGCCGTTCAGGCGCTCGTGCGCCGCCAGCTCGGCGGGCGTCAGCAGCTCGGCCGTCGGGCCGTTGTAGAACACGGCTTCGTGGCCGGCGGTGTCGAGCCGCAGGCGGACGCGCTTCTCGGGCTTCTTCAGCTCCAGCGGTCGCGCGCCGACCTGCCACGAGCCGTACATCGCGCCGTGGCAGTGCAGCGTCTCCCCGCCGGAGAGCGGCAGCAGCAGGTGCTTGCCGTGGGTGACGGGCGCCAGGAGATGCTGGCCAACGAGGGCCTGGGGCCGGTCGCCCCAACGCTTGACCATCTGAACGTGCACCAGCGGCTGGCCCACCAGGGGCGCCAGAGCGCGCGCCCAGCGGATGACGGCGTGTCCCTCGGGCACTACTGGCGGCCGGGCTGGCCCGGTCGCAGGTCGACCTCGACTCCCGTCGCGGAGTCGGCGCCGCGGACGCCGGTCAGGATGCGCGGCTGGAGCTCCATGCCGTCCGGGTCGCCGTGCAGGACCGTGATGTCGCCCGTCGTCTCCATCACGACGGCGCGCACCTGGTCCACGTTCAGCACGTTGGCCTCGCGGAGCTTGCTCCACAGGTCGTCCTCGGTGACCTGGACCTTCTTCATCTGGTCCCACAGCATCTGGTCGCCGTCCATCAGCAGGAGGGGCTCGTTGTCGACCAAGCGCTGGAACCCGTTCCACCGCCGCCGCGCCCACCCGACGCCGATCTGCAGCGCGAAGATCATCCCGATCCCCACCATCGCCTGGGGCAGCGCGACGGACTTGTTGAGCACCGACGCCGCCAGCATCGACCCGATGGCGACGGTCATGGCGAAGTCGAAGCTCGACATCTTGGCGAAGCTCCTCAGCCCCGCCAGCCGGGTGTAGACCAGCACCAGCGCGTACACCGCGACCGCCGACAAGGCGATGGCGACGAGCGAGATGGGGTCGGCGGTGAACCAGTCGGCCATGGCGGAGGCGGGGGCGGACCGGGCGAACGACGGGCCGGGCGGGGTGGTCCGATGGCGGTCCGTTTCCAGCTGGCGGACGGCCTCCGCCAGCGCGGCGCCGGCCCGAAACGCGAGCGGTACCTTGCCGACAGGACCGCCCGCCCGCACCTCCCGCAGACACCCAACGATGACCACCGGCTCCGGGGACCTGCCTCGTGGAGCGTTTGCGCTGGAGCCGATGCGGGTGCCCGGCGAGCGGCCCCCTTTCCGCGGCGACATCGAGGGGCTCCGCGGCGTCGCGGTCCTCCTCGTCGTGCTCTACCACGCCGGCGTCCCGGGGTTCACCGGCGGATACGTCGGCGTCGACGTGTTCTTCGCGCTCTCGGGCTACCTCATCACCGCGATCCTCGTCTCCGAGGTCGAGAGGACGGGGCGGATCGACTTTGCCCGGTTCTACGCCCGCCGCGCCCGCCGCCTCCTGCCCGCGTCGGCGGCCCTGCTGCTGTCGGTGGCCGCGTTCGCGCGCCTCTTCTACTCCCCGCTCGAGCAGGAGGGGATCGCGCGGACCGCCCTTTCGGTCTCGCTGTACGTGTCCAACCTCTCTTTTGGACGGAAGGCGACGGACTACCTCGGCGCTGAAGCCGAGGCGAACCCTTTGCTCCACACGTGGTCGCTCGCGGTCGAGGAGCAGTTCTACCTCGTGTGGCCGCTCTTGGTGCTGGTGGGGCTCGTCGGGCTTCCGTGGCTACGGCGGGGCCGGCTCGCGCTGAGCCCTCGGCGGCTGGCCTGGGTGATGGTGGGGGTCACCGCCGTGACGCTCGGGCTCACGGTTTACCTGATGGGCACCCTCCAGACCCACTGGGCCTTCTTCGCCTCGCCGCCGCGGGCGTGGGAGTTCGCCGTCGGGGGGCTCGGGGCGGTGCTCCCGCGACTCCGGTTGGCGTCGTCGCGGGTGGCCGTCGGGGCGCACGTGCTCGGCTGGCTCGGGCTCGCGGCCGTCGTCGCGGCCGGCGCGCTCTACACGTCGCAGACGCCGTTCCCCGGATGGGCAGCGCTGGCCCCCGTCGTCGGGACGGTCCTGGCGCTCCGGGCCGGCGTCGGCCAACAGGCGACGGCGCTTTCTCGCGTGCTCGGGTGGCGGCCGCTCCAGGAGGCGGGGCGGCTCTCGTACTCGTGGTACCTCTGGCACTGGCCGGTGCTGGTGTTCGCGGAGGGCCTCTACGGAGCGGGCGCCGGGGGGCACCTCTCGCTCCCAGTCCGGCTGGGGCTTTTGCTCGTCTCGCTCGTACTCGCGGAGGGGTCGTACCGGTTTGTCGAGGACCCCGTCCGTCACCACCGAGGGCTCGCGCGGCGTCCGGCCAACGGGCTCATGCTGCTGGCCGCGCTCACCCTCTGCGGCGCGGGGCTCTCGGCCGCATGGAAGGCGTACGCGACGGCCGAGTCTCTGAGCCCGACGTACGCGAGGTTCACCGAGGCCCGCGACGACCTGCCAGACGTCTACGACAGTGGGTGCCACGCCGCGATGGAGGACGCCGAGGCCGTCGGCTGCGAGTCCGGAAGCGAGGAGGCCCCGGTCTCCGTCGCCCTCTACGGCGACAGCCACGCGGCGCACTGGCAGCCCGCGCTCCAGCGCGCAGCGGAGGAGAACGGGTGGAGGGTGCTGACCTTGACCAAGTCGTCGTGCTCGTTCGTCGAGGTCACGACGTACAGCCGGGCCCTTGGCCGCGACTACGCCGAGTGCGACCAGTGGAGGGCGAGCGCGCTCAAGCGCCTGACGGCGTTCTCGCCAGACGTCGTGTTGACCTCCTCCTCGTCGGGGTACCCGCTCACCCCCGACGAGTGGTCCTGGGGAAGCCGCCAGGCCTTCGGCCGTCTCGCTGCACTGGATGGCGTGGTCGTGAACATCCGGGACGTGCCACAGCCCCGCGTCGAGGTCCCGGGCTGCCTTGCGCGAGCGGTGAGCGCGCCCTGGCCGACAGCCCGCGCGCCTTGGCGGACGGACGGAGGGCCCTGCGACTTCCCGAAGTCGCCTCACAGAAACGAGGCTGCGCGGGAGGCTCAGGAGGCCGCCGCCGCCCTCTTCCCTGGCGTCCTCGACGTCAGCGCCGACGACGCGATCTGCCCTGGCCGGCTCTGTCGCGCTGAGGTGGATGGCGCCATCCGGTACCGGGACGACCACCACCTCACGGCCACCTTCTCGCGGTCGCTGGCCCCTTTCCTGAGCGCGACGGTGCGCGACGCCCTCAGCCGCTCCAAGCCTCGCGGACCCCCCGTCATCCCTGTCGAGGAGGCCCCGTAGCGTCCCGGCCGCTCCCCGCGACTGGCGGACAGCCTCCGCCAGTCGGGCGCTAGCCCACGTGGGCGCCGGCGTCGAAGCCGAGCGCGTCGAGCACGTCGTTGAACACGTCGGGCGGCAAGTGCCCGCCGCTCGCTTGGTCGTGGCCGTGGCCCCACTTCCCGTTCCACCCCGGGGTGTCGATGGCCTGGAAGATCTCCGGCAGCCGGACCGCCCGGCTGGCGGCCCGCGTCGAGAAGGCGACGACGCCGTCGACGTAGCCGGTGTTGGCGCAGATCACGGGGTACTTCGGCAGCCGCCCCCGCCACTGCTGCGCGATGAGGGGGTGGACCTGGGCGGCTGAGTCGATGCGGACGAGCGCGAACCGCAGGCCCTCGGGCGCGATGCCGTCCGGGATCGCAACGTCGCGGTCGGAGAACACCGGGGCCGCTTTCCGCGCCTCCGCCGTCTCGTCCTTGACGACTTGGCGCGCGTGGCGGAGCCGGTCGGCGGCCGGGCTGTCGGCGGTCGCCAGCGTCTTGGGGTCGTCGAAGGTCATCAGCGCTTCCAGGGCCGTCTCGGCGTCGAACGTCGGCGCGCGCCGGGCGGCGTTGGTGAGCGCGACGGTCTCCTTGAGCCACTTCGCCGTAAACCGCTTTTTGACGTCGGCCATGGGCGGCCACGGCGCCTTCTCGCCCAGGTCCGAGATCACGCCGACGGCGGCGATCCAGTCGAGGTCGGAGACGTCGGCCTGATCCCTCACCAGGTCGTGCGCCAGCCAGGCCGAGCACGGGATCGGGTCCCACTCGTACCCGCTCACGACGTACGCGCCGTCGGGCTGGCCGTTCGGCCGGTGGTGGTCGACGTAGAGCACCGGCACGCCCATCTCCTCCAGCGACCCGCCGTCGTTCACGCCGAGGTCCGTCACCAGCAACGCGTCGGGCTCGAGCGCCGCCAGTCGCTCGCGCGCCTCGTCCGAGAACGCCGACTCGTGGCGGCCGGACGACACGACGGTCACGTCGGGCACTCCCAAACGGGGCAGCGCCCGTCCAAAGACGGCGCCGGCGCCCAGGCCGTCGGCGTCGAAGTGGCAGAACACGACGACGCGGCCCCCCTCGGGGACGGCGCCGAGCCACTGGCGGAAGGTGTCGCGGGCGGCGGCGAGGTGCTGGTCGAAGGTCATGGGGAGCGTAGGGGGTTAGGTCCCCTCTCCTTGGGAAGAGGGCTAGGGTGAGGGGCGCTTCGGCTCGGCACCGGTGCTGCCGACGCAGCTCCGAGGCCGCTCGCCCTGGCTTGGCCGTCCCGCCGGGGCGGCCCTCTCCCAAAGGGAGGGGACCTCGGAGGCGAGACCAAGCGCGGCTGTCCGGCGGGAAGTCCGAGCGCTACTCATCGCCGGTGTCGCCCGCCAGTGCGGCGACGGCGGCCAGGGTGTCGATCTCGGCGGCCGGTTTGTCCTGCCGCCACCGCACGATCCGGGGGAAGCGGAGCGCGTAGCCGCCCTTGTGCCGCTTGGACACCTGGACGTTGTCGAACGCCACCTCGACCACGACCTCCGGCACGACCGTCCGCACCTTGCCGTGCGCGAACGTCTGCAGCGTGTGGGCCTCGAACCACGTGGTCAGCGCCGCCAGCTCGGCGTCGGTCAACCCGGAGTACGCCTTGCCGACGTTGAGCAAGGTGTCGTCGGTGTCGCTGGCGCGGACGGCGAACGTGAAGTCGGACAGGAACTTCCGGCGCCCGCCGTGCCCCCTCTCCACCGACGTCACGACGACGTCCAGCGTCCCGAGCGCCTTCTTGACCTTGAGCCAGTCCCGGCCGCGCCGGCCGGGCTTGTAGAGCGAGTCGAAGCCCTTGACCATCAGCCCCTCGTTGCCGCGCGCGCGGGCCGCGTCGAACAAGTCGTCCAGCCGGTCCAGATCGTCGAGCTCGGTGACGGCGGAGCGGCGGAGCGGCCCGGCGAACGGCAGGCGGTCCAAGAGCGACTGGCGCTCGCGGTAGGTCTGGTCGAACGTCGGCTGGTCGTCCCAGGCGAGCACGTCGTAGGCGACGAAGGCGACGGGGACTTGGGCCTGGATCTCGGCCGACGCCGTCTTGCGTCCGAGCCTTTTCTGCAGCGCTTGGAACGGGACGAGCGGCGCGTCCGGCCCGGCGTCGGGCGCGACGGGCACGATCTCGCCGTCCACGATCACGCCCGTCGGCGACGCCTCCGCCCACGCCGCCAGCGGGGCGACCAGGTCGGGGAAGGCGCGCTGGACGGCGTCGAGCGTGCGCGAGAACAGGGCGACGCGCGCGCCGCCCGCGGTCACGCCGTGCAGCGTGTCGTCGCCGGGGTCCGCCGCGACGTGGACCTGGGCGCGGATGCCGTCGAACTTGTCCTCGACCGCGACCGGCGGCGGCAACTGGCGGCCGACCTCCTCGGCCAGCGTCCGCTCGTCCGACGCCTCGGCGGCCGTCGCCAGCATGAACTTGATGGGGTGGAACATCCGCAGCGTGGCGTCCGCCAGCCGGTCGTGGCGGGCGAGCACGGCCGTCTCGCCTACGTCGCCCACGAGGCGGTTGGCGCGCT
Source organism: Rubricoccaceae bacterium (assembly GCA_963789285.1). Classification (GTDB taxonomy): domain Bacteria; phylum Bacteroidota; class Rhodothermia; order Rhodothermales; family Rubricoccaceae; genus Rubrivirga. The sequence continues at coordinate 965,190 of CAWBJZ010000004.1, forward strand.
TGACGGCGTTCAGCTTGCGCTCGTACAGGCGGGCGACGGCGTTCTCGACCCCGCCCTCCAGCATCCCGATCCGCGTCTCGCCGGCCAGCAGCTTGACCAGGAACCGGGCCTCGACGGGCGTGACGCGGCCCAGCACCTCGGTGATGAGCGCCGTCCGCGCCTTGCTCCCCCGCGTCCCGGCCACGTCGGCGAAGAAGTCCTCAGCACCGGCCAGCGTCAGCGTCGGCTGGACAGGCGGCACGAGCGCGGCCAGGGCTTCGGCGGCCACGTCGCCGGGGTCGCCCAGCCGCACGAGGGACGCCTGGAGCTCGTCCGGGTCGGCGCCGGTCGCCTGGGCGGTGGCTTTGCGCAGGGCCGAGAAGCCGACGCTGACCGTCCGCTGGTCGCTGAGCGAGAACACGCGCCCGGCGGCCCACCGCGCCGCCAGCCGCAGGTCGTCGTCGGACAGGTCGGCCAGGAAGGCGCCGAGACGGTCGGACTTGTCGTGGCGGCCGGCGGTCTCGGCCACGTCGGCGAGCGCGGTGGCGAAGTCGGCGAAGGGGGCGGAGTCGGGCATTTTTTGATGTGGGCGGTCGCGTGCGACTGGCGGCGCTCGTCAGCAGGACGGGAGGCAGAAGTAGGGACACCGTGCATGGTGTCCGTACGGGCGGGCTTTGGGGTCGCGGTAGGGGCGTGTTGCGATACGCCCCTACGGGTAGGGCGCTACAGGTAGGGCGCTCGACTGGCGGGCGGCCTCCGCCAGTGGGTCAGTCGTAGCCGGGGTCGGTGGCCTGCTCGGGCGGCGCCCACTCCGAGTCCGGCGGGCGGCGGTCCTTGTGCGGGCGCGCCTTCTTGACGTGCGAGCCCGAGACGCCCTGGCACGTCGGGCAGAAGTAGATGACGCGCTTCTTCTCGACCGTCTCCCCGCTCTCGTCGTCCACGTACTCGTGCGACAACTGCTTGGCCTGGCGGACGTGGTCGTCGCAGCGCAGGCACGGCAAGTTGGTCCGGCGGAAGATCCAGTGCTTGGTGTTCCAGGGGTGCGCGTGGGGCGAGTAGCGCAGGTCGCGGTCGTCGGCCTGCTGCTGCTGGACCTCGGGGGGCACGGTGCGCCCGCCCTCACGGTAGGCCTGAAGGCAGATCCGGGCCGTGGTCTCGGCCAGGCACTCGCGCTCGGTCGCGTCCATCTCGCCCACCAGCCGCCACGGGTCCATCCGGCACTCGTACAGGATCTCGGCACGGAGGTAGTTGCCGATGCCGGCGGCCACCTTCTGGTCGAGGAGCGCCGAGCCGATCTCGCGCTCGGGCTCCAGGTCCAGGCGGCGCAGGAACTCGCCGGCGTCGAACGGGCCGGACTCCGGGAGCACGTCGGGACCCAGGAGCGGCAGCGCCGGGATGTGCTCGTACGGGTCGCCCCGGCCGACGGTGAACTTGGGCGCGGAGTACAGGAGCGCGGCGTGCTCGTCGGTGACGATCCGGGCGCGCTCGCGGCGGTCGCGCGTGGCCACCTCGTCGGCGTCGGGCGCGACCACCATCCAGCGCCCCCACATCAGGTAGTGCGAGTGGAAGAACAGGTCACCCTCGACCTGCCCGACCAGGTGCTTCCCGTGCGCCCACACCTTCTCGACGCGCTGGCCGACGAACGCGTCGGGGTGCTCCTCCAGCCACGCCCGGGCCTTCTTGGTCCGGGCGCCGAACGCCCGGATGGTGCGGCCCGCCAGCGCGTCGTGCAGGAGGTCGGCGGAGCGTTGGACTTCGGGGCCTTCGGGCATGCTGGCGGGGCGGTGGGATCCCCTTTATCTCTCGGGCGCCGTGGGGGTTCTGCCCAGGCGGCGCGTGGGGACGCGCCCCACAGGGCGGGCTCGGGGAACGGGACCGTGCCGTTGCGCCCTACTGGTGCTCCCACCACCGCGCCCCCGCCGATGTCGGATTCCCAACCGCGCTCCCCCCGTATGGCCAAGCCGCACCCGCCCGTCACGCCCGCCCGCTGGCCCGTCGCGCCGTCGCCGTCGTTCCGCGACTGGCGGCCTCGCCGTCGGCGCCGAAGCCGAGGAGGACAAAGCCCCGAAAGACGAAGGCGTGAACGAGATCAGAGTCGGTGGAATCGTGCCAGCCCTGCAGGGCCATGCCCGAGTACCTTCGAGGCATGCGCTCGTCTACCTCGCCGACTGCGCGCTTCAGCGGCTCGCTAGACGACCGCGACCAGTTCCGAGTCGCGCCGAGGCCGACGCGTCACCGCGGTCCTCGCAGTGGTCGAAGCCGGCTCCGTCAACCTCGCTACATCGGCGGCGCTCCGTGCCGAGTCGTCGCGTGTCCAGAACCGGAACCGGCGGGACTTGGCCGAGCGGACCCTCGCTCTCGCTTCACGCGACGTTGGGTCTCGGCCGATGTCCAGACTCGATTCACCGCGTACAGGCAAGCGGGGATCAAGCCGTTCGACGCCCTTCATCTCGCGTCGGCCGTCGAGGCTGGCGCCGACTACTTCTGCACGACCGACGACCGCCTCCTCCGGCGTGGCCGCGAGGCGAACACCCGGGCCACCCGCGTTGTTACGCCATCCGAACTCGCTGCCGCCCTCGAACTATGAGCGCTACAACCTCCCCGCGTCAGCACCGCACGACGGCCGAGGTGAACTCGGCCGGGATCCACGCACTCGTGAGCGCGCTCAGCGTCGCCGACACCGCCCGGTTCCTTCAGCAGTACGGACCCGGGCTCGGGGACTACACCGACAAGCGCGACGCCATGCTGGGCCCGATGAGCGCGGACGACGTGCTAGCCTTAGCCCGAGAGCACGACTCAGCGGAGGGTACTTAACTCGCCGCTACGACCGCTCCGCCTCGCGCCACAGCGCGACCGCCAGCGCGGCCCACCCGGCGATCATCAGCGCCCCGCCGATCGGCGCGACCGCGCCCAGAATGGGCAGGTCCAGGAGCACCAAGGCGTACAAGCTGCCCGCGAACACGACGGCGCCGGTTAGGAACAGCCGCGCCGCCCACAGCGCGCCGCCCGACTGGCGGAGGCCGGCGAACAGGCCGGCGGCGACGCCCGCCAGCGCGTGCGCGAGGTGGTAGCTGGCGCCCGTCCGCCACGTCTCCAGCCGCTCGGGCGCTACGGCGCCCTCCAGCCCGTGCGCGCCGAACGCGCCCACGCCGACCGCCAGCGCGCCCAGGACGGCCGAGGCCGCCGCGATCCGCCAGCCGGCCCTCACTCGGACGCCCGGAAGGGGAGCACCTGGAACGGCACCGTCTTCCCGTTGAGCCGCAGCACGTAGCTCCCCTCCGGGTACGCGCCGTCCAGCGCGAGGTAGAACCGGAACGGGCGGACGACGGCCGCGCACACCCTCTCGCGGGGCAGGCGCATCGTGAGGTCGACGGTGACGTAGCGGGCCTGGCGCTCTTGGGTGACCTCGGACAGCTCGGCGCAGGCGTCGGGCAGGGCGCCCTGGACCTGGACCTCGACGGCGACGGCGTCGCCGGCGGCCGGGCGCCCCGCCACGCGGACGGCGACGGAGTCCACGACGGCGGGGTAGAGCAGGTAGCGCGTGCTGTCCGCGACCGGCTGGATCGTCATCGTCTCGCGGCGGTCGTCGCTGCCCAGGCGGTAGCCGTAGCGGTCGGGGTCCGGCCCGCCGGCGGCGTCCGACGACGCGCCGGCGCACCCCGCCAGGCCGAGCGCCAGCGCCAGGAGGAGCGCGCGCGTCAAGAGCCGGACTCGGCCTTGGGCTCCGTCCCCCCGTCCGAGACGGCGCCGGCCAAGGGGTTGGCGGCGGGCTCGGGGCGGGCGGGCGGCGGGCTCGCCTCACCCTCCAGCATCTCGGCGATGGGCTTGTCGTCGGAGACGGTCTCCTGGGGCGCGTCGCCCCACAGCCGCTCCAGGTCGTAGTGGCTGCGCAGCTCGCGGTCGAAGACGTGGACGGCGAGGTCGAAGTAGTCCAGCACGATCCAGCGGTTCGTGCCCGGCTGGCCCTCCTTGGACAGCGGCCGCTCGCCGGCCTGCTCGCGGATCTCGTCCACGACGCCGTCCACGATGGCGCGGATCTGGAGGTCCGATTCGCCGGTCGCGAGCACGAAGTAGTCCACCTCGCCCGAGATCCCGCGCAGGTCCATGACCGTGACGTCGAGCGCGCGCTTGCCGAGCGCGGCGTCGAGGGCGATCCGGGCGAGGTCGCGGCCGGGCGTGGGGCCGGCGCGGCGGGAGCGGGACGAGGTGGGCTGGGCTGCGGACATGGTCTAGTCGTCGAACGGAGAAAGCGTGCGGTAGTCGGCGCCGACGAAGAGCGTGACGTCGAGGGAGTAGTCGGTCGTGGGGCCGCCGGTGACCACGCGGTCGTCGCCGAGCCCGAGCGCTTGGGCGACGTGGCGGGCGTCGAGCGCGGTACCGGAACGCACCAGCACCGTCGTTGTGTCCCGGCGCTCGGCGTTGCCGATCTCGACCACGTCGAACCCCCGCCGGATGAGGTGCTCGCGCGTCTGCCGAGCCAGCCCGTCCACGCCGGTCGCGTTCAGGACCTCGACCTGGATGCGCGACATCGTCTGGTCCGCGCGCGTCGGCGTGGTCCGGGGCGTGAAGACGCGCGTGGCGAGCCCCCAGACGAGCGCCGCCACCAGCACGAACCCCAGTCCGATGGCGACGTTGAGCCCCCAGTCGCGCGGGGCGGACACGGGCTACTGGCTGCCGCGGAAGAAGAGGTCGTCGGAGCCCCCGACGCGGATGCGCGCGCTCTGGCCGACGCCGTAGCGGTTGCCGTAGGCGCCCATCCCGTAGCCCATGCCGTAGGGCGACGCGCCGAACGGGGCCGCGTAGGTGCCGTAGGGGCTCTGCGAGAACTGGAGGTGGATCACGCTGTTCTCGGTCGGCTTGTAGGCCAGCTCGGCGTTGCGCAAGAACACGCGCGTGTCCTGCCCAGCCTCCAGCCCCAGACCGTTGCCCAACGCGCCGCCGTCGAACATCGTCCGCGCGGCCGAGAGGTCCACCCTGCCCGCCAGCCGGGCCGACGGCTGCCAGCGCAGCGACGCGGTGTACATCCCCAGGCCCATCGACCCGCCGTAGCCGCTGCCGTAGCTGGCCTCGATCGACTGGCTGAAGTCCAGCGTCTCGGCGTTGAACAGCGAGCCCAGGCTCAGCGTGGCCGGCGTCTCCGACAACGCGACGGGCGCCTGGCGGCCCGGGAGGTCGGCGGCGCGCTGGGCGCGGACCGGCAGGGCGAAGGCGAGCAGCAGGGCCAGGGCGAGCGTGCGCGGGATCAAGGACATCGGGCGAGCGGAGGGGGTCGAGCAGGATAGGCCGGACCGGGACCGGAGTCAACGGCCGTCGGCGTGCCCCGGGTCAACGCCGCCCGCCTCCCACTGGTGCCCGAGGTCGGCGGGGGTTTCTTCGCTCGGCGGCACCACCGCGGCTTCGCGAACGGCGCCGGAGGCCGGCTCTAGCTTGGGGGCCATGTCCGAGATCCGCCGCGTCTGCGTGTTCTGCGGCTCCCGCCCGGGAGCGCGCCCCAGCTACGCCCGTGCCGCCCGCCAGCTCGGCACGCGACTGGCGGCCGAGGGGCTGGGGTTGGTCTCCGGCGGCGGGCGCGTCGGCCTGATGGGCGTCGTCGCGAACGCGGTGTTGGACGGGGGTGGAGAGGCCATCGGCGTGATCCCCCAGGCGCTGGCGGCGCGCGAGGTCGGCCACACGGACCTGACCGAGCTGCACGTCGTAGGCACCATGCACCAGCGGAAGGCCATGATGGCGGACCTGGCCGACGCGTTCGTCGCGATGCCCGGCGGGCTCGGCACCTTAGAGGAGCTGTCCGAGGTGCTGACGTGGTCGGGCTTGGGCATCCACGCCAAGCCGTGCGCGGTGCTCGACGTGGACGGCTACTACCAGCCGCTGCTGGCCTGGCTCGACCACGCCGTCTCGGAGGGCTTCGTCTCGGCCCAGGCCCGCGCCGCCGTCATTGTGGAGTCCGACCCGGACGCCTTGGTGGACCGCCTGCTCGCGCGCCCCGCCAGCGCGCCAGCCGACGGGTCATGCTGAGCCGGCGCGGGGGCTGGGCGCTGGCCGTGCCCGTCGCGCTCGTGCTGGTCGGCTACGTGCTGTGGCCGCTCTTGGCGACGTTCGGCCAGGGGCTCGACGCGTCCGTCCTGGGCGAGCTGTTCGGCGCCGGGCGGTCGGCGGGGACACGAGCGCTGGTGAACTCGGTCGGGGTGTCGCTGGCGACGGTCGTGGGCAGCGCGATCGTGGGGACGGCGCTGGCGTGGGCGCTGTGGCGCTACGACCTCCCGCTGCGGCGGACGCTGGGCGCCGTCGCGGCGCTCCCGCTCGCGCTGCCTCCTCTGGTGGGCGTGCTGGCGTTCCTGTTTTTGTACGGCGAGTCGGGGATGCTGCCGCGCGGGCTGCAGGCGCTCTTCGGCCTCGACGCCGTCCCGTTCTCGTTCGGCGGGATCGGCGCCGTGCTGGCGGTCCACGTCTACGTGTTCTACGTCTACGTGTACCTGTTCGTCGGCGCGGCCCTGCGCGACCTCGACGCGTCGCTGCTGGACGCCTCGGCCGACCTCGGCGCCGGGCCGCTGACGACCTTCCGCCGCGTCGTCCTGCCGCTCTTGCGCCCGGCGTTGGTGGGCAGCTCGCTGCTGGTGTTCATGCTGTCGATGGCCTCGTTCACCGCGCCGCTCCTGTTCGCCGACGGCGAGCCGTTCCTGACGACGCAGATCTACCAGTTCAAGACCAACGGCGCGCTCGACCGCGCCGCGGCGGTCTCGGTCGTGCTGACGGGCATCTGCCTGCTGTTCCTGTTGGGCGCCGAGCGGACCGGCTCCGCGCGCGCCGCCAGTGGGAAGGGCGTGGGCCGCGGGCCGGGGCCGCTGCGCGGAGGCGCACGCGTGCTGGCGGGCGCCCTGGTCGGGCTGGCGCTCGTCGTCGTGCTTCTCCCCGTCGCGACCGTCGTGCTGTTGTCGTTCGTGGCCGAGGGGACGTGGACGACCCAGGCCCTGCCGGACACGTTCACGTTCGCCAACTACACCGCGCTGGCGGCCGACCCCGACGTGCTCGCGCCGATCACGTCGTCGGTCTGGATGGCGGCGCTGGCGACGGCGGCCAACGTGGTGTTCGGGGTCGCGACGGCCGTCGTGATCGTCAAGGGCAAGGTGCCCGGCCGAGGCGCGCTGCGGGCGTTGTCGCTCTTGCCGTTCGCCGTGCCCGGGACCGTCGTCGCCCTGGCGCTGCTCTTGGCCTTCGACGAGCCGTCGGCGCTGGCGGGCGGGGCCGTCTTGATCGGGACGGTGTGGCTGCTGCCGCTCGCCTACTTCGTCCGCCACGTCCCGCTCGTGGTGCGCGCGGCCCAGGCGTCGCTGGAGGGCTTCGACGACCGGCTGGGCGAGGCCTCCGCCGACCTCGGCGCGTCGGGCTGGACCACGTTCCGCCGCGTCGTCCTCCCGGCCATCGGGCCGGGCGTGATCGCGGGCGCGCTGCTGACCTTCGTGACGGCGCTGGGCGAGTTCGTGGCCTCGGTGATGCTCTACGTCTACGCCAACCGCCCGATCTCGGTCGAGGTCTTCGCCCAGCTCCGCATCTTCGAGTTCGGCCAGGCGGCGGCCTACAGCGTGCTGCTGATGGGACTCGTGGTGGTGGCGGTCGGGGCGAGCCGGTGGCTGGGCGGGGGCGCGCGGCTGGGCTGAGCGCACATCTGTTCGCGCTCCAGAGCCGCGGCGTGATCTAGCGCGCGCCGACCTCGCCCCGCGCTGGCGGACGGCCTCCGCCAGGGGGACGGGTTCGCCGAGCCGCGCCCCAAACCCCACGCCGCCGCCGGCGTACCCGCCCCATGATCGTCCGCACCGACGCCGTCGTCCTCCACACGTTCGACTACGGCGAGACCAGCAAGATCGTGCGCCTGCTGACGCGGCAGCACGGCGTGATCGGCGTCATGGCGCGCGGGGCGCGGCGGCCCACGAGCACGTTCGGCTCGACGCTGCAGCCCGCCTCCTACGTCCAGGCCGTCTACTACTACCGCGCCGAGCGCGGGCTGCAAACGCTGAAGGAGGCGGCGCACGTCGTCCGGTGGAAGCGGCTGACGAGCGACTTCGAGCGCGTGCCGCTGGCGATGCGCGTGGTCGAGGTGGCGCGGCTGCTGGTCGAGGAGGGCGCGCAGGCCAACCCCTTGGTCTTGGACTTGACCACGCGGACCCTGGAGTTCTTGGAGACCGCCGACGACCGCGCCGCCGTGGCCGTGCCGTGGTACCAGCTGCGTCTGGCGGCGCTCTTGGGCTTCGCGCCCGACGTCCAGCGCGAGGACGTGCTGGCGGTCGACGAGGACGGCGGGCGCCTGGTCTTGCAGACCGGCGCCGTCGCGGGGCGTGCCGGGGGCGAGGGCATCCGGGCGAGCCGGGCGGCGCTCCGGGCCTTCGCCGTGCTCGCGCGGACGGGGCTCGACACCGTCGGGCGGACGCGGCTGACGCCCCAGGTGCTCCGCGAGGTCGAGAACCTGGTCGACGCCTTCGTCCGCCTCCAGGCCGACGTCACGTTCCCCGAGCGCGTCCGCGGCGTCGCCGACCAGCTCGACGCCCGGCTGTCGGCCATCGACCCGGACGGGGCGGCCTGACGGCCCCCAAGCGAGGGTTACGCCGAGAGAGTTGTGCGGCACCGGCCGGCGCCCTACCTTGGCGCCGGACACATAGGTAAGCCCAGTATGAGCCGGCGCCAACTCACCCACAAGCAGCACTCCTTCCTGGAGTACCTCCGCGACCACGTCGACCAGCACCGCGTCTGGCCGACCTACCGCGAGATCGCCGACCACTTCGAGTACCGCTCGCCGAACTCGGTGACGCAGAACCTGCAGGCGTTGTCGCGCAAGGGGTTCTTGCAGCGCGGCCGCAACGGCTACGCCTTGGTGGAGCAGGCCGCGCGCGACGGCTCGATCCGGCTCCGAGGCGCGCTCCGCGGGGGCCGCGTCGAGCCCGCCCCCTCCGACCGCCTGTCGCTCACGACGCTCTTCCCCGACATGACGGGCATGCACGCGCTCGAGCTCGACGAGCGGACCAACCGGACCTCGGCGCTGGGCGACGCCCGCTACGTGTTCGTCTCCGAGGGCGACCCGCCCCAGGGCGACCGCGTCGTCGTCGTGAGCGGGCACCACCTCTCGCTGGGCACGATGGGCGAGGACGGCTGCGTCGACTGCGACGACGAGCTCGACGCGCCCGAGGTGCTCGGCCGCTACGCCGGCCACGCCGGCCCGTACGGGATCGTCCGCGCGCAGCACCAGCGGGCCGAGGCGTAGCGGGCGGCGCTTAAGGGCAGCCGGGGCGGGCCGATACCGGGCACGCCCTCCCGATCCGCTCATGCCCGCCGTCCGCGCCCTCTTCGTCCTTGTCCTGCTCGCGGCGTTGTCCGCCTGCGACTCCGCCTCCGGGCCTGGCGAGGGCGCCTCGACCGGCGTCTGGGCCGGCACCGCCGAGTTCAAGATGGACTCCCTTCTGGCCGGCCAGAACTTCCGCATCGTCACCGACTACCAAACGCGGTACGAGTTCGAGCTGGTCGAGGACGAGAACAGCCTGATCCTGGGCTTCCTCAACCAGTACAACACCGGGACGTTCACGCTGCGCGAGCCCCGGCCCGGCGGCGTCCGCGAGAGCGTGATCACCTGGGACGACGACCTGCTCCAGTCGTGGCCGGTCTACGGCACCTACGACGGGACGACGCTGGAGGTGGACCTGCCCGAGGCCGAGGAGGCCGGGGTGTTCCCCAAGGACCTGTGGACGTTCACCGTCGCCGGGGGCCGCGCCCGCTTGGCGTCGACGCGGATCGAGCACGGCTACGAGTTCTTGGTGTTCGAGGACCAGGACGCCCCGTTCACGGTCGTCCTCAGCCCCACGACCGGCGACGAGTTCTCCGTCCGCCGCCAGTAGGCGGGCCGCTACGGCTGGCGGCGCTCGGGAGCGGCGGAACTCTTCGACCGCCGGCACCGCTCGGAGCAGTACACCACCGACTCCCAGTCGCGCGCCCACTTCTTGCGCCACGCGAACGGCCGCCCGCACACGGGGCAGGTCTTGGTGGGGAGGTGCGGCTTGCGGTGGGCGACGGCTGCGGGGGTTAAGGCGGGGCAATCTCGCGCTGGCGGACGGGCTCCGCCAGGGGCAGGGGAACGGGGGACGGAACTTTTCAGCGCCCGCGCCTCTCCCTCCCCTGCACCCAGCCCCCGCGCATGACCGTCCGAGACATCGCCGCCGTCAAGACGGGCCGCTACGCAGTGCTCGGGCCGGAGGACGGGCCCGTTTCGGAGGTCTGGGTCGCCTGCCACGGCTACGGCCAGCTGGTGCCGTTCTTCGCTCGGCACTTCAGGACTGTAGAGGCACCAGGGCGACTCATCGTGGTGCCGGAGGCGCTGAGCCGGTTCTACGTCGGCGACCTCGCTGGGGGCGGCAACCGCCGCGTGGGCGCGAGCTGGATGACGCGCGAGGCGCGCGAGACCGACATCGCCGACATCGCCCGCTACCTCGACGACGTGTTCGTGGCCGCCTGCGCGCGCGCCGACGCCGACCCCCAGACGGTCGCGCTCTCCGGGTTCGGGTTCAGCCAGGGAACCGCGACCGTCACGCGCTGGCTCGACCGAAGCCCCGTCCTGGCCCGCAGAGCGAGGCGCGCCGACCGCCTGGTGCTGTGGGGCGGCGGGCTGCCCCACGACCTCGACCTCGATGCCGCGGGGTGGCTCGCCGACGCCCGAGTGACGCTGGTCGCGGGCGATCGCGACGGGTTCGCGACACCCGCCCGCGTCCTGGAGCAGCAGGCCCGTCTGGAGGCGGCGGGCATCGAGCACACCGCGCGCTCATTCCCCGGCGAGCACCGGCTCAACGACCGGGTCCTGCGCGACGTCATGGGGCGGCCGTAGTGGTGACCGGCCGCTTCGCCCCCAGCCCGACCGGCGACCTCCACCTGGGCAGCGCCTTCGCCGCGCTGGCGGCCTGGGCGAGCGCGCGGAGCCAGCGCGGCCGCTTCTTGTGGCGCGTCGAGGACCTCGATGGGCCCAGGGTGGTCCCGGGCGCGGCCGACCGCCAGATCGAGGACGCCCGGTGGCTCGGGCTCGACTGGGACGGCCACGTCGTCCGCCAGTCGGACCGCGGCGCGCTCTACGACGACGCGCTCCGCCGCCTGGCGCGGTCGGGCCGGCTGTTCCCGTGCCGCGTCTCCCGGAGCGACCTCAAGGCGCTCGCGAGCGCGCCCCACGGCCCGGGCCTGCCCCCCTACCCCGCCAGCCTGCGACCGGACAAGCTCGCGGCGGGCTGGTTCGACGACGACGACGCCCGCGCCGACGCCGCGCTCCGGTTCCGCGTCGAGCCCGGCGTGGTGAGCTGGGACGACGGCGTGCTGGGAACGCGCGAGCAGGACGTGGCGGCCGACGTCGGCGACGTCGTGCTCCAGCGCCGCGACGGCCTGACGGCCTACCAACTGGCGGTCGTCGTGGACGACATCGCCCAGGGCGTCACCGAGGTCGTCCGCGGGCAGGACCTGGTGCACTCGACCGGGCGCCAGATCCAGATCGTCCAGGCGCTGGGCGGCGCCCCACCGGCCTACGCCCACGTGCCCCTCGTTGTGGCCGAGGCCGACGGCGACGCGGCGCGCAAGCTGTCCAAGCGCGACGGCGCCCCGTCGGTCCGCGCGCTCCGCCAGTCGGGCGTCTCGGCGGAGGCCGTGGTCGGCTGGCTGGCCCAGGCGCTGGGCGTCGGCGACGGGTCGCCCCGGACACCAGCCGAGGTCGCCCAGGCGTTCTCGATGGCCCGCGTCCCTCCGGACGCCGTCGCCGCCCCGCCCGACCTCGCCGACCGACTCGTCTAGCCGCCATGCGCGTCCTGCTTCCGCTCGTCCTCCTGCTCGCGCTTGCCGCCCCGCCGGAGGCCCAGATGCTGCCGTCGGGCACCTGGACGGGCGTATTGACGGACGAGGGCGGAGACCGGCACGCGGTCGAGGCGGCTGTCGAACGCTGCGCGGACGGGTTCAAGCTGGACCTCGCGGTCGCCGGGCGGACGGCCCAGGTGCCCGAGTCCGCACCGGCCACGTGGCGCCGTGGGCGGCTGGCGTTCACGACCTCGCGCCTGCGCCTGCCGGGCACGCTCGTCCCGCGCCCCTTGGCCTGCGACTTGCGCGCCGGCGACGACGGCCAGCTCGCCGGCACCTGCACGTCGGGCTCGCGCCGAGTGCGCCTGGCGCTGGCGCCGCCCACCGACGCCGCCTTCGGTTGCGACTAGCCCCCTGGGGCTGGCCCCGCCTCCGGGAGGTCGATTGCCGCGCTTCAACGCTGGCGTGAGTTAGGTTGGGAGCCCAACGCCCCGACGCCCGTGCTCCGCTCCCTGATCCTGGTCTCCGCGCTCGTCGTCACCGGCTGCGCCTCGTCGTCCACGGTCGCGCCTGAGACGGCGCGGTCCGAGATCCGCTCGGCCCGGAGCGCGCTCTCCCAGGCCGAGCAGGCGGACGCCCAGACGCACGCCCCGCTCGCGCTCCGCACGGCGCGCCAGAAGCTGGAGGACGCCGAGCGCGCCCTCACCACCGGCGACACCGACACCGCCGACCGGCTGGCGGAGCAGGCCAGCCTCGACGCGGAGGTCGCTGAATCCCGCGCCCGCGCCGTCGTCGCCGAGCTCGCCGTCGCCGAGGTGCGCGCCGCCATCGACGCGCTGCGCCAAGAGATCGAACGCAACCGCCGCGCCAACTGACCATGCTCCGACTCCCCGCCCTGCTCGCCGTCTTGACCTTGGCCGCCGGCTGCTCCAGCCCCCTAGTGCTCAACGCCCGGGTGAGCGAGGCCCAGGCCGCACTGGCGAGCGCGACCGAGCGCGGCGTCGGCCGGGACGCGCCCGTCGCCTTCGAGGAAGCGCGCGAGGCCGTGACGCGCGCCGAGAACGCGCGCCTGCAGCGCGAGGACCAGGTCGTGATCGACCACCTGGGCTACCTCGCCTTGCAGCGCGTCCGCATCGCGGAGGAGACGGCGCGGCTGAGCCGGGCCGGGCGCGACGTCGAGGCCGCACGCCAAGAGCGCCAGCAGGTCCAGCTCGAGGCCCGCACCGCCGAGGCCGAGGCCGCCCAGCGCCGCGCCGAGCGCGCCCGCGCCGACGCCGAGCGCGAGCGCGCCCAGGCCGAGGCCGCCCGCCGAGACGCCGAGGCCGCCCAGCGTTCGGCAGCGCAGGAGCGCGCCGAGGCCAACCGCCAGCGCGCCGAGGCCGAGGCCGCCCGGCTCCGCGCCGAGGAGGCCCTGCGCCGCGCCCAGGAGCTGGCCGCCCAGGTCGACGACTTGCAGGCCCGGCTGACCAACCGCGGGCTCGTGCTCACCTTGGGCGACGTGCTCTTCGACACGGCCCAGGCGAGCCTGAAGCCCGGCGGCCTCAGCGCCGTCGAGCGCTTGGTGGCGTTCCTGAACGACTACCCCCAGCGGATCGTCCTGGTCGAGGGGTTCACCGACGAGGTCGGCTCGGAGGACTCGAACCTGCGCCTGAGCGAGCGCCGCGCGGCGGCGGTCCAGGCGGCGCTCTTGGAGCGCGGCATCCCGGCCTCCCGCATCCAGACGCGCGGCTACGGCGAGGGCTTCCCCGTCGCCTCCAACGCGACCGCCGCCGGGAGGCAGCAGAACCGCCGCGTCGAGGTCGTGATCTCCGACGACAACGGCACCATCCCCGAGCGGACGCAGTAGCGTGCCTGCCGACAGGCGGCGGGCTCAGTCCGCGGAAGATCCACGCCCCGAGCCCCCAGTCGGGCGCGGACGCCCCCCCTGCCCTCGACGGCCGCGAGCCGGCGACGAACTGGCGGCGCCGGTAGGAGAGTTCGCTGGCTACGCTGGGCGCCTGAGAGAACCCGAGCGCGACGGTGCCCGGTCGAGCGCCGCGCCCGGGAAGGCCGGGCGCCGTGAGGGAGGGGCAGGCCCGCAGGCGTAGACTGGCCGCGAGCGGTTCTGACGCGGTCGGCTGGCGTCCGACTCGCTGCTGGACCTGGCGCGCGGCATCCTCAGATCGAGGCGCCCGACGCGCTCATCACCGATCCATCCCCCCATTGTCCCTCCGCTTCCCCTCCGTTTGCGCTCTCGCGATGCTGGCGCTCCCCGTCGCGGCCCAGGACCAAGCGGTTGCGGGCGGCCTCGACTACAGCGCGGGGGTGCTGGGCGTGGAGTACGTCCGCCACGTTCGAGGCGCCCCCTTCGGCTTCGCCGTCGGGGTGGGCGGGGCCGGGGTCGGAGCCCGCGTCCAGCGCCGGCTGCGGGAGGAACCGACGGAGTACGGGTACGACACCCGCTACGTCTCCGCAGGCTTGATGGCCGGCACGTGGACCGACCCATCCGTGGTCGTGCTGGCAGTAGAGTACGGGGCCGAGTTGGTGTGGCCCGGCGCCGTCTACCTCAGCGGCGGCGCTGGGGGCGCGTTCCTGCTCGGGAGCGGCGCCGAGGGGCGGTACTTCACGCCCAGCCTCCGGGTCGTCGTGGGAGTCTCGTTCTGACGAGCGCCCGGCGCCGGAGGCCCGTCCCGCTCGCGGACGCGCTCCGCCAGCGGGATGTGGGACACGGCGTTGTCACCTGCGCGCGAGACCTTTGGGCTCCGCCCAACACGCCCGCACCCATGCGCCGACAGGTTATCGAGAAGCTTGAGATCCTGGCCGACGCGGCCAAGTACGACGCCTCGTGCGCGTCGTCGGGCGGCAAGCGCGAGAACAGCAAGACCGGGATCGGCAACTCGACCGGCGCCGGCATCTGCCACAGCTACACCGAGGACGGGCGGTGCGTGTCGTTGCTCAAGGTGCTGTTCTCCAACGTCTGCATCTACGACTGCGCGTACTGCGTCAGCCGCCGCTCGAACGAAGAGGTCACGCGCGTGGCGTTCACCGTCCAGGAGGTCGTGGACCTCACGATGGACTTCTACAAGCGGAACTACATCGAGGGCCTGTTCCTGTCGTCGGGCATCTTCGGCGACGCCGACACCACGACCGAGAAGCTGGTCGCCGTCGCCCGAGCGCTCCGCCACGACCACCAGTTCAACGGCTACATCCACCTCAAGGTGATCCCCGGCGCCTCGGCCGAGCTCCTGACCGCCGCCGGCCGGCTGGCGGACCGCCTGAGCGTGAACGTCGAGATCCCCAGCGAGGCCGGGCTGAAGTCCGTCGCGCCGGAGAAGGACTACGGCCAGGTGTTCGCGCCGATGGCGACGGTGCGGGACGGGATCGAGCAGGCCAGGGAGGAGCGGAGCAAGGACCGCCGCGCGCCGCGCTTCGCCGCCGGCGGGCAGTCGACGCAGCTGGTCATCGGGGCCACGCCCGAGAGCGACCGCCAGGTGCTGGAGCTGGTGGACGGGCTGTACAGCGAGCAGAAGCTGCGCCGGGTCTACTACTCCGGCTTCGTCGCCCTGGGCGGCGACGACCGCGTGCCCGAACCCCGAGACCTACCGCGCGCCGTTCCACCGCGAGCACCGGCTCTACCAGGCCGACTGGCTCCTGAGGAAGTACGGGTTCGAGCTCGACGAGGTCGCCCCGCCCGGCTCGGCGATGCTGGACGAGGACGTCGATCCCAAGACGGCCTACGCCCTGCGCTTCCCGCACCTCTTCCCCATCGACGTCAACCGGGCGCCCATCGAGTGGCTCCAGCGCGTGCCCGGCCTGGGCATCCGGTCGTCGCGGCGGATCGTCGCGGCGCGACGGCGGGGGACGGTGCGGTGGGACGACCTGCGCGCGATGGGCGTGGTGCTCAAACGGGCGCAGCACTTCCTGACGACGCCGGACCACAAGCCGCACCTGATCGGCCAGGACCCCGAGGCCGTCCGCGCCCGGCTGGTCGGCGGCCGGGCGGCCGGGGCGCCCCAGCTGTCGCTGTTCGCGCCGGCGCCCGTCGTGCTGCCGCCGCGCCCGCCCGCCGCGCTGGCGGCGTAGTGCCCGCCGCGCTCCCCGTCTCGCCCACGCTGGCCGTCGAGACCGACGGCTCGTTCCCGGGCCTGCTCACGGCCTACGCCGCCGCGTACCGGTGGGGCGCGCTGCCGGCCACGGTCCGCCAGTCGGGCCAGGCCGCGAGCGGCGCGCTGTTCGGCGAGACCTTGGCCGTCGAGACGGACGCGCGACTGGCGGGACGTGTGGAGCGGGGGCTGGAAGGCATCAAGCCTGGGCTGACGGGCCGACTGCACCGCGCGTTCCTGAGCGAGCGGCCGGGCATGGAGGTCGCCGTCCTGCGTGTGATCGACGCAGCCCAAGCGGAGGGCGCCGAGGCCGTCTCGGACTGGACGTTCGAGCCGGCCCGCCAGGTGGCGCAGTGGTCGGGGCGCGTCGGGCGCGAGGCGCACCGGATGGAGGCGTTCGTCCGCTTCGAGCGGCTGACCGCCGGCGACGACGACCGCGAGCGGTGGGCGGCCGTCGCCCGGCCCGAGTACCACGTGCTGCCGCTGCTCAGCGAGCACTTCGGCACGCGGTACCCCACGATGGCCTGGCGCATCATCGACGCCCGGCGCCGGCTGGCCCTCGTCCACACGCCCGAGCCCGACCGCCAGCCCGGCGAGCCGGCCACGACCATCGTGCCCGCCGGCGACCTCGACCTGCCCGGCCCGGCGCCCGACGAGGCGGCGATGCAGTCGATGTGGCGCGCCTACTTCCAGGCCGTCACCATCCCCGAGCGGCGCAACCTCAAGCTGCACTTGCGCCACGTGCCCAAGCGCTACTGGCCGTACCTCACCGAGAAGCAGGAAGAGCCGACCTCGCAACTGGCCCGCACTGGCGGTACGCCTCCGCCAGCGCGGGCGGCGGTCCCGGCTAGGGGGCCGGGCTGAGCGGCGCGGGCAGGGCGACCGCGGCGGAGGTCAGCGGAACGCCGCGTTGGCGGGGGTGTCGGCCAGGTTGCGGGCGGGCTGGCCGGCCAGGGGCGAGTCGTCGGGGTCGGCGGTCTCGCCCTCGACCATCGGGCCGATGTAGAGCCGCTGGATCAGGATCAGGCCCACGCCCAGCACCGGGACCACCAGCAAGATGCCCAGGAAGCCCGCCAGCGCGCCGAGCACGATCTGTCCGGCCACGATGAACGCCGGCCCGACCTTCACCATCTCGCCCTGCACCTTGGGCGTGATGATCGAGCCCTCGATCTGCTGCGCGACCGTCGCCAGGCCCAGCGTCCACAGGCCGGGCGTGGTGCCCTCGGCAAAGGCGACCAGGATCGCCGGCGCCCAGCCGATAAACGGGCCGAACGTCGGGATCACCGTCAGCGCCGCCGCGAACGCCGCCAGCGCCAGCGCGCCGGGCACCCCGATCACCGTCAGCCCCACGGCCGCCATCGTGCCGAGCACGGCGACGGCGAGGGCGACGCCCTTGAGCCAGGCCAGCAGCGTCTCGCCCATTTCGGCCAGCGTCTCGCGCACGAACGGCTGGTGCTCGCGGTCGAACAGCCGGACGGCGGCCGAGGTGTAGCGGCTGGGGTCGGCGGCGGTGTAGATCGCGACGATGAGCACCACGAGCAGCCCGGAGAGCACGCCGGCCAGCGACGAGAACCAGCCCAGGAGCCGGCCGCCCACGTTCTGGAACGCCGCCGGCACCGAGAGCGCGTCTTCGGGCAGGCCCAGACGGTCGCGGACGGCCTCCAAGACGTCGGGCGCGCTCTCCCTCAGCGTCTGCGCCTCGCCGATCAGCTGCGGGCCGCCGAAGGCTGCCGCCGCCCCAACGGCACCCAGGATCGTCAGCACGACCAGCGCCAGCATCAGCCCGCGCGGCGCCCCGGTCTTCCTGTGGAGCCAGTCGCTGGCGGCGTAGAACAGGACGCCGATGGAGACGCCCAGGAACACCAGCAGCATGGCTTGGCGCGTCGTCCACAGCACGAACAGGCCCACGATCACGACGACCGTCAGCGCGGCGACGTAGCGGGCGCGGTGTCGGAACCGGGTGGGGGTCGAGATCGGGTTGTCGGGCATGGCGCTGGGACGCGGGCGCGACTGGCGGGGTCCGCGGGGCGCGGGTTCCAGCGTTTCCCCCTGAGCCGTCGGGGGGGTCGCCCCCGTCCGCCTACGACTGGCGGCGGCGGCGGCGGCGGGCTCCGGGGGCGGCGACCGCCAGTCGGTGGACCCGGCAGGATTTGAACCTGCAACCGTCCGGTTATGAGCCGGCTGCACTAACCGTTGTGCTACGAGTCCGAGGCCGGCGCGCCCGGCCCGGCTGGCGGCGGCGGGGCGCCGGCGCCGCAAGCTACGGGCGCGCGCGGCGGCTCGCGGGTGGTACGGCTCGGGGTCCCCGGCGCGGCGGCCGCTCCCGCCAGTCCGCCCTCGCCAGTCCACCACGCGAGTCCGACTCTCCGCCGCCCGCCGGTCGATGCCGCTCAACGACGGCCGGGGTATCCGCCAGCGACCTGAGGTTGCAAACGTGAGGTTGCGAGAGCCATACTTCACACTTTCTGAAGCGGATTCGTCCACGGCCTTCCGCACCGATCACTAAACTGTCGGTGTCCCCTTACAGACCGCCGCATGGACAAGCTCGACGCCACCGACGTCCAGATCCTGGACCGCTTGCAGCGGGACGGCCGCGCCAAGCGGACCGAGTTGGCGGAGGCCGTCGGCCTGTCGATCCCGTCGGTCTCCGACCGGATGCGGAAGCTGGAGGCGCGCGGCGTGCTCACCGGCTTCCACGCGACGGTGGACGCCAAGCGGCTGGGCCAGGACGTGATGGCGTTCGTGTTCGTCCAGTCGACGGGCAGCGACCACTACGCCGAGTTCGTCGCCACCGTCGGCGCGCTCGACGAGGTCCAGGAGCTGCACTCCGTCACCGGCGACGGCTCGCACGTCGTCAAGCTGCGCGTCGCCAACACGACGGCGCTGGAGCGGACGCTGGCCCGCATCCAGGCCGTCCCGGGCGTTCGGGGCACGCGCACGAGCCTGGTCCTGACCACGCACAAGGAGAGCACCTACGTCCCCTCGCGCCCGATGGACCTCCCCCCCATCGAGCCCGCCGACTAGCCCGCCCCACTGGCTGACCGACACGCTGGCGGGGCCCCTCCGCCAGCCCCACACCCTCCGCCTCACCCCCACTCTCATGGCAACCCTCACCCGCACCGCCCGAAACGGCTCGTCCAACGGCAACGCTGCCGCCGACGTCGAGGCCACCTTCGGCCAGAACACCTTCGGCCTGACCGAGATGAAGTCGCGCCTGCCCAAGGCCGTCTACAAGAAGCTCACCGCCACCATCGAGGACGGCGAGCCGTTCGACGCCACCGTCGCCGACGCCGTGGCGCTGGCGATGAAGGAGTGGGCCGTCGAGCGCGGCGCGACGCACTACACGCACTGGTTCCAGCCCTTGACCGGGCGGACGGCCGAGAAGCACGACTCGTTTATCACGCCCAACCGGGGCGGCGGCGCCGTGGCGGAGTTCTCGGGCAAGAACTTGATCCAGGGCGAGCCCGACGCTTCCAGCTTCCCCGGCGGCGGGCTCCGCGCGACGTTCGAGGCGCGCGGCTACACCGCCTACGACCCTACCAGCCCGGCCTTCTTGGTCGAGCACAACGGCTCGGCCACGCTGTGCATCCCGACGGCCTTCGCCAGCTGGACCGGCGAGGCGCTCGACCACAAGATCCCGCTCTTGCGGAGCATGGAGGCGCTGAACCAGCAGGCCAAGCGCGCGCTGACGCTCTTGGGCGACCAAGTGGACCGCGTCGTCGCGACGTGCGGCTCGGAGCAGGAGTACTTCCTGGTGGACGAGGACTTTTTCGAGGACCGCCCCGACCTCTTGGTCGCCGGGCGGACGCTCGTCGGCGCGGCGCCCCCGCGCGGTCAGGAGTTCGACGACCACTACTTCGGCTCCATCCCCGACCGCATCATGGCCTACATGAACGCCGTCGAGGCCGAGCTCTACAGCCTGGGCGTGCCCGTCGCGACGCGCCACAACGAGGTGGCCCCGGGGCAGTACGAGTTCGCGCCCATCTTCGAGAACGCCAACGTCGCCGCCGACCACCAGCAGGTGGTCATGATGGTGCTCCAGCGGACGGCACGGCGCTTCGGGCTGGCGTGCCTGCTCCACGAGAAGCCGTTCGCCGGCATCAACGGGTCGGGCAAGCACGTCAACTGGTCGATCTCGACCGACGCCGGCACCAATCTCCTCGACCCCGGCGACACGCCGCACTCGAACCTCCGCTTCCTGTTCTTCTGCGCCGCCGTGGTCCAGGCCGTCCACACGCACCAGGACCTGCTCCGCGCGAGCATCGCGACGGCGGCCAACGACCACCGCCTGGGCGCCAACGAGGCCCCGCCGGCCATCATCTCGATCTTCCTGGGCGACCAGCTCTCGGACGTCTTCGAGCAGATCACGGCATCGGGCGAGGCGACCGAGTCCAAGCAGTCCGGGTTTCTTGGACTCGGGAGCCCCGTCCTGCCGACGCTGCCGCGCCACGCCGGCGACCGCAACCGGACCTCGCCGTTCGCCTTTACCGGCAACAAGTTCGAGTTCCGCGCCGTCGGCTCCAGCCAGTCGGTGAGCTTCCCGCTGACCGTCCTCAACACCATCGTGGCCCAGGCCATCGACGACCTGGCGACGAAGCTGGACGACAAGCTGGGCAAGAAGCCGTCCAAGAAGGCGGTCCAGACCGCCGTCAAGGAGGTCATCACCGACTCGATCCGGGAGCACACCAAGGTCGTCTTCAACGGCGACGGCTACTCCGACGAGTGGCACGCCGAGGCCGTCCAAGAGCGCGGCCTGCTCAACCTAGCCACCACGCCCGACGCGCTGGCGACGCTGACCGACGCCAAGAACGTCGAGGTGTTCAGCGCCTACGACGTGCTGACGGAGGCGGAGCTGGAGAGCCGCAAGGACATCCTGTCGGAGCAGTACGCGCTGACGATCAACGTCGAGGCGTCCACGACGGAGTCGATGGCGCGGACGCTGGTGCTGCCGGCGGCCGTCCGCTACCTCGCCGAGTTGGGCGAGGCCGCCCAGGCCGTCGGCGACTTCGGGCTCGACGCGGCCGGCACCAAGGCCACCGCCGAGGGCGTCGTCAAGGAGGTCAACGCGCTCCAGAAGGCGTTGGGCGCGCTCGGCAAGGCCCGCACCGCCGCTCACAAGGACGCCGACGAGGCCCAGGCGATGCAGGCCAAGGTGATCCCGGCCATGACCAAGGTCCGGTCGGCGTGCGACGCGCTCGAGAAGGAGATCCCGGCCGACCTGTGGCCGCTCCCGACCTACCGCGAGATGCTGTTCTCGGGCAAGTAGCTCCGACGGTGAGGACACGGGGACGCCCCGCTGGCTGTGCCGGCGGGGCGTCCGTGCGTCGGCCCGACCGACCGGCGCGCCGGACTGGCGGAGGTCGTCCGCCCGCCGGATGTCGCTCCCCGCGCAGGCGGGGGCAAGCCGCCAGTGGGACGGGCGCGGTAGCGGCGCCCCGCCCAAGCTTCACTTGGCCCCGGCGCGCACCGGGCGCTATCGTCAAGGCGCCTCCCCCCGCGCCGATGGCTACCCAGACCGCCCGCCCCGTCCGCGTCCGCCGCTTCGCCGCGGCGTTGCTCGACGCCACGCTCGCCCTGCTGCTCGCGCTGACGCCGGCGGCGTTCACGCCGGGCGTGCTCAAGGGCCGGGCGTTCGGGCTGGGCCTGCTGTTGGGCGCGGCCTACATCCTGCTCCGCGACGGCATCCCCTACGCCGAGTGGGGCGCGCGGTCGCTGGGCAAGCGCTGGCTGGGGATCCGCCCCTACGAGATCGGCCAGCTCCCGCTGACGTGGTCGTCGTCGCTGCGCCGCAACGCGACGCTGGGCGGGGCCATGCTGATCGGCTCGCTGCTCTACCTCGCCGGCGGCTACCGCGGCATCCCCTTCGGCGACTACGTGCTCTACGCGGCCATCGCGGTCGTGGTCGTGGAGGCGCTGCTCGTCGCCGTGGACCCCGTCGGGCGCCGCCTGGGCGACCGCATCGCGGGGACGCGCGTCGTGGAGGCGCGGGCCTAGTCCTTTGGCACTGGCGGAGGGCGCCCGCCAGCGGGGCGGGGTGCGCCGCACGGAGCACTCCCCCCGTTCGACCGCGCATCGCTCCGCTCAACGCGCGGTCAAACTGTCCCGCTCACGCGTGAGGGGGACAGCTTTCTTGCCTGGGACCCCGTAGGGAAGGCGAAGCCAGCCTGCGACCGGCATGAGAGCGGGGGGAGCGGCCGGGCGGGGCAGGGACGGCTGGGCAAAGGGCGTCCACTAGCCGGCCCACTTGTCCACACCGCCCGGGGCGGCGGCGGCCCGTCGGTACCTTGCCTCGGGCGGGACGGACCGCCCCCCACGAGACCGCGCTCCGATGGCCGACACGACACAGAACCAGGGCTCGCGCTACACCGTCACCGCGCGGAAGTACCGGCCCCAGACCTTCGACGACCTGGTCGCCCAGGAGCACGTCGCCGAGACGCTGCGCAACGCGATCTCGCGCCAGCGGCTGGCCCACGCCTACCTGTTCTCCGGACCGCGCGGCGTCGGCAAGACGACGGCGGCGCGGATCCTGGCCAAGGCCGTCAACTGCCAGACGCCGCTCGGCCAGCGGCCCGACGCCGAGCCGTGCCGCGCCTGCGACTCGTGCCAGGCGTTCGAGGAGGGGCGCTCGCTCAACATCATCGAGATCGACGCGGCGTCGAACAACCGCGTCGAGGACATCCGCGAGCTGCGCGACACGGTAAGAGTGCCGCCGCAGGGGGCCAAGAAGAAGGTCTACATCCTGGACGAGGTCCACATGCTGTCGGCTAGCGCGTTCAACGCGCTGCTGAAGACGCTGGAGGAGCCGCCGGACTACGCGCTGTTCATCTTCGCCACGACCGAGCCGCACAAAGTCCTCCCCACGATCCTGAGCCGGACCCAGCGGTTCGACTTCCGCCGGATCGCGGTGCCGGAGATCGTGTCGAGGCTGGAAGAGATCTCGGCCGCCGAGGGCGTCACGGCCGACGCCGAGAGCCTGGTCCTCTTGGCCCGCAAGGGAGACGGCGCGTTGCGCGACGCGTTGTCGATCTACGACCAGGCCGTCTCCATCTGCGGCCAGACGCTGGAGATCGGCGCGCTCCGTCAAGCGCTGGGCGTCGTCGACGCCGACGTCTACTTCGACGCGACCGAGCGCGCCAGCGCCGGCGACCGCGCAGGCCTGCTGGCGGCCGTGGACGGCGTGGTCCGGAGCGGGCACGACCTGGCCGAGTTCGTCCACGGCCTGGCCGACCACCTGCGCAACCTGTTGGTCGCGCGGAGCACCCAGTCCGGCGACTTGATCGAGGGGACGCTCGCCACCAAGGAGCGCTACCTCGACGCCGCCCAGCCCTACGCCGAGTCCGACCTGCTCCACCTGCTGATGCTGGCCGAGCAAGCGGCCGGCGACCTGCGCGAGAGCCGCCAGCCGCGCCTGGCGCTGGAGCTGGCGCTGCTGAAGATGGCGAGCCTGCAAGGCGCCGCCGACCTCGACCGCCTGCTCCGCCGGCTCGACGCGCTGGAGACCGCTGCGCGGGGCGGCACGCTCCCGCCGTCGGCGCTGACGAGTGCTCCGGCACCCACCGAGGCGACGCCAGCCCCAGCCGCCACCGCAGCGTCCGCCGCGGCTTCGACTCCGTCTTCTGGTGTGCCCCCTCCGGCCTCCCAGGCTTCCGCGACGTCTCCGCCAGCAGCGACTCCGCCTGCTCCTACGCCCCGCCCGACGGCGCCCTCCGTCGCTCCGACCCCCGCGCTAGCGCCCCGCCGTCCTGCGACTGGCGGGCCGAGCGCGCAGACGGGGGAGCCGAAGGCGTCGTACCACGCGTCGGCAGATTCGGGAGCATCCCCTGGGGATACCTCGGCTTCCCTCACGACGTCCCCTCTCCCTGGAGGGGACCACGTCGGCGACGCTGGCATCGGGGGCGCAGAGCCCGGGACCAGCCGTGCCCTCCTCCCTACCTCCGCTCCCGCCTTGGGGTCTCTCTCCGAGGATGGGGAGGCGCTCGCGTTGAGGGACGCTGAGGCACTGGAATCGCCCGTCATGCCTGCCTCACCATCCCCGGCTGAGGCGCCTCCGGCCTCTGCGAGCGTAGGCGCGACCGACCCACCAGTCGAGCAGAGTCCACCGGTCTCGCGAGACACCCAGCCCGGCGGCTACGAGCTCCCGCCGCTGGACGCCTACGAGTCCGGTCCCTCCGGCCCCCCGCCCGATGAGGACGGCGGGGTTTTAGACGAGTCCCCCCCGCGCCCCCAAGCGCCCACGCCGCCAGTCGCTCGACCGGATCCCATGCCGACGCCCGCGATCAAGCCCGTCTTCGGCCGCCCCGCGCTCCGGAGGCCCACGGGCGGCGACGGGCAGTCGGCCGAGGCCTCGCTGGCGACCGGCGACGGCCAGCCCGGCGCGGCGCCCGGCGCTCCGGCCGACCCACTCGGCCCGGCGCTGGCGACGCTGACCGACGCGTGGCCCCGGTTCGTGGCCGCCGTCCGCGACCAAGTAGGCATCCGCGTCGGCGCCATCGTCCGCACGTCGGCGCCGTTCCGGGTGTCGAAGGGCGCCGTCGAGGTGGCGATGGACGACGCGTTCGGCGTGACCGTCGCGACCGACAACGACAAGCAACTGTCGGCCGTGCTGGCCGAGGTCATCGGCGCCGAGCCGCCGCCGCTCCGCTGGGTCCAAGCGCCCAAGGAGGTCTCCGAAACCGCGCCTCAGGCCGACCCGTTCGAGGCGCTCAAGCAGATGCGCCAGAACCACCCCGTGGTCAAGGCGCTGTTCGACTCGTTCGGCGCCGAGATCGTCTGGCAGTAATCCGTTCGGGGTTCAGGGTTCGCCCGCCCGGACGCTTGACCCCGAGTGGTTAGACTATGTCACGGCGCCGACGCTCATCGCCTGCGAGCCCGATCTGCCGGCAGCAGAACCCTGAATCCTGAACCCCAAACCCATCATGGACGGAACCCCCAACATGGCCGACCTCTTCGGCAAGATGGCCGACATGCAGAAGAACATGGCCGACACCCAAGCTCGGCTCGCCGAGGAGCGCGTGACGGCCGAGGCCGGCGGCGGCATGGTCGCCGTCACCGCCGACGGGACCGGCCGCGTGGTCTCGATCAAGATCGAGCGCGACGCCGTCGACGTCGAGGACCTGGAGTTGCTGGAGGACTTGGTGGTCGCGGGCGTCAACAAGGCCATCGCCGAGGCCGAGGAGATGAAGGCGCGCAAGCTCCAGGAGAACATGTCCTCGATGCTGCCGCCGGGCATGGATCTGGGCTCGATGGGCCTGCCCGGGATGTAGAGCCGCACGGACTCCGTCGTCCCTTAGGGCTGGCGGAGCGCATCCGCCAGCGGATCACGATTCCGGTTCGGGCCTGTGACCGGTCAGTGTCACCGGGCCCCGCGAGCTTGCCCTGTCCCTCCCCTCTTGCGCCATGCACCTGACGTCCGAAACCGTCGAAACGTTGGTCGAGCAGTTCTCCAAGCTGCCGACGGTCGGGCGCAAAACGGCCCAGCGGCTGGCGGCGTTCGTGCTCAAGATGCCGCGCGAGGAGGTCGTGGACCTGGCGCGCGCGCTGGTGGCGGCCAAGGACAAGGTCAAGACGTGCTCGGTCTGCTTCAACGTCACCGACGTCGACCCCTGCCCCGTCTGCCAGTCGGAGCGCCGCGACCGCTCGGTGATCTGCGTCGTCGAGGAGGCCTCGGACGTGATCGCCTTGGAGCGGACGGGCGAGTTCCGCGGGCTCTACCACGTGTTGGGCGGCGTGATCTCACCGCTCGACGGCGTCGGGCCGGACGACCTCCACATCTCGGAGCTGGTCGGCCGCGTCGCCACGGCGCCGAGCGCGACGGCGGAGGCCGCCAGTGCGGGGGTCGCGGAGACCGAGGCGGGCTACGACGGCGCTGAGGCCGGGCCGAGCGAGGCCGAGCGCGTGCCCATCACCGAGGTCATCCTGGCCATGAACCCCAACGTCGAGGGCGACACCACGGCCTACTACGTCGGCCAGATGCTGCAGCCGTTCGGCGTGACCGTGTCCCGACTGGCGCGCGGGCTGCCCATCGGCGGCGACCTCGAGTTCGCCGACGAGGCCACGCTAAGCCGAGCCCTCGAAGGGCGGGCCGGGATGTAGGCGGAACCGGGGATTGTGGTGGTTGTCACAACAACCTTTTACCTCAGTGCCTCGTGAAAACCGCCGTCACCGTCGTCCGCGTCCTGCTCGGGCTCATCTTGGTCGCCTCCGGCGTCGCCGGCTTGCTCGGCAAGGTGCCGCCGCCGGACCCCGGCCCCGGCTTGGACTTCATGACGGCGCTCGCCAGCGGCGGCGTGATGACGACCGTCAAGGTGTTCGAGGTCGCGATCGGGCTGCTCCTGGTCGTGGGCCGGTTCGTCCCACTGGCGCTGGTGATGCTGGTCCCGATCGCGGTCAACATCGTGATGTACCACTTGCGGTTCGACCCCGCCGGCGGCGTCGGCGCCTACGTCGTCGGAACGCTGACCGTCGTGCTGCTCGTCGCCTACCGCGGAGCGCTGGCCCCTCTGCTAACCGCTCGGGTCGAGCCACTGGCGGCGCCGGTCAGGGTGTAGGGGAGCACAGGCGCTGCGCCGGGCTCCGGTCACGCCATCATGTCGCGGATGGTATCGGCGTAGGTCCGGCTCACGCGGACGACCGACCCGTCCGCCAGCCGGGCGGTGAAGCCTCCGGACTGGTCGCGCTCCAGCGCCTGCAGCGCGTCGAGCGCCACAACCGTCGAGCGGTGGACGCGGGCGAACCGGGCCGGGTCGAGCCGCTCCGCCAAGGCGCCGATGCCTTGGGACGCGAGGTACGTCCTGCCCCGCGTGTGGAGGCGGGCGTAGTCGCCGGCAGCCTCGACCCACAGCACGTCGGAGACCACGACCGGCACGAACACGCCGCCGCTCTCGACCAGCAGCCGCGCTGGGTACTCGGTCGGGACGGGCAGGGCCGGCGGCTCAGCCAGGGCGCGGCCGACGGCCTGGGCGAAGCGGGCCTGCGTAAACGGCTTGAGCAGGTAGTCCACGGCGGCGACCTCGAAGGCGCGGACGGCGTGCTGGTCGTAGGCCGTCGAGAACACGACGCGGGGCGCGAGGCCCCGCTGGCGGAGCGCGTCGAGCGCCTCGAACCCGGTCAGCCCGGGCATCTGGATGTCGAGGAAGAGCAGGTCGATGGGCTCGCCGGCGCCTCGCGCTTCGGTGACGGCCCGGACGGCCTCCAGCCCGTTCTCGCACTCGCCGACCACGGCGATGGGCACCGCCAGCCCGGCGAGCGCGTCGCGGACCATCCGCCGCGCCGGGGCCTCGTCGTCCACGATGAGCGCGCGCGTCACGCTGAGTCCGGGATCGTGAACCGCGCCTCGAACCCCCGCGCTTGGCCGTCGCCTCCGCCGGGCACGTCGAGCACCAGCCCGGTCCCGAACAGCGCGCGCAGCCGAGCGTGGGTGTTCGCCAGCCCGACGCCCTCGCTCGCGCCGTGCTGGCGGTCGCCGTCGGCCAGCAGGTCGGCCGGGGGCACGGCCGGCCCGGCGCCGTCGTCGGTCACGGTTACGGTGAGTCCGCCACCCGACTGGCGGACTTCGACGCGGACGGTCCCCCCGTCCACCGTCGGCGCGAGCCCGTGGCGGACGGCGTTCTCGACCAAGGGCTGGACCAGCATCGGGGGGACGAGCACGTCGAGGGCCCCGGCGTCGGCGTCGATCTCGACCGCCAGTCGGGCGCCCATCCGCTCCTGCTCTAGGGCGAGGTAGTCGCGCACGAAGTCGAGCTCCTCGCGCAGCAGCACGCGCTCGCGGCGCGCCGCGGCCAGCGTGTACCGGACGAGCCCCGCCAGTCGGGCCACCAGATCCCTCGTCGCGCCCTGCTCCGGGGGCACCGACGCGGCGACGGTGTTTAAGGTGTTGAACAGGAAGTGCGGGTCCATCTGCGCCCGCAGCGCCGCGAGCTGGGCGCGCTCGGCCGCCCGCTCCAGCTCCGACTGGCGGACGCGGAGCGCGGCCTCGGACCGGACGCGCTCCTGGACCTCGCCCACGTAGCGGACGGCGTGGAAGGCCCCGAACTGGGCGGCGTAGACCAGCGCCGGGATGAAGACGTCCCACGCCGCGACGTAGACGGGGATCGTGTACGCCGTCAGGGTCGCCGCTGCGCGGTAGGTCACGAACCACGCCCATACCCACAGCGGGCCGAGCGCGATGTGGGCGACGACCTGCGCCTGGGGCCGGCCGTCCAGCCGGCGGACCACCAGCCACCAGACAGGCACCGTCAGCAGCCCTTTGATGGCGTAGTCCAGGACCGAGCGCGGGAACAGTTCGGTGGTCTCGGCCAAGAACACGTCCAGGCCGTCTTGGAGCGCCCACCACTCGATGGTGACCGTGTAGAGCACCGCCAGCACGGCGTAGACCGCCGCGAACAGGGCGGCGCCGCGCAGCGTGAATCGGGGGCGGGGGCCGGGCACGCTACAAGGTAGACGGCTCGAACCGGACGCGGCGGTTGACGAAGTCCAGCGTCAGCGCGCCACCCGCCCAAACCGTCTTGCCCAGGATGACCGTGATGCGGTAGTCCTTGGGGAAGATGTAGCTCGCCTGGTACGCCTCGTGCTCAGCGTCGGGGTGGCCGGGGATCTGGATCGGGACGCGCTGGTAGCGCTGCGTCCAGTCGAAGCCGTTGTCGAGCGTCCCCGTCGCGGTCCGGACGACGGGGTAGCCGGCGAGGTCGAAGGCCCCGTCGGCGAGGTAGACCGGCGCCTGGTTGCCGGTGTCGATGACGGCGTTGGCCGCCGCGCCGGCCACCGTAACCGGGACGACCGGGGCGCCGGTGCCGATGTCGATCAGGAACTGCGGGCGCTCGTCCGTGCGCGCGACGTCGCGGACGATGGTGAACGTGGAGTCGGCGTAGCCGTAGCGGACGGCCCCGGCGAAGTGGCGGAGCAGGCCGGCGCCCAGAAACACCTCGTCCCCGCCCGCCTCGCCTGCGCTCACCGACGCGGGGACGTTGAGGAACAGCGCGTCGCCCACGCGCACGCTGTCGAGCACGACGGCGTAGGTGTCGTAGGCCAGGTCCATCGACGGGACGGAGGAGCGGCCTCGGGCTGTGGTGTCGACGCGGAGCCCCAGTCGCTCCGCCAGTCGCCGCGGGATGCTGGTGCCGGCCGCCCCGGTGTCCACGATGGCCTTGACCGCGACGCCTCCGACGGTGGCCGGAACGCGTAGGCCGTCGAACGGGACCGTGGTCTCGGGCACGTCGAGCACCAAGCGAGCGGTCGGCGCACGGGCGTGCCCGGCGACGTGGCTTGCGTCCGCGCTGGGCTCATCGATGCGTGCCCAGGCCAGGGCGTCGGCCCACCGGAACTGCTCGCGTGCGGACTCCGCCAGTCGCTCGCGGACGAACGGCCGGAGCGAAGCCGGCGCGGCGGCCAGCGCCGTCTCCAGCTCGCGGTCGGCCGCGGCGAAGTCGGCGTCGGCGAGCGCCTTGAGGCCGGCCAGAAGCGGGCCGTCCGTCGGACTGGCGGGCGCTGTGAACGTGCCCACGTCGAGCCGGCGCCACGCGTCGGCGGCGCCTTCCATGTCGAGGTCGGCGCCCTGCTTCTCGCGGTGGGCGATCTGAGCCGTGCAACTCCAGTCCTCTGTCGGATCGCAGCCAAGCGCGAGCAGGCTCGCCTCGAACCCAGCCGCCAGCCGGCCGACGGCGCGGCCGGGGAAGGCGACCTGGGGCGTCACGCGCGTCCACAGGTCGAGGACGGTCGAAGGATCCAGGATGTCTTGAGCGACGAGGTAGTCCGCCTCGCGCGCCGACGTCATCGACCAGCGGTCGGCGCCCAGGGCAACGGGGACGCCGGCGGCCACCAACGCGCGGAGCTCGGCCCGCTGCCGGGCGACCTGGGCCTGCAACGTGTCGCGGCGGGCGAGCGACGTGGGTCCGCCTTGTCCGTGGAACAGCAGCGACGCCGTGGCGATGGCGGCCGTCCCGCTGGCGGCCAGCAGCGCGCGCGTCTCGGCGCTCAGCCAGAACCGCTCGTCGTCGGCCGCGATGCCGTCGTTGCCGCTCGGGAGGTGGGCCAGGGCGTCCACGCCGGCGGCGACGGCGCGGCGGACGTCGTCGTCGGTGTTGACGTGGGCGAACACCGACAGCCCGGCCGCGCGTGCTCGGCGGACGGCCCCGGCGGCGACCTCAGGCCGGAGCCCGCACCCGCGCGGCGACGGTCGCTCGTCGCAGCGCTCGTTGTAGGTGAGGTACAGCTTGACGGCGTCCGGGCGCGTGGCGAGGTAGGCATCCCACTCCTCCTGGACGTGCTCCGGCGTGTCCCAGAACCAGTACGCCGCGCGCAAGGCCTCCCAGGCCGCGGTGTCGGCGCGGACGGCGTCCGGGTCGAACGACTCGTTCCCCCAGATCCGCTCGTACAACGGCGCGGGGTGGCTGCCTGTCGAGGTGATCCCGCCGTTGGCGAACGCCGCGTCGAGCCCGGGCGGGAGCGCGCTGCGCCCTCGGACCTCACCCGTCGCGCTGGTGGCGTTGTTGAGCACGAGCGCGTACAGGATGCCGCGGTCGACGTAGAGCGAGTCGGCGAGTCCGGCCGAGTACGTGTCGGCGAGCATGTGGGTGTGGGCGTCGCCGTAGGGCGGGACGACCCAGCGCTCGCCGAGCTCAACCACGCGCTCCGGCTCCGCCAGCGGGCCGGCGACGAACACGCCGCGCTCGGCCCACGTCGTGTCCCGGGCGACGAACCGCGCGCCGTCCCACCAGCGCCCGCCGACGTAGGCCGCCGGCCCAACCCCGGGGCGCAGGCGGGGCACGGGCGGGCCGACGGGCTCCCCTTGCTTCTCGCGGCGGACGATCCGGTCGGTGCAGTTCCAGTCCTCCGTTGGGTCGCAGGCGAGCGCCAACAGCGACGCCTCGAACCCGTCCGCCAGTCGACCGGTGGCGCGGTCGGGGAAGATGGCCTGGGGCGTGTCGACTGACCACGAACGGAGTGCCTGGGCAGGCGTCAGCCCGCCGATCTCGACGGCGTACCGGGCCTCGTCCCGAGCCGTGAGCCCTCCCATGTCGGCGCCCAGGGCCAAGGGCACGCCGGCAGCTGCGAGCCGGCGCAGGAGGTTGCGGTGGAACTGGCGGCCGGCCGCTTGCTCCTCCGCGCTCGGCCGGTACTGCTCAGGAACGAACGGGAGTTGGGCGGGGCCGCGCGCCAACGTCGGCGTGACGGGAAGGGCGCGGGCGGCGAGGTCGGCGACGAGGCCGTCGTCCAGGACGTAGGGCGGCGATGGGGCGCCACTGGCGCTGTACCCCGGGAGGTGCGCGAGCCCGTCCACGCCCGCGTCGAGCGCGGCGCGGACATCGGCGGCGGTCTCGACGTGGGCTATCACCCGGAGCCCGGCCGCGTGCGACCGCCGGACGACCTCGGTGACGACGGCGGGACTCAGCCCGGAGGGCCGCTCAGGCGTGCCCTCCGCCCACTCCTGGCTGTCGAGCAGGTAGACCTTGACCACGTCCGGGCGCCCCGCCAGCACCCGGGGCCAGACGGCGTCGAGGTCGGCCGGGGTCCGGGCGAGGTGGTAGGCGTCGCCGTCGAGGAGCCGGCTCTCCCGCAGTTCGTCGGCGCGGTCCCACATCCCTTGAATCGTGAGCCCCAGCGCCTGCCGTTCGTAGGCCGGGACCGGGTGCGCCCCGGGCGCGGTGATCCCGCCGTTCGCGTAGACCACGTCCACGACCGTCTTCATCCCCCGAACCGCGTCTCGGTCCGACCGCAAGCCGTTGGGGTTTTGGACGTAGAGGATGCCCTGGGCCACGAACGCGCTGTCGCCGGCCGCGAGCCCAGCGGGGTCGTCGAGGCCGTGGTAGTGCGCGTCGCCGAACGGCGGCACGACCCACTGGCGAGCGAGGTCCACGACGCGGGCGCCCGCCAGTGGGCCGGGCACGAACACGCCGCCTTCGGCCCAGACGGTGTCCCTAGTGGTGAACCCGTCTCCGTCGTACCACTGGCCGCCGACGTAGGCCGTCGGCCCGGCGTCGGGGTTGAGCAGCGGCTGGCCAGCCCCAGCCTGCGCGCTGGCGGCGCTGGCCGCCAGCAGGGCCAGGAGAAGGAGGGGAGTGCGGTCGGTCGACATGCGCGGTCGGGGTTGAGGTCTAGTCGCGGGCGATGCGGACGTCGCCCATCCGCGTGCGGAGCCGGAACGTCGGGCCGCCCGCGCCGAGGTACTGCTTGGACGTCTCAGCCGCGCGCCGCCCCTCCGCGGTCCCGTCGCCGATGGAGCCCCACCGCGTCGAGGCCTCGACCACCCCGTCGAACCCGGACGGCACGTCCAGCCGGACGTCCCCCATCCGCGTCGAGGCGTCGAGCCCGGGGCCTTCCCACGTCCCGCCACTCGCGACGACCGTGACGTTGCCGGCGGACGTTTCGGCCTGAACGTCGCCGCCCACATCGGCGAGCCGGATCGCGCCGACGCGCGTGAACAACCGGTGCTCGCCGACGACGCCCTCGACGGCGACCGCGCCGAACCGGGTGCGAACGCTGAGGTCGGTCCCGCGCGGGACGCGGATCTCGTAGGCCACCTCGACCCACCCGCCGCCCTCGGTCACGCTGCGCAGCGCGCCTTCGGACCCGATCGCGGTCGCCGCCAGCAGGACGGTGGGCGAGCGGCCGTCGCCGCCGTACGCTCGGAGCGTGGCGCGGACGGAGACCTCGTCGCGGTCCCACGCTGACACGTCCACGGCCCCGCCGCTCCTGTCGTTGTCGATGACGAGCGCGCCGGTGGCCGGCAGCGAGAACTCGCGGACCTCGCACGCCGTCGGCCGGTCGCCGTACGACGGGCTGGGCGCGTCGCAACTGGCGGGTGTGGCGAGGAAGGCGAGCAGGAGGACGGCGGTGGACATCGCGGCAGCGGTTGGCGTGCCGCACAGTAGAGCGCCCCCTCCCCCCGTCCAAGCCTTAACCGACCAGCCGCACTCAGCGCCGACGAACCGCACGGGCAAAGAAAAAGGGCGGCCCTCCGAAGAGGGCCGCCCCACAGGCAAGAACGCCTCGACCGACTACATGTCGTTGTCGAGGGCCTCGTCCATCTCAGCGGCGGCCTCGTCGGCCTCAGCCTCGATGGCGTCGCCAGCGGCGTCCATCTCGGCGCCGGCCTCGTTCATGTTGTCTTCCATGGCCGCGCCGGCCTCGTCCATCTCGGCGTCCATGTTATCCATGGTGGCGTCGACGTCCGGGGTCTCAACGGTGATGGTGTCGTTCTCGATGGTGTCAGCCTCGTCGGCGCACGCTGCCAGGGGCAGCGCG
Organism: Rubricoccaceae bacterium; assembly: GCA_963789285.1. GTDB lineage: Bacteria > Bacteroidota > Rhodothermia > Rhodothermales > Rubricoccaceae > Rubrivirga. The sequence goes on from CAWBJZ010000004.1 coordinate 998,291, forward strand.
AGGGCGAGGGCGAAAAGTGCGATACGGGTCTTCATAGCGAAGGGGGGTTGGGTGAACCTCACAGCCCGGCGGGGTGATGCCGGGCGCTCGGGGGGTGAAGCTCCGAGCGGGGGGATAACGTTGCCAAGCGAATTCTGTTGTCCACCGTGTTGGTCAAGCGATTCTTCACTATTGGACACTCACAGAATCCGCCGCCGTCGCGGTCGAGTCCGGCGCCAGCTGGCGACCCGCAGCGCGCAAGGTCGAGACCAGCCTGGACAACTGGCGCGTGGAGTCTGGAAGCGCGGCCGTGGACTCTGCCAAGTCTCCCATTTGCAACCCGATAGCACGTCCGTCCAAGGGACTCGACTGAAGGAGGTCGCGTAGCTGATCGAGGTCGTCGCGCACGTCGCCCGTCCCGTCGGCGGCGGCCGTATCGAGGCGCTCGATCCACAGGTCGATGGTCTGTATCGCCATCGATGGGGACACTGAGGGGACTCCGCTCGCCAGCAAACCGGTTGTTTGCTCGACCGATACGTCCTCGATCATGGACGGGTCGGGCAGGTCCTCGACTGACCTGGCACCCAGTTTGTTGGCACCTGACTCGCCCGAGCCAGGCGAGGACTGGCAGGCGGAGAGGGCGAGGGCGAAGAAGAGCAGGAGGCGCACGGCGGGTGGCGGTGGGGAGCGGGACGGGCCAAACGAAGAGCGGCCACCGACGTTCTCACGTCGGTGGCCGCGGGTGCGAGAGACTCGCCGGAGGCTTACATGCCACCTACGAGCTGGTCGCCAGCCGAGCTCAGCGTCGAGCCGAGCGTCTCCAGGCCGGAGTCGCCGCCAGCCGCGCCGGTCGTGGCCTCGCCCAGACGCTGGAGCGTCGAGCCGATGGCGCCGCCGTCAAGCGGGGTGGTCGTCAGCTGCGTCTTGAGCATCTCCAGGTCGGTCACGACCGGAGCGAAGTCCGGGTTGCCCTGGAGCTGGGAGATCCAGCCGTCGATGTTGGAGACAGCCGCGGCAGGCGCGAGCGAGGTCAGGCCGCCGGCCTGGGTAACGGCGTCGACGGTGCCCTGAGCGGTCACGTCGGAGGCCATCGGGTCCATCGCCATGTCGTCGGTCATCATGGGGTCCTCGACGACGGGATCGGTGACGACGACGGCATTGTCGGTGGTGTCGACGGTATCGACATCGTCGGCGCACGCGGCCAGGGGCAGCGCGAGAGCGAGGGCGAGGAGAGAAAGGCGGTTCATAGCAGAGGGGGTGGGTGAGTAGGGTGAGGTCTGGGCCTCTGTGGCGTCTAACCCGGCACCGGGGTTGGGGATCGGGCGTCTCCGTGTTTTCACACGCCGTCAGGCCTGTCCCTAGGGGACTTACGCAGGCCTGATCGATGCGTTTGGGGCGCTCGCCGTCGCGAAACGGAACGCCGGACGGGGTGTTTACCCCGCATGGACGGACCCATCTACCTCATCATCGCCGCGACGTTCTTCGGGTTCATCGGGCTCGCGTTCATCCTGCTCTTCCCGGTCTACCGCTTCATGCGCCGCCAGGAGCGCATGGCCGACGACTGGACGCCGGACGCGGTCTCGCGGCGCGAGCGCGAGGCCCGACGCCAGCAGCGGGCCAAGACCGGCGAGGAGTAACGGCCCTCGCCCGCACGCGGCACCGAGCCACTGGCTGAGCGTGCGAGCGGCAAATCGGGTGGGGCTCCGCGCTCAGAGGTGGATCCAAGGCCGGAGTTTCTCCAGCGTCTTCTCCCCGATCCCCGACACCTCCACGATGTGGTCGGGGTGGCGGAAGGGGCCGTGGACGCGGCGGTGCTCGACGATGCGCGCCGCCAGCGCGGGCCCGATCCCGGGAAGGCGCTGGAGTTGCTCGGCCGTGGCGGTGTTGAGGTTGGTGCGGACGGGCGGGGCCTTGCCCGTGCGACGGGGCGCCGCGGCGGTCTCGACGGCGGCTTCGGCGATCTCGGCGGCACTGGAATCGGCCGACGTCGTGGCGGCGGTGGGGAGAACGGCCAGGGCCTGCGGTTGAGGTTGCTGCGCCGCGAAGGCGCCGGAGGGGGACGCGCCCACCGACGAGTCCGCCGAGGCCGTCGCGAAGGCCGCGTCGGAGGCGGCGTAGAAGTCGGCCGAGAGGGCGACGGCGCTCGACTGGACGTGCTGGGCGACGGTGCCGCCGGCCAGCGCCAGCAGGACCGCCAGCGCGGCGGCGCCCTCGGGGCCGGAGAGGCCCAGGCGGGCCTGGAGTCGGTAGAGCCAGCGCATGGGGTCACGGGGTGGGCTGGGGTAGACCCGTCGCGCGCCGACCGCGCAACCTCCGCGCCTCATCCCGGCCTCGGCGCCGTCGGTCTCGCCCCCTGCGGAGGCGGGCGAGCGGGTCCGACCCCGGTCTGGTTTCCGCTGCGTAAGCGCTTACCCCGCGCCCGGGATCGGCCTACCTTTCCGCCTCCCCCCTTGGAGACCTCCCGGAGACCGCGCCATGAAGATCACCGTTTTGGGAGCCGGCGCCATCGGCACGGCCGTCGCCACCGACCTGGCCAGCAGCGACGAGGTGACCCGCGTCCAGGTGTGCGAGGCCCAGCCGGCCATGCTGCGCGCTTTCCGCGCCGACCGCGCCCACCCCAGCTTGCGCACCTTCCAGGCCGACGCGCGCGACATCGCCACCCTAGAGCCGATCCTGTCCGGCAGCGCCTGCGTGGTCTCGTGCGTCGGCCCGGAGCACAGCGACCGGCTTGCCCGGCTGGCTCTCGAGCTGGGCGCGCACTTCGTGGACCTGGGCGGCACCGTCCCCGACGGCCTGCTCCCCACACCGGGCGACGCCCTCGAAGACGTCGCCGAGCGCCGCCAGCGCTGGGTCGTGACCGGCTGCGGCCTGGCCCCGGGCTTGGTGGGCGTGCTCACCATGCAGGGCGTGGAGTCGATGAGCGCCGTCGACGCCGTCCGCATCCGGGTGGGCGACGTGCCCATCACCCCGCCCGACTCGTTCCTGCACCGCCTGGCGCACTCCGCCGAGCGCCTGCTGGACGACTACACCGAGCCGGCCCTGGTCCTGCGCGACGGCCAGGTGGAGACGCGCCAGCCCCTGACCGAGATCGAGACCCTGGAGGTGGACGGCTTCGGCACGATGGAGGCCTTCTACACCAGCGCCGGGCTGAGCCGGCTCGTCGAGTCCCTGGCCGGCCGCGTGGACCGGCTCTCGGTCAAGACGTTGCGCTACCCCGGCCACGCCGAGCGGATGCGGTTCGTGCTGGACCTGGGCCTGGCCGACCGCACCTCGCTCGACGTCCGGACGCACCTCACCTACCGCGACGTCTTGGTCCGCCGGCTGCGCCAGCGGCTGGGCGGCGCCTACGACGACGCGGTCCTGCTCCGCATCGAGATCGACGGCACGCGCGACGGCGAGCCGGGCACCCTCGTCTTGGAGATGGTGGACCGGTGCCGGCCGGAGGCCGGCCTGTCGGCGATGCAGCGGTGCACCGGCTTCCCGGCGGCGACGGCGGCGGTCCTGCTGGGCCAGAGGGCGCTGGCCGGCGGGGGCGTCGGCGCGGCCGACCAGGTGCTGCCCGCCGCGCCCTTCCTCGCCCGACTGGCGGAGCGGGGGATCGCCGCCCAAGAGCGGTGGCACGCCGCCGAGGCCGCGTAGCCAGGGCATCCGCCAGGGGCCCCGCCGGCGGGAACCGGGCGCGCCGCCGGAAGAACACCTCCCCCACGCGTGCCGCCAGCCCCCGCCCCCATGACCATCGACGTGTTCGCCGACATCGCCTGCCCCTGGTGCTACATCGGGGAGGCCCGGTTGCAGGCGGCCCTCGACGCCCGGCCCGACCTCGCCGTCGAGCGCCGCTGGCGCCCGTTCCAGCTCCAGCCCGGCTTGCCCCGCACCGGCACCCCGCGCGACGCCTTCTTCGAGCGCAAGTTCGGCGGCGCCGGGGCGATGCAGCAGGCGTTCGACCACGTCGCCGCAGTCGGCCAGCGGGACGGGCTCCGGTTCGACTTCTCCCAGCTGGCGGGCGCGCCCAACACCACCGACGCCCACCGGCTCATACTCCTGGGGGAGACCCAGGGCCGCGCCTTCGAGACCGCCGACGCGCTGTTCGAGGGCTACTTCGCCAACGGCCGCGACCTCAACGATCCCGCCGACCTCGCGGCCATCGCCGAGCACGCCGGCCTAGCCGCCAGTGACGCCCAGGAGATGCTTGAGAGCGACCGGTTCGAGGCTGAGGTGACCCAGGGCCAGACCGTCGCCCAGCGCGCCGGCATCAGCGGCGTCCCGCTCTACCTCTTCGACGGCCAGTTCGCGCTCTCCGGGGCCCAGCCCGTCGAGGCCTTCCTCCAGGCGTTCGACCGACTGGCGGCGGCCCCGGACGCCCCAGCGGCGTAGCTTTCGGGCGCCCCCCAGACCGCCCATGCAAGCCGAGACCGCCGCTCCCGACACCATCGCCGTCGTCGCCGACTCCGCGACGACCACGGCGCCCTTCAGTGTGAGCGAGGCAGCCGGGGGGCTGGTGGGGAAGCTGCAAGGGTGGTACCACGGCTTCGTCGCGCTGCTGCCCAACCTGGTGGTCGCGGTCCTGATGGTGATCGCGGCGGTCTGGCTGGCCCGGCTGGTGCGCCGCGTCGTCGAGGGGCTGATGCACCGCGTGACCGAGCACGCGCCCCAGGCGCGCAACGTGACCTCGCTGCTAGGCACGCTGGCCTACGTCATGGTGCTCGCCATCGGCACGTTCCTGGCGCTGCGCGTGATCGGCCTCGACGGCGTCGTCACGACGCTGCTGGCCGGCGCCGGCATCGTCGGGCTGGCGCTGGGCTTCGCGTTCCAGGACATCGCGGCCAACTTCATCGCCGGCGTGCTGATGGCCGTCCGCAACCCGTTCGTCGTGGGCGAGATCATCGAGACGAACGGGTTCACCGGGCCCGTCCGCGAGATCAACCTGCGCTCGACGGTGCTCGACACGTTTCAGGGCCAGAAGGTGATCCTGCCCAACGCCAAGGTCTTCGGCGACCCCATCATCAACTACTCCGCCCGGCGCGAGCGCCGCGTCGACCTCACGTGCGGCGTCGGCTACGGCGACGACTTGGCGCACGCGCAGCGCGTGGCCGTCCAGGCCATCGAGGGGCTGGACGTGCGGAAGGAGAGCAAGCCGGTCCAGCTCTACTACACCGAGTTCGGGGACTCGTCGGTCAACTTCGTCGTCCGGTTCTGGGTCGACTTCGCGGCGCAGACCGACTTCCTGGAGGCGCAGTCCCAGGCCATCATCGCCATCAAGGCCGCCTTCGACGGCGCGGGCGTGACCATCCCCTTCCCCATCCGCACGCTGGACTTCGACCCCAACGGCGGCGTCGCGCTCCGAGCCGCGCTGAAGGGCTCGGGCGACGGCGCCGACGGCGGCGATCCCGACTGGCAGTAGAGCGGTCCCGCGCTGGCGGACGGCCTCCGCCAGCGGCCCCGCTCTGTCGGCTGCGTCGCCTGGCTAGTCGGAGGACGGCTCCGCCCCGCTCAGTTCCAGGAGAGCTCGACCAAGACGTCCTCGTAGAGCGCCGCGCGGACGTAGCCCAGCAGCGCTTGGCGGCCCGGGCCGTAGCGGGTGATCCGCTCGGCGTCGGTCTTCATCCGGACGCGGCAGACCGGCAAACCGGGGATCACGACCACGCCGTCGACCACCGCGCGGCCCGTGTCGTCCTCCGAGGTCGTGATCTGGGAGAACTGGAGCGACGGGTTGGGGAGGCCGGAGAAGCCGGAGAAGCCGGAGAAGTCGCGGGGGAGGTCGGAGAGGGCCATCGGTGCGTGGGGGGCGGTCCCCTTCCTATCGGCCGCGCCCGGCGCCTCGTTAAGCACGGCGCCTCGGAAGTTCTTCGTTCCCCCGGACGGTCACACCCGGTCCGACTGGCTGTCGACGCGCTCGGCCAGGAGCGCCACGACGCGGCGGCGGACCTCGGCCTCGTGCTCTAGCGCGAACCCTAGCTCGTCGGCCGTCAGCATCCCGAGCACGACACCCAGCAGCACGCGCTTGAGCCGGGAGTCCTTCTTCATGGCCGCCGCCAGCCGGGCGCGGCGGGCCGGCTCGGGCAGGCCGGCGAAGCCGGGGACGCGCTTGGCCACGTCGGCGGTGACGAGCGCGAGCAGCGTGTCGTTCTGGAGCTTGAGGACCGGGCGCAGCGTCCGGTGCAGGAACGCCTCGGCGGCGGTCGCCGCCGCGTCCGGGTCGGCGTCGACGGTCGGGCGGAGGCGTAGGAGGGCGGGATCGCGGTCGGTCATGGACGAGGAACGCCGCGCTGGCGGTCGGGCTCCGCCAGTCGCTCGGGCTCCGCCAATCGCTCGGACGCACGAAGGCCGGCCCCGCGCGTGCGGGGCCGGCCGGGGTCAGCCCTCCGACTTGCCGTCGGAGGCCATCAACACCACTTGGGGCTGGAAGGCGGCGACGGGCTCGGCCAAGTCGCGCTGAAGCGCTAACACCTCGTTGATGTCCTTGTACGCCTGGGGCGCCTCGTCCATCCCGCTGCCCAACAGCTCGACGCCGCGCTCGGCGAGCCAGGCGTCGCGCTCGGCGCGGTCGAGCACGCGGATCGCGTGCTTCCGGCCCATCTGGCGGCCTGCGCCGTGGCTGGCGCTGTCGAGCGAAGCCGCCGAGCCCCTCCCGCGCACCACGTACGACGGGTGGCCCTGCGACCCGGGCACGACGCCCAGTACACCGTCGCCGGCAGGCGTAGCGCCCTTGCGGTGGACCACGACTTGGCGCTCGACGCCATCGATGAGGTGCGTCTCGCGCCAGGCAAAGTTGTGGTGGTTCTCGACCGTCGCCACAGATTCCAGGCCGAGCGATGCCGCCAGCGCGTCGTGCAGCGTCCGGTGGCACGCCGAGGCGAACCGGCCGGCCAGTTCCATGCTGGTCCAGTACTCCTGGCCCAGCTCGGTGTCCATCCCGAGCCAGGCCAGCGCCTGGAGCTCGCGCGGCAGCGGCGTTTCGGCGCGCGCCAGCTTCGAGTACCGATCGGCGATGGTGGCGCCGACGCCCCGGCTGCCCGAGTGCGTCAGGATGGCGAAGTAGACACCCGGCTCGATTCCGAGCGCGGACGCGCCCTCCCCACCGACGTCGAGCCGTCCGGCGTCGACGAAGTGGTTGCCCGTGCCCGACGTGCCCAGCTGGGCGTGGGCCTTGTCGAGAAGGCTCTTGAGCAGGGGTGTGGCCGTCCAGTCGGCGTCGTCGAGCACGGCATGCTGGCGGCGCTGGCCGGGCTTGAAGCGCGCGCCGATGCCGAACCGCGATTCGCTCCGCAGGCTGGCCTTGAGCGCGTCGCGCCGCGGCTTGTCGTCGAGGTAGGCCAGTGCGTCGGCGGGGTAGACCGAGAGCATCATCCGGCAGGCGATGTCCACGCCCACCATATAGGGCGCGACGGCGCCGTCGAGCGCCACGACGCCGCCGATGGGGATGCCGTAGCCGATGTGGGCGTCGGGCATCAGCGCGCCAGCCACCGTCACCGGCAGACGCATTGCGTCGTGCATCTGGCCAACTGCGCGGTCGTCGATCAACTCACGACCCCAGATGGGCACGTCGAGCGGCTGGTCGCGGATCTCAGGCGCGGGCGGGACATACCGAGACGCCACGACGGCCTGCGCCAAGTCGAAGCCGGGCTCGGCCGAGGTGACCGACTCGGGGTCGGCCCAGGCGCGGTCCAGCACCGCGAGCACGTCGGGCTCAGGCGTGCCGCCAGTGGCCAGGGAGGAGGTGAGGCGCAGGGCCTGGCCGATGAGCGGGCCCGAGGGCCAGCCTCGGGTGAGGAGCGTACGTCCATCGATCATGGGGATCGGGGGATGCGCGCGGGCCAGGTATAGAAAACCCACCCGCGCAATGGAGGGTGGGTTCAGCCGTGAGGCGCTGGTCTAGCGCCTAGCCTGTGCCACCCGCGCGCTCGTCAAACGCACGCCGATCTGCGACCTCTAGGTAGAGGCCGACGGCGTCGAGCGAAATGTTTAAGCGAGCGGTCACGGGATGGCCGGCTGAAAGCGGACACCCAGCATACAACGCTTGGCGGCATCCGTCAAGGCGCTACCCCGCGGCGGCTCCGCCCGACTGGCGGTCGCCCCGATCGATGACGCGGCCGGCTTTCGCGCCCGTCACCACAGACCGCCAGCAGGAGCGGAGCGTCGGCCCAGTATGAGTCCTCCGCCTAAGCGCCTCCGCCAGTCTGGCGGCACCCCTCGCTAGACCGCCGGGACGCCGGTGCCGCGCAGGGCGGGGTCGCCCTCCCGGGCCAGGAACCGGTTCCATCCGCCCACCAGCAGCGCCGAGACGACCGCGCCGATGGCGGCCATGCCGGCCAGGCTGAACGTCAGCAGCCACGTCCCGCGCGGGTGCGTCCCGACCACGATCTGGTCGCTGTCGGCCGAGGTCATGATCGGCAGCGTCATCGTCTCGCCCTCGGGCACCAAGAGCAGGTCGGCCTCGATCTCCTTGAGCAGGATGATGGGCAGCTCGACCTGACGCTCGACGGGCGCGGCCGCACCGGGCGGGGTGTAGCGGAGCCCCACCTGGCCGGTCGTGATCTCGCTCCGCTCGCGCAGGTTGAGGCCGGTCACCTCGGCCTCGACGGTGCTGCCGGACTGCCAGACGGCGCGCTGCTCCAGCCCGGCCCGCGTCGTCGCGACAGTGATCACCACCATGATGATCGGGAGCGCCCACAGCAGACGGGCGAAGACGGGGCTGGCGAAGAAGTTCATGGGTGTGGAGGGCGTCTGGTCCTCAACGCCCGTGTGCTGGCGGCGGTGCGCCGCCACCCCGAAGGGACGACGAAGCCGGTCTGGCTACTCGGTCTCTTCCAGCGTCATCAAGTAGTCCTCGACCGATCCCACGCTGACGCGCGTCTCCCCCTTGATCTTGCGGGCCTTGATCGAGCCCTGGCGGATCAGCTTCTGAACCTGGTTGCGGTCGATAAGCTTGAGCAGGCGCCGCGCCTCGGTCCGGCTCACGGTGTCCTCGCGGTACTCGCCCGCGAAGCCCTCCAGGAAGTCGATGGTGGACTGGTCGATCTCGATCAGCCGGGTCTCGGCGTTGTCGGCGGAGACGCCCCACCCGAGGTCAGCGGCGATGAGCCCGCGGTCGGTCCAGCGGACGAGGGTTTGGCGGGAGATGCGGATGGCCTCGGAGAGTTCGTCGAGGCGCAGGGTTTGGCGTGCGTCGGTGGGCATGGGGGCGGAGCCTTCGGGTTCGGTGAGCTGGATCCTTGTTCAGACGGACGTGTACGCGCGCACGTCCGTTTTGCTCCCTCCGCGCGTCCATTTTCAATGGAGGCTGAAAGCACGCACGGTGCAGTTTTGGGCGTCGCTCGCCTTGGCCGAAACGGCCCGGTTGGCCCACTCCAAAGTGGCCCGCGCACTCACAAAAACGCCCTCGCCCAGCAGGTGCGCCAGCCCCCACCCCGTCGCGCGGGCGGCGAACGTCAGCGCGAGCGCGAGGCGCACGACGGCCCAGGCCGCGTTGGCAGCAACGAGTGCCGCGATCGCCCACCTGGGCCGCCGGCTCCGGACGGCCAGCGAGAACGAGCCGGGCGCGTACGCTAGGTTCGCCGCCCCGGTGACCCTCAGCACCCCGACGGGCAGTCCTTCGACTCGGCTCAGCCACTCCGCCAGCAGCCACACGACGGCGCCGTGCGGTGCAGTCCGTCCAGAGGAGGTGACGGGTGGGGCGCGGAGGGCACGGCGTAGGCGGGGTCTCCGGCGCGTGCCAACGCCGGCGCGTCCGTCGGCCCCTGCGACTGGCGGAGGCGGGAGGGTTGCGCTCGGGCCCGCGCTCGGCCGGCTACCGCATGGCCCGGTCGGTCAGGTCCTCCAACTCGTCCGCCGAGATCAGCCGCCAGCTAGGCGAGGCGAGCGCGCCGCTGGAGGTGCGCCCGAAGGTGGCCCGGACGAGCAGCGTCTTGCCGCCCTCCGGCGCGTCGGCGGCGAACGAGGCGGGCGTGAACCGGAACACGAACGTGGCGCCGACGGGGTCGAAGCCGAACTCGCGGCCCACCAAGTCGGCGACGTAGACGGCCTCGTCGGTGACGGCGGCGGGGTTGGAGGCCTGGTCGTCCACGACGACGGTGTGGGGGCGGCGCTCGTCGCCGGAGGGGAACACGCGGACGCGGGCGGAGCGCTCGGAGGTGTACGTGCGCCACGTCAGCTCCTGGTCGTGGGTCTGGGCCGAGACGTCGGGCGAGACCAGGAGGGACGCGGCGGGGAGCAGGAGCGCGACGAGGAGCAGTCGGCACATGGGCGCGGAGGGGGAGACGGCGCTTGTTGAGACCGGAGCCGACCGGGCCGCCTAACCTCCGCCGCCCACTTTCTGCGCTGCTTCGGCGCGGGCCAGCTCGACGGCGCGCCACAGGTACCACGCCGCGACGCTCCGCCAGGGCGCGTAGGGCTCGCCCAGCGGCACCAACTCTTTAGCCGTCGGCCGCTCCGCCAGCCCAGCGACGACGCGGTAGCCCTCCCGGACGCCCAGGTCCCCGACGGGCCACACGTCGGGGCGGCCCAGGTTGAACATCAGCACCATCCGGGCCGTCCACACGCCGACGCCGCGCACGGCGGTGAGCGCCCGGACCACTTGGTCGTCGGGCATCGCCAGCAGGGCGTCCCGAGTCGGCAGCGTCCCGGCCCGCTGGCGCTCGGCGAGGTCGCGCAGGGCGCGGGTTTTGGCGCCGCTCAGCCCGCACGCGCGCAGGGCCTCGTCCGGGGCGGCGTCCAGCGCGCTCAGGTCCAGCGTCCCGCCGGGCGCGAAGGCGTCGAGCACGCGGCCGTGGATGGTGGCGGCGGCCTTGACCGACAACTGCTGGCCGACGATGGCGCGCAGGAGCGCCGGCAGCGCCTCGTCCGGCCGGATCGCGATCGTGGGCGGCCCGACCCGGGCGATGACGTCGGCCAGCCGGGGGTCGGCGGCGGCCAGGGCCTGGCTGGCGGCGACGGCGTCGTAGGGCGGGGTCACGAGCGGACGGAGAAGGAGGAAGGCGGAATGAGGAAAAAGAAGGCCGAGGCACGCCAGCGCTTGGCACTCGCTAAGCGCCGTCGCTGCTCGCGTTCCGCTTCGTGTTGCGCGCGATCGCGATCAAGATGCGCAGGACCTCGTCGGTCTCTTGGGTGATGGCGGCAAGCTTCGCCGGTGGGAGGATGCCCGTCTCCGCGAGAAGACGGAGCCAGTAGAGGCTCTCGCGGGCCTCTTTCTGCGCCAACTGGATTTTGTGGACGAAGTCCCGCTTGCTCTCCGCAGCACGCGCCTCCGCCACGTTCGCGCCTACAGACGTCGCCGAGCGCAGGAACTGCTTCCCCACCACCCACCCTGCCCGGTCCGCACCGCCCTGCAGCGCTCTGAACACGTGGACGGCTCGCACCCCATACCGGAGTGTTCGAGCTTCGATGTCCTCCGGCTCGGGTCCCGTTGCGTGCATTCTCATTCACCTCTAGCGCGGGGCCAGACCCACCCTTGCTTCATCGTTCCGCCTTCCCCGTTCGGACTTTACTCCTCGTCGTCGTAGATCATCGTCGTGACCCGGCCGCTCCGGGTGATCGTGCCGCGGTACATCCCCTCGGTGTTGAACGGCATCGAGACGTGGCCCTGGGCGTCGAGCGCGATCACGCCGCCGGTTCCGCCGGCGTCGCCCAGCGTCTCCATCACGACGGTCTCGGCGGCGTCCTGCACCGACTCGCCGAGGTACGCCATCCGCGCCGAGATGTCGCGCGCGACGCCCAGACGGATAAAGAACTCCCCGTGGCCGGTCGCGCTCACGCCGCACGTCGCGTCGTCGGCGAAGGTGCCGGCGCCGATGATGGGGCTGTCGCCGATCCGCCCCCACCTCTTGTTGGTCATGCCGCCCGTCGAGGTCCCGGCGGCGAGGTGCCCGTCGGCCGAGAGCGCGACCGCGCCGACGGTGCCGCGCATCTGCCACGGCTCCGGCGCTAGGGCGCCCGACTCGGTCCGCTCGCGCTCCTGGACGCGCCGCAGCGACTGCAAGCGGCCGTCGGTGTGGAAGAACGCGTTGGGGACGGTCTCCAGCCCCTGCTCCAGGGCGAACTCCTGGGCGCCGTCGCCCGAGAGCAGGACGTGGGGCGAGGCCTCCATCACGCGCCGCGCCAGCAGGATCGGGTGCCGCACGTGCATCGTCCCCGACGACGCGCCGGCCAGCCCGGTCGCGCCGTCCATGATCGAGGCGTCGTGGCGGACCGTGGCGTCGGCCGCGAAGACGCCGCCGCGGCCGGCGTTGAAGTACGGGCTGTCCTCCAGGATCTGGAGCGACGCCGTGACGCCATCGAGGGCCGGGCGCCCGGCCACGATCTCGGCGTGCCCCGCGCGCAGCGCGTCCGCCAGCGCGGCGCGGACGCCGGCGTCGGCGTCGGGCGTCATCGCCGCGCGCGTGATCGTCCCGGCGCCGCCGTGGACGACGAGCACGACGGGGTCGCCGTCGAGGTCGGGCAGGACGGGGACCTGGGCGCTGGCGGACGCGACCAGCGAGGCGAGGACGAGGCTGGCGAGGCGGAGCATGGCGGCGTGGGGAAAGCGTGTGCGAAGATAGGCGGAGGCCCGGCCCGGCCGCGCCCGAGCCCGAACCACGCGCCCGGCTCTGGCGTCGTAAAGGCCTCCCCACCCCGACTCCCGATGTCCCTCCGGATCTCCGCCGCCGTCCTGCTCGCCGTCCTCGCCACCGGCTGCACCTGGGAGGGCCGCCCCGACGGCGCCGCCGCCAACCACTCGGCCCCCGACGGCGTCTACAACAACGAGGGCATGCGCGTCTCCGACCCCCTCTACGAGGACAGCGACGAGATCACGATCCCGCTGGAGGGCTCCACCAACCCCGCCGCCGCGCCCGTCGATTTGTCGCAGCCTGCGCCGACCATGAACGCGAACGACAACACCTCGGAGGTTGAGGAGGCCCTGACCCCTGGAACCGAGCAGTAATGATCCGCCTCTCCGCCGTCGCCGCCCTCCTCGCCCTCGCCGCCTGCGCCACGGACGCGCCCCCTGAAGTCTCGGCCGAGGCCGTCGACCTCGACGCCCGCGCCCAAGAGGCCGCCGTGACGATGCCCGCCACCCTCGTCGGCCCGGACGCGCCGACCATGACGGTGTTCAAGAGCCCCACGTGCGGCTGCTGCTCGATGTGGATCGAGCACATGGAGGCCGCCGGCTTCACCGTCGACGCCCGCGACCGCGACGACATGGCGGCGGTCAAGGACAGCTTGGGGCTGCCGAGCGACCTCGCCTCGTGCCACACCGGCGTCGTGGACGGCTACGTGGTCGAGGGCCACGTGCCGGCCGAGTACGTCGCCCGGCTGCTCGACGAGCGCCCCGAGGTGCTCGGTCTGTCGGTGCCGGGGATGCCCATCGGCTCGCCGGGCATGGAGATGGGCGACCGCCGCGACCCCTACGACGTGCTGGCGGTGAGCGCCGGCGGTGAGGCGGCGGTCTTCGCCAGCATCCCGGGGAACGGGGTAGGCCAGTAACGACCAGGCCAGCTGTGGGCGTCGTCGCGATCCTCGGTAGCGCTCGGAGCGAGGGCCACGCCGCCCGCCTCCTCAACGCCGTACTGGCGGGCCGGCCCGCGCGGCGATTCGACCTAGGCGCGCTCGACATCCGCGACTACGCGTACGGCCGCCCGACTGGCGGCGACGACTTCGCCGAGGTGGCCCAGGCCATCGCCGAGTCCAGCTCCGTCCTTTTCGTCACGCCGGTCTACTGGTACGCGATGAGCGGCGTGCTCAAGCGGTTCTTCGACCGCCTGACGGACCTGGTGACCGTGGACAAGCCGCTCGGCCGGCGGCTCGCGGGCCGGTCCGTGTGGGTGGCCGCGTGCGGGTCGGACCCGGCGCTCCCGGAAGGGTTCGAGGTCCCGTTTCAGCAAACGGCGGCGTACTTCGGGATGCGCTACGGCGGCGCGCTCTACGTCCCGATGCCAGGAGAGCGCGCCGCTGTCCCAAGAGCACAGGTGGCAGGCCGCCGAGTTCGGGTCGGGCGTGCTCGCTGCAAACTCCGCCAGTCGGGACGGAGCAGCCTGACTGCGGGGACCGCGGCGGGGCGTCCCTGCGGCTGATTCACGGACGGCGCCGGTCCGGGACCGCCCCGCCGGGGTAGCCTGGGGCGATGCCCGACTCCGCGCCGCCGCCCCGCCTGCTGGGCGTCCTCTTCCTGGGGACGTTCCTGGCGGCGCTCGACTTGGCCGTCGTCGGGCCGGCGCTGCCGGCGCTGCGCGAGGCGTTCGGCGTCGACGAGCGGGCAGTCGCCTGGGTGTTCACGGCGTTCGTGCTGGCGAACCTGGCCGGCTTGCCCGTCATGGCCGCGCTGTCCGACCGCCTGGGCCGGCGCGTGGTCTACCTCACCGACCTGGGGCTGTTCGCCGCCGGGACCGTCGTCGTGGCGACGGCGCCGTCGTTCGGCGTGCTGCTGGCGGGGCGCGTGGTCCAGGGCCTGGGCGCGTCGGGCATCTTCCCCGTCGCGACGGCCGTCGTCGGCGACACGTTCCCGCCCGAGACCCGGGGCCGCGCCGTCGGCGTGCTGGGCGCGGTCTTCGGCGTCGCGTTCTTGGTCGGGCCGGCGCTGGGCGGGATCATGCTGGAGTTCTTGTCGTGGCGCTGGCTGTTCGGGCTGTCGCTGCCGCTGGCGGCGCTCGCCATCGCGCTCAGCGCGCGGACCGTCCCGGACACCCGGGCGCCCAACCCCCGCCCCGTCGACGTCCCCGGCATGCTCCTGCTGACGGCGCTCCTGGCGTCGCTGGCGACGGGCCTGAGCGGGCTCGACGCCGAGGCGGACTGGCTGCGGCTGGGCGAGGTCGCCGTCTGGGGTCCGCTCGTGCTGGCGGGCGTGCTCCTCGCGGCCCTCGTCGCCGTCGAGCGCCAGTCGGCCGCGCCGCTGGTGCGGCCGGCGCTGGTGTCGCGGAGGGCGGTCCAGGTGGCGTGCGCGCTGGCGGTCGGCGCCGGGCTGGTCGAGGCCACGTTCGTGTTCTTGTCCGCCTACGCCGTCGAGGCGTTCGGCGTGACCAAGCAGCTCGGCTCGTACCTCCTGCTGCCGCTCACCGCCGGCGTCGCGGTCGGCGCGCCCATCGCGGGGCGGACGATCGACCGGATCGGCGTGCGGCCGGTCGTGACGGCGGGGTGCGCGCTGGTGGCGCTTGGACTGGCGGGGATCGCGCTGGGCCCGCCGCTGGCGGGCCACGTCGCGGCGACGGTCGCCGTGGGCGTGGGGCTGGCGGGGCTGTTGGGCTCGTCGATCAGCTACATCCTGCTGGTCGAGGCCGAGGTCGGGGAGCGGACCTTGGCCCAGGGTCTGAGCACGCTGTTCTTGAGCGTCGGCCAGCTGTCCGGGGCGGCGATGATCGGGGCGATCGCGGCGTCGGCGGCGGTGCCGGTCGCGGGCTACCGGGCCGCGTTCGGCGCGCTGGCGGTCGTCGCCGGGGTGCTGGCGGTCGTGGCCCGAGCGCTCCCCCGGCGAGCCGCTAACGGCCCAGCGCAGCGAGCGTAGCGGCCGGGTCGTCGGTGAACACGCCAGCCACGCCGGCCGCTTCCAAGGCGCGGACGAGTTCGGCGACGTCTCCCCGCTCCGCCGGGTCGTCGCTCGACCAGAGCGTCCTGGGCAGAAACGCGTTCTCCGGCCGAACTGTCCAGGCGTGGACCGCCAGTCCGGCGCGGGTTGCGTCGTCAACCAGCGGAGTCGGCGTCAGGTCGTCGTTGAGCACCAGCGACAGCGGCGGTCCGAGCACGTCGGCATAGGTCGCGACGGTCGCCAGCCCGGCGGGCGTGGTCATGGCGCGGTAGGAGAGCTCGGCGCGGTCGGCCGGGCCGCCCTTGGCCTCCACCAGCTGGACCAGCGGGAGCCGCGTCTGCCCGCGCATCAGCTCCAGGTTGCCGACCTCGAACGACTGGATCCAGGCCGCATCGCTGGCCTCGGTTCGGGCATGCTGGCGGAGCGCTTGGACGAGCGGGACCTCCAGCGGCAAGCCCGATCCGGCGGAAGTGCGAGGGGTGCTTGGTCTCGGGGTACACGCCGACCGGGCGGCCGCGGGCTTGGCCCAGCTCGTCCGCCAGCGCGAGCACTTCGTCGAGCGTGGGGACGCGGAACTGGCCGTCGAACGCAGCGGAGGCCGGGCGCAGGTCGGGCAGCCGCTCGACGGCGCGCAGCGACTGGACCTCGGCCAGCGTCAGGTCCTCGGTGAACCACCCGTCTTGTCTCGACGCCGTCGATGGTCTTGGTGCGCCGCCGGTCGGCGAACTCCGGCCGACGGGCGACGTCGGTCGTCTGGGAGATCTCGTTCTCGTGGCGCACGACCAAGGCGCCGTCGCGCGTGGCGACGACGTCGGGCTCGATGACGTCGGCGCCTTGCTCGACGGCGAGCCGGTAGGCTTCGAGCGTGTGCTCGGGGCGGTAGGCGCTGGCGCCTCGGTGGGCAATCACGAGCACAGCTGCCGGTCCCTCACCGCCGCCGCGCCACTTGGGCTCGGGGCCCTCTCGCGAGCCACGCCCGCCACGTTTGGGACGAGCAGAGTGACGCCCTGGTGCATAAGAGGAATCTTGGGACCGCTCAATCTAACCACTCTACTGAGGGCTCGATTCCGCCGGGTATACCCAGGACTCGTGAATGCTGGGGAGGCCGGCATAGTCAACACTAGGCAAATGGAGCATAGCGAGTTGGCCTTTTACGACTCATGACGCCTAGAAATCGCCGTGCCAACACTTCATCCATAAAATATTTAGCCTAATCGCGCCTCGTCATTCCATAATTTTTAAGTATGATTACGATCTCAACGATACCGCTCCACCTCCCCCAGCATCTCGCCGGGTCTCGCGAGCCGCACCCAGCGCATGGATCGCAACCGCCCGCTCGTCACCGTCATCGTACCTGCGTACAACGCGGCGGCGACGATTGAAGAGACGATCCGCTCCGCCCTCGACCAGACCTACGCCGAGACCGAGGTCCTCGTGGTCGACGACGGGTCTACCGACGGCACGGCCGACGTGGTGCGGGCCGTCTTGGATAACCGCCTACGGTTGATCCAACAGAGCAACCGGGGCGTGGCGGCGGCCCGGAACCGGGCCATCAGCGAGGCCACGGGCTCGCTGCTGGCTCCCCTCGACGCCGACGACGTCTGGTACCCGGAGAAGCTGGCGGCTCAGGTCGAGCGGATCGAGTCCGGCGGCCCGGCGATGGGCATGGTGTACTCGTGGTGGGTCGGGATCGACCAAGCGGGCCAGATCCGCAGCTCGTCGTTCCCGTGCCGTGCCGAGGGCTTGGTGGCGCTGGGCCTGCTCTACGCCAACTTCATCGGCAACGCGAGCGTGCCGCTGTACCGCCGCGACGCCGTGGTGGCAGTGGGCGGCTACGACGCCTCGCTGCGCGAGCGCGATGCTCAAGGCTGCGAGGACTGGGACCTGTCACTCCGGGTCGCGGCGCGCTACGACACCGGCGTCGCGCCGGGCCACCTGGTCGGCTACCGGCAGGGGATGATCACGATGTCGAGCGACGTGGCCCAGATGGCCCGGTCCTACTACGCCGTCGCGGACCGCCTCCGGCGGGAGTGGCGGGGCGTCCCGCCCGAGGTGTTCGACTGGTCGGACGCCAACTTCGCGCTCTACCTCGCGGCCCAGAACTACGGCGCGGGCCGCTACCGCGACGCCGCGCGCTGGGTAGCGCGCGCGCTGCGCACCGACTGGGTTTTTGCACTCGCGCCTTACAGTTGGCGGCTGCTCAGCCGGTCCGGCGCGCGCGTCGTCGGCGGCGGCCCGCTCGACCGCCTCCTCACAGACCGACGGCCGGTAGAGAGGGCAGCGTACACCCAGGCCGAGATCGAAGTCGAGTGGGCCGGGAGCTGGAGCCCTATGCCTTGGACGCGCTCGCGCAAGCCGTTCGACGCGGTCCGGACGCAGCGCTGGGAGCGGCTGATGGGCCTGCGGCCGGTGGTCCCCCCGGGCACGCCGCTGCGCGCTCCGGCCCCGCCAGTGGTGGACATCTGTGTCTGACCCCCGCGCTCTCTGGCGCGCGCTCTGGCGCGGGCTCGGCGGGCTCCTCCGCCAGCGGCCCCGCCTAACGGGGGCCCTCGTGGTGACCGGCCTGGCGGCCTCGCTCGCCGAGGGCGTCGGCATCTCGCTGTTCCTCCCCCTCCTCCACGCGCTCGGCGGCGACGCCGTAGCGCCGGGGACGGCGGGCATGCTCGACCGGCTGGCGGCGCCGCTCGCCGGCGTTCCCCCAGACCGGCTTAGGCTCGTGCTCGCCGCGCTCATCTTCGGCACGGTCGTGCTGACGGCGGCGCTCCGCTACGGCTACGACGCGCTGCTCCAGACCTTGACGGCCCGGATCGGCCACGACCTGCGCTCTCGGCTCTTCGACCGCCTGCTGCGCATGGGCTACGGCGACTTCGAGCGGATCGAGTTCGGGCCGGCGCTCAACACGTTGGGCACGGAGACCTGGCGGACGGTGTCGGCGGTGGCCGCGCTCGTCGGCCTGTTCATCGCCGTTTGCACCGCGGCGGTCTACACGGCGCTGCTGCTCTTGATCTCGTGGCCTCTCACGTTGGTCGCGGGCGCGTCGCTGGCGCTGGCGTCGCTCGTGGCGCGGCGGATGACGCGCCGCGTCCGCGGCCTCGGTGACCGGGCGACGGCCGCCAACGCGGCGCTCTCCACCCGGATGACTGAGGGCATCAGCGGGATGCAGACCGTGCGGCTGTTCGGGCGCGAGCCGTACGAGCAGCAACGGTTCGACGGCGCCTCGGAGCACGTGAGCCGCGTGTTCCTGCGCCTGGGGCTGACGTCGGGGCTGGTGGGCCCCGTCTACGAGGTGCTCGCGGCGGTGCTGCTGGTGGGCGTGCTCGTGGTCGGCGTCGACGGGCCGGCGGACCTGCCGCCGCTGCTGGTGTTCATCTTCGTGCTCTACCGGCTCAAGCCCCGGGTCCAGAGCCTTGACCAACTCCGCCTGAGCCTGGTCTCGCTCGCGGCCTCGGTCGAGAACGTCCACGCGCTGATCGAGCCGGACGGCACGCCCGACGCTCGGTCCGGGTCGGTCACCCACGGGGGCATCGGGAAGGGCATCCGGTTCCAAGACGTCACGTTCCGCTACGCCCCCGACGACCCGCCAGCGCTCGACGGCTTCACGGCCACGATCCCGGCCGGCCGGACGACGGCGATCGTCGGGCCGTCGGGGGCGGGCAAGTCGACGCTGGTTAAGCTCCTGTTCCGGCTCTACGACCCCGACGGCGGGGCCGTGACGGTCGACGGGCGGCCGCTACCGGACCTCGACCTGGCAGACTGGCGCCGCCGGGCGGCCTTGGTGAGCCAGGACATCTTCCTCTTCGGCGGGACGGTCGGCGAGAACATCGCGTACGGCCGCGAGGGCGCCACCGCGGCCGAGGTCGAGGCCGCCGCCCAGGCCGCCCACGCCGACGGCTTCGTGCGCGCGCTGCCCGAGGGCTACGACACTCCCGTGGGCGACCGCGGCGTCCGGCTCTCGGGCGGCCAGCGCCAGCGGATCGCGCTCGCGCGCGCCGTCGTCCGCGACCCCGACCTTTTGCTGCTCGACGAGGCCACGAACGCGCTCGACACGTTGTCGGAGCACGTCGTGCAGCGGGCGCTGGACGCGTTCAGCCAGGGCCGCACGACGGTCGTCGTGGCCCACCGGCTCTCCACGATCGAGCGGGCCGACCACGTGCTGGTCCTCGACGGCGGCCGCCTGGCCGAGCAGGGCACGCCGGCCGAGTTGGTCGAGCGCGGCGGCCTCTTCGCCCAGATGTACCGCCTCCAGCACCAGTCCGTCCTGTCCTGACCCCCCGCCCGTGCCGTACCGCCTGCTCGACCTGGACCTGGACCACCCGATAGCCGCCGCCCCGCTGGCGGCCGACGAGGACGGCGTGGCCGTGCTGGTGCGGCGGGCCGGCCGGCCGTTGGGGTTCTGGATGGAGCCGCGGCCGGCCGGCAGCGAGGTCTCGGCCGCTGAGCTGGCCGAACGCGCGGCGGCCGAGGTCAGTGCGAACGTAGTGCGGCAGGCCGCGGTGGCGGAGGTGGGCACGGACGCCCCCGCGACGCCTCCGCCAGTCACGATCGCCGTGTGCACGCACGGCCGCCCCGAGCGGCTGGCCCGGTGCCTCGGCGCGATCCAGGCCCTCCGCGTGCCCCCCGGCGCCCCAGCGCCCGACGTGCTCGTGGTCGACAATGCCCCGCCCGACGAGCGCACGCGCGAGTTGGTGGACCGCGCGCCCGGCGTGCGCTACGCCCGCGAGCCCTTGACGGGCCTCGACTTCGCGCGCAACCGCGCCGTCCACGAGGCGACGGGGACATGGCTCGCCTTCCTCGACGACGACGTCGTGGTGGACCCCGGCTGGCTCGAAGGGCTTGCCGAGGCGATCGCGGTTCACCCCGACGCCGCGGCCGTGACGGGGCTCGTCCTACCCTACGCGCTCGAGACGGAGGCGCAGATCCTGTTCGAGCGGTCCGGCGGCTTCCGGCGGGGGTTCCGCCCCCTCCGCTACTGCGGGTCGACGCTGCCGGACACCCCGCTCTACCCGACGGGCGCGGGCATCTTCGGCGCCGGCGCGAACATGGCGTTCCGGCTCGACGCGCTCCGCGCGCTCGGCGGGTTCGACGAGGCGCTCGACACGGGCGCGCCGCTCCCGGGTGGGGGTGACCTCGACATCTTCTACCGCGTCATCCGCTCAGGCGAGCCGCTGGTGTACTGGCCGGCGGCGTTGGTCTTCCACGAGCACCGCCGCGAGCTCGACGCCCTACTCTGGCAGTACCACAGTTGGGGGACGGGCTTC
Source organism: Rubricoccaceae bacterium (assembly GCA_963789285.1). Lineage (GTDB taxonomy): Bacteria > Bacteroidota > Rhodothermia > Rhodothermales > Rubricoccaceae > Rubrivirga. Next base: position 1,019,018 of record CAWBJZ010000004.1, read on the forward strand.
ATGGCGTTCCTGACGAAGGCCTACCGCACGGACCCGCCGCAACGGGCCAAGCTCCGGGGGATGGTGGGATGGTGGTTCCGCAACCAACTCCGCCAGCTCCGCGCGAGCGCGCGAGGGCGTCACACGCTGCCGCCCGCTATGCTCCTGGCCGAGCTCCGGGGTGGCATCCAGGGTCTCGCCGGCGAGTACGGCCGCTCGCAACGCCGCGTGGCTCGCATCCGCCAGCAGCAAGGGGTCGGCCTAGAGGCCCTCGCCCCTGCCGCATCGTGACCGGCGCGGCCCTCGTCTCGCTCGACTTGGCGATCTGCACCTACAATCGGGCGGCGGACCTCGATCGGGCGCTCGACGCCATCGGCCGCCAACGTCAGGTGCCGGGCCTGGAGTGGTCCGTCTTGGTCGTGGACAACAACAGCACCGACGACACGGCGGCCGTGGTCGACGCCCACGTCGCGAGGGGGCACGTCCCGGGCCTCCGCCGCATCCTCGAGACCGAGCAGGGGCTGACGCCGGCCCGCCGCCGCGGCGTCCTGGAAACGGACGCTGACTGGGTCGCCTTCGTCGACGACGACAACATGCTCCGTCCCGGCTGGCTGGCGGAGACCGCCGCCGCCGCCCGCCAGCACCCCGAAGCCGGCGCGCTGGGGGGGCGCGTGCTTCCCGCCTGGGCCGAACCGCCGCCGCCCTACCTCCCGCCGTTTGGGTGGGCGTACGGGATGCAGGACCACGGCCCGGAGGCCCGCGAGGTCGACGGGCTCGTCGGCGCCGGCCTGGTCGTCCGGCGGGCGGCGCTCGACGCGACCGGCTGGACCGACCGGCCGTTGCTGGCGGACCGCGTCGGGACGCGCTTGGTGTCGGGCGGCGACGTCGAGATCGGGCAGCGGCTCCGGGGTGCAGGATTCGATTTGTGGTGCCACCCGGCGTGCGTCCTCGACCACCGCGTGTCCCCGGAGCGGATGCGCCGGGGCTACTTCCTCCGCCTCGTCGCCGGGCTCGGCACCTCTTACTCCCTCGCGAGCGCGCTCACCTGGGCGGGGTCGGAAGAGGCGTGGCGGGGCCACGTCGGCGCCGAGCGTCGCCGTCACGTCCGGTGGGCCACGCAGGAGGCGGCGCACGCGCTGGGCCGCCGCCCGGGTCATGGGGTCATGGCCGCTCTGGCGTGGGCCAGCTTTGCCCGGGGCATCGGGCGCGGCGCCCGCAGCGTCGTTCAGATGGCGGCCAGCGACAAGGCTTCCCTCCTGGGCGCCGCGGTCTCGACCCCCGTCTCTCTCGCCGACACCCCGTGAGCACCCCGTTCCGCCCCTGGCGCGTCGTCCACGTCGACCTCGCCGACGACGCCCTTGCTCCCCTGGAAGCCCGCCCAGACGAGGGCGGCGCGTTCGTTACCTACTGGTGGCGCGACGTGCCGCTGGCGGGCCAAGAGGTGCACGCCCAGCAACTCCCCATCCCGGGCTCCGCGCTCCGCGCCCTGGGCATCGACGCCGCCGGAGACGCCGTCGGCGACCGCCTCTTTCCCCACGGCTTCCGGCCGCCGCCGCCCGAGCGCCACCCGCCGCCCGACCCGCCGCCGGCGCTGGACGACGTGCTCTCGGTGACCCGTCCGCTCCAGGCGGCGTACGCCCGCGTCGAGGCCGCCGAGCGGGCCGCCCCGACGATCTCGACCTCCGTGGTGGTGTGCACGCGCGGCCGGCCCGACGCGCTCCGGCGCTGCCTCGCCGCGCTGGCGGCCCTGGACCCCACGCCCGACGAGGTCGTCGTGGTCGACAACGCGCCTTCGGACGACGCCTCGCAGCGCGTCGTGGAGGCCGCCGAGTTGCCCGTGCGCTACGTCGTGGAGCCGGTGCCGGGGTTGAGCGCGGCGCGCAACGCCGGGCTGGGTGCGAGCACCGGCGATCTGATCGCCTTCACCGACGACGATGTCGAGGTCCACCCCCGCTGGGTGCTCCGGCTCCGGGCCGCTTTCGACGCGCCTGACGTGTGGGCCGTGACCGGGCTGGTGCTGCCGGCCGAGGCCGGGACCAAGGCCCAGGTCTCGTTCGAGCGAGAGCACGGCGGGTCGGGGTGGGGGTACCGGGCCCAAACCTTCGACGCGGGGTTTTTCGACCGGATGCGGCGTTACGCCGTGCCCGTGTGGCAGCTCGGGGCCGGCGCCAACATGGCCTTCCGCCGCACGGCGTTCGCGGCCGTCGGCGGGTTTGACGAGCGGCTGGGGGCCGGCGCCTCGGGGTGCAGCGAGGACTCCGAGATGTGGTACCGCATCTTGGCCGCCGGCGCCCGGTGCCGCTACGAGCCCGCGGCCGTCGTCTTCCACACGCACCGCTCGGACGGCCCGGGGCTCCGGTCCCAGATGCACGCCTACCTCCGGGGGCACGTCGTCGCCCTCTTGCTGCAGCACGAGCAGCACGGCGACCGGGGCAGCCTGCGCCGCGCCGTCGCCACGCTGCCCCGCTACTACGGCCGCTGGGCGGTCCTGCGCGCGCTCGGGCGCTCGGGCGGCCCCCTCTACCTCGGCGCCCAACTTCGGGGGTGGGCCGCCGGCTTCGGCTACTACCTCCGCCAGCGCAGGCGCCCCGGTGCCCCCACCGTCCCCTCATGAAGACCACCCAGCGCGCGTTCCTCGCCCAAAACCCCTTCCCCAACCCCTACACTCTGGGGTTCTTCTACCGCGAGAAGATGCGGGCCATCCACCAGGTGGCCCCCGCCGAGGGCGTCCACGACGTGCTAGAGGTGGGAGGCGGGCAGAGCGGGCTGGCGGCGATGCTCTACCCCGAGGCCGCCATCACGACGCTCGACCTCGACCCCTCGTTCGCCGACGCCCCCTGCAACCGGGCCGAACGCGTCACGTTCGTCGCCGGCGACGCGACGGCGCTCCCGTTCGACGACGCGTCGTTCGACGTCGTCACCCAGTTTGACCTTCTCGAACACGTGCCCGACGACACGGCCGCCGCACGGGAGGCCGCTCGTGTCCTGCGCCCCGGCGGCACGCTCTTGGTCAGCACGCCCCACAAGCGCTGGCGCTACCCGTACTACCCGGCGCTCCGACCAGTCGCCCCGACCGAAGAGGAGCTGTTCGAGGAGTGGGGCCATGTTCGTCGCGGGTACACCATCGAGGACCTGCAAGCGCTGATCCCGCTCCCGCTCGCCGAGTGGGCCTCGTTCATCAACCCGGTCACGGCGCTAGGCCACGACGTCGCGTTCTCGAACCTGCCCCGGCGCCGGCTGCTGCTGGCGGCTCTCGCGCCCGTCACCTGGGCGGGCTACCTCCTGCACCGCCGGCACGGGCGGGGAACGGAGACGGCGTCGGCCTGGGTCAAGAGGTCGTGAGGGCGGAGCTGCCCCCCAACGCCCCGGCGGTGGCCGTCTTGGTCTGGGGCGACGCGGTCGAGGACTTCCTCGACCCGATCGGCCTCTCGCTCCAGACGTTCGCGACCGAGATGCCTGGCGGCTGGCTATTCGGGTACGCCGAGGCGCTCCGGCGCTCCGGCGTCCGGACGGTCGTGGTGTGCGTGTCCCGAGAGGTGCGGAAACCTCGGCGCTTTGTCCACGAGCCGACAGGCTCGGCCGTTTGGGCGCTTCCTCTGCCACGGCGCTACCGGCCCCTAGGCCGGCTGCTCCACGACCCCTACGCGACTGAGCTCAAGAACGCATTCTTGCCGGGCTCTCGGCTCCCGCTCAGGGTCCGCCAGTGGGTCCGGGACCTGGCCCCCTACGCCCCGCTCCCCGTCGTCGCCCTGGCGCGTGTGCTCCGCCGCGAGCGGATTCAGGCGCTCGTGGTTCAAGAGTACGAGGCAGCTCGGTTCGACCTGTCCGTCGCCGTCGGCCGAGCGCTGGGCATCCCGGTGTTCGCGACGTTTCAAGGCGGCACGTGGCACGTGAGCCGTTTGGAGGGACCCGCCCGGCCCCGGAGTCTTGAGGCCTCGGCCGGCCTGATTATCCCATCGGCTGACGAGGCCACGCGCGTGCGCGAGACCTACGGCGTCCCGGCCAGCAAGATCGCCCGCATCTTCAACCCCCTCGACCTGGAGGCGTGGGACCGCCCGCCTCGGGACCGTGCCCGCCAGGCTCAGGGCGTGCCCCTGACGGCCGAAGTCGTCGCGTGGCACGGGCGTGTGGACGTTCACCGGAAGGGGCTCGACGTGCTGCTAGACGCCTGGCTCGGGGTCGTAGCCGACCGCCCCGGGCGCGACCTCCGGCTCCGCTTGATAGGCACCGGCGCGAGCGCCACCCAACTCCACGCCCGGCTCGACACCCAGCCCGTACTGGGGCTGGAGTGGCGCGACGAGTACGTCGTCGACCCGGTCGACCTCCACCAGCACCTGGCCGCCGCCGACGCCTACGTTCTCCCCTCGCGTCATGAGGGGTTCCCGGTCGCGCTCGTCGAGGCGCTGGCGAGCGGGCTGCCGGCTGTGGCCGCCGACGCCCCCGGCGTCCGCGACGTGCTTGGCGAGCCGGCCGCCGGGCTCGTGGTCCCGACCGGTGACGCCCGCGCCCTCGCGGACGCCCTGGGGCGCCTCTTGGACGACCCGGCCCTGCGTGCCCAACTGGCGCTCGCTGCTCGCGCCCGCGCTGAGGCCGCATTTACGATGGACTCCGTTGGCGCCAGCCTTCGCGCGGTTCTCTTCCCGCGTTGCTGACGGGGTTCAGCGGAGGACAGATGGGGGCGGTAGACGCTGGCGCCTCGGTGGGCGATGACCAACATCGGCGGCGGCGTCCACACGGTGGACTGGGGTGTGGACAACGGGGAGACAAGATGCGTCCGGCCGCGTACCCGCAGCAGGCGGCCCACCGCACCCGTCTGCTGAGCCCGAGCGTCCTGCTGGCGGAGGCGGTCCGCCAGTCGGGCGGGGCTCCCGACACCGGCGCGGGGCCGCGGTCGGCTGAGACCGCTCGGCGCGCATATCGAATCCCTCGTGCATCGCGCCGAATCCGCGCTTCGCGCACACGGCCGGGCGCCCCCGATCCGTAACTTTCACTCCAAGCTGAAACCCGTACCGTGATGATCGGAACCGTCGGCCACGTCTCGCTCGTCGTCGCCTTCGTGGCGTCCTTGGCCGCGCTGGCGGCCTTCGTGCTCGGGAGCCGCCACCGCGCGGACGCGCCCGGCTGGATGCGGATCGGGCGCTGGGCCTGGGCCGTGATGGCGGCCGGCGTCGCCGTGGCCAGCGCCATGCTGTGGACCGGGCTGTTCGGCCGCCACTTCGACCTCGCCTACGTCTACCAGCAGACCTCGACGGCGATGCCGTGGCGGTACACGTTCTCGGCGTTCTGGGCTGGGCAGGAGGGCTCGTTCTTGCTCTGGGTGATCATGACGGCCGTCGTGGGCGGGCTGCTCGCGCGGTGGAGCCTGCGCACGGACGGCGGCGAGCCCGTCGTCGAGGCGCGCCGCCAGTTCGGCGGGCCGGTGCTGGCGGTGACGGCGCTGTGCCAGGCGTTCCTGCTCTCGATGATCGTCGGCCTGCGGCTCGGGCCGGTCCCCATCGGCGCGAGCCCGTTCGCGACCCTGGCCGAGAAGTTTCCCGACTCCCCCATGCTGCAGGTTCCGGGCTTCGTGCCGGGCGACGGCCAGGGGCTCAACGACCTGCTCCAGAACCCCTGGATGACCATCCACCCGCCGACGCTGTTCGTCGGGTTCACGCTGCTGATGGTGCCGTTCGCGTTCGCCGTCGCCGGGCTGGTGCGCGGGCGCTACACCCAGTGGGTGCGGCCGGCGCTGCCGTGGGCGCTGGCCGGGTCAGGCATCCTGGGCGTCGGGATCATGATGGGCGGCTGGTGGGCCTACGAGACGCTGTCGTTCGGCGGGTGGTGGGCGTGGGACCCCGTCGAGAACTCGTCGCTGGTGCCGTGGCTGTTCGCCGTGGCGGGCCTGCACGCGATGGTGGTCCAGAAGAAGACCGCCGCCGGGCACAAGGCCGCGCTGTGGCTGAGCGTGCTCGCCTTCCAGCTCGTCATCTACTCCACGTTCCTCACGCGGTCCGGCATCCTGGGCGACGTCTCGGTCCACAGCTTCGTCGACCTCGGGCTCTACAACCAGCTGCTCTTGTGGATCGGGACGATTGGCGCGCTCGGCTTCGGGCTGCTGGCGTGGCGCTGGCGGGACCTCCCGGCGCCCGCGACGCCGCCGGCCGTGCTCTCGCGCGAGTCGCTGGTCTTCACCGGCGCGCTGCTGCTGGCGGTGACCGGGGGCGTGATCATCCTGGGCACCTCGGCCCCGATCCTGGGCAAGCTGTTTAGGGACAACCCGAGCGCGGTGCCGGTCGCGTTCTACAACACCTGGACGCTGCCGCTGGGCGTCGGCATCGCGTTCTTGGGCGGGATGGCCCAGCTGTTCTGGTGGCGGAAGATGACCGTCGAGGACGCCAACCGCGTGCTGCTCGAAGCCCGTCGTCGCGACCGTCGTCAGCACCGCCGCCGTCGTCCTCTTGACCCCGTTCGTGCGCGAGACCGTCCTGCCCGCCGAGGCCGCCCGCACGCCGGTCGCCCAAGCCGCCATCGTGGGCTCGGGCTTCTTCCAGACGCACGGCACCAGCCTGCTCCTGCTGCTCCTGCTGTTCTCGGCCTTCTTCATGCTGTGGGGCAACTTGAGCGTGATGCTGCGCGTGGGGCGGGGCAACATGAAGATGGTCGGCGGCTCGCTGACCCACGTCGGCTTCGGGCTGATGCTGTTGGGCATCTTCGCCTCGTCGGTGTTCAACGACCCGATCTCGGAGGGCGGCGGGACCGACGTCCAGGGCAACCGGGAGAACGTGGTCGTCCCCATCGGCAAGACCATCGAGGCCGACGGCTACTCGTGGACCTACACCGGCCAGGAGGTCAACGACGAGGGCCGCCCGGTCTACCTGATGGACGTCCGCGACCGCGACGGCAACGAGTTCCAGACGCGGAACGTGGTCTACAAGGACGGCCGCGACCAGTGGATCCAGCACCCCGACGTGCGCGAGGGCGTGGTCAAGGACCTCTACGTCGCCGTCTTCCCGTCGGCGATGTCCGAGAACCCCGCCGAGGGCCAGGCCGAGGTCACACTCGCCGAGGCCGACTCCGTCCAGCTGGCGACGCCGGCGCACGACCACGCCTTCACGGTCACGTTCGAGGCCTACGACCTCGACGTCGACCTCGACGCGGTCGGGCTCGTGGCCGACTCGGTCGACATGGCGGTCGCGGCCCGTCTCAACGTCACCAACCAGACGACCGGCGAGTCCCGGACGCTGCGGCCGGTCTACGTCATCACCAAGGGCGCCCAGCAGCAGTACGTCCAGAACCGCGCGACCGACTGGGGGCTGGGCGTGGCCTTCGCCGGGATGGTGGTGGACGAGGGCGCGATCCGGCTGATCTTCGAGGGCGCGTCCGTGGCCCAGGAGGAGTGGGTCGTGGTGCAGGCCTACGAGAAGCCGTTCATCTCGCTGCTGTGGCTCGGGACGGGGATCCTGGGCATCGGCTTCGGCATCTCGTTCCGACGGAGGCTGGGGGAGGCGCGGCGCTAGGCCGGGGTTGGGAGGGCGTAACCCGGCGGGCGCGGGGGCGTACCATGCGGCTCACGCTTCCCGCCACCCATGCGCCTCGCCCTCGTCTCCCTCGTCCTGCTCACCGCCGCCGCCAGCGCCCAGGACGCCCCCGCCGACACCTTGGTCCTGCGCCCCGGCGACCCCACGCTCGTCACCGACTGGCTGGCCTCGGGCTCCCAAACGACCACGATGAAGCTGGTGCAGCCGATGCAGCAGAACGTCGGGACGAGCACCAACGCCTACACCGTCGCTGACGGCCGCGTCACCAAGGTGACCACGCTGTCGATCCCGATGCAGGGCATGAGCCAGCGCGACTCGGTCGCGGTCATGGCCGGCACGCTGGCGCCGCTGACGCACAACTCGACCGGCGGGCGGTCGACGGTCTCGCTCGAGTTCATGGACGAGGGCGTCGTCGGGCTGGTGACGCCCCGCTCCGGCGAGGCCACGACCGTGATGGCGATGACCGACGCCCCGGTCTTCGACGGGGCCTGGACCGCCGAGATCGTCCGCAGCCTGCCCTTCGCCGACGGCTACGTGGCCAAGGTGGCGCTGTTCAGGGCCGAGGCCAGCGCGGACGAAGCGACCGAGATCGTGGTCGCGGTGACGGGCCAGGAGACCGTGAGCGACCGCCTGGGCTGGACCGTCGACGCCGACCTCGGGCCCTTCACGATGACCTACGTCGTGGACGCGGAGACCCGGGACCTGCTCGTCACGCGGATGTCGCCCCAGCCGGGCGTCGCCATCGAGATGGTGCCCAGCGAGTAGCCGGGACCACGCCGCCGGCCTGCTTCGTACTACGCCTTTCCCTGACTCCGCCTTCATGCGACTCCCCACCCTGGCCCGACTGGGCCTCCTGTCCGCCGCCCTGCTCGCCACGTCGGTCCAGGCCCAGACCATTCTCTCGCCCGGCCACCCCGACTTGATGACCTCCGAGCTGACGCTCGACAGCCACGTGATGTCGGCCCGCATCGTCGGCCCTCCAGCCGAGAACGCCGGCACCATCCGCCACACCGTCCAGCAGTCGGGCGACACCGTCACGCTCGTCACCCTGTCCGACGCCCAGCGCATCGGGCGGTCCGGCGAGGTCACGACCACGTTCCGCTGGCCGTCGATGCAGGCCATCATGCGCCAGCCCGCCGGCAACTCCAAGAACACGACGCGCTACGACGGCGCGCGGGTGACGGGCACCTGGGGCCAGGGCGACTGGGACCCGATCCCGTTCGACATCACGCTCGAGAGCGCGGCGTTCGCGCCCGAGATGCTGCCCTTCGTGGCCCGGGCGCTGCCGTTCCGCGCCGGCTACACCGCGACCGTGCCCACGTTCACCGCCACCAGCCGGCTGCGCGACGTCGCGATGACGGTCGAGGGCCAGGAGACGTTCACCAAGGCCGACGGCTCGACGGCGAGCGTGTGGGCCATCGAGGAGGTGACGCCGGGCCGCACCGTCCGGACCCAGCGCTACCTGGTGGACGCCGCCAGCCGCGACCTGGTCGCGATCACGTCCTCGGTGCAGGGCACCGACATCGTGATCGAGACGACGACGCAGGAGATCATCGACGCGATGGCGGCCGAGCGCGCGTCGATGGCGTCGCTCCGCCCCGACGGCGACCTCTGGCATCGACGCGCTGGGGAGCTACTACCCAGGCTACACCGTCAAGCTGGTGGAGCCGCAGCAGCAGGACATCGGGACGCAGACGCGGACGGTGACCGTCGATGCGGCGAGGGCACGGTGACGGTCGAGGAGGCGACGTCGATCGCCGTCGCAGGCCAGGATGACGACCTCGACGCTGACGATGGCCTACCCGTCGCTCCGCCGATGCGCTCGCGGAGCGAGGCCAACGGCGTGATCACGAACCTGACCTACAACGACGACGGCGTCATCCGCCGCCAGACGCCCACCAACGACGAGAGCCCGGACTACGAGCAGGCCTTCGACGAGCCCGTCTTCGACGCGCTGGCGTTGTTCGAGATCGTCCGGCTGATGCCGTTCGAGGAGGACTATCAGGCGGCCTTCGAGACGTTCGACGCCGAGGGCGCGGTCAGCATCGCCGATCGCGGTGACGGGCCAGGACGAGATCGACGGCGACGGCGGTCTGGATGGTCCGCGCGTCGCCCGAGGGCCGCCCGCCCATCGACTTCGCCGTCGACGCGGAGACGCGCGAGTTCGTCCGCGTCATGCTGTCGCCCCAGGCCGGCGTCATGATCCACTTCGTGCGCGCGGACGACTAGTCCTGTCTCGCACCGACCCGGAGCGCCCCCCGCCACCCGGCGGGGGGCGTTCGGTCAGCCGCAGCTAGCCGCGAGCCTACAGCCACCGTGCTGGCGGTACCAGGCGACGGTTTCGGCCCAGCCCTCGGCCAGCCCCACGCGTGGGACGTAGCCGACGGCGGCGTGGGCCTTGGACGAGTCGCAGATCCAGGCGTGCCGTGCGGCCTCGGCCTTGTCCGCCGTCAGCGGCGGCAGCGTCCCGAACACACCCCCGACGCGCTCCGCCAGCGCGCCGGCGACGCGGATCACGGGGCCGGGCACGGGCAGCTTGACGGTCTTGCGGCCCAGCGCCGACTCCAGCGCCGCGCGGACCTCGGCCCACGAGACCCCGGGCGTGCCGACGAAGTAGGTCTCCCCCGCCGCCTGGTCCGACTCCAACAAGTCGGCCATGCCGCGCACCAGGTCGCCCACGTAGACCATCGACAGGCGCGGCGTCGTGCCGTCCCCGACGACGGGGAAGAGGCCACGCGCGGCGCCCTTGACCATCTCGTAGAGGTCGGCCTCGCGCGGGCCGTAGACGGCGGGCGGGCGGACGACGGTAACGCCCAAGTCGGAGAACTCTCGGCGGATGACGTCCTCCATCCGCGCCTTGCTGACGCCGTACATCGAGATGGGCTGCGCAGGGTCCTCTTCGGTAGCGGGGATGGCCTGGTCTCCGCGCATCCCGTTGGGCCCCATCGCCTCCAGGCTGCTCGTCGCCAGGACCCGAGCGTCCGGCGCGTGCTCCCGGGCCGCCGCCAGCAGGGCGCGCGTGCCGTCGACGTTGGCGCGGTCGAGCGTCGCTTGGTCCCGCGCGCGCGTCAGCCCGGCGACGTGGACCACGGCCGACGCCCCGGCCAGCTGGCGGAGCGCGTCGGCGTCGTGCAAGTCGCCCCGGACGGTCTCGACGGGCAAGCCCGCCAGCCACTTCGGGTCGCTGCGGACGAGCGCGCGGACGCGGTAGCCCCGGCCGAGGAGTTCCTCGACCAGGTGGCTGCCGACGAAGCCGGTACCTCCGGTGACGAACGCGAGGGGGGAGTCGGTCATGGCATGGGTGCGGTGCGGCCGACGGCGACCAGGGTGAGGTCGTCGTCCTCGGCCGAGCCGTCGGCCCAGTCGTCGGCGGCCTGGACGATGGACTGGATGAGGGCGTCGGGCTGGCGGGAGGCGCGAGCGAGGACGCGGTCGAGGCCGTCGGGTCCGAGCTCGTCGCCGGCGGCGTTCTGGGCCTCGGTCACGCCGTCGGTGAAGAGCACCAGCGCTTGGCCTGGCGCCAGCCTCTCCGTCGTGACGCTGAACGCGGCGTCGGGGAGGACGCCCAGCAGCGGCCCAGAGACGGACAAATGGCGAACGCCGCCGTCGCCTACGACCCGGGGCGGCGGGTGCCCCGCGACGACGGCCCATACGTCTCCCGTCGCGCCGTCGACGATCGCCCAGGCCAGGGTCACGAACTGGTGCGGCTCGGTGCTGGCCGAGACCAGCCGGTCCAGCCGCGTCGTGGTGCGGGCGAGGGCTTGGCCGGGGTCGTCCGCCCCTTCCAGATCGGCCTGGACCAGGCGGAAGCCGGCCTGGACCGTCGCCATCAGCAGCGACGCCCCGATGCCCTTGCCGACGACGTCGGCGACGGCGACGAGCACGCGGCCTCCGCCCAGGTCCACGGCGTCGTAGGTGTCGCCGGAGACGTCGCGGCTGGGGCGCCACGTCGCGGCCACCTCCAGGCCGCGAACGGCGGGCAACGTCGCGGGCAGGAGCCGGGCCTGGACCTCGCGCGCCAACCGCACCTCCTCCCGCATCCGCTCGCGCTCCAGCCGCTCCGCGACGCGGTCGGCGGTCTCGAACGCGCCGACGGCCAGGGCGGCCAGGGCGGCGGCGAAGCCGGACTGGTCGGCGTCGAGCGTGCCGCCCGCCAGCGGGCCGAGAACGGCGGCTCCGCGCGTGACGTCGCCCGCTCGCAGGGGGACGACCCATCGCCAGCCGGCCTCCGCCAATCCGGGCGGCGCCGGGCCCGGGCCGTCCCCGTCCGCCAGCGAGCAGGGGAGCACCAGGTCAGGATCGGCGCCGCGCGCCCAGCCGACGGCCAGGTGCGAGCCGTCGGCGCCCTGGCCGTCGCACAGGCCAATCGCGAGCCGGTGCGTCATGAGTTGGCCCATCAGCGCCAGCCCCAGCCGCCCCGCGATGGCGTCGCGGTCCAGGACGCGGCCGAACGCCTGGGCGAGCTCGAACAGCGTCTTGAGCGCCTGGGCCCGGGCCGCCAGCGTCTGGTTGGCCTGCCTCAGCTCCGCTGCCGACTGGCGGGCGACGAGCGACGCGGCGGTGGCGTTGGCCAGCGACCGCGCGACGGCGACCTCGGCCGGCCGCGCCTCGCCGCCGCCCAGCCGCCCCCCTAGGGCTACGACCCCGACCGACTGGCCCGCGTGCTGGAGCGGAATGAGCGTGGGCAGGACGGCCTCCGCCAGTCGCAGGTCGTCGGGTTCTAGGCGGTCCCCAGGGGACAGGCCCGACTTGGCCCTTGGCCACCTCGATGCGCCAGCCGTCGCCGTCGGCCAGCGCGCCGACGGCCCGGGTCGCGCGCAGCCGGCTCATCAGCGCCAGCACCAGCGCGCCGAGCGGGTCGTCGAGAACGAGCGCGGCGTCGGTGGGGTCGTCGACGGCGCCGAGGGGGGCGAGGTCCATGCGCCAAGCTAGCCCGGCTGCGGCCCCTCCTTCTCCAGGTGGATGACTTCGGCGTCGCGCATCTGGCCGTCCTCGACGGTCAGGCGCACGCACGTCTTGACCTGGTGGAACCCCTGGCGGCCGGCGGCGCCGGGGTTGAGGTACAGCATCCGGCGCAGCGCCGGCACGCGCTCGACGCGCAAGATGTGGCTGTGGCCGCAGACGAAGAGGTCGGGCGGGTCCGCACGCAAGGCCGGCCCGATGCCCTTGGCCCACCGCCCCGGCCGCCCGCCGATGTGCGTCATCCAGACCCGGACCCCGCCGATCCGCTTCTTGACGTGCTCCGGGAACCGCCCCCGGACGGGCGGCCCGTCCACGTTGCCGTACACGCCGACGACGGGCGCCAGCGCCTCCAGCCGCTCCACGACCTCGACCGGGCCCACGTCGCCGGCGTGCAGGATCACGTCGACGCCGGCGAACACATCGTCCAGCTCGGGGTGGTAAAAGCCGTGGGTGTCGGAGACGATGCCGAGGCGCATGGATCACGTGGGGCGCGAGAGGCGGAAGATGCCTCCCGCCGCTCCCCGCGAGGGGCGCTCCTCACGATCTCCCCCGTTCCGCTTGGCGCACTGGCGGAGGCCACCGCCAGTGAGACGGGGTGTTCCTCCGAGTCCGTCGCCGCTAGCGCAGGGTGGCGCGCAGGCCGATCCTGAACTTCTCCAGCCTGGGGCCGTGGCGGACCGACTCGTCCTGGACGTCCGCCCACGTCACGACGGGCACGCTCACGAAGGGCGCGAGTTGGTAAGCAGGGCGGCTGAACTCGATGCCGGCGCGGAACCAGGCGACCCCGCTGCGGACGCGCCCCGACGGCTCCTCGGCGCTGTCCCCCGCGTCGATGCCGCCGACCGATGGGCCGGGCTCGCGCGTGCGGAGGATGGTGTAGTCGCCGGCCTCGGCCAGCAGCCCGAACGACAGCCGGCTGCCGGCGGGGTCGAACAGCACGTTGTAGCCCCACGACGCGCGGAGCGACTGGCCGACCAGCCGGGACCGCGTCGGGGCCTCGTCGAGCACGGCGCGGAAGGCGGAGAACTCGCCCTCTGGGATCGACTCCGCGAAGTCGGGCTCGCCGGGCCTCTCGCTGAAGCCCGCGCGCAGCCGGCGCACCCCGATGGAGAGGTCCGTCGCGACCGTCGCCGAGAGCGCCGACGTCGACAAGAAAGCGACCTCGGTCTGGCGGAAGCCCAGCCCGCCCTCGCTGACCGGGTCCACGGCCAGCCGGACCGCGTAGTCGGTGCCCTCGTTGTGCCAGTAGGGCTTGACGACGACCCAGCTCAGGCCCGTCCGTCCGCTCTGGGCCTCCGCCGCGCCCGAGAGGTCCGCGATGAGCGCCAAGTCCACCTGGGGCAGCAGCGCGTAGTCGAGCCGGGCCGAGAGCGACAGGTCGGCGATCGAGTTCGAGCCGCCGAACCCGATCAGGTCGGCGTCGCGGTAGGCGGCCTCGCCCGAGACCGCGAACCCGCCGAAGAACGCGCGCCGCGCGGTCTCCCCGCCGTACGACGGGTCCAGCGTCTGGAACGTGCCCTGGGCCTGGGTCGGGATCGCTCCCAGAATCAGGGCGGCCAGGGCGCCGCATATCGCCGTCGTGCTCATGGGTCCTCGGGCCGTGCGACCGGTAAGGTCGGGACCGCGCGGCGCCGGCGCAAACGAACTTTGGGAATCAGGGCGCTGCCTAGCCCAGCGCCGTAGTCCGGGCCGCCGTGCTAGAACGGGAGGTCGGTGCCGCGCTGGGCGCCGTCGCCGCCGGTCGGGCGGGAGACGCGGCGCTGGCCCCCGCGGGACGGGCCTCCCCCCTGCCGCCGCGGGCCGTCCGAGGCCTGCTGGCGGCCGTTGTCGGCGCGGCCCGCGTTCGCGGAGTCGCCCGATGGCCGGGCCGGCTGAGCGCGCCCGCCAGCGGGGCGGGCGTCTTGACGTGAGCGGTCGGTCTGGGCTTGGGGCAAGTGCTCGCGCGGGATGCGGGGCGTCTCGGCGAACCGGCCCCGGTCGTCCAGGCGCACCCAGGTCGCGGGCAGGTCGTAGAGGTAGCGGCCCACGCCCCACTGGACGGCGGCGCGCTTGGTGGCGCCGGAGAGCCCGCCCTTGACGGCCTCGACCTGGGAGTTGTCGGCGCCGTCCCACTTGGTCACCCACTCCGACGTGCCGTCGGCGCGGTCGACGCGGACCGAGATCCCGCACAGCACGCCGCCGCCGGGCCCCTCGGCGAACTCGTTGCGCCAGTCGGCCGGGCCGCAGACGTCGTCGAACCGCTGCTGGACGGCGCGGCTGGTGAGGTAGGCCATGGCCAGGCCCTTGGTCTTGTCGCGCGTCGTGGCGCCGGGCTTCCACTCGACGTCGTCGGCGGAGAAGGGGTCGGCGAGGCGGGGGAGGTCGGAGGCGTTCATGGGTGGGGAGGCGGGTCGGAGGCAAGATCACTCTCGGCGGTGCCAGCCGACTGTCACAGCGTCCGGCCCGACTGGCGGACCGTGTCGGGATGGTCCGTGAGCTGTTCTGGGAGGCTCCAACGAACGCCGCCAGTTTGGCGATGGAGGAGAAAAGCGGTTCCAGCCTTTAATCCGAAGGCAAATAGACACCATGACTATTGACACCGAAGGTCTACAGACCATAACATTTGTACTTCCGAAACCACTGAGGCCTCTAAGCCTTCCAGAATGAGACGTCTCACCGCTCTCGCCTTCGCCTTCCTCCCCTTGCTCGCGTCAGCGCAGGGCGCCAGTGAGGCGACCGTCCAAGTCAACCTCGACTACGTCTGGGTCGTCGTCGCCGGGGCGCTGGTGTTCCTGATGCAGGCCGGCTTCGCGCTGCTGGAGACCGGGCTGACGCGGGCCAAGAACGCGGCCAACATCATCATGAAGAACGTCATGGACGCCTCGGCGGGCGTGGTCGTGTTCTTCCTGGTCGGCTTCGGGCTGATGTTCGGGCCGAGCCTGGGCGGGCTCGTCGGCACGGGCGGGTTCGCGCTGCTGGGCGTCGAGGGCCAGGACCCGACGTGGACCTACCTGTTCTTCTTCTTCCAGGCCGTCTTCGCCGCGACGGCCGCGACGATCGTGTCCGGCGCCGTCGCCGAGCGCGTCGACTTCCGGGCGTACTTGGTGTTCTCGGTCGTGATCGTGGGCCTGATCTACCCCGTCTTCGGGTCGTGGGCGTGGGGCGGGCTGTTCAACGGCGGCGGGTGGCTGGAGGGCCTGGGCTTCCTGGACTTCGCCGGCTCGACGGTCGTGCACTCCGTCGGCGGGTGGGCCGCGCTGGCGGGCGCGCTGGTCGTGGGCCGCCGCGCCGGCTCGCTCGACGCCGACGGCCAGCCCGTCGCGATCCCCGGCCACAGCATCCCGCTGGCGGCGCTGGGTGTGTTCATCCTGTGGTTCGGGTGGTTCGGGTTCAACGCCGGCTCCACGACGGCGGGGACGACGGCGATCGCGCTGATCGCCACCAACACGTTCCTGGCCGCCGGCGCCGGCGCGGTCGCGGCGATGGCCGTGACCTGGAAACGGAGCGGCGTCCCGGACGTGGGGATGACGCTCAACGGCGTGCTGGCGGGGCTCGTCGGCATCACGGCCGGGTGCGACCAGGTCCTGCCCCTAGGCGCGCTCGCGGTCGGGCTGATCGCCGGAGCCTTGGTGGTGTTCGCGACCGAGTGGCTGGCCCGGTACATCGACGACCCGGTGAGCGCCGTCGCCGTCCACGGCGTCTCGGGCGTGTGGGGAACCCTCGCCGTCGCGCTGTTCGCCGCCGACGGCCCATCGCTGTCCCAGCTCGGCGTCCAGGCGCTCGGCGCCGGCGCCGCGTTCGCGTGGGCGTTCCCCACCTCGTACCTGGTCTTCCGCGCGCTGGAGGCGACGATGGGGCTCCGGATCGACGAGCAGGGCGAGACGGCCGGCTTGGACCTGCACGAGCACGGCACCGTCGCCTACCCCGAGTTCCTGATGATGGCGCCCGTCGACGACCGCCAAGCGTCCGGGGACGGCGTCCGCGACCTGCGCGCCGACGCGATCCACCTGGAGGCCGCCGCCGCGCTCCGCACCCCGATCTCGCGCCCGGTCGTGATCCCAGAGGCCTGAACCGGGGGCGCCGACGGCCCCGCCTTCATTCCCCGCCCACTCACCCCTGCCGATCCGGCGCGCCAGCGCGGCAGGTCCGAGCCGTCAGATCGGCGCGAACGGGCCAGACCGAGCCCGTCTAGGCAGGTGAAGGTGTAGACCCGGGAAAGTCCCTATCCTTTTGGCGATCCCGGAACGGTTCTGGCCTCTCAGGAGACCGAATCGCTCTCGACGCCATGACGACGCCCCGACCTACTGCCTCCGCGCGCCGCGAACTGCGCTCCCGCCTGTCGGGCGCCCGCCGCCGCGCCGCCGTCGTGACCAGCGCCGCGCTGCTGGCGACGGGCTCTGGGCGTCTCCGGCTGCTCGCTCTCCGCTGAGGCGGACGCTCCCACAATAGCCGTCGAGGCGGACGCCCCGCCGGCGACGCTGCTTCCGCCCCCCATCGTGTTGGTGAGCGAGTCCGCTCCGGCGGACCCTCCCGTCGAGGCCGAGTCTCCGGACACCGAGGAGGCGCCGCCGGTCGAGGGTGAGCCCATCGGCAGCGGGAAGGCGAGCTACTACGGCGCCGAGCTGGCCGGCAACCCCACCGCCAGCGGTGAGACCTTCAACCCGCGCGAGCTGACCGCGGCCCACCGGACGCTGCCGTTCGGCACGCGCGTCCGGGTGACCAACGAGCGCAACGGCGAGAGCGTCGTGGTCCGGATCAACGACCGCGGCCCGTTCCACGGCAACCGGGTCCTGGACGTGTCGACGGCGGCGGCCGAGGAGATCGGCCTCAAGCGCGCCGGCACGGCGCCGGTCACGATGGAGCGTCTGCCCAAGCGCCCTGTGCGCGGCTAGCTCGCGAACCGCTGGCGGAGCGCGTCGACGTCTACGTGTCCGGGCGTCCCGTCGGAGACGTAGTCGGCCAGGGCGTCGCGGTCGCTCGGCACCGCCAGTTGGTCGAGCGCGGCGCCGACGGCGCGGTAGGCGTCGCGGAACGGCACGCCTTGCTCGACCTGGCGGAGCGCGGCGGCCGTCGCGAACAGGTCCGGGGACAGGGCCGAGCGCATCCGGTCCGCGTTCCAGGTAATACCAGGCAGGACGGCGACGGCGGCGCTCAGCAGGTCCTGG
Organism: Rubricoccaceae bacterium; assembly: GCA_963789285.1. GTDB lineage: Bacteria > Bacteroidota > Rhodothermia > Rhodothermales > Rubricoccaceae > Rubrivirga. The sequence goes on from CAWBJZ010000004.1 coordinate 1,036,620, forward strand.
GTCGCGAGAACGGCGCGCATGACGGCCTCCTTGGTGAGTTGCAGGTCACGGTGGTAGCCGCCGGGCAGGTTGGCGGGCAGCGTGAGGAGCAGCGACAGCTCAGCCGTCAGCCGGTGGACCGTCGCCCGGGCCAGCTCCAGCACGTCGGGGTTGCGCTTCTGGGGCATGATCGACGAGCCCGTCGTGTGCTCGTGCGGCAGCGTCACGAACCCGTACTCCGAGGTGGCGAACAGCCACAGGTCGCTCGACAGCCGGTTGATGGTCTGACCGATCTGGACGAGGGCGTGGACGACGGCGGCCTCCGTCTTCCCACGCGACAGCTGGACCGCGGCGACGGCCTGGACGCGCGAGAACCCGAGCCGCTTGGCGACGGCGCCGCGATCCAGGTCCAAGACGGGGACGCCGTAGCCGGCGGCGCTGCCCCACGGCGAGGCGTCGGCCGTGCGCCAGGCGGCGGCCAGCGTGCCGAGGTCGTCCGCCAGCAGGTCGGCGTAGCCAGCGGCCCAGACGGCGACGGTCGTGGGCATGGCGCGCTGGCCGTGCGTGTAGCCGGGCATCAAGAGTGACTGCCCGGCGTCGGCGTGGTCTAGAAGTGCGCTCGCAACCGCGCTCGTGGCGCCGGCGATCTCCGCCAGCGCGTCGCGCAGCCACAGGCGGAGCGCGGTGAGCACCTGGTCGTTCCGGCTCCGCCCGGCGTGGATCTTCTTGCCCGCCTCGCCCAGGCGCGCGGTCAGCTCGCGCTCGATGACGGTGTGCATGTCCTCGTCCTCGACGGTCACCGTGACCTCGCCGGCCTGCCACGACTGGCGGATGGCATCGAGGGCGTCGGACACCTCCTCGACCTCCGCTTCGCTGAGCACACCGGCCTGGCCAAGCGCCCAGGCGTGAGCGCGGGTCCCTTCGAGGTCGTAGGGCAGCAGGATCGTGTCCCAGCCCGGGTCGCCGCCGACGGTGAACCGCGTCACCCAGTCGGCGGCGGCGGTGCCCTTGTGCCAGATGGGTGTGGGGTTCGGGGTTCGAGGTTCGGGGTTCATCGGATGCGAGGTCAGAGACGGCGTGAGGCACCGGCCTTCGACCGGTTCACGGGGGTAGGACTACGGAAGAGGCGCGTCGGCCGAACCCTGAACCGAGAACCCTGGATCTCCGAAGTAGCACCGTGCGATCTCAGCGTAGATCTCGACGGCCTGGGTGAGTTGACTGATCTCGACGTGCTCGTCGGCCGTGTGGGAGAGCTCGCTGCGGCCCGGCCCGATCTTGACGGCGGGCACGTCCGCCAGAAAAATCCAGTCGCTGGCGGTGGGGCTCCCGAACGGTTGGGCGTCGAGCCCCAGACCGGCGAGGGCAGCCGTCGTAGCCCGGGCGACCGCCGCACTGGCGGGCGTCGCGCACGGGACGAGTCGGTCGCTGTAGACCTCGACCTCGCTCTCCAGCGCTTGGCCAACGAGCGCCGCCAGCTCGGCGTGCGTGTAGGCCGGCGTCGAGCGGACGTCGAGCGTGAACCGGCAGCGGTCGGGGATGACGTTCTTGGCCGTCCCGCCCTCGATGAGCGTGACGTTGGCCGTGGGCGAGCCCAGGAGCGGGTCGGCGCGGTCGAACGTCAGGGCGTCGACCTGGAGCAGGTCTCGGGCGGCGACGGTGAGCGCGTTCGTGCCCAGGTGCGCCCGGGCGGCGTGGGCGGTCCGGCCGTGCGCGGTCGCCGTCAGGATGAGCAGGCCCTTCTGCGCCAGGCACGGGCGGAGCTCGGTCGGCTCGCCAACCAACGCCGCCGAGACCTGGGGCAGCGCGGCTCCGAAGACGTGCTCGCGTAACGCCTCCATCCCGTTGTAGCCGCCGCCGGTCTCCTCGCACGCGGTCAGCGCGACCACCAGCCGCCCGGCTTGGGGTCGCCACCCCTCCGCCGCCAGTCGGGCGAGCGCCGCCAGCATGGCCGCGCCGCTGGCCTTGGCGTCGACGGCGCCGCGCCCGTAGACGCGTCCGTCGACGGTCGTCGGCTCGAAGGGCGGGTAGGGGTGCTCCGCGGAGGGCGGCACCACGTCGAGGTGCGACGCCAGCAACAGGAGGTCGTCGCCGTCGCCCAGACTCGCCCAGACGTTGTCGTCGTGACGACCGACCTCCAGAGCCGGGCACGGCGCGCGCCCAGGCCTCGACGTAGTCCGCCGCCGCCGCCTCGTCGTGGCTCAGCGACGGGATGCGGACCAGGTCGGCGTGCAGGTCGAGGACGGATGCGTGTTCAGTCATCGGGGTTGAGAATCAGGATGCGAACCCGGAGAGACGCTTGGGGTCGTCTCCACCCGAGTCCAGATCGGAGCGTCCGTCGTCACGGCACCACCTCCGTCCCGCCGTCCAGATCGCCCGGCGCGCAGACCCGCACCGACGGCACGCCGCGCGCGAGCGCCGCGAGCGCGACCTCCAGCTTGGGCCGCATCCCACCCGCGATCCAGCCTTGGGAGACGCCTGCCTCGACCTCGGCCCCGGACAACTGGCGGAGGACGCTGGCAGGGTCGGAGGCGTCGCGGCGGACGCCGCCGGCTTCGGTGACGAGCGCCAACGACGCGCCTAGGGCGACCGCGATCTCGAACGCGACGGTGTCCGCGTTGACGTTGAACAGCGCGCCGTCGGAGTCGGCGCAGACCGAGGCGACAACGGGCACGAAGCCGGCGCCGACGAGCGCCGCCAGCAGCGCGGGGTCCACGGACTCCACGTCGCCGACGTGTCCGAAATCGACGGTCTGGCCGTCGACTTCAACAGGTGGGCGACGGCGCACACGGACGGTCCCGCCGTCAACGCCCGACACGCCGACGGCTCGAACCGGCCCCGCGGACGCGACCAGCCGGGCGTTGAGCGATCCGCGCAGCGTGTAGAGCGCCACGTCCAGGTCGAGGTCGGTGGTCACGCGGCGGCCGGCGACGATCTGGGGCTCGTGGCCGAGTCGGCGCGCGAGAGCGGTCGCCTGCGGCCCTCCGCCGTGGACGACGACCGCGCCCAGCGTCCGCGCCACGTCCGACCAGACCTTGGCGACAGCGTCGGGATCGGCCAGGATCGCTCCTCCTAGTTTGACGACCACGCTCATGCCCGCACCGGCCCGCTTCCGGAGGGCATCAAGTCCCACACCCATTCCAGGATCGCCTTCTGAGCGTGCAGCCGGTACTCGGCCTGGAGCAGGTGGATCGCGCGCTCGTCGTCCAGCACCGCGCCGTCCACGACCACGCCCCGGCGGACGGGCAGGCAGTGCATGAACCGGGCGCGGTCGGTCCGCGACATCGTGTCCAAGGTGACCGTCCAGTCGGACGCCGCCGCGCGCTGGCGGGCCTCCGTCTCGGGCGCGTCGTAGACCGCCGAGCCCGACCACGCCTTGGCGTAGACGATCTGGGCGCCGGACAGCGACCCCAGCCGGTCCGACGACTCCGTGACCGATCCGCCCGTCTTGGCCGCCGTCGCCCGAGCCAGGTCCAAGACGTCGTCGTCCAGGCCGAACCCGTCGGGCCGGGCCACGACGACCTCCATGCCCAGCCGCGCCGCCATCAGCAGCGCCGAGTTCGGCACGGCGCGCGGCAGCGGCCGTGGGTGCGGCGCCCAGTGCAGCACCAGCTTCTTGCCGCGCGGATCGCCCAGTGTCTCGGTGATCGCCGCCGCGTCCGCCAGCGCCTGGCACGGGTGCCACCGCGCCGACTCCAGGTTGACGACGGGCACGGTCGAGGCGGCGACGGCGGAGCGGAACGCGCGGTCCTCTTGGTCCGCTTCGAAGTCCGTCAGCGTCGCGAAGGTGCGGACGCCGAGCGCGTCGACGTAGCGGCTCAGCACACCGAAGGCCTCCCGGACGTGCTCGGCGGCGTCGCCGTCCATGGTCACGTCGCGGGTCTCCAGCCCCCACATCCCCTGGCCGGGCGTCAAGGTGACGGCGTGCGCGCCCAGGTGCGCCGCGGCGAGGTCCATCGAGGCGCGCGTGCGGAGCGACGGGTTGAAGAACACCAGCCCCAGCGCTCGGCCGGCCGCCGTCTGCGTCCACGCGCGGCGCTGGCGGTGCTGGAGCGCGCGGTCGAGGCACGCGGCCCAGACGGCGTCGGGCAGGTCGGACCAGTCGGTAAGGTGGTTCATAGCGGAGGGGTGCGGGAGGCTACGCGCGCAGGACGTCGGCGAAGCGGCTCCAGGAACTCGTCGATCTCGGCGTCCGTGGTCGTCAGCGGCGGCATCAGGCGGAGCGTGTCCGCCCGGCCGGCCGTGCCGACGATCACGCCGCACTGGCGGAGCGCGCCGACGACGGGCCGCGCCTCGCGGTCGAGCGACACGCCGATCAGGCACCCGCGCCCGCGCACCTCGGTCACGGCGTCGATCTCGCCCAGGCCATCCGCCAGTCGGCCCCAGATCTGGACGGCGCGCGTCATGAGGTTGTCGTCCACCAGCTGAGCCAGCGCGGCGGAGACGGCGGCCATCGCCAGCATTCCGCCGCCGAACGTCGTCCCCTGGTCGCCCGGGCGGACGGTCTCGGCGATGGACTGGGACACCAGCACGGCGCCGACGGGCACGCCCGCGCCCAGGCTCTTAGCGAGTGTGATCAGGTCCGGCGTCACGCCGACGTGCTCGCCGTAGCAGAACGCGCCGGTCCGCCCGACGCCGGTCTGGACCTCGTCGAAGATCAGCGCGGTCCCGGTGCGGTCGCAGATCTCCCGGATGGCGCGGTAGTAGCCGGCCGGCGCCTCGGTCACGCCGGCCATCGACTGCATGGGCTCCAGGATCAGCGCGGCCACGTCGCTTGCGGCCAGCGCCTCGTCGACGGCGCCCTCCCACCCGAACGGCACCCAGGTCGTTTGTGGCAGGACGGCGCGGTAGGGCTCGTGATATTTGTCGCCCCAGGTGGCGGCGAGCGCGCCCAGCGTCCGCCCGTGGAAGCCGCCCTTGCACGCGACGACGCGGTCTCGGCCGGTCGTCGCCCGAGCCAGCTTGAGCGCCGCCTCGTTGGCCTCGGTCCCCGAGTTGCACCAGAACACCGTCCCCAGACCGTCGGGCGCGAGCGCCGCCAGCGCCGCAGACGCCTGGGCGCGGACGGGGCTGTAGACGGCGTTGGAGTAGAACAGCAGCTCGCCGGCCTGCTGGCGGATCGCTTGGACGACGCGCGGCGGGCAGTGGCCGAGCAGGGCGACGCAGTGGCCGCCGTAGAAGTCGAGGTACTCGCGCCCCTCGGTGTCCCACACGCGCGTGCCCTGCCCGCGGACGAGCGCGACGGGCGGCTTGGCGTAGGTCGGCAGCGTGACGGCGTCTTCGAGCGCCATCGGGTCGGTCAAGGTGTCGATCATCGGGGAGCGGGTGGGGCGTCCGTGCGAGTGTGGCTAGGGCGTCACGCCGGGCAGCAGGCCCAGCGCCTCGGGCCAGCCGAGCACCAGGTTGAGGTTCTGGACCGCCTGGCTGGCGGCGCCTTTGAGCAGGTTGTCGAGCGCGAAGCCGACGACCAGGTGGTCGCCCTGGACCACCCAGCCGACGTCGAAGAACGGCGTCCCCACGACCGGCTTGAGCTCGGGCAGTACGCCGGGCGACGCCCGAACCAAGGGCGAGTCGCCGTAGGCGCTAGCGAACGCGGCGTCGATCTCGGCCGCGCCGACGCCGCCCGCCAGCGCGAGACGTGGGCCGTCCCCCAGATGCCCCGCGTCCACGGGCCGGAGGCGGGGACGAAGTGGACAGCCGCGGACTCGCCCAGCGTCTCTTGGACCTCCGCCAGGTGCCGGTGCGCCAACGGCTTGTAAGCACGCACGTTGCCGTCACGCGTCGGGTAGTGCGTCGTGGCGGAGGGCCGGGCGCCCGAGCCCGACGCGCCGGTCAGCGCCGTGACGTGGGCTTGGTACGCGCCGAGCACGTCCGCCAGCGGCCACAGCGCGAGCGCGATTCCGGTCGCGAAGCACCCGGGGTTGGCAATGAGCGTCGCGCCCGCCAGCGGTCGCGGTTGACCTCGGCGAGCCCGTAGACCGCCGTGCGCATCGTCTCTGGATCGGGGTGCGTGAGGCCGTAGACGCGCTCGTACGTCTCGACGGACTCCAGCCGGTGGTCGGCCGAGAGGTCGATGATCAGTCCGCCGAAGCCCGACTGGCGGAGGGTTTGGACGGCGGCGGCGCCCTGGCCGTGCTCGGCACAGACGAAGGCGACATCGGCCGCGCCGGGGTCGAGGTCGTCGGGCGCGGAGTAGGCCAGGTCGGTCTGGCCACGGAGGCGGGCGTGCGTGGTCCAGACCGGCTGGCCCGCCTGGCTCCGGCTGGTGACGGCGGTGGGCGTGACCATCGGGTGCGCCAGCAGCAACGCCAGCAGCTCGCCGCCGGCGTAGCCCGCGCCGTGCAGGACGGCCGCACGCACAGGAGCCGACCGCGACGTGGCCGTGTCCACCATCGAAACTGGGCGCGTCTCCGTCATGAGGACTGGGGCGAGAGCGGCCGGCGCGGACCGTTGAACGATGGCAGGGTGCCCGGCGCCTCCGCCCAAGCGCGGTGCTCGGCCACGTCCTCGGCCACCAGCGCCGCCAGCGCCGGCGCCTCCGAGCGCGCGTTGATGGCCGGGATGCCCAGCGAGGTCTGGATGTAGCGCTGCCCCACGCTGGTGTCGGTCGCCGGGCCAACCACGACGCCGATCTCGGCGCGGTAGCGCGTCCGGAACAGCTGGTCGCAGGCCCAGGCGCCGGCCAGGTCCGTCGCCGCCAACACGTGCGTGGCCGTCAGCCGCTGCAGCTCCATGTCCTGCAAGATCTGGTCGACGCCGTACGGCCCGATCACGCCGTCGCCCAGCTCCAGCACCAGCACGTCGGGCGACTGGCCGTCCGCGTCGGGGCGGTTGAGGTGGGCGATGATGCCCTTGGCGACCGGCACCATGTCGCGCCCGGTCGTGGCGACGGCGCCGGCCTCGATAAAGCTGGCGGAGGTCACGGCCCCGGCCTCGACCATCGCCCTCACGTCGCGCTGCAGCGCGGCGCCGGTCAGCTTGGCCGCAGCGACACGCAATCCGCGCTCGCTCAGGCCCGCCACCAGCGCGGCGGCGGCGAACGTCTTGCCGGTGTTCATGGCCGTCCCCGAGACCATCACCAGCGGCGCCGAGTCCGACAGGCTCTCGACGGGCTCGATGGCGGTGTCCTGGATGCGGGCGTGGCGCGGCGGCTCGCCGGTCAGGACCGCGCCCAGCACCTCGACGCGCAGCGCCGGGCCGAGGTCGGGGTGCTCGCGCGCCACCTTGCCCAGGATGCCGCCCATGTTCTGGATGTGGAGCACGTCGCCCGGCGAGACGTGGCGAGGGATCCGCCCGGAGTAGCCCTTCAGCGCCTGCCGCTCGCCCAGGGCGCCGACCAGCGTCTGCCCCTGCTCGATGGTCCGGAACACGCCGTCGGCGCCTTCGAGCTGGTTGTAGAGCGCCTTGGCGTCGAGCGCGCGGACGGCCAGGCAGTACCCCTCCTCGGCGACGACGTAGGGCGAGACCTGAACCTCGTGCCCCAGCCTGCACGGCCCGGTGCTGCTGGCGACGTGGTCGACGGCCAGCGTGGTGATGGTTCGGGTGGGCATGGGGTCGAGGGTGTGGACCGGAGGACTCGTGAGGGCGCCGCTCACGACTGGCGGTGGTCGTCGCCACCAGCGCGAGCCGCCAGTCGGGCTTGCAGGCCGTAGATCTGGGCGAAGCCCTGGGCGTCGCGGCCCGACCACAGCGCGTGGTCCTCGCCGTAGCGCGCGGCGCCGGCGTCGAAGAGCGAGTGCGGAGAGGTCGCGCCCAAGACGCGGATGGTGCCCTTGAACCACTCGACCTGGACGGTCCCCGTCACGCGCTGGTTGGCAGAGTTGAGGAACGACTCGATGTCGCGGCACGCCGGGTCGAAGTAGAGCCCCTCGTGCACCAGCCGCCCGTAGAGATCGCCCAGCCGCGCCGACTCGACCAGTTGAAGCTGGGTTTGGACCAGCTTCGCCAGCTCGCGGTGCGCCGCGATGAGGGTCAGCGCGCCCGGCGCCTCAAACGCGATCCGCCCCTTGATGCCCAGGATCGTGTCGCCGACGTGGATTCCACGCCCGACGCCGTGCTCGGCGCCGTCGTGGTTCAGCGTCTCCACCAGCGCGACTGGCGGCAACGCTTGGCCGTCGATGGCGACCGGCACGCCCTGCTCGAACTGGACCGCCAGTTGGCGGGGCTCGTCGGGCGCGTCCCTCGGTGAGACGGTGTCGGGCCACGCCGCTTCGGGCAGGACGCCGTCGGTCGCGTGCGTCTCCTTGCCCCCGATGGTGGTCCCCCACAGCCCGCGGTTGACGGAGTAGTCCGTCGTGGCGGCGTCCACCTCGACGCCGCGCTCGCGGAGGTAGGCGGAGGAGTCCTCGCGCGACAGCGCCAGCGTGCGGATGGGCGTCAGCACCTCCAGGTCATCCGCCAGTAGGCGCAGGGCCGTGTCGAAGCGGATCTGGTCGTTGCCGGCGCCCGTCGAGCCGTGAGCGACCGCCGTCGCGCCGACCTCGCGCGCGGCCTCCGCCAGCGCCCGGGCCTGGACCACCCGCTCCGGCCCGACGCACAGCGGGTAGACGCCGCCCCGCAGCACGTCGCCCATGACCAGGTAGCGGAGCACGTCGTCCCACAGGTCGGCGCGGGCGTCGACGAGCGTGTGGCCGGCGGCGCCCAAGCTGCTGGACCGAGCGGCGATCTCGTCGCGCTCGTCGTCCGAGAACCCGCCCGTGTCGACGGTGACCGTCCACACGTCGCGCCCGGTCTCTTGGCGGAGGTAGGGAACGCAAAACGAGGTGTCGAGGCCGCCGGAGAAGGCGAGGGCGATGGGAGCAGGCATGGAAACTGTCAGAAACGAAAAACGCCGACCCTCGGCAGAGAGTCGGCGTCGGAAGGGCTGGCCGCTTGGGGTGTCAGCGGCGCCGTCCAGATGTGCCTCGTCTCCCGAGCCCGGAGGTCGGTCGGCGTCGCGGACGTCGGGAGCGGATCGTGTTCACGTCGGAGGCGGTGTGCGGAACGAGGATAGCCGCTGGCGGCGTGGTTCCGCAATGGCGGCGGAGTCCGGTAGCGCTTCCAATTCCGATATTCCGTCCTGACACCTCCGTAGAGCGCGATCGCAACGATGGGGGCCGCTCGTCGTAGCCTCCCGAACCCCGCCGCTTGCCCACGCCGTCGTCGTCATGGAACGCACCCGCCCCTCTTCCCAGCACGAGTCCGCACCGGAGGAGGCCGACACGCTCGACCTCCGCCCAGTCGCTGAGCACGACGCTCCTGACGCTCCGCCCGCCGAGACCGAGATCGGCGAGGCGACCGCCCGGGACATCTGGCGCACCGCCGCGCGCTTGCAGGCGGAGGCGGCCCGGCGCCTGGACGAGCGCTCCGAGACCTTGGCCAGCGAGCAGCGGCCGAGCGCCGCGCCGCACGCGGCCTTCTCGCGCGCCGAGGTCGAGGAGATCGCCCAGGCCGCCGGCATTGACCCTTCGTTCGTGGCGCTGGCCTGGCGCGAGGTCGAGGCCGCGCGCCACCACGCGCCGGTCTCCGACGACCGCCAGCGCCAGGCGTCGGCGTTCTTGGGCACCGAGGCCGAGCGCCTGACCGTCACCCGGACGTTCCGCGCCGCGCCCGACGACGTGCTGGCGGCCATGCAGCGCGTGCTCCCGGGCGACCCGTACCGCCTGACGTTGGTCGACGTCCTGGGCGACTCCGACGAGATGGCCGACTCGGCGCTGCTGTTCGACGTGCCCCAGCTCGGGAAGCAGGTCAAGGAGTTCGGCCGCTACACCGAGTTCTCGCGCGCCATGACCATCAGCGACCTGACCCGGGTCGTGGTCACGCTCCACGACCTAGGCGACGGGCGGACCGAGGCCACCATCGCCGTCGACCTCCGCCACGGCAAGGGCCGCAACTTGACCCTTGGGCGCTGGTCCGTCGGCGTCGTGGCCGCGGTGAGCGGCGTGATCGCTGGCTTGGTCGGCATGGCCGCCAGTGGGCCGGTGGGCGCGGTGATGGCCGCCACGATGGCCGCGATGGTGATGGGCTGGCTGGTCCACCTCGCTTACCCACCGGCCTACCAGTGGGGCCTGGGCAAGGGCGAGGCGGCGCTGGAGGAGTTGCTGAGCGCGGTCGACGTAGACATGCGCTCAGGCGGCGCGTTCCGTCCGCCGGCGACGTTGCCGAAGCCCGGGCCGGAGGGCATCGTGATCGTCGCCTGACGCCGGCGGTGCGAATAGGCGAGGTGTGCGGGTAAACCAGACACGCTCCTAACCCGGACGCAAAAGCGCCCGCCCTGGCGTGGAGCCGGGGCGGGCGCTGGAGTTGCAGTGCGTCTGCGCTTACGCGGCCTTCTTGGCGCGCTTGCTCACCTTGACCTCGGGCTCAGCGTCGTCGGCGCTGGCGCTGTCGCCGGATACGGCGTAGCGCTCGCGCATCCGGTCGAGCAGGTCGGCGGTCTCGTCGGGCGTCAGCTCGTCGAGCGACTGGACGCCGCAGTAGTGCCGCGCGGCCAGGAGCACCTGGGGTCGGGCCAGACCGAAATCCTCGGCCTGGGAGAGCAACTCGGCCAGCGTCACGCCCGTCGGCGCCGCCAGCGCGGGGGACGGGAGCACCTCGGCGTGCGGGGTCTCGACGGGCTTCGGGCCGGCGCCCAACCGCTCCATCAGCACGGAGAAGGTCGGGTCCTCGATCTCCATCCCGACGGGGAAGTCGGGCGCGTTCGACTTCACGACGGTCGCGATGCGGCGCGTCTCGAAGCCGTCCTGGCGCAGCGACAGCTCCAGCATCACGTCCACGAAGTACTCCAGGCCGGAGGCTGTCATGGGGACGACGCGGCCCATCTCGTTCTCCTCGCGGTCCTGCTGGCCTCGGGCGGCCACCTGGTCGGTGATCACGACACACGCGCCGGAGTCCACGCACAGCCGGCGCAGGACCTCCTGGAACACGACCTGGTCCGCCTGGAGCTCGTCGGCCGAGGGGCGCGCCGTGGGGTCCCCGGTCCGCTGGCGGACGGCCTCGACGGTGGCGCGGTGCTTCCGGCCGAAGTACATCGCCCAGCTGTCGAGCGCGTAGCAGCCGTAGCCCTGCTCCTCCTTGCCCTCGTTCAGCGCCCAGTCGATAAAGGGCAGCAGCTCGTCGGGGTGCTCGACCTCGATGGCGTCGTACTTCGAGCCATCGGCGCCAGCCAAGAGACGGGCCTTGCGCTCGGTGTCGAAAAAGCACAAGCGGCCGAGCCCGGCGTCGGCCAGGCTGGAGGCGAACCAGCTCTTGCCAGTCCCGGCGGCGCCGCGGACGGCGACGACCAGGCGGCGCTGCTGGGGGCGGCGGCTGAGGGGGTGGACGGTCATAACGGGTAGCGGAGAGTGGAGGGTCGAGGAGAGCATCGGGACAGCGGGTGCCACCGATCTGTCACAGGCTGATCCGAAGGACTGGCGGTGCGACTCGGCGCGGACACGAGAGGGGGCAAGTGGGACCGCACTTCGGCCGGTCCACCACCCCTAACCCCTCCTGGCTGCGCCGTCACTCCGTGGTGTCCAGGAGGGGGACTTGTCCGACGCGCTGGCGGAAGCGGGTCGCCATCGCGCCGTTAGCTGGCCTTGCGCAGGGTCGGGCGCTGGTCCGCGAGGTCCACGCGGCGCAGCGGGCGGTCGGCGTAGGGCGCCCAGACGGACTCGATGCGGCGGTCGAGCCGGCGGACCAAGACGTGGGGGGCCTGGCCGTTGGCGACGTGCCACAGGTGCCGCTCGGGGGCCTCCGTCGCGTCCGCCAGCGCGTAGGGCACCAGGATCGACGGCTGCTCCGGGCGGACGGTGACCTGCCGCGCCTCGGCGCTCGCCAGCGTCTGGAGGTTGATCCGGCCGCGGTCCGAGAACACGTCGGCGTCCCACTGGCTGGCGAGGTAGAGGACGTCGTCCATGTGGCCGAGCAGGTCGGAGCCGCGGAGCCGGTAGACGGTGTCCACGACGCCGTGGGCCAAGAGGGTCGCGTCGCGGCGCAGGCGGCGGTCGTGGTCGCGGAGCCCGCGTCCGCCGGCGGCCTCGAAGGCCACGCGGCGCACCTGGCCCTCGCCGACGGGCACCTCGACGACCAGGTCGAGCGTGAAGAACGCCGGGCCGGTGCCCGAGCGGGGCCAGTCGTGCGAGGCGGGGATCTCGACCTCGACCTCGGAGCGCAGCCGGGCGTCCTCGCGGAGCACCTTGACTAGGTGCCAGGCGAGCTCCTCCTGGACGGCGCCGGGGTAGGGCGGCTCGAACTGGGGGCCGGAGAACAGGGACTCGGCCAGCGACGTGGCGGACGTGGGCAAGCGGGTCATGGGATCGGGGGCGGATGGGACGCGGCGTCTCTCGCACGCGCACGCGTAGTATATAGAGTGTGGGTGACCACCGACTGTCACACCCCTCGCGTCTGACTGGCGGTCCCCGTCCACCGTCCGGTTCCGTCGCTTGGTGCCCCGCGCCGCGCTTGGGCTGGGGGCCTGCTACGGGGTCCGTGCGGCCACCCCACCTTCCACGGCTCCGCCCGCCCTACGCCTTGTCGGTCGGCAGCGTGCGCGTGCGGATCTGGCGAGCCAAGTCGAGCGCGCGGCGCTCGCGCGTCTCTGGCCGCTTCGCTCGGTCCGCGATCGTCGCGATGGACCGCTGGCGGCCGGGCGTGAAGGTGTCCCACCGCTCGCGCGCCTCCGGGTCCTGCGCCAGCGCCGCCGCCAGTTCGGCCGGAACGCGGACGGCGTCGGGGTCGGCGGCCTCCAACTCGACGAACGCGGTCTCGCCCAGCGCCAGGCCGGCTTGGCGCAGCACGGCCTTCCCGAAGCGCAGCCGGGGCGCCCCGTCCTTCCGCCCATGAATGGCCCGGCGAAACGGGACGTCGTTCAGCGTGCCGACCACGGCCCCAGCGTCCGCCAGCGCGGCGTCGATCTCGGCGGGGAGCGGGACGACGTGCATCCCCATCCCCCCGGACTCCAGCAAGACGGGGCCGGCGAAGACGTGCATGGCGGGTCGAGAGAAGGGGTCGGGGCCGTCCGGACGTTCTAGACTACGCCGGCCGCTGGAGGCGCTCGGCCACGGCGACGGCGTCCCGCTCGTCGGCGCAGCGGATCAGCCAGTCGTGCGCGCGGAGGCGGCGGACCCAGACCACCTCGTCGCGGCGGACGACCGACTCGACGGTGCGCAGCGACGTCCGCCGGGTCGGGGAGCCGTCGAACACCATCTGTCGGTCGGTGAACGCCACGTCTGCCGGTCCCTGCCACTCGACGCGGCGCGACAGCCGGCGGACGACCGTCGCGTCTCGGGCTCGGAAGAAAGCGCCCGCGCGGGCCTGGCGGCTGTCGCCGGCAAGGACCTTGGCCCAACTCGCGCGGGAGGCCGCGACCGTTCAGTCGGGCTCCGGGTGGAGCGTGCGGTACAGGACGGTGTAGAGCGCCTCGCGCTCGTCGCCGGCGTCGAGGTAGACCCGGCGCCCGGCCTGGGTGCGGACGATGATGCCGTTGCGGAAGCGCAGCGTCTGGATCACCTGGTCGAGCCGGTACGAATCGGGCAGGCCGGAGTCAGGCTTCAGGAGCAGGCGACGGGACGTGAGCGCGATCTCGCCGGCCCGGACCCGGCCGGAGAGCACGCGCTCGGGCAGGACCAGGCCCGCCGTGCGCCCGCTGTGGAGCACGCCCGGGTCGATGTGGTCCTCCAGCGCCCCGGTGTTGACGAAGGCCCACTGGCCGCGCGTCTGGTAGCGCCCCTCCTCCCCGGCCTGGAGCGACACGTCGAGCGTGGCCGTCGGGAGGTCGCCGTGGCGGAGCATCCAGCGCTGCCGCGCCTTGGCGAGCATGGCTTGGACCTCGGGCGGGAGCGCGGTGCTCAGGGCGCTCTCGGCGAGCGCGATCTGGGCCTCCTCGTCAGGCGCCAGCACGCCGTCGCACAGCGCCTTGGCGACGGTCTTGAGCAGCCGCTCGCGCGCGATCACGTCGTAGGCGCCGTCCGCCAGCCGGGGGTCGAGCCCGAGCACGTGCTGGAGCTTGTGGATCAGCAGCCGCTCCTCGACCGACAGGCAGTCGTCGGCGACGGCTTGGGAGACGGCGGTCCCGAAGGCGCGCTCGTGCGCCGGGCGCAAGTCGGCGGGGCGGAGCGCCAGCGTCCGGGCGACGTGGGCCAGGATGGCGCGGTCGTCGGCGTCCAAGTCGCCGTTGGCTAGGCGGTCGTCGAGCAGCGCCTGGTACATCGCCGCGCGATCGGGCAGGAACTCCCGTGCCAGGTCCACGCCGTGCTGGCGCGAGATCCGGCCGCGGTCGGACGGCCCGAAGTCCTGGACCGTCTCGGCGGCGGCGACCAGGTTGTGAAGCTCGACGAAGGCGTTGCGCGGGGGCGGGCCGCCGAAGCGGGGCGCGGGCGCGGGGCGGAGCAGGTCGAACGGTCCCATGCCGAGAAGCTAGCCCGGTCCCGAGCGCGGATCGTTCCGCCGGCTAGCTTCCGCGCGATGCCCTCCGCGACTCTCGACACGCCCCTCGGCCCGCTCGCGCTCGTCTCCGACGGGTTGGCGCTGACCGCCGCCACCTTCGGGCCGGCGCCCGACACCGAGTCCGGCACGGACGCCATCCTCGCCGACGCGCTCCACCAGCTGGCGGCGTACTTCGACGGCGACCGGGCGACGTTTACGGTGCCGGTCGCCGCGCAAGGCACGCCGTTCCAGCGGCGCGTGTGGTCGGCGCTGGCCGAGATCCCGCACGGCGAGACGCTCAGCTACGGCGCGCTGGCGGCGCGTCTCGGCCAGCCGGGCGGGGCGCAGGCCGTCGGCGCGGCGAACGGCCAGAACCCCGTCGCGGTCGTGGTCCCCTGCCACCGCGTCGTCGGGGCGGACGGCGCCTTGGTGGGCTACGCGGGCGGGCTGGAGCGCAAGCGCGCGTTGCTGGACCTGGAGAGCCGCCAGCACCGCTTGTTCTAACCCGCCGACTGCTTCCGCCCGTCGCGCGGCTGGCTGCTCCCATCGCACCCCAGGTCCCCAGCCGATTCACCGTTCCTCCCGCGCCCGCCGCTTGCCCGCCGCCGCCGCCAGTCGCTATCCTGCGGGCCTGGGGCCATAGCTCAGTTGGTAGAGCGCTGCAATCGCACTGCAGAGGTCAGGAGTTCGACTCTCCTTGGCTCCACACGTTGGGGATGATCTGCGCGGCGCACACGCCTGTCGTCGCAGTACTCCAAACCCGAGGATGGGTACTACCGCGGTCGCTCGCTTCGTACGCCGCTCGGAACGAAGAGGCAAGACTCATGCGGAGCTCCGCAAGGTTGAGCGCCTCATCGAGGACCACCGAGACCCCCTGATCGATGCCTGGAACCACCGCCCCCGCCCGGGGGATCGCGCGTAAGCGCGTCCGCCTCGCCGCCGCCGGCCGCCGCCAGTCGGCCGAGAGCGCTGGGCCTCTTGCCGAGGCTGTCGAAGCCGAGGTCGGCCGCGATGCTGTGACCGTTCGGCTTTCAGATGGGCGAGCGGTCTCGTTCCCAATCGCGTGGAGCCCCCGGCTCCTCCACGCGATGCCCGACGAACTGGCGGAGGTGGAGGTGAGCCCGTACGGCGTCCATTGGCCGCAGCTCAACGCGGACATCAGCGTACGCGGCATCCTCGCGGGACGCCCGGGCACGGAGGAGCCAGAGAGCATTGAGGCGTGGCGCGCACTCATGGACCGCCGCCGAGCGCAGATCGCGGCTGGCGAGGAGCCCGAGTCTCTCTACCCCACGCTCCCCCTCCCCGACTGGTGGGACGACGAGAATGGACCTGCGCCGTCGGTCACACGAACGGCTTGGACTCGGTAGGGTCGAGAAGAACGCGACGGCCCGTAGTCTCCGGCGCTCGTTCGGTACTCGGATGTCCCTGGGGGCACGCCGTTCTACTCGTTCGCTCAGTTCATGGACACGTCGGTCGCCATGATCGAGAAGCAATACGGGCACTTCGACCTAGCGTGCGGCGCACATGGAACAGGCGTTCTAAGTTGGTAGGCCGAAGTGCTCAGCGCTAAGCGGGCAGCCCGCCGGAAGATTCGACACTCCAGCCATTCTGCTCCACGACTCTAGCTCCCCACGCTAATGAGCGATCACGACTCCACCGAAGGAATGGACCCCCTAGCTGCAGCAGGCTCCGGTGCCTTCAAGCTCCTCCAGACCATCGCCAGTGGGCGAGGCGGCCTCACGGCTGTGCTCTTCTCCAAGCAGCTAGTAGCGCATGACCAACGGCGTCTGAAGATGATCGGAGAGCTGGCACGGACGGACCCGGGATTGCGTGAGCTATTGGGGCTCAACAATCAGCTTCAGCTTCCCGAAGCGGACCCGTCCGCGTTCGAAGGTGACGGAGCTCAACCATCGGTGCCCCAGATCGTTGCTGCGCAAGAGGCTGGCATTCTTCCTTCCGAAGCGGGGTCCCGTCATCCGCTGTGGCTCCGGTTCTATCGTGAGGAACAACAGAAGCAGGAGAGCACGGGGCGCGTGCTAGACGCAGCAAAGAGAGAGTTGGACCGGCGTGAGGAAGCTGGACAGCAGCCGGCCGAGGAGCCCGTCGATGCTACATGGGCCAGCCGATTCTTCGAGCAAGCGAAGCTGATCCAGGATGCAGAAATGCAGGAGGCGTGGGGCCGATTGCTGGCTGAGGAGGTGATGAAGCCGGGCAGCGTCTCACCGCGAAGCGTGCAGGTTCTCCAAGGGATGGATCGTAGGATTGCAAGCGTCTGGAACAAGGTGGTCGCCTTATCGCTGCGGACATCGGACGCACCCGAGGGACCAGGAAGGATCAATCTTGGACTCTTGCCGAAGTTCTGGATCGGCAAGTCTGCGAAGGTGCGTCAGTACGATCTAATCGAGCTGCAGTCCGCCGGACTGATTGGCATCATGGCGAGTGCTTACACCCTGAGTGGGCTACTCGGGGGGCCTGACGTGTTCTCTCTGCCGCCCTACATAGTAGTGTCAGACCCTGTAGACAGAGACAACTCATCCCCTATGGAGATCTTCCCGTTTACACCTGCAGGACAGGACCTTGCGAACCTTGTCACCGAGCCTACAAGCCTCGTCCACGTCAAGGAAACGGCTGACCTTCTAGCCCGGCACAAAACGCAAGTAACTGTCTACAATACAGGGGGAATGACTCTGCGCAGGTCCGCTGACGGGAGTGAGAAGGTGTACGAGACGGGGCAGATCGCGCAGACAGCGGCTCCGCCATGATCTCGGTGGAGGACATCTCACGCCGCACCTCGCATCCATGGCGACACGATGGAGACGAAGCACTGCACCACGGTGCGTTCCAGTACAAAGCAGACCGACTCCTATCGGGTCCAGGGATGTCTTAGAGCCGATGGGGGGCTCGCCCGGCTCGGAAACCGGCGATTCCACTGTGGAGGCAGGGAGTTCGACTCTACTTGGCTCCACAAAGCGGGGGCGGGGCGCGAGTGGCACCGGCGCTAGCGTCTCCTTTCGAGCTACGACCTACAAGTGGCAGATGGAGCACCCGGCGCTGTCGTCCTCCGCGTCGCGCACCTCGTCGTAGAACTGCTCCAGCAGCGTGCCCCCGCCCCGCTGGCGGACGCGGTCGGCGCGGGCGGCCGTGCGGGCCTTGATCTGAGCCACGCGCTCGGGCTCGGCGAGCGCGGCCAGCGACTCGGCGTCGTTCCACGAGTACACCTCGCCCGTCTCCGGGTCGCGCTTCTCGTACGCCTTGGCCTGCTCGAACAGCCCGGGGTGGTTCTCTAGCAGCCCCACCCACTCGCTCCGGCGCTGGTAGAAGCAGAAGTAGCAGCCCGAGCGGCTCCGCCAGTCGTAGTACTCCGGCATCCCGACGCCGCTCTCGTCCAAGATCCGGTACACGTCGGCCTTGACGATGCCGTCCTCCTTGAAGGGGAAGACCGACGTGATGTTGGGCTTGGTCGAGATGTAGCCCACGCGGTCGGGCTCGTCGCCCCGGATGCCGACGTAGCTCACGACGGGGTCGTCGCCGACGTAGGCCTCGTAGGGCTCCAGCTTGAGCTTGCGCGTGCACCACCGCATCTGGGCGCTCGGCAGGAAGCCGCCGTACAGCCGCAAGTGGTGGTCGAAGGGCGTCTCGCCGGGCGGGGCCTCGGCGCTGAGCCGCTGGATCGGCCGGCCGAGGTAGGCCTCCAGGCGGTCGAGGTAGCTGTACGTCTCCTCCAGCTCGGTCCCGGTGTCGCAGAACACGTACTCGGCGGCGTCCAAGGGCGGGCGCTCCGGCAGGCCTACCTTGCCCAGCGCGCGCCGCCAGCGCTCGGGGTTGTGCAGGTAGATCGCGAGCGCGGACGAGTCCTTCCCCCCGCTAAAGGCGACCAGGTGTCGGGTCTCAGTCATGGGTCGGGTCGGTGGGGACGGAGTCGCGTGCCACCAGAAGATCGGTCACGAGTTGGCTGAGCGCCGCGAGCTGGACGTCCGGCGTCGCGCCCGACTGGCGGGCGGCGTCGGCGAGTGAGGCGTGGAGGCGCTCGACGAGGGCGTCGTCCTCGGGGTGGACGTGGACCACGCCGCCGTGTTCGGACTCGCGCAGCGTCTGCACCGACAGCCGCACCCGGCGGACGGCGGACGGCGCCTCTCCTTCATCCTCGGCTGCGTCGAGCGCCAGCGGCTCCAGGCGGTGGAACGCGCGCGCGGTCTCGCCCAGGGCGACGGCGAAGGCCGCGCGGTCCGAGTCGGTCCACTGCGCCGGGGGCGTCCGCGCGAGCAGGGCCGCCAGGGACTCCGTCCAGGCCCTCGTCGCCAGCGTCTGGTCGGAGGCCCGGACCAGGAACGCCTTGAGGCTCAGGCTCTGGGCGACGGGCAGCAGCAGACGGGCGCGGTCCGCCAACTCCTGGCGCCGGCCGTCGGCGTCGCCAGTGCGGAGGCGGAAGGCGCGGGCGACCTGGGCGTCGAGGTCGGCCAAGAGCGCGTCGTAGGCGCCGCCGAGCTCTCGAAGGGCGTCTTGCAAGCGGTCGGCGTAGCGCTGGCGGTCGCCGTCGCCGTCCAGGAAGGAGCCGGCGCCCAACGCCGTGGGGAGCGTGTCGAACAGCAGCGCCGCCGGGTCCGTGGCCCGCTCTAGGGCGCCGCGCGCCGCGCCGGCCCGCTCCGACAGCTCGGCCGTCTTGCGGACGTACGGCGGCAGGTCGTGGACGCGGCCCAGCAGCCGGATGACCAGGGGCAGCGGCTGGTCGGTCGTGGCGGGGAGCCCGACCAGGGGCGCGAGCGTCGCCAGCAGCGCCGCGCGGTCGGCGTCGGCCTCGACGTACTGCACCGCGAAGGCGCCCTGCCCCTTCTCGGCGCTCTTGAGCAGGCGCTCGACGGTCTCGAAGGTCAAGTCGCGCACGAACGCGCCGTTCTCGAAGAACGCGACGCGGTCCCGGGCCGAGACCGCGAACGCCAACAGGAACACGGGCACAAGCCCAGGTCGAACCCCGTACGGCGCCGCCGCCAGTTTGGCGTAGACATCGGCGACGGGGACGGGGCGGCCCTGCCCCTGGCGGAGCGCGTCGGCGACGGCGTCCCAGACGGCGGCGCACCCTGGCCGGTCGTCCGGGCGCGCGAAGCCCCAGCCGCTGGCGGTTTGGCGATGCAGGCCCGTCGCCTGCAGGACGGAGGCGTACATCCCGTACTCGGCCGGCGTCCCCTCGATGCCCAGCCTGGCCTGGTCGGCGTCGTGGATCATGGCGTCCAGCAGCAGCTTGAGGCCACGGACGGCGCTCGGCGAGGGCCGGCGGCGGTTGAGGAGCTCGTTCCAGACCTCGGGCGCGTGCGCGAACACCTGGTCGCACGCGTCGCTCAGGGCTGACTGGAGCGCGCGCTCGCCCGCGATCCGGAAGGTCTCGCCGTCCCGAACCCAGGTGCAGGGGTTCCGGCCGTCCGGACCGGCCTGGAGCAGCGCCGACAGCCGGCGCTCGACCTCGGCAGCGACGGCGGCGCGCTGCTCGTCTACCTCACGCCGGGCGGCGGCGTCGCCGGCCATCTCGGGCGCGTGGGCGCGGACCCAGTCCAGGCACGCCAGCCCGTGCGCGGCGTCTCGCAGCGCGCCCACGTTGTCCGGCACGGCGACGAAGGCGAGCGGGGGGAGGTCCGGCCGCCAGCGCCTGGTCCACGATCTGGCCCGGCTCCTGGTCTCCCTCGGGCAGCACGTAGACAATCTGGCCGTCGGCGCGCTTGGGCGTTTGGCCGGCGACGGACTGCCACTCGGTATCGGATGCGTAGGCCACCGAGAACACGCGCGGCGTGCCGGTCCGGTACGAGTGGCGCCGGGCGACGGCGGGTCGGGGCGGCAGCGACTGGCGGAGCAAGTCGGCGAGCGGCGTCCGCTGGGGGACGGCCTCTCGGGCCTGGCGGAGCGCGGCGCCGAGGTCGAAGGCGCTCCCCTGCCACACGTGGTAGGTCTCGCCGAACGGCCGGAACGTCAGCGCGCGCTTGTCGCGCAGGCTGTCGAGCGACTGGCGGACGGCGCCGGCGGGCGCGCCCGTCGTGACCGCCAGCACGTCGGCCGTCGCCTGGAGGCCGGCCAGCCCGCCGGCGAAGCCGAGCACGGCGACGTGCTTGACGAGACGGACCGTCAGGGCGTCGGCGTCGGGCAGGGCGCTCAGCGTCGCCTCGGTCTCGGCCCACAACCGCTCCATCCTCTCCGAGAACAGCGTCGCACCCAGGTTGGCGATGAGGTAGTCGTAGAGGTGGTCGAGCCGGTAGATCGTCCCGCCGTCGCCGGCCACGTCCAAGAATCCCCCGGTCTCGCCGGAGGCCAAAAAGGCGAACAGCGAGCGCTCGTTCTGAGCCAGCCGCCGGAACAGCGGACCCACCAGCAGGCCCACGGCCGGGTGCAGAGGCAGCGCGTCCGTCAGGTGGCGCTCGATCTCGCCAGCGTCGGCCCCGGCGGGCAAGTCCGCCAGCGCGACGACTCGACCCGGGAGGTTGGCGGCGTCTTTGGGAATGGCGTCCGGCGTAGCGTGGACGGCCTGGGCCAGCAGGCGAAGCATCTCGCCGACGGGCGCCACGAACGCGACGTCCTCGAACCGGCCCTGGACCTTCCGCCACTCGTCGCGGTCGTCGGTGCCCAGGCGCCCGGCGTAGCGGTCGAAGGCCTGGTGCAGGATCGTGAACAGCAGCAGCGGCGCCGGCTGGCCGCCCGCCGGTGCCCGGGAGGCGCGCTCGGCCAGGCGCTGGAGCGCGAACAGGTCGGTGGCGTCGGGGTAGAGCGCGGCGTGCTCCAGCATCTTGCCCAGCTCGTCCACGATGAGCAGGACGCCGCCGCCGGTCGCGGCGTGGACGGCGCGGGCGGCCTGGTCCACCAGGTCCAGCACGGCGGCCTCGGCGTCGTCGCGGCGCTCCGTATCGGCAGCGCGTGCCCGACTGGCGATGGCGCCCAGCGTGTCGCGGAGGGCGTCGGTCTCCTCCGGTGTCCCCTGGTGATTGGCGACGAAGGCGTCCAGGCCCTCGGCCAGCCCGCGCAGCAGCGCCGGCACCAGCGCCTCGCGCGAGCCGACGACCAGGACGGGGCAGAACGTCCCGCCTCGGGCGTCGGCCAGACGCTCCGCCAGCCCGGCGTTGGCGGAGGCCAGCCGCTCGGTCGCGGTGGCGTCGCCGCGCAGGAGCCCGCTCAAGAACAGCGCGAAGGCGCTCTTGCCGCCGCCGTACGGCCCCGTCACCGACCACGCCCGCTGGGCGACGGGCGCCGCCAGCGCGTCGGCGACGCGACCGACGACCTCGCGCGCCTTGGCGGTCACGATGTAGCCGTGGTGCGCGCCGTCGCCATAGACGTCGCGGCTGAGGTGGACGCTGCGGTGGAACGAGCCCTGGATCGAGACCGGCATGACTTAGGCGGGGGCGGAGACGGACCGCTCGACGAGATCGGCGAAGCCGGCGTCGCCGGCGCGGTAGAGCTGCTGCAGCCCGCCGGTGGCGTCGTACCGGAACGGGGCGTCTTGCAGCGCCTCGACGCGGCGGACCAGGTCGAAGGCCTGCTCCTGGTCCAGCAAGAACACCCGGCCCGGTGAGCCCGGACCGTGCAGCCACTCGGAGACGGGCAGCGTCTCGGAGCCGGGCCGGGTCCGGTCCCAGAAGTCGATCACGGCCGCCGCGAACACCGCCGGCGGCAGGCTCGCGTGCCGCCCCTGGCGGAGCCGGACGGTGCCTCCGGCTTCCGCCAGCAGGCCGAGCGAAGACAGCGGTGACGCTAGGGCGTCCTCGGGGTCCTGGCGCGGGTTGACGGTGTACGTGCCGACCAGGCACTGCAAGTCGCGCTTGAGCGTGCTGTCGGAGGGCGCCGACTCGCCGCGCGCATCTAGCCAGGGGTCGAGGGCGTTGCGCAGACGAGCCAGGTCTAGCGCGCCGCCCTGCCACCACCCGAAGACGAAGTGCCACAGCGTCGCGCGGTCGGGGTCGCGGCACAGCAGCCAGTGGAGCAGCCAGTGCGTCGCGGGGTCCTCGCAGTACGGATCGGCGCCGTCGAGCCCGAACACGGCCTGCCCGAGCGACGTCGGCGCGACTTCACCGCGGGCCGCGGGCTCCACGATGCCCGTCGCCAGCGCCCAGTGGCGGATCGCGCGGACCATGTTCCGCCCCACCCCGAACGTGGCGATGGCGCGGTCGTCGCCGAACACTCCGCCGTCTTGGGCGCACGCCTCGACGGCCTTCGCCAGCCAGGCGTAGCGCAGGGGGAAGGTCTCGTGCCCTGAGAAAGAGGCCATGTCGGGGGTCCGGGGACAGGCAAGATACCGGGCGGCGACGGCCGGCCGGGTGCCGCGAGCGGGCTCCTCGGCAGCAGCGGACCCCGCCGCAGGAGAACCGCCAGCTACTTTGCTCTCGCTCCGTTTCCCACCGCCGGTCTCGTCTGCCGACCTCCCCCTACCCATGTCAACTACGCTCTGGGGCCTCCACGGGGGCAAGACCGGCGACGCCGATGCCCTCTTCGTTAAGCACAAGACCATCGGGCTGGGGTGGACCACAGTGCCCGACCTCTCGGACCTGCCCAACGATCGGGAGGCGTTCAAGGCGCTCGTCGCCCAGGTGTACCCGGACAAGACGCCGACCCAGGTCGCCAACAACGCGGGCCAGTTGTACCGCTTCGTCCACGAGATGGAGGTCGGCGACCGGGTCGCGTACCCGTCCAAGCGGGACCGCCGCATCCACGTCGGGCGCGTCGCCGGCCCCTACGCGTACTCCGTCAAGCCCGAGCCCGGATACCCCCACCAGCGCCCGGTCGAGTGGCTCGGCGACTTCGCGCGGACGCGGTTCTCGCAGGGGGCGCTCTACGAAATCGGGAGCGCCCTCAGCTTTTTCCAGATCAAGAACTACGCCGACGAGTACGACGCCGCCCTGGCCGGCACCACCATCGGCCCCGCGGACGACGCACCGGGCGAGGTCGCGCGCGAGGCGGGGGCCATCGAGCAGTCCACCCAGGACTTCGTCGCCAAGCGGTTGGCGCGCGAGCTCAAAGGCCACCCCTTTGCCGAGTTCGTGGGCCACCTGCTCAACGTGATGGGGTACCGCACCCGGGTCTCCCCGCCGGGCCCCGACCACGGCGTGGACGTGCTGGCCTACAAGGACGCCTTGGGTCTGGAGCCGCCCATCATCAAGGTCCAGGTCAAGAGCGAGGAGGGCACCATCGGCCGCCCCGCCGTGTCTCAGCTCTACGGCATGGTCGAGGCCGGGGAATACGGGCTGTTCGTGACGCTGGGCGGGTTCAAGCGCACGGCCGTCGATTTCGCGCGCGGGAAGGCGAACCTCCGAACGATGGACGGCGAGGAGGTGGTGAGCTTGGTGCTCCAGCACTACGACGCGCTGGACTCCCGCTACAAAGGGCTGCTCCCGCTCCGCAAGGTCTACGTCCCGGAGCCGCTCGAAGACAACGACACGTAGCCACCGCCCCGAGGGGGCCAGGCATTGCGCCCCGGCAGCGACTGACGCTCAGTCCACGTCGAGCACCTTGTGCGTCTGGACCGACACGCGCCACTGGCGGTCGCGCTGGGCGAGGGCGACGGCGAGCGCCGTCGCGTCGGCCAGCCGGGGGCCGTCCTCGGGCTGGACCCACAGGAAGCGGCGGTCGCGCGTGCCGATCTGATGGGGGCGGACGCGCTCGACCAGCGGCGCGTATGCCTCCGGGCGGTACGAGGGCACGACCAGCTTGAGCTCGTCCATCGCCTCGATCACCGTTCGGTCGGCCGGGAGCTTGGGGCTGCACACGATCCAGTCCGGCCAGTCTTGGGGCTCGCCAAACGCGTCCGCCAGCCGGACGGTGCCGTTGGTCTCGACGGCGACCTCGAAGCCGCGCTGGCGGAGCGCGCCGACGAGGCCGGCGTCGGCCTGAAGCAGGGGTTCGCCGCCGGTCAGGACGACCAAGTCGATGTCGGCGCCGACGCGGCGAGCCTCGGCGGCCAGGTCGGCGGCGGAAAGCCGGACGCTGCCCTCCTTGGTGAAGTCGGTGTCGCAGAACGCCGCGCAGGCGTGGCCCTTGGCCGCGTCGCGCTCGCGGTCCCGGTCGTAGCCCGTCCACATGTTGCAGCCGACGAAGCGGACGAACACGGCGGCGCGGCCGGCCCAGGCGCCCTCGCCCTGCAGCGTCCGCCACAGGCTCTTGACCGCGTAGCGGTGAGCGCCGCGCGGGGAGTCGGCCAGGCGCGCTGCCAGTCCTTGGTCGAGGGTCTCGGCTACAGCCATCCGTTCGCTTGGGCTTCGGCGTAGCCCTTGGCTCGCAACACAGACGCGGGGTTGTCCAGCTTGCCGTAGCCCCAGGCGTGGCGCTCGCTCCGGTCGCCGTTGTAGTCGGTGTGGCTCATCTCGCGCACGGCCTCCAGCACCTCGACGCCGCGGACCGTGCCGAGGTCGGCCGCCAGCTTCCAGGTCTCGGCCTTCGTCAAGTGCATCAGGGGCGTGTGAACCCGGACGGGCTGGCCCAACGCCAAGGTCAGCGTCTGGGCCTGGCTCTCGACGAAGTCCAGCCGGCAGTCGGGGTATCCAGAGTAGTCGGTCTGGCACATCCCGCCCACCAGGTCGTGGGTCTCGCGCAGGAAGCCGTGGGCCGCGGCCAGCGTCAGGAACAGCGCGTTCCGGCCGGGCACGAACGACGCCGGGAGGTCGGGCGCGAGGTCGTGGGCGTCGTTCGAGTCCCGGTCGTGCTCGGTCAGCGACGAGCCGGCGAGCAGGCCCGTCAGGTCCTGGACCGTCAGCCGGACGCCGGCCAAATCGGCGATCTCCTTGGCCTGCTCCAGCTCGACGGCGTGCTTCTGGCCGTAGTCGAAGGCGACGGCCTCGACCTCGCCGAACCCGCCACCCAGCGGGGCGGGGGCGAGCGCCCAGAACAGGCAGGTCGTGGAGTCCTGCCCGCCGGAGAACAGGACGAGGGCGCGGGTGTCGGGCACGGAGGGCTGGGGGACTGGCGGAAGGTACCGGCGTCCGTTTGCAGTCTCGGTGAGGGCGCGGTTGTCCTCATTCGCCACCTTCTAGTTTGTCCCGCTTCGCTTCGCCGGAACGCTCCCCCCGCCAAACGCAGCCATCGCTTCGCTCCGCGCTGCATTGGCTAGCTACGCTGTCCCTTCGGGGTGTCCCCCTCACAAGTGAGGGGGACAGTCTGGACGCGCGGCTCGGGCGTAGCCGTTTAGCTCGAACCGCGCGCGGCCAACCCCAAAGGGACGGCGAAGCCAACGGGGGGAGCGCACGGGCCGGGCAACACGCTAGCTCAGCCCCCGATCCGGGCTCGCAGGCCGACCGTCACCGTTCGCGGCAGGCCTGGACGGAGGCCCGCCGGACGGCGCGCGACCTCGTAGGCGGCGTCGGTCACGTTGACCACGCGGCCCACCAGCCGGACCCCGCCGGGCAGCGGCGCCTCGCCGACCAGGTCCAGCGTCGCGTGCGCGCCGATGCGGTTTGCCTCCTCAACCTCGCCCTGGCCCGCAACCGCGCGCATGGCCGAGACCGCGTTCCCCAGCGCCGCCAGCGACCACCCGGCCCGCTCGACGCCTGCCCGAGCGTAGAGCCGGTGCCGCGCCTGGTACGGGAGCTCGTCGCCGACGGCGACGGTCCCCCACGCGTCGAAGTCGCTCTCGAACGCCGACTGGAAGCGGGCGTCGGTCCGCGTGTACGCCAGCCGCACCGGCGCCGACCAGCTGGCGGAGCGCATCGCCACCCCGTCAGGGACGACGCCAGTCAGTCGAGCGAGGTCGGCGGAGATGCCGAGCTCGGCGCCCCACACGTCCACGCGGCCGCCGTTGAATTGGTCGGCCGTGCCGGTGCCGCCGCCGGCGGCGAGGTCGCTGCCCAGCAGGTTGCCGTAGGCCGTCCGGTAGCCCGCAGCTTGGATCTCGACGCCGCGGCTGCTGAAGCGGACGCCCAGCTCGGCGTTGACGCTCGACTCAGGCGCCGTCTCCGGGCGGCTGTCCGGCGGGGCGAAGCCGCGGTGCAGCCCGCCGAACACGCGCCACCCTCCGCCCACGTCCACGAGTGCCGCCAGTCCGGGGATGAGCGCCGTCGCGGTGTTCTCGCGCGTGCTGAGGTCGGCGCCCGTCCGCTCGACGTCGGCTTTGCCGTAGTCGTCGCGGCGCAGGCGGACTGACTCGACGCGCACGCCCGGCGTCAAAGAAACCCGGCCCCACGTGGCCTCCGCCTGGACAAACCCGGCGATGGCCCGGGCCGACTCGATCCGGTTGCTGTCCGTGCCGGGCGTGCCGGCCTGGGCCAGCGTCACCGCGCCACCTTCGGTCGCGAACTGGTCGACCCACTGGAAGCGGTCCATCTCGTCGGCGTGGATGCGCAAGCCGGCCTCCACCAACGCCCCGCGTGCCGCCGAGCCCAGCCGCACGCCCAGCGTGGACTGGACGCCCTGGCTGAGGTACTCCCGGTTGTTGGCCTTGACCGCCAGCGTGCCCGCGCCGGCGCCCCGAACGGCGTCGAAGGCGGCGGGGTTGGCCGCGGGGTCCGCCAGCAGCGACGCGATCCCGACCGACTGGCCGTCAGTGCCGGCCGCCTTGTCGAGCTTGTACCAGTTGCGCGCGAAGGCGTTGCGGTATGCCGTCGTCGTCAGGTCGAAGCGGCCCAGCAGAGCGACGTGCCGAGCGCGGAGCGCGCGGTGGTCGGCGTCCATCTCGTCGAGCTGGCTGCCGGCGTAGCGGGTGTAAGGCGCGGCGCGGAAGTCGGCGTCGGTGAGCCCGAGGTAGGTCTCGTCGGAGACCTCGTCGGTGCGGCTGGCGGTGACGGTGAGCGACTGGAAGACGGCGGCGCCCGGGGCCGTCGCCAGTCGGACGCGGCCGAAGGCGTCGGTCTTGTCGAAGCCGGTCGAGAACGGGTCGCCGCCGGCGCCCAGGAGCGCGGCGCCGTCAGCGCCCTGTATGGTCTTGAACCCGTCCACGTTGTCGCTCCGGATCTCGGCCACAACCCCGACGCCCAGCCCGCCCAGCCAATCCGCCGACGGCGTGGACGTGCCGAGACGGGCGTGCACGGTCCGCTGGTCGTTGGCGCCGAGCGTGACCTCCGCCCTCGCCTCCGGGCCGCTGGGCACGTCGGCCGCGATCAGGTTGAGGGCACCGCCCGAGGTCGCGGGGCCGTACTTGATCTGGCCCGCGCCGGTCCGCACCTCGACGCCGTCCATCCGCCCGACCGACGGGAAGTAGTAGGCGGCGGGCGCGGCGTAGGGCGCCGGCGCGATCAGCACGCCGTCCTCCATCAGCGTGATCGTGCTCGAGCGCTCGGCCCCGCTCCCGCGCAACCCGACGTTGGGGCGCAACCCGTAACCGTCCTCCTCCTGGATCGTC
Organism: Rubricoccaceae bacterium; assembly: GCA_963789285.1. Lineage (GTDB taxonomy): Bacteria > Bacteroidota > Rhodothermia > Rhodothermales > Rubricoccaceae > Rubrivirga. The sequence goes on from CAWBJZ010000004.1 coordinate 1,064,269, forward strand.
ACGCCGGGCACCTCCCGCAGCGCCCGGTGCACGTCGTAGCTGCCCACCAGTTGGAGCGCGCGGGCGTCGACGTAGTGGCTGGAGCCGGGCAGGTCCAGCGTCCCCCGCCCCGTCAGCGTCTCGCGCGCGGTCACGACCACCTCGTCGAGCGCGACCTCGGCCAGCACCAGCCGGACCTCGACCGTTTGGCCGTCGCGCACCACGACGCGGGCGCGCTCGGTCCCGTACCCCACCCGACTGGCGACGACGATGACCGCGCCCGGCGTCAGCCCGACGACCTCGAACCGGCCGTCGGCGTCGGTCGCCGCTCCGCGCTCCGTTCCCTCGATCGCGACGCTCGCCTGGACGACCGGCTCGCCGCCCGTATCGAGGACCACCCCAGAGACGGTTCCGGTCTGGGCGCTGGCGGAGACCGCCAGCAGGGCGAGGAGCGAGAAGCGGGCGAACATGGACAGGCCTGTTTGGACGAGATCCAAACTAGACAGCTATCTAGATGGCGTCTAGACAAGACTCGCCGCGACGCCACCCTTCATTCCATCCGCAAAGAGGGCGGGGCGGCTGGTGCCGCCCCGCCCCAGAGCCTTCCCCCGCGGAGGCGGGGCGGTCGGAGTAGAGAAGAGCTTAGTCCTCCGTCGGGTCGTCGTTGTGCGCCTCCATCACCTCGATGTCCTCGGCCGGCTCGCCGACGCCGGCGCCGAGCACGGTGTCGATGATCCCCTTCGGCCCGTACTTCTTGGCCTCCTCGGGGCTCATGAAGTTGTCGCGGTCGGTGTCCTTCTCGACCTCCTCAACGCTCTTCCCGGTGTGGTGCGCCATGACCTCGTTCATCCGCTGCTTGATGTAGAGGATCTCCTTGGCCTGGATCTCGATGTCCGACGCCATGCCCTGCGCGCCCGACGACGGCTGGTGGATCATGATGCGGCTGTTAGGCAGCGCGGCCCGCTTCCCCGCAGCGCCACCGAGCAGGAACGTCGAGCCCATCGACGCCGCCAGCCCGACGCAGATCGTCGCCACGTCGGGCTTGATGAACTGCATCGTGTCGTAGACCGCCATGCCGGAGTAGACGGAGCCGCCGGGGCTGTTGATGTACATGTTGATGTCCTTCTCCGGGTCCTCGGCGGCCAGGAACAGCAGCTGCGCTACGGCGATGTTGGCCGTCTGGTCGTTGACCTGGGTGCCGAACAGGACGATCCGGTCCTTGAGCAGGCGCGAGAACAGGTCGTAGGAGCGCTCGCCGCGCGTCGTCTGCTCGACGACGACGGGGACGTAGGAGCGGATGGCGTCGGCGTTGACGCCGCCGCCGGCCAAGTCCTGGGGGATGCTGCCGACGCTCTTGGCGAAGGTGACGAGGTCGCTGATCTGGCTCATTTTGGTCGAGGTCGGGGGAGACGGGTCTGTTTCTGTTGGCACCCTGCCCCGTCGGTGCGGTTCCGTCGGGGACCGTGGCGGCGCCGCCACGGTCCTCCGCCCGTAGCCGTAGGGACACAATTCATTGTGTCCGCCTGACGAGCGCGACGCCAGACGCGGGCGCTGAAGTGAGTAGGGACGCCCCCGGTGGAGGCGTCCCTACGGTTTCGTCCTACTGGCGGAGGCCGTCCGCCAGCGTGACCGGCGCTACGCCTCGTCGTCGGCGTCCTGGGCGGGCTCAGCCTCGTCATCGGCCGGCTCCATCGCGGGGACGAGTTCGACCGGCGCCTCGGCCTGGGAGGCCTCGATCTCGGCGCGGCGCGCCTCGGCCTCCTCGCGGATCTCGTCGGCGGTCTTCTCGACCACGTTGAACCGGCCCTCCAGGGCGCCGAACACGCGCTGGTTGAGCAACTGATCGCCCATCTGCTCCATCATCTGGGGCTGGGCCGTGAAGTACTGCTTGACCAGCTCGGCGTCGGCGCCGTCGCCGGCCAGCTTGGCGAACTCGGCCTCGAAGTCCTCGTTGCTGACCTCCAGGCCCTCCTGCTCGACGAGCGCGTCCTTGATCATCAGCCAGCGGACCTGGTCTTGGGCCTGCTGCTTGTTCTGCTCGCGCCACGCCTCGACGTCGAACGTCGGCGGGAGGTCGCCGCCCTGCTGCTGGCGGACGTCCTGCAACATGGTGTCGAGCGCCGCCTCCGCCAGCGTCTCGGGGACCGGCACGGACTCGCGGTGGCCGAGCACGAACTGCTCGACCATCTTCTGCTCCAGGGCCTGGTTGGCGCGCTGAGTCCAGGACCGCTCCAGGTCCTCGCGGATCTGGGCCTTGAGGTCGTCCAGGGAGTCGCTCTTGCCCTGCGTTTGGGAGCGGACGAAGTCCTCGTCCACCTCGGGCACGACGCGCTCCAGCACGTCGACGACCGTCAGCTGGTAGCGGTCGACGTCGCCGCCCTCGACCAGCTCGCCGTTGTCCATCTGGCCCAGCTCGACCGTCGCCTGCTCGCCGATGGCGAGACCGGTCAGGGCCTCGATCATCTCGGGGCGGAGGTCGGGATTGGCCATCACGATCCGGGCCGCGTTCTGCTTGACGCCCGTCGCGTTGTCGTCCTCGTCCACCGGCTGGATGTCCACCATCGCGACGTGCTCGGCGCCGACGACGGTACCCTCGGGCGCGTCCTCCTCCTCGGCCGCCAGGTCCTGGCGGCGCTGCAGGTCGGCGTCGACGTCGTCGTCGGTGAACGCGCGAACGACGCGCGTGACGGGCACGCCCGACAGGTCCGCGAGCGTGATCTCGGGGCGGACGCCGAACTGCACGGTCGCCTTGAGCTCCGACTCGGGGTCGGCCACGTCGAAGTCGAGGTCGGTCAACCGGGGCTGGCCCAGCGGGTCGATCTCCTCGTTCTCGGCGACGGCCGTCCGGTACGCCTCGCCGATGGCCTGCTCGGCGACCTCGATGGACACCTGCGGCCCGACCATCTTGCGGACGACGTTCATCGGCACCTTGCCCGGGCGGAACCCCTTGAGGTTCATCTGGGCGCGCTGGCGCTTGAGGGCGGCCTGGATCTGGGGCTGGAGCTCCTCGGCGGGGATCGTCACGTCGAGAACGTAGTCGACGTCGTTGAGGGCGCGGATGTCGGTCGGCATCGGTCGGGGGTCGGGAAAGACAGCGTGCGCAGCGCCAGGGGCACCGCGCACGGGAATACGCCGAATCTAGGCCGCCAGTCCCCGAGACCCGGTGAGGAACCAGTGACGAGTGCCCCGCTGGCGGCGCCGGTGGGCGAGGTCGGGACACGGCGAACCGCGTTTGTACCTGATGACTGCGGTGGTCAGGGGTAGGGACACCGTGCGTGGCGTGCGGATGACGACGGTGCCACGACAAAACGCCCGGCCCCAAACGGGACCGGGCGCTCGACTGGCGGCGCGCCTCCGCGAGCGCGAGGCGAGTGACCAGCGCGGGACTAGAGGAACTCGACGTGGCCCGCCATGTCGTCAGCACTCAAGACCGCGTGGATGAGAAAGAGCCCGTCGATGAGCCGTCTCGACGACGTTTGTTGAGCGACGTAGGCGATCCCTGCGTGGACCCGTCCCTCCGCGTGGAGCCTAAGGAAGTCCGCGTCTTGCGTGACCATGACCCGTCCGGTGGCCATCGCGAAGGTGAGGTGGGACTCGTCGGACTCCCCGAGTCGGCCGAGGTCCGCGACCGTCTCCGCGACGATCCCCCGCTGGCGGAGCGCGCGGACCACGACCCGGCCCACATGCTCGTCGAGGTAGTACCGAACCGGCTCGCTCACGCAGCCCCGTTCCTAGCCCTCATCAATCCGTTGGGCAGCCGGGACGGGATGGATTCCCGGAGCGCGCTCGCCACGGCCTCTGACTCTGCGATCTGCTGCCCGATGGCATCGCGGTGGTCGAAGTAGTACGCCAGCGCGCTGTGGACCTCCGCGAGGGAGAGGTCGTAGGCGTCTGAAATCTCGTCGGCCGTCATCCGGAGGCGCTCGTGCCACACGACTACATCGGCCACGGTGATGCGGCGGCCCGCGATCCGTGGGCGCCCGCCCGCGATGCCGGGTGTCGATTCGATGTGTGGGTAGGCCTCCATGGCGCCAAGCTACAACGGGTGGATCTCCGACCCCAGCAACCGAGCGAACCCGGCAGCGAGGTCGAAAAAAACGCCCGGCCCCAAACGGGACCGGGCGCTCGACTGGCGGCGCGCCTCCGCCAGCGCGGAGGCAGCAGCGGGCCGGACTACTCGGCGGCGGAGCCGGCCGCTTGGACGGCGGCGAGCTCGGCCTCCGTCGCCAGCACCTCGGCGTCCGTGGGCTCCAGGAGCACCAGCTCCTCGGCGTCCGGGACGCCCAGACTGCCGGTCTCCGTCCCGATCGTCGTCTCCTCAATCTCCAGCGTGTCGCCGTCGAGCACGTCGACGGCGTCGACGGCGATCAGCGGGGCGATCACGAGCGCGACGACCGAGATCAGCTTGACCAGGATGTTCAGCGACGGACCCGAGGTGTCCTTGAGCGGGTCGCCGACGGTGTCGCCGACGACGGACGCCTTGTGCACGTCCGAGCCCTTGCCGTAGCTCTTGCCCTCGACGGTGATGCCGCCCTCGACACGCTTTTTGGCGTTGTCCCAGGCGCCGCCGGCGTTGGACTGGAAGATCGCCATCAGGACGCCCGAGACGGTCACGCCGACGAGCAGGCCGCCCAGCATGTTGGCGCCGCCGACGAAGCCGATAAAGACCGGCGCCGCGAGGGCCAGCACGCCCGGCAAGATCATCTCGCGCAAGGCCGCCTTGGTCGAGATGTCCACGCAACGCGCGTGGTCGGCCTTGGCCGTTCCCTCGCGCAGGCCGGGGATCTCAGCGAACTGGCGGCCGACCTCCTTGATCATGTCGCCGGCCGCGCGGCCGACCGCGTTCATGGCCATGGCCGAGAACACGAACGGCAGCATGGCGCCCAGGAGCACGCCAGCCAGGATGATCGGGTTGGCGACGTTGATCGACTCGATGCCGGCCTGCTGCATGAACGCGGCGAACAGCGCCAGCGCCGTCAGCGCGGCCGAGCCGATGGCGAAGCCCTTGCCGATGGCGGCCGTGGTGTTGCCGACCGCGTCGAGCAGGTCGGTCCGCTCCCGAACCTCCGGGGGCAGCTCGGCCATCTCGGCGATGCCGCCGGCGTTGTCCGAGATCGGGCCGTAGGCGTCGACCGCCAGCTGGATGCCCGTCACCGACAGCATGCCCAGCGCCGCGATCGCGATGCCGTACAGGCCGGCCGCCGAGTAGGCGCCCATGATGGCGAGCGCCAGGATGATGGTCGGCAAGCCCGTCGAGTACATCCCGACGCCGAGCCCGGCGATGATGTTGGTCGCCGCGCCGGTCACCGAAGCCTCGGTGATGCCGCGCACCGGCGCCTTGTCGGTCGCGGTGTAGTACTCGGTCACGATGCCGATCAGCGTGCCGGCACCCAGGCCGATGACGACGGCGATTACGATGCCCCACGAGGTGTACTCGAACGTGCCCACGATGGGCGTGGTGGCGACGAACGACTCGGGCATCATGCCTCGGATGATGAAAATGGACAAGAGGCCCATCAAGCCTGCCGCACCGAACTCACCGATGTTGAGGCCCTTTTGAGGATTGCCGCCCTCCTTGACCTTGACGAAGAACGAGCCTAGGATGGACACGAAGATGCCGACCGACGCCAGCACGAGGGGAAGCAGAACGGCGTTCAAGCCCATGTCCGGGGTGCTCAGGAAGGCCGCGCCGAGAACCATCGTCGCGATGATCGAGCCGACGTAGGACTCGAAGAGGTCGGCGCCCATGCCGGCCACGTCGCCCACGTTGTCACCCACGTTGTCGGCGATGGTGGCCGGGTTGCGCGGGTCGTCCTCGGGGATGCCTTCGTAGACCTTGCCCGCCAAGTCGGCGCCGACGTCGGCGGCCTTGGTGTAGATGCCACCGCCGACGCGCGCGAACAACGCGATCGAGCTGGCACCAAGCGAGAAGCCCGCCAGCACGTTCAGAACCTGCGTCAGCTCCAGGCCGCTCAGCCCGTCCACGCCGTCGGCGTCGAACAGGCCTTGGTAGATCAGGAAGAGGGAGCCCAGGCCGAGCAGGCCCAGGCCGACGACCGACAGGCCCATGACCAACCCGCCCGAGAACGCCACGTTGAGCGCCTCGCCCAGCGAGGTCCGCGCCGCGTTCGTGGTCCGGACGTTGGCCTTGGTCGCCACGCGCATCCCGAAAAAGCCCGCCAGCCCGGAGCACAGCGCGCCGATGACGAACGACAGCGCGATCAACGGGCTCGAATCGGCGCGGCCGGTGTTGAGCGCGAACAGCGCGACGGCGACCACGACGACGAAGACGGCGAGCACGCGGTACTCGCGGCGCAGGAAGGCGTTGGCCCCCTCCTGGATGTCGCCGGCGATCTCCGCCATGCGAGGCGTGCCGACCTCTTGGGCGTTGACCCAGCGGGTCCGGATAAAGGCGTAGCCCAGCGCGACGACGCCCGCGAGGGGCACCAGCAGGGCGAGCAGGTCAGGGGTTTCCATGGGGTGATGGGTGTGATTCGGGGTCGGCTGAGGCCGCTTAGTCGGAAGAGTCGAGTCCGCGGCGGTTGTGCCGGCTCTGGGCCGCCGTGAGACCGCTGCGGGCGAACGTCAGCGCGGCCTCGGCGGCCTCCTGGAAGGCTGCGTCGGCCGCGGATCGCTCGTCGTCGGCGAAGGGCGACAGGACGAAGTCGACCTGTCCACCGGGCGGAAAACTATTGCCCACCCCTACGCGCAACCGGGGAAACTCGGTGGAGCCCAGCGACTGGATGATGTCCCGAATGCCGTTGTGGCCGCCGTGCGAGCCCTTCGGGCGCAACCGTAACGCGCCGACGGGCAGCGCCAAGTCGTCGTAGACCACCAGCAGGCGGTCCACGTCCAGGCCGTAGCGGTCGAGGAGTGCCGTGACGGCCTTCCCGCTCCGGTTCATGAACGTCAGCGGGCGGGCCAGCGCCACCACCGGCCCGCTGGCGGACGCCACGAGCGGGTCGGCGGCGGGTTCGTCGGCGGGCACCTCGGCCTCCGCCACGAACGAGAACCCAGCCTCCTGGTCCATCGCCACGCCCAGCCGGTCCGCCAGTCGGTCGATAATCTCGAAGCCGGCGTTGTGGCGCGTGCCGTCGTAGTCCGGGCCGGGGTTGCCGAGCCCGACGATCAGGTGCGTGGGGTGGAGCGCGGGCGGCGGCGGGCCGCCCAAGAGTCGGGACAACCAGGACATGGCGGGCGGGTCGGTTCAACGGAAAACGGCTCCCCTCAGCGTCGAGGGGAGCCGTCGGTTCGTGCGTGCGGGGCGGTCTACGCCTCCTCGTCCTCGGCGGGGGCGTCGTCGCCGCCGCCCATCTCGGTGGCCGGCACGGCCTCCGGATCGAGGATCTCCTCCTCCGGCTCGTCCTCGACGAGCGCGCGGGGCGCGGTGACGGTCGCGACGGTCAGCTGGGCGTCGGTGATCAGCTCGATCGCGTCGCCGAAGGCCAGGTCCGAGATGTGCATCGACTCGCCGACGTCCATCGAGCTGATGTCGATCGAGACGTGGCCCGGGATGTCCTTGGGCAGCGCCTTGATCGTCAGGTCGTTGAGCGGCTGCGACAGGATGCCGCCGGCCTTGACGCCGCGCGCCGTGCCCTCCAAGCGGATCGGGATCGTCATCGTCAGCGGCTCGCCGGCGGTCAGCGCCAGGAAGTCGACGTGGATCGGGGCGTCGGTGATCGGGTGGAAGATGGTCTCCTTGACGATGGCCTCGTGGTCCTGCCCGTCCATCGAGATCCCGACGCGGTAGGTCTCGGCCGTGAAGATCAGCGGGCGGAGCTGGAGCGTCTCGACGGCGAAGTGGACCGGCTCGGTGTGCGCGCCGTAGAGGACGCACGGCACGAGGCCGGCGTTGCGGACGGCCTTGGTGGCCTTTTTGCCAGTCTCGCGAGGCTGGGGATCGAGCGTGATGGACTGCATGGCGGGGGTGCCGGGTTCGGGGTCGAAGGTCCCAAAGGTCGGGACCGAAGCGCGGCCGGACTGTGAACCCTCGTCCGAGAAGCGGCCCGCAGCCCCCGAACCCTCGCGCTGGCGACGACCTCCGCCAGCGCGCCGCGCTAGTCGACGAACAGCGTCGAGATCGACTCGTCGGAGCCGATGCGGTGGATGGACTCCGCGAACAAGGGCGCGACCGAGATCACCTCGATCTTGTCCGAGGCGCGCTGCAGCGGGACGGAGTCGGTCACGATGACGCGGCTGAGCGGGCTCGCCTCGATGCGGTCCACGGCCGGGCCGGAGAGCAGGGGGTGCGTGCAGAACGCCTGGACGTCGAGCGCGCCGGCGTCGGCTAGGGCCTGGGCGCCCGAGGTCAGGGTCCCGGCGGTGTCGCACATGTCGTCGATCAAGAGGCAGTTGCGGCCCTCGACGTCGCCGATGATGTTCATCACCTCGGCCACGTTCGCCTCCGGCCGCCGCTTGTCGATCAGCGCCAGCCCGGCGCCCAGCCGCTTGGCGTAGGCGCGGGCGATCTTGGACGCGCCCACGTCGGGCGCCACCACGACCAGGTTGTCCCGGAAGGCCCGGACCGTCTGGCGGTCGTCGGCGGCGTCCTCGACGGCGCTCGCCAGCGTGTGCTCGTCCAACCACTTCTCGAACACCGCCGAGCCGTACAGGTGGTCGACGGGGATGTCGAAGAAGCCCTGGATCTGGGCCGCGTGCAGGTCCATCGTCAGCACGCGGTCCACGCCGGCGTCCTGGAGCATCTTCGCGATCATGCTCGCCGCGATGGACACGCGCGGCTGGTCCTTGCGGTCCTGGCGCGCGTAGCCGAAGTACGGGATGACGGCCGTGATGCGCTCGGCCGAGGCCCGGCGCGCGGCGTCCACCATCAGCATCAGCTCCATCCAGTGGTCGGCCGGCGGCGGCGTGGACTGGACGATGAACAGGTCCGTGCCCCGGATCGACTCCTCGTAGCGGACGTAGATCTCGCCGTCGGAGAAGTTGCGCAGCGTGACCTCGCCCAGCGACCACCCCCCGGCGTCCGCGATCCGTCTCGCCAGCGCGGGGTTGGAGCGGCCGGCGAAGACGGAGACGGGCAGGTCGAGGGACACGGCGCGGTCGGAGAAGAGGCCGGAGACGCCTCCGCACGGCGAGGCGAGAGTTGCCCGAGGAGGACTCGAACCCCCAATAACAGGACCAAAACCTGCTGTGTTGCCGATTACACCATCGGGCAGACGGCACCGAGACGGGGCGGGCGGGACGCGCGCATCCGTCTCGGAGGCGCGCCTAAACTAGCCGGTCCGCCGGGGCGGCGTCAACGCGTCGGCCGGCCCGGGACGGCCCCGGCGCCGTTTCTCCCCCGTCTCCCTCCGCTCTTCACTCGTGCTCGACCCCGCCCTCTCCGACCTCAACGGCGCCGTCTCCCCCGACGAACGAAGCGCCATCGGCGTGCTGGGCGGGCTCGGCCCGTACGCCGGCCTCGACCTGGTCCGCGCCTTGTTCGACGAGACCGACGCCGCGCGCGACCAGGACCACCTCCCGGTGACGCTGGTCTCGTACCCCGGCCGCATCCCCGACCGCGCGACCTGGATCCACGACCACGCCGCGCCGAACCCGCTGCCGGCCATGATGGAGGTGCTCCGGCGGCTCGACGACGCCGGCTGCGCCGTCGCCGGCGTCCCGTGCAACACCGCGCACGCGCCCGAGCTCTACGACCGGCTGGCGGACGGCCTGCTCGCCGACGGCCGCGACCTGCGCCTGCTCCACATCGTGGACGCGATCGTGGACAACGTGGCGGAGGTGGCCCCGGGCGCGGGCCTGATCGGCGTGCTGGCGACCTCGTCGTCGGTCGAGAACCGGCTGCACCAGGTTGGCCTGGAGGCCGCCGGGCTCCAGGCCGTCGTCCCCGACGCCGAGCACCAGCGGGCCGTGCAGGAGACGATCTACGGGCCCTGGGGCCTCAAGGCGCAGAGCGCGCCGCCGGACCCCCGGTCTCGCCAAGCGCTGCTGGCGGCGACGGACCACCTGATCGAGCGCGGCGCCGACGCCGTGATCCTGGGCTGCACCGAGCTCCCGCTGGCCGTCCCCGAGCGCGCGCGCGACGGGGTCCCGTTCATCAACTCGACGCGCGCGCTGGCCCGGGCGCTGATCCGGGCGACGCACCCCGAGAAGCTCCGCTTCGCGCGGACGACCGTCGCCAGCTAGGCGGTGATCTGGGCCTCGGCCCACTCCACGACAGTGCGCGCATCGGCGACGGCGCGCTGCCACTCGGCCTCGTCCACCTCGTCCACGTCTGCGGGGTACCGGCTGAGCACGGCGTACTGAGTGAGCAAAGCGGCGGCGTCGGGAGTGAGCGGGACCGGCGGCGCCCCGGCCCGCTCCGCGTCCCTGATGAGCCGGCGGATGCTGTGCGTGAAAGCGGCTTCGTTCCGGGTCCTCGCCAAGATGACGGCCTTGATCGCCTTCTCCGCCGACTGCTGCGCGTGGAAGCACAAGAGCGCTCGCATCAAGTTTGCCGATACGCTGGGTGGTGGCTCGGTCTCCGCCAAGAGGAGGTCCACGCGTGCGAATCGAAGCCACTCGGCGGGGCTCTCGGAGCGCGGAACGTCAGCCATCGAGCGTGGGGTGGATCTCGCATCCAGTCCTAAGCGCTTCGCGATATACGTACCCCGGATCGTGACGCCGACGCTCTAGGACGGTGGGGGTCGTTACGAGAACGTCCACGTCGACCGCCCCCACGGGCAGGCGGGCGCTGATGGCGGCCATTGCTTGCCGGCACCTCGTCCCGTCGGGCATCACCACCAGCAGGTCGACGTCGCTGTCGGGCCGGGCGGTGCCCGTCGCGCGGCTGCCGAACAGGATCACGCGCAGCGGCGCGAACTCCGCCACGATCTGGTCGACGAGCGGCTGGACCACGGGGTCGGGAGACACCGGGGCCGGGTCGGCTGGCGGAAACGGGACCGGTGTCATGGAAGCGGCGGTGACGGTCGAAGTCTACGACGCGGCCGTTCAGCCGAGAGACAGCGCCCAGGGTCAGCCCGGTTGGTGGCCGCCAATCCGGCGGCTAGCGCTCGGCGATCGCCGTGTTGACGGTCACCTGGGAGTACGAGCCGAACACGCCCAGGCCGCCCTGGATGTTGGAGGTCACGTTGGGGATCTCGCCCGGCGACAGCGTGGTGCCGCCGCCCTGGATGGCCTGGGTCTGGACGAAGTCCTGCAGCGCCCGGTCGAGCGACGTCAGCGAGACCTGGTACGGGCCGTAGAAGCCGAAGGCCAGGAACGGGACCTGGACCAGGACGGTGCCGTCACCCAGGTCGACGTAGCTGCCCTCGTTGATGACCGGCGAGGTGCCCGTCCGGGCGTCCCCGGGGTCGTCGCCGCACAGGATCGTGCCGGCGGCCTCGGGCTCGCAGTCGAGGAAGCGCTGGTACACCGGGACGGGCAGGAAGCGCTCGGCGTTGGGGACGCTGCGGAAGAACGTCTCCCCCTCCACTGCGACCTCGTCGAAGTCGGCCGCGGCGAGGGCGCGCGTCGAGGCCACGAACGCCGCCTGGCGGCCGGCCGCGGACGACTGGCGGATCCGGATCTCGGGCCCCTGCCCCACGCCGTAGACCACCCTGTCGCCGGGGGCCTGGACCACCTCCAGCCTCGCCGGGACCGTCGTCGTGGCCGTCAGGGTCTCGCGCGCCCGGACGTCCAGGCGGTACGTCCGGCCCGGCAGCACGACCGGGCGGGGGAGCGCGACGGGGACGTAGAGGTCGTCGGAGGTCGTCATCCGGCCCTCCTGGAACGCGTAGGCGTAGACCTCCTCGTCGGAGCCGTCGGCGGCCAGCAGCGTCACCGTGACCTCGGCGTCGCGGACCACCAGCGCGGACGGGTCGAACGGCTCCAGCAGCGGCGACGACTCCGAGAGCGAGACCGGGGGCAGCGGCTCGTCGGTGCCCAGGTTGGCCGAGACCACGAGCTTCTGGTTGAACTCGCCTTCGAGCTGGCCGTCGCAGCCGGCGAGCGTGCCGAGGGCGAGCGTGCCGAGGGCGAGCGCCAGCGCGGCGAGGGGGAGGGAGCGCAGCATCAGAAGTCGAGGGACAGGGAGACGTTGGGCAGGACGGGCAGCTGGCGGACCTCGTCGAAGGTCACGGGGTTGCCGTCGAAGTCGTAGGTCAAGAACCACAGGTTGCGGCGGCTGTAGACGTTGACGACCTGGAGCTGCAGCTCGTAGTCGGCCCAGGACCACCCGCCGGCCTTGGTGAAGCCCACGTCGACGCGGTGGTAGTCGGGCAGGCGCGAGCCGTTGAGCCGCTCGGTGTCGAGCCCGACCAGGACGCCGTCGCCGAACGGGATGTTGACGGGGTAGCGCGCGCCGGGCGTGGTGAACGCCTGGCCCGTCGCGTACGAGCCGGCGACGGTCGCCTTCCAGCCGCGCCCGAGTCGGAGGTTGCCGATCACGTTGAGGTCGTGGAGCCGGTCGTACTTCGGCGGGAAGAACACGTCGAACGACGGCTCGGCGGGGTAGCGCCTCCGCGTGACCCCGATGGTGTAGCCCACGAGCCCGGTCAGGCGCCCCAGGCCCCGCTCCAGCAGGAACTCCGCGCCGTAGGCGTAGCCCTCCCCGAACCGGAACAGCTCCTGGTAGCTGAGCCCCGCCACGTCCTGGACCTCGGGCCGGGTGTCGAACAGGTCGTCCAGCGTCCGGCCGTAGGCCTCGACGTCCAACCGCCAAGCCGGCGAGAGCTTGGTCTTGACGCCGATGGAGACCTGGTCCGAGGCCTGAGGCGGCACGCCGACGCCGGTCGTGACCCAGGTGTCGAAGCCCGAGAACGCCTCGTTCGAGATCAGCGACAGGAACTGGTTGTAGCGCCCGCCCGCCAGCTGGACGACGGTGTCGTCGCCCACCTTGCGCTCCAGCTGCAGATGGGGCGCCACGCGCAAGTAGTTCGACGGGACCGCCGCCAAGTCGTCGGTCAAGTCGTCGGTCTCGCTGCGGAAGCCGTCCAGGCGCAGGCCGCCCGTCACGATCCACGGGCCCTGGCGCGTCTTGCCCTGGACGTAGGCGCCGACGTACTGCGACGGGTTGCGGTAGTCGGTCCCGACGTTGTCGTTGAACGACGACTGGAGCGCGAGCTCCAACGTCCCGCCCGAGACGCCGGCCCGGGCCTCGAAGGCGCGGCTGGGCAGCCACTCCAGGTCCAGCCTCCCGCCGTAGTCGGTGATGGTGTTGGGCTGGCGGAACTCGGTCTCGCCGAACCGGCCGACGGGGTCCGAGAAGTAGTGGCTGGCGGTGGCCCGCGCCGTCACGAAGGCGGTCTCGGACAGGATGCGGCGGTAGCTCAGCGCGCCGGTCCGGTTCCCGTAGTCGAGGTCGAAGCGGGCGTCGTCGCCGAAGGGCACCACGACCAGGTCGCGGCCGGCGTAGCCCGAGACGGCGACGCGGTCGCGCGGGCTGAGGTCCACGGCCACCTTGCCGTTGACGTCGTAGAAGTAGAAGCTCTCCGGGATGCCGTCCTCGTCGAGGTTCTCGCGGAGGAAGCCCAGCAGAGGCTCCAGCGTGCTCCGCCGCGCGTTGAGCGCGAACGTGCCCGGCACGCCCGGCAGCGGCCCCTCGGCGCCGACGCGGCTCGCCAGCAGCCCGACCGAGACCGACCCGCCCAGCCGGTCGGGGTCGCCGGCGCGACTGGCGATGTCCACGACCGAGCCCAGCCGCCCGCCGTACTGCGACGGGTAGGCGCCCTTGTACAGCCGGACGTTGTCGACGGCCTCGGTGTTGAACGTCGAGAAGAAGCCGAAAAAGTGCGTCGGGTTGTAGACCGTCGTCCCGTCGAGCTGGATCAGCGTCTGGTCGGGCGAGCCGCCGCGGATGTACAACGCCGACGAGAAGTCGCTCGACGCCTTGACGCCGGGCAGGAGTTGGATGGACCGGAAGAGGTCGGCCTCGAAGACCGACGGCAGCGCGTCGATCAGCTCCAGCGAGACGACCTGGACGCCGGGCGCCCGCTCCTCCTCGATGGGCACCTCGGCCTCGACGACGACCTCGTCGCCGGTCACGCCCTCGGGCCGGAGCGCCACGTCCAGCCGCCGCGCTTGGCCGGCCGCCAGCGTGACCGTGTCGCGGCGCGTGGTGTAGCCGATGTACCGCGTCGCGATCACGACGCGGCCCGGCGCGAGCCCCTCCAGACGGTAGACGCCCTGGGCGTCCGTCGCCGCGCCCTGCTTGGTGGCCTCGTCGACGACGGTGGCCTGAACGAGTGTCTCGCCCGTCGCGGCGTCGCGGACGGTCCCGCTTAGGCTGGCCGTCTGGGCCGCCGCGCCACTGGCGACGGCCGCCGCCAGCAGGACGGGGAGGAGGGATCGGAGCACAGGCGACACGGGCGCGGACGGGGGGGAGCGGGCCAACGTCGGCGCGGGCGACGGGCGTGCCTGCCGAAGTGTGACGAATTGGCCCGGGTCCTCCCCGCCCTGTCGCCCGCCTCAGCGGTCGGTTTGAGCCTAGGCCGCCTCCGCCTCCTGAACCGTCTCCATCGGGATCGGGCGGTCCGGGCGTTCGCCGGTGTCGAGGTAGCGCTGGACCTCGAGCACGGCCTGCTCCTTCTTCTTCGCCTCCAGCATCACGTCGTAGGGCGCGTCCGCGTCGCCGACCCGGTCCATCAGCGCGAGCAGTCGGTCCACGTCGTCCATGTCGAGGTAGTCGGCGTGGCCCGTCCGCGTGCCGGGCTTGTGGGACGACAGGTGGAGCTTGGGCGGGCGCTTGCCCCAGGTCGCCATCGCGCGGTCCAGCAGCTCGACCAACTCGCCCTCGGGCAGGTCGGGGCGGGGGCCGCCCTCCTCAACGGGCTCCGTCCCGGGGTTCAGGATGTGGTGGAAGAGGTCCACGATGACGGGGAGCCCGGTCCGCTCCGCCAGCCCAACGGTCTCGGCCAGGGTGTACGTCGTGTCGTCGTTCTCCAGGGCGAGCCGGGCGCGCGCGTCGTCGCTCAGGCGCTCGACGTTCTGGGCAAAGCGGTCCATCGCCGACTCCTTGTCGCCGTACGCGCCGCCGACGTGCAGCGTCATCGTTCCCCGGGGGTCCATCCGCTTGATCACCTGGGCCTGGAAGTCCAGCTCGTCGATGGAGTTGTCCACGACGTCCGGGCGCGGGCTGTTGAGGACGGTGTACTGCCCGGGGTGGCTGGTCACGCGCAGCTTCTCGGCCTTGACGAGGCGACGGATCTCGCGAAACTGCCAGTCGAACGCCTCGGTCCAGTCGAACGGGAACGACGGCAGGGGCCCGAACGGGATGAGGTCCGACGAGACGCGCATGAAGCGGATGCCGTGGTCCACGTTCCACCGCAGCGACCGCAGGATGTCGTCCAGGTTCTGGACGACGACGGGGATGACGGACTCGGTACGCAGGTTGGTGAGCCGGACGGTCCGCGACTTGGTGCCGAGCGCGGTGTTGATGCAGGCGTAGCCGAGGTGTCGGAGTTTCATGGCGGGCGGCGGAGGCGCGGTCTCGAACGCGCGCTCGCCGCGAGGTGTCCCGCCCCACTGGCGGCGGCCGCCCCGCCTTGGCTTCGCCTTCCCCTCGGGGTCGCGGAGGCAAGCAGCCAGTGGGACGGGCGCGGTCGGGTATCCTGCCGCGTCCCCACCCGACCCGCCATGCCCTCGCTCCGACTCAGCCTCGTCGTCGCCCTCGTGTCTCTCGCCGTGCCGCCGGCGGTCGCCCAGGCCGACGCCGTCGCGGTCCTGCCGATGCGCGAGCGCGCCGCCGTCCAGGACCGATGGCTGGCCGACCGCCTCGACACCGTCGTCCCCGCGCTGATGCGCCGCGAGGACATCGACGTCTGGGTCGTGTCGGCGCGCGAGTACAACGAGGACCCGGTGATCGAGACCATGCTGCCGGCGACCTGGCTGGCCGCACGCCGCCGGACGACGCTGGTGTTCGCCGACGACGGCGACACGGTCCAGCGCTATGCCGTCGCGCGCTACGACGTCGGCCCGTTCCCGCGCGCCTGGGACCCCGAGACCCAGCCCGACCAATGGGGGCGGGTCGCCGAGATCATCGCCGAGCACAGCCCCGAGCGCATCGGCGTCAACCGCTCCCAAACGTTCGCTCTCGCTGACGGGCTGACGGCGTCGGAGCACGACGCCCTGCTCGCGGCCTTGCCCGAGCGGTACCGCGGCCGCGTGGTCTCGGCCGAGCGGCTGGCCGTCGGCTGGCTCGAAACGCGGACCCCGGCCGAGCTGGCGGTCTACCCGAGCGTGGTCCACCTGGCGCGCGCGATCCTGCACGAGGGGCTGAGCCTGGCCGCGATCACGCCGGGCGTCACCACGACCGACGACTTGGCGTGGTGGTACCGCGACCGCGTCCGCCAGTTGGGCCTGACGGCCTGGTTCCACCCCGGCGTCTCCGTCCAGCGCGCCGACGCGCCCGCCCGGTCGGACGACTTCTCCGGCCGCACGGCCGCCGACACCATCCAGCCCGGCGACCTGGTCTGGGTGGACTTCGGGATCTCGTACCTGGGGCTCCAGACCGACACCCAGCAGATGGCCTACGTGCTGCGTCCGGGCGAGACCGCGCCGCCCGCCGGCTTGGTCGCAGGCCTGGCCGCCGCCAACCGCGTCCAAGACCTGCTGACGGCCGAGTTCGCGACCGGCCGCAGCGGAAACGCGATCCTGGCCGCCGCGCTCGCCGCTGCCCAGGCCGAGGGGCTGGTGGCGACCATCTACACGCACCCCATCGGCGTCCACGGCCACGGCGCCGGGCCGACCATCGGGCTGTGGGACCAGCAGGGCGGCGTGCCCGGAAACGGCGACTATCCCCTTTATCCCAACACGGCGCACTCGATTGAGCTCAACGCCGTCGCGCCGGTGCCCGAGTGGGGCGGCAAGGCGATCCGCTTTATGCTGGAGGAGAACGCCGTATTCGACGGAGAGACGGTGACCTACCTCGACCCGCGCCAGGAGGAACTCCTGCTCATCCCCCGGCCGTAACCCGGCGGCTCGTCCCGCGCTGGCGGAGAGCCCCCGCCAGTGGGACGGCTACTCGGACGGCGTGGCGTGGGGCAGGCGCTCGGGCATCTCGGCGGCGACGTAGGCCAGGACTGCCGTCGCGGCGACGGCGCGGGCCACGTGCGCCGGGTCCATCTTGTCGACGGTGTCGGCGGGCGTGTGGTGGTACACGAAGTAGAGCCCGTTGTCCGTGCGCAGGCTGAGGCCGGGCACGCCGTCACGCATCATCGGGCCGATGTCGGCGCCGCCGCCGCCCTCGGTGATCCCGGCGGGCCCGGCGTCGGAGTCGGGCATCAACAGGTCCATCACGAGCGGTTCGACGCGCGCCGCCAGCATCTCGCGCCCGGGCTCGGCGCCGGAGTACCCGAAGCCGACCGGCGCGAACACGCCGCTGTCCGACTCGAGCGCCAGCTGAATGTGGGACACGTCGGGGCCGAGCGAGTCGCGGTACGCCTCCGCCCCGCGCAGCCCGTTCTCCTCGTTCGTCCACAGCACCACGCGGACGGTCCGCCGAGGCCGCAGTCCGGTCGCGGCCAGCAGCCGGACCGCCTCCCACGTCACCACGCACCCACCCAGGTCGTCGTGGACGCCCTGGCCCACGTCCCACGAGTCGATGTGGCAGCCCAGCACGACGTGCTCGCCGGGGATCTCGCGGCCGACGACCTCGCCGATCACGTTGCGCGACAGCCGGTCCGGCTCCGTGCGCGCCTCCATCGCCAGTCGGACGACGGGCCGCTGGCCGCGGCGCTGGAGCCGGTGCAGCATCTCGGCCGCCTCGATGGTCA
Organism: Rubricoccaceae bacterium; assembly: GCA_963789285.1. GTDB lineage: Bacteria > Bacteroidota > Rhodothermia > Rhodothermales > Rubricoccaceae > Rubrivirga. Next base: position 1,081,956 of record CAWBJZ010000004.1, read on the forward strand.
CGGCGGCGTGCGGAATCTGGCTCTGGCCCTCGCCGTAACGCATGGTCCCGGTGTGCGGCGTGCTCAGGCTCGTCGGGCCGACCGACCGGACCAGGCTCGCGACCGCCCCGCTGGCGGCCGCCGCCGTCGCGCCGTTGACGCGGTACGGGACCGTCCGCCCGTAGGTCGTGAACGGGACGTCGAACAGCACGATCCGGCCCCGGGCTTCGTCGGCGCGGGCCTCCAGGTCCTCGAACGAGGTCACGACCAGCACCTCGGCCGTGATGCCTTCGGGCGGCGTCCCGACGCTTCCGCCCAGCCCCAGCATCGGCAGGTCCACGTCGCCGGACGGCGTCGACCAGCGTGGCCGACTCGGCGCCGCGCACCCAGGCCGGCACCATGACCGGCTGGCCGCGCACGTTCTCCAGCCCGTCGGCGCGCATCCGGTCCAGGATGTGGTCGATGGACGCCTCCAGCGCGTCGGAGCCCGAGAACCGGGGGCCGAACGTGTCCGCGATCTCGGCGACGCGCTCGAACGCGCTGCTGTCGGCGAGCGCGGCCTGGATCAACTGGCGGGCCGCGTCGGCGTAGGGGGCGGAGGCGTCCTGAGACTGAGCGGGCGCGGCGAGCGCCAGGACCGAGAGGGCAAGGGCGAGGCGCATGGGGAGGGGGCGGGCTAGGCGGCGTTGGCGACCCAGGAGGCGCAGTAGCCGGCCGGCGCGACGGGGCCGGCGAACAGCTGGCAGCCGCCGCACGTGCCGCTTGGCGCCGGCTCCTGGTAGAACATGCAGTTGGTGCAGACCTGGGCCGGGTCCGGCGTCACGTCGACGTAGCCCAGCGCCTGGCGCTGCTGGAGCGCCCGGGCGTCGAGCGCGCTGTAGCCGTCGCACGACGCGGCGCGGATCGTGCCGTCGCCGCACCCGGCGACGAACGGCGCCAGTCCGGCGGCAGCCATGGCAGAGGCGAGGAAACGGCGGCGGGAGACGGGGGCGGGCATGGCAGGCTTGGGGGGACCTCAAAAACGTACATCGGCCGAGCCCTCACCATGCGTCCTCCCAAGGGAAAAGAGCAGCGCGCCTCGACCTGCAAGGCGTCACGCCGCCTGCCTCGCGAGTTGGTGCTGCTTGGGGGTCTGCCCGACCTGGTCGCGGTAGACCCGGATAAAGTGGCTCACCGAGCCAAACCCGACCGACGCCGCCACGTCGGTCACGGTGCGCGCGGGGTCGGCGAGCAGCGTGCGCGCCCGGTCCACGCGCAGGCGCGTGAGGTAGGCGACGGGCGTGATGCCGAACTCGTTGCGGAACGCGCGGTAGAACGTCGGCTCCGACATGCAGGCGGCGCGGGCGAGGTCGGCCACGCGCAGCGGCTCGTGCAGCCGGCGCTTGGCGGCCTCGGCCGCCGCCGCGAGCCCGTGCCGCGCCGCGCGGCCCCGGCTCTCCTCCAGGAGCAGCCGCCGCGCCTCGACCCGCAGCATCCGCACGACCAGCTCCTGGACGCCCAGGTCGATCAGCACGTCCTTGTCGGGCGCGTCCTCGACGAACAGCCCGACCAACTGGCGGACGGTGTGCTCGATGCCGGGGGTGTTCACGAAGTGGCACACCGCGTCGTCGCTGTAGCGCCAGTCGCCCGAGGCGTCGGCGCGCGGGGCGGACTCGTTGAGCCGGGCGGCGACCCGGTGGACGCGGGCGCGGTCGATCTCGATGGTGAGGCACTGGGTCGGCGCGTCGTCGGAGGCGCCGGGGAAGTCGATCTCGATGGTCTCGCCCGTCGGCACCACCAGCGACTCGAGCGGGACGAAGGGGATGGCCGCGCCGCGCGCGGTGTGGACCACCTTGCGCCCCGTCACCATCCCGCAGTAGAGCGGGTTTGGGGCCGCCAGCGGGACGCGCTCGGCCGGGCGGACGGTGTCGTAGACCGAGAACGCGGCGCCCTCGGCGCCGAACGTCACGCGGTTCTCGACGAGGTCGGTCGGCGCGTGCTCGCGCCCAACCTGGCGCAGATAACCAGTGATCGTAGGCTCCATGGCTCCAGGCGGCTTGATAGGATGCCGGCACTTTACGATAGAAGATGCCGAGAAGCCACCGGAAGCGCTTCCTATATTGGGAGGTACGGCGAAGCGGCCCGGGCACTGCCCCCCACCGGGTCCCCCCTGTTCTGTCTCCTACCCCTCCCATCCATGATCTACGACCGCCCCACCTTCAAAGAGCGCTACCCCAACTTCATCGGCGGCGAGTTCGTCGAGCCCGTCGACGGCCGCTACTTCGACAACCCCTCGCCCATCGACGGCCGAACGTTCTGCCAGGTCGCCCGGTCCAGCGAGGCCGACGTCGACAACGCCGTAGCCGCCGCCCAGAAGGCGTTCGACGAGACCTGGAGGCACACCTCGGTCACCGAGCGGGCCAACATGCTGCTCAAGATCGCCCAGATCACCGAGGACAACCTCGAGCACCTCGCCTTGGTCGACACCGTCGACAACGGCAAGCCGATCCGCGAGACGCTGGCGGCCGACCTCCCCCTCGTCGTGGACCACTACCGCTACTTCGCCTCGGTCATCCGGGCCCAGGAGGGCGGGATCTCCGAGCTCGACGAGACCACGGTGAGCATCCAGCTCCACGAGCCGCTGGGCGTCGTCGGCCAGATCATCCCGTGGAACTTCCCGCTCCTGATGGCGGCCTGGAAGCTGGCGCCGGCGCTGGCGGCCGGCAACTGCGTGGTCATCAAGCCGGCCGAGCAGACGCCGGTGAGCATCATGGAGTGGGTCGAGCTGATCCAGGACGTGCTGCCGCCGGGCGTGCTCAACGTGGTCCACGGGTTCGGTCCGGAGGCCGGCAAGCCGCTCGCCCAGCACCCCGGCATCAAGAAGATCGCCTTCACCGGCGAGACCACGACGGGGCGCCTGATCATGCAGTACGCCTCGGAGAACATCATCCCGATGACGCTGGAGCTGGGCGGCAAGTCGCCCAACGTGTTCTTCGAGTCCGTGATGGACCAAGACGACGCCTTCTTCGACAAGTGCCTGGAGGGCGCGGCCATGTTCGCGCTCAACCAGGGCGAGGTCTGCACGTGCCCGTCGCGCATCCTGGTCCAGGAGTCCATCGCCGACGCGTTCATCGAGCGGCTGGTGGAGCGCGTGAACGCGATCAAGGTGGGCAACCCGCTCGACTCCGAGACGATGGTCGGCGCCCAGGCGTCGAACGACCAGTACGAGAAGATCCAGAAGTACATCAAGATCGGCCGGGAGGAGGGCGCCGAGGTGATCGCCGGCGGCGGCGTCTTTACCGGCGAGCCCGAGATGGCCGTCGCCGGCAACGACTCGACGAACGCCCCCAACTCCGCGGCGACGCCGACCCCGGCCACGCCCGCGACCGCCAGCGGCGGCGACGGCGCGGCGCCCTCCGGCGACGGGATGGCGGGCGTGCCCGAGGGCGGCTTCTACATCCAGCCGACCGTGTTCAAGGGCGACAACTCGATGCGCGTCTTCCAGGAGGAGATCTTCGGCCCCGTCGTCTCCGTGACGACGTTCAAGGACGAGGCGGAGGCCATCGAGATCGCCAACGAGACGCTCTACGGCCTGGGCGCCGGCGTCTGGACGCGCGACGCGCACCAGCTCTACCAGGTCCCGCGCGCCATCGAGTCGGGCCGGGTCTGGGTCAACTGCTACCACCTGTACCCGGCGCACGCCGCGTTCGGGGGCTACAAGAAGTCCGGCATCGGGCGCGAGAACCACAAGATGATGCTGGGGCACTACCAGCAGACCAAGAACATGCTGGTGTCGTACTCGAAGGACGCCCTGGGCTTCTTCTAGGCCGGCCCGGCCGACGCGAGCGCGGGGCGTGGAGCGTGGGGAGACCCGCCTCCACGCCCCGCGCCGCGTCCGCCCGCCGCCCTGGCGGCGCGCCTCCGACAGCCAACCCCTCCCTCCCCCGAACCCATGCCTACCCCCCGCGTCCTCGTCTCCGACGAAGCCAAGGCCGTCATCGACCGGCTCCGCCAGGAGCACGGCCCGCTCATGTTCCACCAGTCCGGCGGCTGCTGCGACGGCTCCAGCCCGATGTGCTACCCCGAGGGCGGCTTCCGGCTGGGCCGCTCCGACGTCAAGATCGGCGACATCCACGGCGTCCCGTTCTACATCGAGCGCCAGCAGTTCGAGTACTGGAAGCACACCCAGCTCACCGTGGACGTGAAGCCGGGCCGGGGCTCCAGCTTCTCGATCGAGATCCCGCTCGGGCTCCGCTTTATCGTGGACTCCCGGATGTACACCGACGAGGAGGCCGGCGACCTCCAGCCCGTCGAGCGCGTCGACGCCTGAGCCGCTGGCGGCGCGCGCCGCCGCGTATTTCCTTCCCCCGGCCTCCCCCGTCCCGCTTCCGACCCCATGCCCGACCTCCACCCGCCCTCCGACGCCTTCCGCCAGCGCGCCCACGTCGACTCGCGCGAGCGGTACGCCGAGCTCTACCGCCAGTCGGTCGAGGACAACGAGGGCTTCTGGCGCGAGCAGGCCGGCCGCGTGGATTGGACGCGGCCGTTCGAGACGGTCAAGGACGTGAGCTACGGGCCGGGCGACGTCCACATCCGGTGGTACACCGAGGGCCGGCTCAACGCCTGCTACAACGCGCTCGACCGCTGGGCCGAGTCGCAGCCGGACAAGACGGCCCTGGTCTTCGAGCCCGACGAGCCGGATGAGGACGCGCGGCACATCAGCTACGCCCAAGCCTTGGCCGAAGTGCAGGAGATGGCGCAAATGCTTTTGGACCTAGGCGTAACGGAGGGCGACCGCGTGACGCTGTACCTCCCCATGATCCCCGACGCCGTCTGGGCGATGCTGGCCTGCGCGCGCATCGGCGCCGTGTTCTCGGTGGTCTTCGCCGGCTTCAGCCCCGAGGCGCTGGCGGGCCGGATCGTCGACGCCCAAAGCGCCTGGGTCGTGACGGCCGATGAGGGACGGCGCGGCGGCAAGCGCGTCCCGCTCAAGGCGAACGTGGACGCCGCCGTCGAGATCGCCCAGCGCCGGGGCCAGCGCGTCACGAAGGTGCTGACGGTCCAGAACACCGGCGCCGAGGTCGGCTGGGACGAGTCCCGCGACGTGTGGGCGCACGAGCTCCGCCAGTCGGGCGCGACGGTGCCATGTGCTGAGATGGACGCCGAGGCGCCGCTGTTCATCCTGTACACGTCGGGCTCGACGGGCACGCCCAAGGGCGTCGTCCACACGACCGGCGGCTACTGCGTCTGGACGTCCGTCACGCACGAGCTGGTGTTCGACTTGCAGCCCGACGACGTGTTCTGGTGCACCGCCGACGTCGGCTGGATCACCGGCCACAGCTACATCGCCTTCGGCCCGATGATCAACGGCTGCACCCAGGTCTTCTTCGAGGGCATCCCGACCTACCCCGACGCCGGCCGCTTCTGGGACGTCGTCGACCGCCACGGCGTCACCCAGTTCTACACCGCGCCGACGGCCATCCGCGCGCTGATGGCCCAGGGGGACGACTTCGTGACGCGCTCCAGCCGCTCGTCGCTGCGGCTGCTGGGAACGGTCGGGGAGCCGATCAACCCCGAGGCGTGGCGGTGGTACGACGAGGTCGTCGGCGACGGCCGGTGCCCCATCGTGGACACCTGGTGGCAGACCGAGACCGGCGGCATCATGATGGTCGGGCTGCCGGGCGCGGTCGCGCAGAAGCCGGGCGCGGCGGGCTTCCCGTTCTTTGGAATCAAGCCGCGCGTCGTGAGCCAGGAAGGCGAGACGCTGGAGGGCGAGGCGGAGGGCATCCTGCTCATCGACGACTCGTGGCCCGGCCAGGCACGGACGGTTTACCAGAACCACGACCGCTTCGTCAAGACCTACTTCACGGCCTACCCCGGCGCCTACTTCACCGGCGACGGCGTGCGACGGGATGCCGACGGCTACTACTGGATCACGGGCCGCGTGGACGACGTGATCAACGTCTCCGGCCACCGGATGGGCACGGCCGAGGTCGAGAGCGCGCTCGTGCTCCACGACGCCGTCGCGGAGGCCGCCGTCGTCGGCGTCCCGCACGCGATCAAGGGGCAGGGCATCTACGCCTACGTGACCCTGGGCGCCGGCCACGACGCCACCGACGCGCTGCGCGACGAGCTGCGCCAGCACGTCCGCACGGTCATCGGCCCCATCGCCCGGCCCGACTTCTTGCAGTTCGCCGGCGCCGGCCTCCCCAAGACGCGGTCCGGCAAGATCATGCGCCGCATCCTGCGCAAGATCGCCGCCAACGAGCACGACGCCCTGGGCGACACGTCCACCCTGGCCGACCCCGAGGTCGTGGACCGGCTGATCGAGGACCGGCAGGCGAGGTAGGAGTGGAGCGCTACGGCGCGGTCCCGTCCCGTAGACGCTGGACCGCTCGTTTCAGAACTGGCACCTGCACCTCCACCGTCTCCCACACCAGCGCCACATCGACGCCGATGTAGTTGTGAATGAGCACGTCTCGGAACCCCGCGATGCTCCGCCACGGCACGTCCGGGGCCTGCTCCCGAACGGCCGGCGACAGTTGCTTGACCGCTTCCCCGATCACCTCGAAGCTTCGGATGACGGCGTCTTGGGTCAGCGTGGACGAGAGGAAGCCCTCTTTCCCCTCCGACGTGTACGCTTCGATCCGGCCGATCCGCTCGGCGATGTGGGTGAGGTAGAAGTCGTCCCCCCTCACGAGACCGGGACCGCGTCAGCGAGGATGGACGCCCTCAGGGCTGGGTGCAGCGAGTCCTCCGTGACGATGTCAACGGCGCGCCCCACCCTGTCCTCGACGGAGTGCTTGAGGCCGATGAGGTCGAGCAAGGTCCGGCCGGCGTCGAAGCGGACCAGCAGGTCGAGGTCGCTCTCCGCTCCGTCCGTCCCCCTGGCGAACGAGCCGAACACACGGATCGAGACCGCGCCGTGCTGGCGGCCCAACTCGACGAGGTCGGAGGCGGGGAGCGGGAGGGTCACGTCGGCCAACTTACGCCGCCCGGGCCGGACCGCTCCCGGCCGGGCGCCGTCTCAGCGCCCTGACTCGCCGCTCCCCCATCGCATGGCCGCCCCGCCCGACCTCCTGCCGCCCTTCCCCGGCTTCTCCGACCAAGGGCTAGCGTTCTTGCGCGACCTGGCCGAGCACAACGACCGCGACTGGTTCAAGCCCCGCAAGGCGGCCTACGACGACGAGCTCAAGGAGCCGCTCTTGATGCTGGCCGGCGACCTGGGCCGGCGGCTGGCGGAAGCCGGCCTGCCGCTGGCGACGGCGCCCAAGCGGGCCGTCTACCGGATCTACCGCGACACCCGGTTCTCGAAGGACAAGACGCCCTACAAGACCTACGTGTCGCTGGCGCTGGGGCGCGGCGGCGACCGCAAGGCGCCGGGCGGCCTCTACGTCCAGGTCCAGCCGGGCGGGTCGCTCGTCGGCGGCGGCTTCTGGACGCCCGACTCGAAGCTCCTGCGCCGCTGGCGGGAGCGGATGGTGGCCGAGCCTCAAGCGTGGCTCGACGTTGTCGATCAAGTCCGCCAGTCGGGCCTGCGGTTCCGGGCGACGGGCACGAACCTGCTCAAGCGGATGCCGCGCGGCTTCGAGTCCTTCGCCGACTCGCCGGTCGCGGAGTTCCTACGGTGGAAGTCGGGCTACGTCGCCTTCCGCGACGACATCCCGGACGCGGCGGTGCAGTCGCCGTCGTTCACCGACCTCGCCGTCGAGACGGCCCAGGCGCTGCGCCCGCTCTACGACTACGGCTGGGCCGTGGTGGACGCAGCCTAGCGCCTTACAACCGCACGAGCGCGCCGACGACGGCCGCCAGCGCCGGGGTCGGAGGCGCGCCGGCCCACGAGACCGAGCGGTCGCCGATGGTCAGCACAGTCACGACGGCAGCCCTGGGCGGCGTGCGTCGCGTTCAGCTCCACGGCGTCCGCCAGTCGGGCGAGCGCGCGGAGGTCGCGCCGCGACAGCGTACCGGCGCGGCGCCCGGCGGTGACGTAGCCGCCGTGCTCGGCCGTGAACCGGCCGTCGGGCTCGACCGCGACCTCGGAGGCCGCGTCGTACTCGCCCGACTGGCGGAGCCGGAGCGGCGGCACGCGCTAGCGCCCGCCCGCCGCCTGCGACTCGCGGGCGCCGGCGTTCTTGACGTAGGTCTCCAGCCAGCGGTCCTGCTCCCACAGCATGTGCAGCAGCGACTCGCGCGCGCGGTAGCCGTGGCTCTCGGCCGGGAGCAGCACCAGCCGCGCGGTCCCGCCCAGCCCCTTGAGCGCGCCGTACAACCGCTCCGACTGGAGCGTGAACGTGCCCGGGTTGTTGTCGGCGTCGCCGTGGACGAGCAGGATCGGCTCGTCGATCTTCTCGGCGTGCATGAACGGGCTCATGCCGACGTAGAGCATCGGGTCGTCCCAGAACGTGCGCTCCTCGCGCTGGAACCCGAACGGGGTCAGCGTACGGTTATAGGCGCCCGACCGGGCGATGCCGGCGCGGAACAGGTCGGAGTGGGCGAGCAGGTTGCCCACCATGAAGGCCCCGTAGCTGTGGCCGCCGACGGCCACGCGGTCGGGGTCGACGACGCCGCGGCCGACGCCGGCGTCGATGGCCGCCTGGGCGTTCATCACCAGCTGCTCGCGGAACGTGTCGTTGGGCTCGTCCTCGCCCTCGCCGACGACGGGGAACGCGGCGTCGTCCAGGACGGCGTAGCCGCGCGTGACGAACGGGACGGCGCCCCAGTAGCTCACGTAGGTGAACTGGTACGGGCTGTCGGAGCGCTGGCCGGCCGCGTCGGCGCTCTTGTACTCGGTCGGGTAGGCCCATACCAAGGTCGGGAGCGGGCCGTCGCGCTCGGCGTCGTAGCCCGGCGGGAGGTACAGCGTGGCCGAGAGCGGGACGCCGTCGGCGCGCGTGTACTCGACGGTCTCCTTCTGGACGGCCGCCAGCTCGGGGTACGGGTGGGGGAAGGCCGTCAGCGCGGTTGCCGAGCCCGTCGAGAGGTCGCGCGCCATGTAGTTCGGCGGGTCGGTGACGGTCTCGCGCTGGGTCAGCAGGACGCCGTCGTCCAGGAAGGCGACGGGGCGCTCGTAGTACGGCGCCTGGGAGCGGAACAGCTCGGTCGTCTCGCCGGACTCCAGGTCCAGGCGGCGCACGAACGGGCGGTTGCCTTCGTCGGAGGCGCCCTGGCCGGTGAGGTAGACGGCGCCGTCGTCGATCTGCAGGACCGAGTAGCCGGCGTCGTTGGGGACCGTCATCGGGGAGCCGGGGTTGGCGTAGCGGTCCTCGAACGAGTACGAGAACACGGTCTCGGGCGCGGCGCCGGGCTGGTCGGGGCGCAGGCGGTAGGCGTTGACCTGGCGCGTCTGCCACTGGCTGTCGTAGGCCATGGCCGTCTGGCCGTCGCCCCAGGTGACGCCGCCGTAGCGGAGCGGGAACGCCGCCAGCTCGGCCGGAGCCCCGTCGAACGGCGCCTCCAGCGCGTACAAGCGGTCGCGGATCGCGGCCTCGGCACCGGCGTCGCCGCCGTCCTGGGCCTCGGCCCAAACGACGGTCGCGGGCGCGTCGGCGCGCCACTCGAACGAGCGCGGGCCGGTCGGGACGGAGCCGAAGGCGATGGGGACACGCTCGGCGAGGTCGGTGTCGGCGACGGTGTGGACGAGCGCGCCCGTCGGCACATCGCGGACCTCGACGCGGCGCGGGAAGCGGTACCACGGGACGAGGTACGAGTACGGCCGGTGCAGCGCCTCGGTCATCAGGTACTCGCCGTCGGGGGAGGGCGCCATGGACACGTAGGCCGCGTCGTCGCCCAGCTGACGAGTGGTGCCGTCCAAGCCGACGGCCACCAAGCTCGACGTCATGTAATGGTCGAACAGGGCCTCGTCGAGCGGGCTCTCCAGCAAGTCCTGGTAGGTCCGTGCGGGCGCGGCCTGGCCGTCGCTCTGCTGGACGACCGGGCCGGTCGGCGTGGCGTCCTCGACCGGCGCCGCCGCCCGACTGGCGGGGACGGCGCGGACGACGAGCCCGGCGCTCGACGGAAGCCAGGCGAACGAGGCCCCAGGCGCCGCGTCGTTGACGGCGCCGGCGAACGCGCGCCGGGCCTGGCCCGTCGCGACGTCGGCCGTCCACAGCTCGATGCGGTCGGGGACGTCGACCAGCATGGCGACGTGGCGGCTGTCGGGGCTCCACGAGACCGACCGCACACGCGCGTCGGCGGGCAGACCGCGGAGCGGGCGCTCCGTCCCGCCGTTGACGGCGCGGAACGAGACGGCGGTAAAGCCGCTCGCCCGGCTGGGTCCGGTCGTGCGCGGGTTGATCCGGACGCCGGCCAGCCCCAGCTCGGGCTCGGCCAGTTCGGTGATCGGCGGCGAGCCCGGCCGGGTCAGGAACGCCATCGTCTCGCGGTCCGGGCTCAGGCTGACGGCCGGCGTCCGGGGCGCGTCCACGAGCGCCGCCAGTTCGGGCGCGGGCGTTTGGTAGACCAGGGCGTCTTGGGCCTGCGCCGAGAGCGACAGGACCAAGAGGAGGGCGGCGATGCGTGCGAGCATGGGATCGGCGGTGGGGACGGGGTCAGTATAAAGCGTCCGCCCCAGGTCTCGGCCTAGCCCATCTCCCCCGCGGCCAGCTGGCGGACGGCCTGGGCCTGCTCGGCGGCCCACTCGGCGTCGTGGCCCGTCTCGCGCGCGACCAGGTCGGCGACGGTCTGGGCGGCCTCCGCCGAGGCGTCGGCGTCCAGGAACAGGCCGCGCGTGCGCCGAGCCAGCGCGTCGACCGCCGTCCGGGCCTGCTCCTCGCGCGCGGCCCAGACGATCTCGGCGCCCGTCACGGTCGGCAAGCGCTCGTGCACCGGCGCCGCCAGCTCGGGCTCGGCCTCGACCAGCTGGCGGAGCGCGTCGGCGTCCGCGCCGTAGGCGCCGAACGGGGCGTCGCGGTCCACGAGGGCTTCGGGCTGCCAGCCACGCAGGCGCAGGTCGGCGGTGTCGTGCGGCCGCTCCTGCAGCCCGGCGCTCTCGGCGGCGTGGTCGACGGCGTCCTCGGCCATCACGCGGTAGGTGGTCCACTTGCCGCCGGTGACGGTCACCAGGCCGGACGCCGAGACGGTGACGACGTGCTCGCGCGACAACGCGGCGGTGTCGTCGGCGTCGGGGTCGGAGATCAACGGGCGGAGCCCGGCCCAGACCGCGCGGACGTCGTCGCGCGTCGGCGCGGGGTCGAGGTAGCGGCCGGCGTGCTCCAGGATGTAGCCCACCTCGTCGTCGCTGGGCCGGGGCTCGGCTGAGGGCCCGTCGACGGGCACGTCGGTCGTCCCGACGACGGTCTTGCCCAGCCAGGGGATCGCGAACAGCACGCGCCCGTCGTCGGTCTTGGGCACCATCACGGCGGTCTCGCCCGGCAGAAAGCGCCGGTCCAGGACGATGTGGGCGCCCCGGCTGGGCTCCAGCATGGGCCGGGCGTCCGGTTTGTCGAGCCGGCGGACCTCGTCGGCCCAGACCCCGGTCGCGTTGATGACCACCCTAGCGCGAACCGACCGCTCGTCGCCGTCCTCCAGGTCCCGGACGCGCAGGCCGTCGACGGTCCCACCGCTCGACTCGATGCCGACGCAGGCCGTGTGGTTGAGGACGACCGCGCCCAGGTCCGCCGCCGTCCGCGCAAGCGCGAGCGACGAGCCGGGCGTCGTCGAACTGGCCGTCGTAGTACAGCACGCCGCCGTCGAGCCCGTCGCGCCGGGCGGTCGGGACGCGCTCGACGTAGTCGTCCTCCGACAGCAGCTGGGTCGAGCCGATGCCCAGGCTCATCGCCAGTCGGTCGTAGGCGAACAGGCCGGCGCCGTAGTACGGCTTCTCCCACCAGGAGTAGGCCGGCACGGCGAAGGCGCGCGAGTAGGCGATGTGGGGCGCGTTGGCGAGCATCCGCCCGCGCTCGCGCAGCGCCTCGCGCACGAGCCGCACGTCGCCCCGGGCGAGGTAGCGGACGCCGCCGTGCGCCAGCTTGGTCGACCGGCTCGACGTGCCCGAGCCGAAGTCGTCGCGCTCGACCAGCACCGTCGCGTACCCGCGCGCGGCCGCGTCGACGGCGCACCCCAGCCCGGTCGCGCCTCCGCCGACGATGGCGACGTCGAACGTGTCGGTGTCGGCGAGCGACTGCCGCATCGCGTCGCGCTGGAAGGGAATCATGAGGAGCGGAGGTTGATGGAAGGACGCGGTGGGTCGCGTCGGTCGGTTAGGTGTAGCGCCGGGACGCAGCGCCGGTTTCCTCGCCGGCGGATGTGGCGGCGCCGCGCTGGCGGGTCACGCTTCGTCCTCTGCCCAGCCCTTGGCGCGGTCGACCGCGCGGCGCCACCGCGCTCGGGCCGCCTCGGTCTGGGCGCCCGGCGTGGGCTCCCAGCGCGCCGACGCGGCCCACTGGCGGTCGAGGTCGGCCTCGGTCCAGACGCCGGCGCCTAGGCCGGCCAGGAAGGCGGCGCCCAGCGCCGTCGTCTCGGCGATCTCGGGGCGGACGACCGGCACGCCCAGCAGGTCGGCCTGGGTCTGCATGAGCAGGTCGTTGGCCGTCATCCCGCCGTCGACGCGCAGCTCCGCCAGCGGCGCGCCGGCGTCGGCGGTCATGGCCTCCAGGAGGTCGGCGGCTTGGTGGGCGACGCCGTCCAGCGTCGCCCGGGCGATGTGGGCGCGGCTCGTCCCCCGCGTGAGGCCGAACACGGCGCCCCGGGCGTAGGGGTCCCAGTGCGGCGCGCCCAGCCCCACGAACGCCGGCACGACCACCACGCCGTCGCTGTCGTCGACCGACGCCGCCAGCGCCTCGACGTCGGGCGAGGTCTCGATGATCTGCGAGCTCGTCGCGCAGCCACTGGACGGCGGCGCCGGCCACGAAGACCGAGCCCTCCAGGGCGTACTGCGCCGGCTGGCCCTCGAGCTGCCACGCCAGCGTGGTGAGGAGCCCGTGCTCGCTGGCGACGGGCTCGGGGCCCGTTTGGTAGAGCAGAAAACAGCCCGTCCCGTAGGTGTTTTTGGCCTGGCCGGGCTCGGTGCAGCGCTGGCCGAACAGCGCCGCGTGCTGGTCGCCCGCGACGCCGGTCACGGCGACGGACGCGCCCAGCACCTCGGGATCGGTCTCGCCAAACAGCCCGGCCGACGGGCCGGATCTCGGGCAGGACCGCACGCGGCACGTCGAGCAGCTCCAGCATCTCGTCGCTCCAGTCCAGCGTGCGGAGGTCGAAGAGCATCGTCCGGCTCGCGTTCGTCACGTCGGTCGCGTGGACGCGGCCGCCCGTCAGGTTCCACAGGACCCAGCTGTCGACGGTCCCGAAGGCCAGCTCGCCCGCCTCAGCCCGGTCGCGCGCGCCGTCGACGTGGTCCAGGAGCCAGGCCAGCTTGGTGCCCGAGAAGTACGGGTCGAGCACCAGCCCGGTCCGCTGGCGGACGGCGTCGGCGTGGCCGTCGGCTTGGAGCCGGGCGCAGACGTCGGCGGTGCGGCGGTCCTGCCAGACGATGGCGTTGTGGATGGGCTCACCGGTCGCGCGGTCCCACACGACCACGGTCTCGCGCTGGTTCGTGACGCCGACCGCGGCGAGGTCGCCGGCTTGGACGCCGGCCTCCGCCAGCGCGGCGCGCGCGGTGTCGCGCTGCGTCTCCCAGATCTCGACCGGGTCGTGCTCCACCCAGCCCGGGCGGGGGAAGTGCTGCCCGATCTCCCGCTGGCTCTGGGCGACGACGGCGCCGGACTCGTCGAACAGGATGGCGCGGGACGAGGTGGTGCCCTGGTCGAGGGCGAGGACGTAGGGCATGGGGTCGGGCGGTGCGGCGGGCCCCAGCATACCGCACGCTCGGCCCCACTGGCGGAAGCCGTCCGCCAGCGGGGCGAGGGATGGAACGGGCGCCGGCGCCCGGCGTGGAGGGCGCTCCCCTCTCGCATCGCCATGACCTACGACGCCATCGTCATCGGAGCCGGACACAACGGCCTCGTCGCCGCCGCCGGGCTCGCCAAGGCCGGGTGGTCCGTCGTGGTGCTGGAGGCCGAGGACGAGGTCGGCGGGTGCGTCCGCTCGGGCCAAGCGACGGTCCCGGGCGTGGTCCACGACCTGTACTCGACCAACCAGAACCTCTTCCGGCAGTCGCCGGCCTACGCCGCCTGGAAGGACGAGCTAGAGACCCACGGGCTCCGGTTCGCGCACTCCGACAAGCCGTTCTGCAACGTGTTCGCGGACGGCACCGCGCTCCGCGCCTTCGCCGACCTCGACCGCACCGCCGACGCCTTCGCCGAGCGCGACCCCGCCGACGCCGACGGGCTCCGCCAGCTGCACGCGCGCTTCCAGGACCTGGGCAAGGTCGTGCTGCCGCTGTACGGCAAGGCGCTGCCCTCGGCCGGGGCGGCGGCGGCGGCGGCCCAGGGCGCGGCCTCGGTCGGCGTCGAGCGGACGTCCGAGCTGGCGCGGCTGCTCCTGGACTCGACGCGCGAGCTGGGCAACAGCTACTTCCAAACGCCCGAAGCCCAAGCCGTGCTCGCGACCTGGGGCCTGCACATGGACTTCGGGCCGGACGTCTCCGGCGGCGCGGTCTTCCCGCTCATGGAGACGTTCTCGAACATCGAGGGCGGGATGGTGGTGGCGGAGGGCGGGGCCTCCCGGGTGTCCCAGGCGCTGGTCGGCCTGATCGAGGCCAACGGCGGGACGGTCCGCACCGGCGCCCGCGTCGCGCGCGTCACGACCGCCAGCGGGAAGGCGACCGGCGTCGAACTGGCGGACGGCGAGCGGATCGAGGCCAGCCGCGCCGTCGTCGCCAACCTGACGCCCGGCCTGGTGTTCGACCGCCTGCTGCCGGACGAGCCGCTGCCCGAGGGCTTCCGGCGGAAGGTGGAGCGCTACCAGCACGGCCCGGGCACGTTCATGCTTCACTTGGCCCTGGACGCCCCCGTCCCCTGGGCCGCCGGCGACGACATCGCCGAGTTCGCCTACGTCCACATCCCTCCGACGGTCGATGACTTGGCGCGGACCTACCAGCAGAGCCTGGCCGGCCTGCTCCCCGACAGCCCGCTCTTGATCGTCGGCCAGACGACGGCCGTCGATCCCACGCGCGCGCCCGACGGCACGCACGTGCTGTGGATTCAGGTGCGGACCGTGCCCGGCGAGATCCGAGGCGACGCGGCCGGCGAGATCACCGCGACCGACTGGGGCCAAGCGACCGCCCCGTTCACCGAGCGCGTGCTGGACAAGCTGGAGCGGTTCGCGCCGGGCGTCCGCGACCACGTCGTCGGCCAGTTCGCCATGAGCCCGGAGTACTTAGAGGCCCACAACGCCAACCTGGTCGGCGGGGACTCCCTCGGCGGGAGCGTCCACCTGCGCCAGAACCTAGCGTTCCGCCCCTTCCCCGGATGGACGCGCTACGAGATGCCGGTCGACGGCCTCTATCTGTGCGGGGCCTCGACGTGGCCCGGCCCGGGCAACAACGGGACCTCGGGCTGGCTGGTCGCCGAAAAACTCACTCAAGGCCCCGGCTGGGCCGGCGCTGCCCTCGGCACGGCCGCCGTCGGCGCGGCCGGCGCCGCGCTGTGGTCGCTGCTTGGCCAGAGCGACTAAGGCCCCACTGGCGGAGGCGCTCCGCCAGCAGGAAGGGCTAAGCGGCGGAGCTAGGTTGGGCGCGCACGCTCCCCGCCCGCCATGCTCCGCCGACTCACGCTGCTCCTCGCCCTCGCCGCCCCGCTGGCTGTCGCCGTCTCTGGCGAGGTGGCGGCCCAGACCGACGACGACGGCCACGGGCACGGCGCCCCCGTCGCCGCGGCCGACACGACGGCCGAGGTGGACGACAGTTGGGACGTCTCCGCGGCGCATGGCCCGACCGAGACCGTCCGGTTCACCACGACGGAGGGGACCTGGATGAACCTCGACGTGAGCCCCGACGGCACGCGCATCGTGTTCGACCTCGTGGGCGACCTGTACACCCTCCCCATCGCCGGCGGCACGGCCCGGCGGATCACGTCCGGCCCTGCGTTCGACCTCCAGCCCCGGTGGTCGCCCGACGGCAGCCGGATCGCGTTCACGTCGGACCGCGCCGGCGGCGACAACGTGTGGACGATGAGCGCGGCCGGCGACGACTTCGAGCAGGTCACCGACGAGGACTTCCGCCTGCTCAACAACGCCGTCTGGACGCCCGACGGCGACTACCTCATCGCCCGCAAGCACTTCACCTCGGGCCGATCCTCGGCGCCGGCGAGATGTGGATGTACCACCGGACCGGCGGCGCCGGGCTCCGCCTCACCGAGCGGCGCAACGACCAGCAGGACGCCGGCGAGCCCGCCGTCTCGCCCGACGGCCGCTACGTCTACTTCTCCGAGGACTTGACGCCCGGGCCCAACTTCCAGTACAACAAGGACCCCAACGCCGGGATCTACGCCATCCGCCGGCTGGACCGCGAGACCGGCGACCTCGACACCGATCCTGGAAGGCCCCGGCGGCGCCGCCCGTCCCCAGCCCTCGCCCGACGGCCGACACCTGGCGTTCGTGCGCCGCGTCCGCGACCAGACGGCGCTGTTCGTGCTCGACCTAGAGACCGGCGCCACCCGCCCCATCACGGGCGAGCTGAGCCGCGACCAGCAGGAGACGTGGGCCATCTTCGGCGTCTACCCCAACTACGCCTGGACGCCCGACTCGGGGAGCCTGGTCTACTGGGCCAACGGCGGCTTGCACCGCGCCGACGTCGCGGGGGGACAGGTCCGGGACATCCCGTTCACGGCGGAGGTCGAGCAGACCGTGACCGAGGCCGTCCGCAGCCAGCGGCGCGTCGACGACGGCACGTTCACGGTCCGGATGATCCGGGACGCCGCGACCTCGCCGGACGGCGAGACGATGGTGTTCGCCGCCCTCGGCCACCTGTGGACGAAGCGCGGCGACGCCGAACCCCGCCGCCTCACCACCAACGACGACCGCTTCGAGTACGACCCCGCCTTCTCCCCCGACGGCCGCCAGTTGGTCTTCACGACGTGGAACGACGACGCCTACGGGTCCGTCGTCGTGATGGACGTGGACGGGCGGAACGAGCGCGCCGTCACGACGCGGCCCGGCCACTACAGCACGCCCCGGTTCTCGCCCGCCGGACGCCACATCGTCGTCCAGCGCGGCGGCGGGAACGGCCTGCGCGGCGGGCTCTACGGCATGGACGAGGGGCTCTACGTCATGAACGCCGACGGCAGCGACGCGCGGCTGGTGACCGAGTCCGGCCGCGACCCCCGCTTTACCGCCGATGGCGACCGCTTGACGTTCCTGACGGGTGGAGGGCTGATCAAGCAGCTCAAGAGCGTCGACCTCGACGGCTCCGACGAGGTCACCCACTTCACGATGGACTACGCCACCGACGTGGTCCCCAGCCCCGACGGCCGCTACGTCGCCTTCGTGGAGGCGTTCAACGTCTACGTCGCCCCGTTCCCGGTGGCGGGCGCCGCCGTCGCGTTGAGCAAGGACACGCGCGCGATCCCGGTCCAGCGCGTCAGCCGAGACGCCGGCACCGACCTGCACTGGCTGGACGACGACACGCTGCGCTGGATGATCGGTCCGGAGGTGTTCACGCGCACGCTCGAAGACACCTTCGCCTTCGTGCCCGGCGCGCCCGACGAGATCCCCGAGCCCGCCGCCAGCGGGACGCCCGTCGGGCTGGCGGCGGCCGTGGACGCGCCTCGGGGCGTGGTCGCCTTCGTCGGCGCCCAGGTGGTGACGATGGACAGCGACACCGTCATCCCGGACGGGACCGTCGTCGTGCGGGGCAACCGGATCGAGGCCGTCGGTCCACGCGCCCAAATCGACGTGCCGCGCGGGGCCGAGGTCATCGACGCCGCCGGCCACACGATCCTGCCGGGCTTCGTGGACGTCCACGCGCATGCGGGCCACTTCGGGACGGGGATGCTGCCCCAGGCCAACTGGAACTACTACGCCAACCTGGCCTTCGGCGTGACGACGATGCACGACCCCTCGGCCTCGACCGAGATGGTGTTCAGCCTGTCGGAGTTGGTCAAGGCCGGCGAGATCGTCGGGCCGCGCGTGTACTCGACGGGCTCCATTCTCTACGGCGCCGACGGCGACATCCGCGTCCAGATCAACTCGCTCGATGACGCCCGGAGTCACCTGCGTCGGCTGAAGGCCGTCGGCGCCTTCTCGGTCAAGAGCTACAACCAGCCCCGCCGCGACCAGCGCCAGCAGGTCCTGGCCGCGGCCCGCGAGCTCGACATGCTGGTGATGCCCGAGGGCGGGTCCACGTTCTTCCACAACGTCAACATGGTCATCGACGGGCACACCGGGATCGAGCACGCGATCTCGGTCGCGCCCCTGTACCGCGACGTGCTCGACCTGTGGGCCGCGACCGACGTGGGCTACACCCCGACGCTGGTCGTCGGCTACGGCGGGCTGTGGGGCGAGAACTACTGGTACGCGGAGTCGAACGTGTGGGAGAACGAGCGCCTGCTGTCGTTCACGCCCCGAGGCGAGGTCGACGCCCGGTCCCGCCGCCGCGTGACGGTCCCGGAGACCGAGTGGTGGCACGTGACGCTGGCGGAAGCCGCCAAGGACCTCAACCAGCGCGGCGTTCCGGTTTATCTCGGAGCGCACGGCCAGCTCCAGGGGCTGGGCGCGCACTGGGAGCTGTGGATGTTCGAGCAGGGCGGGATGACGCCGCTCGAAGCCCTCCGCGCCGCCACGCTGTCGGGCGCCGAGTACCTCGGGCTGGACCAGGACTTGGGCTCCCTGACGCCCGGCAAGCTGGCGGACCTCTTGGTCGTCGACGGCGACGTGCTCCAGGACCTGCGCCTGACGGAGAACATCCGCTACACCGTCGCCAACGGCCGCGTGTACGACGCCGCGACGATGGACCAGGTGTGGCCCGAGCGCGTCGAGCGCCCCCGGTTCTGGTTCGAGCGCGACGGCGCCAGCGACGCGTCGCTCTGGAACCCGACCGTGGGGACGGACTGACACTCGCTCACCGCCTCCGCCAGTGGGGCGCGGTTCACGAGACGTTCCACGCCGGCCGGTTGCCGCCCCGGGCGCCTGTCTCTAGCTTTGCCGCCCGACCTGGTCACGGTCGCCGCCGGAGAGGTGGGTGAGTGGCTGAAACCGCCGCTTTGCTAAAGCGGTGTACTCTTAACAGGGTACCGAGGGTTCGAATCCCTCCCTCTCCGCCCCGACGCCGGCTCCGCCCTCCGCGGGTCGGCGTCGCCTTTTTAGCGCTCTCGCGTCACGCCCCAGCGCATCTCGCCCCGGCGACGCACCCCGCGCGACAAGGGAGGTTTGACGACAACGGGACGTGTCGGGCACTTGTCGGGTCGAGAATCCGTTAGGGCGTTCCCTGGAAAGAACTCGTTATGCCGCCGCTTTTTGACTCCCCCCTCTCCTTCTTCGATGCCCTCCGCGTCCGCTGGTGGGCGCTAGGGATCACGCCGACGGCCAAGCTCCGCGGCAAGCGGTACCGCCAGAACCGCCGCGACCGGCGGTCGACGGTCGAGAGCTTCCTGATCGCCCGCCAGTCCGGCGCCTACTAGCCCTGCGGGCGGAGGCCGCCCGCCACGCGGCCGACTGGCGGGACTCGCCGGCCGGGACTCGCCGGCCGCGGGAGAGACCAGACGAGGGCTAGGCCACCAGCTTGTCCGTGTAGGTGACCAGGCGGTGGGCTTGGTGCTCGACGGCCGCGATGGCCTCGTCGGAAACCGTCTCGCCGTCGGCGAGGGCGCTGGTCCCGTAGGGGTTGCCGCCGGCCGCGTAGACCGCGTCGTCGGTGTAGCCGGGCGGGACCAGGATGCAGCCCCAGTGCATGGCCGTGACGTACAGCGTCTGCAGCGTCGTCTCCATGCCGCCGTGCGTGTTGCCGGCCGTCGTGGAGGCGGTGAACGTCTTGTTGGCCAGCTTCCCCTTCTGCCACAGCGGGCCCAGCGTGTCGATGAACGAGCGCATCTGGCTCGTCGCGCCGCCGTAGCGCGTGGGCGACGACAGGAAGTAGCCGTCGGCCCACTCCATGTCGTCGTGCGTGACCTTGGGGATGTCGGTCATGGCTTGCTGCTGCGCCTTCCAGGCGTCTTGGGCCTCGACCACCTCCTTGGGCGCGGTCTCCTCGACCTGGCGCAGGCGGACCTCTGCGCCGGCGGCCTCCGCCGCTTGGGCCGCGGCCTTCGCCAGCTGGTGGTTGTGCCCGTAGGTGGTGTAGAAGACGACGGCGATCTTGCAAGCCATAGCGGGTTAGGCGTTTGAACAGGGATCGGTCTCACGGACCCAGCGCCGAGCGGTTCCGTCCTACACCCCGAGCGCGTCGGGGTCGATCTCCGCCAAGTGCTCGCGCAGGGTCACGAAGCCCAGTCGGTCGCTCGCCTGGTCCCATGGCACCCAATCGACGGCCTCGATGCCCTCCCGCTTCTCGGGCTTGAACGTGCTCGCCGTCGTCGTCATGGCGTACCACCGCGTGGTCTTGACGCCGTAGACGTGGCGGCTGGCCCAGACGTAGCCGTGGACGGTCTCGCCCAGGTCGGCGGTGACGGCCAGCTTTTTCTTCTTAATGCCCACCTCCTCCGACACCTCGCGGTGGGCGCACTGCTCCAGGCTCTCACCCGGGTCCAGCTTGCCCTTGGGCAGGTCCCACGCGCCCCGGCGAAAGATCAGCAGCAGCTCGACGACGCCGTCGCGGCGCCGGACCACGTAGCCCCCGCCGGCCTGGACCGGGACCGGCTTCCAGTAGTCCCCGTCGGGGTCGACGTTGAGGACGGCGGAGCGGGGGATCTCGGCCGTCGCGCCGTCGCGGACGGCCAGCTGGCGGTGGTCGAGGACCAAGACGCGGCCGGTCAAGTCGCCCGGCGCCAGGGCGGCGGCCTGGGCCTCTTCTAGCGTCGGGTAGAGCCGGTACGGCTCGCCGGTCGCGTGCCAGCCATCGGCGGGGACGGGGTCGTGGTCGCGGACGAAGGTGGGGAGGAAGAGCACGGGGCGGGGCGGGGGGAGCGCGGGTAAGATCGTCGCTCGGGCGGCTCTCTACCCGGCACGTTTCCCCCTGACTCATGTCCAGCTACGACGTCGACCTCCTGGTGCTCGGCGGCGGGGCCGCCGGCCTCACCGCCGCCGGCACGGCCGCCAACCTGGGCGCCAAGACCATGATGGTCGAGCGCCACCGGTTGGGCGGCGACTGCACCTGGACCGGGTGCGTGCCGTCCAAATCGCTGCTGCACGCGGCCAGCCTGCGCGCCCAGGCCCGGGACTACCTCGACCGGTTCGCGCCCGGCACCGAGCTCCCGCCCGTCGACTTCGCCGCCGTCATGGCCGACGTCCACGCCGTCCGCCAGGAGATCTACCACGACGCCGACCGGCCCGAGATTTTTGAGGACTTCGGCATCGAGGTCGTCCAGGCCGACGCCCGATTTACCGGGCCCCACTCGGCGCGGCTGGAGAGCCCGGACGGCGCGCGCGACGTCAGCTTCCGCCTGGCGGTCATCGCGACCGGCGGCCGCGCCGCGCCTCCGCCCATCCCGGGCCTGAACGAGACGCCGCACCTGACCAACGAGGAGCTGTTCGAGATCACCGACCTGCCCGAGCACCTGGTCATCATCGGCGGCGGGCCGATCGGGTGCGAGATGGGGCAGTCGTTCCGGAGGCTCGGCAGCCGCGTCACGATCCTCGACCGCGCCGATCACCTGCTGGGCCGCGACGACCCCGACCACGCCGACCTGCTCCAGGGCGTGCTGGAGGCCGAGGGCGTCGGCGTCCGACTGGCGGTCGACGTCGAGAAGGTGTCCGGGACCGATGGCGAGGTCACGGTCACGGTCTCCGCCAGTGGCGCGACCGAGGAGGTTGTGGGCGACCGGCTCCTGGTCGCGACCGGGCGCAAACCCAACATCGAGGGGCTGGGGCTCGACGCCGCCGGCGTGGCGTGGACGAAGAAAGGCGTGACCGTCGACGACCAGTGCAAGACGTCCGTCGGGCACATCTGGGCCGCGGGCGACTGCACCGGCGAGTACGCGCTGACGCACATGAGCGAGCACATGGGCAAGCAGGCCGTCACCAACGCGATCTTGAAGCTCCCGGCGCCCATCGACCGCGACGGCATCACCTGGACGACGTACACCACGCCTGAGGTCGCCCAGCTCGGCCCGACCGAGAAGGAGTTGGCCGAGGCCGGGACCTCGTTCGTCGTCTACCGCTTCCCCTTCTCCAAGGTCGACCGCGCCGTCACCGAGCACGCCGAGACGGGCAACGTCAAGATCCTCGCGACCGAGTGGCGGGGCAAGATCCTGGGCGCGAGCGCCGTCGGCGAGCGGGCCGGCGAGCTGATCTCGATGCTGGCCGTCGCCAAGAACGGCGGGGTCTCGGTCAAGACCGTCTCCGAGACCATCATCCCGTACCCCACCTACGGGCTGGCCGTCCGGCGAGCGGCCGACCAGTACTACGTCCAGAAGCAGTTCCCGCTCGCCATCGACGCCGTCAAGCGCGTCTTCGGCTACCGCGGCGAAACGCCGCCGGCGCCGGACCCCGACCGCGTGCTGTAACGGGGCGCACCGGGCTAGAGCCGGAGCCCCGCGCGGACGAACGGGCGAGGCGCCAGCACGGCGCCCAGGTGCGTCCGCTCGGGCGCGTGGAGCACGTTGCGGCCGACGACGGTGAGTTCGAGCCGGTCGCCCCAGGCTCGCTGGACCACCCCGAGGTCGGCCAGCGGGACGGTAGAGCACGGGGAGACCGCGCAAGCGGGCCGGCGCCGTGCTCCCACCGCGCCCCGGATCCGGCCACGCGGGTCGCTTGCCGACCACGTGCTCCGCCAGTCGGCCGGCGCCGTGGTGGGGGAAGGGCTAATTTCGGGGCACGCGACGCATTCGGAAGCCGGGCAGGGTTACACTGACCCACCCCTAAAGGCCTGGAAGGCTTAGACATGCCATACCGAATCGAACTCCACAAAGAGTGCCGTGTCGGACTCGTTATCGGATCTGGACACGTTACTGGCACGGAGATGACCGCGGCGTGCGCCGAGATGGTGGGGATGGACGCCTGGGAGTCCGGCTTCGACGAGGCGTGGGACCTCACGCGGGCCCAGCAGATCGAGATCGGGCCGGACGAGCTGACCGAGCTGGTGGGGTCCGCGCACGCGTACGCGGACGAGATCAAGGGCGGGCGGTGCGTGTTCGTCCACACCCGGGACGGCGTCGACGCCGTGCTGCGCCTGTTCGAGCTCTTGACGCGCGACCTCGACCGGGACTACCACACCGTCCGGACGCGCGCCGACGCCGAGGCGTGGCTGGGCGTCCCCGCCGGCGCGCTGGCGGACGACTCCGACGTGGACTGCGACTAGGCAGCGGGAGCCCGCCGCTGCTCGGCGCGCTACCCCGTCGACTGCATGGCCGCGGCGATGGCGTTGACCGACAGCAGCAGCGCCCGAGCCACGTCGTCCGTAGGCTCCGACCGCCAGCGGCGCATGAGGTCGAGTTGGACGAGGTTCAGGACGTCCGTCGCCGGGTTGCGGTACCGGATGGTGGCGGCGATGGCGCGCCCCTCGTCGAGCAGGGTGTCCCGGCGGACGACGCGCAACAGCGCGGCCTCGGCGCGCGCGAACTCGGTCTCGACGGCCTCGAACGGCGCCCGACTGACGGGCGTCGTCCCTGGCGGGGTCGCCCCGCCGTCCTCCGCCAGCCGGCTGTACCTCCGGCCGACGACGAGGCGCGCCCGGGCCATCTCGCGCAGCGCGTTGCCGGTGATGGCCTGGAAGAACGGCCAGTCGTCCTGCAACGCGCGCAACAGGCCGAGGTCCCCCGCCTCCCCCGCCGGCTGTCCGCCGGTGATCGACTCCGCCAGCGCCGTGCCCACGCCGTACCACCCGGGCGCGGTGTAACGCGGCTGGGTCCACGAGAACACCCAGGGGATCGCGCGCAGGCCGTCGAAGTCCAGCTCGCCCAGGCCTTTGCGCGAGATCGGGCGGCTGGCGATGGACAGCCGCGCGATGTGGGCGATGGGCGTCGCGGACGCGTACCACGGCCAGAACTCGGGCGCGTCGATCAGGCCGCGGTAGGCCGCCATCGAGCGCTGGGCGAGGCGCTCCATCAGCTCGAACGCCGGCCCGTCCACGTCCGGCTGGTGGTCGTCGCCGGCGAGCTCGGCGTCGGCCAGGGCAGTGAGCTGGGCGTGCGCGATCTGCTCCAGGTGGCGGCGCGCGATGCCGGGCAGCGCGTAGCGGAACGAGATCACCTCGCCCTGCTCGGTAAACCGGATCCGGCCGGTCTGGGCGACCGGCGGGATGGCGCGGATGGCCTGGCCAGCGCGACCTCCGCCCCGGCCCACGGTCCCGCCCCGACCGTGGAAGTAGCGGAGGTCCACGTCATGGAGGCGGCACGTCCGGGCGATGGCGCCCTGGGCCTTGTGCAGCGACCAGTTGGCCTGCCAGTACCCGCCGTCCTTGTTGGAGTCGGAGTAGCCCAGCATGACCTCCTGCATCCCGCCGCGCGCCTTCAGGTGGTCGGCGTAGACGGGGTTCTGGAACAGCGCCGCCAGCAGGCCGGGGCCCGCCTCCAGGTCGGCGATGGTCTCCAGGAGTGGGACGGCGTCGATCGCGCTCTCGACCGACCCGTCTGGGTTGCGGCGCCACAGCCCGACCTCCTTGGCCAGCAGCAGCACCTCCAGCACGTCGCTCACGGCGTCGGTCATGGAGACGATGTAGCTCCCGATCGACTCGGGCTCTTGTTCGATCGCGTCGCGCGCCACGCGCAGCGCGCCCAGCACCGACTGCGTGTTCTCGTCCGTCTCGCCGCCCAGGCGGATGAACGGGCGCGGGTTCTCGAGCTCGCGCGTCAGCAGCTCGACCCGGGCGTCCTCGTCCAGCCCAGCGTAGTCAGCCTCGACGCCGGCCCTCTTGAGCAGGTCGGCGACGGCTTGCTCGTGCAGGCGGCTGTGCTGGCGGAGGTCGAGCGCGGCCAAGTGAAACCCGAACGTCTGGGCCCGTACTCGGGCGTCGGCCAAGGCCCCGTCGGCCAGCGCCGCCAGTCCGGCGTGGCGCAGGGCGTCGGCGATCAAGTCGAGGTCGGCGCGGAAGGCGGCGGCGTCGTAGGCCGGCGCGTCGCCCGGCTGCCGGGGTTGGCCCGAGTCTCCGGGCGGCAACGTCTCGATCAACCGGTCGAGCGTGGCGCCCATCTGCATGAGTTTCAAGCGGATAGGCTCGTGCGCGTTCTGGCGCCAGCGCCGCTCGGGCAGGTCGGCGGTCTCGCGCGCCTCCTCGACCGACTGGCGGAGCGCGTCGCCCAGGTCGACCTGCTGGTCGCTCACCGACAGGTCCAGGCGCAGGCGGTCGAGCGCGCGGCGGTGCAGCCGGAGCGCGTCCTCGCGGTGGGCGCGCAGCGTCCAGGCCGTCACCTCGGGCGTGACGTTGGGGTTGCCGTCTCGGTCGCCGCCGATCCACGAGCGGTAGCGCAAGACCGGGCCGAGGTCGCCGGCACGTTCGCCGTAGGACTGGCGGAAGGCGCGGTCAAGGTCGGCGTGCAGGCGGGGGACGACGTCCCAGATGGAGGTCGCGACGAAGTAGAGCCCGTGCCGCACCTCGTCCTTGACGGTCACGGCGGCGGGGCGCACCTCGTCGGTCGCCAGCAGCAGGCGCAGCCGGTCCAAGGCTTCGCGCTCGGCGTCGTCGGTCTCGGCGGGCGTCAGCCGGGGCCCGTCGCCCGTCAGGCGGTCGAGCGCGGCGGCGGCCTCCTGCTGGTGGAGCAGGACGGTCCGGCGCCGGGCCTCGGTCGGGTGCGCCGTCAGCGTCGGCTGGATGTCCAAGCGGCGGACCATCGCCCGGGCCTGCTCCACGTCCAGCCCCCGGTCCCGGAGCCCGGCGACGGCCTCCTGCATCGACTCGCCCCGGGGCGCGTCCGCCGACGCCGCCATCTCGCGCTCGCGGTTGACGCGGACGATCTCGATCTGCTCGGCCTTGTTGACCAGGTGGAAGTACGCCGTCAGCGTGCGCAGGACCGCCGCCAGCGTCTCGGTCCCCTCCCGCTCCACAGACGCCGCCAGCGCGTCGAAGGCGGCCGGCCCGTCGGCCCGAGCGCGCCCAAGCCAGTCGGCCGTGAGGTCCGCGACCTGCTGCGCCGTAGCGTTCGGCGGCGACGGTGAGCACCATCCGCTCGACGAGCGCGACGCGGCGGGCGTGGACGTCGGTGAGCCCGGCGGACCGGGCGGCGTCGAGGGCGGGGTCGGAGGCGTCGGGCATCGGCGGGGCGGGGGCGGCTCCGGCGTGTACCCCGCGCGCCGCCGTCGGCTCCCTCCCGCTGGCGGGGCCCGTCCGCCAGTCGGGCCGGACACAGCCGGGAGGAGCAGGCTCGGCAAGGGGAGAACACGAAGTTTCGAAGGCGGGCAACGGACTGAGATTCCAACGGTTGATCCGCACCCCTCCCCCACGCCCATGCCCTCGATCATCGCCACCGCCGCCGGGTTCCCGACTCACTCCTACCCCCAGACGGAGCTGACGGCGCAGATCCAGGCGCTGTGGGCGCCGGAGGGCGTGAACCTCGGCCGCGTCGGGTCGCTCCACGCCAACACCACCATCGAGACGCGCTACACCGCCGAGCCGCTGCCGCGCTACCTCGAGATGGACGGCTGGGCCGACCTCAACGAGGCCTACCTCCGCGACGCCGTCGACATGGGCGAGCGCGCGGTCACGGCGCTGATGGCCCAGGTGGAGATGGACCTGGCCGACGTCCACCACCTCGCCTTCTTCTCCACGACCGGCATCGCCGTCCCGTCCATCGACGCCCGGCTGATGAACCGGATGCCGTTCGCGCCGACGTGCAAGCGGACGCCGGTCTACGGGCTCGGCTGCGCCGCCGGGGCCGCCGGCATCGCCCGCGTCGCCGACTACCTCGCCGGGCACCCGACCGAGGCCGCGATCGCGCTGACGGTCGAGACGTGCTCGCTGACGATCCAGACGCACGACGTCTCGGTCGCCAACCTGATCGCGACCGGGCTGTTCGGCGACGCCGCCGCGGCGGTCCTGATGGTGGGCGACGAGCACCCGCTGGCCGGAACCAACGCCAGCGCCGGGCGCCCCGCCCCACTGGCGACGCTCACCAGCGCCCACGGCGACAGCCAGCCGGTCGCGGTCGAGGACGTCGAGGTCCGCGTGGCCGGCACGGCGCCCGCGCCGGCCGTCGTCGGGACGCGCTCGGTGTTCTTCCCCGGGACCGAGCGGCACATGGGCTGGGACGTGACCGACCAGGGCATGAAGATCGTGCTGTCGGGCGACGTGCCCGAGACGGCGCGGACCGGCCTGCGCCCCCACGTGGAGGCGTTCCTGGCCGAGCACGGGCTCGCGATCTCGGACGTCGGCCGCTGGCTGTGCCACCCGGGCGGGCCCAAGGTGGTCGACGCCATCGAGGAGGGGCTGGGGCTGGAGCCCGGCCGGCTGGACGACACCCGGGACCTGCTGCGCCGCGTCGGCAACGTGTCCTCGACGTCGGTGCTGCTGCTGCTGGACGAGGCGATGCGGGCGGCGGCCGAGCCCGCCGGGACCTGGGGCCTGGTGCTGGCGATGGGGCCGGGCTTCGGCGCCGAGCTCGTCCTGGTCCGGTGGTAGCGCCCCGCGCCTACGCCGCGCTGGTCGCGGCCGTCGCCGGCCAGCGCTTGGTGGAGATGCGGGCCTCGCGGCGCAACCAGGCCGCCCTGGTCGCGAACGGCGCGACGGTCCACGCCCGGCACCAGCTGCCGGCCGCCGTCGCGCTCCACGCCGGCTGGCTGGCGGCGTCGCTGGCCGAGGGGACGGCGCGGCTGCGCCGGTCCCCGCCGGGCACCACCGCCAGCGTGTCGCGCGTGGCCTTGGGCCTGGCCGGGCTGGCGGCGGGGCACGGGCTCCGGCTGGCGTCGATGCGCGCGCTGGGCGAGCGGTGGACGGCGTCGGTCGTCGTGGTCCCAGGCGCGCTCCGCGTGCGGTCGGGGATCTACCGGCGGCTCCGGCACCCGAACTACCTCGGCGTCGCCGTCGAGGTGGCCGCGCTGCCCCTGGTCGCCGGCGCCTGGCGGACCGCCGCGGCGTTCTCGTTGCTGAACGCGGCCTTCCTGCGCGTACGCATCCGGGCCGAGGACGCCGCGCTCGACCAAGGCCGGCCCCATCCTGGGCCGTCGGCCCACGCCCTGAGCCCGCCCGCCCATGCCTGAGCGCTCCCCCGACGACCACGCGTCGTTCGTCCTACGTGTGGTCCAGCCCGGGCTGGTGGGGCTGATGGACGGCTCGGTCTCGACATTAGCGCCCATCTTCGCCACGGCCTACGCGACCGGCTCGGCGCGGACGGCCTTCCTGGTCGGGCTGGCGGCGTCGCTGGGCGCGGCGATCTCGATGGGGATGTCGGAGGCGTTGTCCGACGACGGGGCCCTGACCGGGCGCGGCGACCCCACCCAGCGCGGGTTCATCACCGGCGGCGCCACGTTCGTGGGCGGCATCCTGCACACGCTGCCGTTCCTGATCCCCGACGTCCGGACCGCGCTGGCGGTCGCGTTCGTGTTCGTCGCCGTCGAGCTGGTGGCCATCGCCTGGATCCGGTACCGGTACCTCGAGACCGGCTTCTGGCGGTCCGTGCTCCAGGTCGTCGTGGGCGGCGCGCTGGTGCTGGCCGTCGGCGTCTGGATTGGGGAGGCGTAGCGGCGCGGCTCCCAACGCCTCGGCTGGCGGCGCCTGACTGGCGGGGCGCGGGCGCCAGTCGGGCGGGGCCGCCCCAGGAAGCGCCCTCCCGCCGGCCCTAAAAGTCCATCGGCCTTAAAAGTCCATGCGGACGCGGACGTTCAACGTCCGGGGCGTCAGCCGCGTCGGGACGGCTTCGAAGCGCCGGAGCCCGTTCCGGACCTGCTCGACCCACGAGTACGCGACGGTGTTGGTCTGGTCGAACACGTTGAGCACCTCGACGGTCGCCAGCAGCTCCAGCGGCCCGCCCGACGGCGAGCGGCCCACGTTGAGCTCCTTGGTCGCGCCCAGGTCGAAGCGGAAGTAGCTGGGCTGGAGCCGGATCGCGTTGCGGGGGCCGTCGTCGAAGGCCGAGATGGCGTCGAGCGAGCGGTTCTCGTCGCGCGCGGGCGGCGTCGAGGGCAGGCCGGTGCCGAAGAGCGTCCTGACGTGCAGGGTCCAGGTGTCGTCGCCGGGCACGTAGTCCTGGACGAACAGCGACAGGTTGTGGCGGCGGTCGGTCGGGCGCGGGACCCAGTCGCCTCCGCCGCGCGCCTCGAAGCGGTCGGCGACGGGCTCGCCCAGCGGGCCGGCCGGGATGACCGGGGTGTAGAACCGCTCCTCGGTCTTCAAGAACCCGTAGTTGACCCAGCTCTCCAGGCCCGGCACCAGCTCGCCGCGCAGCTGGACGTCGGCGCCGACGGCGTAGCCCTCAGAGTCGTTCTCGGCCGAGTACACCACGCGGACGTTCTCGACGTCGTACGAGATCAGGTCCGAGAACCGCTTGCCGTAGACCTCGGCGCGGAGCGCCAGCCGGCGCGACACGAAAAAGTGGTCGACGCCTAGGACGGCCTGGACCGAGCGGGGGCTGGCGATGTCGCCGTCCAACGTGCGGAACGCCGAGACGCCCGGCTGGGGGTCGCCGCGCAGCTCGCGGTAGGTCGGCGCCTGGTGGTAGACGCCCGCCGAGGCGGCCCACGTCGTCTGGGGCGCGGCGGCCCAGGTGACGCCGATCCGGGGCGACAGCGTCAGCTCGCTGTTGTAGGCGAAGTAGTCGGCGCGGAGCCCGGGCGTGACGGTGACGGCGCCGCGGCGCCAGGCGTCCTCGACCCAGAGCGCGCCCTGGAACGACGAGAACGTGGTGTCGGCCAGGACCCGGCGCAACTCGAGCGCCAGCGGCGCCCCGTTCGCGTCGCGTCCGGCGGCCGTGTTGAGCTCGTCGATGCGGTCGTCGAAGCGCAGCCCGCGCGCCTGCCACCCGGCCTCGACGCCGTGGTCACCGAGGCGGGCGAGGTAGCGGCCTTGGGCCGTCACGACCGACTGGCGGATCGCGTTGTCGGCGCGGTCCTGCTGGACGACCTGGCCGTCCAGGATCCGGTCGAAGTCGGTCTGGGAGCCCTCGGGCCGCTGCTGGCGGCGGAACAGCGTCGAGCGGCTGGTGACGTCGAAGCCCTCGAACTCGTCGATGTCGTAGAGCGAGAGCCGGTGCTCGGCCGAGACCACGTCGCCGAACTGGCTGTTCAGGAGCACGCCGCCGAAGGCGATGTCGTAGCCGTCCTCCTCCAGGCCCTCGAAGTCGCGCGCGACGGTCCGGATGAGGTTGGGGTAGATCCCGAACGTGGTCTCCTGCTGCTGCGGCGCCAGCCGGAACCGGTGCCGCGCGTAGAGCCCGATCGCGCGGACGGTCTGGCTCGGCGACAGCCGCCAGTCCACGACGCCCTGGAGGTCGCGGAAGTTGGGGTCGTAGCTCCCCTCCAGCTCCTGGCCGGCGAAAAAGCGCTGGGGCCGAGCGCTCCGCGCCGCGACCGCCAGCCCCAGCCCGGGCGCGAGCGTGCCGCCGACCTGGGCGCCCGCGTCCAGCGTCGAGGCGTAGACGGTGCCCTGAAGCCTGCCCTGGGGCGCGGAGTAGCTCGCGTCCAGCACCGACGCCAGCTTGCCGCCGTAGCGGACCGGGAAGCCGCCGGCGAACAGCGTCAGCCGGCTCGCCAGGTCGCCGTTGACCAGCCCCAGGCCCTCCTGCTCGCCCTGGCTGATCCGCAGCGGGCGGTAGATCTCGAAGCCGTCGATAAAGAACTGGTTCTCGTCGTAGCTCCCGCCCCGGACCGAGAAGCTGTTCGAGAGCTCGTTGGACGAGGTCACGCCCAGCTCGGTCTTGACGCCCCGGATGGCGTCGGCGACGGGCATCGGCATGTCCCGCACCGTCCGGGGGTCGAGCCGGCTGATGCCGACGCCCTGCTCGGCTTGGGCCTCGACCTCGACGTCTTCGAGGTCGCCCACGGCGGGCGCCAGCCGCACGGTGAGCCGGGTCGTCTCGCGGCGGCGCACCGACAGCGTGTCCCGGAACGTCTCGTAGCCCACCGACGAGACGCGGACGGGGTACGTCCCCTCGGGCAGGCTCACGCTGAAGCGGCCCTGGGCGTCGGTCGCCGTCCCGAAGTTGCCCGTCCCGACCAAGACGGCGGCGCCGATGACGCCCTCCCCGGTCTCGGCGTCGGTGACGCGGCCGGCGATCTGGCCGGGCACCTGGGCGCTGGCGGGGGCCGCCAGTAGGAAGAGGAGGGCCGCCAAGGGCCACGAGCGAGCGAGCATCACACCGAGATCGGCTAGGAGAACGGGTGCCGAAGGCGGATAGGCAGGTCGCGGAGGCTAGAGGCGCGGGGCCGTGAACATACGCCGACGACGGGGCCGGCTGAGGGCAGATCGGCGCCCCGCCGCCTAGCTTCCGCCATGCCCTCGCTGTCGTTCCCCACGCTCCCCCAGCGCATCGCGCGCGCCGCCGTCGGCCGCGTGCGCGACCTGGTCGCCAGCCGGACGGCGCCGCCCGTCGTGGTGGCCGTCCGCGAGCGGAAGCTGACCCGGCTGACGCCCAGCGCCCTGGCCGACCTCCACGACCGCGTGGTCGAGGCGGAGGAGGCGGACCGGCCGGGCGTGATCGTGACCGTCGGCGAGGACCGTGGCGGGGCCGCCGTCGTGCTCGCCGACGCCCGGTCGTCGGCGCGCGAGGTCCGCGTGTACGGCGTCGCTCCGGCCCGGCGCCCGGCGCTGGTGGAGGCGCTGACCCAGCACGGGTTCCGCCCCGAGTCGTCGCGCGTCACGATCCTGGACGGGCTGCCCCGCGCGACGGGCGAGCCGGTGGCCGTCGCCCACGTCGCGACGCACGACCTGGAGGCGCTGCGCGACGTGCTCGCCGCGCTGGCGGAGCGCTTGGTACCGGGCGGCGTGATCGTCGTGGACGGCTACCACAAGCGGAAGCGGCGCGCCGTCGTAGACCAAGCCTGCGCCGGCCGCGGGCTGCGGCGCGTCCAGCGCGCCCACCTCCACCTGGTCCGCGACGCCGGCTGACTGGCTAGCGGAGCCTTCGGACGCGGCCGTCCGATCAGTCCTGCGCCTCGGTCACGACCACGAAGTCGTCGGCCGACGGTCCCTCCGGCGCCTCCGGCCCCATCGTCACCACGACCACGCGCGCGTCGGGCGCCAGTCGGGCGAGGTGCTCGGGCACGCCCAGGCGGTCGGCGCTGTGGAAGCTGCCGTTGACGTGGACGACAAGCGCACCCGGCGACTGGCGGAGCGCGCCGGCGACCGTCCACGCCATCGTCGCGTCGCGCAGGTTCTGGGCCGCCAGCATCCCCTCGACCGACGGGCCGGAGCCATGCGACATCCCGCCCATCAGCGCGGTGAACTTGTCCGCCAGCGCGGGCGAGGCGGGCGCGATCTGGGGCGGCATCGTCGCCCGGGCCGACGCGCTCAGGCTGTCGAGCACGTCGAGCCCGCCGCGCCGCGAGACCAGGCTCACGTAGCGCCCGGGCGCGTTCGCGGCCACGACCGGCGCGCCTCGCTGGCGGGCCGCCTCGACGAGCGGCCGGTAGTCGGCGTCGTAGTTGCCCCACGGCCGCGACGCCGCGAGGAAGTCGCGCTCGCGGATCAGCCCGGCGAGGTACTCGTCCAGGACCGTCTGCGCGTCGGTCTCGACCATCTCCAGGCTCAGCACGACCGGGCGCTCGCCGGCAAGCAGCGCCTCCAGCACCGCCCGTTCGACGGCGTGTCCTAGGGAGTCGCCGTGCTGCTCGCCCAGGATCAGCACGTCGGCCCGGGCCGCGGCCCGGACGACATCGGCTAGGCCGGACGGGTGGCCGGCGCCCGTGGACACGCTCACGGGGACCGCCAGTCGGTCGGGGGCGGGCATGGGGGCTTGGGCGCTAGCGGTGCTGGTGACCAGGAGGAGAGCCAGCGCCGCGCTCACCCAGCGGCTACCCCCCGTCCGCGCGGAGCGTTGTCGGAAGCGACTCATCCGAGAGACCGCCAGCCGCGCGCGGCCCCTGCCCTCTCCGCGTGGACTGGCTTCGCCGTCGCTTCGCGGTGTCCCCTTGGCAAGGGGGACAGTCTGAGGGCCCGTTGAGGGACGACGCCGTCGGCGCGATGGGCGCTCGGACGGGGGGTGCGGCGGGGCAGGCGGCCAGGGCATGGCTAGTCCTGGTCGGCGGGCTGCTCGGAGGTCGACGACTTCTTCTTGCGGCGACGGCGCTTCTTCTTCGGCTTGGCGTCGGCGTCGGGCTGGCGGTCGTCGCCGTTGCCGTTCATCCGCGCCGTCTCGTCCGCGTCGGCGTCCGTCACAACCGTGTCGGAGGCGTCGTCCCGGGCGTCGGCGTGGGGCTCATCGGCGCGGTCGCCGTCCGACGGGCGGTCGTCGTCGTCGCGCTGGCGGTGGCGGGAGCGGGGCTCGTCGTCGTCGTCGCGGCGACGGCGGCCTCGGCGGTCGTCGCCCGACTCCCGGGCCTCGCGCGCCTCGCGCTGCTGGACGTCGTACTCGCTCTCCGAGCGGTCCATGGCCGGGCCGGCGGGGGCGCGGTTCAGGCTGGCCTGGTACGCCTCGTCGAGCAGCATCGCCAGCACCTCGGGCTCGCCCTCCTCGACCAACTGCTTCGCCACGGCGATGAAGCGGGCCTGACGCTCGCGCTCCATGTTCGAGCGGTCGCGCATCCGGTCCTCCAGCAGGTTCGTCAGCCGCTGGCCGACGCGCGACGCCATCTCGGCGTCGGTCGGCATCTCGCGCTCTTCGAGCGGGATGTCGTACTTGCGGGCGATCTCGCGCAGCGTCGGCGCGTCGGACGCGGTCACGATGGCGATGGAGACGCCGGCCTTGCCGGCCCGCGCCGTCCGGCCGGAGCGGTGGACGTAGTACTCGCGGTCCTGGGGGATGTCGTACTGGAAGACGTGGCTCAAGTCCTCGACGTCGATGCCGCGCGCGGCCACGTCGGTCGCGACCAGGAAGCGGAGCTCGCCGTCGCGCAGCCGCTTCATCGTCTTCTCGCGCGCCTTCTGCGTGAGGTCGGACGAGATGCCGGCGGCGTCGTAGCCGTAGTTGTTGAGGAAGTTGGCGAGGTACTCGACCTCGCGCCGCGTGTTGGCGAAGATGATCGCCGCCGTCGGGTTCTCCCACTCGATGAGCGCCGCCAGCGTGCGGTCCTTGTCCATCGGCTGGACCTGGTAGGCCCGGTGCGTCATCCGGTCGACGTGGATGGCGCCGCCGGCGGTCGCGATGAACACGGGGTCGGTCAGGAACTCCTGGCCGATCCGCTGGACCTGGTACGGCATCGTGGCCGAGAACATGTACGAGTCGCGCTGCTTGGGCAGGAAGCGCCGCACGCGGATCATGTCGGGGAAGAAGCCCATCGACAGCATCTCGTCGGCCTCGTCCAGGATGATCGTGCGCAGGTTGTCGAGCCGCAGCGTGCCGCGCGACAGGTGGTCGAGCACGCGGCCCGGCGTGCCGACGACCAGTTGGGCGCCCTTCTCGAACGCCTCCACCTGCGGCCCGTAGCCGACGCCGCCGTAGACGGGGATCGCGTTGAGCCGCTCGTCGTCGGAGAGCCCGGCGTTCATCCGCTCGAACTCGGCGTGGATCTGGCTCGCCAGCTCGCGCGTGGGGCAGAGCACGAGGGCCTGCGTCGTCTTCTCGGACGCGTCGAGCTTTTCCAGGAGGGGCAGCAGGAACGCGCCGGTCTTGCCGGACCCGGTGCGGCTCTGGACGATCAAGTCGCGGCCCTCCAGGATGTACGGCACGGTCTGGGACTGGACCGGCATCAGGCTCGGCCAGCCCAAGCGCTTCGACGCCCTGCTGGAGCCGCTCGGGAAGGTCGGAGACGGCCATCGTCTCGGCGTCGGCGTCGGGCTCGGCGAAGGGGGTCTGGAGCGGCCGCGCGGCCTTGGCCTCGTTCTGGGCCTTCTGGGTGAGGTCGAATACTGCTTTGTACGCCACGGATCGTCGGGGGGCTTGGGGGTGCCGCCCGGGGTCTGTGCGTCCCGACCGGCGTCGCAGGCGGGGGTCCCGCCGACGCGGGGAGTCCGCGTCTGCCTGAGAGTACGCATCCGGCGTGCGCGTTCGCCTCGGGCCGGAGGGTCTTGGACCGGAGTTCTCGCCCCGCTGGCGGAGGCCGAGCTACAGGCCGAGGGTGAGGCTCAGGCCCGCCGCCCGCTCGCCGGTCGGCGCCGCCAGCGCGGCGGGGGCCAGGAGTCCGCGCGGCCCCGCGAAGGCAGCGCCGCGTGACGGACGCTCCGACGGCGAGGCCGACGCCAACGCCGACAAGGACTTCTGCCCGACCCGCTCGCCTCCACCCGGTCGACGTAGAGGATCCCCGCCCCGAGCGGCACGGCGACGCCCGCCTAGCAGGTCCCGATCCGAGCGTCCACCACGACGTCGAGTCCAGACTAGGTGCTCCTCGAGACCGAGCGCCAGTTCGGGATGTCCCACTGACGCTAGTGCCCCCCGCGACCCGATCGCCCGGTGGCGAGGGGAGCCACGAAAGCACCGGCGGTGCCGCACATGGCCCCTCCGGCGAGCCAGACGCCACCCGCTCGCCCGTCGCCGGGTCGTTGATCCTGCGCCTGAGCCGGGACGGCAATCAAAAGGGCGAAGGACGCAAGGAGCGAGAACGCGCATGGGCTCAGACGGCAGTGAGAGCGCCAAAGATCCCCGCGCGCCGCCGCGCCACCTGGTGCATCTGCACCATTGGCGGTCTCGCCCGCCAGCGGCTCAGGCGTCGAGGGACAACCGGGCGTTGTCGCTGGTGTCGGCCGTGCCGTCGGTCAGCAGGCCGCGGGCTAGGCCGAACGCGACCACCAGGGGGTTGCGCGTGCCGTCCCAGTACTCGGCGCCCTCAGCCTCGACGCGGATCAGCACGAGCCCGTCGGTCTCGCGGCCCTCGGGAAACCAGGGGTCTAGGCGGGGCTCCCACAGCGCGTCCAGGGTCGCGGGGTCCCGGGTCACCTCGGCCGTGCCGTGGACCGAGACCGCCGTCTCGTGCCGGTCGGACTGGAAGGCCAAGTTGACGTGGGCATCGCCGGCGACGTCCTCGACCTTGCGCGAGGTCTCGGCGGTGAAGAACCACAGGTTGCCGTCGAACGGCGTGCGCGCGACCCAGCGCATGGGGCGGCTGAGCAGCCGGCCGTCGGGGCGCCGGGTCGTCATCATGCAGGTCTCGGTGTCCTGGATGAGGTCGCCGACGGTCTGGAGCGCGTCGCGGGGGTCGGGGTCGGCCATGGGGGGCGGGGTGGGGAGCCGTGGACCCCGGCCGGCGGCGCCCGTTCCATCGGTGGCGTGCGTCAGGGCCCGCCCCGGCGGCGTCACGCGGGCACCGGCGCCACGCCGATCTCGTCCGCCAGCTGGCGGAGCGCGTCGAAGGTCAGCGACTGGGGGCCGTCGGAGAGCGCGTTGTCGGGGTCGGGGTGGGCCTCGACGATCAGGCCGTGCGCGCCGGCGGCGAGCGCGGCCTTGGCGAGAGCGGGGACCCAGCGGCGCAGGCCGGCGGCGTGGCTGGGGTCCACGATCACCGGGAGGTGCGTCCGCTCTCGCGCGACGACCACGGCCGAGAGGTCGAGCGTGTTGCGCGTCGCGGTCTCGAACGTGCGGATGCCGCGCTCGCACAGGATCACGCGCTCGTTCCCGCCGGCCAGCACGTACTCCGCCGCCGCCAGCCACTCGGCGATGGACGCCGACATCCCGCGCTTCAAGAGCACCGCCGTCCGCGTCTTGCCGACCTCCTTGAGCAGCTCGAAGTTCTGCATGTTGCGGGCACCGATCTGGAGCACGTCGGCCTCGCGCGCCACGGCCTCCACGTCGCGCGGGTGGAGCACCTCGGTCACGATGGGCAACCCGTGCTGGCGCCCCGCCTCGTGCATCATCGTCAGCCCCTCGAACCCGAGCCCCTGGAAATCATAGGGCAGCGTGCGCGGCTTGAAGCATCCGCCCCGCAGCATGACGCCTCCGGCTTCACGGACGGCCTTGGCCGACGCGAAGATCTGGTCCCGGCTCTCGACCGAGCACGGCCCCGCGATCAAGACCGGCGGCTCGTTGCCGCCGATGCGGACGCCGGCGACCTCGACGACGGTGTCGGGCCGGTCGCCGCGGTCGACCAGCGTCGCGCGCTTGGCCTTGGCGCTGGCGGCGCCCGTCGTCACTGGAGGCCGGCCCGCGGCGGCCGTGCGCGCGACGGCGGCGCGCGACGTCTCGGCCTGGAAGACGGGGTACGACCCGAGCACGCGCAGCGAGACCGCCAGCTTGCTCGCGGACTCGACCGCCTGGGCGACCGCGTCCTGGTGCATCCCGCCTTCGAGGTCGATGTAGAAGACGAACTCGAACGGCGTCGTCGGGCTGGGGCGGCTCTCCAGCTTGGTCAGGTTGAGGCCCGCTTCGTCCAGCACGCCCAGCACGCGCGCCAGGGCGCCTTGGCCGTGGTCGGTCGTCAACACCAGCGACGTCTTGTGCGGCAAGCGGGCGTCGTGCTCCAGCGACTCCGTCGCCACGATCAGGAAGCGCGTGAAGTTGTCCTTGCGGTTGGCGACGTGGCGCTTGATCACGGACAGCCCGTACAAGCCGGCGGCGTCCTCGCCCGCGATGGCCGCGCGCGTCCGGTCGCCCGGACTCCGCCACCAGCCGCGCCGCGCCGGCGGTGTCGTCCTCGGCGTCGACCCGGACGCCCCCCAGATCGGCCAGGAACAGGCTGCACTGGGCCAGCGCCTGGGGGTGGCTCCCGATGCGCGTCACGTCGGAGAGCCGGACGCCGTCGTGCGCCAGCAGGCAGTGCTCGACCTTGACCACCTCCTCGCCGACGATGTGGAGGTCGGGCGCCGTCAGCAGGTCGTAGACGCCGGCGATGGGGCCGGCCGTGGTGTTCTCGACGGGCAGGACGGCGCGGTCGGCCGCGCCGGTCTGGAGCGCGTCCAAGGCCGCGGCGAACGTGCGGTGGCCCTGGAACGCCGCGCCGCCGACGGGCGCGAAGTGGCGCCGCGACGCCGAGTGGCTGTAGCAGCCCGGGTCGCCCTGGTACGACACCCGGAGCCCGCTGGTCTCGGCCGACTGGCGGACGGCCTGGAACTGGACCGAGTGCCGCAGGATCTGGCGGAACAGCGTCGAGGCGAAGTACCCGTCCACGCCCTCTTCGTCGGCCAGGGCCTGGACGCGCGCGAGCAGGTCGCGCTCGCGCTCGGGGTCCTGGATGGGGAGCGCGTCGTCGTCGGCCTTGACGGCGGCGACGTCGGAGACCAGCCGCTGGCGCTCGGCGAGGGCTTGGACGAGCCGGCGGTCGACGGCGTCGAGGTCGGAGCGGAGGTCGGAGAGGTCGGACATGGGCGTGGGGGTGCCAACAAAAAAGCCCGCCAGGAGGGCGGGCCGTCGGGAGCGAGTCGGGGAGGCGTGTTACCCCGAGTGCCTCCGGCCCGCCGAACGCGTAAACCAATACCCGCAGGTCGGGGCCGTGGCGGAGAACGCGGGGCGGGCGGTGGTCATGCGCGGAGAGTAGCCGCCGCACTCCGATCCGCGCAACCCCTTCCGCCCGTTGGGCCGGAGGACCCGCTCGCGGAAGCGCTTTTCTCCTCCGCCGCCCTCGCGGCCGGCCCCCGGAACGCCCCGCCGGCCCTCGCACGATTCTCCGCCCGATCCCCGGCACCAGTCGCGGGCGGCGCCCGTTGCTAGACCGTCTGCGGCGCGGGTGCGCCGCTCCCACCTGAACCGACCCCATGATCCGCTCTCTCCTGGCCGCCGCCGTCCTGCTGGCCGCGCCCGCCGCCCTCGCCCAAGCCCCCGCGGACGGCGACGCCATCCCGGCCGACTGGCACCTGCTCGACCGCGACGTCGACGGCGTCGTCGGCATCAGCCTGGCCGACGCCTACGCCATCCTGCCCGACCAGGCGCCGCGCGAGGTCGTCGTCGCGATCCTGGACTCCGGCGTCGACGTCGAGCACCCCGACTTGGCGCCCGTCCTGTGGGTCAACGAGGGCGAGATCGCCGGCAACGGCGTCGACGACGACGGCAACGGCTACGTCGACGACGTCCACGGGTGGAGCTTCCTGGGCGGCCCGGGCGGCAACCTGGAGCACGACACCCTGGAGCTGGCGCGCCTGGTCGCGCTGTGCCGCGCGGGCACGCCCGACGCCACCTACAGCGACTGCGACGCGTTGGAGGACAAGCTGGACGCCGAGCGCGCGCCGATGTCGCAGCAGCTCGCCCAGCTCGGCCCCCTCCTCCAGGCCTCCAAAAGCGCCGACGCACGGCTGCGCGGCGCCTACGGCGACGACTACGACCTGGAGTCGATCGAGCTGTCGGGCGACGAGCGCGAGGCCGCCGGCCCGCTGCTCTTCCTGGCCGAGCGCGGCGCCAGCCTCTCGGACCTGGAGGCGTTCGTCGACCAGATGACCTCCCAGCTGGAGTACAGCCTCAACCCCGACTACGACCAGCGCGGCCTGGTCGGCGACGACTACGCCGACCTCACCGAGCGCTTCTACGGCGTCGGCGACGTGGCCGGCCCGGACCCCAACCACGGGACCGGCGTCGCCGGGCTGGTGGCCGCCGTGCGCGGCAACGACACTCGGCATCGACGGCATCGCGCCGGCCCGCATCATGTCCGTGCGGACGGTGCCGGGCGGCGACGAGCGCGACAAGGACGTCGCCAACGCCATCCGCTACGCCGTCGACAACGGGGCCCACATCATCAACATGAGCTTCGGCAAGTCGTACTCGCCCCAGAAAGCGGTCGTGGACGAGGCGGTCGCCTACGCCGTCGAGCGCGGCGTGCTGCTGGTCCACGCGGCCGGCAACTCGGGCGAGGACATCGACCAAGCCGACAACTTCCCCAACCGGACGTTCCTGGACGGGACCGTCTCCAGCGGATGGATCGAGGTCGGCGCCAGCCAGTCCGACCGCGGCGAGCTGGCGGCCGGGTTCTCGAACTACGGCCGCGCCAACGTCGACCTGTTCGCGCCCGGCGCGGGCGTGATGTCGCTCAAGCCCGGCGGCGGCACCCAGACGGCCAACGGCACGTCGTTCGCCTCGCCCATCGTGGCCGGCGTGGCGGCGCTCGTGATGGCGTACTTCCCCGACCTGACCGCCGAAGAAGTCCGCCAGATCCTGCTCGACTCGTCGGTCCGCTACGCCGGTGACCAGGTCGCGCGCCCCGGCGACGGCATCGCGGTCACGTTCGACGAGCTCTCGGCGACGGGCGGCGTCGTCAACGCGGCGACGGCCGTCCGACTGGCGACCGAGCGGAGCGC
This sequence comes from Rubricoccaceae bacterium, assembly GCA_963789285.1. GTDB lineage: Bacteria > Bacteroidota > Rhodothermia > Rhodothermales > Rubricoccaceae > Rubrivirga. Next base: position 1,122,046 of record CAWBJZ010000004.1, read on the forward strand.
GCAGTAACCGGCTCGGCTCGAACGGCTCAGGGCCGATCCCGCGTGGGGTCGGCCCTGATTTCGTTTCGGCCGGGAGCCCCGAGGGGGCCGACCCGGTGACCGGGTCTCACCACCGAGAGCACCATGCCGAAGTACAACAAGGGAGACAAGGTCGAGTGGAACTGGGGCAACGGGACCGGGACGGGCACCGTCCAGGAGTCGTTCACCGAGCACGTCGAGCGGACGATCAAGGGGAACGAGGTCACGCGCGACGCCGACGACGACAACCCCGCCTACCTCATCGAGCAGGAGGACGGCGACCGCGTGCTGAAGTCCGAGAGCGAGCTGTCCAAGGCCTAGCCGGATTCGGCGCCCCGACCGCCGGCCTCGGCCCGCGCCGCCAGTGCGCCCGCGCTGGCGGTTGTCGACCAAGGGAAAAGAAGGCGCCCGGCCTCCCTACGGAGACCGGGCGCCTTCGCGTCTCAGGGACGGGCGGGGCTAGTTGTTGCCGTCGCCCTCCTTGCCGGTGATGAACGGGCCGGCGATCGAGATCACCGTGCTGTTCGGGCGGCTGAGGTCGCCGTCGAGCGGCTCGTCGAACGCCTCGGCGATCTGGAGCGCGGTGTAGCCCTGGAGGCCGGTCGCGAGGTTCACGCCACCCTGCGTCGTGTTGGACTCGGCGGGGAAGGTGGCCGCGGGCGAGCCGGCGCCGTAGGTCGCGCGGATCGCCGTCGGGGCGTTCTGGCCGTCGTTCGAGATCCAGCCCTTGGTCGCCGGGCTAACCTCCAGGCTGCGGATGGCCGCCGCGTGCCGCGCCTCGACCGAGTGGATCTGCAGGGCGACCTGGAGGTAGCCCTTGTCCATGATGTCGGCCGCGCGGCCCTTGTAGGCCCGGACGCCGGTGTCCTCCAGGCCCTGCGCGAGCGTGGCGATCCCGCTGTACGAGGTCACGAAGGTGCCGAACCCGAAGTCGCTGTCGGTGTAGTCGACCGGGTCGGCGCCGATGGTGATCAGCGTGCTCCGGAGCAGGTCCACGTGGGCGGCCTCGTCGTCGTAGATGGTCTGGAACAGCGGGCGGACGGCGGCGGGGATGGTGCCCGAGTCGAGGGCCTGGCGGTAGAACGAGCGCTCGAGGTACTCCAGCGTCAGGGCGTAGTTGAAGATGCCGGCGTCGCCGCTCAGCGTCTGCGCCTTGGCGGCGGAGGGCTTGAGGAACGGGACGGAGGCCAGCAAGGCGCCCAGGCCCAGCTTGCCGACCGTGCCGAGCGCGTCGCGCCGCGTGGCCGGGGCGTCGGAGATCTCGGCGTCGAGGGTGGAGAGGAGGGAGGTCATAGTAGAATCGGAATCGGAGGGGGAAGGGAGGCGAACGCGGGCGCTAGAGCGTCGGGACGTTCGTCACCCGGATCGTGTCCTGGATGAAGGGGGCGGCGGCGGCCAGCACGGCCGACGGCTCCAGCGCCCGGTCGAGGCCCTGGCTGTCGATCTGGCCGGAGGACGCGATGGAGTTGGCCTGGATCAGGCCGGCGATCACCGACGCGTGGCGCGCCTCGACGGAGACGATCTTGCCCGCCAGCGTCAAGTAGCCGTCGTCGTTGATGTACTTGCCGGCGCCGTTGTAAGCGCTCACGCCCAGGTCCTCGAACGTCTGCGCCGTCGACAGCACGCTGGTGCGGCTGGCGAAGTCGATGGACGAGAAGTCCGGCGTGAGGTCCGGGATCGGCGTGGCGACCTGGCCGATGGCGACCTCGAAGAAGTCGCGGTGGATCGCCTCGTGCGCGGCGAGGTCGCGGAGGATGGACTGCTCCCTGGCGTTGAAGGTGCTCGCGAACGCCGAGTTGCCGATGACGGTGGCGTAGAAGCCGGCCTCGAGCTGCTCGAGCGCGTAGGCGTAGTTCAGGACGCCGACGTCGCTGGAGAAGTCGAGCGTGACGGTGTCGCCGTCGGTGACGTCGTCGGAGTCGCAGGCGGCCAGGTTGGAGGCAACGGCGACGGCGCCGATGCCGAACCCGGCGCGCTTGAAGAAGTCGCGGCGGCTGGTGGCCGAGGCGAGATCGATTCTGGAGATGGGCATAGGGGGACGGGGAAGGTGTGCGGTGCAGTTCGTGCTGCGTCCCTCCCTAACCCCGCGCTCCGCGTCGAAGTCTCCGCGCTTGAGCGATGTGAGCGCTCGTCCTACACCGGTCTCGGGGATGCCCCGGCCGCTCTGTGGTGCCCTAGCTAGCGCGCGCCCATCCGCACGTCTTGGGCCTTGAGCTGGAGCGTCGTCCGCCCGTTCCAGGTGTTCTCGTCCACCTGGAACGCCAGCTCCAAGGGCTGGCCTCGGCGCACGCTCGTCATGACGGTCTCGTAGCGCTCCGCCAGCCCGAACCCGATCACGGGGTACGCCGCGCCGCCGTCGGCCTGGGCGACGCGCATCCGGAGGTGCTGCTGCTGGGCGCCCACCGTCGACGGCTGGCCGACGACGCGCAGGCCGCGCCCCCAGAACGTCGGGCGCTGGTTGTCCGGGCCGTGCGGGCCGAACTGCTTCAAGACGCTCCAGAACCGGGGCGAGACGTCGGCGAGGTGGAGCTCGGCGTCGAGCTCGATCTCGGGCACCAAGTCCTCGTCGTCCGACATCGCGAGCGCGACGGCGGGCTGCATCCGCTCGCGCAGCTCGTCCACCTTGTCGATCGGGAGCGCGAGACCGGCGGCGAAGGCGTGGCCGCCGAAGCGAGTGAGCAGGTCCGAGCAATGACTGAGGGCGTCGTAGATCGAGATCCCCTTGACCGACCGCGCCGAGCCCTTGGCCGAGCCGGTCGCGCCGTTCGAGGTCAGCAGCAGCGTGGGGCGGTGGAAGCGCTCGGCGACGCGGCTGGCGGTGATCCCGATCACGCCGGCGTGCCAGCCGGGCTTGTAGACGACGAGCGCTCGGGGGTCGTCCTCCATCAGCCGCTCGGCGATCTCGAACGCCTCGTCGCGCGTGGTCCGGTCGAGGTCGCGGCGGCGCACGTTCAGGCCCTCGATCTCGTCCACCAGGCGGCGGGCGTGGTCGGGGTCGTCGCTGGACAGCAGCTCGGCGGCCAGCCCGGCGTCGGCGATGCGGCCGGCGGCGTTGATCCGCGGCCCGATCTGGAACACCATCTTGCTCGCCGTGCACCCGTCGAGCTCCACGCCGGCCTTCTCCGCCAGCGCGGCGATGCCGACGCGGGGCGACTCGCCGAGCTGCTTGAGGCCGGCCCGCATCAGCACGCGGTTCTCGCCCACCATCGGCACGATGTCGCAGGCCGTGGAGACCGCCACCAGATCCAAAAACGGCCAGGCCTCCTCGGGCGGGAGCCCCAGCTCGTCCAGCACGCCCTGGATCAGCTTGAAGCCGACGCCGCACCCGCTCAAGCCTTTGAACGGGTAGTCGCAGTCGGGCCGCTTGGGGTCTAGGACGGCCGCGGCGTCAGGCAGCACGTCGCCGGCGGTGTGGTGGTCGCAGATGACGAGGTCGATGCCCTGGCTCCTGGCGTACGCCGCCTCCTTAATAGCCGTGATGCCGCAATCGAGCGCCACGATCAGGCTCGCGCCCCGGCTGGCGGCGGTGTCGATGCCGGCGGGGCCCAAGCCGTAGCCGTGCTCGAAGCGGTTGGGGATGAAGAAGCTGGCCTCGCATCCCTGGTCGCGCAGGAACGTCAGCATCATCGCCGTCGACGTCGTCCCGTCGACGTCGTAGTCGCCGTAGACGAGCACGGTCTCCTGCTGGCGGATGGCGGCGGCGACGCGCTCGACGGCGCGGTCCATGTCGCGCATCCGGTGGGGGTCGTGCAAGCGCGAGAGCGACGGGCGGAAGAACGTGTGCGCGTCGTCGTAGCTGCCGACCTCGCGCAGCGCCAGCGACCGGGCGAGCGCGTGGGGGAGGTTGTTGAGGTCCGAGGAGAGCGTTTGGACGAGGGCCTCGTCCTGAACCGGGCGCAGGGTCCAGCGGTTGGGGGAGCCGGAGACCTCGGCGTCGGAGGTCTCGGCGGTAGCAGAGTCGGGCATCGTTTTACAGAGTCTAGATGCCCCGAAGATAGTCCGGCGTCTCTAGCGCTCCGGGCGGAGGCCCACGAAGCCCAGCATCCGCCCCGGCGTGCCGCTCTCGGCGCGGTACGAGAAGAAGCGGTCGTTGTCGCCGACGGTGCAGGCGTCGTTGCTCTCGACGTCGCGCACGCCCGCCTCGCTCAACTGGCGGACCAAGTCGGCGCGCAAGTCGACGTGGGGACGCGGCCAGTCGGGGCGCCGCAGCACGACCGCGTCGCCGAACTCGGCGGCGACCTCCTCGCCCACCTCGAACGCGTCGGCCGAGATGCACGGCCCCAGCGCCGCCCGCGTCCGCCCGGGCTCGGCGCCCAGCCTGCGCATGGCCGCCACGGTCTCCCCCACGATGCCCGCCACGGTCCCCCGCCACCCGCTGTGGCACGCGCCGACGACGCCGGCCTCGACGTCCGCCAGCAGGACCAAGGCGCAGTCGGCCGCGACGACGCTCAGGACCAGCCCGCGCGCGTCGGTCACCAACCCGTCGTGGTCCGGGACGTGTCCCGCTTCACGCACCGTCGCCACGGACGCTTCGTGGACCTGCCCCACAGACGCAACCGGCATCCCCACCACCTCCGCTAGTCGGGCACGGGCGGCGGCTTGGCCGGCGGCGGCGGGCGAGAAGTCGCGCTGGGTGAAGCCGGCCACCAGGTTGGGGTGAGCCAAAGCGGATTCGACGGAGTTGATCATCGTGTGAGTCGGTCGAGAGCAGCTTGGGTGGCCGCGTCGATGGGCATCTCGCGTCCGGTCCACTGGCGGAAGCCGCCGGCGGCCTGGGCGACCAGCATCGGCAGCCCGCCGATGACCGTCGCGCCCTGACTGCTGGCGGCGCGCATGAGTGAGGTTTCGGCCGGGTAGTAAAGCAAATCGTAGACGACCTGCTCGGAATGGAAGTCGTCGGCGATGGGCCAGGGAGAGTCCCGGCCGTTCAGCCCGACCGGCGTCGCGTTGACGACGATCGCCGAGTCGCGGACGAACGGCGCCGCCTGACTGAACTCTAGCGCGTGGTCCGCGCCGAGATCATCCGCCAGTGCCTGGGCTTGCTCAGGTCGTCGTGCGACGACCGCGACGGAGGTCACGCCCAAGCTCTTCAGTCCGTAGACGACAGCCCGGGCCGCGCCGCCCGCGCCGAGCACGACCGCCGCCGCTCCGGCGAGCGACTGGCGGTGCGGGTCGAGCGGAGCCAGGAAGCCCTCGACGTCGGTGTTGTCGGCGTGCCACCCATCGGGGCCACGAGTCAACGTGTTGGCCGCGCCCAGCGTCCGAGCGGTTTCGGAGGCCGACGCCACCAGGCCCAGCACCGCGCGCTTGTGGGGGATCGTGACGTTCGCGCCGACGGCGCCCAGCGCCCACAGTCCGCCGACGGCGTCCGCCAGTCGGTCGGGCGCGACGCGGCAGGCGGCGTAGATCAGGTCCAGGCCGAGGGCCTGAGCCGCTGCGTTGTGGATCGCAGGTGAGAGCGAGTGAGCGACGGCGTCACCTAGCAAGACCGCCAGCCCGGGCTCGGTCACGCCCGCTCGTCGCCCGCCGTGCCTCGGCCCAGGCCGCTGGTGCCCCCCATCAGATCGGGGTACGCCCGGCGGATCTCCTCGGCGCGCGAGGGGTCCAGCTCGGCCGCGCGGCGAAACGAGCGGACCGCGCTCTCGCGCTGCCCGACAGCCGCCAGCGCCCACGCCTGCCGGAGGTGCGCCTCCGACGAGTTGGGGTCCAGGCGGATCACCTGGGAGAACGCCTCCAGCGCTTCCGCTCGGAGCCCGGCTTCCAGTCGAGTCTCGGCCAGGTCCAGCCACGCGTCCTTGTTCTCCGGGTCCAGCCGGACGACGTGCGTGTAGGAGCGCAGCGCCTCGTCGATCTGGCCGGCGTTGTACTCGGTGTCGGCTCGGGCATGCCAGTACTCGCTCTCCTCCGGCTCCAGGGCGATGGCGCGCGAGAAGGAGGCCAACGCCTCGTTGTGCAGAGTCTGGGCGTCGAGCGCGCAGCCCATTCCGTACCACGCGTCCGCGTACTCCGCGTCGTCCGCGACCGCACGGCGGAAGTACTCGACGGCGGTCGTGTAGTCGGCCAGGTCGTCGTAGGCCAAGCCCAAGTTGTAGAACGTCGCCGCGTCGCCGTCTTCGTGCTCGAGCACCTTGAGGTAGCTGTCGGCGGCGGCCTGCGCCTCGCCCAGATTCGCAAGGGCGTTCCCCCGATTGTACCACGCCGAGGTGAACCCGTCGTCGATGGCGACCGCGAAGTCGTACGAATCGACCGCCTCCTGGTACCGGTCCAAGCGGTTGAGGACGATTCCACGGTTGTACCACGCGTTCTGCGCGTACGGGTCCACGTCGATCTGGCGGTCGTAGGCGACGACGCTGTCCTCCAGCCGCCCCAGTTGGTCGTGGCAGTAGCCCATCTCATACCAGACCTCCGGGTGGTCGGGGTCCATCTCGGCGCACTGGTCGAGCACGGCGGCGGCGTCCTCGAACCGCTCCAGCTTCTCCAGCGCGATCGCCTGGTTGAAAAGAGCGTCCGACGCCGAGGGGTCGAAGGAGAGCGCGGTCTCGAAGTCCGCCAGCGCCTCGTCGGAGCGGCCCAAGGTGTCGAGCGTGATCCCTCGGTTGATCAGCGTCTCGGCGTCGACGGGGTTGAGGGCCAACGAACGGTCGTAGGCGTCGAGCGCCTCGTCGTGCCGGTCGAGGTGGTTGAGCAAGACGCCCCTCCGCATCCACGGATCGGACGACCCCGGCGACTGGTCGATCTGTCGGTCCACCACCTCCAGCGCGTCCGCCAGCCGGCCGGCCTCGAAGTAAGTGGTCGCGATGTACTCCAGGTCATCGGACTCGAAGAACCCGGGGCCGCCCTCGCTCAGAAACCGCTCGTAGGACTGGACGATCTCGTCCGATCGCTGGCCGTCGAGTGGGTCGTCGAACTCGAAGTCGAACATGCGTTGCGGGCTGAGCCCGGCATCGGGGGGAACGAACGGGGAGCACCGAAGCCTCGCCCAGCGTGCGCTAGTATAGTCGCCTCTCCGTGGGGGCGCAACGACGGCCGCGCTCACCAGAGCCATCTTGTCGGCCTCTTACGATGGCTGACGTCGTTGTTTCCGAACGTCTTTCCTTACTTCCGACTCCTGTGTTTTTCAGCTTCGAGGGCATCGACGGTTCTGGGAAGAGCACCCAAGCGCGACTGCTAGCACAAGCGCTGCGGAGTGAGGGATTCGAAGTCGTCGAGGTGCGAGAGCCTGGAGGCACACCGTTGGGCGAGTCTATTCGCTCCCTTCTACTTGACCCGGGTCGCCAGGTCGACGAGCGAGCCGAACTGCTGCTGTTCTCTGCCGCTCGGGCTCAACTTGTGGCCGAAGTCATCGAGCCCGCCCTCGCGCGCGGCGCCACCGTGATCGCAGACCGGTTCTACGACTCCTCTACCGCGTACCAGGGCGGGGGCCGTCGGCTCGCAGATGGGGACTGGATGTCGTCACTCCACCAGTTCGCGACCAAGTCCCGCGCTCCAGACCGGACGTACTTGATCGACATTCCCGTAGAAGTCGGGGTGCAGCGCAGGGGGCGAAGACCCCATGACCGCATTGAGCAGGGGGGGAATTGGTTCTATAGGCGAGTGCGAGACTCATACCTCGAACTCGCTTCGCTGGACCGAGTCCTCGTTCTCGACGGCCGCCAGTCGGTCGAAGCTCTGAGCGCGCGGATTGCGGACGACGCAGCCATGCGTTTGTCGACGGGCAAACGGTAAAAAGAAAGAACCCCGCCGCTCAACGAGCGACGGGGTTCTAATAGGACTTGGCGACGACCTACTCTTCCACCTTGCGGCAGTACCATCGGCGCTGCGGGGCTTAACGGCTCTGTTCGGAATGGGAAGAGGTGGGTCCCCCGCGCAATGGTCACCAAGAATCGGGTGACATGGGTAGCCGTAGCAAAACTGCATCGGGTGACTCAGGCGGACCTGAGCCATTGCAAAATTGTCTCTGTCATCGAGCGTCTTGAACATCTCGTCGAACGCACTCTCGTACGAGGCGTGATGCTTCAAGCTCACATAGGTAATTAGTACGGCTCGGCTGAACACATTGCTGTGCGTACACCTACCGCCTATCAACGTCCTCATCTCGAACGTCCTATAAGGGAGATCTCATCTTGTGGTGGGCTTCGTGCTTAGATGCTTTCAGCGCTTATCCCTTCCCAACGTAGCTACCCAGCAATGCAACTGACGTCACAACTGGTACACTAGAGGTTAGTCCGTCCCGGTCCTCTCGTACTAAGGACAGCTCCACTCAAATCTCCAACGCCCGCAGCAGATAGGGACCGAACTGTCTCACGACGTTCTGAACCCAGCTCGCGTACCGCTTTAATGGGCGAACAGCCCAACCCTTGGGACCTTCTCCAGCCCCAGGATGCGATGAGCCGACATCGAGGTGCCAAACCTCCCCGTCGATGTGAACTCTTGGGGGAGATAAGCCTGTTATCCCCGGCGTACCTTTTATCCTTTGAGCGACGGCCCTTCCATTCGGGACCGCCGGATCACTAAACCCTACTTTCGTACCTGCTCGACCTGTATGTCTCGCAGTCAAGCGTCCTTGTGCTTTTACACTCTACGCACGATTACCGACCGTGCTGAGGACACCTTTGGGAGCCTCCGTTACTCTTTGGGAGGCGACCGCCCCAGTCAAACTACCCACCTAACACTGTTCCCCGACCGGATCACGGCCGCGGGTTAGGCATCGACCAAAACAAGGGCGGTATTTCAAGGGTGACTCCACGACGCCTGGCGACGCCGCTTCAAAGTCTCCCGCCTATCCTACACGTGTTTTGGCAGATGTCAATGCTAAGCTGTAGTAAAGGTGCACGGGGTCTTTCCGTCCCGCTGCGGGTACCCGGCGTCTTCACCGGGACCACAATTTCACCGAGCGCGCGGTCGAGACAGTGCCCAACTCGTTGCACCATTCGTGCAGGTCGGAACTTACCCGACAAGGAATTTCGCTACCTTAGGACCGTTATAGTTACGGCCGCCGTTTACTGGGGCTTCGGTCGAAAGCTTCGCCACAAGGGCTAACCTCCTTCCTTAACCTTCCAGCACCGGGCAGGTGTCACTCCCTATACGTCGTCTTGCGACTTAGCAGAGAGCTGTGTTTTTGCTAAACAGTCGGTTGGGCCTTTTCACTGCGGCCACCCAGAGGGTGGCGTCCCTTCTTCCGAAGTTAGGGGACCAATTTGCCTAGTTCCTTGACCGCGCATCACTCGAGCGCCTGAGGATACTCTCCTCGCCTACCTGTGTTGGTTTACGGTACGGGCTCCATTGACAACGTACGACGCTTTTCTCGGCAGTGTACTCGGGGCCACTATGGGTTCACCTCTCGGATTCCCCTACTGTCGTATTTCGGCCTTGAGGCCCAGCGGATTTACCTACCGGGCCAGCCTACGTACTTCAACGACCTATTTCGTCAGGTCGCGGGCCTTACGTTACTGCGTCACGCCTTACGTTAACGCCTTCTGGAGGTACGGGAATATTAAACCCGTTTGCCATCGCCTACGCCTTTCGGCCTCGGCTTAGGTCCCGACTAACCCTGTTCCGATTAACGTTGAACAGGAACCCTTAGGCTTACGGCGGACAGGTTACTCTCCTGTCTTATCGTTACTCATTCCTACATTTTCTCTTCCATCCGCTCCACCTATCCTTACGGAATGGCTTCAGCGCTGATGGAATGCTCCCCTACCACTCTACGTAGTAGAATCCGAAGCTTCGGCGCCATGCTTTATGCCCGATACATTTTCGATGCCGGACCGCTCGACTAGTGAGCTATTACGCACTCTTTAAATGAATGGCTGCTTCTAAGCCAACATCCTAGTTGTCTAAGCAGTCCGACCTCCTTTGGTCAACTTAGCATGGACTTGGGGGCCTTAGCTGTCGATCTGGGTTGTTTCCCTCTCGGACACGGATCTTATCACCCGCGCCCTCACTGCCTCTGAACATGTGTCCGGCATTCGGAGTTTGTCTGGAGTTGGTACCCGGTGAAGGGCCCGCGTCCAATCAGTGCTCTACCTCCGGCACACTATGGAGAGACGCTGTACCTAAATACATTTCGGGGAGTACGAGCTATTTCCAAGTTTGATAGGCCTTTCACCCCTACCCTCAGCTCATCGGAGCCTTTTTCAACAGACACCCGTTCGGTCCTCCACGTGGTCTTACCCACGCTTCAACCTGGCCAAGGGTAGCTCACCTGGTTTCGCGTCTACTCCCACTGACTGTGCGCCCTATTCAGACTCGCTTTCGCTTCGGCTTCAGCGCTGAACGCTTTAACCTTGCCAGTGAGAAGTAACTCGTAGGATCATTATGCAAAAGGCACGCCGTCACCCTTACGGGCTCCGACTGGTTGTAAGCACACGGTTTCAGGTACTATTTCACTCGCCTACTAGGCGTTCTTTTCACCTTTCCCTCACGGTACTAGTGCACTATCGGTCACGAGAGAGTACTTAGCCTTACCAGATGGTGCTGGCAGATTCCCACAAGATTTCTCCGGTCCCGTGGTACTCAGGTGTCTGAGGTGCTGCTCGCGGTACGTCTACGGGGCTATCACCCTCTTTGGCGTGGCTTTCCAGACCACTTCGTCTTGCGCTAACAGATCACCGTATTCAGATCCTACAACCCCGGCAGCACCGAAATGCTACCGGTTTAGGCTATTCCCCGTTCGCTCGCCACTACTTAGGGAGTCACTATTGTTTTCCTTTCCTCCGGGTACTTAGATGTTTCAGTTCCCCGGGTTGGCCCCTACACCCTATGTTTTCAGGTGCAGGTAACTGGTCTTCAACCAGCTGGGTTTTCCCATTCGGACATCGACGGATCGCAGGGTATTTGCCCCTCCCCGTCGCTTATCGCAGCTTATCACGTCCTTCATCGCCTTCTCGTGCCAAGGCATCCACCGTGTGCTCTTAGTCGCTTGATGCGACCTCGTATGAGTCTACGTACGATCTGGAGATGTTCCAGAGCGCTCGATGCTTGATTAAATCAGCAAGACGAGTTCTGATTCACGGCCCGAAGGCCGCAAGGTCGAACTCGACCCTGATGCAGTTTTGCTACGGCTACAACATGTCAATGAACCGTCCAGATCGTCCCGAGGGAGTCACCAGTCTGCCGCCACTCAGGACCCATTGACTGGGTCGGACGTCAGGTTGTGGAGCCAGAGGGAGTCGAACCCCCGACATCCTGCTTGCAAAGCAGGCGCTCTACCAACTGAGCTATGGCCCCGATAAGCGTGACTGGCGGTTCCAAAGGAAGCATGCCAGCGGTGGGACTGGGAGGAGTTGAACCTCCGACCTCACGCTTATCAGGCGTGCGCTCTAACCACCTGAGCTACAGTCCCAGGTCACACCGGGGTGCGTTGGGACGGTCGCTCCGGTGGGAGCGGACCAACAACGGTCGTAAAGAACAGAGGCCGAAGCCTCGCGGGACGTTGTCCCGACTGGAGCGCCAACGTACCGAGGTCCCTTGACCCCAACCGTGAAGCGATTCCGAACACCCGACGATGCCGGGGTTGAGAGAGAGAAGCATAGCGAGCCCTCGACGTCCTACGGACAGAGGAGTAGTCGAGCTCTGTTAGAGGTAATCCAGCCGCACCTTCCGGTACGGCTACCTTGTTACGACTTAGCCCCAGTTACTGAGTTCACCTTCGGCCGCTCCCTCCCTTGCGGGTCGGGTCACGGACTTCGGGCGCCCTCAACTTCCATGGCTTGACGGGCGGTGTGTACAAGGCCCGGGAACGTATTCACCGCGTCATTGCTGATACGCGATTACTAGCGATTCCAGCTTCACGGAGTCGAGTTGCAGACTCCGATCCGAACTGAGACCGGCTTTATGGATTCGCTCCTCATCGCTGAGTGGCTGCCCATTGTACCGGCCATTGTAGCACGTGTGAAGCCCCAGGCGTAAGGGCCATGATGACTTGACGTCGTCCCCACCTTCCTCACTGCTTGCGCAGGCAGTCTCGCTAGAGTTCCCGGCATTACCCGCTGGCAACTAACGATAGGGGTTGCGTTCGTTGCGGGACTTAACCCAACATCTCACGACACGAACTGACGACAGCCATGCAGCACCTCGCAACCAGTCCGAAGAAGGGCCCTTTTCGGGGCCTGTCCGGTTGCGTTCGAGCCTGGGTAAGGTTCTTCGCGTTGCATCGAATTAATCCACATGCTCCACCGCTTGTGCGGGCCCCCGTCAATTCCTTTGAGTTTCAACCTTGCGATCGTACTCCCCAGGTGGGATGCTTAACGCGTTAGCTTGGACACTGCACCTGAAGCGGTGCAACATCGAGCATCCATCGTTTACGGCGTGGACTACCAGGGTATCTAATCCTGTTCGCTACCCACGCTTTCGTGCCTGAGCGTCAGTACCCGTCCAGCTATCCGTCTACACTTCTGGTGTTCCTCGTGATATTTACGCATTTCACCGCTACACCACGAATTCCGATAGCCTCTCCGGGACTCAAGACGTGCAGTATCAAAGGCAGTTCATCGGTTAGGCCGATGGATTTCACCTCTGACTTACACGCCCGCCTGCGCACCCTTTACACCCAGTGATTCCGGACAACGCTTGGACCCTCCGTATTACCGCGGCTGCTGGCACGGAGTTAGCCGGTCCTTATTCGTACGGTACCGTCAGACCTGCCCGAGGGCAGGTGTTCTTCCCGTATAAAAGCAGTTTACGCCCCTGAGGGGTGTCTTCCTGCACGCGGCGTGGCTGCGTCAGACTTTCGTCCATTGCGCAATATTCCTCACTGCTGCCTCCCGTAGGAGTCTGGCCCGTGTCTCAGTGCCAGTGTGGCGGATCATCCTCTCAGACCCGCTACGGATCGTCGCCTTGGTGGGCCGTTACCCCACCAACTAGCTAATCCGACGCAGGCTCATCCTCAGCCGCATAAAGCTTTGATCGATGGACCATGCGGTCCTACGACGTTATGCGGTATTAGCCACGGTTTCCCGTGGTTATTCCCCAGCTGAGGGCAGATTGCCTACGCGTTACTCACCCGTGCGCCACTTTCCACTCCCCGAAGGGAGCTTCTCGTTCGACTTGCATGTGTTAAGCCCGCCGCCAGCGTTCGTCCTGAGCCAGGATCAAACTCTCCGTAGTAGAGTGTTTGATCTCCTGTCGGTCCGAAGACCTTTCAGGGATCGAGTGGTCCTCCGAAGAGGACCGAGTTGCCGTACCCTCTCGGGCACAGCCTGCTGTTGAGCTTCTTTCTTGGAGCACCGAAGTGCTCCGGGTTGACTTTAGTTCTCGTCTGTCCGTCCGACTGGCGAACCAGTCAGGCGGCCGACGAGGGCTCGCTATGCTTCCAATCTCTCAAGGAACGGTTGCCAGTGGAAGCGCCGCTGGTGGAACCAGCCTTGCCTCCGGGGCGTCCTGCTAATCTACGGACTCCGTAGTCAGGCGTCAAGCGCTTCACGGTCTCTTTCCCTTTCGGTCTGGAGTGCCAGCGTTGCTGGCGGCGAAGCCCCTGCCCTTCCGTTTGGAAGGGTGCCCATGATACGGGGCGATCGGCTGGGCGTCAAGAGAAATCGAGTGGTTCACAAACCCTTCGACTCATTCTCTCAGCGCCAGTCGGTCTACATCCGGTAGAGAACAGTGCGGCGGGGAGCGGGTCGCGGACGACGTCGTCCCTGCTGCGGATGCCATGATAGGATCGGTATCGGGGGCCGTCCGTGGACAGTCGGTGGAGAGGGGGTGAGCGTGTTGTGAGGGCAGTCTGTCACCCCTCCTCTAGTATCTTCGCGCTCTCCGGGCCGGTGTGGACGCGGCCCCCTTCTTAACCCTCTAAGAACCATGGCGCGCACCGAACGAGGTGGCTTGCGAGCCCTCCTAACCGACCGAGCCTTCTGGCTGGGTCTCGTCGCCATCGGTCTCGGACTGGCGGCGTTCGCGCTGCTGTTCAACTACGCCGTGATGCCCATCTGGACGCGCCACGACGCGGCCGTCCAGGTGCCCGACGTCAAGGAGCTGGACCCGGGGGAGGCAGAAAGCGTTCTGCTGCTGGCGGGCTTGGAGGGCGAGTACGAAGAGCAGCCCTATAACCCCAACGTCCCCGCGGATGTCGTGGTGGACCAGAGCCCTTCTGCCGGGACGGCGGTGAAGCCGGGGCGGCGCATCTACTACTACGTCAACGTGAGCCCCAAGCAGCTGGTGGCTGTGCCGGACGTGACCTCGCTCTCGGAGGGCAAGGCGCGCGAGGATGTGGGCGACCGCAGGCTGGTCGTCGATCGCGTCGAGATGGACTCTATCCGCACCCCCTATGAGAACACGGTCACGAGGCAGGTGCCCGAAGCGGAGAGCCGGGTGCCCGTGGGGACTCGCGTCACGCTGTGGATCAGCCCGGGTGTCGAGAACGGACGTGAGGTGACGGTGCCTGGCGTGGTGGGGATGTCGGTGGACGAGGCGCGAGCGGCGATCCGGGAGGCGGAGCTGTGGGTGGACTCCCCCCGCGCCACGTCGGGCGAGGTGACCCGGCAAGAGCCCGTCCGCGGCGAGAAGCTGAACCCGGGGAAGGAAGTGCGGATCTACACGGACGGAGACTCCTAGCCACTGGCGGTCCCCGCCGGCATGACCGGTCTGGTCTATCCGCCCAGAGCAAGAGCCAGTGGCTACGCTGTCAGCCTACCCCGCTGGCGGTGGCTCTCACTAGGCTCGGAGCTTAGACTCGCGTCGTCCCCTCCGGCGACGGGCGGGGCATCACGGCGTCCGTCATCCAGCACCCGTCGCACTCGCCGCCCGACTGGCGGCTGAGGCCGAAGAGGTAGGTGGTCCGCTGGCCGTCGCCGCGGATGAGCGTGACCTCTTGGGCGGCCTGGTCCCCCTCAACGCGGATCAGCCCGTACTCGGCGCGCTCGAAGTCGAGCATGGCGCGGTAGCCCGGTCCGTGGACCATGTCGGTAAAGCGCGCCAGCGGGCCGGTGGCGGCGCGGTTGCCGGGCGAGGCGAACCGGAAGGCCGTCGCGATGCCCGCGTCCTGGCTCGGCATGTCGTTGTTCTGCAGCGCCTCGACCTGCATCCGGATCACCTCGGCGGGCGTCCACTCGGGCGATGGGTCGGGGTCGCCGGCCTCTTCCCTCCCTACGACGGCGGCGACCGCCAGTGCGGCGAGGGCGACGGCAACGAGCAACGAGGTATACATAGGACCGGGTGGTAGGTCCGCGTGCTACCGCCCGCGCCCAGTGCGGATCCTCTAGAGCAGGCCGATCTGCCGGGCCGTCTCCGCCAGTGCCGCGCGCTGGTCGTCCGAGAGCGAGCGCGGGACGGTGACGCGGACCTCGACGAACAGGTCGCCGGTGCGAGTCTCGGTCGCGACGCCCTGGCCGCGCAGGCGCAGGCGCTCGCCCGGCTGCGTGCCCGGCGGGATCTGGACCTTCATCGTCTGGCCGTAAGCGTTCGTGATCGAGCGCGTCGTGCCTAGCACGGCCTCGATGGCCGAGACCGTCTCGACGCGGTGGAGGTTGTCGCCTTCGCGCCGGAACTGCTCGACGGGGTCCACGCGGAAGGTGACGTAGAGATCGCCGCGCTCGCCGGTCGTCCCTCGGCGGCCGCAGCCACGCACGCGCACCTTGAGCCCGGACCGCACGCCCTTGGGGATCACGAGCGGAACGGTCTCGCCTCCCGGCCAGCCGCACCTCGGTCCGCCCGCCGCGCAGGGCCTGGTCGAACGACAGCCGCACCTGGGCCTCGGCGTCGGCGCCCCGGGTGCCGGTGGCGGGGTTGTCGCCGAAGAAGAGCGACATCAGCGGGTCCAGGGTTCCCGTCGCGGACCGACTCTCGGTAGGCGGAGGCGTCGATCCCGCGTCCGAACACTCTCAGGTCGTACAGGCGGCGGCGCTCGGGCGACGACAGGACGTGGTAGGCGCGCTGGACCGCCTTGAACCGCTCCTCGGCCTCGACGTCGCCCGGGTTGCGGTCGGGGTGGCACGTGCGCGCGACCGACCGGTAGGCCCGCTTGACCTGGTCAGGCGTGGCCGTCTCGGGGATTCCGAGGAGCGAGTAGTAGTCGGTAACTTCGGCCATCATAGAGGAGCGGAGCCGGTCAGCGGCGCGCGATCTCTCCCACGCGGCTCCGGACTCGGGGATTCCCCCACGCAGAGACCGTGCCGCAGCTTCACGACCCGCCGAGATGACAGACCGCCCCATCCGCACGCTGCTGATCGCCAACCGCGGCGAGATCGCCGTCCGCGTGATCCGGACCTGCCGCGAGCGCGGCATCGAGACCGTCGCCGTCTACTCCGACGCCGACGCCGACGCGCTCCACGTCCGGCTGGCGGACCGCGCGGTCCGGCTGGGCCCGGCGCCCTCGTCCGAGTCCTACCTGGTCGCGGACCTCGTGCTCGACGCCGCCCGCCAGTCCGGCGCCGACGCCATCCACCCCGGCTACGGGTTCTTGTCCGAGAACGCCGACTTCGCCCGGGCGTGCGCCGAGGCCGGGATCACGTTCGTTGGGCCGCCGGCGCAGGCGATCTCGCTGATGGGCGACAAGACCGAGGCGCGCAAGCTGATGTCGCAGACCAACGTCCCGATGGCGCCGGGCACGCCGGACGCCATCGCGGACCCAGCGGAGGCCGAGCAGATCGCGGGCGAGATCGGCTACCCCGTGCTCGTCAAGGCGGCGGCGGGCGGCGGCGGCAAGGGGATGCGCGTCGTGGAGCAAGCCCAGGACTTCGCGACCGCCTTCGAGCGCGCCACGAGCGAGGCGACGAACGCGTTCGGCGACGGCCGCGTCTACGTCGAAAAGTACCTCGTCGGCCCCAGGCACATCGAAATCCAGGTGCTGGCGGACGCGCACGGCCACACCGTCCACCTGTTCGAGCGCGACTGCTCGATCCAGCGTCGGCACCAGAAGGTGATCGAGGAGGCGCCCTCGGCCGTGCTCTCCGACGAGCTCCGCCAGTCGATGGGGGCCGCGGCCGTCGAGGCCGCCCGGGCGTGCGACTACGTCGGCGCGGGGACCGTCGAGTTCTTGCTCGACGCCGACCACAACTTCTACTTCCTGGAGATGAACACCCGGCTCCAGGTCGAGCACCCGGTCACGGAGCTGATCACGGGCCTGGACCTGGTGGCCGAGCAGATCCGGATCGCGGAGGGCGAGCCGCTGGGCTACGGCCAGGAGGATCTCCAGATCTGGGGCCACGCCGTCGAGTGCCGCGTCTACGCCGAGGACGTGCCGGCCGGCTTCCTGCCCGCGCCCGGACCGCTGCTGCGGCACCGTCCGCCCGCGGGCCCGGGCGTCCGCGTGGACGCGGGCGTCGAGGAGGGCGACGAGGTGCCGGTCTACTACGACCCGATGGTCGCCAAGCTGTGCACCTGGGGGCGGACGCGCGACCAAGCCATCCGCCGCATGGACCGGGCGCTCGGGGAGTACGACGTGGCCGGCATCCGGACCACGATCCCGTTCTGCCGGATGGTCATGAACCACCCGGCCTTCGTGTCGGGCGACTTCGACACCGGCTTCGTCGGCGAGCACTTCCGTCCCGAGATGCTGGCGCCGTCGCCCGACGCCGAGCGCGTCGCCCTGCTGGCGGCGGGCCTGACCGCGCGCGAGCCCGGCGGCGACGGCGCCGCCTCCGCCACGCCGGCGGCTCCCGCCAGTCGGTGGGCGGAGCGGCGGTTCTCGAAGGGGTAGGGCGAACACCTCACCCCTCCGCCCGTCACTGGGACGAGCAGAAGGGGCGGCCGGAGCGAGTTCACTCCGCCCCTTCCCCGCCGCGCCCCCCTTCCCTATCCTCCCTCCATGTCGCTCACCACACAGCAGCTCGACGAGGTCCGCCAGCGGTTCGCGGACTACATCAAGGAGCGCGGCTTGCGGAGGACGCCGGAGCGCGTCGCCATCCTGGACGCGCTCTACGCGACCTCCGACCACATCGACGCCGACACGCTCTACGCCCGGCTGCTGGAGGACGGCACCCAGGTGAGCCGGGCGACGGTCTACAACACGCTGGATCTGCTGATCGAGTGCGACCTCGTCGTCCGCCACCAGTTCGGGCAGCAGCAGGCCAAGTACGAGCGCGCCTTCGCCTACTGGCAGCACGACCACCTGATCTGCGTCGACTGCGGCGAGATCCTGGAGTTCTGCGACCCCCGGCTCCAGGAGATCCAGGAGACCGTCGCCGACATCTACGGCTTTGAGGTCGCTCGGCACGCGCTCACCGTCTACGGCCACTGCCGCCGGGAGGCGTGCCCGAACAAAGAGCCCGAACGCGTAGAAGGAGCGGAGGGAGCCAGGGCCTGAGCACACGCGCCGCCAGTCCCCGCCCCCCCTCTCTACTTCCCATCCCCTCCTCCCTCTCGGCATGACCCTCACCACCGTCGACGCCTTCACCGACCGCGCGTTCGCGGGCAACCCCGCCGGCGTGTGCGTGCTGGAGCGGCCCGCGCCCGAGCCCTGGATGCAGGCGCTGGCGGGCGAGATGAACCTGTCGGAGACCGCCTTCGTCGTCCCGACGGGCGAGGCCTGGGACTTGCGGTGGTTCACGCCCGAGACCGAGATCGACCTGTGCGGGCACGCCACACTCGCCGCCGCCCACCTCCTGTACGAGACCGGCCGGCTGGCGGCGGATCTGCGGGCGCGGTTCGACACCCGGAGCGGCCGGCTCACCGTCCGCAAGACGGGCGAGCGGTACACGATGGACTTTCCGGCGACGCCGCCCAGCGAGCAGGAGGTGCCCGGCTTCGCGGACGCCTTCGGGTTCGAGCCCGTCTGGCTGGGCCGGTCCCGGTTCGACGTGTTCGCCGTCCTAGAGAGCGAGTCCGCCGTGCGCGACCTGGTCCCTGACCACGCCGCCATCGCCCGCCTCGACGCCCGGGGCGTGATCGTCACCGCGCGCGCCGACGCCGACCGCCAGCGCGGCGTGGACGTCGTCTCGCGCTTTTTCGCCCCGGGCTCGGGCGTCCCGGAGGACCCCGTGACGGGCTCGGCGCACTGCGCCCTCGGGCCGTACTGGGCCGACCGGCTCGGCACCGACTCCCTCGCATGTGCTCAGCTCTCACGGCGCGGCGGCCACGTCGACGTCCGCGTGCTGGACGACCGCGTCGAGCTGACCGGGTCGGCCGTGACCGTGTACCGCGCCGAGCTGGCGGACGTCGCCCTGCCCCATGCCTAGAACCACGCTGATGACGCCCGAGCGCGTCCGCCGGACGGTCACGCGGATGGCCTACCAGATCGTCGAGCGCAACCGGGGCACGGACGGCCTGCTGGTGTTCGGCCTCAAGATCCGGGGCGCCGCCCTGGCCGGCCTGCTGGCGGACGCGCTCGAAGAGGCCGGCGGCCAGCCCGTCGAGCGACACGCCTTGGCCATCGCCGGCTTTAGAGACGACCTCGACGTCGAGCCCGACGACTTGCCCGCCGACGCCCCCGACGCGACCGGACGCGACGTGCTCCTGGTGGACGACGTGCTGTTCACCGGCCGCACCGCCCGAGCCTCGCTCGACGCCGTGCTCCGGTACGGCCGCCCCCGCACCATCCAACTGGCGGTGCTGATCGACCGGGGCCACCGCGAGGTGCCGGTCCACCCTGACATCGTGGGCAAGGTGGTCCCGACCAAGCACGACGAGCGCGTCGTCGTGGACGTGGACGGCCCTGCGGTCTACCTGGAGGACTGACGCCACCCCCGCCCTCCCCGTAGGGGCAAGCCGGTGGCTTGCCCACTCTCCGGCACCGCCAGTCGGGCGAGGTTTTGAGCAGTCCCGACGCCAGGTCCGCTAGGCGGGCAGGTGGGCGTCGAGCCAGCGCCGGATCTCGGGCTCGGGCAGCGCGCCGGTAAACTCGGCCGCGACGGCGCCGTCGACGAACAGCTTGACGGCGGGGATGCCCCGGATGCCGAACCGCTGGCTCAGCGCCGGGTGCGCGTCGGTGTTGATCTTGACCAGCCGCCACGCGCCGCCGCTCTCGCGCGCCAGCTTGTCGATGGTCGGGCCGAGCACGCGGCACGGGCCGCACCACGGCGCCCAGAAGTCCACCACGACGGGCTTGTCGTGGCTCTTGTCGATCACCTCGGTCTGGAACTTGTCGGCCATGCTACTGGGCACCCGCAGCCCGGAGATCCTCGTATCCGCCGACGTTGACGGCGCCGGTGTGGCCGAGCTCGTTCAGGATGCCGGCCGCCTGGCCCGAGCGGTTGCCCGAGCGGCAGTAGAGGTAGACCGGGCCGTCGGGCAGGTCCATCTCGGCGATCCGCTGCTGGAAGTCGGGCGCCATCACGTCCACGTTGACGGCGTCGGCCAGGTGGCCCTCGGCAAACTCGGCCGGCGTGCGGACATCAATGAGGGGGGCGGACGGGTCGCGCTGGGCGACGTAGTCGTCGGGGGTGAGCGAGGGGGCGGAGGACGGGTCCATGAGGCGAGAGGGGGAGGCTAGGAACTAGGGAATGGCGACGAGGGCCGCGAGGTTCAGGGCGGAGGGGGCCTCTTTGTACAGGATGAACAGCCCCATCCCGATCAGGAAGACGGCGAAGCCTTTGCGCAACTGGGCTTGGGGCACGCGCTGGCTGAGAGCGTTGCCCACAAACGAACCGGCGATCCCGATGGCCGCGAAGATCCCGATCAGCCGCCAGTCCACGGCTTGGCCGGCGTCCGCCAGCACGTCGAGGTACTTGACGAACCCGGCGGCGCTCTTGGCCGCCACGATCAGCAGGCTCGTGCCGACGGCCATCCGCATCCCCAGCCCGCCCAGCAGCACGAGGGCCGGCACGATCAGGAAGCCTCCGCCGACGCCGACCAAGCCGGTCAGCACGCCGACCGCCAGTCCCTCGGCCGCGATCAGCCACAGCGGCTGGCGGGCGCGCTCGGCGGTGCCGGGGTCCTTCCGCCCGCGCAACATCAGCCCGGCCGCGACCAACATCACGACGGCGAACAACGCCAGTTGCACGGCGCCCGGCACGAACGCCGAGAGCGCCGCGCCCAGGTACGTCCCCACGATGCCCGGCACGCCGAAGTACGCCACCGAGTGCCAGTCCACCAAGCGCTGCCGGGCGTAGGGGACCGCGCCCACGGCCGCGATGGCGCCCACGATGGCCAGGCTCTCGGCGATCGCCACCTTCTCCGGCTGGCCGGCGAGGTAGATCAAGACCGGGACGGTCAGGATGGAGCCGCCCGACCCGAGCAGCCCCAGGACCAGCCCGATGGCGACGGCGCCCAGCAGAGCCCAGATCACGCGTCCGCCTCGGCCGGCTCGCCCGTTTCGACGGGCCCGAGCTCGCGGTAGCTGGCGAACCCGTCGTCGACGTAGCGCACGTCGAAGCCTTGCGACGCGAGGTAGGCGCTCGCGACGGCCGCCCGGGCGCCGCTCTGGCAGTGCACGTAGAGCGGCGCGTCCGGCAGACCGGCGGCGCGCTCCGCCAGCCGGACGTGGGGCGCCCAGACCGAGCCCGGCACGTGGCCCGCCTCGACCTCGGCTTGGCGGCGGACGTCCACCACGACCGACGGGCTGGGGCGGTCGGCGAGATCGGCGAAGGTCACGCGGCTGATGGACGCGGGCTCCTCTGTTTGGATGTAGTCCGCGAACGTGGCGTGGTCGCATACCCGACGACGTGGTCCAGGCCAATCCGGACCAGGTCGCGGACGGCCTCGCCCACCTTGCCCTCGTCCATCACGAGCACCAACGGCGTGGCGGGGTCGGTGACGTACGACCCGACGACGGTGCTGAACGTGGACCCGAGCGGGGCGTAGAGCGAGCCGGGGACGTGCGCGGCCATGAACGCGGCCCGGTCCGGGCGCGTGTCGATCACGACCGTCCCGTCCGTGAGGTCCGCCAGTTCGGCGGGCGCTAGGGCGCGTGGCATCGGGAGGGCGGCGAGCGGCGGGACGCCGTCGCGGTTTTGGGCCTTCATCCGCGCGAAGTACAGCGGCGGCTCGGGCTGGCCGTCCAGGATCGCGTCGACGAAGGCGGTCTCGCTGCGCTGCGCGATGTCGATGGCCCCGTTGAAGCGGCGCTCGTAGCCGACGGTCGACTGGGGCACGGCGCCCAGCGCCTTCCCGCACGCGCTGCCCGCGCCGTGGCCCGGGAGGACTTGGACGAAGTCGTCCAGGTCGAGGAAGCGCTGGACCGACTGGTACAGCTGTCGCGCGGCGGGCTCCTGGGCTCCGGCCTGCCCCGCGGCCTGCTCCAGCAGGTCGGGGCGGCCCAGGTCTCCGACGAACACGAAGTCGCCCGAGATCAGCGCGATGGGCTCGTTGGCCCCGCCGCCGTGGTCGGTCACGAGGTAGGCGAGGTGCTCGGGCGTGTGGCCCGGCGAGTGGACCGCCCGGATCTCGATGTTGCCGACGCGGAACGTGTCGCCGTCGGCCAGAAACGTCACGTCGTCACGCTCTTGGGCCCACGCCGACCCCCACCCGTCCGCGTCGCCCTCGGACGACAAGTAGAGCCGGGCGCCGGTTTGGTCCGCCAAGGCGCGGGCGCCGGAGAGGAAGTCGGCGTGGATGTGGGTCTCGGCCACGTGCGCGATCGTCAGGCCCTCTTGGGAGGCGGCCTCCAGGTAGCGGTCGACGTCGCGCTCGGGGTCGATGACCAAGGCTTCGCCCGTCCGCTGGCACCCGATGAGGTAGGCGTACTGGGCGAGCGACGGGTCGTGGATTTGGCGGAGCAGCATGGCGGAGGGGTCGAGCGAACTGAACGAGTAGACTAGTGAGGCAGGCGGTCGCGCAGGGCGGCGTAGGCCCACGTCCCGGCCAGCGCCGCCGCCAGCGCGGCGAGCATGACGGTGATGCCGCCGCCCAGCAAGGCGACGAGCGGACCGGGGCACGCGCCGAGCAGCGCCCATCCTAGGCCGAAGACGGTCCCGCCGAGCCAGTAGCGCGCGCCCGGCACGCGGCCCTCGCCCCACGCCTTCGGCTGGACCTCGATGGGCGAGCCGTCGAGCGCCGTCACACCGAGCCGGCGGACGGCCCACAGGCCCAGGGCCGCCGTCGCCACGGCCGTCCCGATGACGCCGTACATGTGGAAGGACTCGAACCGGAACATCTCGTAGATCCGGAACCACGAGATCACCTGGGACTGGACGAACACGAGACCGAGCCCGGCGCCGAGCAGGCCGTAGAGCAGGAGCGCGACGGGCCGCTCCGGGCTCGGCACCGCGCCACTGGCGGACGCGGCCGACCCGGCGTCGCCGGTCTGGGAAGCGCCGGACTGACCGCCGGACTGGGCGTCGTCGGCGCGGCGGAACCGGGGGTGGGAGGGCTGGATCATGACAGCAGGAAGGGGAGCACCAAGTGCGTGATGGCCAGTCCGCCGGCGAAGAAGCCCGCGACGGCCACGAGCGACGGGATCTGGAAGTCGGCCAGGCCGGAGATCGCGTGGCCCGAGGTGCAGCCTCCGGCCCAGCGCGCCCCGAACCCGACCAGGAAGCCCCCGCCCAGCACCATCAGCGCGCCGACCGGCGTCGCCAGCCCGCGCCACGAGATCCACTCGGACGGGACCATGCCCGTGGCCTCCGCCAGCCCCAAGCCAGCGAGCGCGTCGACGGTGTCGGGGGAGAGCGCCAGCGGGGCGGCGGGGTCGCCCAGGACGCGGAGCCCGACGAACCCGCCGACGCCGATGCCGAGCGCGAAGACGAGATTCCACACGCCGGCCGCGCGCCAGTCGTAGCGCAGGAACGCCGGCTTGGCGGCGTCCGGCAGCAGCGCCGCGCATCCGTGACGGAGGTTGGACGACAGCCCAAACACCTTGCCGCCGACGACGAGCAGAGCAGGAACGATGAGCCCGATGAGCGGGCCGGCGACGTACCAGGGGAGGGGGGAGACGGGGTCCATTGGATTTGTATCAACTGACTGGTTGTACAAACAACTACCCAGTTGTTCCAAAAGTCTACGAAGGAACGGCAAAGACCCCTCCGGCTATCTTGGAGCCGCCCCCGACGCCATGCCCGACGATCCCCTCGTCCCCTCCCCGCTGCTCGACGCCGCCGCCGCCCGGTTCCGCCTGCTCGGCGACCCGACGCGCTTGCGCCTGCTCCGCGCGCTCCACACCGTGGACGAGATGACGGTCCAGGCGCTCGCCCAGGCGACGGGCCAGAGCCAGCAGAACACGTCGAAGCACCTGCGCCACCTCGCGGACGCGGGCGTGGTGGCGGGCCGCCGAGACGGGATGCACGTCCACTACAGCATCACCGACCCGACGCTGCGGGCGCTGTGCGACCTGGTGTGCCAGTCTATCGAGGAGGAGCCGTCGTAACGGCCGACTGGCGATGGAGATCGGCGGGTCCGAGACAGAGAGTGCCGGGATGAGAACACCGGCAGCCCCGGATCTATCGGCGGCGTGACGGCTCCGGGCATGCTACCGGCGTGCCTCCGCGTTCGGTACGTCTGGGCAGCGCTCCGAGCGCGTCGCCAGCGTGCCGTGCAGCACTCCGCGCGCGGCCTCCGTACAGACCCGCACACCCTCCGGCCCCGCCGCCATGCTCTCCCGCTTCCCCCTCCTGCTGGTCCTGTTCGCCCTCGCGGCCTGCGACACCGCGCGCCCCTCCGCCCAAACCGACCCGACGCCGCTCGACCTCTCCCCTCTCGCGGTCGAGCTGATCGAGCAGAACACCGACTTCGGGCTCGGGCTGTTCGCGGAGACCGGCGCGGAGGGCAACGTGATGCTGTCGCCGCTCTCCGCCAGCATCCTGCTCACGATGCTCCTCAACGGCACCGACGGCGAGACCTACGCCCAGATCCACGAGATGCTGGGCTACGCCGACGGCCAGGACCTCGACGCCGTCAATGAGGCCTACCAGAGCTTAAGGACGCAGCTGCTCGCCGCCGACCCGGCCGTCGACCTGGCGCTGGCGAACGCGGTCTTTACCGACGCCCGGTTCACGGCCGGCGTCCCGTTCAAGGTGCCGTTCCTGTCGCGCATGACGACGGCGTTCGACGCGCTCGTCCAGGACCTCGACTTCGCCGCGCCGTCCACCTTGGACGCCGTCAACGGCTGGGCGAGCGAGAACACGAACGGCCGCGTGCCCAAGGTGCTCGACGAGATCGACCCGGACCTGATGATGCTGCTGATGAACGCGGTCTATTTCAACGGCGAGTGGTCCACGCGATTCGACCCGGCGCGCACGGCCGACGCCGGCTTCGAGCTGGCCGACGGCACGACGGTCCAGGTGCCGATGATGACGGGCGAGGTGCGCGGGCGGGCGGTCCTGGGCGACGGCTACCACGCGGCCGAGCTCCCCTACGGGCGCGGCAACTTCTCGATGGTGGCGATCGTGCCCCGCGCCCCGCTGGCGGAGCTCGCCGGCCGGCTCCGCGACGGGCTGTGGGACGAGGTCACTCGCCAGTTCGACGCGGCGGGCGACGGGGTCGAGGTGAGCGTCCGCCTGCCGCGCTTTGAGTTCTCGTCCGACGAGCTGCTCAACGACCAACTCCAAGCGCTGGGCATGACCGACGCCTTCGACGCCGGGCGCGCCGACCTGACGCGGATGCACGACGACCCGCGCCTGGAGGTCAGCTTCGTCAAGCAGAACACGTTCGTGTCCGTGGACGAGCGCGGGACGGAGGCGGCGGCCGTCACGACCGGCGGCGTCCGGGCGGTCTCGCTCGGGCCGCACCTGTTCGCCGACCGCCCGTTCGTGTTCGCCATCCGCGAGCGGACCTCGGGCGCGCTCCTGTTCATCGGCCAGGTCGCCGACCCCCGCTAGCCGGCGGGGCCCTCGGGATCGCCGCCCTAGCCCCTCGTCTCCCCCTTCCCCGCCGGTTGCGTAGCGAACGAGACCTGATCCTGGGCTGCCAGCGCCAGGAGCCCGCGTGCCAGGAGGCGCTGTACCGGCGCTTCTGGTCGCTCGCCATGTCCGTCGCTTTGCGCTACGCCCCCTCCCGCGACGACGCCTTGGAGCTCTCCAACGACGCCTTCCTCAAAGCCTACGGCGGCATCGACCGCGTGGACCCCGACCGCCCGTTCGGGCCGTGGTTCCGCCAGGTCGTGGTCCGGTGCGCCATCGACCGCCACCGCTCGACGCGGCGCTACCACGCCACGATCCAGCCGCAGGCCGAGCCGCCCGAGGACGCGACCGAGCCGGAGCAGGCGAGCCGGATGGAGGCCGGTGAGATCCTGGCGCTGCTGGCGGGCCTGGAGGCCACGCCGCGCGCCGTGTTCAACCTGTACGAGGTCGAGGGCTACACGCACGACGAGATCGCGGAGATGCTCCAGATCGCGCCCGGCACGTCGCGCTCGCACCTGACCCGGGCCAAAAAGCAACTCCGCGCGATGGTCCATCAGCTAGAGGCCCAGCCATGAGCGAGTTCGACGACGCCTTCGCCTCGCGCGTCCGCGAGGTGTTCCAAGACTACCAGGAGCCCGTCGACCCGGCGGCGCTGGCCCAGATGCGGGCGGCGCTGGGGCACCCGCCATCCGCCGCGCCGGACCGGGCTCCCGTCGCCCGGCAGCAGACGCGCGCACGGCGCGGGCGGTGGGTGGCACTGGCGGCGGCCGTCGTCGCGGTCGGCGTGGGAGTGGCGGCGTGGCTCGGCGCCCCGGAGGCGAGCGCGCCCGATCTCGTCGCCAGCGCGGAGGCGCCGGGACCGGAGGCGCGGCCGGACGCTCAGGACGTGGGGACGGGCCTGGATGCTGAGGCAGGGGCGCAGGCGTTCGGCACGCCGGCTACAGCGCCCACGGTGGCGACCGCCCCGCCTCCGCCGGAAGCCCCTGCCGCCAGTGAGAGGGCTGGGACCTCGTCGAGGCTCGCGGCTGGCGCAGCGGCCCCCTCCGTTTCCCCGACCGACCCGGCGCCCGTTGCGGCGGCTGTGGCTCCCTCCGCCGAGTCCACCGCCGGACCGGCGCCGGCCGCCCCCGCCTTGACCGCTCCCGCCCCGCTGGCCGCCGACGCCAGCGCGACCGGCGCCGGCACGACAGGCGCCACCGAGGCGACGCAGCCCGAGCGTCCCGCTGCGGAGCCGGCGCGGCCGGCCCTGCCCGCGCTGTCGCTCCCGGCCGAGCCGGTCGCCCAGTCCCAGCCCGACCGCCAGCGGGGCGGGCGGTCGCCGTACCGCGTCGAGATCGCGACCTCGACGCCGCTCGCGGGCGAGGTCTCCGCGAGCGGCCTGAGCGTCTCCGGCGGCGTCACGCGCGAGTGGCCCGTCGCCGGGCCGCTGTCGGTGTCCAGCGGCGCGCTGCTGGCCTACAACCGCTACGACGTCGAGCTGGACGCGGCCGTCCCCAGGTTGGCGTTCTCGGACCTCGGCCCGTCGGAGTCGCTCGACGTGCCGGCGTCGACGCGGGCCGAGACGGTCGCGCTCGAGATCCCGCTCGACGTCGCGCTCACGGTCGCCCGGACGCGGTCGGTGCGGCTGGGGGTGTCGGTCGGCGTGACGTCGGCGGTGTACCTCGCCCAGGAGTTCGACGACCAGGGCACCAGCTACTCGGCGGCGCCGCCGATGGGGGGGGCCAGCGGGGACGTCGCGTCGGAGACGTTCCGCACACGAGACCGCCAGGCGCCGCTGAGCCGCGTCGAGCTGGCGCGGCAGCTCAACCTGGGCGTCCAGATCGGGCGCGCGCGCGGAGGGATCGCCGCCGACGTGTTCGCGCGGCTCCCGCTGGGCGGCCTGACCGACCGCGACTTGGGCCTGACCAGCGCCGGCGTGCGCCTGCGCGTGCCGCTGCGCTAGCGCTGGCGCACGCGCGCCGCCAGTGGGACGAGGCCGGAGGCGGACGTACTCTTGGCTCCCCTTCCGACCGTTCCGTGACTGATGGCGCCCTCGCGCTGCATCTGGACCGCGACGCCTTCCAGGACCCGAGGCCTCGGCTGTCACAGGATCTCTGGACATCCCGGCCAAGCCGGTGCTCGCGCAAAAGTTGGACCCATAGTCCGGCCCCGAAACACGAAACCGCCGATCCAGCGTCAGGATCGGCGGTCTACGTGGGCCCTGATGGATTTGAACCATCGACCTCTCGCGTGTGAGGCGAGCGCTCTAAACCCCTGAGCTAAGGGCCCGTCCGGACAAGCTAGCCTGAGGCCCAAGACCCGGCAAGTCGGCTCGGTGGAGACACGGCGAGGACGCCGGCGGCGTCGACGGGCGGAAGCCAGCCGCGCCCACTGGCGGCCGGCGAGGGGACCGCTCCTTCCGTGCCACGGTCACCGTCAGACGAGGGCGTTCGCGCACCCATCGCTGGAGGACCGTCACCTCCGCACCGACCTCGGCCGGCGGCCTCCACGAGCTGCACCGCCCCTCCGGCCTCGCCAACCAGAGGCGCCAGTGGGACGGGGCCGTCTGCTACGGCGCCCACACCCCGGCGTCCTTCAAGAACCCCAGGTACACGTTGGGGAAGTCGCGGTGGAACGGGACGCGGTTGTGGCCGGCGCCCTCGAACACCTCCAGCCGCTTGCGGCCCGGCGCCAGCGGCGAGGCGTCGTACAGCCGGCGGCTCATCCAGGCCGGGATGCGGGCGTCGCCGGCGCCGGCCACGATCAGCAGCGGCTCGGTGATCTCGCCGACGGGGCCCAGGCTGCCCTCGCCCGCCAGCGCGTCGTCGATGCGGAAGCGGACGAACGGCCTCAGGATCGGGTAGAGGCTGTACCGCGAGCGGACGTAGTCGCCGGTCGTCGTCGCGGAGTTCTCGAGCACGACGGCGCCGGCCTGGCGCTCGGCGCCGACGTGGCTCGCCAGGAAGCTGCCCAGCGAGTGCCCGTGCGCCACCACGCGACCCGCGCCCGCCTCGGACGCCACGGCGTCGAACACCGCCAGCGCGTCGGCCTTGAGCGAGTCCACCGACGCGGCGCCGCCGCTCTGGCCGTAGCCGCGGTGGTCGAGCATCACCACGTCCAGGCCCAGCCGAAGGAGGGGGACCAGCTTCTTCATGCCCAGCGACGAGATCCGGAACCCGTTGCCGCCGAAGTAGAGCACGGTCGGGCGCCCGGCCGGCACGCCGTCGTGCCGGACCCAGGCCCCGCGCAAGACGGCGCCGTCCGGACGGGCGACCGACCACGGCTCGGCGGTCGTCCCGGGGACGGCCGCCCGCACCTCGGCTGGGTCCAAGACCAGGCCCGCCGCGCGGTCCCGCTTCGGGTGCAGCACGTGGCCCGGCCCGACGGTGTAGGTCACGCAGCCGGAGAGCGCGAGCAAGGCGAGAGTCAGCGTCCGCATCGTGCGAGCCTACCACCGCGCAACCGCCGCGGCCTGGTCCAGACGCACCAGTCGGCAGCAACCCGTCGCGACAGGAGGCACTCTGTCCTGTGCCGTCCCCACTGGCGGCTTGCGCCCGCGAGGGCGGGCGTCTGATCCCTGTCAACGCGCCCAGCGCCCCTCTTAAAGGCAGGAGGGAAGCTGTCTGGCGGCTCGAAACA
Source organism: Rubricoccaceae bacterium (assembly GCA_963789285.1). Classification (GTDB taxonomy): domain Bacteria; phylum Bacteroidota; class Rhodothermia; order Rhodothermales; family Rubricoccaceae; genus Rubrivirga. The sequence continues at coordinate 1,151,328 of CAWBJZ010000004.1, forward strand.
GTCCCCTCTCTACCCCTTGGGAGGGAGGGCCTCGTAGACGGCTCCGCGCTTTGCCAAACAGCTTTCCCTTCCGCGGAGCGCCCTCGAAGCGACGGTGTAGCCGAGCGACGGGAAGGGAAGCGGGGGGGCTGGCCAGTCGGAGAACTCTCGCCCGGCCTTCCGCTCGGTGCAACCGGGCCGAGCCCGGTAGGTTTGCGCGTCCCCTCTCGCGCGTGCCTTGGACTTCCCCGTCCCCCAGCTTCCCGTCACCGACCCCGTCCTGATCGTGGCGATCACGATGGGGATCTTGCTCGTCGGCCCCCTGCTGTTCGAGCGGCTCAAGATCCCCGGGCTGGTCGGCCTGATCGCGCTCGGCGCCGTCGCCGGGCCGAGCGTGACGGGGCTCTTGGAGCGCGACGCGACGTTCATCCTGCTGGGCACGCTGGGCCTGCTGTACCTCATGTTCATGGCGGGCGTCACGCTCGACCTCGCCGAGTTCAACCGCCAGCGCAAGACGGCCGTCCTGTTCGGGATGTTGTCGTTCGCGCTCCCGATGGCGCTGGCGCTGAGCCTGGCGCCGAGCCTCTTGGGCTACGGGCTGCCCGCGGCGGCGCTCCTGGGCTCCATCGTCGGCAGCCACACGCTGCTGGCGCTGCCGCTGGCGGGGCGGCTCGGCATCTCGAAGAACCGGGCCGTCGTGGTCGCGACGGGCGCGACGCTCGTGACCGACCTGCTGTCGCTCTTGGTGCTGGCCGTCGTCCAAGGCGTCTCCAGCGGCGACGCCGACACCGCGTTCTGGCTCACGTTCCTGCTCAAGGACCTGGTCTGGGCCGCCGCCGTGCTGTGGCTGCTACCGAAGGTGGCGCGGGCCTTCTTCCGCCGCGTCCGCCGCGAGGACGACGCGGCCTTCGCGTTCTTGCTCGCCGCCGTGTTCTTCTCCGCCTGGACCGCCTCGCTCGCCGGGCTGGCGCCCATCATCGGCGCGTTCCTGGCCGGCATCGCCCTGAACCAGCTGATCCCCAAGCAGAGCCCGCTGATGACGCGGCTGCGGTTCGTCGGCGACGCCATCCTGATCCCGTTCTTCCTGGTCTCGGTCGGGCTGTTGGTGGACGTGGCCGTCCTGGGCTCGCTTGAGGTCTGGGGGCTCGCGCTGCTGTTCATGGCCATCGTTGCGATCGGCAAGGGCGGGGCGGCGCTGCTGGGCATCCCGTTTTTCGGGTTCACGCGCCACGAGGGGCTCACCGTCGCCGGGATCACGATGCCCCAGGCCGCGGCGACGCTGGCCGTGACGCTGATCGGGTTCGACATCGGGCTCTTCTCCCAGACCGCCGTCAACGCCGTCGTGGTCCTGATCGTGCTGACGTGCCTGGCCGGGCCGAGCATCGTCCAGGCGTTCGGGCGCAAGGTGGCCCTGGCGGAGGCCGACCAGCCGTACGAGCCCGCCGAGGCTCCGGAGCGCATCCTGGTCCCGCTCGCCAACCCCGACACCGCCGAGCCGCTGATGGAGCTGGCGCTGCTCCTGAGGAGCGCCCAGAGCGAGGAGGCCGTCTACCCGCTCGCCGTCGCCCGGGGCGGGCACGACGAGGCCGCCCACGTCGCCGAGGCCGAGCGCGTCATGGAGCGCGCGGTGCTGCACGTGACCGCCGCCAGCGTGCCGGTCGTCCCGACGGTCCGCATCGACGAGAACGCCGTCTCGGGCATCGTGCGGGGCGCGCGCGAGCTCCGCGCGTCCGAGATCGTGGCGGGCTGGAACGGGACGCGGTCGAGCGGCTCGTTGGTCTTCGGCGGCGTGCTCGACGGGGTCCTGGCCGAGAGCCGCGCCATGGTCGTCGTCGCCCGGCTGGTGGCGCCGCTGGCCGCGGCCAAGCGGCTGGTGGTCCTGGTCCCGCCGCTGGTGTGGCGCGAGGTCGGGTTCGCGCGCGCCGTCCGCGTGCTCAAGGTGATGGCGGCGCAGAAGGGGCTGGGCCTGGTGGTGCTCGCGACCGAGTCCGACGCCCAGGAGGTGGACGGGCGGCTCCGCGCGGCGCGGCCCGAGGCGTCGGTCGAGATCGTGCCGCTGCAAGCCTGGTCGGACGCCATCGCGACGCTGGACGACCGGGTCGAGACCGGCGACGTGCTGGCGCTCGTCAGCGTGCGGAGCGGGGCCGTCGCCTGGCGGCCGGCGCTCCAGCGGATGCCGCGCGTGCTGGCGCGCCGCCACTCCGCCCTCGACCTGCTGACGATCACGCTGTCCGAGGCCGAGGTCGTGTCGCTCGTCGCCGAGGCCGTCGACGGCGATGGCCAGGACGACCTGGTCCTCCCCCCCGAGCACATCGCGCTCGACCTCCACCCCGCCCCGGCCGAGTCCATGCTGCGCCGCATCCTGGCCGGCGGCTTCCCCGACACGCCCGGCCAGGCCGCCCACCTCGCGTCGCTCCTGGTCGCCGACGACGCCGACGACGCGCCGGAGATCATGCCGGGCGTCGTGTTCTACCACGCCCACGTCGCTGACGTCCAAGCGCCCCACCTCTACGTCGGCGTGTGCCCGCGCGGGGCGCCGCTGCCGCACACCGGCCAGCCCGCCCGGGTCCTGCTCGTCCTGCTCGCGCCGCGCTCGATGCCGCCCGACGACTACCTCCGCCAGCTGTCCGTGACGGCCCAGCTGGTGCGCTCGGAGGCCACGGTCGAGGCGCTGATGAGCGCCGAGACCCCTCAAGACGCCGCCGACGCGCTGTTCTCGTCCGTGCGCGAGGGCCTGAAGTCGAGCGACACCGCGACCAGCGACACGGCGGCGAGCTGAGCGCTCACGGACTGGCGGCACGGACTGGCGCGCGCGGAATCCGGCGGGGCGCAGAGAGCGCCGGGCCCGGCGTCTAGGCGTCCGGCGCCGTCGTCTCGACCGACGACGCGCACGCGACGAGCTGCTTGGCCGCGCCGGCGTGGGCGGCGATCTGGGCCATCGGGCCGGTCAGCTTGAGCTTGCCCAGCATCATGCCCATGACGGGGTCGAGGCGGCCCGCCAGCACCTCGGTCCAGACGGGGTACGCCGCCGCGATCTCGAACGGCGCGTCGGACTGGCGGGCGTCGTCGCCGGTGGTGGTCCCGTGGCACTCCCCGTGGCTCAGGTCGAGCCAGACGGCGCGCTCGGACTCCGGCCCTGGCACCTCGCGCGCGACGAACCGGATGGCCCCGTCCCAAGTCGCGGCCGACTGGCGGTAGGCGTCGCTGGCGTTGAGAGCGTCGCCGACGGCGGCGGCCCAGGCGGGCGAGAAGAAGGCGGGCATGGCGACAGTGGGGGGCGGACGCCAAGGTAGCCCGCGCGCTCGACGGCCGACGTCGGATCGGGGTCTGTCCTGCTCGGTTCTGCAGAGCCGGCGTCCTTACGCGACCTCGCCGGCCGGAGACGCTCCGGCGTACGCCGACAGCCAGTCTTGCCGGGCGACGGCGCCCCCGGCGTCGAGGGCACCGACGAGGGCGGCACGGGCGGCGTCGGCGGAGACTTGCGCGCTTGTCAGGTCGCCCTCCGCGGCGTGCATCGCGGCGCGCGCCGTCTCCACCTGGGAGGGGTCGGTGATGCCACGGGCGGGGACGCGCTCCAGCCAAGCCCGGGCGCGCTCGGCGTCCCCTCGGACGCCGGCCTCGAACAGCGCCGCGTCGGCGGCGAGGCCACCGCGCGTGACCGAAGGCCCCTCGTCCCAGTCCTCGACCCGGCGCGCCAGCGCCGCCCGTGCCGCCGGGGCGTCGCCCGTGTCGAAGGCGCGCGACGTCAGGAACGCCAGCGCCGACTCCGCCATCGGGTCTGCGCCGGTATCGATGTCCAACGCGGCCACGGTGCCGGCGTCCCAGTCGCGCGGGCGGACGCCCGAGATCGACTGCGTCAGGACGGCCAAGATCGCCGCCTCGCGGTCGGCCATCGGCCCGCCCCGCACCAGGCGCAGCATCCGCGCGCCGTCGGTCAGGAACCCGCCCGTCCGCCCCGGCCACACCGTAACGAGGGCGATCCCCATCGACGCCACGCCGATCAAGAGTGCTAGGTCGCCCCACTCGCCCGGCGCGACGCGGGTGGCGGCCAGCGCGAGCACGCCCAGGAGCACGCTCGCGACGGGGCCGCCGGCGATCATGACCGCCGTGCGCCGGCGCAGGTCGTGGGTGTCCGTCGGGGTGCTGAAGGCCAGGCCGCCGGCCATCGCCAGGCTCCGGTTGAGGCGCCACCGCAGCCGCTCGCCTGTGCGCTCGACGTGGAGCGGGCCGACGACGAGCAGCACGAACCGGAAGCCCACTAGCCGGCCTCCGACCAGGTGGCCGATCTCGTGCGCCGCCAGCACCCCCAGCACCGCCACGACCGTTACGGGCACGACGATCCACCACGGCGCGCCGGGCTCGCTCTCTGGGCCGGGAGCATCGCCCGCTCCGATCATCTCGTCCAGCACCATGCCGAGCAGGGCGCCGGCTGCCAGCCCCAGCACGACGCCCAGCGTACCCCGCCACGCCGGGCGCTCCGGCTCGGCGGGCGGCAGGGGCAGCGGGTCGAGGTCGGGTCGGAGCGGCGGCACGCCTCAAGCTAGGCCCGTCGCACGCCGGCCGACCGACTGGCGACGGCCGCCGCCAGTGGGGCGGGGCTAGCTGGCGTCGTCGGTGATCTGGAAGCCGATGCGGTTGCCGCGCGGGTCCTCCTGCTTGAGCTGGGCCCGCATCCGCTCGTACTCCTTCTCGACCTCGGGCGTCACGCTGGGGCGGCTGTCGGCGAGGGCGGCGTCGAAGTGGGCCGCGGTCACGGTCTCGGCGTCGAGGTCGGCGCGCAGCGCGAGCAGGCCGGCCTTGCGGACCAGGTTCTCCAGGTCGGCGCCCGAGAACCGCTCGGTCTGGTCCGCCAGCGCGTCGAGGTCGACGTCGTCGGCGAGCGGCATGGGGCCGGTCTGGATCTCCAGGATGCGGCGGCGGCCCTCGGCGTCGGGGACGGGGACGTAGACGATCTCGTCGAAGCGGCCCGGGCGGAGTAGCGCCGGGTCCAAGAGCGTCGGCCGGTTGGTGGCGCCGATGACGACGACGGACTGGAGCTCTTCGAGCCCGTCCATCTCGGCCAGGAGCGTGTTGACCACGCGCTCGGTCACGCCGGAGTCACCCATTCCCCCGCCGCGCGACGGCGCCAGGGCGTCGATCTCGTCGATGAAGATGACCGTCGGCGAGACCTGCCGCGCGCGCTTGAACAGCTTGGAGACCTGCTTCTCGGACTCGCCCACCCACTTGCTGAGGAGGTCGCTGGACTTGGTGGCGATAAAGTTGGCCTCCGCCTCGCGCGCGACCGCCTTCGCCAGCAGCGTCTTGCCGTTGCCGGGCGGGCCGTAGAGCAGGAAGCCTCGGGCGCGGCGGATGCCCAGGCGCTCGAACGCTTCGGGGTGCTTGAGCGGAAGCTCGATGCCCTCGCGCAGCTGGTCCTTGGTCTCCGCCAGCCCGCCGATGTCGTCCCAGCGCACGTTGGGCACCTGGATCTGGATCTCGCGCAGCGCCGACGGCTGGACGCGGCGCAGGGCGTCGGCGAAGTCGTCGTCCTTGACGATCAGCTCGTCCAGCACCTCGGACGGGATCTCGTCTTGCTCCAGGTCCATGCTCGGCAGCACGCGGCGCAGCGCCGAGATGGCGGCCTCACGCGCCAGCGCCCCGAGGTCGGCGCCGACGAAGCCGTACGTCGTCCGCGCCAGCTCGTCCAGGTCCACGTCCTCCGCCAGCGGCATCCCGCGCGTGTGGATGCTCAGGATGTCGCGGCGTCCCTGGGTGTCGGGCACGCCGATCACGATCTCCCGGTCGAAGCGGCCCGGGCGGCGCAGCGCCTCGTCGATGGCGTCGGGGCGGTTGGTGGCGCCGATCACGACCACGTGGCCGCGCGCCTCCAGCCCGTCCAGGAGGGTGAGCAACTGGGCAACGACGCGGCGCTCGGCCTCGCCGGTCTCGTCGCGCGCCGGGGCGATGGAGTCGATCTCGTCGATGAAGATGATGGCGGGCGCGTTGGCGGCGGCCTCCTCGAACACCTCGCGCAGCTTGCCCTCGCTCTCGCCGTAGTACCGGCCCATGATCTCGGGCCCGTTGATGACCGAGAAGTGGGCGTTCGTCTCGTTGGCGACCGCGCGCGCCAGCAGCGTCTTTCCGGTGCCCGGAGGCCCGTACAGAAGGACGCCCTTGGGCGGGTCGATGCCCAGCCGGGCGAACAGCTCGGGGTGCTTGAGCGGCAGCTCGATCATCTCGCGCACCTGGTCGACGGTGTCGCCCAGCCCGCCGATGTCGTCGTACGTGATGCCGACCGGCGGGTCGCCCGACTGGGGCTCCTGGTACTCGGGCAGCAGCTCGATCTCGGTCTGCTCGGTCACCTGGACGATGCCGCGCGGGCTGGTCGAGGTCACGATCAGGCGGATCTCTTGCAGCCCGAACGCGCGCTGCTGGCCGAACAGCCGCTGCGCGACCTCGGGCGGCAGCCCGGGGATGCCGTCTTGGGGCCCGGGCTGGCGGTGGTAGACCGACGTGGAGACGGTGTCGCTGGTGGACAACGGCCGGCCCAGGAGCGTCCGCATCAGCGCCTCGCCACGGCCTTGCAGGCGGACGTTGGGCTGGGCCGGCGCCAGCGTGACCTTGGTGGCCGGCGCGACACGGGCCGGCGCGATCTCGACGTAGTCCCCCATCCCAACGCCGGCGTTGGCGCGCAGCAAGCCGTCCAGGCGGACGATCCCCAGCCCGGCGTCGGCGGTGTACGGCGGGAGCGCGATGGCGGCCGTCGTCCGCTCCGGGCCCCGCAGCTCGACGATGGCGCCGGGCGCCAGCCCGAGCTCGGACAGGGCGTCCTGGCTCAGGCGCGCGACGCCCTTGCCCACGTCGGGGTTCTGGGCGCCGGCCACCTGCAGGCGGACGGTGTCGGTCGCGGTCGGGATCTCAGCCATGTCTGTCGGAGGGGTCGGTCGGCTTCCACGGGGCCCGGCGTGCGGGGTTCGCGGGGCCCGGGCCTCGCCGACGTTTCAGGAAGCCCCCGCCGCCCAGCCTGCCGAGCCCCGCCCCACTGGCGCGGCGCCTCCGCCAGCGCGGGGGACCGGGGAATGGAGTAGGGCATCCCCGTACCGGCGCTGAGCATCGAACGGAACGGCGGAGGCGGCGGTTGGCTCCCCTTCCCCTCCGCACCTCGATGGATTACAACACGCTGCTCTACACCATTTACGTCGCCTCGATGGCCGCCGGCGCGCTGCTGTTCATCACGTGGTCGCGCGACCCCAAGGGCGTTCCGAAGTGGGAGTACCTGGTGGCGGCGTTCATCCCGATCTGGTCCGGCCTGGCGTACCTCGCGATGGGGCTCGGGCTGGGCACGACGGAGGTGGCCGGGCAGACGGCGTACTGGGCGCGCTACGCCGACTGGGTGGTCACGACGCCCCTGCTTCTGGTGGCGCTGTGGATGACGGCGACGACGCACCAGGAGAAGCGCCCCCACGTCCCGACGCTGATCACCATCGTCGCGGCCGACGTGGTGATGATCCTGTCCGGCCTGATCGCCGACTTGTCGGAGGGGGCGGCGCGCTACGTGTTTTACGCCGTCGGCGTCGCCGCGCTGTTGGTCGTGTTCTGGACCGCGTTCACGTCGCTGCGCCGCATCGCGCACCAGACGCCCGAGGTGGGCCGGATCTACGACCGCGTGGCGACCTACCTCGCGCTGTTCTGGATCGGGTACCCGCTGACCTGGATCCTGGGGCCGTCCGGCCTGGGCATCGTGAGCCAGCCCGTCGACACGGCGCTGTTCATCCTGCTGCCGATCTTCTCCAAGGTCGGCTTCAGCATCCTGGACCTGGGGCTCCTGCGCAAGCTGGGCGGCGACAAGAGCCACGCGCTCCGGCCCGAGCTGACGCCGCTGGCCTAGGTCCTCTCCCACTGGCGGGGGGCCGCCGCCAGTAGGAAGCGGCCTAGCCAGGTGGGGAGCTATAGCTCGAACGTGACGCCGAGTTGGGGGATCAGCATCGTCGTCTTCGACCGGCGGGGGAACACCCGGATCGTGCCGTCGCTGAAGCGGTCGATGTCGCCGCGGCCGAGGTACGTCGCCTCCCCGCCCACCAGGTAGCGCACCCGGGCGTCGAGCAGGATCGCGCGCGGGCGCCCGCTCTCGCTCAGGCTCTCCGCCAGCCGGGCCTGGACGCCCAGCCCGCCGCCGTAGGCGAACGTGAGGTCGTCGAAGTTGGTGGACGAGGCGATCTCGACGTTGTCGTCGTCGTCGCCGACCGTCGTCTGGGTCCACAGGTAGTTGACGCCCGCGACGCCGTCTAGGTAGGGGCGGACCGAGCCGTCGGGCAACTGGAGCCGGAGCACTGCCAGCCCCTGCGCGACGTTGTTGGACGTCGAGACGTCCACGGCGACGTCGGGGATGGTGAGCGAGAACGGCTCGCGGCGGTTCTCGTAGCCGTAGAGCATCGCCGTCCCCTCAACGCCGACGGCGACGGCCGTCCGGGGGACGCGGTACATCAGCGTCCCAGTGACGCCGCCGCCGACGCTGCCGAGCGCGTCGTCGAACTCGCCCTGGGGCACGCCGACGGCGCCGGCAATCGTGAAGCTGGGTTGGGCGGCGGCGGCGGGAATCAGCAGAGCAGCCAGCAGGAGTAGGGGAGCGCGCATCGGAGCGAGGAGGGGGAGACGAACGGGTAGCCGCAGGACGGCGCGGAGGGTCACGCGGCCGCCTGCTTTCTTCGCTCGGGCGGGGGCACGGGTTGCAGTTGGGCGCCGGGGCCGCTTCGGGGTGGTACCATCGGTCCGTCCCCCCGCACCGCCCATGCCGCCCGAGATCGACCCGTCCTGGACCTCGCTCTTGCCGCCCATCCTGGCGATCGGGCTGGCGATCGGGACGCGCCAGGTGTACCTGTCGCTGGGCGCGGGCGTCTGGCTCGGGTTCACGATCCTGAACGGGTGGAACCCGCTGGCCGGGCTGGGCGGCGCCATCGAGGGCGCGGTCCAGGTGTTCGGCGACGCCGGCAACACGCGCGTGCTGCTGTTCACGTTGGTGATCGGCGCGCTGATCGCGACCGTCGAGGCGGGCGGCGGCGTCAAGGGCTTCGTCGAGGGGCTGGAGCGGCGGGGCTGGGCGTCCACGCCCCGGGGCGCTCGCATCCTGTCGTTCCTGGTGGGCGTCGTCATCTTTATCGAGTCCAACATCACGGTCCTGGTGGCCGGCGCCGTCAGCCGCCCGCTCTTCGACCGCCAGCGGCGCAGCCGCGAGATGCTGGCCTACCTGATCGACTCGACCTCGGCGGCGATCTGCGTCCTGATCCCGCTCAACGCCTGGGGCGCCTACGTGCTGCAGCTGTTGGCCGAGCAGGGCGTCGAGAACCCCTTGGCGCTGTTCGTGACCTCGATCCCGTACAACGTCTACGCGTTGGCCGCCGTCGCGCTGGCGGGCTTCGTGGCCGTGACCGGCTGGGCCGTCGGGCCGATGAAGCGGGCGGAGGCGCGCGCCGAGCGCGGCGAGCGGTTCGACCCCGGCGCCGCGCCCGACGTGGACGAGTCGGCGCTCGTGCCGGAGCCCATCGGGGCGATCCCGCCCCGCGCCATCAACATGCTGATCCCGCTCGGCGTGATGGTGCTGGCCATGCCGACGGGGCTGTTCATCACCGGCGGCGGCGACCTGCTGGAAGGCTCGGGATCGACGAGCGTGCTGTGGGCCGTGCTCTCGGGCCTGCTGGTGGCGTGGGGGATGATGCTGGCTCAGCGCGGCATGACCGTCGAACAACTGACCACGACGGGGCTCAAGGGCGCGGGCGGGATGCTGGGCATGGCCTTCGTGCTGCTGCTGGCGCTCGCGCTCGGCGCCATCACTCGCCAGCTCGGCGCCGGCCCGTTCGTGGCGGCGGGCGTGGCGGAGGCCGGCGTCGGCCCGGCGCTCTTGCTTCCGCTGGTGTTCCTGACGGGCGCGTTCGTGGCGTTCTCGACGGGCACGTCGTGGGGCACGTTCGCCATCATGATCCCCATTGCGGTCCCGGCCGCCGCGGCCCTCGGCTTGCCGCTGGCGCCGTTCCTAGCCGCTAGTCTCGCAGGCGGCATCTTCGGCGACCACGCCTCCCCGATCTCCGACACCACCATCGTGTCCAGCCTGGCCGCGGCGACGGACCACATCTCGCACGTCCGCACCCAGCTGCCCTACGCGCTGATGGCGGGGACCGTCGCCGTGATCGGATTCGGGATCATCGGGGCCGCGCTCTAGCCCCGCACGTCGAGCAACTGGCGGCGCAGACCGGGCACTCTCAAGCCCGCTCGCAGCGCGCGGTCTCGGACGGTCGCCCACGGCTCGGGCAGCGTGATCAGGCGCCCCAGCCGAACCGCCTGCCGAACCGTCGCCTGGACGTGGGCGCGGCGCTGGCGCTCGTAGCCGTCGAGGACAAAGAGGTCCGAGCCGCCGATCACCTCGCCGATGAGAGGCGCCAGCGCGGCGGCGTCGCGCAGGCCGGCGCCCAGCCCCTGACCCAGGAACGGCGGCATCTGGTGCGCCGCGTCGCCCGCCAGCAGGACGCGGCCCTGGCGCCATCGCGTCGCGACCAAGTCGTGGAACATGTAGACCGCCGACCGCTCGACGGTGACCAGTTCGGGGTCGACGTGGGGTGCGAGCAATGCGCGGACTGCGTCCGGCTGGCGGATGCCGTCAGGATCATCTCCGGGGCGCAGGCGGAACTCCCACCGTCGGCGGCGGCCGGGGAACGGCACGAACGTCGTTGGGCGGGCGGGGTCGGCGATCTGGAGCAGGCGCTGGGGCAGGTCGAGGTCGCGGTTGAGCAGCACGTCCACCACCAGCCAGTCCTGCTCGAAGCCTCCGCCTTGCAGCCCGATCCCCTAGCCCCTCGCGCACCCGACTGCCTGCGCCGTCGCACCCGACGACCAGCCCGGCCCGGATCTCGAACCCGCCGTCCGGCCCGACGCCCTCGACCGTGACCCCGTCGCTTGACTGGCGGACGCGCTCGACGGCGTGGCCCAGCTTTAGCTCCACGTTCGGCAGCTCCGCCAGTCGGGCGCGGAGCGCGCGCTCGACCGTCGGCTGGTGGATCAGGACGCCCGCCGGCCGGCCGGGCGGCGGACGCTCGGCGGGGCGCCCGCGCAGCAGCAAGCGCCCACTCCGGTCCAGCAAGTCGAAGCCGTCGATGGGCCGGCCGAGGTGGGCGACGGGGGCGCCGGCGTCGGCCAGGACCTTGAGCGCGGTGCCGTCCAGGTGCGCGGCGCGAGGCAGGGCGTGCGGGGCCGTCTCTCGCTCGACCCCGACCACGCTCATCCCGCACGCGCCCAGCAGCGCCGCCAGCGCCGCGCCGACCGGCCCGAGGCCGACGATCACGACGTCGCAGGGGAGCGTGGTGGGCACAGCCGAGAAACCCTGAGCGGCGCGCCCGGATTCAACCGGCCCCTTCTTCCTCCCCAGTCTCATGGCCGACCACTCCGTCAAGAAAATCGATTCCTCCGCCTCGCCCAAGGGCGAGATGGGCCAGACCTACATGGTCTCCGGCACCTCCATGGCGATGCGCCGCTGGTCCGAGCCCGCCGGCACCGAGGGCGACCGGCACACGCGGCCGTACGAGACCGTCGGCTACGTGATCGAGGGCAAGGTCGAGGTCCACGTCGGCGACGACGTCGTGACGTGCGGACCTGGCGACAGCTACCTGGTGCCCGAGGGCGCCGAGCGGTACTACAAGATCACCGAGGACCTGACGGCCGTCGAGGCCACCTCCCCGCCGGCCCGCGTCAACGACCGCGACGACGGCTAGGGACAGCACGTCCGCAAGACCGAGACGGCCCGGTGCAATGCGCCGGGCCGTCTCTGTGTCTGCCCGACTGGCGGCGCAGCTAGGCGTGGGGCGGAAGCCTCCTGGCAATGGGGCGGCAAGCGCGGTACGACCGTCGGGGATTGACGAGCCGCGGTTGCTCAGACTCGGTCGGTCTATTTCTCCCGCGCTGCAACTCACGGCGCGTGGGCTCGTTGAGCGCTTTGCAACTCAAAGTCAGCCCATGATCTCGTCCCTCCCCCACCGCCTGCGGCTCGCCGCCGTCCTGGCCGCTTGGGTCGCGCTGCTGCTGGTCGTCCGCGTCGGCGTCACCGGCTCCGTCTTCGGCCTGTTCTTGGTCTGGAACCTGGTGCTGGCCGCCGTTCCGCTCGTGGCCTCCACCTTCCTCACGCGCCTGCACGCAAGCGGCGCCAGTCGGGCGCGGCTGCTCGCGGTCGGCGCGGTGTGGCTGCTGTTCCTGCCCAACGCCCCCTACATCCTGACCGACTTGGTCCACCTCGCCGCGCGCCCGCCGGTGCCGTACTGGTACGACCTGGTGCTGCTGCTCTCGGCCGCGGGCACCGGCCTGCTCGCCGCCTACGTGTCGCTGGCGGACGTGCAGCACGTCGTCTCCCGGAGGCTGGGCGACCGCGCGGGGTGGGCCGTCGCGACGGGCTCGCTGTTCCTGAGCGGGTTCGGGATCTACCTCGGGCGCGAGCTCCGGTGGAACTCGTGGGACGTGGTCGCCGCGCCCGGCGCCCTGCTGGCGGACATCGCCGACCGCGTCCTCCACCCGCTCGCGCACCCGACGACGGCCGTGATGACGCTGGTGTTCGGCGGGATGCTGGTGGTCGGCTACGCCGCCCTGCGGACGCTGGCCTACCGCGCGCCGGAGTCCGCGCAGCGGTAGCCAGTCCTCCACAGGCGCGTCGCTAGTCGAACGTCTCGACGGCGACGTCGCCGAACGGCGCCAGCTGGCCCTCGACGACGGACCGGTCCCCGACGACCACGATCGTCAGGTCGTCGCCGCGGATGTGCTCGCGCGTGATGCGGCTCACGTCCTCCGGCGTGACGGCGTAGACGCGCTGGGCGTACTCCTCGAGGTAGTCGCGGCCGAGCCCGTGCAGGTCCAGGAACGACAGGAAGCTGGCGATGCCGCCGGCCGACGAGTTCTGGAGCACGAAGGTGCCGGCGAGGTAGTTCTGGATGCCGCGGAGTTCCTCGGCGTCGGGCGGGTTCGTCGCCAGGCTGTCGATCTCGTACAGGATCTCCCGAATGGCCGGGCCCGTCGATTCGGTCACGACGGCGGCGCTCTCGGCCCAGTAGGCCGTCCGGTAACGCGCCGCGACGCCCGAGCCGGGGCTGTAGGTGTAGCCCTTGTCCTCGCGGATGTTGCGCGTGATGCGGGACCCGAAGCTTCCGCCCAAGAGCGCGTTCGTGACCTGGAGCGCGACGTAGTCCGGGTGCGAGGGGTCCAGCGTCGGGAGCCCCACGACGACGTTGGACTGCGCCGCGCCGGGCTGGTCGATCAGGAGGACGCGCGCTCCGCCCTGCGCCTCCGGCACGGCGCGGTCGGCCACCTCCATCGTCTCCGACATCGACCGCCAGTCGCCGAAGGACTCGCGGACGGCGGCCTCGACGGCGGCCTCGTCGAACCGGCCGACGACGTAGACGCGCGTCCGCTCGGGCGTCACGTTCGACTCGTAGAACGCCCGGGCGTCGGCGACGGTCGCGGACTCGATCTGGGCCGGGTCGGGCAGGATGACGGCGGCGTACGGGTGCTCGCCGTAGAGCGCTCTACTGAAGGCGGCCCTCGCTAATGTGCCCGGCTGGCTCCGGCCGACGGCGGCGCCGCGCACCTGGTCGCGCTGGATGCGCGTGAAGGCGTCCGAATCGAAGGCGGGGTTGCGGAGCACGTCGCCCACCAAGCGCACCAGGGCGGGCGTGAACTCGCTCAGCACGCGCCCCGTCACGAACGTCTGGTCGAGCCCGGCGCCGGCGTTGACCGACCCGCCCAACTCGGCAGCCTCCCGAGCAATCGCCTCGCTCGACCGGGTCGTGGTGCCCTCGGTCAGCATCCCGATGGCCAAGTCCGCGAGCGCGGTCTGGCCCGGCCCCTCGTCCACGTTGCCCGTCCGGACGACGGCGTAGACGTTGGCCTTGGGCAGCTCGCCGTACGGCACGAGCGTGACGTCGATGCCGTTGTCGAGCGCGAACGTGCGGCCCTGGGGGATGTCGAACGGACGCGGCTCGGCCGGCGGCGGCGGCGTCGAGGGGAACTGCGCCCAGGCCGGACTGACGGCCAGGATCGACAGGAGGAGGACGGAGAGGAGGCGGGTCATATCTCGATGTTTGGAGCGAGGACGCGGCGGGCCGGGTCCGTACGGGAGGCGGTGGCGGAGGCGGGCGCGGCTAGGAGCCCTCCGCGCCGGCCTCCAGCGTGATCACGGTGCGGTTCTCCGGCCGGAGCACCTGGCGCGCGGTCTGGCGGATGAGCCCGGGCGTGACGCGCTCGAAGCGGTCCACCAACGTGTTCACGCGCGCCGGGTCGTCGTCGAAGAGCGCGAACGTCGCCAGCAGGTCCGCCAGCCCGACGCCGCCGCTGACGGTGTCGTAGAGCCCGCTCTTGAGCTTGATCTTGGCCCGCTCCAGCACGTCCGGCTCGACGCCCTCGTCCTGGATCCGCGCGACCTCGCGGTCGATGATGGCCAGGATGGAGTCGGGCTCGGTCTCGTCGTCGTGGATCAGCCAGGCCGAGAAGAGCATCGGGCCGTTGTAGTTGAACATGTTGCCCAGCGGCCAGTTGATGCCGCCCGAGACGTTGGACGTGATCCCGGTCTCGGTCACGAGCGCCTGGTGGAGCCGGCTGTCGTTGCCCTCCAGCAGGATCTCCTGGAGCAGCCCCATCGCGAAGTAGGCGTCGGAGTTGCGCCGCGGCATGTGGTAGGCCCAGGCGATGGCCGGCCGGGTCGCCAGCGCGTCGGTCTTGGAGCTCCGCTTCTCCTCTAGCTGGCGCGGCTCCGACAGGTCGGGGATCGCGGGCACGTCGGCCCTAGCGATGCCGCCGAAGTACTGCTCGATCCAGGCCATGGTCTGGTCTGGGTCGATGTCTCCGGTGACGACGACGGCCGCGTTGTTGGGCGCGTAGTAGGTGTCGAAGAAAGGACTGGACGTCGTCCAAGTTCGCCGCCTCCAGGTCGCTCAGCTCGCCGTAGAAGTTGTGCGCGTTGTACCAGTTCTCGTTCGCCGCCTGCGGGAGGTCGAGCCAGGGGAAGCCGCCGTACGGCTGGTTGATCACGTTGACGCGGACCTCGTTGGAGACCACGCCCTGCTGGTTGGTCAGGTTCTCCTGCGTCACGTCGAGCCCGCGCATCCGGTCGGCCTCGGCCCACAGCATGGTCTCGACGGCGTTCGACGGGACGATCTGGTAGTAGTTGGTAAAGTCGAACCGCGTCGAACCGTTGAGCACGCCGCCGTTGCTCTGGACCAGCCCGATGAACTCGTTCTTGCCGAGGTGCTCGGAGCCCTGGAACATCATGTGCTCGAACAGGTGGGCGAACCCGGTCCGCTCGCGTGGCTCGATGCGGAAGCCGATGTTGTAGTACACCGCGATGGTGGCCGTCGGCGCGGTGTGGTCCTCGGAGAGCACGACCTTGAGCCCGTTCGCCAGCGTGTCGTAGACGACGGGCACGCTGAACTCCTGGGGCATCTCGCGCGCGAGCTCGTCGGGGCGCAAGGGCTCGAAGGCGGGCTCGGTGCTGGCGGGCGCGGCGGGCGCGTCCAGGCGATCGACGGACGTGCAGCCGGCGAGGACCGCCAGGGCGAGGAGAGGGACGGTGAGGCGCATGCGTGGGGAGGGCTCCGGTGGAGGTCGGGGTACGCCGAACGCGCGCCTCAGGTCCGTTCGCATCGGACCGGCAGGACCTTCACGCCGCCCCGCCGCCGGCCCCGTTGACGCCGCGCCGCGCTGGCGGCGCGGCTCCGCCAGCGCGGGGGGTAGACCCCGGCGGGTGGAAGGGGTACGGGGGAACGGACGGCCGCGCCGGGCGTGGGCCGGGCGCACCCTCCCCCGTTCCCATGGCCACGAACACCGGCAAGGGCCACCGCAAGGGCTCCGTCTCGGACCGCTCCCAGGTCCAGAACGACAACGAGGACTGGACCAAGCGCGACACTGAGTCGGGCGAGTTCATGGACCAGAAGGCCGACGGCGAGCCGTTCAAGGGCGTCGCCAAGGAGCCCGACGAGCGCCGGTCGTCCGACGACTGAGCGACCGCTTGGGGAGCTGGAAGCGATCCCCTCTCCCTGGGGAGCGGGCTGGGGCGAGGGGGCGGTCCGGTTTGACTCCGACGTCTCCGCACGGCCTCCCCCCTTCCCCTGGCTCCGCCCGCCCTCGTCGACGACCACCGCCAGTGCGCCGACCGCGCGCGGCCCCATCGACTACTTTGCAGTCCACAACCCGGAGACTCCCATGACAGCGACCTTCAAAACCACGCGCGAGGGGCTCGACTACGCCTCGGCGCCGATGCGGCTGTTCGCCAAGGCCAAGAAGCTGGGCGTCTGGGACCCCGCCGCCGTGGACCTCAGCCAGGACGTCGCGGACTGGGACGGGCTGGGCGAGCGCGAGCGCGACCTGCTGCTCCGGCTGAGCGCCCAGTTCGGCGCCGGCGAGGAGTCGGTTACCACCGACCTGCTCCCGCTCCTGGGCTGGGCCGCCAGCGAAGGCCGGCTGGAGGACGAGCTGTTCCTGACGGCCTACCTGTGGGAGGAGTCCAAGCACGTCGAGGCCTTCGACCGCTTCCTGCGCGAGGTGGCCCGTTTCGAGGGCGACCTGGAGTCCTACCTCACCCCGGCCTACCGCGCTCACTTTACCGACGCGCAGCCCGAGGCCATGAACCGGCTCAAGACCGACACCTCGACGGAGGCGTTGGTGGACGCGCTCGTCACCTACCAGATGGGCACGGAGGGCATCCTGGCCGAGACGGGCTACCACGCCTACTACACCGTCATGGGCGACCACGGCATCATGCCGGGGATGCAGCAGCTGGTCCAGAACATCCAGCGCGACGAGTCCCGCCACATCGGCTACGGGATCTACCTGCTCAGCCGCCTGATCGCCGAGCACGGCGACCCGGTGTGGGAGCAGATCGAGGCCCGGCTGAGCCAGACGCTGATGAGCGCGATGGCCGTCGTGGGCGAGATGCTGGCGCCCTACGGCGACGACGTCCCGTTCGGCGTCTCGGTCGAGACGTTCATGGCATTTGCTCAGGGCCAGTTCCAGAAGCGCTACGCCCGGCTGGAGAAGGCGCGGACGACGCCGCTGGAGGTCATCATCTACGGCTCCAATGGCGCTCCGGCGGGCGGGGACGGGCAGGCCAGCCCCGCGCCGGCGCTTTAGACCAAAGAGCCCAGACAAGAGAAGGCCCGGCCGGATCGCTCCGGCCGGGCCTCTGCGTTTGGACTGGCGGAGGTCGTCCGCCAGTAGATCGCTAGTTGAGGTGCGCCACCAGCTCCTCGCGGCGGTGCTTCTGGCGCAGCTTGCGCAGCGCCTTCTCCTTGATCTGGCGCACGCGCTCGCGCGTTAGCCCGAACCGCTGGCCGACCTCGACGAGCGTCAGCGGCTGCTCGTGGCCGATGCCGAAGTACAGGCGCGTGATCTCGGCCTCGCGCGGGTGCAGCGTGGCCAAGGCGCGCTCGATGTCGATGTTGAGCGACTCGTTCGTCAGGTCCTCGTCGGGCTGCTCGTAGGCGTCGTCGGCCAGGACGTCGAGCAGCGAGTTGCCGTCGTCGTCGTCGAACGGGGCGTCCATCGACAGGCTGTGGCGGCTGTGCTGCAGGCCCTCGACCACCTTGTCCTCCTTGAGGTCGAGCTCCTTGGCGATCTCGTCGGGCGTGGGCTGGCGGCCCAGCTCCTGCGCGAGCCGCGCCGACGCCTTCCGCATCTTCGACAGCGTGCCGACGCGGTTGAGCGGCAGCCGCACCGTCCGCACCTGGTCGGACAGCGCCTTCAGGATCGACTGGCGGACCCACCACACGGCGTACGAGATGAACTTGAACCCGCGCGTCTCGTCGAAGCGCTGGGCCGCCTTCACGAGCCCGTAGTTGCCCTCCGAGATCAGGTCCGCCAAGGACAGCCCCTGCCCCTGGTACTTCTTGGCGACGGAGACGACGAACCGCAAGTTGGCGCGCACCAGCTGGTGCAGCGCCAGCTGGTCGCCGGCCTTGATGCGTTGAGCGAGGCTGACCTCCTCCTCGGGCTTCAGAAGCGGGACCTGTCCAATCTCTTGGAGATACTGGTCCAGCATTCGTTGACTGCGCGGGACGTACATCGTGGCTCGGTAGGTTGGTTTCGGAAAAAGAGGACGGCGCTCGGAGACCGCCAGTCGCCCGGCAGCCCTCCAGGGCACGGGCGGAAGATCTAGGGAATGCCCCCATCCTTCCCGGGGGCATCCCGCCTCCTATCGGCAGGAAAGGCCACGGTTCCGTAACAATCGGGGATTCGCGGGGCCTCCGCGTTCCCTCGCGGTAAGGTGCTAGGGGGCAGCCGGGAGCGGAAGGGGACGGGCAGCCCGGTGTCACCCTTCGGGCCATCCCGCTCGGCTGGCGGCTCAGTTGGGCGAGGCGGAACGATGCCGTGACACTCCGCCGGGGCGACGGCGCTTGGGGTGCAGCCGCACCAGGAGACGCGCGCTTGCGGCCCGCTACCCGAGCCGACTAAGGTTGGCCCGCCGCGATGGCTTGCTCCAAATCTCGCCACAGGTCGTCCGCGTCCTCTAGCCCGACCGACACGCGCACCAGCCCGGCGGTGATCGCGCCCGCGTCGTCGCCCGACGCCACGCGCTGGGTGAGCCCCGCCGGGTGCTGCGCCAGGGTGTCCGTCGAGCCCAGGCTGACGGCGGGCGTCGCCAGCCGGAGCGCGCGCAGGAACGCGTCGGCGGCCTGGAAGGCACCGGCCTCACTCGCGGTGCCATCCGGGCCCAGGATCTCGAAAGCCAGCATCGGACCGGGCCCGCTCATCTGCGTCCCGACCAACCCGGCGGGGTCCCGGCCGGGCACGCTCGGGTGGTACACCCGGCCCACGCCGGCGTGCTCCGCCAGTCGGGCGGCCAGCGACGTCGCCGTGGCTTCGGCGCGGCGCACGCGCAGCGGCAGCGTCGCCAGGCCGCGGTGCAGGTGGTAGGCGGCGAAGGGGTGCAGGTTGGCGCCGGTCAGGATCCGCACCTTGCGCAGCTTGCCCGCCCACTCGCTGTTCGCGGCGACGACGCCGGCGAGCACGTCGCCGTGGCCGCCGATGAACTTGGTCGCGCTGTGCATCACCATCGCCGCGCCCAGGCTCAGCGGCTGCTGCAGGACGGGCGTGGCGAACGTCGAGTCCACGATGAGCGGGAGGTCGCCGGCGGCCCGGGCGACGGCGGCGACGTCCACCAGGTCGAGTGTCGGGTTGACGGGCGTCTCGATGGTGACGGCGCACGTGTCCGGGCGAATGGCGTCGGCCACGCCGGCGGCGTCGGTCCAGGTGACCGACATCCCCAGCACGCCCGACGACAGCAGCTTGTCCGTCGTCCCGTAGATCGGCCGCACGCCGACGACGTGCGACTGGCGCTCGGTCCGGGCGGCGAGGTAGCAGGCCGTCAAGGCGGCCATGCCGGAGGCGAAGCCGACCGCGGCGTCGGCGCCCTCCAGCACCGCCAGCCCGTCCTCGAAGCGGCCGACCGTCGGGTTGTGGAGGCGGGAGTAGATCGGGCCGCCGTCGGTCGGGCCGGCGCCGGTCATCATCGCGTCCAGGCTGCCCACGGCGGCGTCGAGCGACTCGAACGGGTACGTCGTGGAGAGGTCGAGCGGCGGCGCGTGGACGCCCACCTGGCGGAGGTCACCGCGTCCGGCGTGGACGGCGAGGGAATCGGGGTGGAGGGGCATTGTTTGAGTTGTGGATGGCGGCCGTCGGCACCACGGTCCGTACCGAGGTCGTCCGCGCCGCCCGCCCCTGACTCCCGATGCTCGGCTCCTGATCCCTACAACCCGCCCGTCACCACCAGCACGTCGTAGAGCGCGTGCGTCCAGGCCGCCAGCGCGAAGCCCCGGAGCAGGAAGACGGCGTTCAGCGCCAGCCCGAACAGGAAGCGGAAGGTGAAGACCGAGACCGTGAACGGGTCGCCCAACGCCCCGATGTGGTGGACGCCGCTGAAGATCACCGCGCCGACGACGGCCGCGATCCAGTACCCGCGCGTCCGGCTCAGCGAGGTCGTCCGCTGGAGCGCCCAGAACAGCCCGCCGACCAGGATCACCCTAAACACCAGCTCCTCGTACAGCCCGGCGCCGATGCTGAGCGCCAGCTGCAAGCCCAGGCTCAGTTCCGATAGCTGGGCCAGCACCAGGTCCGGGACGGCCCACACCCCAAAGATGGCGCCCACGACGCCTCCCACCAGGAACGCCAGTACGACGGCGTAGACCAGGGACTCGGCGACGATCCAGGCGAAGTACCGCGCTACGATCGGCGGACGGCGCTCGCGCTCGCGCCACCACACGACGGCCCCGATGCCCATCACCGCGGCGGCCAGCGCGGCCATGCCCGTCCCGCCCAGGGTCGCCAGCAGCGACTTCAGCCACACGTCGGCGCCGACGCGGATCTGGCCCGGCCCGGTGTTCGCCAGCAGGATCCCGACCTCGTAGAGCACGAAGAGGGGGATGGCGGCGAGGTAGCCGTAGGTCGCCGTTTTGGTGACGTTGAGGTAGCCGGCCGGCCGGGGCGCCGGCGCCGCGCTGGCGGCCGTCTCGGACGGGCGGGTACGCGCCGCCAGTTGGGCGATCTCGGCGGCGGGGTCGGAGGGCATCGGGCGCGTGGGCGGGGTGCGGCGCCTACGCAGGACGGGGTCGGGGAGATGCAGTGGAGACGCGGCTCCGGGATCCCTTCCGGCAACGTCGCTCGGACCGTTCCGATGGCAGACCCTACGGCACGGGGCGCAGTTCGACGCGCCGCGCCGCGTTGGGGTCGAGCTCTAGGGCCGTCGCCGCCGCCGCCGACAACTCCACCAGGTACGCGCGGCTGACCGGGCCGCGGTCGATGACGCGGGCGAACGTGCTCCGCCCGCTGGCGGGGTTCGTCACCAGGACGACGGTCCCGAACGGGTAGTCGCGGTGGCTGAGCGTGAACGCCGTGGGGTCGTAGGCCTCGCCGCTCTCGGTCTGGCGCCCGCGCATGACGTCGGGGTAGACGAGCGCCAGGCCTGCCTCGGCGGCGGGCGGGAGCTCGGAGCGGGCCGCCAGCGCGGGGTTGACGGGCTCGGGCAGCCGCAGCATCGTGCCCGGCCGCAGCGGCGCCGTCGACAGCGCGTTCGTCCGCGCCAGGTCGTTGGCGCTCAGGTCCAGCGCGGCGGCGATGGAGTACAGGGTCTCGCCCGGCTCCACGAAGTGGACCAGGTCGGCGGGCATGGCGGTGTCGGTGATCGACCACGGCCGGGCGGCGCCCAACGTGACGGTCCGGCCGGTGGTCGGCCCGCCCCCGCCCGTCCTCACCACCAGCCGCTGGCCGACCTCGATCTGGTCGCCGGAGATCGCGTTCAAGCGGCGGATCTCGTCGACGGAGGTGTCGTAGCGGAGCGCGATCCGGAACAGCGTCTCTCCGGACGTCACGACGTGGACCTCGCCTCCTGTGGCCGGCCCGCGGGGCTCCGGCGTCGCCGCTGGCGCCTCGATCCGGGGCGCCTCGATCCGGGGCGTCTCCACCCGGGGGGGCGCCGGGGGATTGGGCCGGTCCGCGCCCTGGCCGCTCGGGGCGGGGCGGGGCGGCTCCGGCCGGGCGGGCATCGGGACGCGGTCGCTCAGACGCAGCGTCTGCCCCACCTCGATGGTCGTCCCCTCGATGTCGTTGAGCGCGCGGAGCCGGTCGACCGTAACGCTGTGGTTGCGCGAGATCCGGTACAGCGTGTCGCCCGACTGGACGACGTACAGGTCGGCCGACTGGGCGAGCGCGGCGGGCGCCAGCAGGACGGCGGCGAGGGCGAGGAGGCGGATCATGGGCTTAGTCATCGAAGCCGAGGCCCTCGGCCTCAAGGAGAGCGCCCTGGAGCTCGGCGCGAGCGTGCGTGTCACCGGCGGCGGTCGCGGCGGCGATGCCAGACCGGAGGACCTCGGCCGCGTCGTCGTCGCGCCCGAGCGAGCGCAGCAGCGCGCCCAGGTGGTAGTACGTGCCGACGTAGTCGGGGCGGTCCCGGGCGAGCGCCTGGTAGGCCTCCAGCGCCGCCGCGGTGTCGCCTGCCTTCGCGTGCTCCTGGGCGATCGCGAATCGCGTGAACGGGTCGTCCGGGTCGTCGCGGAGAAAGTCCTGGAGCAGGGCGAGGCGGTTCATGGGACCAAGATAGCCGGGTGCTGAGCGCCCGCGAGGGGGCGCGAGGGGGAACGCGCTGGCGGGCGCCGAGCGTGCGCTACCAGCTCCCGCCGGCGCCGCCTCCCATGCCGCCGAAGCCGCCGCCGAAGCCACCGAAGCCGCCCCCGCCCCCAAAGCCGCCTCCGCCGAAGCCGCCACCAAAGCCGCCGCTCGACCCGCCCCAGCCGCCCCCGAAGCCGCCCGGGATCACGATCACGCCGGGACCCCGCCGCCGACGGCGACCGCCTCCGCCGCTTCCGCCCGACGAGGGCGGCGGCGCCTGGCGCGAGCTGATCACAACCAAGACGATGAACAGGATGAACAGCAAGCACAGCACGTTCGGGATGCCGCCCTCGCCGCGAGGGGCGGAGCGGACGGGCGCCTCGAACTCGCCCGCCAGCGCGGCGGCGATGGCCGTCGTGGCTTGGTCCAGGCCGCCGTAGAAGTCCCCGCTCCGGAACGCCGGCACGACCACGTTGCGGATGATGGTGGCCGCCGTCGCGTCGGGGAGCGCGCCCTCGGCGCCCTCGTTCGTGCCGATGAACACCTCGCGGTCGTCGGTCGCCACGAGCACCACGACGCCGTCGTTGATCCCGGCCCGGCCCACGCCCCACGTCCTCAGGATCTCCGTCGCGTAGTCGACCGGCGCGACGCCGTTCGTGCTGGAGACGATGACGACGGCGATCTGGGAGCCGGTCGAGTCGTCGAACGCAACCAGCTTCCGCTCCAGCGCGTCGCGGCTAGCTTGCGAGAGCGTCCCGTTGTAGTCGTTGACCAACCGGGCCGGGCGCGGCGGGGGCGGCACGCCGAACTCCGATTGGTAAGGGCTAGCGCCCTGCGCCGCCGCGCTGGCGGCGCCCGTCAACCCAGCCGGGATCGCTGCGAGCAGCAGGACGGCGGCGAAGGCGAGGCGGCGGAGCACGGGTGCGTCGGGGGGAGGCTCAGGGGGCGAGGACGTCCGGGATCAGTCGAACGAGATCTCGGGCGCCTGCTCCGCTCCGGCGTCGGCCTCGAACTGGGGCCGCTGGCCGACGCCGGCGAACCCGGCCACCAAGTTGGTCGGGAACGTGCGCACGCGCGCGTTGAGGTCGGTCACGGCGCGGTTGTAGTCGCGGCGGGCCTGGGTGATCCGGTTCTCGTTGCCCTCGATCTGTGCCTGGAGGTTCAGGAAGCCCTGGTTGGCCTGGAGCTCGGGGTAGTCCTCCCGGACGACGTTGAGCAGGCTGCCGACCGACGCGCCGAGCGCGGTCTGGGCGTTCTGGAAGCGCTCCAGCGCCTGGGGGTTGTCGAGGTCCTCGGCCGAGAGCTGGACGTTGGTGGTCTGGCGACGGGCCTCGATCACGTTCTGCAGCGTCTCGCTCTCGAAGTCGGCCTGGCCCTGGACCGTCGAGACCACCTGGTCGATCAGGTCGGCGCGGCGCTGGTACTGGTTCTCGACCTCGGCCCACTCGCCGTCGACGCGCTCGTCCTGCTGGACCAAGCTGTTGTAGGAACCGCACCCCGAGCAGCCGGCGAAGCCGACGAGCAGGAGGAGGACGAGGAGGATGATGGCGCCGGTGCTTCTCATGGTGGGAGTTCGGGGTCAGAGGGAGCGCACCTTACGCGCCCGATGGGAAAAGGATGCCCGCCCTCCGGTGTAGAGCGCGCTAGGTTGGCGCCCTCGCTCCCCGGCTCTCGATGCCCTCTTCCCGACTGGCGCTCGCGCTGGCGATGGCGCTCGCCGCCTGCGCCGGCGACCCCTCACCGGACGCCGCGTCCACGACCTCGCCCGACGCCCCCACGGCACAGCTCACCCTGGACGACGACGGCATCCGCCCGCTCGGCGCCGAGACGCCGTTTGACACCGCCGCCGTCCGGTCCGCGCTGCCGCCCGGGTTCGCGGTCGAGCTCCGGTCGGTCGAGACCGAGGCGGGTCTGGTGCCGGTCGCGTGGGCGCTGCGCGACGGCCTGCTGGTGCTGGAGGTCTACGCCGGCGACGACGGCGCGACGGTCGGGCGGATCGACGCCGCCAGCGACCAGGTGGCGGGGCCGGACGGCGCCCGGACGGGCCAGAGCTTCGCCGACCTCGACGGGGGCCGGATGGACTGCGAGCCGGGCGACGGGGACCTGACGGGTCGCGTCGTGTGCCGCGCCTCACGCGGCGCGTCCGTCCGCTACGTCTTCGCCCACGGGGGCGCCGACGCCATGCCCGACGACGACCAACTGGCGAACGCGCTCCTCGAACGCATGGTCTGGACGGCCGACTGACTTCTGTCTCGGCTGCGTTGGAGGGACAGCGTGCAGGGACACGCTCTGCCTCACCCCTCGATCTCTTCCGCCAGTCGGGCGAGCGCTTGGGCGAGGACGTCGGCCAGCCAGTCGGTGTAGGGGCGGCCCTGCAGCTCGGCCAGGATGGCGAACGTGCCGTCGGGCGCGAACGTGGGCAGCGGGTTGATCTCGACGAACACCGGCTCGCCGTCCGGGCCGACGCGGAAGTCGGAGCGCGAGAAGTCGCGGCACTCCAGCGCCCGGTGCGCGGCGACGGCAGCGTCGGCGAGCGCGGCGTCGAGGCTGGGCGTCAGGTCTCCGGCCAACTCGCCGTCGATGTCGCCGAGCGCGTGCGTGCCGATGCCTGTCGCGGGGTCCGTCGCGCGTTGCAGCGCCGGCAGCGCCCGCGCCGCCCGGCCGGTGCCAACCACGCCGACGGTGAACTCGACGCCCGCGACGAACGCCTCCGCGACCAGGTCCTGGCGGTACAGGCCGTGCTGGCGGCGCGCCTCGGCGGCGAGCTCAGCCACATCGTCGCACCGGCTGGACGGCGCGATCCCCTTGGCAGTCCCCTCGTAGCGCGGCTTGACCATGAGGGGGAAGGCCAAGCCCGCCGCCAGTCCGGCGACGTCGGCGCCCGGCGGGATCACGACGCCGGCGGGCACCGCGACGCCGGCCGCGGCGACCAGCGTTTTGGTCAAGTGCTTGTCGAGCGAGATCGACAGCGAGAGCGCGTCGCTGCCCAGGCACGGGACGCCCGCCAGTTCGAGCAGGACGGGGACGTGGGCCTCGCGGTTGCGGCTGCCGTAGCTCTCGGCGACGTTGACCGCCGCGTCGACGCCCAGGGGCCCGAGCTTGGCGCCGCCCGCGAGCGCCGCCAGCACGGCGCGGGCGTTCCCCAGGCGGACGGGCTGGTGACCCAGCGATCGCAGCGCGTCCTCGATGGCGACGACGGTGGCTTCGGGCTCGTACTCGGCGTCCCAGTCGGGCGGGGCGCCGGGCGGGGGCGGGGTGTCGCCCAGGCGGTCGAAGCAGATCCCGACGCGCAGGGCCGCCCGGTCTCGCTCTGCCACGTCGGGACGGTCAGGCGCCACTCCCTAACCCTTCCGGGGTGGCGGCGCGCTCCGTCGTGGTGCGCGGCGTCGGCAGCGACGGGGTCTCGCGCCAGGCGGCGGACACGGAGGGCGGAACGGGCACGGAACGCTGGGGGGCGGTCCGGAAGGTAGCCGGCCGGCGCGGGGCTGAGGCCAGCGCTACGGCCGCAGCGTGACCCGGAGCGTCTCGCCGTCCCCCTCGCCCGTCGTCCAGTAGATCCACCCGCGCGTGTCCCCGGGGTCGTAGAAGGCGATGTCCTCATACGGGACGCGAACCGTCACGCCCGGAGCCACCGCAGGCCCGTCGGTAACCCTGGAAAGGTCCATGTCCATACGGGCGCCGTCGTCCTCGTCCATGATGAGGAAGTAGACCGATGCGCTCCCCTGGTTTCGGAGAGCGACGACGCGGGCCTCCGCGTCCTCCGAGGTCGTGACTTCGACGAAGCGGCCCTCCCCGACTGAGTCGCACGCGGAAGCGGCGGAGAGAAGCACGAGGAAGGTGAGCGGTCGCATAAGGGGCATTTGAGGCGGAAGGCGAAGGGCGGGCACGGAGGCGTCTCCGCGTCTCTACGGACCCCAGCTCCGACGTGCTGCACTAGGCCCGTCCTCTGCTTGGGCCAGTGGCTGGCTCTGTGTTCGAGGCGACGGGAGGCCCGTCCGGCGAACTGGCGGCTCACGTGGGCAGGCGGGAGGAACCTGCCCGGGGCGGCGTCTAGCGGACGTAGGTCGCCGCGTTGACGTCGACGGTCGTGCCCGTCGCGTGGTCGGCCAGGCCGGAGGCCAAAAAGACGACCGTCGGCGCCACGTCGTCGGGCTCGGTCAGGGCGTCGAGGCCGCCGCCGGCCAGGACGCTGTCCTCGCCGTACGCGTCGAGCCAGGGCTGGGCCATGTCGGTGCGCGTGAAGCCGGGCGCGACGCCGAACGCCGCCAGCCCACCCCCGGCGCGCGCCAGCGACTTGGTCAGAGCCACAACGCCGCCCTTGGACGCCGCGTAGGCCAGGTGGTCGGGCGAGTCGCCTCGGAAGGCGGCTCGGCTGGAGACCGTCACCAGCCGCACCGTGACGCCGCCCTCGCCCGACTGGCGCCGGCTGCGGGCGTGCAGCAGCGCCGCCCGCCCCAGCTCGGCCGTGGCGCCCAGGTTGACCGCCATCGTCCGGTCCCACGACTGGCGCCAGTCGGCGGCCGAGCCGTCGAGGGGGGCGTCGACGAAGATGCCGGCGTTGGCGATCACGACGTCCACCCGCCCCCACGCTTGGTGCGCGGCGTCCCACAGCGCCTGCCCCGCGCCGGGCTCGGCCAGGTCCTGCCCGAACACGTCAGCCGCGCCGATCTCGTCCGCCAGCGCCTGGGCCGCGTCGCGCTGGCGGCCGTAGTGCACGCCGACCGTCGCGCCGGCTTGGGCCAGTCGCTGGGCGATGGCCGCGCCGATGCCCCGGCTGGCGCCCGTCACCAACGCCGTCCTCCCCTCTAAGTCGACGGTCACCGGCGGACGAAGCGGATCACCATCCCGTCGTCGGTGATCTCCAGCGAGCCGTCGTCCAGGATGCGGTAGGCGACGGGGGTGTCCCCGTCCTCCAAGATCTCGCCGCCCTCCGTCCGGAACGTGAACGTCCGCGCGCGCGAGATGGAGTCGCCGTCCTGGACGGCCGCCATCGAGATCACGGCCTCGCCCTCGGCCGAGAACACGCACGTCATGGCTTGGACGTCGAAGCCGTAGGCCGCCAGCATCCCCGGCGCCGTCAGCTCGTCCAGCTCCCACTCCCCGACCAGCAGCGAATCGACGGCGGCCTGCTGCTCGACCTCGACCGGCGGCGCCTCCTCGACCGAGGACTGCGCGAGCGCGGGGGTGGCCAGGATCAGGGCGAGCAGCGCGGAGCAGGCCGCGGACGTCAGCTTCAGCATCGGTAGGGAGAACGTGGAGGGAGGGAGAACGGGCGCGGCGCGGCGTTCGTGCCGGCGCGCGTCAGTCGGGGCGTCGCAAGAGGGTCCGCTCGCCGTCCGCCTCGACGACGAGTTGGAGCCGGTCGTCGGCGTCGCGCGAGAAGGTGTAGCGGGCGGGGTCGTCGCCCAGGACGAGGTAGGCGCCGGCGGCGGCCCACTCGCCCGAGTCGCGGTCGTCGTCGTCGATGCGCTCGGCCGAGCCGTCGGCGCTTAGCCGCAGCGCGAAGGGGCGCCCCTCGCGTGTGCCCACCCACGTCCCGACCAAGCTGGGGTCCGTCGCCGAGCCCGGGTCGGCGCGGCGCATCCGCAGGACCGTGCCCGTCTCCAGGTCCTGAATCCGCAAACCGGTCGCGATCTGGACCACGTCCCAGACGGTCACGCCGTTGTTCTCGCGCACGATGAGCTGGCCGTCGGAGACCCGGTAGCGCGCGCGCGTCCGCCGGCCGCTCAGCTCGCCGTCGTCGGGGTCGAGGAAGACGTACAACCCGTCGATCCGGTCCTCGGTGATCGCCAGTCGGGCGAAGACCAACGCGTCCTCGACCGGGCTGGCCTCGACGGCCTCCAGCTCCCACGTCCCGACGATCCCGGTCTGGGCGGAGGCGCTGGCGGCGAGCGCCAGCGCGGCGCAGAGGAGTCGGAGGGGCACGGAGTCGGGTGAAGGGTCTCCTGAGACGTCGGGTACCGCGTTAGGGTCCACCACACACCACGTCGACAGCGTCACGGAGGGGCACCGGGCCACCGCCTCCTGCGATGTATGTTCGAGAACCAGCCCCACATAAGCCTTGAGCAGCGAGATCATCTTCCTCGTCTCCGACTCGCCGGAGGGCGGGTACGAAGCGCGCGCTTGAGCACTCGGTCTACACCGAGGCCGATACCGAGGAGGGGCTGCGGCAGATGGTCCGAGACGCCGTGTCGGTTCACTTCGACGAGGCCGAGAGGCCCCGGGTGATTCGGCTGCACTCTGTCCGGGAAGAGGTGCTCGCCGCGTGAGGACGCCGCGCGACCTCGATGGCGACCAACTGATCAAGCGCCTCCGGACGCTCGGCTACGCGCCGACCCGTCAGAGCGGGAGCCACGTCCGACTCACGCGCGAGGCGGACGACGGGGACCACCACTAACCGTCCTGCTTCACAGCCTGCTTCGCGTCGGGACGCTGAACGCGATTCTGAGCGACATCGCAGGTCGCTTGGATCTAAGCAAAGACGACGTGATCCGCGCGGTGTCCTGAAGGAGGGCTACCGCGGCGGCCCCGCCGGCCGCGCGCCCGCCGGCGCGGCGCTGGCGGTCGCGGCCGGCCGCGCCGACGGGCGCCGCCAGACCGGCACCGACGAGCACGGCTCGCCGTACATGATCTTGGCCGCGACACTCTGCAGCCGGCGCGTGGCCTGGACGAAGGCGTCGAGCGGGACCAGGTCGTTGCCGCACCCCTTCACGACGACCGGGGCGCCTTGGTATCGGCTCCAGTCGTGACCGTCAAGGGCCGCCACCAGCCGGTCGCGGCGGATCTGGTCGGGCGTGCCGGCCGCGACGTCTTTGGCGACGCCGTCCAGCCGGGCAGCCACCAGCATGAACGCCCACGTCGGGACCAGCGCGTCGGCGGAGCAGAAGACCGCGACGGTCGCGTCGCGGTACGGCTCCCAGTCGGTCTCCTTGAGCGACTGGCGGAAGTCGCGCTCGCGCAGGACCAGCCCCTTGTACAAGAACGGCGCCAGGTCGAACGGCACCGACTCCGGCGGCGCCAGCGCGGCGAGGTCGAGCGTCTCGATGGCGCTCTCGGCCACGCGGTTGACGATCAGGCCGTCGGCCGGGGCGCCACTGGCGGCGGGGTCGGGGGAGAGGAGGTCCATGGCGGTCGGACGCGGTCGCGCCGGGGCGTCGTACCTAAGCCGCGCGGCGCAGGCGGACCGAGCGGACGCCGTCGACGATCCGCTCGACGGCGGCGTCCACCTCGGCCTCGGTCGTCGGGCGGCCCAGGCTGAACCGGACCGTCGCCAGCGCCTGGTCGTCCGTGAGCCCCATGGCCTTGAGCACGTGGCTCGGCGTGCGGTGCGGGGACTGGCAGGCGGCGCCCAGCGACGCCGCCACGCCCGACATCATCGGGAGCAGGTGCGCCGCCCGGACGCCGTCGAAGCGCAAGCTGGTGGTGTTGGGCAGGCGCGGGGCGCCGGCCGCGTTCACGACCGTCCCGGGCACGGCTTCCAGCACGGCCGCCTCGAAGCGGTCGCGCAGCGCCAGCATGTGGTCGTGGTCGCCGGACTGGCTCCGGCGCGCGACGCGCGACGCCTCGCCCAGCCCCACCACGCCGGGCACGTTGACCGTCCCTCCGCGCATCCCGCCCTCCTGGCCGCCGCCGGTGATCTGGGGCTGGAGCTTGACGCGCGGGCCGCGCTGGCGCGTGTAGAGCGCGCCGACGCCCTTGGGCCCGTACATCTTGTGCGCCGACATCGCCAGCAGGTCGACGCCGTCGTGGTTGACCGAGATCGGCAGCTTGCCCACGGCCTGCGTCGCGTCGGTCATCATGATCGCGCCGGCGGCGTGCGCCCGCTCGGCGATCTCCGCGATGGGCTGGACGACGCCGGTCTCGTTGTTGGCCCACATCACCGAGACCAGGCAGGTCTCCTCGTTGAGCGCCGCCTCCAGCGCGCCCAGGTCGACGAGCCCGTTCTCGTCGACGGCGAGGTAGGTGGTCTCGTAGCCCTCGCGCTCCATCGCCTCGCACGTCTTGAGCACGGCCTTGTGCTCGGTCTCGACCGTGACGATGCGGTGGCGGCGCCCGCCGTAGACGGCGCCCGCGCCCCGGATGGCGAGCGAGATCGACTCGGTCGCGCCCGAGGTGAACGTGATCGTGCGCGGCGTGGCCCCGATCACCTTGGCCGTCTGCTCGCGCGCCTTGGTCACGGCCTCGTCGGCGGTCCAGCCGGGGCCGTGCTCGCTCGACGGGTTGCCGTAGTGCTCGCGGAAGAACGGGAGCATGGCGTCTAAGACGCGCTCGTCGACGGGGGTGGTGGCGTTGTAGTCGAGGTAGAGGGGGGCGCTCATCGGTCTCGGGAAGGGGCGCGGGCCTCGGAAACAGACGAGGACCGCGCCCGACGTCTCGCCTGGGCGAGGGCTGTGTTTCGGGTCTCCCGATGTATACGGCCGCGCCCAGACGGATGTTGTGGATCTTCGCCGGAGAGGAACCGGGCAGCCTGCGAAGCGCTTCCGGAGATGCCCGCCGGATGCCCTTGGCGACGCGCCGGCCGGGCGCGATCTTGGACGTCCGCACCCCGCGCGTCTTCCCTCCCCCACCCGTGCCCATGCCCTCCCTGCTCCGCTCCCGTCTGGGCGCGCTCCCCGTCCTGCTCGCCCTCGTCCTCTCCCTGCCCGCCTGCGACTCGGGCAACGGCGGGGGGGAGGAGGTCGAGACCGACCAGATCGTCAACGGCGTCAACTTTACCCGGCTCTTCGCGCCCCCCACCGACGCCGAGACGGCCGCGGTCCGGGCCGACTGGGCCGGCCGCAACACCACGTCCTCGGCCGCGACGATCCGGGGCACGGCGACCGTCGACGGCGCCTCGGTGACGGTCGTCGAGCACACCGTCACGGCGACGGGCGGCGGGACGGTGACGCACTACGGCGTCATCCGCGTGCCCTCCGGCGCCAGCGGCGAGCTGCCGATCCTGATGGTGCACCACGGCGGGGACGACGGGTTCTCGATCGACGCGGCGGACCGCGGCGGCACGCCGACCTCGAACACCGGCGTCCGCCAGTTCGCGACGGCGTTCCCCACCCTGGCCTCCTCGACCGTCCAGGTGTTCCCGGTCTACCGCTCCGAGACCATCAGCACGACCGGCTACCCGACGTTGGGCGGCCCCTTCACCGCTGGCGGTACCGAGAGCCCGTGGGACTACGACGTCGACGACTCCATCGCGCTGCTGAGCGCCGTCCAGGGCCTGGCCCTGTTCGCGAGCACCATCGACGAGGACCGCGTGGGCGCGATCGGGCTCAGCCGAGGCGCCAACACCGCCGCGCTCCAGTCCATCCGCGACACCCGCGTCGACGCGCTGGTGGACTACTACGGCCCGACGGACTTCGTCAACCCCGGCGCCATCACCCTGGCGACGGTGCTGCTAGCGCCGCCGTCGCCCGCCAACGCGGGCGCGTTCACGCTGCCCGGCGCGCAGTTCCTGTTCGACAACATCCTGAACCCGCTCCGCAACGCCGACGGCTCCGTGAACCCCAACGCGGACTACGCCGGCGCCCGGCTGGCGGTCGTCCGGCGCTCGGCCTCGGCGTTCCAGGAGAGCCTGCCCAACACCCAGGTCCACCACCACTTCCAGGACGGCGTGGTACCGGTGGCGTTCTCACAAGCCTTCGAGGCGGCGGCCAGCCAGGCCGGCGGCGGCTCCTTCGAGGTCTTCTACTACGGGACGCAAGGCGGCGCGACGAGCGGCGTGTTCCACGCGCCCGAGCTCTCGCCCGACATGCAGGCCAGCATCCCGCGCGTCCAGGCGTTCTTCAGCAGCCAGCTAAGCGGCGCGGCGGCACGCGAGCCGGCGCTGGCGCTCGCCTACTAAGCGTGGCCCACGTCCGAGTCGACGCGCCGAGGCCGATGCACGCGCTCGGCCTCGGCTCGCCCGAGGTGGCTAGGCCGGGCGGGCGGTGACCGTCGAGATCCGACCGGCGGTCACCGACGCCGACTGGGCCGCCGTCCAGTCGGTCCGCCGGGCCGTGTTCGTGGTCGAGCAGGCCGTCCCGGAGGCCGACGAGTGGGACGCCTGGGACGCCGCCGGCCTGCGCGGTCGGTCCGTGCACCACCTACTGGCGGAAGCCGTGGACGACGCCGGCGGGGAGCGCCAACCGGTCGGGGCGGCGCGCTGGCGAGTCGTGGGTGGGGCCGCGACCCCGTCAGGGACAGCGGTAGCCAAGCTGGAGCGGTTCGCCGTCGTGCCGTCGGCCCGAGGGGCCGGGCTCGGCCGCCAGTTGGTCGCCCGCGCGCTGGCGGACGCCCGGGCGGCGGGGCACCGGCGGTTCGTGCTCCACGCCCAGACCTACGTGACCGGGCTCTACGGCTTCTTCGGCTTCCAGGTGGAGGGCGCGCCGTTCGACGAGGACGGGCTGGAGCACGTGAAGATGACGTTGGCGGATTGATGGCCGGCGCGCGTCGGGCTACCTTCGTCGTCCTGTCCCGCCCGGCGCGGGGCGCCTCCGAACTGCCGCGTTCGTCTAGAGGCCTAGGACGCTGCCCTCTCACGGCGGTAACACGGGTTCGAATCCCGTACGCGGTACCACGCCCCGACTGGCTCCGGCCGGCCGGGGCGTTTTCTTGGGCCACGCCGGCGGACGACGCCCTGGCTTCGCCCGCCAGCGGCCAGTCTCGGCGCGCCACTGGCGGAGATCGCGTGCGCCCCCTTCCGCAACCGCCCGTCACGACTCGGCCCCGGCACCGGCCCGCAGCGCGAGCCAGTACCGGGGCCGTCGGTCAAGCCGAAGCGGCTACGCCTCCGCCGGCGCCGCCGCCGCCTGGCGGTTGGCCTGGACCTCGATCTCGAGCGTGACCTCGTCGCCGACGAGCGCCTCGCCGACCTCGTTCGTCTCGGCCCACGTCAGGCCCCACTGCTTGCGGTCGATCTCGCCCCGGGCGCTGAACCCGATCTTTTGGGTGTCGCCCATGTTGGCCGCGCCCAAGAACGTGCCCTCCAGCTCGACCGGCCGGGTGACGCCGTGCATGGTCAGGTCGCCGACGAGCGTGAACGAGTCGCCCTCGCCGGGGCGGACCTCGGTGCTGGTGAACGTGATCTCCGGGTACTGCGCGACGTCGAAGAAGTCGGGGCTCTGGAGGTGGCCATCGCGGTCGGCGTTGCCGGTCGAGATGGTCGAGGCGTCGATGCGGGCGGTCGTCTCCAGCGTCGAGAGCGTCTCCCCGACGGTGAGCGTGCCGCTCACGCCGTCGAAGTTGCCCCGGACGGTCGAGATGCCCAGGTGGCGGATGCCGAAGCTGGCCGCCGAGTGCGCGCCGTCGATGTCGTAGGTGCCGGCGGGGACGGGCGTAGCAGCGACGGCGGTCGTCGTGCCGGCCGTCGAGACGTCGGCTTCGGTGGCAGCGTCGCCGCCACAGGCGGACAGGCCGAGCGCCAGCGCGCCGATGAGGAGGGTGCGGAAGGTCATGGCAAGGGGGGGTGGGTGAGCAGGGCGGACGCGGCAGGATACTCCGCCCTTACTTATTCGTTGGAACAACCTTTCCTCCCTCCTGCCGAGCATCTGCCCCGCACGCTTCCCGCCAGTACCCAGGCTCGCTCGCCAAGGCCACAGCAGCGCGTCTCCGGCGCGAAGCCTCGGGCGAGTCTCGCGCTCAGGCGACGGGCCACCGCTGGACTGGCGGAGCGGGCGCTGGCGTGGCTCGGGCCTACGGGACCGAGATTGGCAGCGTCACCGTGCGCTCGCCGATGCTCGCCACCAGCACCACGCGCTGGATGTTCGGCGCGACGTCGTCGAGGTAGAACACGACGATGCCGCGCCGCGCCGTGCCGGGCTCCGCCGTCGGGCCCGATGGGCTCTGGCTCTCGCCGACCGCCGTGTTGTACCGCCGCCCGCGGTCGTCGACGATGTAGGACTGGCCGGCGAAGCTGGACCACGGCGCCCAGTTGCCGGTGTAGTCGACGGACCGGACGGTGACGCTGAGCTGGACGCGCGTCCGCGTGCCGCCGGGGTACGAGATCGCGACGTTCGTCACGCCCACCTCGAACCGGCTCCCCCCGCTCTCGCCCGTCCGCCGGACCTCGGTCGAGAACACCTGGCTGGACGGGACCGGCGCGTTGGGGTCGCGGGCCGCGCCGCCAGTCCCGGGCGGGGGCGGAGGCGGCTCGCTGGACTCCACGTCGGCGACGACGCTGTAGCTGCCGCCCGGCCTGACGCCGCCCGCCCGCGTCGAGTCGGGCCCGCCGGAGGTGACCTCCAGGAAGTACTCGCCGGCGTCCAGCTCCGCCTCGTAGGCCAGCGAGGCCGCGCCCGCCGCGTTGAGGTTCTCGGCCACCGCCGCGCGCGACCGCCGCTCGACCCGCCAGACGCGGAAGGCCGGCGCGAACGCGTCCGATTGGAGCGTGAGCAGGGTCTTGGTGCCGTCGCGCGCCTGGAACCGGTAGGTGTCGACGTACAGCCCGTCCTCGAGCCAGCTCCCGTCGCCCAGCGTCGAGCGGACCTCGCTGCCGTCGACGGGCAGGTTCTGGATGTCGATGGACCGGACGTCGAGCGCGAACGGGCCGGTCTCGCCCTTCTCCTCCGAGCTCACGATCAGCCGGTAGGGCGCGTCCCAGCCGGGCAGGTAGCGGAGCAGGGCGCCGTGCAGGCTGTCGCCGCTGGACGAGCGCTCCAGCGTCTGCCACGCGCCCCGCACCTCGCCGTTGGGCCCGAACAGGTGCAGGCGCGGGCGGAACGCCGTCGAGACCACGCGGAGCACGACGGGCAGATCCGACCCCGTCGAGACGCCGAACACCCGCTCGTAGCGGCCCGAGCGCCGGGCGCCGAGCGACAACGTGTCCAGCCGGGCGTCCTCGTCGACGTAGACCGAGTCGATGGCCCCGCCGGGCACGACCTCCAGCTGGTAGGCGCCCGTCGCCCGCACCTTGCGCGAGGTCACGACCACCTCGAACCGGCCCGGGCCCTGCAACCCGTCGATCTCGGCGCGGCCCGCCGTGCGGAGCAAGCTGGAGGCCGCGATGGTCTGCCCGCTGGGCAGGCGGACCGCCAGGTCGGGCGCGAACTCGTCGGAGGTGACCAGGACCGAGAACGCCGCGCTGTCGGCCTGGTGGACGTAGTAGTCCGCGTAGCGGTCGTCGGAGCGCTCGGCGTCGCCCGGCCCCAGGGACCCCTGGATGGGCGCGCCGGCCAACGCCACGGGGGACTGGCGGAGCATGGCGGCCCACTGGGCGCGGTCCTGGGCGGCCTGCGCCTGGACCTCCTCGTCGGACGGCCCCTCGGAGACGGCGATCAACCGGGGCACCATCACCCAGGCCACCAGCGCGGCGACGGCCGCGACCGCCAGCCAGCGCTTGACGGGCGGCGTCTCGCGCCACGTCGTGGCCAGGTGCTCGCGCAGCGACGGCTCGTCCTCGGGGCTCAGGACGTCGGGCTCCACCGCTGTGCTAGAGGGGGAGCCGGCGAGGGGGGCCGGGTCGCCCGCCCCCAGGTCGGCGCTGGCGGACTCGGTCGGCAGGGGCTCCGGCTCGGACGCGACGCCGGGCTCCGGCGCGTCGGGCTGGTCCTCGGCGCTGGGGCGCGAGGGCTCCCCGCCTTTGCGGGGCGGGCGGCCAGCGGAAGGGGTCTCGGAGGACACGGG
This sequence comes from Rubricoccaceae bacterium, assembly GCA_963789285.1. GTDB lineage: Bacteria > Bacteroidota > Rhodothermia > Rhodothermales > Rubricoccaceae > Rubrivirga. The sequence continues at coordinate 1,186,995 of CAWBJZ010000004.1, forward strand.
GGGACGGCACCCGGGACGGTGAACCGCCAAGATAGCGGACCGTCCGCCGAGCCGATGCCCCCCGTCCCCAGCTTAGTCCACGTCGAACGTGTTGGTGACCACCCGCCCGCCGCCGTCGTCGCCCACCTCGACGGAGGTTTGGACCCGGTACTCCCCAGCCTCCGCGTTCGCCGGGATGGTGATCCGCTCCTCAGCCGACGCCCCCGGCTCCAGGGCGAGTTGGACGGTCGCGCACGCCAGCGGGTCGCCCGTTCCGTTCCGGTCCACGTCGAGCCAGCGGCCGCCGTCCGACCGCTGGAGCGTCGAGAAGCACAGGTTGTAGCCGACGTCGCCGCCCGACTCGTTCGTCAGGCGGACGGTCACGGCGTCGCCCAAGCGGTAGGCGGAGGCGTCCGTCCGAAACGTCACGTCGCTCGGGCCGGACGAGTCGCAGCCGGCGAGCAGGACCAAGGCGCCGAGAGCAAGCAGTCGCATCGCGAAAGGGGTGGGTGCGCGTGTAAGTACGGACCCATCTTCCGACTTGCTGCGCGGCTGGCGGCTTCCGTGAGGCGGAGGTCAGGGTCAGCTCGCGCCGGCCGCCGCCAGTCGGTCCCAGCCGGGCTGGCGGCGCGCGATCCAGCGCCGCCCCACCATCGGCGGGAGCGCCCACGCCACGCCGAGCGCGATCCCGATGGCGAGCCCGCGCGCCAGCGCCGAGATCGGCCAGCGACTGGGCCAGCGGGCTCACGACGTGGCCGCCGGTCGCCATCACGAGCCCGATGTTAGGACCACGCCATCCACATGTAGTGGGCGACGAGCCAATTTTTCCCCTTCCGCAAGACCGACGCCAACCCCGCCAAAACCGTCACCAGGCTGACGCACGCGGCGACGTGGAACGGGCCGAGCCCCTGGAAGAACGGCGTCGAGTCGCGCAGCCCGAACGCCAGCACGCACAGCAGCACCATCGACGCGACGTAGACGCGGCCCGCCAGCCGGTGCCACCGCCCGCCCTTGGGCCGGGCCAGCACGACGGCGCCGGTCGCCAGCGCGGCCGTGCCCAGGACGGTGTGGACGACGGCGATGGGGGACACGGCAGCGGGGGCGGAGACCGGCCCGCTACGTGCCGCTCGGGCGTGAGTTACGCCGGACTGGCGGCCAGCTCCGCTTGGGCGATGTCGGCAAGTCGGGGGTGGGCGACGCGCTCGTCGGTCTCCACGACGCCGTCGCGCAGGCGGACGACGCGGCGGGCGTGCTCGGCGATGTCGTCCTCGTGCGTCACCACCAGCAGCGTGTTGCCGGCGCGGTACAGGGCCTCGAACAGCCGCATGATCTCGTCCGAGGTCACGGAGTCCAGGTTGCCCGTCGGCTCGTCGGCGAGCAGGATCGCCGGGCGGTTGACGAGCGCCCGCGCGACCGCGACGCGCTGGCGCTGCCCGCCGGAGAGCTCGTTGGGTTTGTGGTCCAGGCGGTCGCCCAGGCCGACGCGCTGCAGGGCGTCCGTCGCGCGCTCCTTCCGCTCGGCGCGCCCCACGCCGGCGTAGACCAGCGGCAGCTCGACGTTCTGCAGGCAGTCCTGGCGCGGGAGCAAGTTGAAGGTCTGGAAGACGAACCCGATCTGCTTGTTGCGGACGGCCGCCAGCTCGTCGTCCGAGAGCCGGCCCACGTCGCGCCCGTCCAGCTTGTAGGTCCCCGTCGTCGGGACGTCCAGGCACCCGACGACGTTCATCAGCGTGGACTTCCCGGAGCCCGACGGCCCCATGATGGCGACGTACTCCCCGGCCTCGACCGCCAGCGAGCACCCGCGCAGGGCGTGGACCTCCTGGGTGCCCATCCGGTAGGTCTTCCAGACGTCGTCGATGTCGATGACCATGGCGGGGGGTGCGTGAGGGGGAGAGCGCCGGCCCCCGTTAGTCGTCGCTCGTCACCCGATCCCCGTCCTTCAGGTCGGTGCGGAGCAGGCGGAAGGGGCCGGTGATGACGGTCTCGCCGCCGGTCAGGCCGGAGCGGATTTCGGTGTGCGTGTCGTCGTTGATGCCCGTCGTGACCTCGCGCATCTCGGCCTTCCCATCCACCACGACGAACACGACGCGGCGGATGTCCTCGCCCTCGGGGACCTCCGTCTCGGGCACGTCCTCGCCGAGCGCCTCCGCCAGCTCGCGGCGCTCGCGCTCGACGGCGTGGAGGTCGCGCGCGGTCACGGCCGAGATGGGCACGACGACGGCGCTGGGCACCGACCGCGTAAAGACCTCGACAGTCCCGCTCATCCCCGGCCTCAGGCCGGCGCCCGGCGACCGCCGCTGCCTCTCCTGGGGCGCGCGGCGGGCGGCCGTGTCGCCCGCCGCCGCCAGCCGGACGACGACGGGGAAGTTGGTGATGGCCTGGGCCGTGCCCTCGTTCTGCACGCGCGCCGAGTTGGCGATCTGGACCACGGTCCCGGGCAGCCGGGCCTCGGGGTAGGCGTCGACGTCCACGCGCGCCGAGTCGCCGAGCGCCACGTGGATCACGTCGTTCTCGTTGACGTCGATCTCGACGGTCATCGCGTCCAGCCGCGCGATGGTCATCAGCGGCGTGCCCGACATCGTGGCCGTGCCGACGATCCGCTCGCCCAGCTCGACGTTGAGCTGGCTGACGGTCCCCGACAGCGGCGCGTAGATCGCGGTCTGAGCCAGCTGCTGCCCCGCCTGGCGAGCCCCGACCCGGGCGCCCTCGACCTGCGTCTGCGCGCTCCGGACTCGCCCTTGGGCGGTGCGGACTCGTCCCTGGGCGCTGGCGACGCGCGCCGTCGCGCCGGCGACCGCCTGCCGCGCCGACGCCTCGGACGCCTGGGCGACCTCGAAGGCGCCGCGCGCGGCCTCCAGGTCCATCGCCGGAGCCACGTCCCGGTCGAACAGGTCCTGCTGGCGCGCCAGCGCTCGCTCGGCGCGCTGGCGCTCGGCCGTGGCCCGGGCTAGGTCCGACCGGGCTTGCTCGATGGCCTGGTTCGCCTCGACGACCGCGTTGCGGGCCTCGCCGACGCCGCTCTGGGCCTCGCCGACGCCGCTCTGGGCGGTCGCGATCTGGGTCCGCGCCTGCTCCGCCTGCGAGGCGTAGACGTCCGGGCGGATGCGGAGCAGGAGTTGCCCCCGCTCGACGCGGTCGCCCTCCTCGACGGCCAGGAAGACGATCTCGCCGGAGACGTCGGACGAGATCGGGACCTCGACCTCCGAGGCCACGGTCCCCGACGCCGTGACGGTCTGGGTGATCGTCCGCACGCGCGCTTGGGAGGTCTCGACCTCGACGCCTTCGTCCTCGCCGCCCAGCGCCAGCGCCGCGCCGACGAGCACCACCAGCAGCACGCCGACGCCGATCAGGATCTTCTTGGTGGGGCTCATCGCGGGACTGGCGGGCGGGGGTGGAAGATCGTCTCGACGGCGCGCGGCGTTCGAGGTTGCGCTCGGCACGAGACGAGGCCCGCCCGAGGGGTCGGACGGGCCTCGCGTGGAGGGGGCCAGGCTCGGTCTTACTCCTCGTCGTCCTCGTAGACGGGCTCCGGGCGGACGTCCCACAGCAGCATCTGCTCGATGTCCGCCGAGTCCTCGCCGTCCTCGTCCTCGAACGTGTAGTCGCCCAAGCGGTCGCGCTGGCTGGCCGGCACGCGGCTCCACTTTTTGCCCTCGGCGTCCTCGAACTCGTCGGGGAACGGGCTCTCGATGCGGTGGCTGGGGTGGTAGCCGCGGTACTCCTTGGCCGCCTCGTACAGCGCCGCGCGCCGCGCGCCCGGCCGCGTCGCGCTGTAGCCGTGCACCTTGAACGGGGCGATCTCGATGATCGCGATCACGTCGTCGCCCTCGTCCTCGGGGTCGGAGTACTCGGGGCGGACCACCTTGAACTCGTCGGGGTGGGGGTACGCGCTGCGGTCGTCGAACATGGTCGGTCGGGGTCGTAAGAGAGCGAAGGTACCCCGGCGCCCGGCGAATGATCTGCCGGCGGGGCCTATAGATCAGGCTTTCCCGGCCGATTCACCCGTCCTCTGGGGCCTTCCCCCCTTGTCCCGCTGGCGGCGCCGATGTAGACTCGCCGCTCGCCCGTCTCTCCGCCCCTCACCATGGACGACCTGGACACCTTCTCCAACCTCGACGACGACCTCGACAACGACGACGACTTCGAGTTGGACGACGACGACCTGGAGCTCGACGACGACGACCTCGACCTGGAGGACGACGTCGACCTCGACGACGAGGACGACTCGCTCGACCTGGGCGACTTCGAAGACGAGTACTAGGCCCGGTCGAGCGTGGGGGCGAGACCAGGGGAGCCCGTTGGCGCCTTCCGCGTCGGTTCCCGCTCGCCCTCCACCCCCTCGCCGGTCAGCGGCGCCAGTGGGGCGAGGCCGAGCGCAATGGCTTGAATAACGGCTCTACCGGGACGAGGAGGTCGGGTCTAGACCACCCGACCGTTATCCGGTTGGGGGCGGGGATCGAGACGTGTGCCAGGTGTGAGCGGAGACCGACAAGGCGCGGGCCGTGGGTCCGTTATGCAGGATGCCTGCCACATAACGGATGCCGGTCTCCAGTCCAGGGACCGATTCGATGGCCCAGGGCAGGCCCCGGTGCCCTCCCGTGCTCCTCCGCCCACGTTGTGGATAAACCGTGGACGGACCGGGCTTGTGCCGCATCCGCGCCGCCGGTTACTTGGAGTCCGCTTCGAAACGCCACCACGGCTTCGGGCTGGAAGCCGGCAAGGGTCCGAGGAGGACCGACTGGCTCGCCCCCGTCCCCCACCGTGTTCGCGCTGGCGGCGCCAGCCGCCCGGGTCCTGCGACCTCGGGCGAGGCCGGGCGTCGCCGTTTGTCGTCCCACACCCCCCACACCATGGCCAAGCCCGCCCCCGCCGTCCACGCCGACGGCCTGCACATCGACCGCGTCTTCTCAACGAAGGGCCAGCACCCGTTCGACAGCGTCACCTGGACCCCGCGCGACGCCGCGATCAAGAACTTCTCCGGCGAGGCCATCTTCGAGCAGCTCGGCGTCGAGTTCCCCGAGGCGTTCTCCCCGCTGGCGGTCAACGTCGTCGCGTCGAAGTACTTCTACGGCGACGTCGAGAGCGGCAACGGCGACCCCGCCCAGGGCCAGCGCGAGCACAGCCTGAAGCAGCTCGTCCACCGCGTCACGCGGACGATCACCGATTGGGGACGCGAGCGGGACTACTTCGCCAGCGACACCGACGCCGAGACGTTCTACGACGAGCTGACGTGGCTGTGCACCAACCAGTACGGCGCGTTCAACTCGCCGGTGTGGTTCAACGTCGGGCTGGGCGCGCAGTACGGCGTCCGCGACTCGGGCGGGAAGACCATCTCGGGCTGGGACTTCGACAAGCAGGAGGTCGTGGACGTCGATCCCTACGAGCGCCCCCAGGCGTCGGCGTGCTTCATCATCTCGGTCGAGGACTCGGTCGATGACATCTGGCAGTTGATGGGCGAGTCGGCCCGGCTGTTCAAGTTCGGCTCCGGCGTCGGCGCCGACTGGTCGAAGCTGCGGTCGAGCCAGGAGAAGCTGTCGGGCGGCGGCATCCCCTCCGGGCCGGTCAGCTTCATGAAGGTGCAGGACGCGACGGGCGGCACGATCAAGTCCGGCGGCAAGACGCGGCGCGCGGCCATCATGCAGACGTTGAAGGTCTGGCACCCGGACATCCTGGAGTTCGTGACGGCCAAGCAGACCGAGGAACGCAAGGCGTGGGCGCTGATCGAGGAGGGCTACGACGGCTCGTTCAACGGCGACGCCTACGGCTCGGTCGCCTTCCAGAACGTCAACCAGTCGGTCCGGCTGAACGACGCGTTCATGACGGCGGCCAACGAGAACAAGCCGTTCGCCCTCACCTCGGTGACGGGCGGCGAGACCGTCGAGGAGGTGGACGCCCAAGACCTGCTCCTCAAGATCTCGGAGGGCACCCACGTGTGCGGCGACCCCGGCGCGCAGTACGAGGACACGATCCAGAAGTGGCACACGTGCAAAGAGCACGGCCCGATCAACTCCAGCAACCCGTGCTCGGAGTACATGTTTTTGGACGACAGCGCGTGCAACCTGGCGTCCTTGAACCTGATGAAGTTCAAGACCGAGGACGGGCTGTTCGACGTCGAGCGCTACCGCGCCGCGGCACGCATCTACCTGACGGCCCAGGAGATCCTGGTCGATAACGCCGGCTACCCCTCCGCCACAATCGCGGCCAACAGCCACAAGTACCGCCCGCTGGGTCTCGGCTTCGCCAACCTCGGCGCCTTGCTGATGTCGATGGGCCTGCCCTACGACTCGGACGAAGGCCGGGCCGTCGCCGGCGCGCTGATGGCGATCGAGCACTGCGAGGGCTACGCCCGCTCGGCCGAGATGGCGTCCAACCCCAAGGTGGGCACCTTCGACGGCTACGCCGACAACGCCGAGCCCTTCATGGAGGTGATGCGGATGCACCGCGACGCCGTCCAGCAGATCGACCCGTCGTGCCCCGACTACCTCCGACTGGCGGCCCAAGAGAGCGCCGACCGGATGGTCCAGCTCGGCGAGCAGTTCGGCTACCGCAACGCCCAGGCGACCGTGCTCGCGCCGACCGGCACCATCGGCTTCATGATGGACTGCGACACGACGGGCATCGAGCCCGACCTGGCGCTCGTGAAGTACAAGCTGCTGGCGGGCAAGGGTGACGGGCTGATGAAGATCGTCAACCACACCGTCCCCGAGGCGCTGAGCCGGCTAGGCTACACCGACGCCGAGGCGCGCGTCATCCTCGACTTTATCGACGAGAACGACACCATCGAGGGCGCGCCGGGTCTCCGCGACGAGCACCTGCCCGTCTTCGACTGCGCGTTCAAGCCGTCCAACGGCGAGCGCTACATCTCGCACATGGGCCACATCCGAATGATGGCCGCGTGCCAGCCGTTCATCTCGGGCGCGATCTCGAAGACCGTCAACCTGCCCGAGTCGGCGACCGTCGAGGACATCGCCGACGCCTACATGCAGTCGTGGGAGCTGGGCCTCAAGGCCGTAGCCATCTACCGCGAGAACTCCAAGCGGAGCCAGCCGCTCTCGACCAAGTCCGGCGGCAACACGTCGGGCAAGAAGGCCGACGTCGCGCCCGAACTGGCGGACGGCGCCGACGCGTCGGGCGACGGCGCCGCCAGCGGGTCCCCCGAGATCCGCGAGGTCGAGAAGATCATCGAGAAGGTGGTCTACCGGCCCCACCGCGAGCGCCTGCCCGACGAGCGGCCCTCGGTCACGCACAAGTTCTCGGTCGCCGGCCATGAGGGCTACCTCCACGTGGGCCTCTACCCCGAGGGGCACCGCAACGCCGGCCAGCCGGGCGAGATCTTTATCACGATGGCCAAGCAGGGCTCCACCATCGCCGGGCTGATGGACAGCTTCGCGACGGCGATCTCGCTGGCCTTCCAGTACGGCGTGCCACTCACCGATCTGGTGTCGAAGTTCGGCCACGTCCGCTTCGAGCCGGCGGGGTTCACGAACAACCCCCAGATCCCGATGGCGAAGTCCATCACGGACTACATCTTCCGCTACTTGTCGCTCAAGTTCTTGGCCGGCGGCGACGGCGCGACCCAAGACTTGGCCCAAGATGACGAGGTGTCCGTAAACCCTACTGAGGCCGTGGCGACGGAGACGGAGCGCCACGGCCCCGCGGAGGACCAGTCCCAAGCCGATCTGTTCGCGACGGCCCAGGCCGCCATCGACGGCGGCCAGACGTCGCCGCAGATGGGCGGCACGGTCGAGGCCGCGCTGGCGGTCGAGCCGGAGACCGGCCAGGTCGCGGCGTTCCAGAACCAGGACGACTCCCCGGCCTGCCCCAACTGCGGCGGCATCACCGTCCGCGCGGGGAGCTGCTACAGCTGCCCGAACTGCGGGTCGTCCACCGGCTGCGGCTGATCCCGCCCCTTTGGCGGACGCCTCCGCCAGTCGCGCCCCCGGCCTATCCTTAGGCCGGGGGCGCTGCTGAACACCCTTCTTCCTTTACCCAAATACAATCAGACTCAACCAGCCTGATGTTCATATACGAGTACGCCCCGCAGCGCGAACTGACGGGGCGTTGCTCGAAAACTCAGTCTGTGACTGGAGCCTACCGAGGCGGGGGCCTCAATGGTAGTGAGCTGGCCACAGGGTTGCAACCCCTAAAGCACACCTTTCCACCATGACCCACAGAAAATCTGGTCTAGCTGGCCAACGACTCTCTAGACCTCTCGTGGCTCACAATCTTGGTAGCGCGAGGCGGGACCTGAGACGCGCTTACGAATCCGCACCGATAGACCCTGAGGCTGCGTTGACCTCTGCAGCGAGCACGCTCGAGGCTGTTCTCAAGGTGTACGTCGAAGTCCGAAGCATTGAGATCAAAGGGAAGCCAGTCCTGCGGGACCTGTGGCGTGCAGTAAGTCGCGATCTGTTCGATCAGCCTATGCCGAAGGAGGAGCAGGACATCATGAAGGTGATGAGCGGCTTTCGCTCCGTGATAGACGGGCTAGCCGGTATCCGTGACAAGGCTAGTTCTGCACATGGTCGTGGACTGAGGCCGTACAAGTTGGAACCGCGGCACGCTTACATGGCTATCGGAGCGGCTGAGACCTTTTGCGGTTTCATCGTTGACACTTGGTTGGCCCGCCGCGAGCCACTTCCTCCGAAACTGACTGGGAGCAAAGCAGAGAGGGGTGACGGATCGCCGAGGCGCGCTCAACTCAGGCTACCTACTGGCAATCTCCGAGCAAACGGCGCGTCCTGACCTTTGCTAGAGGATCATGGTGCGTTGGAGCGATGAGGACGCCTGGCGTTCGCCGGCCGCCAACTAGGCCCCTCTACTCGTTGCGGCTAATTCGTTCGTCCTCACCCCGCGATGGCGGCGGCGCTCCGCCAGTGCAGGAGGAGGAGGTAGACGGGAGGGGTGGCGGAGTCAACCTAGACCCCACACCTGTCATCCTGAGCGGAGGCCGTCTTCGGCCGGAGTCGAAGGATCTCTGGCGAGCGCAGTGCTCCGACCAGCGCTCCCGTCTAGGGCCAGAGGGATCGTCGCACCAGAGATCCTTCGGCTTCGCTCAGGATGACGAAAGGGGGAAGCACTGCCCTCCCCAGACCTCGATGTCTCGCAACAACACCTACTGGGTCTACATCCTGACCAACCGCTCGGGCACGCTGTACGTCGGCGTCACGAATGATCTGGAGCGCCGGCTGGCGGAGCACGCGGCCAGCGGGGACGAACGGTTCACGGGTCGTTATGCGCTCGACCGGCTGATCTATGCCGAGCCGTACCCCGACGTCCGCGACGCCATCCAGCGGGAGAAGCAACTCAAGGGTTGGCGCCGAGCCCAGAAGGTGGCCCTCGTAAACGCCGAGAACCCGGCGTGGCGCGACTTGCGCCCCCCTGACCTACTGGTGGACGCCCTCCGCCAGTCGTGGGGCGGTTGGGGGTTCTGGGCCTAGCTTGGCCCCATGGCTGCCCTCCTGCTTTCCGCCGCGCTTGGACTGGTCCACCTCGGCGCCGGCAAGTTGCGGTTCCTCGGCACCACCCCCCGGAGCCGGTGGCTCTCGTTCGCGAGCGGGATCTCGGTCGCCTACGTGTTCGGGCACCTGCTGCCCGAGGTCGCCCATGGGCAGCGCGCGCTGGAGGAGATCGGCGCCGAGCGGTTCCTGGAGACCGAGGGCCACGTGTGGCTGCTCGCGCTCATCGGCCTGGTGGTGTTCTACGGCCTGGAGCGGATGGCCAAGGCGTCGCGCGAGGAGAACGAGGAAGACGGCGGCCCAGACCGCGCGGAGCCCGGCGTGTTCTGGCTCCACCTGTCCAGCTACGGGCTCTACAACGTGCTCGTGGGGTACCTGCTCGCGGAGGTCGGGGGGAGCGTCGGGACCGGGGACCTGCTGTTCTGGACCGCCATGATGCTCCACTTCACGGTCAACGACTACGGGCTCCGGCTCCACTACAAGGCGCGCTACACGAACATCGGACGGTGGGTCCTGGCCCTGGCCGTCGTCGCGGGGACGGTGCTGGGGCTCGTGACCGAGGTGCCGGAGGCCGTGATCGCGAGCCTGGTCGCGTTCTTGGCCGGCGGCGTCGTGCTGAACGTGCTCAAGGAGGAGCTGCCCGAGGAGCGCGAGAGCCGGTTCTGGCCGTTCGCCCTCGGTGCCGCCAGCTACGCCGGCCTCCTGACGGCGCTGTAGCACTCGGACCGTCGGCCTACGCCGGAGGCTGGCGGAGGGCCTCCGCCAGTGGGACGCTCGGGTCGGGGGGAGGCTTGGGTAGGTTGGTGACCTATCACCTGCCTTCCGCCCATGCGCGCGCTCCTCGTCGTCCTCGCCCTCGCCGCCGGCGCCTCCGCACAGCCCGGCATCGAACAGAACCGCCCGCCGGACGCCGCGTGGCCCGACTCCCTGATGGAGGGCACGCGTCCGCCGGCCGAGGTGGCCCGGCTCTACGACATCGCCCAGGCCGTCGACACCGAGCGCGTTGAGTCCGACATCCGGACGCTGGCGGGCTTCGGGACGCGGCACACCCTGAGCGACACCGTGAGCGACACGCGGGGCATCGGCGCGGCGCGGCGCTGGATCGAGGCCGAGTTCCGCCGGATCTCGGCCGACTGCGGGGGGTGCCTGGAGGTCGTCGTCCAGCGGCGCGTGATCTCGGGCGAGCGCCGGATTCCGGACCCCGTCGAGGTCGTCAACGTGCTCGCCATCCAGCGCGGCACGACCGACCCCGACCGCTACATCGTGATGTCGGGCGACATCGACAGCCGGGCGTCGGACGCGCTCGACGGCGTGAGCGACGCGCCAGGCGCCAACGACAACGCGAGCGGCATGGCGGGCGCCATCGAAGCCGCGCGCGTGCTGTCGAAGCACCAGTTCCCCGGCACCATCGTCTACGCCGGGCTGTCGGGCGAGGAGCAGGGGCTGTTCGGCGGCCAGATCATGGCCGAGATCGCGCGCGAGGAGGGCTGGAACATCGTCGGCGTCGTCAACAACGACATGATCGGGAATAGCTGCGGGATCGACGGCGTGTGCGACAACACCTCGGCCCGCGTCTTCTCGGAGGCCACGCGCCCGACCGAGACCGCGCGCGAGACGCGGTTCCGGCGCTTCACCGGCGGCGAGGTGGACGGCCCCAGCCGCAACCTCGCGCGCTACGTGGACCGCATGGCGGACTTGTACATCCGCAACCTGGACATCATGATGATCTACCGGCTCGACCGGTTCGGGCGCGGCGGCCACCACACCCCCTTCACCGACGTCGGCTTCCCCGGCGTCCGCATCATGGAGACGCACGAGCACTACGACCGCCAGCACCAGGACCTGCGGACGGAGACCTACCCCGACGGGAGCCCGCGCCACTTCGGCGACACCGTCGAGTACGTCGACTTCGACTACACGGCCAAGCTGACCGCGCTCAACGCCGTCGTGCTGGCGGGCATCGCGGGCGCGCCGCCGCCGCCGTCGAACGTCGCCGTCGGCGGCGCCGTCCAGCCCAGCACGACGCTGGCCTGGGACGCCCCGGACCGCGCGACGAACCCCCAGCACGTCGGCACGCGCGTCTGGTGGCGGCTGACGACGAGCCCGCAGTGGGAGCACTCGGTCTTCGTGCCGGCCTCCGGCGAGCCCCGCCAGCAGTACACCCTAGAGAACGTCGTCATCGACAACTACCTGTTCGGCGTCTCGGCGGTCTCGGCCGACGGCAGCGAGAGCCCCGTCGTGTTCCCGGGCGTGATCGGGGCCTTCGACTACGCCCCGAGCGAGTAGGACCCGTCGCCGTGCTGCGGCGCGTCTGCTCAGCCCGCTCCCGCGTAATCCTGGGATCGCAGCGCGCCGGTCGGGGTAGATGGGGGGCTCCCCCACCCTGACCATGCTTCGCTCGACCGTTCTCGCTGTGTCTCTGCTCTTGGCCGGCTGCGCCGATGGAGAGGAGCCCGACCTCGGAGGCAACTCCGTCAATGGGGACGTCGAGGTCCAGTCGAACGAGACCGCCGACGTCGCCGCGCCCGAACTGGAGGCCGTCGCCGACACGACGGGCCCGGCCGTCGTCACCGTCGCGGGCCAGTCGGTGCCGGCGCGCGCCGTCGTGACGGGCATCGAGAGCGTCGACTCCGCCTGCACCTTGACGCTCCGCACCGACGGCGGGGGGACGGAGGCCATCAACGCCGACCGCTCGGTCTGCGACTCCGACGTCATCATGAACCGCCGCGTCCAGATCGACTACCAGGAGTCCGACATCATGGCCGCGTCGTGCGACGGGGACCCGGACTGCCTGGACACCGAGACCGTCGCGCTGGCGGTCGTCGCCGAGCCCATCGACTAGCGTCGCGCGCCGTCGTCGCGAGGGCGAGTGCGTTGCTAGCTGCCATGGCTCGCGTTAGGCCCCCGACCGCCGCCGCCAGTCGGCGCCCACCGGACGTTCCCACTCGGCGCGGACACCGCCACTGCCGGGGCCGTGCGTCGGCTCGGCTGGCAGCAAGGGGCGGATGAGGGCGCGATCCAGACAGGGCTCGCGGGGTCAGACCGTGAGAGCGTCGGCCGTCTCAGATCGACACGGCGCCGTCAGGACGCAGGAACGGGGGCCGGGCCGACACGGACGCGCACCGTGCTCGGTGTCTAAACCGCCCCGGCCGGCGTTGGCACGGAACGGGTCTAGGGAGCGAGTCCCCCCGCCCCAGTCCTATGGCACCCGCTCTTCCCGCCCCCTCCCTCTCGATCGACCACGTCCGCCGCGCGCACGTCGTCACCGACCGCGGCGCCCGGTTTGCCGAGATCGTCGGCCGCGTGACGGCGCGCGAGGCCGCCCGCGACCCCGAGACCGGCCTCTTGCCCAGCGATGTCAAGCGGACGCGCCGGGTCTGGCCTCAGACCCGGGCGTAACGCGGCTCTAGGGCAACCGCGCGGCCAGCGCCTGCGCCGGGTGCACCGGCTCCCGGTCGGTCAGGTGCGCGATCTGCTCGCGGCAGCTCGTCCCCGCCGCCACGACCGTCGCCCCCGCGGCGGCGCGGACGGCGGGCGCCAGCCGGTCCTCGCCGATGGCGACCGAGACGTCGTAGTGCTCGGCCTCGTAGCCGAACGCGCCCGCCACGCCGCAGCACCCCGCACCGGACTCCGTGACCGAGTACCCCGCCGCGCCCAGGCACGCGTGACTGGCGGACATCGCCGACAGCGCCTTCTGGTGGCAGTGGCCGTGGACGAGCGCGTCGCCGCCAGGCCGCCAGTCGATGGTCGACAGCCGGTCGGCGTGGCGCTCGCACCACTCCTCGAAGGTGAGCGCGGCATCGGCGACGGCTCGGGATCTTGGATCGTTCGGCAGCAGGCGCGGGATCTCGTCGCGCAGCGTCAGGATGCACGACGGCTCCAGGCCGACGATCTCGACGCCGGCCTCCGCCAGCGGGGCATACGTCTCGACCAACTGGCGCGCCAGACTCGTGGCGCGCGGCAAGTAGCCCTTGGAGATGTACGTGCGCCCGCAACACCTGTACGGCGGCACCTCGACCTGGGCGCCGGCGGCTTGGAGCACGCGCATCGCCGCGCGCGGGATCTCGGGCTCCTGGTACTTCCCGAACGTGTCGACGTAGAGCGCCACGCGCGGCCCGCTGGCGCCAGCGGTGGGCGAGGCCTCGGACTCGCGGAACGGGTCGGTCGCGAACGTGGGGAGCGCGCGCTCGGTCGAGATGCCCAGCGCCTTGAGCTGGCGCCGCGCGATCCAGCTTTTCCCGACCGCGTTGGCGACGGCCGCCAGCGGGCCGGCGGTGCGCCGTGCCAGGACCGGCATGTGGGCGAACAGCCGCGTCCGCAGCGACGGCGTCTCGGTCTCCCACTTTTTCGACTGCCAGACCGACTTCAGCGCCGCCATGTCGACGGAGGCCGGGCACTCGGACCGGCACGCCTTGCACGAGACGCACAGGTCGAGCGCCTCCGCGACTTCCGGGCTGGTCAGTCCATCGAGCCCGCCGGAGAACGCCTCGCGCAGCGCGTTGGCCCGACCGCGTGTCGAGTCCTTCTCCTCGCGCGTCGCCATGAACGGCGGGCACATCGTCCCGACGCCCACCTTGCGGCAGACCGCCGAGCCGTTGCACGCCTCGACGGCCTCGTTGAACCCGATGTCGCGGCCCTCGGAGTCGAAGAACGCCAGGCCGCTGGCGACCGGCGCGGGCGTGTACTCCGGCCCCAGGCGCAGGGCCTCGGTGAGCGGCGGGACCTCGACGATCTTGCCCGGGTTGAGGCGACCGGTGGGGTCGAAGGCGCGCTTGGTGGCCTGGTAGGCGGCGTAGAGCGCGGGGGTGTAGAAGTCCTCGGCGAGTGCTCCCCGCGCCCGGCCGTCGCCGTGCTCGGACGCGATGACGCCCCCGTACTTCTTGGCCAGTCGGGCGGAGGCGCGGGCGACGCGGTCCATGGCTTCCACTTGAGCGGGGACGCGCAGATCAAAAAACGGGCGGACGTGCAGGCAGCCCGCCGAGGCGTGGGCGTACATCACGGCCTCGACGGGTCGGCGGCCAGCGCCTCCTCCAGCTCGGCGACGTAGGCCGGCAGGTGCTCGACCGGCACGGCGGCGTCCTCGATGATCGCGGCGGCCTGGACGGGCAGGCGCGCGCTCATCGCCAGCCCCAGCCCCACCTTGCGGACGGCGTAGACGTCGGCCATCCGGGCCTCCTCCTCCAGCTCGGTGATGACGGCGTGCGTCCCCAGATGGCGCCGCAGGCCGGCCAGCCCGTCGCGGCACTCGGCCAGGCTGGCGCCGCTGTACTCCACGATCAGCAGCGCCTCGGGCAGCTCGCCCTGAGGTCCGCGCTGGACGAAGTGGAGCTTGGGCGCGTACTCGGCCACGTCGAGCGCGCGCGCCAGCGCGATGCGGTCGAACAGCTCGACCGCCGTCGGCCCCGTCTCTAGAATCCCCTCGACCGCTTCGAGCGACGCTCGGCGCGAGTCGTAGTGGACGACGGCCAGCACGGCGTGCGCCGGCCGCTCGACCAGCCCGACCGTGATCTCGGTCGCGAACGCCAGCGTGCCTTCGGAGCCCGCCAGCAGGTGCGCGAGGTTACGGGTCCCGTCCCACGCCCGGCCCGGTCCGCGGTCGATCTCGGGCGCCTCCATCATCCGCTCCAGGCGGTAGCCGCCGGCGCGGCGCCACCAGCGCGGGGTGTCCTGGCGGATGGCGTGCTCGTGCATCTTGAGCAAGGCTCCGACGCGCTTGTAGACCTCGCCCTCCGTGCCCGACTGGCGGGCGCGCTCGGCCCAGGCGGCGTCGCTCAGCGCTGAGAACGTCGCGGCCGTCCCGTCCGCCAGCAGGACGTCGGCGCGCTCGACCCAGTCCACCATCGAGCCGTACTGGATGGAGTGCGTGCCGGTCGCGTTGGTGCCCAGCATCCCGCCAATCGTGGCTCGGCTGGACGACGCGGGGTCGGGGCCGAGGGTCAAGCCGTGCACGGCGGCGGCGCGGTTGAGGTCGTCGAGGACGAGGCCGGGCTGGACGGTCGCGGTCCGGGCCTCGGAGTCCAGGCGGACGATCTCGCGTAGGTGCTTGGTCGTGTCCACCACCAGCCCGGCGGAGACGGCGCTCCCGGCCAGGCTGGAGCCGGCGCCGCGCGCGACGATGGGCACGCCGTACCGCGCGCCCAGCTCGATGGCGGCCTGGATGTCGTCGGTCGAGCGGGGAACCAACACGCCGACGGGCGGCTCGCGGTACAGCGATGCGTCGGTCGCGTAGAGCGCGCGGGACAGCGCGTCCAGGCGCAGGTCGCCCTCGATTTGGGGGCGCAGGGCGGCGGCGAAGTCGGCGAGTCTAGCGGTCTCGATCTCCATATGCGATGGTACCGCCAGCGCGGCGGCGTGCTCCCCTCCAACGCCGGACGGGCGGCGGCCGTGTGACTCAGCGGTGACAGATCCAGAATGTGAAGCGGGGCCAAGAGCCGTTCGGTATCCTCTTGTCAGCCTCCGGGCTCGTGCGCGGACCGCCCGCGTGATCCATCACTCTCTCCACTTGTTACATGACCCTACGGGTACTCCGCCGCGCGCTCTTCGGCGCGGCCCTGCTCACCGCTGGCGGCGCCAGCGCTCAGGACCTCACCCTGGTGCCGCCGGACGGCCAGTCGTCCAGCTTCCGCAGCGTCTTGGGCGACGTCAACCGCGACGGCGTCCAGGACTACGCGCTCTCCGACAGCGGCTTCGGCTCCGACCCCAGCGTGCTGGTGTTCGACGGCGACACCGGCGACCTGCTCTACGACCTCCGCAGCCCTGAGGGCGGCTCGGGGACCCGGTTCGGCTTCGGGCTCGACCTCGGCGACGTCGACGGCGACTGCTTCGCCGACGTCGTCGTCGGGGCGCCCGGCGCCAACGACCGGGCCGGCGCGGTCTACGTGTTCAGCGGCCGGACCGGCGAGCTGATGATGACCCTAACCTCGCCCAACCCCGCCGGCTCCGGCATCGGGGGCTTCGGCGCCGCAATCGACGTCACCAACGTGGCCGGCTTCTTCGTCTCCGACATCGTCGTCGGCTCGTCGGCCGAGACCGTGGACGGCGTCGTCGGCGCCGGCCGGGCCTACGTGTTCCTGGGCAGCTACTTCAGCCGCTACCGCGGGCTGCTGGTCGCGACGCTCGAGCCCCCCACGCCGACTCGGTTCGGCGCCTTCGGGTTCAAGCTGGCCTCGGCCGACTTCAACCGCGACTGGCGCAACGACCCCGTCGTGGCGACCTCCTTCGGCGGCGACGACGCGTTCAGCGCCGGCCGCGCCGACGTGTTCCGGGGCGGCTTCTTCGCGCTCCGTCAGAACCGCTTGCTGGCGACGGTCATCCCGCCCGACCTGGCCTACGACCCCGACGTGGCGTTCGAGCCGCCGTCGGGCATCCTGGACATGGCGACGGGCGACTTCGACGGCGACCACCGCCCCGACCTGGCGCTGGCGCTGCCCGAGGCCGGCCCGGACGCGGACAACTTGGGTGCCGGCGTCGTCTACGTCTACACCAACCCCAACGCGGAGGCCCCGGCGTTGACGATCACCTCGCCCAACGCCGTCGGCTCGCCCGAGGACCCGTTCGAGGGCGGCGGCTTCGGCAGCGGCCTGAGCGCCGCCGACTTGGACGGCGACGGCGACGCCGAGCTCGTCATCGGCGCCTCTAGCGAGGACGGCCAGGGCGGCACCGGCAGCGGCGTGGTCTACGTCGTCGACGGCCGCGACGGCAGCGTCGTGCGCCAGATCGACGTCCCGCCGTCGGCGCGGCCGGCGTCGTTCCGCAGCTTCGGCTTCGACGTCGACGCGCGCCGCGACCGCCGCGGCTCGCGCGTGCTCGTCGCCGACGTGGGCTCGAACGAGGGCTACGTCTACATCAACCCCCTGGCCGAGGACGCCGCCCGGGCCGACTACGCCCGGATCGTCGCCCAAGCGGAGGCCGACGGCGTCGACCCCTCGACCCGGCTGGCCGTCCCGGTGTTCACGCCCGAGCAAGCCGCCGGCCCAGGCGCCGAGGCGCAGGACGCCGAGGCCGTCGGGCTCCAGATGGCTGGCCTGACCGACGCCGAGCCGGCGCTGACCGTGGCCCCGAACCCGTCAGCGGGCCGCGCCCAGGTGTCGTTCACGCTGTCGGAGGCGACCGACGCCCGCGTCGCCGTCTACGACGCGTTGGGACGCCAGGTCGCCGTGCTCGCCCAAGGCACGCTGGCGGCCCAGTCGCACACGTTCCAGGTCCAAGGCCTGGCCGCCGGCGCCTACGTCGTCCGGATGGACGGCGCGGGGGTCTCGCTGACCAGCCGGCTGACCGTCGTCCGCTAGGCGGTCGCCCGTAGGAAGCGGAGGGGCGTCGGGCTACGGCTCGGCGCCCCTCCGGCCCGAGCGTGCGATCTCGCCCGCGCGCCGCACTGGCGGCCCGCGCCGGCGGAGGCCGGGCGTCCGTAACGTGGAGCCGCCTCCCCCCTGCGCACCGTGAAGTTCGTCGGCGTCCAGCTCTCCTACTTCTTCAGCGACACGACCGTCCGCCGCAACGTGCGGTCGCTGATGAAGTACGTCGCGTTCGTGCTGGCGGTCGCCACGGCGTTCGCCATCGCGTTCCACTTCGTGATGCTCTACGAGGGGCAGCGGCACTCGTGGGTGACGGGGTTCTACTGGACGCTGACCGTGATGAGCACCCTGGGCTTCGGGGACATCACGTTCGAGAGCGACCTGGGGCGGCTGTTCAGCATGCTGGTGCTGGTGACGGGGATCATCCTGCTGCTGATCGTGCTGCCGTTCGCGTTCATCCGCTTTTTCTACGCGCCCTTTATCGAGTCCCAGGTCCAGCGCCGCGCGCCGCGGAAGGTGGCGGCGGGGACCGAGGGCCACGTCGTGATCTGCGCCTACGACTCGATCACGCCCGGACTGGTCGAGCGGCTGGAGCGCGAGAACGTCCCCTACCTCGTGATCGAGGAGGACCCCGCCGTGGCGACGGTCCGCGACCTCGACGGCCTGTCCGTCGTCGTCGGCGAGGTGGACAGCCGGGCGACGTACGAGGCGCTCGCGCTCGACCGCGCCCGACTGGTGGTCGCCAACCGCGCGGACACCGTGAACACCAGCATCATCCTGACCGTCCGCGACGTGGCCCCCGACGTTCCCGTCGTCGCCGTCGCCAGCGCCGACGAGGCCGTCGACGTGCTCGAGCTCTCGGGCGCGACGCGCGTGCTCCCGCTCAAGCGGTGGTTGGGCGAGCAGCTCGCCAACCGCGTCAACGCGTTGCACGCCGAGTGCCACCCGGTCGGGCGCTACGAGGACCTGCTGATCGCGGAGCTGCCGGCGCACCGGACGCCGCTCGCGGGGAAGACCGTGCGCGAGAGCGGGCTGCGCCAGGAGACCGGCGTCAGCGTCATCGGCGTGTGGGAGCGCGGGCGGCTGGAGCCGGCGCGCCCCGACACCCAGCTCACCGACGCCAGCGTGCTGCTAGTGATCGGGACCGAGGGCCAGCTCCGGGCCATCGACCAGCAGATGCTGGCCTACGGCGAGAACCCGAACCCCGTCATCGTGGTCGGCGGCGGGCGCGTGGGCACCGCGGCGACGCGCGCGCTCAGCCGGCGCGGCGTCCCGGTTCACCTGATCGAGATGCGCGAGCACCTGATCGCGAGGAACGAGCCGTTCTGCCAAAAGACGT
Organism: Rubricoccaceae bacterium; assembly: GCA_963789285.1. GTDB lineage: Bacteria > Bacteroidota > Rhodothermia > Rhodothermales > Rubricoccaceae > Rubrivirga. Next base: position 1,206,065 of record CAWBJZ010000004.1, read on the forward strand.
TCGTGGGCGACGCCGCCGACTACGAGGTCTTGAAAGAGGCCGGCGTCCTCGACGCCCCCTCGGTCGTGCTGACGACGCACGACGACGCGATGAACATCTACCTCGCCACGTACTGCCGCAAGCTCAACCCCGACCTGCGCATCGTCAGCCGGATCACGCACGACCGCAACCTGGAGGCCATCCACCGCGCCGGCGCCGACTTCGTGCTGAGCTACGCCACCCTAGGCGCCCAAGCCGTGATCGCGGCGCTCAAGGGCAAGGACCTGCTGGTGCTGGGCGAGGACGTCGACCTGTACACGGTCCCCCCGCCGAGCTCGCTTTACGGCAAGACCTTGGTGGAGACCGGCATCGGCGCCCGGACCGGGCTGACGGTCATCGGCGTCCAGCGCGACGGCGAGGTGATCACCGACCTCACGGCCGAGACCGTCCTCAAGCCCGGCTCCGCGCTCGTCATGCTGGGCGACGCCGAGCAGCGGGCCGACTTCGCGGCGGCCTTCGAGCGCGCCTGACCGCGAATCTGACCACTCGGGGGACGGGGGATGGGGCACGAGGCGGAGGGAGGAGGGCGGGGGCCCTGCGCCTCTCCGCGCTCGCGTCCCGCCCCCTGGCCTCCGCGACGGTCGCCAGTGCGGCGGCGGCAGGAACGCGCCGGGGCAGCGATCTTCCCGGGTCCCCAACGCTCCCTCTGTGCCCGACTCCCCGTCTCTCAAGAAAGACCTCGGCCTGTTCGACGTCTACGCGATCAGCACCGGGGCCATGTTCAGCTCGGGCTTCTTCCTGCTCCCCGGCCTGGCGACGGCCCAGGCCGGACCGGCGACCGTCCTGGCGTATTTCATCGCCGGCGTGTTCATCCTGCCGGCGATGTTCTCGGCCGCCGAGCTGTCGACGGCGATGCCCAAGGCCGGCGGCGCGTACTACTTCCTGGACCGGAGCCTGGGCCCGCTGGCGGGGACCGTCGGCGGGATCGGGACGTGGCTGGCCCTCGTGCTCAAGAGCGCGTTCGCGCTGGTGGGCATGGGCGCCTACCTGGTGTTCTTCCTGGACGTGCCGATCAAGCCGCTGGCGGTCGCGCTGACGGTGGCGTTCGCCGCCCTCAACATCGTCGGGGCCAAGGAGACCAGCAGCCTGCAGCGGATCCTGGTGACGGTGCTGGTGGCCGTGCTGGCCTTCTTCGTGGCTCAAGGCTTGTTCGCCGTGACCGGGCTGGGGATGGAGAACGTCGAGCGCCAGTTCACGCCGTTCCTGCCCTTCGGGACGGATGGCCTGCTCAAGACCGTCGGCCTGGTGTTCGTGTCCTACGCCGGTCTAACGAAGGTCGCCAGCGTGGCGGAGGAGGTGAAGGACCCCGACCGCAACCTCCCGCTCGGGATGTTCCTGTCGCTGGCGACCGCGACGGCGATCTACTGCGTCGGCGTGTTCATCATGATCGCGGTGCTGGACCCGAGCGAGCTGCGCAGCGACCTGACGCCGGTCGCGACGGCCGCCGAGTCGTTCTTCACCTGGCTCCCCGAGCCCTGGGGGTTGCTGCTCATCGTGGCCGCCGCCATCGCGGCCTTCGCCTCGACGGGGAACGCCGGCATCCTGTCCGCCAGCCGGTACCCGCTGGCGATGGCGCGCGACGGACTCGTGACGAGCCGGCTGGGCACCATCGGGCGGTTCGGGACGCCGGTCCCGGCCGTCCTCGTGACGGCGGCGCTGATGATCTTCGCGATCCTGACGTTGGACGTGGAGGGCATCGCCAAGCTGGCGAGCGCGTTCCAACTGCTGCTGTTCGGGCTCATGAACGTGGCCGTGATCGTGATGCGCGAGAGCCGCATCGCGAGCTACGTCCCGGGCTACCGGAGCCCGCTCTACCCCTGGATGCAGATCGTCGGTGTCATCACGCCGGTCATCCTGGTCGCCCAGCTCGGGCCGCTCGCCATCGGGGCGTCGGTCGTGATCGGGGTCGGGGGCCTGCTGTGGTACCGGCACTACGTGCTGCCCAACCCCAACGTCGAACGCCAGGGCGCCATCTACCACCTGTTCGCGCGCCTGGGCACCCAGCGCTACGAGGGGCTCGACGGCGAGCTCCGGACGATCCTCAAGGAGAAGGGGCTCCGCGACGAGACCCCGTTCGAGCACCTGGTCACCCAGGCCTCGGTGTTCGACCTCGACGCCGACACCGACTTCGAGGAAGCGGTCCGCCTAGCCTCGGCCCGACTGGCGGAGCGCGCCGGGCTCGACCCCGGCGCGCTGCTCCAGGGCTTCCTGGACGGCTCTCGAACGGGCGCGACGCCGGTCACGCACGGCGTCGCCTTGCCCCACCTGCGCCTGCCCGAGGTCGAGCGGCCCGAGCTGGTGATAGTCCGCTCCCAGTCGGGCCTGCCGGTCCCCATCGACACGACGGGCGACGAACGCGCGGACGCCGCCGAGCCGGTCCACGCCGCGTTCTTCCTGCTGAGCCCCGAGGAGCCGCCCGGCCGCCACCTCCGCACGCTCGCGTCGCTGGCCAGCCGCATCGACGACGAGCCGTTTATGGGCGAGTGGCGCGCGGCCGTCACCGAGCAGGACCTCAAGGAGGTGCTCATCCACAACGACCGCTTCCTGGCCCTCGACCTCCGCGGCGACGGGCCGACGGCCGGCCTCACCGGCCGGCCGCTGCGCGACATGACGCTGCCTCCGCACACGCTCGTCGCGCTCGTCCACCGCGACGGCGACATCGAGGTCCCCAGCGGCTCGACGGTCCTCCGCGCCGGCGACCGCCTCACCATCCTGGGCGACCCCGACGGCATCCGCCAGCTGGAGGCGACGTACCGCGCGCGGGACTGACTGGCGGGTCGCGCGAACCGCTCCCCCCGCTAGTGCGCCCGTCGCTCGAACGGGGGGAGCCGGGCCGGCGGGAAGGCGGAGCCAACCAGCCGCCTACAGCATCGGCGTCGGCGTGAACCGGAAGCCGACGCCGTCGCGCGAGACGCGGCCGACGCCGGGGAACGGCATGTGGCTGGCGAAGAACGGCAGCTTCTCGTCGGACGCCCGGCTCAGCAGGCGCCGCCGCGTGCGGACGGTCCGGTCGCCGTCCATGTCGAAGCCGAACAGCCACGACGGGTGGCGGAAGAACACGACGGGGTGCGCCACGGCGTCCGAGGCGATCATCAGCCGCGCGTCGCCGGAGCTCAGCAGGAACGCCATGTGGCCCGGCGTGTGGCCGAACGCCGCGACGGCCTCGAAGCCCGGCACCAGCTGGTCGCCGTCGCCGTAGGTCTCCAGCCGGTCGCGGACGGGCGCCAGCTTGGCGAGCGCGTTCGCCACGTTCTGGTTGTCGGCCGGCGCGGACTCCAGGAACGCCAGCTCGGCCGCCGGGACGTGGACCGAGGCGTTGGGGAACGTCGGCGTGCCCTCCATCGAGACGCCGCCGATGTGGTCGCCGTGGTAGTGCGAGATCACGACGCGGTCCACGGACCCGGGCTCCATGCCCAGCGCGCCCATCGTCGGCACCAGTTGGCCGCCGCCGGTCCCGGTGTCGACGAGCGTCCGCACGCCGCCAGCGTCGATGACGATCTGGCTGACGTCGGTCGGGACGGCGTCGGTGGGCAGGCCGTACTCCTCCAGCGTCGCGACCACGCGCGCCGGCTCGACGTTGGTGCCGACGGCCGACAGCGGCAGCGAGAACCCGGCGTCCTTGATGACGGTGACCGTCGCTTGGCCGACGGGGAACGAGTGGGCGGAGACCGTGTGGTGGTCTCGGCCGGCAGGCCGGGTGCTGGCGGCGGCCGTGGGCAGGACGGCGCCGAGGCCGAGGGCGCTCAAGCTTTGGATGGCGGCACGACGAGAAAGGGAGGGCATAATCGGGGGAGCGGTAGAGCGGATCCACGTTCCAACAACCACCCGCGTTCCGCCACAGGCTCCGCGCGGCTGACGAGTCGTACGTGCGGAGGCACCGTTCGAGGCGCCGAGCGAGCGACAAGCGTCGCGTAGCGGCGGCTCCTCCCCCATCAGCGCGGCGCGCCTCCGCTACTCCGCCCTCAGGAAAACCGCCCCGGACCTCGGCCCGACGACGTACGTCCCGCCCCGGTCCGTCGGCCGGTCCCCGACCGCCAGCGGGATCGTCGTCCCGGCCACGCCGACGCCCGCCGCCAGCGGGGCCGCCCCGACGTTGACGACGACCGTCGCCGTCTGCCCGCCTGACTGGCGGGTAAAGCGGAACAGGTCGCCCTCGGACCGCCACGTCAGGGTGCCGCGCGAGAACAGGCCCGGGTACGCCGCGCGCAGCGACAGCGCCGAGCGCGTGAACGCGAGCAGGTCCTGGTCGGGCCGGACCGAGTCGGGCGGGCGCGTCGTCCCGTCCGGCATCGTCGTCTCGGGGGCGTAGGTCCGGCCCGGCCACAGCATCGGCTTGCGGTTGTCGGGGTCGTCGCCGCCCCACATCCCCACCTCGTCGCCGTAGTAGACGTGGGGCGCGCCGGGCAACGTGACCTGGAGCAACCGAAACAACCGGGCGGCCCGGTACGCCGCCGAGTCCGGGCGCGTGCCGTCGTAGCCGACGCGGTTGCGCGGCGTCTCCTCGTCCTTGTAGGGCACGGCGGCGTTGGCCATCGTCGTCGCCAGCCGGGGGGTGTCGTGGCTGCCCGACATCGACATCAGCGCCGGGAGGTGGTCGGCGGAGACGTCGGCGTAGACGTCCGTCAGCTCGGCCACGGCGTCGGCCGGCGAGATCTGGGTGCCCCCAGGGTCGAGCAGCTGGCGGAGCGGGCGGAACGGGCGGTAGTGCATGACCGAGTCGAAGGCGTCGCCGAGGTAGGGCGCCGGGTCGGCCATGGTCTCGGGCCACTCCTGCCACCAGATCTCGCCGATCAGGATCGCCTGGGGGTTGACGGCCTTGGTCACGCGGCGGAAGTCGCGCCAGAAGCCCAGCGGGACCTGCTCGGCCACGTCCAGGCGGAAGCCGTCCACGCCGTCGGCGGGGTCGCCGTCGCCGTCGGGGTCGAGCCAGCGCAGCGACCACGGCGAACGCGTGGTCGCGCGGGCCGGGCGCCAGGTTGCCGTCGAGCGGCACGCCGCGCTCGGGGTCGCCGGTCAAGTCCGTCTTGCGGAGCTCGGGCAGCTCCGCGACGCCCGCCCAGCCGGTGTAGGCGAACTCGTCGTCGGGCGTGCCGGGGTCGTCCCAGGCGTCGATCCGGTACCAGTCGGCGAACTCCGACTCCTGGCCCTTCTCCAGCACGTCCTGGAAGGCCCAGAACTGGGTCCCGGTGTGGTTGAAGGAGTAGTCGAGCACGATCCGCATGTCGCGCCGTGGACGTCCTCGATCAGCGCCAGCAGCAGGCTGTCGGCCGCCGTCGTGGACCACGTCTCGGGGTCGGCGGGGTCCTCCAGCGCGATCTGCTCCCGGTCGCCCTCGGGGTCGGGGCCGAAGTGGGGGTCGACGTGGTGGTAGCTCCGGGCGTCGTACTTGTGCAGGCTGGGGCTGTCGTTGACCGGGTTGAGGTAGAGCGCCGTCACGCCCAACGAGTCGAGGTAGGGCAGCCGGTCGATCACGCCCTGGAGGTCGCCGCCGTAGCGCCGAGCCTGGATCGTGAAGTACCGGTCGTCGGGGCGGAGGCGGGTCTCCCAGTCGGCGGCGGCGAACCAGTCCGAGGTCCACGGCTTGGGGGCCCAGCCGGCGGCCCGGAGCGAGTCGGCGCCGACCTGGGGCCACGCGCCCTCCATGGACTCCGGCGTGGGGTCGTTGCCCGGGTCGGCGTTGTCGAAGCGCTCGGGGAAGACCTGGTACCAGACGGCGTCGGCGGCCCACTCGGGCGGGGTGTCCGGCGGGGCGGGCAGGCCGTCGAGCGCCGTGCCACTGGCGGCGGGGCCAGGCACGTCTGGGGACTGGCACGCCGCGAGCGCCAGCAGGGCGAGGCCGGCGACGCGGAGCAAGGGCGGGGTTGGCAGAGGCATCCGGCCAAGCTAGGCGCGCGGCCCGCGCCTCGCAGGGCGGGGGAGGCGGAGGCGATCTGGCGCGCAGACGACCCGCCAGTCCGGCTCAGCTCGGCTCGGCGAGCCAGCCCAGCACCCGGTCCGTGACCTCGTGGCGCTGCGTGAGGTCGAAGTGCGACATCCCCCGCGCGACCCACTGGCGGTCCGGGCGGACGCCGAGCCCGCGCGTCGGGTGGAGGCCCAGGGCGCTGTCGAGCGGCACCAGCCCGTCGCCGACCGACTGGTCCTGCAGCGGCCTCGCGTGATCGCCCATCGTCGCGGCGACGGCGTAGACGTCCACGCCGGGCGGAAGCGGCGTCTGGGTGCGGCGGTCGGGGCCGGGCTCGAAGCGGGCGCCGTCGTCCCAGTCCTGATCGCGGACGGTGCCCCAGCGCAGGTCGGTCACGCCCGAGCTGCGGATCTGGCCGATCCGGGCGAACGGGCGGCTCCACCGCGTCGCGCCGAGCGCGACGTCGAGCAGGTTGCCCAGCCGCTCCAGGGGCGCGCCGTGGTGCGGCGAGCCCAGCGTCACCAGCGACACGTCGCGGTCGAGCCACCGGTGCCCGCTCTCCCCCGCAACGTGCAGCGCCGACCGCGCCGCCAGCCCGCCCATGCTGTGCCCCACGATCACGACGCGACGGACCGGCCGAGGCCACCCCGCCACCAACCGCTCCAGGCTGTCTGCGAGGTCGCGTCCGGTCTGGGAGATGTGACGCCCGCTGTTGTAGCGCGCCCGGACCTCGGTCGCGCCCAGCCCCTCCGCCAGTGCCGCGGCCTGCTCGGCGCCCCACTGGCGATCGTTCATGCAGATGCCGTGGACCAGGACGAGCAAGACGTCCGAGGGGTCCCCGACCTGGGCCAGCGCGCGGGGGGAGAGGTCGAGCGTGCGCCCTTGGTGCCGGAGCTGGAACGGCGTCGCGAGCGTGTTGCCGCTGGCCACCAAGGCGTCGCCCCACACGCCGTTGAGCGCGGCGACGGCGGCGTCCCGCCGAGCCGACCGCACGCCATCCGCCCGGCCCGGCCCTCGTTCGCGCCCGCCCAGCGCGCCCGCCAGTCGGGCCGACCTGCGGACGGTGCGGTACACCCAGCCCGTCAGCCCGCGCGTTCGGGCGGAGCGCCGCCAGGGCCGGGCGATGACCGCGTGCGCCGCCTCGGCGACGTCGGCGACGCCCTCGGTCGCCTGAGCGCCCAGCCGGAGGGCGCCGCGCAGGTCATCGGGAGTGGAGGAGGGCGGCGTCACGGGACTGCGACGGGCCGCAGGGCCCCAGGTTGCGGGCGCGACGCAGAAGCCGTGAGGACCGCGCGGGGACGGACAAATGGGTTGCCGCCCCACGTACCCGTCGCGATCCTCCCGCGCCTCCCCACCACGACATGCGCCTGGCTTCCCTCGTCTTGCTGCTCCTCGCCCTGCCCGCCTGCGACAGCGCCATGGACGCCGAGCCCACGTTCGGGGACCCGTACCAGGTCTCCCAAGCCCCCGCGCCGGCCGTGGTCGTGACGGGGACCGACGCCCGGCTGGCGGTGACCGTCGAATACAGCGGGGGCTGCGAGGAGCACGACTTCGTGCTGCGCTCGCGCGACCTAGGCGACCAAGTCGAGGTGTGGTTCGTCCACGACGGACGCGGCGACGCGTGCGACCGCGCCGTCACGGAGGCGCTGACGGCCGCCCTGCCCGGCGTGGCCGCCGAGGCCGAGACTCTGGTGCTCCAGACGCCGGCCGGCGTGGCCGTCCCGCTCCGCTCCCCCTAGGCTCGCGCTGGCGGAGGCGTTCCGCCAGCGGGGCGCGGGCTACGCCTCCTTCTTGCGGTTCTGCGTGGCGCGCTTGCGCTCGTGGGGGTCGAGGTGCCGCTTGCGCAGGCGCGTCGAGGCCGGCGTGATCTCGATCAGCTCGTCGTCGCGGATGAACTCGATGGCCTCCTCCAGCGACATCTTCTTGCTCGGGTTCATCTTGAGGAAGTTGTCCGAGCCCGACGCCCGCATGTTGGTCAGCTTCTTCTCCTTGGTCGCGTTGACCTCCATGTCCTCGTCGCGCGCGTTCTCGCCCGACGATCATCCCGTTGTACACCTCGTCGCCGGGCTCGACGAACAGCTGGCCGCGCTCCTGCAAGTTGACGATGGTGTAGGGCGTGACCTTGCCGTTGCGGTCGGCGACGATGGCGCCGGTCGCGCGGTGCGTGATGGGCCCGGCCCAGGGCCGGTAGCCGTCGAAGATGTGGGTGAGCAGGCCCGTGCCCTTGGTGTCGGTCAGGAACTCGGTCCGGTAGCCGATCAGCCCGCGCGCCGGGATCTCGAACGTCATGCGGACCCGGCCCGACCCGTTGTTCTTCATCTCGACCATCATCCCCTTGCGCGTGCCCAGCGTCTCGATCACGACGCCCATGAACTCCTCGGAGACGTCGATGGTGGCGCGCTCGAACGGCTCGGAAAGCTTGCCCTTGACCTCCTTCGTGATCACCTGGGGCATCCCGACGGCGAACTCGTAGCCCTCGCGGCGCATCTGCTCGATCAGGATCGCCATCTGCAGCTCGCCCCGCCCGAAGACCAGGTAGCGGTCGGTGCTCTCGGTCTCCTCGATGCGGAGGGCCAGGTTGGCCTCGCCCTCCTTCATCAGGCGGTCGCGCAAGTTGCGGCTGGTGACGTACTTCCCGTCCTTGCCCACGAATGGGGAGTCGTTGACGCGGAACTCCATCGACAGCGTCGGCTCGTCGATGTCGAGCGCGTCGAGGGGCTGGGGGTCGTCGGCGTCGGTGACGGACTCGCCCAGGCCGATGCCGGTCAGCCCGCCCACGTAGACGATGTCGCCGGCGGAGGCGGCCTCGGTCTCGACGCGGTCCAGGCCCTCCGACACGAACAGGCTCGTGACCTGGGCCGGCTTCTGCTCGCCGGTCCGGTGGCACATCAGCACGCGCTGCTTGGGCCGCAGGGTGCCGTTGACGACGCGGCCGATGGCGATGGGGCCCAGGAAGTTGTCCGGCTTGACGTCGGTGACGAGCACCTGCAGCGTGGCGTCGGGGTCGCCGCCGGGCGCCGGGACCGTCTCGACGATGGCCTCGAAGATCGGCTTGAGGTCGGTCAGCTCCCCGCCCAGCTCCAGGGTGCACTCGCCGTCCCGAGCGACGGCGTAGATGACGGGGAAGTCGAGCTGGTGCTCGTCGGCGTCCAGGTCGATAAAGAGGTCGTAGACCTCGTCCAGCACCTCCGAGGCGCGCGCGTCGCCGCGGTCGATCTTGTTGATGACCACGATGGGGACGAGCCCGAGCGCCAGCGCTTTTGAGAGCACGAACCGCGTCTGGGGCAGCGGCCCCTCGGCGGCGTCGACGAGGAGCATGATGCCGTCGACCATGCGCAGCGTCCGCTCGACCTCGCCCCCGAAGTCGGCGTGGCCGGGCGTGTCGACGATGTTGATCTTGACGTCGTCGCCGGCCGTGGTGGTGTAGCGGACGGCCGTGTTCTTGGCCATGATCGTGATGCCCTTCTCGCGCTCCAAGTCCATGGAGTCCATGACGCGCTCGATGGTGGCCTCGTGGGCGGCGAAGGTGCCCGACTGCTGCAGGAGCGCGTCGACGAGGGTGGTCTTGCCGTGGTCGACGTGGGCGACGATGGCGACGTTGCGGAGGGCGGGCATGGGGCCGGGGGGGATCAGTCGGCCAAGCTCGCCAGGCAAGGTGACGCCTCCGCCGACGCCGGGTGCGTTCGGGGCGAAGATGGGCGCCCGCACTCCGCGCCCGTCCCGCTGGCGAAGGCCGTCCGCCAGCGCGGGCCCACCGACGGCGTGACCGTGACGGGGTGGTGGCACCGAGAGGCTCCAGATTGGCGGCATGAGCGACCGCTTCTTCCTGTGCTCGACGTGGCCCTTGTGCAAGACCGCCGGCGGGCGCCGCGCCGTCGTGCAGTACGCCCTGCCCCCGTTCGTCAACGGCATGAGCCGCCGCGAGCCCGACCTGGAGCACCCCCGCCCAGCCATCACGGCGTCGAGCCGCGGCCGCAACTTCGCGCCGCGCCTGCGCCCGGGCGACACCGTCCTCTACACCACCACCAAGGGCCGGTGGGGCGAGGTGAGGACGCCGCACTGGCGGCTGCTGGGCGCGCTCACGGTTGTGGAGACGTTCGACACACACCAAGCCGCCGCCGACCACTACCGCCAGCTCGGCCTGCGGCTGCCCAGCACGCTCGTTGTCGATGGCAACCCGCCCCTGCCGGTCCCCCTCACGCTGCACCACGGCCGGCTGCACGACGACGCTTGGGACGCCGTCTGCCGGGAGCGCGCCGCGGCGTGCGGGGCCGTCGCCGTCTGCCAGCCCCACGCCGTCGACGTGTGGAACCCGCCGGTCCTGACGCCGGAGACGATGCTGGCCGTCTTCGGCACGGTCCTCAACACCCGGACCCCGCCCGAGATCACTGAGGTCCAAGCCGACCGCCTGCTAGACCTGGCCCGGCCGACGGCCGAGTGGCGCCGCGCCGCGTGACCGCGAAGCGACGGCGTAGCCTCCGACTGGCGGAGGCCGTCCGCCAGCGCGTAGGCAGGCCGCCAGTCCGGCGTGGGGGGAGCACCGGAACGCCGTCAGGAACCTCCGGAACGGCAGAGGCGGGTGAACGGCGGGGGCAGGCGGCGGTTGAGGAGGGGCCCGCTCCCCCCTCCTATGTCCCCGACCCAACTCAGCCGTGAACTCCGCCTGGCGGAGACCCCCGACCTCAAGCGCCGCCGCGCCGTCGTCGCCCTGTCCAACGTGGGCGCGTTGGCGGGCGTCGTCGTGTCGCTCTACCAGACCGGCGTGCTCTCGCACCTGCCCGACCTGCCGGGCAAGATCTGGAACGCCGACAAGGTGGACGCGAGCGACTACGCCTACAAGCGCGCCCGCACGCCCGACGCCCTGATGATGACCGTCAGCTACGGCGTGACGGCCTGGCTGGCGGGCGCCGGCGGGAAGGACCGCGCCAAGACGCTGCCGCTGGTTCCGGTCGCGCTGGCGGCCAAGGTGGTCGGCGACGCGTTCTTCGCCCTCAAGCTGGGCCGGGAGGAGTGGCGAACCAACAAGGCGCTGTGCTGGTACTGCCAGTCGGCGACGGTCGCGTCGCTGGCCTCCGTCCCGTTGGTGCTGCCGGAGGCCGCCAAGGGGCTCCGACGTCTGTTCGGCCGCTAGTTCTCCTCTCTCCCGACACCTTCCTCTCCTGTTCTGATGTCCGTCTCTCTCAAGCCCGTCGCTCAGCAAACCATCGTCCTGACCGGGGCCTCGTCCGGGATCGGGCTCGCGACGGCGCTCATGGCCGCCGATAAAGGCGCCAACTTGGTCCTGGTCGCGCGCTCGCCCGAGCGCCTGGACGCCGCCGCCGAGCAGTGCCGCCTGCGCGGCGCCGTCGTCGAGACCGTGGCCGCCGACGTCGCCGACAAGGCCGTGCTCGAGATGGTCCACGAGATCGCGCACGAGAAGTTCGGCGGGTTCGACACCTGGATCAACAACGCCGGGTCGTCGGTGTACGGGCTCCTGTGGGACGTCCCCGTCGAGGACGCCCGCCAGGTGTTCGAGACCAACTACTGGGGGACGGTCAACGGCGCGCTGGCGGCGGTCGCGCACTTCCGCGAGAGCGGTGCGTCGGGTGCGCTGATCAACGTGGGCTCGGTGTTGAGCGACCGCGCGATCCCGCTCCAGGGGCACTACTGCGCCACTAAGCACGCCATCAAGGGCTTTACCGACGCGCTGCGGATGGAGCTGGAGAAGGAGGGCATCCCGGTCTCGGTGACGCTCATCAAGCCCAACGCCACCGACACGCCGTACCCCGAGCACGCGGCGAACTACATGGACAAGGAGCCGGCGATCCCCGCGCCGGCCTACGCGCCCGAGGTCGTCGCCCGGGCGATCCTGCACGCCGCTGAGCACCCCGTCCGCGACGTGACTGTAGGCGCCAAGGACGGCATCGCCTCGGCGCTGGGCATCCTGGCCCCGCGCCTGACGGACAAGATCATGGAGGCGTCGTTCTTCAGCCAGCAGAAGAAGGACCAGCCCGCCACGGGCGACCCCCGCGGCAACCTCTACGAGCCGCCGACGACGGCCGGCCGCGTCTCGGGCAACGCGCCGGGCTACGTGTTCCAGTCGAGCGCGTGGAGCCAGATCTCGCAGCGTCCGCTGGTGGGGATCGGCGCCGCGCTGGCGGCGGGCGCGGCCCTGGCTTGGCGCCGGCGCAACTAGAGCCTCGGCCCGTTCATCTTGCAAGGGGATGGCACCCAGGCGCCGTCCCCTTTCTGCTGGAGCCGTCGAGCGCTGCGGCTGCCTCCCGTCCTCCCCCCACTGGCGGCAGACTTCGGCGGTGCGGATCCGGACCGCCAGTGGCCGAGACCTGCCAGGCCGCGCCCTTGCGGAGGCACCTCGGCCGGGGCGTCGCGTACGGGCCTCATGCACGTCGTCGAGTCCGTCTCCATCGCCGCGCCACCGGAGCGCGTGACGGACTTGGTGCGGAGCGTGGCGTTGCACGAGCGCACCTCAGCGCCGATCCGCGGGCGCGCCGTGGCCGGGCGGACGCGGGGGCTCTCGGAACCGGGCGACCGCACGACGCGGCAGGCGACGTTCTTCGGCGTGCAATCGAGCTTGAACGTCGAAACGGTCCACGTCGAACCGGGCGTCGCCGTCGTGGAGCGGCTCGCGGAGCCCCACCTCCGCTTCCCGCTCGCGGTGTTCCAGCACACCTACCGCGTCGACCGCAGACCGGGCGGGTGCGTGCTGCGGGACGCGTTCACCGTCCGGCTCTCCGGAGGCGTCGTCGAAGAGATCGCGACCCGCCTGCTGCTCCGGCACAAGATGACGGCGCTCGTCCGGCACCGACTCCGCGAGATCCGCCGAGTCGCCCAGGGGGAGGCGTGGCGCGCCTACGCCGCACAATCCACAACCGAGCCGGCGTGCCTCGCTACCATCGGCATCGACGCCGAGACCCGGTAGCCGTTCCACTGGCGGACCGCCTCCGCCAGTGGGTTAGGCGTCTACGGAGCCAGCGCGGTCTGGACCGCCGCGAGGTCGTCGGCGGAGAGCGCCCAGCCGGCGGCCTCGACGTTGCCCCGGATCTGAGACGGCTTGGTGGCGCCGGCGATCACGGACGCGACCGGGTCGTGCGCCAGCAGGTAGGCGAAGGCGAGGTCCAGGACCGAGTGACCGAGCGACCCGGCGACCTCGATCAGGCGCTCGACGGTGTCCAGGTTGTCGTCGGTGAGCAACCTGTCGCCCATCCCGTCGAACCGGCTGCCTCTTTTGCCACCCAGCCGCGAGCCCTCGGGCGCCGCGTCGCCCTTGCGGTACTTGCCCGTCAGCAGGCCCGACTTGAGCGGGAAGTACGGGACGAAGGCCATCCCCGCCGCCTCCGCCGCCGCCAGTTCGCCGTCCTCGGGCTCGCGGTGCAGCAGGCTGTACTCGTTCTGGACGGCTACAAACCGCACCTCGCCGCCCACGGCGTCGGCCTCTCGCATCTGATCGGGCGAGAACCCAGAGCACCCGACCTCGCGCACCTTGCCCTCGCGCACCAAGTCCGCCAGCGCGCCCAGGGTGTCGGCGATGGGGGTGTCGGGGTCGGGGCGGTGCAAGTAGTAGAGGTCGACGACGTCGGTGCCCAGCCGGCGCAGGCTGCCCTCGACCGACTGGCGGACCCGGTCGGGCGCGGCCTGGCCCGCCGCGTCGTCGCCGCCGCGGTAGCCGAACTTGGTGGCGACCACGACCCCGTTGCGGTTCGAGCCGAGCGCCTTGCCCAGGAACTCCTCGCTGGCGCCCTCGCCGTACAGCTCGGCGGTGTCGAAGTGCGTGACGCCGGCGTCGAGCGCCGCGTCGATGACGGCCTGAGAGGCCTTGCGGTCGATGTGCCAGCCGAAGTTGTTGCAGCCCAGGCCGACGGCGGAGACCGTCAGGGAGCCGATGGAGCGGGTGTTCATGGGGAGGGGCGGGGTGTCCGCCTGCATTCGCGCGCGGCGCGCACTCCGTTCCCGGCGCGCGCGCCAGCTACTCGTCGCTCGGGTTCATCATCTTGAACACGACCGCCGCCAGCGCGCCGCCGGCGAACGTCGCGACGAGGTACACCCACAGCCCGCTCACCGACAGCCCGGGCCCGATGAACACGTCCACCAGGATCGGTCCGACGGCGACGGCGGGGTTGAAGGCGCCGCCCGAGATCGGGCCGGCCGCCAGGGCGCCGCCCAGCACCACCAGCCCAATGGCGACGCCGTAGTAGTCGTTGCCGGCCGTCCCCTCGGCCGTGGCGACGTTCAAGATGACGAGCGCCAGCAGGAACGTGAACAGCAGCTCCAGCAGGAAGAACGCGCCGATGCCCGTCTCCTCGGCCGGCGTCACCTGGAGCACGTCGCCGGTGACGACGTAAACCGCGCCCGCCGCCAGCACCGCGCCCGCCAGTTGGACGCCGACGTAGGGCAGCACCTCGGAGGTCGGCATCCGGCCCCGCATCCAGATCGCCAGCGTCACGGCGGGGTTGTAGTGCGCGCCCGAGATGTGGCCGCCCATGTAGATCAGCGCGATCAGCACGCCGGCGATGGCGAACGGGGCGTAGGTGCTCCCGATCAGCGCCGTCAGGCCGATGGTGAGGACCAGGAAGAACGTGGCGACGAACTCGGTGACCAGCTTGGGCAGCATCCGGCAGGCGATGGTGGGCCCGAAAGCTAGACCGGGCCGGAGTGGTGCCGAGCCTGAATCCGCCGCCAGCGCCGAGCCCGTGCGCGAGCGCGGGGTCTGCCGTTCGCACTGGCGGAGGCCACCGCCGAGCATGCAGAGCGTCGCCACCGCCTCCGGTCGACCCTCACCGAGCAGTCGGCAGTGGGCCTCCCTGCGCGCCGCCAGCCGGGCGGGCGCTGGTCAGGATCTCGCCGCGGCTACCTTGCGGGCGCACCGCTCGCCTCCGATGGCCAAAGGCCGCTCCAAGACCGGCGCCGCGTTCGACGATCTCGTCACCGGCTTCAAAAACAAGCAGTTCGCCCCGCTCTACTTCTTCTACGGGGAGGAGGGCTGGTTCATGGACGCGCTCCAGGCGCTGGCCGTCGAGCACGCGCTGGCACCGCATGAGCGCGACTTCAACCTGGACGTGGTGTTCGGGCCCGAGGCGACGGCCCAGGCCGTCCTCGCGCAGTGCGCCCAGTTCCCCATGATGGCCGAGCGCCGGCTGGTGATCGTGCGCGGGTTCGAGAAGCTCGACGACAATCGCCAGTTCCAGGCTTACGCCGCCGCGCCGAACCCCCACGCGGTCGTGATGCTGCTGTGCAACAGCAAGCCCAACGTCTCGGCGCACCCGTACCGCGCGCTCAAGGAGAAGGCGACGTGGTCCAATTTCGAGCCGCTCAAGCCCAACGCCTTGCCGAGTTGGGTTGAGAAGCGGTTCCGGGCCGGGGGCGTCCAGACCGACGCCGGCGCGGCGGCCGTTCTGGCCGAGATGTCCGGCCCCGACCTCCGTTCGTTGCAGTCGGAGGTGGACAAGCTGGTCGTCTACGTCGGCGACCGCCAGCGCGTCACGCGCGACGACGTGCTCCGGGCGGCCGGGCACTCGGCCGAGCAGAACCCCTTCGAGCTGCAGGACGCGCTCGGTCGCGGCGACCTCCCCAAAGCGCTCGCCATCGCGGACGCCCTGCTCGCCAAGGCCGGCAACCGCGCCGGCGAGGCCATCCGCATCGTCGCCCTGCTGGCGTCGCACCTGACCAAGCTGTGGAAGCTGACAGGGTGTCTCGACCAAGGCGTGCCCCAGCGCGAGTGGACCCGACAGACCGGCATCCCACCGTTCTTCTTGCGCGACTACGTCCCGCCCGCCAAGCGCTACGGCGCGACCGGCGTCCGGAGGGCGCTCGACGCCCTGCTAGCGGCGGATCTGGAGCTCAAGGGCGGGTCGCACCGCGACGAGCGCGCCGTCCTCGCCCTAGCGCTGCGTCGGGTCGCGGCGCCGGCCCGCTAGGGGGAAAGCCCCAAAGGAGGCGGGTTCTCCGTTTGGACAAACGCCCGGGCATGGTGATTGCGCATTTTGTTCCCGCTGACAGTCCGGCGGTGTTGCCGGACCCCACCACCTCCCTTATACCTCCTCTATGCCCACCCTGAAGAAGCAGACGTTCGCCAAGGCCCCCGCCCGCACGGTGACCCCGGCCTCCAAGAACCACGTCGTCCTGTCGCAGATGAACGACGAGGACTTGATGAGCCAGTTCCAGATGGGCACCGTTGAGGCGTTCGACATCCTGGTCGGCCGCTACCACGACCCCCTCACGAACTACATCTACCGGTTCTTGGGCGACGTCAAGGAGTGCGAGGACCTGCTCCAGGAGACCTTCCTGCGCGTCTACCGCAACCGGCACAGCTACCGCCGAATTGCCAAGTTCTCGACCTGGCTGTACACCATCGCCGGCAACTTGGCCCGCTCGGAGTACCGCAAGCGCAAGCGCCGCCGGCTCTACTCGCTCCAGTCGGTGAACCGCGACGAGGAGGAGTACGAGGTCGAGATCCCCGACGAGACGTTCCTGCCCGACAAGCACGCCGAGGGGACCATCCAGGACAAGTACATCCAGGACGCGCTGGCTCAGATCCCCGAGGAGTTCCGCGAGGTGGTGGTGCTCCGCGACGTCCAGCAGCTGGCCTACGAGGAGATCGCCGACATCACCGGCCTCCCGATGGGCACCGTGAAGTCCCGCATTAACCGTGGGCGGACCAAGCTCCAGGGGATCTTGAAGGAGGTCTACGCCCCGGAGGAGGGGTAGGCTCTCGATCGCAGTCTGACAGCGGGCGGCTCCCTGGGCCGCCCGCTTTCGTTCGTCCGCCCCGCTGGCGGAGGTCGCGCGCAGGAGCGGAGCGCGAGCGCTGCGGCCGGGACACGAGCAGGGCACGCACGCTACGAGCGACACGTTCAGGGCCGTGCGTGCAGAGGCCAACCGAGTCGGAGCCGATCCGCGGTGCCCTACTTTCCGCTCGCCCGTCCCCCCGACCGATGCCGCACCCCTCCCGCTTCCTGATCGCCGCGCTGGTGGTGCTCGTCGCCAGTGGGCCGGCGGCGGCCCAGATCGGGTTCAGCGCCTTCAACGGCCGCAACCACCCCGAGATCGACTGGCAGGTCGCCGAGACCGAGCACTTCGAGATCATGTACCCCGCCCGGCTGGCGGGCATCGAGGCCCAGGCGGCGGCGGTCGCCGAGGAGACGCTGGCCGCGCTCACCGTCAACCTCAGCGCCGACTCCACGGCGCTCACGTTCGACGATCCGATCCGGATCTACCTCTCCGACGAGGACGAGATCGCGAACGGGCTGGCCTACAACGTCGGGTCCAGCGGGTTCACGACGCTGTGGGTCCACGTCAACGACACGGCCAACATCTGGACCGGCGACGTGAAGTGGCTGCGGAAGGTGCTGGCGCACGAGATCGCCCACATCGTCCACTACCGCGCCGTGCGGTCCAACCTGGGGCTCTTGGGCGTCTTCTTCGGGGACCCGTTGCCCAGCTTCTGGGCGGAGGGGCTGGCGCAGTACCAGACCGAGCGCTGGGACGCCCAGCGCGGCGACCGCTGGTTGCGGACGGCGACGTTCGAGGACCGCCTGAACTACGACGACGGCACGAGCCCCCAGAACGGGCGCCTGAAGTACGCCGTTGGCAACAGCCAAATCCGCTACCTCGCCGAGACCCGGGGCGACTCCGTGATCGCCAAGATCCTGGCCCACCGCTCGCGCGAGTTGGGCGGCCTGGTCCAATACAACGACTTCCTGACCGCTTTCCGCGCCGTCGTCGGCGTCCCGTACCCAGAGTTCAACGAGGAGTGGCGCAAGCACGTCAACGTGTACTACAACACCCAGGCGGGCCAGATGGAGCGGCTCGACTCCCTAGGTGTCAAGCCGTTCTCGCTGCCCGGGCAGGTGATCTACGACGTCGCGTTCAGCCCCGACACCAGCCGCGTCGCGGCCGTCGTACTGCCCAGTCTGACCCGGCCCGTCCGCCGCTTGATCACGGTCTCCAACCCCGGCGCGGACTCGACCGCCCGGCGCGACCTGCGAATCCTGGCCGAGGGCGCCATCACTGGCCCGGTCTCGTGGAGCCCCGACGGATCGCAGATCGCCTTCGCCCGGAACCGCCGGGGCGAGTACGGCTCGCTCGTCAACGACCTCTACCTGGTGGACGAGCGGACGGGCGACGCGCGACGCTTGACGACGGACCGCCGCGCGGTCTCCCCGACCTGGGCGCCCGACGGCGGGCGCCTGGCGTTCGTCGGCGTGGACGGCGAGACGGCCAACGTGTTCGTGCTCGACCTCGCCAGCCGCCAGGAGCGCGCGCTCACCGCGTTCACCGGCGAGACCCAGATCACGACGGCGCGCTGGAGCCCCGACGGGCGCCGCGTCGCCTTCGCCGTCTTCGACCCCGACGGCCGCCGCGACTTGGTCACGGTGGACGTCGCGACGGGCGCCTTGGCCCGACTGGCGACCGATGCTGACGGCACAGCCTACAACCGCGACGACCGGATGCCGATCTGGAACGCCGCCAGCGACTCTCTCGCCTGGACCTCGCTGCGCGACCGCGCCCCCAACGTATTCGTAGGGGCGGCGCGGCGGGAGACAAGGGAAGTCGCGCGCTCGTCCGCGGGGTCGGCTCCCCCCGCCGAAGTCCCACCGGCCCCGACCCTCCTGGCAACGGCCGCCAGTGGCGCAGGTCAGCCCCCCTCGCCCTCCCTACCCGACCCGTCCCCCGAGGCCCGTGTCACCTTCCTCTACGACGGTGCGACCGTCCACGACTGGCTGCCGCCGGACTCGCTCCACCCGGCCGGTCGCCTGGTGCTGGTCTCGACCGAGACCAAGCGCCGCGACCGCGTCTACGTCGTCGACGCCGCCCGGCGGCCCACGGTCGCGACCGACTCCGTGACCGTCCCGCCGGCCTACGCTGCCTGGACCACGCACCGCCCGCCGGTCACCATCCCAGACGCGGTCGCGCCGGACCCGTCGCTCATCCGCAATCGGCGGCCGTACAACTCGTGGAAGAACATCACCCACGCCATCACCATCGGCCTGCCCTACGGGGACCCCGGCGAGGACGGGGAGCTGTTCACCGGCGACGACGACTTCGGCGTGTTCGCCAACTCGTTGTTTATCGAGCCCCTGGGCAAGCACCAGATCGCGTTCCTGGCCGGCATCTCGATCACCCGGCCCGCGGACAAGTCGTTCCTGCTGGCGAGCTACACCAACAACCAGTTCCGCCCGTCGCTCACGCTGACGGCGTACCGCTTCCCGTCGCCGTCGAGCTTCTACGGGTCGGGCATCTTGGTCGAGGACCTGACCGGCGCCGACGTCTCGGCTGAGCTTCCGCTGGACCTCCTCGACCGGCCGTACACCACGACCGCCGTCGCCGGGCGCGTCCGATACGCCTACGCCGAGCCCCTAGCGCTCGACCGCTTCGACGACCTGGAGAACACCGGCCTGGGGCTTCCCGAAGCCGGCACGCGGTTCGACGTCCAGCTGGGCGCGGTCTACAAGTTCCAGCGGCCGTACCGCTGGAACGTCATCACGCCGCTCGACGGGACCGGCCTGCGCGGGCGCGTGACCGTCGGCGTCCCGGCCCTCGGTGGCGACACGTTCGTCCGCCCCGACGTGCTGGGGTACTGGGTCTCGCCGGCGATCCCCGGCGGGCGGCTGTTCGTCCAGGGCCGGGCGACGGCCATCTTCGGCCAGACGCTGGCCCAGGACTACGTCGGCCTGGCGCGGCGCGACGACATCGACGTGCCCGTCCCGTTCCTGGGCGCGCTGACGCTGGACGACGCCGAGCGCGTGCGCGGCTACCGGTCCTACGCCGTCGGGACGCGCGCGCTGTTCGGGTCGGTCGAGTACCGGATGCCGATCCTGTTCGACTTGCAGACGACCATCCTGGGGATCGCCCGCTTCGGCCCGGTCGCGCCGACGCTGTTCGTGGACGGCGGCCTGGTCTGGACCGGGCAGAGCCTGGACCGCGCCGCGCGCCGCGTCGGGCTGGGCGGCGAGCTGGCCAACGTCCTGACGCTGGGCGGCTTCGAGATCCGCCACGCGCTCGGACTGGCGACCCCGGCGAGCAACCTGGAAGGGCTCTACACCGACGACGTCTCCGTCGACGACCCCGAGGTGTATTACCGCATCCAGGCGGCCATCCCGTTCTAGGACCCAGACCGTGCCCGCCTCCGTGGTCTACCAGATCCTCTACGAGCCTGCAGACGCCGACGCGGTTGAGGCGTGGCTGGACCAGTGGGGCCCCGTCTTCCGGTCTGTCTCCGACGACTCCGGGTGCGGGTGCTGCGTCCACATCCTGGACATCGACGGCCCGCCGGAGGCGTTCGACGCGCTTCCTCCGGGCGTGGACCGTCACGGACCTAAGCTGACCGGTTTGTAGCCGATACCAGGTGGCGACATGCGTCCGCCAGTTCAGACGAGCCACGCCACAGCTCCCACGAAACATAGGCGCTGCCGGCCGGCACGGCCGGCGCGCGTCCATCGTTAGCCCTCCCCCACTCCCACCGTCCGTGCGCCGCCTTCCCGCCCTCCTTCTCTTGACCGTCGTCGCGTCGGCGGTCTCCGCCCAGACGGCGTACACCCGGTTCGGCCTGGCCGACCGCATCGAAGAGATCACCGACGCCCGCGCCTTCCACGGCGCCCTGTGGGGGATCTACGTCGAGGACCTCGACGCCGAGCGCGTGCTCTACGAGCGCAACGCGTACGCGTCGATGATGCCCGCCAGCAACATGAAGCTGGTCACGACCGCCGCCGCGCTCGACGCCCTGGGGCCGGGCTTCCGCTACCAGACGCGGCTCTACCTCGACGGCCCGCTGGCCTACGGGACGCTGTCCGGCGACCTGGTCGTCCGCGGCGCGGGCGACCCCTCGTTCATCGGCCGCGCCCTCGACCTGCGGGGCGTCTTTAGCGCCTGGGCCGACAGCCTGCACGACGCCGGCGTGCGGAACGTGATGGGCACGATCCGGATGGATGACGACGTGATGGACAACCCGAGCACCCGGTTCGTCCGCACGTTGCGGGCCGCGATCCGGGAGCGCGGCATCACCGTCCACGGCGACGGCGTGGACGAGTACCCGCCCGGCATCCGCCCGGAGTACGAGGGGATGCGGCCCGTCGCGTCGTACCGCTCGCCCCCGCTGGCGGGGTTCGTGGGCCGGACCAACACCGAGTCCGACAACGCCTACGCCGAGCGGATTCTGCGGACGTTGGCCGCGTTCGTCTACCCCAGCCCCGGCCCCGTCCGCCCGGGGCTCAGGGCGCGCGCGGCCAACCCGATGCTGGAGCGGTTCGGCGTCGACCCGCGGGGCGTCGTCGTGGCCGACGGCTCCGGGCTGTCGCGCGACAACCGGCTGACGGCCGTCGGCATCGTGGGGCTGCTGCGCGGGATGCACCGGCACCCCGACGCGAGCACGCGCGACGCCTTCGTCCGCTCGTTGCCGCTGGGCGGGTTCACCGGCACCCTGGGCCGCCGCTACGGCTCGGGCGACGCCCGGGGCAACGTGCGCGCCAAGACCGGCTACATCTCGGGCGTGCGGACGCTGTCGGGCTACATCACCAACTCGCGCGGGCACACCGTGGCGTTCTCGATCCTGTGCAACGGGTACTCCACCCGGACGCGGACGGTGAGCCGCGCCCAAGACCAGATCGTCGAGCTGCTGGCGGACTACGCGGGGATGTAGCACAGCGCGGCGTTGCGTGCGCTGATCGCGACCGCCAGTGAGGCATGACGCAAAACGCCCCGCCCTCTGGAGAGGGCGGGGCGCTGGGTCGGGCGAAGCCGGTGGGCTAGACCGCGTCCTTGTTCAGCGTGCTCTCGGCGAGCACGGACAGGCGCTTGTCGGCCTCCTCCTCCTCGCCCAAGGTCTCGCCCAGGAGCTCGGAGGCGTCGTTGTAGCCCAGGCGCTCGGCGAAGGTCGCGAGGCTGCCGTAGCGCGTGATCTCGTAGTGGTCGATGGCCTGGGCGCTGAAGACGATGGCGGCGTCGCGCGTCTCGGCGTCGTCCACCTCCTCCATCAGGTGCTTGGACTCCTTGAGGATGCCGTCCATGGCCTCGCACGTGACGCCCTCGGCCTTCTCGCCGATCAGCTCGAACACCTTGTCGAGGCGCTCGATGTGCGTCTCGGAGTGGCTGGCGTGGTCCTGGAGCTGGCTCTTGAGCTCGCTGTTGCTGGCCTTCTCGGCCATCGACGCGATGACCTTCTTGGACTGCTTCTCGGCGTAGTAGACGTCCTTGAGGCCGTGGAGGAAGAGGCCGCGGAGGTCGGTGATCTTAGACATGTGGATGGGGGTTGGTAGAGGGGTCCCGTAGTACCGGACCTGCCCGCCAGCGTTCCGCCCCGCCCCCTCCCCCGCCCTTCTCGGGGAGTCCCCGAGGGCGCCCCGGCCGGCAGAACTCGGCGCGACTGGCGGACGTGTCCCCCAGCCCTCCCCTGCTCGGCCATGACCCACTACGACCTCCGCGGCGTCTCCGTCCCCGGCCTAGGCTTCGGCACCTGGCAACTCCGCGGCGATGCCGCGCGCGACGGCGTCGAGCACGCCCTGGCGCTGGGCTACCGCCACATCGACACGGCGCAGATTTACAAGAACGAGGCCGAGGTCGGCGCCGGGCTGGCAGCCAGCGGCGTCCCGCGCGACCGGGTGTTCCTCACCACCAAGGTGTGGCGCGACCGCTTGGCCCCCGACCGACTGGCGGCGTCCGTGGACGAGAGCCTGGGCAAGCTGGTCACCGACTACGTGGACCTGCTGCTGATCCACTGGCCCAGCGACGAGGTCCCGCTCGCCGACACGTTGGGCGCGCTCGACGCCGTCCGCCAGTCGGGCAAGACGCGGCGGGTGGGCGTGAGCAACTTCCCGCCCGCCATGCTGCGTCGGGCGCTGGAGACCGACCCCGAGATCGCGACCGACCAGGTCGAGTACCACCCGCTTTTGGGCCAGGACCGCCTGCTCGACGTTGTCCGCCAGTCGGGCGCGATGGTCCTGACGGCCTACAGCCCCCTGGCCCAGGGCGAGGTGCTGACGGACGAGACCCTCCGCGACGTCGCCGAGGCGCACGGCGTCGGTCCGGCGGCCATCGCGCTGGCGTGGCTGCTGGGGCAGGACCGCGTCGTCGCGATCCCCAAGGCGTCGTCGGCCGCGCACCGCGCGAGCAACCTGGCCGCGGCGGAGCTCCGCCTCACAAAAGAGGAGCGCGCCCGGCTGGACGCGCTCCCCAAGGACCGTCGGCTGGTCGATCCGGACTTCGCGCCCGACTGGGACGCCTAGCCCGGCGGCGGCTACATCCCGTCCATGTCTTCCATGTCGTCGCCCATGTCCTCCATGTCTCCGCCGGCGTCGGCGATCACGACCGGGACGCCCGTCGTGCCCCAGTGCATGACCATGGTGCCCTCCTCGGCGTTCACATCCTCGAACCGGATCTCGAACTGCTCCTGCATCGGCGCGCCCGTCATGGGCTCGACCATGACGCGGAGCACGTCCTCGGCGTCGGAGTAGCGGAAGGAGCCCCACTGGCGGGCGTTGCTGCTGAAGATGACGGTCCACTCGTCGTCGCCGGGGATCGTGAACAGGCCGTAGGTGCCGGCGGGCAGCGTCTCGCCCTCAACCATCAGGTCGGAGGTGGTGGTGAACGTCGGGGCCTCGTTGGCGCCGGTCCGCCAGACCTCGCCGGAGGGCGCGAGCGCGGAGCCGGCCTCGAAGTAGGCGCGCCCCTTCAGGCTCGGGCGGCCGTACTGCACCGTGACGTTGGTGGTGCCGACCGTGGTCATGACGCCGGCGTTGGGACTCACGCGAGCCTCCTCAACCGAGCGCATGGGGATGTCGGACATGGCGGCCATGCCGTCGGCGTCGCCGCTGTGGTCCATGCCGTCCATGTCTTGGGCGCAGGCGGAGGTGACGACGAAGGCGCCGAGGAGGAGGGGGAGGAAGCGGGTCATGGGCAGAAGTCTTGAGTCTTGGGTGGGAGCGCAGAACCTAGCGCCCGCGACGGAAGATCCCTAGGCACCCGCGCCTGCACCGCCAGCCAGGAGCAGGGCGGCGGGCGCTCGGGCCAGCGACCCAGGACCACCGTCGGGGCGCCGACTGGCGACGCGTCCGCGCGTGGACCGCCAGTCGCTCATGCCAACTCGCTGAAGAACCCAGCAGCCTCCAGGAACGGGCGGACCAAGGCGTCGAGCGCGTCGAAGTCCACCAGGAAGGCGTCGTGGCCGAAGGGCGACACCAACTCGGCGTAGCGGGCCCCGGGCAGCCACTCGGCGAGTTGGCGGCTCTCGGCGGGCGGGTAGAGCAGGTCGGAAGAGATGCCGACGCACAGCGCGTCGGCGCGGAGTTGAGCTAAGGCCGTCGGGGCGTCTTCGCGGCCCCGGCCTCGGCCCACGTCGTGGCTGTCCATGGCCTCGGTCAAGCGGACGTAGGCGCCGGCGTCGAACCGGCCGACCAGTTTGTCGCCTTGGTAGCGCAGGTAGCTCTCGACGGCGAAGCGGGGGTCCGTCGGCTCGAAGCGGGGTTGGTGGCGCTCTCGTCCGAAGCGTTCGTCGAACGACTCGGGCGAGCGGTAGGTCAGCATCGCGGCGGCGCGGGCCGCCGCCAGTCCCGCGACGGGCGGGTCGTCGGCGGGGAAGTCTCCGCCCCGCCACCGGGCGTCGGCGCGGATCGACATCCGCTGGGCCTCGCCGGTGCCGACGGCCCACGCCGAGTGCGCCGCGCCCATCCCGACTAGCACCAGCCGGCGGACGCGGTCCGGCCCGGCCTCCCTATCGACGAGCGCCAGTTCCAGCGCCTGCATTCCGCCCATAGACGCTCCGATCGCCAGCGCAACGCCGCGCACGCCCAGGTGGTTGAGCAGCCGCGTGTGCAGCCGCGCCTGGTCGCGGATCTTGACCCGGGGAAACCGGCTCCCCAGGCGCTTCCCTTCGTGGTCCAGCGTCGCTGGTCCGGTCGTGCCGTAACACGAGCCGAGCGCGTTGGCGCAGACCACGAAGTGCCGCGCGGGGTCGATGATCTTCCCCGGCCCCACGACCCCGGGCCACCACTCGGCCGCGTCGGCGTCGCCAGTCAGCGCGTGGCACACCACGACGGCGTTGTCGGCGCTGGCGTTGAGCGCGCCCCAGGTTTGGTAGGCGACCTCGACATCGGGCAGGCGGTCGCCGGACTCCGTCGTGAAGCGGTCAAGGCGGAAGGTCTGGGTCATGCCCCAATCTCGCCCCACTGGCGGCGGCGCTCCGCCAGCAGAGCTGAGGCCGCCCGCGATGGCGGGCGGCCTCGGCACGGATCAACGGACCGGCGGCACGCGCCGCCAGTCGGCCGCTACCAGAGCACGATGCGGTCGTCGGGCGCGACGTAGAGGTCGTCGCCGGGCTCGACGTCGAAGGCGTCGTAGAACGCCGGGATGTGCGCGAGCGGACCGTTCGCGCGGTACTCGCCCGGGCTGTGCGGCCCGGTCTGGAGCTGCTGGCGGAGCGCCTCGTCGCGGTACAACGTCCGCCAGACCTGGGCCCAGCCCATGAAGAACCGCTGGTCGCCGGTGAACCCGTCGATGACCGGGGCCTCCTCGTCGTCCGAGACCACACCGTCGCCGTCCGTGTCGAGCGACAGGCGGTAGGCGCGGTAGGCCATCGTCAGGCCCGACAGGTCGCCGATGTTCTCACCGAGGGACAGCCGGCCCTGGACGTTGGCGTCGGGGAACGGGGCGTAGGCGTCGTACTGCGCCACGAGTCGGTCGGCGCGGGCCTCGAACTCGGCGCGGTCGCGGTCGCTCCACCAGTCGCGGAGATTGCCGTCGGCGTCGTACTGGCTGCCCTGGTCGTCGAAGCCGTGCGAGAACTCGTGGCCGATGACGGCGCCGATGCCGCCGTAGTTGACGGCGTCGTCGGCCTCGACGTTGAAGAACGGCGGCTGCAGGATCGCGGCCGGGAAGACGATCTCGTTGAAGGCCGGGTTGTAGTACGCGTTGACGGTCTGAGGCGTCATGCCCCACTCGGCGCGGTCGGGCGCGCGGCCCAGGTCCGCCAGGTTGTCGTCGGTCGCCCACGAGGCCGCCGCCCGAGCGTTGCCGACCAGGTCGGTCTCCGAGACCTCCAGGTCGCTGTAGTCCTCCCACTGGTCGGGGTAGCCGATCTTGTAGACGTAGTTCTCGAGCTTGTCGAGGGCCTCGGCCTTGGTGGCGTCGGTCATCCAGGGGTTGCCGTTGATCGACTGGCGGAACGCCGTGCGGAGGTTCTCGATCAGCTCCGCCATGCGGTCGGCGGCGGCCTGGGGGTAGTGGCGGCCGACGTAGATCCGGCCGACGGCCTCTCCCATCGTCCCGGACGTCGCGCCGACGGCCTTCTTCCAACGCGGGCGGTCTTGGGTCTGGCCCGACAGCTGCTTGCCATAAAACGCGAAGCTGGCGTCGCCGTAGGCGGAGGGCAGCAGGCCCGAGGCCTCGCTGACCGTGCGGAAGCGCGCCCACGTCTTCCAGTCCGCCAAGGGCACGTCCTGGACGATCTCGTCGAGCGCCGCGAGGTAGCTCGGCTGGCCGACGATGACGGTGTCGGGCAGCGACGCCACGCCCAGCTGGCGCATCATGTCGGCCAGGCGAAGGTTGGGGTACATCGACGCGAGGTCGGCGGTCGCCGTCGGGTTGTAGCGAGCCTCGGGGTCGCGGTTCTGGATCCGCGTCCACTGCGCCTCCGCCAGCTTGGTCTCCAGGTCCAGGACGGTCTGGGCCGCGGCGGCGCCGTCGTCCCAGCCGGCCAGGTCGTAGACCGTCTCGACGTAGTTCACGTAGCCGTCGCGAGCTTCCTGGAACCGGTCTTCGAGGTAGTAGCTCCGGTCGGGGAGCCCGGTGCCGGACTGCCACAGCGTCATCACGTTGCGGCCCGAGTTCCGCGCGTCCGTGCCGACGAACGCCGCCAGCGGGGCAGGGCCGAACGAGCGGCGGTTGGCGGCGAAGTAGCGCATCAGCCCGACCTTGTCGCTCAGGGCGTCGATGCGCGCGAAGTCCGACTGGAGCGGGCTGAGCCCCAGGCGCTCGACCCTAGCGGAGTCCATGTAGGCGGCGTAGTACGCGCCGATCTTTCGGGCGTCCGGGTCCGTCACGCGACCGCTGGCGGCGTCCTCGATGATCGTCCGCACGTCGGCCTCGGAGCGCTCGCGCAGGACGTCGAACGAGCCGTAGCGGCTCTTGTCGCCCGGGATCTCGACGGTCTCCAGCCAAGTGCCGTTGACGTAGCGGAACAGGTCGTCCTGGGGCCGGACCGTCCGGTCCATCGCGCTGAGGTCGATGCCGAGCTCGCCGCTAGCGGTCGCCGTCGGCGCGGCGATCATGGGGGGCGCCGTGCGCGGCGTCGTCTGGGCCGTCATCGGGCCGCTAGCGCTTGCGCAGCCGGCGAGCCCGACGAGGGCGGAGGCGGCGAGGGCGGCGAGGAGGGCGGGTCGAAATCTCATTGGGGGCCGAGGCAGCTAGGGTCCCCTTCCAACGGCCGGCACCCTGGTCGGTTGCCCTCGGGGGGCCCGGTCCGACCGATATACCTGGACGGCCCCGCGTGGGAGCGCCCCTGCGAGACGTCGCCCCAACGGCACGCCGGAGCCACGTCGGGGTCTGACCCGAGGGGCCCTGTGGGTCGCGCCTGACCCTCCACCGAGCTAGTACAGGAACGCGACGAACCCGGCGCGCAAGCCGAACTCGTTCCCGTCGAACGAGTCGTCGAACCCGTCGGAGGAGACGCTCTGGGCCTGGTAGTAGGCCTCGCCGGTGAGCCCCACCGTCCGCGACAGCATGAACACGGCGCCGCCGGCTACCTCGCCGCCGAAGATCGAGAGGTCGTCGCCGTCCCCAGAGAACGACGCGCGCGAGAACGAGGCCCCGACGCTGACGAACGGGTACACCGTGCTTTCCGGTCCGCCAAAAAAGTAGGCGGCGGTCGGTCCGATCCCGTAGGACGTCGCGGTGTTGTCGCCGCCGAAGGAGGTCCGCGCCAGCGACACCGTCGCCCCGACGGCGAGCCCATCAGCGACGAAGAAGAGGGCCGACGGCTGGGCCGAGATCGTGGTCGTCCGGTCCGAGTCCCCGAACTGAGAGCTGGAGACGTTGGCGGTCCCGTCCAGCGAGACGCTGCCTTTCTGGATGGGGAACCCGGCCTGGGCCGAGACGGGGCCGGACGCTACGAGGATGGCGAGGGCACAGAGAGAAACGCGCATCGAGTTGGGAGAGAGTGGGATCGGGGTTCTCACACATCGAGAATCTACACCTCATCTGACTCGGTGGGTGCAAGGCGCTACCTCTCAGGAGGGCGCCGCCCTCGTCTCTGCGATGCCCTCTCCTCCCCGGCTGGCGGCACCGGTCACTAGCTAGGCGGGGTGGCCGCCGCCCTGGCTGCCGACGTGCCCGTCGAGCGCCTGCCGCCGGCCCTTCTGACGGAGCTTGCGCAGCGCCTTCTCCTTGATCTGGCGCACGCGCTCGCGCGTCAGGTCGTACTCGTTGCCGATCTCCTCGAGCGTCATCGCGTCCTCGCGCCCGATGCCGAAGTAAAGCCGCGTGATCTCGGCCTCGCGCGGCGCCAGCCCGGCGAGCGCGCGCTGGACGTCCTCGCGCAGGCTGTCCGCCACCATCCCGTCGTCGGGGCCCAGGCTGGCGGCGTCGGTCAGCACGTCGAGCAGGCTGTTGGCGTCCTCGTTGCCGAACGGCGCGTCCATCGAGAGGTGGCGGGCCTGGTGGCGGAGCGCGTCCGAGACCTTGTGCTCGGGGATGTCCAACTCCGCCGCCAGTTCTTGGACGTTGGGCGGGCGGTGGTACGTCTGCGCCAGCCGCGCCGACGCCTTGCGGATCTTCGAGATCGTCCCGATCCGGTTGAGCGGCAGCCGGACGACCCGGCTCTGCTCCGCCAGCGCCTGCAGGATCGCCTGCCGGATCCACCAGACGGCGTACGAGATGAACTTGAACCCGCGCGTCTCGTCGAACCGCTTGGCCGCCTTGATCAGCCCGTAGTTGCCCTCGTTGATCAGGTCGCTGAGCGACAGCCCCTGGTTCTGGTACTTCTTGGCGACGGAGACCACGAACCGCAGGTTGCCCCGCACCATCTCGTGCAACGCGTCCTCGTCGCCCTCCTGGATGCGCTGGGCCAGTTCCACCTCCTGCTCGGCGGTCAGGAGCGGCAGCTTGCCGATCTCCTGGAGGTATTGGTCCAGCATCTGCTGGTTACGGGGGACGAACATGGCGTGGCGCCGGGGCGGTGTGTCGGAACGCGAGCGGGTCGGGTGGAGCCGAGGGGCGGCAAATCGTCGTGAGCCCGGGCGGAGCGCGCCCAGTGCCACTGTGTACGGGACATGAAGGCGGAAGGGTCCCGGCCCTGGGCGCAGGCACGGCCGGTGGTAGCTTGGCCGGTCCCCTCCACACGATGTCCGCGACCGCCCTCGCCCTTGCCAGAACGCTCGACTGCCGAGGCCGCGCGCTCGACCTCGGGCCGGGCCAGGCGCACGTCATGGGGGTCCTGAACGTGACGCCCGACTCGTTCTCGGACGGAGGCCGCTACGACACCGTCCAGGCCGCCTTCGAGCGCGCCAGCGAGATGGCCGACGCGGGCGCCGCGATCCTGGACGTCGGCGGCGAGTCGACGCGGCCGGGGGCGCCGCCCGTCGGGCTGGACGAGGAGCTGGCGCGCGTGATTCCGGTGATCGAGGAGCTGGCGCAGCGGCTGCCCCAGGTGCTGCTGTCGGTCGACACGACGAAGGCGGCCGTGGCTCGGGCGGCGCTGCGGGCGGGCGCCCACATCGTCAACGACGTGACCGGCCTTCGCGAGACGGTCGGCACGGCGGTCGCGGCGGCGGAGTACGGCGCCCCGCTCGTCGTCATGCACTCGCTCCAGCGGACGGGCGGGTCGGCGCCGTCCGACGCGTACGGCGACGTGGTCGAGGACGTCGCCCACTCGCTCCGCCAGTCGGCCGAGCGGGCGGAGGCGCTGGGCGTGCGCGACGTGGTCGTGGACCCGGGCTTCGGGTTCGGCAAGACGCCCACGCAGAACCTGCGCCTGATCGACCACCTCGACCGACTGGCGGTCGGCGGGCGGCCCGTCCTGGTCGGCGTCTCGCGCAAGAGCACCGTCGGCGCGGTGCTGGGCTACCCCGGCGCCCCGGCGCCGGTCGACCAGCGGCTGTACGGCTCGCTCGGGCTGGCCGCGCTGGCGGTCGTCCGCGGCGCGTCGATCGTCCGCGCCCACGACGTCCGGGCGACGGTCGAGGTGCTGGCGGTGCTCCGGGCCGCCCGCGAGGCCGGCGCAGACGGGGCTGAGCTGTGAGCGTCGCGCTGCTGCTCCAAGAGGGTTTCCGAATCGGGTTCGTGCCCGTCCGATGGCTCGACCTGGTGGACATCGGGGTGACGGCGTTCCTGGTCTACCAGGTCTACCGCCTGATCCGGGGCACGATCGCGGTCCAGGTCGCCGTCGCGCTCCTAGGCCTGTACGCCGTCGGCGAGATCGTCCGCGCGGTCGGGCTGACGACGCTGACGACGCTGTTCGGCGCCGTCGGCGACGTGTTCGTGCTGGCGGTCCTGATCCTGTTCGCGCCCGAGATCCGCCAGGCGCTCTTCCTGCTGGGCCGCAACCCCATCGTGCGCCGCCTGGTGACGCAGCCGCCGCGGCAGAAGATCACCGACGAGGTGATGGCGGCGATCCAGGAGATGAGCCGGGACCGCGTGGGCAGCCTGACGGCGTTCGCGCGCTCGACCGGGCTGAGGAACTACATCGAGTCCGGGACCCAGATCTCGGCCGACGTCGAGCGCGACCTGCTCACGGCCATCTTCTTCCCCAACTCCCCGCTGCACGACGGCGCCGTCATCATCCAGGGCCAGAAGGTCGAGGCCGCGCGCTGCATCCTGCCCGTCTCGGACGCGCGCAGCCTGGACCCCCACCTCTGGCTTACGCCACCGCGCCGCCGTCGGGCTCACCGAGCGGACCGACGCGTTCGTGATCGTGACCGTCGGAGGAGACCGGCAAGATCTCCGTCGCCGAGAACGGGCGGCTGGACGTGGGGTTGTCGCTCGACGAGGCCGAGCAGCGCCTGCTCGACGCCTTCTCCCCCGACCGCCCCTCGGCGGACGAGACGGCCGACGAGGACGAGGCCACACCCGCCCCCACGCCCTAGTGCTCCTCACCGACCGACAGGCCGCCGCCCGCCGCGCCGACTTGGTGGCGCTGCTCCGCGACAAGGGCATCGCCGACGAGCGCGTGTTGGCCGCCATCGGCGCGGTCCCGCGCCACCGCTTCGTGCGCGACACCTCGCTCTTGCGCCAGGCCTACGACGACGCCGCGCTGCCCATCGGCCAGGGCCAGACGATCTCCCAGCCGTTCACGGTCGCCCGGATGACCGAGCTGCTGGCGGTGCAACCGGGCGAGCGCGTGCTGGAGGTGGGGACCGGCAGCGGCTACCAGGCCGCCGTACTGGCGGAGCTCGGCGCCCGGGTGTTCTCCATCGAGCGACACGCCGCGCTGCTCCGCCGAACCCAGCCCGTCCTCAAAGAGCTGGCGCCCAAGGTTCGCACCCGCGTCGGCGACGGGACCTACGGCTGGCCCGGCTACGCGCCCTTCGACGCCGTCATCGTCACGGCCGGCGGCCCCGACGCGCCCCAGGAGCTGATCGACCAGCTGCGCGACCCGGCCGAGGGCAAGCCCGACGCGCGAATGCTGATCCCCATCGGGCCCGGCGACCGCCAGGTGCTCCACCGGCTGACCAAGACCGCGCCGGACACGGTTCAGTCGGAGACCTTCGACGGCGTGCTGTTCGTGCCCCTCGTCCGCGACGCCTAAGCTCGTCGATGCCAGATCCCATCCCCACGTGCAGCGAGTGCGGCGGCCCGATGTCTAAGGGCTGGCTGCTGGACCAGGCCCAGGGCGGCCGGAGCCCCCTGCAGTGGGTCGAAGGCGAGCCCGAGAAGAGCATCTGGACAGGTCTGAAGATGGGCGGCGGCCGGGCGATCTACGCCACAGAGACGCTGCGCTGCGACGAGTGCGGCGCGGTCCGGCTCTACGCCCGCCAGCAGAAGCGGTAAGACGGGGAGTCTCCCGCTCGCCGGCGATACTCCCCCCGCCAATACGCCCATCGCTTGGCTTCGCCGTCCCTTCGGGGTCGCTCAGGGGACGATTGGCTGTCCCCCTCACTCGTGAGGGGGACCGTTCGAGCGCCCGCTGAGAGACGACGCAGTCGGCACGATGGGCGCTCGGACGGGGGGAGCCCGGCACGCACGCTCCGCGCTGGCGGCTTGCCCTCGCAGAGGTGGGCGCAAGGCGCCGCGCCAGTGGGGCGCGGCATCGGGAGATGCCTGAGAGGCCGTGCGGAGGATCCCCGCAATCCCCGACGCCCGGAACGGCCGGGTGCGGGCCGGGTGAACCGAGCCCTCCTCCCCTCCCCCTCTCCAATGAAAGCCCTCACCTGGCACGGCCAAGGCGACGTCCGCGTCGACACCCACCCCGACCCCGAGATCCAAGAGCCCACCGACGCCATCATCCGCGTGACGTCGACGGCCATCTGCGGCTCGGACCTCCACCTGTTCGACGGCTTCGTGCCGATGATGAAGTCGGGCGACATCATCGGCCACGAGCCGATGGGCATCGTCGAGGAGGTCGGGCCGGCGTGACCAACCTCAAGAAGGGCGACCGCGTCGTCGTCCCGTTCACGATCTCGTGCGGGTCGTGCTGGTTCTGCGACCAGACGATGTACTCGCTCTGCGACACCACCAACCCCAAGCCCGAGAACGCGCGCAAGGCCATGGGCCACGCGCCGGCCGGGATCTACGGCTACTCGCACCTGACCGGCGGCATCCCCGGCGGCCAGGCCGAGTTCTTGCGCGTGCCCCACGCCGACGTCGGCCCGATCAAGGTGCCCGAGGGGCTCACCGACGAGCAGGTCCTGTTCCTGTCCGACATCTTCCCGACGGGCTACATGGGCGCCGAGAACGCCGAGATCCAGCCCGGCGACACCGTCGCGGTCTGGGGCTGCGGGCCGGTCGGCCAGTTCGCCATCCAGAGCGCCTGGATGCTGGGCGCCGGCCGCGTGATCGCCATCGACCGCGAGCCGGAGCGGCTCCGGATGGCGGCGGAGAACTCCAAGGCCGAGATCATCAACTTCGAGGAGATCGACGGCGAGCTCCACGAGCTGCTGGCGGACCTGACCGACGGGCGCGGTCCGGACCGGTGCATCGAGGCAGTCGGGATGGAGGCGCACGGCGCGAGCGCGGCGGAGGCCGCCGTCAGCAAGGTCCGCCAGGCGACGCACACCCAGACCGACCGGACGTACGCGCTCAACGCGGCCATCATGGCCTGCCGCAAGGGCGGCACGATCTCGATGCCGGGCGTCTACGCCCAGGCGGGCACGGTCCAACTCGGCGCGCTGATGAACAAGGGGCTCACGCTCAAGACGGGCCAGACGCACGTCCAGCGCTACCTCGAGCCGCTGATGGGCAAGATCGAGTCGGGCGAGATCGACCCCTCGTTCATCATCACACACGAGGCCCCGCTGGACGAGGCCCCGATGATGTACGAGACGTTCCGCGACAAGAAGGACGACTGCATCAAGGTGGTCCTGAAGCCCTAGAGCCTGCTCCTTTCGGACCCGCGCCTCTGCTGAGCAAGACGCTCGGCAGGGGCGCGCTGCGTTGCGCCCCGTACGGATTCCGCCTGGCACTGGCGGAGGGCTTCCGCCAGTGGCAGGCGGGGCGGCGGGCGGAGGCCGGTAGCTTGGGCGCCCCCACCCCTCGCTCGCCGTGACCGCTCCCCGCATCGTGTTCATGGGCACGCCCGACTTTGCCGTGCCCTCGCTGGACGCCTTGGCCGCGGCCGACCTCGCGCCCGTCGCCGTCGTCACGGTGCCCGACAAGCCGGCGGGCCGGGGGCAGAAGGTCCGGGCCTCGGCCGTCAAGCAAGCCGCCGAGCGCTTGGCCATCCCAGTTCTGCAGCCGGACTCGATGCGCGACCCGGCCTTCGCCGACGACCTCCGCGCGCTCGACCCCGACGTGTTCGCCGTCGTCGCCTTCCGGATCCTGCCGCCCGAGGTGTTCGAGATCCCCCGGTTGGGCGCCTTCAACCTGCACGGCTCCTTGCTGCCGTCGTATCGCGGCGCCGCGCCCATCAACCGGGCGCTGATGGACGGGGTCGAGGAGACCGGCGTCACGACGTTCTTCCTGCAGCGCACCGTCGACACGGGCGCGATCATCCTGAACCGCCGCATCGCCGTCGGCCCGGACGACACCGCCGGCGACGTCCACGACCGACTGGCGGAGGTCGGGGCCGAGGCCGTGGTCGAGACCGTCCGACAGATCGCCGCGGGCACAGCGGAGGCCCAGCCCCAGGACGACTCGCTGGCGAGTTCGGCGCCCAAGATCTTCCGCGACGACGCCCGCATCGACTGGTCGCGCCCGGCGCGCCAGGTCCACAACCTGGTCCGGGCGATGTCGCCCTGGCCCGGTGCCTGGACCGAGTGGGACGGCGAGACGCTCAAGGTTCTCCGCACGCGCCCGACCTCGCCCACCACGTCCGCCAGCGAGGCGGGCATGGCGTCGGTGGCCGACGGCGCGATGGTCGTCGCGTGCGGCGACGGCGCGGTCGAGGTGCTAGAAGTCCAGCGCCAGGGCAAGCGCCGCATGGACGTGGCGGATTTTTTGAACGGGGCCGACCCGGATGGCGACGTGCTAGGAACGGAGACGTAGAGACTGCGCTCGTCATCCTGTCGATCCGAGCCACGCCGAGAGGCAACGCCCCCCCGGATTCGGCATCGGCCCGGGCGCGGCCTCCGTATCCTCCGCACGCCCGGCAGCTTGCCCCCGCGGAGGCGGGGGACCGGCCCGCGTCCCGCCCCTTCTCCGATTCTGACGGCATGCTCGACTCCGGCCTCGACTCGTCCCCGGCCCCTTCCTCCGACGCCCCCGCCCCGCTGGCGGAAGCCGCCGCCAGCGGCACGGCAGGCGATGCCATCGACCTGGAGGCCCTGACCGCGCGCGTCGCCGAGCACGCGCGCTGGGTGCCCGGCCTGCTGGAGTCGGTCGGCCAAGTCGTGGTGGGCCAGAGCCACATGGTCGAGCGCCTGCTGATCGGGTTGTTGACCGGCGGCCACGTGCTCCTCGAAGGCGTGCCGGGCCTGGCCAAGACGCTGACCGTCTCGACGCTGGCGAAGGCGTTCGACGCCCGCTTCCAGCGCATCCAGTTCACGCCCGACCTCCTGCCCGCCGACCTGCTCGGCACGCTGATCTACAACCAGGCCGAGGCCAACTTCCTGGTCAAGAAGGGCCCCATCTTCGCCAACGTCGTCCTGGCCGACGAGGTCAACCGGGCGCCGGCCAAGGTCCAGAGCGCGCTGCTGGAGGCGATGCAGGAGCGCCAGGTCACGATCGGCGAGACCACCTACGAATTGCCGTCGCCGTTCCTGGTGATGGCGACGCAGAACCCCATCGAGCAGGAGGGCACGTACCCGCTCCCGGAGGCCCAAGTCGACCGGTTCATGCTCAAGGTGGTCGTGGACTACCCGACGCGCGACCAGGAGATCGAGATCATGCGCCGGATGTCGCACGCGGCGCCGCTGCCCGACGTGCAGCCCGTCGTGACGCCGGCCCAGGTGCTGGCGGCGCGGGCGGTCGTGGGCGAGGTCTACGTCGACCCCCGCGTCGAGGAGTACATCGTGGACCTGGTGCTGGCGACGCGCACGCCGCGCCGCTACAAGCTGGCCGATCTGGAGGGGCTGGTCGCGACCGGCGCCAGCCCCCGCGCCTCGATCGCGTTGGCGCTGGCGGCGCGCGCGCACGCGTTCCTGCAAGGCCGCGCCTACGTGACACCCGACGACGTCCGCGCGGTCGCGCTCGACGTGCTCCGCCACCGCGTGGCCGTCACGTACGAGGCCGAGGCCGAGGAGGTCGCGTCGGATCAGATCGTCCGCCGCGTGCTCGACACCGTCGAGGTGCCGTAGCAGGAAGCGCCCCGCTCCCCCAAACCCATGCGCAAGCCCCAACCGTTCCGCCGCGACTCGCTCCGGGTCGCCGCCCTCGTCGAGCGGCTCCGCCAGCGGGCCGGGATCGAGATCGAGGCCGCCGGCACCGTCGAGCCCGGCGAGCGCGTGGTCACCGTCCGCCACGTCCACCGGCCCGGCCTCGTGCTGGCCGGCTACACCGAGCACTTCGAGCACCAGCGCGTCCAGATCCTGGGCAACACCGAGTGCCGCTACCTCGCCTGGATGGAGAGCGGGACCGAGGAGGCCTTCGGCCGCCTGCTCGGCTTCGACCCGCCCGCGATCGTGCTTACCGCCGACAACCGCCTGCCCGACGAGCTGGCGGCCCAAGCCGACCGCGCCGGCGTGCCCATCTTCCGCACGCCCATGCCGACGGTCCCGTTCATGGGGTTGCTGCGCGACGTGCTGGACGACCAGTTCGCCGAGCAGCTCACCGTCCACGGATCGCTGGTGGACGTCTACGGCGTCGGCCTCTTGCTCACCGGGCCGGCCGGCATCGGGAAGTCCGAGATGGCCCTCGATCTGGTCGAGCGCGGGCACCGCCTGGTCGCCGACGACGTGGTGATGGCGACGCGCAAGAGCTCGACCGTGCTCATGGGCGCCGGCACGGACCTGGGCGAGCACTTTATGGAGATCCGCGGGCTCGGCATCATCGACGTCAAGGCCATGTTCGGCGTCCGCGCCATCCGCTACCAGAAGCGGATCGAGTTGGTGGTCCAGATCCACCAGTGGGACGAGCACGAGGAGTACACCCGCATCGGAATGGTGACCGAGACCGAGGACGTGCTGGGCGTCGACCTCCCGCTCGTCAAGCTGCCCATCACGCCGGGCAAGAACGTGACGGTGATCTGCGAGGTGATCGCCATGAACCACCTGCTGCTGCACTACGGCTACGACCCCGCCCAGGCCTTCGCCACACGCCTGCGCGAGCGGATCAGCGAGAAGAGCCGCCAGACCGGCCGCGGCATCGACTGGTTCGAGCAGGACTTCGAGTAGCTGGCGGCGCCGGAGTACGCGGCCGAGTCTTGCGTCCGACACGCCGCGGGCCCGCCAGCGCGTGCTGACGGGCCCGGAGCGATCACCGAGAGCCGGTCCTGCTAGTTGAACCGGTAGCGCAGGCCGAGCTGGGCGCGCCAGCGCGAGAACTCGCTCGGGTCGTCGACGAACGTCTCGGCCGGGCCGGTAAAGTTGAACAGCGGCTCGCCGTCCGCGTCGAAGTTGACGAGCGTGAGCGGCGACCGCGCGGCCGGGTTCGCCACCTTGCGGACGCCCCAGTCCGAGCTGAGCAGGTTGGCCACGTTCTGGATGTCCAGGCTCAGCTGCAACGTGTTCCGCGTGGCGCCCGTCAGGAACGACAAGTCCTGGAGCAGGCGCAGGTCGACGTTCGAGTACCACGGGTTGACGGCCCCGTTGCGCTCGGCGATCTGGCCGCGGTTGGCCGACAAGTAGCTGTCCTGCTCGATGAACGCGTCGAAGGCCGCGTACTGCGCCGCCGCCGATCCGGCGCCGTTCGCCTCCGAGAACCGGATCTCGCTGGCGTCGCGTGGGATGTAGATCAGGTCGTTGCCCGCCGAGCCGTCGCCGTTGACGTCGCCCGAGTAGGTGAACGAGTACCGGTTGCCGCCGGCGTACAGGAACTGGTTGCCCTTGGCGACGGTCGCGAACACGCCGACGCTGGTCGCCGCGGTCTCGCTCCAGACCTGGCGGAACAGCGCCGTCCCGATCAGCCGGTGCGGCTGGCCGAACTCGGCCGCCGCCAGCCCGGGCCGGTTGGGGTCGCCCTGGACCGGGTTGGAGCCGAACAGGACCGACGCGATCTCGGTCGTCGAGAACAGGTTCTCGGCCTGGGTGTAGGCGTAGGCGCCCGACAAGCTCAGCGCGTCCCCGAACGACTTCCGGAGCTGGGCCGTCAGCGACAGGTTGTAGCCCTCCGACGAGTTGTCGATCACGTAGATGCCGCCGTCGTTGCCGCCGAAGGCGTCCACGTTGAGCTGGCCGCCGCCGAAGTAGGGCCGCCCGTCCGCCAGCGTCCGCACCGGCGCCGGGATGTCGGCGTTGCGCAGGTAGATCGAGTTGATGTCCTTGCCGAAGATGCCCTCCAGCGTCAGGACGGCGTCGCCCGGCAGGCGCTGGTCGACGGCCAGGTTCGTCGTCCAGACCTGGGGGTAGCGGAAGTCGTCGTCCATCGCGTTGAGGTCGAACGACTGCTGCAGCGTCGCCTCGTCGCTCGTCCTCAACTCCTCCGGGATCGAGGCGAAGGGCGCCGCGCCGGGCAGGTTGGGGTTGGCGCCGGGGTTCGAGACCACGTTGCCGATCCAGACGAACGGGACGCGGCCGGTGAAGATGCCCGTGCCGCCGCGGAACTGGGTGTCCCGGGTCTCGCCGAGCGCGTAGTTGAACCCGAAGCGGGGCGAGAAGAGCGGCGTCGCGCCCGGCAGGTCCGCCTGGTCGACGGTCTCGGGCTGGTCGTCCTCGTCGAGCGCCGTGAGCCCCGTCGAGAACGGGTTGGCGACGGGGTCGGTGAGGTAGAACGGGACGTCCACGCGCAGGCCCAGCGTCAGGCTGAGCTGGGGCGAGACGATCCACTCGTCCTGGACGTAGGCGCCCACCTGGCCCACCTCGATCCGCTCGCCCTTGAACGCCAGCGACTCGGGCGTGACCATGCCGTTGAGGTCCAGGCGGCACGAGACGCCCGCCTGGGCGCCCAGGTCCGTGCCCGGTCCGCAGAGCGGGAGGTCGGGGTTGGTGACGGCCAAGAAGTTGTCGACGCCGAAGAACGTCGAGCCGTTGGGGATGCCGTCGCCCTCGAAGTCCAAGAAGTACGGCAGTTGGAAGAGGCCGTGGCGGAACAAGTTGAACGAGTTGAAGAACGAGAAGTACTCGCCGTTGAGCCCGCCCGTCACGATGTGCTGACCGAGGGGGATGGTCACGTTGTTCGTGATCTGGAGCACGTCCTGGTCCAGGATGTTGCGGATCGAGAAGGGCTCGTGGCCGGCCGTCGCGTACGTCACGCCGTCCTCGACGATCTCGATGGTGGGGAACGGCGCCGACTTGGGCTCCCTAAAGTCGCGGAAGCGGCTGTAGCTGGCGAAGAACCGGTTCGAGTTCACCCCGAAGCGCGAGTTCAGCTCCAGCGCCACCGAGTTGAGCTCGTTGTTGATCCGGTAGCCCGAGTTCTCGAACGGCAGGCTCGACTCGTTCGGCCCGCGGCCCGAGTTCGCGAACGAGATCGCGGCCGGGTTGACCGTCAGGTCGCGGAAGGCGTCGAGGTAGTTGTAGCGCAGCGACAGCTCGTTGGTGTCGTTGATGTTCCAGTTGAGCTTGGCGAGCAGCTTGTTGTTGTCCGTCGCGCGGACGTAGTCGTCGAAGCCGCCGGTCTCGTAGCCGTAGGTCGCCAGGCGCGCCGAGATGGCCTCCAGGTCGCTGGCCTGGACTCGGCTCTCGCCGAAGTCCAGCGTCCCGTCGCGGTTGGCGACGAAGTTGCTGCCCGGGTCGTCGCGCCGCGACAGCTCGCCGTTGACGTAGAAGAACAGCTTGTTGCGCACGATCGGGCCGCCCGCCGCCGCGCCGATCTGGCCGAACGCGAGGTCGGGGTTGGCGATCACCGGGTTGCCCGAGACCGTGTTGCCGACCAAGGTCTCGTTCCGGCCGAAGGCGTAGACCGTCCCCTGGAAGGTGTTCGTGCCGGACTTGGTGACCTGGTTGATCGAGGCGCCCGTGAACCCACTCTCGCGGACGTCGAACGGGGCGATCGAGACCTGGACCTGCTCGATGGCGTCGTACGGGACCGGCTCGGCGCCCGCCTGCCCGCCCGGCGAGGGGTCGTCCAGGCCGAAGGCGTTGTTGAAGTACGAGCCGTCGAGCGTGACGTTGTTGTAGAGCCAGTTGCGGCCGCCGAACGAGAAGTTGCCGTCCGAGCGGGGGTCGATCCGCGTTAGGTCGCGCGTCGAGCGGTTGACGGTCGGCAGCGTCGCGACGGCGGCGGGGTTGATCAACGTCGAGGCGCCCGTGCGGTCGCTCGACAGGACCTCGTCGGCGTCCGCCTCGACGGTCACGCCGTCCAGCGCCAGGTCGCTCTCGGCGATCGTCAGGTCGAGCCGGAACGTCTGGCCGAGTTGGAGCGAGACGTCGGTCTCGACGGCGTCCTGGAACCCGATGAACGAGGCGGTGACGGTGTACGGCCCGCCGATGCGCAGGTTAGGCAGCACGTAGGCGCCGCCAGCGCGCGCCGAGGTCCCGTAGCGCGTCCCGGACGGCTGGTGGACGGCGATGACGGTGGCGCCCTCGACGGGCTCGCCGCTGGCGTCGAACACGAACCCGCTCAGGCCCGAGGTGGTGACGCCTTGGGCGTGAGCGCCAGCGGCGAGGAGGAGGGCCACTGGGGCGGCGAGCAAGAAGCGAAGGCGCATGAATCGGGAGGCAGAGGGTGGGAACGGCGGGGCCGAGAGGAAAGGCCTGACCCAACGTAGGGGCTTCCTCTCCACCCTGTGTTACCAACCCCGAGACCCAGCGCGTCTTTCCGCCCTCTTGACGCGCTGGCGCTTCTCGACCCACTGCCGACGTGCGCCGCCAGCGCAGGCGATCCGTTGCGCGACGAGCGGGCCCCCAAAGCCGGGTCCGCCCCGGTCGCCGAGTGTTACGCCTGTGGGCCGAGCGGCGGGAGGCGGCACCCCTACCCCTTCACCGCGCCCAGCGTCAGGCCGGAGATCAGGTAGCGGCTCAAGACCAGGAACAGCGCGATCACGGGAATCGAGACCAGGAGGGATCCGGCCGCGTAGAGGCCCCACTGCGTAGACATGGAGCCCTGGAAGGTTTTGAGCCCGACCGGCATCGTGAACATCTCCGTGTCTTGCAAAACCACCGCGGCCACGACGTACTCGTTCCAGGCGCTCATGAACGAGAACAGCGCCGTGATCACGAGCGCTGGCGCCGCCAGCGGCAGGATCACCTTGTAGAACGCCTGCCACGGACCCGCGCCGTCGATCCGCGCGGCCTCCTCCAGGCTGGCCGGGATGGTGTCGTAGTACCCCTTCATCTGCCACACGCAAAACGGCAGCGCCGTCGCCGAGTAGATGATGACGATGCCGATGTAGGAGTTGATGAGCCCGAGCTCGATCAGCACGATGTACAGCGGCAGCAGCAGCATCGTGGCCGGAAACATCTGGGTCACCAGGATGCCGCTCAGCGCCGCCTTCCGCCCCTTGAAGCGGTGGCGCGACAGCGCGTAGCCGGCCGTCGAGGCCAGCGCGACGCCGGTGATGGTCACCACCAGCGCGACCAGCAGGCTGTTGCCGAGCCACCGCAAAAACTCGGTCTCGAACAGCAGCACGCGGTAGTTCTCGAACGACGCCCCGCTCGGGATCAGCGCCAGCGACCGCGACAGCAGCTGGTCGCTCGGGCGCAGCGAGATCGTCAGGATGCGCGAGATCGGGTAGACCGAGATGAACACGAACAGCGCGAGCACGCCGTACGAGCCGAAGCGGGACAGGAGCGTCTTCATAGGTCGGGTGTCTCGCTGGCGGAGGTGGTCCGCCAGCGAGTCAGGTTAGCGGACGGAGCCCACGACGACGTCGTAGACGTTGGGCGCGCGGTTGTCGACGCGCCCGCCGCCGGCGTCGGGCGAGGCGTCCCGAGCGACGCGCCGGAACGAGCCGACGCCGCCGGGCTCGAGCGCGCCGACCAGCATCGTGACGCGGGCCCGGGACAGACGCGGCACCACGAAGCCGGGCAGCGCGAACTCCAGCGTCCCGTTCGCGGGGTCGAACGCCGAGCCGGACGTGAGCCGTCCCAGCTCGCGCCCCGCCGCGTCTTGCACCAGCAGCCCGTCGCCGACGACGACGAGGTACTCGTAGCCGCCGTCGTCGGGGAAGTCGTAGTCGGCGCCGAACTCGACGGTCTCGTTGCCGCCCTCCTCGGTGTCGATGGCAAAGGCGACGATGGTCTGACCGGGGTCGGCCAGGGCCACGAACTCGGCGCGGAAGAACGTGGTCGAGTCGTCGCGCGAGACCTCGAGGTAGGTCGCGTCCAGGACGCCGGGCTCGACGCCCTCGGGATAGGTGAACGTCGAGGTCGCGCCCCAGTCGTCGCGGCCGGGGTCGGTCAGGGTGAGCGCGACGCCTCCGCCCGTGCTCGCGCGCAGGATCATGTCGTCGGACAGCTGGCGGCGGTTCTCGACGGCCCGCATGACGGGGTACTCGTCGCGCAGGTTGGGCTCGGCGAAGGCGAAGTCGGCCCAGGCGTTGCCCGGCCCGGCGTGGGACTCGGACGCGACCTCGTCTCCGTCGACGCTCGCCCCGCCGGCCGAGACCGCCAGTCGGAACGCCGGGCGTGCGACGAACGCGGTGTCGCCTTGGGCGACCGACAGCGGGACGGAGACGCGGCGGCCGGCGGCGGTCCACACCAGCGTCGCGTCGGACGGCAAGGCGCCTTGGGGCGTGACCTCGGCTTCGGTCCCGTCGTTGGTCATCGTCAGGATCACCGAGCCGTCGCCCAGGCGCATCCGGACGGTCGTTTCGCCCCAGGCCTCGGGCAGACGTGGCGTGACCGCGAGCGTGTTGGACGAGACGTACTCGGCGCCCACCAGCCCCTCGATGGTGGCGTCGAGGAAGCCGGCGATGCTCCACGGCTGGACCGGCGCGCCGCCCACCTCGGGCGCCTCGCCGTCGTCGCGCGGATGGCCTGCGATCAGCTCCGGGATCGCGCCGACGGTGCCGGCGTCGAGCAGCTGGAGCGCCTGGCGGTTGACCAGCTCGGCGGCGGGCGCGGCGCCCCCGGTCTGGGCCATCAGCGTCGCGACCGGCCCCGTCAGCCACGTCCAGACGGCGCCGTTCGTGCGTGCCGACTCCGGCGTGTAGAACTCCGGCGCCTGCAGGAACGGGTGGAACACCGAGTCGCTCTGAACGAGGGACGAGACGCCGTAGGGGAACACCAGCTCCTCGGACAGCGCGCGTGCCAGCTGGGCGCGCTCTTGGTCCGGGAGCCCGTCCATGAGCGCCAACGCCAGCAGCCCGCCGGGCCGCAGCGACGACGCGCCGAGCCCGTCGCGGACGACGCCGTTGGAGACGAACTCGCGCTGGAACTGGCGGACCAACACGCGCGAGGTGTCGGCGTACCAGGTGGCGGAGGAGCGTTGGGAGACGCCCATGATCTCGGCGAACTGGGTCGCGGTCGCGAGCGCGCCGTAGAGCGCGCCCTGCCCCTCGGCGACGGCGCCGCGACGGCGGATGCCGCCGAGCTCGGGGTCGCCTTCGAGCCAGGTCCCGCGCCGGTCGGTCGCGACGAGGTGGCCGAGGGAGTCCATCGCGCTGCCGTTGCGGCTGTCGGGCTCGTAGATCCCGCGCAGCGCGAAGACGGTCTTGAACCAGAAGTTGGGCCCGCCCTGGACCAGGCCCCGGTCGCCCGTCGTGCGGACGTAGTCGCCGGCGGCCTTCAGGAACAGCGGCGTGCCGTCGGCGCTGGCGAACACGTCGTCGCGGTCGCCTAGGCGAACGAGGTCGGGGGCGCGGCCCAAGAGGTCGGTGCGGCGGTCGAAGCGCTGGGCGTCGCCCATCGTGGTCAGGAGCGCGCGCGCGGTCTCCCACTGGCCGGTGTTGAGCAAGGCGCCGATCACCCAGGCCGCCGAGGGGAACGTCTGGGGCTCGGCGCTCGGCAGGCCGGGCAGGATGGTGACGCGGGCGGAGTCGTCGCGGGCGACGAGCGACTCCATCGACAGGATGGCCCAGCGGTAGGCCGCGTTCATGGTCGCGTCGTCGGTCTCGAACACGACGTCGTCCACGACGGCCGCCAGCCGGGCGCTGCGGGCGGCGCGCTGGCGGTCGCCGGTCGCGAGCGCGGCACGAGCACGAGCGGCGGCCTGCTCGGCCGTGGCGCCCGTCGCGACGGCGACGGCGCCGGGCGTCTCGATCAAGACCTCCCCCATGCGGAACGCCTGGTCGCGCCCG
This sequence comes from Rubricoccaceae bacterium, assembly GCA_963789285.1. Lineage (GTDB taxonomy): Bacteria > Bacteroidota > Rhodothermia > Rhodothermales > Rubricoccaceae > Rubrivirga. Next base: position 1,249,852 of record CAWBJZ010000004.1, read on the forward strand.
CCCTCGGGCACGTCGGCGGCGGCCTCGGCCGAGCGGACGCCGTCGCCCGCGACGGCCGTCCAGATCGGGCCCGTCGGGACGACCGTCGAGTCAGTGGGCACGTCGCCGGCGGCGGCGAACGCCAGCGTGCCTCCTACGTTTTGAATGCGGTAGTCGCCCGCCGCTCGGCGCTCGCTGCGGACGGGCCGGAAGCCGACCACGCCGACGGAGTCGGCGACGTCGATCAGCATGGCCGCTTGGCCGTCGCCGGCCGCGTCGAGCAACGTGACCCGCTCGGAGAGCCGGGCCGGGCGCTCGCCCTGGATCTGGCCGATCACCTTGGCGAAGAAGCCCGACGTGTCGCGCTCCATGTAGGACCGGACGGCGACGTCGGGCCGGGCGATGCCTCGGATGCGGTCCTGGGGCCCGAGCGCGACCGAGTCGGCGTCGGACCACCACCGCCAGCTGTGCAGCGCGATGGTTTGCCCCACGGCCAACCCCATCGCGGGGTCCCGTCCGGGCGCGGCTAGGGCGTCGTACCAGACGGCGCCGCCGGCGTCGGCCAGGAACGTCGAGCGGACGACGCCTAGGGAGTCGCCCTCTTCGGGCGCGTCCACCTCGACCGCCAGCGCGACCAGGCTCTCGGGCCCCTCGCCGGCCAGCACGCTCTCGGGCGGCTCCTCCCCGCACCCAAACGCCCCGACGACGAGCGCCGCCAGCGCGGCGAGCCGGAGCACGGCGGGCCACTGGCGACGCGGGCGGGCGAGGCCGCGCGCACCGTCACGCGTCACGTCCGCACGGAGCAGGCCGTTGGGCCGGCTGGCGGGGACGGAGCCGGGACGGGGAGCTCGAGTGGGAGACGGCATGAGTTGGCTGCGCCGTCGCTGGCGCGGTCCCGCCTTCGCGGGGATGACAGAGTGGGGAGGTCGGTGCTCTACTGGCGGCTCACGTCGGCAGAGCAGGCGCCTTGTTGGGCGCCGGTGCCCACCGGCGCCGCCAGTGCGAGGCTAGTACACCGACTCGGTGGCGTTCGTTCGGTTGAGGAACAGCTGGGTGAAGATGAACAGCACCGCGAAGATCACCATCGAGAGCGCCGCCGCCCACCCGAACCGGTACATCGAGAACGCGGCCTCGTAGACGTAGCTGACCAGGATGTGCGTCTGGTCGTTGGGCTCGCCGCCGTTCGAGATCAGCCAGACGACGTTGATGTTGTTGAACGTCCAGATCGTGCCCAGCGTGATGGCCGGGATCATGACCGGCTTCAACAGCGGCGCCGTGATCTGGCGGAACTGGGTCCACGCCGAGGCCCCGTCCACCTCGGCGGCCTCGTACAGCTCGCCTGGGATCGACTGCAACCCGCCCAGCGCGATCACCATCATGAAGGGGAAGCCGAGCCAGATGTTGGCCATGATCGCGGCGACGAACGCCGTGACGGGGTCGCTCAGCCAAGCGACGGACGTCCCGCCCATCGACTCCACCAGCAGGTTGACGGCGCCGAACTCGAAGTTGAACATCCCCCGCCACGTCAGCGCCGTGATGTACTGCGGCACGGCCCACGGCAGGATCAGGAGCACGCGCCACGCGCTCTTGCCCTTGATAAACGTCTGGTGCAGGATGACGGCCAAGAACACGCCCAGGCCGACGTGGAAGACGACGTTGACGACGGTCCAGATGATCGTCTTGAGGAACACGCTCCAGAACGCCGGCTCGGCGAACACGGCGAGGTACTGGTCGAGCCCGATCAGGTGCCAGTCCTGCAACGTGTAGATGTTCATGTTGCTGAACGAGATCGCCACGTTGTAGGCGAACGGGAACGCAACGACGGCCAGCACGATGACGGCCGTGGGGACCAGCAGGAAGCCCAGGAAGAGCCGGTGCCGCGTCTGGTCCTGGAGCCACCGCTTGGGCGCGGCGTCCATCTCCCGGGCGGCCATCTCGACGCCCATCGCGTCGGTGGGGGCGTTCAGCATCAGGCGGAGGGGGCGTGGGGGAAGGCGGCGCAAGCCACTGGCGGACGGGCGCCGCCAGCGCGAGGGCGCACGTGTCCCCTCTCCACCCCTCGGGGGGAGAGGGCTAGGGTGAGGGGGGCGCTCCGGCTTGGTTTCGGCGCCGCCGACTTGATTCGGAGACCCCTCACCCTGTCCCTCTCCCCGAGGAGAGGGGACCTCGCGTGGAGGACCGCACCCGGTGCGAGTAGAACGGGTGGCTGAGACGGAAGCTCGATCATCGGTCTTGCAGGGCGAAGTCCGCCAAGCGCTTCTCGACCTCGGACTGCATGAGCGCCGCGCCTTGGGCGCCGGTCACCTCGCCGTTCATCACCAGCTGGTACGGCCCGCGCATTCCGTCCCACACTTGGCGCAGCACGGGCGACGTGGGCATGGGCAGGCTGTGCTCCAGTTGGGCCAGGCTCTGGGCCAGGATCGGGTTCGAGCGGACGGCCGCGCTCTCGCGCACCGACCGCTGGACGGGGATCAGCGACAGCTCGGCGGCCATCCGGGTCTGGATCTCGGCGCTCGTCAACGCCTGCATCAGGCCCAGCACCGTCGGCAGCTTCCAGTCGGGGACGGACGGGTTGAGCGAGTACGCCTTGGCGGCGGCCATCGGGCGCGCCCAGGCGCCGGCCTCGGTGTTGTACGGCAGCGGCGTCAGGCCGTAGTCGATGCCGGCCTCGCCGTAGCCGGCCCACGCCCACGGCCCGTTGATGATCATGGCCGCCGAGCCCTCCTTGAACAGCGCCTCGGCCGTGTTGTAGTCCACGTTCGCGGGGATCACGCGCTCACGGTCGCGCAGGCCCACGACGAAATCGACGGCCTGGACGGTCGCCGCGTTGTCCAGCGTCGGCTCCTCGTCGTCGTTCATCACCCAGCCGTCGAACGCGGTCAGGAAGGGGATGAAGAAGAACGGCTCCGAGTAGTTCCAGACCAGGCCGTAGCGGTCGGGGTTGCCGTCGCCGTCGGTGTCCTGGGTGAGCGCCTTCGCGGTCGCCACCAGCTCGTCCAGCGTCTCGGGCGGATCGGGGACCAGGGCCCGGTTGTAAACCAGCGTCAGGTGGTTGCCCACCTGGTCGGCCACGCCGTAGAGCTTGCCGTCGTAGCTCAGCAGCCCGTCGTCGGTGAACGCCGCCAGCATGGAGGCGGGCAGCAGGCCGTCGAGCGGGCGGATGGTCTCGGTGAGCGCCAGCATCCCGACGTTGTCGGCCGGGCCGTAGATCAGGTCGGGGCCTTTGCCGCCCATGGCGGCGAAGACGTAGTGGTTGCGCAGCTCCTCGGTCTCTTTGAACAGCAGCAGCAGCTCGACGGAGTCCTGGGCCGCGTTGTAGTCGGCGGCCCACGCCTCCAGGAAGGCCCGCTCGGCGGAGTCCTTCTGGTGCCACACGCGCACGACGGTCGGCTCGCCCTCGGCGGGCGGACCGGTCGGCGCCGCGCACCCGCTGGCGGCGAGCGTGAGCAGGACGAGGCCGGTGAGGGGGAGGCGCATGGGGGAGAGTACTACTCGTCGAGCCCGCGCGGGCGAACATCGAGGGGCTGGGCGGGACGATAGACGACCGCGGTCCGGGGCGGGACCTGCAGGCCGTAGGTGGCCCGGTCGTCGTCGAGGTAGGCGATCAGGGACGGGATCCGCCCGGCGTCGTCGCGCGAGACGAAGGCCGGCGTCCACGGCTGGGGGACGCCGTCGCCCGGAAGCTCCAGGAAGGCGGGCTCGTCGCCGACGTTGACGGCCACCAGCCGGCGCTCGCCGTCCAGCGTGCGCTGGAACGCCACGGCGCGGCTGGTGGCGGCGACGGTGGACAGGTCGCCTCGGCGCAGGACGGCGTCTCCGCGGCGGAGCGCGATGGCCGAGCGGTAGAAGTCGAACAGGTCGTGGTCGAAGGCGACGGGGTCCGGCTGGCGGTCCAGGCCGAGGGGGTGGCCCGTTTCGTCGTCGTAGACCAGGTCGGGCCAGACCATCGGCTTGCGGTCGTCGGGGTCGTCGCCGCCCCACATCCCGGCCTCGTCGCCGTAGTAGACCAGAGGCGCGCCGGGCATCGCCATCTGCAGCGTGACGATGGCGCGCTGGATCTCGCGCTCGCGCGCGTTGGGCGCGCGGACTTGGTACGCCGTCGTGTCGCGTGGCCCGGCCGAGCGGTCGAACCACGCCTGCAGCGGGCCGTTGACGATCATCGACGCCAGTCGGTCGGTGTCGTGGCCGGCCAGGATGTTCATCAGGCCAAGCCGGGTCGCCGGCGGGTGGGCGGCGAAGCGTTGGGTGACCTGGGTCGCGAACGTGTCCGCCGGGATCAGCCCGTCGTAGGCCCAGCGGTCGAGCGGGATCGCGAGCGCGTGGTAGTTCTTGACCGAGTGGAAGCCGGTCCGCGCGAGGTAGGCGGCGGCGTCGCCCCACTCCTCGGCGATGGTGACGGCGTCGGGGTTGAGGGCATAGACCTTGGCCGTCCAGTCCTGCCAGAACCCGTCCGGCACCTGGGTGGCGACGTCGAGCCGCCAGCCGTCGATGCCGTCCCCAGGATCGCCGTCGCCGTTGGGGTCCATCCAGCGGCGCGTGGCGTCCCAGACGTGACTGGCGATGGGCGCGAGCAGGCTCGTCCCGTCGGCGTTGTCGGCGAACTCCGCCAGCGGCTTGTAGCCGTACCACCCGTTCCAGTCGAACTCGTCCTGGGGCGTGGCGGGGTCGTCCCAGGCGGTCACGTCGTACCAGTCGGCGTAGCGGCTGGCCTGCTGGTTCTGAGCCACGTCTTGGAAGGCCCAGAAGCGCGTGCCGGTGTGGTTGAACACGCCGTCGAGCACCACCTTGATGCCGCGCTGGTGGAAGGCGTCGAGCAGGCGGAGGAACAGGCGGTCGGCGGAGGTCCAGACCCAGGTGGCGGGGTCGGCGGTCTCGTCGGCCACCATCGCGATGTCGCCCTCCGGATCCGGGCCGAAGTACGGGTCGATGTGGTGGAAGCTCGTCGCGTCGTACTTGTGGAGCGAGGCGGCCCAGAAGACGGGGTTGAAGTAGACGGCCGTCGCCCCGAGGGAGTCGATGTAGGCCACGCGGTCCAAGACGCCCTGCAAGTCGCCGCCCAAGCGGCGGTCGAAGACGCCGTCGTCGTAGAAGTCGTCGCCGCGCTCGGTCTCCCAGTCGGCCCGGGCGTACCAGTCAGCGGTCCAGGGCGTGACGGCCCACTGCTCGCTCACCGCGCCCGGGTTCTCCAGCGAGGCGCGCGTGGGGTCGTTGGACGCGTCGCCGTTGGCGAAGCGCTCGGGGAAGACCTCGTACCAGACCGCGTCGGCGGCCCAGTCGGGCGGCGCCGGCTGGCCACTGGCGGCCGCCGCGAGCACGACCGCCGCCAGTAGGGTGAGAAGGAGCGCCGGAGCGACCCTCCCCCCGCCAGCCGCCCATCGCAAGCTCAGGGGCGATTGGCTGTCCCCCTCACGCGTGAGGGGGACAGTCTGAGCGCCCGTTGAGCGACGACGCAGTCGGCGCGATGGGCGCTCGGACGGGGGGAGCGGTCGGGTGGAGGCTCTCACGGCCGTTACCGCGTCACGGTGATGGGGATCGCGCTCCCACCCCACCGTACGAAGTACACGCCCGATGGCAGCGCGTCGGTGTCGAACGCCAGGTCGTGCTCGCCGGCGCCGAACTCGCGGTCGGCGAGCGTCGCCACGCGGCGGCCGAGCGCGTCGAACACCTCGACGACGGCGCGGCGCGGCGCGGCGACCTGCAGCGTCACCGTCGCCCGGCTGGCGGACGGGTTGGGGAAGACCGAGACCAAGCCCTCGGCGTCGCGCTCGACGGGGCTGGTCGTGGAGACGGGGTTGTTCTCCGTGCGCACGTTGGTGTAGACCCGGTACTCGCCCGGCGCCAGCGACAGTCCGACGCCGGTGTCGGTCACCTCCAGCTCCGCGCCCGAGAACGCGTCGTACCACGTGCCGGTGGACGGGAAGCCCGGCGCGACCGTCTGCTGCGTGACGTCGAAGTTGCCCACGATGACGGCTCGGGACACCGCGCCCGCGATCGCGCTCGGGAGCGACAGCTTGATCCACCGGGCCAGCGTGCTCGCGCCCAGCTGCGAGGTCACCTCCGTCTGCGCGCTACGGAACAGCGGGTAGTTCCCGCGGAGCTGGAGCAGCCTCGCGGTGACCATGTAGAGGTCCTGGCGGTCCTGGCGCTCGGCGTCGGACGCCTTGGTGAGCGACAGGTTGAGGCCGTTGGCGAACGGCGCGGCCTCGGCAGACCAGTAGTCCCAGCGGATGGGCTTGTTGCCCACCCGGCCCGGGTCCGACTGCTTGCAGTCCCCGTTCCCATCGCTCCCGGGCTTGAGGCACTCGCCCGGCCCGCCGCCGTAGCCGACCTCGCCGAACTGCCACAGCATCTTGGGCCCGGGGACGGTCAGGAAGAACGCCGTCGCCAGCGCCTTCCGGTCCAGCGCCGTCGCCAGCTGGCGTGTGTCGTAGCTGCCCGAGACGTTGCCGAACTCCCGAACCTTGAGCAGCGCCCACTGCTCGTCGTGGCTCTCCATGTACGCGATCTGGCCGTGCAGCGGGTAGTTGCTGTTCGGCGGGTACGCCCGCTCCAGCCCGGAGTCGCTGGCGTACCCCATCGCCGACTGCGTGTAGGCGTTGTTGACGTTGCCCCACAGCGTCATCCCGCGGTAGCCCCGGTCGCGGCCGTACGCCGCCAGTTCGCGCTCCTCGTCGGCGTTGGCGAAGTGCTCCAGGATCACGACGGCGTCGGAGTGCTCGGCCCACAGCTGGTCCGCCATCCGCTTGAGGATGGCGATCCGCGCCGGGTTGTACGTCGAAAAGTTGGCGTCCGTGCACGGGCCGCCGCCGCAGGTCTGGGTGAACCCCTTCGACAGGTCGTAGCGGTAGCCGTCGACGTGGTACTCCTCCATCCAGAACCGGTTGGCCTTGTCCAGCCACAGCTGTGTCAGCTTGCTCTCGTGGTTGAGGTCGTTGAAGACGTTGAACGGGTGCTTGGCCGAGGGGTTGGCCCAGGGGTTGGTTGGGTTGGGATTCCCGAAGTCGCCCTGGTTGTCGAGGCGGATGAGCGGGCTCTGGCCCGTCGCGTGGTTGTAGACCACGTCGAGCAGGACCGCGATGCCCCGCGCGTGGGCGGCGTCGACGAAGGCCTTGAACTCGTCCGGCGTGCCGTAATACTTGTCGAGGGCGAGGTGGAAGGCGGGGTTGTAGCCCCACGACTCGTCGCCGTCGTACTCGCTCACGGGCATCAGCTCGATGGCGTTGACGCCCAGCCGGTCGAGGTAGTCCAGCGTGTCGGTGAGCGCCGTGAAGCTGTGCTCGCGCAGGAAGTCGCGGACCAGCAGCTCGTAGACCACCAGCTCCTCCTGGGGCGGTGCCTGGAAGCTCTGGTCCGTCCAGGGGAAGTCCGCCGCGCCGGGTGTTAGCACGCCCACGGAGTGCTGTTGGGCGCCGGCGGGGTAGCCGGCCTCGCCGGGGAAGTACACCTTGGTCGTGTACGGATCGGCCACCCTAATAAGGCCGTCGACGAAGTAGTAGAACGGGACCTCGGCGCCGGGCGTGAGCCCGGTCAGCTCGATCCACCACCGCGTGCCGAGCGGGTCGGTGTTGTCCCGGAACATCAGCGCGTCGTCGTCGACGGTCCAGCCGTTGAAGCCGCCGAGCGCGTAGACGAACTGCTTGCCGGGCGCGCGCAGCACCAGCCAGGCGCGCGTGTCGTCGGCGGGGTCGTAGTTGATGCCGTCCTCCAGCCCGGCGGGCACGGCGCGGTCGGTGACCGTCGGCGGGACCAGGCCGACCTCGGCCGACGCCGTCGCCCCCCCCTCCATCACCGCGTCCACGCGGACCTGGGCGCCAGGCGCGACGGGCGACGGGAGGCGCAACTGGTAGATCCCGCTGCCCGTGGCCTCCGTCTGCGACGCCGGGTACGCCGTGCCGTTGACGGTGAACGTCACCGATGCTACCGGCGCCGTCCCGAACACGCCCGCCGAGACCACCCGGACCTGCCCCGACCCCTCCTGCTCGCGCGCGACCTGGAACACCATCGGGTCGGCGACCGTGACGCGGCAGTCGCTGTTGAACTGGCCGAACGTGCACGCGCTCTGCGCCAGCGGGTCGACGATCCAGGTGCCGCCATACGGTGGGTTCGCGCTCGCGTTGTTGTTCTGGTGGTAGTGGATCTTGTAGTCCGCCGTGCCCGGCTGGAGCGCTACCGTCTTCCGGTACTCGTTGACCGACGCCACGAACGTCGCCTGGCTGGCGGCCCCCGGCTGGATCACGCCGTCGGCGTTCGGGCCGAAGTTGTTGAACGTGCCCGGGATGAACGCCCGCACCAGGGGCGAGACCGCCGTCTGGCCCAGGTCCGGCAGGAACCGGAAGGTGACGTTCACCTGCGCGCTGGCGGCGGGCGCCAGCGAGGCCAGGAGCAGGGCGGCGAGTCGGAGTCGGTTCATGGTCGGGGTCGATCAGAGACGCGGGCCCCAAACAGCCGGCCTCTTGGCTGGCTGGTCGGGGCCCGCAGGAGAAGCGCGCCGGGCGCTCGAGCGGGCTAGTTGCGGCCGACCAGCTTGACGTCGTCGAACACGAACGAGATCGGGTCCGTGGTCGCGTCGGCGGTGCGGCGGCGGACCTCGAACCCGACGTTGGTGATCCCCGGGCTGCCGAGCGCGCCGACCGAGCCGCCGAGGTTGGCGAGCGGGACGCGGACCGTCCGGAAGCTGTCGCCGGCCTCGACCGGGACCACCACGCCCGAGCCGTACGAGTAGACGCCGCCCCCGGTCTCGACGAAGACGAACAGGTCGAACGCCTTGGTCACCTGGCCCACCACCAAGCTCAGCGCGCCGTTGGAGCCGGCGTTCAGGAACAGGGCGGGGCCGTTGTTCTGGAAGTTGTACCCGAAGAAGTTGCCCCCGTCGGTGTACGTGAACCGCCGCGCCCGGACGCCGTCGCTGAGGGGGTTCGAGACGGCGACGTCCTCGAACTGGGTCGCGCCGATGTAGAAGAAGCTCGTCTGCTCGAAGTCGTTGACCTCGACCGTCGGGCCGTCGCCGGTCCCGAACGCGACGTCATCGAGGTAGTACGTCGCCGCGGCGTCGGCCACGAACGAGACCGACGTGAGCGGCCCGTCCCCGCCCGAGCGGACGTCGGCGGGGTTGAAGCCGGCGAACAGCTGGGTCGCCGCGATCGAGACGCGGCGCCAGTCGCCGCCGCCGGCCACGGGCACGGCCACGTCGAACTGGCGGGTGTCGGCGCCGGAGCGGTCGCGGAACGTGACCGTCAGCGTGAAGTCGGCGGCGGTCTCGGGACGGACCAGGAACGAGAAGACGCCCTGGCCCGGCGCGTTGACGGTCCGGTTGAGCGTGACCCCCCCGCCCGGCCCGCCGCCGCTGACCTTGAGCGCGCGGAACCCGCTGCTGTTGGGCGAGGACTGCCCCGCCACGACCTCGGCGGTCGCGCCGCCGATCGCGGTGAGGCTCTGAGCATCGCCCTCGTAGTCCTCCACGACCGCGAGCCGGCTGCGGAACGTGGTCGAGATCGAGACGGGGCTGTTGACCGTCAGCGCGACGTTCTGGGTGATCTCGCGGCCCCCGCTCACGGCCCGAATCGTCGCGATGGCGTCGACGGAGCCGGCGCTCGGGACGCTGCCGGAGAACCGGACGGCGTAGGTCCGGGTCCCGCTCTGGGACGAGCCGGTCTCGTTGACCAGCTCGAACTCGACCCCGGCCGCGGGCACGGGCTCGGGCACGGCGTCCAAGCCCTGGTAGCGGACGGTGAACGTGGCCGGGGGGTCCTGGCCGGCGGTGAACGTGAGCGCCGACACCGACAGGCTCACGGCCGGCTGGACGTCGAAGTCCTCGGCGCTGGTCGGGCCGGTCTGGTCGCACCCGGCGACCGCCAGGCCGGCGGCGAGGACGAGGAGGGAGAGGAGGCGGTGCATAGGAGTGTAGAGTCGAGGGAGCGGAGCCGGGGGGCTCGCCCCCCGGCCGGGTGCTAGTAGCCCGGGTTCTGGACCAGGTTGGGGTTGGCGCGGAGCTCGCTGGCCGGGATCGGGAAGAGGTCCCGGAACGACGGCGTCGTCGTGCCCTGCTGGACGCCGCCCTTCCAGGTCCAGACGCCGTTGTCGGTGAACTGGTCGAACCGGATGAGGTCGGTGCGGCGGTGGCCCTCCCAGATCAGCTCGCGCGCCCGCTCCTGCAGGATGAAGGGGAGCGTGAGGTCGCCGTCGGTCACGTTGCCCGAGGTGCCCTCGAAGGCCCGCTCGCGCAGCGCGTTGACGTAGGCGAGCGCCTGGGAGCGGCTGCCGCCGCCGCCGCGCAGCACGGCCTCGGCGTACATCAGGTAGGCGTCGCCCAGCCGGAACATCGGGTAGTCGGTGTCCGGGAACGTCGCGTTCGAGCCGGGGACGCCGGTCGAGGTCACGTTCTGGAACTTCGGCACCGTGAAGCCCTGGGAGAAGTTGCCCTGGTCCTCGATCGCCTTGCTCTGGCCCGAGCGGTAGAACTGGGCGCCGGCCGGGCGGACGTTGGGGAACACGGGGCGCTGGTCGCCCGAGGCGTAGTAGTCCACGTAGGTCGGCGTCGTGCGCAGCCCGAACCAGCCGCCGTCGATGCCGAACACGGCCGGGTCCATGTCGCCGCCGTAGGGGGCGTGGACCAGGAACGTGGTGCCGCCGAACGACTGCGTCCGCGTGCCGTCCTGGGGCTGGGTGAAGATCATCTCGGGCGAGGTGTCGTTGTCGGCCAGGAACAGGTCGTGGTAGTCGCGCTCGAGCTGGTACGCGCCCGAGTTGATGATCCGCGACGTGTACTCGACGACCTGGGCCGACCGGTCCGTCCCCGTGTAGACGATCGCGTTCTGGTAGACCTTCGCCAGCAGCATGAACGCGGCGCCCGCGTCGGCCCGGCCGTACTCGACGGCGCCGACCGGCGCCAGCGCCTCCGCGCCCGAGCCCGTGACCGCGAGCAGTTCGCTCTCGACGAACGCGAACACCTCCGCGCGCGTGTTCGTCTCCGGCGGCCGCGTCGAGATCCCAGCCTCCTCGGTCACGATCGGCACGCCGCCGTAGAGGTCCATCGCGTGCCAGTAGGCCAGCGCGCGCAGGAACCGGGCCTCGGCGCGGTACTGCGGGACCAGGGCGCGGTCCGCCGCGCTCACGCCGTACTGGTCGAGGCGCTCGGGCGTCGACTGGCGCAGGAACTCGTTCGACTGCGCCACCAGGAAGAACACCCGGTAGTACATCGCCGACGTGAACTGGTTGCTCGACCCCCACGCGTGGTTGTGGAGGTCGCGGATGCCGCCGTCGTTCCAGGCGATGACGGCCGCGTCGGTCGTCAGCTCCTGCATCTGCCACAGCAGCCGCGTGTACTGCGAGAACCCCTCGTCCAGGCTGGCGAGGTCGCCGGCGCCGGCGGGGCCGGACTGCCCGGTCACGATCAGCGAGCCGTAGAGCTTGGCCAGGAACGAGGTGTAGGCGCCCTCCTCGCTGAAGATGCGGTCGGCGGAGGCGACGCTCTGGGGCTCGACGCCGACGTTGTCGCAGGCGGCGAGCGAGAAGGAGGCGGCCAGGAGCGCGACGAAGAGCGCGCGGGGCCGCAGGAGCTGGGTAGTCATGGTGGTATCGGAGGGGTCTGTCGTCGAGAATGTCATCCCCAGGTGCCAGGCCCAGGGGCCGGGGCTAGAACCGCACGTCGAGGCCGCCGCGGACGGTCCGCGAGCGGGGGTAGAGGTTGTTGTCGATGCCGCTCACGCCGATCTCGGGGTCGGTGCCGGAGTAGCCGGTGATCACGAACAGGTTGTTCGCCGACCCGAACACGCGGACCTGGCTGGCGCCGGGGATGGGGCCGAACGTGTAGCCCAACGTGAGGTTGTCCATCCGCAGGAACGAGCCGTCCTCGAGGTAGAAGTCCGAGAAGAACTGGGGGTTGACGAAGCCGGTCTCCAGCACCGACTCGTGGACGTTCGACGGCACGATCTCGCTCAGGCGGTTGTAGTAGCCCAGGCTCGACGCGACGTTGTTGTAGACCTCGTTGCCGATCTGGGCGCGGACGGTGAACCCGAGGTCGAGCGCGCCGAACCGAAACTGCGAGGTGTGGCCGAGCACGAAGTCCGGCTCGGGGCTCCCCATCACCATCCGGTCCTCCTCGTTGATCAGGCCGTCGCCGTTCTGGTCGACGTAGAGGTCCTGGTCGTTGATGAAGTTGTCGCCGTTGGTGTCGGCGTAGACCGGCCGGCCGGCGCCGTCGCGGACGTGCTCGTAGAGGAAGAACGAGTTGATCGGCTCGCCCTCGCGGACGACCTGGACCGTGTTGCCGATGCCGCCGGTGATCCCGCCGGTCCGCAGCGTGATCGCCTGGTCGGCGTCGACGTCGATCGAGAGGACGCGGTTGCGGTTGGTCGAGGCGTTGAACCCGGCCGTGTACCCGAACCGGTCGGTGTCGACGACGGCCGCCTCGATCCCGAACTCGACGCCGGTGTTCCGGATCGAGCCGATGTTGGTGATCACGAAGTCGCCGAGGTTGGAGCCGGCCGGGGGGAAGACCCCGAACAGCAAGTCGTTGGTCTCGCTGTAGTAGTAGTTGACGTCGCCGGTGATGCGGCCCGCCAGCAGCCCGTAGTCCAGGCCGATGTTGGTGCTCGTCGTCTCCTCCCACTTGATGCCGTCGTCGGCCGGGGCCGGGCGCAGCGTGTTGACGAAGCGGTCGCCGAACTGGACCTGGGCCTGGCCGCCGCCGAGTCGGTAGAACGGGGCGTAGAGGAAGTCGCCGAAGTCCTGGTTGCCCGTGATGCCGATCGAGGCGCGGAGCTTGAGGTTCGACACCGCCGACGACCGGGGGAAGAACGGCTCGTCGCTGATCCGCCAGCCGACGGCGGCCGAGGGGAAGAACCCGTACCGGTTCGCCGGCCCGAACCGCGACGACCCGTCGTAGCGGGCGGTCGCGGTCAGGATGTAGCGGTCGAGCAGCGAGTAGTTGGCGCGGCCGAAGTACGAGATCAGCCGGTTCGGGATCTCGAACACGCTGGCCGTGACGTTGGCCGGGTCGGAGACGGCGTCGAAGCTGTTCCGCCCGAAGATGTTCGTCGTGAGCCCGATGCCGAACGTCTCGGGGTAGGACTCCTGGAAGTCCTGGTAGGAGTAGCCGGCCGTGAGGTCGAACTCGCTGTTGAGCGAGGCCACGTCCCGCTCGTAGGTCGCGAAGGCGTCCACCAAGGCGTTGCGGCGCGTGAAGCTCCGGCGCTCGATGCGGCCGGGGTCGGCGCCCTCCGCCTGGCCCTTCAGGAACGTCGGCTGGAAGAACTCCCGGCTGCCCGTGTTCACGTCGAACCCGAGGACCGACCGCACGCTGAGCCCCTCGATGAACGGGATCTCGTAGCGGACGTCGGTGCTGCCGAGCGCGCGGTAGGAGGTCCCGAAGTTCTGGGTGAACACGTACTCCGCGACGGGGTTGTTCGCCGCCTGCTGCTGGTCCCACTCGTAGAACCCGCCGAACGGGCTGCCGATGGACCGGATGGGCTGGGTCGGGTCGAACGAGGCGGCCGTCCCGACGATGCCGGGCTCGAACTGGTCCTCGGTCTGCGCCCCGCGCAGGCTCGTCCGCACGGTCAAGGCGTCGTTGAACAAGCGCTGGTTGTAGCCCAGCGCCGCCGCGATGCGCCGCGTGTTCGAGGCGAACAGGATGCCGTTCTGCTCGGTGTAGTTCAGCGAGACGCGGACGTCGGAGTCGTCGAACCCGCGCGCGACGCTCAAGTCGTGGCGCTGGCCGAGGCCGGTCCGGCGGATCTCGTCCTGCCAGTCGGTCTCGGTCTGGCCCAGCATGGGCAGCATGCTCGGGGCCTGGGCGGCCACCACCTCGCGGAAGCGGGCGGCGTCGAGCACGTCGATCCGGCTCACCGGCGACGACACCAGCGCCTCGCCCGAGTACGCGACCTGGGTCTGGCCCGCGATGCCCGTCTTGGTCTGGATGATGATGACGCCGTTGGCGCCGCGCGACCCGTAGATCGCCGTCGAGGACGCGTCCTTGAGGACGGTCACGCTCTCGATGTCGTTGGGGTTGAGGAAGTTGAGGGGGTTCCGGCTCCCCTGCACGCCCTCGTTGTCGATCGGCACGCCGTCGATGACGAAGAGGGGCGCGCTGCTGGCGTTGACCGAGGAGGCCCCGCGGATCCGGATCGTCGAGCCGCCGCCCGGGGACCCGTCGTTGGACGAGACCTGGACGCCGGGCACCTTGCCGGCGATGACCTCCTGGGGGTTCACGACCGCCGAGCGGTTAAAGTCCTCCGAGCCCACGCGCTGGACGGAGCCGGTGAGGTCCCGCTCCTCGACCTCGCCGTAGCCGATCACGACCAGCTCGTCGAGCGACCGCGCCGCCTGCGCCAGCGCCACGTCGATGACCGAGCGGCCGGCGATGGCCACGAACTGCGTCTCGTACCCGATGTACGACACGCGGAGCGAGTCCGCCCCCGCCGGGACGGTCACGGCGTACTCCCCGTCGATGCTGGTGGTCGCGCCGGTCGTGGTCCCGACGACCAGGACGGAGGCGCCCGGGAGCGTCTCGCCCGTCGTGGCGTCGGTCACGGTGCCGCGGACCTGGCCCTGGGCCAGGGCCGACGGCGCGGCGGCGAGGATCAGGGCAAGGAGCAGCCCCAGGCTGCGTGGCGCGAAGGTCATTGCGGTCGGTGGTTAGGAGTGGGGGAGCACGGGCGCGGGGGCCTCGGCGTAGGTGGGGTCGGCGCTCGGGATCTCGGCGGCCTCGGCGCCCGTCGTCTGGCGCGCCACCAGTCGGGGCGCGAACACGGTGTGCTGGGCCGGCGCGCCGGGCGTCTCCAGCCGGCGGACCAGCTTCTCGGCGGCCAGGCGGCCCATCTCGGCCATGGGCTGGCGCAACGTGGTGAGCCCGGCGTAGGCGCTCGCCTCGACGTCGTCGAAGCCGACCAGGTCGAGGTCGCGGGGGCTCTGCAAGCCTGCTTCGCGCGCGGCACGTAGGGCGCCGAACGCCATCACGTCGGCGGCGACGAAGACGGCGGTCGGCCGCTCGCTCTCGCGGCCCTGGAAGCGCGACAGCAGCTCCTGCATCGCGCGGTAGCCGGCGTACCGCGTGTAGCCGTGGTTGCCGTGGTCCCAATCGGCCACGACGACGGCGTCGGGGTCGGCGGCGAGCCCGGCGGCGGCGAGCGCGTCGCGGTAGCCCTGGCGGCGCTCGCGGGCCGGGCCGGAGTCCTCGACGGGCATCAGCATCGCGATCCGCTCGTGCCCACGCTCGATGAGGTGCTCGGTCGCGACCACGCCGCCCAGGCGGTTGTCGATCGAGACGGAGTCGAAGTCGGGGTGGTGGGCGTCCACCAGCACGACGGGGCGCTTGCTCGCCGCCAGCGCGCCGGCCCGGGCATCGGTCAGCGGCGTCGAGACCAGCAGGACGCCGTCGCTCCGGCCGCGTTGGACGGCCCGGCCGATCTGGGCCTCCAGGCTCGACATCGACCGGCTGGCGTAGACGAGCAGGTCGTAGTCGCTGGCGTCGAGCCGATCCTGGACGCCCCGGAGCACCTCCATGAAGAACGCCGAGGTCATCATCGGGACCACGGCCGAGATCAGGCCGGTCTGGCGCCGCGCCAGGCTCTGCGCGCTCGCGTGCGGCTGGTACCCCAGCGACTCCGCGACGGCCACCACGCGCTGCCTCGTCGCGTCGGAGACGCGGGGGTGCCCGTTGAAGACGCGCGAGACGGTCGCGATGGACACGCTGGCGCCTTCGGCGATGTCGTAGATCGTGGCAGGCACGCGCGAGGGGGGTGTGGAAGCGCTTACAATGACGTCCAGGATAGAGCCCCCGCAAGGACAAGTCAACACGCTGCGGTAACATCAACCCCGTCTCAATCCGACTCCGAGGCCGATCTCGGGATGGGGACGCGGATTCCCCCTCCCTCCCCGTGGGCGAGCCTGACACCGCGACGCGGCGCGACCCGACCGACGTAGCAGCCTCGCACTGGCGGCGACGGTGCAACGGAGACGGTGCTTCTGGTAGGCATAGCCACGGCCCGGCCGTCGCCCGCGCGGATGGGTCGTGGGGGAACGCTCCCCCCGGCTCCATTCCGACCGATCTTCCGGCGCGCCCCCTCCCCCATGATGCCGCACCTTCCGTCTGGACGTCTCGCCGCTTGCGCGGTCTTTTTCGCCGCACTAGCGGCCTCCGGCTGCGCGCCGGCCATCGGCGCCGCCGCCTCGTCACCGTCCGGCCAGGCCGCCATCGAGCGGGCCGTCCAGCGGGGCCTGGCCCGGGCCGGGCTGGCGGAGGCCCCGTCCGGGGCGATGGGCGCGGCGTCCGCGAGGCTGGTCTCCGGCCCGATGCTGGCCAACGTGACGCACCGCGGCGCCACGATCTGGGTCCAGGCCGAGGGCGCGTCCCGGGTCGAGGTCGAGGTGTTCGCGCCTGACACCTTGGGCACGGGCGCCCCCCTGGTCTCGTCCACGAGCGCCGCCAGCGGGGCCGACGGCATCGCGACGGTGCGGCTGGCGGACCTGGAGCCGGGCACGACCTACCGCTACACCGTCTCGCTCGACGGCGCGGCCGTCTCCCGGCCCTACGCGCTGTCGTTCACGACGCAGCCGCTGTGGCAGTGGCGCGCCGACCCGCCCACGTTCACGGCCGTCCTGGGCTCGTGCTACTACGACAACGACCCGCCCTACGACCGCCCCGGCGACGGCTACGGCGGCAGCACGGCCATCTTCGGCCGCATCGCCGACCTCGACCCCGACCTGATGCTGTGGCTGGGCGACAACACCTACCTGCGCGAGGTGGACTGGTGGGACCAGGAGGGCGTCGACTACCGCTTCCGCCACAGCCGCTCCGACCCGGCGCTCCAGCCGCTCTTGGCGCGCGCGGCGCACTACGCGACCTGGGACGACCACGACTTCGGCCCCAACAACTCCGACCGCTCCTACGTCCTGAAGGGCGCCACGCTCGACACGTTCACGCGCTACTGGCCCGCCGCCACGCGCGGCCTGCCCGGCGTCCCCGGCGTGTTCACCCACTTCCAGTGGGCCGACGTCGAGTTCTTCCTGCTGGACGACCGCTACCACCGCGCCCCCAACGACGCGCCCGCCAGCGAGCGCACAATCTTGGGCGCCGAGCAGCGCCAGTGGCTCCTGGACGCCTTGACGGGCAGCCAGGCGCCGTTCAAGGTGGTCGCCATCGGCGGTCAGTTCCTGAACCCGGTCCGCGTGTTCGAGAACTACTCCAACGTCGCCCCCGCCGAGCGCCAGCTGCTCTTGAACGAGATCGCGGCGCGCGGCGTCGAGGGCGTCGTGTTCGTCTCCGGCGACCGCCACCACACCGAGCTGATCAAGCTAGACCGCCCGGGCACGTACCCCCTCTACGAGTTCACCTCCAGCCCGCTCACCGCCGGCGCCTCGACGTACGCCCTGCGCGACGACTCGCCCGAGCGCGACAACCCCGCGCGCGTGCCCGGCACACTCGTCGCTGGCGACCGCAACTTCGGCACCATGACCGTCTCCGGGCCCCGCACCGACCGCACCATGACCCTGCGCACGTACGACGCCAGCGGCGCGCTCCGTTGGGAGCACTCCCTCCGCGCCCGCGACCTGCGCCCGCCCCGTGATTAGACCCCTCTTGCTCTCCGCGCTGGCGGTGCTCGTCGCCGGCGGCGCGCACGCCCAGCACCACGGCTCCCACAGCGGCCACCCCGGCACGGGCGTCGCCGAGACGTTCGTCGTCACCGGGCTGCGCGTCGACGAGGCCGACCCGCCGCCCGGCTCGGGTGTCGGCCGGGCCGGGTTGCGGTTCGCCGACGGCGGCTACGTCTCCGTCGTCCACGGCAAGCCGTACGCGCGGGGCCGCGTGCTGTGGGGCGGGCTGGTGGCCTGGGACGCGGTCTGGACCGCCGGCGCCCACCGCGCCACCGAGCTCGTGACCACGGTCCCGCTCCGGGTCGGAGGCGCGCGCGTCGAGCCGGGCGCGCTGAGCCTGTTCGTCACGCCGCGCGCCAACGCGCCCTGGACGCTGCACGTCAGCCGGAGCCTGGGGGCGCACCTGACCGACGAGTACGACCCAGCCGACGACCTCGCGACCGTCGACGCCGCGCCCTCCGGGCTGGTCCAGCCGGCCGACGGGCTCGTGTGGGCGTTCGCCGACGACGGCGGAGCGCTCGTGCTGTCGTGGGGCAACCGGACGGTCGCCTTCCCCATCGCGCGCGCGGACTCATGACGGTATCGCTCCGCACATCCCTCGTCGCGCTGGCGCTCGCCCTCAGCGCGTGCGCCAGCCGGCCGGAGCACCTCGAACCGGAGGACGACTTGTCGGACCTCAGCGTCCAACTCGTGGACCAGGACTCGGCGGCGTTCGTCTTCCCCGGCGCCCTCGACGGCCGGCCGGCCTACGTCACGGCGGTCTATACGAACTGCCCCGACGTGTGCCCCATGACGATGGCCCAGACCCGGCTCGTGCGCCAGGCGATGGGCGCCGACACGGCGCGCGTCCAGTTCGTCGCGCTGTCCTTCGACCCGTCGCGCGACACCCCGACCGTCCTGAGCGACTACGCCCGGGCGTGGCGGCTCGGGCCGGACTGGCGGCTGGCGACGGGCGACTCGGCCACGGTCGCTGGGCTGATGGACCGGTTGGGCATCCGGGTCAAGGAGTCCCGGCGCGACACGTTCGCCAGCGGCCAGGTGTACTACGCCCTGAGCCACACCGACAAGGCGCTCCTGATCGACGCCGACGGCCAGGTGGTCGAGACCTACGGCGGCAGCGCGGCGCCGCCCGAGCTGGTGGCCCAGGACGTCCGCGACCTGCTCCGCTAGCGGAGAATCTTGGGCGGAGCGCAGCGAGCCTGTTGCGTCTCCCTCGCCTAATCGTCAGATTCGAGAGCGTGAGACGCTGGGTTGCCGGCGTCCCTTCTCCCGACCCCTCCCCGCCATGCGCCTGCCCCTCCTCGTCCTCCCCGCCCTCCTGGCCCTCGGCGCCTGCGCCACGGAGCCTGAGCCCACGTCCGAGACCGACACGCTCGACACCGCCACGGCGGCTCCGGCGGCCGGGCTGGTCGCCGACGGCGCGATGGTCCGGGCGGCGCCCGCGGGCGGCGTCTCGGCGGCCTACCTGACGATCCAGAACGGCGACGCGATCACCGATACCTTGGTCCGCGCCCAGACGAGCGCGGCGGGCCGCGTCGAGATCCACCGGACCGCCGAGGGCCCCGACGGCCTGAGCGCCATGACCCCCGTCGAGGGCGGGCTGGCGGTGCCGGCCGGCGAGACGGTCATGCTCGAACCCGGCGGCCTGCACGTGATGCTGCTCGACCTCCAGCGCGACTTGGTCGACGGGGACACCCTGAGCCTGGACCTGGAGTTCTCGAGCGGCACGCGCCGGACCGTCCTGGCGCCCGTCCGCGCCATCACCGGGGCCCAGTAGCCGCCGCGCCGGTGTCTGGCGGATCTTGAACCGGGCCCGGCGCACCTTGGCCGTCGGTACCGCCAGCGCGACGTTTCGCGGCGCCGAACGGTCGGGCGGCACCAAGGCGTTGAGCGCGCGAGGTGGGCGGACGATACGCGGAGTCCTTCCCTCCGCCCGACCCGCATGCTCTCCACTCTCCGCCGCGCCACCGACGCCGAGACGGGCTGGATCAGCGTGCTGTCGGGCTTCCGCCGCCCCAGCCGCCCGACGCCCGACCTCACCGACGGCGTGCTCGACCTGCTCCCCGACCCCACGGTCGTGGTCGACGCCGGAGGCCGGATCCAGCACGCCAACCGCGCCGCCAGGGACGCGTTCGGCCTGGACGACGACGGGCGCCAGCTCGGCGCGCTGCTGGCGCCGGACCACCGGGACGGGCTCAGGGACCGGCTAGCGGCACCGGAGGAGGCCGAGTCGCCAGCCGTGGCCCTGCACGCGGACGGGACGGAGGCCCCCGTCACGTTGTCGATCCGCCCGCTGGCGGACGCCGAGCCGGCGCTGTTCGCCGTCGGGTTCGGGTCCCGAGAGCCCGACGCGCAAGCCCAGGCGCAGGCCCGCAGCCGAACGCTGAACGTGATCTTGGACGCGATCCCGGACTCCGTCGTCGCCGTCGATCGCCGGGGTCGCGTGCTGTTCCGGAACCAAGCGGGCGTTCGACACATGGGACCGGCCGACGCCTTGACGGAGGCCGAGCACCAGGCCGCCGACGCCGTCATGCGCTCGGGCGCGCCCGCCGTCTCGGAGGAGCAGGACGCGCAAGGCGGCGCACGCCTGACGACGCGGCTGCCGGTCCGCTCTCAGTCAGGCGCCGTCGTCGGGCTGGTAACCGTCTCGCGCGACGTGACCGATCAGAAGACGCGGCGCGCCCAACTGCTCCAGCAGGCCCACGCGGCCCAGGCCGCGGCCGACGCCGGCGGCCAGGTGCTCGCGACCACCAGCCACGAGATCCGCACGCTGATGAGCGGCGTGACCGGCATGACGGCGCTCCTGCTCGACACCGACCTCGACGCCGACCAGCGCGACTTCGTCGAGACCATCCGCACGTCCAGCGGCTCGCTGCTGCGCGTGGTCAACGACGTGCTGGACATGTCCAAGATGGACGCCGGGATGATGGAGCTGGAGCACCAGCCCTACGACCTCCGCCAGGTCCTCAAGAGCGCGCTCGCGACGGTCTCGCACCAGGCCGAGACCAAAGGGCTGGAGCTGGCGCACACCGTCGAGCCGGACACGCCGGAGACCGTCACCGGCGACTCCGGCCGCGTCCAGCAGGTGCTGGCCAACCTGCTCACCAACGCCGTCAAGTTCACCGACGCCGGCTCCGTCGCGGTCCACGTCGAGGCCGACGGCGGCTCGCTGGCGTTCTCCGTCCGCGACACCGGCGTCGGGATCGCGCCCGACCGGCTGGCGGCGGTCTTCGAGCCGTTCGCCCAGGCCGACGCCTCGACGGCGCGCACGCACGGCGGGACGGGCCTGGGCCTGTCGATCTGCCGCCGCCTGGCCGACATGATGGGCGGGGAGCTGACGGCGGAGTCGGCCCCGGGCGGGGGGTCGGTGTTCCGGTTCACCGTCGCGCTCGACGCCCCGTCGCCGAGCGCGCCCCAACCGCGCGCGGCCGACGACTCGGCGTTCACGTCCGTCTTCGAGGACGTGACGCCCACCGCTTTCGAACCCGCCGCCCTGGCGGAAGCCACCCCGAGCACCGGCCCCCCCGAGGCCAGCCCCGCCCATGCCCCAGACCCCCGACCCCGCCGAAGCCACCGACCCCGCCAGCGAGGGCCCCGGCCGGCGGGGGCGGTCCAGCGTCATGGACACCGACTCCATGCTGCCGTCGGCCAGCGTGCTCCTGGTCGAGGACGACCCCGTCATGCAGAAGGTGACCAAGATGACGCTGCTGCGGTTGGGCTACCGCCCGACGGTCGTGGACAACGGGAGCAAGGGCGTCATGGCGGCCCGCGTCCGCCCGTACGACGTGGTGCTGATGGACGTCATGATGCCGATCATGGACGGCCTGGAGGCGACGCGCCAGATCCGCGCCAACCCCGGCCCGCACGGCCAACCGGTGATCGTGATGCTGACGGCGAACGCGATGTCGGGCGACCGCCAGGCGGGCATGGACGCCGGCTGCGACGCCTACCTCACCAAGCCGGTCTCGGCGCAGGACCTCGCCTCCACCATCGAGCGCGCCATCCGCGACCAGCAGCCCGCCGAGGCCTGATCGCCTGTGGGGACACCGCACGCGGTGTCCTTACAGGCGAGAGCAGAGGGAGCGGACGGCCGAGGCCACCCGGACGAGTCTGGACGCGGCACGCCTTGTCCCTACTCCTCGCGCTGGCGGAGAGCGTCGTCGCCAGTGGGGCGAGCGCTACCTGAGAGGGGGCGGGGGCATCGGAGGCCGAGGGATCAGGTCGGCGTCGCCCTCCAGCGTCTCGATCCATCCTTGCTCGAACGCGACCGACGGGTGGAGGCGCCGGCCGGCCCGTTTCAGCTGGTCCCGCGCCGCCGTCGTGTCACGAACCAGGACCAGGACCCGGTTCGTCACGACCTCGACGCCGACGCCCTCGATCCCCACGCCGGCCTCTCGCAGCACCCCGCCGACCTCCCGCTGGACCTGGAGCAGCTCCCGGAGCGAGTGTCGGACGGTGACGGCCCGAACCGAAGTCGGAAGCGTGCGCCCGGCCAGGTGCTTGTCGAGCGTCGCCTGGGCGTCGCGCGTGAACGCGGCCACGCCGCCGAACGACGGCTGGTGCTCGATCCAATAACCGCCGAACGTCTCCGGCTCGGCCGCCCCCAACATCACGCCGACGGCTCCGACTCCGCCTTGCAGGTCGAGCCGGCGCTCTGCCTCCGCCTGGCTGACGCCTTGGTCGCGGGCGTACTCCGCCGCATCGCGCCGAACGGCCTCCGACCGAGCGGGCTCGGCCGGCTTCTCGCACCCGCCGATCACCAGCGCCGTCATCGCAAACCAAAGAGCGCGCTCCGGCATGACCATGGACGGCTGGCGGAACGCGTCCGCCAGCGCGGCGAGGGTGGGAGGCGGCTACTTCCGGCGGAAGCTCAGCGTCAGCGGGACGCCCTCGAACCCGAACGCCTCGCGTAGCCGGTTCTCCAGGTAGCGCCGGTAGCTCTCCTTGACCCCCTCGGGGTGGTTGGCGAAGAACGCGAAGACGGGCGGCTCGTCGCGGACCTGGCTCGCGTATTTGATCTTGACGTACATGTTGCGGTACGTCGGCGGCGACTGGCGGCGGACGGCGGCCTCGATGACCTCGTTGAGCTTGGGCGTGGGCACGCGCTTTTTGCGCTCGTCGAACACCTTGAGCGCCTCGGCCAGCACCTTGTCGGCGCGCTGGCCGGTGAGCGCCGAGACGAACACGACCGGCACGAAGTCGAGCATCCCAAGACGCTCGCGGATGCCGCGCTCGACGTCGCGGGCCGTGTTGGTCTCCTTGTCGGTCACCAGGTCCCACTTGTTGACCACGATCAGGAGCCCCTTCTTGAGCGACTCCGCCTCGCGCAGCACCCGAGCGTCCTGGGACTCCAGCCCGCGCTCGGCGTCGATCAGCACGCACGCCACGTCGCAGTTCTGCAACGCCATCTCAGTCCGGAGCGCCGAGTAGAACTCGACGTTCTCCTTGACCTTGGCCTTGCGCCGCAGCCCGGCCGTGTCGACCAGCACGACCTCGCGGGCGTCCTCGCCCTCGCCCACCATCATCCGGGCGTCGATGGCGTCGCGCGTCGTCCCGGCCACCTCGGTCACGATGGAGCGCGTGCGGCCCAGCAGCTTGTTCGCCAGCGACGACTTGCCCACGTTGGGGCGGCCCAGGAAGGCGATGCGGGGCGCGGTGTCCTCGGGGTCGTCCTCCGGTTCGTCGGGCAAGGCAGCGACGACGGCGTCGAGGAAGTCGCCCGTCCCGGTCCCGTTAATGGCGCTCAGCGGAAACATGTCCTGGAAGCCCAGCGACCAGAACTCGGCCGCCTCCACGGTCCGCATGGCGTTGTCGGCCTTGTTGGCGACCACGATCACGGGCTGCTCAGCGCGGCGCAGGCGCGCGGCGACCTCGCCGTCCAAGTCGGCGATGCCGGTCGTGACGTCGACGACGAACAGGATGACGTCGGCCTCGTCCAGCGTGAGCTCGACCTGCTCCCGGATGGCGGCGTCGAAGCGCTCGGCCGAGCGGGGGACGAGCCCTCCGGTGTCGACCAGGTCGAACGTCCGGCCGGTCCACTCGACCTGGCCGAACAGGCGGTCGCGCGTGACGCCCGGCTGGTCGTCGACGATGGCCTTGCGCTCTTCGGTGAGGCGGTTGAAAAGCGTCGACTTGCCCACGTTGGGGCGGCCGACGATGGCGACGAGGGCCATGGGGTCGTGCGGAATGGGCCGGCCAAGCTAGCCGGCGGCGCCCGGGCGGTGGGCGCGGAGCGCGTGGAGAGTCGCGACCGACTGGCGAGGCGCGTCCGCGGGGGCGAACCGCCAGCGGGGCCCGCGCAGCAGACCGGTCCCGGCCTCCGTATCCCTAGGCACACCCGCTTCGGATCATGCGCACCGCCCTCTTGCTCCTCGCCCTGGCCGTCTCTGGGTGCGACTCGGACGCCGAGATCGCCTCGTCCGACCTCGCCGTGACCGACCAGGCGACCCTGCGCCTCAACGAGACGACGATCGTGGGCGGGGTCTCCGTGACGTTCCAGCGCGTCGAGCAAGACAGCCGCTGCCCGCCCAACGCCGTGTGCGTGTGGGAGGGCATCGCGTTCGTGACACTCGAGTTGGACGGCACGGCGCACGACGTCGCGGTGCGCGACCCCGAGCGGTTCCCCGAGGCGGGCGTCCGCGTGGGCGACGTGGCGGTGTTCGCCAGCGACCTGTCGTTCGACGAGCCGACCCGGGTCACCGTCGTCACGACCGAGTAGCACTGCCGACCCGCTGGCGAAGGACGCCCGCCAGCGCGGCGGGTGGGTCGCTACTCCTCGCCCGCACCCGGCTTCAGCAGCCCCTGCTTGCGGAACGAGATCATCGTCGTCTCCAGCGTCCCGTGACGCATCCGCCGGCGGACCTCCTCGACGGGCATCCCGGAGTTGAGCCAGATCAGCGACGCGGTGTGCGTCAGGCTGTGGGGGCTGATCCCGCGCCGCTTGATCTTGGCCGCGCGCAGGTACCCGTTGACGCGGCCTCGGACCGAGCGCGTGTTGAGCCGCGTCCCGGCCGAGCGGTGGCCGTGGCTGACGAACAGCGGCGCGTCGGCGCCGGCGGCGTCGCGCTCCATGAGGGTTATCTCCAGCGGGTCGAGCGCCGCGGGGTCGAGCGTGACCGTCTCGTCCTTCGACTGGCGGCCCTTGCCCTGGACGCGCAGGAAGGTGCCCATCAGCGTCCGGTCGAGGTCGCCGATGTCGGCGCGCACGAGCTCGACCTCGCTCAGCCCGCCGAACACCATCAGCGACACGATGGCGCGGTCGCGGCGCCCGATGGCCGTGGCCTTGGGGATGGCCTCCAGCAGCGCCTCGATGTCGGACTCGGTCAGCACGCCCCGGGTGTGCGTGCCCGGCCGGCGGTTGCCCTTGACGCCGCGCGCGGGGTTCTCGGCCAGCTCGCCGCGCGCGACCAGGTAGTCGCACAGCCGCCGGATCGCGGTGAGGTAGGTGCTCACCGAGACCTGGCTCAGCTCGCGCTCCTCCATCAAGTACGTCTTGTACGCCTCGACGTCCTTCTCGACGAACCGGAACGCCGTCGACGGGCGGCCCGCGCGCGCGGCGTGGTACCGCTCGAACTCGTTCAACGTGCGGCGGTACGTCCCGCGCGTCTCGGGCGACTTCTCCTTGAGGTAGTCGGTGACGAAGCCCTCCAGCCGCTCGGCGAGGGCGGCGACGGACAGGCGCAAGGGGGCGGAGGGCTCGGGCACGGCGGGTGGATAACGGCTATCGCAAGCTAGGCGGCCGGCCCGCCGCTGGCAACCGCCCGTCGCGAGATCAGGGGCTCTCCGCTGGGGACGCCTGCACGGTGACCCAGACGGCCGGCGCGCACACCTCCCGGCTGTCGCCGTGCTCCTCCGGGGCGTAGGTCGAGCACACGCTCACTCGGTAGACGCCGGGGTCCCGGGGCCACGCGAACCGGACGGGCCGCATCACCCGCTGGCTTCCCGGCGGGATGCGCGTGAACGGCTGATCGAGCCGGATGCCCGTGCCAGGCGCGATCGCGAAGGCGAGGTGGTAGGCGCGCTCCCAGTACGGCCCGACCACCACCGACGAGTCTCCCGGCACGTCCGCGCGCCGGTACGGTCCCTCTTCTGACTGGCGCAGGAGCCGCACCCTGTCGATCTCGCCTCGTCCGTAGTGGATGACGGTGCGCGAGGAGCGGTTGAACAGCGTCCCGCCGACGCCCTGCACCGCGCCGGCCTGGACGGTCCCGGCTTGCAACGACGCCCGGAACTCAACGGGCTCAGTGAGCGGCGCCCGACTGGCGACGCAGCCGGAGACGAGCACCGCGAGAACAAGGAGACGCATGGGGTACGAGGGGGGCCGGCATGATAGCTCGGGCGGCGCCGGAGCGAAACCCACCCCGCGGTGACCGGGTCGCAGCAGGGTGCGCGCCCTCGTTCTTCTGGTCTTGCTCGCTGGCTGCGGTCGCGTGCCGTCGCTCGGCCCGGAGCCCGCGCCGTCCCAGCGCTACGCCCGGATGCTGGCCGACGCCGGGCTGGACTCGACGCGCATCGGCCGGGCCTGGCTGGCGGCCGGCGACTCCGCGCGTGCCGCCCCACTGGCGGTCGATCTGCCCACGGCCGAAACGCTAGAAACGGGGCTTCAGCCGGTCGCGCGAGCGTGGCGCCTGGACCTGCGCCGAGGCGAGGTGCTCCACGTCGAGGTCTCGCCGCTGGCAGACTCCGCCCGAGCGTTCGTGGACCTGTTCGCCAGCGACTCGGCCTGGGTGGCCGGGTGGGCTGCGGGCCCGGACACGCTGCGCATCGAGCGGCCGGTCGAGAGCGACGGCGCCGTGGTGCTGCGCGTCTGGCCCGAGTTGCTCGCACAAGGCGCCGCCTCCGTCCGGGTGTGGACGGCGCCGTCGCTGGCGTTCCCGGTCGCGGGTGTGGACGAGGGCGCCATCCAGAGCCGGTGGGGCGCCCCGCGCGATGGCGGCGCCCGGAGCCACGAGGGCATCGACATCTTCGCGCCGCGTGGGACGCCGGTGTTGGCAGGCGCCGCCGGGCGCGTGTCCCGGGTCCAGGAGACGCCCATCGGCGGGCTCGTCGTCTGGCTCCAGACCGAGGCCGGGTCGCTCTACTACGCCCACCTCGACCGCCAGTCGGTCTCGGACGGCGACCGCGTCCTAACTGGAGACACGTTGGGGACGGTCGGCAACACGGGGAACGCGGCCGCGACGACGCCGCACCTGCACTTCGGGATCTACGCGCGCGGCGGCGCCATCGACCCGGAGCCGTTCGTCGTCGGGCGGCGGGACGGGCAGGCGCGCCGCTAGTCCACCCAGTCGGCCAGTTGGTGGACGGCCCAGCCCGCGCACAGGTCGGGGAACGCCAGCGCGCCAGCCGGGCGAGCGCCGAGGTACCAGCCGTGGCCCAGGCTGGGTGCGACCTCGACCGAGGCCGTGGCGAACGGCGCCGCGGCGGCGCGCAGGTCTTCGGGCGTGGCGACGGGGTCCAGCTCGCCCGCCAGCAGGCGCACCGGGCGACTGGCGGAGACCTGGCCCGCGAACTGGACGGGGTTGAAGGCCGAGACCTCGCGTCCGCCCCGGCCCATGATCTGGAGCAGGCGCGCGAAGCGGAGCGCGCCGACGGCGGCCTCGCCTCCGAACCGCTGGGCGGCGGCCTCGGCGACCCCGCCCAGGCGCAGGCCCGTCGCGATCAACGCCGGCGGCAGGCCGGAGAACCGGGAGAAGCCGGCCACGAGTCCGCGCGACATCGCCGGCAGATCCGGGTGGCCGATGACGCCCAGCAGCCGCTCGCCCAGCCCGTCGCGCGCGAACGCCAGGCTGGACAACACGCACCCGAAGCTGACGCCGAACAGCGCGCGCCGCCCCATCAGTCCGTGCTCGCTGGCGGCGAGCGCCAGCACGGCGGGCAGGTCGCGCGTGACGCCGTCGAACAGCCGCCCCACGAAGGCGGGGTCGGGCCGCAAGTCGCGGCGCAGCAGCTCGGCCAGGTCGTCGCCCGGGTGCCCGCGCGTCGGCCGGCGGACGCCGCCCAGCGGCGTGTCGATCATGACGGCGCCGATGCCCGCCGTCGCCAGCGCCCGGGCGACGGGGATGCTCCGCGTCATGTCGCGCGTGATCCCGTTCATCAGCGTCACCACGTCCGTCCCGCCGCCGGCCGGTGGCACCACGACGGCGTCGAAGGTCGAGAACGCGGCGTCTAGAGAGTCGTCGCCGGTGTACGGCTCGTCGCGGCGCAAGCGGTAGCGCGTCGCCGGCGTCCCGCCCAGCCGGACCTTGCGGGCGTCGAGGATCTGGAGCGTGTCGGTCATGGCTCCTGTCACGCCCCCGCCCCGCCCGGGTGCCCCGCTATTCCGGAGGTCGGGGATCGCCCCCACTGGCGGGCGGCCTCCGCCAGTGGGCGACGGGTCTAGCCCAGCGGCGTGTCGACGGTGTACGCCTCCAGCTGGCGGCGGTAGGCGGCCAGGAAGCTCGCGGCCATCGAGCCGTCGATGATCCGGTGGTCGTAGCTCAGCGAGACGTACATCATGTGGCGGATCGCGATCACGTCCTCGCCGTCGACCTCGATCACGACGGGCCGCTTGACGATGGCGCCGGGGCTGACGATCGCCGTCTGGGGCTGGTTGATGATCGGCGTGCCCATCAGGCTGCCCAGGCTGCCGACGTTGGTCAGCGTGAAGGTGCCGCCTTGGAGCTCGTCGGGCTGGAGCTTCTTGCTCCGCGTCCGCTCAGCCAAGTCGGCGACGTTGTGCGCCAGCCCGGTCAGGTTCTGCTGCCCCGCGTTCCGGACGACCGGGACCAGCAGCCCCTTGGTCCCCAGCGCGACCGCGATGCCGACGTGGAAGTCCTTCTTGATCAGGACGTTCGTGCCGTCCACCGACGCGTTCAGGAGCGGGTGCTCGCGCAGCGGCTCGATGACGGTCTCCAGGAAGTACGGCGTGTACGTCAGCTTGACGCCCTCGCGCTTTTGGAACTCGGCCTTGTGCGCCTCGCGGTGGCGGACGAGCCCGGTCACGTCGACCTCGGCGAAGCTGGTGACGTGGGCCGAGGTGTCCTTCGAGCGCCGCATGTGCTCGGCGATCAGCTGGCGCATCCGGTCCATCTTGACCACCTCGACGCGCTCGTCGCTCCCGCCACCTGCCCCACTGGCGGACGGCTTCGGTGCGGAGGGCGTGGGCTTGGCGGGCGCGCGGTCCGGCGCCTTGGCGGCCGGCTTGGGCGCGACCGGCTGGGCGGCTTGGTTTTGGGGCGCCGGCGACTCGGCGCTGTAGCTCTTGGCCTGGGGCGCCTCGGCCGGCTGGCTGGGCGCGCTGCCGCGCGACTCCAGGAACGCCATCACGTCGGACTTGGAGACGCGGCCCTCGGAGCCCGTCCCCGAGATCGACTGGAGGTCGGAGAGCGAGAGCCCCTCCGCCTGGGCGATGGAGCGGACCAGGGGCGAGTAGAAGTTGCCCGCGTCGTCACGGCGCGGGATGGGGCCCGAGTCGCCGGCGGTGGCTTGGGCCGCGGCCGTGGCTCCGGCCGCTTCTTGGACGGCGGGCGCGGCGGAGGCCGTGTCGCCCTCGCCGCTGCTGTAGCTCTTCTGGTACGGCTCCGGCTCGCTCGACCCGTCGCCGCCAGCCGTGCCGCTGGCGGGCGCGCTGGGCGCGGCACTCGGCGCGTCGGCGGAGGCGCCGGCTTGGCCGATGACGGCGATGGGCGTGCCCACGTCGACGGTGTCGCCCTCCTCGACCAGGATCTCCAAGAGCGTGCCCGCCTCGGGCGACGGCACCTCGGAGTCCACCTTGTCGGTCGAGATCTCCAAGAGCGTCTCGTCCTGCTCGACGTGGTCGCCGACGGCCTTCTTCCATTCGAGCACGGTCCCCTCCATGACCGACTCGCCCATCTTGGGCATCACGACGTTCGTGCGCGCGCCGCCACCCGCGGCGCCGGCGCCGTCCCCCCCGCCGTCGCCGCCAGCGGGGCGGATGGTCGGGGCGGCGGGCTTGGCCTCGGGCTCGGTCGCCGGCTCCTCGCCGACGGGCTCGGCCTCGTCGAGCGGCGCCGCGGCCACCTCGACCGCGCTCGCCTGGGCCGCTGGCGGCGCCGTCGCGGGCGCCTCCCCGACCTCGGCGTTGACGTCGGTCTCGATGACGGCGATGGGGGTCCCGACGTCGACGGTGTCGTTCTCCTCGACCAGGATCTCGACGATGCGGCCGGCCTCGGGGCTGGGCACCTCGGAGTCCACCTTGTCGGTCGAGATCTCCAGCAGCGTCTCGTCTTGGTCGACGGTGTCCCCGACCGCCTTCTTCCACTCCAGCACCGTCCCCTCCATCACGCTCTCGCCCATCTTGGGCATTACAACATCGACTCGGGCCATTGGGGGGTGCGCGGGGCGCGGGGAGGGGTGGGCAAGGCGTTCGGGGCGAAGATACCGTGGCTCCGGCCCTACAGATCCCGCACCCCGGGCCACTTCGTTGGATTCGCGCCCGCTGACCAACGAGGGCGGTCGCCACCTGATGACCCGGAGTCGAGGGCAGCCCACAAAGCACCGCCGCCCTCGCGACGGATCGCGGGGCGGCGGGAGTGGGTACCGCTTCCCTGGCAAGGCGGGCACCCAGATCGCGGGGCCAAAGCAAGGCAGCCCGCTGGAGCTTGGAGGCCGCAGGGGTGCTGCGGCTTCTCCATCCTACCCAGGCGCGGCCGTTCGGATGCACCGCCCCCGTCAGCCACGGAATCGCCGATGGGACGGCAGCGTTGCGCGACAACCACTTACATCTCCGTGTCAGAACGCCTCCGACGCCGTTCGTCGGCGGCGTCCTACGCCGCCAGCGTGGCCCGCAGCCGCTCGATGAAGGTGTCGGTCATCCGCCCCATCTCGAACTCGACGGCCGGCTGGACGACGGCGCGCACGAACGACGGCGCGGGGATGTCGAGCGTGGCGTCCAGACGCAGCGTGCCCGTCGTCGCGTCGCCGCTGGCGGCCAGGGCGCACGAGCCCGCGAACCGGGCCGTGCCGACGCCGTCGATGGGCGTCCACCGCAGCGTGTGGTCTCCGGGCTGGTGGTAGCGGCAGGCGTAGACGGTCTCGACGCGGCCGCCCGGCGGGCCCATGGGCGCCATCCGCCAGAGGAACGCCGGCTCACCGTCCGACTGGCGGAGGCCGGCGGCGGGCTCGAACGGCTCGACGGAGACGACCTGGGGGAACAGCCGGCCCCACGCCGGCACGTCGGCTAACAGCGCCCAGGCGCGCTCGACCGGCGCCGGGAGCCGCAACTGGCGGGTGATCTGGACGGGGACGCGGACCATTAGTCGAAGACAGGCGGCGAGATCACACGACCCGCTGGCGACCACCTCCGCCGCCCGGGGTGACGCGAGCCGGGTGGCCTCGGCTAGGCCGCGACGCCGCCGAGGTGGGCGAAGACGGACGCGAAGATCCGGCCGCCGTCGGACGAGCCGACGATGGACTCGACAGCGCGCTCGGGGTGCGGCATCATCCCGACCACGTTGCCGGCCGCGTTGCGGATGCCGGCGATGTCGCGCGCCGAGCCGTTGGGGCTCTCGCCCGGCTCGCCGTCGGCGCCGACGTAGCGGAAGACGACGCGGTCCTCGGCCTCCAGCCGGTCCAGGGTGTCGGGCTCGGCGGTGTAGTTGCCCTCGCCGTGCGCGACCGGGATCGTCAGGACGTCGCCCTGGGCCATCGCCTCGGTGAACGGCGTCGCCGTGGACTCGACGCGCAGCCGGGCGTCGCGGCAGGCGAAGCGCAGGCTGGCGTTGCGGATGAGCGCGCCCGGCAGCAGCTCGGCCTCGCACAGCACCTGGAACCCGTTGCAGACGCCCAGCACCAAGCCGCCCGTGCTCGCGAACCGGATCACGTCGCGCATGATGGGCGAGAACCGGGCGATGGCCCCGGCCCGTAGGTAGTCGCCGTAGCTGAACCCGCCGGGCACGATCACCAGGTCGGCGTCGCCTAGGGACCCCTCCTTGTGCCACACGAACCGGGCGTCCTGCCCGAACACGTGCTTCGCGGCGTGGTAGGCGTCGTGGTCGCAGTTGGACCCGGGGAAGACGAGGACAGCTACTTTAGGCATGAGGCGTCAGGAATCAGGAATCAGGTGCTGACCCTCCAGTGCCGTGCGTGGGCGCAGCGGTAATCTACCGGACGGATTCTGGCGGCTCCAACTGTTCTCGCGAAGGCCTGCTGATTCCTGGTTCCTCACCCCTGATTCCTCGCTTTGATCCCCCGCGAGCTGTTCCGCAAGATCCGCCACGTCGAGGTCCGCACGCGCGGGCTGGTGGACGACGTGTTCGGGGGCGAGTACCACTCGGCGTTCAAGGGCCGCGGCATCGAGTTCGCCGAGGTGCGCCCGTACCAGATCGGCGACGACGTGCGGACGATCGACTGGAACGTCTCGGCGCGGACGGGCGAGCCCTACGTCAAGCTGTTCGAGGAGGAGCGCGAGCAGACGCTGTTCTTGGTCGTGGACGTCTCCGGCAGCGCCGACTTCGGCAGCGCGCGCGCCAAGCGCGACCTGGCCGCCGAGCTGTGCGCCGTGCTGGGCTTCTCGGCGCTGCGCAACCACGACAAGGTGGGCATGGTGCTGTTCACCGACGTCGTCGAGCGGTTTATAGCCCCCAAGCGCGGCAAGCGCCACGTGCTGAGGCTGTTGCGCGACGTGTTCGCCCACGAGCCCCGCCAGCGGGGCACCGACGTCGCGGCGGCGCTCGACCACGTGATGCGCGTCCAGCGCCGCCGCGCGATCGTGATCTTGGTGAGCGACTTCTTGGTGTCGCCGGGCGACGAGGCGGGCCTGGCGCGGTCGCTGCGCGTGGTGGCCCAGAAGCACGACCTGGTGGCGATCCGGCTCCAGGACCCGCGCGAACTGGCGCTGCCGGCGGTCGGGCTGCTCCGCGTGGTGGACGCCGAGACTGGTCAGGCCGCACTTGTCGATACGTCGAGCGCGGCCGTGCGCGACGCCTTCGCCGGCAGGGCGCAGCAGCGCTCGGACCGGGCGCAGGCGGCGCTAGCTCAGGCACGCGTCGACCACGTCACGCTGTCAACGGACGACGACTACGTCGAGCCGCTGTCGGCCTTCTTCCGCCAGCGCATCCGGGGACGCCGATGAAGTGGACTGGCGCGCTCGGTTGGCTCCCCCCGCCAATCACCCATCGCTTCGCTCAAGGGCGATTGGCTGTCCCCCTCACGAGTGAGGGGGACAGCTTTCCGAGCGGGGGAGCCTGCGACCAGCCGGAAAGCGGGGGGAGCGCCGGGCG
The DNA here is from genome assembly GCA_963789285.1 of Rubricoccaceae bacterium. Lineage (GTDB taxonomy): Bacteria > Bacteroidota > Rhodothermia > Rhodothermales > Rubricoccaceae > Rubrivirga. The sequence goes on from CAWBJZ010000004.1 coordinate 1,282,641, forward strand.
GTGGCGCCTCGTTCAGCGACTGCTTCTCGCCCTCCTGCTCACCGTCGCCGCCAGCGGGGCGGGCGCCCAGACCGCCCGACTGGCGGTGCTCGCGGACTCGGTCTCGGCCGGTCTGCCGTTCGAGGTGTCGGTCGCCGTCACGCACGCGCCCGGGCGCCAGGTCGAGTTTCCCGCCGTGCAGGGCGACCCCGACGCCGGACCGCTCTTGATGGTGGGCGACGTCGAGGCGCTGTCCGTCCGCCGGCTGCCGCCGTCGATTCGGGGCGCCGTGCGCGTCGACAGCGCCGTCTACCGCGTCGTCACGTTCACGGCCGACTCGGCGCGCGTCGGCCCGCTGGCGGTCGCGGTGGACACGGTCCGGGTTCGGACGGGTTCGGCACTGGTCCCGGTCCGATCCGTCCTGAGCGGCCCGCCGCCGCACGAGCCCGCCGGGTTCGGGCCGCCCGACGCGTTCGCCAGCGCGACGCCGTTGTGGATCGGGCTCGGCCTGCTGGCGGCGGCCGTGATCGCCGGCGCCGTCTGGGCCGCGACCGGCTTGCTGCGCCGTCCGCGTCCGAAAACCCGGATGGCGCCGTACCCCGCCGCCAAGGCCCGCCTCCAGGCGTTGTCCCGGCGGACGCCCCAGACGCCGGCCGAGGTCGAAGCGCATGTCGTCGCCGTGCGCGAGACCGTGCGCGGCTACCTCGCCGACCGACTGGCGGTGCCTGCGCGGGAGGCCACCACGTCCGAGGTGCTGGCCCTGCTCGACGGCCGCGTGGCGCCGGCCACCGCCGACGCCGTCCGCCAGTCGCTCGTGCCGACGGACCTGGTCGCGTTCGCGGGCGTCCGCCCTAGCCAAGAGGTCGTCGCCCGGCTGCGCGGTCACGCCCAGACCGCCGTCGACGCGGTCGAGGCCGAGGTCACGGCGCGCGAACAGGCGGCGTCTCAGACTCCCCCTTCCTAGCAGCTCCCCCGTGCATCAACCCGTCTCCCTGTTCTCCGACACGCTCGTCCAGCGCCTGCGCTCGGCCGAGCGCGTGGCCGTGCTGACCGGCGCCGGGATCTCGGCCGAGAGCGGGGTCCCGACGTTTCGGGACCCCGACGGCATCTGGCAGCGGTTCCGGCCCGAGGAGCTGGCCAACGTCGGGGCATTCCTGGCCAACCCCGAGCTTGTGCAGGGCTGGTACGGGCACCGCCGCGCCATCGTCGAGGGCGTCGAGCCCAACCCCGGCCACGTCGCGCTGGCGGCGCTGGAGCGCTGGGTGGTCGGGCGCGGAGGCGAGTTCTTGCTGGCGACCCAGAACGTGGACGGGTTGCACGAGCGGGCTGGGAGCGAGTCCTTGGTCGAGCTGCACGGGTCGCTGCTCCGCTCGCACTGCCTGTCGTGCGGGACCCCGGCCGACGAGTCGGCGACGGCGGACGGCCCGCTGACGTGCCAGGCGTGCGGGGGCTTGGTCCGCCCCGACGTGGTGTGGTTCGGCGAGATGCTGCCCGAGGACGCCATCGGCCGGGCGACCGAGGCCGCGGCGATGGCCGACGTCTACCTCTCGGTCGGGACGAGCGCCGTCGTGTACCCCGCCGCCGGGCTCCCCCAGATCGCGAAGCAGTCGGGCGCCTACGTGGCCGAGATCAACCCGGAGCCGAGCGAGATCGCGCACCGGCTGAGCGAGCAGGTCCGCGGCGCGGCGGGGGTCGTTTTGCCTGAGCTGCTGGCGGCCGTCGCGGGCGAGGCCATGAGATGAAGCAGCGCGCCGAAGACAGTTTCCACCCGCACCTCGCCGCGGGGGAGGCAGTCCGTTGGTCCGGGCAGCCGCGCCAGGGGGTGGTCTTCCACGGGCTCGACATCGTCATGATTCCGCTTAGCCTGGTCTGGGCCGGCGTCGCGCTTCTCGGGTTCGGGGTCGCAGCATTCCCCAGCGACGGAGGGAGCTGGCTCGCTCTCCTTTTTACTCTCCCGTTCGTCGGAGTAGCTATCTACATCACCGTCGGCCGGTTCTGGCTCGACCGCCAGCAGCGCGCCAGGACGGTGTACGCCGTCACCGACGAGCGCGTCCTGATCCGCTCCGGCGTGTTCCGGCCGACCACCAAGAGCCTCGACCTCCGTACGGTGTCCGACATCACCCTGACCGAGCGACGCGGCGGGCGCGGCACCATCACGTTTGGCCCATCGCTGTTTCCCGCGTTCTTTCAGTCCATGGCCTGGGCGCAGGGGGGGATAGGGGCGGCCCCCGCGTTCGACACCATCGACGACGCGTCCTCCGTCTACAGACTGATTCTTGATCTTCAGCGCCCAGCCCGTTCGTGACGTTCGCCTCCCCCCTGTGGCTCCTGCTCCTGCTCGCCGTCCCGGCGCTGGCGGTCGCGCTATGGCGACGGCGCGGCGGCGTGCCGGGCGTGCGGTACTCGGTCGCCAGCGACGCGGCCGGGCTCCATACGACGGGCTGGGCACGCCTGCGGTGGCTGCCCGACGCGCTGCTGCTGGCGGCGCTCGCGCTCGCCGTCGTCGCGATGGCGCGGCCCCAGGTGCGCGACGCGACCGTCGAGCGCTCGACCGAGGGCATCGACATCGTGCTGGCGCTCGACGTGTCCACGTCGATGATGGCCGATGACTTCGTCCCCAACCGGTTCGAGGCCGCCAAGGCCGTCGGCGCCGAGTTCGTGCGGGGGCGGGAGTCCGACCGCGTGGGGCTCGTGGTGTTCGCGGCGCAGGCCTACACCCAGGCCCCGCTGACGCTGGACTACCGGTTCCTGCTGACCATGCTCCAGGAGGTGCGGATGGGGGTCATCGAGGACGGGACCGCCATCGGGACCGCGCTCGCCACGGCGACGGCCCGGTTGCGCGACTCCGAGGCGGCGAGCAAGGTGGTCATCCTGCTCACCGACGGGCAGAACAACCGCGGCCAGGTGGACCCCCAGACGGCCGCCGAGGCCGCTCGGGCGCTCGACGTCAAGGTCTACGCCATCGGCGTCGGCGGCGACGGCCGGTCCCGGCGCGGGGGCCCGTTCGGCAGCCTGGGCATGATGCCCGCCGCCGACGTCGACGAGGACGCCCTGCGCGCCGTCGCCACAACGACCGGCGGCCGCTACTTCCGCGCGACCGACGCCGACGCGCTGCGCCAGATCTACGCCGAGATCTCGGCGCTGGAGCGGACCGAGATCGAGGAGACCGTTCTTTTGGATGTTGAGGAGCGCTATGGGTGGGCGCTGTGGCCGGCGCTCCTGTGCCTGGCCGCCTCCGTCGTCCTGTCCTCCACCCGTTTGCGTGAGGTGCCGTAGCGCACCGCGCGGTGGGCATCGCCAGTCGCGAGCGAGCGGCAGCGGTTGCATTCGGCGTCGTTGTAGACCGGCCCGCCCGGGGGCGGCGGGCGTCCAGTCTCGCCCGGTGACGAGGTGGGTTGCGAAATTGGGTGGACCCCAGCATCCTGCTCGGACTGGCTTCTGCACACGCGTGTCTCCTATGTCTCCGCCCCCCCCCCCCGCTTCTCTGACCTGCTGCGAGGGGCCGCCCTCTCGGTCTGCGCGCTAGCCGCCCTCACGCTCTCGGGGTGCGACATGGTTTCCGAGTCCGCCGCCCCCGTCGTCCCCACGGCCGACGGGGTCACGTTCTCGGACCTCCCCGACGGCCTCTCGCTCAGCGGCGGCTTCGGCAGCGACGGCCCGCTGGTGGTCACGGTGGACGAGGCGGCCGGGCCGGGCGTTGGGGAGCACGCCCGGCGATCGTTCGTCCCGGCCTCGGACTACGGGTGCGTCCTGGCCGCCGCCGACCCGGCCGCCGACGGCTACCGCTACCGCTCGGTGTGGCTCGACTTTCCCGACGAGGCCCGCCAGCCGGACGGTGCGACCCTGTCGTTCCGTTACCTCGGCGACCGGCCGGATTCGGAGAGCGTCCGGTGGGCGGGGGTATGCCGGATCCCCCAGACCGCCCGCGCGGTCTCGCTCATGGCGGACCTGCTCGGGATCGCCCTCAATGAGAGCGCGGGACCGCAGGAGCGCCGAGCCTCCACGACCAGTGCCTCGGCTCGCGTGGGGTCCGGCCCGCTCGACGGCGACATACCCAATGGAGCCGGGGCAACCTGCCCGTTGGGGTACGACTGGTCAGACAGCCGGAAGGTCCAGTGCCGACACCCGGAATACGGGTGGTACGCATTCCCCGAGGTGATGGTGTGGGCGCCGAGGGGGGGCGACGGCGGCAGCAACAACAACAACGACCCGTTTGTGGACTGGGGCGACCGGGAGGAGGGGCCGCCGAGCGGCTGTATCTCGACGGGGCCGGGGACACCATGCCTGCCGGGCGGCGGCGGTTCCTCCCCTAATGACCCAGGGTCGGGCAGCGGAGTTGGGCAGACGGAGAGCAAGGACTCGATCAAGGACGACTTCGTGGACGAGTGCCCCGGCTTCGGGAGCATTAAGGGCTCCGTTGAGGACGACGCGGCCATGGCCTACGAGCGGAGCCTGTCCGACTTCATCTTGGGTGGTCTCGGCGCGGGCCGAGTTACGCTCTACAAAGACGCCCAAGGACAGGTCAGCAGAGATGGCCTGGATGGGTACCACTCGCTGTACCACGGTCGGAACGGTCGGAACCCGAACTACATCTCGCTTATCTTCGAGTCAAAGTTCAGAGAGTCCCATCCGTTTAGCTTCGAAAACAAGTACAATCAAGCGGTAAGGCACATCAACCTGCTGGCAGACGAAAGAGACCGCTTCTTCCGGGACCACCCTGATCAAGGGCTCGTAGGGACACCTCTCTACATCATTAGCTCACAGAACACGCACGGAAAGGACGACGCTAGAGGCGGAGTCCGCTCCGAGTGGCTGATCGGCGCTTATGATCGGCGGACGGGCCTCCACTACCACGATGAGTTGGTCAAGCTTGCGAACCGGCGCGGCGTCTCCATCGTCCACGCGAAGGTGGCGCGGGTGAGCATCGGCCCCTTCTCCCCTCAAGCAACTCGCAACCTCGAGTTCCAGTTCGTCAACGAAGTCCAGTGGCTCGATCACGGCTCGAACCCGTTCGTCTCCTGGCTCGGGCGGGTGCTGACGGTGGACCCGAGCGACATCGGCACGACGTTCACCTACCCCGCCGATCTCGACCTCGACTGCTATGCGGCGCGGGAGATGGCGACCGAACCCGACCGAGCGCCTCCTGGCGGCGTCCCGCTCTAACCCTACAGCGATGGGAATCACGATCGGCGTACACGCCGTCCCGCCAGGCTCGATGGCGTGGGCGGTCGCTCACGCCCCGCTCTCCACCCCCGACGTGTTCCGCTACCGGGACTTCGAGTATCGGATGGCTAGGGACATCGCGGGGGGCCACCCCGGATTGGTGTCGGACGACGGCCACGAAGAGAGCTGGTATTTCGAGCCGGGGTACGGCACCATTTGGTCGCTCTACGAAGAGCTGATGGGGGAGCCCCCCGGGGACTTCTGGGGGACCCCGGCCCGCGACCGCTACAAGCGCGCGCTCATCGGCGGTGACGTCTACGTCGAGTTCGAGCGAACGTGTGACATCAGCCCAGCGCGGTGGAGCACGGCGGCGGAGGCGGCGGAAGCGGCCGAGACGGTCCGCGAGATCTCGGAGCGGGGGGGGCCGAACGCGACGCGGGCGGAGCTGGGGCGGTGGGACTACGAGATCCAGAGATACGCGCACTTCTTCGAGCAGTACCGCCCGGGCGAGGAGCTGTTCTACCTTAAATACTGACGGCACCCGCCCCCACAAGGCGGGCCGCCAGCGCCGCGAACGCGCACGGGGCGACGGCCCAGCCGGCGATTTGGCAGATCTGGCGGGTTCGGGTCACGGGGGCGGTGGCAGACGGAAGCAGGCTACCAAGGCGGACCGCCGATCCTCAGAATATTGGGACCAGCGGCGCTGTCGCGTGCCGACCGACGCCGACGCGGGACGACTGGCGGACGCCGTGGACGAGTGGTGAACGCACACCACCACGGGAGCCGGCGGGGTTAGCCTTCCCGGCCATGTCGTTCCGCTCGCCCCTGGTCCTGCTGCTGGCCGCCGTGCTCGTGCCCGGCGCGCTGGCCTTGGTCGCCTACGCCGCCCGCCGGCGGACCGAAGCGTTGCGACTCTTCCTCGGCCGCAGCGACCGCCAGCCGGTCACGCAAGCGCTGGCGCGGCAACGCACCCTCCGCGCGTGGCTGCTGGCCGGGGCGCTGGCGGCGGGGGCCGTGGCCCTCGCCGGCCCCCGCGTCGGGACCGCGCTGCGCCAGGGCGAGCAGGAGTCCCTCGACCTCCTGATCGCGCTCGACGTGTCGGACTCCATGCGCGCCTCGGACGTCGCGCCGAGCCGGCTGGAGCGGGCCAAGCTGGAGATCGAGCGCGTCGTCGACGCCCGGCGGGGCGACCGCGTCGGGCTGATCGTGTTCGCCGGCGAGGCGTTCCTGCAGTGCCCGCTCACGACCGACCGGGGCGCCCTCCGCCTGTTCCTGGACGCCGCCGACCCGGAGATGGTGTCGATCCAAGGGACCGACTTCGCCCGGGCGCTCGAAGTCGCCGACCGCGCCTTCGACGCCGCCGCCCAAGGCCAGGACGCCCGGCCCCGGGCCCTGCTGGTGGTCTCCGACGGCGAGGACCACGAGGGCGGTCTGGAGTCCGACGCGGACGCGTTGCGCGAGGACGGCGTCGAGATCCTGGCCCTCGGCGTCGGCACGGACGAGGGCGCCCCGGTGCCGGAGGTCTACCGGGGCCGCGAGGTCGGCGACCGGACCGACCGCACGGGCACGCCCATCGTGACGCGCTTCGAGCCCGGCGCGCTGCGCGACCTGGCCGGCCGCGACGGGCTCACGCGGATCGCGAGGCGCCCCGCCGCGCCCGCCATCAACGACGCGCTCGACCGGCTCGACCGCGCCGTGGTGTCCCAGGAGGAGTTTGCCGCCGAGGCCGAGCGCTACCAGTGGCCGCTCGGCCTGGCGCTGCTGCTGCTGCTGGCGGAGCGGCTCGTCGCCCTGCGCCGGCCCCGCACCGACGACGCGCCTCCGGCGGACGACGACGCGTTCAACAAGACCGAAGACGCCCAGACCCCGGTCTCCGCCTTGCCCACGCGTGCCGCCAGCGCGACGGCGGCGGCGCTGGCGGTGTTGATGCTCGGCGGGTGCCTGGACGCGCTCCAGCCCGGCGTCTCGGACGGCCGGGTCGGGGCCGAGCGGCTGGCCCAGGGCGACGCCCCGGGCGCCGAGGCCGCGTTCATCTCGGGCCTGGCCCGGCCCGAGGTCCCGCGCGACGTGCAGGCCCGGCTCTGGCACAGCCTGGGGCTGGCGAGGGCAGAGCAGGAGCGCTACGCCCAGGCCGACAGCGCCTTCGCCGAAGCGCTCTCGCGCGCAAGCCGGTCCGCCCAGCGCGCCCGCTACGCCTTCGACGCCGGCACCGCCGCCTTGCTGGCCGACGATCCCCAGCGCGCCGACTCGCTCCTGCGCCGCGCCTTGCTCGCTCGACCCCGGCTCCGCCGACGCCCGGCGGAACCAGGAGATCGCCCGGCGTCGTCTCCAGGACCCACCCGAAGAACCCGAGCCCTCCGACTTCGCCCGCCGGCTCAAGGCCCGCGCCGACTCGCTCGGTCGACTTGCGGCAATACGGCCCCGCCTTCAACGTCATGGAGGACGGCCTGCGCCAGGACTCGACGGTGCAGGCCTACCAGGACTTTATCGACCGGCTGGGCGGCGTCGTGGACATCGAGACCAACACGCCCGCCGCACCCGACCCCACGCTGCCATGACCGCTCGCCTGATCGCCGCCGTGGTGCTCCTGGCGTCCGTCGGGATCGCCCAGACCCGGCCCGCCGGCCCCTCCCCGAGCGACCTGTACCACCAGGGCGCGAAGCTCTTCGTGGACGGCGACGACGAGCCCGCGCTGGCGGCCGTCGAGCGCGGCCTGGCCCGAGCGCCGGGCGACGCGCGGCTGCAAGCGCTCAAGGACCTGATCCTGCAAAGCCAAGAGGACGAGCCCCAAGACGAGAACCAGGACCCGCAGGACGGAGACGGCGAGCAGAACCAGGACCAGGGCGGCGAGCAAGACCCGCAGGACCAAGAGCCGGAGGGGGATGGGGACGACCAGCGGGGCCAACGCCCGCCGGAGGCCGAGCGGGACGGGACGGCGCAGCAGCCTCCGCAGAACCCGGGCCAGCCGCAGCCGCCCCAGGGCGCCGGCAAGCCGGACGAGATGACGGCGGCCCAGGCCCAGCGCCTGCTCGACGCCGTCGGCGGGGAGGAGCGGCTGCTGCTCCGCGAGATGCAGCGCTCGACCGGCCAGCACCGTCGCTCCGACAAGGACTGGTGATGACCTCGCAGACCGCTGCCCCCTCCGCTGATACACCCCTCTCCCCCAGGGAGACCGCGCCGGCGATGGCCTTGGGCAGGAACGGGGTGAGGGGGCCACGCTGGAGCGGCCTCGCCGTTCGGCTGCTCGCGCTGGTGGTACTGGCGACAGCCGCCGCCAGTGGCGCGCGAGCGCAGTCGGCGAACGCGACGGTCTCGGCGAGCGTGGTCGAGGTGGGCGAGACGGTGACGTACACCGTGACGCTGGAGGGCGGGCGCGGGCAGTCGGTCGGGCCGCCGCTGGCGACGGGCGCGCTGCGGTTGCAGTCGCAGTTCCCCATCCTGGACGCCACCACGTCGACGAACGGCGCCGTCGAGCGTCGGATCGCGTGGGCGTACCAAGCCACGCGGCCTGGCTCGGGGCGGATCGGGCGCTTCCGCGCCAGCGTCGCCGGCCAAGCCGTCGAGGTCGACGGGGTGTCGGTGACCGTCCAGCGCCCGCCGCCCAGCGCCGTCGCGCCCCCGTCGGCGGGGGCGTCGCGGCCGAGGGCCGGCGCCAGCCGGGAGCTGTTCGCGCGCGCCGAGCCCAGCCGCCGGACGGCCTACGTCGGCCAGCAGGTCATGGTGGACTACGTGCTCTACTTCGAGCCCGAGATCCAGCCCCGCCAGACGGCGCCGGTGGGGACGTGGGACGCGCCCGGGGCCTGGCGCGAGGAGATGGAGGTGGCCTCGACGTACCCCCGCCCGGTCACCATCGGGGGCGCGCCGTACGACGCCGTCACCATCCGCCGGGTCGCCCTCTTCCCCACTCGGACGGGCACGCTCGAGCTCGCGCCGATGACGTTCACCGTGGATCTGCTCCGCGCCGGCCGCCGGCCGATCTTCAACCCGCTCTCGCCGATGTATTCGCCTTTCCCGTCGCGCTACGAGGACCGCGAGACGGTCGCGCCGGGCGTCGAGATCGACGTCCGCCCCCTCCCGCCCGGCGCGCCGCCGTCGTTCGCCGGCGCCGTGGGCCAGTTCGAGGTCTCGACGACCGTCGACCAGCGCGAGGTGGCCGCCGGCGACCCCGTCCGGATCCAGGTCGCGATCCGGGGCGACGGCAACACCGCCGCCGTGCGCGCGCCCGAGATCGAGGCGCCCGCCGGCTTCGACGCCTACGACCCGCGCGACCAGCGCGAGGTGTTCCGCGGAGGCGAGCCGCTGCGGGGCGTCAAGACGTTCACGTACACCTTGGTGCCCCAGGGCGGCGGCCGGTTCACGATCCCGGGCGCGCCGTGGACCTACTTCGACCCCACGACGGGCCGCTACGTGACGGTCCAGACCGACCCCGTCGAGATCGTGGTCCAGGGCGACGCCCTAGGCGACGGCGCCGCCGCGCCCGACCCCAACGGCGCCGCCGGCCTGATGGCGGAGTCCGACTGGCGGCGCCCGCCGGGACGCGCGGTCTGGCTGTGGGCGCTCCTGGGCGGAGGGCTCGCCCTCCCCCTCGCCCTGGCTGGCCTGGTCTTGGCCGCCCGAGCCGGACGCGAGCGGTTGGCCGCCGACACGCCGGCCAAGCGCCACCGCCGCGCTCCGGCCGCCGTCCGCCAAAGACTGGCCGACGCGCGCCGCCAGCCGGGCGCCCGGGCGTTCGCCGAGATCGAGTCCGCCGTGCGCGGCTACCTGGCCGACCGCCACGGCGTCCCGCCCGGCCCGCTGTCCGGCGGCGACCTGGAGGCGGCTTTGCCCGACGCCCCGGCCGACGCTCGCGCCCGACTGGCGGCCGTGCTCGACGCCTGCGCCGTAGGTCAGTTCGCGCCGGGGCTGGGGCCGGACGCGGACGCCGTCGCTCGGGACGCCGAAGCCGCCCTGACCGGGCTCGACGCTCGCCCTACTCGACGCGTCGGTCAGCGCCTGCGCCGCGCGGACCCCGCCGAGGCATGACGGGGATCGTCCTCCTGGCCTTGTTGCAAGCCGCGCCCGCCCCCGCCGCCAGTCCGGCGGAGGCGGAGCGGCTGTTCGCCGTCGGGACCGCGCTGGTGGCCGAGGGCGACACGTCGGGCGCCGTCGCCGCGTGGCAGGGCGCCGTCGCGACGGGCTGGACCTCGGCCGCGGCCGAGCACAACCTGGGGACGGTCGCGCTGGCCCGGGGCCAGACCGCCGCCGCTCGGCTGCACCTGGAGCGCGCCGCGCGGCTTGACCCGCTGGACGACGCCGTCGCTCGCAACTTGGCCCTGGCCCGCGCGCGCGCCGGAGCGCCCGAGCCGTCCGCCGCCGGCGCTGGGTGGACGCGTGCGGTCGCGGTCGTCCGTCCCCTGGGCCTGGTCGCCCTCGCGCTGGCGCTCGCGTTCGGCGCGCTCGCATTGCTGCTCCTGGACCGCCGCCGCGTCGCGGTCGCCGTCGGCGCCGTCGCGCTGCTGGCGGTCGTCGCCGCCAGCGCGGCGGTGTGGGAGCGGACGCGCCCGCTGGCGGTCGTGATGGCTGAGGTGGCGGTCGTGGAATCGCCCGCCCCGTCCGCGTCGGCCGTGGCGCGTTTGAGGCCGGGCGAGACGGTCTCGGTCGGGGAGGCCGAGGACGGCTGGCGGCCCGTCCGCGTCGGCCGCGAGTCCGGCTGGGTCCGCGCCGACGCCGTCGCGCCGATTTAGGGTTTCGGAGCGGTCCGGCCTTTCCTCTCCCTCCGCGCTCGTCGGCTACCTTCCCGTATGGAACCGCACGTTTACACACGGGACGAGCAGGGCCGTCGGCGCGGCTGGATCGAGGTCGTCTGCGGCTCGATGTTCTCGGGCAAAACGGAGGAGCTGCTCCGCCGCCTCAAGCGCGCCCGGATCGCGCGCCAGAAGGTGGCCCTGTTCAAGCCCGCCCTCGACACCCGCTACGACGCCCAAGCCGTCGTGAGCCACGACGCGACGGCCATGCCGTCCGAGGTCGTGCACACCGCCGACCCGATCCTGCTGCTGGCGGGCGACGCCGACGTGATCGGGATCGACGAGGCGCAGTTTTTCGGCCTGGAGCTGGTGGACGTGGTGCAGTCGCTGGCCCGGGACGGACGCCGGGTGATCCTGGCCGGGCTCGACCAGGACTACCTCGGCCGGCCCTTTGAGCCGGTCCCCCAGCTGATGGCCGTCGCCGAGCACGTCACCAAGCTCCACGCCGTCTGCGTGCGGTGCGGCGCGCCGGCCAACCACTCCCAGCGGATCGTGGCCGAGGGCGCGCGCGTGCTCGTCGGCGAGACGGAGGCCTACGAGCCCCGCTGCCGACGCTGCTTCACGACCGAGGCCGTCACGGCGCAGCCGGTCGCGCTGCCCGCCCAAGCCCACGGCGCACCCGCGCCTCAGCCTCCCGCGGACGCCGACCGCCCGTCGGGCGACGGAGCCGATCGGCCCGTGCAGGCAACCCGGGACGACCCCCGGTTGTCTCTCTAGCCCGCCCCGACGCTCATGTCGCTCGTCCCCTTCGCTACCGCGCTCGTCGTCGTGATGCTGATCGCGTCCGTCGTGCTGGGCTGGGTGGCCGACGTCAAGCGCTCCGGCGGCGCCGTCTCGGCGCGCGAGAGCCGCGCGGCGTCGGAGCGGACCGGCCGAGCCACGTTCTACACCTCGCGCGAGGACCGCGCCTCGGCCATGCGCGAGCGCATCCGCAAGGAGCGCCGGCGCCGAGAGCGCGCCCGGGCCGCCGCGGGCGCAGGCCAAGCCCAAGCCCCTCCGCCCCGCCCCGAACGGCCGGCCCCTCCGCCGGAGTCGCCTGAGGCCCGGCACCGCGCCATCCTGGAGCTCGGGCCGGGCGAGGTCACCGCCGCCTCGCTCCGCCGCCAGTACCGCTTGCTCGTCGCCGCCTACCACCCCGACCGCGTGGCGGGCCTGGGCGCCAAGCTCCAGCGGCTGGCGGAGGAGGAGACCAAGGCCATCAACCAGGCGTATGCGTTCTTCAAGGCGCGGCTCAAGAGCGAGTAGACGGATCGCGGAGAAGGTGGACGCCGTCTGCCGCGGGGACCAGAAAAGCCCCACCTCACCGGCACCGCTCCGAAGCGCCGCCGTTGCACCCTGCCGTCGCGGCCCGCCAGTCCCCGGAATCTGCACGGTCTGTGCGCCGGCACGCCACAGCGAGTCCCTAACTTTCACCCACGCCTGAAAACCCCGCCGCGCGCGCGGCCCCCGACATGGACCACAAAGAAGGACAGTACAAAGTCGCCGACCTCTCGCTCGCCGACGAAGGGCGGATGCGCATCGAGTGGGCCGAGAGCCGGATGCCGGTGCTCATGAAGCTCCGCGAGGAGTACAGCCAGTCGCAGCCGTTCGCCGGCTACAAGATCACCGGCTGCTTGCACGTCACCAAGGAGACCGCCGTCCTGATCGAGACGCTCAAGGCCTGCGGCGCCGAGGTCTCGTGGAGCGGCTGCAACCCGCTCTCGACCAACGACTCGGTCTCGGCCGCGCTCGCGCTCGGCCCCAAGGGAGACGGCGACGGCGTCGAGATCTACGCCTGGTACGGCCAGGACACCGAGGCGTTCTACTGGTGCATCGACCGCACCATCGACAAGACGCCCGACACGACGCTCGACGACGGCGCCGACCTGATCTTCCGCGTCCACAGCGCCTTCCCCGAGAAGCTGGCCGACATCATCGGCGGCTCGGAGGAGACCACGACCGGCGTCCACCGCCTCCGCGCGATGGCCGACGACGGCAAGCTGGGCTACCCCGTCTACGCCGTCAACGACGCCGAGACCAAGTGGGACTTCGACAACGTCTACGGCACCGGCCAGTCGACGCTGGACGGCATCCTGCGTGCTAGCTCCGTGTTGGTCGCCGGCAAGAACTTCGTCGTCGCCGGCTACGGCCACTGCGGCCGCGGCGTCGCGATGCGGGCCAAGGGCATGGGCGCCAACGTCATCGTGACCGAGGTCAAGCCGACCGCGGCCTTGAAGGCGATGCTCGACGGCAACCGCGTCATGACGATGGAGGAGGCCGCCAAGGTCGGCGACATCTTCGTGACCGCGACGGGCATGAAGGACATCATCCGCGGCGAGCACTTCGTTTCGATGAAGGAGGGCGCCATCGTGTGCAACACGGGCCACTACGACGTCGAGCTGAACCTCAAGGAGCTCGCCGAGGTGTCCCAGGACACGCGGATGATCCGCGAGGACAACCGCGAGTACACGATGGACAACGGCAAGAAGGTCTACGTCCTCGCCGACGGCCGGCTCGTCAACCTGGCCGCCGCCGAGGGCCACCCCTCGGAGGTCATGGACATGAGCTTCGCCAACCAGTTCCAGGCGCACCTGGCGCTGATCCAGGCCAAGGAGGCCGGCGAGGAGATGCCCAAGACGGTCCTGGATCTCCCTGAGGAGCTCGACCAGCAGATCGCGCGTGTCAAGCTGGAGACGATGGGCATGGAGATCGACACGCTGACCGACGACCAGGTCGTCTACGCGACCGACTACTCCGCCGGCACCTGAGCCCGCGCTGGCGGACGCGCTCGCCGAGAGCCGCCGCCAGCGCCACCGACCGGGGTCGGCTACCGCCATAGCCTCCCGGAAAGAGCGCCCATCCCGTTTCTCGCGGGGTGGGCGTTCGCTTGTCTGGGAGCGGCGCGGGCCCCGCTGGCGGCCCCCCTCTCCCAAGCGGGATGGGGCGGCGGGCGCAGCCTAACGGCGGGGTCTCAAGTACCGGGGTGGGGCACTTGAAGAGAGGTTGTGCGGAAGCGCTTTTGTAGGTATTCAGTGAACTGCGTTCACTCCCACGCCCCTTCCGCCGTCCATGCGCTACAGCTACCTGCTTCTCGCCTTCCTGCTCGCGGCGCTCGCCGCCCCGCTCGCAGCCCAAAACGTCTCCGGCGTCGTCACCACCTCCGACTTCGGCCCGCCGCTGGGCGCCAACGTGGTCATCGACGGCACGTTCGTCGGCCAAGCGACCGACGCGGACGGACGGTTCGCGCTCACCGTCGACTTCAGCGAGGGCCCGCGCGTGCTCCGGGTGTCCTACACCGGGTACGCGACGCAGCGCGTGACGGTGACCGGGCCGACCAGCTCCCTCGAGATCTTGCTGGAGCCCCAGATCCTCACCGGCGCCGACGTCGTGGTCTCGGCGTCTCGCCAGGAGGAGACCATCCTCGAAGCCCCCGTGACCATCGCGCGGATCAGCGCGGCGGCGCTCGCGCAGATGCCGTCGACGGAGGTGATCGCGAGCATGGACCGGTTGACGGGCGTCGACGTGAGCCGGTCGTCGATGCTCATCTCGTCGATCTCGACGCGCGGCTTCAACAGCGCCAAGGCCGAGCGCGTGATCCAACTCGTCGACGGCGTGGACTTCGTCGATCCGGTGCTCTCGCTCTACGCCGGCAACCTGACCGGCGTGCCGGAGATCGACATCGAGGGCGTCGAGATCGTCTACGGCGCCAACTCGGCGTTGTACGGCGCCAACGCCTTTAACGGCGTCGTCCAATTCCAGACGCTGAGCCCGTTCCTTCACACCGGCCCCTCGGCCCAGGTCCGGACCGGCGAGCGGGGTCTGGTCGAGTTCCAGGGCCGGTTCGCCCAAAAGGTCAACGACCGGTTCGCGTACAAGCTGGTCGGATCGTTCTTCGAGGCCGACGACTTTATCGCGACCAACTTCGCGACGCTGACGACGATCGCCGACAACTTCGAGGCCGACGGCTCGGTCCGCGCCCCGAACGACCCTCGGGGCGCCGACGTCGTCAACCGCTACGGCGAGGCCGTCGTCCCGCTCACACCGGCGACCGTGATCAACGCCCAGGGCGTGACGCTCGGACAACTTGGGTTTCGGGAGGGCGCCATCTTCACGCCCGGCTTTACCGAGAGCGACCTGGTCCTGACCGACTACCGGGCGCGCTCGGCGCGGCTGGCGGCGACGGCCTCGTACTTGGTCACGGACGCCGTCAAGGCCACGCTGGCGCTGCGCGCGGGCCAGGGCAACGGGATCTACCAGAGCTCGAACCGCTACGCGTTCGACGGCATCGGCGGCTCGACGGCGGCGCTGACGTTCGAGGGCGAGTCGTGGACGGCGCGCGCCTACGCGATCGACTCGGAGCAGGGCGACACGTACGACCTCGGCTTCTTGGGCTCGTTCATGAACCTCCAGCCCTACGTCCGCCCCGACGGCACGCCCGACCCGGGCGGACGGAACTACGCGACGGTCTACGCCCAGACCTACGCCGGCGCCTTCGCCCAAGCGCGCCTGACGGGTGCCTCAGTTGACGACGCCTACGCGGCCGCGGCCCAGGCGACGGCCGGTATCTACCCGACGTTCGGGGAGGACCGGTTCGACACGGCTCGGGACGCGACGTTGGCCTCGACGACGCCGGGCCAGAGCCCGCGCTTCGAGAGCGACGGCCAGATCTACCAGACCGACGCCCAGTACCGGTTTGCGTTGCCGGCTGAGATCAACGCGGCCGTGGGCGGGAGCGTCCGCCTGACGCGGCTGCGCTCGAACGGCACGCTCTACGCCGACGGCCCGAACTCCCCGTTCATCGACCCGGCCGCCGGCACGCGCGACACGCGCGACGGGATCGGCAACGACGAGTACGGCGGCTACCTCCAGCTCCAGCGGGCGTTCTTGGACGACGCGCTCAAGGTCTCGGCCGTCGGCCGCGTCGACGGGTTCCGCAACTTCGACGCCAAGTTCTCGCCGCGCGTCTCGGGCGTCTACGCCTTCGGCCCGGCTCGGCAGCAGGCCCTGCGCGCCAGCTTCTCCCAGGCGTTCCGCCAGCCGGCCCAGCTCGACCAGTTCATCTTCCTGGACGTGGGGCGCCTGCTCCTGGTCGGCAACACGACGGCCGGGTTCGAGACCGCGTCGCTGAACCCGGCCACGTTCGGGCAGCCGACCGACGCCATCGACCCGCTGCGCCTGGAGCGGATGACGTCGGTCGAGTTCGGCTACAAGGGGATCCTGGGCGGCAAGCTGTTCGCCGACGTGTCGTACTACCGGAGCGTCTACAACGACTTTATCGGGACGCGGCGCTTCCTGGGCCGGGAGTCCGGCGGCGCCCCCAACGCCGGGGAGTTCTTCGCGCCGCCCGCCGCGGGCTCGCCGGGCTTCGCCAACCGGACGCGCGCGATCCAGACCTGGCTCAACGCCGACCAGACGGTGACGTCGCAGGGCGTCCAGCTGGGGCTGGAGTACGCGTTCGCGCCGGCGCTCGTGCTGGCCGGCAACTACGCCTGGGCCGACATCGAGGAGGTGGACGACCTGATCCTGGGCTTCAACACGCCCGAGCACAAGTTCAACGTGGGCGCGACCGGCCAGGTGACCGACGCCATCGGCTACGGCATCAACCTGCGCTGGGTGGACGACTACCAGTTCGAGATGCCGTTCGCCGAGGGCCTCATCGAGAGCCACGCCACGCTCGACGCCCAGGCCTCGTACGCGCTGCCCACGTTCGGCGTGACGATCCTGGCCGGCGGCACGAACCTCACGGGCAGCGAGAACCTGACCGCCTACGGGGCGGCCGTGAACGAGCGGATGGTCTACCTCGGCCTGCGCTACTCGCGCTAGCCCCGGCCCGCGCTGGCGGGGCGTCTCCGCCAGCGCGGGGCGCCCGCCGCCCGCCCCGCATGGCTGGGCCGGCGCGCCTTCCTCCCCAGCCCCCGCGGCCGTGTCCGAACCCGCCGGCAAGCAGGCCCCTAACGCGTGGCGCGTCCTGGGCGTCCTGTTCCTCGCCAACCTCCTCAACTTCTACGACCGGACGATCCCGGCCATCCTCAACGAGCCGATCCGGCTGGAGTGGGGGTTGAACGACGCCCAGCTGGGCCTGATCGCCGCCGCGTTCACCTTGGTCTACGCCGTCGCCGGGTTGCCGCTGGGCCGGCTGGCCGACCGCGGCTCTCGGTCGCGCGTGATGGGCTGGGGGCTGACCGCGTGGAGCGTCTTCACCGCTGCGAACGCGGCGGCCTGGAGCTTCGGGTCGTTCCTGGTGGCGCGGATGGGCGTCGGCGTGGGCGAGGCCAGCTACGCCCCGGCCGCCAACTCGCTCATCGGCGACCTCTTCCCAACCGAGAAGCGGTCCCGAGCCCTGGGCTTGTTCATGTTGGGCCTGCCGCTAGGGCTGCTCCTGGCCTTCTTTACGGTCGGCCCGATGGTGGAGGCGTTCGGCAACTGGCGGGCCCCATTCCTGGTGGCGGCCGTGCCGGGCCTGATCCTGGCCGCGTTCGTCTTCCGGATCAAGGAGCCAGCGCGCGGGGCCAGCGAGAAGGTCCAGAGCACGGGCGCCGAGATCGAGCGCCCGATCCGGACCGTCTTGCAGACCCGTACGATTGTCTGGATCATCCTGTCCGGCATCACGATCAACTTCGCGGCGTACGCGGGCAACGGGTTCTTGGTACCCATGATCCAGCGCTACTTCGGCCTCGACCTGACGGCGGCGGCCGTCACGACGGGCCTGATCGTGGGGCTGACGGGACTGGTGGGGTTGACGGCTGGCGGCTGGCTCGCCGACGTGGTGTACAAGCGGTCCGAGAGCGGGCGGCTGGTTTACGGGGCGATCTCGCTGGTGATCGCGGCGGCGGGGACGGCGGCCGGGCTGGCGGCCGGGGCCGGGTCCCTGGTCGCGTTCGCGGTCCCGTTCGGGATCGGGTGGCTGGCCCAGTACGCCTACTATACGAGCGTCTACCCCGCCATCCAGGACGTCGTCGAGCCCCGGTTGCGGGCGACGGCCGTGGCCCTGTACTTCGCGGGAATGTACCTCCTGGGCGGGGCGTTTGGGCCGGTCGTGGTGGGCGTCCTCTCCGACCGGCTCGCCGGGGCGGCCATGCGCGAGGCCGGCGCGACCGAGATGACCGACGCCTTCCGGGCCGTCGGGCTCCACGACGCGCTCTACCTCGTCCCGGTCGCGCTCTTGCTCACGGCCGTGTTCGTGTTCTTGGCCTCCCGGAGCTTCTCGGCCGACGCCCGCCGCATGGAGCGCCAGCTAGCCGGAGACGCGGACGGCGCCTAGGGAGGCCGGGCACCAGAGGCAGCCTCGCTTGCGACTGGCGGACGCGGGCCGCCAGCGGCGGAGAACCTTTCGCAGCGGTGCGGCTTGGACCGACCGTTCCCGAACGCCGCCGTGCCCGACCCCTCCCCTTTCGTCGCCGACGTCCAGACCGCGCGTCGGGCGTACCAGCGCCCCGCCGGCCTGCGCGCCCAGGCCGACCACGCCGTCGAGGCCGCGCTCGCGCTGCTCTTCCCCGAGTTCGCCGGCGGCCACGACGCCGAGTCCGCCGAAGCCGACGCGCGGCGCTTCCTGGACCTGATGGCCGGGCTCCTGCGTTGCTCCGCCCCCGAGCGCGCCGAGGACCTCGCCCGCCAGTCGCTCGCCGGGCTGGCGGAGCTCCGTGACGCCCTCGTTCTCGACGCCCAGGCGACCTACGACGGCGACCCCGCCGCGGAGTCCGTCGAGGAGGTGATCCTGGCTTACCCCGGCTTTTACGCGACGGCCGTCCACCGGCTGGCGCACGCGCTGTGGCAGCACGACGTGCCACTCGTGCCGCGCCTGATCGCCGAGCACGCGCACCGCGAGACCGGCGTCGACATCCACCCCGGCGCCCAGATCGGCCGACAGTTCGCCATCGACCACGGGACGGGCGTCGTGATCGGCGAGACCGCCGTCGTGGGCGACCGCGTGCGCGTGTTCCAGGGCGTGACGCTGGGCGCGCTGTTCGTCGACAAGGAGCTGGCGCGGACCAAGCGCCACCCCACCATCGAGGACGACGTGGTGCTCTACGCCAACGCCATCGTGCTGGGCGGCGGGACCGTCGTCGGGGCGGGCAGCACGATCGGCGGCAACGTCTGGCTGACGCGCTCCGTCCCGCCCGGCTCCGTCGTGACGCACGTCGCCCAGATCCGGACGCAGGACGGCAAGACGGCGCCGCTCATCGAGTACCACATCTAGCGCCGCACCCGACTGGTAGCGCCGCACCCGACTGGCAGCCTGCCCCCGCGGCGACTGGCGACAGCCACCGCTAGTCGGCCGCGGCGAGTAGGTACGGACGCGCGGTCCCGCCGCGTCCTCCCCCTCTCCACTCTCTTCGTCCCATGCCCCTCGACTCCGTCCTCGCTGCCATCGGCGGCACGCCCCACGTCAAGATCAACCGCCTGTTCGGGCCGGACGCCAACGTCTGGATCAAGCTGGAGCGCCAGAACCCCGGCGGCTCCATCAAAGACCGCATCGCGCTGTCGATGATCGAGGCCGCCGAAGCGAGCGGCGAGCTCCAGCCCGGCGGCACCATCGTCGAGCCCACGTCGGGCAACACCGGCGTCGGGATCGCCATGGTGGGCGCGGTCAAGGGCTACCGCGTGGTGCTCGCGATGCCGGAGTCGATGTCGGTCGAGCGCCGCAAGCTCATGGCGGCCTACGGCGCCGAGTTCGTGTTGACGCCCGCCTCCGACGGCATGAAGGGCGCCATCGCCGGTGCCCAAGAGGTGCTGGACCAGACGCCTGGCGCGGTCATGCTCCAGCAGTTCGAGAACCCCGCCAACCCCGCCGTGCACGAAGAGACCAGCGCGCGCGAGATCTTGGACGACTTCCCCGAAGGCCTGGACGCCGTCATCACCGGCGTCGGCACGGGCGGGCACATCACGGGCGTCGCGCGCGTCCTGCGCCGCGAGATGCCGGACTGCCAGATCTGGGCCGTCGAGCCGGACGCCTCGCCGGTGATCTCGG
Source organism: Rubricoccaceae bacterium (assembly GCA_963789285.1). Lineage (GTDB taxonomy): Bacteria > Bacteroidota > Rhodothermia > Rhodothermales > Rubricoccaceae > Rubrivirga. Next base: position 1,302,513 of record CAWBJZ010000004.1, read on the forward strand.
GCGGAGCGCCGGGCCCTCACCCCATCCAGGGCATCGGCGCCGGCTGGATCCCGACCAACCTGGAGACCGACCTGCTGGATGGCGCGATCCAGGTGTCGGGCGACGAGGCCAAGGCGTGGGCGCGGCGCGCGGCGCGCGAGGAGGGAATGCTGATCGGCATCTCGTCGGGCGCCTCGCTGGCGGCCGTCGCCAAAAAGCTGCCCGACCTGGAGCCGGGCGCCCGGGTGCTGACCTACTGCTACGACACCGGCGAGCGCTACCTGTCGGTCGAGGGCTTGTTCGACGACCTGGCGGAGGCCGCCCCCGCCGCCCGCGTCTAGCGACGACAGGCCGACTGGCGGCGGCCGTCGCCAGCGGTCCGGTGGTCGTCGTGGCCAGGGCGTCGCGCAGCCAGCGGGGCGGGAGCCGGCGCGCGGGGTGGGTGGCCGCCTACCTTTGGCGTGTCCTTCCCCGCTCCCGATGTCGCGCCTCTTCCTGCTCTCGCTCGTCCTGCTGCTGGCCGCCGTGCCCGTCTCGGCCCAGCACTTCCCCACCGACGACCCCGTCATCCGGGAGATCTGGGCCGAGGGGATGGATCGGTCCCAGACCGAGCCGCTGATGCACCACCTGGTCGACGTGATCGGGCCTCGGCTGACCGGCTCGCCCGGTCTGGCGCAGTCCCAGGACTGGCTGCTGGAGACCTACACCGAGTGGGGCGTCCCGGCACGGCGCGAGGAGTACGGCACGTGGCAGTCGTGGCAGCCCGGCGCGCTCCACGTCGAGATGACCGCGCCGCGCGTCCAGCCGCTCGTCACCGAGATCCTGGCTTGGAGCCCCGGCACCGACGGCCCCGTCGAAGGTGCCGTCGTCGCGCCGCCCGCCGACATGACGGCGGAGACCGCCGCGGACTGGCTGGCGACGCTGGACGGCGCGTTCGTCATGTTCGACGCGCCCGAGCCGATGTGCCGCGCATCCCAGGAGCTGGTCGCCAACGCCCGCCCCGAGACTGTCGAGCGCTTGGATGAACTCCGCCAGTCGCTCCGCGCCGAGTGGGCCCAGCGGTGGAGCGCCGTCGGCGATCCGCGCGAGCTGACGCAGATCCTGGAGAACGCCGGCATCGCCGGGACGCTGGGCTCGCGGTGGTCCGGCGGGTGGGGCGCCAACAAGGTGTTCAGCACCAGCAACCAGCGCGCGGTTGGGCTCGACGTGTCGTGCGAGGACTACGGCCTGCTCGCCCGACTGGCGGAGTCCGGGAACGCGCCTCGCATCCGCGTGAACGCCCAGGCCCAGGACCTGGGCACCGTCCCGCAGTTCAACGTGATCGCCGAGATGCGCGGGACCGAGTTGCCCGACGAGTACATCCTGCTCAGCGCCCACCTCGACTCGTGGCACGCCGCGACCGGCGCGACCGACAACGGGAGCGGCACGATCCTGATGCTGGAGACCATGCGGATCCTGAGCGAGACCTACCCCAACCCGCGGCGCACGATCCTGGTCGGGCACTGGGGCGCCGAGGAGCAAGGGCTCATCGGCTCGGGCGCGTTCCGGGAGGACCACCCCGAGGTCGTGGCCGGCTTGCAGGTCGGGTTCAACCAGGACAACGGGACGTGGCGCTTTGAGCGGATCGAGGGCCAGGGCTTCCTGGACACCGCCGAGCACCTGCCCAAGTGGATGGCGGCGGTCCCGACCGAGGTCCAGGCTCAGGTCACCATCGAGGTGCCGGGCGAGCAGAACAACCGGGGCAGCGACCACACCTCGTTCACGTGCGCCGAGGCGCCGGTCCTGCGCCTGCAGTCGCCCTACGACGAGTACCGCCAGTACACCTGGCACACCAACCTCGACACCTACGACAAGATCGTGTTCGACGACCTCAAGCAGAACGCGACCCTGGCCGCGATGCTGGTCTACCAAGCGTCCGAGGACCCGGAGCGGATGACGCGCGAGCTGGCGATCCTGCCCGACGACCCGCGCTCGGGCGAGCCTCGCTCGTTCGGCCCCTGCCGCGCTCCTCGCCGCTCGATGCGCTAACGCCCGTTCCGCTGGCGACGACGACGGCCAGTGGGGCAGCCGGCGCCTAGCGCGCCCCGACGGGCCCCCGCTTCCCGCGCGCGTCCAGGCTCGCCCGGTTGAGCACGCGCGCCGTCTCGGGCCCCTCGTCCAGCATCCGCTCGGCGGCCCTGATCGCACGGCGTAGCTGCTCATCGGTCAGGTTCTTGTAGGCCGGGCTCCGGACCACGTCCGTCCACCGCTGGCCGACGGCGTGGTCGAGCACGATCCGCATGAAGCAGTGGTCGAAGCGGACCGGCCAGCCCGGCTCCGAGGCCGCGCGCGCGGGCAGCGTCTCCCGGGTTAGGGTGAGGTAGCGGTCGCGCAAGGCGTCGGTGTCCATGCTTGGTGCACCGAGCGCGGCGTGATCCGTTCCTGCGACTCGGGCGGCGCCAAGCCGGCGGCTCGGGCGGCGCCAAGCCGGCGGCTCGGGCGGCGCCAAGCCGGCGGCTCGGGCGGCGCCGCCGGAGGGGCGATCTTCGGCCTCCGCCCCCCGGCTTCGTTGCGCCTCAACCGTCCCGGCCTGTCCCTCGCCGTCTTGTCCGCCGCGACGTGGTCGCTGGCCGGCGTCTGGGTGCGGCTCTTGCCCGGCGTCCCACTGGCGACGGTCGTGGCCGGGCGGATGGCGCTGGCGCTGGCCGCCCTGGCGCCGGTGATCTGGTTCCGGCGCCGCGCTCTCGGTCGTGCCGGCGCGCCAGCCTGGGCGCTGGCGGCGTTGATGGCCGGCTACTACGTCGCGGCGGTCGCCGCCTTCCGGCTGACGCCCGTCGCCGAGGCCACGCTGTTCATCAACGCCTCGCCGCTGTTCGCCGTCGGGTGGGCGCTGGCCCGGCGCGAGCCGCTGAGCCGCGCCCAACTCGCCGGGACGGCGCTCGCGCTCGCGGGCGTCGCCGTGATCGTGCTCCCGGGCCTGCTCTCGTCCGCCGACGCCGACCGCCAGCGGCTCGTGGGTGACGCGCTCGCCCTCGTTGCCGCGGCCGCCATGGCCGTCTACGCCATCGCGTTCCGCCGACTAGCAGACCGTGCGCCGTCGCCCCTCCTGGTGACGACGTTGGCGTTCGTGATCGGGGCCGCCGCGCTGGCGGTGCTGTCGACCGCGCTCGGCGCGGAGGCGTACGCCGGCCTGGACGGGCCGGCGCCGTGGGGCGCGCTCGTCGGCCTGGCGCTCGTGACGACGGCCATCCCGACACTCGCGTACAGCACGGCTTCTCGCCGTCTGCCGCCCGTCGCGACAACGACGGTCCGGCTGCTGACGCCGGTGTTCGCGGCGGTCGCGGCGTGGTGGGCGCTGGGCGAGGCGCCGACGGTGTGGGTCGCGCTGGGCGGGGCGCTGGTGGTGGGCGGGCTGGCCACGTCGCTGCGCGGATGACCACCGGAGGGCGCGCGCTCGACCTCGGACGCGCGTACCCTGCCTCCCCTGCCTCCCGACTCCCATGACGCACGCCTTCGCCACACTCATCGCCCGCCCGGACACCGTCGAGGCCGTCCGCGACGCGCTGGCGGCGCTCGTCGAACCGTCCCGCGCCGAGGACGGCTGCGAGCACTACGAGCTGTTCCAAAGCACCGACGAGCCTACCCGGTTCCAGACCGTCGAGCGCTGGGCCAACCCCGAAGCGGTCCAAGCGCACATGGGCTCCGACCACGTCCAGGCCGCCTTCGCGGCTGCCGGCGATTTGATGGGCGCCGAGCCTGTGATCCAGACCTTCGACAAGGTCTCCTAGGCACTCGTCTCGCCGTGTCCCATCCGTCTGACCTCGAAGCCTGGCTGCGCGGGGCGGTGCCCGGCGTGCCGGCGCTGCTCCAGCCCGTCGCCCACGCGCTGATCCAGGCGCGCGACGAGGTGGACGCCTTGGTCGCGGATCTGCCCGCCGACGATTTGTGGACGCGTCCCGCCGGCGCCGCCTCCGCCGGGTTCCACCTCCAGCACCTCGCGGGCGTGCTGGACCGCCTGTTCACCTACGCCCGAGGCCAGGCGCTCTCCGACCACCAGCTGGCCGCCCTCGACGCCGAGGGGATTCCCAGCCCTGGGCTCCGCCCCCGCCAGCTGGCGGACGACTTCGGCGCCCAGGTCGACGCCGCGCTCGCCCAACTCCGCGCGACCGATCCCGCCACGCTCACCGACGCCCGCGCCGTCGGCCGAGACCGCGTCCCCTCGACCGTGATCGGGCTGCTGGTCCACGCCGCCGAGCACACGACGCGGCACCTCGGTCAACTGCTGGTGACGGCCCGGGTGGTGAGCGCCTAGCGCGGCCGCCCTGGCGGAGCGCGTGCGCCAGTGGGGCGGCTCGGGCGGCGGGTAGCTTGCGGCTCACCAATCGAGGAGACGCATGGGCCGGATGTTCGAGAAGCGCAAGCACACCATGTTCGCGCGCTACGACCGCATGGCGAAGCAGTTCGCCCGCATCGGCAAGGACATCGTGATCGCCGTCAAGGCCGGCGGGCCGGACCCCGACATGAACCCCCAGCTGCGCCGCGTGATGCAGAACGCCAAGGGCGTCAACATGCCCAAGGACAAGGTGGACGCCGCGGTCAAGCGGGCGCTCGGCAAGGACACGGCGAACTACGACGAGGTGCTCTACGAGGGCTACGGCCCGCACGGCGTCCCGCTCCTGGTCACGGCCGCGACCGACAACGTGAACCGGACCGTCGCCAACCTCCGCGCCATCCTGTCGCGCGGCGGCGGCAACCTGGGCAACTCGGGCTCGGTCGCGTTCCAGTTCGCCAAGATGGGCGCGTTCTCGCTCGACCCGGCAGCGGTCCCCGACCGCGACGAGCTGGAGCTCGAGTTGATCGACGACGGGCTGGAGGAGCTGGACGAAGGGACCGCCGAGGACGGCCGGGACGTCTTGGTGGCGCGGTGCAGCTTCTCCGACTTCGGGACGATGCAGCGCGCGCTGGAGGACCGGGGCATCGAGCCGATCTCGGCCGAGGTCGAGTACGTCCCCTCCGCCACGACGCCCCTCGACGACGAGTCCGCCGACGCCGTCCTGGAGCTGGTCGCCAAGCTGGAGGCCGACGAGGACGTCCAGCAGGTCTTCCACAACCTGGCGTAGCTGAGCGCCACCGGCGGAGGGCCGCCAGCCGGAGCTACCGGAGCTCCAGCAGCGTCACCTCGAACACCAGCGCGGCGTTGGGCGGGATGATGCTCCCGCGGGGCGGGTTGGCGCCGTACGCCTGGTCCGGCGGGATCGTGAACGTCCTCGTCTCGCCAGTCGTCATCCCGATCATGCCGTCGCGGAAGCCGGGGATCACGTCGCGGAGCGAGAACGTGGCCCGGTCGTTCTGGTCGAACACGCGCCCGTCTTCGAGGCGCCCCTCGTAGGCGACCGTGACCGTGCTGTCGGCCTCGACCACGCCCGGGTCGGAGGAGTCGCAGCCGGCGAGGGCGAGGAGCAGGACGAAGGCAGCGAGGGCGCGCATGGTCTGGAGCGGATGGCCGGGCAACCTACGACCCCGACCCTCCCGAGCCTGTCCCTTCCGACGCCCCCAAGCGACCGACTGGCGGCGGCCGTCCGCCAGCGGGACGGGGCCGAGTTCGGCGGGCAACGCTACGAGCCCAGCCGGCGGGTCAGCCGGTCGTAACCGGGGGCGAGCACGCGCCAGTAGCGGACCGGCATCAGCCGCTGCAGCGCAACGCCGGCGCGCGCGCCCGACGCGACGATCAGGCGCGGCTTGCGGCGCTCGATGGCGCGCGCGATGGCCTCCCCCACCTTCTCGGGCGGCGTCTTGAGGAAGGCGCTCTCGAAGGCGTCGCTCTTGCCACGCTCTGTGTCGGTGTCGGCAGCCTGGGCGATGCGGGCGTTGCGGGCGATGCCCGTCGCCACGCCGCCGGGGTGGACCACGGTCACGCCCACCGTCCCGTCCGCCAGCTCGTGGCGCAGCGCCTCGGAGAACCCGCGGACGGCGAACTTCGACGCGGCGTAGGCGGCCTGCTCGGCGGGCGCGATGATGCCGAACAGGCTCGACACCGTCACCACCTGGGCCGCCGGCTCGCGCTGGAGCGCCGGCAGGAAGCCCTTGACCAGCCCGATCACGCCGAACAGGTTGATGTCCATCAACCACTTGATCTCGTCCATCGACACGTCTTCGGTCCGGCCCACCAACGACACGCCGGCCGCGGCCACGACGGCGGTCACGCGCTCGTGCGCGTCCAGGACCTCGGCCGGCAGCGCCGCCAGCGCGTCGGCGTCGGCCACGTCCACGACGTGCTGGGTCACGGCCGGCTGGCGGTGGGCGTTGGCGAGGCGGGCGGTCTCGGCCAGGCCGCTGGCGTCGCGGTCCACCAGGGCGACGGCGCACCCGCGCTGCGCCAGGGCCAGGGCCGTCGCCCGGCCGATGCCGGAGGCGGCGCCGCTGACGACGGCCACGCCGCCTTTGAGGTTGATCCGCTTCATGCGAGGACGGGTTCGGAGGGCGTGCGGGCGCTGCGGCAGACGTAGTCTGAGGGGTCGAAGGGCGCCACGCGGCGGCGGAAGGCGCCGACCGATCCGGGCCAGATGGCCGCGTTCCGCCCGCTCGCGCCCAGGTACCAGCTGTCGCAGCCCGACGTCCACGCCGTCCCCTCCGAGAGCTCGTCGACCTCGGCCACGAACGCCTCCTGGGCCTGGGGCCGCGGCTCGATCGACGCCAGGCCGTAGCGGTCCATCGCGTCCAGGGCGTTGACCAGGTGCTCGATCTGGGCTTCCATCATCATCAGCACCGACGAGTGCCCCAGGCCGGTGTTCGGCCCTTGCATCACGAACAGGTTGGGGAAGCCCGCGACCGTCGTGCCGACGTGGGCCTTCGGCTCGCCCTGCCACACCTCCGACAGCCGCCCGACGCGGCCCACGATGCGGTCGATAAACGGGAAGTCGTGGACGTGGAAGCCGGTCGCGAACACCAGCACGTCGGTTGGGTGCGCGGTCCCGTCCGGCTCGACGACGGCGTCGGGACGGATCTGGTCGGCGGCGCCCGCCAGCGTCACGTTGGGTTGCTGGAGCGCGGGGTAGAAGTCGTCCGAGAGCAGGATGCGCTTGCAGCCAAAGCGATAGCCCGGCGTGAGCCGCTCGCGCAAAGCGGGGTCCGAAACCTGGGCGTGCAAGTGCCGGCGCGCCATCCGGGCGCCGACCGGCGCCACCTTGGGATGGCGGAACGGCAACCCCTGGACCTCGTGCGCGGCGTAGAGCGCGCGGCGCAGGCCGCGCTGGAGCCACGAGCGCCCGAGCCGTTGGCGGGCGCGGTCGGAGAGCGGGCGGTCGCGGCGGGGGATCAGCGTCGGCGGCGTCCGCATGAACACCGTCAGGTGCTCGACGGCGGGCTGGATGGCCGGGACGAGTTGGATGGCCGAGGCGCCCGTCCCCACGACGGCGACGCGCTTGTCGCCTAGTTCCAGGTCCGTGTCCCAGCGCGCCGTGTGCAGGACCGGGCCGGCGAACGAGTCCAGGCCCGGGATGTCGGGGAACCGGGGCTCGGCGAGTGCTCCGACGGCGCCGACCAGTAGGTCGGCGGTCCAGTCACCGCGGTCGGTCTCGATCCGCCAGTGGGCCGCGTCGTCGTCCCAGGTCGCCTGCTCGACGGTCGTGCCGAGCGCGATGTGCCGAGCCAGGTCCTTCTCCTGGACCACGCGCTCGAGGTACTCGTGGATCTCGGGCTGCTGCGCGAACCACCGCGACCAGTCGCTGTGGGGCGCGTCTTTGAGGTGGTAGAGGTGGCTCTCGACGTCGCACGCGGCGCCGGGGTAGACGTTGTCGCGCCAGACCCCGCCGATGGCGTCGGCGCGCTCGAATACGACCACGTCGTCGGTGCCGTGCGCCCGCAGCCGCGCAGCGGCTCCGATGCCAGCGAACCCAGCGCCGACGATGGCGACGCGGACGTGGGAGGGAGTGGGCGTAGACACGGGTTACTGGCGCTGGTCGGTGGGGAGCACGAGGAGCTCGGCGACGGTCGCGGCCTCGGGCGCCTCGACGGTGTAGGCGATGGCCTCGGCGATGCGCTGGGCGTCGAGCGGCGTCAACGACGCGAACATCTTTTCCATGCCCTTGCGGATTTGCTCGTCCCCGATGGCGTCGGTGAGCTCGGTCGCGACGGCGCCGGGCTCGATGCAGGTCACGCGGATGCCGAACGCCGGCCCGAGCTCCTGGCGCATCCCCTCGGATAGCGCCCGGACGGCGTACTTCGTCGCGGAGTAGACCGCGCCGCCGGGGTAGACCCGGCGCCCGGCCGTGGACGACACGTTGACGACGTGGCCCGACTTCTGCTCCATCATCGTCGGCAGGACGGCCTCGACGGCGTGCATCACCCCGTACAGGTTGACGTCGATGGTCTGGTACCAGTCGTCGGTCCGCATGTTGTGCAGGAACGTGAGCGGCATCACGCCGGCGTTGTTGACCAGCACGTCGATGCGGCCGTACGCGTCGATCGTCGCCTGGGCCAGCGCCTTGACGGCGTCGCGGTCGGTCACGTCGGTCGGCACCGCCAGCGCGGTCCCGCCGGCGTCCTCGATCTCGGACTTCAGCTCGTCCAGCCGCTCCTGGCGCCGGGCGGCCAGCACGACGGTGGCGCCCTTCTGGGCGAGCAGACGAGCGGTGGACTCGCCGATGCCGGACGAGGCTCCGGTGACGATGACGACGCGGTCGGACAGGGACATATGAGCGAGAGAGGTGTCGCGCGTCAACCCCCCACTGGCGGATCGGGTTCGCCAACGCGACGACGGCCGCACCCAAGCGGGCACGGCCGTCGCGGGAACGGAGCCCGAGGCTTAGTCGGAGAGCCCGGCGACCTCGCCCGTCTCGATGTCGGCGCGGTAGCGCTTGCCGCCGACGGCGATCTCGGCGCCGCGGCCGTCGGTCGGGAAGGTGACGGTGAACGACCGGTCGATCTCGCGCGTCTCGGTCTCGCCGCCGGCCGGCGTCCGCGTCCGGGTGCCGACGAGCGAGCCGGTGATCGTGCCAGCGACGGCCGTCCGCCAGCGGCGCGTGACCGAGCGCGGGCCCTGGACGCCGTCGAGCGCGAGGTCGAGCGTGCCCGTCCAGGTCCGCTCGCCGCGGCGCCCGCGCAGGGTGTCGGCGACCGAGCGCGAGGTCGTGCCGTCGACCGTCACCAGATCGCCGTCCAGGTCGGTGACCGACAGGTCCACGGCGAGCGCGGTCAGGGCGTGGACGCCGCGCGGCGACTGGACCCGGCTGGTGCCCGAGAGCACGGCGTAGTCCGCGGCGGCCGCGCCGTCGCGCTCGCGCTGGGCCTGGCCGTCGGCGCCGAAGAACTGGTAGGTCGAGGTCCGGGCGAACGAGGCGTAGAAGCGGCCGTCGGGGTCGCCGCGCTCGCAGCTGGCGGTGACGGTCCACAGGACGGCGTCGGCATCGAAGGCGCGGTCGCGAGCGCAGCCCGGCCGGTCGCCCGACTGACGGGCGCCGTCGGCGGGAGCGACGAGCGATGCGGCCGCGGCGGCGTCTTCGAGCGCGCCGCCGGCGTCGAGGGCGATGGCCTGGGCGATCACGACGGCGGCGTCGTCGAGGTCGGCGGTGGCGAGGGCGGCGTCGGGGCCGGCGGCGTCGCACGCGGCGAGCGAGAACGCCAGCGCGGCGGCGAGGGCAAAGCGGGTCATGGGGTCGGGGTGCAAGTGGAGCCCTAGGATCGGCCGGCGCCGCCCGGAGTCTGTGTCGGAGGTGTCCCGAACGCGGCGCGAGCCCGTGTCCGTTGTGTCGCTGCGTCCCGCTACTCCCGCGTCCGCTGACGACTGGCGGGCGTGGTGGGCGCGGGCTCGGCGTCCAGCAGCGTCGGGTCCAGGCGGCTTGGCTCGCCGCCCGGGTCCGCCAGCCCGGCGCGGGTGGCGCCGCCTAGTCCGGCACGACGGGCCTCGCGTTCCAGGTCCCAGCCCTCGCTCGTCACGATGGCCTCCAGCGCCTCGATGCGCTGGCGCAAGCGGTCGCGGTCGGCGCGGGCGGTTTGGAGTTCGTCCTCCAGATGCCCGGTCGCTTGGCTCAAGCGCGTGGCCGTGCTGGCCTTCATCTTCTCCACCTTGGCCCAGGTGCCCGCCAGGATGGCGACGATGGGGATGAGCAGCGCTAGGAGAGGGATCAGCAGCGGCGACATGGCGGAGTGGCGTGGGTGCGTGAGCCCAAGACTACGGCACGGAGCTTGGGCGGCGGTTTCAGGGATCTACGGATGCAGAGGGTTCCTCGCGGGGGTCTACCTTCATCGGGGGACCTACCTTGTCCAGTCGTCTGCCGAAAGCCGTCGCTCCGTCCGTTTGAGTTCTTCTGAGTCCGCCCCCGCGTCCGATGCCACGCCTGAGCCCGACCCGCGGGCTGGGGGCTCCGACGTAGACGGCATCGTCATCCCACCCGACGTCACCGGCGACACGTTCCCCGTGGTCGGGATCGGGGCCTCGGCCGGCGGGCTCAAGGCGTTCCAGGAGTTCTTCTCGGCGCTGCCGGCCCAGCCCGGCATGGCGTTCGTGCTCGTCCAGCACTTGTCGCCCGACCACGAGAGCGCGCTGGCAAGCCTGATCCAGAGCAAGACCCAGATGGAGGTCACCCAGGTGACCGACCACCCCGACGTCGAGCCCAACCGGGTCTACGTCATCCCCCCGGGCAAGCACCTCGAGATCGAGGGCGGGCACCTGCAACTCACGGAGGCCCAGCGTGACCGGGGCCGGCCGGCCGCCGTGGACCACTTTTTCCGCTCGCTGGCGGACCAGATGGGCGAGCGCGCCGTCTGCGTGGTGCTCTCGGGCACGGGCTCCGACGGGTCACTGGGGCTCAAGGCCGTCAAGGAGCGGGCCGGGCTGACGATGGCCCAGACGCCCAGCGACGCCGAATACGACGGGATGCCGCGCAGCGCCATCGACACCGACCTGGTGGACGTCCAGGGCACGGCCGCCGAGCTGGCCCAAAAGCTGGTCGCCATCCGCGACAGCTCGGGCCGGATCGCGCTGCCGGAGAGCGAGCGCGACGCGCTTCCCGAGAACGACCACCAGGCGCTGCAGGCCATCTTCGCCCACCTCCGCCAGCGGACCGCCCACGACTTCGCCCACTACAAGCGGGCCACCATCCTGCGGGGGCTGGCGCGCCGGCTCCAGGTCACCGGCCAGGCCACGCTGCCTGAGTACGCCGGCTACCTCCGCCAGTCGCCCGACGAGGTCCAGGCGCTCTTGCGCGACTTCCTGATCTCGGTCACGCAGTTCTTCCGCGACACCGAGGCGTTCGAGGTGCTGGAGCGGGACACGATCCCGGCCCTGTTCCACGACAAGGGCCCGAGCGACCAGGTCCGCGTCTGGGTCGCCGGGTGCGCGACGGGCGAGGAGGCGTACTCCATCGCGATGCTGCTGTGCGAGCACCGCGACCGCCTGGACACCCCACCCGACCTGCAGGTGTTCGCCACCGACATCGACGAGGACGCGCTGGCTCGGGCCCGCGAGGGCGTCTACGCCGAGGTCGCCGCCGCTGACGTCTCCGCCGAGCGGCTGAGGCGGTTCTTTGACGTCGAGGGCTCGGGCGTCCGCGTCAAGCCGGCGCTGCGCCAAATGGTGCTGTTCGCGCGGCACAACCTGCTCTCCGACCCCCCGTTCTCGCGCCTGGACCTGGTCGCGTGCCGGAACGTGCTGATCTACCTCAACCGGGCGATCCAAGGGCGCGTGTTCGCCACGTTCCACTACGCGCTCCGGCCCGACAGCTGGCTGTTCCTGGGCTCGGCCGAGGGCCCCGAGGTGCTCTCCAAGGGGTTCACGGCCGCCGACAAGCCGGCCCGGATCTACCGCCGCCGCGACGCGACCGGGCTTCCCAGGATGCCGTTCCGCGCCGCTGGCGACGGCCGCCGAGGCATGCCGCCCACCCCCACTTTGCCGGCGCCTCCACCGCGCGAGGGGCTGGTCGAGCGCTACCGAGACTGGACGCTGGAGCAGTACGCCCCGCCTCGCCTGCTGGTGGACGAGCACTACGACGTCACGCACGTGTTCGGAGACGCGGGCGCCTACCTGGTGGACCGCGAGGGGCCGGTCTCCCAGAACGTCGTGGACAAGGTGCTCCGGGCGTTCCGCATCGACCTGCGGGCGGCGCTGTTCCGGGCGTTCTCGGCCGGGGCGGCCACCGACACCCCGTTCAAGCGCGTCGAGGTGGGCGGGCGCGAGCGCGTGACGCGGCTGCACGTGGGCCCGGTCGGCGGCCCAGCGGCCGACGACGGCCAGGCCGAGGTCGTCTTCGTCGAGCTCGACCCCGCGACCGTCACCGCGCTCGGCGCCTCGGTCCCCGACGACCGCGGCGGCGCGCCCGCCGACGACGCCTCCGTCACGCGGCTCGAAGGGGAGCTCCGCGAGGTCCGCCAGCGGCTTCAGCTTACCGTCGAGGAGTCCGAGACCTCGACGGAGGAGCTGCGGGCGTCCAACGAGGAGCTGCAGTCGATCAACGAGGAGCTGCAGTCCACGACCGAGGAGCTGGAGACGAGCAAGGAGGAGCTGCAATCGACCAACGAGGAGTTGCAGACCGTCAACCAGGAGCTCAAGGTCAAGGTGGACGAGCTGCTGCGCGTCAACTCCGATCTGCACAACCTGATCTCGTCGACCGAGATCGCGACGCTGTTCCTGGACCGCTCGCTCAAGCTCAAGCGCTACACCCCGCGCGCGGCCGACCTTTTCCACGTCATCCCCAGCGACGTCGGGCGACCGTTCGAGCACCTGTCGCACCGGTTGCGCGAGAGCGACTTCCCCCAGACGGCGCGCCGCGTCCTGGACACGCTGCAGCCCCAGGAGACCGAGATCCAAGACGACGACGGCCGGTGGTACTCGGCGCGGCTGTCGCCCTACCGCACGACCGACGACCGCATCGACGGCGTGGTCCTGACGTTGGTGGACGTCACCGAGCCGCGCCGCGCTCGGGACGAGGCCGACCGCCGGGCGACCCAGCAGCGCGCCGTGGCCGCCCTGGGGCTGGCGGCGCTGGAGGGCGAGGCCGAGAGCGCCTTGTTCGGGCTCGCGTGCGAGCACCTCGCCCAGGCCCTCGACGCCCCGCTCGCCAAGGTGCTCCGGTGGCGCCCCGACGACGGCGACCTGCTGCTGGAGGCCGGCGTCGGGTGGCACGAGGGGCTGGTGGGCCAGGCCTCCGTCTCCGGCAGCGACGGCCAGGCCGGCTACACGTTGGCCGCCAACGAGCCGGTTCTGGTCGAGGACCTGGAGGCCGAGGGCCGGCTGTCCGGGCCCCCGCTGCTCACGGACCACGGCGTCCGGAGCGGGATCAGCGTCGCCATCGCCGGGCGCGACGGCCAGCCGTGGGGCGTGCTCGGCGTCCACGACGTCACGCCGCGGTCGTTCTCGCCCGACGACGCCGAGTTCGTCCAAAGCGTCGCCAACGTGCTCTCCGACGCGCTGCGGCGCAACGAGAACGAGCGCACGATCCGGACCCAGCTGGCCGAGATCGAGGCCGTCTACGGCACGGCCCCGGTCGGGCTCGCGTTCTACGACCGCGAGCTCCGCTACCGCCGCATCAACGACCGGCTGGCGGACATCAACGGCGTGGCGGTCGAGGACCACATCGGAAAGAACGTCCGCGACGTGCTCCCGTCGCTGGCCGACCAGCTCGAGCCCATCCTCGAGCAGGTGTTCGAGACCGGCGAGCCGGTCCTGGACCTTGAGATTCAGGGCTCGACGCTGTCCGACCCGGACCCTGAGCGGACCTGGCTGTGCAGCTACGTGCCCGAGGTGGTCGACGGCGCGGTCGACGGCGTGAGCGTCGTCGTGCGCGACATCACCGACCGCAAGCGGGCCGAGGCCGAACGGACGGCGGCGCTCGACGAGCTCGCGTTCGTGCTGGAGGGCGCCCACGTCGGCGTCTGGAGCCGCGACCTCGCCAGCGGCGCCGTCGCGCTCGACGAGCGCGCCCAGGCCATCACCGGGACCCCGGCGCAGTCGTCCGTCGCCGACATCGACGCCCGCCTGCACCCCGACGACGTCGACGCGTCGCGCGCCGCCGTCGAGCAGGCCACCTCCGGCGCGCTCGGCCAGCTGCGCGTGACCCAGCGGATCAACGTCGACGGCGACTGGCGGTGGCTCGACGTCATCGGGCGGTTCGTCCCCGGTCGCGGCGACCAGGGCACGCTGACGGGGATCGTGGTCGACGTCACAGACCTGCGCCGGGCCGAGAGCGACCTCCGCGCGCTCACCGCCAGCCTGGAGGCGCGCGTCGTCCAGCGGACGGCCCAGGTGCGGGGGCTGGCCGCCGAGCTCACGCGCGCCGAGGAGGCCGAGCGCCAGCGGATCGCGCTCGTCCTGCACGACGACCTCCAGCAGATCCTGTTCGCCGTCCAGGTCAAGATGGCGCTCGTCGACCGCTCGCTGCCCGAGGGCGCCCCCGCCCACAGCGTCGTCGAGCAGGCCGAGACGCTGCTCGGCCAGGCCATCCAGGCCGCCCGGACGCTGTCCGTGGACCTGAGCCCGCCCGTGCTCCACAGCGAGACCCTGGCGGCGGCGCTCGACTGGCTGGGCCACCGCGTCCAAGAGACGCACGGGCTGGCGGTGACCATCGAAGGCGACGCCGACGTCGACGAGGACCTGCGGACGCTGCTGGTGCGCGCCGCCAGCGAGCTGCTGTTCAACGTCTCCAAGCACGCCGGCACGGACCGCGCGACGGTGACCGTCTCGCACGACGGCGGCGTCGTCCGCGTGGTCGTGGCCGACGACGGCGCCGGCTTCGACGCCGACCACGCGTCCGACGCCGGCTTCGGGCTCGCGAGCGTCCGGCGGCGGCTGACGCTGATCGGCGGGAGCCTGTCCGTCGACTCGGCGCCGGGCGAGGGGACGCGCGTCACCCTCACCACTCCGACCCTCCTGGATCCCGACGGCTAACATGACCTCCACCCGCACCTACCTCGTCGAGGACCACCCCGTCATGCGGGAGGGCTACGAGAGCCTGATCGCGCTCGAGCCCGACCTCGACCTGTGCGGCTCGGCGGGGTCGGCGGAGGACGCGCTCTCCGAGATCCAGTCGCTGGTGCCCGACGTGGCCGTCGTGGACCTCCAGCTGCCCGGCGTCAACGGGGTCGAGCTGATCAAGCGGATCCGCGCGCTCGAGCTCCCGACCAAGCTGCTGGTGGTCTCGGCGCACGAGGAGGAGCTCTACGCCGAGCGCGCGCTCAAGGCCGGCGCCCAGGGCTACCTGATGAAGCAGGAGTCGGCCAAGATGGTCGTCACCGCCATCCGCGCCGTCGCCGACGGCCGCCTCTACCTCAGCGCGGCGCTGCGGAGCCGGCTGCTGGAGGGCTGGCTCGACAGCCGCAACCCGGCCTCGCGCGTCGAGGCGCTGAGCGACCGGGAGATCGAGGTGTTCGAGCTGATCGGCCTGGGCCGGACGACCAAGCAGATCGCCGCGACGCTGGGCCTGAGCCCCAAGACCATCGAGACGCACCGCTCGCACATCAAGGACAAGCTGGGCTCCGAGTCCACGCCGGAGCTGATCCGCGAGGCCGTGCTCTGGACCTCGTCCGCGATGCCCTAGCGGGCGAGCGCAGGGCCGAGGCCGCAGGCTTGCTTCGCGCTGGGCCCGCTGGCGACGGCCGCCAGCCCCGACGGGCGGCCCTGAACGACGAACGCCGCGCGCTCACGGGGAACGCGCGGCGAGGCCGGGTGCAGAGACCACTGGTCGCCCGGTGCGCGGCAGATGGGCGGGGACGAGTCCCCGAGCCGAGCATGGAAAAGCACGGGCCGGACAGACGCAGGGTACGGCCCCGACGCGCCGGCGCCCCTCAGGAAGAGGCCCGATGTGGCCCGGGGAATCCCCCGGGGCGGGCCTCAGGGGTTCCTTAGTCGACCCAGATCGTCTTGGCGTTGACGAAGGCCCGGATGCCCTCCACGCCAAGCTCCCGGCCGAAGCCCGAGGCGCTGACGCCGCCGAAGGGGAGGTTGGGGTGGCTCTGGGTCATCTGGTTGACGAACACGGCGCCCGACCGGATCTCGCGCGCCAGCCGCTCGCCGCGGTCGAGGTCCTGGGTCCACACGCTGCCGCCCAGCCCGAAGCGCGTGTCGTTCGCCAGCCGGACGGCGTGGTCGGCGTCGTCGGCGACGGTGAGCGACGCGACAGGGCCGAACAGCTCCTCCTGGAACGCGACCGTGCCCGGGCGCACGTTGCCGAGCACCGTCGGCGGGTAGAAGAAGCCCGCCCCGTCGGGGATCGACCCGCCCGTCAGGACCTCGGCGCCTCGCGCGACGGCGCGGTCCACCTGGTCTTGGAGCGCCTCGCGAGCCTGAGCGCTCGCCAGCGGGCCGAGGTCGCTGGTGTCCGCTAGCGGATCGCCGACCGCCAGCGCCTCCATCCGCTCGACGAACTGGCGGGTGAAGTCGGCGGCGACGGGGCGCTCCAGGATGAACCGCTTGGCCGCGATGCACGACTGCCCGTTGTTCTGGACCCGGGCGCGGACGCCGACCTCGACGGCGCGGTCGATGTCGGCGTCGGCCAGGACCACGAAGGCGTCCGTCCCGCCCAGTTCGAGCACGCACGGCTTGAGCGCGGCGCCCGCCAGCCCGCCGACGGTCCGGCCCACCCTCTCGCTGCCGGTCAGCGTCACGCCAGCCACGCGGTCGTCGGCGATGGCCTGGGCCGTCTGGTCGTGGTCGATGACCACGTGCTGGAAGACGCCCGGCGCGAACCCGGCCTCGGTGAACAGCTCGGCGATGCGCTCGCCGCAGCCCAGCACCGACTCGGCGTGCTTGAGCAGCCCGACGCCGCCGGCCATCACCGTCGGCGCGGCCCAGCGCAGGACCTGCCAGAACGGGAAGTTCCACGGCATGATCGCCAGGACGGGCCCCAGGGGTTCGTAGGCCACGAAGCTCCTCGAAGCCTCCGAGGGGCGGGGCTCGTCGGCGAGGTAGCGTTGGGCGTGCTCGGCGTAGTACCGGCACACCCAGGCGCACTTCTCGGCCTCGGCCACGGCCTGGGCCAGCGGCTTGCCCATCTCCGTCGTCATCAGCCGGCCGAGGTCATCTTTGTGCTCGCCCAGGATCTCCGCCAGTCGGCGCATGGCGGCGGCGCGGTCGGCGAAGCCGGACTGGCGGTGTTCTTGGAAGGCGCCGGCGGCGCAGTCGAGCGCGGCGTTCAGTTGGTCGGGCGTCAGGCGCCCGTAGGTCGCGAGCTCAGCTTCGGTGGCGGGGTTGACGGTGACGGGCATGGGCGTGGACGCGGGCTGGGAGAACGCCGGCGGATGCGCGGCGATTCGGAGGCCCCGGAGCCGGGCCGTTTTCAGCCGGCCGTGAAAACCGGGGCGGGGCGGTTGCCTCCGGCGGCGCGCGTGTGGACCTTAGACGTTCACCCCGTCGGCTGCATGTCCTCTTCCGGTACCCTCCGCCGTAGCGCCCGCCTGATGCGCTCGTGGCTCGGCGCCTTCCAGGACCCCGACGTCCCCGACCGCGCACCGACCTCGACCGACGAGGTCACCGACCGGGGCGTCTCGCGCCAAGCCGTCGAGGCCCTGGTCGGGATGCCGATCCGCGACCTCGACCTCTACGAGCACGCGCTGCGGCACCGGTCGCTCTTCCGTGGCCTGACGACCGACGGGACGGAGTCCAACGAGCGGCTGGAGTTCCTGGGCGACGCCGTCCTGGGCGCCGTCGTCGCCGAGCGCGTCTACCTCGCCTTCCCCGACCGTGCCGAGGGGCTGCTGACGCGGACGCGAGCCACGCTCGTCAACGGCAAGGCGCTCGCGGGCTTCGCCAACGCCATCGGGCTGGGCGAGCTGGTGCTGATGTCGGAGAACATGAGCGCCTCGGAGGGCCGCCAGAACATCACCATCCTGGCCGACGCCTTCGAGGCGGTCGTGGGCGCGATCTACCTCGACCTCGGCTTCGGCGCCGCCCGCCAGTTCGTGCTGGCGGTCCTGGACCGGTGCGTCGACCTCAAGGCCGCCGCCGCCGACAAGAGCAACCACAAGAGCCAGCTGCTGGAGCACGTCCAGGCCCTGGGCTTGGACCAGCCGGTGTACGAGGTGGTGTCCCAAGAGGGCCCGAGCCACGACCGCGAGTTCACCGTCGCCGCCGTCGTGGACGGCGCGACGTTGGGGACCGGCGTCGCGCGGTCCAAGAAGGCCGCCGAGCAGGCCGCCGCGCGCCAGGCCATGACCGCCCTGCGCGCCAACTCCGAGGCCTAGCGCCGCACTGGCGGGCGGGCTCCGCCAGCGCAAAGCGGGGGTGGAGCGAGTGGATCGGGAGACCTCAGGCGGAGGCGTCTCCGTGGGATCGCGTCCCGTTACGGCGTCGTCTCCCAAAGACTCCGTCAAGCGGACCGCCGCCCGCGCCGCCGACGTACCCACCCGACGCCACCCCCCGCCCGCTCCCGTTATGGAAACGCTCGCCCGCACCGCCAGCCACCCCGACGTCTTCGCCGACCGCCACCTCGGCCTGTCCGACGCCGAGCGCGACGAGATGCTCGAGCTGGTCGGCTTCGACTCGCTCGATGCCCTGGGCGCCGCCGCCGTGCCCGCCGGCATCCAGCTGGGCCGCGACCTCGACCTGCCCGACGCGATGTCCGAGACCGAGCTGCTCGCCGAGCTGGCGGCGCTCGCCGAGCTCAACGAGACGGCGCGGAGCTACATCGGCATGGGCTACCACGGGACCATCCTGCCGCCGGTGATCCAGCGGAACGTGCTGGAAAACCCCGGCTGGTACACGCAGTACACGCCGTACCAGGCCGAGATCGCCCAGGGACGCCTGGAGGCGCTGCTCAACTTCCAGACCGTCGTCTCGGATCTGACCGGGCTGCCGGTCGCCAACGCGTCGCTGCTGGACGAGGGGACGGCCGCCGCCGAGGCCATGTCGATGTTCGCCGGCGCGCACCGCGGCAAGCGCTCCGGTTCGCCGTGGACGACCGGTGCCACCCCCAGACCATCGCCGTCGTCAAGATGCGGGCCGAGCCGGTCGGCATCACCGTCGAGGTCGCGGACCTCTCGGACTACACCCCCGGCGACGACCTGATCGGCGCGCTCGTCCAGTACCCCACGACGGACGGCGAGGTCGTGGACTACACCGCCCTCGCCGACGCCGTCCACCAGTCCGGCGGCTACCTCGCCGTGGCCACCGACCTGCTGGCGCTGACGCTCATCGAGGCGCCGGGCGCGTGGGGCGCCGACGTCGCGCTCGGCAGCAGCCAGCGGTTCGGCGTCCCGATGGGCTTCGGTGGGCCGCACGCGGCGTTCTTCGCCACGACGGACCAGTTCGCCCGCAAGATCCCGGGCCGGATCATCGGCGTGAGCCAGGACCGACACGGCGACACCGCACTGCGGATGGCGCTGCAGACGCGCGAGCAGCACATCCGCCGCGAGAAGGCGACCTCGAACATCTGCACGGCTCAGGTCTTGCTCGGCCAACATCGCCGGCTTCTACGCCGTCTACCACGGACCCGAGGGGCTGACCCAGATCGCCCGCTACGTCCACCACCAGACCCAGCGGCTGGCGGACGCCCTGGAGGAGGCCGGGCACACGGTCCAGCACGCCGACTTTTTCGACACGCTGCGCGTCGAGATCGGCGGGGGCAGCGACGTGGTGGCCGTCGCCAAGGAGCAGTTCGAGATCAACTTGCGCGCCTACGACGACGGAACGGTCGGCGTCGCGCTCGACGAGACGGTCACCGACAGCGACCTGGCTGACATCGTGGAGGCGTTCGGCGGGGCCGTCCTGCCCGAGACCGGCGACGAGGCCTACAGCGGCGTCATGCGCCGCCAGTCGGGCTTCTTGGATCACCCCACGTTCGAGCGCTACCACAGCGAGCACGAGATGCTCCGCTACCTCAAGCGTCTGGAGAACAAGGACCTGTCGCTCGTCCACAGCATGATCCCCCTCGGGTCGTGCACGATGAAGCTCAACGCGACGGCCGAGATGATGCCCGTCACGTTCCCAGGCTTCGCCAACGTCCACCCCTTCGCGCCCGACGCCGACTCCGAGGGCTACGAGGAGATCGTGGACACGCTGGAGGAGTGGCTGGCCGAGATCACCGGCTTCGACGCCGTCTCGCTCCAGCCCAACTCGGGCGCGATGGGTGAGTACACCGGCCTGTTGACCATCCGCGCCTACCACCAGGCCAACGGTGACGAGGACCGGACGGTCTGCCTGATCCCAACGTCGGCACACGGCACCAACCCCGCGTCTGCCGTCATGGCCGGCATGGACGTCGTCGCCGTCAAGGTCACCGACGCCGGCGAGGTCGACATCGACGACCTGCGCGAGAAGGCCGAGAAGCACGCCGACCGACTGGCGGCGCTGATGATCACCTACCCCAGCACGCATGGCGTCTTCGAGACGACGATCCAGGAGATGGCCGACATCGTCCACCAGTCGGGCGGGATGGTCTACATGGACGGGGCCAACCTCAACGCGATGGTCGGCCTCTGCCGCCCGGGCGACTTCGGGATGGACGTGTGCCACCTCAACCTGCACAAGACGTTCGCCATCCCCCACGGCGGCGGCGGACCGGGCATGGGACCGATCGGCGTCGTCGAGGCGCTCGCGCCGTTCCTGCCCGGCCACCCCGTCGTGCCGACGGGCGGGGACCAGGCCATCGGCCCGGTCGCGGCGGCGCCCTACGGCTCGGCGCTCGTGCTGTTGATCTCGTGGGGCTACATCGCCATGATGGGCGCCGAGGGCCTGCGCCGGGCGAGCCAGACCGCGATCCTGAACGCCAACTACATGGCCCGGCGCCTGGAGGGCCACTACGACGTGCTCTACCGCGGACCGGGCGGACTGGTGGCGCACGAGTTCATCCTGGACGTCCGCCCCTTCCAAAAGGCGGGTGTCGGGGCGGAGGACATCGCCAAGCGACTCATCGACTACGGCTTCCACGCGCCGACGATGTCGTGGCCCGTGACCGGCACGCTGATGGTGGAGCCGACGGAGTCCGAGTCCAAGGCCGAGCTCGACCGGTTCTGCGACGCCATGATCGCCATCCGCACCGAGATCCAGGAGCTAGAGCTCGGCACCGCCGACGCCGACGACAACGTCTTGAACAACGCGCCGCACACCGCCGCCGAGGTCACCGCCGACGACTGGTCGCACCCCTACACCCGGAGCCAGGCCGCCTACCCCGTCGATGGACTCCGCCAGTCCAAGTTCTGGCCGAGCACGGGCCGCGTGGACAACGCCTACGGCGACCGCAACCTGGTGTGCTCGTGCCCGCCGATGGAGGCGTACTCCTAGACCTCAACCCGCTGGCGACGCGCGTCGCCAGCCGTGCGGGCGTCAGTCCGATGCCGGGGCGATGATCGGGAGCTCCTGCTCGCGGACGAGTCGGTTGAAGGCGTCCACCTCCGTCGTCAGGATCGTGCGCAGCGTCGTGAGTTCGGCCTCGATCTCGGCCATCACTTCGTCGCGGTAGGCGTAGGCCTGGTCCGTCGGCCGGAAGTCGCCGGAGGCGACCGTGCCGCCCAGCGCTGACAGCTCGTTGCCCAGGTTGATCCCGTAGTTGAGCGGGTCCTGGCGGCTCTCGCTCCGCGTCTCGTAGAGCACCTCCTCGACGGCCGTCATCCGCTCGATGAGCGCGTTGCCCGCCGCTTTGACCGTGTCCACGCCTGTTGCCCCCTCGGGCAAGCGAGCCAGGAACGAGCGGATCTGCCCACGGAGGTCGCGGACTTGCTCGACCGACTCGTTGACCTCGGTCACCTTGTCCCTTACCTCGCGCAAGAACTCGAACTGCGCCTGCAGGTCCGCCGGCGTGGCCGACGAGCGGGGGTCGAGCCGGATCTCGAACGGGACTTGCATGCTGTCTCCATCGACCACCAGCCGTGCCGTGTAGTCGCCCGGCGTCGCTTGCGGCCCGCTCAGGCCGCCGCCCCAGAAGATCATCCCGTCGAAGCGCGACGCGTCGGGGTAGCGGCGGCCCCAGACCACGCGGTTCATGCCCGCCTCGGTCGCCAGCTCGAACTCGTCGTCGCCGGGCGTGAACGCCTGGATCGACTTCGCCGTCGCGGTCGAGGATCTTGAGCGCAGCGTCGGCCGAGTCGGGCAACGCTTCGCGCCAGCCGGTAGTGGATCACGACGCCGGACTCGGGGTTGGTGCCGGCCCCGCGCGCGACCGACTGGCGGTAGCCGTCGACGCGGTAGGTCGGCTTGGGCTCGAACAGCCACATCTCGGACGCGGTGACCGCCGGCGCCAGTTGGTAGAGCGGCGTCAGGTCGTCGAGGACCCAGAATCCGCGTCCTTGGGTCGCGACCACCAGCTCGCCCTGGCGGACGGCCAGGTCGGTGACGGGCACGATGGGCAGGTTGAGCTGGAACGGCTGCCACTGCTCGCCGTCGTCGAACGAGACGTACATCCCGCGCTCGGTCCCGGCGTAGAGCAGGCCCGGACGCATGGGGTCGGCGCGGATGACGCGCGTGAAGGCAGGCGCGTCGATGCCTTGGTCGATCCGCTGCCACGACTGGCCGTAGTCGGTCGTGCGCAGGAGGTAGGGGCGGAAGTCGTCGACCTTGTAGCGCGTCGCGGCGAGGTAAGCGCCGCCCGGACGGGCGGGGTCGGCCTCGATGGAGTTGATCATCGCGTCGCTCGGCAGCAGGCGCTCGCCGGGCGTGACATTGCTCCACCGGCCGCCGCCGTCGCGCGTGACGTGGACGAGCCCGTCGTCGGAGCCCACCCACAGCACGCCCGACTGGCGGGGGCTCTCCGCCAGCGCGAAGATGGTGGCGTAGTACTCGACCGAGGTGTTGTCCTGGGTGATCGGTCCGCCAGAGGATTCCAACGTAGCCGGGTCGGCACGCGTCAGGTCGGGCGAGATCCGGTCCCACGTCTGCCCGTAGTTGGTCGAGCGGTACAGGTGGTTGCCGGCCGCAAACAATGGGTAGTCGTCGGTCTCGGGATCGCGGTACTGGGAGAACAACAGCGGGAAGTTCCACTGGAACCGGATCTTGAGGTCCTTGGCCGGCGCGCCGATGGGGTTCTCGGGCCACACGT
The DNA here is from genome assembly GCA_963789285.1 of Rubricoccaceae bacterium. Classification (GTDB taxonomy): domain Bacteria; phylum Bacteroidota; class Rhodothermia; order Rhodothermales; family Rubricoccaceae; genus Rubrivirga. The sequence continues at coordinate 1,325,426 of CAWBJZ010000004.1, forward strand.
TGACGATGCGGCTCTCGCCCGTCCGGTGGTTCACCATCTGCAAGAAGCCGCCGTAGCTGCCGCCGAACACGATGTCGGGGTCGTCCGGGTGCGGCGCCAGCCAGCCGGACTCGCCGCCGGCCGAGGGCTCCCAGTCGCGCTCGGTGATCGAGCCGCCCGCGCTGCGGTGGGCGATCCGGATGGTCGAGTTGTCCTGCTGGCCGCCGTAGATCCGGTACGGGAAGTGGCTGTCGGTCGTGACGCGGTAGAACTGCGCCGTCGGCTGGTTGAGGTAGGTGCTCCAGGTGTCGCCGCCGTCGAACGTCACCTGGGCGCCGCCGTCGTCGGCGATCACGATGCGGTCGCCGTCCTCGGGCGCGATCCAGATGTCGTGGTGGTCGGCGTGTGGGGTATCGACGCTCTCGAACGTCCGGCCACCGTCGGTGCTGACCCAGAGTTGGACGTTGAGCACCCACACCTTGTCGGGGTCTTGGGGGTCGGCGCCCAGGCGCGTGAAGTACCACGAGCGCTGGCGCAGATTGCGGTCGGCGGAGACGCGGGTCCAGGTGTCGCCCGCGTCGTCGGAGCGGAACAGGCCGCCGTCCTCGTTCTCGACGAGCGCGTAGACGCGGTCGGGGTCGGCGGGCGAGACCGAGACGGCGCTGATGCCCCAGATGCCGTCGGGGAAGCCGTCGTTGCCCGAGATGTCGGTCCAGGTGTCGCCGCCGTCCGTGGACTTCCAGATCGACGAGCCCTCGCCGCCCGACGAGAAGCTGAACGGCGTCCGCCGGACCCGCCAGACGCTGGCGTACAGGATGCGCGGATTGGTCGGGTCCATCTCGAGCTCGAAGGCGCCTGCGTTCTCATTGACGAACAGGATGTGCTCCCAGCTTTCGCCGCCGTCGCGCGAGCGGAACACGCCACGCTCTGGGTTTGGCCCGAAGGCGTGGCCGAGCACGGCCGCGTAGACGATGTCCTCGTCTCGCGGGTGGACCACCATCCGTGGGATGTGCTGCCCGCCCTCGAACCCGAGCCCGCGCCACGACCGCCCGGCGTCGTCGCTCTTCCACATCCCCCAGCCTGGCGACACGTTGCCGCGCAATGACTTCTCGCCACCACCGACGTAGATCACGTTGGGGTCGCTCGGCGCGACGGCCACGCTCCCGATGCTCCCCCCGAAATAGCCGTCGGAGACGTTGTCCCAGCTCCCGCCGCCGTCCCGGGTCCGCCAGACGCCGCCGCCGGTCGCGGCCTGGTAGTACGTCAGCGGGTCGCCCGCGATGCCGGCGACGCCCGACGCGCGGCCTCCGCGGAACGGCCCCACCAACCGGTAGTCGAGCGACCCGAACAGCGTGGAGTCCACCTGGGCGTGGACGTCGGCGGCCAAGGCCGCCAGCAGGGCGAGGACGAGGAGGCGCATCGGTAGACCGGCGGGTGACGCCCAAGTCTACGGCCCCTCGCTGGCGGCGCGGCTTGAGGTGATCCTCGTCGCGCTGGCGGAGGCGGTCCGCCAGTGGCGAACGGCGCGGCGGGGCAGGTGGAGAAGAGGCGGGTGTGCCCTAGTGAGAACTCGGCCGGATCTACCGCCCCACTCGCGCGCGCAGTTTGTTGGCAGCCCTATCGCTGGAGGCCGGTTCTCGCGGTACCATTCGGCCCTCCCCTCCTGACTCGGTTATGCGGATTGCAACTCTGATCTTGGCCGCGTCCCTCTGCGGCTGCGCGACGGCCTACCAGGCCAAGGGCGGCACCGGCGGATTCTCGGAGACCTGGCAGAGCGACCGCTCGGTCGAGGTCACGTTCAACGGGAACGGGTACACGTCGACGGAGGTGGCAGAGCAGTACGCGCTCGTCCGCGCGTCGGAGCTGGCGCTGGAGAAGGGCTACCCCTACCTCCGGCGGGCCGAGGCGGCCACCGAGGTGACGACCACCAAGTCGGGCTCGTTCTTGACCGGCGGCCGGAGGACGACCAACCGGCCCGAGACACGGATCGTCGCCGTCTTCCTGACGGAGGAGCAAGCGGCAGAGCTCCAGACCCAGGGCGTCCCGGTGGTCTCCGCTCGGCTGTTCATCGAGCAGAACGCGCCCGACGACGTGCGGGAGCGGATCTTGGGTCAGTAGTCGCCTGCACCCGGCGAGCGGGCCGGCGTCTCGCCTTGCGCCCCGCTGGCGGCGCCCGAGAGCGGGCGGCGCCCACGGGGGCGGCTGCCGTCGGTGACGTCCGGTAGCGCCAGGAGCGGCCGGCCGCTATCCTGCGGTCGCGCCCTCCCTACGACCGATGACCCGCTTGCTCCCGCTGCTCCTCGCCGCCCTCGCCGTCGGCGGGTGCTCGACGGGCGCCCAGGTCGCGACGCCCGCCAGTCCGGCGGCCTCCGACTCGACCGACACGTTCGCCGAGGCCGTCAAGAAGAGCAGCCGCATGGACGGGCTGTTCACGGTCTACCAGGACTCCACGACCGGCGCCGCCATGATGGCGATCCGCCCCGACCAGTTCGACCGCGAGTTCATCTACTTCACCCAGGTCGTCGACGGCGTCCCCGTCGGTGGGCACTTCCGGGGCCAGTTCCGCGACAACAGCGTGTTCACCATCCAGCGCCGCTTCGACAAGGTCGAGTTCGTGCGCGAGAACACCTCGTTCTACTTCGACGAGAGCAACCCCGTCTCGCGCGCGGCCGAGGCCAACATCAGCCCCGCCGTGCTGGCGGTCGAGGGCGTCGTGGCCGAGAGCGACAGCCTGGTGCTGATCAAGGCCGACGGCCTGTTCCTGACCGAGGCACTGGCGGCCGTCCGCCCGACGCCGCCGCCCGGGATGCCGCCGACGGCGTTCCGCCTGGGAACGCTGTCCAAGGACAAGACCGCGCTCGTCGAGTTGCGGACCTATCCCGAGAACGTCGACGCCATCGTCCGCTACGTCTACGACAACCCGGCGCCGCTCAACGGCGGCGGCGAGGCCGTCACGGACCCGCGCGCGGTCACGGTGACGCTGCAGCACAGCCTGATCGCGATGCCCGAGACCGACTTCGAGCCCCTGTTCGAGGACCCGCGCGTGGGCTACTTCACGACGGCCGTCACCGACTTGACCTCCGCCAGTTCGACGCCCTACCGCGACCTGGTCCACCGCTGGGACCTGCGCCCGGGCGGGGAGCCGCTGGTGTGGTGGATCGAGAACACGACGCCGCTGGAGTACCGCGACACGATTAAAGACGCGGCGCTGCGCTGGAACGAGGCGTTTGCGGAGGCCGGCCTGCCCGGCATCGTCGAGGTCCGCGTCCAGCCCGACGACGCCGACTGGGACGCCGGCGACATGCGCTACAACGTGCTCCGCTGGACCTCGTCCCCCACCCCGCCCTTCGGCGGCTACGGGCCGTCGTTCGTCAACCCCCGCACGGGCCAGATCCTGGGCGCCGACGTGATGCTGGAGTACTCGTTCCTCACCAACCGCATGCGCTACGCCGAGACCTTCGACGTGGCGACGGCCCTGCTGGCGGAGGCCACCGCCGGCGCGGAGCACGGCGCGTGCACGTTGGGCGCCCAGATGCAGGCCCAGGCGATGCTGGGCGCGGCAGCGTTGCGCGCCCGGGGCGCCAGCGAGCGAGACGTCGAGATGCTGGTCGAGCACTCGATCTACTACCTGGTGCTCCACGAGATCGGGCACACCCTCGGCCTGAACCACAACATGAAGGCGAGCCAGATGCTCACGCCCGAGCAGACGACGGACTTCGCGCTGACCGAGCGCATCGGCCTGATGGGCTCGGTGATGGACTACCCCGCCGTCAACATCGCCGCGCCCGGCGAGAGCCAGGGCGTGTTCTACAGCACGCGGCCCGGGCCGTACGACGTCTGGGCGATCACCTACGCCTACGGCGACCTCTCGGACGCCGAGCGCGCCGCGTTGCTGGACCGCTCGACGGAGCGGGCCCTGGTCTTCGGCAACGACGCCGACGACATGCGGAGCCCAGGCAAGGCCATCGACCCCCGCGTCAACATCTACGACCTGTCGAGCGACGCCCTGGCGTACGCCGAGGGCCGGATGGACCTGATCGAGCAGACGTTCCAAGACCTGCGCCAACGGACCGCCGTCCAAGGCGAGAGCTACCAGGACCTGTACCAGGCCTACCTGGTGCTCACGGGCGAGACCCGGAACCAGATGAACGTCGCCAGTCGGTACGTCGGCGGGGTCTACGTCGACCGCGCGATGGTGGGCCAGCCCGGCGCGACGCAGCCGTTCACGCCGGTCTCGCGCGCCGAGCAAAAGCGGGCCATGGACCTGCTGGCGCGCGGCCTGTTCGCGCCCGACGCCTTCGACGCCGCCGGCGGCGTCTACGCCTACCTCGCCCGCCAGCGCCGCGGCTTCGAGTTCTTCGGCGCGCCCGAGGACCCGCGCATCCACGCCCGGGCGCTCGCCATCCAGGGCGGCGTGATGGACCACGTGCTCCACCCCAACACCGTCGGCCGCGTCACCGACGCCCGGCTCTACGGCAACGCCTACCCGCTCTCGGAGGTCATGGCCGACCTGACGGCCGCCGTCTTCGATGCCGACGCCCGGGGCGAGGTCAACACGTTCCGCCAGAACCTGCAGGTCGAGTACGTCACCCGACTGGCGGCGCTGATGGCCGACGAGAAGGACGACTACGACTCGGTCGCCCAGAGCCAGGGCCTCGCCCAGCTCCGCCGCGTCGACGCGATGCTGGCCGCGGCGCCCAGCGCCTCGGCCGAGACCCGGGCCCACCGCGAGCACCTGCGCTTCCTGATCGAGCGCGCGCTCCACACGGACTAAGGCGCCTTTCCCCGCTGGCGGAGGGCGTCCGCCAGCGGGGAGAGGGAGGGCCAAGACACGCCGGGCGGGGAGTCTGGTTAGGATCTAGGCGGCTGAGGGGGCCAAGGGGGCGCAGCGGTTTTGTTCGTTCCGCGGGCGCCGTCAACGCTCGCCAGTGGTGCGCGGCGGCGACACGGGGCTCGACAAGACGCCGCGGCATTTGATGTTTGGGGCCAGGGTGCCGATAGGCCCTTTACGCCTCCGCGTTGCCGGGGGCCACCCCACCCGCCCTGGCCCATGGACCGACGCGCCTTCCTGCGTGGCCGCTCGACGCGACCGGCCCCGCTCCCGTCCCACGCCGCCCGGTCTGCGAACCTCTCGCCCTACACGGGCAACTGGGGCGCGCGCCAGGCCACGCACCTGGTCCGCCGGACGCACGTCGGCGCCACCCGGCCAGACGTCGTGGCCGCGCTGACCCGGGGCTCGGCCTCCGCGGCGGCTCAGGCGCTCCTCGCTCAAGCGGCGAGCCGTCCGCTTCCCGACGAGCCCAGCTGGGCCAACCGGACGACCAGCGACAACGGGACCAACATCCAACGGCTCTACGAGTGGCAGCGGGACTGGTACGCCGAGATGATGGAGGGCGGGCTGCGGGAGAAGCTGTTGCTGTTCTGGCACGACCACTTCGCGACGGCCCAGTCGGTCTACGCACAGGCCTCCTTCGCCGTCGACTACCTCACGTTCCTGCGCGAGCGCGCGACCGGCCCGCTCCGCCCGATGCTAGAGGGCATCGCCAAGCGCCCGGCGATGCTGCGCTTCCTGGACAACGACACCAACCGCGCCGGCGAGATCAACGAGAACTACGCTCGGGAGGTGCTGGAGCTGTTCTCGATGGGGATCTCGGGGCCGGACGGCTCGGCCAACTACACCCAGACCGACATCGTCGAGGCCGCCCGCGCCCTGACCGGCTGGACCGTGGACGAGTCCCGCATCCGCGGCACCTTCAACGCTGGCCGCCACGACGCCGGCCAGAAGACGCTCTTCGGCCAGACCGGTGCCTGGACCGCCGACGACGTCGTGGACCTGATCTTCCGCCAGCGCGGCGCGCAAACGGCTCACTTCGTGGCGGCCAAGCTGTACGCCTGGTTCGTCCACCCCGTCCCCAACGACGGCGTCGTCGCCGCACTGGCGGCGCGGCTGCGGGCGACTGACTTCGACACCGCCGCGGTCGTGGGCGAGCTGCTGGCGAGCGCGCACTTCTACAGCGCCGACGTGATGGGCGCGCGCATCAAGACGCCGATGGAGCTGATGCTGGGGCTGATGCGCGAGCTGGGCGTGACGCCGTCCCAGAACGCCCTAGAGCGCGTCCGCGTGGTGAGCCAGGCCGTCGGGCAGGAGGTGCTCAACCCGCCCAGCGTCGAGGGCTGGCCCGGCTACGACGACCCGCTGGAGTACCGCGCGTGGATCACGACCGGCACGATCCCCGCCCGGCGCGGCGTCGCCGACGAGGTGATCTACGGCGCCGGCCCCTTCGCGCGCTTCGACCCCGTGCCGCTCGTCGAGCGGCTGTCGGACGCCTTCGACCCCTACCAGCTCACGCGCGACCTAGCCGACCACCTGCTGGCAGTGCCGCTGAGCGACGCCGAGGTGGACGCCCTGGCCGAGGACACCGTGCTCGACAGCGTCCCGACCTCCTACACCCGGCGCGAGCGGCAGGGCTTCTGGACCGAGATCATGGTCTCGGACGAGGGCGCGGCCCAGGACCGCTTGCGTGCGCTGCTCTCCGCCCTCGTCAACCTGCCCGAGTACCAGCTCGTCTAGCCCATGTGCGACCACCACCACGGACACGCGGGCCACAGCCACCACCCCAAGCGGGCGATCTCGCTCGACTACGGCCGAGACCACGACCGCGACCACGCCGCGTGGTCGCGCCGCGACTTCCTGACCAGCGCGTCGGCCGCCGCCGCCGGCACGTTCCTGATCGGGACGGGCGCCCAGGCCCGCGCGGTCCAGGCGACCTCGCACACGGCCATGCTGCGCGCCCTGGGCGAGCGCGAGACCGACCGCATCTTGGTCATCATCCAGCTCGGCGGCGGCAACGACGGCTTGAACATGGTGGTCCCGCACACGAGCGCGACCTACAACCGGCGCCGCCCCACCATCCGCCAGTCGGCCAGCTCGGTGATGGCGCTCGACGCGGACTACGGGCTCAACGGCGCCATGGGATCGCTGGAGCCGATGTGGGGCAACGGCGACCTCGCCGTGATCCACTCGGCGGGCTACCCCGACCACAGCCGCTCGCACTTCCGCTCGACCGACATCTGGGCCTCGGGCGCGGACGCCAGCGGCGCGCGGAGCGACGGCTGGACCGGCCGCTACGTCGACCAGGCGTTCCCGACGCACACCTCCGACCCGCTCGACTACCCCGTCGCGATTCGCATCGGCGGCGCGTCGTCGCTGCTGGTGCGCGGCGCCAATGGCGCGCTGGGCATGAGCTTCTCGAACGCCGGCCAGTTCGACCGGCTGGCGCAGTCGGGGCAGTTCTACGACGAGTCGGCGGTCTCGGCGACGGCGGCGGGCGACGAGCTGCGCTTCGTGCGCGGGATCTACAACTCGGGCCTGCGCTACCGCGACGCCGTCTACGACGCGAGCCAAACGGGCGCCAACGACGGCGAGGCGGGCTACCCCGGCGGCGGCCTGGCCTCGTCGATGGCTTCGGTCGCCCGGCTCATCAAGGGCGGGCTGCCGTCGCGGATCTACGCCGTCTCGATCGGCGGCTTCGACACGCACTCCAACCAGATCAACCGCCAGCCCGAGCTGCTGCGCCAGATCGCGGACTCGGTCTCGGCCTTCTACCGCGACCTCGGCGCCGACGCCGACCGCGTCCTGACGATGACGTTCTCGGAGTTCGGCCGCACGATCGGCGAGAACGGGTCGCGCGGGACCGACCACGCCGAGGCGTCGCCGATGCTGCTGTTCGGGTCGGGCGTCGGCGGCGGGATGTACGGCGAGGGGCCCGGGCCCGTCCTGGACTCGCTGCCCGACAACGCGAGCGCGCTGCCCATGTCGGTCGACTTCCGCCGCGTCTACACGAGCATCCTGGGCGGGTGGTTCGGGATGGAGGCGAGCGACACGACGGCCGTGCTAGGCCGCTCGTTCTCGCCCCTAGCTGGCCTGGTGTCGTCGACCGTTGATTCCGCCCCAGGCCCTCTCGATTCAGATCTGCTGCTGGGCCCGGTCTCCCCGAACCCCGTCCGACACCGCGCCACGGTAGGCCTGACGCTGGGCCAGCCGGCGCACGTCACCGCCCGACTGGTGGACGTCCAGGGCCGGACCGTCCGCGTGATCACTGACTCCTCGATGCCGGCCGGCTCGCACCGCCTGGCGCTGGACGCCTCCGGCCTGGCCGCCGGCGTCTACCTCGTCCGCCTCGACACCGGCGGCGCCACGCGCGCCGTCCCCCTGACCCTGGTCCGATGACCCGATCCCTACCCTTCCAGAATCCTCCCCTCCCCCGCCCCGTCGCGTTCATCGCCGCGCTGGCGGTCCTGCTCGCCGTGAGCGGCTGCGACGCGCTCGGCGGCGGCGGAGGGGACGTCGAGCGCCAGCAGGCCGAGCTCTTCCCCGTCAAGCAGGACGGCCTGTGGAGCTTTATCGACGCCGAGGGCCGGCTGATCGGCCAGCCCCGGTTCGACTTCGCCGACGAGATGCACCAGTCGCGCGCCGCCGTGCGCGTGGGCACGCTGTGGGGCTACGCCGATCCCGCGGGCGAGCTGGCGGTCTCGCCGCGCTTCCTGGTCGCGGGCCGGTTCTCGGACGGGTTGGCGCCGGTCCAGACCGAGGATGGAGGCTGGGGCTACAGCGATACCGGGGGCGAGGTCGTGGGCGGCGCGACGTGGGGCAGCGCCGAGCCGCACTCGGAGAACCGCGCGGCCGTCCGCAGCGGCTTCCTGTGGGGCTACGTCGACGAGCGCGGCCAGACGGTCGTGGAGCCGCAGTTCGCCGCCGCCGGGCCGTTCGTCGGCGGGCTCGCGCCGGTCCAGACCGCGGACGGCTGGCAGTACGTCCGGCCGTCGGGCGAGACCGCCTTCCCGACCACCTTCGCCGAGGCGCGCGCGTTCTCCAACGTGGGGCTGGCGCCGGTGCGCGAGCAAGGCAGCGAGGTCTGGAAGTTCGTCGGCACCGACGGCCAGATCGCGCTCAACACCAGCTACCAGGACGCCCAGCCCTTTACCGAGGGCTACGCCCGCGTGGTCTCGGACGGCCGCACCGGCTTCATCGGCCGCGACGGCGCGTTCCTGGTGCCGCCGAAGATGGCGGAGGCCGGCCCGTTCTCCGAAGGCCGCGCCGCCGTCCGTTTCAACCGCCGCTGGGGCTACGTCAGCCGCGACGACGGGCGGACGGTCGCGAGCCCCGTCTACGACCAGGCGCGCCCGTTCCGCGGCGGCCTGGCCCAGGTCATCACCGGCTCCGACGACAACACCCGCATCGGCTACGTCGACGCCGAGGGCGAGGTCGTCTGGCAGCCCAGCCGCTAACCCCATGCGCCGACTCCTCCCCTGCCTGCTCCTGCTCACCCTGGCCGCCAGCGCGGCGGGCTGCGACGCGTTCAGCAGCGACGCCGACTCCGCCGAGCGGCTGTTCCCAGCCACCAACGACGCCAAGCCGGTCCTGATCGACCAGACCGGCCGCATCGCCGTGACGCTGGCGGGCTACGACCGCGCCGAGGCCGGCGGCGGCGGGCTAACGCCCGCCCGCCGCTGGGACGACGGCTCGTTCTGGGACTTTTTCCGCGCCAGCGGGGACGTCGCGTTCACCGTCCGAGCCGACGAGGTGCGGGCGCCCAGCCAAGGCCGCGCCCGGGTCCGCGTGGACGGCCGGTGGGGCGTTGTGGACACCGAGGGCCGGTTCGTCGTCAACCCGTACCTCCACGGCGCGCGGGCGTTCTCGGAGGACCACGCGGCCGTCCGGATGCCGAACTACCGGTGGGGGCTCATCGACCGCGAGGGCAACACGGTCGTGGACGCGACCTGGGAGGACCTGTGGTCGCTGAGCGACGGCCGCGCCCGCGTCCGCCAGGGCAACACGTACGGGTTCATCGACGCGTCGGGCCAAGAGGTCATCGAGGCCGAGTACGAGGACGCCCGCTCGTTCTCCGACGGCCGCGCGGCGGTGCGCCAGGGCCAGTGGTTCTTTATCGATCGCGAAGGCAACCGGCCGCTGGGTAGCCAGACGTTTATCTCGGCTGGTGACTTCGGAAGCGGCCTCGCGCCCGTCCGGACCGAGAACAAGTGGGAGTTCATCGACGAGGGGGGCCAGCGCCGCATCGCGCCCCAGTTCGACGACGCCCGCGGGTTCGTCGAGGACCGCGCCGCGGTCGAGGTCGACGGCCTGTGGACGTTCGTCCGCCCCGACGGCTCGCTGATCGGCCCGGCGACCTACGACGACGTGGACGACTTCTCCGGCGGGCTCGCCGCCGTCCGCCTGGACGGGCTGCTGGGCTACATCGACGCCGAGGGGACGGTGGTCTGGACGCCGCGCCGGTAGCGCTCCGCCCCCTCCCCTACCGCCGCGCTGGCGGACGCGACCCGCCAACGTGAACGGACCCGGGCGGTCAGCAGCAGCTAGCGCTGGCCTCGTCCCCGCTCGCGGCTGGCGCTGGCGCCGGCGCGCAGTCGAACAGGCCGAAGTGCGTCGAGCGGTCGCCGGTGACGTCGAAGAAGGCGCCGTACCGCGTGGCCTGCACCATCGCCGCGGAGTTGCCGCAGACCAACATCGGGCGGCCCACCTCGAACAGGTGGTGGTCGTCCAGCATGAAGGCGTGGCGCTGGCCCGTGATGCCGCCGCGGTAGGTGGCGACCTGGCCGTAGTCCTCGCACCGGTCCTCGATCAGCTCGGGCAGCTTGAAGGCGCGGATGGTGGCGGAGGTAAAGCGGGCATTGCCCAGCATGTCGCGAAGCTCAGCGTCCTCGACCTCGATGGGCCGTTCGGTCACGGTCCGCACGTCGCGCCAGCCCAGGTCGGCCATCATCCGGCGGAAGTCCTCGGTGTAGAGCGCGCCGCCCAGGCACTCGCCCACCAGCACGGGGTCGCGGCGGACCGCTTCGGGTAGGCGGCGGTCGACGAACACGTCGGAGACGTACAACTCGCCGCCGACCTTGAGCACGCGGTCGATCTCGGCGAAGACCGGCGCCTTGTCGGGCGCCAAGTTGAGGACGCAGTTGGAGATCACCACGTCCACGGACCCGTCCTCGATGCCCAGCGCGCCCAGGTCCTCCATCGTCCCCAGCACAAACTCGGTCGTGGGCTCGGGGTGGCCCAGCGCTTCCGCGACGGCGGCCTGGTGGCGCTGCGCCACGTCGAGCTGCTCCTGCGTCATGTCCACGCCGATCACCCGGCCCGTCGGCCCCGCCAGCGCGGCGGCGACGAAGGCGTCCCGGCCCGTCCCGCACCCCAGGTCCAGCACGGTCGCGCCCTCCAGCGCCGGCGGGATGGGCGAGCCGCAGCCGTAGAACTTGCTCATCACCTCGTCGGGCAGCAGCGACAGGATCGGCTTGTGGAGGTCGGGGACGGCCTCGTCGGAGCAGCAGGCCGTCGTTTTGAGGTCGGCCGTGCCCTTGAGCGTCTCGCCGTAGTACTCGCGGACGTCGTCGTGGGTGAAGGTGGCTTCCATGTCGTGGAGGTCGTGGAGGTCGTGGTGTGCGGAGTGCGGAGTGCGTCGGCGGCCCGTGCCGAGGGTTCGGAGGATAGACGTTCGTCGGGCGCGTGGCCCTACGCTAGCAGGCAGAATCAGTGCCCGTCTGACGTGGCGACGCCCATCACGTGGGGCGCGGCGAGGCCTAGGGGCGCGCGGAAGCGCTCGACCTCGACCGTGGTGAACTGCTCTCGGATGGCGGACTCGGTCTCGCGGTCGGGCCGGCACCCGTCCGCGACCAATCCCCACGGACCGCGCAGCGCCGTTTGGAGACGCCGCAGCCACGACCCAGGCGGCGCCGCGACGTGCTCGATGAACACGAACCGGCCGCCCGGCCGGAGCACGCGCCGTGCCTCCACGAGCGACTGGCGGACGTCGCGGACCGAGCACAGGACCAACGTGCTCACGACGGCGTCGGCGGCACCGCGCGCCAGCGGCAGAGATTCGGCGGTGCCGGCGACCAGTTCGAGGTCCAGGCCGTGCGCGCGGGCCGCGCGCCGGAGCCGGGGATGGAAGTGGACGTTGGGCTCGACGCACACCCAGCGCGTGCCGGGCGCGAGGTAGCGCGCGTTCGGGCCGGCGCCTGGCCCGATCTCGACCACGACCGGCGCGTCCGCCAGTGCCTCGATGTGGGCGAAGAGCCGGCGCTTCCGCTCGCCGTAGAGCCGGTGCTGCTCGGCGTCGGCGTGGGCCAGCGACCACGCAAAAAGGCGCGCGGCCAGCCCCCGCCGGACCCCCGGGGCGAGGTCGTGCGTTAGGCCGTTCTCCCCTTCACCAACCCCATTTCTCATGGCCATCGCAAAGATCATCGAAGTGTCCGCCGTCTCGGACAAAAGCTTTGACGACGCCGTCAAGACCGCCTACAACGAGGTGTCGCAGACGGTCCGCAACGTACAGAGCGTCTACGTCAACGACTTCATCTACGAGCCTGGCGAAGAAGAGGCCGGCACCTACCGCGTCCACTGCAAGGTGACGTTCCTGGTAGGCAGCGGCGACGCTAACTAGTACGACCTGCTCGCTTACGACTTGCGCCCCACGCACTCGCTGCGTGGGGCGCTTGTGGTTGCGGACGATCTGGCTCCGCAGCAGGCAATCTATCTTGTCCGTCCCCCGTTACTCGCCCTACCGATGGCTTCTCGCGTGGACAACCCCGGTCGTGTTCTAATGCTCGCCGCCCTGGTGGTCCTGTCCGGGTGCGGCGCGGGTGGGCTGTCTGAGATGTCCCCCGAAGCCGAGGCGTACGCCGACCGCGCTCTCGACAGCGTTGCCGGGTTGGAGGCGTACTTGACAGCCTCAGACGCGCGCGTCTCCTTTATGGAATCCGAGCCTGCGATCGGGAGGCCTTTCGTTAAGCGTACCACGACCATGGAATTCGAGGAGGGAGGCGGTTGCCTGATCCTCACCTACGACTCGCCGCAGGACGCCGAGCTCCACGGCCCCCGGAGCGGCGGCGGCAGGGTCTACGTCAGGCGGGACCTCGTGGACTCGAGCTTCGACACGGTCCGGAGGAACTACAAGCCGACCCACCGTTTCGGGCCGTTTGTGTCGGTGTGCTTCAACGAGCCGGCACGGGTGACGAACGCGCTGCGGAACCTCCAGTCCTACGCTCGCACCAACAAGTACTAGCCGGTTCTCGGTCAGACCGGTTACGGTTGAATGGGCTCCGGCGCGCTGGGCTGGAGTGTCGCCTCGGGCTCCAAAGTGCCGCCAGGCGCACCGATGGCCTCGTCCTCCAGGGCGGGGGGCGCCGGCGCGAGCGTGGCGTCGGGCGCCAGGTCCCCATCGGACTGGACCGGGTCGACGCCCTCGATCACGATGTCGGGCTCGTCGGAGCCGCAGGCCGCCAAGAAGAGCGCGACCGTCAGCATGGCGTACCGCATGGAGACGCAGGTGGGGGAGGGCAAGCTATCCCAGCACGTTCCACACCAGACGCACGGCTACGACGGCGGCCACGGCGGCGAAGCTTAGGCGGATGGCACGGACGTTGACGCGGTGCGCCGTCGCCACGCCCAGCCGCGCGGTCACGATCGCGGGGAGCGCCAGCGCCGCCGCGCCGCGCCAGTCGACGTAGCCCAGCGAGCCCTCGGGAACAGGCTGCCCGAGCCCCAGCGCCACGTAGGTCGCGACGCCGACGGCCGTGATGATGGTGATCGCCGCCGTCGACGTCCCACTGGCGACGCGCATCGGCAGGCGGACGACCGCGTTGAACAGCGGGACCAGCACCACGCCGCCGCCGATCCCCGCCAGCGACGCCAGGCTCCCGGCCGCGCCCCCGATCCCCGCCAGCGCGCCGACGCCCCGGCGAGCGCCCTCGGTCGAGAGCGACTCGCTGCCGCCCCGCTGGCTCAGCATCCGCACGACGACCGCGCCCAGCAGCGCCGCCAGCAGCACCTGGAACGCGTCCTTGTCGTACCACGGCTGCGTCGACACGAACCGCCCGACCAGCACCACGGCGACGGCCGCGAACCCACCCGCGACGAGCGCCGTCCGCTGGTCGACGGCGTCGGCGCGCAACTGGGCGACCGTCCCCGACGCGCTGGCGGCGAAGGTGCACAGCAGGCTGGAGCCCAACGTCAAGGGCGTTAGGATGGGATCCTCAATGCCGGCGGCCTGGAAGGCGAAGAACAGCGCCGGCCCGAAGATCACGCCCCCGCCCACGCCCACCAGCCCGGCCACGAACCCGCCTAGGGCGCCGACCAAGATCAGGATGAGGAGCATCGCGCGCGGGGAGCGGCCAAGCTACCGACGCCCCGGCCGCAGCGACCGCCCGCCTCTAGAGCGGCGCACCGTCTGGGACGAGCGGAATCCGGACGTGGCACCCAACTTCAAAGCTGTCCAAAACGTGCGCGTAGCAAGCAGGAGCAGCGGAAGCGAGCTAGCGACCCAGCGTGCGGGCGTACGCGGCCGGGTCCAGCAAGATGCGGCGGGCCTCGGTCACGACGGGGTCGTCGGCCAAAGCGGCGACGGTCTGGGCGCGTTGTCCGGCGTAGCGCGACAAGATCTCCTGCTGGAGGCGCGCGGTCAGCCGAGCGGCGTGGCGCTCGAAGTCGGCGGCTTTCTCCTGGGCGATGGCTTGGCGCAGGCTGGCCAGGGCGCGCTCGGCGCCGTCGTAGCCGGCCTCGCCCAAGTCGTCCGCCAGCGCGTCGGCGCTGCGCTCGGCGTCGGTGCGGTACTGCACGTCCTCCGCCTCGACGAACTGGCGGAAGCGGCCGAGCAGGGTGGCGTCCACGCGGAAGCCGGGCGCCAGCTCGGCGTTGTCGGCGGCGTAGCGGTTGGCGAAGCGGAGGAAGGCCGCCGAGCGGACCAACGCCTGCTCTAGCTCGGACTCCGCGCCCAGCGAGACCGGCACGTCGGGCTCGACGCCGACGCCCGACCGCACCTCGCGCCCGCCCGCCGTGCGGACGGTCCGGCCGGGCCCGCCCTCCGTCGCCTCCGTCCCCTGGGCGTAGGTCAGGCGCTGGATCTCGCGCCCCGACGGCGTGGTGTAGCGGCTCACGGTCAGCTTGAGCGCGGTCCCGTAGGGCATCGGCCGGACGACCTGCACCAGCCCCTTCCCGAACGACGTCTCGCCCACCACGACGGCGCGGTCGTGGTCCTGGAGCGCGCCCGCCACGATCTCCGACGCCGACGCGCTGGCGGCGTCGATGAGCACGGCGACCGGGGCGTCCGGCATCAGCGGGGTCCCCTGCGTGCGGTACGTCTGGCCCATGCCGGCGGCGCGTCCGCGCGTCTCGGTCACGACGGTGTTCTGGGGCAGGAAGAGCCCGCTCAGGGTGACGGCTTGGTCTAGCAGCCCGCCGGGGTTGCCGCGCAGGTCCAGGACCAGCGCCCGGACCTCGCCCTCGACCTGCAGCGCCTCGATGGCGTCCCTCACCTGGCCCCCAGCGTTCGGCAAGAACCGTCCCAGCCGCACGTAGCCCACGCCGGGCTCCAGGAAGCCGGAATACGTCACCTCGGTCTCCGGGTCGCCGGCGCGGACTAGGACGAAGCGGAGTGGCTCGGCCTGGCCCTCGCGCTCGATCTCGACGGCCACGTCCGAGCCCGGCTCTCCGCGCAGCAGCGTGTTGGCGCGTTGCGCCGTCATGCCCTCGGTCGGCTGGCGGGCGATCTGGGCGACGGCGTCGCCCGGGCGGACGCCCTGCTGCTCGGCGTTCGACCCGTCCAGCACCGACGTCACCACCAGCCGGCCGCCGCGCTCGGAGACGATCACGCCCACGCCGCCCACGTCGCCGCCCTGCTGGAGCCGGCTGGCGGCGGCGGTCGCCTCGTCGTAGTAGACCGTGTACGGGTCGAGCGAGCCCGTCATGGCCCCGATGCCCGACCGCATCAGCGCCTCGGCGTCGATGGCGTCGACGTATTCCGAGGCCAGCGCCTCGTAGACCGCGCCGTACAACCCGACGCTCTTGCGGATGGCGAAAAAGTCCACGCCCTGGGCGGCGACGGGCGCCGCCAGCGGGACGAGGACGAGAGCGAGCAGGACGAAACGCATGCGGTCGGCGGGGGAGGGGCCGCAGGCTAACGCTTCCGCCCGATCCTTCGCGCCCCGCTGCCTGCCCTCGCGGAGGCGGGCGGCGGCTCCGCCCGGCGCCTAGCCTCCGCGCGAGCCGCCAGTCGGTCAGCGGCGGGCGTACTCGCGGAGCTCGCCGTCCATGATCCGGCGGTCGAAGAACAGGCGGTCGCCGGCGATGCCGAACCACTCGCGGTCGCCGTTCAAGAATAGGTACGGGATCTCCGTCAACCGGCCTCCCACCTCGTACCGCCGCACCTCGTAGCCGCCCGACTGCGTGACCTCGCCGTCGGAGACGTACTCGAAGGTCTGGTCGGTGCGGAACGTGAAGGTGCTCGTGAACCGGAGGTCCGCGCCGCGCGTGACGACCGGCGGCCCTCCCTCGCCCGACGACTGGGTAGCGACCAGGTCCCACGTGCCGACCAGCGCGGCCGAGTCCTGGGTCAGCTCGAGCCCATCGAGCAGGTCCTCGGCCTGGGACGCGTCGCAGGCCGACAGGGCGCGGACGACGGACAGCAGGGCAAAGCGGAGGATCATTGGGGCGGGGGAGGGGGCTGCGCTCTCTTACGGACCCTGCGGCCCAGGCGCTGCGCGGCCTCCGCCCGTCACGTGCCGCTGGCGGCGGTTTCGGCCGCGCGCTCGGCGGCCTCCTTGCGCTCCTCTGCTGCGAGCTCCTTGAGCCGCTTGCGCTCGATGATGCCCGTCAGCCAGATCGACAGCTCGAACAGGCCCGCCAGCGGCAGCGCCATCAGCAGCTGGCTCCACGGGTCGGGCGGGGTCAGGATCGCCGACAGGATGAGGATCACGATCACGGCGTACTTCCGCCCGGTCCGCAGCATGTCCTGCGTCAGCACGCCCACCTTGGCGAGCACCACCACGACGACGGGCAGCTCGAACAGCAGCCCGGCCCCGAAGGACCACGTGAGCAGCATCGAGAAGTACTTCGAGATGTCGAACTCGTTGACGATGGTCTCCGAGATCTGGAACTGGGCGAAGAACTGCAGCGCGATCGGCGCGATGACGAGGTAGCCGAACGAGATGCCGAGCGCGAAGAAGAACGCCGCGAAGAAGGCCGCGAACCGGAGCCCCTTGCGCTCGTCGGGGTAGAGCCCGGGCTCGATGAACTTCCAGAACTGGTAGACCACGCCCGGCGAGCCGATGATGACGCCGGCGGCGATGACCGTCCCGAAAAAGGCGAAAAACTGCCCCGTCACCGTCCGGTTCTGGAGCACGATGCCGACGGCGTCGATGCGCAGGGCGTCGTACATGAAGAAGCCCTCGCGCGTCGGCCCCAGCAGGAGGTGGTCGATGATCCAGCTCGTAAAGAACAGGCACGCGATCACGCACACCAGGATGATGCCGAGCGCCTTTACGATGCGCCAGCGCAGCTCCTCGAGGTGATCGAGGAAGGGCATCTCGCCCGGCTCGGGCGTCATCTCGGGCGGGACGCCGGGCTCAAGGGGCGGCGCGGGCGGGGGCATCTGGTCCAGGCGGATCTCGCCGGACCCGTCGCCGGCGCCAAGCCGGGTCTCTCGGGAGCGCCAGACGTCCACGGTCTAGGCGGTGTCGCCGGACGCCGTCGTCCGGGCGCTCTCGCGGAGGTTGAGCTCAAGGAGGGACTCGACCCACAGCCCCTCGCCCTCCAGCCGGGCGCGGCCCCCGCTCCAGGTGAAGTTGAACAGCGTCACGACGCCGGCGACCTGGAACCCATCGGTCCGGAGCAGCGCCGCGGCCCGGGCCGCGCTGCGCCCGCTGTTCAAGATGTCGTCCATCAGCGCGACGGGCTTCTCCCGGTCCAGCGGCCCCTCGACCAGGCGGCGGCGGCCGTAGGCCTTGCGGCGCTCCCGGATAAAGCCGCCCACGAACGGGCGGTCGGGCGTGCTGTGGGGCAGGACGGCCGTCACGAGCGGGAACGCGCCGTAGCCGAACCCGGCCACCTGCTCGATGCCGCGCGCGCGCAGGCGCTCGGCGAGGACCTCGCCGGCCTCGGCGAACACGGCGCCGTCGAGCATGGGCGTCCGCGTGTCCAGCAGCCACCCGATGGGCTGCCCGCGCGGGTCGGTGATGGCCTCGTCCTCCCTCCGCACGAGCGCGCGCTGGTAGAGCGTGTGCCCCAGCTTCGCCAGGGCCGACTCGGGGAGGGTGCTGGAATCGGTCGACATGAGGCGGGGGGAGGGCGCCGAGCTGGGCGCCGGTTCAGGCGGGCGGAAACATACGGACGCACTACGCGCAAGCCGCGTGCCGGGACTCCGGGCGGCGGGGTTCGGGCGGAGGTCGGGGAATTTCCCCGGTCTCCGGTCGCGCGAGTGGCTGGGGAACGCCGTCAGACGCGCCGTCGCGTGCCGTCCTCACCGGCGGGGCCGAGAAAGTGCCCGGCCAACCGTACGCCCCGCACTGGCGGATGGTCTCCGCCAGTGGGAGGGTGCCTACGCCGCGACCGGCTCGGCGCCCAGGCTGGCGACGTCGTAGAGCGGGTGCTGCGCGCACAACGCGTGGACTTGGTCGCGGACGGCGTCGGCCTCCATCCCTCGACTGGCGATCACGCGGTCCATCAAGTCCACGATGTGCCGGAAGTCGTCCTCGCCGAGCCCGCGCGTGGTCATGGCCGGCGCGCCGACGCGGATGCCGCTCGTCACGAACGGGCTCTCCGGATCGCCCGGCACCATGTTCTTGTTGACCGTGATCTCGGCGTCGCCCAGCCAGGCCTCGGCCTCCTTGCCGGTGCACTTGCCGCGCAGGTCGATCAGAGCGAGGTGGTTGTCGGTCCCGCCCGAGACCACGTCGTAGCCCTTGTCCACGAACGCGTCGGCCATGGCCCGGGCGTTGCTGAGGGTCTGCTCCTGGTACGTCGTGAACTCCGGCCGCAGCGCCTCCCCGAACGCGACAGCCTTGCCCGCGACCGCGTGCATCAGCGGGCCGCCGATGGTGCCGGGGAACATGGCGGAGTCCAGGACCTGCCCGATGCTCTTGGGCGCGCCCGACCGGAACGTCTCGCCCGTCGGACTCTCGGTGTCGCGCCCGACCAGGATCATGCCTCCGCGCGGACCGCGCAGCGTCTTGTGCGTCGTCGTCGAGACGACGTGGGCGTGGGGCAGGGGGTCGTTCAAGAGCCCGGCCGCGATCAGGCCCGCCGTGTGCGCCATGTCCACCCACAGCAGCGCGCCGACCTCGTCGGCGATCTCGCGCATGGCGGCGTAGTCGAAGTCCCTACTGTAGGCGCTCGCGCCGACGGACAGCATCCGAGGCCGGACCTCTCGCGCCTTGTCGCGCAGCTTGTCCAGGTCGATCCGCCCGGCGTCCTCGCCCTCCTGCTCGACGCCGTAGAAGTGGGCGTCGTAGAGCTTGCCGGAGAAGTTGACCGGGCTGCCGTGCGTGAGGTGGCCGCCGTGCGCGAGGTCGAGGCCCAGCAGCCGGTCGCCCGGCTCCATGAACGCGAGGTAGATGGCCTGGTTGGCCGTCGCGCCCGAGTGCGGCTGGACGTTGACCCAGTCGGCGCCGAACAGCTCTCGGGCGCGCTCGATGGCCAGCGTCTCGACGTCGTCCACGAAGTGGCAGCCGCCGTAGTAGCGCTTGCCCGGCAGCCCCTCGGCGTACTTGTTGGTCAGCGGGCTGCCCAGCGCCTGGAGCACGGCCGGGCTGACGAAGTTCTCGGACGCGATGAGCTCCAGCCCGTCGTTCTGGCGCTCGACCTCGCGGCGGACGAGGTCGAAGACGGCGGGGTCGGTGTCTTGCAAGGCGTGCATGGCGGATCACTTAGAAGGAGGGTCCGAAAGTACGCGCCGCCCCCCGCCCTGGTCCGCTGGCGGGTGCCGGACTGGCGGGGGCTACCGCTGGCGCTGAAGGTCCGGTCGTAGAGCACGCTTCCCCGCTTCCACGAGTGACAACCCAGCCGGGCAATGGGGGTGGGCGGATTGGGCGGCGGGACTGCATGCTGGTCCGAACGGCAGGCGCGCCATTGCGCGCCGCCCATCCTACCGGACACCTGACCAGCCTAAGCTGACTGCCACTCAAGAGCGTGGACCTGCGTCTGGCTGCACGCCCGCTACCTTGCGCCATGACCGACGCCCACCGCGCCCTCGTCAATGCCGCCCGCCAGTGGGCACCGCTCACCGAGGCCCAGGCGGCAGCGTTCGCCGACGCCTTCGACGTTCGCGACGTGGCCGCGCGGGAGGCGGTCGCGCTGCCCGGCTCGGATCGTCACGAGGTGTTGTTTGTTGAGCGCGGGCTCCTGCGGTTTTATTACCCCGCCGCCGACGGCCGCGAGTCCAATAAAGCGTTTGTGGCCGAGGGTGAGTTCGCCGGAGCGCTGGCCGCGGCCGGCCTGGGCGTACCGATCCTGTACGGCATCGAGGCCCTGGAGCCGACGCGCGTGCTGGCGGCGAGCGTCGGGCGGTGGTCGGCGCTGCTCGACACGGACCCCGCCTTCGAGCGCGTCGGGCGGAAGCTGGCGGAGCTGATCTTGGTCCGCAAGGAGCGCAAGGCGCGGAGCCTAATGGTAGAGGATGCTCGGGCCCGCTACCTCGCGTTCGTCGAGACCCGGCCGGACCTGGTGCAGCGCGTCCCGTTGTACCACGTCGCGAGCTACCTCGGCGTTACCGACGTGCACCTGTCGCGCGTGCGGCGTGAGCTAGCCGCGCAACCGATCTGAACCCAGGTTCAGGCGGAGTCGGTGGGGCCCCCGCGATCCTTGCGAGACACCACCCGCACACCGATGACTGTCTCCGTTCTTGGCCTTGGCGCGATGGGCTCGCGCTTGGCCGCCCGCCTGATCGACGCCGGCCACGCCGTCACCGTTTGGAACCGCACCCCGGGCCCCGCCGACGCGGTCACTGGAGCTAGCACCGCCCACACCCCTCGCGCCGCCGCCGCCGCGTCCGACGTCGTCTTGTCGATGATCCGCGACGACGACGCCTCCCGCGCGGTCTGGGCCGGACTCAACGGCGCGCTCGCCGGCCTGCGCCCCGCCGCACTGGCGATCGAGATGAGCACGCTAACGCCCGATCGCGCCCGCCAGTGGGCCGCAGCCGTGGCTGAGCGCGGTGTCCGCCCGCTCGACGCGCCCGTCGTCGGGACTCGGCCTCATGCCGAGGCCGGCATCCTAACCATCTTGGCTGGCGGTGAAGCCGAGGCCCTCGACGCCGCCCGTCCGGTCTTCGACGCGCTGGCAAGGGCGGTCCACCACGTCGGGCCCGTCGGCGCGGGGATGGCGGCTAAGCTGGCCGTCAACGCGCTGTTCGCCGTCCAGGCCGCCGCCGTCGCCGAGGCGCTGGCAGGGCTCTCCGCCCAAGGGATCGCGCCCAACGCGGCTGCCGCCCTTCTCACCCAGATGCCGACCGCCAGTCCGGCCGCCGCGCGACTGGGGGAGATGATGGCGCAGGGCGCCACGGCCCCCAACTTCCCCGTCTCGCTCGTCGCTAAGGACCTGGGCTACGGGCGCGCCATGGTGGAGGCCTCCGGGGCGCAGAGCGACGTCGTCGCGGCGACCGAGCGGGCGTTCCGTCGCGCGGAGGAAATGGGGTCGGGCGACCTCGACATCGCCGCCATCGCCCAGCTCTGTGGCGTTCCTAGCCCGTGATGTCCGAGGTCTCCGGGCGCTCCAGCGGCACGAACCACCCGGCGATGCCCAGGAACTTCCAGGCCCCGCCCGGGCGCCGGCCGTTGAGGTCGGCGGTGTAGATGCTGGCCAGCTTGTAGTCCTCGCGCTCGAAGGCCTCGCTGGCGATCGACCCGGCCCTGCGGCCTAGGCGGTCCGCGAGGAACCCGGTCACGGCGCCGCCCACCTGGCCGCCGACCTCCTCGCCCGCGGCGCGGGCGCGAGCCTCGGCCTGCTGCGCCAGTTCGAGCTCCAGGAACTCCTTGAACTTCTCCGGCCCGGGGTTGAGCACGAACAGCACGGCCGAGACCACGATCAGGCCGACGAACAGGACGCGGAACGGAGTCATAGCCGGAGCGGGGGGTGGCCGCTAAGATCGCACGCCGGAGGCGCCGGGCGCATCAAACGCGCGGTCGGTCAGCTTTCGACGCCCTGCGTCATGGCGTACACCAGCAGGTTGACGCCCATCCGCAGGGCGGCCTCGCGCAGCTCGGGCGGGTCGGGGTGGACGCCGGCCGGCTCCCAACCGTCCGCCAGGTCGCTCTCGGCGGCGTAGAACACCACCAGTCGCCCTTGGTGGAACAGCCCGTAGCCGACGGCCGGCTCGCCGTCGTGCTCGTGGATCTTGGGCAGGCCGTCGGGGAAGGCGTAGTGCGCGCGGTAGACCGGGTGGCTGGCGGGCAGCGGCTGCAGCGACTGGCCGGGGAAGACGCGCGCCAGCTCGCGGCGGACGGCTTGGTCCATGCCGTAGTCGTCGTTGACGATCAGGAAGCCGCCGCCTTCGAGGTAGCGGCGCAGGCGGCCCGCCTCAGCGTCGGTGAAGGCCACGTTGCCGTGCCCGTTCATGAACAGGACCGGAACGGTGAACAGGCGGTCGCTGGTCAGCTCGACCGTGATCGGCTCCGGGTCGAGGTCGAGCAGCGAGTGCTGGCGTGCGTACGCGATCAGCGTCGGCAGCGGGTCGCCGGAGTACCAGTCGCCGCCGCCGCCGTACTGCAACCGGGCGATCTGGGCGTCCTGAGCCTGAACCCCGCCGGCGGCGACCGCCAGCGCGACGAGCAGGAGACGGCGGAGGGCTGTGGGCATAGCGCTAGGATAGGCGAGAGGCCGGCCCGTCGCCAACGGCGCTCGGGGCCTGCTTGGTCTCCGCGTTATATATGGCCCCGTTTCCGGGCTGGCGCGCCCCGCTCCGGGTCGCGTCGGCGCGAGCGGTCCGCGCCCGACTGGCGGAGCGGATGGGCGGACGGCCCCGGTGCCTTTGATCGACCTCGCGGACCCGGTGTCGCGCGCCTCCACGTGGTGGACACTTCGCCTGACTGGCGGCGTTGACGGGGCCCTCTCCCTCCACGCTCATGCCGCTCCACCTCGACCGCCAGCACGTCACCGGCCCGTTGGCCGACCTCGACCGCCCGTCTGACGACGACGTCCTCGCCGCCCACCGCCGCGTCCTGGACGGCGAGACCCGGAGCCCCGAGATGCTGGGCTGGCGCGAGATGCTCCTCGACCCCGACGACGCCCTGATCGAGAGCGTCGCCGAGCTGGCCGACGAGATCCGCGAGCGCGCCGACGTCCTGCTGTGCATCGGGATCGGCGGCTCGTACCTCGGCGCCCAGGCGGTCATCGAGGCCCTTGTGCCGCCGTTCCAGAGCGACGGGCCGGAGATCCTGTTCGCCGGCCACCACCTCGGGCCGGACTACCACCGGCGCTTGTTCGACTACCTCGACGGCAAGAGCGTCTACGTCAACGTGATCTCGAAGTCGGGCACCACGCTGGAGCCCGCGCTCGCCTTCCGCCTGGCGCGGCGGTTCCTGGAGGAGCGGTTCGACGACGCCGACCGCCGCATCGTCGCCACGACCGACGCCGACCGGGGCGCGCTCCACGACTTCGCCGTCGAGCGCGGCTACCGGCGCTACGTCGTCCCCAACGACGTCGGCGGCCGGTTCTCCGTCCTGACGCCGGTCGGCCTGCTGCCCATCGCCGTCGCCGGCGTCGACATCCGGACGCTGTTCTACGGCGCCGTCGCCCAAGCCAAGGAGCTGACCGACGCCGACGCCAGCGCGCCGGCGCTGCAGTACGCCGCCGACCGCTACGCCTTCCACGAGTCGGGCTACAAGACCGAGGTGCTGGCCGTCATGGACCCCCGCCTCAAGGGCATCGGCGCGTGGTGGCAGCAGCTGTTCGGCGAGAGCGAGGGCAAAGAGCACAAGGGGCTGTTCCCGGTCGTGCTCCAGTACACCACCGACCTGCACTCGGTCGGGCAGTACGTCCAGCAGGGCCAGCGGACGCTCGTGGAGACCTTCCTGCGGATCGACGACGGCACGGCCGGCCCGTCGGTCCAGCAAGAGGACGGCGACCCCGACGGGCTGAACTACCTCGCCGGCGTCCCCTACGGCGAGGTCAACCAGAAGGCGTACCAGGGCACGGCCGAGGCGCACGCGGAGGGCGAGGTGCCCAACTGGACCGTCACGCTCGACCGGCTCGACGCCGAGACCGTTGGACGTCTGCTGTCCTTCTACATGCACGCCGTCGCGGTCAGCGGGACGCTCCTGGGCGTCGACCCGTTCAACCAGCCGGGCGTGGAGACCTACAAGCAGAAGATGTTCTCGCTGCTCGGGAAGCCGGAGTAGGTCAAGCTTCAGGGACAGGCTGGGTGGCCGGCGCGCGACGAGGCGCTCCGGCCATCCGTGCGTTGGGACGGCCCGCCGCGCGCCACCCTGTCCGTCCCGGACGCCGGCGCCGCGACTGGCGGCGACCACCCGCCAGTCTGGCGACCTCGAGGCCGCGTCGTGCACCCCCGATTCCAGCTCGGAAACGCCTGTCCACACCGTGGATGACCGTGTGGATAACCGTGAGTCCGTGGAGGACGCTTGTGGATCAGAGTCGGGATGGGGTAGACGGCGTCGAAAGCATCCCCCGTGCGCCCACGAGAAGTGCGACCGGTTGTTCACACGAGGGCGGAGGCCGATGGACCCGGGCTAGGGACGGGGCCCTGCCGTGGACAGGCGTGGAGATGTGGATAGGTCGGCGGGGTTCATGCCGGGAGGCGTCTGTCGCGACCTAGCGGTTCGTCCACACCGTGGAGACCGCGGTGGAGAACTGGCCGGGTTGTTCACGCTCGTCCACCGTGGGGCCCCGACCCCCGATTGTCCACGCCGTCCACAGCCCTACTACTAGTCCTACTCTTTTTAAAGAGACCCCTGAAATACAAAGACGTGTGGACGGAGCCAAACGGGGGGGGAGGGACACGACCGAGTGGTACACCACGGTAGACCACTACGGTGACAGGATGTCACCCGAGGTGAATCGCTCCACGCGCCGCGTACCTTGATCGCTCCCCAGCCTTCCGGCCATGACCCAGCGCATCCTCGTCGTCCTCGACCCCGACTCCGACACCCCCGTCGCGACCGAGACCGCCATCGACATCGCCCGCCGTCACTCGTCGTCCGTGACCGGGCTGGCGTTCGTCGACAAGGACTCCATCGGCACCGACACGGCCGGCGGCGGCATCGGGTCGTACCACTACGCCGAGAAGCTCCGCGAGACGCTGACCGAGGAGACCCGGCAGCGGGCGCACGAGCTCATCCGCCAGTTCGCCGAGCGCGTCGAGGCCGCCGGCGTCGAGCACACGGGCGACCGGGTGGGGGAGGAGAGCTTGGTCAAGAGCCTGCTCGACGAGATGCGGACGCACGACCTCCTGGTGGCCGGGCGCGAGAGCCACTTCTACTACGCCGACCCCGACAAGCGGACGCACACGCTGGCCAAGGTGATCGAGCAGGCCGCCGCGGCCACGCTGATCGTGGGCGGGGAGCCGCACGAGATCAAGCGCGTCGCCGTCGCCTACGACGGGAGCACGCCGTCGGCGCGGGCGCTGCAGAAGTTCGCCCACCTCTCGCCGTTCGGGACCGACCTCGACGTCGAGGTCGTCCACGTCCACGGCTCGTCGGAGGCCGACCGGCTGGCGAGCGCCGCGCTCCGCCAAGACGCCGCCGCGTACCTCCGCGCCTACGGCTACACCCAGACGGTCACGACGGGCATCGAGGGCTCCGACCCGTCGGAGAAGATCTGCGACCTGGCGCAGGGCCAGCGCGCCGACCTGGTGGTGTCCGGCGCCTACGCCAAGTCCGGCTTCCGCAAGATGATCTTCGGCTCGTCGGCGACGAAGCTGCTGGACGAGGCCAAGGTGCCGCTCTTCCTCTACCACTAGCGGCCGTCGGCCGCGCGGCAGACGGCGCTAGAGGACGGGCGCCAGCAGGCGCGTCGCGTTGGCGGCCAGGCGGAACGGGAACGGCTTGTCCTCGATGTCCGCCAGCCCGATCTCGGTGCACCGCTCCAGGTCGCGCTCGAGCATCCGGGACACGTCGTCGCAGACGCCCTGGTCGCGGGCGACGACGGTCGCCTCGAAGTTGAGGCGGAACGAGCGGTTGTCGAAGTTCGCCGTGCCGACGGTCGCGAAGTCGCGGTCCACGACGGC
Source organism: Rubricoccaceae bacterium (assembly GCA_963789285.1). GTDB lineage: Bacteria > Bacteroidota > Rhodothermia > Rhodothermales > Rubricoccaceae > Rubrivirga. The sequence continues at coordinate 1,351,420 of CAWBJZ010000004.1, forward strand.
CACCTTCTGGTGCATGAACCCGTCCTCGTACAGGAACACGCGGACGCCGGTCTTGACGACGTCCTGGAGGTACGCGTACGGGACGTACTTGAAGAACACGCTGTCCGACGTGCGCGGCATCAGGATCCGGACGTCCACGCCGCGCAGGGCCGCTAGCTGGAGCGCGCCCAGCACGCGGCCGTCGGGCACGAAGTAGGGCGTCGCGATCCAGACGCGTTCCTCGGCGCTCTCGATGGCGTGGGCGTAGAGCAGGCCGCAGGTCTCGATCTCGTCGGCGGGGCCGGAGGCGAGCACCAGGGCCGTCTGGTCGGCGTCGGAGGCGGTGGACTCCCACGCCAGCCCGCCGATCTCGTCGCGCGTGCCGTAGAACCAGTCGCGCGCGAACGACAGCTGCAAGCCCTGGACGACGGGGCCGCGGACGCGGAGGTGGGTGTCCCGCCAGTTGCCGATGTCGGGGTCGCGGCCGAGGTACTCGTCGCCCACGTTGAGCCCGCCCATGAACGCGACCGTGCCGTCGCAGACGACGATCTTGCGGTGGTTGCGGAAGTTCAGCCGCAGCTTCTTGAGCCAGTTGCGCGGGCCGGAGAACGGGCAGACCGTGACGCCGGCGGCCTCGAGCTCGCGGCGGTAGCTCCGGGGGAGCTTGATCGAGCCGATGGTGTCGTACATCAGCCGGACCTCGACGCCGCGGCGGGCGGCGGCGATCAACCGCTCCTTGAAGGCCGTCCCGATGCGGTCGTCGTGGATGATGTAGAACTGGGCCAGGACGTAGCGTTGGGCCCGGTCGATGCCGTCGAAGATGGCCCGGAAGGTGGCGTCGCCGTCGATGAGCAACTCGACGTGGTTCCCGGTCGTGAACGGGACCGTCGCCATGCGGTCGAAGGCGGCCGTCTCTCCCTTCTCGCGGCTGTTCGCGCCGGCGCTGTCGAGCCTGAACCGCTTGAGGGCGCCGTGCGAGGCCTCCTCGAGTCCGTCGGCGATCTGGTTGTCGAAGTCGCGCAGCGCGGTCACGTAGTCGTCGAAGCGCGAGCGGCCCAGGACGAAGTACAGCGGGATGGCGACGAGCGGGATCGTCGCGAGCGCGAACACCCAGGCCGTGGCGCCCTGGGGCGTCCGCGTCTTCATGATCGCGTCGACGGCCGACGCGAAGCCGACGAGGTAGACGAGGGCGACGCCCACGCCCGCCAGCCCCAGGTTGAAGGTTCCAAAGTCCATGGCCGGCATATCGCGCTCGGTGTTCCGGCGTTCCCCTAGGGGTCCTGCCCGCCGTCGCCCGACGTCCTGGTAGCGACCCCGCAACGCCAGTCCGAAGGGAGCGGTGGGCCGGGCTCCGAGACCGAGCGATCTTGCGGTCCCACTCCTACGCTCCAATGCGCGTTGCTCTCTTCCTGCTGGCGGCCACGCTGGTCACCGGTTGCCGCTCGGCGTCTCCGTTGTACTCGGCCCAACCCGTCACCGCTGAAACAGTCGTTGACGGACTTCCCACGGAATGGCCCCTCGCCTTGCGCCCCGTCCCGGGCGAGGCGGGTCTGAGCATCGGCCTGCGCCGGAGCGCCGACGAGCTGGTCGTCGTCGTGATCGCGGGCGACGAGCGCCAGTCCAGGCGGATCGCATTGGGCGGCCTGCGGTTCTGGGTCGATCCGGCGGGCGGGCGCGACCGCGCCTTGGGCATCCGCTTTCCCGCGCCCGAGCGCCTCGACGGTCGCGTGCTAGAAGGGCAGGCACGGCCGCGGAGCGAGCGCGGGGCGATGGACGACGTCCTCCGGCGGAGGTTCGAAGCCAGCATCGACGCGGTCGAGATCACTCGGGGAGAGGCCGAGCCCGTCCGCCAGTCGGTGGGGAGCGTGGCGGGCCTGGAGACGGCGGCGACCTGGGGCGCGCGCGGGCTGGTGATCGAGATGCGCGTGCCGCTGACGGCCCAGCCCGAGCTGCTGGCGGCGAACGTCGAGGGTGCCGTGGGCCTGGGCGTTGAGTTGGTGGACGTGCAGCGAGCGGTGGCACGGCGGCTTGCGCCCGGCGGCCGGCGCGGCGGTCGGGCGGAGGGCCCCCAGCCTGCGGTAGTCGATGAGGAGCGGCCGGCGCCGACGCTGGACACCGTTACGCGCTGGCTCCGCATCGAGTAGGGTTGACCTATCAGCGGACGGCGCGCGGGTGCTCACTCGTTCCGCCAGTCGACGCGGCGGGCGGACTCGCCGTCGGATCGGAGCCAGACCGCGCCCTCGGCTGAGGTCTGGACCACCTCGGCGCCGGTGGCGGCCCAGCGCGCCAGCGGCTCTTCGTCCGGCAGACCGTAGCGGTTCTTGCGCGCGACGGACACGACCGCGATTTCGGGCCGGCCGACGGCGGCCACCAGCGCTGGCGTGGAACTGGTGCGGGAGCCGTGGTGGCCGACCTTGACCACGTCCGCGTCCAAGCTGGAGGGGTAGCGCGCGACGAGCGCCGCCTCGCCGGCGACCTCAGCGTCTCCGGTCAGGAGCCAACGCGTCCGGCCGTGCTCGATGCGGAGGATGATCGACGCGTCATTGGGTGATGACATGGGACCAGAAGGCCCGAGAACTCGGATTCGTACGGACGGGTCCACGGCTAGGGTGTCTCCCGCGGCCGCGGCTTGGATGGGTACGCCAAGCGAGTCGGCTGTCGCCAGCACCTCGCGCCACAACTCGCTCTCCCCCCGGGCGCCGTTGACCACCAGCCGGCCGACGGGAACGGCTCGGAGGACGGACGCCGCCCCGCCGATGTGGTCGGCGTCGGCGTGCGTGAGCACGAGCGCGTCCAGCCGGTCGATGCCGTAGCGGCGCAGGTGGGGGAGGACCGTCCGCTCGCCCTCGTCGACGTAGGGCGAGCGCAGGCCGGCGTCGATCAGAACGGTTCGGCCGCCGGGCGTTTGGACGAGCGTCGCGTCGCCCTGGCCGACGTCCAAGAACACCACGTCCATCACGGGTTTGCTCTCGCCGCGCACGAACCCGGTCCACATCCCGACCGCCAGACTGGCGACGGCCGCGAACGCCAGTCGGCGCCGGGCGATGGGGCGGCGCCAGAGCGCAACGGCAACCAAGACTAGCACCGTGGCGACGAGTGCTGAGGGCGCGTCCAGCACCCCGTCGTAGACCGCCCAGCCCAGCGTCGCCGCGCCGACCTCGGTGACCTGGAGCAGCGCCCGAGCGCTCAGGTCCGCCATCGCCCCGAACGCCGCCGCCAGCGGGGGGACGGGCGCGGAGAGCGCGGTGCCTAGCCCTCCACCCAGCGTCAGCGCGGTCAGGGGGATCGCGGGCAGGTTGAGGACGAGCCCGCCGAGGGGCAGCCGCCCAAAGTGCGCCAGCAGCGCCGGCGCCGTCCCCAACGTCGCCGCGAGCGAGGTCGTGACCGAGCCCACGACCAGCGTCCCCGCCGTCGACTGGCGGACGCGGTCGGGGACGGCGGCGTTGAACAGCGGCGTCATGGTGACGAGCGCCGCGACGGCCCCGAACGACAGCTGGAAGCCGACGTCGAACAACGCGGCCGGCCGCGCGATGAGCAGCACGACGGCCGCCAGCGCGAGAGAACTCAGGGTGTCGACGCGCCGCTCGGTCGTCCGGCCAATGATCAGGATCGCCACCATCACGAACGCGCGCGTGACCGAGACCGAGGCGCCGGCGACGACGACGTAAAGCGCCAGGATGCCGAGCGTCAGCAGGGACCGCGTCCACTCGATGCGCCGCCTCCGCCAGCCCAGCCGGCCCAAGAGCGGCTTGAGCAGCCCGTACAGCGTCAGCCCGACCAACCCGACGTGCAGGCCCGAGACCGCGAGCAGGTGCATGAGCCCGGTCTCCCGAAACGTCTCCAGCGTCGCCGACTCGATGGCGCTGCGGTCCGCCAGCAGCAGGGCCTGGAGCAACGCGCGGGCGTCGGGCGTGCCCACGTGCCGCGCGAGCGACTGGCGGACGCGGTCGCGGATGGTTTGGGCCGCGCGGTGCCGGAGCAGAGGGCTCAGGGACAGGAACGCGACGTCCGCCTCGCCATCGACACTCAGCATCGCGCCGACGCCTTGGCGCGCCAGGTAGGCGCCGTAGTCCATCTGAGCCGGGTTCCGCTGCCGCGGCAGCGGCTCTAGCTGGCCCACCAGGCGGACGCGGTCGCCGGGGTGCAGGACGGGGTAGACGGCCGTCCGCTCAGGGTCCAGCAGCGACGCCTGGACGCGCCCGCTCACCGGGCTCCTCTGCTCGCCCCGCGCGGCGGAGTCCACCTCCACGGTGAGCCGGATGGCCCACGTCCGCTGGGGTGCGTCGACGACCGTTCCCCAGATGGTGATCGGAGCGCCGTTGCCCAGGCTGTCGGCGGTTTGGGCCGCGTCCGCTACTCGGGCGATGCCGTCGAGCGGCACGCTCTGCCACGCCTGCATCCGCGCCGCCCCCAGCGCCAGCGCCGCCACGCCGACCGCCGCCGCCAGCACGATGGGTCTCAGCGTCACCAGCCGTCGACGCGTCACGAGCACGTACACCAGCGCCAGCACGGCCGCCCCGCTGGCGACGCCCGCCCACGCCCCGACCGTCCCCACCTCGGACACGGCGATCCCGACCGCCAGCGCGGCGGCGACGCCCACCAAGGGGCGGGTGGACAGCCGGAGCGGCGGGGGCGGAGGGGCGAGGGGCATCGCCGGTACAGACTCCTTCGAGCCCACGCTCTAACCCGCCGCCGCGTCTTCGCTTCGCTCCCTCTTGACCCGGTCCCGGGGGCGCCGCCCGGTATCTTGCCGGTCCTCCGCTCTCTGAACGCCCCGTGTCCCAGCCCCGCCCGAGCAAGCGCCGCCAGGTGCGCGAGCGCGTCCTGCAAGCGCTCTACGCCTTCGAGTCCAGCGAGGACTCCGTCGAGCACGTCCTGGCGACGCTGATCCGCCCCCAGTTCGAGGGCGACAAGACCTACCTGCGCTTCGCGGAGCGGCTGTTCCTAAAGAGCGCCGACGCGCGTGCCGAGGCCGACGTCCTGATCGACAAGCACGTCGAGAACTGGGACCTCAACCGCTTGGCGCGGACGGACCGCTACGTCTTGTGGATGGCGATCGCGGAGATGCTCTACTTCCCCGACATCCCGCCCAAGGTGACGCTCAATGAGGCCGTCGAGGTGGCGCGCGCGTTCGGCACCGACAACAGCCCGTCGTTCGTCAACGGCGTGCTGGACGCCGTCCTGCGCGAGCTCCGGGAGACCGACCGGATGACCAAGACGGGGCGTGGTCTGGTGGAGACCAACGCCAAAGGCAAGAGCTAAGCGATGGCGCTCTACGCGATCGGCGACGTGCACGGCTGTGCGGAGACCCTGGACGCTCTGCTCGCCCGACTAGCGCAAGACGTCGGCGGAACGCTTGGACCTAGCCACACGCTGGTGTTCGTCGGCGACTACATCGACCGCGGCCCGGACAGCCCGGGCGTGATCGACCGGATGCTGACGTTGGAGCGCGACGCCGACGCGGGCCTGGGGCCGCGCTGCGTGTTCCTGCGCGGCAACCACGACCAGATGATGCTCGACTACGTCGACGGCGTCGGCGACAGCAACCTGTGGTGGATCAACGGCGGGCGGACGACGATGGACGCCTACCAGCGGCGCGGAGACCTCCAACTCCCCCCCGACCACGTCGCGTTCCTGCGCCGGACCGAGATCGCGACCCAGGTCGACGGCTTCGCCTTCGTCCACGCCGGCTTGGACACCCGGCTCTCGGTCGCCGACAACCTGGTCGACCCCGACCCCCGCATCGCGCTCTGGACGCGCCAGCACCTCGACGGCCGACCTGTCGAAGTGGGAGGTCCCGGTCGTCTGCGGCCACACGCCGGTCACCGAGCCGATCGACCAACCCAAGCTGATCGACGTGGACACCGGCGCCGTCTTCGCCGGCCGGCCCGGGCTGGGGCGTCTGACGGCGGTCTCGCTGCCCGACCGCCGGTTTATCGACGTCGACACCGTCGACGAGGTCTAGAGCCCCCGGACGCGGAACGAGGTCGAGAGCCCCGCGCGCAGCGCCGGCCCCTGCGTGCCGACCTCGGCGAAGAACACCCGGCCCCCGCGGCGCAACGTGACGCGCCCGAACGGGTCGAGCATGACGCTGAAGGCGCGCGACCGGCTCTCGGCGCTCTGCTCGAAGAACGCGGTGTAGAACGACGGCCCGATCCGCATCCCCACGTCCACGCCCAGCGGGCCGCCCTCGCGGTTCTGGACCACGTCGAGCACTCGCAGCAGGCGGACGCTCCCGCCCACGCCCAGCGCCGTCACCAGCCGCCCGCTGCCGCCGGTCACGCGTGGCACGTAGTCGGCGTAGACCACGACCTCGCGCGTGAACACGTCCAGGACGGGCGACGTGGCCTGGGCGACGAGCCCGAACCCCGGCCCGAACCCCGCACCGACGTTGACGCGAGCCGGGCTGCCTAGCGCGTCCGCCCGATCCTGCGCGGACGCGCCGACGGCGACCGCCAGCGGGACCAGGAGCAGGAGAGCGCGGCGCCACATGCGGGCAAGCTAGCCGCTGGCGGATGCGGCGGGGGAGACTCTTCGCCACGGCTCCGCCCCCGTCTAGCCCGGGCTGGGCTACCCTTCGCCCTCCACATCCCCAGTCGAAATGGCTTTGCGCGTCGGCATCGTCGGTCTGCCCAACGTGGGCAAGAGCACGCTCTTCAACGCCTTGTCCGAGGCGGGCGCCGAGGCGGCGAACTACCCGTTCTGCACCATCGAGCCCAACGTCGGCGTGGTGCCGGTGCCGGACGCCCGGCTCGACCGGCTGGCGGAGCTCGCCAGCTCCGCGCAGACGCTGCCGGCCGTCATCGAGTTCGTGGACATCGCGGGGCTGGTCGCGGGTGCGTCGAAAGGGGAGGGGCTGGGCAACCAGTTTCTGGCCAACATCCGCGAGACGGACGCGATTTGCCATGTCGTCCGGTGTTTCGAGGACGGCAACGTGGTCCACGTCGAGGGCTCGGTCGATCCGCTCCGCGACATCGAGACCATCGAGACGGAGCTGCTGCTCAAGGACCTCGACACCGTCACCAAGCGGCGCGAGCGCGTCGCCAAGTCGGTCAAGACCGGCGACAAGGCGGCCAAGGCCGAGGCCGACTTCCTCGAACGGCTGGAGGCCCACCTGGGCGACGGCCTGCCCGCGCGGACGCTGGAGGTCTCGGACCAGGAGGCCCCGATCCTGCGGACGCAGTTCTTGCTGACCGCCAAGCCGGTCTTGTACGCCGCCAACGTGGGCGAGGGGGACCTCCCCGACGGGAACGCCCACGTCGAAACCGTCCGCCAGCGGGCCGACGCCGAAGGCGCGGGCGTCGTGGTGGTCTCGGCCGAGTTCGAGGCCCAACTGGCGGACCTCGACGACGACGACCGGGCGGAGTTCTTGGAAGCGGCGGGCGTCAGCGAGTCCGGCTTGGACCGGCTGGCGCGCGAGGCGTACGCGCTCCTAGGGCTGATCACCTACTTCACCGCGGGTCCGAAGGAGGCCCGGGCCTGGCAGATCACCCAGGGCATGAAGGCGCCCCAGGCGGCCGGCGTCATCCACACCGACTTCGAGAAGGGGTTCATCCGCGCCGAGACCATCAAGTTCGCCGACTACGACCGGCTGGGCAGCGAGACGGCAGCGCGCGAGGCGGGCTCGATGCGGAGCGAGGGCAAGGAGTACGTCGTCTCTGACGGCGACGTGATGCTGTTCCGCTTCAACGTCTAGAGGCTGCCCGGGGTCTGAATCACCGCGCCCTCCCAGGAGTGGCTGGCAGAGGAGTGTGCCCGGAGGGCGGGTAGCTTCATTTTGCAGATCCAGCGTCTCAGGCTGCCCGCTTTGCCACTTTAGGGCCTCCCGTCTTGTAGGGGGGAGAGGAGCACAATCTGATTAGCGTTCCTCTCATAGCCTCTGACCTCGTGTGGATCGAACTCCTCAGCTACGTCGGCACGCCCATCGTGACAGCGCTCGCGATGTGGTGGCTCCTGCGCGGAGGCACCGACGACGTTCCCGTCGAGGACGGCGCCCTCGTGCTCCGCTACCCCCGCTCGTTCGCGTGGTTCGGGGTCGTAATCCTGGCCGTCGGCGTCGGGATCACCGCGCTGGTTTTCCTGTCCGTTGACCCGGACCCTCTTGACCTGCTGGCGATCTGCGTCGTGATGGCGATCCCTGGTCTGGCGTTCGTCGCCATCCAGAGGCGGGAGCGCTTGCGCGTGACGCTGGAGGGTCTCGAAGCACGCGGCGCGCTCGGCCGCGTCCGGCAGCTGCCGTGGGCGGAGGTGGAGAGCGTCACGTTCGAGAACCTGATGTCGTCGCTCACCTTCCACGGCGCGGACGGCACCAAGCTGCGCGCGAGCGTCTTCTACGTCGGCATCGTGGCGCTGGCGGACGTGGTGGAGCGCCGGCTGGGCGGGCGCGGCGGCGCCGGCGCCGTCCGCCAGTTGCGCGAGTACCGACAGGGCATGGGCGTCGCTCCGAAACGCTGACGGCCTCCGCCGGTACAAGGAAACGGCAGACGACGGTCGAGGGCTCGCCGAGCCTCCCGCGCTGCCCCCGTTGTTCTCCTTGCTGATGCCCTCGTTCAAGCCCGCCTCCGTCACCCAAGAGCTGCTGTTCCACCTCGCCCGGATCCCCGGCGCCGTCCACCGCGACAAGCTGGCGAAGGCGGCGGGCACCTCGAAGGAGTACGCGGGCCGGCTGCTGAGCGAGATGGTGAAGCTGGGCCGCATCGAGCGCGTCGGCCGCGGGAAGTACGACCTGATCTCCCGCGCCTAGCTCCGTGCCCCAGAGGCGGGCAGTTGGATGGTCGGCGTCTCCGGGTCCGCCCGGTAGATCGTCACCGTCCGGCCGACCGTCTGCACGACCTCGGCCCCACTGATCCCGGCCGCCAGCGCGTGTCCGGTCTCGCGCGCCTCGTCGGGCGCGTTCTCCAGCACCCGCACCTTGACCAGTTCGTGCGTGTCGAACGTCTGCTGGAGCGACCGGATCGCCGCCGGCGTCACGCCCTCCTTGCCGACTCTGGCGATCGGCTTGAGCGCGTGCGCCAGGCTGCGGAGGTGAGCGCGTTGCTTCGAGGTCAGGGTCGGCACGGGGGCGAGGGGAGGGGCTGTCGAAGCTAGCCGCTACCGCCGTCTAGCCCGGTGATCCTTTCCTGAACTGGCGGGTTCGAGCCTGCCACACCCTCTCGGTCCCATGACCTTGCGCGCGTTCCTCTTCGGCTCCGGCGACACGTCCCAGTCCACCGACATCGGCTTGCTGGTGCTCCGCGTGGGCGTGGGGCTGACGATGGCGTTCGCGCACGGCCTGGGGAAGATCCCACCTTCGGAGGGGTTCATCGGAGCGACCGGGATGTTGGGCTTCCCCGTCCCGGTCGTGTTCGCCTGGGCGGCGGCGCTCAGCGAGTTCTTGGGCGGGCTCTTCATCGCGGTCGGCGTGCTGACGCGCCCGGCGGCCGTGATGCTGGCGGTGACGATGGCGGTCGCCCGGTTCGTCCAGCACGGCGCGGACCCGTTCGGCGACGGCGAGCTGGCGTTGGTCTATTTGTTCGCCGCGGTCGCGCTGGCGTTCACCGGCGCCGGCCGGTACTCGATCGACCAGATGTTCTGGCGGCGGACCGCTACGCTGCAGCGGCTGTAGCCTCCGGCGCGGTCTCCATCGCCGCCTCCACGGCATCCGCCAGCGCGGCCAAGACCGACTGCGCCTGGGCCAGCGTGCTGACGTCCTGGACGATCGCGCGCAGCTTCCCGGACCGCTTGCTGTCCTTGAGCACGTAGCGCTGGCCGCTCGTCCCCAACGCCTCCAGAAGCGGGTTGAAGACGCGTGTGTGGAAGTACGCGTCGTCCTGGGGCTCGGGGATGGACAGGAAGAGCCGCTGGTTTTTCCACGTGACACGCGGCAGGCGCAAGCGCATCGCCAGCGGGCGCATGGCCGCAAGTCGCAGCAAGGTGTCGATGGCGTCGGGCGCCGGTCCGAAGCGGTCCTCTAGCTCGGCGCGGAAGGCGTCTACGGACTCGGGCGTGTCGGCGTCCACCAGCCGGCGGTAGAGGTTGAGGCGCTCGACGGGGTTCGAGACGTAGTCGGCCGGGATGAAGACGTCGTCCTCCACGTCGACGGTCGGCTCGGGCGGGGGAGGGGCGGAGTCCTGGTCGGCGAAGACCTCGGCGAACTCCTCATGCCGGAGCTCTTGGACCGCCTCGTCCAGAATCTTGTGGTAGGTCTCGAAGCCGACGTCCTCGATAAACCCGGACTGCTCGGCGCCCAGCATGTCGCCTGCGCCCCGGATGTCGAGGTCGCGCATCGACAGGTTGAAGCCGGAGCCCAGATCCGAGAACTCCTCGACGGCCTGGAGCCGCTGCCGCGCCTCCTTGGTCAACGAGTGCACGCTCGGGACGAGCAAGTAGCAGAACGCGTGCTGGTCGTTCCGCCCGACGCGTCCGCGCAGCTGGTGCAGGTCCGCCAGCCCGTGGCGCTCGGCGTGGTCGATGATGATGGTGTTGGCGTTCGACACGTCTAGGCCGGACTCGACGATCGTCGTCGAGACCAGCACGTCGTACTCCTTGTCCATGAAGCCCAGCATGGCGTCCTCCAGCACCTTGGGCGGCATCTGACCGTGCGCCGTCCGCACGCGCACGTCGGGCACCAAGGCGCGGATCATCGCCGCGCGCTCGTCGATGGTCTGGACGCGGTTGTGGACGAAGAACACCTGGCCGCCGCGTCCGACCTCGTAGAGAATGGCGTCCCTAATCAGGTCCTGGTTGAAGGTGTGGATCTCGGTCGTGACCGGCTGGCGGTTGAGCGGCGGCGTCTGGATCAGGGACAGGTCGCGGGCGCCCAGGAGCGAGAACTGCAGCGTGCGCGGGATCGGCGTCGCTGTCAGCGTGAGCGTGTCCACGTTGGGGCGGAGCTTGCGGAGCTTCTCCTTGGCGCCGACGCCGAACCGCTGCTCCTCGTCCACGATCAAGAGGCCGAGGTCCTTGAACTGGATGTCCTTCGATAGCACGCGCTGCGTCCCGATCACGACGTCGACCGTCCCGTCCGCCAGTGCGGCGATGGTCTCCTTCTGCGTCGCCTTGTCGATGAACCGGCTGAGCTGGGCCACCTTGACGGGGAAGCGACCCATCCGCTTGTTGAACGTCTCGGTGTGCTGGCGCGCGAGAACGGTCGTCGGGACCACGACGGCGACCTGCTTGCCCTCCTGGATCGCCTTGAACGCCGCGCGGACGGCCACCTCGGTCTTGCCGAAGCCGACGTCTCCGCACACCAGCCGGTCCATCGGGATCGGCTGCTGCATGTCCTCCTTGATGGCCTCGATGGTGGCGGCCTGGTCGGGCGTCTCCTCGAACTCGAACGACGCCTCGAGCTCGCGCTGCCAGATGGTGTCGCCCTTGAAGGCGAAGCCCTGGCTGGCCTTCCGCTTGGCGTAGATCTGGATCAGGTCGCGCGCGATGTCCTTGACCCGCTTCTTGGTCCGGCTCTTGAGCCGGTCCCAGGCGCCGGTCCCCAGCTTGGTCAAGCGCGGCTGGTGGCCCTTCCTTGCCAGTGTACTTGTGCAGCTTGTGGAGCGCAGCCACGTTGACGAACAGCTCGTCGCCGCCGGCGAAGATCAGCCGCACGGCCTCCTGCTTCTGCTCCCGGACCGTAATCGTCTGCAACCCAGCGAACTTGCCGATCCCGTAGTCCACGTGGACCACGAAGTCGCCCGGTCGGAGCGCCTTGATCTCACGCAGCGACAGCCCGCCGCGCGCCTTCTTCCGCTTGCGCGCCGTCGGCCGGTGGTAGCGGTCGAACAGCTGGTGGTCGGTGTAGACCGCGAGCCGGGCGGATGGGATCTCGAACCCCTCATGCAGGCTCTCGACGAGCAGCTCGGCTGGGGGCGGCTTGCCGGTTTCGAGGTCTCCGCCGAGCAACTCCCACAGCCGGTTTTTCTGCGTCCCGCTGTCGCACAAGATCACCGTGTCGCCGGTCGAGGACTCGATGTCGGCGCGGAGGCGCTTGAGGTCGCCGTTGTAGGACGGTTGGGGTGTGGCGTTAAGGTCGAGCGACCGGTCGCCTCCGTCGGAGAACGTGCCGAACAGAATGCGGGGGCGCTGCTCGACGAGCGCCGCCAGCGCGTCGGCGGTCAGGAAGCGCTGCTCGGGCGGGGCGGGGGCGTCGTCGTCGTCGGTTTCGCCGCGCTGGCGGTAGGCGTCGGCGGCGGCGTCGAAGCGCTGGCGGGCGAGCTCGACCAGTCGCTGGCTGTCGAACAGGGCGAGCGGGGTTTCGACGGCGAGATAATCGAGGGCCGTGACGTGCCCACCTTCGGTGTAGCGGTCGGCGCCCAGGTCGGGGACGAGTCGGGCGGTTTCGAGCCGGGTGATGGAGCGCTGGGACTGCGGGTCGAACTCGCGGATCTGGTCGACCTCGTCACCGAAAGAACTCCAGGCGGATCGGGTAGCCTCCAGCGAACGGGTACACGTCCAGGATGCCGCCGCGCAGCGCCAGCTCGCCGGGCTCGCTCACGAACTCCACCAGTTCGAACCCCTGCCCGGTCAGCCGCTCCACCAACTCCTCCGGCGGGGTCTCCTCGCCCACGCGGACGGTCTGCGTCTCGTCGCCGACGGTCTCGGGCAGCGGCACCAACTCAGAGATCGCCTCGACGCTGGTGACTAGGACGCCGGTGAACCCGGAGCGCAGCCGGCCGAGCGCGTCCGCGCGCTGCACCAGCGGCAACGAGTCGTTGACCTGGCCCAGGTCGTAGGGCTCTTGGCCGGTGGGGGGGAGGAAGAGCACGCGGTCGTCGCTACCGAGCACCTGCTCCAGGTCGGAGCGGAGGTAGTCGGCGCTTTCGCTCTCGGCGAGGAGCACTACCATCGGCCCGCCTTGGGCTTGCAGTACGTCCGCGAGCACAAACGCCGGCAACGAACCGGCCGTGCCTTTGAGCCGCAGCGAGTCCCCAGGAGGTAGCGCCTGCGTGGCCTTGCGAACCTGGTCGAAGAAGGGGAGCGCCGACAGTCGGGCGCGGAGGTCAGACAACGTCATCGGCACACGCGAAACGCCCGGAGCGGACGTGCTCCGGGCGGGTGGGTCGCCAACGTCCTGGCTTAGCGCGTGGTCCGAGTCGGCCGTCGATTGTCCACGAAGAGGGGGGACCCTGACCCACTGGCGCCTCTGGTCACCAGCAGCTTTCCACCCGCCAGTCGGGCGTCAGCCTGGTCGCGTCCCAGCGATGGCGTGGCGGACGAACCCGTCGGCGTCCGCGATGCGCTGGCGAGCGGCGTCCGCGTCCGCATCCGCTAGCAACATTACGAGAGCGGTCTTGACGTGGCCATCGGCAGCGTTGAGCGTCTCGGTGGCCTGGTCGTAGTCGACGCCGGTCGCGGTCATCACGATGCGCTTGGACCGCTCGACCAGCTTGAGGTTGGTCATCTGGAGGTCCACCATCATGTTCTCGTAGACCTTCCCCATCCGGATCATGGACGCCGTCGTGAGCGCGTTGAGAACCAGCTTGGTCGCCGTTCCGCTCTTCATTCGCGTTGAGCCCATGATGGGCTCGGGCCCGACGTCGGGGCAGATCGCCACGTCCACCTCTACGTCGAACTGGTCGCGGGGATTGCAGGTCACGAACAGGGTCTTGGCACCGATCTCCCGCGCACGCGCGACGGCTCCGATTACGTAGGGCGTCCGCCGACTGGCGGCGATCCCGCACACGACGTCGCGCTCGGTCACGCCGGCCTGGTTGACGGCGTCGGCCCCGTTGGACTCGTGGTCCTCGGCGCCCTCCTGGGCCTGGAACATGGCTTCGCGTCCGCCCGCGATGAGGCCTTGGACCTGCTCCGGCGGCGTGCCGAACGTGGGTGGGCACTCCGCGGCGTCCAACACCCCCAGTCGGCCGCTGGTGCCGGCACCCGCGTAGAGCAGCCTCCCACCGCTTTGGAAGGCACTGACGATGATCTCGACCGCTTGCGCGATGTACGGAAGCTCTGGGCCGACTGCGTCTACGGCCCGCTGGTCCTCCTCATGCAGCAGGCGGACGATCTCCCCGACGGGCGCCGCGTCGATCCCTAGCGTCCGTGGGTTGCGGGTCTCCGTGGTCAACGTTTTTAGCTGTTCGAAGAGGGCGGGGCGTTCGGGCATGGGGCGTGGAGGAGCGGGATGCCAAGCTAGCCCGATCGTCCCGGGGCGGACTCGTAGCGCACGATGCGATGCGACGGGTCGGCACGCGTCGTCGCGTTTCTGTTTCACGTGGAACCCAACGGCGAGGCCAGTGGCAAGCGGCTTAGCAACGGGAGCGGGTCGCAGGGGGTCGAAAGGTGCGGAGTTGCCCGGCCATCAGGCACCTTCAACTCGTCTCTTCCGAGGGCGAGAATGCTAGCGGAGGGGAGTGGTCAACTGCGAACATCATCGGTCTCGCTCGTGTATCGAGAGCACGCCTCCGACTCTCCGTGCGCCTAACCCACATCTCGATCTCCGGCTTTCGAGCACACGGCAGCACCTCGATTGACGCGGCCTCCGGGGTCAACGTTCTCGTCGGTCCGAATGGAGCAGGGAAGACCAACGTGCTGGAGGCCCTGTCGTACCTCTGCCTAGGCAAGAGCTTCTTGGGAGCGTCGGACGCTACAGTCCTTCAGCGCGGCGCCCCGCACTTCACCGTTGAGGCGGAGTTCGAAGGCCAAGCGCGTCCAGACGTCAAGGTCCGGCTGGCGATGGTGCCAGGCGAGGGGAAGCGCGCCTTCGTGAATGGGGCCCCCCTCGAACGGCTGTCCGCCCTGGTGGGCCGAGTCCCCGTCGTGATCCTGTCGCCCGCCGACCGCGACTTGACGGCGGGCGGGCCTTCGGAGCGCCGGCGCTTGATGGACGCGACGCTGAGCCAGGCCTACCCCGTCTATCTCGACGACCTCCTGAAGTACCGACGAGCGCTCAAGCAGAAGAACGCGCTGCTCCAGCAGTTGCGGAGAGGGTCCGCGGTGGCCCCTGGTACGACCGACGCGTGGGACGAGGAGCTCGCCGTCCTCGGCGGGCGCGTCGTGGAGCGCCGGCGCGCTTTCCTTGCCGGGTTCGCGGACCTCCTCGACCGAGCCCACCAGTTGCTCGGCTCTCCCGGTGCGAGCCCAGACCTGGTTTACCAACCGTCCAGCAAGCAGGCAGACGAGACGGACACTGACTCGATCCGCCGAGAGCTCGCGCGGACCCGGCGGCACAGCGTCCGACTGGGTCGGACGCTGGTCGGCCCGCACCTGGACGAGGTCGTCTTCCGCCTCGACGGGTTCGAGCTCCGACCCTACGCGTCCCAGGGCCAGCACCGCACGTTCGCGCTGGCGGTCCGCGTGGCGCAGGCGCTGTTCCTCCGAGAGCGGACGGACGAGTCCCCCATCCTGTTGCTCGACGACGTGTTTGGCCCGCTGGACCCCGAGCGTTCCCGCGTCGTGCTGGAGCTGCTCACCGCCCAGACCCTCGGCCAGTCGTTCATAACTGCGGCGCGGTCCGAACCATTCGTTGAGGTCGTGCCGTTCCAGAGCGACGCGCACGCCATGTTTCATGTGGAACACGGCGAAGTCGCGCCCCAACCCATCCATCCCGCCACCAACGACTCATGAGACACCTCCGGCATACCGCGCGCACGGCCGCGCTCCTCCCGTTCCTGTTCGTCCTCGCCGCGTGCGGGACGACCAACACCAACTTCCTCACCGGCGAGGAGCAGCGGGGCGCCTACACCTGGCAAGAAGAGGTCCAGCTCGGCACGGAGGCCGACGGCCAGATCCAGGCCCAGTTCGGGCTCTACGACGAGGACCCCGCCCTGACGGCCTACGTCGAGCGCGTCGCTCGGGACGTCCTCTCCACCAGCGCCTACACCGACCCCAACACGCCGGCTGAGATCCGAAACACCCCGTTCTACTTCCGGATCCTCGACTCGCCCGTCGTGAACGCGTTCGCCTTGCCCGGCGGCTACGTCTACCTGACCCGAGGTCTGCTGTCGTACCTGGAGAACGAGGCCCAACTGGCGGTCGTGCTGGGTCACGAGATCGGCCACGTGCTCGGGCGCCACTCCTCGGAGCAGGCGGCGCGGTCTCAGCTCAGCCAGCTCGGCTTGATCGGAGCCGCGGTCGTCGGCGGCGTCGTCGGGGGTGGCCAGGTGGCCGAGGGGATCCTCAACTACGGGGGCACCGGGCTCGGACTGCTCCAGCTTAAGAACGGCCGGGGCGCGGAACGTGAGGCGGACCGCGCTGGCGTGGCGTTCGCCGAGTTCGCGGGCTACGACGCCACCGAGGCTGCCCGCTTCTTCGTCGCCCTGCAGCGACTGGGAGAGGGCTCCGGACAGAGCATCCCGAACTTCCTGTCGACCCACCCCAACCCTGGGGAGCGGGCCGCCACCATCCCGGAGCTGGCGGCTCAGTACGACCCCAACGGCGTCGAGGTCAAGGCCGAGGAGTACCTCCGCCAGATCGAGGGCATCGTCTTGGGCGAGGACCCGAGGCAGGGCTACACCGAGAACGGCCGGTTCTACCACCCCGAGCTCCGCTTCCAGTTCGGCTACCCGCAAGGATGGCGGACGCAGAACTCCCCGCAAGCGTTCGTCATGGGCGAGCCCAACGGCCAGGCCGTGATCCAGCTTACCCTGGCCCAGCAGTCCACGGCGGAGGCGGCGGCGCGCGCTCTGGTCAGCCAGCAGGGCGTACAGGCCCAGAACTCCCGAGCGGTCTCGGTCAACGGGAACCGTGCCTACCGCGTCGAGGGGAGCGCCGCTCAGCAGAACGGCGCGCTGGGGTTCTCCGCTACGTTTATCGAGTACGGGGGGAACGTGTACCAGATCATGGGGCTGACGTCTCAGGCCAACTTGAACCGCTACGTCAACCAGTTCCGCTCAACGGCCGACAGCTTCGCCCGCCTGACCGACAGCCGGTTCCTCAACCGGAGCCCCTCGCGGCTGGAGGTGACGACCACTCGCGGCTCAACGACGCTCCAGTCGCTGCTCCGCGACCGGAGGCTGCCGGACGGCCTCACGGCTGAGGAGGTCGCGATCATGAACCAGGTCCAGCTCGGCGACGCCATTCCGTCTGGGAGCCGCGTGAAGCTGCCCGAGTAGCCCACACGTCCCGCCAGCAAGACGAGGCCCGAACGCGATGTGCGTTCGGGCCTCGCTGCGTTACGACGGTTCCGCTGGCGGGGGGATCACGACGGCTTCCCCACCCAGGGACATCTTGCCGTTGCAGTACGCGTACATCCGGATCCGGACGTGCCGGTGCTTCTCGATCTTCTCCGCGACCTTGACCTCGATGGTCACCTCCTCGCCGACGGGGACCGGGCGGAGGAACTTGGCGGACAGCGACACCGCGATCGAGCCGGGGCCAGGGAAGTCGCGACCGAGCACCTTCGAAGCCAGCCCCAAGATGTACACCCCGTGGACGACGGGGCGTCCGAACCGGCTTTGGCGCCCAGCCTCCTCGTCGATGTGGATCGGGTTGTCGTCGCCGGTGACGTCCGCGAAGGCTCGGACATCGTCCATGGTCAACGCGCGCGACCAGGAGTAGGAGTCTCCGACAGTGAGGGAGTCGTAGGTGTTCGTCATCAGAAGGGGGGAGGGGGAGCGGAGGCTACCACGCCCTCTCGACTCGGCGCCACTCGGCTAGGCCATCAACTCATCGGCGTCCAAGAAGCGGGCTCGGGTTTGAGGGGTAGGCACTCGACACGCGTCGCGCGTCCCGAACCACCGGTACCGGTTGCGAGCAATCCAGCCGTACGCGGCGTCGCGAGCGGGTCTCGGAACGGCTCTCCCCAGCACCAACCACCTCCAAGGCGCTCTCAGCCGCGCAGCCACCGCCAGCGCGGCGTCCGACTGGATGTAAGCGCGTCCTCGATCGACGAACACGACGGAGTCGATGTCATCGGTGTCCAGGCCATACGCGGCCAACGTTTCTCGACCGACGTCCGATTGCAAGGACGCGAACCGGATGCTCCCCGCTGGCTCGTGATCCAGCACGAACTGGACCGAGCGGTCACACAGGTTGCAGACGCCGTCGAACAGGAGGAGGGGTCCGGGCGGGGGCATGGAGAAACCTGGGGCGGGAGTCGCGGGGTAGGGCGTCAGTTGCCCGAGATAATCATGAACCCTGAGCCGCCGCTTTCGCTCCGCGCCCGACTGGCGGAGCTTGCCAAGCTGTTCTTCTCGCTGGGCGTCGTAGGGTTCGGGGGGCCGGCTGCGCACATCGCGATGATGGAGGAGGAGGTGGTCCAGAAGCGGAAGTGGATGACGCCCCAGGGGTTCTTGGACCTGGTCGGCGCGACGAACCTGATCCCGGGCCCGAACTCGACGGAGATGACGATGCACGTCGGGTTCGCACGCGCCGGCTGGCTGGGGCTGTTCGTCGCCGGGTGGTCGTTCATCCTCCCCGCAGCGGGACTCACGCTGGCCCTCGCGTGGCTCTACGTCCAGTCCGCCAGCGTGCCGGACGTGGCGCCGTTCTTGGCCGCGATCCCCGCGGCCGTGCTGGCGGTGATCGCGGGCGCGCTGTGGCGATTGGGGAGAAAGGCCGTTACGTCATGGCCACTGGCCCTGATCGCGGCTGCGGTATCGGCCGCTTTGCTGCTAGGCGTCCGGGAGATCCCGGCGCTGTTCATCGGGGGCGGACTCGGCGGGCTGGCGCTGGCCGCCGCCAGGGGAGGGTGGACCCGGACCAAGCTGTCCAGCCAAGCGGCCGCGCCGTTGCTGGCGGTCGTCGCGCAGGGCGCCGTCGCGGCAGCGCCGTCGCTAGGCGTGCTGGGTTTGTTCTTCCTCAAGGTCGGGGCCGTCCTCTACGGGAGCGGCTACGTCCTGGTCGCCTACCTCGAAGCGGACGTGGTGGGCCGGTTCGGCTGGCTCACTCAGACGCAACTGCTCGACGCGATCGCGATCGGGCAGCTGACGCCCGGCCCCGTGCTCACCACGTCCACGGCGGTCGGGTACCTGGTGCAGGGCGTCCCAGGCGCTGTGGTCGCGACGTTGGGCATCTTCCTGCCAGCGTTCGTGTTCACCGGGCTGCTCCACCCCCTGGTGCCCCGGCTCCGCGACCACGTCCTGACAGCGTCGATCCTGGACGCGGTCAACGCGGCATCCGTCGCGCTGATGGCCGTCGTCACCTTCCGACTGGCGATAGGCACGCTGGACACGCCGGCGGCTTGGGCGATCGCGGCCGTCGCTGCAGTGCTGGTGTTAACGAAGCGGGCGGGAGTCATCACGCTGGTTGTAGGCGCGGTCCTGGTCGGGGGGCTGCTCGCGATGGCTGGGATTCCCGTCTGAGGTTTCACGTGGAACCGCTAGGCTTCAGGTCGCGCGGTGATACTCTCATCCGTCTCCCCGCTGGCCCGTGCTCTTCGAGCGTCTCCGAGTCGTCCCCCGCTGGATCGTCGCGCACCCCTTTCTGGTGGTGGCCGCGGCGCTCGCGTTGTCGTGCCTCGGCGCGTGGAAGGCGACCTCGCTCAAGATCGACACCAACCTGGTGACCCTGCTCCCGCCGGAGTACACCAGCGTCCAGGCGATCAACCGGCTGCAGGAGACCGTCGGCGCGGAGACGACGGTCGACGTGGCGATCTACAGCCCGTCGTTCCAGGACAACTTGGCGTTCGCCCAGGACTTCGTCCCGGCGATGATGGAGTTGGGGAACGACGGCGACCCGTACTTCACTCGCGTCGATTTCAAGCGCGACATCCGCTTCATCTCGGAGAACGCGCTCTACTTCGCCACCTTCGACGAGCTCGACCGACTGGAGTCGTTCCTGAGAGGCCAAGCCCAGGAGGTACGGTCAGCGACGGACCCGTTGCGCGTCGACCTGTTCGGGGACCCCGCCAGCAGCGCCGACCTCGCCCGCCAGCGCGAGGGGGACCGGTTGCGCGCCGACTTGGCCCAACTGGCGCTCAACGAGTACCTGGTCAGCCCCGACTCCACGACGCTGGTCGTGCGGTTTTACCCCACGGGATCACAGACCGACATCGGCTTCGTGGAGCGGCTCTACGCCGACATCGACGCCCAGATCATCGCGTCGGAGCCGGAGCGGTACAACGGCCAGATGGAGGTGACGGCGGCGGGCCGGCTGCTGCGCCAAACCATCGAGATCCGCTCGATCACGACCGACGTCCGCAACTCGTTCGGCGCGGGCGTGCTGTCGGTGATCCTGGCCGTCGTCCTGTACTTCCTCTACAAGTCGATCCAGGCGCGGACGGGCGGGCGGCTGGTGTGGCGCGTGGTGTTCAGCGAGCTGCTGCGGACGCCGGTCACCGCGATCCTGCTCACGCTGCCCCTGATCATGAGCCTGTCGTGGGCGGGCGGCGTGGCCGCGCTGACGTTCGGGACGCTCAACCTGATGACGTCCACCCTAGGCCTGGTGCTGTTCGGGCTGGGCATCGACTACGGCATCCACTTCTACGCGCGCTACGCCGAGGAGCGGGGAGAGGGCAAGGACGTCGCGGCGGCGGTCGAGGAGACGTTCGTCAGCACCGGCCAAGGCATCGCCGTCTCCGCGCTGACGACGGCGAGCGCGCTGTTCGTCTTGCAACTGGCGGACTTCCGCGGCTTCAGCGAGTTCGGGCTGATCGGCGGGCTCGGCATCCTGTTCGCCGTCGTCTCGATGCTGACCGTCCTGCCGGCCTTGCTCAGCATCGCCGAGCGGACCGGGGCGCTCGACCTGCGGCTGAGGGGGGAGGCCTCCGCCCACGAGCCCGACACCCGCTTCCCGTTCTCGCGCACCATCGTCGCGGGCTGCCTGATCCTGACCGTGGTCTGCATCGTCGCCATCCCCAAGGTCGAGTTCGAGTACAACTTCTCAAACCTCGAGCCCGAGTACGACGAGTACTACGAGCGCGCGGAGGCGCTGGAGCCGGTCTTCGGGCAGAGCGAGCGGCGCAACCCGGCCTACATCCTTCTCGACTCGCCCGAGGAGGTCCGCCAGGTCACCGAGGCCGTCAAGCAACTGGCCGAGCAGGACTCGCTGATCTTGGCCGTCGAGAGCTTGCAGGAGCGCTTCCCCGTAGACGAGGTGACCTCCACGGCCAAGATCGACCGACTGGCGGAGATCCGCGCCGTGCTCGCCGACCCGTTCCTGATCGCGGACACGACCGGCCAGGTGGCGCGGCTCCGGCAGGCGGCGTCGGCGACGGAGCCGATCTCGCTCGACAGCGTGCCCGAGTTCATCACGCGCCCGTTCACGACCAAAACCGGCGAGGTCGGCAACTTCGTCGTCGTCTTCCCGCGAGGCAACATGGCCGACGGCCGGCGCTCGATTCGCTTCGCCGAGCTGATCGGGCAAGTCTCGACCGCGGAGGGCGACCAGTTCTACGCCGCATCCACCCAACTGGTCGCCGCCGACATGCTGCGGCTGATGCAGGAGGAGAGCCCCCAGATGGTGGCAATCACGTTCCTGCTGGTGTTCGTGCTGATGTTCGTCTCGTTCCGCTCGCCGCGGTGGACGGTTGCCGCCGTCATGCCCCTACTGGTGGGGCTGTCGTGGATGCTGGGGCTGATGGAGCTGTTCGCGATCCAACTCACGTTCTACAACCTGGTCGTGTTGCCCACGGTGCTCGGCATCGGCAACGACGGCGGCGTCCACCTGACGCACCGCTACCGCGAGGAGGGGAGGGGCACCATCCGCCGCGTGCTCCGCTCGACAGGCGAGCACGTGACGATGGGCGCCTTGACGAACCTCATCGGGTTCGGCGGCCTGCTGCTGTCGTCCCACCCGGGGCTGCGCTCCATCGGAGTCCTCGCGGTCGTCGGCATCGGCGCGACGCTGGCGGCGACGCTGGTGTTCTACCCCGCGCTCCTCCAAGTCATCGAGGACAACCGCTGGCTAGACCGGCGCCGCGCGCGCCGTCGCCGCCAGTACGACCTCGGGGACCCCCAAGCCATCCGCCAGCCGACCTTCCGGCTCCATGCGCCAGGCGGCGAAGGGAATGACCCTGACGACTCGTAACTGCCCTCAACGCCCAACCTCCACCCGAACCCAAGGAGGGGACGTCGCCTTCTACCGATTCCCTGAGAGGTCAAGTCTCCAGCGTTAGAGCTTTACGGACCGGGGTTAAGCAACTGGTTCCACCGGATGATCTGCTCGTGGGTCCTGTCGTCAGCTGACGACACGCTCATAATTCCTCACCATCGCGCCTAGAACCTCTCGCCAGTCGTACGCGCTGGCGGATGCCACGGCCGCTGCCGCCAGTCGAGCGCGGAGCTCGGGGTCTTGGGCAACGCGACGGGTGGCGTCGAGGAACGCGGGTTCGTCGCGGGGCGGGCACAGCAGGCCCGTCCGGCCGTCGTCTACCAAGCTGGCGGTGCCGGCAGCGTCGGCGGCGACGACGGCCAGCCCGGAGGCCATGGCCTCCAGCGTCACGTTCCCGAACGTCTCGGTCTCGCTGGGGAAGAGGAACACGTCCGACGAGGCGTAGGCCGCCGACAAGTCGGCGCCCGAGAGGTGGCCCGCGAACGCCGCACCTGGGAGCTCGCGCTTCAGCGCGTCTCGCTCTGGCCCGTCGCCTACGACGAGGGCTCGGACCGGCGCGCCCTCCGCCTGGAGCGCGCGCACGGTCCCGGCGAACACGTCGAGCCCCTTCTCCTTGACCAGTCGGCTGACGAACGCCACCACGACGTCGCCCGGTCTGAACCCGTGCGACTGGCGCCAGCCGTCGGAGCGGAAGGCGGGGGAGAAGCGGTCGGCCTCGATGCCGCGGGGCCAGACGACGATGGGCGCGGTGACGCCGTGCGTCCGGAGTGCCTTGGTCATCGACGAGGTGGGTGGGTAGACCTCGTCGCAGCGGTTGTAGAACCGGCGCAACGTCGCCCACAGCGCCGGCTCCGCCAGCCCCAGGTGGTAGTAGTCGAGGTACGACGCGAAGTGCGTGTGGTAGGTCGAGACGACGGGGATGCCGAGCCTGCGCGCCCACCCCAAAGCCTTGTGCCCCAGCACGTCCGGCGTCGCGATGTGGACGACGTGGGGCGCGAACCGCTCGACCTCGCGCCGCGCCGACGTCGGAAACCGAGTGCTGACGCGGTACTCCGGCCGCCCCGGCGCCGCCACCGACGGGACCGCCAAGAACCGCCCCGGCTGGGGCAGCGGCTCGTCGATGGTCGGGCCGACCACCAGCACCTGGTGGCCCTCGCGCTCCAAGAACCCCACCAGTCGGCCCAGCGTGCGCGAGACGCCGTCCTCGATGTGGTTGTAGTTGCCCGTGAACAGGGCGATGCGCAGAGCGTCGGGCATCCCGCAAGATCGCCGCTGGCGGAGCGTGCGGGGCGGGCTTAGGCCAGCGCCGCTGGAGGAATGGAGCCGTGTGACTGGCGGCGACCGTCGCCACGTGCTCGGGCGTGCCCTCGGCGACGACGAAGCCGCCGCGGCGCCCGCCCTCCGGGCCGATGTCGATGACCCAGTCGGCGGCCTTGATCACGTCCAGGTTGTGCTCGATCAGGATGACGGAGTGGCCGGCGTCCACCAAGGCGTTAAACGCCGCGAGCAGCTTGGAGATGTCGTCCATGTGGAGGCCGGTCGTGGGCTCGTCGAACAGGTACAGCGTGTGGCCCGAGTGCCGCTTGCTGAGGTGCGACGCCAGCTTGACGCGCTGCGCCTCGCCGCCGGACAGCGTGTTGGACGGCTGGCCCAGGGTGAGGTAGCCCAGGCCCACGTCTTGGAGCGTCTGCAACTTGTTCTCGATCCGCTTCTGGCCTTGGAAAAACGCGACGGCCTCGTCGACGGTCAAGTCCAGCATCTCGGAGACGTTCTTGCCCTTGTACCGGATCTCCAGCACGTCCTGCTTGAACCGCGCGCCGTGGCACGCCTCGCATTCGAGGTACAGGTCGGCCAGGAACTGCATCTCGACCTGGACCACGCCCTCGCCCTGGCACGTCTCGCAGCGCCCGCCGGGTACGTTGAACGAGAACGTCCCGGCGCGGTAGCCGCGGATCTTGGCTTGGTGCGTCGACGCCAGCAGCTCGCGCATGGCGTCGAACGCCTTGATGTACGTCACCGGGTTCGAGCGCGGCGACTTCCCGATGGGGGACTGGTCCACCATCTCGACGGTCTCGACCAGCTCGGCGCCCTCGATGTCGTCGTGCGCGCCGACCTTGCCGTCCACGCTCTCGCCCTTCATCCGCTGGAGCCCGGCGGCCAGCGTCGAGTGCACCAACGTCGACTTGCCGGAGCCGGAGACGCCGGTCACGACCGTGATCATGTCGAGGGGGAAGCCCACGTCGATCCGCTTGAGGTTGTTGGCGCGCGCCGAGCGCACGGTGATCTGGCGGTCCGGGTCGACGGGCCGGCGCTGGTCGGGGACGGCGATCGACTTGCGGCCCGACAGGTACGCCCCCGTCAGGCTGGTCTTGCTCTTGAGCGCCTTCTTGTACGTCCCCTGGAACATGATCTCGCCGCCCAGCGCGCCCGAGCCTGGGCCGACGTCCACCAACTGGTCGGCGCGGCGCATCATCTGCTCGTCGTGCTCCACGACTAGGACGGTGTTGCCGATGTCGCGAAGCCCCTCTAGGATCGCGATCAGACGGTCGTTGTCGCGCGGGTGCAGCCCGATGGTCGGCTCGTCGAGCACGTACAAGCTGCCCACCAGCGACGAACCCAGCGAGGTCGCCAGGTTGATCCGCTGGGTCTCGCCGCCGCTCAGCGTCATCGCCAGTCGGTCGAGCGTGAGGTAGTCCAGGCCCACCTCGACCAGGTAGCCCAGCCGCTTCTGGACCTCCTCCAGGATCCGCCCGGCGACCTCGCGGTCGTGGTCGCTCAGCTCGACGGCGTCGAAGAACGCCTTGGCGTCGGCCGTCGTCAGCTCGGAGGCCTGGCCGATGTGCATCCACTCGGGCTCGCCGCCCTCCGCGCCCAGCGCCGGCCCCTTGATCTGGACGTGCAGCGCCTGGGGGCGGAGCCGGTAGCCGTCGCACGCCTGGCAGCGCGTGTAGCCACGGAATCTCGCTGAGAAGATGCGGTAGTGCATCTTGTACTGCTTCTTTGCGAGGTAGGCGAAGAAGCCGTCGACGCCGGGGTAGTCGCCGAACCCACCCCACACCAGGTCCTTCTGGTCCTGGGGCAGCAGCGTGTACGGCGTGTCGAGGTCGATGCCCTTCGAACCCGCGCCGCGCACCAGCGTCCGCTGGTGCTTGGACCACTGCTCGGTCCGGAACGGGGCCAGCGCCTCCTGGCGGAGCGAGAGCTCGGGGTTGGGGATCACCAGGTCGGGGTCCACGCCCGGCACGCGGCCGAAGCCTTGGCACGCGGGGCAGGCGCCCAGCGGCGAGTTAAACGAGAACAGCTGCGCGCTTGGCTCCTCGAACTCCATCCCGTCGCGCTCGAACAGCGCCGAGAAGTCGAGCCGCTCGAACGGCCCCTCCTTGGGCGCCGTGATCACGACGGCGCGCTCTCCGCCCTCCCGGAACGCCTGCTCGACCGAGTCCGCGATCCGGTTGGTCACCGAGTCGCTGGCGGCGTCCGTCGCCAGTCGGTCGACCAAGACGAGGAGCCGTGTGGTGGGCGTCTTGACCTCGGCCGGGGGCGTGGTGTTGAGGTCGATGGTCTCGGGCTGCGCGCCCTTCTTCGACTGGTTGTCCGTCGGGAGCGCGAGCACGCGGAAGAAGCCTCGTGCGAGCAGCGCCTCTAGCTCCTCGGCCTTCTTAGCGCCCTTGTGGTCGGGGAAGGGGAAGCACAGGTAGAACCGCGTCTTCTCGGGCAGGCCGGCCTGGATCTCCTCCGCCGTCGAGCGCGGGCTGTCGCGCGTGACGACCTCGCCCGAGACCGGCGAGATCGTGGTCCCGACGCGGGCGTAGAGCAAGCGCAGGTAGTCGTAGACCTCGGTCTGGGTGGCGACCGTCGAGCGCGGGTTCTTGGTGCCGGTCTGCTGCTCGATGGCGATGGCCGGCGCGAGTCCCGTGATCAAGTCCACGTCCGGCTTGTCCATCCGGTCGAGGAACTGGCGGGCGTAGCTGGACAGCGATTCGACGTAGCGGCGCTGGCCCTCGGCGTAGATCGTGTCGAACACCAGCGACGACTTCCCCGAGCCGGACGGGCCGGTCACGACCACCAGTTGCTTCTTGGGGATCGTCAGGTCAACGTTCTTGAGGTTGTGCTGCCGCGCGCCCTTGACCACGAGGTCGCGTCCGATGAAGCGGTCTTTGGTAGCCGTCGCCTTCTTCGGCGCGGTCTTCTTGCGTCGGGCAGGCTTCTTGGCGGTCGTCTTGGCCATCGGGGGTCGGGTGCGGAGCTGGCGGCGGGCTCCGCCAGTCGGTCGGCAGGAACGCTGCCGGAGCGGGCGAAGATGCTGCCGGGGTGTGAAACCGCGGTGTCACCTGGGGGGCGGAGGGCGGCGACTCGCGACCGGTGACGTGGCTACGTTCCTCGCCATGGGCTTCCTCAACCCCTTCCTGCTGATCGGGCTGGCCGCGGCGGCGATCCCCATCGCCGTCCACCTCTTCAACTTCCGTCGGCCGGACCGCCTGGAGTTCTCGACGCTGCGGTTCGTGCGCGAGATCGAGGCGACGGCCATGCGCCGCGTCCGCATCAAGCAGTGGCTGCTGCTGGCGCTGCGGACGCTGGCGATCCTGTTCCTCGTGCTCGCCTTCGCCCGGCCGACGCGCACCGCCGACGCCGGGGCGTTCGAGGAGGGCGCGGCGCAGAGTTTGGTGCTGGTGCTCGACAACAGCCGCTCGATGACGCTGCGCGACGCCCAAGGCGAGCTGATGGACCAAGCCCGGGTGCTGGGCGCCGCTGTCATCGACGCGATGGGCGCCGGCGACGAGCGGACCGTCCTGCCCGTCGCGCGCGCGCCGGAGTACCGCCCGGTCCCGTTCGTCACGCCCGGGCCCGCCCTGGACGCCGTCGAAGCGACGGTCCCACTGGCGGGCGCCGAGCCGCTGACCGCCGCCATCGCCCGGGCCGCGAGCCTGCTGGAGAACGCGGTGCACCCGCGCCGCGAGATCGTGGTCGTGAGCGACCTGCAGGCGGCCACGTTCACCGACTCGTCCAGTGCCGCGCTCCCCGAGGGCGTGAACCTCACGCTCGTCCCGCTCGGCGGACGCCGCCAGTCCAACACGGCCGTGACCGACGTGCGCGTGCTCAGCCGCATCGTCGAGCCCGGCCGGCCGGTCCAGGTCGAAGCGACCGTCGTCCGCTACGGCGGGCGGCCCGGGACCGTCGGCGCTGCGCTGCTTGTGGACGGCGCGCGCGTGGCCGAAACGGCCGTGGACGTGATCCCCGGCACGCCTGCAACGGCGCGGTTCCTCGTGACGCCTCCCGCGCGGGGTTGGCTGGGCGGCGAGGTCCGGATCGAGGAGGACGCCGCGCCCTGGGACGACGCGCGTTGGTTCGCGCTTAGGGTGCCGCCCCCGCCCCGCGTCCTGCTCGTCCGTGGCGACGGCGCGCGCGCGGACCTGGTCGCGCTGGCGCTCGGCGTGGCCGCCGAGGGCGGCAGCGTGTCCATCAACGAGATCGCCAGCGCCGCGCTGGCGGGTGCGGACCTCGACCGCTACGACGCCGTCGTCCTGGTCGGCGCCGACGCGACCGCCAGCGCGGGGCGACTGGAGGCGTTCGTCGCGGCCGGCGGGGGCGTGCTGGCGTTTCCCGGCGAGCAGCCCGAGACGCTCAACGCGCTGCTAAGCGCTATCGGTGGAGGTCAGATCACCGGCACGCTGGGTGTGACGGGCGGCGACCGCCTAGGCACGTCCACAGACGTAGACCTGGACCACCCGCTCTTCGCGGGCGTGTTCGACTCGCCCCGTCCGACGCCCGAGGCCATCGACATCCGCCGGATCGCGCGCTACCGCCCGGGCGGAGGCGACGAGGCCACGCTGATCGGGACCCAGACCGGCCCGCCACTGCTCCAGGAGATCCGCCACGGCGCCGGCTCCGTCCTGCTGGTGGGCGTCGCCGCCGACCTCGACTGGAGCGACCTGCCCCAGCGCGGGCTGTTCGTCCCGCTGCTGTTCCGCTCGGCTGGCTACCTCGCCGCCGGGTCGTCGGCCGCCGATTCGGACGCGGGCGACGCCGCTGGCCAGATCCGCGTGACCGGCGTGGACGCCAGCGCCGCCCTCCGACTGGTCGGTCCCGGCGGCGAGACCGTCACGCCGAGCCAGCGGACGGTCCCCGGCGCGGTCCTGATCGACGTCGCTGACGTCGCCAGTCGCGCCGGCCTGTACCGCGTCGTCCAGGGAGACCGGACCCTGCGCGTGGTCGCCGTCAACGGGGACGCCCGGGAGTCCGACCCTGCTGCGCTCGACCCAGCGGAGGCGGCGCGGCGCTTGGAAGCCATCACCGGCCGCCCCGTCGCGCTCGTCGGGTCGGCGGCGGCGCTCTCCGCCAGTGGCACGACGACGGGCACGCCGCTGTGGACGGTGTTCCTAGCGCTCGCGCTGGCGTGCCTGATCGCCGAGACGCTGGTCGCGGCTCGCTGGCAGCCCGCCCCCGCGTAGGCGGGGGGCCGACACCGGCCGCGTAGACCCTGACCGTAGGAACGACACCGCTCTTCGCCTGCGACCAGGGGCTCCGCCAGTCCCGCTGGCGCTTCATGCCGGGGGCGAACCAGACCACCGGCTCGGCCGTTCAAGAACCCTAACGAACCGACGCCTTTTGACCCCGAACGCTGCCCGACGACGCGAGACCGCCATCCTGGTTGGCGTCAAGACGCCCGACACCACCGACGCCGACCTCAAGGACGGGCTCGACGAACTCGAACTCCTGACCGACACCGCCGGCGCCGACACGGCGACGCGCGTGACCCAGAACCTGCCCCGCGTCCACGGCGCGACGTTCATCGGCAAGGGCAAGGTCGAGCAGCTCCGCCAGAAGGCCGAGAAGCACAAGGCGGACCTGGTCATCTTCGACGACGACCTGTCCCCGATCCAGGTCCGCAACCTGGAGAAGGCGCTCGACGCGGAGAAAAACAACCTCAAGGTCGTGGACCGCTCCGGCCTCATCCTGGACATCTTCGCCGACCGCGCGCGGTCGTCCCAGGCCAAGGCGCAGGTCGAACTGGCGCAGCTCACCTACCTACGCTCCCGCCTGACGCGGGCCTGGACGCACCTGGAGCGCCAGAAGGGCGGCATCGGGATGCGCGGGCCGGGCGAGACCCAGATCGAGACCGACCGCCGGCTCATCGGCCGCCGCATCGCCGTCCTCAAGGAGCAGCTCGACAAGATCGACCGCCAGCGGACGACCCAGCGCAAGGGCCGCGCCGAGGAGACCCGCGTGGCCTTGGTCGGCTACACGAACGCGGGCAAGTCCACGCTGATGAACGCCTTGTCGGACGCCGAGGTGTTCGCCGAGGACCGGCTGTTCGCCACGCTCGACGCCACGACGCGCCAGGTGGACCTCGACACCAACAAGTCCGTGCTGCTGGCGGATACCGTCGGCTTTATCCGCAAGCTGCCCCACGCGCTCGTCGAGAGCTTCAAGAGCACGCTCGACGAGGTCCGCGAGGCCGACCTGCTGCTGCACGTCGTGGACGTCACGCACCCCAACGCCGAGGACCACATCCGCGTGGTCCACGAGACGCTGGCGGAGCTGGAGGCCCAGGACAAGCCGACGCTGATGGTGTTCAACAAGGTGGACGCCCTGGACGACGCTGGCATCCTGGACCAGCTGGAGGCGCAGCACGACCGGGCCGTGTTCATCTCCGCCCAGCGCGGCATCGGGCTCGACGAGCTGCGCGCTCAGACGCTGGCCCTCGTCGAGAGCGACTACGTGGATCGGCTGGCGATCCTGCCCGTCTCGAAGCCGAAGGCGCGCGCCCACGTCCACAGCGTCGCCGAGGTGGTCGAGGAGGACTTCGGCTACGCCGAGGACGCCTACGACGCCAGCGCGGACCCTGTCCCGGTTGTCCGGTTGCGGTTTCGGGCCTCGATCAAGAACGCGCCCGACCTCGACCGGATGCTGGAGCGCTTCGGCGCGCTCCGCTGGACCGGCGACGGCTCCGGGGACGGCGCGCTCGTCACGATGCCTGACAACCCGTCTTAGGCAACGGGCAAACCGACCGCCAGTCGGCGTGGAACACTCGGTGTGGCCGAACGGGCACGGGGAGTCCCTGAACGGTCGCACGCTCGGCACTGCCGGCGTCACTTGGCGCGTCTCTTGCACGTCTACCCCTCGCCCGGGCTCTAGCTTGTCCCGCCCGGTCGTCCCCCCGATCCCATGACCGTTGCCACCCTCCTCAGCTCTCTAGAGCCGCTCGCCACGACCGACACGGTCGGCGAGGCGCTGGTGGCGTTGGCCGAGGCCCACGTCGCCCACCTGCCCGTCTTGGACCCGTCCGGTGCGCTGGACGCCATCGTCACCGAGACGGCGCTCCAGGCCCACCCCGAGCACGACGCGCCCCTGGGCACGCTCGTCGCCGGCGAGCCCGTCGTCATCGGCCTGGACACGCACGTGTTCGACGCGGCCCACCTGATGCGTCAGCACGGCCTGAGCGTGATCCCGGTCCTGGACGAGGACCGCCACTACGCCGGACTGGTGGTCCGCGCCGACGTGTTCGGCCAGCTCGCGCACATGCTGGCGACCGAGGAGCCGGGCGCGATCCTGGTGCTCGATGTCGCTCGGGGCGACTTCTCGCTCGGCCAGGTGGCCCACATCGTGGAGCAGAACGGCGTTCGGGTGCTGTCGATCTCGACCGAGGACGACCCGGGCGCCGGCCGCGTCCAGGTGACGCTCAAGCTCAACGTGACCGACACCTCGCGCGTGCGCCACGTGCTGGCGCACCACGACTACCGCGTGGTCGCCGTCTTTGACGAGGCCGAAGACGACCTGGAGGAGCGCGCGGCCGAGTTCCTGCGCTACCTCAGCATCTAAGCGGACGCCCGGCCCGCCAGCGAGATGAGAGACCACACCCACCCCGCGAGCGCGTTCCACGCCGTCGCCCTGGTGGCGTCCGCTCGGGCGGCCCTGAACACCGCGCGCGCCGTCGCCGACCGCCGCGCCGGCCGGGACGCCAGCGCCCAGGAGCCCGAGGCCGACGTCCGCTCTGACCTAGACGCTCTGCGCGCCGACCTCGCCGACGCGGTCGCTCGGCTCCGCCTGCGCGTGGTCGTCGGCACGCCGGAGTCCAGGGCTGCGGCCCTGGCGCAGGCCTTCGAGGACCGCGTGCTGCTGGACGACGCGGCCCGGACGCTCGCACGCGTCCACCAGAAGCTGCTCAGCCTGTACCCCGCCGTCTCCGCCCCGCTCGTGGAGGCCGTCCGCCAGTCGGCCGCCTCGGCTGCCGCCCGCGCCGTGGCCGACGACTACGAGCACGACCTGGCCGGCTTCACCGGCCGCCTCGCCGGGCTGGCGGACCACCTAGCCGAAGCGCTGGGCTAGATCCAGAGTCGGGTCGTCTTCCTCGTGCCTGGGATCCACGACCGGTCCGCGCGGTCGGGGAGGACGCGCGCACCGCCCTCTCGGCTGTACGCCGAGACCCGCTGAATGGCCGGCGACGGGCACGCTCGGGGAGCGCGGACTGCGCGGCTGAAGGCAATCTGAAGGCGGCTCCGTCGTTCTGTAAAACCGAGTTTTTGTTGCCATTCGGCGGTATATTGGCCCGATTGCGCCCCGCCGCCGAGGCCCCGCCTCCGTCCCCCCGATCGATGCCCGAGACGACCCCGCCGAACGCCCCTTACGAGAACGCCACCACCCCCGACGACCAGGTCGCGACGCCGCCGGCGAACGCCTTGCCAACACCGGCCGCCAGTGCGAAGGAGCCGCTGGCCGCGCGCGGCGACTATGGCGCCGACAACATCCAGGTGCTCGAAGGGCTGGAGGCCGTCCGCAAGCGGCCGGCGATGTACATCGGCGACGTGGGCGTGCGCGGGCTGCACCACCTGGTCTACGAGGTCGTGGACAACTCCATCGACGAGGCGCTCGCGGGCTACTGCGACCACATCGAGGTCGTCATCCACAAGGACAACTCGATCTCGGTCGCCGACGACGGGCGCGGCATCCCCGTCGCGATGCACCCGACCGAGGGCAAGCCCGCCGTCGAGGTCGTGATGACGGTCCTGCACGCCGGCGGCAAGTTCGACAAGGACACCTACAAGGTGTCGGGCGGGCTGCACGGCGTCGGCGTGTCGTGCGTCAACGCGTTGTCCGACCGGCTGGAGGTGCGCGTGCGCCGCGACGAGGGCGTCTTCCAGATGGCCTTTGAGAAGGGCGACACCGCCGACGAGCTTCGGCGCGTCCGCGATATGACCGACGGGGAGGAGACCGGGACGACGGTCACGTTCAAGCCCGACACGTCCATCTTCCTCGACACCGTCTACCGCTTCGACACGCTGGCGGCGCGGATGCGCGAGCTCGCCTACCTCAACAAGGGCATCACGATCACGCTGACCGACGAGCGCGAGGACGACCCCGAGCTGGGCGTCGAGACCTACCACTCCGAAGGCGGGCTGGCCGAGTTCGTGGACTACCTCGACGAGACGCGCGAGTCGCTGCTGGAGGACGCCATCGTGATCGAGGACGAGGACGCCGACGTCCCCGTCGAGCTGGCCATGCGCTACAACACGGGCTACCAGGAGAACGTGCTGTCGTTCGTCAACAACATCAACACCCACGAGGGCGGCACCCACGTCTCCGGCTTCCGCCGCGCGCTGACACGCACGTTGAAGGGCTACGCCGACAAGAACGACCTGCTCAAAAAGGCCAAGGTCAACCTGAGCGGCGACGACTTCCGCGAGGGGCTGACGGCCGTCCTGTCGGTCAAGGTGCAGGAGCCCCAGTTCGAGGGCCAGACCAAGACCAAGCTGGGCAACTCCGACGTCCAGGGCGCCGTCGAGAGCCTGGTCGGCACCAAACTGGCGGAGTGGCTGGAGGACCACCCCCGCGAGGCCAAGACCATCGTCCAGAAGGTGATCCTGAGCGCCCAGGCCCGGAGCGCCGCCAGGCGCGCGCGTGAGCTCGTCCAGCGCAAGAGCGCGTTCGGCGGCGGCGGCCTGCCCGGCAAGCTGGCGGACTGCTCCAGCAAGGACGCGACGATCTCCGAGCTGTACTTGGTCGAGGGCGACTCGGCCGGCGGATCGGCAAAGCAGGCGCGCGACCGGCATTTCCAGGCCATCCTGCCGCTGCGAGGCAAGATCCTCAACGTCGAGAAGGCGCGGCTCGACAAGATCCTAGACAACGAGGAGATCAAGAACATGGTCACCGCGCTCGGTGTCCAGATCGCCGCCGGCGCCGACGAGTTCTCGGACGAGAAGCTCCGCTACCACAAGATCGTCCTGATGACCGACGCCGACGTGGACGGCGCCCACATCCGCACACTCCTGCTGACGTTCATCTACCGCTACCTCCGTCCGCTGTTGGAGGCCGGCTACATCTTCATCGCGCTCCCGCCGCTCTACCGCGCCAAGAAGGGCAATAAGGAGACGTACTGCTGGAACGACCGCCAGCTGGAGGAGGCGATCGAGGAGCTGGGCGGGCCGAAGGGCGTCGGCGTGCAGCGCTACAAGGGGCTGGGCGAGATGAACCCCGAGCAGCTGTGGTCCACGACGATGGACCCGGACCACCGGATGCTGCAGATCGTGACGATCGACGACGCCGCGGCGGCCGACAAGACGTTCTCGACGCTGATGGGCGACGCCGTCGAGCCCCGGCGCAAGTTCATCGAGCGCAACGCGAAGTACGCCACCATCGACACCTAGCCGCCCGGCTGGCGGTCGCGCTCCCCGCGCCTCCGCCAGTGGCCCGACGCGATGCCTGCAGTTGCTCAAACGCCCGCCGTCTCCGACGCCCCCATGACGTGGGCCGACGTCTGCGCGCTCCCAGGGCTTGACGACCTCCCGTACAAGATCGAGCAAGACCGCCACGGGCGGATCGTCATGAGCCCTGCCCCAGTCCGTCACAGCGCCCTCCAGTGGCGGTTTCAGAAGATGCTCGTGGACGCGCTTGGCGGCGTTGCCCTGCCCGAGTTCGCCATCCAAACGTCGGAGGGTGTGAAGGTGCCGGACGTGGTGTGGATGGAGGAGCCGTTCATGCAGGCGCACATCGACGCGGACGCCTCGCCGGTTGCCCCCCCAATCTGCGTCGAGGTCAAGTCGAAGTGGAACACGGCGGCGGAGATGACTGAGAAGGTGACGCTTTACCTCGCGAAGGGGGCGCAGGAGGTCTGGGTCTGGGAGCGCGATGGCCGAGTCCGGTTCTTCGGTCACGAGGGCGAGCGGTCGGCCTCCACTCTCGTCCCGGACGCCCCGACCGCGGTCACGCCCTAGCCGCCGCCCGTCGGCGTAGGTTGCTCCCATGCGCCCCGACCTCTCCATCGTCGTCCCCGTCTACAACGAGGCCGAGAGCCTGCCCGCGCTGACCGACGAGATCCGCCAGTCGATGGACGGCGCCGGCCTAGCGTTCGAGGTGTGGCTGGTGGACGACGGCTCCGACGACGAGTCTTGGCGCGTCATCGAACGGATACACGGTCAGGACGAGCGATTCGTGGGCGTCCGCTTCCGGCGGAACTACGGCAAGAGCGCCGCGCTGGCGGTCGGGTTCGAGCGGTCCGAAGGGCGCTGCGTCGCGACGCTGGACGCCGATCTGCAGGACGACCCGGCCGAGTTGCCCGAGATGGTCGCCCGCCTCGACGCCGGCGCGGACTTGGTGAGCGGGTGGAAGCGCAAGCGCAACGACCCGTGGGAAAAGCGCATCCCGTCCAAGTTCTTCAACAAGGTCACGGCCTGGATGTCGGGGATTCCGCTGCACGACTTCAACTCGGGCATCAAGGCGTACCGACGCGAGGTGGTCGAGAGCGTCCGCGTCTACGGCGAGCTCCACCGTTACATCCCGCTGCTGGCGAAGTGGGAGGGGTACACGCGGATCGAGGAGCAGGTCGTAAACCACCGGCCGCGCGTCCACGGCGTGACCAAGTTCGGGTTCGAGCGCTACTTGCGCGGCTTCCTCGACCTGATCTCGGTGCTGTACCTCACGCGGTTCGCGCGCCGCCCGATGACGTTCTTCGGCGGGCTCGGCACGGTGGCGTTCGTGACCGGCTTCGCCATGCTGGCTTACTTGACCGTGATGAAGGTGGCCTTCGGCGAGCCCCTGGGCGACCGCCCGCTGCTGCTGTTCGGCGTGATGCTGATCCTACTCGGCGCGCAGTCGTTCCTGGCGGGGTTGCTGGGCGAGATGATCGTCCGCCCCGAGATGGAACGGGCCGACCGCTTCGACGTGCGCGACGAGTTGGCGGCGGTCCCGGAACGGGTGCCGGAGGCGGCCTAGGGACGGACGCGCAGCGTCAGCCCGTGCCCGACGGTGCGGTCGAACGGCACGTCGCCGGGGAAGGTGTAAGCCGCGTAGGTGTAGCGCACGTCGAACCGGCGGCCCAGGTCGTGCACGCCGTCGCCGGCGCCCAGCAGCCCCGCCAGTCGGAGGGCGCCGCCCAGGCTGAATGTCGCTCCCTGACCCTCCCGCCCGACGAACGACGCTCCACGAGAGGAGCCACCGGAAAACGTCAGGGTCTCGGCCAACGTCAGGCGGTAGCCGCGCCGGGCGAGGTCGGAGCCGTTCTCGTCGGCGGTGCCCAGCAGGACGCTTCGGGCCGACATGCCCCAGAGCTCCGCGCCTGGGTCGTCGGAGGTGGTCATGAACTCGAATGAGGCCCCCCTGAACGCCAGCCGGGTGCCGAGCGCGGTGTCGAACCCGACCAGCACGTGCACGCCGGCCGACGGCGTCCGACCAGCCTGGCCTGAGACGGAGCCGAAGTCGGAGGGCACGGAGGTCGCGGTCAGCTCCAGCCCTCGGAGCGCGTAACCCGCCGTCACGTCTGCGACCAGTTGGAAGCCGCCGTCCGGGCTCGGCATGATCCACCGGCCGACGGGGGCCGTCACGTCGAGGCCGAGGTCGGCCGTCAGGCTGCGCGCCCGGGTGTCGTCGCCCTGCTCGCGGGGGATCGCGCTGGAAACGTAGTGCCGGAGCGACGCGCCCGCGCGGATGCGAAGGGGTCCGTCCACGGCCCCGCCCGCGCCGAACGCGACGGACTGGTCCAAGCCGGGATCAAAGTCGCCGATCACGTTGCCCTGGTCGTCGGTCGCGACGGACGATGGCTGGCGGACCGAGGCGTAGGCGAGCCCGATGCCGACCGAAACGGGCACGCCCGCCGCCTGCGTTTGGGTGCCTCCGGCGATGCCGAGCGCCGTGCTGGAATAGCCTGGGAAGCCGAGCCACCTGGGGAGGCGGTCGCCGGTCAGGGACGCGCCGCCGGCGAAGTCCGCCAGCACGGCGGGGTTGTCGAGCATCCGCAGCGGGTCGGAGGTGGGCCCAAACGCGCCCGCCTCCGCCACCGCCTGGGCCTCCGCCGACAGGGGGAGGAACGCGGTGAGGTACGGGAACTCGGAAGCGGACGCCTGCGCGGCGACCGGCGACAGCGAACAGGCGAGGAGAGAAAGCAGAAGAGCGCGCACGGGCGGCGGGGGAGGGGAGCACGGAGCTTACCTCTCGACGCTGGCTCTCGGCTTCCCGTCACTGAGCGGAGGCCGGCGTGCGGTGGCATCTTGCGGCATGGCTCGCATCACGCTCCTCGGCCCCGCCTGGCCCTACCGCGGCGGCATCGCCCACTTCCAACTCGCGACCGCCCGGGCGCTGGCCGCGCGCGGGCACGACGTCGACGCCGTCACGTTCCGCCGCCAGTACCCCGAACTCTTGTTCCCCGGCACGAGCCAGCTCGACGACGGCCCGCCGCCCCAAGACCGGCCACTGGCGGCGCAGGTGATGGACCCGCTGAACCCCAGGACGTGGTGGCGAACGGCCCGAATGGTGCGGGGCGACGCCGCGGTGCTGATGGTCTGGATGCCGTTTTTCGCGCCGATGCTGGGCGTCATCGCTCGGCGACTCCGACGGCGGGGCGTCACGGTCTTGGCCGTCGTCCACAACGCGATCCCCCACGAGCGCCGCCCCGGCGACCGCGCGCTGACGCGCTGGCTCCTGCGGACCTGCGACGGCCTGCTGGCGATGAGCGATCAGGTCGCCGCCGACGTCCGCCAGCTCGCGCCGGCCGTGCCGCTGGCGGTCGTCCCGCACCCGGTCTACGACGGGTTCGGGGAGCCCGTCCCGCGCGACCGCGCTCGTGCGGCGCTAGCGCTTCCGCCCGACGCGCCGGTCTTCCTGTTCTTCGGATTCATCCGCCGGTACAAAGGGCTCGACGTGCTGCTCGACGCCTGGGCCGAGGTCGTCCGCCGCGTCCCCGACGCCCGGCTGGTGGTGGCCGGCGAGTTCTACGCCGACGAGGAGGCGCTCCGCCAGCAGGCCGCGGGCCTGGGCGGCTCGGTCCGCCTGGACGCCGACTACATCCCGGACGGCCACGTCGCGCTTTACTTCGGCGCCGCCGACGCCGTCGTCCAGCCCTACCGGACGGCGACGCAGAGCGGCGTGGCGCAGATCGCGTTCCACTTTGGCCGCCCGGTGATCACCACCGACGTGGGCGGCCTGGCGGAGATCGTGCCCGACGGAGCCGCCGGGTTGGTGGTCCCGCCCGAGGACCCGGCCGCGCTGGCGGATGCGGTGGCCCGCTTCGTCACCGACGGCCTCGGCCCAGAGCTCGAAGCCGGCGTCGCCGTCGAGCGCCAGCGGTACACCTGGGACCGGCTGGCCGGTGCGCTGGAGTCGCTGGCCGGCCCCGCGCCTCCACCGGCCGTCGGCTAGCCCTCGCAGGCTTCGAGCCAGGCGATCGCCGCGGCCTCCTTGACGAACGCGCGGACGGCGAAGCCGCGCTCGGTCGCGTAGGCCTGGAAAAACTGCGCCTTCTCGAACCGCTCGGTGTAGTCCTCCAGGATCGCCACGCAATGCGCGAACGCCTCCGCGTTCTCCGTCAGCACCCCGATCATCTCGTGGACGTCGCGGTAGGAGAGCGCGCCCTCGGCGCCGCGCAAGTCGAGGAGGAGGCCTTGGCCTTCGAGCTCGGCGTCTTGGGCCACCCGGAGCAGGAGCGCCCGGCTGGCAGCGAGGTTCAGCGTGCCGTCGACTTTGAGTTCGGTGATCCCGTTGAGGGGGATCGTTCGGTAGGAAACCATCGCGGGGGGCAGGGGTGGACAAGGCGGCGTGCTCCGATGGGGCGCGCCTTAGGGAATCACCGCAACCTAACGCAGCTGCTCGCTCCCAACGGATGGACTACGACCCCGTTAAAGACCGCCTGGGCGACGTCTTCTGGACCTCGCCCGCTCGGACGAAGGTCTTCTACCGGCTGCTCGACGCCGTCTTCCTGCGGTCGTGGTACGTCCGCCGCACGCTCCGCCAGCTAGTCAGCGCAGCGGGGCCGGGGCCCGTCCGCGTGCTCGACGCCGGGACCGGGTTCGGCCAGTACGCCTGGTGGCTCGTCGACACGTTCCCCAACGTGCTCGTGACCGCCGTCGACGTCAAGGACGAGTACCTGCGCCGCGCTTACGAGTTCATGGCCCAGACGCCGCACCACGGCCGCGTCGCCTTCGAGCGCGCCGACCTGACGCTGCCGCTGGAGTACGACGCCGAGTTCGACATCGCGCTCTCCGTCGACGTCATGGAGCACATCGAGGACGACCGCGCCGTGTTCCGCCACGTCCGCGCCGCGCTCAAGCCGGGCGGGCACTTGGTCGTGAACACGCCCAGCGACCAGGGCGGGTCGGGCGTCACCGGCGAGGGCGAGGAGAGCTTCATCGGCGAGCACGTCCGCGACGGCTATCCGATCGCCGAGCTGGCGGAGAAGCTGGAGACGGCCGGCCTGCGCGTGACCGACCAGACCTACACCTACGGGCCCATCGGGTCGGCGGCCTGGCGGATGCTGGTGAAGTGGCCCATCCAGGCGCTGAACAAGAGCTTCCTGACGGCGCCGCTCGTCGGGCTGTGGTACCTCGGCGCGGGGCCCTTGGGCATGGCGCTGAACGCGCTCGACCTGCGCCGCGACAACCGGACGGGGACCGGGCTGCTCGTCGTCTCCCAGCGACCCGTCTGACCATTAGGGCACGGGGGAAGGGCTGAAAACTGGCTGGAGCGTTCGTAGACTGAGGCCTTCCGCCTTCTGCCTACCTCCCTGGCCCAATGACCCGACTCCTGTCTCTCAGCGCGCTCGTCCTGCTGCTCGTCGCCCCGCTGGCGGCGCAGCCGATGGCGACCGACGCGCTGCCCTTCGACCCCGCCGTCCGCGTCGGGACGCTGGACAACGGGCTG
The DNA here is from genome assembly GCA_963789285.1 of Rubricoccaceae bacterium. GTDB lineage: Bacteria > Bacteroidota > Rhodothermia > Rhodothermales > Rubricoccaceae > Rubrivirga. Next base: position 1,390,426 of record CAWBJZ010000004.1, read on the forward strand.
AAGTACTACGTCCGCGCCAACACCGAGCCCGAGGGCCGCGCCGAGCTGCGGCTGGCGGTCAACGCCGGCTCGATCCTGGAGGACGAGGACCAGCAGGGGCTGGCGCACTTCCTCGAGCACATGGCCTTTAACGGGACCGAGCGGTTCGCCGAGCCCGAGCTCGTCCGCTACCTCGAGAGCGTCGGCACACGCTTTGGGCCGGACCTGAACGCGTACACCTCGTTCGACGAGACCGTCTACATCCTCCAAGTCCCGACGGACTCCGCCGACGTGTTCACGACCGGCCTCGACGTGCTGAGGGAGTGGGCCGGCCGCATCGTCCTCGCCGACTCCGCCGTCGACCGCGAGCGCGGCGTCGTGCTCGAGGAGTGGCGGATCGGGCGCGGGGCGCAGCAGCGCATCCAGCGCCAGCAGTTCCCCGTCATCTACGCCGGCTCGCAGTACGCCGAGCGCCTGCCCATCGGCCAGGCCGAGGTCATCGAGACCGCGCCGACCTCGGCGCTCCAGCGGTTCTACGACGACTGGTACCGGCCCGACCTGATGGCCGTCATCGTGGTGGGCGACGTGGACGTGGACGCGACCGAGGCCATGATCCGCGCACGGTTCTCGGACATGACCAACCCGGCGTCGCCGCGCGACCGGACGCTGTTCCAGGTCCCGCTCCACGACGAGACGCGCTACACCATCGCGACGGACCCCGAGGCGCCCCAGACCTTGGTCCAGATCACGTACAAGCTGCCCGCCGACCACACCCGGACGGTCGGCGACTTGCGTGAGGACCTGGTCGAGGCCATGTTCTTCAGCGCCATGCGCGCCCGCCTGGACGAGATCCGCCAGCAGCCCGGCGCCCCGTTCGCCATCGCGTTCGCCGGCAGCGGCAGCGGCATCCGCACCCTCGACGGCGCCTCCTTGGTCGCGCTCGCCGGCGACGGACAGATCACCGACGCCATCGGCGCGCTGGCGACCGAGGCCGAGCGCGCTCGCCGCTACGGCATCACCGCCGGCGAGTTCGACCGCACCAAGGCCGACGTGCTGCGCGGCTTCGAGTCCGCCGTGGCCGAGCAGGACAACCAGCCGAGCCGGAACCTGGCCGGCGCCTATATCCAATCGTTCCTCCAGGATGAGCCCGTGATGTCGCCGGCCGACCGGTTCGCGCTCGCCCAGCGGCTGATCCCCACGATCACGCTGGACGAGGTCAACGCCATCGCCGAGGAGTTGGTGGCCGAGGAGAACCGGACCGTCGTCGTGACCGCGCCCGAGCGCGACGGCCTGGACGGTCCCCACCGAGGCCGACCTGCGCGCCACGCTGGCGGCCGTCGCCAGCGCCGAGATCACGGCGTACGAGGACGACACCGTCGACGGACCCCTCGTGGCGACCATGCCCACGGCCGGCCAGATCGTGGACGAGGACACGGACGAGGACTTGGGCACGACGACCTGGACGCTGTCCAACGGCGTGACCGTCGTCCTGAAGCCGACGACGTTCAAGGCCGACGAGGTCTGGCTCTCGGCCACGTCGCCGGGCGGCACCTCGCTGCTCTCCGACGACCAGGTGGCCGTCGCCGGCGGCGCGGCCGGCTACGTCGGCGCCGGCGGCGTCGGGGAGTTCGACCAGGTCGCGCTGGGCAAGAAGCTGTCCGGCCAGATCGTCCAGGTCCAGCCGTCGATCGGCGGCGACAGCGAGGGGTTCTCGGGCCGAGCGGCACCGGGCGACCTGGAGACGCTGTTCCAACTCGTCTACCTCTACACGACCGCGCCCCGCAAGGACCCGAACGCGTTCGCGTCGTCGCTGGCGCAGACGCGGGCGTTCCTGTCCAACCAGGTCACGACCCCGCGCGCGGCCTTCCAGGACACCCTGAGCCAGACGCTCAACAACTACCACCCCCGCTCGCCAGAGCCTGCGCCAGTTCCTCGATGGACTCGACCGCGCCGACCTCGACCAGGCGTTCGAGTTCTACCAAGACCGCTTCGCGGACGTCTCGGACTTCACGTTCGTGCTCGTCGGCGCCTTCGAGCCCGACGCCATCCGGCCCTACGTCGAGACCTACCTCGCCAGCCTGCCCGGCGGAGGCCGCGACGAGGAAGCGCGCGAGATCATGATGACGCCGCCCGAGGGCGTGGTCGAGAAGACCGTCCGCGCCGGCGTCGAGCCCCAGGCTCAGGTCGCCATCGTGTTCCACGGCGAGATGGACGCCGACGACCGGGAGGACCGCGTTCGCGTGCGTGCCATGACGGACGTGCTCTCGAAGATGCTCCGCGAGGAGCTGCGCGAGGACCTGGGCGGCGTCTACGGCGTCGGCGTGCGTCCCAGCATCGACCAGGACACCGACCAGTACCAGGTCTCGATCTCGTTCAGCGCCGATCCCGAGCGCGTCGAGGAACTGGTGGCGGCCGTCTTCGAGCAGGTCGAGGCCATCCGGGATGGCCAAGCGATGCCTGAGCACCTCGCGTCGTACCAGGAGCAGCAGCGGCGCGGTCGCGAGACCAACCTCCAGGAGAACCGCTACTGGCTGTCGATCTTGACCGAGGCCGCCCGCCGCGACTCGGACGCCGAGGACGCCATCGGCGAGCCGGACTTGGCGGCGGTGCTCGTCATGGACGACATCTCCTACACGGCCCGCAACGTGCTCGACCAGGAGAACTACGTCCGCGTGACGCTGCTGCCGGCCGAGTAGCTCTCGCACGCGTTCCGCCGATCCCGCCCCGCTGGTGCCCTGCGCCAGCGGGGCGTTTCTTGTCTACTCATCCCACCGAACCCGATGGAATACCGCGTCGAAGCCCGCACCTACTACTCCAAGCTGACGCTGAACACGAACCACATCGCGGAGTCGTCCCAGGCCGAGGCCCAAGAGATCATCGACGAGTACATCGCGAGCGGCTGGCGGCTGGCCTCGACGGACGCGACCTCGTTCGGCTCGGCGGTCTACGTCTGGCTGTACTTCGAGCGCGAGTCGGCCCCACGTGAGGTCTAGCCGACGCGGTCCGCCAGCCGGGCGGGGGAGTGTGAAACCGACGGGCGGAGCCGAGATCGTCCCGCCGGCCGGCCGGCCGGCGCCTAGCTTGCCTGGCGTGCATTCCCCCGAGCCGATGCCCGCCGAACCCGACGTCAAGTTCCTCTTCGTAACCGGCGGCGTGACGTCGTCGCTGGGCAAGGGGATCGTCTCCGCCAGCCTGGGGCGGCTGCTGGAGGCTCGTGGCTTGCGCGTCACCATCCAAAAATTCGACCCGTACATCAACGTCGACGCGGGGACCATGAACCCGTTCGAGCACGGCGAGGTCTACGTCACCGACGACGGCGCCGAGACCGACTTGGACTTGGGCCACTACGAGCGCTACCTGGGCGTGCCGATGTCCCAGGCCAACAACGTGACCACGGGCCGGGTGTACTCGGGCGTGATCGCCAAGGAGCGCGCCGGCGCCTACCTCGGCAAGACGGTCCAGGTCGTCCCCCACGTCATCGACGAGATCAAGGGCTGGATGCGGCGCCTGGCCGAGACCGGCGACTACGACGTGATCATCACCGAGGTCGGCGGCACGGCCGGCGACATCGAGTCGCTTCCCTACCTCGAAGCGATCCGCCAGCTGTCGCTGGAGGAGGGGAAGGCGAACGCGGCGCTCATCCACCTGACCCTAGTGCCCTACCTCGCCGCCGCCGGCGAGCTCAAGACCAAGCCGACCCAGCACTCCGTCAAGACGCTGCAGTCGTACGGCTTGCAGCCCGACGTGCTGGTCTGCCGGACCGAGCACCCGCTGCCCGATGACGTGCGGCGCAAGATCGGGCTGTTCTGCAACGTCGGTCCCGAAGCCGTGATCGAGGCGCTCGACGCCGAGTCGATCTACGAGGTGCCCCTCCTGCTCCGCGAGCAGCGGTTCGACGAGGTCGTCCTGGAGCGCCTCCAACTCGCCGCCCCGCTGGCGGTCGATCCGAGCGCGGACCTGGAGACCTGGGTCGACTTCCTGCGCCGGCTCAAGAACCCCGGCGACAAGGTGACGGTCGCCCTCGTGGGCAAGTACGTCGGGCACCAGGACGCCTACAAGTCGATCTCCGAGAGCTTCCTGCTGGCGGCGGCGCGGAACGGCGTCCAGGTCGAGGTCCGCAACGTGCTCTCCGACGACGTGACCGAGGCCAACGTGGCCGAGCTGCTGAGCGGCGTCTCGGGCGTGCTCGTCGCGCCGGGCTTCGGCGACCGGGGCATCGACGGCAAGATCGAGGCGGTCCGGTGGGCGCGCGAGACCGGGACCCCGTTCTTCGGCATCTGCCTGGGGATGCAGGTCGCGACCATCGAGTTCGCCCGCCACGTCGCGGGCTTGGAGGACGCGCACTCGACCGAGTTTGAGCCCGACACGCCGGCGCCGGTGATCTCGATGATGGCCGAGCAGAAGACGGTCACCGACAAGGGCGGGACGATGCGGCTGGGCGCCTACGACTGCGCCTTGGCCGACGGCACGCTGGCCCGCGAGGTCTACGGCGCCGACGAGGTCCAGGAGCGCCACCGCCACCGCTACGAGGTCAACAACGACTTGCGCTACCGGCTCCGCGAGGCCGGGCTGGTGTTCTCCGGCCTCAACCCCGACCGCGACCTGGTCGAGATCATCGAGCTGCCCCGCCCGGACGCCGGCGGCGACGGCGCGCCGACCGGCTCCGCCCCATCGGCGCACCCGTGGTTCGTCGGCGTCCAGTTCCACCCCGAGTACCGGTCGCGCGTTCAAGAGCCGCACCCGTTGTTCGTCGGGTTCGTCGCCGCAGCCGTCGCCCACGCACGGGCCGCCGGCACGCTCTCCGAGCCCAACGGTCCCGCGCGGACGCGCAAGGTCCGGCGCGCGACGGCGCGCGTGCTGACGCAGGAGTAGCCGCGCGACTGGCGGCGGACGCTGAGCGCGCGCTCCTCCCGAGTCCGTCTGCTGGCCGAGCCGACGCCGCGACGCACCTGAGCGTCGACAGACCCATTGGTGAAGTCTGCGCCCGGCCGATAGGCGGCGTGGATTGTCTCCCTCTGGCTCCTCTGGCGGAGAGATCTTCGGTGCCTCCCGACTCGCCCGACGGTGCCCGACGACTCCCGCATCCCTGACGTCTACACCGGCCGTGTCCGCGTGCGCGTCGGCGGGCTGCTGTTCGACGACGACCGCCAGCCGGGCGCGGTCCTGCTGGCCCAGCACGACGGGCTGTGGGACGACCGGCCGTTCTGGACCCCGCCCGGCGGGGGCGTCGAGTTCGGGGAGTCTCTGGAATCGGCGCTGCGGCGCGAGGTCGCGGAGGAAACGGGCGTTGACGTCGAGGTTGGACCTCTGCGGTACGTCGTGGACTTCGTCCGCCCGCCCCTGCACGCGGTCTCGTTTTACTTCTCGTGCCGCGCGAGCGACCTCGCCTCCGCCACGCTCGGCTCCGACCCCGAGCTCGGCGACCGCCAGATGCTGCGCGCCCTCCGACTGATGCCGTTGGCGGAGGTGAGCGGCTTGACCCTCTACCCCGCGCCCCTAACCGAGCGGCTGGCCGACGACGCCCGTGCTGGGTTCACTGGGGGCACCGTCTACCTCGGCTCGTTTACGTGAGAGATCGGGACCCACGTCAAGCGGCGGTCCGCGCCGCGTCTCTCGCGCTGGTGGCGCTGGTGCTCGCCGGCCTAGCCGCAACAGCCGCAGACGGGCTGGACGCCGAGGGCAAGGGCCGGTTGGTGCGGTACATCGGCATCCTGATCTCGGCTGGGCTAGCGGTCGGCGCGCCGCACTTGTTGTTCCCCGACCCCGACCTGCGTCGGCTCCAGTTGTCCAACCCCGACGCGCGCGCGCTTCTGCGCCGCCAACTCGGCCGCTGGCTGCCCGTCGTCGCGGTGCTGGCCGTCCCCGCCGTTGTGGTTGGCGCGTCGGTCTCGGCACTGTTGGTGGCGGAGGGCGTGCTGAGCATCGTCGCGCTCGGTCTGTTCACCTGGGTACGGACGGCAACGTTGGGCCTGCGCGTCCGGGCGTGGGAGAGGGGGGAGGCCGGGGCCGGCTACCGCCGTTTCACGCGTGCGGCTCCGGCATTTCGCTTCCAGGTGCCCGACGAACTGGTGCCCAGCTTCGCGCTGACGGCCCAGGTGTTCCTGGCGGGGAGCGTGCTGTCCATCGCCGGCCGCGCGGTCGGGGACGGCGTCGGGACGCTGGTCGCGCCGCTGGCGTTGCTGGCCCTCGCGGTCGTGCTCGTCGCCCGCCAGCGCGGCGCGTGGGACCGGGTGTTCTGGACCTCGAACGGGGTGTGGTCGGACGCCTTCTTGCAGTCGGCGGGGCCGCAGGAAGGGCGCGAGCCGATCGCGTTCGACGCCGTCTACTGGGCGCCGCGATCCGTCCGCGCCCGGGTGTGGGCGGGGCTGGTGTCGCTCGACCGGCGGTTTCCGCTCGGCCGAGTCGCCGCGCTGGGGCTGGCGTTGGTCGTCGGCGTCCACGCGGCGGAGGCCGGGGTGGGCGTCCGCGTCGCTGCGCTCGCGCTCTACGTGCTGGTGGTGAACGGCGCCGTCGCCCTGACCGCGCGCCCCGACGTGCTGCCGGACGAGCGGGCGCACCGCCAGGGGAGCGCGCTGGGCTGGGCAGTCGCGCGCACTCTGATGAACCTCCGCTGGCTTCCGCCCTTAGCGATCACGCTGGCGCTCTTGGCGTGGCTGACGGACAACGTCCCCTGGCAGATGGTCGTGGCGTGGTCGCTCGTAGACTTGGCCGCAGCGGCTCTGATCGCCGGACTCGTCACCGCGGCCTCGACCCTGCGACTCCGTCGGACCTATGCCTGACTTGCTCCCGCCCGTCCCCCTGGATCGCCAGTCGCCGCTGGCGGTCCGCGGCGTCCGCAAGCGGTACCCCGGCGCCGACTGGGTGCTCTACGATCTTGAGCACACGTTCCAGCCCGGGACGGCGACCGGCCTGGTGGGGCCGAACGGATCGGGGAAGTCCACGCTGCTGCGCGTGCTCTCGGCCCTCAGCCCGCCGACGGCCGGGACCGTCAAGTACGGCGACCTCGACATCCACCGCCAGCCGCACCGCTACCTCGCCTCGGTCGGCGTCGTCCACGACCGGCCGGACTTGCCGGGCTACCTCACGGCTGTCGAGACGTTAGAGTGGGTCGCACGCGAGCGCGATGCGTGGGGTGAACAGTCGGTGACCTGGCATTCAGCGCTCCTGGACGCCGTGTTGCTTGATGAGCGCCGCGGCCAGCTCACGCGGACGTACTCGGCCGGGATGACGCGCAAGGCCCAGCTGGCGGCGGCGCTGGCGGCGCGTCCGGCCGTGCTGCTGCTGGACGAGCCGTTCCGCGCGCTTGACACCGACGCGACCGAGGCCGCGCTCGGCCTGCTGTCGGCGTTTCGAGACGGCGGCGGGCTGGTGGTGCTGTCCAGCCACCGCGGCGATCTCTTGGACCGGCTGTGCGACGCGCGCCTAGACCTCGGCGCGTGACGCCCTATGTTGAGACTCCCCGCACGCTGAGACCCTCCGCCAGTCACCTGCCATGCCTGTCGTTTCATCGTCGCCACTGACCCCGTCCGAGTTTTTCGCTTGGGAAGCGGGGCAACTCGACAAACACGAGTTCTTCTACGGCGAGGTGTTCTCGATGGCGGGGGGGACGCCAGAGCACTCGTTGCTCACGACTCGCGCGGTGATCCAGATCGGCAACCAACTCGCGGGCGGTCCGTGCGAACCGTTCAACTCCGATCTCGCAGTAGAGGTGGACGCGAAGGGGCACTACTGCTACCCCGATCTGACGGTCGTCTGCGGCGCGGTCGAGCGGAGCGAGCACGGCCCCGCCGTGACGAACCCGACGGTCGTGGTTGAGGTGCTGAGCCCCAGCACGGCTGCGTGGGACAGGGGCGGCAAGCTGGAGCGCTACCGGCGCATCCCGTCGCTCCAAGCCGTCGTGTTCGCCGAGACCGACCGCGTCCACGCTGACGCCGTCGTCCGCGACGGAGACCGCTGGATGATCCAAGATGCCGACGCCGACGGCCAACTGGCGCTCGACGCGATCAACGTGACGTTGGACGTGGCGGCTCTCTACGAGGGCGTCGATTTAGACGCCACGCCCAACGTCCGCCCGCCTCACGAGTAGGCGAGCCTACGGTCGGGTCTGCGGAGGTAGAGCCACCAGAACGCCGGCGCGGCCAACACGCCGAACAGCGTCAGCCCGAGCACCCAACCGATCCGCCAGGCCAGCGGCCTCTGGGCACCGGCCGCGATCCAGACGAACGCGAACGTCGCAGCCAGCCCAGCCGCCAGCAACGCCAGCACGGCCCACACCATGCCGTCGCCGGACTGGCGGACGATGTCGGGGGCGTGTGGCAAGGCGAGGGTCGTCGCGGCGGGAAACGCCGAGGCGATGCCGAGCGCGGCGCGGGTGGCGGGGGACACGGCGCGGAGGGGGAGGCCACCTGGGTATCGGCCGGTCGCCAGCCGGAGCAAGCCGAGAGGCCGTCTATCTTCGCCCTCCCTCACCGACGACTCGATGGAGACCACCGGCCCCGCCGCCCTCGTCACCGACCCCCTCCACACGGCCGCGCTGCTGGCGTCCGTGCTGGCCGCCGTGTTCGCGTTGGCTCGCGTGCCCGCGCTCAAGAAGGTGTTCGAGATCGTCCCGCCGGTGATCTGGGCCTACTTCGTACCAATGCTCCTCAGCACGTTCGGGGTCATCCAGCCCTACGACCCGGAGACGGACTACAGCAACGCCGCCTACGGCGTCATGGGGACCGTGCTGCTCCCGATGGCGCTGTTCCTATTGATGCTCACCATCGACCTGCGCGCGATCCTGAGCATGGGGCGGCTGGCGCTGATCATGCTCCTGGTGGGCACGTTCGGCATCGTGATCGGGGCGCCCATCGCGTACCTGCTGGTGGGCCAGTTCGCCGGCAGCGCCGAGACGTGGCAGCAGCTGGCGGCGCTCAGCGGGAGCTGGATCGGGGGGACGGCCAACATGGTCGCGATCCAAGAGGGCGTCGGGCTCCGCAACCTGGGGCCGGTGATCGTGGTGGACACGGTTGTCGGCTACGGGTGGATGGCGATCCTGCTGTTCCTGGCCAAGTACCAGGACGGGTTCAACCGCTGGGTCGGCGCCGACACCGAGGCGATGGACCAGGTCACGGCGACGTTGAAGGAGATGGACACCACGCGGCGTCCGATCTCGATCGACACCGGCGCCATCATCATCGGGCTGGGCATCGGCGCGGCCGTGCTGTCGCGCTACCTCGGGGGCCTGCTGCCCAGCCTGGGCGACCCGACGATCATCTCCAGCGGGACGTGGGCCGTCCTGATCTCCGTCACCGCCGGGCTGGCGTTGTCGTTCACCAAGCTCCGCCAGTTGGAGATCGACGGCGCGAGCCGGATCGGCTACGTCGCGCTCTACCTCCTGCTCACGTCCATCGGCGCTCAGGGTGACCTCGGTGCCATCCTGGACGCCCCGCTCTTGGTGCTGACCGGCGTCGTGTGGCTGGCGATCCACATCGCGCTGCTGTTCGGAGCCGCAAAGCTGCTCCGGGCGCCGCTGTTCTTCGTCGCCACCGGGTCGATGGCGAACGTGGGCGGGGCCGCCTCGGCGCCCATCGTGGCGAGCGTCTACCACCCCGCGATGGCCCCGGTCGGATTGCTGATGGCCGTCGCGGGCTACGTGCTCGGGATCTACGCGGCCCAAGGCTGCGCCTGGATGCTGAGCCAGCTGGCGATGTAAGCCGGGGGTTCAGGGTAGAAGGGTTCAGGGTAGAAGGGTTCAGGGTTCGCGTGCTGCAGCGTTGAGCTCAATCGAGACGCGATGGTTGTCGGGTGAAGCGGTCGCACCCGCGCCTGAAACCGACACGTCGGGGCGAACCCCGAACCCCGAACCCCGAACCCCGAACCCCGAACCCCGAACCCCTACCCCAGCGGGCGCATCATCACCAGCGCGCGGCCGACCACGAAAAACTCCGGGTCGTCGGGGCGGACGGCCTCGTCCATGTAGGTCCGGTCGGCGGCGCGGAAGTGCAGCCGGCCGTTGACGAACTCGAACCGGCGGATCACCAGGCGGTCGTAGAACAGCGCGGCCACCAAGGCGCCGTTGGAGACGTCCCGCCAGTCGGTCTCCTCGACCACCAGGAGGTCGCCCTTGCGAATGCCCTCGCCGTTCATGCCGTCGTCGCCGGCCTCGACGCCCAGGCAATGCTCCAGGTCCACGTCGTCGGGCAGCAGGGCGGGGTCGATGAGGAGGGATCGGCGGGAGCGGGGGAGCGGGAAGTCCACGGCGTCCGAGGTCAGGCGGCGCTGGCGGCGCCCGGCGCCCTCGGTCAGCCGGAGCATCAGCACGCCCGGCGGCTCCTCCGCGACCAGGCCGGCGTCGTCCACGATCTGGAGCCCGCGCGCCTCGTTGGGGGTGCGCGTGATGTAGCCCTTCTTCTCCAGCACCACCAGCATCTTGTGGACGCCGTTGGTGGACTTGATGCCCAGGCTCTCGCCGACCTCCTTGATGGTCGGCGGCTTGCCCTGGCGGCGGACGAAGTCGCGCAGGAACTCGTAGACCTGGTTCTGGCGCTCGGTCAGGCGGGCGCGCATTGGGGACGGCATGGCGGAGGGCGTCAGGTAATTCCGTAGGCGGAGAAGATAGGTGAAATCATTTTCACCGGGCGCTCAGTAGGGTGAATGGATTTTCACTTTTTGGGTCCGCCTTCGCTGTGGCTAGTTGTGAGCAGTTAGGAAAGCCACACTTATCCACAAGAAACGGCGATTCCGGGCTTTAATCGCAGGGTGGGGTATGTTGGGGTCGCAGTGGGGAAAAGTGGGGAATCGTCCCCGCAGCCTGGCGGCTCCCCTGCATAACCCCCCACCGGCCATGGCCGGCTTCAAAGGTCAAGCGGAGAACTCGATCGATGGCAAGGGCCGGATGCCGGTCCCGGCCAAGATGCGTCGTGCCCTGAGCCCGTCCGCCAAGGAGACGTTTGTCGCGACGCGCGGCCTGGAGCAGTGCGTGTTCCTGTACCCGCTCGACGCGTGGGAGGCCATCGAGGAGGAGATGGGCCGCCTCAACCAGTTCGACCCCCAGGCCCGCGGCTTCGTCCGCACGATCAACATGTGGGCCGAGGAGCTGACGATGGACGGCCAGGGCCGCGTCGCGCTCCCGAAGTCGCTCATCGACTTCGCCGACCTCCAGCCCGGCGGGAAGGCCCAGGTCATCGGCGCCTTCGACCGCATCGAGGTCTGGGACCCCGCCGTCTTCGACGCCCACCTCAACGCCCAGTCCGAGTCCTACGAAACGCTCGCCGAGCGAGTGATGGGCGGGATCTAACCCCCCGGAGATCCCACCCTTGTCGTCCATGCCCGCCGTCCTTCCCATGACCCGCCCCCGCCGCCCGCGCCGCGCCGACGCCGACGCCTCCCGTTTGGGAGGGGTCAGCCACGGTTCCGACGCGGGCGCCGGCGGCGCTCGGGACGGCGGCCTGGATGACGTGTTGCGCTACGCGACCGACTACCACGCCCCCGTCCTGCTGGCGGAGACGCTGGACCTCCTGGTGACCGACCCCGCCGGCCTCTACATCGACGGCACACTCGGTGGAGGCGGACACTCCGCCGCGCTCCTCGATGCGCTCGGCCCCGACGCGCTCGTCGTCGGCATCGACCAGGATCCGGAGGCCATCGCCCGCGCCACCGACCGACTGGCGGACGACATCGACGGCGGCAGGTTCGTCGCGCTCCAAGGCAACTTCGCGGATCTCGCCGGCCTGCTCCGCCGCGCTGATTTGGGCGACCGCCCCGCGACCGGCGTCCTGCTGGACCTGGGCGTGAGCAGCCACCAGATCGACGCCGCCGAGCGCGGTTTTGCATTTGGGACTGACGGTCCGCTTGACATGCGGATGGACAGCGCCGGCGAGTCCGCCGCCGACCTGGTTCGCCGCCTCAGCCCGGACGCCTTGGCCGACGTCATCTACCAGTACGGCGAGGAGCGCCGCTCGCGTGGCATCGCCAAAGCCATTAAGGCCGCCGCGCCCACCACGACGGGCGAGCTGGCCGACGCCGTCCGCCAGTCGGTGCCAGGGCGCGACGAGCAGAAGTCGCTGGCGCGCGTCTTCCAGGCGCTGCGCATCGCGGTCAACGGCGAGCTGGACGTCCTGGAGGCCGTGCTGCCCGCCGCGCTCGACGCGCTGGCGGTCGGCGGGCGGCTGGCGGTGATGTCCTACCACAGCCTGGAGGACCGCCGCGCCAAGCAGTTCTTGAAGACCGGCCGGTTCTCGAACCGGGTCGAGAAGGACCACTTCGGCAACCCGATCACGCCGTGGACGGCTGTCACGCGCCGCGCCGTCACCGCCAGTCCGGCCGAGGTCGCCGCCAACCCCCGCGCCCGCAGCGCCCGGCTGCGCGTCGCCGAAAAGACCACCGAGCCCCCCGAGCGACACCCTGCGGCGTGAGCGGACCGTGCGGCCTCCGGCCGACTCGTCCCCTCCCGCTACCGGGCCTCGCCCTTTTCCTGCCCCCACCCCGTCCATGTCCACCGCGATCCCTGCTCAGCCCAAAAAGGCCCCGGCTCGCCGAGCGCCCTCCAAGGCGGCGTCGGCCAAGAGGGCCCGGCGCGGGACGGGCGAGAGCCTGCCCGCCTGGGGCGACCTGCCCGAGACCAAGAAGCGCTCGACGCTGACGGCCAAGGCGACCCGGGCCAGAGCCGGTGCCAAGAAGGCGAGCCAGAAGGCCGCCGCCAAGGTCCGCACCCGGGGCCGGGCGCTCGACGCCGTCCCCAGCCTGCGCTTCGGCGTCGTGACGCTGGTCGTCTGCCTGGTCCTGACCCTGTTCCTGGGCCACGCCTACGCCACGCGCGCCACGCTCGACTCGCTCCAGGACGCCCGGCGCGAGAACGAACGGCTCCGCTTGACCCACCAGCGCCTGCAGGGCGACGTGGACCGCATGACCGGCCCCAGCGCCGTCATGGGCCGCGCCGGCTCCCTGGGCCTGGAAGAAGGCGTCGCCTACGGCCCCACCATCCGCCTGTCCAGCGAGTAGAGCCTCGTCCTCGACTCCTTCCACGCCCCAGACCCATCGCCGCTCGCGACTCCATCCTCACCCGGCTGTACGGCGTCTTCGTCGCCCTGCTGATCCTGCCCGCGCTGGTCGTGGTGCAGATGGTCCGCATCCACATGGATGAGGGGGCGGAGCTGCGCGCGCGCGGGGCGCAGCAGTCGGAGAGCGTGATCGAGCTGGCGGCCCAACGCGGCGCGATCCTGGACCGGCGCGGACGCGCGCTCGCGGTCAACACGGCCCGGTACGAGGTCGCCGCCGACCCGACGGCGCCGGGCTTCGACGCCAAGGCCGCCGAGCTGTACGCCACGCTGGCGGAGGCCACGGACCGCGACGCGAGCCACTTCCGCCAGCGCGTCGCCGACCGCGCGAGCCGCCAGTACGTCGTGCTGGTCCGCGACCTGGACGAGTCGGCCAAGGAGGCGCTGGACGCGGGCGACTTCCGGGGGCTGATCGTGACCGGCTCGTACCGCCGCCGCTACAACTACGGCACGCGCGCGGCGCACGTCCTGGGCCACGTCACGCGCGACCTCCACGGCGTCGCCGGGCTGGAGATGGTGCTGGACCAGGACCTCAAGGGGACGCCCGGCCGCCAGGCCGTCCAGCGCGACCGCAGGGGCGTGGTCAAGGCCGTCGTCGGCGGCACGCGCGTCGAGCCCCGCCACGGCGACGACGTGGTGCTGACCATCGACCTGGTCCGCCAGGCCATTCTAGAAGAGGAGCTGGCCCGAGGCGTCCAGGCCGCCGGCGCGGAGTGGGGCACCGCCGTCGCCCTCGACCCCCGGACGGGCGCGATCCTGGCGCTGGCCAACGTGCCGACGTTCGACCCCAACCGCGCAGGCGCCTACTCCAACGCCGCCCGGCGCAACCACGCCGTCGTGGACCGCATCGAGCCCGGCTCGACGTTCAAGCTGGTGACCGCCGTGGCCGCGGTCGAGAGCGGCGCCGTCGCCACCACGGACGTGATCGACACCGGCGCCGGGTGGAAGGTGTTCAAGGGGCGGACCATGCGCGACAGCCACGGCTACGGCGAGATCACGTTCGGCGACGCGATCACGAAGTCGTCCAACGTCGCGATGGCCATCGCCGCCGAGCGGATCGGCTCGGGCGCGTTCTACCAGGCCGCGCGCGACCTCGGCTTCGGCCAGCCCACGTTCGTCGATCTCCCGGGCGAGGTCGCCGGCTCGCTGCGTCGGCCCGAAGACTGGGACGGGCTGACGCTGCCCTGGATGTCCACGGGCTACTCGGTCGAGGTGACGCCGCTGCAGATCGCGGTCGCTTACGCGGCGCTCGCCAACGGCGGGCTGCTGGTGCGGCCCTACGTCGTCGAGCAGCGCCGCCAGCACGCCACCAGTCAGGTGCTGTGGCAGGTGCGGCAGGACTCCGTCCGGCGCGCGTTCCACCCCGAGACGGCCGCCCGGCTGATGCCGTTCTTCGAGAACGTCGTGAGCGACGACGGCACGGCGCCGCTGGCCCAGGTGGCCGGGCTGCGCGTGGCCGGCAAGACGGGCACGGCCCAGCGCGCGACGGGCGGCGGCTACTCCCGGACCTACCGCTCGTCGTTCGCCGGCATGTTTCCGGTCGAGGCCCCCGAGGTCGTGATCGCCGTCGTGCTCGACCGGCCGACGAACGGGTTCTACGGAGGCGCCGTCGCCGCGCCCATTTTCGGCAACGTCGCGCGCCGCTGGGTCGGCACGTTCCCGTCCGTCGCCGAGCGCGTCGCGCCGACGGGCACGCTGGCCTCCCGCCAGTCGGCTCGGGTTCCGCGCGTGGACGGGTTGCCCGCCACGCTGGCGGCGCAGCGCGTCGAGGCCGAAGGGTTCAGGGCGAAGTGGGACCACGACACGCCGTGGGCGCTGGTCTCGTCGAGGCAGTCGGCCGGCGACACCTTGGATCTGCGCGACCCCGTCCGGCTGGACGACGTCGAGGGGCAGACGGAGACCATGCCCGACCTGCGCGGCCGGTCGGTCCGCCAGGCGGTCGCGTGGCTACGCGCACTGGGCGTCGAGCCCCGGGTGTCGGGCCGCGGCGTGATCCGCCAGCAGTCCACGGCGCCGGGCCGTCCGCTGCCCACCTCCGTGTCGATGAGGGCCGGATCGTGAGCGAGCTCCGCACCACCCTGCCCGACGTCACGGTCGCGCCGCGCTCCGTCGCCGCGCTGGCGGACGCGCTGCGCCAGCGCGGACTGGCCGGCGAGCCGGTCGGCCCGACCGACGCGCTGATCTCGGGCGTCACCATCGACAGCCGCCAGGCCGCCCCGGGCGTCTTGTTCGGCGCCGTCGCGCCAGACACGCTCGACGGCCGCGACGGCCACGACTTCATCGACGACGCGCTCGCGCGCGGCGCCAGCGGGGCCATCGTCTCCGCCGACTGGCTCGCCCAAAACGACCGCCAGTCCGGTGCGGCGTTCGTCCCGGCCAGCGACACCCGCCTGGCCCTGGCCCACGCCGCCGCCGAGGTGTTCGGCCGCCCCGGCGACCGTCTCGGGCTGGTGGGCGTGACGGGCACGAATGGCAAGACGACGACCACGTTCATCTTGCACCACCTGCTGACCGCGCTCGGCCAGACCGCCGGGCTGGTGGGCACGGTCGAGAACCGGATCGGCGCCGACCGCTACCGGACGGCCTTCACGACGCCCGAGGCGCCGACGCTGCAGCGGCTCTTGCGCGCGATGGCGGACGCCGGCGTGGACACGACGGTGATGGAGGTGTCGAGCCACGGCCTGGCGCTCGACCGCGTCGGCGCACTCGACTTCGACGTGGCGGTCTTCACCAACTTGGGCCACGACCACCTCGACTACCACCGGACGTTCGAGGAGTACCGCGACGCCAAAAAGCGCCTGTTCGACGGACTGGCGGAGGGCGCCGTCGCCGTCGTCAACGCCGACGACCCTGAGCACCAGCGGATGCTGGCCGACAGCGCCGCGCGCGTCGTCACCTTCGGCACCTCCGCTGGCGCCGACGTCCAGGTCGAGGTGCTCGGCAACACCCTCGACGGCCTGCGCCTTCGCCTCGACGGCGACGAGCGCCCGTACCGGATGCTGGGCCGCTTCAACGCGCTCAACCTGGCCGCCAGCTACGCGGTCGGCGTCGCGCTCGGTCACGACCGCACCGACGTCCTCGACGCGCTGGCGGCGGCGCCGGGCGTGCCCGGACGGTTCGAGACCGTGAGGGGCGGCGGCGTGCTCGGCGTCGTGGACTACGCCCACACCCCGGACGCGCTGGAGAACGTGCTCGCCACCGCGCGCGAGATCGTGCCCGACGGCGCGCATCTGTGGATCGTCACCGGCAGCGGCGGCGACCGCGACCGCCTAAAGCGCCCCGAGATGGCCGCCGTCGCCGAGCGGCTGGCGGACCACGTGGTCCTGACCCAGGACAACCCCCGGACGGAGGACCCCGACCGCATCATCGCCGACGTCCGGGCCGGGCTCCGGCACCCCGACCGCGCGACGACGCTCCAGGACCGGACCGAGGCCATCGGCTACGCCGCCGAGCACGCGGGCGCAGGCGACGTGGTCGTGGTCGCCGGCAAGGGCCACGAGACGTACCAGGACATCGGCGGCGTCAAGCGCCCCTTCGACGACCGCGCCGTCTTGCGCGACGCCCTAGCCGCCCGCGAGGTCCAGGCATGACGCGACTCTCGCTCTGCTCCATCCCCAGACGCCCGAACCCCCCGTTCGCGCGGTGCTCCGTCGGGACCGCCGGAGACCTCCGCCAGTCGGAGCGCTCCGCACCGACCATCCCTGCGCGAACTGTCCCCCTTGTCAAGGAGGACAGTCTGAACGCGCTACACAGCCGCCGCCAGCCGGCTTGGCGTCCGCGCGTTCGGACGGGGGGTACCTCCCCGACTAGCGCCGCGCTGCGCGTTGATCTCGGCCCCTCTCATCACCTCCTGAGGGTCGCCTAGATGCTCTACCTCCTCTTCGACTGGATCGAGACCACCTACGGCACGCCGGGCTTCCAGGTGTTCCAGTTCTCGACCGTCCGCGCCGGGCTGGCCGCGGCGACGGCGCTCTTGGTGGCGCTGTTCGCCGGCAAGAAGATCATCGTCTTCCTGCGGACGAAGCAGATCGGCGAGACCGTCCGCGAGGGCGAGGACGCCGGCGTCGTCAGCCACGCGCACAAGGCCGGCACGCCGACGATGGGCGGCGTCATCCTGCTGCTGGCGCTCTCCGCCGGCACGTTGCTGTGGGCGGATCTCACCAACGCCTACGTCTGGATCGCGCTCGTGGCGACGCTGTGGATGGGCGCCTTCGGCTTCGCCGACGACTACATCAAGACCATCGGCAAGAACAAGGAGGGCATCGCGCCCAAGGTCAAGCTGGCCGGCCAGCTGTCGCTCGGCGTGATCGTGGCCGTCCTGATCGTGTTCGTGCTGCCCGACGAGGGCGTCTCCGACACCTTCACCAGCTTGCCGTTCGTCCCCGACGGCGGCTTCGACTACGACTTCCTGACGCCGATCGTGGGCGCCGAGCTGGGCTGGCTGATCTACATCCCGGTCGTGACCTTCATCCTGGCCGGCGTCTCCAACGCCGTCAACCTGACCGACGGGCTCGACGGGCTGACCGCCGGCACGGCCGCGTTCTCGACGCTGGCGCTCGTCGCGATGGCCTACGTGACGGGCAACGCCAACCTCGCCGACTTCGTCAACGACGTGTTCCTGCCGGGCACGTCGGAGCTGGTCATCTTCGGCGCGGCGCTCTCCGCGGCGTGCTTCGGGTTCCTGTGGTACAACGGGCACCCGGCCCAGGTCTTCATGGGCGACACCGGATCCCTCGCCCTCGGTGCGGCCATCGGCACGCTGGCGATCCTGATCAAGAAGGAGCTCTACTTGCCCATCGTGGGCGCCATCTTCTTCGCCGAGACGCTCTCGGTGATCATCCAGACGCTGTGGTTCAAGTGGACCAAGCGGCGCGACGGCGAGGGCCGGCGCGTCTTCCGGATGGCGCCGCTGCACCACCACTACGAGGCCCTCGGCGTGCACGAGTCCAAGATCGTGATCCGGTTCTGGATCGTGACCGCGCTGCTGTCGATCACGGCGCTCTTCCTCTTCCGCATCCGATGACGGTGTCCGAGCTCCAGCTTCCGCCCGTCCGCCCCGACGCCCCCGCGTCGGCCGACGCGCTGCGCCAGTCGGTCAAGGGCGCGCGCGTCACGGTCGTGGGCGGAGCGCGCTCCGGGTTGTCGGTCGCGCGTCTGCTCCAGCGCAAGGGCGCCGACGTCTTCCTGACCGACGCCGCCCCGGCCGAGCCCGGCGTGGCGGAGGCCCTGGAGCGGGACGGCGTGCCGTCGGAGTTCGGCGGCCACACCGCCCGCGCGCTCGACGCCGACTGGCTGGTGTTGTCGCCCGGCGTGCCGTCCACGGCGCCCCTCGTTCAGTCGGCACTGCGGCAGAAGCGGCCGGTCTACGCCGAGATCGAGGTCGCGAGCTGGTTCTGCCCCGGCCCGATCGTGGCCGTGACGGGCTCGAACGGGAAGACGACCACGACCACGCTCATCGCCCACGTCTTCGAGACCGCCGGGCTCAAGCACATCGTCGCCGGCAACATCGGCTTGCCGTTCTCCGACTACGTCGATGACCTCGACGCCGAGACCGCCGTCGTGCTGGAGGTGTCCAGCTTCCAGCTCGACCACGTCGTCACGTTCCGGCCCTTCGTTTCGGTGTTGCTCAACATCACGCCGGACCACCTCGACCGCTACGGCCACGACTTCGGCCGCTACGCGGCGGCCAAGTTCAGAATCTTCGAGAACCAAGAGCCGGGCGACTGGCTCGTCTACAGCCAGGACGACGACCTCGTCCGCGGCCACGTCACCGAATGGGCCGCCGCGCGCGGGCTCGTCCCCGTCGCCTTCTCGGCGGACGGCGAGCCCGCGCCCGGTGCGTTCGTGCGCGACGGCCGCATCGTCCTGGCCCTCCCGTCCACCGGCGCCGCCCCAGGCGCCCCCACCCAAGAAGAGGACCTCATGCCCGCATCCGACCTCGCGCTCACCGGCCGCCACAACCTGTACAACTCGCTGGCCTCGGCCATCGTCGCCCGGGCGATGGAGATCCGCTCAGACGTGGTGCGCGAGAGCCTGACCTCGTTCGAGGGCGTCCCGCACCGGCTGGAGACCGTCCGCACGGTCGGGGGCGTCCGCTACGTCAACGACTCCAAGGCGACCAACGTCAACGCGGTCTGGTACGCGCTGGAGAGCTTCCCCGCGACCGACGGGCCGGACGTGGTGCTGATCGCCGGAGGCCGCGACAAGGGCAACGACTACCAGCCGCTCGAGCGACTGGCGACGGACAAGCTCAAGGGCATCGTCGCCATCGGCGAGGGCGCCCAGGCCATCGAGGACGACCTCGGTCCCCACGTGCCTACGGTGGCGCGCGCCGAGTCGATGGAGCAGGCGATCCAGTACGCCGGGCTGATGGCCGAGTCCGGCGACACCGTCCTGCTCAGCCCCGCGTGCTCCTCGTTCGACATGTTCGACAACTACGAGGACCGCGGCGACACCTTCAAGCGCCTGGTCCGCGCGCTCTAACCGCCCCGCTGGCGGACGCCGCCAGCACGAACACTCCAACCCGACGTCCCGACCCCCTCCATGTCCGCCGCCAGCGCCCCTGCTCGCCCCCAGGCCGACCGCGCCGTGATCTTCGCCATTCTGGCGTTGAGCGCGGCGGGCGTGCTCGCGGTGTACTCGGCGGTGTCGTTCCTGGCCGAGACCAAGTCGGGCGGGGACACCGAGCGGTTCCTGTTCCGCCACCTGATCCGCGTCGGGCTGGCGCTTGGCGTGGCCGGCTTCTTCTCGCTGGTGAACTACCGCCGGCTGGCGGCGTGGTCCAAGGTGGCCCTCGTCGGGTCGCTGGTCCTGCTGGTGGCCGTCCAGGTGCTGGGTGCGGTGACGAACGGGGCTCAGCGCTGGCTGGAGCTGGGGCCGGTCTCGTTCCAGCCGTCCGACTTGGCCAAGGTGGCGCTCATCCTGCACGTGGCCGTGCTGCTGGCCAAAAAGCAGGAGTACATCGCCGACGTGAAGCGCGGCTTCGTGCCGCTCCTGGTCTGGATCGCGCCGACGGTCCTGCTGATCGGGATGGAGGACTTGAGCACGGCCGCCGTCTTGTCGGCCACGATGGGCGTGATGCTGTTCGTGGGCCGAGTCCGCGTGCTGCACATGGCCGTCGTCGCGCTGGCGGGCGTCGTGCTCGCGGTCGGCTTCCTGGCGACCTCGCCCCAACGGGCGGCCCGGCTGGAGGCATGGACCGGCGTCGAGCTGTTCGCGGGCAACAACGAGACCATCGCCATCGACGGCCAGGACGAGAACTACCAGGCCGACCAGGCGCGGATCGCCATCGCCATGGGCGGGCTGACGGGCGTCGGCCCGGGCAAGAGCGTCCAGCGCGACTTCCTGCCGGCGCCCTACAACGACTTCATCCTGGCCATCGTCGCCGAGGAGTACGGGCTGATCGGCGCGTTCCTGGTGCTCGGCGTGTTCGTCTGGATCCTGGGTCGGGGCTTCCTACGCGTGGCGCGCGGCGCGCCCGATCCGCTCGGCCTGTTCCTGGCGCTCGGCATGACGACGGCGGTCGTGCTGGGCGGGTTCGTCAACGCGATGGTGACGTGCGGGCTGCTGCCCGTGACGGGGCTCGCGATGCCGTTCGTCAGCTACGGCGGGACGTCGATGCTGGCGACCGGCGCCATGGTCGGGATCCTCTTGAACGTGTCGCGCCACGCCCAACCCTCCACCTCCTAGCCACCCTGGCGGACACAATGAATTGTGTCCCTACAAATGCTCTCCGTACGGACACAATTCATTGTGTCCACCGAGCCCTCTACCGACTCACCTAGCCTGATGCCCACGCCCTCCACCGTCTCCTCCGGCACACGCGCCCCGCGCGTGCTGTTCGCGTGCGGCGGCACGGGCGGGCACGTGTACCCCGCCATCGCCATCGCCGACGCCGTCCGCCGCCAGCGGCCCGACGCCGCGGTCTCGTTCGCCGGCACGCGCGACCGGATGGAGTGGGAGGCCGTGCCCAAGGCCGGCTACGCGATCCAGGCCGTGACCGTCTCCGGCTTCCAGCGCGGACTCTCGGCCTCCGCCGTCGCGCACAACCTGGCGTTCCCGTTCAAGCTGGTCAAAGGGCTTTACGAGAGCTTGCGGATCGTGGGCGGCTTCGACCCCGACGTCGTCGTCGGGACCGGCGGCTACGCGTCCGGCCCCGTCGGACTGGCGGCGTCGCTGCGCGGACGGGCCTTGTGCTCCAGGAGCAAAACGCCTACGCCGGCGCGACCAACAAGCTGTTCTCACGGCGCGCCGACAAGGTGTTCGTGGCGTTCGAGGCCGCCGCGCCGTACTTCCCCGGCGTCGCCGTCGAGGTCGCCGGCAACCCCGTCCGCCAGGACCTGGTGGAGGTGGACCAAGCCGAGGCGCGGGCGCACTGGGACATCCCCGCTGACGCGCACGTTTTGCTCGCCATGGGCGGCTCGCTGGGCGCCGGGCCGATCAACGGCGCGCTCAAGCTGCACCTCGACCGCGTCCTCGACGACGATCAGTCGTTCGTGATCTGGGCCGCCGGCAAGCGCTACTACGACACATTGCAAAAGGCCGTCCCGGCCCACCCACGCCTCCGGCTGGTGCCCTACCTCGACCGGATGGACCTGGCCTACGCCGCCGCCGACCTCGCGGTCTGCCGCTCGGGCGCGATCACGTGCTCCGAGCTGGCGGTCACCGGCACGCCGTCCGTGCTGGTGCCCAGCCCCAACGTCACCGCCGACCACCAGACCAAGAACGCCTTGGCGCTGACCGAGGCCGGCGCCGCCACGCTCCTGCCCGAGGCCGACCTCGACGCCCAGTTCGACGACGTCGTCCTCCCGCTCCTCCACGACGCCGACGCCCGCCAGTCGATGGCCGACGCCGCGCTCGCCATCGCCCGGCCCGACGCCGCCGACACCATCGCGACCGCCGTCCTGGCGCTCGCCGACCTCCACACCTCCCGATGAGCAACACCAACAAAATGGGAGAGATGGGCACCGTCCGCCGCGTCCACATGGTGGGCATCGGGGGGATCGGGATGTCGTCCATCGCCGAGGTCCTGATCCGGCGCGGGTTCACGCTGTCGGGCTCGGACCTGCGCAAGAGCGACGTGACGGAGCGCCTGGAGGAGCTGGGCGCGACGATCCACGAGGGCCACGCGGCCGAAAACGTCCAGGACGCCGACGTGGTCGTCTACTCGTCGGCCGTCCGGGAGCCGCAGGAGAACCCCGAGACGGCCGAGGCGCAGCGCCGGCTGATCCCCATCATCAAGCGCTCCGAGATGCTGGGCGAGCTGATGCGCGCCAAGCGCGGCGTCGGCATCGCGGGCACGCACGGCAAGACGACCACGACGACGATGACGGGCCTGATGGCCCAGCACGCCGGCCTGGACCCGACCATCATCGTCGGCGGGAAGGTGGCCGTGTTTGGCTCGAACGCCGTCGCCGGCGGCGGCGAGCTGATCGTGGTCGAGGCCGACGAGTACGACCGGACGTTCCTGCGACTGGCGCCGATCCTGGCCGTCGTCACCAACATCGAGGCCGACCACCTCGACATCTACCGCGACCTCGACGACATCAAGGACGCCTTCGTCCAGTTCGCCAACTCCGTCCCGTTTTTCGGCGCGGCCATCCTGTGCCTGGACGACGAGAACGTGCGGTCCGTGCTGGGCCGGATTCACCGCCCGATCCGCACCTACGGCACGAGCCGCCAGGCGTCGCTGCGCGCCGAGAACATCGAGCAGGTCGCGGCCGAGACCCAGTTCGACGTCTACGAGGGGACCGAGCGGCTGGGCGGCGTCACGCTGCACGCGCCCGGGTTGCACAACGTCCGCAACGCGCTGGCGGCCATCGCCGTCGGGCTCGAGCTGGGCGTCGAGTTCGAGACCATCGCCGATGGGATCGCGGAGTACCAAGGCGTCGACCGCCGCTTCCAGGTCAAGGGCGAGGCGCCCGTCGAGCGCGACGGCCAGTCGGGCACGGTCTTGCTGGTGGACGACTACGCCCACCACCCGACCGAGGTCGAGGCCACGCTCACCGCCGCCGCCCGAGGCTGGGCCGACCGCCGCGTCGTGGCCGTCTTCCAGCCCCACTTGTACAGCCGCACCCAGGACCTGGCCGACGAGTTCGCGCGCGCCTTCTACGATGCCGACGTGCTGGTCCTGACCGACGTCTTCCCCGCGCGCGAGGAGCCCATCCCGGGCGTGACCGGCGAGATGGTCGCGCTCAAGGCGAGGCAGTTCGGCCACCGCGACGTCCACTACGTCCAGGACAAGGCCGACCTCCCCGCCGAGCTGGCGGCGCTCACCCGCCCCGGCGACCTGGTGCTGACGATGGGCGCCGGCGACGTGTGGCGCTACGGCGACGCGTTCCTGGAGTCGCTCACCTCTGAGGCGTCCTGATGGCGAACACCATCCACAACGACCAAGCGGACGCCCGCCCAGCGCCAGGCCCGACGCCGGCGGCTGGCGCGCGGCGCCGGGCTCGTGCTGCTGGCGCTCGCCCTGAGCGCGGCCTGGGTCTGGCAGCGGACGCTGCCGCTCCAGCGCGTCGCCGTCGTCGGCGCCGTCCACGCGCCCGCCGACGAAGTCGCGGCGCTGACGCAGGCCGAGCCCGACTCGGTCGCGCTGTTCTCGCTCGGCCCGGCGCTGATGGCCGACCGCGCCCAGCGTCACCCCTGGGTCCGCACCGCGTCCGTCCGCCGGCTGCCGACGGGGACGCTGCGGATCGCCGTCCGGGAGCGCCAGCCGGTCGTGCTGGTGCTCGACGACGCCGGCCGCCCCAGCCACTTCTTGGACGCCGAGGGGTTCGCGATGCCCGCGACCGGCGCCACGCCCGCGCTCTACGACGTGCCCGTCATGCACGACGCGCCGGCCTACCACCCGATGCAGCCCGTCGAGAGCGCCGGGCTTCGGTCGCTGCTCGCGGCGCTCTCCACCGCCGACCCCGGCGAGCTGGCCCTCGTTTCCGAGATCGACTGGGGCAACGAGGTCACGGTCTGGACCACGCCCGCCGGCGGCCACGGCAGCCTGAAGGTCCGCCTGGGCCACGCCGACCACGACCGCCAGCTCCGAACGCTGCGCGCCTTTTGGGACCAGTCGGTCCTGCCCCGGCCCGACGCGCCGTTCGACCTGGTGGACCTCCGCTTCGACGGCCAGGTCGTGACGCGCGAAGGCACCGCCGCGCCCGACTCGATGGCCGTTCCTGCTCCGCCGACCGGCGAGGTCACAACGTGATGAGTACGCCCGCCCGCTCCCCCCGTCCGTGCGCCCATCCCGCCGACTGCGTCGTCGCTCAGCGGGCGCTCAGGCTGTCCCCCTCACGCGTGAGGGGGACAGCTTCCCTTCTGCGGAGCGAAGCGATGGGAAGGGAAGCGGGGGGAGACCACCCAGCCGCCTTCATCGCCCCGCCCACGCCGTCCGCCAGTCGCCCCTAACAACCCTCACAATCCAAAAACACCATGTCTACTCTGCCCCCCTCCACCGGTGAGCGCGTCGTCGTCGGCGTCGACATCGGGACGACCAAGATCTGCGCCGTCGTCGCCAGCGCCGACGCGACCGACCGCATCCAGGTGCGCGGCGTCGGCGTCGCGTCCAGCGATGGGCTCAACCGCGGCGTCGTCGTCAACATCGACAAGACCGTCGAGGCCGTCCGCAAGGCCATCGACGAGGCCGAGCGCGCCGCCGGCATCGACACGCGGTCCGTCGTCGTCGGCATCGCCGGCGACCACATCCAGTCGTTCCAGAGCCGGGGCGTGATCACCGTCGCCGGCGGCGAGATCGACCGCGACGACGTCCAGCGCTTGCTGGAGGACACCAAGCACGTCGCGATGCCCGCCGACCGCGAGATCCTGCACGTGCTGCCCCAGGAGTTCATCGTGGACGGCCAGGACGGCGTCGCCGACCCCATCGGGATGTCGGGCGTCCGGCTGGAGGCCAACGTCCACATCATCACCGGGCTCGTCTCGGCGGCCAAGAACGTCTACCGCTGCATCGAGAAGGCCGGGTACGCCGTCGATGACATCGTCCTGGAGCCGCTGGCGTCCAGCCACGCCGTCCTGCACCACGACGAGCGCGAGGTCGGCGTCGTGCTCGTGGACATCGGCGGCGGGACGACCGACATCGCCATCTTCGAGGACAAGACCATCCGCCACACCGCCGTCGTGGCCGTCGCCGGCAACAAGGTCACCGACGACCTGCGCAAGGGGTTGGGCATCCTGCACGACCAGGCCGAGCGGCTCAAGCACGAGTACGGCGTGGCCTTGGTGGACATGGTGACCGAGGACAAGGAGATCCAGATCCCCGGCATCGGCGGGCGCCCGGACAAGTCCATCGGGCAGTCCACGCTCGCACAGATCATCCAGCCCCGGCTGGAGGAGATCCTGGAGATCGTCGCCATCGAGATCAAGCGCTCCGGCTACGGCCGCCACCTGTCGGCGGGCGTCGTGCTCACCGGCGGCGGCGCGCTGATCCCCGGCACCGCCGAGCTGGCGTCCGAGATCCTGGGCCTGGAGGCCCGCGTCGGCCGGCCCTTGGGCCTGGACGGCGGGCTGGTCGAGGAGGTGGACGACCCGAAGTACGCCACCGGGGTCGGCCTGGTGCTGCACGGCCTGAGGACCGGCGCCGGCGCGGGCGCGTCGATGCTGGCGGCCCCGGAGCACACGCCCGAGGAGACGTTCGAGCTGGCCGAGACCTCCGGCGACGGCTACGACTCGGACCCCGACGGGCTGGTCAACCGCATCGCCAGCCGGATGCGGAGCTGGTTCGACGAGCTGTAGGACTTAAACAGTAGGAGACAAGGACACGAGGGCGAGACAGTGGAGCCGGTATCTTCCGGTTGTCTCGCCCACCACTACCTGGCGAAACACACACCCTCCGGGGGAGACACACAATGGAAGACTTTTCGACACGATTCAGCTTCGATGACGAGGCCCAAGACACGGCGCTCATCCGCGTCGTCGGGGTCGGCGGCGGCGGCGGCAACGCCGTCAACAACATGCTCTCCAAGGGCATCCACGGCGTCGAGTTCGTCGCCATCAACACCGACTCGCAGGCGCTCCAGGCCAACCAGTCGCCGGCCAAGATCCAGGTCGGGCGCGAGCTGACCAAGGGGCTGGGCGCCGGCGCCCGGCCGACGGTCGGCGCGGCGGCGGCGCAGGAGAGCCAGCGCGAGATCGAGACCGCGCTCGACGGCGCCGACATGGTGTTCGTCGCCGCCGGCATGGGCGGCGGGACGGGCACCGGAGCCGCGCCCGTCGTGGCCGCGATGGCCAAGAAGATGGGCATCCTGACCGTCGCCGTGGTGACCAAGCCGTTCGTGGCCGAGGGGAAGAAGCGGGCCAAGATGGCCGAGCAGGGCATCGCCCAGTTCCGCGAGGTGGTCGACACGCTGATCATCATCCCCAACGAGCGCCTGCTCGACGTGGCGGACGACTCGACGACGGTCGTCGAGGCCTTCGAGATGGCCGACGACGTGCTGTACAACGCCACGCGTGGGATCTCGGAGCTCATCACGGTCCACGGTCTCATCAACCTCGACTTCGCCGACGTCCGCACGACGATGCTGGATGGCGGGACGGCGCTGATGTCGTCGGCGATCGCCGCTGGCGACGGCCGCGCCCAGCGGGCCGCGACCGAGGCGATCTCGTCGCCGCTCTTGGACGGCATCTCGATTGCCGGCGCCCGCAACGTGCTGGTCAACATCACGGCCGGCGAGGACTTGGGCATCCGGGAGGCGACGCAGGCGACGCAGGTCATCCAGCAGGAGGCCGGCGACGAGGCCGAGGTCATCTTCGGCACCGTCATCGACGAGACGCTGGGCGAGTCGCTGCGCGTGACCGTGATCGCGACGGGCTTCGACCAGCTGGCCCAGGAGCAGGCCGACGAGGCGCCGGCCCAGCGGCCCAGCGTGATCCTGGGGCATGGGACGGGTGCGCCGCACTACAAGGGCGAGGACAACCTCAAGAACCTGGACGTGCCGGCGTACGAGCGCCGTGGGACCGTCCAGCCCGAGAACGTCCGCCAGGACGAGGAGGAGAGCGGGCGCGCGCCGGGGAGCCGGCCGGCCAACGTCCGCCCGCTGCCCAGCGCCGACATCCCGCGCCGCGAGCGCATCAACAAGGAGGACACCGACGTGCCGGCGTTCCTGCGCCGGATGATGGACTAAAGCTCGGTCGGGCACGTTGTGCCTGACCCGTGTCACACCCCCCGACGTACCCTGGGGTGTGGGGCGCAACGATCCCCCCGGA
This sequence comes from Rubricoccaceae bacterium, assembly GCA_963789285.1. GTDB lineage: Bacteria > Bacteroidota > Rhodothermia > Rhodothermales > Rubricoccaceae > Rubrivirga. The sequence goes on from CAWBJZ010000004.1 coordinate 1,417,656, forward strand.
CAACTTCGCCAGGGTTGTCCTGAGGCCCTGCCGGCTCTCCGCCCGGCAGGGCCTCGTTGCGTGCGTCCGCGCCACTGGCGGAGGAGAAGGAGCGCGGGCTCAGCTCCGGGCCGCCGCGAGTTCGTGGGATACCTGGAACGACGCCGGGGGGCCAGGATATCCGGCCGGAGCCGTCGCACCGACACCCTCGCTATGCCCGCCTGCGCTTTCCTGACCATGGACGACGCCGACGCCTTCGTGGTCTACGACCGCGACGCCGTCGCCCCGCTGGCGGCGCTGGGGTGGACGGTCGAGGAGGTGCCGTGGCGCCGAGACGCCAACTGGGACGCATTCGACGTCGTGGTGGTGCGGTCGCCGTGGGACTACCAGGACGCACCGGACGACTTTTTCCGAGTCCTCGAAGCCGTCGACCGGTCGAGCGCGCGCCTGGAGAACCCGCTGTCGGTGATGCGGTGGAACTTGCGCAAGACCTACTTGCGCGACCTCGACGCCGCCGGCGTCCCCATCGTGCCGACGGTCTGGGCCGACGGACTCACGACCGCCGCGCTGGCCGACGCCGTCCGCCAGTGGGGCGAGGTGGTGGCCAAGCCCCAGGTGAGCGCCAACGCCGACGGCACGTTCCGACTGGCGGACGACCACGAAGCGTGGGGAGAGGCCGTGTCCACGCTTGCCGACCGGCCGGTAATGGTCCAGCCGTTCCTCCAGTCGGTGGTCGAGGAGGGAGAGTGGTCCACCTTCGCGCTCGGCGGCGAGGTCAGCCACGCGATCCTGAAGACCCCCGCCGCGGGCGACTTCCGCGTCCAGGAGGAGCACGGCGGCACGATCCGGACCGTCGAGCCGTCGGAAGAGCTGCTGGCGCTCACCAGCGCCGCGCTGGCGGCCGTGCCCTGGCCCGACCCGCTGCTCTACGCCCGCGTCGACGCCGTCCGGTTGCCTGACGGCGTCCCTGGCGGGGTGGCGGACGGGTCGCTGGCGATCATCGAGCTGGAGCTGATCGAGCCGTCGCTGTACTTCCCCTACGGCCCGGGCTCGGCGGAGCGGTTCGCTCGGGCGCTGGCGGCGACGGCCGGCTCCTGACCACGAGCGCGATCCCGCCCAACGTCACGGCCGACGCAACCGCCAGCCGCGCGGTGACGGGCTCGCCCAGCGAACGAGCACCCCGCCCAGGGCTGCCAGGATCGGCACCGACAGCTGCACGGTCGCCGCACTGGCGGCCCGGAGCGAGGGCAGGACGGCGTACCACGCCACGTAGCCCAAGCCCGACGTGACGGCGCCCGACAGCACCGCCCACCCAACGCCGGCCGGGTCGAGCACGACCTCCTCGCGCATCAGCGCGACCGCGACCAGCGCCGCCGCCAGCGGGACGGAGCGGACGAAGTTGCCCGCCGTCGCCGCAATCGGGTCCGACTGGCCGCGTCCGCGCAGGGAGTAGGCGCCCCACGCCACGCCCGAGGCCGCCATCGTCAGCGCCGCGCCGACAGGGGGCGCCGTGACGCCGGGAGCGACCAGCATTATCAGCCCGCCCAGCGCGGCGGCCACGCCGAGCGACTGGACGGGGCGGAGGCGGTCGCCCTGGACCCGGCCCCAGCCGATCATGGTGAGCTGGACGGCGCCGAACAGCAGCAGCGCGCCCGTCCCGGCGGCCAAGGACCGGTAGGCCAAGGAGAACGCGGCCGCGTACGCGAACAGCGCCGCCGCCGAGGCCCAGCTTCCCGCCCGGCCACGTCCGCCGCGGGCCAGGAGGACGAGGGCCAGCACCGCCGCGCCCGCCGCCAGTCGGACGGCCGTGAACGTGACGGCGTCGATCTCGGTCGACTGGAGCGCGAGCCGAGCCAGCACGGAGTTCGCCGCGAACGCCGCCATCACCAGCGAGGTGATGGCCAGGACGGCCGTGCGAGACAGGGGGGAGGTCACCCGCTGGTCAGTCGGCCAGCCGCTCCAACTCAGCCCGGGCCCGAGCGAATCGGGCGCGGAGCCGTGGCGCCTCCACGCCGTCGTAGGCCGCCTCGAACCGCTGCTCCGAGGCGTCGAGCACGCGGAGCAGGTCGCGCGCCGCCTGCCGCTGGCGGTCCGCATCGACGCTGCCGGATTCGCCGATCCAGACCGGCGCCGTGTGCGCGAACGCGTACGCCGCCATCGACGGCCACCCCGCGTGCGGCCCGATCGCGCGGACCGCGATCCACCCGGCCTCCGGCACCGCGACCGTCCCCCCGATCTGCTGGCGGCCCGCTTCCGCCAGTCCGAGCTGTACGTCTACGACCTCGCCGTTGACGATCGACCTCGACGCGGTCCACGAGCACGGCCGAGGCGAGGTCGGCCGACCACTCGACACGTCGGCCACCCTCAATGACGCCGCCGGGGCCGACGCCGTCGACGGTCGCGTCCAGCATCGGGCCGGTCGTGACGAAGCTGCGGCCCGCCTTCAGCCCGTCGAAAAAGTCCGCCGAGGCGTCGGAGTCGGTGCGGACGTAGGCGCGCGCGGTGCCGGGCGCCATCGTGCGGTAGAAGTTCGACATCACGTCGCTGCCGGCCATCGGGACGACGGGCTGGCCGAGGTTGAGCAGCCGGTACCACAGCTCCGACGTGCCCAGGTCGTCGGTCCACAGGCAGACAACCTCCAGGCCGTCGAGGTCTCCAAGGACGGCGTCGGCCACGAGCGAGACCGGGACGACGCGCTCGTTGCCGGGCGCGAACGGGTCGCGCACGCCGACGGGGTGGACGTAGGTCGCGATGCCGCCCTGGGCGCGGGCGTGCGCCGTCACGTCGGCGTTCTCTCGGTCGGCGCGGCCCAGGATCTCGTAGCCCGGCCCCCAGATCCAGGGGTCGAACAGCGTCTCGGTCCCGACCAGGCCGACGTGTCCGAAAAAGTGCGACCGGACCTCCTGGCCCAGAGTCAGCGTGTTCCCGCCGTCCTGCGCGGTCTGGCCCCAGCGCTCGTCGTCGACGTAGCGCGTGTGCAGGTTGGCGGCGAGCGGCGTGCCCTCGTCCAACCCCTCGCCGGCCAGGACGGGCAGCAAGTCCGGGAGGTCGAGGTGGTACGGGCCGCCGTAGTTGAGGTGGAAGTGCTGGTCGCCCGACCGCCAGCCGTCGGCGTCCCAGACGCGCTCCAGGTCCAGGGTCACTGCGGCGCCGTCGCTCGTGACGGCAACCTCCGCCGTCTCAACGGGTGTTTCCAACCCCTGCACCGCCTGCACGCGGACCGTTCCGACGGGCGCCGTCAGGGTGATCTCGCCCGGCGAGTAGAAATACACGGCGCCGTTCTGCCCGTCGAACCACGACTGGCGGCCGTCGGCGAAGAGGGGGTGGCCGTCGCCGGTCGTCACCGCCAGTCGGGCGGGGGCGGGGCGGCCGTCCACCGTCGTGCGGACGGTGACGGTGCCGGTCTCGGCGCTCCAGTCCCAGCTCGTGACCTCGACCTCGCGCGGCGTGCCGCCGAAGGCGGGGAGCTGCATGAGCCGTAAACGCTCGTTGTCATCGGCCTGAGCGTAGTAGAGCGTCTCGCCGTCGGCGCTCCAGGCGGGGGAGAGCGGGGGCGCGCCGGAGGCGGCCACGCGCAGCGTCGGGCTGGCGGGCTCGGTGCCCGCGACCACCAACTCCCAGCCGTCGTCGAGCGGCGCCGCGAAGGCGACGTGGCGCCCGTCGGGCGACAGCGCGGGCCGCGTCTGGGACAGGATGTCGCCGTCGAAGACCACCGTCTCGGCGCCCGTTGTCAGGTCGCGCATCCGGATCTGGTCGCCGCCCTGCTTGGCGAGGTAGACCAGTCCCCGGCCGTCCGGCATCGGTTGGGGCACGAGCGCCAGCCCGCGGTCCGCCGTCACCTCCTGGCTGGCGGCTCCGACGGCGACGCGTCTCAGGCCGATGCCGCGCTCGCCGGCAGCGGCGTAGACGATCTCGCCGTCCGGCGTCCACGCCGGGTCGAGCTCCAGGCCCGGGGCCGACGCGACCACCGTCTCGGCTCCCGTCTCCAGGTCGAGCGCGACGATCCACGTCTCCCGGCCGTCGTCGCGGACGAACGCCAGCGTCTGCCCGTCGGGCGACCAGTCGGGCGACGCGTCGACGGCCGGGCCGGAGGTGACGCGCCGGGCCGCACCCGTCTCCAGGTCCAGCACCCAGAGCCAGCCGCGCGAGGCAACCGCCAGCCTGCGCCCGTCGGGCGACGGCGCCGGATCGGTGATGCCGGCCGACGAGGTGGGCAGGTCGAAGCCCTCCAGGTAGACGTGGTGGCCGAAGCCCGGGACGGCGGGGTAGCGGTTCGTCCACTGCGCCGAGGCGGGCAGGGCGAAGCAGGCGGCGAGCAGGAAGACGGCGGCGCGCATGAGGTCCGAGGACGAGGGGCGGAAGCATAGTCACGGCCTGCTGGACTGGCGGCGGCTGTCGCCAGGAGGAGCCAGCCGTCCGCACCGGGGCTAGGCAGGACCAAGGAGCGCGCGCCGTACGTTCTCCGTGCCCGCCGCCGCCGCCATGACGCTTGACCTGCCCCCGTCCGTGGACGAAGCCCGCGCCCGACTGGCGCTGGCCGTCGGCCTGTTCCAAGGCGGCGACCTGACGTTGGGCCGGGCGGCCGAGGTCGCCGGCCTGGAGTACCGAGCCTTCGCCGACACGCTGGCGGCGCGGGGCATTCCGCCGGTCCCCGCCGACGAGGACCCGGAGACCATCGCAGCCGAGATGCGGACGACGCAAGCGCTCTTGAGGGACATCGACGCGCGGTCTTGAGCGCTCTACTGGTCACGGACACGACGGGGCTGATCGCTCTCGACAGGATCGAGCGGCTCGACGTGCTTCCTCGGTTGTACGCCCCGGTCGTCGCCCCGCCGGCCGTCGTTCGGGAGTTCGGGCGCCGGCCGGCGTGGCTCGACGTAGAGGCGCCGAACGACGACAAAGCCGTCGCAGCGCTCCGACGCCGCCTCGATCCCGGCGAAGCCGAAGCCATCGTGGTCGCGCGGCGGATTCCGAATGCCGCCCTCCTGATCGACGAGGCGCGTGGTCGGCGCGTCGCAACAGACCTCGGTCTCGCCATCATCGGCACAGCGGGCATCTTGCTCGGCGCGAAGCGCGCAGGCCTAGTGCCCCACGTCAAGCCCCTGCTGGACGACCTCCGAGAAAACCACGCGTTCCTCCTGTCGCAGACGCTCTACGCCTGGGCGATCGAGCAGGCCGGCGAGGGGTAGCGGGACCTCCCACCGCTCTCGGCGTACCACGCCGACACCCGCCGCCGACGCCATGGAGATGCCCCCGATTCCGCCCGACACCGACGAGGCCGCCATGGACGCGGCGCTCGCCGACCTGAGCGCGCACGCGACCGAGTGGGCGCGGCTGCCGCTGGCGCGCAAGATCGAGATGCTGGAAGGCTTGAAGCCCCGGCTGGCGGAGGTCGCGGGCCGGTGGGTGACGGCCGCCAGTCGGGCGAAGGGGCTGCCCGTCGGCTCGCCGCTGCGGGGCGAGGAGTGGTCGTCGGGGCCGTGGGCGACGGTGAACTACATCGCGCCCCTGGCCGAGACGCTGCGCCACGTCCAGAACGGCACGCTGGCCGAGCACGTCGCGGGCCGCACGAGGCAGCGGGACGACGGGCAGACGGTCGTCCGCGTGGTGCCGGACGGGGTCTACGACAAGCTGCTGCTGAGCGGCGTCGAGGTGGACGTGTGGCAGCAGCCCGGCGTCACGCCCGAGACGCTGCCCCACCAGATGGCCGGGTTCTACCGCGAGACCGATCCCGAGGGAGGCGTCGCCTTGGTGCTCGGCGCCGGCAACATCGCGTCCATCCCGCCGCTCGACGTCCTCTACAAGCTCTACGCCGACGGCGAGGTGGTGCTGCTCAAGATGAACCCCGTCAACAGCTACCTCGGGCCGGTGTTGGAGGAGGCGTTCGCCGAGTTCGTCGAGGCGGGCTACTTGCGGTTCGCGTACGGCGGTATTGAGGTTGGCAAATACCTGACGCGGCACGACGCCGTCGGCTCAATCCACGTGACCGGCTCGGCGCAGACGCACGACGCCATCGTCTACGGCACCGGGGCCGAAGGCGAGAGGCGGAAGGCGGCCGACGACCCCGCCATCGACACGCCCGTCACCTCGGAGCTGGGCGGCATCAGCCCGTGCATCGTGGTCCCCGGCGACTGGTCGGAGCCCGACCTGGAGTTCCAGGCCGAGCACGTCGCGACGACCAAGATGCACAACGGCGGGTTCAACTGCATCGCCAGCCAGGTGCTCGTGCTGGCGGAGGGCTGGGAGCAGCGCGACGCCTTCGTCGACACCGTCGAGCAGACGTTCGCCGGCCTCCCCGAGCGCCCCGCCTACTACCCCGGCGCCGACGACCGGCTCGACACGCTCCGCCAGTCCTACCCCGACGCCCAGACCGTCGGCACAGGCGGCACGCGGACGCTGGTGCGCGACGTGCCGTCGCAGCCCGGCCAGCCGGCCTTCGAGACCGAGGTGTTCGGGCCGGCGCTCGCCGTGACGTCGCTGCCGGGCGGGTCGGCGGCCGACGACCCGGGCGAGTGGCTCCGCCGCGCCGTCGCGTGGTGCAACGAGACGCTGGCGGGCACCTTGGGCGCGACCATTCTCATCCACCCCCGAACGTTGCGCCAGTTGGGCGACCGATTCGAGGACATCATCGCGGATCTGAAGTACGGGACGATTGGCGTCAACATCTGGAGCGGCGCGGGCTTCCTGGTGGCCCAGGCCGCCTGGGGCGCCTACCCCGGGCACGAGCGCGACGACATCCAGTCGGGGACGGGCGTCGTCCACAACTCCTACCTGTTCGACAAGCCGCAGAAGACGGTCGCGTATGGTCCGTTCGCGCCGTTCCCGCGCTCGCTCTTGCTGGGCGAGACGCACTTGTCGCCCAAGCCGCTGTGGTTCGTCACCAACGACACCGCCGACCTGACGGCCCAGCGCGTCACCGAGTTCGCCGCCGACCCGAGCCCGCTCCGGCTGCCGTCCATCTTCGCCTCCGCGCTCCGTGGCTAGAGAGACCCAGCCGTCCGGTCTGGAGCGCCTGCGCGGCGCCGTGGCCCGACGCATCGACCGTTTACCCGGCGCGGTCCGCGTGGCGTTGTCCGGCCAGCGCTCGGCCCGCGCCGACGGCGTCGCCCTCGACCCCACGCTGCAACTGGCGGTCGCGCTGAGGCCCAGCGCCGACCGGACGCACGACGCGATCCACAACCCCAACAAGTCCCGGGCCCGCTTCCGCCGCGAGATCCTGTCCACGGTCGGGACGCCGACGCCCATCGCCCAGGTGCGAGGCCTGACCGTCGACGGCGCCAGCGGGCCACTCCGGGCGCGGCTGTACCGGCCCGAGGCGGGACCCCGGCCGATGCTTGTGTACTTCCACGGCGGCGGCTACGTCGAGGGCGACCTGGACACGGCGGACGAGGGGTGCCGAATCCTGGCCGTGGAGTCCGGTCATCAGGTGTTGTCCGTCGAGTACCGGCTGGCGCCCGAGCACCCGGCGCCGGCGGGCATCGAGGACGCCGTCGCCGCCTTCCGCTGGGCCCAAGTCCACGCCGCCGGTCTGGACGCGACCTCGGTCTCGGTCGGAGGCGACAGCGCCGGCGCCGCGCTGGCGGCCGTCGTAGCCCAGGAGACGAGCGACGACCGTCCGCCGGCTGGGCAGCTCCTGATCTACCCGCCGACCGACGTGCCGACGCCGTACCCGTCGCGCCGCCAGTTCGACGGCTACCTGCTGACCGAGGCCCAGCGCGTCGCCTACCACCGCGCCTACACGATGGGCAGCGACCTCGGCCCCGCCGACCCCCGCATCTCGCCGCTGTACGGCCGGCTGGACGGGCTCGCGCCCGCGCTCGTCGTCACGGCCGGGTTCGACGTGCTGCGCGACGAGGTGGACGCCTACGCCGCCGCGCTCGACTTGGCCGGCACGTCGGTCACCCACCTCCGCTACCCGTCGCTGCCCCACGGCTTCGCCAACGTCACCGCGCTGAGCCGCGCCAGCCGGTCCGCGCTGGCGGAGGTCGCCCGCCAGTGGCGCGCGGTCGTGCCGGCGTAGCGTATCGTCCAGCTCCACCCACCCTCGCCCATGACCCGCCTCCTTCTCTTCGCCGCCGCCCTGTCCCTGGCCGCCTGCGCCTCCGACACCGACGAGGTCTCAGACGCTGAGTTCGACGGCAACGTCTCCGAGGCCGGCCCCATCTCCGACCCCAGTCCCATGTCCACCAACTGCCCCCGCCGGCACCGTCCAGCCCACGAGCACCGTCCGCCTGGACTACACCGGCACGCTGCCGGACGGCTCGACGTTCGACTCGGGCTCCAACGTCACGTTCTCGATGCAGCAGGTGGTGCCGGGCTTCACCAAGGGCATGGCGGGGATGGCACCCGGCGAGACGCGGACGTTCGACGTCGCCCCCGCGGACGGCTACGGCGCCAACCCGCCCCCCGGCATCCCCCCGAACACGGACCTCACGTTCGAGGTCACCGTCCACGAGGTGATGTAGAGCGGCACACCGCCGCGGCTCTCGTAAGCCTCCGCCAGTCGCCGGCTTGCGACTGGCGGGATCCTGCCGCCAGCCGCGCCGCTAGTCCAGCCCTGCGGTGAGGGAGTCCAGTGGGGCGTCGTGCGTCTCCTGAAACAGCACGAACCCCACGCCGTCGGTCACCTGGCGCAGCGGCCGGTGCTCCTCGATCACCGGGGCGTAGGTCCCGTAGCAGTCGAGGGCGGCCTGGCCCTTGGCGTGGTCGGCGTCGGTGAACGCGACGACGGCGCCGATCTCCGCTCGCGGCGTGCCCTGGAGGTGGCTGGGCGCGTCGTCGGTCATGGCCTCCTCGACGAGCGCGAACAGCGCCAGCCGGCGCGGCGCGTCGGCTCGCTCCCGGGCCGCGCAGAAGGCCCGCTTGACGACGGCGTGCGCGACCAAGTGGTCGGGGTGGACGCTGTTGCCGTGCGTGTCGTAGGTCACCACAACGTCCGGCTTGGTCTCGGCGATGGCGCGCTCGACCTCGGCCTCCAGCACGCGCGGGTCCAGGCCCGCCAGTTCGCCGTCGGGGTAGTCGAGCACCTCCAACTCGATCCCCAAGGTCTCCGCCACGCACCGCGTCTCGCGCTCGCGGACGGCGCCCATCTCCTCGACCGACAGCCCCAGGTCGTGCCGCACCGACGTCGCGCCGCCCCGGGTCAGCGTCAGCAGGTGGACCGTGTGGCCCTCCCGGACCTGGCGAGCGATGGCAGGGCCGGGGCCGAACGACTCGTCGTCGGGGTGGGGGAAGACGTAGAGCAGGGTCATGGGACGGGCGGAGGGGACTCGGGCGACGGGGGCGGCGCGGCTCCGGTTCGCCGGGCGCCCAGCTTGCGGCCCCGCCTGACTGGCGCCGCCTGTCGGCGAGCGCTTCGGCCGGCGGCGGTTGCCGGCGGAGCGGCCGGCGCTACTGCGGCGCCGGCTCGTCGTCGTCGGTGACGACCTCGCCGAACACCGTCTGCCCGGTCCGCAGCATCCGCCGGACGTAGGGGTGGCACAGCGCGCACTTCTGCCCGAAAAGGGCGTGCTCTTGCAGTTCGGTCACGGTCGCGGCGCCGGTCTCGGCCGCCACGTCCGCCAGCTCGGCGAACGGGTACCCAAAGCACAGGCAGCGGTCGATCTGCACGGCTAGCGGACGAACGCGACGTCGGGCGGGCTCACGCCCGCGCGCGAACTGGCCGACCTGGGCGCCCGTCCGGTCGTGGATCGTGACCTGCCGTCGGCGCTGAAGCCGGATGCGGCGTCCAGGCGACCGAGGTAGAACCGGTCGGTCGCGTCGTCGTAGGCGATGGCCGAGACCGTGTCGCCCGTCAGGTCGAGGGCGGCGGCGGCGGCGTTGGCGTTGGTGTCGAACACCACGATCTCGGCGCCGACGACGACGTAGAGCTCGTCGCGGCTGCGGCTCTCGGCGGCGTCCGTGCCCAGCGCGCCGTTGCCCACTTCGCCCTCCAGCGGCAGCCGCTGGACGACAGCGCCGGTGCCGGCGTCGAGCACCACGACTTGGCCGCGGTCCGATCACGACGTTGAAGTCGTCGTCGAAGACCGTCCGCCGGTGCACATCACCCAGACCTCGCCGTCGCCGTCGTCGAACGCGAGCGGGGGCCGTCGCAGCCCACGTCGACGGTCGGACGACGCCGCGGCTGGCGGCGGAGACGACCGACACCGTCTGCCCGCCGCCGAAGCCGGGTCGCTGTAGTTGGCCACGAAGACGCGTCGCCGCTGGCGGCCACGCCCTCCGGGTTGGCGCCGACCGCGATCGTCGTGCCGACGGTGCCCGAGGAAGCGTGACCGGCGTAACCGACGCGCCGTAGAGGTTGGACACGTAGGCGGTGCCCCCGACGACGGCCCAGTCGCGCGGCGTGCCGACGTCGATCTCCGGATCCGCGTGTTCGGTCTCCGGCGTCCACGACGTCGATCCGCCCGCTGCTCGTCCCGAAGGAGTCGCTGAAGTTGAGGAAGCACGTAGAGCCGGTTGCCCTCCTCGTAGACGTTCTGCACCAGCCCGCCCAGGTCGGGGACGCGTCCGGTCACGGCGCTGTCGGCTCAGGATCGAAGCGCGTGAGCGAGCCGTTGTTGTCGCAGAAGATGCCCGGCTGCCGACGACGAACGGGTCGTTTCGGGCGTCTTCGGCGCCGCGAGTCACAGGCGGCGACGGTGAGGGCGAGGAGCGCCAGGAGCGCCAGACGGAGGGTGTTCATCGGGGGGAGAGCGTGAGCCGTAGTCGCGCGTGGCGCGGCGGCATGGGGAAGGAGCGGATGACCTGGTAGTCCAGGCCGGTGAGGTTCTCAGCGGCGAGCGCGAGCCGGAGGTCGAGGGCGCCGACCGCGCGGCCAGTCGAGACCTGGCCGTCGAGCACCAGGTGAGCGGGCAGCGACCGCGACGCCTGGAGGTCGTGTAGCGGGCGCCGACCCAGCGCGCGCCCAGGTCCAGGCGCAAGGCGCCCAGATCGAGCCCGCCCCACGCCTTGACCGTCCAGACGCGGCGTGTAGCGGAGCGGCTGTTCAGTGTCGAGGTCGCGGGCGTCGGTCAGCGTCACCACGCCGCCGGCGGTCGCCAGCCCGGCCCGGCCCGCCAGTCGGACGGCGAGGGCGGTCTGGGCCGAGGCCTCCAGCCCCAGGGCCCGGGTCCGGGCCACGTTCTGGGGCGCCCAGAAGCCGGCCGCGGTGGGCGACCACACGATCTGGTCGCGCGCCGTCGTCGCGAACGCCGTCACCTCCGCGCGACGGGCGGCGGCCGTGAACGCGGCGCCGAGGTCGGCGCTCCACGCCGTCTCGGGGCGCAGGTCGGGGTTGCCGCCGAGCTGCCAGTAGCGGTCGTTCAGCGTCGGCATCCGAAACGCGCGTGCCGCCGACGCCTTGAGCCGCCAGCGGTCCGCGAGTACGACGTTGGCGCCCAGCTGAGGCGCCAGCGCCAGGCGCCGCTCGCCGCCGTCGGGCGCGTAGAGGTCGGCGCGCAACGCAGGAAACAGCGTGACCGCCCCGAGCGGCTGGCGGCCGGCGAGCGCCAGCGCGGCGGAGCGGTCGGTCGCGGCGTCGGCCAGGCTGGGGTGCTCGGCGCGGCCGGTGTTGCCCGAGAGCGCCGCGGTCCAGGTGCCGCCGGCCAGGTCGCGGTGAGCACGGAGGTCGAGCGCCGCCGTGGCCGTCCGCCCGGTGTCGTCGATGGCGTCGGGGCGGTCGCTGGGGAAGGGGGCGGCGTAGCGCAGGCGTGTCCGCTGGACGTGGCCGTCGGCCTCCAGCCGCCAGCCGCCCGCTTCGTGCGCCGCCGTCGCGCCCAGCCTCAGGCGCCGGTCCCACTGCCGCGCGCCGACGGCGTCGGTGCCGCCCAGCCCGCGCTCGGCGTCGGCGGCCCAAATGCTCACGCCCGCCCGGCTGGCGCCGCCCGTGGCCGAGACCGACGAGGTAGCCCGTCGCGCGCTCCGAGCCCCAGCCCTGCCGCGCGACGCGGGGCGCCTCGATGCGCGAGACGTCGCGGAAGGTGTAGTCGTCCTCGGCGCGGCCTAGTTCGGCGGCGGCCGTCGCGCGGACGGCGCCCGTTGCCGCGGTCCCCACTCCAGAAAAGCGCCGCTCGCCCCACGGCCCGGCCTCCGTCACGACGCGCGTGGTTTGGGGCGTCGTCAGCCCGATCACGCCGGCGACGGCGTCCGAGCCGTAGAGCCCAGCGCTCGGCCCGCTCAGCACCTCCACCGACTCCAGCAACGCCGCCGGCAGCAGGCCCAGGTCCACCTGGCCGAGTGCGGGGTCCGTCAGCCGCTGGCCGTCCAACAAGACCAACGCTTGGGACGACGTCCCGCCCCGCATGGTGAGCGACGCCAGCCCGCTGGGTCCGTAGCGCCGGACGTGGACCGGCGCCCGGGCCTGCAACGCGTCCGCCAGGCTGGCGGCGGCCGTCGCGTCGAGGTCGCGGCGGTCGATGACGCTTACGCGGACCGGCGCGTCTCGCGTCGCGATGGACTCGCGCGCGGCCGTTACGGTGACCTCGCCCAGCGTCGTATCGGGCGCGGCGGGTTGGGCAACGGCCGAGGCCGAGAGGAGGAAGAGGAGGGCGGCGGTGCGCATGGAAAGACCCCGCGCCTCAAGCAGGCACGGGGTCACACGCGCACACGGCGGAGCCGGGCGGAGCACACCGCGCCTCTGGTCCCGGAGGCGGTGGGGAACGTCGCGACAGGCAGGTCTCCTGGCTCGCGGCCCGGCCCGCTGGCGGTTCTCATGGACGGGTCCACGGAGAGCGCCAGCCTGGCGTGCACCGGCTCGGCATGGGCCTTCCCCTCGTCGTGCGAGAGTGGCCCCAGCGTCATCGTCGGTGGCGGACCGCCTACAGTTGCGGGTACAGCTCCGGGGTGGGACGGCTGGGCCGTCGTGCACCGGATTCCCTTTTCATCCGCGACGACGCGCGGAACCTGAGGCGGGGCGAAAGAGCAAGCCCCAAGGTAGGCCCGGGCCCGGCGGACGCAAGCCCTTTGCCCGGACTTCGCCCGGCCCGTGCGGATGCGGCGGAGCCGGGGTGAACCCCCGGCGCATCCGGGGACGCCTGACAACCGACGGCCCGGGCCCGCGTTGCGAGCGATCTTCCGCCATGTTCGCAACCGCCGTGACCGACTTCCCCGCCGCCCTGCTGGCGGCCTTCCTGCCGCTCTTCGTGGCGATCAACATCCCGGGCATCCTGCCGCTCTACATCGGGATGACGGAGACGTTCACGCCCGACGACCGCCGCCAGCTGCTCGTGCGCGCGCTCGCCGCGGCACTCGTGCTGGCGGTCTTGATGCTGTTCGCCGGCCAGGTCATCTTCGACACGTTGGGCATCACCTTGAACGACCTGCGCGTCGGCGGCGGCATCATCCTGCTGACGATCGCCGTGGCGGACCTGGCGTTCGGCGATACCAAGGGCCGGCGGTCGGGCAAGAAGGAGGAGCGGAAGGCGATCACGGAGGCGACCGAGACCGTGGACCTCCCCGTCGTGCCGCTGGGCATCCCGCTCATCATCGGCCCGGGCGCGATCACGACCATCCTGGTGTCGGACGGCGCCGTCGGCTGGGTGATCACGCTGCTGGCCATCGCGCTCAACATGCTGCTCGTGTTCATCGCGTTCACCTTCGGCCCGTCGCTGCTCAAGGTGTTCGGGCCGGGCACCTCGAAGGCCGTCGCCAAGGTGGCGAGCCTGTTCCTGGCCGCGATCTCGGTCGCGATGATCCGGGCCGGCGTCCTGGGCATGATCGAGGCGGCGGGATGACGCCGTACCGCTCGGCCGAAGTCCGCTGGTTCGGGCGCGGCGAGATCCCGGACGAGGTCGAGGCGTGGTTTGGCAAATTCGGACCTGAGCCCGACACCGAGGCCCGAACCGACCGCTACCTCACTCCTACCAGCGACGCCCTGGGCGTCAAGCTGCGCGAGGGGCAGGTCGAGGCCAAGCGCCGCGAACGCGCGCTCGGCCCGCTGGCGGTCGGCGACGCCCGGGCGCAAGCCGAGATGTGGGTCAAGTGGTCCTTCGAACTGGCGGAGGCCGTCGAGGGCTTGGGCGACGAGTGGGTCTCCGTCGCCAAGGCCCGCCGCCAGCGCCACGCGGACGACGGCGCCCTCGAACTGTCCCGACTAGAAATAGACGGCGAGGTCTGGTGGTCGGTGTGCCTCGAAGCCTCCGGCCCGTCCCCCGAGTCCACGCTCGCCGACGCGGCCCGCCGGTGGCTCGCGACCGCGCCGCCGCTGCCCGCCTCTGACGCGCGCGGATACCCGGCGTGGCTGCGGATGCGTTAGCGGCGTCGGGTATCCTCCGCTCCCTCGTCCCCCCGACCCATGCTCGTCCGCTGTCTCTTCCTGCTCGCCCTCGCTTGCGCCGCGACGGCCCAGCCCGCGCTGATCCCGGCGCCCGCCGAGATGACCGTCGGCCGGGGCGGGTTCGAGATCGGCGGCGAGACCGAGATCGTGGTGGCGCCCGGAGACCGGGACGCGCGGCGCGTCGCCGTCGCGCTGGCGGCGTTGGTCGGCACGACGGTGGACTCCACGCCCCAGGTGACGACGGCGCGGCCCCAGACGGGCGCCGTCCGGTTCGTGACCGACGCCGCGCGCGACGACCTGGGCGCGGAGGGCTACCAGCTCAGCGTCACCCGAACCGGCGTCGTCTTGACCGCCGCCGCTCCGGCCGGGTTGTTCTACGGCGTCCAGACGATCCGCCAGCTGCTCCCGCCGCGCGTCGAGTACACCGCCACGCTGCCGCGCTCGCTCACGATCCCCGCCGTCGAGATCACCGACCGGCCGCGCTACCCGTGGCGCGGGATGATGCTGGACGTGGCCCGCCACTTTTTCCAGGTCGAGGACGTCGAGCGCGTCATCGACCTGATGGCGCTCTACAAGCTCAACCGCCTGCACCTCCACCTCTCGGACGACCAGGGCTGGCGCGTCGAGATCCCCGCCTACCCCGACTTGACGCGCATCGGCGGCCGGACTCAGGTGGGCGGAGGCCCGGGCGGCTACTACACGACGGCTGACTACGACCGGATCGTGGCCTACGCCGCCCAACGGTTCGTCACCATCGTTCCGGAGATCGACCTGCCCGGCCACACCAACGCCGCGCTGGCGTCCGTCCCCGAGCTGAACTGCGACGGCGTCGCCCGGCCGCCCTACACCGGCACCCAGGTCGGCTTCAGCTCGGTCTGCGTGGACAAGGAGAGCACCTACGCGTTCGTGGACGCCGTCGTCCGCCAGCTGGCGGCGCAGACGCCCGGCGACGTGATCCACCTGGGCGGCGACGAGGTCGAGCGCCTGTCAGACGCCGACTACGCCCGCTTCATGCGACGCGCCCAGGCCATCGTCACGAGCCACGGCAAGCGGATGATGGGCTGGGACGAGATGGTGAGCGCCGACCTGGAGCCCGGCTCCATCGTCCAGGTCTGGCAGCCCCAGGTGCGCGGCACCGCGCGAGGCATCGCGCGCGCGGTCCGCGACGGGGCCCAGGTCGTGCTGTCGCCGGCCGACCGGATCTACCTCGACATGAAGTACGACGACTCCACGATCCTGGGCATCACCTGGGCCGGCCGCAACGGCGTCCGCGACGCCTACGACTGGGAGCCGTCGCGATTTGGTCGCCGGTGTGCCGGAGTCGGCGATCTTGGGCGTCGAGGCGCCGCTGTGGTCGGAGACCATCGGGACGATCTCGGACATCGAGTTCCTGGCCTTCCCCCGGCTGGCGGGCGTGGCCGAGATCGGCTGGTCG
Source organism: Rubricoccaceae bacterium (assembly GCA_963789285.1). Lineage (GTDB taxonomy): Bacteria > Bacteroidota > Rhodothermia > Rhodothermales > Rubricoccaceae > Rubrivirga. Next base: position 1,433,321 of record CAWBJZ010000004.1, read on the forward strand.
CCGCCTGCCCGGTCGTGGCGCGAGTACCGCCGGCGGCTGGCCAAGCACGGCCCGCGCTGGGAGGCGCTGGGCGTCACGTTCTTCCGCTCGCCCGAGGTCTCGTGGCCCCTGGGCGGCGTGCAGTAGTCTCTCGCCCCGCTGGCGGGCACCGTGCGCGGTGTCCCTGCGGCCCGGCTTGCCTCCCGCCTCGGACCCCATGACCCTGCGCGTTCTCCTGTTCGACACGCTCCGCCAGTCGCTCGGGACGGAGGTGACCGCCGAGGTGCCCGTGGGCGCGACGGGCACCGATCTGCTCGACCAACTGGCGGCGGACCACCCGGTCGATCGCCGAGCACCGGCCGACGATCCGGCTGGCCGTCAACCTCCACTACGCCCCACTGGCGACGGTGCTGGAGCCGGGCGACGAGGTCGCGCTGATCACGCCCGTCAGCGGCGGGTGACGCGCGCGGCCACGCTGCTCCTGCTGGTGTGCGCCGCGCCCGCGTCGGCGCAGCTCCGGTGGCAGGTGCGAGACGCCGAGCCGGCCGTCGAGGTCGCGGCGACGGCCAAGGCGGGGACGCACGAGAACACGGTCGGCCTCCGGCTGGCGACGGGCGTCGGCGTGCCGTTGGGCGCGCGCGAGCACGGCGTGGTGATCCGGGCGGGCGCCGGGGCGGAGGCGCTGGCGCAGGACCTCGGAATCTCGGGCGCCGCCCTGGGCGCCCAAGCCGATCTGAGCATCGGCTACGCCTTCGGCGAGCGGCACCGCCAGCGGGGCGCGGAGACCCGGCCGCCGCGGCGGCACGAGCTCGCCTACGCCCTCGTCGGCTACCTCGACGCCGACTCCACCTCCCAGCTGTCGGGCGCGCTGCGGTACCGGCACACCCGGGAGGCGTGGTCGCTCGACGTCCAGTTCGAGAACGACGCGCTCGCGCAGCAGCTTTTGGACCGCTACCGGACGTTCGCCCTGCGCGTCCAACTGTTGCGCCGCGACACCGCCGTCCCGGTCGGCGTCGGCCTGCGGACGGTCGTCTGGACGGGCACCACCCAAGGCCTGGGCCGGCTGGGGCGCGACGAGGCGTACGACTTGTCCGGCCAGTACGGCGGCGACCGGTCGCACGGCATCCTGGCCCTCGACTTGGTCCGAGGCGACCTGACGCTGTCGGTCGGGATCGACTCCGAGGCCGTCCGCTCGACGTTGCAGAACTCGTTCCACTACGTCATCGACGACGGCCAGATCCCGCGCCTGGACCGGCCTGGGCGCGTGTTCGTCCGGATCGCGCTGGGCGAGGCCGGCGGGCTCTACTGACGCGCCCGCACGGCCGGGTTCGTGGTGTACGTGCCGACGATCTCGGCCTGGGCCAGGACGTGCCCCTCGATGGCGTCCTCCACGTCGGAGCCACGGAAGTCGCCGTTGCCGTCTAAGCCCAGCGTCTCTAGGTCGAGCGCGTAGACCGTGACGTGGTAGTGGTGCAGGCGCAAGTCGTTCCAGGGCGGGCACGGGCCGTCGTAGCCGCCGTACGTGCCCGCGCGCGGCGTCCCTTTGAGGAAGTCGGTGAAGGTGTTGACGCCCTCCAGCCCGAGCGCGGTTTTGCCCGGCCCCTTGCCCTTCTCCGTCACGCCGTCGGAGGCGAAGCCCTCCTCGATCTCCGTGGTCGTGGCCGGTAGGTCCGCCAGCAGCCAGTGGTAGAACGTCGTCCGCTCGGCGCTCTCGGGGATCGTCTTCCCCTCGGTGTTGGCGTCCGAGGCGTCGGCGGGCACGTCGGGGTCGTGCATCACGATGGCGAACGACCGGGTGCCGGCGGGCGCGCCGGACCACGCCAGGTGGGGGCTGCGGTTGCCGCCGTCGGTCGTGTGATCGGGACCGCCCGTCGGCCGGCAGAAGGCGTACGACGGGTCGATGGGCTGGCCGTCTTGGAACGAGGTGCTGGAGAGCGTCATGGTGCGACTGGCGGTGGGTGTGGGGAGGCTAGCTGGACGGGACGGCGGAGGGGTCGGAGGCGCGCTGGAAGCGGAGCTTGAGGACGCCCTGGGGCTCGGCCTGGGTCGCCTTGTCGGCGTCCTGGCCGGGCATGCCGTGGACGATGGTCGTCGCGCCATCGACCAACCACAGCGCGCCCGTCACGTAGCTGGCCTCGTCGGACGCCAAGAAGGCGTAGACGTTGGCAACCTCCTCGGTCGTGCCGCGGCGGCCGAAGGCGGTGGCGCCGGTCAGCGTCTTCTCCGTCTCGCGGTCCATCGGCCCGGTCTCCTTGTGCGTCCAGCTCGTGTCGATGGGGCCGGGGCAGACGCAGTTGGCGCGGACGCCCTTCGGCCCCTGCTCGCCGGCGATGGCCTTCATGAACGCGTGGTTCCACGCCTTGGTGGCGCCGTAGGGCGAGAACTGCGGCGTGCCGTTGAATCCGGCCTCCGACCCCGCCGAGACCACGTTGCCCCGCGTCTCGCGCAGGTGCGGGATGGCCGCGCGCGTCATGAAGAACGTCGTCCGGATGTTGCTGTGGATCAGCTTCTCGAACGCCTCGACCGGGTACTCGTCCACCTCGGCCAGCGCGGGCAGCCCGCCGGCGTTGTTGACCAGCACGTCCAGCCGCCCGAACGCGTCGATGGCCGACTGGACGCACGCCTCCGCCTTGCTCTGCTCGCCCAGGTCGCCGGCGAACGTGCCGACCTCCGTGCCGTACTGGCGGGTGATGTCGGCGGCGACCTGGTCGAGCGGGTCGTCGGGCAGGCCGGCCAGGACGAGCCCGGCGGCGCCCTCGTAGGCGAACTTGTGGGCGATGGCCTCGCCGATGCCCTCGGCGGCGCCGGTGACGATGGCGATTTTGCCGTCCAAGCGGCCGGGGCGGGAGACGTCAGACATGGAGGGGCGGGGGAGAGGGGGCTCGTTGGATCGAACGCCCCGCCCGCCCGTTCCGCCAGCCGCCCGTCTTCAGGCCCGACCCGATGGGGGAACCCGCCGAAAGGCCCCCGCACTGGCGGAGGCGTGCCGCCCGCCTCCGCGGGGGCACGCTGCCAGTCGGGCGAGGCTAGCGCGCGACGGCGACGGCGCGGACCTCGCGGATGACCGTCACCTTGATCTGGCCCGGGTACTCCATGTCGCGCTCGATGCGGCGCGAGATGTCGCGGGCGAGCGACTCCGCGACGGCGTCCGAGACCTGGTCGGTGTCCACGACGACTCGGATCTCGCGTCCCGCCTGGATCGCGTACGCTTGGCTCACGCCCTCGAACGCGCCCGCCAGCTCCTCCAGCGCCTTAAGCCGCTGGACGTAGCGCTCGATGGCCTCGCGCCGAGCGCCGGGCCGGGCGCCCGAGGCGGCGTCGGCGGCCTGGACCAACGGCGCCAGCGTGGTCGCCATGGGCACCTCGTCGTGGTGCGCGCCGACGGCGTTGGCCACGTCGGGGTGCTCGCCGAAGCGCCGCGCCAGCTCCATGCCCTCGATGGCGTGGGGCTGCTCGAGGTCGCCCTCGACCACCTTGCCGATGTCGTGCAAGAGACCGGCCCTCCGGGCACGCCGGGCGTCGAGCCCCAACTCCGCGGCCATTAGGCCGGCCAGCTTGGCGACCTCGATGGAGTGGTGCAGCAGGTTCTGCCCGTAGCTGGCGCGGTACTTCATCCGCCCGACCAGCCGCACCAGTTCGGGGTGGATGCCATGCAGCTGCAAGTCCAGGATGGTGGACTCGCCCGTCGCCACGATCTCGTCGTCGATCTCTTGTTGGACCGCGGCCACGACCTCCTCAATGCGCGCGGGGTGGATGCGACCGTCGTCGAGCAGCCTTACGAGGGCCAGCCGGGCGACCTCGCGGCGGACGGGGTCGAAGCCGGACACCAGGACGGCGTCGGGCGTGTCGTCCACGATGACCTCGACGCCGGTCGCGGCCTCGAACGCCCGGATGTTGCGGCCCTCGCGCCCGATCACCCGGCCCTTCATGTCCTCCGACGCCAGGGGCACGGCCGCGACGGTGTGCTCGATGGTGGCCGTCGCCGCCAGCCGCTGGATGGCCTTGAGCACGACCTGCGTCGCCTCGCGCTGGGCGGTCTGCTTGGCGCGGTCACGCGCGTCTTTGACGGCGCCGGCGGCCTCCAGCTTGGCGTCACGCGTGATCTCGGCCACCAGCTCACGGCGCGCGTGCTCGCGGTCGATGCCGGCGGCGCGCTCCAGCTTGCCCAGGTGCTCCTCGACCAGCCGGTCGAGCCGCGTGCCCTCCTCGTCCAGCCGCGCCTGGAGCGTCTCGGCCTCGCGCTCGCGCCCGGCCAGTTCCTGCTGGCGGCTGCCGACGGCGGCGGCCAGCGTCTGGACCTGCTCGCGCAGCGTGTCGGCCTCGGCGCGGCGGCGCTCGGCGGCTTTCGCGAGGGCGTCCACGGCGTCCACGGCCTGGTCGAGCGCGGCCTCTCGCGCCGCCAGCGCCTGGGTCTTCGCATCGACGCGGGCGCGGGCCGCGTCCAGCTTCTCGCGGCGCTTCTGGTGGCGCTCGCGGATCTCGTCCGCCTTCTGGTCCAGCCGGGCCCGCCGCTTGCGGACCTCGTCGCGCGCCGACGCCAGGTCGGCCCGGGCGGCGTCGGCGTCGGCGCGGAACCGCTCGGCCTCAGCTTCGGCGCGGGCGGCGGCCTCCTCGGCTTGGCGCGTCGCGTCCTCAAACCGCGCGCTCGCGGAGCTGGCGCGCCCGACGCGGCCCCCGACGAACCCCACCACGAGCGCCAGCACGACGGCGAGGGCGGTCAGGGCGAGGGCGAGCGGGGTCATGGGGGAGCGGTAAAAACGGCGCGAGCGTCCCGAGCCCCTGCGGCCCGGAACGCTCGGCGTCGGACCCGGCCGGGGCCGGGTCGTGCAGGAGTCACCGACCTGCAGCGCTTGGACGAGAACCTATCTCGTCGGACAATGTGGGGGCTCCTCAGACCCTCTCGCCTCCCGCGGTCGGCGCCGAAGCGCCGGATCTGCAACGGCGAAGCCGTCGGCAGGCTGCGGTCTGATGGTCAGGCCTTAAATAGAACCCCCGCGGTTAACGCTGTTCAGGTTCCCATGCTGTGGCTACAAGCCGGTGGGGCGCAGGCGGGCGAACCCGTCCGCGCAGTTCTCAATATCGCCTCGGCCCGCGCGTCGTTCCGGCAGAGACCACGAATTCCGCCGCGCTGGCGGCACGCGGCGGCGAGTGGAGCGGCCTGCCGAAGGATCTATTCCGGCTCAGATCGGGTCGCCCCGTCGCCGGTACCGGAGAGCGCTTCGTCCAGGCGGTCCGCCAGCGCGGCGGACTCGATCTCCAGGCGCGCCCTCAGGCGGTCGGTCTCGGCGCGGGCCGCGTACAGCTCCTCGGCCAGCTCCAGCGCCACGAGCACCGCGTGCGTCATGTCGGGCTGGGCGGGCAGCTGGCTCCGCATCCGGCGCAGGCGCTCGTCGATGCGCGCGGCGAGGTGGACCGTGTAGTCCTCGTCGCCCGGCGCCACGCGCAGCGGGTACTCCCGGTCCAGGATGCGGACGCGGATGGAGACCGGCTGGCTCACGACTCGGCGGACCCGTCGCCGCCCGGCTCGGCCTGGGACAGCAGCCCGTCGATGGTGTCGATGAAGCCCTGGACGCGCGCTCGGAGAGCGTCGGGGTCCTGGTCCTCGCCGAACGAGAACGAGGGTCCGGAGCCGTTGTCCTGCAACTCGACCAGCCGCTTGCCCAGCGCCGCGTTCTCCGAGCGCAACCGCTCGATCTCGCGCGCCGCGGCCTCGACGCGGTCGCGGAGGTGGCTCAGCGACCGCCAGTCGGCGCGGGCGGGCTCGGCACGAGCCGGCTCGTCCTCGGGGCTAGCGGTGGTCTCCATGGTGAGGGCGGCGGATGGTTCAAGATATGCACGAACCGAGGCCGCGCATCTGGGCACTCCTCGCGCCTTCCACGACCCCGCTCAGACCACGCGGCTCACTGGCGGAGGCCATCCGCCAGCGCGAAGGGACAACGCGAGCCAGCGCGGCGGGACCGAACTAGGCACCCCCGCCGTTTCGGCTGCTCACGAGCGCAGCGTCGCGCCGTGCTCAGCCTCCAGCCGCTTGACGATGCGGCGGACCCGGCCATCGACCTCCTTGTCGCGCAGCGTCTTGTCGGCGCCGAAGCGGAGCGTGAACGCCAGGCTCTTGGTGCCTTCTGGCAAGCCGGTGCCGCGGTACAGGTCGAACAGGCGCACGTCCTGGAGCAGCGGTTTGCCCGACTGGCGGATGGTGTCGAGGAGCGGCCCGGCCGGCTGCGCCTCTGGCACGACGAGCGCCAGGTCGCGCTCGACCGTCGGGAAGCGGGAGATGGCTTGGTAGGCCGCCACGCCGTCTCGCCGCGCGAGACCGACGAGCGCGTCCCAGTCCAGTTCGGCGACGAACAGCTCGGACTGCAGGTCCGCGGCCTCGCCGACGGCGTCCGCCAGCCGGCCGATGGCGCCCAAGCGGGTGCCGCCAGCGCTTAGGTCGAGGGCGTAGGCGGTCAGGGCCGCTGGCGACGGGCGCGGGGTCTCCTGAACGTCGGTGATCCCGAGGTCCGCCAGCAGGTCGATCACGACGCCCTTGAGGTCGTAGACGTCCGTCGGGCGCGCGTCGCCGTCCCAGCCGGCGCGCTCGGCCGGACCGCTCATGCCCAGCACCAGCGAGGTGTGCTCGTGGTAGCCCTCGACCAGGTCGGAGGCGGCGGCGGAGCGGCGGTACACGTGCCCGGCCTCGAACAGCCTGAGCGCGCCCGCGCCTCGGGCCTGGTTGTAGCTGGCGGCGGCGAGGAGCCCGGTCAGGAGCGACGGACGCAGGGCCGACATCTCTTGGGAGATCGGGTTCAGCGTCTCGACCGGCGCCGCGTCGAGCCCGGTCCAGGCGGCGTCCGCGAACGTCTCGGCGACCGGCCCGGGAACCAGGGAGTTGGTGTAGAGCTCGCGGAAGCCCAGCGCCGCCAGCCGCTGCCTCAGGCGGTCGAGCAGCCGCGCGGACGGCGTGTCGCCGGCGGGCACCAAGGGCACGGGCGTCGCGGCGGGCGTCGGCAGGCGGTCGTAGCCCCACAGCCGGGCGACCTCCTCGATCACGTCGATCTCGCGCTCGACGTCGGGGCGGAAGGGCGGGACGGTGACGGTGAGCCCGGCGTCCGTCGCCTCGAATACGGCGGAGGCCGCCGAGCCCAGCAGCGCGGCCTCGGCGAACGCTTCCAGCGTCGAGCCGGCGTCGGCCTCGACCTCGAACCCGATGGCGGTCAGCAGGCGCACGATCTCGTCGCGCGGAACATCGGTCCCCAGCACACGCGCCACGCGCTCGGGGCGGAGGGTCACGGTTCGGGGTTGGTACGGGACGGCGACCTCGTCCACCATGCCCGACTGGACCGTCCCGCCGGCGACCTCCGCCAGCAGCGCCGCCGCCCGGGCCGCCGCCCAGGGCTGGCGCGTCGGATCGACGCCGCGCTCGAAGCGGTAGCTCGCGTCGGTCTGCAGGCTCAGCGCCTTCGACGCCCGGCGGATGCGCGCGGGGTCGAAGTACGCGCTCTCGATCAGCACGTCGGTCGTGGCGTCGGAGACCTCGGAGTTCGCGCCGCCCATGACGCCGGCCACGGCGACGGGCCGTTGGCCGTCGCAGATCAGCAGCGTGCCCTGGGGCACCTCGCGCTTCTGGTCGTCGAGTGTGGTGACGGTCTCGCCCGTCTCGCTGGCGCGGACCACGACCGTCGCGTCTGCCAGCGCGGCGAGGTCGAAGGCGTGCAGCGGCTGGCCGATCTCGTGCAGCACGTAGTTGGTGACGTCCACGACGTTGTTGATCGGCCGCACACCGACGGCTTCGAGCCGCTGGCGGAGCCAGTCCGGCGACGGGCCGACCGTCACGTTGCGCACGACCATGGCGGTGTAGCGCGCGCACCCGTCGTCCTCGATCCGGACCGTAACCGCTTGCGCCGCATCGCCGCCGACGTCAGGGACGTCCACCTCGGGCAGCGTCAGCGCTTGGTCCGTCAGCGCCGCCAGGTCGCGCGCCACGCCGACGTGGCTGGTGGCGTCGGGGCGGTTGGGCGTGATCGCGATGTCGAGCACCGTGTCGCCCGGCAGCTCGCCGCGCTGGCGGAGCCAGTCGGCCAGCGGGGCGCCGACGGGTGCGGACGGGTCCAGGACCAGGATGCCGTCGTGGCCGTCGCCCAGCCCGAGCTCGTCCTCGGCGCAGATCATGCCGTTCGAGACCTGCCCCCGGATCTTGCCCTTTTTGATCGTGACCGGCTCCAGGCCCGAGCCGTCGCGCGCCGGCAGCATCAACTCCGTCCCGACCGTCGCAACGGGCACGCGCTGGCCCGTGGCCACGTTGGGCGCGCCGCATACGATCTGGACCGCGTCGGGCTCCGCCACCCCGCCAGGGACGACGCCAGTCAATCGGACGTCGCAGACCTGGAGTCGGTCGGCGTCGGGGTGCGGGCGCACGTCCACCACCTCGCCGATCACCACGCCGTCCAGGCTCGGCCCGGTCGCGACGACCCCCTCGACCTCCAATCCGGACATGGTCAGGCGCTCGGCCACCTGGTCGGGCGTGAGGCCGTGGGCGACGTAGTCGGAGAGCCAGCGGAGAGAGAGGTTCAAGGGTTCAGGGTTCAGGGTTCGCCCGCTGCGAGAACTGGAACGGGCGGGACCTCGGGAGTCGGCCGCGTCCTTGGGCGAACGGAGTAAAGATCAGAGAGCAGAAGGAGTCATCAGCTTGGAGGTGCAGTCCTGCGAACCCTGAACCTCGAACCCTAGAACTGCTTCAAAAACCGGACGTCGTTCTCGTAGAGCAGGCGGATGTCGTCGATGCCGTGGCGGAGCATCGCCATCCGCTCGACGCCCATGCCGAAGGCGTAGCCGGTGTAGCGCTCCGGATCGACGCCGACGTTGGTGAGCACGTTGGGGTCGACCATGCCCGAGCCCAGGATCTCCATCCACCGTCCGCCGCCGTCCATCGACTCGTCGGCCCACCAGACGTCGACCTCGGCCGAGGGCTCGGTAAAGGGGAAGAAGCTGGGGCGGAACCGCATTCGGGCCTCGCGCGCCGGGCCGTCGCTCGACCCGAAGAACGCCTTGGCGAACGCGGTCAAGAGCGCCTTGAGGTCGGCGAAGCTCACGCCCTCATCCACCACCAGCCCCTCGACCTGGTGGAACAGGCAGTAGCTCTTGTACGAGATGGCCTCGTTGCGGAAGACGCGGCCGGGCGCGATCACCCGGACCGGCGGCGGCTGGGCCTCCAGCGTCCGGATCTGGACCGGCGACGTGTGCGTGCGGAGCAACACGCCCCGGCCGTCGGGCGGCGGCGGCTCCAGGAAGAACGTGTCCTGCATGTCCCGCGCCGGGTGGTCGGGCGGGAAGTTGAGCGCCGAGAAGTTGTGCCAGTCGTCCTCGATCTCCGGGCCTCGGGCGACGGCGAAGCCGAACGAGCGGAAGATGTCCTGGATGTCGGTGAGCGTCTGCGTCAGCACGTGCAGGCTGCCGCGCTCCCCGCGCCCGGGGATGCGGCCCGGCAGCGTGAGGTCGAGGTCCGTCGCGCCGCTGGCGGTCGTGGTCGCGAGGTCCGCCAGCGCGGCGTCGAGCCGGTCCTGAGCCGCGCCCTTGAGCGCGTTGAGGCGCTGGCCTAGGTCGCGGCGCTGCTCCGGCGGCGCGGTCCCGAGCTGGGAGAACAGGTCGGTGATCGCGCCCGACTTCCGGCCCAGGAACCGGACGCGGAACGCCTCGGCGGCGTCGGCGTCGGCGAGCGCGGTGTCGTCGATCTCGGCCTGGACGGCGGCGATCTGGGCGTCGAGAGACATGGGAGGCGGAGGGGAGGGCCGGGGGCGCCCGTCGGTCTTGCGTCGTTGGGGCAACCAAAAACTCCCGCCGGGCCGGGGCCGAGCGGGAGTCGCGTGGTCGAGCAGGGGGCGCGCTAGGCGGCCAGCTCGACCACGGCGGTAAACGCGGCCTTGTCGTGGACCGCGAGGTCTGCCAGGACCTTCCGGTTCAGCGGGACGCCGGCCTTCGACAGGCCGGAGATCAGGCGCGAATAGGTGGTCCCGTTCTGACGGGCGGCGGCGTTGATGCGGGCGATCCAGAGCCGACGGAACTGGCGCTTGCGGGCGCGCCGGTCTCGGTAGGCATACTGCATCCCTTTCTCAACGGAGTGCTTGGCAACGGTGTAGACGTTGCTACGGCGTCCCCAGTAGCCTTTCGCTTGCGCAAGAACCTTGCGGCGACGGCGACGGGAAGCCACGAGATTTCGTGCTCGGGGCATTTTGGTCCGTGGGTGGAGGGTGGGCGTCGGCGGCGTCGCCGACTAGGGAAAAGGGGCGCTCTAGGCGCCGATCAGGCGCTTCATCCGCGCCTCGTCCTGGGTCGAGACCAAGGTGGACTCGCGCAGGTGGCGCTTCCGCTTGGGCGACTTCTTGGTCAGGATGTGGCTCGTGAACGCCTGCTTCCGCTTCACGCGACCGCTTCCGGTCAGCTTGAAGCGCTTTTTGGCGCCACTGTTGGACTTCATCTTCGGCATCGGTCTGTAGGCCGGTGATCGCTCCCCGCCGCGGACGTGCGGCAGGGAGAAGGAGGCGGAAGCTAGGGGCCGCCGACGCCGCTCACCACGGCGCCCGCCGCTCTTCGCACAGTGTTCGGGCGGATCCGGCCACCCCCGCCGCGCTGGGGGAGGCCGTCCGCCAGTGGGACGGGGGCGGTGAATCCCGAGGCCTCGGTTGGCCGTTGGCACGCTTTCCCGCTCGCCTCCCGCGTGACCTACCTCGAGTTCCACCTCGCTTTTACGCTCCCGCCGCTGCTGGTGCTGGCGCTCCTGCAAGGCCGCACGACGGAGCGGTGGTGGCCGCTGGCGCTGCTCGTCGGCATCGCGTTCGTGTACACGACGCCGTGGGACAACTACTTGGTCGCGCGCGAGGTGTGGAGCTACCCGCCCGGCCGCGTGCTCGCGACCATCGGGTACGTGCCGGTCGAGGAGTACGCGTTCTTCGTCATCCAGACGCTGATCGCCGGGCTGTGGCTGCGGCTGTTCCAGACGCACTGGCCGGCCAACTACGACCCGATGGCCGGCGACGCCGACCTCACGGGGCTGCGCGCCCGCGTGATCGGCACGGCGGCGTTCCTGGCGCTGACGGCCGCCGGCGTGGCGATGGTGCTGGCCGACGGGCACTGGCTGTACCTCGGACTGATCCTGGCGTGGGCGAGCCCGATCCTGGCGCTGATGTGGGGCGTCGGCGGGCACATCATCTGGGCGCGCCGCAAGCTGGTGATCGCGACCGTGGTCCCGGTCGCGCTCTACTTGTGCGTCGCCGACCGCGTCGCCATCGGGCTCGGGATCTGGGACATCACCGACGCCACGCGGACCGGCTGGGCGGTCGCCGGGTTGCCCTTTGAGGAGGGGCTGTTCTTCTTCGTCACGACGACGTTGGTGGCCCAGGGCTTGGTGATGCTGGAGACCTCGGCGGTGTCCCCGACCGTGGGCCGCCTGACCAAGCGGATGGCGTGACGGTGGCGTGGCCGCGCGCCGGGCTGGTCGTGGCTTGGGGCGGCGTGCTCGTCTCGCTGGCGCTGGCACCGGTTCTGGCGGATGCCCCCGTCTGGGTGCTGGCGCTGCCGTGGGCGCTGAGCGCCGTCGTGCTCGGCTTGCCCGCACGGCGCCGCCGACCCCGTCGTCCCGTTCCGGATGCGCGGCCAGCGGCTCCGCTTCGGGCCGGTCGCGCTGTTCAGCGTCGCCTACCTCGGCCTCAGCGCCGCCGTGCTTGTGCTCTGGTGGCTGGCGCCGGTCGCGGCGGCCGTCGGCTTCCTGGCCTTGACCTGGGCACACTGGGGCCAAGGCGACGTGTTCGCGCTCCGCGCTCTCGGGTGGGACCGGCATCTCGCGCACCGCGGCCAACTGGCGCTCGCCCTGGTCGTGCGCGGGGCCTTGCCGATGGCCGTCCCGCTCCTCGCGTTCCCCGAGACCTACGCCGAGGTCGTCGGCGCGATGGCGGCAGCCGTGGCGCCGGGCCGAGGGTTGGAAGCATCGGCAGCGGTTCTGAGCCTGTCCGGCGTGCCACTGGCGGTCGGGCTGGGCGCGCTGGTCTTGGGCTACGCGGCGTGGGGCGCCGCGGTCGCCGGCCGCGACCGCCAGTCGTGGCGGAGCCTGGGTTCTCGACCTCGCCGAAGTCGTCGGGCTGGCGGCGTTCTTCGCAACCGTCCCGCCGCTGTGGAGCGTGGGCGTGTACTTCTGCCTGTGGCACGCGTGGCGGCACTTGGCTCGGCTGGCGCCGGCCGTCGCCGGCGGCTCGGGCTGGCGGCTGGCCGGGCTGGCGACGCCCGCGACCGTCGGGGCGCTCGGTTTAATCGGCGGACTCGCCTACGTGACGGTCGGGCTGGGCGAGCCCGTCGCGGGCGTCGGCGTGTACCTCGTCGGGATCGCGGCGCTGACGGTGCCCCACGTCGCGGTGTGCGTCTGGATGGACCTGCGGCAAGGCGTTTGGCGGATCTGAGCGGCCAGCCGGTGCGACCTTCCGCGCATGACCGAGAGCACTCCTGCCCCCGAAGCGCTCAGCGTCTTCGACATGCTGAAGATCGGCGTCGGCCCGTCGTCGTCGCACACGCTGGGCCCGTGGCGGGCCGTCCAGCGGTGGCTGTCCGAGCTCCCGGCCGGACTGGCGGCGCGCATCGACGGCGTCGAGATCCACCTCTACGGGTCGCTGGCGCTGACCGGGCGCGGGCACTGCACCGATCAGGCCGTGATGCTCGCGCTCCTGGGCCACGACCCCGTGACCATCGACGTCGAGCGGATCCCTACGTTCGTCGCCGACCTCGGCGTCCGCCAGTCGGTCACGGTCGGAGGGCGTGCGGTCCGGTTCGACCCCACGTCCGACATCGTCTTCCACCCGTCCGAGCGGCTGCCCGGCCACGCCAACGGCATGACGTGCGTCGCCGTCGCGGACGGCATCGAACACGCCTCGACGTACTACTCGGTCGGCGGCGGCTTCGTCGTCGCCCAGGGCGAGGTCGCCGACCAGCGCGCCGGCATCCGGCTGCCGCACCCGGCCCAGGTCCCGGCCGAGATGCTGGCGCACTGCGCCGACTGCCGCGTCGCCGACGTGGTCTGGCGCAACGAGCGCGCCTGGCGCACCGACGACGAGATCCGCGACCAGTTGCGCGCCATCTGGCAGGTGATGAAGTGGGGCGTCTGGCGCGGGTGCCACACCGACGGCGTGCTGCCGGGCGGCCTGGAGGTCGAGCGCCGCGCCGCCGCCATCGCCCGCCGCCTGCTGCCGGAGAGCGACAGCCTGGAGCCTGACGACTGGATCGCCGCCATCCGCGCCCAGACCTACCGCTTCCCCCAGGTGCTGCAGTGGGTGAGCGCGTTCGCGCTGGCGGTCAACGAGGAGAACGCGAACCTGGGCCGCGTCGTGACCGCGCCGACGAACGGCGCCGCCGGCGTGATCCCCGCCGTCCTGCTCTACCACGTCTGCTTCTCCGAAGAGGAGGTGGGCGAGAAGGCGATCCTGGACTTCCTGATGGTCGCCGGCGAGGTCGGGACCTTCTTCAAGAAGGGCGCCACGATCTCGGCCGCGATGGGCGGGTGCCAGGCCGAGGTGGGCGTGTCGAGCGCGATGGCCGCCGCCGCGCTGGCGGAGGCCCAGGGAGCGACGCCGGCCCAGGCGTTCCAGGCCGCCGAGATCGCCATGGAGCACCACCTCGGCATGACCTGCGACCCGGTCGGCGGGCTGGTCCAGATCCCGTGCATCGAGCGCAACACGATGGGCGCCGTCAAGGCCATCAACGCCGCCGAACTGGCCTTGGCCGGCGCGCCCGACCGCGCCAAGGTGTCCCTCGACGCCGTGATCCGGACCCTGCGCGAGACCGCCGAGGCGATGTCGGACCGGTTCAAGGAGACCAGCCAGGGCGGGCTGGCGACGAACGTGTCCGTCCGCTTTACCGAGTGCTGAGCCGCTGGCTACGCTCGCCGCCGGCGGGGCCTAGCTCTCCGATCCGGCAGCGCTCGCGGGCAAGGTCCCGTCGATGCTGACGGCTTGGGCGCGCGCGCCGAGGATCTGCTTCCGGAACGTGCCGATGTCGCGCGCGCCTGCGGCCAGGTTCTGCCCCCCCACCTCCTGAAAGAACGACCCCCGGTCGGTGTCGATTCGGAAGTACACCTCGTACGCTGCCAGGTCGGCCGTGCCGTCGTTGACGGCCTGGTACTCGACGGTGACGAACGAGCTGTCGGACGTGAACCCGCGGTTGGTGAATCCGAGCACCGTCGCCTGGAATCGCTGGCTCGGAGCGGCATCGTCATCGTCCTGGCGCAGGAACAAGGTCGCCCGCGCCGTCCGCCCATCGCGGATGGACACCGTCACCGTGTTGGGGTTGAAGCCCGAGCGCGACGCGGTGATCGTGTACGTCCCGACCAGCACGTCCTCGATGGAGAAGTTGCCCTCGCTGTCGGTCGTGATGGCGTCAGTGGCCGGGCTGGTGACGATGCCCGCGTTCTCGACGACCGCACCGGTCTCGAAGTCCACGACCTGGCCTTGGAGAGAGCCGAACCGCTCCGGCTCTACCAGCCCGTCTTTGCACGCCGCGAGCGTGAGGGCCAGGAGGATGACGGCAGACAGAGCGCGCATAAGCCGGCTGAACGTGAGGAGGAAAGCTACGGCTGCCCCGTCACGTCCACGCGGTCCTCCGTCACGACGCCGTCCGCCCACGTGATCGTGAGCTCGGTGCGGAGCGAGTCGCCAGCCGCGACGTTGACGCTCGACGTGGAGAGCGTCTGCTCGCCCGCGGCCATCTCGAAGGCGCCGCCCTGCTGCGACCGCGACCGCCCCGCCGTGCCGACGCGCTCAACGACCAGCGTGTAGGTGCCCGACGACGCGCGATCCGAGACGGCGACGGCCTGGACGGTGTGCATCTCACCCACGGTCACGTCGATGCGGGCCGAGCGGTCGTCGGGCCCCTCCAGTCCACCGAGGACCGAGGCGATCAGGAGCGAGAGGAGGCCGGCCGTCATCGCCGCTCGACCAAAACGGTGGCCCCGCCGCTCTGCTCAATGGAGGCGGGCTGCATGCCCGGCCCGACGATCTGGGTCGCCTGGTTGCCGTCGCCGAACTGGCGGACGGTGTGGGACTGGTTGTCGACGCCGTCGAGGAACAGCGTGTAGCTGTTCTGGCTGCCCAGCTGGACGCCCGGGAGTCCGAAGAGCCTGAGCCCCACCTCGTTCCCATCGCCCACGATGTCGGCGAGGAAGACGTTGTCGTTGCCGAGCTGGAGCAGGTCCACGCTGTTGCCTGTGCCGACCGCCGCCAGCCCGAACTGGTTGCCCGAGCCCACCTGGTCCAGCCCGACTCTGTTGCCGACACCCGTCTGGGAGACGGCGGCGACGTTGGCGTCGGCGCCGGCTTCGAGGACGGCCATGCTGAGGGCGACGCCGGCGTCGGTGGTACCGGCCAGTTCAGCCGCCGAGGTCCCCAGCGCCTGCTCGGCCTGTTGGACGAACACGTCGCTCTGCTGCGCCGAGGCCAGCGGGGCGAGCACGAGGGCGAGAAGGAGGAGACGCATGACGGAGAGGGGTGGGGAAAGGCGACTGGCAGGAGAACCCGCCAGCCGCCGGAGTGTTGCGCGAGCGGCGGCTACCGCTGGGTCACGGTGGCCGTGTTGCCGCTGCCCGTCTGGGTCACGGTGGCTGTGTTGCTGTCACTCAACTGGTTGACCTCGGCCCGGTTCATGTTGCCGTCCTGGAGCATCACGGCGCGGTTGCCGTCGCCGAACTGCTCGAGGTACATCGTGTTGTCGTCGCCGAGCTGGTCGAGGTCGGCGAAGTTGTCGTCGCCCTGCTGATCGATGGCGTCGGGCATTGGGTCGGAGCCGTTCAGGATGCCGGCCCGGTTCCGGTCGCCCTCCTGGTAGACCGAGATCTCGTTGCGGGATCCGGCCTGGACGTCGATGTCGACGTCGTTGAGGGCGCCGACCTGCTCGACGATGGCCGTGTTGTCGAAGGCGAGCCGGTTTGCCTTGCCCTGGGTCACGAGCGCGTTGTTGCCGTTCCCGATCTGCTCGAGGGAGACGTCGTTCTCGTCGCCGAGCTGGGTCAGCTCGCCGACGTTGCTGTCGCCCTCTTGGTCGGAGGTCAGGTCGTTGTCATCGCCGATCTGATCGACTGTGAGCCGGTTCTGGTCCCCGGCCGCGCCGTCAGCGGCCTGGTCGATGTCGGCGCTGTTGCGGTTGCCGTCCTGGAGCACGTCAGCGACGTTGCCGCTGCCCATAGCGGGATCTTCGTCCGCCTGCTCGAGCAGCACGTCGTTGTCGTCACCGCCGCGCTGGGTCACCGCCGCGACGTTCAGGCTGCCGACGCCGCCGTTGTCGGCTTGGTCGACGTCGATCTCGTTGCCGGAGCCGCCGGTCTGGGTCGCCGTGGCGCGGTTGCCGTCGCCCGCGCTGCCACTGTCCTCGGCTTGGTCAATGCTGATGTCGTTGTCGGCGCCGCCGGTCTGGGTCGCCGTGGCGACGTTGCCGTTTCCGGTGCCGCCGCCCTCGACCTGGTCGATGTCGATCACGTTTTCCGAGCCGCCCGTCTGGGTCGCCGTCGAGACGTTGTCGCTGCCCACGCCGGGGTCGTCGGCCTGCTCGATCCGAATCTCGTTGTCGGTGCCGTCGGTCTGCGTCGCCCGCGCCTGGTTCTGGCTCGAGACGCTGCCGCTGTCGCCGCCCTGCTGGATCACGACACGGTTGTCCTCACCGCCGGTCTGGGTGGACTCCGCGAAGTCGCCCGTCGACACGCCGCCGTCGATGCCCTGCTCGATTAGCGCCTCGTTGCTGAAGCCGCCATTCTGGAAGACGTCCGCTCGCGAGCCCACGGCGGAGCCTCCCGAGGTCCCTTGCTCGAGGTCCGCCTGGTGGCTGCTGCCGGACTGCTCCACCCGGGCTTCGTTGTCACACCGGCCTGGGAGATCGTCGCCTCCGAGCCGTTGGACTGCCCGCCCTCGAAGCCCTGGCGGACACGGGCGTAGTTGCCCTCGCCCTCCTGGTCGATCAGGGCCGTGTCGCCGGCCGAGAACGAGTTGCTAGGAGCGCCACTTGCGCCCTGGAGCACGAGCGCGGTGTTATTGAAGCCGCCCTGCTCGATGGTGCCCGCCGAGCCGCTGGCGGTGCCGCCGTAGCCCTGGATCACCGAGGCCGTGCCCCGGTCGCCCGTCTGCGTCACCGAGGCGTCCGAGTCGATGGCGGAGCCGCCAGCCACGCCCTGGAGGACGATGCCCCCGTCCTCGACGCCGGTGCCGAGGTTGACGATGCCGTCGTTGTCGCTGCCGCTCTGGACGACGGTCGCGGTGTTGCCCGTCGCCGTCCCGCCCTGAGCTGGGTAGCCGCGGACGGCGCCCTGCTGGACGTGTCCGTCGTTGCGGTCGCCGGACTGCTCGATGGTGCCGGTGTTGCCGGCGCCGCGCTGGTTGACGAACGCCTGGTTCTCGTCGCCCGTCTGGGTCACCGTCGACCCGTTCGTGCCCTCCTGGCGGACCCGCGCCAGGTTGTCGGAGGCGGGGTCGCCGGCCGTGCCCTGCGTCACGACAGACGTGTTGGCGCCCGTCTGGCGGACGGTGACTCGGTTGTCGTCCCCGTTCTGGGACGTGCTCGAGGAGCTTTGGGCGCTGGCGACGCCGGCCAAGCCGAAGGCGAGCGCGAAGGCGAGGATGAAACGGTTCATGAGCGTGAGAGCCTGGAGGTATGCGCGATGCGGTCGCGCGGGCCGGAGGGAAGGACTGGCGGTCGTCTTACCGACCGCCGGCCGGAGTCGTCGCGGGAGCGTTTAGGCTCCCCATCCGTCGCGTTACTGCTGCGTGACGGTGGCGGTGTTGCCGCTGCCGGTCTGCATCACCGTCGAGGTGTTGTCGCTGCTGAGCTGGCGGACCGTGGCCGTGTGGCTCGTCCCGGACTGGCGGATGTAGTTGAAGTTGTCGGACCCACTTTGCTCCAGGGTCGCCGTGTTGAGGTCCCCGTCCTGGACGATGCCGCCCGTCGTGGCGTCGACCGTGCCCGGCACGAGCGGCCCGGAGACGTTGCCGGTACCCGACTGCGACACGCTCGACGTGTTGCCGTCGCCCGTCTGGCGGACGGCCGCCCGGTTGTCGCTGCCCGTCTGCTCGGCCGTCGAGCGGTTGCCGACGCCGTCCTGGTAGACGTCGTAGACGGCGTCCTGGCCAGGCTGGTTGACCGAGGCGACGTTGAGGCTGCCGACCTGCTCGATGACGCTGACGTTGTCCTGGTTGCGGGTGTTGGAACGCCCGTCCCCCTGGGACTCGACGCGGGCCTCGTTCTGGCTCCCGTCCTGGATGATGGTGCTCCTGTTGAACTCGCTGATCTGCCGGACGACGGCGGTGTTGCCCACTCCCGCTGCGTCACCTCGCTGTCGTTCTCGTTGTCGAGCACCCTCCCACTGCCGACTCCCTGCTGGACGTTCGCGTTGTTGCCGTCGCCGTCCTGGGTGACTCGGCTGCTTTGGTCATCCGAGATGTCGAACTCGCCCTGCGAGACCGTCGCCGTGTTGCCGACGCCCATCTGCTCCACGAAGCTGTCGCTGTCCACGGCTCGCTGGGTGACCGTAGCGCGGTTGTCGGATCCGGTTTGCACGACGTCCGAGTCGTTGTTTCTGCGGTCGGACTGAACGACGGTGACTCGGTTCATCGTCGCCGCCGTCGTTCCAATGCCCACCTGGGTGACCGTGGACACCGCGTCCTCATCCGACTGCGTCACGTCGGCGGCGTTGAAGTCGCCGGTCTGGGTGATGGTGGAGGCGTTGTCCGACCCGCTCTGCTCGGTGTTGGACGTGTTGTTGTTGCCCGTCTGGCTGGACGTGGCGCGGTTCTGCGCCTGGGCGCCGAGGGCGAGCCCGAACGTGAGCGCGAGCGCGAGGAGGAAGCGGGTCATGCGAGTCTCGAAGGCTGGAAATGCGGGGCGGCGTGTGGCCTCTTGAAGGGCGTAGAGTCTGAAGCGACGGTCGGCCCGGGCCTACAGGTGCCTTTAGGAAAAGCTGGCGGCCGTCTTACCGGCCGCCAGCCGAGGCAGCGCCGAGGCGCCGCCAGTCGTGCGCGGTTAGGCGCTACTTCTGCGTGACGGTGGCGATGTTGCCGTTGCCCTTCTGCGTCACGGCGGCCGTGTTGCCGTCGCTCATCACCATGATCGTGGCCTTGTTCAGGTCGCCGAGTTGGTCGACATCGACGAAGTTGTTGTCGGCGTCGTCGAAGGTCACGTCGACCTCGTTCTGACCGGTCATGAGGCTGGACCCGGTCTGGGTGATCTCGAACTGGTTCGCCTTGGCACCGTTGAGGTAGTCGATGTCAGCGTCGTTCTGGAACCCGTCCTGGTCCGTGAACGAGCAGCCGCCGTTGTCGCGGACCTCAGAGATGTCCGCGCGGTTCTCGTCGCCGTTCTGCGTCTGCTCGATCTCTGCGCTCGGAGCGTCGAGTTCCCACCCGTCGTCGCCGACGCGAAGTTGTTGTCCCCGTCTGGATCTGCGTGATCGAAGCGGCCTGGTCGAAGCGGTCGTCGGCGTACGCCTCGTTGTCGGTGCCCGTCTGCGTCTGCTGACGTCGTCTCGGCGTCCTGGCCGACGTTCTGCTGCGGTCGCGTCTGGACAGCCGACCTCGTCGCGGCGCCGGCCTGGTCGTGGTCGAGGTCTGTGCGGCCACTGACGACGCCGCCGATCTGATCGATCGGAGCCGAGTTGTCGGCGACCGGCCTGCGGAGGTCGACGTTGTCCCCAAGTCGTGCCGTTGGAGTTGCGCCGCTCGCGACGTGGCTGCCGTGGCGAATCGCCGGCCTAGTCGCCCTGGACCGGACTGGTTCGACGATACGTCGCCGAGTCGTGTCGTCCTGTCCGTTGGCCTGTTGTCGACAATCGGCGAGCTTGCCGACGTCTGCGATGGCGGTCGTTGCGTCGCCGTCGTGTCGACGGTGGCCGTGTTCGGGCGGTTGAGTGCCGAGGACGGTCGCCGGGCCGAAGCGACGCTCGCGAACCCGGAGGCGAGGGGAGGAGGAGTGTTCTCGCATGGGAGGTGTTGGTTGTGTGGTGCCCCGGGGGCGTGTGGTTGTGAGCCCCGAGGGGCAGTGAGCGCGGCGGAGTGCCGCAGGTCCCGCTGGATTGGTCCGTCCTCAGACCCGCGGGGGAGGCCTGATGGAAAAAGCGGGCGCCCGTGTTACCGGTGCGCCCGCCGTGTCAGAAGGTGGTCTGGGTGATGCGCGCGGTGTTATTCGCGCCGTTCTGCGTCATCTGCGCGCTGGCGGCACCGGCCGATGAAGGACGCCGGGCCTCGTTGGCCGGCAGCCCGAGGTTGTCAGGCCGGTGATGATCTCGGCGAAGCCGCCGTCGAGTTGCTCCACGAAGGCACGGTTGCTGGTGCCGTCCTGACGGAGCATGAGCGTGCTCCCGTCGGCGACGAGGGCGGTCGAAGAGGCGTCGCCGAACCCATCACCAGCCCGCCAAGCACGTTGCCGGCGCCGCCGTTGCTCGACGTCTACCAAGCCGCCACGCTGCTGGTCGACGCGAGCGACGTGGCCGGTGCCGACCTGGATCACCCGGGCGTCGGTGACGAGGGCGTTGCTGAACTGCGCCAGCTCCACCACGTTGTCCGAGCCGGCCTGCTCCACGAAGGCGTCCGACTGGGCCGCCAGCGGGGCGGCGGTGGCCGCGAGCAAGAAGAGAAACGAGAGACGCATTGTGTGTCGGTAAAGACGGACGTGTTGCACGTCCAACAAGGCCTCAGGTGGTGGGGCGGCGGGCCGCTCTGAGAGTCGCGCTTGGTGTCCGGCGAGGAGTCCCGAGGGGTTGAGGAGACCGTGCCGGGCGCGACGTGATTCCAATTAACAGCGCCCAGAGTTACCGATCCAGTCCCGCAGCGCCCATTGAAGCACATGTCCACCGGAACCCCTTCCACCGGGTCGCTAAGGTCCCTATCGCACAGGATCTACACACCACGTCAGGGTTTGTCCTACCCCTCCGCACACCGGGGACTCCCCGGTGACGTTAGGTACAGACCTGCCTTTCCTAATGAGCTTCCACAGCCTGTCTCCGTGGTCAACGCACGCTCAAATAACGAGTCGGAAGCGACGAGTGGCGAACCATCAGATCCCGAGGTTAGGGGTCCCCGTCGATAGGACTCCCACCCCTCACCCAGCAGACGTCCTCGCCCCTGAGGCACCCGACCGCCAGATCCGGGGCGCCTCGCGACACGCGTAGCCGCGGTGCCCGCGCGCATCCGCACACCGCCCCAGCCAAGATTCGGAAGCGGCCCAGAGCTCGGCCCGACGTTGGGACTCGGGCTCCAGCTAAAAGGGCGAGTAGAACACGACCCCGCCGCGGCCCACCCACACGTTGTCGTTGACCGAGCCCGAGCCGCGGAGCCCGTCCAGCCCCTCGGCGAACGGGTAGTTCAGGCCCGTCTCGAAGAACACGCCGACGGCGGGCGACAGCCGCGCCTCCAGGCCGCCCATGACGGTGCCGTACCCCAGCACCGCCGGGGCCCCCGGCGTGTCGGGGCTGAAGATGGCGCCCGCGCCGACGCTCAGCACAGGCGTCGTCCGCGCCGACGGCAGCAGCCGGCTGCGGAAGACCGCGGCGAGCCCGCCGAACGGCTGGGCCGTGCCCCCCACGTCGAGGAAGCCGCCCTCCGCCCGGACCCCCAGCGACAGGCCGCCCGCGATCGAGACGTCGCCGACGAGGGCCCCGACCGGCTGGGCGCCCGGCGAGGCGAAGTCGCTCTCGATCCGCCCCAGGCCCGCGGACAGCGAGAGCGCGTACCCGTTGGGCTGCGCCACGGCCGGGAGCCGGTCGAAGACGTCGCGGTCGGCGTCCCGGGCCTGGCGCTCGTCGTACTCGAGCAGGAACCGGTCGGTGGTCTGGGACGCGGGCTCGGCGAACGACCACAGGTCGTCGCGCGCGCCCTCGATCACCAGCGACACCACGGCCTCCTCGATGGCCGCCGTCACCGCCAGCACCGGCGGCTCGTTCGTCGAGTACCCCGCCTCGGTCTCCAGCAGCGCCTGGGTATCCACGAACCGGAACACCCCGCCGTTGAGCTCCTGGGACACGATGGTCTTGGTCGTGTGGACGTTCTTGAGCACGCGCCCGTTCTGGACCGAGACCGCCCGGAGGTAGACCGTCACCTGGTCCTGGCGGAACTGCCCGCTCCCGCCGGCGCCCAACAGCCGCACCCCGGCGCCGCCCGTGATCACGTTGGAGTCGTAGCCGATGATGCCGCCCTCCAGCAGCACGCCCGCGTAGAGCAGCGGCGGGAGCGCGCCCAGCGGCTCGCCGTCCGGCCCCGTGAACTGCTGCCGCGTCGACGAGATGATCTGGCGCTCGTTGAGCAGGTTCGACAGCCCCTCGCGCTCGATGGGCACGAAGAAGCCCGACGCCTCCAGGGCCCGCATCAGGATGCTCGTGGCGCCCTGCGTCACCGACGTCGAGAACGTCGACAAGTTCTCGAGCGCGCGGTACTGGCCGGTCTGGTCCCTAAAGCGGTAGACCGCCACCACGACGGGGTCGGCGGGCGCGGGCACGGCCGCCAGCCGGTCGGCGGCGATCGAGCGCGGCCCGGCCGTCCGGGCCTCGTCGACGCGGAACGGTTGAGCGTAGCGGGGGGAGCAGCCGGCCAACAGGCCGACGGCGATCAGCGCGAACCAGAAAAGACGCACAGGAGCTAGAAAGAGTTGGGGATCGTCACCGTCGTCTCCTCGCCCGTCAGCAGGTTGAAGATCCGGATCGAGATGCCGTCCAGGCCCGGGATCACCTCCAGCTGGAAGTCGCCGAAGTTGAACGTGCCGGGCTGGGTGAGGTCGAGGTCGCCGAACCGGTTCGTGATCAGCTCGCGCGACAGCTGGTTCAGGATCTGGCGCTGCAGGCTCTGCTGGAAGTCGGCCAGGGGGTCGCGGCGGAAGCGGTTGCTGTTGTCCTCCTGGAACGAGTTCTGCAGCGTCGCCGACTGCACGAGCCAGCCGTAATTGAGCGGCGAGCCGCCGAACGCGGGGTTCTTCGGCTGGTAGGTCAGCTGCTGGGCGGAGGCCGGAGCAGCGGCCCAGGCGAAGCCGAGCAGGGCGAGAGCGAGGAGTTTCATAAGGGGCGGGCGGGGGCCGGAGCGCGGGGTCACGTTACCCCTGCGCCGGTTTACCCGCAACTAGCGGGCCGTTCGGTCACGCGGGGGGCTTGGGCGGACGCAAGGAGACGTCATCAACCCCGGGGCAGGCGGCGCAGCGTGGCCACGACGGCCTGCTGGGCCAGCGTCTCGGCCTCCTCCTCGCGCGGGGTCAGCCGCGCCTGGAAGACCAACTCGCCGTCGAGCCGCACCGAGACGAGCGTGCCCTGCCCCGGCAGCGGCTGCTCGGCTAGGGCGACGCTCACGAACTGGGCGTCGGCTGGGGGCTGCCACAGCCGGAAGAACACGTCGTAGAAGTAGGCGCCCGTCCGCGAGATCGTCTCGTCGACGACCAACTGGCCGATGCCGAGCCCGGCGTCCGTAGCCTGGGTCTCCGTGCTCGGGGGCACGGACCGGAGCCGAGCCGACTCGGTCAGGATGGCGCGGTAGGTCCGCGCCTGGCCGTACGGGACGAACGTGGTCGGCGGCGGCGCCGTGGCCGGTGGCGCTGCCGAGGAGTCCGCCGGCGCCTGAGCGAGGGCCCCGGGGGCGGAGCCGGCGAGGAGCAGGAAGGCGAGCGCGCGCATGGCGCCAACCTAACTCCCCCAGCGATACCCCGTGTGCTCCCGGGGGGGACTTCCTGATCCCTCTCTAGGGCCCACCCGGACCCTGCCGCCCGGTAGGAACGGAGCGCGGCGTTTGACGAATAGAGGTCGGGTCCTCCCCCACACAGATGCCCCAGACCCCCGCCGGCGACGGCGCCGCGACTCCCGCCGACCTTTCTACGCCCTCCGGCACGCCTGCCGACCGCCTGGGCGTCGCCATCGTCGGGCTTGGTGGGGCCGTTGCTACGACGGCCGTCGCCGGGATCGAGCTAATCCGCGCGGGCGAGGCCGGCCTCGACGGCTTGCCGCTGGCGGACCGCGACGGCGCGAGCGGGCTGGCCCCTTACCAAGGCATGGTGTTCGGCGGATGGGACTTGTACGACGGCGACCTGGCCGCGGCGGCGCGGCACCACTCGGTCCTGGACTTGGGCCAGTACGAGGCCACGCGCGACGCCCTGAGCCAGATCACGCCCTGGCCCGCCTACGGCAACGACGCGTTCTGCCGCGGCGTGACCGGCACGCACTGCCAGGCCGCTGACCTCGGCCTGCGCGAGTCCGTGGACGCCCTGCGCGCCGACCTCCGCCAGTTCAAGGAGACGAACGGGCTCGACCGCGCCGTCGTCATCAACTTGGCCTCGACGGAGTCCAGCCCCGACCTCGACGCCGACGTGTTCCAGACCGCCGACGCCTTCGAGGCCGCCATCGACGCCGCCGACGACCGCGTCCCGCCGGCCATGCTCTACACCTACGCGGCCATCCTGGAGGGCTGCCCCTACGGCAACTTCACGCCCTCCGTCGGCGCCGACGTGCCGGCCTTGGTCGAGCTCGCCGAGCGGCACGGCGTCCCGCTGGCGGGCAAGGACGGCAAGACCGGCCAGACGTTCATCAAGACGCTGATGGCGCCGGGCCTGCGCGATAGGGCGCTGCGCGTCGAGGGCTGGTTCTCGACCAACATCCTGGGCAATAGGGACGGCGAGGCGCTGCGCGAGGCCGGCTCGCTGGCGTCCAAGATCGGGACCAAGGGGACCGTGCTCGACCAGATCCTGGGCTACCCCGTCGAGGACCACGTCGTCAAGATCAACTACTACCGCCCGCGCGGCGACGCCAAGGAGGCCTGGGACAACGTCGACCTGGTCGGCTTCCTGGGGCAAAAGATGCAGCTCAAGATCAACTTCCTGTGCAAGGACTCGATCCTGGCGGCGCCTCTGGTGCTGGAGATCGCGCGGTGCCTGGACCTGGCGCAGCGCGCCGGCCACGGGGGCATCCAGGAGCCGATGGGCGTCTTCTTCAAGGGGCCGATGACGGAGGCCGGCCGGGAGCCCGAGCACGACTTCGGCAAGCAGCAAGCCTCGTTCGTCGGCTGGCTCGACGGGCTGGCGGATGCCGTCACCCGCCAAGCCGCGCAGACCCCGGCCTCCGCGTGACAGATCTGCCGTCCACGACGGGCGGAGCCGGGGACCTCGGCCCGCTGGCCGCCCTGCTCCGCCAGGTCCGCGACCTCAAGCGCGTCCGCGACCACCGCTCGCCGCGGTCGCTCGCCGAGCGCCAGTTCGGCCGGGCCTGGGCGCGGCTGGCCGAGGGCGAGGACCTGGAGGGCGTCGCCCTGAGCGAGACCGCCGCCGCCGTCGCCGCCGTCCGGCTGGCGGGGTTGGACGCCGAGGCGATGCGGGCGCACGGGCTCTCCGAACAGGACGCCGCCGACGTGCTGGGGCAGGCGTTCGACGACGTCGCGGGCCCCGTAGACGCCGGCCTGCACGGCCGCCTGCGCGCGACGCTGGGCACGGTCGCGACGGGCCTGCCACCGTCGGACGCCGAGCCTCCGTTTGTCGAGGCCTTGATCCGCCAGCCGCGCGCTGGGGCGACGCACCCCGGGCTCCCGCGCCGCGTGCTGGAGCCGGCCGAGAGCCACGGCGACCACTGCCTGGCCGTTGCCGTCTTCGGCGTGCTCCTCGCGCCGCGCTGGGGCGCCGACCCGGCCTCGGTCTTCCTGACCTGCCTGGCCCACCACCTGTTCAATACCACGCTGCCCGACGCCGGCTACGCGGCCGACGAACTGATCGGCGCCGACCGACTGGCGACGATGATGGACGCGGCGACCGAGGACGCCCTCGACCAACTGGACCCCGACCTGCGCAAGGCCGTCCGCCAGTCGCTCGCGACGACGCAGCAAGACCGGTTCGAGACGCCGGAGGCCCAGGCCTTCCACGCCGCCGACGTGCTCGACCGCGTCCTGGAGATGGAGTGGCACCAACGCGCCGCCCAGTTCCAGCTGGCGGACGCCCTGGGCCGCGACACCGACGCCGGCCAGCTCGACATCTGCCACCCCGGCTTCTACCAGTCGTTTCAGCAAGACGTGCTCGCGCGCGCCGGCGTGTGGGACGCAGAGGACGCCGGCCGTCCGTCGGACGCCGGCTTCCAGTCTCCGTCGGGCAGCTACGAGGCCGGCGGCCACGGGGCGGTCCCGGCCGAGTCGCCGCTGGCGGGAGGCCCGGGCGGCGAGGACGGGCGCGTGCTGGCGGACGGCGCTCAGATCGCTCACCTCGAGCGCCGCGAGCTGGGGTCGTGAGCGAGACCGAGATCCGGTGGGGCGTCGTCGGGACGGGCTGGGTGGCCCGGGACTACGTCGGTCCCGGCATCGCCGCCAGTCGCAACGGCGTGGTCGTCGGCGCGTGCGACCTAGACGCCGGCGCGCTGGCGGCCTTCCTGCCCGACCACGAGATGGTGCGGACCGACCGCATCGACGAGCTGCTGGCCCTGAACCTCGACGCCGTCTACGTCGCCACGCCCAACCACGCGCACCTCGGCCCCGTCGCCGCCGCCGCCCGGGCCGGCGTCCCCGTCCTGTGCGAGAAGCCGATGGCGCGGACCGTCCGAGAGGCCGAGGCCCTGGCCGACGCCGTCCGCCAGTCGGGCGTGACCTACGCGACGGCGTTCGACCAGCGGTTCCACCCCGCCCACGCCGCCCTCCGCCAGCTGATCGCCGACGGCGCGCTGGGCACCGTCACCGCCGTCCGCATCCGCTACGCGTGCTGGACCGACCCCGAGTGGTCGCCCAACGACGACCCCCACGACAACTGGCGGGCCGATCCCGACCGCGCCGGCGGCGGCGCCTTCATCGACTTGGCTCCGCATGGACTCGACCTGACCCAGACGTTGCTGGGCGAGCCGCTGACCGAGGTCGCCGCCCTCCTCCAGCACCGCGTCCACGACTACGCCGTCGACGACGGCGCCGCCCTGATCGCTCGGTCGGCAGGAGGCGCGCTGCTCAACCTGTCGGTCGCCTACAACTGCCCCGACGCCTTCCCCCGGCGCGAGTTGGAGGTCGTCGGGACCGCGGCGCGGGCGCTCGCGATCAACACGATGGGTCAGACGCCCGGCGGGACGCTGACGCTCACCGACGCGGTGACTGGCGAGGCTCGGCCCGTCCCGTTCGACGCGACCGCCAGCCCGTTCCGCCTGCAGGTCGAGGCCTTCGCCGACGCCGTGCTCACCGGCCAGCCGTTCGGGTGGACGCTGGACGGCGACCTCCACACGATGCGCCTGCTGGCGGCGGCCACCGCCGAGCCCTCCACCCACGTCGCCCCCGCCGACGGCCTGCGCCAGCTAGGCGGCGGCGCCACGGACGAGGACACTCCCGTGCTCACCTCCGCCCCCCGCTAGCGATGGCCCACTCCGACGCCGGCCTGGACCCCTGGGTCTGCACCAACTGCGGGTTCTGGCAGCGGTGGTTCGCCGCGCCCCCCTCGTGCCCCGTCTGCACCGACTACCGGCACCCCTTGCCGTCCGACGGCTGGGAGTTCCTGGACGCGCCCACCGTCGCCGCCAGCCGCACGACAAGCTGGCGGGAGGTGCTGGACGGCGTCTGGATGATCGAGTCCGCGCCGGCCGTGGGGATCGGGCCGGCGGGGTGGTTCGTCGAGACCGCAGCCGGCAACGTCCACTGGGAAGGTGCCGGGTGGACGTCGGACGCCGCGCTCGACTGGATGGCGTCGCGCGGCGGCGTCCGGTGGCTGTCGTTCTCGCACAGCCACGTGCTGGGCTCGGCGTGGCGCGTGGCCGAGCGGTTCGAGCCCGAGGTCGTGGTCCAGAGCGAGCAGCTGCCCTGGGCGCAGGCGCTGCCGGTGAGCTGGCCCTACGGCGCCTCCGCCCAAGTGACTAGCGTCGTCCCTGGCGGGGTGGCGGACGGCTCGGAGACCGCCCGGGAAGGCGAGGGCTCGCCCACGAGGTCCCCTCTCCCCCGGGGAGACCGCGCGAGCGACGGCGCCAGCCAGGGGCAGGGTGAGGGGTCTCGCGGCCACGTCAGCGACGCCGCCAGTCGCTCGGAGTTGACGCTCGTCCACACCGGAGGCCACACGCCCGGCCACTCCGTCTTGCACTGGGCCGAGCGCCGGCTGGTGTTCTGCGGCGACGCCTTCAAGTTCCGGCTCGACGGCGACGGCCAGGCCACGCACGTCTCGACGCACCGCGCCTACGACGCCCACATCCCCCTCAGCCACGACGACGTCCGGAGCTACCGCGAGACGTTCTCGGCGCTCGACTTCGACGGCGTCGTGAGCCCTTGGGAGGCCGTCCCGACCGGCGGGAAGGCCGCCGTGCTTCACCTTCTCGACGCGCTGCTGGCGGGCCGCCCCCACGCCGACTGGGTCGAGATCCCGGGCGGCCCCCTGCCGGCCGCCGCCGCGACCAACGCCAACCGCGACGACTAGCGCCCCGACGATGCCCGACCCGTTCCCGCCCGTCCCCCCGCCGCCCCCGTTCTCGGCCCGCCGGTCCCAGGACCCGCCCGCCGTCGAGCTGTACCGCGCCGCCGTCGCCGGCGCCACCGACGGCGAGCCCGTCCACGAGTTCGGCCTCGCCGACCTCGACCGCACCGGCGTCCCCACCTGGACGACGGCGCAGTGGCAGCCCGACGGCTTCTTCTGCTCCGGCAACGGCTACGGCACGACCGCCGAGGCCGCCCGCATCGGCGCCTGGGGCGAGCTGGCCGAGGAGGTCGCCTGCCACCGCGCGCTCCCCCGGATGGAGCGCCGACGGGCGTCCTACGACGAGCTCCGCCAGTCCGGCGAGCCCGCCCTCGACCCGCTAGCGCTTCGGTTGCCCGTCGGCACGGACTACGCCGCCGACCAGCCGCGGTGGTGGGTGCCCGCCAGCCGACTGGCGCCGGGTGCCGCCGGGGACGGGGAGGCGGTCTGGGTGCCCATCGAAGAAGCCGCCTCGTGCTTCTCCGACCTGCCCGACGAGCTCGCCGACTACCGGCCGCTCTACACCCCCATCACCAACGGC
This sequence comes from Rubricoccaceae bacterium, assembly GCA_963789285.1. Taxonomy (GTDB): domain Bacteria; phylum Bacteroidota; class Rhodothermia; order Rhodothermales; family Rubricoccaceae; genus Rubrivirga. The sequence goes on from CAWBJZ010000004.1 coordinate 1,462,236, forward strand.
ATGGGCGCCGGCGACACGCGCGAGCGCGCCGTCGCGCACGGGCTCCTGGAGCTGTGGCAGCGAGACGGCAACTCGGCGCGCTACCGCGCCATGGACCGCGGCCGCGTCCTGGACCTCGCGCCCGGCGACGTCGAGGACCCCGCCGTCCGCGAGCTGCTGGCGCGCTACGACGCGCTCGGGATCGACGTCCTCGTCAAGCTGGCCGAGACCGACCAAGGCGTCGTCAACGTCTACGCCGTCGGGCGCGAGCGCGAGCCGAGCGCCGCCGGGCACCCGCTCATGTTGACCGGCTGCGGCGAGGCCGCCCACCCCGACCGCCAGACGGCCCTCGCCAAGGCCGTCACCGAGCTCGCGTCGAGCCGCGTCCGCAAGCGGTTCAGCCACGGGCCGTGGGCCGACGTCGCCCGGGTCGCCCCGCCGGCCTACGTCGAGCGGATGCGGGCGCAGCCGCCGCCGGTCGAGGAGGACCGGTCCCTCGACTCCCTGCGCGACTGGCTGGCGATGGGGCCGGACGCGATGCAGGCCATGATCGCGCCGACGGTCTTCCGCGAGTCCGAGCGCGTCCCGTTCGCCAGCTTGCCGGACGCCGGCCCGTTCGCCTCCCCCGCCGACCTGCTCGCCGACGTCGCCCGCCGGACCGCCGCCGCCGGCATCGACCTCTTGGTCGTGGACTACACCGCCCACGGCCTGCCGCCCGGCACCGCCCACGCCGTCAAGGTGATCGCGCCCGGGCTGGAGGTCGAGACGATGACCTACGACCGGATCGGCCCGCGCAACGTGGCGCGCCTCCTCGCCGACGGCCCCCCGCCCGGCGCCGACGACCCGCTGGTCGGGACCGGCGAGGCCCCGCAAGGCGCCCACCCCATCCCCCTCACCCCGGCCGACGCCGAGCGCCTGGGCCCGGTGTGGTTCCACCCCGGCCGCGCCGCCGGCGCCGTCGGCCCGCTCTACGCCCTGTACCGCGAGCCGTGGCGCCACGTCCTGGCCGCCCTGGGCGAGCACGCGTAAACGATGCCCCTCCGCTACGCCTACAATACCAACGGTTGCGCCCACCACCGCCTGCCCGACGCCCTCGACATGATCGCGGAGGCGGGCTACGCCGGCGTCGCTTTGACGCTCGACTGGCACCACCTGGACGTCACCGCCGACGACTACGAGGTCCAGGCCTGGAACCTCCGCGCGATGCTCCAGGAGCGCGACCTGGGACTGGTGGTCGAGACCGGCGCCCGCTTCATCCTGGACCCCCGCCGCAAGCACGAGCCCACGCTGATGAGCGCCACGCCCGAGGGCCGCGAGCGCCGTCTGCAGATGCTGACGCGCGCCCTCGACGTGTGCGCCGCGTGCGACGGCGAGACCGTCTCGTTCTGGTCCGGACCCGTCGCCGACGGCGTCTCCCGCCAAGACGCCTGGAAGCGGCTGGAGGACGGCGTCGCCGCGCTGGCGGAGCGCGCGGCCACGCGCGGCGTGACGGCGTCGTTCGAGCCCGAGCCCGGCCACTTGACCGAGCACCTGGCCGACTACGACCGCCTCGCCGCCGTCGCGCCCGGGCTCCGGCTGGCGCTCGACACCGGGCACCTGTTGGTCACCGACGAGCAGGACCCCGCCGACGCCGTCCGCCAGCGGGCCAGTCAACTGGGGACCGTCGCCGTCGAGGACATGGACCGCGGCATCCACCTCCACAAGCCGTTCGGGACGGGCGAGATGGACGTGCCCGCCGTGCTGGCGGCGCTCGTCGAGGTCGGGTTCGACCGGCTGGTGACCGTCGAGCTGAGCCGCGAGAGCCCGCGCGCCCACCTCGCCATCCCGGAGTCCATCGAGTTCCTGCGCGCCGCCGAACCGGACGGAGTCGTCCGCGAGGCCTAACGCAAGATGCATGATTCTCCCGACGCGCCGAGCCGCCCCTAGTCCGCATTCTGTCCCAGCGCTATGCCCTCGTTAGGTGGGCGCGTGCTGACCCCCCCTACGCAACCGAGCCCCTTGCGCGTCTGCTTCATCTCCCGCCGCTTTTTCCCGACCATCTCGGGCATGAGCGTCTACGCGCTCAACCTGCTCCGCCAGCTCGCGCGCCAGGGCCACGACGTGGTGATGGTGAGCCAGCACTACGGCGGCGAGGCCGCGACGGTCTACGGCGACGGGCCGCCGATGGCCGTCGAGGGCGTCGAGGTGATCGGGCAAGAGTCCGTCGGGGAGCAGACGTCGGGCGACTTCGAGGCCGACATCGAGGCCATCGTCCAAACCGTCGTCGACAAGCACGCCGAGCGCCCGTTCGACGTCGTCCACGCCCAGTACGGCTACCCGACCGGGCTGGCGGCGCTGGAGGCCAGCCGGCGGACGGGCGTCCCCAACGTGGTCTCGATCCAGGGCGGCGACGGGCACTGGGTGGGGGAGTGCTGCGGGACGCACCGCGACGCCATGCTGGCCGTCCTCGGGCACGCCGGCGCGGTCTTGATCGGGAGTGACAGCTTCGCCCGGTCGGTCCACGACCGGCTGGGGACGCCGCTCGACCGGTTCACCATCGTCCCCGGCGCCGTCAACGTCGAGCGGTTCGCGCCGCGCGCCGACCGACCGCTGGCCGCGCTCGGCGACCCGCCGACGCTGCTCTACCACGGCCGCGTCGACCGCCGCAAGGGCGTGCTCGACCTGCTCGACGCCGTCGACCTCCTGCGCCAGCGGGGCCGGGCCGTTCGGCTGGCGGTCTCGGGCATCGGCCCCGACGTGGACGCCGTCCAGGAGCGCATCGGCGAGCTGGGCCTAGCGGACGCCGTCGACGTGCTCGGCGTCGCCGGCTACGCCGACGCCCCCGCCCGCTACCACCTCGGCGACGTGTTCGTGAGCCCGACCTACAAGGAGGGCTTCTCCAATACCATCCTGGAGGCCATGGCGAGCGGGCTGCCCATCGTGTCGTGCGAGGTCGTCGGCGTCGTCGACTGCCTGGCCGACGGCCGCGACGCGCTCCTGGTCGAGCCCGAGTGCCCCGACCAACTCGCGGACGCCATCGAGCGGCTGGTGACCGACGACGCGCTCCGCCGGTGGCTCACGCAGACGGCGTTGGACGAGGCCCGGACGCTGTACTCGTGGCGCGCCCGGGGCGAGCAGATCGCCGGCGTCTACCGGTCCCTCCAGGGCACCGCGCCCGACGACGGGTGGAGCTACGACGCCTCCCCCCCCGACCCCTGCGTCTACCGCGAGACGCCCCAACTGCTGTAAACCAAGCGCTCGCGCGCGTCTCTCCTCCTCATGACCCTGCTCGCCGTCAGCCCCCACCTCGACGACGCCGTGTTCTCCGCCGGCGGCGCGCTGGCGACGGCCTCTGCGGCCGGCTACGACGTCGTCGTGGCGACGGTGTTTACCCGGAGCGTCCCCGACCCGGGCGGGTTCGCCTTGTCGTGCCAGACCGACAAGGGGATCGACGCGGAGGCCGACTACATGGCCCTGCGCCGCCAGGAGGACGCCGACGCCTGCGCCCGCGTCGGCGCCGAGTCGGTCTGGCTGGACCTCCCCGAGGCCCCGCACCGCGGCTACGGCTCGGCCGACGCCCTGTTCGGCGACGTCCACGACGCCGACGCCGGCACCTGGCAAACCGTCCGCGACCGACTGGCGCCGCTCGTCGCCGACCGCCAGCCGGACGTGATCCTGTCGTGCCAGGGGCTGGGCGGCCACGTGGACCACCGGCACGTCGTCCGCGCGGTCCAGGAGGTCAGCCGCGACGTGTCCGAGATCGTGTCGTGGTGGCGCGACGTGCCCTACGCCCTGCGCGGCCACGAGGCCGAAGCGGACGGCGACCTCGGCGGCCTGCGGCCCGTCGGCCTGCCGCTCGCCGTCGAGGCGCTGACGGTCAAGCTCGACGCCTGCGCGGCGTACCGGAGCCAGCTCGGCTACCAGTTCGGCCGCGACGACGACCGCGCCCCCGGCGACGCCATGCGTCAGCGGCTGGCGGAGTTCGCCCAGGAGGAGGGCCAGCGGTACGGGTTCCAGGCCCCCGCCGAGGCGTTCGTGACCGGCTCGGCCCAGGCGTGGAAGGAGTTGTGGGAGGTGGCGCGCTCGTGACGGAGGCGGCTTCGGAACGACACCCACTGGCGCCGTCCATCCGAGCGGGCGGACCGGACCCGACGGACGCCGCGCCTGCCAGTCGCGAGCCGGCGCCGTGCTCCACGCTCGATTCGCTTGTCCCCGTCTGGCTGACACCCCGGTCGTCACCGTCCCGGGTTCACTTCCGGCCCCGAGCCGTTGCCCTCCGCCGTGAGGCGCGAGCCGACGTCGCCGGGCGCAGTGAGGGGCTCGCCGCCGAGACCGACCGCTTCCGCCACCGCCCGTGACCCCGCTGCGCATCGCCCTGGTTGGGACCGCCCGGTACCCGCTGCGCGAGCCGTTCGTCGGCGGGCTGGCGGCCCACGTGGTCGGGCTGGCGCGCGGGCTGGTGGACCGGGGCCACGAGGTCGCGCTGTTCGCGCCCCAGGGGTCGGAGGCCCGGGGCGTCCGCGTGGTCGCGTTCTGCGGGCCGAGCGGGCTCGACTTCTCCGACGCCGCCCGGGGCGACCTCTCGATGCTGCCGGTCCCGTTCATGCGCGAGCACCACGCCATGCTGAGCCTGGTGACCGGGCTGGCCGCCGAGCGGTGGGGCCGGTTCGACGTCGTCCACAACCACTCGCTGCACTACCTCCCCATCGCGCACGCGCCGGCCGTCGACGCGGCGCACCTGACCACGCTCCACGCGCCGCCGACGCCGTGGCAGGAGAGCGCGTTCGCGTGCCTTCCCGCCGCCCAGCGGCCCGCCGCCGTGACCGTCTCCGAGACCAACCGCCGGACCTGGGCAGCGTCGCTGCCGGACTGCGGCGTCGTCTGCAACGGCGTGGACCTGGCTCGCTGGCGGTTCTCGCCGACGGGCACGCCCGGGCTGGCGGTGTGGGCGGGCCGCGTGGTGCCGGAGAAGGGGCCGCACCTGGCCATCGACGCCGCGCGCGCGGCCGGGCTGCGGCTGAGGCTGGTCGGCCCGGCCTCCGACCCCGTCTACTTCGACGCCGAGATCGCGCCGCGCCTGGGGCCCGACGTCGAGGTCGTCGGCCACGCGAGCCACGCCGAACTCGCCGAGCACTACGGCGCGGCGTCGGTCGCGCTCTCGACCGCGCGGTGGGAGGAGCCCTACGGGCTGACCTTGGTCGAGGCCCTGGCGTGCGGGACGCCGGTCGCCGCGTTCCGCCGCGGCGCCGCGCCCGAACTGGTCACCCCCGAGACCGGCCGATTGGCCGAGCCCGACGACGCGCACGACCTCGCGCGCGCCGCGCTCGCCGCCGCCGACCTCCGCCGCCAGTCGTGCCGCCGGTGGGCCGAAGACCACGCCTCGGAACGGGCCATGGTGGACCGCTACCTCGCGCTCTACCAGCGCTTGGTGGACGAGCGCGCCCCCTCGGGCGACGCGCTGCCCAATCCCAGCCGGCTCAGCCTCAAAGCGGCCGGCTCGCCGGACGCCGGGTGAGCGCCGCCCGCGTCGCCTACTACGCCGGGCATCACGGCCGCGGCCACGTCACGCGCGCCGCCGCCATCCTCGCCCACGTCCGCTCTCGGGCGACGCTGTTCACCTCCGCCGAGGTCTCGGGACTGGCGGAGCCCGTCGAGGTCGTCCGCCTGCCCCCCGACGACCCCCGCGACGCCGCCGACCGCCAGCAAGCTGGGCCGCTGCACTACGCGCCCGTCGGGCACCCCGGGCTCCGCCGTCGCATGGCCCGACTGGCGGCGTGGGCAGGGGAGGGGCCGGGCGTGCTGGTCTCCGACGTGTCGGCCGAGGTCGCCGTCCTGGGCCGGCTGCTGTCGCTGCCCGTCGTCGCCGTCCGCCAGCACGGCGCGCGGTGGGACAGGGGGCACGCGCTGGCCTACCGGCTGGCGGCCCGTCTGCTCGCCCCGTTCCCGGCGTCACTGGAGGAGCCCGACGCCCCAGCCTGGGTCCGAGCCAAGACCGAGTACGCCGGCGGGTTCAGCCGCTTCGACGGCCGCCCGCGACCTGCCGAGGTCGTCCGCCAGTCGGTCGTGGTCCTGGGCGGCGCCGGAGCGGAGGGCTCAGGCTCGGGCGCGGCGTGGACGGCCCAGGACCTGGCCGCCGCCGCCCGGGCCACGCCGCGCTGGCGGTGGTCGGTGCTGGGCGCGGAGACGCCGAACGGCGCGCCGCCGAACCTAGCGGGCCTGGGCTGGGTGGACGATCCGTTCCCGGCGATGGCTCGCGCCGAGGTCGTGGTCGCGCACGGCGGGCACAACGCGGTGATGGAAGCGGCGGCGGCGGGGCGTCCGCTGGTGGGGGTCCCGGCCGCTCGCCCGTTCGAAGAGCAGGTGCGAAAGGCGCAAGCGCTGGAGCGGGCGGGCGCAGCCCTCGCATGTCCCGACTGGCCCGAGCCGCAAGCCTGGCCGGCGCTGCTCGACCGTGCCCGGTCCGCGGACACGGCGCCCCTCCGCGCGCTGTGCGACGGCCGGGGCGCCCAGCGCGCCGCCGCTGTGCTCGACCGACTGGCGGAGGCGGCCGTCGAGAGAGAAACCTGTCCGTAACTGTCGGCGAGGCGCGTAGGTCGCAGTCGGCCGAAGGCGTGCCGCCGGCCCGCCGGGCGCGGTCCGCCAGTCGCGCGCCGGAATCGGGACCTAGCCTTCCAGGCGGAACGGGAGCGCGGAGGTCCGCCGCGCCGCCTCGACCTCCGCGTCCGTCGGCTCCCGGACGACCGTCGCGCGCTCGGCGTCGGGCGCCCACTCGACCAGGCCGAGGTCGGCGAAGCCCCGGAGCCAGCCGCCCATCGGCCACCAGCCCCACTTGTCCCGGAAGCGCTGGGCGTTCGCGACCGTCGCCGCCAGCTGCTGGACCGGCGGCTCGAACACGTCGTGGTGCCGGTGGGCGACCGTCGCGCCAGCAGCCACCACCAGCGGCACGCCGGCCTGGCGGGCGGCCTCGGCCCAGTCGGTGTCCTCGCCCGCGTAGCCGCCGTAGCCCTCGTCGAACCCGCCCAAGTCCAGGAACGTGGACCGGCGGACGCCGATGGACAGCCCCCACACCAGGTCGTAGCGGTCCGACGCCTCCCAACCCCGGGCTGGCGGACGCGGCCGGGCGGGGTGCGGGCGCCCGACGTCCGCGAGCGCTCCCACGTCCGCTGGGTCCACGTCGGCGCCAGGGGGGAGGTAGAGCACCTCGCCGATCACCACGGCGTCCTGATCCGCGAGGGCGGCGCCGAACGCGTCCAGGGCGCCGGGCATCGGGACGCAGTCGGCGTCCAGGAACAGCAGGCGGTCGGTGCCGGCAGCGCGCGCGCAGGCGTTGCGGGCGGGGCTGTACGGGATCCGCTCGCCGGCACCCTCCATCTCCAGAGAACCGGACGGGGAACGGCGTGTCGGGCGCGCCTGGTCGCGGGTCGTCTCCGCCGCAGACGGCCACCGCCACGTCGGCGGGCGGGTCGGGCGCGACCGCCAGCGCGGCGAGCAGGCCGTGGAGGTAGGCGGTCCGGTTGCGGACCAGGGTCAGGACGGAGACGGGCACGGGGCGCGAGGGCGGAGGGCCGGGGCGGACGGGCCACGCCGAGGCGGGGATCCCTCCGCGCAGGCGTGGAGATGCCCCGGGTCGGGGTTCGGGAGATTCCCGAGTGACGCGCTGCCCCGGCACTGGGGCGGGGTCCGCCGGTTCGCAGCCTCCCTTCACACTCCCACTCTCGCCCGATGAAGCTCGCCCTCCCCCTCCTGCTCGCTAGCCTGGCCCTCGGCGGCTGCTACGCCTCCGTCAACACCATGACGATGTCGGACTCGGCCGACTCCGAGATCACGAACCCGATGAACGTCACCACCGACGCCCCCAAGCCGTCGTGGGCGCCCGGCATCGACGACCAGATGTGGGCCATCGTCGACGAGCTCAAGTCGTTCGGCAACGTACCCCTCCCCCAACTCACCGGCTTCCAGGCCCGGATGCAGAAGACGCCGACGGCGGCCGTCATCGGGCTGATGAAGGCGGCGGGCCACCCCCCGCTCCCGGACCCCGTCGCGATCAACCACCGCAAGATCCCCGTCGGCCCCAGCCAGGGGCTCCTGGTGCGGACCTACACGCCCAAGGGCGCGAGCGGACCGCTCCCGGTCGTGGTGTACTTCCACGGCGGCGGCTGGGTCATCGCGGACCTTGACACCTACGAGGCCGGCGCCGTCGCGCTGGCGACCCAGACCGGCGCGGTCGTGGTGTCGGTCGCGTACCGTCTGGCGCCCGAGAACCCCTACCCCGCCGCCCACGACGACGCCTTCGCGGCGTACCAGTGGGTCACGCAGAACGCGGCCTCCATCGGCGGGGACCCCAACCGGGTCGCGCTCGCCGGCGAGTCGGCCGGCGGCAACCTCGCCGTCGCGACGGCCATCCGCGCACGCGAGCAGAACGTCGCGATGCCGAGCGCCATCGTCTCGGTCTACCCCATCGCCGACGGCGACGTCCAGTCGGCCAGCTACGACCGCTACGCCGACGCGCTGCCGCTCGGTCGGGGCGGGATGGAGTGGTTCTTCAGCAACTACGCCCCCGACTGGCGGAGCCGGACCTACGACTACGTGGACCTCTTGGAGCACGACCTCTCGGGCCTGCCGCCGACGACGATCATCAACGCCCAGATCGACCCGCTGGAGGCCGAGGGCGGCGACCTCGCTCAGGCGCTAGAGGCCGCCGGCGTCGACGTCGAGCGCCGGCTCTACAACGGCGTCACGCACGAGTTCTTCGGCATGGGCGCCATCCTGGAGCAGGCCGTCGCCGCGCAGGCGTTCGCGGCCGACCGGCTCAAGGAGGCGTTCGGGATGTAGCCCCGCACCGCGCTCGCGTACCGCGCCCCCGCTGGCCCCGGCCGGCGGGGGCGCCCTCGTTTCGGCCCCGCTGGCGGCGCGCCTCGGCGAGCGGGAGCGCGTCCCGTCCCGGCGTATCCTAGCCGCCAGCGCGGCGCCGGGTGGCGCCGGCCCCTGCGCCGATGCCCGTCGAGATCCCCAAGCGCTCCCGTCCCGACCTGGTCGCCTCGATCCAGGCCTACCTCGCCGAGCACTTCGAGCTGGAGGTGGGCGTCGTCGCCGCCGAGGCGTTCTTGGACTACGCCGTCGCCGAGATCGGGCCGGCGGTCTACAACAAGGCCGTCCGCGACGCCCAGGGCCGGCTGTCGAGCGTGGTCTCGGACCTCGACCTGGACCTGAGCGTGCAGGAGCTGGGCCACTCGTTGCGACGAGGCGCGCCCGGCCGGTAGAGCCCGCCGGAGTTGCGGGGGGAGGCCTCGGCGGGTATTGTTCCGGATCGGTTTAGCCCGGCACGGACCGCGCCGATAGCTAGCGCGGGCCCTCCCCACCGCGACGTGGAGTCTCTGACGTTCATCGCCCTCACCCCCCTCGGGGCCGCCCTGATGGTGGCCGTGGGCGTCGTGGCGTGGCGGCGGCGGGACGGACCGGGCGGCTGGGCCCTGGTCGCCTTCTCCGCCTCGGAGCTCGGGTGGCTCGCCTGCGACGCGCTGGCGCTCCTCGCGGAGACCCCGGAGGCGACGACGCGGTGGTCGCAGGCGGGCCTGTCGTTCGCCTCGACGCTGGCCGTCGCCTGGATCTGGTTCGTGCTGAGCTACACCGGCCGGCTCACGCGCGCCGGCGGCGTCGCGCTCGGGGTGCTCGCCGGGTGGGCGGCGGTCTACGGCGGGCTAGCGCTCACCAACGACGCCCACGGCTGGGTGTGGAGCACGTGGGGCGTGGCCTCCGACGGCCCGTTCTCGTACCTCGTCTACGCGCTCGGCCCGGTGGGGTGGGCGCAGACGGTGGCCTCGTGGGCCGCCGTCGCCGTCTCGCTCGTCGTGCTCCTGCGGGCCTACGCCGGGGCCGGCTCCCAGGCCCGGACCCTCTCCCGGTGGATCGTGGCGGGCGCCCTCGTGCCCATGGGCCTCAGCGTCGCCTTCCTCGTGGGGGGCGGGGGGCCGGCGAAGGACTTCACGCCGCTCTCGATGGGGCTCTCGTCGGCCGCCTTCGCGGTCGGCCTGGCGCGCTACCGCTTCCTCGACCTCCGGCCCGCCGCCCGGGCGGCCCTGGTGGAGCGGCTGCCGCACCCCATGCTGGTCCTGGACCTCGACGGCCGCATCGTCGACGCCAACCCCGCCCTCGCCCGGTTGCTCGGAGGGGCGGAGCCCGTCGGCCGGGCCGTGTCGGACGCGCTCCCGCCCGAGCTCGCGCGCGCCGTCGCCGCCCTGGGAGGGGAGCGCGAGGCCCACGCCGAGGCGACCGTGAGAACCCCCGGCGGGCCGCGCCACTTCGACATCGCCGTCACCCCCCTGACGAGCCGCGACGGCGAGCGGACCGGCCGGCTCGCGATGCTCCGCGACGTGACGCGCCGCCGCGGCCAGCGGGAGGCGCTCGAATCTGCCAACCGCGCCTTGCGCGACCGCAACGCCGAGCTGGACGCCTTCGCCCACACCGTCGCCCACGACCTCCGGACCCCCCTGCACGGCATCCTGGGGTACGCCGCCTTGCTGCTCGACCCCGGCCTCGATCCCGACGTGCGGGGCGACGCCGCACGAGCGGTGCGGTCGCAGGCGTGGCGCCTAAACGGCATCATCGAGGACCTCCTCCTGCTCGCCGGCGTGGGCCGCCAGTCGGTCGAGCCCGTGCCGCTGGCGATGGGGCCGCTCGTCGACGGGGCGCTGGCTCGGGTGGCGCACCTTACCGAGGCCACGGACGCCCGGGTCGTGGGGCCGGCGCGGTGGCCGTCGGCGCGCGGGCACGGGCCGTGGGTCGAGGCCGTGTGGGCCAACTACCTCTCGAACGCGGCCAAGTACGGCGGCCACGCCCCCCGCATCGAGATCGGCGCCGACACCGCCGGCGGCCGGGTCCGGTTCTGGGTCCAGGACCACGGCCCCGGGCTCGACGCCGACCAGCAGGCCCGGCTCTTCCGCCCGTTCGCGCGCGTCACCGCCGAGCCCATCGAGGGCCACGGGCTGGGGCTCTCCATCGTCCGCCGGATCGTGGACCGGCTCGACGGCGACTGCGGCGTCGAGAGCGCGCCGGGGCGCGGGAGCCGGTTCTGGTTCGAGCTGCCGGCCGCGCAGGCGGCCCCGGTCGAGGCCCCCGCGCTGGTGGCCGGCTGATCGGAACGCCCGGCCGGGCGCGCCGCCGGGCGGGTCGCGCTAGCCGTGCTCGGCGTAGCGCTGGACCCGCTTCTCGATCGACTCCTCCGCGTCGCGCTGGCGGAGCTGGTCGAGCCGCACCGCCAGTCGCGCCTCGTAGCCCTGGTCGGACGGCTCGTAGAAGTACGTCCCCTGCATCCCGCCGGGGAGGTACTGCTCGGGGACGTAGTGGTCGCGGTATGCGTGGGGGTACTTGTAGCCGACGCCGTGCCCCAGCCCCTTCTTGTCGCGGCTGCCGTCCTTGAGCGCGTTGGGCGGCTCCTCCGTCCGCTCTTTTGCCACGTGCTCGAGGGCGGAGAAGAAGGCGAAGTTCGAGTTCGACTTGGGCGCCGTGGCGAGGTAGACGCACAGCTGGCCGAGCAAGAACCGGCCCTCGGGCATCCCGACGAACTCGAACGCCTGCTGGCACGCGACGGCCTGGCGGATGGCGTTGGGGTCGGCGAGCCCGACGTCCTCCGACGCGAAGATCAGCATCCGGCGGAGCACGAAGCGGGGGTCCTCGCCGGCGTAGATCATCCGCGCCATCCAGTACAGCGCCGCGTCGGGGTCCGAGCCCCGCATGGACTTGATGAACGCCGAGACGGTGTCGTAGTGGGCGTCGCCGTCCTTGTCGTACAGGACCGCGCGCTGCTGGATGGACTCCTCGGCGATGGGCAGCGTCACGCGGACCACGCCGCCGTCGACCTCGGTGGTCTCGACCGCCAGCTCGAGCGCGTTGAGCAGGCTCCGCGCGTCGCCGTTGGCCGTGCTGACCAAATGGCCGAGGGCGTCGTCGTCGATCTGGACGTCGAGCCCGCCGTAGCCGCGCGACGCGTCGGCCAGCGTCTGGGCGACGACGTCGCGCAGGTCGTCCTCCGACAACGTCCGCAGCTCGAACACCCGAGAGCGCGAGACCAGCGCCTTGTTGACCTCGAAGTACGGGTTCTCCGTCGTGGCCCCGACGAACGTGACCGTCCCGTTCTCGACGTGGGGCAGGAGCGCGTCTTGCTGGCTCTTGTTGAACCGGTGGACCTCGTCGACGAACAGGATGGTCCCCTGGCCGTGGAGCCTCAGCCGCTCCTGGGCCGCCGACACCTGCTCGCGGATGTCCTTGACGCCCGCCAGCACGGCGTTGAGGCTGGCGAAGTGCTTGCGCGTGGTGTTGGCGATGATCCGCGCCAGCGTGGTCTTCCCCGTCCCGGGCGGGCCGAACAGGATGAGCGAGGTCACGCGGTCGGCCTCGACGGCGCGGCGCAGCAGCGAGCCCGGCGCCAGCACGTGGCCCTGGCCGACGTACTGGTCCAGCGTCTGCGGCCGCATCCGGTCCGCCAGCGGGGCGGAGCGTTTGCGGCGGGCCGAGGCGGCGGCGTCGAAGAGGTCGTCGGGCATGGGCAGAAGCTACCCGACAGACGGACGCGCCCGGGCGACTGGCGGCGCGTACCGCCCGCTACTCCGCCGCGCGGATGGCCCCCGCCAGCGCGTCGTCGTCCATGTCCGCCCAGTCGGGCGCCAGCGCCAGGCGGACCGACTGCGCCCCGCCGCTCGGCGTGGCGACGACGGGGACCGTGCCGTCGTCCTCGGACTCGTGGCGCTCCTCGTCGGTGCCGACCATCGCCTGGGCCAGCGTCCAGTCGGTGTCGTCGACGTGGAAGGTTCGGGTGGTCATGGGCGAGGGGGAGAGGGGAGCCGTGGTTCTCCGGGTGCGCCGTCAGGTTCCCCCGCGGTCGTAGTCTGCCCGGGCACCCGCCTCCCGCCTGATGACCCGTCTCGCCCTCGCCGCACTGGCGCTCGCCGCCGGCACCGCCGCCTCCGCCCAGCCCGCCCTGACGGTGGCCTCGCTCGACCCCGCCTTCGACGCCGTCGAGTCCAAGGTCGTCGAGTGGCGGCGCGACTTCCACCAGCACCCCGAGCTCTCCAACCGCGAGACGCGGACGGCCGGCGTCGTCGCGGCGCACCTGGAGTCGCTGGGGATCGAGGTCGAGACCGGCGTCGCCGTGACCGGCGTCGTGGGCGTGCTCCGCGGGGGGAGGCCTGGGGCGACGGTCGCGCTCCGCGCCGACATGGACGGGTTGCCGGTCGAGGAGCGGACCGACCTGCCATTTAAATCGACCGCGACGGGCGAGTACAACGGCAACCTGGTCCCGGTCTCGCACGCGTGCGGCCACGACACCCACGTCGCGATCCTGATGGGCGTGGCCGAGGTGCTGGCGGCTCGGCGCGACGAGATCGCGGGCACGGTCGTGTTCCTGTTCCAGCCTGCCGAGGAGGGCGCGCCCAAGGGCGAGGAGGGCGGGGCCGAGCTGATGGTCAAGGAAGGCGTGCTCACGCGGCACGGCGTGGACGCCGCGTTCGCGTTGCACATCAACTCCCAGATGGAGGCCGGCCACATCGGCTACCGCGCCGGCGGCCTGTGGGCCGGCGTCGACGACATGCGGATCACCGTCCGCGGCAAGCAGTCGCACGGGGCCTACCCCTGGCTCGGCGCCGACCCCGTGGTCGCCTCGGCCCACATCATCACCGCGCTCCAGACCGTCGTCAGCCGGACGGTGAACCTGACCGAGAACCCGGCCGTGGTGACGGTCGGCAGCATCCACGGCGGCGTGCGGTCCAACATCATCCCCGAGGAAGTCGAGATGATCGGGACGATCCGGACGCTGTCGACGGCCGACCGAGAGCTCGTCAACGCCCGCATTCGGGAGATCGCGACGAGCACCGCCCAGGCGCTGGGGACGACGGCCGAGGTCGAGATCCCGTACTCGGCCTCGTACCCCGTCACCTCGAACGACCCCGCGCTCACCGCCGCCAGCGTCTCGGCGCTCGTCGCCGCCGCCGGCGCCGACCGCGTCCACGTGGTCCCGCCGCGGACGGGCGCCGAGGACTTCTCGTTCTTCGCGCGCGAAGTGCCGGGCTTCTACTTCGTCCTGGGCGGCCGTCCGCCCGAGGTCGCCGAGGCCGACGCGCCGGCGCACCACACGCCGGACTTCTTCGTCTCCGAGGCCGGGCTCCCGGTCGGCGTGCGCGCGATGACCGGCGTGGCGCTGGCCTACCTCGACGCCCACGCCGGCGAGTAGCCGGACTGGCGGAGGCCGTCCGCCAGCGCGGCGTCACTCGTCGAGGAACGACAGGAGCAACGGATTCACCGTCTCGGGCGCCTCGTGCTGGACCCAGTGCGAGACGCCGGGGAACGTGTGCAGCCGGACGTCGGCGCAGTAGGCCGCCGAGCGCGCGGCCAGGCGGCGGTCGAGGAACGCGTCGCCCTCGCCCCAGACGATGAGCGTCGGCGGGCGGACCGTCGGGTCGTCGACCTCGACCGTGGCCAGGCGGCGGGCCAGGGCGCGGTACCACGAGATCATGCCGCGCGCCCGTCCGGGCCGGTCCCAGGCGGCGCGGTAGCGGGCGAGGTCGGCGTCGGAGAACGTGCCCGGCGCGCTCGACAGCCGGAGCGCGCGCGCGCCCAGCTGGCGGAGCCCGAGCTCGGGGAGCGCGGGCATCTGGAAAAAGCCGACGTACCAGCTCTTGAGCATCTGCCGCGGCGACCGCGCGAGAAAGCGCTTGTAGGCGACGGGGTGCGGCACGTTCAGGACCGCCAGCCGCTCGACGCGCTCGGGCGCGCGGAGCGCGAGCCACCACGCGACGACGGCGCCCCAGTCGTGCCCGACGACGCGCGCGCGCTCGGCGCCCGCCGCGTCGATCAGCGCCTCGACGTCGTCCGCCAGCCGGTCGACGTCGTAGGCCGAGACGCCGGCGGGCGCGTCGGACCGGTTGTAGCCGCGCTGGTCGGGCACCCAGACGCGCCAGCCGGCCCGGGCGAGCGCCGGGATCTGGTGGCGCCAGCCGTACCAAAACTCGGGGAACCCGTGGAGCAGGACCACGAGCGGCCCGTCGTCGGGGCCGGCCTCGACCACGTGGAGCCGGACGCCCGCGCCGTCGACCCAGCGCGAGCGGAGGGGGACGCCGAGGTCGGGGAGCGCGGTCACGCGAGCAGGCTCTGGGTGCCCGGGTGGCTCTCGATGTACGAGGCCACGAACGGGCACTGCGGCACGACCGTCAGCTTGTTCTCTCGGGCGTGGTCCAGCCCGGCCTCGACCAGCGTGGAGCCGATGTCTTGGCCGCGCGCGGACTCGGGCACGAACGTGTGCGTGAAGACGATCCGGTCGCCCTCGCGCTGGTACTCCAGTTTGGCAGTGCCGCCGTCGACGTCGGCGGTGAAGGCGTGGGCGGAGGCGTCGTGCTGAACGTCGGGCATGGGTGCGATGGGGAGGGGACCGGGTCAACGCCCGCTGCCGACGGCGGTGCCCACCGGCGGCGTCGCGTCCTGCTGGCGGACGCCCTCGGCGGGGAGAGGCGCGCCTCGCACTGACACCATCGCTGAGCCTACGGGGTGCCGTGCTCGGCCCCGCTACGCCTCGTCGTCCGCCATCGCCGGGCGGCGGTGCGCCCACGGCTGGGCCGCCTCCAGCTGCGCCGCCAGTCGGAGCAGCGTGGCCTCGTCCCGGGGCCGGGCGACGAACTGGACGCCGACGGGCAGCCCGCGCGGGGCGTCGGGGAGGGGCTCGGTCCACGACAGCGGCACCGACATCGCCGGCAGGCCGGTCAGGTTGGCGAGCTGGGTGAACGGCGTCGGCGCCAGGCGCTCGTCCAGCATCTGGTCCACGAAGCCGGTCTTGAGCAGGAGCCCGGCCGAGCGCGTGGCGACGGCGACGCGCATCAGCGCCCGCTCGGCGGCGGTCGGGAGCTGGGAGCCGATCTCGCCGGGCAACGCCGCCACGGTCGGCGTGAGGTACAGGTCGAACCGCTGGTGGAAGGCGCCGACGGCGCGGCCCAGCACGTTCCACTCGTCCAACGCCTTGGCGTACTGGCCGGCGGTCATCGACTCGCCCAGCCGCGCCAGCAGTCGCGTTAGCGTCTCGGTCTCCCGGCTCGACCCGGGCCGCTCGTCCTCCATCCGGCGCAGCGTCGCGGCGCACTGGCCGAAGTACATCGTGAGGTAGCCCCGCGCCACGGCGCGGCCGTCGACGTCGGGCTCGGCGGGCTCGACGTGGTGCCCGAGATCCGCCAGCAGCGTGACTGCGTCCTCGACGGCGGCGACGCAAGCCGGGTCGACGGGGGTGCCCAGGGGCGAGCGCGTGGTCCACCCGATCTTGAGGCGGCCGGGGTCCTGGCCGACCTCGTCGGCGAACGGGGACGCGGGCAAGGGCAAGGCGACCGGGTCGCCCGGGGCCGGGCCGGCGACGGCGTCCAGCAACGCCGCCGCGTCGCGGACGGACCGCGTGACGGCCAGGCTGGCGACGGCGCCGTGCCACGACTCGCCGACCAGCGGGCCCTCGGGGACGCGTCCGCGCGAGGGCTTGAGGCCGAACAGGCCGCAGAAGCTGGCGGGGATGCGGATCGAGCCCCCACCGTCCGTCGCGTCGGCGGCGGGCACGACGCGCGCGGCGACGGCCGCTCCGGCGCCGCCGGACGACCCGCCCGGCGTGCGTGTCGGCGCCCAGGGATTCCGGGCGGGGGCGTAGGCGGCGGGCTCGGTGACGGCGACGAGCCCGAACTCGGGCACGGCGGTCTTGCCGATCACCACCAGCCCGGCGGCGCGAGCGCGCTCGACGTAGGTGGCGTCGGCGTCGGGGACGAAGTAGCGGTAGGCCGCCGAGCCCGAGCGGTGCGGCATCCCGGCGACGGCGTGGCCCAGGTCCTTGACCAGGAACGGGACGCCGTGCAGCGGCCCGTCGGCCGCGCTGGCGGCCTGCTTGCGCGCGGCCGAGCCGGGCTCCAGGTGCGCGAACGCGCCGAGGGAACGCCCGCGCGACTCGGCGCGCGCCAGGGCGGCGTCGGCGACCTCGGCGGCACCCACCTCGCCCTCGTCGATGAGCGCCGCTAGCGCGACGGCGTCCAGGGTGTCGTACTCGGGGAGGGGCTGGGGCATGGCGTCGGGCGGAGGGGCCCAGGCTCTACGTCGCGGCGGAGGCGGGGTGCCGAGCGTCTGCGCAAGGCGTGGTGCGATTCACTCCCCACGCGTCGGGTGGAGTGCGGCCGAGTTCTTCCTAGAGGAGTGGGTGGCGCGACCCCGCCGCAGACCCGCGCCTAGAGACCGGGTAGCTTGGGCCTCCCTCTCCCCCCACCCATGCCCACCCTCTCCGACACCGTCGCCCTCGTGACCGGCGCCAGCCGCGGCGCCGGCGCCGCCATCGCCCGGGCCCTCGCCCGCGAGGGCGCCGCCGTCGCCGTCAACTACCTCCAGAGCCAGGACAAGGCCGACGCCGTCGTCGCCGAGATCGAGGCCGCCGGCGGCCGCGCCTTCGCTTGCCAAGCCGACGTCACCGACGCCGACGCCGTCCGCGGCCTGGTCGAGGCCACCGCCGAGCGCTACGGCCGGCTCGACGTGGTCGTGAGCAACGCCCTCCCCAGCTACTCCTTCGACCCCGGCGCCGACTACGTCTCGGTCGAGACCGCGACCTGGGAGCACTTCGACCGCCAGTACCAGGGCGCCGTCCGCGCCGCGTTCCACCTGGCCCAGGCGGCGCTGCCGGTGATGAAGGCGCAGGAGACCGGCGGCTCGCTCGTCCACATCGGCACGAACCTGGTCTACAACCCCGTGGTCACCTACCACGACTACACCGCCGCCAAAGCCGGGCTCGTGGGGCTGACGCGGACGCTGGCCAAGGAGCTCGGGCCGCACGGCGTCCGCGTCAACTTGGTGGCCGGTGGGCTGCTCCAGACGACCGACGCGAGCGCGGTCACCAGCGACGAGGTGTTCGAGTTCGTCCGCCAGGGGACCCCGCTCCAGCAGACCGTCACCCCCGACCAGTTCGCCGACGCCGTCCTGTTCTTCGCCTCGCCCTGGAGCCGGTCGGTGACGGGCCAGTCGCTGGCCGTCGACGGCGGGCTGACGATGGCGTAGAGACGTGAGGCGGGGAGTCAGGCTCGGATCCGCGCGTCTCCCCGCCGCTCTAGATGTCCCCCGCGTCGGGCCGCAACAGCACTTCCTCGACGACGGTCCGGCCGGAGAGCATGGCGACCTCGACCGCCAGTCGGGCGACGTCTTGGGGCGGCATGAACCGCTCGTCCGGCAACTCGGTCCCGTCCCACGAGCCGGTGCGGACGGCGCCGGGCAGGAGCGTCGTGACCGAGACCCCGGTCCCCTTGGCCTCCTCGCGGAGCGCGCGCGCCAGCCCCAGCATCGCGTGCTTGGCCGCGCCGTAGGCCGCCCCGCCGGGGTAGCCCCGCACCGACGCGACGGACCCCATCATCAGGACGCGGCCCGAGCCGCGCTCCAGCATCCCGGCCAGGAACGCGCGCGTGACGGCGAACGCCGAGACCGCGTTGACCTCGAGCTGCTGGCGGAAGCCGTCGACGGTCGTCTCCAGCACGCCGCCGGGCACGAACGCGCCGGCGTTGTTGACGACGACGTCGGGCGTGCCGCGCCAACCGCGGACGGCGTTGGCCATGGCCTCGACGGCCTGGTCATCGGTGACGTCGCAGACGAAGGCTTGGGCGTCTCCACCCAGCTTCTCGCACTCGCTGGCCACCTCCGCCAGTCGGTCGGCGGAGCGGGCGACGAGGGCTAGGCGGGCGCCATGAGACGCGAACTCCCGAGCGACGGCGGCGCCGATGCCGGACGAGGCGCCGGTGATGAGGACGTGCATGGGACGGATGGGAGACGGGGCCGTCCAACGCGCAGGCGGTGTCAGAGTCTCCCGAGGAGGCCGCGGCCGACGGTGCCGTCCTCGCGGATCACAACGGTCGCACGCCCGCCGGGCATCCCGGGGGTCACGTAGCCCTCGATCACGCCCCCTCGCGTTTCGCCTCCGACCGTCGCGCGGTACTCCAGCACCCCGTCTTGCCGGACACGCAGCGTCGCCGTCTCGGACTCTCCCGGCTCAAGGTCGGCCCAGACGTGGGATGCCCCGCCGCCGAACACCTCCACCCCTCGGACCACCCCACGCGACTGGTTGCGCACCGTGACCACGTGGTCCGACATACGGTCAAGGGCGGAGGACGCTAGCCCGAGGCCCGTTACGACCGCCAGCACGGCGAGAGCCGCCGGCGCCACGGCGCCCCCAAGAGCCTCCCCCCACGGCGCGCCCTCGCCTCGCTGGCGGACGACGTGAGCAGTCAGAAGTATCCCCGCCAACACGACGCCGACACCCCCAACGACCATCGTCAGCAATCCCGCCTGAATCCAAGCGCTCCAGCGCGTTAGCCGCCACGCGGCGTAGACCCCGACGCCGACGGCGAGCGGGAAGCCTACGGACTGGAAGGCCAAGCGACGGGTCTCGGACCTATTCCGCACCCTCCCAGGTCAGGATGTCCTCCTCGTTCTTGGTCTCCGACTGCGGCGCGGTCGCCCAGGTCTCGGCGTCCGGCAGGGCCGGCTTCTCCTCGGTGATGTTGTACCCCAGCGCCTGCCACTGGCCAGCGAGGTACTCGTTCCACTGCGCGTAGTGCGCCCACTCCTCCGGCAGCTCGTCGTCGGCGTAGATGGCCTCGACGGGGCAGGCCGGCACGCAGGCGTTGCAGTCGATGCACTCGTCGGGGTGGATCGCCAGGAAGTTCGGCCCCTCGTAGAAGCAGTCCACGGGGCACACCTCGACGCAGGACGTGTGCTTGCAGTTGATGCAGGGCTGGGCGACGACGTAGGGCATGAGTTACCGGGTCCGGGCGGGGGGCGGCTAAACTACCGCACCCCACCCCGCCTACCGTGCTGCTCCGGAGTCTCCTGTTTGCCCTGACCCTGCTGGCCGTCCAGGGCTGCGGCGCCTCGAACCGCCTGGACGAGGTCGCGCTCGAAGGCCGCCGCGTGGCCGTCACGGCGGCCATCCCGCCCGCGCCGCGCGTCCAGGCCGGGAGCCCGCTTGAGGCGGGCATCGACGTCTACGACCCCGTCGGGACCGCCGTCCGCGTGGGGACGTCGGTGGACAAGAGGCGCCAAGCGCGCCGCGCCCAGGTGCGGCTCGACAGCGTCGTGGCCCAGGTCGACGTCGCCGACCGCATCGCCCGCCAGTCGCTGGCCGGCGCGGCGCGCGTGCTCCGGTTCGCGCCGGCGACGCGGCCCGAGGAGTCCGACTTCGTGCTCGACCTCCGCGTCGCCGACTACGGGCTCGTCGCCGACTCGTTCGAGGGCGAGGTGTTCTTCGTGCTCACCGGCGAGGTCCGGCTGCTGGCGGCGAGCACCGGCGAGGTGCTGTGGGACGCCCGGCTGGCCGAGCGCGAGGTCGTGGACCGGTCGCTGTTCGGGCTGCTGCCGGCCGCGGTCGGCAACGTGGTGACGGGGCGGGCGCTCGCGAACCTCTCGGTCCAGGAGATGGCGACGGGGCTGGGCCGCCTCGCCGACCTCACGGCGCGCCGCGCCACGGAGCGGCTGGCCCGAGACTACGCGCGGTCGCGCTAGCCCCTTCACCGTTGCCTCATGAATTTGCTAGAGTTCGGGACCCCGCCGGGTGCGGCGCCGTGAGAGCGCTCCACACTCCCGCACTGACATGAGCGACATGAGCGACGACGCCAAGAACAAACTCAACAAGGAGCACGCCAAGGGCCGCAAGGAGCAGGCCGGCGGTGCCTTCGACGAGATCAAGGGCAAGGTCAAGAAGAACGTCGGCGATGCCCTCGGCGACCACAGCATGCAGGCCAAGGGCGCGGCCCAGGAGATGGCCGGCAAGGCGCGCAAGACCGCCGGCGACGCCCACGCCGACGCCGCCGACAAGGCGGAGGACGCCATCGACAGAGTGGACTAGCGAGGCCCAGCCCTCCATTCCGGCCCCGGATCGCAGTCGCGGTCTGGGGCCGACGTGTATACTGGCTCTTCCTCGACACCCCGCACCCATGGATCTCAAGAACCTCGCCGACGGCGCCGGCGACCTCGCCAAGACCCTCGCCGACAAGGCCGGAGACGCCGCGGGCGACCTCGCGAAGAAGGCCGCCGACATGGCGCCCGACTCCCTCAAAGACAAGGCCGAGGACCTCGCCGACTTGGCGGCCGACACGGCCACCGACCTCCTGAGCAAGGCCGCCGACAAGCTGGGGAAGTAGCCCCTCCCGCGGTCTCGCACGCGCTGGCAGCTTCAGCCACCGGCGCGCGCTCCCCACTGGCGGACCGCCTCGGCACACGCCAACCGGGGTCCGGCTTTAGCGCAGCGTGACCGCCTGCCCCCGCTCCGGCGCCTCGACGTTCCGCACGCCCGACTGGCGGAAGGCGTCCGCCAGCGCGGCCTGGCGCGGCGGGTCGCCGTGGACGAGGTAGACGGTCTGCAAGCGGTCCGGGTCGAGCGCGCCGACGAAGTCGACCAGCCCGGGCTCGTCGGCATGCGCGGAGAACGTGTTCATGACCTCGACCCGGGCGTTCAGCGCGTGCGGTTTGCCGAAGATCTTGACCTCCTCGCGGCGCTCGACGATGCGGCGACCGAGCGTGTGCTCGGCCTGGTAGCCAACGATGAGAACCGTGTTCTTGGAGCTCTCGACGGTGTTGCGCAGGTGGTGGAGGATCCGCCCGGCCTCGCACATCCCCGACGCCGAGATCACGACGAACGGCGTCTCCAGACCGTTGAGCTCCTTGGACCGGCTCGCCTCCCGGACGTACTCCAGCCGGTCGAACCCGAACGGGTTGGGGTCGGAGAGCATGTACTCCAACAAGTCGTCGTCGTAGCACTCGGGGTGCGTCTGGAAGACCGCCGTCGCGTTGACCGCGAGCGGGCTGTCGACGAAGACGGGGATGTGGGGGATGGCGTCCTCGTTCCACAGCTGGTCGAGGTTGTGGACCAGCTCCTGGGTCCGCCCGACGGCGAAGGCGGGGATGACGACGCGCCCGCCGGCGGCGGCGGTCTCGCTCACGATCTCCGCCAGTCGCGCCTTGGCCTGGTCGACGGGCTCGTGCGTCTTGCCGCCGTACGTACTCTCGCAGATCAGCCAGTCGACGGCGGGCAGCGGCTGGGGGTCGCGCAGGATGGGGCGGCCGGGGTTGCCCAGGTCGCCGGTGAAGCCCAACCGCTTTCCGCCGGGCAGGTCGAGCGTCATCGACGCCGAGCCCAGGATGTGGCCCGCGTCGCGGTAGGTGACGGAGACGCCGCCGGGCACCTTGAACTCGGAGTCGTAGGGGACGCCGTGGAAGCACGACAGCGCGCCGTCGGCGTCGGCCTGTTCGTAGAGCGGCTCGACCTTCTCCTGCCCCTTCTTGCGGATCTTGCGGTTGAAGAAGTCGGCGTCCTTCTCCTGGATGTAGGCGCTGTCGCGCAGCATGATCGCGCACAGGTCGCGGGTCGCGTGCGTCGCGTAGACCGTCCCGCGGAAGCCGTCGCGCCACAGCTTGGGCAGCAGGCCGGCGTGGTCGATGTGGGCGTGCGACAGCAGGACGGCGTCTACGGCCGACGGGTCGCACGGCCAGTCGGCGTTCAGCTCCCGGGCTTGCGACCGGCGGCCTTGGTAGAGCCCGCAGTCCAGGAACAGCTTGGTGCCGTCGTCTAGCTCCAGGAAGTGCAGCGAGCCGGTGACGGTTTGGGCGGCGCCCCAAAAGGTGAGGGTCATTGCGCAGGCGGGAAGAGGTCGGAGACGGGGATGGGGGCGAGGTCGGGCAGCGCCGCGATGTCCACGGTGGCGCCCTCCTCCAGTCGGGTGAGGTCGCGGTACTCCCGCCCCTCCGGCTGGCGGCCGACCTCGACGGCGCGTCCGGCGATGTCGAGCACCCAGGTCTCGGGCACGCCGGCCTGGGCGTAGCGGTCGCGCTTGACGGTCTGGTCGTAGCGCAGCGTCGAGTCGGAGACCTCGACCACCAGCAGCACGTCGTCGGGTCCAGGCAGCCGGTCCTCGGGAGCGCCGGGACGCAGGAGCATGAGATCCGGCTCGGGCTCGGTGCCGTCGCGCAACGCGATTGAACTCTGGACGACGACTCTCGCCGGTCGAGGCGATTCGCCGTAGAGCCGTTCGGAGACAGGTCCGTCAGTCGGACGACGGTGTGGTAGTGCGGCGGGCAGGATGGGGGACATGGTGACGATGCGTCCGTCGATCAGCTCAACGCGGCTATCGGGGCCGAGCACGCCGGTCTCGGCCAGCCGCCGGTACTCGGCGCTGGAGAAGGGGCGCTCGAACGGCGCGATCCGGTCGAGGTCAGGGGGCGGGGGTCGGAGCGCGGTCGGCATGGGTCGCGGGGGACGGGCGGCGAGGTCTACGAGCGCCGTTCCCCAAGGGGTCCGTACAGAGCCCCGGGCGCTGGGCAACCGTAAGAGGGGGCGCTCCGCGCCCGTCCATCGGCGGCCGCCCCGTCCCATGCCCGCTCCGCCCACCCCATCGATCGCAAGCGCCGCCGCCAGTCGGGCGACGCTGGGGGTCGAGGGGATGACCTGCGCCGCGTGCGTGGGTCGCGTCGAGCGAGCGCTGCGGAAGGTCCCGGGCGTGGCCTCCGCGACGGTGAACCTCGCGACCGAGCGGGCGACCGTCGACTTCGACGCCGCCCAGACGTCCCCGCTCGGCACTGGCGGCGGCCATCGGCGAGGCCGGGTACGGCGTGCGGACCGAGTCGGCGGACCTCGCCGTGACCGGCATGACGTGCGCCGCGTGCGTCGGCCGCGTCGAGCGCGCCCTGCAACAGACCGACGGCGTCGTCGAGGCGACCGTCAACTTGGCGACCGAGCGGGCGACGGTCCGCTACGCGACGGCGCCACCGACCCCGCCGCGCTGGCGGAAGCCGTCCGCCAGTCGGGCTACGGCGTGGTGGAGGCCGAGGCTGGCGTGACGGCTCAGGACGCGGAGCAGACGGCGCGCGACGCGGAGCACGGCCGCCTGCGCCAGCGGCTGCTGTGGGCCGCTGGGCTGTCGCTTCCCCTGGTGCTCTTGGAGATGGTGCCGATGTCGGTTCCTGGCGGGATGGCCTGGGTCGACGGGCTCGTCGCGATGCAGACGCGCTGGCTGCTCTCGTTCGCTTTGGCGACGGCCGTGCAGTTCGGGCCCGGCCTGCGGTTCTACCGCGCCGGGTGGGCGGCCGTGCGTCACGGCTCGCCCGACATGAACACGTTGGTCGCGCTGGGCACGTCGGCGGCCTACGGCTACTCGGTCGTCGCGACGTTCCTGCCCGGCGTGCTGCCGCCGGACGCCGTCCACGTCTACTACGAGGCGTCCGCGGTGATCGTCACCTTGGTGCTGCTGGGCAAGTGGATCGAGGCCCGGGCGAAGGGCCGGACCTCCAGCGCGATCCGGGCCCTCCTCACGCTCCGTCCCGACACGGCCCGGGTCGTCCGCGACGGCGCCGAGGTCGAGGTGCCCGTGGCCGACGTGCGCGTCGGCGACCTCGTCCGCGTGCGGCCGGGCGAGCGCGTGCCGGTCGACGGCGTGGTGGCCCAAGGCTCGACCTACGTCGACGAGTCGATGGTGACGGGCGAGCCGGTTCCAGTCGAGAAGAACGAGGGCGCCGAGGTCGTCGGCGGGACGGTCAACCAGTCGGGCAGCGTGGTGATCGAGACGGGCGCGGTTGGGGCCGACACCGTCCTGGCCCAGATCGTCCGGCTGGTGGAGGAGGCCCAGGCGAGCCGCCCCGCGATCCAAGCCTTGGCCGACCGCGTCGTGGCCGTCTTCGTGCCCGTCGTGCTGGCGCTGGCGGCGTTGACGGCCGGCGTCTGGCTGGCCGTCGGGCCGCAGCCCGCGCTGACGTACGCCCTGGTCGCGGCCGTCTCCGTCCTGATCATCGCCTGCCCCTGCGCGATGGGCCTCGCGACGCCGGTCTCGGTGATGGTGGGGACGGGGAAGGCCGCCGAGCGCGGCGTGCTCTTCCGGCGCGGCGACGCCCTCCAAACCCTGTCCGAGGTGGACGTGGTCGCCCTCGACAAGACCGGGACCCTGACCGAAGGCCGGCCCCGCCTGACCGATTTGGCACTGGCGGACGACGCCGGCTGGCCCGAGTCCGACCTGCTCGCGCTCGTCGCCAGCGCGGAGACCGCCAGCGAGCACCCCGTCGGCCGGGCGCTGGTCGAGGCCGCCCAGGAGCGCGGGTTGCCACTGGCGGAGGCCACCGACGTGCAGGCCGTACCGGGCATGGGCTTGCGCGCGACGGTCCGGGGCCACCGCGTCGAGATCGGCGCCGACCGCTTTATGAAGGATCTGGGCTTGGACGTGGCCCCCTTCGCCAGCACCGCCGACACGCTCGCGGATCAGGGCAAGACCCCGCTCTACGCCGCCGTCGACGGCCGGCTGGCGGCCGTGCTCGCCGTGGCCGACGCTATTCGGGAGACCACGCCCGCCGCCATCGACGCCCTGCACCGCGCGGGCCTCCGCGTCGCCATGATCACCGGAGACCACGCCCGCACCGCCGACGCCGTCGCGCGCCAGCTCGGCATCGACCAGGTGCACGCCGAGGTGCGCCCCGCCGACAAAGCCGAGGCCGTCCGCCAGCTGCAGGCCGGAGGGCGTGTCGCGTTCGTGGGCGACGGCATCAACGACGCCCCCGCCTTGGCTCAGGCCGACGTGGGCGTCGCCATCGGGACCGGCACCGACGTCGCCATCGAAGCCGCCGACGTGGTGCTCATGCGCGGCGACCTCGGCGCGCTCGTCGAGGCCCGGAGCCTGTCCGCGGCGACGCTGCGCAACATCAAGCAAAACCTGTTCTGGGCATTCGCCTACAACGTGCTCTTGATCCCGGTCGCGGCGGGCGTGCTGTACCCGGTCGCGGGCGTGCTGCTGTCGCCGGTGTGGGGCGCCGCCGCGATGGGGCTGTCGTCGGTGTTCGTGCTGGCGAACGCGCCGAGGCTGCGCCGCTGGCAGCCGGCTGCCGCTTGATGGGGGCTACTTCCCGATGCAGAACTGGCTGAACACGGCGTCCAGCACGTGCTCGGTCGTGACGGCGCCCGTCACGAGTCCTAGCTCGTGGAATGCCGCGCGCAGGTCGAGCGCCAGCGTGTCGCCCCCGTCGCCCCGCCCCAGTGACGCGGAGGCCCCGCGCACCGCGCTCCGTGCCGCGTCGAGGTGCCGCCGGTGCCGTTCGTTGACGGCTACCAAGCCTGCGCCCGGCGCGTCGAGCCCATGGGCTCGCACCGCCGCCACCAGTGACTGGCGGAGCCCATCGAGGAGGGCGGGGTCCGCGACGGCGTCTCGGGCCGAGAGCCGGAGGGACGCGGCCAGCGCGCTGCCCGAGTCAGCAGAGCCGGTGCCGACGACCAGGTCCGACTTGTTCTCGACGACTCGGACCGCCAGTTCGGGTTGGCGCTCGGCCAGGTCCTCAAGGAACGCGCGCTCCTCGTCGTCCAGCCCAACGCTGGCGTCCACGACGTAGAGCAGGACGTCGGCGGCGTCGATGGCCGCGCGGGCGCGGCGCGTGCCCTCGGCCTCGACGGCGTCGGCGGTTTCGCGCAAGCCGGCGGTGTCCACGAACCGGAAGCGCAGGCCCGCGAGCTCGGCCTCCGCCTCGACCGCGTCCCTCGTCGTGCCCGCCTGGGGCGAGACGATGGCGCGGTCCTGACCGACCAACGCGTTGAGAAGCGTGGACTTGCCCGCGTTCGGGCGCCCGCCCAGCACGACGGTGACGCCGTCGCGGGCTAGCGCGCCTAGCCGGGCCGTGCTCAGCAGGTCCGTCAGCAGCCGGTCGGCCTCCGCCAGCCGCTCCGCCAGTTGGCCGCGGTCGGCGAAGGCGACGTCCTCCTCGCCGAAGTCCAGCTCCAACTCCACCAGCGCCGCGGTCTCGACGAGGGACTGGCGGACGGCCTCGACGGCGTCGGAGACCGAGCCCTGGAGCGCCGATGTGGCCGCGCGAAGGCCCAGCGTGCTCTGGGCGTGGATCAGGTCAGCGACGGCCTCGGCTTGGGCGAGATCCAGCTTGCCGTTGAGGAACGCGCGCGTCGTGAACTCGCCCGCCGTGGCCGGCCGAGCACCCGCGTCGTAGAGCGTGCGCAGGACGGCCTGGGCGACGGCGTCGCCGCCGTGGCACGTAACCTCGACCACGTCCTCACCCGTTGACGAGTGCGGCCCGCGCCAGACCGTGCACACGACCTGGTCCACCGGCACTCCCTCCGCGTCGCGCAGCCAGCCCACGTGCACCGTCCGGCCCTCGGCCTCCGCCAGCGCAGCGCCAGAGAACCGGCTGGCGACGAGCGGCACGGCGTCCGGTCCACTCACCCGGACGACCGCCAGCGCGGCGGTGCCCCGGGCGGTCGCGAGGGCGGCGATGGTCGCGGCGTCGCGGTCCACTGGCGGCTCGTCTCCGCCAGTCTGGAATGCGGAGGGGTCTGCGTCGTCTCGGTGCACGCCAGGAGAATCACGCATCACGATTCACGCATCCGCGCGCGGCTGTCACACTCGACTGGTCAACCTCCCCCTACTTCTTCCGCTTGGAGTCGGCGCGGCCGTTGGTCGAGACCGCGGCCGTCGTCAGCTTGCCGCGCCGGCTGGAGCGCCGCTTCTTCCCCTTCGAGGTCGCGCGCTCGGCCTGGGCCGCGGCGGCGTCGATCTCGGGGGTCTCGCCGCGCTCGTGGGCCTCGTGGACCTGCTTGTTGATCAGCCGCTGCTGGACGATCGAGAAGAGGTTGAACGCGAGGTAGTAGAGCGACAGGCCCGACGGGAAGCGGTTGAAGAACACGAACATGACGATGGGCATCATGTAGAGCAGGATCTTCTGCTGCCCCATCCCGGCCCCGCTCGACGACGACATCGAGAGCTTCATCGAGACCACCATCGACACCGCCATCAGCGCCGTGAAGCCGGCGATGTAGTTGCCGACGAAGGGGATCGTGAACGGCAGGTTCAGGACCGGGTCCGGCGCCGAGAGGTCGGCCGCCCACAGGAACGACTCCCCGCGGAGCACCAGCGTCGACTGGAAGAAGCGCCACAGCGCGATCAGCAGCGGGTACTGCAAGAGCATCGGGAGGCAGCCGCCCAGGGGGTTCACCCCGGCCGTCTTGTACACCTTCATCATCGCCTCCTGCTGCTTCTGCGGGTCGTCGCCGTACTTCTCCTTGACGGCCGTCAGCTGGGGCTGGAGCTCGCGCATCTTGGCCGCGTTCCGGTAGCTCACCGCCGTCAGGGGCCACAGGAGCAGCTTGACGAGCAGCGCGAAGACCAGGATCACCAGACCGTAGTTGCCGATGAACGTGGAGAGGAACGCGAAGACGGGCGCGACGACGTAGCGCGCGATGGGGCGGATGACGAAGCCGACCCAGGCGCCGAAGTCGACGGTCTCGTACAGCCCGTAGTCGGCCAGCCGGCGAAGCTCCAGCGGCCCGAGATACAGCGTGTAGCTGGCGGCCTGGTCCGCGCCCAGGCGAGGCATTTCGAGCGCGGCGACGTAGTCCTGCTGGAACCCCTCGGCGTCGTCGGCCTCGCCGTCCTGCCCCGCCGCCAGCCGGGCGCCGACGGGCTCGGCCTCGGGGATCACGGCGGCGATGAAGAACTTGGTCTTGACCGCGATCCACTCGACGGCGCCGGTCCGCTCGACCGGGTCGAGGTCGCCGGGCTCGGTGAGCACGAGCGACTCGGTGTCGCCGCCGTACCGGAGGTAGGTGCCCGACTGGCGGCTCTCGCCCAGGGGGTCGGCCTCGGCCTGGGGGAGCGCGCCGTCCCAGATCAGCTCGTAGCCGCCGCCCTGGGCCAGCAAGTCGGTGCCGGGCGTCTCGACGCGGAAGTCGACGTCGTAGGAGTCGTGGTGGAAGCCGTACGAGAAGCGGAGCGCGCCGCCTCCGACGGGCGCCTCGAACTGCAGCTCGCCCTCGCCTTGCTCGATGTTCAGGGTGTCGCCGGTAAACGGCTGCCCGTTGACGACGGGCGTGAACGACAGCGTCCGGGTGTCGAGGTAGTCGCCGCGCGACGGCAGCACGCCGAGCGCGAGCGCGCCCGTCGAGTCGGACACCAGCTCGACGGGCTCCTCGGTGCCGGCGCGGTTGTAGCCCCTCAGCTGGAACGAGACGGGCGTCCCGCCCTGGGTCGAGAACGTGGCGCGGTACTGGTCCGTCAGCACGGTCACGAACCGCTCGGGCTGGCCCAGCGCCTGGGCGAACGCCGAGTCCGTGGGGACGGCGCGCGCCGCGTCTAACGAGTCGACGTCGGGCGCGGCGGCGGCGGCTTGCGCCTGGGCCTCCACCTGCGCGACCGAGTCGGCGACGGCCTGCTGGCGGGCGACCTGCTCGGCGGTGGGGGCCGACTGGATCAGCCAGATCCCCAGGATGACGGACATCAAGATGATGCCCACGATGGCGGTGCGGTCGAGGCCCTGGGGTTCCACTAGCGTGAGGGGTTTGGGGCGGGCTACGGAGCCGGGGCGTCGGAAGGTGCGACGGCGTCCGCCAGTCGGGCGAGAGCGCGCGGGAGGTCGCGGCGGATGCTCTCGGAGGCGCCGTCCTCCCGCCCGCGGTAGAGCACCATCAAGGTCAGGCAGTCGGGCCGCTCGGCGAACGCCGCGAGTAGGCCGGCCTGGTGCCGGCGGAACGTCTCGCGCAGCAGTCGGCGGACGCGTGTGCGGACGGCGTTCGTGCTCCGCCGCCCCGGCGCGAACCCGACCTGCACGCCGACGTCGAGGCCGGTGGCGCCGCGCGGTACGACCCGGTACAGGACCACCACGGAGCCCGCGCCGACGCGGTGCGACTGGCGGCGGTCGAACAGGGGCCGGATCAGGCGCCGCCGCTTGAGCCGCCGCTCACGCGGGAACGACTCGGGGCGCGCGTGGCCGGCCACCGGGCTACTTGCCCGCCTTGGTGTCGCTGACGGTCAGGTCGTGGCGGCCCTTGGCGCGGCGACGCGCCAGGATGTTGCGGCCGTTCTTGGTCGCCATGCGGGAGCGGAAGCCGTGCTTGTTGGCGCGCTTGCGGCGGCTGGGCTGGTAGGTGCGCTTCATCGGGACGTGCGCCTGGGGCGCGGCAGGCCCGTGTGTACGGGCGGGAGGTCAAGAGCGCCGCCGGGCCGAGGGGCACAGCGGCGGACGCCGAAGATAGCGGGGCTGCCGCGGCGGTCCGCGTGAAGGGCCGTTGACTTCGCCGGGCTCTCCGGCGCCCCCCGGTTGACGACCGGCGCCCCGATCTCGTACATTCGTCGTCCGCCCGCCGGTCTGATCCGGCGCGCGGAATCGCGAGAATAGCTCAGTTGGTAGAGCATCAGCTTCCCAAGCTGAGGGTCGCGGGTTCGAATCCCGTTTCTCGCTCCGGGGCCGGTCGGCATCGCGCCGGCCGGCCCCTCGTCTGACTGGCGACGCGCATAGGCAACTGCTCGCGCGCTCCGCCAGCGGGACGGGCGGTTAGCTCAGCTGGTTAGAGCATCTCGTTTACACCGAGAGGGTCGGCGGTTCGAATCCGTCACCGCCCACGGGGGCCTAACGAACGCGTCGCACTTCGGCGAGGTCAGTCGACCTCCCTGGAGGCGACCCGGTTGCCGAGGTCAGCAGGAACGTCGAAGACGTACTTGCGCCCTTTCCGGCGCATCGACAGCAGCCCTAGGTCAGCGAGGCCCATCAGGTCCGCCCGCGCCGTCGCGTACGCGACCCCGTGCCGAGCCTTCTCGGACTGGATGTCCAGCACGGCATCCGGGTGGCGGAGCGCGTGCCCCAGGATCGACCGCTGCCGGTGGTTGAAATCCGAGCCCGGTCCTAGGAGCGCCTCCGTCGCTCGTAGCTCCTTGGCCTTCTTCTTCAGATGGCCCTTGAGCTCCTTGATCGCCAGTTCGATCGCGCGCAGTTGGGCCAGCATGAAGTACGTCACGTCGTTCTCGTCCGTCTCCGTGTAGAGGAACGACTCGGCGTACCTCGCCGGGGCACGTTTGAGGACCGCCGAAACAGAGAGGAACTCGGCCAGCCAGAACCCCTCCTTAAGCATGGACCAGTAGAACAGGGCTCGGGCGGTCCGGCCGTTCCCATCGGCGAAGGGGTGGTCGTACGCCATCCAGAAGTGCAGGATGATCGACTTCAGCACCGGGTGGAGGAAGACGCCGGTCTCGGTCTCGTTGGCGAACCGGCACAGCTCCGCCATGCGCTCGTCGATCTGGTCCGCGGGTGGCGGGGCGTGGAGAAGCCTGTCCTGGTCGTCGTAGACCCCGATCCCATCGCCCGGCGTCCGGTATGCGGCCTCGGCATCCGTCTCTCTCGTTACGGCTCGCTGGATGTCCCCGATGAACCCCGGGGTTAGGGGCTCCTCTTTCCGGCCTCGCACGAGCTCCATCGCCTTGTAGTTGTTCAGGATCATCTGCTCTGAGGGGTCCCGGGGGGGGCGCCCGGAACGCAGCATCTGCTTTGCGACGGCGCGGGTCGTCGCAGCCCCCTCGAGTTGGCTCGAGGTGATGGCCTCCTCCATGAGCGACCGAGTGATGTACCGGTCGCGGGCGCCTGGCGTCGCCGTGGGTTCCGGGAGGACGATCTGCCCAGCCGCGTCCCGGTCCACCCTGTGCAGGCGCTCCAGGACCGGATCGACCAGCGCATACCGGAAGGACTCCCCGTCCGGGTCGACGAGGGGAAGGTGACGGTACTGAGCGCCTCGAGCGATCTTCCTCGCAGCCCACACCTCTTGGGCCGTGAGGTGCTCAGGGGGCGGGATGAGCCGCAGGGTGTGCCAGTGGCGGTACTTCCCGTCGGGGGCGGGGCCACGTGCGATCTCCCGGGTCATGGCCCCGGAGGCCTCGTTGGCCCCCGGCTGGCTCGCTTGCAACAGGGTATCGATGGCTTCCGTCCATCCCGGGGCTCTCTGGGGGATTTGCACGCGCGAGGCCGTGGCGGCCTATCAATGTGCTATCAATATACTATCAGGCTGATAGTTCGGGCAGCGTACCTGGACCCCAGGGGTCCCTCCGGTAGCTTGGGGGCTTGGCTGGCATACGTCGCTCCCAACAACCTCGGGTCGCTCTTCGGCAGCGGAGACTCGCTAGCGCACGGACACCTAGCGACCACCCCCCGCTGGCGACGCCTGCCGCCAGCGGGGAGAGTCCTAAAACCGGGCCTGCAACGTCAGACGCGCCGTCCGCGGGATGACGGGGTGGAAGTGGACGTCCTCGACGCCCTCCGGCGGCTCGTCGCGCAGGCGCGAGGCGTAGAAGTAGCTGACGTCGGTGTCCTGGCTGTCGAACACGTTGAGCACGTCGAGCGAGACCGCCAGCGCCGTGAAGCGCCAGCCGATCTTGCCGTTGACCAGCGTCGTCGAGGGCTCCGTCACGGACCCGTCGCCGGTCAGCGGGCGCGGCCCGAAGTAGCGGAGCTGAAGGGCGCCCAGCGGACCTAGCTCGCGGCCGGCGTAGAGGCCGCCCGAGACGATCCGCCCGATCGAGTTCTCGATCCGCTCTCCGTCCGCCTCGCCGGCGGTGAAGCGGGAGCGCGTGAGCGCCACGTCGAGGGTCCCGTCGAGCCAGTCGGCCACGCGGACGTGGTTCGTCCACTCGACGCCGAGGTGGGCGCTGGCGTCGCTGGCCTCGGTCCCGCCGGCGTCGCCGACGAACAGCAGCTCGGAGTCGAGCCCGATGGCCCACAGGGCGAGCGTGGACTGGACGCCCGGCAACGCCGCCGTGCGCACGCCGAGCTCGCCGCCCCCCGTCCGCACCAGGGGGTCGACGCGGTCGACGGCCTCCCGGCTGGCGGGGTCCACGGTGATCGTGGTCCCGCGCGCGTCGTTGCTGTGGAAGCCGAACCCGGCGTTGGCGTAAACCTCCGTCTGGCGCCACGGGCCGAGGGCGATGCCCAGCTTGGGGCTGGCGAT
This sequence comes from Rubricoccaceae bacterium, assembly GCA_963789285.1. Classification (GTDB taxonomy): domain Bacteria; phylum Bacteroidota; class Rhodothermia; order Rhodothermales; family Rubricoccaceae; genus Rubrivirga. The sequence goes on from CAWBJZ010000004.1 coordinate 1,494,964, forward strand.
GAAGGCGGCCTCCGTCCCCGAGTTGACGTCGACGTCGCTGGTCACGTCGAAGCGGTAGACGTCGCCGCGCAGCCCGGCCGTCGTCCTCAGCCAGTCCGTCCAGCGCGTCTCGTTGCGGACGTAGGCGCCGACGGCGGTCTCGGCCACCTCGTCGTCCCGCACCGTCCCGATCCGCTGGCGGTCCTGGGTGCGGAACAACCCAACGCCCAAGATCTGATCGTGGCGGAGCTGGACGCCGACCGTGTTCACGGCGCCCCGGCCCAGCGACGGCGTCAGCCAGCGGTGCGAGACGGCGCCGCCGGCGTAGACGCGGCGGTCCGCCTGCTCGAACTGGTCGCCTTGGTCGGGGTCGTCCAGGAAGTAGGTGAAGTTGGAGAACAGGTTCAGGCTGTAGGCCGCCGCGAACGCCTCGACGCGCGTCTGGGCCGCCGCCGAGGTCGTGGTCTGGTAGGCGCCCGAGAGCATGTACCGCCCCGTCGTGCCGCCATTCGTCACGTCGAGCGCGCCCAGGCGGTCCACCCGGCCCTGGGTCACGGCGCGACGCGCGATCTGGTCGGTCGCGTCCCAGTCCTGGGCGTAGCCCAGCGCCGTCACGCTCCACCCGTTGGCCTCCGTCCCGCGCGAGTACTTGGCGACGGCGCTCAGGAGCGCGCTGTTCTCGGGGTTCACCCAGGGCCCGTCGTAGTACCGCCCGCGCAGGGCGATCAGCACGTCGCCGCCGCTGGACCGGAAGGACTGGGCCGCGAGCCCCTCGTAGAAGCCGTCGGCGCCGGCCTGGGCCTTGGCGATCCCCGCGTCGAGCCGCCGCACCAAGCGGATCTCGGCGCGGCCGGCCGTGGCGAAGTCGCCGGCGGCCACGTTCTGCGGGCCCTTCTCGAACTCGACGCGCTCGATGATCTCGGGGATCAACTGGTTGAGGTCGAGGTAGCCCTGGCCGTGGGCGTGCGTCGGCAGGTTCATCGGGACGCCTTCGAGCGACGCCGAGAAGTCGGTCCCGTGATCGAGGTTGAACCCGCGCAGGAAGAACTGGTTGGCCTTGCCAGATCCGCTGTGCTGGGTGACGATGGTGCCCGGGATGGTCTCCAGCACCTCGCCCACGCGCAGGATCGGCCGCAGCCTAAGTTGCTCCTGTCCGACGACGCCCTGGGACGCCGCCGTGGCGACGCCGATCAGGTTGGTCCCCCGCCCCTCGACGACGACCTCACCCAGGTCGCGGCTGCCGACGGTGAGCGCCAGCGCGACGCGCGTGACGTCGCCGGCGCGGACCGTGACGGACTGGCGGGCCACCTCGTAGCCGACGGCGCTCGCGCGGACGGTGTAGGCGCCCGGCGCCAAGTCCGGGATCTCGAACTGGCCGTCGGGCCGAGTGACGGCGTTGCGGTCGTTGTTGAGCGCCACGTTGACGCCGGCGAGGGGCGCGCCGCTGGCGGCGTCGGTGACGGTGCCCGCCAGTCGGCCGGTTTGGGCGGAGGGAGGGGCGGAAGCGCCCACGGTTAGGGCCGCGAGGGCGACGAGCCACAAGGTGTGGCGGAGGGAGGAATGCATCGGGAGTCGGGGTAGAGGAGGGGGCGCCCGAGCACGACGGTGCCGGGCCGTCGCGCGCCAAGCGCGACGAGAGGGGCCGGAGCGTCCGGCCGGGACCTGGCGCCCGGAGGCGCGCTCAGCCTCGCCCGACGGGCGGCGGCGTCTCTACCGTCAGGGACCTCGACGCCCCCGCGTCGTCTCCCGTCGCCGCCGTCACCGACGCCGCCAGCGGGGCGGGCACGGCCTGGGCGGCGGGGGGGTGGTGCTTGTCCAGCGCCACGACCGGCGCGGCCGGCCGCTCCGGCGGCGGCTGGTGGTCGTGGACCCGGTCGCCGTGGCGGTGGCGGCCCGACTGGCGGACGCCCTGAGCCTCCGTCTCCGAGTGCTCCGGAGCCTCCGGCGGGTGGACGTGACCGCCCGCGTGCTCGTGGTGGTGCCCGGCGTGGCCTCCCCCGTGGACGTGCTCACCCTGCTCTAGCCGCAAGGTCGGCAAAACCACGTGGGCCGGAGCCGCTTCCACCAGTTGGGGCGGCCCTGCACCGGTGTGACCCAGGGCGAGGTGCGGCGCGAGTTGCCAGCCCTGTCCCGCCGAGGTGGACCCCAACGCCAGCAGGTAGCCCACGGCCGCGCACGCCACGGCCACGCGCGTGAGCGCGCGGCGAGCCGTCGAAACGCGGGCCGCGGAGCGCATCTACCTCGCGCTGGCGGCGGCGACGGGCGAGGCCAGGAGGCTGCGGGCTTCGGCCGCCGTCGCCGGGCTCTCGACCTCTAGGTTCCCGTCAAGCGCCAGCCTTAAGTGGCGGACGGCCTCAGCCTGCTGACCCGCGGCCTGGTAGATCCGCGCGGCGCGGTAGTGCACCATCGCGTCGCCGGTGTCGAGCCGCATCGCGCGCTCGATGTAGGGCACGCCCGCGGCGGCATCGCCGGTCTTGTAGAGCGCCCACGCCAGCGTCTCGTTGGCGTGGAGGTGGCCCGGCCGCCGGGCCTGCTGCTCGCGCGCCTTCTGCAGCGAGTAGTCGAGCCGCTCGCCGCGGTCGAGCAGGAAGTCCGCCTCCTCCATGTCCACGACCTCGCCCATCTCGCGCGCGTCGTGGAGCGCGGCCAGCACGCGGTCCGACGCCGCCTTGGCCTTGCGCTCGTCGCCGGCGGCGTCGTAGGCCTCGACCAGCAGCTCGTCGATGGACTCCAGCGGCATCAGCGCCCGGGCCTCCTCCAGCTGGCGGACGGCGCCGGCGGCGTCGCCCCGGACCAGCTTTACGTGGCCGAGCCCCGCCAGCGCCGGCGCGAAGTCGGGGCGCTCTTGCAGGATGCCGTTGAAGATGAACGCGGCCGTGTCCGGCTTGGCGGCGCCGAGGTACAGGTTGCCGAGCTGGTACAGCGCCCAGGCGCGGTCGGAGCGCCCGCCCACGCCGGCGTCGGCCGCCATCCGCATGGCGGCGATGGCGCCGTCGGAGTCGCCGTGCAGCTCGCGGATGTAGCTGGCGCGCGAGTAGGCCGGGAGCCCAGGCTTGAGGGCTTGGAGCCGGTCGGAGACCTCGACGGCCTCTTGGTACTCGCCCAGCTCGACCAGGGCGTCGATCAGCGTGCCGTGGACGTAGGCGTGCTGGGGGTACTCGGCGAGCAGCTCGCGCGACAGGTCGCGCGCCTGCTCGAACTCGTGGAGCACGTTGAGCAGCGACGCCTGCAGCGTGCGGGCGTAGTAGTGGTCCGGGTCGCGCTCGACGGCCTCCGCCAGCAAGCCGCGGGCCTCGGGGACGGTCTCGGTCTGCGTCCCCGTCTCGACGCCGAGCTGGAGCAGCGCGTGCGCCAGCCGGACCCGGGTCTCCACGGACTCGGGGCTCCGGCGCAGCGCGGCGCGGTAGTAGTCGACGGCCTCGGCGGCGTCGTCGAAGGTGTCGCCCGGGGCGATCTGGACGTGGTCTTCGGGCAGCGGCTCCGGCTCTCGCTGGAGCCAGACCGCGGCCACGATGGCGACGGCGGCGAGCACGAGGCCGACGGCGAGGAGGCGAGCGGTACGTGGGGTCATGGAGTCAGAGGGTCGGTCAGGCAGGGGCAGCGCGTCGCGCTGGCGGTCTCAGCGAGGGGGCGTTCGGCGTTGTCAGCCGCGCCGCTCGCGTGGGTAAAAGGAAGAGGGGGCGGAGCGTCGTGCTCCGCCCCCTCCTAGCTCGTCAACGCGGGGCCGGTTACCGGACGACCGTCGCGCGCTTGGTGGCCGCCAGCTCCCCGTCCACCATCAGGCGGTAGAGGTACGTGCCGGCCGCCAGCGCCTGGGTGTCCCACGACACGTCGTGCGTGCCCGGGGCGAACCGGTCGTTGGCCAGCGTCTGCACCAGCCGCCCGCGCACGTCGTAGACCTCCAGGCGGACCGGCGCGGACTCCCGGAGCTGGAAGCTCACCGTGGCCGGCCCCGTGGTCGGGTTCGGGAAGCTCTGGTCCAGGATGATCCCGGCCGGCGGGCCGACGCCGATCCCCGACGAGGTCGGGAAGTTGGCGCGCGGGGCCGAGGCCGTCAGCTGCTTCACGTAGTCGTAGCCGCGGTGCGGCGTCGGGAGGTACGGGAAGCCGGCCTGGATCGGGAGGTCGTTGCGGACCGGGCCGGCCAGGAACGACAGCTTGCCGAGCGTGAACGGCGTCACCAGAGCGCCCGTGTAGTCGGCGCCGGTGTAGTCGTCCTCCAGCAGGCCGACCGCCGTGAGCACCAGGCCGCCAACGGCCTGCATCTCGATGCCGGTCACGTCATCCTCCAGGCGGCGCCCGTTCGGGAAGCCGTCCATGTGGGGGATCGACTGGATGCTCGTGTTGGCGAAGCTCGGCACGGTCAGGCCGATGGCCGCCGCGCGGATCAGGCCCAAGCGAGCCCAGTCGCGGAACTCATCGGAGGACCGGTCGGTGGGCTCGACGGCCATGTTCAGCCGCAGCATGTCCCCGCCCCACAGCCCGCCATCGGGCGTCTGGGTGATGGGCAGGAAGTTGTTGATGAACGGCTTGCCGGCGGTCAGCGGGTTGCCATCCGTCTTGCCCGTCACCAGCTGGTACGGCGCGAGGTTGGGCACGCCGAAGTAGAAGATGGGGAAGAGGTCCACCAGGCGCGGCTGGTTGTCGCCGGCGAGGGCGGTCACGCTCGCCTTGCCCAGCGGGCGGAGCGGGGCGGTCGCGTCGTCGAAGGCGGTCCCGGCCACGAACGACGCAGGCACGTCGCCGGCCACGATGGCCTCGACGATGTCGTAGACCCCGTCGAAGTCGTCGCCGGCGGCGAAGTTGGTGTTGAAGTTGAAGCCGGGCGCGCCGTCCTTGTCGAGGTCGCCGAAGCGGCCCGCGAGCGAGCTCCTCTGGATCCGGAGCGCGCTCAGGCCCGGCACCGCCGCGCCGAACTGGCCGTTGGCCGTGTACAGCCCCAGCTCGGGGTTGGCGAAGAACGGGATGTACTCCTGCTCCTGCGTGCTGTAGGGCGTGTAGGCGTTCCAGGCGTCCTTCCTCCCGATGGGGATGATGGCCTCGTTGGTCAGCGGCATGCCCAGGCGCGAGACCTGGACGAACGGGCCGGAGACGGTCGGCTTGGAGCCGTTGGTGGACAGCGTGCGGACCTGGGGGCGCGAGGCCGAGGCCCAGACCCCGATCACGAAGTCGCCGTCCAGGACGTTGTCGGCGGTGGCGACGGCCTGGCCGTCCTTCTGCAGCATCTCGATGGGCACCTGGAGCACCAGCGAGTGCGTGTTGAAGCCGGCGACGGCGTCCCGGGTGTTGTCGGGGTTGGCCGGGTCGGCGCCGAAGCCGTCGCGGAAGCCGCCCAGGTCGAAGATCCCGCCCAGGTCCACGAAGAACGGGTCGTCGCGGGGGCCGGCGAAGACGGTCTCGCCCGTGCTGGCGGTCACGACGGCGCGGGACTCCGAGGCCGCGTAGGTCTCACCGATGCCCGGCGAGGGGCCGTTCGACCGCGGGCCGATGTGGGCCGGCGGGGTGTACCCGTCGGCGACGATGGTCTGGAACGGGCCGCCGCCGACGCTCTTCGTGAGCGTGTACGACGTGTTGATGTTCTCGGCACCCAGGCGGATGTTGAAGAACGTCGAGGGGTCCTCGTTGACGCGCCGGAACGTGAACCGGTAGGTGATGTCGTCGGTGGCGGTCCCGAGCGCGCCGGCCGACGTCTGGTTCTTGACGTGGATCTCGTAGCGGATGTCCTCGCCGAAGTGCGAGAAGTTCGGGCCGCCCTCGGGCAGCGCCAGCGGGATGTAGTTGGCGACGAGGGTAACCGTGCCGGGCGCGTCGGGCGAGCGGAAGGCATAGACGTCGGTGTTGTCCGCCAGCGGGTCGTCGGCGATCAGCGGGGCCTCGCGGTGACTGGAGGCGTCGGAGGGGGGGGGGCGAGGAGGCCACCGGCCAAGATGAGGCCGGCTGTGGCCGCTCCCGCGAGGAGCGTGCGCAACGGTTGCATGTGCGGGGAGAGAGGTGGACTGCTAAGGTGGAGAGGGCCGACCCGGATCACAAGGCCATCCGGTGCTCAACCTCTGTCCGGGACGTAGGACAGCGCCCCGCCGTGGGGTAGGGGTTTTCACGAGCCTGACCCCTAACGTGCCTCGGACCCCCGTAACTGGTCTGCCCCCCGGGGAAGGCGGCCGAGCGCCCCGAGCGGGGGCTAACCGGTTGCCCCTCATTGGTTGCGGGGACCTGCTTATCCTCGCACCGGGACCCGCCCGCCCTCGCCCCCACCGTACCTCTATGAGCGACTCGTCCGTCGGCGCCTACCTCTCGAACGCCCGCCACGCCCGGTACGTCGGCCGGGTCCCGGAGCTGGGGCAGTTCCGCCGAGCCATGGAGTCCGAGGAGCTGCCGGTCCACGTGTTCCACGTGTACGGCCCGGGCGGGATCGGGAAGACCTCGCTGCTGGACGAGATGGCCCGGTTGGCGGGCGACACCGGCGTGGCCGTCGCCCGCGTCGACGGGCGCGACCTCGACCCCCTGCCCGACGCGTTCGCCCAGGCCGCCGAGCAGGCCCTAGCGGACGCCACGCCCCAAGACGCAGGGCGGCGCGTGCTCCTGGTGGACACCTACGAGCGACTGGAGCCGCTCGACGAGTGGGTCCGGCGGACGTTCGTCCCGGGCCTGCCGGGCTCGGACCTCGTCGTCGTGGCCGGCCGCGTGCGCCCGCACCACGAGTGGCGCGCCTGGGGCGGGCAGGCGGCCATGCTCCCGTTGCGCAACCTGTCCGACTCCGAGTCGCACGAGTACCTCGCCGGGCGCGGCGTGCCCGAGGAGGCCGTCGACGACGTGCTGGCGTTCACGCACGGGCACCCGCTCGCGCTCGCGCTCGTTGCCGAGTGGGTGGGCCAGCAGGGCCAGGCCCCGCTCGCCAGCTTCGACCCCACGGCCGCGCCCGACTTGGTGGGCGACCTGCTGGAGCGGTTCGTGGCCTCGGTCCCGACCGCCGGCCACCGCGCGGCGCTGGAGGCGGCCTCGGTCGTGCGCTCGGTGACGGTCCCGCTGCTGGCGGCGCTGCTCGGCCCCGACGCCGACGCCGACGAGCTGTTCGGCTGGCTCCGGCGGCTGGCGTTCACCCAGACCGACCCCGGCGGGCTGCGCCTGCACGACGTCGTGCGCGAGACCGTCGAGGCCGACCTGCGCTGGCGCCACCCCGAGCGCCACCACGCCTACCACCGCCGGGCGCGCCGCGTGTTCAGCGACCGCCTGCGCGCCGCCGGCACCGACGCCGACCGCTACCTCGCGCTGGCGGAGTACGTGGACCTCTACCGGCACAACCCGGTCGTCCAGCCGTTGCTGCGCCGCTTGCAGCAGGCCCGAGCGACCGCCCGGGTGTCGGGCTCCGGCCCGCTGCGCGACGGCGACGCCGAGTCCATCAGGGCGATGGTCGTCCGGCACCAGGGGCAGGCGGAGGCGGACGCCGTCGCGGGATGGCTCGAACGCCGCCCCGACGCCGCCGAGGTGTTCTACGCGGGCGACGCCGTCGCCGGCTTCCTGCTGACGCTGGACCTGTCGGAGCTGTCCCAAGACGAGGTGGCCGCCGACCCCGTCGCTCAAGCGGCGTGGCAGGCGCTCGGCTCGACGCTGCGCGCGGGCGAGCGCGGGCTCCTCTTCCGCTCGTGGCTCGACGCCGACCACGGCCAGGGCGTCTCGGTCGTCCAGAGCCTGATCTTCGCGCGCACCGTCGAGCACTACCTGTCGACGGACGGCCTGGCCGTCTCGGCGCTGCTGACCACGGAGCCCGAGCTGTGGGACGTCGCGCTCCGCTTCGCCAGCCTGTTCCGCCAGTCAGACGCCGAGGCCGCCAGCGACGCCCCGGCGGCGTTCACCAAGGACTGGCGGGCCATGCCGCCCGACGCCTGGCTCGACGCCCTCGTGGACCGGACGCCCTCCAGCGAGGCGCCCGCCCAACCCAACCCGGCCCATACGCTGGTGGTGCTGAGCAAGGACGCCTTCGCCGACGCCGTCCGCGACGTGCTGAAGACGTTCACGCGCCCGCACCGGCTGGCGGAGAGCCCGCTGCTGCGCGCCCGACTCGTGAGGGAGGCCGGCGGGGAGCCGGTCGAGGCGCTGCAAACCCTGGTCGCGGAGGCGGCGGCGCAGCTCAACCTCTCGTCGCGCGAGCAGCCCTATTTCCAGGCCCTCGACCGGACGTACCTCCACCCGGCCCCGACCCAGGCGCAGGCGTCGGAGGACTTGGACGTGCCTTTCAGCACCTACCGCCGGCACTTGCGCCGGGGCGTGGACCACGTGATCGACGCGCTGTGGCGCGCCGAGACCGGCGACGAGCAGCCCTAGAGCACGCCGGCGCAGGCGGCGTCGGACGCGCCCGGCAGCTCGCCCGTCGCCAGGAACGCCCGCACCAGCGCGATCACCCGGGGCCGCATCATGATGAACGTGTGCCGCGACGGCACGACGACGTGCTCGGCGCCGTCCAGGCAGGTCTCCTCCACCCACACCTTGCCGTCGCGGTCGCCAGCGATCACGGCCACCTCGACGCCGTCGGGCACGCCCAGGTCGACGGCCGGCCCGCCGCTCGTTTGGAGCTCCCGGATGGGGGGCAGCGACCACCCGATCCAGCGCGCCCATCGGTCGGCGGAGTGCGAGCCCTGGTTGGGCGGCGCCAGCATGACGACGCGGCCCGGCGCCGCCGGCGGGTCGTGCGTCAGCATCCAGCGCGTGGCGACGGTGCCCAGGCTGTGCCCGACGACGTGGACGCGGCGCGCCGGCTGGCGCTCGGTCTCGGCGCGGACGGCGTCGGCGAGCTGCTGGCCGATCTCGGCGACGCCGGGCCGCTGGCTGTTGTAGCCGACGTTGAGCACGCGGTAGCCGCTCCGCCGGAGCGCGACCTCCAGGGGCGCCATCGAGATCGCCGTCCGCCCCATGCCGTGGACCAGCACCACCAGCTCGTCACGGTCCGCGTTCGGCTTGGCGCCGGAGCACGCGCCCAGCGCGACCGCCAGTGCGGCGACGAGCAAGCCGAGACGGAGCGAGCGAGCGGGCACGCGACACGCTACGGGCCCCACTGGCGGATGGTCTGGTACGGATGTACCAGGAGCCTCCGGAGGGGGCTGTGCCGTGGTGACCCCCGGTGACAGACCACCGGCGGCCACGCGGGGTAGCTTCGAAATCCCACACCCAGAGCCGCTGCCACCGATGACCTCGCCCGCCCTCCACCGCGCACGTGCTCCCGTTGTGGCGCTCTCGCTGGCGGTCCTCGCCACCGTCGCGGGGTGCGTCTCGCCGAAAATGACCGCCACGTCTGTGACGGACCCCGGGACCGGACCCGTTCTTCGTGGCTCGCTGGCCGTGCTGCCCGCGTTCGACCCCGAGGCGGGCGAGGTGGTCGAGTCGTTCAGCCCATTGCTGGTCGAGTCGCTCGACTCGCTAGCGTCTGGGGAACGGTACCTCTCGGCCGGCGGAGCGCCGGGGCTAGAAAAGTAGCACCCGTAGTTCACGGACTCCCCACTCAGGGGCGCTCCCGCGCCGGCAGGCGCGGTGAAGAGGGACGTGCCGTCGGGGAGCGGGAGGAACGACGACGACGGAGGCTGGCGGCGCGTGCGAAGGCTATACCAAATCAGGTTCGGGCCCCTTGATCTGCACGGTTAGGTGTACCATGGATGGCCCAACCAGGTAGCGCAAAGGGCGGTTAATCGATCACAGGTGCTCCTGACAGGCGACGACCGCTTCGAGCTAGTTGTTCACGGCTCATGGGCACTCGGTACTTCACGTAGAGCGAGTCTTCTACACCGCCTGGGAAGGTGGCTAAGAAGAGGTCGTTCACTATCTCGGGGGCGTTCTCGCAGGCGGCTGCGTAGTCAAACGGATGCATAGCGTCAAGATGCGCTTCGCCATCATTGTACGCTCCCAAAAGGGTGAAAAAATGCTCGTAGTCACAATAGTAGCCATCGGGCAAAGGCTCAGTTTCACACGCGCATAACGTCAGAAGAGCGGCGAGTAGAGCGAGAGCCTTTGGCATAGATTCGGTGATACCCTATATGAATATGATCTTGAACGTCGGTCATGGCTCCGAGACGCATGGTTCAGCCGCGGCTACCCTCGTCCTCCACCTTCTTGAACACGACGCACGTGTTGTGACCGCCGAACCCAAACGCGTTCGACAGCGCCACCTTGACCTCGCGCTCCTGGGGCTCGTTGAACGTGTAGTTGAGGTCGCAGTCCGTGTTCGCTACGCGAACCCGCCGTAGATCCAACCTACGGGCCGTTTTCGTCGCGACGCCGTCACGACTGTGACGCAGAGTGTGACGCTGGCAGGCATCGAAGCCCCCATCCCCGATGGCTTCGCTCCACAACCGAAACGGCGTGTTCTACGCCACCTTCTCCGACTCCGCCCGCAAGCCCCGCCAGCGGCGCCTATCGCTCGGCACTCGCCAGCGCCGCACGGCCGAACGTCTCCTAGCCCGACTCGACGAAGCGTACGCGCTGGCGACGTGGGACCCTTGGACGGGCACGCCCGACGACGTTCTGGCGCCCGTCCGCGTGGAGGCCCCGAAGAAGGTGGGGGAGGCGGCGGCCCTCTACATGGACCACGTCCGCGAGACGTTCAGCCCGACGACGATCCGCACGCGCCGCACGCTCATTGCGCGGTTCGTCGCTCACGTCGGCCCCTCGCTCTACGCGGAACGCCTGACGGCGGGCCACGTCTCGGCCTTCATGAAGGCCAACGGCGCCGCGCCGTCGACGCAGAACCACCGATTGATCGCGCTGAAGAGCTTCGGGACGTTCTGCCTAGCCCACGGGATGATGACCGAGAGCCCCGCGCACACGGTCCCGACCCCGAAGACGCCCGCCCGCCTGCCCCGCGCGGTGACCGACGAAGAGCTGGCGGCCGTGTTAGAAGCCATCCCCGATGGGCGGGCGTGGACGCGGTCCGTGTTCAAATTCGCGGCGTTGACGGGGCTCCGCGCGGGCGAGCTGGCGCGGCTCCGTTGGACCGACGTCGACGACGAGCGGCGGTTGCTCAGGATCGAGACGCAGAAGAACGGGAAGGCGCAGACGCAGCCGATGCCCCGCGCGGCCCTCGCCGTGCTGGCGACCGCGCCGCGCCGTGGCGACTACGTGTTCACGTCTCCATTGGAGCGGTCCGACGTGCGGAACGTGGACACGTTCAAAAACCTGCTAGACGAAGCGTTCCGAGCGGGGCGTGAGGCGGCGGGGATCGGGCGGAAGATCACGCCGCACGGTCTGCGTCACCGCTACTGCACGAAGATCGCGGAGTCGGGGGCGAACGCGTTCACGATTGCGGCGGCGGCGCGCCACGCCGACGTGAAAACGAGCCAGCGTTACGTGAACATCTCGAATCAGCGGCTCCGCTCTGAGCTTGACAGCGTGTTCGGGTAGTCGCTCGGCTTCGGTCTTCGCGGCTCCGTCTTCTCGGATGGCGGGGCCGCAAAATGTGGAGGGGGTGGGGGTCAAGGGTGGGGCCACCCCCTCCTCTGCGCTAGACCCTCTCCGAAATCGGACGTAAAGCGCGACCGTCCGCGTCGTCGACGATTCGGGGCGGGGGCGTGAGACCGTCTGTGACGCTGTCTGACGGCCGCCGACGGTGCGCGGGGAGGATGGTCGGCCGCGGCGTCGCGGTGCGTTAGCGGGGCTCTGAGGCAGCCTGAGCGGGCGTTGCGCTCGCCGTTGACCAGGGCGAGGAGGCGGCCCCGTCGGCAACGTGCCGCATTGCCTTCGGGCGGAGACCACGCCGAACCCGACCAAGAGACCGTCGGCAGCTTGCCACTAGACCCATGGCCTCGTCGGCGCTCTCCGCTTTCGCGCGGCCGTCCTCGGTGTACTGATAGTCGTCGGTCATGGCTAGGCGCTAGGACGGCTGTATTTGTCCCGCATAACTAAGCGCTTGACCTCGGAGACGGGGACGCGGAAGGTGCCGTCGGGCTGGCGCTCCGCCTCAATTAGGCCCCGCTTGCGGCGGTAGTACAGGGTGTTTCGGTGGTAGCCCGTCGCGCGGGCCAGCTCCTCCATCGTCACGGTCTCTTTGGTCATGGGTCCTCAGTCGGTGGGGTCTCTTCATACAACCTCCCCAGTTAGGGAAAGTTTCCCAGGACCCTTGACAAGGGCTCAAATATTTTGTATGAGATTGGGATCCCAGGCCGTCCTCGGGCATCTAAGCCACTGACCGCAGATCAAACTGCCTGTCGCCTACTAGTTGAGTTGACCCAACCGAATACCAAGGGGCCGCAGGTGCGTTGATCGGGGGCAAGTGGGGGTAATAGCCCACCAAGCCAAGTCCCGCCGTGAGGCGCGACGCAAGGGGCACGGCGGAACCGACCCCGAGGGAAACGACCCGCATAGGCTAGCTGCCATCCAACCCGACAACGACGGCCCTGGGGGGCCCGTTACCCCCAGCCATACGCGCGGTTCGACGGGCCTTGCCGCCCGACGAGACCCCCAGGCGGAGCCGCTTCGGGGTGAGGTTGCGCGTTATGGGTAGGTCTTAGACAGAGTCTGTCTGGGTCGGACTAGAAGCGAGTCCTTGGCGGCCTCCCGATGGACGCGGGCTGTTCGCGGCCTTCGGCCGCCGCCCGCTTGCAGTAGCCGACGAAGGGCGAGCGTTAAACGGTTACCAGGTCTGGGGAGGGGCAGGGAGTAGGCGACGGGCTAGGGTGCTCAGGTGACGATCCGAGCGGGCCGCCTCGGTCCTCACCAGGGTACAAGCGTCCTAGGCATCCTGGAGCGCCGCGGATAGACCTGGTAACCGCCGAGAGCAACACCCTCTGAGCCTCCCTCAGCGACCCGCTAACGCTCTCCAACGCCCCGCCTTCCGCTCGGCCGCCCCAGCCGCGCATGACAAGCTACTGGCGTACCGCGGTGCGATCCTACGGCGCTCGCTCACCCCCGCACTGCCATGACAGACAAAGACCTCCGCTCCCGCATCCTGGACTACCTCTATCAGCACCGCGACGGAGAACGGATCGACGAACTGACGCCAAGGCTGCTAGACGTGGAGGCGCCCGAACGCGCGGTCACGCGAGTTGCCAAAGACCTGAAGGGCCTCGGTCTCGTGGAGGGTGTCGACGCCGACAGCGCCGACCGCTTAGCCCTTCTGAGTCCGAAGATCAGCGCGCGCGGCGTCGATGTCGTGGAGGGGGAGGCGCCCGCGCCCGTGGCGATGAACCAGATGTTCAACCTGAACGGCCCCGTCACGGCGTCGCAGTTCGGCAATCAGAACACGATGGAAGTCGCTGCGCACATCCAAGCACTGATAGATGCCATCGATGCGTCCGACCTGGGTCGAGCGGAGAAGAACGGAGCCAAGCGCCGCCTAAAAGGCTTCCTGGAGTCGCCTGGACTCGGCAACGTCTTTCAAGGCGTCGGCGTGATTCTAGAGGCGATGAAGTAGCGGGCCGCCGCGCCCGTCCGTCGCGCGCTGCTCAGCGACTCGTACGAGATCGACCTAGCCTCCGCTCACCTCGCGATCATCGCGGCCGAATGGGAATGCCCGAAGCTGTTCGCCTTCCTCGATTCGGGCGCGTCGTTCTGGCCGTTGATCGTGGATCACATGGGGCTCGACCTCAGCGACGCCACCAAGGCGGCCGTGAAGCGCGGGACCTACGGGTTGGTCTACGGAGCGGGTGTGGATCGCATCGTGTCGGACATCCGAGCCGAGTACGCCAAGCAGGCGAGCCGTGAGATGCCCCAGGCGACCGCCCAGCGCTTCCTCAGTCACCCGCTGGTGGCGGAGGTCCACGCGGCGCGCAGCTACGGGCCGTCAGGGACGCGCTCAGCGAGACCGACGCGGACGGCCGATACGTCGGCGGCGTCGACGACTGCTTTGGGCGCCGTCTCGCCGTCGGGCAGATGTCGTACGGCGACGGCGTCAAGCGGCCCGTCCGCGGGCCCGATGCGGCGCGGTCGATCCTGAGTCAGCTCGCCCAGGCTCGCGAGCTGTGGCTACTCGAACCCGTCATCCGACTGGCGGAAGCGGAGTACGCCAAGGGCAGCGGCGCGGCCTGGCGGCTGACCTGCTGGAGTCACGACGGGTTCAACGTCCGCTTCCGTCGCCAGCGCGACGCCGCGAAGCACCTGGAGGCCATGCGGGACGCCGTGGCGCAGCGCGCCGCATCGGTGGGCATCCCGACGCGCCTGGAGATCAAGCACGACCCGTCGGGGCCTACGGACGGCCGCGGACGTGCGGAGGTCTTGCGGAGTGCCTACTAGTTCATAGACTCCAGGGTCTCGATAATCCTCTTAACGGATTGGGTAGCCATATCTATCTTCAATTCCGCCTCGGTCGTATACGGTGCCCCTACCTCTGCTTCCGTTTCATCTGAAAACTCTATCTCCTTAACGCTGATCAGCATAACCTCGAAGGATTGAGATATATTCTTGCTTGCCACAGATAGCGATTCAAGCTCGGCTATCACAGCCTGAGCCTTGGGGTTGCTACTCATTGCAGATGCCAAGTTGGCCGCGCGCCTATGGTGCGCGCTGAGGTCTTCCAGCTTGTTTCTGCAACGCGACACGGCTGCGATGGCGGCCGTCCGCCTCTCGTCGAATAGCCGCTTGTCGCTTATCCCCTGCACGCGCAGTGCGTGTCGATAAACCTTATTCGCCTGGTAGAGACTGCCGAACGAGATCGCTACGGATAGCAGTGAGATAGCAACGGCGATTTCGGCCATCGTGGCAGGGGACAGGGGATGCCGAGCAAGCTACCGCCTCTCCAATCCTACGGCGTCCACGATCTGGGACGGACGATTCCACGATCTACGGCATGGGTAGTACGACTCGGATAGAAGAAGGCTTCCCTTGCGGTTTGGAGGTCAGACTGAACGTCTGGCGCAACAAGTAAAGTCGGCCGCCAGATCGGCCTTCCCGATGGCGGCAGGGGCGGTCTGAGGGGTTTACACCGTGGCTGGAATCGGCCCCGAATCGCGTAAAGACACGGCGCAACGTAAAGCATCGTCCCGCAAACGAAGGCAACCGCTCACGTTGGCGTCCGCGCCCGTGCCCAACCTGGTTCACGACCGAGCAACGCCCCGCCCAGCCGTCCGCCGCGGCGCCGTCGGCTTGGAGGGGTGATCTGGTAGCCTTCGGGGGGTCCCGCCTCTTACGATGCACCTCCCGCGTGCGTCGCTCGTCGACCCGCCTACCGCGCCCACAAACCTAGTCAACACGATACGTCTGTCGCATTGCAAGGTCAAGATGCACCCAAGATATTCATGGTTCAGGCCGTCGCTGTGCCCTATGTTGCGCGCACGGAGTCAACCCGACCCCGCCGCGCCCGACCACGGGCGACCGTTCCTTCACCCGATGTCCGCCAGCGCCGACGTACGGCGCACCCGACCCGCACAGGCAGGGCCGTCGTCGTCGCTCTCGCGTCACAGCAGTGTGACGCTGGCTGTAACGCTAGCCCTCGGCCTCCACCTTCTTGAACACCACGCACGTGTTGTGGCCGCCGAACCCGAACGCGTTCGACAGCGCGACGGTGACCTCGCGCTCCTGGGGCTCGTTGAACGTGTAGTTGAGGTCGCAGTCCGGGTCCGGCGTCTCGAAGTTGATCGTCGGCGGCACCTTGCCCTCGGTGATCGACAGGATCGAGGCGATGGCCTCGACGGCGCCGGCGGCGCCCAGCAAGTGGCCCGTCATCGACTTCGTCGACGACAGGTTCATGTCGTACGCGTGGTCTCCGAAGACGGCCTTGATCGCCTTCGTCTCCGCCACGTCTCCGAGCGGCGTCGAGGTCCCGTGCATGTTGAGGTAGTCCACGTCTTGGGGCTGAAGCCCTGACGTCTTGAGCGCTTGGCGCATCGCCAGGCGAGCGCCCAATCCCTCGGGATGCGGCGCCGAGATGTGGTGGGCGTCGGCCGACATCCCTAGGCCGGCGACCTCGGCGTAGACCTTGGCGCCGCGCGCGACGGCGTGCTCGTAGTCCTCCAGGACGAGCGCGCCCGCGCCCTCGCCCATCACGAACCCGTCGCGCCCGGCGTCGAACGGGCGGCTGGCGGACTGGGGCGCGTCGTTCTGGGTCGACAGCGCCTTCATGTTGCCGAACCCGCCGAGCCCGACCTCGGTGATCGAGGCGTCGGTCCCGCCGGCGATCATGACGTCCGCCAGCCCGGCTTTGATCACCATCCAGGCGTCGCCGATGGCGTTGTTCGACGTCGCGCACGCCGAGACCGTCGCGTAGTTCGGCCCGTGCAGCCCGTGGCGCATCGAGATCAGGCCCGGGGCCATGTCGATGATCATCATCGGCACGAAGAACGGGCTGAGCCGGCGCGGCCCGTGCGCGGCGTACTCCACGACCTGGTCCTGGAACAGCTTCATGCCCCCGATCCCCGAGCCCAGGATGACGCCCGTCCGGACCCGGTCGTCCTCCGACATCTCGGCCGGGTCGAGCCCGGCGTCGGCGAGCGCCTCGTCGGCGGCGACGATGGCGTACTGCGCGAACGGGTCCAGGCGCCGGGCCTCCTTGCGGTCGAGGTAGTCCCCGGGGTCGAAGTCCTTGACCTCGCACGCGAACGTCGTCGGGTAGCCGCTGGCGTCGAAGTGGGTGATCGGGGCGGCGCCCGACTCGCCCGCCATCATGGCGGACCAGAACTCGGGGACGGTTTTGCCGATGGGCGTCAGGGCACCGAGGCCGGTGACGACGACGCGGCGGTCGGAGAACGACATGCGGGACGGCGGACGTGGCGGATACAGAAACCGGCGGGAGCGCGAGGCGCCCCGCCGGCAAGGTCGGGCGGCCCACGCCCTTCGGCGCCAGCCGCAGACGGGCGCTTAGGCCGCCTTCTTCCCTTCGACGTAGTCGACGGCGTCGCCGACGGTGCCGATCTGCTCGGCGTCCTCGTCGGGGATCGTCATGTCGAACTCCTTCTCGAACTCCATGATGAGCTCGACGGTGTCCAGGGAGTCCGCACCGAGGTCGTTGGTGAACGAGGCCTCGCGGTTGATGTCGGCCATGTCGACGCCGAGCTTCTCGACGATGATCTCTTTGATGCGCTGTTCGGTGTTCTCGGCGGCCATGGGGTTGGGGTCGGGCTTGGAAGAGGGGTCGGGCAAACTACGCCGGTCGCCGCACGGGGGCAACGCGTAGCGCCGAAGGCCGCCAGCGCGCCGCGCGACCGGCACAGATTCGCCAAAGACGGCGGCCGGGTGCGGCGCGAGGTGGCTCCGGCTCCGGCGGCCCGTCTACCTTCCCCGGCCGTCCGCCCCCGCTCGCGCCCCGCCCATGCCCACGCTCTTCACCTCCGAGTCCGTCTCCGAGGGCCACCCGGACAAGGTCTCCGACCAGATCTCCGACGCCCTGCTCGACGCCTTCCTGACGGGCGACCCCGCCAGCCGGTGCGCCATCGAGACGCTGTGCACGACCGGCCTGGTGGTGGTCTCGGGCGAGGTCACGAGCGAGACCTACGTCGACGTCCAGGAGGTCGTGCGGACGACCATCGAGGAGATCGGCTACACCGACCCGCTCCTGCAGTTCGACGCTCGGAGCTGCGGGGTCCTGGTCTCGATCCACGAGCAGTCGGCCGACATCGCCCAGGGCGTGGACGAGGGGGCCGGGCTGGACAAGGCGCAGGGCGCCGGCGACCAGGGCATGATGTTCGGGTACGCCACGCGCGAGGATGAGGAGACGCTGATGCCGCTGGCGCTGATGCTGAGCCACCGGCTGGTCCGCCGGCTGGCGGAGGTCCGGAAGGCGGGCGAGCACATGACCTACCTCCGCCCCGACGCCAAGAGCCAGGTCACCATCGAGTACGCCGACGACGACCGCACGCCGGCCCGCGTCCACACGGTCGTGATCTCGACGCAGCACGACGAGATCGACCCCGACGACGACCAGGCGTCGCTGGCCCGGATCGAGGCCGACGTCCGCGAGCACGTCCTGCCCGCCGTGCTCCCCGACGCGCTCGTCGACGACGGCCTGATCCTGCACGTGAACCCGACGGGCACCTTCGTGATCGGCGGGCCGCACGGCGACACCGGGCTGACCGGCCGCAAGATCATCGTCGACACCTACGGCGGGAAGGGGGCGCACGGCGGCGGCGCCTTCAGCGGGAAGGACCCGTCCAAGGTGGACCGCTCGGCGGCCTACGCCACGCGCCACGTCGCCAAAAACCTGGTCGCGGCCGGGCTCGCCGACGAGGCGCTCGTCCAGGTCGCCTACGCCATCGGCGTCGCCGACCCCGTCTCGATCCGCGTCGAAACGAACGGCACGGCCCGGCACGGGCTGACCGACGCCCGGCTGGCGGAGGTCGTGACCGAGGTCGTGGACCTCCGCCCGGCGGCCATCATCGACCGGTTCAACCTCATCGCCAGTGACGCGGCCGCGCGGCCGACGTACCGCGACACGGCCGCCTACGGCCACTTCGGACGCGACGAGTTCCCCTGGGAGCGCCTGGACCTGACGGACGCGCTGACCCAGGCCGCCGGCGTCTAGCCCGAACCGCTCCCGGGGTCTCAGCCTTCCAAGGCGCCAGCGCCCAACGCCCCCCACATCTGGCGGACGCGCCCGGCCTCGGCGTCCGCCAGCCGGCCATCCTGGAGCGACTGGCGGACGAAGGGGACCGACAGCGCTGCGGCTTCCGGCACGTCGGCGTCCAGAGCCGTCAGCGTTTGGCACAAGCCGGCGAGCGCGCGGTCGCCGCCCCGCTCGGTCGGCGACAGGCTGATGGCGCCCACGCGGCGCCGGTACAAACTGCCCGACGCGACCAGCCAGTCGAGCGCGTTCTTGAGCGCGCCCGGCATCCCGTAGGCGTACTCGGGCGTGCAGATCACGACGGCGTCGGCCGACTCCATCTGGGCCTGCCAATCCGCCACCTGCTCGGAGACGTCCGCCCGGGGAGAGAACAGGGGGAGGTGACCCACCGCACCGCTCGTCTCGACCGCCCAGCCCGCCGGCGCCAGCGCGGCGACGGCCTCCGCCAGCGCGCCCGTCGTGGACGGCTGGTGGACCGTGCCCGGGACCACGAGCGCGGTCACCTCCCCACGCGGCGCGAGAAGATCCGGAAACGGCGCGCGGTCTCCGACCGGACGCCGGCCCACTCCATCTCGTCGCCGTCCATCGACACGATCCAGTACGAGTCGTCGGCGTCGCCGAGGTCGCTCTCCAGGATGAGCTCGTTGTAGCCCGGGTCGAACGTCCAGCGACCGGTGTTGCGGCCGTAGGGCTGGCCGCCGCTCTCGAACGTGCCGTCGGCGCGCAGCTCGACGTAGCGGTCGCCGGCGGGGTTGTGGAGGTCGGTGGCGTCGTTGCCGCGGTCCAGCACGCGGTCCATCTGCCACCGCCCGACGACGCGCTCGGCCATCGTCGGCGCCGAGACGACCGGCGCGGTGCGCTCGGGCGGCGCGGCCGTGCGGCACGCGGCGAGGGGGAGCAGAACGAGCAAGGCGATCGAGCGGCGCATCGGGACCGGGGGGCGTGCCGGGCAGACGCGCGAGACGCGCCGCGGTGCCGCCGCCGGACTGGCGGCGCCCGTCGGCGGTCGCCCCCACGCTGACCGCCAGTCGTCACCGGGGCGGCCCTAGCTTCCGGTATGGCTGCCGAGACCGCTCAGAGCGTCCCCCTCACCGACCCCGCCGTCCTCGACGAGCCCGTCGAGACCGTCCGCGGCATCGGCGAGCGCCGCGCCGAGCCCCTGGCCAAGGTCGGCGTCAAGACCGTCGGCGACCTCTTCCGGTACTACCCCCGGGGCTACCTCGACCGGACGTCGATCACGCCCGTCCGCGAGTTGGTCGAGGGGATCGGCAAGGTCACCGTCGTCGGGACGATCACGTCGACGAGTTACATCCCGGGGCGCGGGCGGGGCCGCTTCGAGGCCCGCGTGACCGACGAGGACGGGGGGACCATGAAGTGCGTCTGGTTTCGGGGCGCGCAGTACATCCAGCGGCTCTACAAGAAGGGCGAGCTCTACGCCTTCCACGGCAAGGCCGAGAAGTACGGGAGCCAGTTCTCGATGGCGCACCCCGAGTCGGACGCGTTGAGCGACGAGCGCGCGGCGCTGGCGACCGGCCGCATCATCCCCGTCTACCGCGGCACGGCGGCGCTGGAGAAGGTCGGCTTGGTCAACCGGACCTTCCGCAAGACCATCTACGACCTGTTCAAGAGTCACGGGATGGCGATTCCCGAGGTCCTGCCGGACGGCGTCCGCGAGCAGCACAACCTGATCGACGGGAACGTGGCACTGCGCGCGGTCCACTTCCCCAAGGACGCCGCCGAGCGTGGTCGGGCTAGGCTCCGCCTCAAGTTCGAGGAGTTCTTCTTCTTGCAGCTGCTGCTGGCGCTCACCAAGGGCCGGCAGGAGAAGAGCGCCGGCGTGGTGCTGGACGGGATGGGACCGCAGACTCGGGCGTTTTTGGAGTCGCTGCCGTTCACGCTGACCGGCGCGCAGCAGCGCGTGCTCGACCAGATCGCGCGCGACACCGTCTCCGGCCACCAGATGAACCGCTTGGTGCAGGGCGACGTCGGCTCGGGCAAGACCGTCGTCGGCATCGCGGCCATGCTGATGGCCGTGGACTCCGGCCGCCAGGCCGCGTTCATGGCGCCGACCGAGATCCTGACCGAGCAGCACTACGCCACCATCCGCAAGTACCTGGAGCCCCTCGACTTGCAGGTGCGACTGTTGATCGGCGGCCAGCGGAAGGCGTTGCGCGACGAGATCCTGGCCGAGATCGCCGACGGCACCGCCGACGTCGTCGTCGGCACGCACGCGATCATCGAGGACAAGGTGGCCTTCCAGAACCTCGGGCTGGCGGTCGTCGACGAGCAGCACCGGTTCGGCGTCGTCCAGCGCGCGCGGATGTTCAAGAAGGGGCAGCGGCCGCACGTCCTGATGATGACGGCGACGCCCATCCCGCGATCCCTCGCCATGACGGCCTACGGCGACCTCGACGTCTCGGCCATCGACGAGCTGCCCGCCGGCCGCAAGCCCATCGACACGCGCGTCTACTCCGACAAGCGGCGCGACGAGATGCTCGACTT
This sequence comes from Rubricoccaceae bacterium, assembly GCA_963789285.1. GTDB lineage: Bacteria > Bacteroidota > Rhodothermia > Rhodothermales > Rubricoccaceae > Rubrivirga. Next base: position 1,515,911 of record CAWBJZ010000004.1, read on the forward strand.
CGTCAAGCGCCAGCTGCGCGAGGGGCGGCAGGCCTACGTCGTCTACCCCTTGGTGGAGGAGTCCGAGTCCGAGACGCTGGCGGACGTGAAGGACGCCGAGAACGGGGCGATGGAGCTGGCCGAGGCGCTGCGGCCGTACCGCGTCGAGCTCGTCCACGGCCGGATGTTGGCCTACGAGAAGGAGGAGGCGATGGAGCGCTTCAAGGAGCGCGAAGCCGACGTGCTGGTCGCGACGACGGTCATCGAGGTCGGCGTCGACGTGCCCAACGCGACCGTCATGGTGATCGAGCACGCCGAGCGGTTCGGGCTCGCCCAGCTCCACCAGCTGCGCGGCCGCGTCGGCCGGGGCGCCGACCAGTCGTACTGCTTCCTGATGGCCGGCTACAAACGGACCGCCGACGCGACCGAGCGCCTGCAGGCGATGGAGGACACGACCGATGGGTTCGAGATCTCCGAGATCGACCTACGCCTACGTGGCGCCGGCGACTTTTTCGGCACGCGTCAGTCCGGCCTGCCCGACTTGCAGATCGCCGACATCGTCCGCGACGCCGAGATCCTGGAGGTCGCGCGCGAGGCCGCGTTCGCCATCGCCGAGGCCGACCCCGACCTGGCCGCGCCCGAGCACGCCGGGATGCGCCGGCACTTCGCCCGGACGGCGCCCAAGAGCCTGGGCTTTGCCAGGGTTGGCTAACCTCGCCCGACTGGCGGCACGCACCGCCAGTGGTGGGCCGCACCGCTCCCCAGTTGACCGAAACGGCGAATGCGGGACGAGGGGGCGTATCCGAAATGTAGAATTGCATTTTGTGCTAGCAAAATGCAATTCGGCGCTGGCAAATTGCAGATGGTTGCAATTTCAGCCCGTCATAAGACTGAGCCCTCGCCGCTCTGGGTTGGCCGAGCCTCCCCCGTCGGGGCCTCGATGGGTGTCGAGATCGCCTCCAAGATCAGGGGAGCGCCGTATGCCCGACCGTACCCCTCGTCCCCCTTCTGCTCCAGGATCCCGGCCGCCTGGAGCTTCTCGACGTAGCCGCGCGCCGTGTTGTACGTCACGCCCAACAGGTCCTGGAGCTGGGGGATGGTCAGGATCGGTCGTTGGAACAGGACGTCGGTCGCCTCCAACAGCTTGGCCGAGACCCGCACTTCGGTCAGCCGCTCGCGCCACGACTGGCGCAGGTCCTGCAACCGCTTGGCCCGGCCTACGGCGTCGCGCGCTTCCGAGGCCACACCGCGCAGGAAGAACTCGACCCAGGACCGCCAGTCGCCGCGCGCGCTCACGCCCAAGAGGAGGTCGTAGTACCGCTGGCGGTGGCGCTCGAAGTAGGCGCTGAGGTACAGGAGCGGTAGCGGCAGCAGGTTCTGCTCGACCAGCATCAGCACCAGGAGCAACCGGCCGACGCGGCCGTTGCCATCCAGGAACGGGTGGATCGCCTCGAACTGGTAGTGCGAGAGCGCGAGCCGTACCAGCGGCGGGTACCCGCCCTCGGCGTGGAGGTAGGTCTCCAACGCGTAGAGCGCCTCGGTCATCTGGGGCACCGGCGGCGGCACGTAGGTCGCCTGGTGCTTCTCGCAGCCCGCGGGACCGATCCAGTTCTGGACCGTCCGGAAGTCGCCGGGCGTCGCTTGGTCGCCGCGGACGCCGGTCATCAGCCGGGCGTGGATCTCGCGGACCAGCCGGACGCTGACGGGTAGCGTCGCCAACCGCTCGATGCCGTACTCCAGCGCTACGACGTAGTTGTAGACCTCTCGGGTGTCGGCACCGCGACCGGCGGAGGCCGACCGCGTCTGTTGCTCGGCCTCGAAGGCATAGACGTCAGCGACGTCGGCCTCCGTCCCCTCGATGCGGGACGAGAGCACGGCCTCGCGGTGGAGGAACGGGCGGATGAGCAGGTGGGGGTTGGCGAGGTTGCGGCCCAGGCCCGCCAACTCGCCCAGCGCCCGGTCCGCCTCAGACAGCAAGCCGACCAGGTCGAGGTCGAGCGCGATCTCGGGCGGCAGCGGCGCCGGCACGAACGCGCGGTACGCCTCCGGCCCGCTTCCGAACGCGAGGTAGCGGCCAGACGGCGGGGTGCCGAACAGGTCAGGCTGGGTCATAGCTGTGGGAGGCCCTCGGCGGCTACTCGGCCAGGCGGAAGGGGACCGAGAACGCGTCGCGGTCCCAGCGGAGTGCCAGCTGCCCAGACTGAGCGTCGGACGCCTCGATGCGGATCTCGAACGCCTCCACGGACTCCGCCAGCGACGACCGCACGAGCGGCACGCGGCCCAGGTCCTGGCCGATGTTGTAGGTCGTCCCGCCCTGGCCTGTCTGGCGGTTGACGATCAGCAGGCCGCCGTCCGCCTGGGGGATCGAGAACAACGTGTACTCGCCCGCCGGCACCGCCAGCGCGGCGCCGTCGGGGTCGAGGACCAACGCCTGGCTGGTCGTGAGGTGCGTCGCGCGGTTGGCGCCGGTGCGCCAGACCTCGCCCCATGGGACGAGCGCGCCCCACACCTCGCGGCCCCGCGCGCGCGGTTGCCCGTAGTCGATGGTGATCTGAACGGGGCCGATGTCAGCGGTCGCCTCGCCGCGGCCCGACAGGTCGCCCACCGACCGGCCCGCCGCGTCCTCTCGTGCCCACCGCGCGGCGATCGCCTCGACGTCCACCGCGTTCACGCGCCGGACGGTCAGCTTGCGCGTGGTCTCGCTGGCGTCGAGCGTGAGCACCCGTCCCTGGTCGTCGGCCCGGACGGTCATGGGTCCTCGGAACGGGTGCCGCACCGTGACCGACCCGTCCGCCACGTCGCTCGTGAACGCGACCACGGCGCGCCCGGTGAACAGCGGCTGCTCCAGCGGACCGCCGGCCGCGACGGCGCGCTCGACCATCGACTCGAACGGCCAGTGAACCAAGTCGATAAACGGGAGCGGGCGGTCGCCGGCGCCCAGCACGCGCTCGGCCGATGCGCCGTCGGACCCGGTGCTCGTCACCCGCAAGCTGTCACCGACGGGCGCGGCCGAGGTGCGGCTCACCACTTCACCCGTCAGCGGCTGGCGGACGGTGGCTTGGTAGTCGGCCAGCCCACCGCTGCCTTCGAGCGCCAGGCGATACGTAGCGAGCGTGGTCTGGGGCGCGCGGAGCGCGACGGTCGCCTCGGTCACTCCGCCAGTCCGCGTGAACCGTTCGACGGCCAGGGTGTCGTCGCCCAAGGTGGTCACGAACGCGCCCGACTCGACAGGTGGCGCCGAGGGCGTCGGGGCTGAGCAGCCGGCGACGGCGAGAGCGGCGAGGAGGCAGACGAGGCGCAGCATACCGTCGGGGGCGGGTGATGCCACGCGTAGTCGGCCCGCCCCCTCCGGTTCCCCGGCGCCACTGGCGGCGACCGCCGCCAGTGGATCAAAGCGTCGGGCGAGGCCCCAGGTCCAGGTGGTCGCGCGTCCGGGTGTAGAGCCCGCCGCCCAGCCGCCCGACCGGGTGCAGCGCGTCCTGGTCGATCCGCCAGCGGTCGGCGTCGATGAGGTCGTCGCGGACGTAGAGCCGCTCCACGACGCCCAGCAGCACGCGCGTCTCGCCGACGAACAGCGTCGTGTGCTCGCGGCACGCGAGGGCAGCCGGGGCGTCGGCGATGCGGGGCACGTCCCAGCCGTCGGGCGTAACGGTCCCGATGTCCAGGGCGTCGGTCTCGCTGGCGTCGTCCGGGTACGGCGCCGAGGTCGCGTGCATCGCCGCCGCCACGTCCTCCGAGACCACGTTGACCACGAACGCGCCCGACTGGCGGCCGCCGTCGCCAGCCGCGCGGCGGACGTTGCGGGCGGTGTCCTTGGGCACGCCGTCGGTGTCGTCCGGCCCGACGGCCACGACGGGCGGGCGCGTGCCGAGCAGGTTGAAGAAGCTGTACGGCGCCGCGTTGACCGAGCCGTCGGCGTTGAGCGTCGTGATCCAGGCGATGGGGCGCGGCACGACGAGGGCGCTCAGCAGCTTGTAGCGGTCGCGCGCGGCGAGGTCGGAGAGCGTGAGGGTCATGGGGCGGGGGGGAGGGCGCGTTGGCACCCCGGCCGCCCCGGCGGGGTTCGCTCGCCCGTTCCGACTGGCGGACCCGACTGGCGGCCCACGTCGCCAGTCGCGCGCGGGCTGGGGCGGAGGGTCTACGGGATCCCCCCGATCCTGCCGATCCCGGCCTCGCCCGGATCGCCAGACAGGCGCCGCGTGTCCGATTGGAAAACCGCCCGCGCCTGATGCCGACCGCCTTGCTGTGGCTCCGCCACGACCTCCGCCTCCACGACCACGGCCCGCTGGCGGAGGCCGTCGAGACCGCCGGACCCGACGGCCGTCTCCTAGCCGTCTATTGCCTCGACCCCCGCCAGACGGAGCCCACGGACCTGGGCGTCCGCAAGATGGAGGCGTACCGCGCCGAGTTCGTGCTGGACAGCCTGCGAGACCTGCGTAGCCGGATGCGGGAGCTGGGCGGGGACCTGGTCGTCCGACGCGGTCGGCCCGAGGACGTCCTGCCCGAGCTCGCCCGCCAGGCCGGCGCGACCTCGATCCACCTCACCTTCGAGCCGACGCGCGAGGAGACCGACGTCGCCGACGCCGTCCGCGAGTCGCTGCCCGGCGTGGACTGGCGGGAGCGGTGGGGCCACACCTTGGTGGACGTCGAGGCGCTGCCGTTCGCCATCGACCGCGCGCCCGACGTGTTCACCCAGTTCCGCAAGGCCGTCGAGCGGGCGCCAGCCGCCAGTCGGTACCCGGCACCGCGGCCCGCGCCCGACGTGCTGCCTCCGCTGCCCGACGGCATCGACCCCGGCGAGATCGGCTCCGTCGAGGACCTCGGCCTCACGCCCCGCCCCTCGGACACGCGGCACGGCCTGCACATCCGGGGCGGCGAGACCGAGGGGCTGGCCCGGCTCCGGTCCTACGTCTGGGACCTCGACCGGCTCAAGACCTACAAGGAGACGCGGAACGGGATGCTCGACCCCGACGACTCCTCCAAGCTCTCGCCCTGGCTCTCGAACGGGTGCCTGTCGCCGCGCCGCGTCCAGGCCGAGATCGCCCGCTACGAGGCCGAGCGCGTCGCCAACAAGAGCACCTACTGGCTGACGTTCGAGCTCTTGTGGCGGGACTTTTTCCGCGTCTACGGCGCCAAGCACGGCGACCGCCTGTTCTGGCCCAGCGGCCCGAAGGGCGTCGAGGGCGTCTCGACCCGGCTCGACCAGGCCCACTACCACGCGTGGTGCGACGGCCGGACCGGGCTGCCCTTGGTGGACGCCTCGATGCGCGAGCTCAACGCGACGGGCTTCATGTCCAACCGGGGCCGCCAGAACGCCGCCAGCTTCTTCGTCAAGCACCTCGACTTGGACTGGCGGGCCGGCGCGGCGTACTACGAGGGGATGCTCGTCGACTACGACGTGACGAGCAACTGGGGCAACTGGGCCTACGTCGCCGGCGTCGGGAGCGACCCCCGCGACCGCTACTTCGACGTCGAGCTCCAGGCCAAGAAGTACGACCCCGACGCCGACTTCATCCGCCACTGGCTGCCGGAACTGGCCGACCTGCCGCCCAAGCAGGCGCGCGAGCCCTACCGGATGTCGCCGACGGAGCAGGAGCAGCGCGGCGTGACCATTGGAGAGGACTACCCGGCGCCGATCCTCGACTACGACCGAGCGACCCAGAGCCTCCGCGAGCGGTCTCGCCCGGGCCGCGACGCGCGAGGCTCGCGTGGGCGGCCCGGGGACGGGCGGGGCAAGCCGGGCCGGGGTAAGCGCCGCCGAGGCCGCAGCTAGGCGCTCCCGTTCTGGCCGGCCGGCTCCGCCCTGACCGGGCGGGCCGCCAGCAGCCCGCGGATGGTGTCGAGCAGCAGGGCCGGCGCCTCCCCCTTGCCCAGGAACGCCGACGCCCCAGCCTCCTCCGCGTAGCGTCGGACCCTGTAGTCTGGCCGGCCGGTCAGGACCAGGACGGGCAGCGTGGGCCACCGCTCGTGGATGTGCTCCAGCAGGTCGAGCCCGCTCATGCCTGGCAGCCCGACGTCGGTGACCACTAGGTCGCACAGCCCGTCGGTCAGCGTCGCCAGCGCGTCCTCGGCCGTCTCGGACTGGCCGCACAGGTCGAAGTCCGCCTCGCTGGTCAGCAGGCTCACGTAGGCCTCGCGCATCACCGGGTGGTCCTCGATCAGGTACAAGCGGTGGCGCATCTGGCCAACGTACGCCGCCGCCGGAGCCGGCCGGCCGATCCGCCGAGCTTCGTGGATCCCCCGGGGCGAGCCTAGGGAACCCACTAGGCCCCTCATTTACATCGCCATCCCGCCGTCGACGTGGAGCACGTGGCCCGTCACGTAGGCCGCCGCGTCGGAGAGCAGGAAGAGGACGGCCGCGGCGATGTCCTGGGGCTGGCCCAGCCGCTTGAGCGGGATCTGGCCCTCCATCGCGCCGGTGACCTGCTCGCCGAGGCCGGCCGTCATGTCGGTCTCGATGTAGCCCGGCGCGACCACGTTCGCCCTCACGCCGCGCCCGCCCAGCTCGCGCGCCAGCGACTTGGTGAACCCGATGAGCCCCGCCTTCGAGGCCGCGTAGTTCGCCTGCCCCGCGTTGCCCGTCACGCCCACCACCGACGAGACGGTGACGATGCTTCCAGCGCGCTGCTTCATCATCGGCCGGTACGCCGCCTTGCAGACGTGGAAGGCGCCCGTCAGGTTGGTGTCGATGACCTGCTGCCAGTCGTCGGCGCCCATCCGGATCATCAGCCCGTCGCGCGTGATCCCGGCGTTGACGACCAGCCCGTCGATGGCGCCCCACTTGCTCGAGGACGGCTTCGACAGAGGCGGCGGCATCGTCCGCACTGGCGGCGTCGGCCTGGATGGCGAGCGCTCGATCCGCGCCGATCTCGGCCGCCAGCGCGTCGGCGGTCTCGGACGACGAGCGGTAGGTGAAGGCCACGTTGGCGCCCGCGGCTGAGGCGGCGTCCACGATCGCGCGGCCGATGCCGCGCGTGCCACCGGTGACGAGGACGGTCTTTCCGGAGAGGTCGAGGGTCATGATCGAGTCGGTCGGGGGAGGCCACAAGATCGCCAGGTCGAGCGCGGAGCGGTGGGCTCCGCGCCGACCGCCTCACCCCTGCGGTTCCTGTGGCCGAACCTCTCCTCCATCCGCTCCGCCAGACGCACGCACGGAGTGGGCGGCGCTGGCTTTGAGTTCCCAGCCCGGGCGGGGGCTGCTCTACCGGACCCGCTGGCGGCGGCGGGGGGCGGGCTCGGCCCCGTCGGGTGCGTCCAGGAGGGAGGGGTCGAGTCGCTCATTGGGTGAGGAGCCCTCCACCGCTGAGGCCGGCGAGCCCGGCATCGCTTGGGGGGTCGCCAGTAGCGACCCGACGTCGTCGGCGAGCGCTTCCAAGTCGCTCAGCTTGCGCGCCCGCCACCGACGGTCGAGAGCCGTGATGGTGGGCGCGGCGACGAGCCAGACGGCCAGGAACGCCAACACCGCCCCTAGAGCGGCGCCGGAGAGGGCGCCGCCGATCGCCCCCGCTACGACGGCGATAAATGCCGTGCCGATCTCGCACGAACGGTCGAGGGCCGTGATGGTGGGCGCGGCGACGAGCCAGACGGCCAGGAACGCCAACACCGCCCCCAGAGCGGCCCCGGAGAGGGCGCCGCCGATCGCCCCCGCTACGACGGCGATAAACGCCCCGTACCCGATCCCCTCGGCCGTCGGCGACGCCAGCCCGACCAGCTGGCGGATGCGCAGCCGCGTCCGGTCACCACGTGGGCTAGCGGTGACCGTGGTTTGGACGCCGATGCTGCTCGTGTGCTGCCACTCGTAGGCGTTGCCCACCTGCTGGACCGTCCCGCCCGAGCTCTGGCCCATCCAGTACGTCGCGTTGACGCCCAGCCGGTCCTGGAGCTCCGTGACGGCCTCCTCCCACGCCTCCGGCGCGAGCGGCGCGTCGATCCAGCGCTCGGCGGTGACGTGCGTGCGGGTGTGGCCCGACTGGCGCGAGAGCGTCCGCCCGGCGCTGTCCATCTCGGCGGCGGCGGCGCGGAGGTGGGCCGGGTCGATGCCGCTCTCCCGGCCGATCCGCTCGATCTCGGACAGCGTCAGCCCCGGCCCGTCGTCGCGCTGGCGCGCGTCCTGCTGGCGCTCGGCGGCGCGCGCGATCAGATCGGCGATCTCTCGCTCGGAGTAGGTGCGTTCGGACATGGCGTGGTCTCAGCCGCGTGGGTCCAAAGCTAGCCCGCCCGGCGGACGGCCGTGCTAGCCCGCCAGCGCCTCGATCTCGGCGGCGGTGCCGGCCTGGGCCGTCTGGGCGTCCCGACCCAGCGTCCGGCGGACCAGCCCGGAGAGCACCTTGCCGGTCCCGACCTCGACGAACCGCTCGGCGCCCTCGGCCTGCATCCGCTCGACGGACTGCGCCCACCGCACCGGCGCCGTCAGCTGGTCCAGGAGCCGCTGGCGGATGGTCTCGGGGTCGGTGGTGGGCTCGGCGGTGACGTTCAAGACGACGGGGCAGTCCGGCGCCGAGATCGAGAGCGCGTCCAGCGTCTCCGCCAGCCCGTCGCGCGCGAACGCCATCAGCGGGCTGTGGAACGCGCCGGAGACGGGCAGCGGGATCACGCGCTTGGCCCCGGCCTCAGTCGCTAGCACGCCGGCGCGCTCGACGGCGGGCCCGTCGCCCGAGATCACGATCTGACCCGGGTCGTTGTAGTTGGCCGGCACCACCTCGCCTGGGCCCGACTGGCTCGCCTGGATGCACGCCGCTTCCAACTCCGCCGCGTCCAATCCAAGAACGGCCGACATCGCGCCGGGGCGCACGTCGCCGGCCGTCGCCATCAGCTCGCCGCGGCGGCGCACGGCGCGCAGCCCGTCCGCGAACGACACGGCGCCGACGGCGGCGAGCGCGCTCCACTCGCCCAGGCTGTGGCCCGCTGCCAGCTGGGGCCGGAGCCCGCGCGCCGCCAGTGCCGCGCTGGCGGCCAGGCTGTGCGTGTAGAGCGCCGGCTGGGTGACCTCGGTCGGTTTGAGGGCCTCGGGGTCGTCACCGAACATCAGCTCGGTCAGGCCGAAGCCGAGCGCGTCGTCGGCCTGGTCGAGCAGAGCGCGGGCCTCGGGGATGTCGACCAAGTCGGCGGCCATGCCGGGGGCCTGGGAGCCCTGGCCGGGGAAGAGGAAAGCAATCATGGGAACGAGGAAGGCGGAATGAGGAAGGAAGGGCGAGCGGTCGTGCGCGAGTGTTTCGCCCACCGTCGCCTTCGCAGCGCCAGGAGGGCGATTCGTCGGGAGAGGAAGATGAAGGGGTTGGGCGGAGACTCCTTCTCCGTTCCTCATTCCTCGTTCGCCGACCCGTCGTAGGCCCACTTAAGCCAAGTGGCGCCCCAGGTGAAGCCTCCGCCGAAGGCGGCCAGGATCAGGTTGTCGCCCGCGCGGAGCCGGCCCTCCCAGTCGCCCAGGCACAGCGGGAGCGTGCCGGCGGTCGTGTTGCCGTAGGTCTGGATGTTGACCATCACCTGCTCCGGCCCGACGCCCATCCGCCGCGCCGTCGCGTCGATGATGCGGAGGTTGGCCTGGTGCGGGACGAGGTAGCGGATGTCGTCGGCCGTCAAGCCGTTCCGCTCCATGACCTCGGCCGCCGCCTCGGCCATGCCCACGACGGCGCGCTTGAATACGGCCTTCCCGTCCTGCTGGACGTAGTGCAGCCGGGCGTCGACGGTCTCGCGAGTGGCCGGCCGGAGCGAGCCGCCGGCGGGCTGGCGGAGCGAGGCGACGCCGGAGCCGTCGACGTACTGGACCGTGTCGAGCACGCCGGTCCCGTCCGTCCGGGCCTCCAGCAACACCGCGCCGGCGCCGTCGCCAAAGATGATGCACGTGGCCCGGTCGGTGTAGTCGATGATCCGCGACATGGTGTCGCCGCCGATGACGAGTATCCGCTGGTGCATCCCGGACTCGATCATCTTCGAGCCCGTCGTCAGCGCGTACAGGAAGCCCGAGCACGCCGCCGAGATGTCGTAGCCCCAGGCGCCCGTCGCGCCCAGGCTGTCCTGGACCAGGCACGCCGTGGCGGGGAAGACGAGGTCGGGCGTGATGGTCGCGACCAGGATGCAGTCGACGTCGGCGGGCGCGACGCCGGCCTTGTCGAGGCACTGGCGGGCGGCCTCGGTGGCCATGAACGCCGTCGCCTTGTCCGGGTCGCGCAGGATGCGGCGCTCCTCGATCCCCGTTCGGGAGCGGATCCACTCGTCGGTGGTGTCGACCATCGTCTCCAACTCGGCGTTGGTCAGCCGGTCCGGCGGGAGGTACGTGCCGACGCTGGTGATGGCGGCGGTCGTGCGAGGCGTGTCAGGCATCCGGGGGGAGGGGGGGGCGCCTGCCGACGGCGCCAGTTCCGATCGAAGGGCGTCGGCTAGGCCGACGGCGACTCGGGCGCGGGCTCCTGGAGCGCGCGCGCGATCCGCGTGGTCAGGTTCTGCTCGACCAGCCCCGCCGAACCCAGCACCATCTGCTTGACCGCCCGAGCCGACGACCCCCCGTGGCCGATCACCACGATGCCGTCGATGCCCAGCATCGGCACGCCGCCGAACGCCTGGTAGTCGAACGGCGCCAGCATGCCCTTCAGGACGCCGCCCACCATCCCGGCCTGCTCGGCCGCCAGCTCCTGCCGCCCGATCTCGGTCTTGACCATCGCGGGCAGGATCGTCGCAACCGACTCCGCCAGCTTGAGGACCACGTTGCCCACGAACCCGTCGCAGACGCACACGTCGGCGCCGTGCTGCAAGATGTCGCGGCCCTCGACGTTGCCCACGAAGTTCAGCGCGCCCCGCTCGCCCATCGTTGCCAGCGTCGCGTGGGCCTCCTTGACGGTGTCGGTCCCCTTGCCGGGCTCCTCGCCCACGTTGACCAGCCCGACCGTCGGCCGCTCCTTCTGGAGGAAGAACTCGCCGAAGACGGCGCCCATGCGCGCGAACTGAACGAGGTGCTCGGGGCGGACCTCGACGTTCGCGCCCACGTCGAGGAGCACGCACGTGCCGGTCGGCGTGGGGAGGTAGCCAGGGCAGGGCGGGGCGGAGCACGCCCGGCAAGCGGCCCAACCCGAACAGCGCCGCCGCCATCACGGCGCCGGTGTTGCCCGCCGAGGCGAACGCGTCGGCCTTCCCCTTTTTGACGGCGCCCACGCCGACGTGGATCGACGACTGGGGCTTCGACTTGAGGGCGACGGTCGGGCTCTCGCCCATCCCGATGGCCTGGGGCGCGTCCACGATCCTCAGCCGCTCGCTCTCGCCCGCGCCCAGCCGGTCGAGCTCCGCCCGGACCTCGTCCGGGCGGCCCACCAGCAGGACGGTCAGCCGGTCGCCGGCCTCCTGGAGCGCGCCGAGCACCCCCTCGATCACCACGCTCGGGGCGTGGTCCCCGCCCATGGCGTCGACGGCGACTCGGACGGGCATGGCGGCGGCGGGCTGGGGCGGAAGAGGGGGCGTCAAGATACCCCGAACGACGCGACGCCCGCCGACCGGAGTCGCGCGGGCGTCGGGCGGGCTGCGGCCCGGGGCGGGGCCCAGGCCGGCGTGCTACGCGAAGTCCTCCTGGACCTCGATCACGGCGCGGCCGCGGTAGTGGCCGCACGTCGGGCAGGCGCGGTGCATCAGCTTGGCGTTGCTGCAGTTGGGGCACTCGTGCGTCGTGGGCACGTACTTCACCTTGTAGGTCGAGCGGCGCGTGCGCGTGCGGGCCTTGGAGTGCTTGCGTTTGGGGTTAGCCATCGGAGGGGTCGGGTGTGGCCCGAGGGCCTGTGTTTAGTCGGTGTCGGAGTCGCGGAGCGCCTTGAGGGCGGCCCAGCGGTCGTCGGCGGGCTCGTCGTCGGACGGGCCGCCGAACGCGGTCGGGATCTCGGCCTCCCGGGCGGCCGGGCTGACGCGCCGCAGCGGCAGCGCCAAGACGAGGGTGTCGTGGACCGGCGCGGTCAGGTCGAGCTCTTGGGCGTCGTCCGCCAGCGCGAACACGGCCTCGTCGTCGGGGGGCGTGTCGGCCGAGAACAGGACCGAGTGGTCGCCCTCGACCGGCTGGTCGAACAGGTCGAGCGTGCGGTCGCACTCGAGCCGGGCCGTCGCGGTCGCCGTGAAGGCGGCCAGGACGCGGCGGTCGGCGATGTCGAGGTGCAGGTCGACGGAGACGTCGGAGAACACCTCCGGGTCCAGGCCGAGCTCGTCGGCGCTGGGCGTGAGGGTCTCCTGGTGGAGGCCGGCGGAGAGGTGAGCGATGCGGACCCGGAACACGGCGTCTGGCGGCGGTCGTCAAGGAACGCGGAGCGGGGGCTCCGGCGCCGGGTGGAGGCACCCGGTAGCCCGCGAAGGTAGGAACGGGGCGAGAGCGTGGACAAGGGCCTCACGAGATGTTGACGCGTCGTCGCCGCCCGCTGGCGAGCGCGCTCCGGCGGCCCGCCAGCGATAGGTGCCCTCCGGGGTCGCGCGGGCAAAGCCATGGGGCTTTCCCCGGTAGCGCCGGTGCGGCCGGTCCTGAGTCGTCGAACAGTGCTCACCTCGCGCTCTGCTTGAGAGCCGGGGTGAACAAGGTGTGGACAACGGGATTACGGAATCATTGTGTGGCCCGATGGCCGCGTCACCTCTGGGGCATCCGGACACCTAGCCTTCGATCTACGTGTGCCTATCCGGCTGCTGCACAACGAGGGCAGGGCACCCGTGCGGCGTGGACGGCTGGTGGACAAGCGCACACCGCAATCGTCCCCCAGGCTCCGTTTCCGCTCTTGCGGCTCGGCGAAGGTGTGGACAACTCCGGGGACCGTGCGTTTTCGAGGTGGGCAGAAGTCCCGGCCCTCCCGATATTCGGTCCCCCGGCTCTCCCTCCCTCTCCCGCTCGCCCTCGCTTCATGGACCGCTCGCGCGACGACGTCTGGAACGAGTGCCTCGGGATCATCCGGGACAACATCAGCCGACAAAGCTTCCGGACCTGGTTCGAGCCGTTGCGCGCCGTCGGACTGGAACAGGAGGACGGCGCGACCAAGCTCACGGTCCAGCTCCCGAGCCGGTTCTACTACGAGTGGCTGGAGGAGCACTACTTCGCGCTCCTGCGCAAGACCATCACCAAGGTGCTGGGCCCGGGCGGGCGGCTCTACTACGACATCGTCATCGAGCGCGACAACTCGCCGGGCACGGGCGAGCCCGCTGGCGGGGGCCGCCGGGGCGCGTCGATGGAGCTGCCCGCGCGCCAGCCGTCGAACGTGCCGCCGCCGGCCGGCCAGCGCCCGCCCGAAGTCGAACTGCCCCCCGGCGTCACGCCGCCCCGTCCCGCCGCCGACGTCCCCACCGCCGGGGGCCGCGCCATCGACCGCACCCAGGGCTTCAGCCGGTCCCAACCCGACCACCGGCCGACGGTGCCGATGGCCAACCCCTTCGCGCTCCCGGGCGTGAAGCCGGCCCACGTCGACCCCCACCTCAACGACTCGTACACGTTCGAGCGCTTTATCGAGGGCGACTGCAACCGGCTGGCGCGCTCGGCCAGTTGGGCGATCGCCCAGAACCCCGGCGGGACGCGCTTCAACCCGTTCCTGATCTACGGCGGCGTCGGGCTGGGCAAGACCCACCTGATCCAGGCCATCGGCAACTACGCGCTCGCCAACGGCCACGCCAAGACGGTGCGGTACGTCTCGTCGGAGATGTTCACGGCCGAGTTCGTGCAGTCGATCCAGTCCAACCGGATCGCCGAGTTCAGCCAGTTCTACCGCGGCGTCGACATCCTGATCGTGGACGACGTCCAGTTTTTCGGCGGCAAGGAGAAGACCCAGGAGGAGTTCTTCCACATCTTCAACGAGCTCCACCAGCTGGGCAAGCAGTTGGTGCTCTCGGCCGACCGCCCGCCGAAGGACATCGCCGGCATCGAGGAGCGCCTGCTGAGCCGGTTCTCCTGGGGCCTGGCGGCCGACGTCCAGCCGCCCGACTTCGAGACGCGCGTCGCGATCCTGAACCGCCGCGCTAAGGACGACGGGACGCGCGTCAAGCCGGAGGTGATCGAGTACATCGCGACGCATGTCAAGAGCAACATCAGGGAGCTGGAGGGCGCGCTGATCCGGCTGCAAGCCCACGCGGCGCTGACCGGGCGCGAGATCGACCAGGAGCTGGCGCGCGACGTGCTCCGGGACCTGATCAAGGAGTCGCGGCCTGTGCTGACCATCGAGGTCATCCAGTCGGTCGTGTGCGACTACCTCGGCATCTCCGAGGACCTGGTCCGCGCGCGGACTCGAAAGCGCGAGGTCGTCCAGGCTCGCCAGGTGGCCATGTTCTTCTCCAAGGAGATCACGAGCCACAGCCTCAAGACCATCGGGTTGCACTTCGGCGGCCGCGACCACTCGACGGTGATCCACGCCGTGCGCTCGGTCGAGAACCAGGTGGACACCGACCCCAGCTTCCGCGAGATGGTGACGGCGGTGCGGAAGAAGATGGAGCTCCAGCAGCGGTAGCGCTGGCGGAGGCGGTGACCGGCCAGCCGCTGAGTCAGGCCGCCAAGCGCCCCTGCCGAACACCTCCAACGTCCACCGCCAGTGGGGCGAGGCTGACCGCTCAGTCCGGGATTTCTCCGCTCACCGCGGACCGATTCAGGGCCCCCGGCGTAGATTCTTGGTCCAGTGACCGACCGGCCGAACCCAAGGCCGCATCCCCTTCCGACCATGAAGTTTACCGTCTCCAGCGCCGACCTCCTCCGCGCGCTCTCGACCGTCAACGGCGCCGTGCCGTCCAAGAGCACGCTGCCCATCCTGGAGTGCGTGCTGTTCGAGCGCGTGGACGACCGGCTCCAGATCTCGGCCACCGACCTCGAGATCTCCATCGTCCAGCGGCTGGCGGTGGGGTTCGAGCAGAACGGGACCGACACTAGGCAGCGGATCGCGGTCCCCGCCCGGCGCCTGCTCGACACGTTGCGCGCGCTCCCCGACCTGTCGGTGACCGTCACGACCGACGCCGAGTTCAACGTCGAGCTCACGACCGACCAGGGCCGCTACAAGATGGTCGGCTTCGACGGCGGCGACTACCCCGCTCTCCCCTCGCTCGACGACGCCCAGGTGATCGAGGCGGACTCGGCGCTGGTCAAGCACGCCATCGACAAGACGGGCTTCGCGGCGAGCAAAGACGCGCTCCGGCCGGCCATGATGGGCGTGCTGTTCCAGATCCGGCCCGAGCGCGCGACCGTCGTCGCGACCGACGGCCACCGCTTGGTCAAGCTCTTGGCCGACGGCATCAACGCGACCGAGGCCGTCGACGTCATCGTGCCCGCGGCGGCGCTGTCGCTGGCGGGGAAGGCGGCGGGCGAGGGCGCCTGCACGATCCGGGTCGCCAGCGGCTACGTCGGCTTCGACTTCGGCGACACCCAGGTCGTCGGGCGCCTGATCGAGGAGCAGTACCCGAACTACGAGGCCGTCATCCCGGTCGAGAACGAGAAGCGGCTGACGGTCGGCCGCGACGCCATGCTGGCGGCGGTCCGGCGCGTGGCGCTGTACTCGTCGTCGATGACGCACCAGATCCGGCTGGCGCTGGAGAGCGACGCGCTGACGATCTCGGCCGAGGACATCGAGCGGGCCTCGGAGGCCAAGGAGCGCGTGCTCTGCGACTACGACGCCGAGCCGATGGAGATCGGGTTCAACTCGCAGTACCTCCAGGAGGTGCTCTCCAACATCGACGGCGAGGACGTGACCTTCGAGTTCTCGTCGCCCAACCGCGCCGGCGTCGTCTCGCCCACCGAGGGGCCGGACGGCGAGGAGCTGCTGATGCTGATCATGCCGGTGATGCTCAACACGTACGCCTAGCGTGGGCCTCGGTCACAGACCTGAAGCGCCCCCGGCTGCCCCGCGGCCGGGGGCGTTTCGTGTTCGATGAGCACCCGACCTCTCGCTGGCGGCCCGCTTCCGCCGGTGGGGAAGGCAGGAGGGAGGGCCACTGCGGACAGCGTCCGCGACCTGAGCGGGCGGTACAGCAAGGGGGCGCGGCCGAAGCCACGCCCCCCAAAGCCTGACGGCCTAAGGCCGGTTAGCGGACGACCGTGAGCGTCTTGGTGGCTACCTGCTCTCCGGACTGGACGCGCACCAGGTAGGTGCCGGCCGCGAGGCCGCCGGCGTTCAGCGGGAGGTCGTGCGTCCCGGCCGCCAGCGGCGCGTCCTGGGCCAGGACCACCACGCGCTGGCCCAGCACGTTGTAGACCTCAGCCGTCAGCGAGCCGGCCTGAGCCACCCGGACGCGCACGACGCCGCCGGTCCCCGGGACGGGGTTAGGGACGGCGCCGACCACCTCGAACGCCTGGTCGGCGGCACCCTCGTTCGCGACCGGGCGCACGCTCAGGTCGACGGGCAGTGTCACGATGGGGTCGACGGGGTTGTTGGTCAAGAACGCCAGCACCTCGTCGATCTGCTCGGCGGAGCGGCCCCGGGTGTCTAACTCGTAGGCCAGCGTGGCCGAGGCACCAGCGGGCAAGGAGCCCGAGGCGGACGACGGCGAGACGGCGTCCAACACCGTCCCAACGCGGGCCGGGAAGTCTGGCGGATCGACGTCGACCACGAAGAACGGGCTCGCGTTGTCGGCCCGGTCGAGCACGTAGAAGGCGCGCTCGTTGAAGTCGACTCGGCTGCGGACGTAGGCCAGGAAACGGCTGGCGCCCATCAGCGCGCCGCCTCCGGGCTCGAACACGACCCGCTCAGAGCCGGCGAAGTCGCGGCCGAACTGGTCGTGCTGGCGGAGCTCGTTCTGGAAGCCGCTCACCTCCAAAACACCCTCGCGGAAGGACTGGCTCACGATAGAACTGCGGCGGCGCCCCTGCTCAATCGCTGGAATGGAGCGGGGGTAGCCAGGCAGCAGCGTGCCGTCGCGGTGGTAGGCGAAGATGCGGTCCTCCCCGTTGGGCGTCACGAACAGTGCGTCTAGCTCGGCGCTGTACGAGAGCGACGTCGGCCGGAAGCTGAGGTCGATCTGGCGGCCCGTGAAGGCGAACGCTGTCCCGTCGAACACGGCTTCCTGGAGCCTCGGCTGGCGGGCGACGTCAACCTGCCAGTAGGCGAACCAGACGGTCCCTTCCCGGTCGTCGTAGGCCAGCCCCGTCGCGTAGTCCCCTCTGAAGGGGGCCTCGAGCTTGGTCACCGACCCTAGGTCCTCGGAGACGAGGAAGACGCCCAGGGTCTGGAAGAGGGCGCCGCTGCTCAGGTCCAAGTCGCTGACCAGCAGGCGGCCGTCGCCGAGCTGGGTGATCGCGAAGGGGAACGTCGCACCCGCGAGCTCGGCCGACGCCCGCGCGCCTCGGCTGCGGGCCTGGCCGGCCGGAGCCGCCAGTGGGCCGTCGGATAGGTCGAGGACAGAGGCTTCGGTCCCACTGGCGCGCCGCGTCCGGGCGTCCGGGGCGAAGCCGGGGGCGCCGTTCGAGAGGGCCGGCTCCAGGATCCGTAGGTAGCCCAGACTGCTGAGCGTGCTCGGGTTCTGCACGCCGATCTCGACGGAGACCTGCGTCTCGGCCAGGGCCTCCCGCGCCAGCCCCGACCCCACGAGTGTGGCGAAGCGGGCGTCGCCCGCCGCGAACGCGACCGGCAGGTCCACGACGTACTGGGACTCGTCGTTGGAGCGCAGGAGCAGGGTGCCGTTGATCAGCCCCGATCCCGTAGCGGAATAGGTCACCGTCACGGTGGCGGAGCCGCCTGGGGGGACCGTCCCGGCTGCGTTGGCGAGCGTCACCGTGGCCGAAGGCGCGGCGCCGGCAGAGACGATCCCACCCGGGACGTACTCGATCTCGTAGTCGAGGGGCGTGGTCGCATCGAGGTTGGAGACCGTCAGCGTGCCTGTCCCCGTCTGGCCGGGGGCGACAGCGCCTAGCGCGTAGGAGCGGGTGATCAAGACCTGCGCCTCCGTGTCGACGGCCGTGCCGTCGAGGGCGTACTGCGCCTCGGCCGTCGGCGGGTCGTAGTCGACGTTGTAGCCGATCACCTCCAGCAGCCGGATGTCGGCGTCGGTGATGACGTCGAGTTCGCCGAAGCCGGAGTTCGGGTCCATGATGCCGATCTTGCGCTGCGGGCCGAACTCGGGGCTCCGGCGCGCGTCGTCCCGCCAGTGCGACGCCTGCTGCTCGTCCCCACCCTGGCGCCCACCGGTCGCCGTGGAGGTCTCGTAGAGGGTCAGGCCGTCGAAGAAGACCTGGACGGCGGTGAAGTACTGGATGCCCTCGATCGTCGCCAGGACCTCGGTCTCGACCGGCCCCGGCGTCAAGACGCGCTCGGCCTTCTCCCAGCCTTGCCCATCGCCCAGGCTCTCGTTGGCCTGGACCGCGTCCGGCCGTACCCGGAACAGGTCCCAGGGGTAGAACACCGGGTCGTTCGGGGAGCTGTCGCCGATAGCGGATACGAAGCCGAGCGCGTGCCCGATCTCGTGAACGACGACGCCCTCAAAGTCGATCTGGGAAGAGGAGATCCCGTCGCGCGGATCGAAATCAAAGCTAAACGCGGAGTTGAATCCGATGCTGGGCACCGCCTGCTGGGTGTCGGCGGTGAGCTCGGCCGGCAGGATGCCGTACACCTGGAGCGGGATCGTGCCGGCCCGCATCGTGGACAGACCGAGCGGCACGTCGGACCCCGAGACGCGCAGGGTGGAGGGCGTGGGGACGGGGATCGCGTCGTATAGCGCGATGAGTTGGGGGTCGGTGGTCAAAGCCTTGAACCTCTGGACCGCCGCAGCGGGGCCGAGACTGGTGGACCGGATGGCGCTGAACGTGCTCCCCAACACACGCTCGCTCGAGTACGGCTGCCCAAAGCGCAAGCGGCCGTAGTCGACATCGACGACCGTCGTCACCTCCGACTGGAGGATGCGCTCCCACCGCGCGGCGGCGCGGCGGAACGACAGCAGCGCCTCCGGTTGGGCGAGCAGCTGGTCCGTCGCGCGCAAGAGGATGTGGAAGTTGGTCGACCCGACCGGGTTGGTCGAGTTGACGGCCGTCAGCCGGAGCCCGGGTCGCCGGGCGCTCATCTGCTCCGCGACCGCGGCCTCCTCGGCGTGGTCGCACGAGACGGTACCGTCCGCAGCCATCGTCATCACGTGGACGCCCGCCGTGGTGTGCACGATGGGGTGCTCGGCGAACGGGTCCTGCGCGCTAGCGGCGGAGACGAGGGACACCAGCAGCGCGGCGGCGAGGAGGCGGAACGGCGGGGGCATAGGGCGGAGGCAGGTGGGCCGCACATAGTACGACCCACACCCCCCCTTCTCAGGGCACGATGGTGCCCCCGAGGCGCTCGACTAGTCGGCTGGGATCGCGCGCCCCGTCGCCCAGCTGGCGCCGAGGGTAGGCCTCCTGGCGGACTTCGAGGCCGTCCTCGGCTCGCCTAGGTAGGCGTCTCTACGACCGGCTGAACCCTCGGAGCGGAGGTCAGGTCTCGGCCAGCCAGATGCCACGTGGCGGCTGGTCCAGCCCTTGAACGCTGCCGCTGCACGCGGAGATCAAGACCGCACCGGCGCTTGTCTGCGCCAGCCTGCCGACGTTGGCTCCTGCCTCGGCCGAGTCCAGCGCACCGTGGCCGTGCGAGGAACGGTGCGCGGCGCCCCGCGTGAGCGGGAGCCAACGAATACGCTCCCCCCGATGACCAACGATTCCGCCAGCTCCGCCCCCCAGATCTCGACGCTCGGCGACCTGAGAGCCAGCGGCTACGCGCCGCGCTCGGTCAAGGACGAGGTCCGCGCCAACCTCATCGCCCGCATCCAGGCCGGCGACGACGTCTTCCCCGGCATCCTGGGCTTCGACCGGACCGTCGTGCCCCAGATCCAGAACGCGCTGTTGGGACGCCACGACTTCATCCTGCTCGGCCTGCGCGGCCAGGCCAAGAGCCGGCTGATCCGGATGCTGCCGTCGCTCTTGGACGAATACGTGCCCGAGGTGGAGGGCTCCGAGATCCACGACGACCCGCTCGACCCCGTCTCGAAGTACGCCCGCGATCTTGTCGCCGAGAAGGGCGACGACACGCCGGTGAGCTGGCTCCACCGCTCGGCGCGCTACGGCGAGAAGCTGGCGACGCCCGACACCAGCATCGCCGACCTCATCGGCGACATCGACCCGATCAAGGCGGCGACGCAGAAGCTGACCTACGCCGACGAGGAGGTCATCCACTTCGGGATCATCCCGCGCACGCACCGCGGCATCTTCGCCATCAACGAGCTGCCGGACCTCCAGCCGCGCATCCAGGTGGGCCTGCTCAACATCATGGAGGAGCAGGACATCCAGGTGCGGGGGTTCAACGTCCGCATCCCCATCGACGTGCTGATGGTGTTCACGGCCAACCCCGAGGACTACACCAACCGCGGCTCGATCATCACGCCGCTCAAGGACCGGATCGATAGCCAGATCCTGACGCACTACCCGCGCGAGCTGGGCATCGGCGTCGAGATCACGCGGCAGGAGGCGTGGGCCGAGCGCGACGGCGAGGTCACGGTGCACGTGCCGCACGTCTTCCGCCAGATCGTGGAGCAGGTGGCCTTCGAGGCGCGCGCCTCGGAGTACGTGGACCAGAAGTCGGGTGTCTCGGCGCGGCTGACGCGGGCGGCGCTGGAGGACTTGGTGAGCGCCGCCGAGCGCCGGGCGCTGACGCACGGCGAGACCGAGACGACGGTCCGCGCCAGCGACCTCGACGCCATCGAGCCGGCGGTGACGGGCAAGGTGGAGTTGGTCTACGAGGGCGAGCAAGAGGGCGCCCAGGGCGTCGCGCGGGCACTCGTGGGCCGCGCCGTCTCGACCATCGTCAAGACGTACCTGCCCGACCCGACGGCCAAGGGATCTGGGGACGACGGCGGTCGGGCGGCCTACCGCGAGGTGCTCGGCTGGTTCTCGCGCGGCAACACCGTCGAGATCGACTCCGACCTCGCCTTCACCGACTACGTCCGCCAGCTGGACGCCGTCGACGGGCTGGCGGCGCTCGTCGGGACGCACACCACGACCGGATCGCCGGCCGAGAAGGCGTCGATGATGGAGCTGACGCTGGAGATGCTGCACCAGCACTCGCTCGTGGGCAAGGACGTCGCCGACGACGGGACGAGCTACGCCGACATGATGGGCTCCGTCCTGTCCGGGCTGGGCTCCTTCGGGGGCGACGAAGACGAGGACGACTTCGACGACGACTACCGGCGGCGCTAATGATGGAGATCGTCCGGGGGTAGTCCGCGGCGCGGGGAGGAACCGTTACCCTTGTCGGACTCCCCCCGGTCTGCCGTGCGCTGTCTCCTGCTCCTCTTTGCCGTCTCTTCTGCGGCTGTCGCCCAGCCCCGTCCTGCCGACGCGGGCGACCTGGTGGTCGCGGTCGCCCCGGCGCCGCCGTTCGTGGTCGAGAACGCCGACGGCACCTGGGGCGGGCTGGGGGCGGTGTTCGCCGGCGAGGTCGGCCAGGTCTTGGGCCGGCCCGTGCGGTTCGTGGCGGCTCCGCCTGACGGCGCCGCCGCCATCGTGGCGTCGGGCGCGGCCGACGTCGCGATCGTGTCGGCGCAGGAGGGCGTCGAGGCGAGGCTCGACCTGACGACGCCGTTCGTCACCGCGCGCTTGGGAGCCGCCCGGGCGCCGAGCTCCCAGATCGGCTCCGTCGTCAAGCGGTTCTTCTCGCCGACCTTCTTCTGGGTCGCGGGCGGGCTGGCGGTGCTGCTGCTCCTGATCGGGGTGGCGATCTGGCTGTTCGAGCGCCACCAGGACGCCGACGACTTCCGCGAGGACCGGGCCGGGATCTGGGACGGGTTCTGGTGGGCCGGCGTCACCATGACCACCATCGGCTACGGCGACACCGTGCCCACGTCGGTCGGCGGGCGGACGCTGGCGCTGACCTGGATGCTGGTCTCGATGGCGCTGACGGCCGCCTTGACGACGGCGCTGGTGGCGGCGCTGGGATTGGGCGAGGGCGGGCAGAGCCTGACGCTGCCGGGGGACCTGGAGGGCGACCGCGTCGGCGTCGCCCAGGGCTCGGTGGCGGCGATCGCGCTGGCCGAGTCGGACATCCGGTCGACCTCTTACCCGTCCATCGCTGCCGGACTGGCGGCCGTCGAGTCCGACTCCGTCGACGTGTTCGTGGACTCCGCGCCCCGCCTGCGTGCGGTGCTCTCGTCCGGCTCCTCGCTCCAGATCGACGTCTCGGAGACCGAGGTCGAGCGCTGGACCCTGGCCGTCGCCGACGGCAGCCCGCTCCGCGAGCCGCTGGCGCGAGCTGTCCTCGCCCGTCTCAACAGCGCCGACTGGCCCGAGACGGTCCGCCGCCACATCGGCCCCTGACCCTGTCGGCCGGCGACGAATCGGACCGCCAGTGGCGCGTGGGAGCAGGAGCTAGCGGGCTACCGTCCGGCGGTGGTCGAACAAGAGCGAGGTCTCGATGCGCGCGACCTCGGGCCGCTCGGTGAAGCCCGCCAGCGCCAGGGTCCTCAGGTGCTCGGTGTCGCGCACGGCGACGTGGACCAGGAAGTCGCTCGCGCCGGTCGTGTGGAACACCTGGACCACCTCGGGCAGCGTGAGGGCATGCGCCTGGAAGGCCTCCACGAGTGGCCGGGCGTGCTGGCGAAGCGCCACGCTGACCAGCGCCTCCAGCGCCAAGCCCAGGGACGGGCGGTCCACCTCGGCGTGGTAGCCTCGGATCACGCCGTCGCCCTCCAGCCGGCGCACGCGCTCTAGCGACGTGGAGGGCGCGACGCCGACGGCTGCGGCCAGCTCCTTGTTGGAGGTCCGCGCATTGTTCTGAAGAAGGGCGACCAAAGCGTGGTCGGTTCGGTCGAGCGTGCGCATGGGCATCGGATTCCGAATAGAGTTCGGTGCTGGTAGGAGAACGAGACGCCATCATTCTACACTGCAGCACTCTCACGTGCCACCGTTCGGAATGCCTGCCTACGATCTCGCCACCCGCGCCATCCACGCCGGACGGGAAGACCTCGCCGACTTGGGCGTCCACGCGCTGCCCATCGACCTGTCCTCGACCTACCCGTTCCGCGACTTGGACGGCGCGACGGCGAGCCTGGACGCCCTGGTCTCGGGCGACAAGACGGCGCCGAACTCGGTCTACGCCCGGCTCCACAACCCAACGGTCGCGCGCTTCGAGAACGCCTTGGCCGACCTGGAGGGCGCCGACGCGTCGGTCGCCTTCGCCAGTGGCATGGCCGCGCTCACCGCCGTCCTGCTGGCGGCGCGCGCCGACGGGGGCCACGTGGTCGGCACGCGCCCGATCTACGGCACGACGGATCACCTCTTGACGTGCGAGCTGATGGGCCTGGAGGTGACGTGGACGACGCCGGACGGCGTCGCCGACGCGCTGCGCGACGACACGTGCCTGGTGATCACCGAGACGCCCGCCAACCCAACGATGGCGCTGGTGGACGTCGAGGCCGTGGTCGCCCAGGCTGGCGACGTGCCCGTGCTCGTCGACTCCACGTTCGCGACGCCCGTCTTGCAGCGGCCCCTCGAACTCGGCGCGGTATTAGTGATGCACAGCGCGACCAAGTTCTTGGGCGGCCACGGCGACGTGGTCGCCGGCGTGGTCGCGTGCGGCGAGGAGTGGGCGCGGCGCCTGCGCCAGATCCGCGTCGCGACGGGCGCGCTGCTGCACCCGCTGGCGGGCTACCTGCTGCACCGCGGTCTGGCGACGCTACCGCTACGCGTCGAGCGCGCTCAGGCGACGGCCGCCACGCTAGCGGCTCGGCTGGTCGATCACGACGGCGTCGAGGCCGTCCACTACCCCGGCCTGCCCGGCGGGGACCCGCTCGGCCTCGTCGGCCGCCAGCAGGACGGGCCCGGCACGATGATCGCGCTCACGGTTCGGGGCGGCTACGACGCGGCGCGCGCGCTGGTGGAGGCGGTCACGCTGATGACGCCGGCCGTCAGCCTGGGCTCGGTCGACACGTTGATCCAGCATCCGGCCGGCCTGACGCACCGCGTGCTGAGCGACGAGGCGCGCCAGGAGGGCGGCATCGCGCCGGGGTTGGTCCGGTTGTCCGTCGGCCTAGAGTCGGCCGACGACCTGTGGCGGGACCTGTCGGACGCGCTGGCGGCGGCCGAGCGCGTGGCTCTCGCCGTGGCCTGAAAGTGTTCCGGCCGGATGCACCACGGGCGGGGCAGGCTAGGCCCACCCCGCCCGCAGCGGTGTCTCTGACTCCTTCCGTCTAGCGAACCACCGTCAGCTGGCGCGTCGCGGACGATCGCTCGCCGACGGCTCGGACGACGTAGACGCCCGGCGCCAGCGAGGCGGCGTCGACGGAGACGGTGAGGTCGTTGCTGGCGGCGCCGTCGTGCAGCGTCGTCACCAAGCGGCCCAAGGTGTCGAACAGCTCCACGCGGACCGACTGGGCGGCGTCCAGCGACAGCTGAAGCCGGGCCACGGTGCCGGTCGGGTTCGGCTGAGGAGCCGACAGCTCGAACGCGCCCGGCGCCGTCTCCTCCGCGTTGACGGAGGACTGACCCGGCGACGGGGTGCCCGGCGAGTAGGTGCCGTCCGGGTTGCGCTGGACCGAGTTGTTGGCGTCGTCGCCGGTCGCGATCTGGTCGCTCGGGACGCCGAAGGCGTCGGCCAGCGAGCCGGCGTCACGACGCTGCGTCGAGCCCGAGTTGTCGTAGACCACCACGTCGGCACGCGTGTCCTGGTTCTGACCCGCAACGGCGCCGGTGGGATAGTCGCTTGCCTTGCCTCGGTACAGCGCGACCGCGCCCTGCGCGTCGACGATGTCGCTCTCGGATCCGCCGAACGTCTGGATGGTGCCGCTCACGTCGGGGTTGCCGAACACGAACGTGCCGCCGGCCGCCAGCTCGCCCTGCAGGTTGAAGGACGCGTACGCCTTGTCGTTGGCGCCGTCGAAGAACACGACCACGTAGTCCGCCAGTTGGACGGCCGTGTCGCCGATGTTCTTGAGTTCGACGAACTCCCGGGAGTCGGGGTCGCCGGTGACGGCGTCCAACTCCGAGATCAGCACCTCATCCGCAGCGGGGCGGGACATGAACTCGAAGGCGCCGATGTCGGCCGTCTGGTCGCCGCTGGCGGTGCCGGGGCGGAGGAAGCCGCGGCCGTCGACGGCGGGCGTGTCCTGACCGATGGCGGGGTCGCCGGCGTCGATGGCCGGGCTCCCCGCGCCGAGCTCGTAGGCCGTGACGGCGTAGGTCTCGTCGCGGTTGCTGCCCGTAATGACCGGGTCGACGCGCGTCGCCGCATCCCCCTGGCCGGTGCCGACGAGCGTCCCAGCGGGGAAGGCCTCCTCGACCGAGTTGTTCGTCCCGATCAGGTTGAAGCCGCCGTCGGTGAACGTGCCGGGCGTGTACGCCGTGAAGCCAGGGCTGACCGTGTCGTCGTCGGCGGGGGTGCCGTCGTAGAGGTCGGAGCCGGGCTGCTTGGTGGCCTCCGGGCCGCCCTCCGTCTCGGGGTTGTTGACGTCGTCGCCGGCCGAGTTGGCCGCGACGATGGTGCCCGCCAGCGCGACGGTGCCGCCCTCGATGGTGGCGATGCCGCCGCCGGCGCCGCCCTCGCCGTCGGCCCCGCTGGAGCCGCCATTGGTCCCGGCCGCGCCCGCCGAGGGGTCGCCGCCGGTGTTGCCGGTGATGGTGGACTGCTCGACGGTCAGCGTGCCGGCGTTGAACACGCCGCCGCCGAGTCCGCCGTTGCCGCCGTTGCCGCCCGCTACGGCCTGGCCGCTGCCGGCTGCGCCGTTGCCCGCCGACCCGGCGTCGCCGGTGCCGTTCTGGGCGACGAAGCTGCGGCGGAGGGTCAGGGTGCCGAAGTTGGCGATGCCGCCCCCGTTGCCGCCGTTGCCCGCCGCGCCACCAGCCGTGCCGCTGGCGGCGGGCGCGGCCCCGTTGCCGCCGCTCTGGGTGGAGCAGTTGTTGACCGACAGCTGGTCGAGCGTGACCGTCGCGCCCTCCGCGATGAGCAAGCATCCGCCGTCGTCGCCGTCCTGGCCGTCGACGGACTCGCCGGTGCCGGGGGCGGAGACGCCGTTGTCGCCTGCGCGCGCCGTGCCGCCGGTGATCGTCATCCGCTCGACGCGGACGGTGCCTGCCTGAATGTGGAGCACGCGGTCGTTGGGGCCGATGGCGACCGTCGGGCCAGGCGTGCCGGTGCCGCGAATGGTCAGCGTCGAGAACGCGGGCTCGGCCGAGATGTCGAGGTCGCCGAACGCGTTGGCGTCCTCGTAGGTGTTGCCGGCGTCGTTGGGCGCCACGCGCGTCAACGTGTACGTGCCGCTCTGGCCGCCGGGGAGCTGGCCGGGCACGTTGATCACGACCTCGCCCGCGGTCGCGTTGGCCTCGTCGATGGCGGCCCGAAGCGAGCACCGCGGCTCGGCGCTGGGGTTGGCGTCGGTGAAGGAGTCCTCGCAGACGCCGTCGCCGACGTTCTTGTCGCGCGCGTTGCCGTCGTCGGCCGACGAGGTGACGGTGTAGTAGGTGGTCTGAGCGAGAGCGGGCCCCGCGATCAGGAACGTCACGGCCAGGCCGAGCGCTCGGAGAGTAGAAAAGGTCATGGTGCCAGGGATGGTGGGTACACCCTGTAGGGACATCCTCCCACATCGTTCCCACACCTACCTAATCGTAACGGGGTGACCGGATAAAGGGGGCATCCCCCATCCCTAGAGATCCTCGGGGACCGGCCTCGACCGCTGGCGCACCTAGACCTCGGGCCGCTGGCGGTTCGCCTTGGTCTCGGCGCGGCGGCGCTTGGCCTCCAGACGACGGCGCTTGGACCCCTTGGTGGGCTTGGTCCGGCGCCGGGGTGTGACGGGCCGGCTCGCTTCTTCCAGCCGCTTCCGGAGCTCGGCCACCGCCAGCGCTTTGTTGCGGAACTGGCTCCGCGAGCGGCGCGCGTTGACGACCGTCCCCGTCGGCCGGTGCGTCAGGCGGACGCCGGTCTCGACCTTGTTGGCGCGCTGCCCGCCCTTGGTGCTTCCCGACAGCGTCTCGACGTCGCACTCGGCCATGAGGTCGTCGTTGGAGGCGGGGATCTGGGGCATGGCCGGAGGCAGTCGGGGCGTAGGTTCGACGCGGTCCCCTCGCCCCCCGGTCCCGTGCTCCGATTCCTGCTCCTGGTCGCCGGCGCCTTCGCCGTCATGGAGGTGCTGTCCTACGTGCTCCACCGCTGGGTGCTCCACGGCTTGCTGTGGCGGATGCACCGGAGCCACCACGACCCCGAGCACGGCCACGGCGACGGGTTCGAGTGGAACGACCTGTTCTCGCTCACCTTCGCCGCCTTGTCGGTGGGTCTGTTCTGGATCGGCCACGAGGACCCTCTCGCGAGCACGGCCTTCCCCATCGGCGTCGGGATCGCGGTCTACGGCGTGCTCTACTTCATCCTCCACGACCTGTACGCGCACGGCCGGCTGGGGCGGATGAAGATGAAGAACCCGGCCGCGCAGTCGGTCAAGCGCGCGCACGGCCGTCACCACCAGTCGCTGTCGAAGGTGGGACAGGAGCCGTACGGGCTGTTCCTGTTTCCGCCGTCGATGGGGCGACGGTTCAAGCGCACGCGCGACGCCTGACGTGCTGGCGGAGCTTGCCGGGTGAAGTCGGAAGGACTGGCGACGTGGGCCGCCCGTCGCGAACCGTGATCGGGCAAACCCTGTCGCGGGGTGCCGCGTGGAACGCCTCCACTCCCGCGACCCCCATGTCCGACGCCCGCACCTCCGCGCCCGGCGAGCCCCGCCCGCGCCCCGACGAGATCCACGCCCAGCAGCCCGACTACCCCGCCAGCCAGGCCGAACTCGACCCGCCGCCGGACTCCGACCTGTCCAACTACTCGCCCGCCGACAAGCTGGCGGGCCGCGTCGCGCTCATCACCGGCGGCGACTCCGGCATCGGCCGCGCCGTCGCCATCGCCTACGCCATGGAGGGCGCGCGCGTCGCGATCCTGAACAACGAGCGGCTAGACGACGCCGCCGAGACCAAGCGGCTGGTCGAGGCCAGGGGCGGCGAGTGCCTGACCATCCAGGCCGACATCAGGGAGTTCGAGCAGTGCCAGCGCGCCGTCCGGGAGACCGTCGACGCGTACGGCCAGCTCGACATCTTGGTCAACAACGCGGCCTACCAGATGATGCAGCGCGACTTCGACGACGTCACGATCGAGCAGTTCGACCGGACGATCAAGACGAACCTCTACGGCACGTTCTACATGACCAAGGCCGCGATGCCGCACTTGGGCGAGCGCTCCGCGATCATCAACACCGGGAGCATCATCGGGATGACGGGCAAGGAGTTCCTGATCGACTACACCGCGTCGAAGGGCGCGATCCACACGCTCACCAAGAGCCTGGCGCTGATGCTGGCGGACAAAGGCATCCGGGTCAACTCGGTCGTGCCGGGCCCGGTCTGGACGCCCAACATCCCGGCGACGATGGAGCCGGACATGGTCGAGGGCTACGACTCGGGCAACGCGCTCGGCCGCGCCGGCCAGCCCGAAGAGCTCGCGCCGGCGTTCGTGTTCATGGCCGCCGAGGACAGCTCGTTCGTGACCGGCTCGCTGCTGGAGGTCACCGGCGGCCAGCTTCACAACTAGTCGCGCACCGGATACGCGATCAGTTGGAGGCGGAGCTCGAACTGCTCCGGTTTCGTCTGAAGGACGGACAGGGTGACGGTCCGCGGCTCGTCGCCGTCGGAGCGGGCCCACGTCCCGGCGGCGGCGCCTGCCGTGCTTCCCATCGAGACAGGCGTCCAGCCGGCCTGAGCGAGCGAGCCTGCGTAGTGGCCGAGCGCGTCGCCGGCGGTCCCGTCCCACGTCAGCGTGGCCTCCTGCCCCTGCGTGTCCGTGCTGCCGCCGCCGCCGTGGGAGGTTTGCCGGCCTCCCGGAGGCGGGCCTAGAGCCGGCAGGTCAGAGAGCGTGACCCGGAAATCAGGGCGGGAGCTGGACGAGAATCCGTCACGGATCTCGCCGTCGCAGCCGCGCCGCGTCCAGCCGTTGTCGCCGACGAGCAGCAGGCTCCCGCCGCCGGGCCGCTGGGTGAACGCGACGCTGACCTGGCGCGCTTGGGGATCGTCTGAGCAGAGGTAGAAGGCACCGTCTGAGAACCCGCTTGACGTGAACCCGCCCTCGGCCTCCCCTCCGGGATCCTCCAGGCGAGACCACCCGGCCGGCAGCGAGGCTTCGAAGGCGAGCGAAGCGGCCTCGGGGCCTTGCGGCACGCGAGCGACGACCACGCCCGACCCGTCCCCGTCGCCGGCACGGCGACTGTAAAGCGTCCCCACGACCTCCGAGTCCTCGGGGAGCACCGCCGCCAGTCGGGCCGGCGCTTCACCAACGGCCACGCGGTCGGAGTCCGAGACCTGGGCGAAGGCGTAGAGCAGGTCAGCCGGGACGGAGTCAGGCTGGGCGTGCGCCGCCGCAGCGAGGCAGAATAGGAGGGCGTAACGCATGGCTGGAGGTGGTGATGGCTCACCATCGTAAGAGGAACGTGGCCGCTTGTCAACAGCGACGGGATCGCAGCGGTGGTTAGCTTGCCTCGATCCCTCCGCCGCCATGCCCGAGCCGTCGCCCAACGCCCCGTCCGCCTCCAGCGAGGAGGACCGTGGTCTGGTGACCCAGGCATTGGACGGCGACCAGCGCGCCTACGAGCGGCTGGTGACCAAGTACCAGATCCCCCTGACGCGCCACGTCGGGCGGATGGTGCGGGACAGCCAGCAGACCGACGACCTGGTGCAGGAGGCGTTCGTCAAAGCGTTCAAGTCGCTGGGGCGGTACTCCCCCGACTACGCGTTCTCGACCTGGCTCTACCGGATCGCGACGAACCACACGATCGACTACATCCGGAAGAAGAAGCTCCCGACGTTCTCGATCGACAAGCCCGTCGCGACCCGCGACGGCGAGCTCCAGATGGAGCTGCCGGACTCGACGTACCGCCCCGACCGCGCCATCGTCACCGACCAGCGCAACGCGCTGCTGGCGGAGGCCGTGGCTGGGCTGCCGCCCAAGTACCACCGCGTGATCGTGATGCGGCACCAGCAAGAGCTGAGCTACGACGAGATCGCGACGGAACTGGACATGCCGCTGGGGACCGTCAAGGCCCACATCTTCCGAGCGCGCGCCCTGCTCAACAAGGCCCTCCGCGACCGCCGCGACGAGCTGGTGTAGGCTACCTCGTGACTGCCACTGTCTGGCTCCGCGAGCCGCCGGCCGTCCTGAGGTGCAACACGTAGGCGCCGGCCGCCAGCCCGGAGGCGTCGAGCGTCGCGGCGTGCTGGCCCGTGCTCACGTCGCCGCCGGCCAAGACGGCGATCCGCCGGCCCGAGGTGTCGTAGAGGGAGAGTTCGACCCGGCCCGGCGCGCCGACCGAGAACGTCACCGTCGACCGGCCGCGGACGGGGTTCGGGGCCGGCGGCATCAGCTCCAGCCCGGCCGACGGCGCCGCGCCGGTGCTGGTGGCGTTCCCCGCCAGGAGGCTGAGGGGGTCGTAGCTCCCGCCCAGGATGGCGGCGGAGGCGGCGGCGTCCAGGCCCAGCCACGAGCTCAGGACCGTGCGGTAGACGCTCCGGAAGTCGGCGGAGGTGGGCAAGTTGCCCGCCCGGTCCTGGCCGGCGAGGTCGGGGCCGGCGCCGTGGAAGCCGCCCTGGACGGCCGGGCCGAACAGCATCACCGGCGCCGCCGTCCCGTGGTCGGTCCCCGCCGAGCCGTTCTGGTGGACGCGGCGGCCGAACTCCGAGAACGTCATCGTCAAGGTCCGGTCGGCGTCGCCGCTGGCGGCGAGGTCGGCGTAGAAGGCGGGGAGCGCGCGGCCCAGCTGGTCGAGCAACTGGTGGTGGCGGTCGCCCTGGTCGGCGTGGGTGTCGAAGCTGCCCAGCTTGACGAGGTAGACGCGGGTGTTGAGCCGGCCCTTGACCAGCCGGGCCACGCCCGCCAGGGAGCGGCCGAACGCGCTGTCGGGGTACTCGGCCGCGTTCGCGACGTCGTCGGCGGCCGTGCGCAACGAGCCGGCGTAGGTGTCGGCGTCGTTGGCCGTCCGGCGGACGTGGGCCAGCTGGCGGCCGTAGGGCGTGTCGGGGACGGCGTCGGTGTCGTGGAGCTCGCCCGTGCTCACGATCCGGTCGAGCATGTTGGGGTTGGACAGCGTCATCCCCCCGATGTCGTCCGGCCCGCGGAGCAGCAGGGGGTACGAGGCCCCGATCTGGACCGACGGCGGGGCGACGGGGTCCACGCCCAGCCGGGAGACGGCTTCGGCGGTCCAGCCCGTGGTCCCGTCGTCGGTCCGCGCCGAGGCCCAGACGTCGATGCCCTGGAAGTGCGACAGGCTCTGGTTGGGGTAGCCCACGCTGTGGACCACGCCGAACTGGCCGTCGCCCCACAGCCGCTCCAGCGGCGCCAGCGCCGGGTGCAGGCCGAAGTCGTCGTCGAGCTTGGTCGTCGCGCTTGGCGCGATGGCGATCTCGGGCCGCGCGTTGTAGTAGAGGTCGTTGCGCACCGGGACGATGGTGTTCAGCCCGTCGTTGCCGCCCTGGAGCTGGACGAGCACCAGCACGCGGTCGGTGTTGAGCCCGGCCAGGCTCCCCACCAGCCCGCGCTGGCGGGCGCTGAACGTGCCCGCTCGGGCCGACGCCGCGCCCAGCATCGAGGCGCCGGCCGCCGCCAGCCCGGACCGGACCAAGAAGTCGCGCCGGGTCCAGGCGTCGTGGTCGTCGTCGTGGGCGGCGCCGTGCTCGAGGCCGACGGCGCGGGTGTGGGTCTGGCACATGGCTTAGCGGAGCTGGAATTCGGGGAGCGAGACGAGGTGCCTGGCGTAGTCGCGGATGCGCGTCCGGCCGCCGCTGGTGGTGGGGTCCCAGGCGTAGTCCGGCGTGCCGGAGAGCAGGACCTCGGCCAGGTCGTCGAGATCGTCGTCGCTGGGCGGGTGGGGCAACAACCGGGTGGCGAGGTCGCCCGCCAGCCCGCGCGCCGAGTAGGCCGACGGCCACGTCGCCACGTCGTCGGCGAGGTCGCGCCACACCTTGTTGACCAGCGACTCCCCACGGCGGACGCGCTCGGGCAGCGTGCTGGTGTCGATCCACGACGTCCCGCCGGGCCACCCCGACACGTCGGGCGGGTTGAACAGCTGCTGCCCCACCTGGGCCATCTGGTTGCGGAGGTAGTTCGACCGGTCGACGTCCACCGACGACGTCCCGAGCGCCAACGTGGCGCCGAACACCAGGTCCATCGGCGACTTGACGAGCGCGCCGACGTGCCGGGCGTCGTAGAAGTGGGCGCTCGCGAGCAGCGTCTCCAGCACCGGCCCGACCTCGAAGTCGGCCGCGCGCAGGATGACCGCGAGGTCGGCGACGACCGCGGCGTCGGGCTCGTCGGAGACGAAGGCGCGGTAGAGCACGCCCGCGATAAAGTGCGCGATCTCGGCGGGCCGCTGGTCGAACAGCAAGGGGACGACGTCGTCGTAGCCCCAGGCGCCGGTCTGGCCGAACACGGTCTTGTCGCCGTCGTCGAAGCGGTTCTCTTGGAAGTACACCGCCTCCGGCGCGGTCCGGCTGACCCGCCAGCCGGTGAGGGCGCGGGCCAGTTCGGCGACGTCGCTCTGGACGTAGGTCGCCGTCCCGTCCGGGCGTTCGGTCCCCATCGTGAACAGCTCCAGCAGCTCGCGCGCGTAGTTCTCGTTGGGCGATCCGACGCGGCTCTGGTTCCCGTTGAGGTACCGCAGCATGGCCGGGGTCGTCCCGACGGCGTGGACCACGTCGGGGACGCGGCCTAGGGCGTGGTCGTGCAGAACGCGGAGGTAGCCGAACAGCCACGTCGCCGTGTTGTAGCTGCGGTACTCCGTGACGTAGTGGCCCGCCCAGAGCAGCGCCATCCGCTCGCGCAGCGATGTCGCCAGCCGCTCGATGGGCCCGCCGTCCCCGCCCAGCATCCGGTTGGTCACGCCCTGCAGGGTCTCGCGGTAGGCGTCCCGGTTGGCCCCGTTGTACGCGTCCTTCTCCGACTGAGACGCGCTCGACGGCGGCTGGCGGAGCCCCATCCAACTGGGATCGGAGAGCTGGGGCCGGTCCCGCGCCGCCGCGACGATCTGGCGGGCGGCTTGGTCGGGCCTGAGAGCCAGCAGCGCCTTCTCGTCGTTGGGCTGAGCCGCCAGTCCGACGCGGCGGGCCAGGTGCCGCGCCTTGGCGGCGTCCCACGGGTCGGCGTCGGTGGGGGCGAACGGCCGGAGGTCGCTGGGACGCGAGGCCACGCGCGCGGCAGGCTGGGCGGAGCGACGAACGCGGAGGAACTGGCGGCGGTCGAGCATGGCATGACGGGGCGACAGCTGGCAGGGTATCGCCGGAACCAGACACGGGCCGCCTTTGGGTCCGCGGTTTTCCTGATGATCCCCGATTCTGTCGCCCTCGCCGTGCCCTCGGCCGGACTGGCGGTGCTGGCGCGGTCCCGGGCCGCCCGAAACGACGCCGCCCCGCTGGCGACGTGCGCCAGCGGGGCGGAGGCGGAGAGAGAGGGATTCGAACCCTCGGTACGGTTTCCCGCACACACGCTTTCCAAGCGTGCTCCTTAAGCCACTCGGACACCTCTCCGGAGACCCGAAATCTAGCCGAGCCCGGGCCGGCGTGTCTAGGAGGAACGCCGAAGAACGACCGGACGCCGGCCCGCGCGACCCACTGGCGGACCGAGCCCGCCAGTCGGGCTCACCAGTCGTCCGGCTAGACCGTCAGGATGTCTTTCTCCTTGGCGTCGAGCGCCTTGTCGATGCGGGCCACGAAGCGGTCGGTCATCTCCTGGAGCCCCTGCTCGGCCTCGTACTGCATGTCCTCCGACAGGGACTCGGCGTTGGTGGCCTTCTTGATGCCGTCCTTCGCCGTCCGCCGCGCGTTGCGGACCGAGACCTTGGCGTCCTCGCCGCGCGTCCGCGCGGTCTTGGCCAGCTCGCGGCGGCGCTCCTCGGTCAGCGGCGGGATCGAGATCAGGATCTGGTTCCCGTTGTTGGTCGGGTTCAGGCCCAGGTTCGCGTTCGTGATCCCCTTCTCGATGGCGCCGATGGTGCCCTTGTCGTAGGGCGAGACCGTGATGAGGTCGGCCTGGGGGGCGGCCGTGTTGGCGACCTGGTTGAGCGGGACCGTGGCCCCGTAGGCCTCCACCCGGACGCTGTCCAGCATCTGGGGGTTGGCGCGGCCGGCGCGGATGGTGTTGAGCTCGTTGGACAGGTGCTCCAGGGCCGCTTCCATGTCCAGCTCGGCTTCGTCGAGGGCGTCTTGCAGCGAGGCGTCGATCATCGGGGGAGGGGGGGTAAGCAGAGGGGGGAGGGCTCGCGCCCGACTGGCGGACGTCGTGCGCCAGTCGTCAGGTCGTTACGCGCCGGTCGGGGCCAGGACCTCGAGGTCGGCGTCGGGGTCCCAGTGCACCGTCGTGCCGACGGGCTCGCCGCGGAGCACCCGGGCGAACGTGCCGGGCGCGTTCATGTCGAAGACCAGGATGGGCAGGCCGCTCTCCTTGGCCAGCGTGATCGCCGTCAGGTCCATGACCTGGAGATCGCGGCGCAGCACCTCGCCGCCGTGGATCCGCTCGAAGCGCTGGGCCGAGGGGTCGGTCTCGGGGTCGGCGGTGAAGATGCCCGGGACGCGCGTGCCCTTCAGGATCACCTCGGCGTCCATCTCGGCGGCGCGCAGCGCGGCGGCGGTGTCGGTCGAGAAGTAGGGGTGGCCGGTGCCCGCGCCGAACACGACCACGCGCCCCTTTTCCAGGTGGCGGATGGCGCGGCGGCGGATGAACGGCTCGGCGATCTCGTTCATGTCGATGGCCGAGATCAGCCGCGTGTGCAGGCCGACGCCCTCCAGCGCGTCCTGCAACGCCATGCCGTTGATCATGGTCGCCAGCATGCCCATGTAGTCGGCGTGGGCCCGGCTGGACATCTTCGAGCCCTCGGGCGAGACCCCGCGAAAGATGTTGCCGCCGCCGATCACGAGCGCGACCTGGGCGCCGGCGTCCACGGCCTCCTTGACGTCGCGCGCGTACTGGCCGAGCACGGCGTGGTCGATGCCGAACGCCTGGTCGCCGAGCAGGGCCTCGCCGCTCAGCTTGAGCAGCACGCGGCGGTAGCGGAGCCCGGGGGGCTTCGACGGCTCCCCGTTGGCGTGGGGCGAGCTGTCGTCGTCGGAGGGCGTCATCGGGCGGCGGGAGGCGTGGCCCGAAGGTACGCCGCCGCGCCGAGGCTCGGCAACGCCAGGCGGGGCGTGCCCGGGTGCTGCCGGCACTGGCGGCTCGCTTCGGACGGACTCGGGCGAGGAGGCCCGCCAGTAGGGCGGGGCCGGCGGGTCGGCAGCGGTTTACCTTGGCCCTGACCGACCCTGTCTCCATGCCCAACCCCCCCGTCCACGGCGACCGCGCCGCGACGCGCGCGCGTCTTCTGGCCTCCGCCCGGCACCTGTTCTCGCGCGACGGCTACGGCCAGGTCGGCGTGCGCGAGATCGCCGCCGGCGCCGACGTCAACGCCGCGCTCGTCAACCGCTACTTCGGCTCCAAGCTGGGGCTGTTCACCGAGGCCGTCGGCGACAGTTTTTCGATTGGGGATCTCTTGGTAGGCGCGAGGGCCACGCTGGGCGAGCGGCTGGCGCGCTACTTGGTCCGCCCGCGGCCCGACGGCTTCGACCCGACGATGGTGCTGCTGCGCTCGGCCGCCCACCCCGACGCCGGCGCCGTGCTCCGGGCCGCGCTCGCGGAGCAGGTCGCGACCCCGCTGGCGGAGTGGTTGGGCGGCGACGACGCCCGCCCGCGGGCCGGGCTGGTGGTCGCGGTCCTGTTCGGGTTCACGCTGACGCGCGACGTGATCGGGGCCTCGGCGCTGAAGGACGGCGACGAGACCGTGGTGGCGCACCTGGGCGCCGTCCTCCAGCGGCTCATCGACGGGGCGTAGCCTCTGTGCGCGCCCGCTCGTGCTCGGACTTGATCTGATCGAGCACCAGCACCAAGGCCGCCAGTTGGCTCCGGACGCGGTCGGCTTGGCCTCGCTCCGCATCCAGGCGGTCCTCAGTGGCACTGACCTCTGCCGTCAACCGAGCGATCTCGGCGGCGCGCTCCGTGTCCGACATGACGTCCAGAAGCGCCTTGGCAGCCTGGATCTCTTGACGGAAGCGGGCCAGGTCGTAGATCAACTTCTCGATGTCGGCCCCGCTCACAGACGCGGTCGGAGGGGGCGGCGGGGGAGGCGGCGGCGACGGCAGCGCGTCCGGAGCTGGCGGCGGCGGCGGCGCGTCCGGGGCGGCTGGCGGTGGGGGAGGGGGCGCGCCAGGGGCTACTGGCGGAGGTGGCGGGGGCGGAAGCACGCTCTCGCGCACCGTCGACCGGCGGATGATCTCGCCCGTCGCCGTTACGACCTCTAGCTCTCCGGGCTCGCCCCCGTCCGAGTAGTAGTCGGCGATGGCGAGCGCGGTCGCCCGAGGCGCACCGGCCTTGACCCGGACCACGACGCGGTACGACCCGCGGTCGTTCGACGACTGCGACCACACGCTGATCTGCTCCACCTGGTCCAGCAGCGAGTCTGGATCTACGGCCGCCGCGGACTGCTGAGCGGCGGGCGACTGGGCAACGGCGGTGGGCGCGTCCGGCAGGAGCGACGCGGCCAAGAACAGGGGAACGGCGAGGACGGCGGCGGCGGCCAGGCGCGCTCGGCGGGGGCGGTCGGGACGGGGGCGGGTCATGGCGTCGAGGCGGTGGATGAGGGTGGACGAGGACGCGCCCAGGGCGAGCGCGGGAGACGGGCGGGCAGAGACGGACACGAGCAACTGACCGTAGGACCGAGCGCGGTCGGGCCACTGGCGGACGACGGCGGCGTCGGCGGCGCGCTCTCTATCGAGCGACAGCCCGTGCCCCAGCACGTGCACGAGGGGGTGCCACACGAACAGCGCGCGGACCGCGCGCTCGGCCAGGCCCCACCCGTAGTGGGCCTCCCGGACGTGGATCAGCTCGTGCGCCAGCGCCAAGCGCAGGTCGTCGTCGCGCAAGTCGGCCGGGACAGCCACCAGCGGCCGGCGCCACCCGACAGTGAACGGCGCCGAGGCCGGCTCGGCCAGCGCCACCGCCAGCGAGCCGCGGACGCCGAGTTCGTCCGCCAGCGCCTGCGCTTCAGCCTGAACGGTCGGCGCGGCGACGGCCAAGCTGCGGCGGTAGCGGCTCAGCCACACCAGCCCACCGATCAGCACGCCGAGTCCGAAGACCGCGGCGGCGCCCGCCACCAGCGTGGCGGCCCCGAGCGCGAGGTCGACCGGGGGCACCGCGGCCGGCGGCAGCGATGGGACGGCAGGAGCGAGGGACGGGGCGCCGGGGGAGAGGGCGGCTGGGACGGGGGGGGGCGCCGGGAGCAGCGGCTGCGAGAGCGCCGACGGCACCCAGCGCGCGAGCACGGGCGGCACCACCAGCAGGCCGGGCAGCGCCGCCAGCAGCGCGCCTCGGACGCCCAGGCCGAGCCGAGCCGGGGCGCGGCCCAGCCGCAGCGCCCCTTCGACTACGACCGCTAGCGCGGTCCAGGCCAAGACCGGGAGCCACAGCGCGGGCCACGACGCCGCGCCCAGGTCAGCGAGCCAGGCGCTACTCATCGTCGGCCTCGGGCGTGCCGGTCTCCTCCGCGCCGAGTTGGTCGAGCAGCCGCCGCACCTCGGCCTGCTCGTCCTTGCTCAGCGACTCGTGCCCGGCCAGCGTCTGGATCAGCGTCCGCGCCGAGCCGCCGAACACCTTGTCCACGACCGAGCCCAACAGCGACTGGCGGACCTCGTCGGCAGGGCGGGCGGCGGTGTAGACGAACGTGGCGCCGTCGCGGTGGTAGCTGAGGTAGCCCTTGTCGGCCAGGTTCTTGATGACCGTCGTGACCGTGGTGTAGGCGACCGGCCGCTCGATCCGGTCGTGGACTTGGCGGGCCGTGGCGCGGCCCAGCGCCCAGACCTCGCGGAGCACCTCCATCTCGGTGCCGCCCAGGGTGGTGATCGGGTTTCGCATCTCTTACTTCGATTCGGTTCGAAGGTCAGAGTACGATTCCGTTCGAACCTTGTCAAGCCCCGTCGTTCATCCCGCCCTCGACGCCAGCCAGAATCTCACTACTCGGAATCCCGCCCGCACCGCACGCGACCCGAACGCGAAGAGGCCCGCCCGACATCACGTCGGGCGGGCCTCACAACTCGCTGGCGGATCGCCTCCGCCAGTGGCTCGGGGTCTAGCCTCCGAGCGCGAAGCGGACGAACCGCACCAGCGTCGCGTTGCTCTTGTCGAGCATCTGCTGGACCGTCATCGAGGAGTCCTTGACGAAGGGCTGCTCGACCAGCACGTTGTCCTTGAAGTACCGGCCCAGCTTGCCCTCGGCGATCTTGTCCAGGATCTGCTCGGGCTTGCCCTCAGCGCGGGCCTGCTCCTTCCCGATCTCGCGCTCCTTGTCCTGGACGTCCTGGGGCACGTCGTCGCGCGTGGCGGCGATGGGGTTCATGGCCGCGGCCTGCATCGCCACGTCGCGTCCGGCATCGGACAGGTCGCCGTCGCCGGTCAGCACCGCGACGACGCCCAGCGCCGAGCCGGGGTGGATGTAGTCCACGACGGTGCCGCCGTCACCCTCGACGATCTCGAACCGGCGCAGGTCGATCTTCTCGCCGATCTTGCCCGTCATCGTCGTCAGGGCGCCGCTCAGCGGCTGGCCGTCGACGTCCATCGACTGCGCGGCGGCTAGGTCGGCGGGGCGCTCTTCCAGGAGCCGGTCGGCGACGCGCTGGGCGAACGTGACGAAGTCGTCGTTGCGGGCGACGAAGTCGGTCTCGGAGTTGACCTCGGCGATGACGGCGACGGAGCCGTCGGCCGTCGTCGCGGTCACGATGGCGCCCTCGGTCGCGTCGCGGTCGGCGCGCTTGGCGGCGACCTTCTGGCCCTTGGTGCGCAGGATCTCGACGGCCTTGTCGAAGTCGCCGTCGGCCTCGGTGAGCGCCTTCTTGCAGTCCATCATGCCGACGCCGGTCGCTTCGCGGAGCTCCTTGACGTCCTGTGCTTTGATTGCCATGTCGTTGGGTGGGTTCGGTTTGGGGTACGGGGTGAGGTGCCCGTCGAAAATGGGTGTTGCGTGTCTCGTGTTGCGTGGCCCGGCCGGGCACGTACGCAATACGCAACACGCAACACAACTGGAGGGCTGGCGGAGCACGTCCGCCAGCGGGTCGGGCTACGCCGAGCGGTTGGCGGCGGCTTCGGTCTTGGCGGCGGCCTCGGCGTCGGCCATCGTGGTGACGGGCTCGGCCTTCTCCGCCTCGGCCTCTTGGTCGGCGGCCTTGGCCTCGTCGGCGGCGCGGCTCTGGGCCTCGGCGACGGCGGCGTCGCGCTCGACGGCGCCGGCCTTCTGGCCCTCGATGATGGCGTCGGCGATCACCTTGGTGAACAGCGCGACCGACTTCATGGCGTCGTCGTTGGCCGGGATGGGGAAGTCCACCAGGTCCGGGTCGACGTTGGAGTCGACGAGCGCGATGATCGGGATGTTCAGCTTGCGCGCCTCGTCGACGGCGATGTGCTCGCGCTTGACGTCGACGACGAAGATGGCGCCGGGCAGCTTGCCCATGTCCGAGATCCCGCCCAGCACGCGGTCGAGCTTCTCGAGCTCGCGGGACGCGCATGAGCCGCTCCTTCTTCTTGAGCTGGGCCGTGGTGCCGTCGGCGTCCTCGCGGCGCAGCGTCTCCATCCGGCGGAGCGAGCCGCGGATGGTCTGGAAGTTGGTCATCATCCCGCCCTGCCAGCGGTCGACGGCGTAGGGCATCCCGGCGCGCTCGGCCTCCTCGCGGACCACGTTCTGCGCCTGCTTCTTCGTCCCGATGAACAGGATCTTCCGGCCCTTCGAGGCGAACCGCGCCGCGGCGTCGGCGGCCTGGTCCAGGAGCGACTGGGTCTGCTTGAGGTCCAGGATGTGGATCCCGTTCCGCTGCATGAAGATGTAGGGGGCCATCTTCGGGTTCCACCGCGACGTGAGGTGCCCGAA
Source organism: Rubricoccaceae bacterium (assembly GCA_963789285.1). GTDB lineage: Bacteria > Bacteroidota > Rhodothermia > Rhodothermales > Rubricoccaceae > Rubrivirga. The sequence goes on from CAWBJZ010000004.1 coordinate 1,555,749, forward strand.
GTGGGCGCCTGCGCGGAGGAGGTCTTCGATCTGTACGCGTGCCATTTTTTCGATGGGGGCGCGGGACGTGGTGCCCGCGGGTTGGCCTGGCCCCACCGTCTGTCGCGCTGGCGATCCCGGTCGGCGGAGCGAAGCCTCGCGTCGGGAGCACCCGCCAGCGCGTCGGGCGGGGTGTGAGATAGGGTGTGGAAGGCGGAGGGTCGAGAACGCCGAACGTTCAACGCCGCACCTTCCGACACCGCGAAGCTCTAGCGCTTCGAGAACTGGAACTTCTTGCGGGCCTTGGGCTGGCCGGGCTTCTTGCGCTCGACCATGCGGGGGTCGCGCGTCAGGTAGCCGGCGTCGCGCAAGGGCTTGCGGAGCTCCTCGTTGAAGTCCACCAAGGCCCGGGCGATGCCGAGCTGGATGGCCTCGGCCTGGCCGGTGAGCCCGCCGCCCTTGGCGTTGACGAGCACGTCGAACTGACCGCGCAGCTCGGTCAGGTCGAGCGGCGCCGTGGCCGAGGCCTGGCGGATCGCCGTCGGGAGGTACTCGGCCAGCGGCCGCTTGTTGACGACGACGGCGCCGGAGCCGGGGCGGAGGTAGACGCGGGCGACCGACGTCTTGCGGCGGCCGACGGCCTGGAACTGGGTTGCCATACTTGTGGGGGCGTGTGCGACTGGCGACGAGCGCTCCCCGCCTTCGCGGGGAGGAGCTGCCAGTGGGGGCGGAGGGCGCGGGGGCCGGGGCTAGATGTCGAGCGTCTGGGGCTGCTGCGCTTCGTGCGGGTGCTCGGCACCGGCGTAGACGTGGAGCTTCTTGTAGAGCTGGCGGCCGAGCTTGGTGCGCGGCAGCATGCCCTTGACGGCGTTCTCGATGATGAACTCCGGCTTCGACGCGCGCAGCTCCTTGGGCGTGCGCTGCTTGATGCCGCCGGGGTAGCCCGAGTGCCGGAAGTACTGCTTGTCAGTCTCCTTCTTGCCCGTGAACCGCACCTTGTCGGCGTTGACGATCACCACGTGATCGCCCACGTCCATGTGGGGCGTGTACTCGGGGCGGTGCTTGCCGCGGAGGATCGTCGCCACGCGCGCCGCCAGCCGGCCGACGACGACGTCCTCGGCGTCCACCACGTGCCAGGCGGCCTCGACGTCGCCGGGGCGGGCGCTGTAGGTCTTGAACGAGGTCGTGTTCATAAGGGGCGGGCTGGGTGCCCGGAATGCGGGGGCGCCGGAGCGCGGGGACGGTCGCGGGGCATAAAAAAGGCGGCTCCGGGCCGAAGCCCGGCCGCGCTGCGACCGGAGCACGCCGGGCGCGCGAGTCGCGCAGTCGGGGTGCAATCGAAGTGGAGCAAGCTAGGCGCCCGATCCCCCCGGGGCAATGCGCCGCGCCGCCGCAACGCCTCCAAACGACCGGGTTCAAGGATTCTTCCCCGGCCCTGGGGCAGCCCTCTATCTTCGGGGCCCCCTTCGTAGCGGCCAGTTTTAAGGTGCACCCCTCCCACCACTCCCGCCTCGAGGTGCTCACCCGCGAGCTGCCGTTCGCCATCGACGACTCCGACGCGGCCGGCCGGGCCTACGTCCGGTGGCTCGACACCGAGGCCCGCGGCGACCTCGACGTCGTCCAGCTGTGGGCGTACTCCTACACGATCCGGTACTTCTACGCCGCGTTCGCCCGGGAGCGGACGAGCGGCGCCAGCGACCTCGACGCGGCCATCGACCAGGCCTACGACCGCATCTTGCGCTCGCTGCTCTCGGTCCACGAGCCCCACAAGTTCGCGCACTACGTCAGCGTCATCTGCCGCAACGTGCTCAACACGCACCGCAGCCGGCGCCGCGAGATGGTCGAGCTGGACGAGGACATCCTGTTGGTCACGGAGGGCGGCGCTCGGGACTACGACCGCGTGGTGATGGCCCGAGCCCTGGACCGCGCCGTCGACGCCCTGCCGCCCGCCATCCGCGAGGTCGCCCAGATGCGGCTGATCGAGCGCGCTCCTACCAGGACATCGCCGACGTCACCGGCCGGCCCCTGGCCACCGTCCGCACGTTCGCGTCCAAGGCCAAAGCGCGCCTGGGCGACGACCCCAACCTCCGAGCGGTCTACGACTCCGGGTACGACTTCAGCGAGCTCGGTTGGAGTAGGGGCGACCCCGAACTCGAAGACCAACCCGTTTTGGAGGTTAGATCCAGCACGGGCCCGAGTCTCTCCAGGTGAGTCGCCCCTCGCCGTGACCGACCTCGACCGACTGCTCGACGACTACCCCGTGCTCTCGACCGAGGAGCGCGCCGACGCCGACCACCGGCTCGCCGCCCACCCCGAGCGCGCGGCCGAGTGGGCCGACGCCCGCCGGCTGGCGGAGCTGCTCGACGCGGCCCGGCTCGACCCCGAGGACGACCTCGCCCAACGTGCGGTCGAGCGTCGGATGAGAGGGGAGAGGCCGGACGAGCCGGACGACGACCCCGAAAGCGCTCGTATCGAAGCCCGCCTCGACCAGTTCGAGGACCAGGCCGAAGACCCCGTCGCCCGCTTCGAGCGGATGACCGGCCAGACGCTGGAGCCGTCAGAGAGCCGCACAGAGCTGGCCTCGGGGGATTCCGTGCCAGCACGTCCGTTCGTGCTGACGGCGCCCCCTCGGTCTTCTCGCCTCCCCAGCGTCTCCGCCGCCCTCGCGGTCTTGGTGGCGGTCTACGGCGGCCTGTGGGTCGTCTCTGTTCAGTCCGCGACGCCGCGTGACCGGCTGGCGGACCTGGGCGGCATCGAGGCCCAAGCGCCGCCGGTGCCGCCAAGCGCCTCAGGCAACGCGTCGGCCGACTCGCTCACCGGAGCCCTCCGGACCGTCCGCCAAGCGCGCCGCTCGGTGCTGCTCCTGTTCCCGCGCTACAGCCCCGCCGCGCTGGACGCCGCCGCCGTCCGGCTCGCCAAGGTCGCGGGCCAGGCCGACGCCGGCACCTGGGTCTCCCAAGAGGCCCGGCTGGCGCTCGGCCGCGTGCACCTCGCCCGCCAGCGCGACCTGCAAGCGGCCCGGGTGCTGGCTGGGCTGGTGCGCGAGGGCGGCTACCGCGCGCCCGCCGCCCGCAGGCTGCTCGACGCCATCCGGGCCGGGCTGGACTGACAGGTCGGTGGCACCGGGCGGCCCTAGCTTTGCCGGGTCTCCCCCGATGTCATGTACGCCTACATCTCCGGCACGCTCGCCGACAAGAAGCCCACCGAAGCCATCGTCGAGGCCGGCGGGCTGGGGTACCGCCTGCTGATCCCGGCCTCGTCGTTCGAGAAGCTGCCCGCGCTGGGCAAGCCGGCCAAGCTCCTGACCACGTTCGTCGTCCGCGACGACGCCCAACTGCTCTACGGGTTCGCGACCGAGCCCGAGCAGACGGCGTTCGAGACGCTGGTGGCCGTGTCCGGCGTGGGGCCGAAGCTGGCGCTGGCGGCGCTGAGCGCCATGAGCCCGTCCGAGCTGCGCGACACCGTCGTCGCCGGCGACTCGGCCATGCTGACGCGCGTGCCCGGCATCGGCAAGCGGACCGCCGAGCGTCTGATCGTTGAGCTGAGGGACAAGTTCGCCGGCATGGACGGGCTGGAGACCGGTGGCGCGTCGGGCGGCGACAGCGTGGCCTCGGAGGCGCGCGCCGACGCCCGCTCCGGCCTGGAGGCTTTGGGTCTGAGCCGCGCCGAGGCCGAGAAGCGGTTGCGCAAGGTGTTGCGCGCCCACCCCGGCACCCAGTCCGCCGAGGACCTGATCCGGCTGGCGCTGCGCGAGGCGTAGGACACGGTGCGGTAACATGGACGCCGGTCGGGCTCGCCTAGCTTGCCCCCTCCCCGCGCCCGCCTGCCCATGTCCGCTGATCTCCAAGCGACCGTCCTGGTGGTGGACGATGAGCCCGACCTGGTCGAGCTGCTCCAGTACGCGCTCGAGACCGAGGGCTTCCGGGTCCTGACCGCGCCCGACGGCCAAGCGGCGCTCCAGATCGCCGAGGCCGAGAAGCCCGACGTGATGGTCGTCGACATCATGATGCCGCGGATGGACGGGCTCGCGCTGACGGCCCAGATCCGGGAGCGCGCCGCCCTGCGCCTCACGCCCATCCTGATGCTGACGGCGCGGTCCCAGGAGCGCGACGAGATCGCCGGCTTGGACGCCGGCGCCGACGACTACCTCGCCAAGCCCGTCTCGCCGCGCCGGCTCGTCAGCCGCGTCAAGGCGCTGCTGCGCCGGGGCACGCGCGAGGACGCCGCGACGACGACCCAGGTCCGCGTCCACGACCTCCTCATCGACCGCGAGCGCTACCTCGTTGAGCGCGAGGGCACGGGCGAGACGTTCCGCCTGCCGCGCAAGGAGTTCGAGCTGCTGTTCTACTTCGCCAGCCACCCCGGCCGGGTGTTCGAGCGCGACGAGCTGCTGAGCGCCGTCTGGGGCGCCGACGTCGTCGTGGTGGACCGGACCGTCGACGTCCACGTGCGCAAGATCCGGGAGAAGATCGGGAGCGCCTACATCGAGACCGTCAAGGGCGTCGGCTACCGACTGGCGGAGTCGCTGGACGGCGCGTAACGACCCGGCACCGGGCAGGAGCGCCGCCAGTCGGGCGACGCGCCTCAGGCTGCGGCGCGGCGTCCCGGGATGAGCAGGGGCCCGGGACCGCTATCCTCTGCTCTCCACCCCCCGCTCGCTGTGGCCGTCCACCGACTCGCGCTTCGCGTCGCCCAGACCGTGGCCGCCGCCACCGGCGCCGCGGCCGGGGTCGCCGCGGGCCTGGCGGAAGGGGTCGGGGCGGGCGTCGCCGCGGGTTTTGCGGTGGCGGTCGTCGCTGGGCTCGCCGCGTACTCCGCGGTCGTGCGCCAGGTCGCGGAGCGGCTGGAGCTGGCGCGGCAGACGCTGCGGCAGGCGCGGAAGCGGCAGTTCGACGCTCTCGCGGCGCTGCCCGGCGCCTCGTTCCGCGACGAGCTCGACGCCCTGATCCACCAGGTCGGCCGCGCCGGGCGGACGCTGCAGCAGGAGATCGAGCGGCTGGAGCAGGTCGAGAGCTACCGCCGCGAGTTCCTGGGCGACGTGAGCCACGAGCTCCGCACGCCCATCTTCGCCGTCGCCGGCTTCGCCGAGACGCTGCTGGACGGCGCCCTCGACGACGACCGCGTCCGCCGCCGGTTCGTCGAGAAGATCCTGACCAACGCCGGCCGGCTGGACGCGCTGACGAGCGACTTGGCCGAGATCTCCAAGCTGGAGACGGGCCAGCTCCAGGTCGCCCCCGAGCCGTTCGACCTCGACAAGCTGGCGCGCGAGGTGGTCGAGGGGCTGGAGGTGTTCGCCAGCGAGAGCGAGGTGGCCCTGGCCGCGCGCGTGCCGGCCGAGACGGTGGTCGGGGACCGCGAGCGCATCCGCCAGGTGCTCACCAACCTGGCCCAGAACGCCATCGCCTACAACCGGCCCGGCGGGCACGTCGAGATCACCGCGCGGCGACGCGACTCCGGCGTCCGCGTCGCGGTCGTGGACGACGGGATCGGGATCCCGAGCCACGCCGTCGGCCGCCTGACGGAGCGGTTCTACCGCGTGGACAAGAGCCGGTCGCGCAGCGAGGGCGGGACGGGGTTGGGGCTCGCCATCGTCAAACACCTCCTCGACGCGCACGGCCAGCGGCTCGAGGTCGAGAGCCGGGTCGGCTACGGCTCCACGTTCTCGTTCACGCTGCCGCCGGCCGCGGGACCCGGTCCGCTCGCCAGCCGGTACGACCTCGACGACGCACCCCGGACCCCGTGACCCTCGCCGACCTGATCCAGCAGCCCTCGTTCGCGTCGCCGGCCCACGAGGCCGTCCTGAACGTGGTGGCGACGGACGCCTGGATGTCGGGCGAGATGTCGGACGCGCTGTCGCCGTTCGGCGTTACGCGCGCCCAGTACAACGTGCTCCGGATCCTGCGCGGCGCCCACCCCGACCGCTACGCCTGCTCGGAGATCGCCGACCGCCTGCTCGACCGGATGCCCGACGTCACGCGCCTGCTCGCGCGGCTGGAGGCCGGCGGGCTCGTCAGCCGCCAGCGGGCCGAGCACGACCGCCGCGTCGTCGAGGTGGGCATCACCGAGCAAGGGCTGACGGTGCTGGAGAGCTTGGACGCGCCGATCGACGCGACCATCGAGCGCATCACCCAGCACCTGACCGACGGCGAGCTGGCGACGCTCTCGGGCCTGCTCGACAAGCTCCGCACCGACCAGTAACGCCGACGGACCGGCCACAACGGACGACGGGCCGGCCGAGCCTCTCGCTCGACCGGCCCGTCTCAGACCGTGCGGTGCCGCCTACCAGGACGGCTTCCCGCGGACCGCCGACAGCCGCGCGCTGGCGGTCTCGGTCGGCGAGAACGTGCCGATCCAGACCACGTAGGTGCCGGGCGCGGCGTTGGTGAACGTGACGGCGGGGTTGCTCCCGTTGGCGTCGTCCGAGCAGTGCCACAGGCCGTTGGGGTCGGAGACCAGCATCGTCGTATCTGAGCCGGAGACGGCGTAGATCGCCAGCGGGCCGGCGCCCGCCACCTCGACCGTCGCCGACGGCCTGGCGTTGTTGATGAAGCCGGAGCAGCCGCTGCCGGGGACCGCGTTCCGATCCGCGCCGCCGGCGGTGACGGTCTCGGTAGCGGGCGCCGTCAAGGCTTGCTGGGGCGCGCCGCTGCGGCGGGGCTGGGCGTCGGCGGGCAGGGCGGCCAGTCCGAAGACCAGGGCGACCGCGAGGAGGGAGAAGCGCATGACCGAGACGGGTGGGTGGAGCCAGAGCATGGCAAACGCGGTGCCACGGTTCGTTCGTACAACGGCCGTGACGCGGGCGATCCCACGGCGAACACGTTTAGGAGGCGAGGCCGCCTAGCCCCGGATGGTGTCCGACGGCGCGGGCGGCGGCGGCGGCGGCGGGGGCACGGGGGCCGCGTCGGAGAGCGACACGAGCGCCGAGGACGGCGCGGTGCGCCGGTAGTAGGTCCCGACCCAGACGGAGTACGTCCCGGCCTGCCCGTACACCGAGGCGCGCGGGTCGGTGCCGTCGGCGTCGTCGCTGCACACCCAGTATCCGCTAGGGGTCAGGATGGTCAGCGTGAGGTCCTCGTCGCCGGAGGCCGCGACCTCGAAGAAGCCGTTGGCCTCGACGGCCAGCGTGGGGCGGGCGTCGATGAAGCCGCCGCACGCCTCGCCTACGACCGGGTTGAGCAGAGCGCCGCCGGCCTCGACCTCCTGCACGACGTCGAGGCCCTCGAAGGCGGCCGTCGCCAGCGGGGCGCCGCCCAACTCGGAGCCGTCGTATTCCGCGTCGGACTGGGTGGGGCCGTCGTAGCCACCGTCGAACCCGAGGTCCGTCACCGTGAGCTCGCCCGGCGTCGCCGCCAGCGTGGCCGTCATGGCGTCCTCGCGCTCGTCGAAGGCGCCCACCCAGGCGAGGTACGTGCCGGCCTCGGGCGCGTCGATCTGGATGCCCGGGTCGAGCCCGTCGGCGTCGTCGCTGCAGAGCCAGCCGCCGCTGGGCGTGCGGACGGTCAGCGTCAAGTCGTCGTCGGATTGGGCGGTCAGGGCGAACGGGCCGTCGCCGGACAGCTCGATGGCGGCCGTCGGCGCCAGCTCGACGTGGCCCACGCAGCTCGGGCCGTTGACGGGGTTGAGCACCACGGGGCGGAACGAGACCTCGGCCAAGCCCCCGGCGCCGTCGTCGGCGCGGATGCGCGAGGCGGGTGTGGCGCCCAGGTCGAGCACCACGTAGGAGCCCTCCGAGTACGGGCCGTAGCTCTCCCCGTCGTCCGCCAGGATGTCGCCGAAGTCGACGTCGTAGTCGTCGTACGGCAGCGGCGCCACCTCCGAGACCACCAGCGTCGCCGAGACGGGGTCGTCGTGCACCCCGTACGTCCCCACCCAGACCGCGTAGTCGCCGCTGGCGGCGGGCGCGAAGCCCAGCGCGGGGTCGGTCGAGTCGAAGTCGTCGTTGCACCGGACGACACCGTCGGGCGTGAGCACCATCAGCACCAGGTCGGCGTCGGCCGAGGTCGCGGCGAGTCCCAGCTCGCCCGCCCCGTCGTAGGCGACGGTCGCCGTGGGCTGGCCGGCGTCGAAGAAGCCGGCGCAGTCGTCCTCCGGGGCGAGCCGGCCCTCGAGGTCGATCCGCACCGCCGAGTCCATCCCACCGGCGCGGACGGCGACCTCGATGACGCCTCGCGCCTCGAAGCCCTCCGTCGCCTGGATCGTGCCCGCCAGCGCGGCAGCGTCGGCGTTGAGCGTCGGGCGCGGCGGGCGGGCGCCGGCGACGACGCGCGCCGTCTCCCCGGCGCCGGGCTCGAACGAGCCCACCCAGACCGCGTAGCGACCCGCCGGGGCGTCGTCCAGCGCGATCACCGGCAGCAGGCGGTCGGTGTCGTCGTCGCACACCCACTGCCCGCTGGCGGTGTAGACGGCCAGCGTCGGGTCGAAGTCGCCCTGGACCGAGACCTCCAGGTCGCCGCCCTCCCAGTCGACCACCAGGTCGGGGGCGGAGGGGTCGACGTAGCCGTAGCAGTTGTCGACGGGCACCTCGGCCGTGGCGCGCACGCCGACGGAGGCGTTCAGCGTCCCGTCACCCGGCGACAGCACGCCGCCAGCCGGCTGGGCGTCGGTCTGCATCGACTGAGCGAGGGCGGCCGGCGCGAGGGCCAGGGCCAGGGCGAAGCAGAGGGCGCGTGCCATGGGGCGGAAAGCGGGGGTGGGGACAGCGGCGCTAGCACGAGGCCGAGCGCGACCCAACCTAGACGGAGCCGGACTCCGTTTGCTGCACTCGGCACAAATAAAGGGGCGCCCCAGCCGAGCCGGAGCGCCCCTGTCTGAAATCATTCAATCCGATCTAAGCCGTGCCCGTCAACGGCTTGGGAGCATCGCTAGCCCGCCACGGCCGCGTGACTGGCGCCGTTGGCGGAGGCTTCGGCGGACGCCTCGGTCTCGCGCGCGAACGTCAGCCAGCCGCGCGGGTTGGCCGTGTCGCGCAGGGCCTGGAAGTACGCCGTCTGCAGCTCCTCCGTGACCGGCCCCCGGCGGCCCTCGCCGATGGGGTAATGGTCGACCGAGCGGACCGGCGTGACCTCGGCAGCCGTCCCGGTGAAGAAGATCTCGTCGGCGAGGTAGAGCGCCTCGCGCGGCAGGATCTTCTCGGTCACCGTGTAGCCCCGAGCCTCGGCGAGCTGGATTACCGAGTCGCGCGTGATGCCGGGCAGGATGGACATCGTCGTCGGCGGCGTGTAGATCTCGCCGTCGCGCACCAGGAAGAGGTTCTCGCCCGAGCCCTCCGACAGGTACCCGTCCACGTTCAGGGCGATGCCTTCGGAGAACCCGTTCTTGATGGCCTCCATCTTGATCAGGCTCCCGCCGAGGTAGTTCCCGCCCGCCTTCGCCATCGACGGCAGGGTGTTCGGCGCCGGCCGGTTCCACGACGACACCTGGACGTCGACGCCCTGCTCGATGGCCTCCGCCCCGAGGTACTGGCCCCACTCCCAGGTCGCGATCACGGTGTGGACGGGGTTGTTGAGCGGGTTGACGCCCATCGGCCCATGGCCCCGGAACGAGATCGGGCGGATGTAGCAGGCGTCGAGCCCGGACGCGGCGACCGTGTCCACGACGCCCTCGCACAGCTCGTCCACGGAGTAGCCCAGGTCCATGCGGTGGATCTTGGCCGAGTCCACCAGCCGCGACATGTGCTCGCGCAGGCGGAAGATGGCCGGTCCGCGGTCGGTGTCGTACGCCCGGATGCCCTCGAACACCGACGAGCCGTAGTGCACGACGTGCGACAGGACGTGGATCGTGGCGTCCTCGTAGGCGACCATCTCACCGTTGAACCAGATGGAGGGCTTCGACATGGGGGAGGGGGGAGGGATAAGGGGGACAGAGTATACAGGAGCACCGGCTCGCCGGAAGCGCTTCCGGCGGGTTCGCCGGAGTCTTCGCACGCGAAAGTCGGCGCGGTCAGGGAGACCCGGGCGGGGGCGTCAGCGTTCCGCTGGACGCTCTAGAGGGCTCCCCACGGACTGCGCGTTTTACACCAGCCTGTCTCGGGACTGGCGGTGCTGGTGGCGACGGCGTCTTGGCCCTGACCGCGACCGAACGACGGCCGAGCAGTTAGCCAAGCGTCTCCGCTTCGTGCTCCTCCCGGAGCACTTCGGAGAGCGAGGACGCGATCAGGCCCGAAGGCACGGCGATCACGCCCAGGCTCACCGCCAAGATGAGAGCGGTGAACACCCGACCTCCGGCCGTAACGGGGTACGCGTCCCCGTAGCCCACCGTCGTCAAGGTGGCGACAGCCCACCACATGCTGGAAAACACGGAGCCGAACACGTCGGGCTGCGCTTTGCTCTCGAAGTAGTAGATCCCCACCGAGGCCACGTACACGACGAAGACGCAGGCCACCAAGAACACCGCCAGTTCGGAACGGATGTCCCCGAACGCTTGGCGGAAGCGGGACACGGCCCGGCTGTACCGAGTGACCTTCAAAAGCCGAAGCAAGCGGAATAACCGGAAGACGCGGATGGAGCGAAGGTCCAGGCCCCGCACGATGTAGAACGGGGCGATCGCCAGAAGATCAACGATCCCGTAGAAGCTGAACACGAACGCCCACTTCCGTTCGGCCAGCCAGAAGCGGAGGCCGTACTCGGCGGTGAAGGCGGCAACGGTCGCGACCTCGATCCCCCTCAGCACCTGCCGCGCCGTCGGGCTCAGGTCGGGCAGGGTCTCAATCGAGAACGAGACGACGGAGAGGACGATCAGCGTCTGGATCGTCAGATCAAACGATCGGCCCAGCGGGGTTTCGGTCTCCTGAACGACGCTTCGAATCCGAGCCTTCGCCCTGCTCTCAGTCACCGGAATACGACCTCGTCCACGACCTCGCCCCGGAGGTGCTCGTTCATCCGCAGCCGCCAGTCGGCGCGCTGGAACTGGAGCTGGTGGCGCCACGCCGACGAGCGGATTTTGACGTGGAGCACGCCGTTCCGCATCCAGACCTGCTCGGTGACGCCCGCGATCGCCGGGCCGACGACGTCGGGCCAGGCCTCGACGGCGCGCGCGGCGTCCAAGCGCTCGCGGTAGCCGTAGCGGTCCACCAGCTCGGCCAGGACGGCGCTCAGGCTCTGCGGTTGGTTGGACGGGGGCACGGGCGCGGGAACGGGAGCCGGGCAAGCTAGCGTATCGTCCCCCTCCCGTCGCTCCGTCTCCTATGCGTTCTCTCTCCCTGATCCTGGCCGCCAGCGCGGCGCTCGCCGCCTGCGTCGGCCCCGCCCCCGGCACCGTCGCCCCAGCGCCGACCGCCAGCGAGCCGATGGCGGACCTCCCCAACGCCGTCCGGACCGAGGCGCTGGCGGAGCGCGAGATCCGGGTCCGGGCCGAGGACCTGCCCGCGCCGTTCGCGACCGAGTCGGCGCGGAAGGGGCCCGACGTGGTGCCGCCGCCGGCCGACCCCGTCCTGCAGGTGCCCCCGGGCTTCGCCGTCCAGGTCTGGGCCGACGGCCTGGAGCACCCGCGCTGGCTCGCGCTGGCGCCCGACGGGGCCGTGCTGCTGGTCGAGAGCCGCCACAACCGCATCAAGCGGCTCGACGATAGGGACGGCGACGGCGTGGCGGAGGTCGTCGAGACGGTCGGGACCGCGGACAACGGCCTGGACCTGCCGCTGGGGCTGGCGTTCATCGGCGGCGACCTCTACGTCGGCAACACGTCCGACGTGCGGCGCTACGGCTACACCGCCGGTGGCGCGCTCGCGGGGACCGGCACCGTCGTCGCGGACCTGCCGGGGCGCGGCTACAACCAGCACTGGACGCGGAACGTGGTCGCCAGCCCGGACGGCGACAGCCTGTACGTGACGGTCGGCTCGGAGTCGAACGTCAGCGTCGAGGAGCTTCCGCGCGCGTCGGTCTTCCGGATCGCGCCCGACGGGACCGGCCGCCAGACGGTCTCGTTCGGGTTGCGCAACCCCGTCGGGCTGGACTTCCACCCGGCCACGGCCGCGCCCTACACGACGGTCAACGAGCGCGACGGACTCGGCGACGGCCTCGTCCCGGACTACCTCACCCAGATCGGCGGCAACCGCTTTTTCGGCTGGCCCTACGCCTACCTCACGCCCGACCGCCTGGACCCGCGCCGGACCGACGGCGGCGTCAGCGAGAACCCCGCCCTCGCGGCCCAGACCGTCCTGCCCGACGTGCTGTTCGAGGCGCACTCGGCCGCGCTCGGCCTGCAGTTCTACCCGCTCGACGGCGGCTCGACGGCCTCCAACCGGTTCCCCGAGCGCTACCGCGGCGGCGCGTTCGTCGCGCTGCGCGGGTCCTGGAATCGGAGCCAGGGGACCGGCTACAAGATCGTCCACGTCCCGTTCGTCGACGGCGAGCCGACGGGCGCCTACCAGGACTTCCTGACCGGCTTCTTGATCGACCCCAGCGGCCCGACGACGTGGGGCCGCCCCGTCGGCCTGCTGGTGCTGCCGGACGGCTCGCTGCTGATGACCGAGGAGGCCAACGGCCGGATCTACCGCGTGAGCTACCGGGGCGAGGCGACCTAGCCACGCCCGCCCAACTGGCGGCAGCGGCGGGGAGTGCCTTCGCGGTTGCACCTGACAGGCAAGAGCTTGGGTGACATACGCCTGCCCCCTCACCCTAGCTGGGACGTCCAGTCGGGATCTAGCTCCGCGTCGCGAGGTGCCACAGGAAGCCTAGCTCCTCGCGCGAGGTCACAGTCAGGAAGCCCAGGCCGACCAGGGCCAGCACGAACGGGACGCCGAAGCCCAGCAACACGGCCCGGGCGGGCGGGGCGTAGGTGACCGCCTGCAGGTCCCACATCATCCGATACCCGGCGATGACCTCGATCAGCAGCCCGAGGGCGAGGAACGCCGGGGCCAAGACCGTCGCCAGCCGGGCGTCGATGCTGCCCAGGACGAGCGAGAGGACCATCAGCGGGATCCAGGCCCACCGCGCCCAGACGGCCAGCGACAGCGCTTGGGCGGGCCGGATGCGCCGTCGGCCAGAGATCACGTTGAGCCAGATCAAGGAGAGCAGCAGCCAGACGGCGTAGGCCAGCGCCAGCATCAGCACGAGTAGCAACGGGCTGCCCAGCAAGCCGGTCAGGCGCGTCTGCCCCTCGACGGTCCACGACGCCGTCGCCGCCACCAGGGCGTCCGTCCGCGCCAGCGCCCGCAGCGCCGCCGCGCCGACGACGCCTGCCGCGAGCGACAGCACCAGGGCCAGCCCGGTCGTCTCGGTCGCCGACAGGTCGAAGCCGCGCTGGACGGCCTCGCGGTACAGGTCGCGGCGGCCGAAGTAGCGCGGCGCCAGCCCGCTCAGGCGGGGCGCGGCGGCGTAGAGGACTCCGAGCCCGAGGATCAGCCCCCAGCCGATGAGCAGGAGGGGCGAGGCCCGCCGCTGCTGGCGGGCCTCGTTGCCGGCGTCGAAGGCGAAGACGCGCTGGCGGCCGGTCCAGAAGCCCCGGGCCACGTCGAAGGCCGCGCGCGGCTGGTCGTCCTCGCCCAGCAGGCCGAAGCGCGTGCCCGAGACCTCGGCGCGCTGGTCGCGCTCGACGATGTCCTCGCTGGCGTCGCGCCAGCGGTAGACGAAGACCGCTTCGGGCGGCTCGGCGAGCGTGAGCAGGTCCGAGAACGCCGTCTCCAGCGAGCGGCCCTGGGCCGCCTCCGTGCCCAGCGTCCGCCAGCCGCCGTCCTGGCCGGGCCGGACGCCGACGCCCATCGACGCGATGCCGACCGGGGTGCCGTGCGCGCGCCGCCAGCGCTCCAGCAGCGCGACGGCGTCGGCGTCCCGAGCGTCGAGCAGGACCACGTCGACGGACTGGGAGACGCGGTCGCTGTCGGGGAACCGGCTCACGACGTAGGTCCGCGTGCCGGGCGCGCCGCGCTGGCGGGCGAGGTCGGTCAGGGCCTGGAAGTAGCCCCGGGCGCGCGGGTCGCTGGTGTCGCTCGCGCGCGCCAGCCCGAAGTGCCGCGCCGCCGGGTACGGTCGGGCTCGGTCGAGCGCTTCGGCCAGTAGGGCCGCGGCTTGGTCGGCGCGGCGCGCCAGGAACGTGGCCGGCAGCCCCTCAACGGGCAGGTCCTGCCACAGCGCGATGCCTAGCTCGCCGGCCAGGCGCAGGATCTCGGTGTCCTCGATCAGCCCCGTCCGCGCGGCGCGGACGCCGGCCCGGCGCATCGCGACCAGGTCGGCGGCGGCAGCTTGGGCGTCCTGGGGCACGTTCCATACGACCCCGGCCAGCTCGGGCGCCAGCGGGGCGAACGGCCCGCGCTGGCGGTCGACCTCGGCGAGCACCCTGGCCGCGACGCTGGTCCGCGCGACGGTGGTGTCGGAGGCGAGCGAGTCGGCGAGCGGCGCACTGGGCGCCTGGGGCTGGGCGCTGGCGGAGGTCGCCGCCGCAATCAGGGTCGCCGCAGACAGGAAGACGGCGAGCAGCGGGCGGAATGGCGAGGCGGGCACGGGCGCAGGGAGGGGAAGCCAGGGTACGCGCATCCGTTCGTCGCGTTCGCAGGGGTGGATCAGGGAATCCATCACCCGGTCCTCGTCCGGTCCCCCCTGTGTGGTGCGAGGCATGTGTCCCATCTTGCTGGCAGTCCTTCCGCTCCCCCTCCCATGTCTGCCCTCCCGTCCCGCGCCACCCTCCGCTCTGCCTTGGCCGCCGTCGCCGTCGCCCTCGGCCTGCTGGCGGTCGTGGTCTAGAGCGCCAGAGTCTCTCGCCTCGGTCTTTTCGCTCTCCGATCCGCCCAGCGCCTGGGCCTCGTGGGAGCTCGACGCTGGCGAGACCCCCCGCCAGTCGCTAGCTCAGCCGCAGGCCGACCACGCTCTCGACGTGGTGCGTGTGCGGGAACATGTCGACGGGCTGGACGGCCTCGATGGTGTAGGCCGCGGCCTCGTTGAGCCGGGCGAGGTCCATGGACTGCGTCTTGGGGTTGCAGCTCACGTAGACGATCCGCTCGGGGCGGAGGTGCGCGATCTGGCCGATCACCTTGGGGTGGAGCCCGGCGCGCGGGGGGTCGAGGATCAAGACGTCGGGCCGGCCGTGCGCCTCGACCAACTCGGGCTTGAACAGCTCTAGCATGTCGCCGGCGACGAACTCGCAGTTGGCGACGCCGTTGGCCTGGGCGGAGGCCCTAGCGTTCTCGACGGCCTCCTCTACCAGCTCGACGCCGACCACGCGCTCGACGGCGTCCGCGACGAAGAGCGAGATCGTGCCGGCGCCGCAGTACAGGTCGTAGACGACGTCGGTCGGCTTGAAGTGGGCGAACTCCCGGGCGACGGCGTAGAGCGCTTCGGCGGCGACGGTGTTGGTCTGGAAGAAGGCGTTGGACGCGATCTCGTAGGCGTAGTCGCCGATCTTGTCGGTGACGGTGCCCGGCCCGAAGACGGTGTGGGCGTCGCCGTACGAGGTCTGCGCCGGGCCGCTGTTGACGGTGTTGACGAGCGTCGTGACCTCGGGGAAGTCGCGGCGCAGGAAGTCCGCGAACGCCGCCATCCGCTCCGGGTCCTGGCCGGACGTCACCAGGTTCACCATCTTGTCCTCGGTGTGCGCCGGCGTCCGGACGCCCAGGATGCGGAGGAAGCCGGTGTGCTCGCGCGCGTGCCACGGGTTCCACCCGTGGTCCTTGGCGAACTGGCGGACGCCGTTGACGAGCCGGGCGCTCCACTCGGACTGTAGGTAGCACGCCCGGAGGTCGAGCACCTTGTCGAACCGGCCCGGCACGTGGAGCCCGAGCGCGAACGAGGTGTCGATCTCCTCACCCGTCGCGATCTCCCAGTCGGTCAGCCAGCGCTGGGCCGAGAACGAGAACTCCATCTTGTTGCGGTAGAAGTACCGCCCGCCGGAGCCGTCGAAGTCGCCGGCGCCCATGGGCGCGCGGACGTCGGCGGCGGAGAGGTCTAAGCCGGCGCGGCTGAGCGACGAGACGGCGGCCTCCCCCTTCATCGCCAGTTGGGCGGGATACTCGACGTGCTGCCACTTGCAGCCGCCGCAGGCGTCGAAGTACTCGCACCGCGGGTCGACGCGGAGCCCGCTCGGCTCCAGGACCTCCAGCAGGCGCGCCTCGGCGAACCCCTTCTTCCGCTTCATCACGCGCGCGCGGACGCGGTCGCCCGGCACGGCGCCGGCCACGAACACGACGTAGCCGCGCCGCTCCTCGGTCGCCGCAACCCTAGCCAGGCTCTTGCCGCGGTCGGCGAAGTCCTCCATCGTGAGCTCGACCTCGCGGCCGCGCTTGAGGGAGGAAAGTTGGAGGTCGGAGTTGGGCATGGGGGGCGCCGGGAACGGGCGCCGAAGATACCGGGCGCGGCTCGGCGCCTGGGGCGAAGAGCCTGCGCGGAGGTCGGCCGGCCTCGCTGGGCGTGCGTGCTGGCTGGACATCCTCCGGCTCCCCGGAAGCAGTCCGCGTGCGGGTGGGGTGCTTCCACACGCGTCGCCAGCCGGGCGTCGCCAGTCGGGCGCGGGGGACGCGCGCGGCGGCCTGGACCGGGCTTTGCCCCTGTACCTGGAGGCGCGCCCTGAGCCCCCTGGGCGCCGCGCCCGTTACCGATCCACGCACCCCGCTCCGAAACGCCCTCCCCGTGACCCCGGCCTCGTCCTCGTCCCTCCGCGTCTACCGCGTGCTGCTGTTCGTAGGCGGCGCGATGCTGGTGGGCGTGGGCGGGCTGTACCGGTTCGGCGAGCGGTTCGGCGGGGGCGGGCTCGTGGACCCCGTCGCCGGGCGGCTGGCGGTCGGGCTGGCCGCGCTCGCGCTGTGCGCGCTGACGTTCACCAGCGCGACGGTCCGCCGGCACGCCGTGTCGCTGGTCTACGGCGTCTTCGGGCTGGCCACGATCTGGCAGGTGGCCGCCGTGGCAGTGCTCGGCCTGACGCCGACCACCTCGCTCGCGGTCCTGCTGGTGTTCATGGGGTGCTCGGCAGGCATCCAGAGCACGCGGATGCTAGCGGCGTACACGGCGCTGTTCGTCGGGGCCACGGCCGCCGCCGTGCTGACGAACGACCCCGGCGTCGTCCCCCAGGCCCCCTTCCTGGTCACGCTGGGCGTGCTCGGGGCGCTGGGGGTCTACCTCTCCTACGCCCGGAACCAGACGCTCGCCCACCTCAACGACGCGCGCGAGCAGGCGCTAGCGGCGGCCCGGGCCAAGAGCGAGTTCCTGGCCGCGATGAGCCACGAGATCCGGACCCCGCTGAACGGCGTCATCGGCATGACCGAGGTGCTGACGGCGACCCCGCTGACGCGCGCCCAGCGCGACTCCGTGGACACCATCCAGACGTCGGGCCGCGCGCTCCTGGCGGTGATCAACGACGTGCTCGACTTCTCCAAGATCGAGGCCGGACGGCTGGCGCTGGAGACCGAGCCCGTCGACCTCCGCGACCTCGCCGACGACGCGGCCTCCGTCATCGCGCCGACCGCCGCCAGTCGGGGCGTCGAGGTCGTCTGCCGCGTCGCGCCCGACGTGCCGGCGCTGGTCCTGGGCGACGGGTCGCGCCTGCGCCAGGTCGCCCTCAACCTGCTCTCCAACGCCGCCAAGTTCACCGAGGCCGGCACGGTCGGTCTCTACGTCTCGGTCGGGGGCGCGCGCCGCGCCGGGACCGAGATCGTGCTCCAGGTCTCCGACACCGGCATCGGCATCCCGCCGGACCACCTCGCGTCGATGTTCGACTCGTTCACCCAGGTCGACGCCTCGACCACGCGCCGCTTTGGCGGAAGCGGCCTGGGGCTCGCCATCTCGCGCCGGCTGACGGACGCGATGGACGGCGATATCACGGTCGAGAGCCAGGTGGGGCAGGGCTCCACGTTCACCGTGACCGTCCCGCTGCCCCAGGCCAGGCCCGCCCCGACGCCGGCCCCGAAGCAAGGCGCGGTGATGCTGGTCGTCGAGGACCACGCCGGCGCGCGCCGAGCCGTCAGCGAGCTCTCGGCCTTCCATGGGTTCAACGTCCATGCCGTGGCGACGGCCGCCGAAGCGCTGGACTGGGTTCGGGGCGGAGGCCGCTACGACCTCGCCGTTCTGGACCAGACGCTGGACAACGGCCACGCCTTCGACCTGGCGCACCAGCTACGCTCCGATCCCGATGTCGGCGGGCGCCCGATGGTCCTGCTCGCGCCCGTCGGCAGCCAGGCGGTCTCGTCGGGCGTGTTCGACGCCGCGCTGTCCAAGCCCGTCCGCCGGGACCGCTTCGCCGACACCGTCGCGCGGCTGACGGGCGGGGCGCCGGAGCCCGAGCCGGAGCCCGCCCCCGCCCCGCTGGCGGACGGCCCCCGCGTGCTGGTGGCCGAGGACAACGAGATCAACCGGACGGTCGTCGTGGGGCTGCTGGCGCGGCTGGGCGTCACGCCGACCGTGGTCGAGAACGGCGCCCTGGCGGTGGAGGCCGTCCGCGCGGGCGAGTTCGACCTGGTGCTCATGGACGTGCAGATGCCGGTCATGGACGGGCTGGAGGCCACGCGCCGCATCCGGGCCGAAGCGGGGGCCGAACTCCGCGTCGTCGCGCTGACGGCCAACGCCTTGGCCGGCGACGCCGAGCGGTGCCGCCAGGCGGGCATGGACAGCTTCCTGCCCAAGCCCATCAACATCGACGACCTGCGAGCTGAGATCGAAGGCGAGAACCACGCGCGCGGCCCCGCGACGCCTGCCGGCTCCCCAGGCGGCGGCATCCCGTCCGCGGTAGCGGTCACGGCCCACCTCCGGGCGCTGTGCGACGGCGACCGCGCGCTAGCGACCGAGATCCTGGCGGCCTACCTCGACACCGAGCCGACCTTGCTCGCCGACTTGTCCGGCGCCGACCCCGCCGGGGCGGCGCACAAGCTCCGCGCCGCCAGCGGGACGCTGGGCGCCGACGGCGTCGCGCACGCGCTGTTCGAGTTCGAGCGGTCCGCGCACGAGGGGCCGCCCGACCCCGGCGCGCTGGCCGGCCTGATCCGCGACCTCGGCCGCTTGCGCCAGTCGGCCGAGGCGGCGCGGGGGCTGCTGGCGGAGAAGGCGAGCGCGCGGTAGCCGCACACGTTGCGGGACCCCGCGCGATCGGGGTCGGATGGCGCATCCCGATGTGAGACGGCTTGGTACACTCCGGCCCGTCGTCGCGCTCAGCGGGACAAATCCGGCGACGGTACGGCCTCGCGCGGCCGGCGGAGCGGATTTGTCAAGGGGCCCGGAGCGAACACCGATACTCCCCCGGCCCCGTGCTCCCGACCTTCCGCTCCGTGACCTCCGCCCGCCCGTCCCTGACCCACCGAGGCTTCCGGCTCCGTCTCCGCGCCCAGGGCGGCTCCGGGTTCGACGTCGCCATCGAGCACGCCGGGCTGACCCTCCACACCGAGTCCGGCCACCGCTCCGCGTTCGGCGCCGAGCGCGCCGCCCGCCGGTTCGTGGACGACGCGCTGGGCGTCTTCGACAGCCCCGCCTCGCTGGCGGCCTAAGCCTAGGCGGTCGGCGACGGGGATTCACCGGGCCCGCCTCGCGCGGAACGGCCAGGCCGGCGCGCCTTCAAAAGACGAAGCCTCCGGCCTGTGGTGTGGCCGGAGGCTTCGCGCGTTCGGGGCTGGCGGCTTGCCCCCGCGGAGGCGGGGGGATCGCCTCCGCCAGTGGGAGGGGAGCCGGGCGGCTCAGTCGTCCTCGAAGTAGAAGTCCTCGTTGTGGGTCGGGTAGTCGGGCCAGACCTCCTCGATGGACTCGTAGGGCGCGCCGTCGTCCTCCATCTCCTCCAAGTTCTGGATGACCTCGGCGGGCGCGCCGGTGCGGTCGGCGTAGTCGATGAGCTCGTCCTTGGTCGCCGGCCAGGGGGCGTCCTCCAGCGTCGCGGCGAATTCGAGCGTCCAGTACATAGTCGGGGTGAGCAGCGGGTAGGCAGGCGGCGCACGATAGGGCCGCGCCCGGGGAAATGCAACGGCCCCGGCGCGTGAGGTTCTGACGCAGCCTCCGCCGCTGGTCTGCGACCTCCGCCCGTCGAAACGCCTCTGTCAAGACGCCTCTGTCAAGACGCACCCTCCCGGTCGACTGGCGGGGCCGCCGGCGCCTGCCTGGCCCGACCGCCAGCGCGGCGGGGTCAGTCGAACGAGATCGTCTGCGACCGCGCCGCCTCCAGCAGCTCGCGGTACTGCGCCGGCGTCACGTCGGGCACGAACGTCGCGACGGGGTTCAGCGGCGTCCGCGACTCGTCCAGCTTCCGGACCTCGTAGTGCAGGTGGGGGGCCGTCGAGAGCCCGGTGTTCCCGCTGTAGGCGACCGTCTGCCCGCGCCGCACGAGCGAGCCGACCTTGACCCCGTCGGCGGCCCGGGCCAGGTGGGCGTACCGGGTCATCTTGCCCGCCAGCGGGTGCTCGATCTCGATCACGTTGCCGTAGCCGCCCTTGGCGCCGATAAAGCTGACGCGGCCGTCGCCGGCGGCGTAGAGCGGGGTCCCGACCGGCGTCGGGAAGTCCACGCCGGCGTGCATGCGCGAGACGCGCAGGATGGGGTGGTACCGCATCCCGAAGCCCGACGTCAGCCGCGCGCCCTTGAGCGGCAGGATGGCGGGCTGCTGGCGGAGCACGGCGTCGCGGTCGGAGGCCAGGCTGCGGATCTCCTGGTAGGACCGGCTCTGGAGTTCGAGCTGGCGCTCCAGGCGGTCGAACGTCTCGTCGGTCTCCTCCAAGAGCTCGGCGGTCGACGTCGAGAAGCGGGTGAAGCGCCGGTCCTCCGTGCCCCCGACGCCCATCTGGAACTCGTCGTCGGAGATCGGCTCGGCGTTGAGGACGGTCCGGTAGATCTCCCTATCGGTCGACGCCAGCTCCTCCAGATCCTCCGAGAACGACGTGAGCCGGGTGTGGGCGGAGGCCAGCTGGCCTTGCAGCGCCTCGATCTCTTCGGCCTGGGCCACCTCGGCGGGCGAGCTGAACAGGCTCGCCAGCACGCCCACGCCGACCGCGCTCAGCACCAGCGACAGGCTCAGCACCGCCCCGGCCTTGAGCCACAGCCCCTTCCGGCTCGGCTCGACCTCGACGAAGGTGCAGGCGTCGTGGTCGTAGTAGAAGTAGCTGTTGTCGGGCATACGGAAAGCGGGAGCGTCGGCCGTGTGGAGGCGGATCGCAACAACCGGGCCGGAAGGCGTCAGGCGGCTGTCGCGGCACGGGCGGTGGTGGGGGCGCGGGCGCAAGCGCTGCAAACATAGGGGGAGGGTAGGGGATTCTCCAAGCGCCGCACCGGGCGTTCCCCGGTCTCCCGCTTCTGACCGGTCATTCCGTAACGCCCCGCCGACATCGGCGCCACTGGCGGCGGGCCTCCGCGAACCGCCCGTGACGGCCGGGCGCGCCGCCAGTGGCGCGCCGGCGCGGACGGGGAGAGCTTGCCCCGCCCGCCTCCCTGCCCATGCGCCTGCTCTCCGACTTCAAAGCGTTCGCCTTGCGCGGCAACTTGATCGACCTCGCCATCGGGTTCACCGTCGGCGCCGCGTTCACGACCGTCGCCGAGTCCTTGGTCAACGACCTCTTGATGCCGCCGCTGGGCCTGATCCTGGGCCAGACCGACTTCTCGGACTACTACGTGTTGCTGGACGAGGGGGCCACGCCCGGGCCGTACGAGACGCTGGAGGCCGCACAGGCCGCCGGCGCCGTGACCTGGAACTACGGCGCGTTCCTGACCAGCCTGGTCACGTTCCTGATCGTGGCCGTGGCCGTCTTCGCGCTCGTGCGGACGGTCCGCCGGATCGGGAAGTCGGTCGAGGACGAGTTCGGCCAAGCCGACGCCGACGACGCGCCGGAGACCAAGAAGTGCGCCTACTGCCGCCAAGCCGTCCCGTACGCCGCCAGCCGGTGCTCGCACTGCACCTCGTTCCTGGGCACCGAGGGCGGACCGCTCGACCCCGACCCAGCGCTCACGCCCGTGCACGCGCCCGGCACGACCGCGGTCTGACCGGCTCTCCCGCGACTGGCGGCGGCCGTCGCCAGTGGGACGCGGAGGCGCCGGCGCGCGCGATTGTGGGGATCTTCGGAGACCCCCTCACCCCTGACCTCCTGTGCCGCATCTCCTGCTGATCCTCGACGGCTACGGCGTCGCCGACGACCCGTCCGTCTCCGCCATCGACGCGGCGCGCAAGCCGTTCCTGGACGCGTTCTTCGCGTCGGCGCCGGGCTCAACGCTGCAAGCGTCCGGCCGGGCGGTCGGGCTGCCTGAGGGCCAGATGGGGAACTCCGAGGTCGGCCACCTCAACCTGGGCGCGGGGCGCGTCGTGGACCAGGACATCACGCGGATCGACAAGGCCGTCGAGGACGGGTCGATGGCCGAGAACGCCGTCCTGCGCCAAGCCGTCCAGCACGCCCAAGCGAACGGCTCGACGCTGCACCTGCTGGGCCTGGTGAGCGACGGCGGCGTGCACTCGCACCTCGACCACCTGGCGGCGCTCCTGGAGCTGGCGGCGGCCGAGGGGCTGGCGGAAGTCGTCGTCCACGCCTTTACCGACGGCCGCGACACGGCGCCCGACGGCGGGGCGGAGTACGTGCGCCGCGTGCAGCGCGCCATCGACGCCGCCGGCGTCGGCGTGATCGGCTCGGTCGTGGGGCGGTACTGGGCCATGGACCGCGACCACCGCTGGGAGCGGACCGAGAAGGCGTACCGCCTGCTCACCGACGGCGTGGGCGCCCCGTTCCAGGACGCCTCCGCCTACCTCGACGCCAGCTACGCCGAGGGCGTCACCGACGAGTTCGTCGAGCCCGGCGTCCGGCCAGGCACCGCGCGCGTCGCGGACGGCGACGCCGTCGTGTTCTTCAACTTCCGCTCCGACCGCGGCCGCCAGCTCACCCAGGCGTTCATCGACCCCGCATTCGACGGCTTCGAGCGCCGCCGCTTGGACCTCCACTACGTCACGATGACGGCCTACAGCGCCGCCTTCGACGTGCCCGTCGCCTTCGCCAAGGACAACCTCGCCGACACCCTGGGCGACGTCGTCGCCGCGGCCGGGCTCCGCCAGCTGCGCGCGGCCGAGACCGAGAAGTACCCCCACGTCACGTTCTTCTTCAACGGCGGGCGCGAGGAGCCGTCGCCGGGCGAGAGCCGCGTCCTGGTCCCCAGCCCCAAGGTGGCCACCTACGACCTGCAGCCCGAGATGAGCGCGCCCGAGCTGGCGGCGCGCGTGGCCGGCGAGATCCGCCAGTCGGCGCCCGACCTGGTCGTGCTCAACTTCGCCAACCCCGACATGGTGGGGCACACCGGCGTGTTCGACGCGGCCGTCGCCGCGGTCGAGGCCGTGGACGCCGCCGCGCGCGTCGTGGTCGAGGCCGCGCGCGAGCGGGACTACACCGTCGAGGTCCTCGCCGACCACGGCAACGCGGACAAAATGCGGAACCCAGATGGCTCACCGCACACGGCGCATACGACGGTCGTGGTGCCCCACCACATCGAGCGGCCGGGCTGGAGCGGGACCGTCCGCTCGGGCCGGCTGGCGGACGTGGCGCCGACCATCCTGGCCTGCCTCGGGCTCGACCAGCCGGAGGCCATGACGGGAGTGCCGCTCATCGACGTGTAACTCTCGGCGGCGCCTCGCGTGGAGCGCCTCCGCATCGACTCCGCCGTCATGGACCTGGTCGCCCAGTACGAGATCCCGTTCCTGCACCCCCTGCTGGTGCACTTCCCGCTCGTGCTGCTGCTGCTGGGCGCGGCGGCGGCGGGCTTGTACCTGGTCCTGGGCCGCGCCGTCTGGCGCCAGGCCGGGCTGGTGCTGTTCGCGCTGGGCGCCTTGACGGCGTGGGCGGCGGGCGAGACCGGCCACGACCTGCACCGCGCCGTCGAGGGCGACCCCGTCGTCGACCAGGTCGTCGGGCGGCACCAGGCCGGCGCCGAGTGGACGGTGTGGACGAGCGCGCTCGCCGCGTTCGCCTTCGCGCTGGTGTCCCTAGCGCGCGTCCGCGTTCGGCTGCCGCGCCGCAAGAAGGCCGTGGACGAGCCGGAGCCGGAGGTCGCGGAGCCGGTCGTGGTCTCCAGGCGCGAGCCGCTGTGGGGCCGGCTGCTGGTGCTGGCGCCCGCCTGGGCCGCCGCCGCCGCCGTGGCGTGGACGGCGCACCTGGGCGGGATCATGGTCTGGGGCATCCCCCGTTAGCGCGTAAGCCCGGCGGAGGCGCGGCCGTCCACGCGGCCCCCCGCCCCCGACCCGATGCCCGGCCCTCCGCCCGACTTCTGGGACGCCCGCTACGCCGAGCCCGACCTCGCCTACGGCGCCGCCCCCAACGACTTCCTGGCCAGCGTCGCCGACCGACTGGCGCCCGCCGCCCGGGTGCTGTGCCTGGCCGAGGGCCAGGGCCGCAACGCCGTCTTCCTGGCCGAGCGCGGCCACGACGTCACGGCCGTCGATCTCTCCGACGTGGGCTTGGAAAGAGCCCGAGCGCTGGCAGCCGAGCGCGGCGTCGAGATCGAGACCGTCGCCGCCGACCTCGCCGACTACGACTTGGGCGACGGACGGTGGGACGCCGTCGTCTCCATCTTCGCCCACACCCCCGCCGACGTCCGCCGCCAGGTGCACCAACGCGTCGTCGCGGCGCTCCGGTCCGGCGGTGCGTTCGTGCTGGAGGCGTACACGCCCGAGCAGACGCGCCGCGACACCGGCGGCCCGTCCGGCGACGCCGCCATCGACATCACCATGACCGCCGCCGGACTGGCGGACGAACTGGACGGGCTCGACGCCGAGATCCTGCGCGAGACCGAGCGGGCGGTGGTGGAGGGGCCGTACCACCACGGCGACGCGGCCGTCGTCCAGATGTTGGCCTGGAAGCGGGCTACCAGCGGCGGGGCGTAGGCAGCGCGCCCAACACCGCCAGCGCGGCGTGGTAGACGGCGGAGAGCGCGTCGAGCGCCGGCTGCCACAGCCTTAGGTCGGCCTCGCCGCCCAAGTCATCGAGCGCGCTGACCACGACCGTCCGCTGGACCAGCAGCTTGCCTGCGAGCAGGCCCCAGCCGATGGGGTGCCCGGTCACGACATACGTCAACGGGGCGAGTATCCACAGCGCCAGGTTGGTGGTGTGGAACGCGCCCAGCGCGATCAGCACCGCCAGTGGGTAGTGCGTGCCCGCGCTCGCGTGGCGCCGCTTCTGCCGCCAGAACGCCGGCGCGTCCGGGGGCGCTGGGGACGGCACGGCGGCCCGGGCGTCCCACACGTAGGCGACGGGCGCGACGTCGGTCTTGGCCACGTGCTGGACCAGCAGGTCGTCGTCGCCCGAGAGCGACCGGGCCGAGTGCGCGTAGCCGCCCAGCCGCTCCAGCAGCGACGCCGGGACCGACAGGTTGCGCCCGACCGCGTGCCACGGCCGGCCCCACCCGACGGCCGCCGCCGCCAGCGCCGCTGTCTGGACCGTCTCGAAGCGCACGAACAGGTTCAGGAGCCCCGGTTCGGCGACGTACGGCCCGTACCCGACCAGCACCGCGCCCGACGGGCGGTCGGCCTCGGCGGGGTCGAGGGCAGCGGGACTGGCGGCCTCCGCCCACCGCGCCAGCGTCGCCAGCCAGTCCAGGCCGGGCTGGCCGTCGGCGTCGGTAAAGGCGACGCGGTCGTGGGTTGCGGCCTCGACCCCGCGTTCCAGCGCGTGCTTTTTGGGCGGAAGCCCGGCAGCTTCTGGCTCTCCCTCCGCGACCGTCACCACCCGCAACGGGACCGGGAATAGCCTGGCCCGCTGGCGGACCACCTCGGCAGTGCCGTCGCTTGAGCGGTCATCGACGACGACCACCTCGAACGGACGGTGCGACTGCGCCTCAAGCGCGTCGAGCAGCGTCGGCAGGCGGTCGGCCTCATTGCGCGCGGCGACGACGACGCTGATCGCGACGCCCTCGGTATCGCCAAGCCCGCCCTCGCTCGTCTCGCCCGCCAGTGCAACGTGGCCGGCGTCCTCCCGGACGCGGCGCAGGCCGGCGGCGACCCAGGCCCACGCCCCGACCTGGATCAGGAACGCGGCGGCCAAGACGGAGAACCAGACGAGCACGGGCGGGGCGGGGGCGGTCCGCAAGATCGGCTAGCTTCGGGCACGAGCCCCCGCCATGCCCACCACGCCCGCCCGCCACCCCGGACTGCCCCCCATGGGCTCGTTCTGGACGGCCGCGAACCTGCTCAGCCTGTCGCGCGGGGTCCTGGTGGTGCCCATCGCCCTGCTCGTCTACCGCGGCGGCCCGATCCCGCTGATGTTCGCGCTGATCGGGCTCGCCATCGCGACCGACTGGTTCGACGGCCGCGTCGCCCGCTGGAGCGACACCGTGAGCGAGTGGGGCAAGGTGTTGGACGCGACCGCGGACAAGCTGGCCGCCGCCGCCGTCACCGTCGCCCTGCTGACGCGGCCCGAGGAGGCCGGCCCCAACCTGCCGCTGTGGTTCGTCGCGCTCGCGATTGCGCGCGACGTCATGCTGGCCGGCGGCGGGCTGATCCAGACGCGCCGGCTGGGGCGGTTCACGTCGTCGCTGTGGAGCGGGAAGGTGGCCGTCGGCGCGCTGGCGGTCACCGTGGTGGCGGCGCTGCTGGCGGCGCCGGAGCCCGTGATGGGAGCGCTAGTGGGGTTGACGGCGGCCGTCATGGCGTACTCGATCCTGAAGTACAGCATCCGCTTCGTCGCCATCGTGAGGCACGGCCCGGCCGCGCTCGAGCCCGACGGCACGACGCTGCGCGAGGAGCACCACCTCGTGCCCAGCCGGGGTGGAGAGGACTAGGGAGAATCCCGGTCCTTCCCCGAGGGCGTCGCCTTCCTGTTTCTCCCGATGCTAACGGGGGGATGACAGGGTAGTGTCGAGGTGCCGACGTAACTGTAGGCGCTCTGGCCTGCGCACGGTGCGTCGAGGTCCGGAGCCTCCCCTCGCCTCTCCCCATCGTGCCCCGACCCTTGGTTGTCCTGTCCCACCTCCGGTGGGACTTCGTGTATCAACGCCCCCAGCACGTCCTGTCGCGGCTGGCCCAGACCCGGCCCGTGACGGTCGTCGAAGAGCCCGTCCACGACACGGGCGAGCCCTACCTGGAGGCCATCGAGGCCGCGCCGGGCGTCACCGTGCTGCGCCCGCACACGCCGGTCGCGGAGCCCGGCTTCGCGGACGCCCAGCTCGACGTCGTCGGGCCGCTGCTGAGGAAGTGGGCCGTCGAGACCGAGGTGCTGGGCGCGTGCGACGGCTGGGTCTACACGCCGCTCGCGACGCCGTTGCTGGACGCCTTCGAGCCCGCGACGGTCGTCTACGACTGCATGGACGAGCTGTCGGCGTTCGACCACGCGCCGCCGGCGCTGCTGGCGCGCGAGCAGGACCTGCTCGACCGCGCCGACCTGGTGTTCACCGGCGGCCCGAGCCTGTACCGCGCCAAGCGTGACCGGCACCCCTCCGTGCACTGCTTCCCGTCGTCGGTCGACGCGGCGCACTTCGGGCAGGCCCGCCCCGGCGCCGCCGCGCTGGCGGAGCCGGCCGACCAGCGCGAGATCCCGCGCCCCCGCCTCGGCTTCTTCGGCGTCATCGACGAGCGGCTGGACCCCGAGATCGTCGGCGCGCTCGCCGCGTCGCACCCCGAGTGGGACGTCGTGATGGTCGGGCCCGTCGTCAAGATCGACCCGGCCGGGCTGCCCCAGGCGCCCAACCTCCACTGGCTGGGCGGCAAGGACTACTCGGAGCTGCCGGCCTACCTCGCCGGCTGGGACGTGTGCCTGCTGCCGTTCGCGCAGAACCGATCCACGGAGTTCATCAGCCCCACCAAGACGCTGGAGTACTTCGCCGCCGAGCGCCCCGTCGTCTCGACGCCCATCACCGACGTCGCCGAGCCCTACGGCGACATCGTCCGCCTGGCCGACACGCCGTCGACGTTCGTGTGCGCGTGCGAGTCCGCGCTCGACGCCTCCGACACCGACCGCGAGCGGCGCACGGCCGCCATGCGCGACGTGCTCGCCCAGACGTCGTGGGACGCCACGGCCCAGGCCATGGCCGCCCTCCTCGACCGCCCCTCCCGTCCCACCTCCCGCGACCGCGCGACCGCTTCGACTCTGAATGTTTGACCACCTCATCGTCGGCGCCGGGTTCGCCGGCTCCGTCCTGGCCGAGAGGCTCGCCAACGAGCTCGGCCGCCGCGTGTTGGTCGTCGACAAGCGCTCGCACATCGCCGGCAACGCCTACGACGAGTACAACGACGACGGCCTGCTCGTCCACCGCTACGGCCCCCACATCTTCCACACGAACAGCCAGCGGGTCTGGGACTACCTCGGCCGGTTCACCGACTGGCGGCCTTACGAGCACCGCGTGTTGGCGTCCGTGGACGGCCAGCAGGTCCCGATCCCGATCAACCTCGACACCATCAACCGCCTCTACGGCCTCAAGCTGACGTCGTTCGAGGTCGAGGACTTCTTCGCCTCGGTCGCCGAGCCGCGCGACAAGGTCGAGACCAGCGAGGACGTGGTCGTCGGGCGCGTAGGGCAGGAGCTGTACAAGAAGTTCTTCCGCGGCTACACGCGGAAGCAGTGGGGCCTGGACCCCTCGGAGCTCGACGCCAGCGTGACGTCCCGAGTCCCGACGCGGACGAACCGCGACGACCGGTACTTCACCGACTCGTACCAGGCGATGCCGCTGCACGGCTACACCCGAATGTTCGAGCGGATGCTGGCCAACCCCAACATCAGCGTGATGCTGAACACCGACTACCGCGACATCCGCGACGTCATCCCCCACGACCACCTGATCTACTCGGGACCTGTGGACGAGTACTTCGACTTCCGCTTCGGCAAGCTCCCCTACCGCTCGCTGCACTTCGCGCACGAGACCCACAACAGGGAGCAGTTCCAGGCCGCGCCCGTCGTCAACTTCCCCAACGAGCACGCCTACACGCGGTGCACGGAGTTCAAGTGGCTGACGGGCCAGGAGCACCCCAAGACGTCGGTGGTCTACGAGTACCCCCGCGCCGAGGGCGACCCGTACTACCCGATCCCGCGCCCCGAGAACGCCGAGCTCTACCGCCAGTACGCCGCGCTGGCGGAGGCGACCGACGGCGTGGACTTCGTGGGCCGGCTGGCGACCTACAAGTACTACAACATGGACCAGGTGACGGCCCAGGCGCTGACGCTGTTCGACGAGATCGCCGCGCGCGGTGACGGCGACCGCGTCCCGGCCCCGCGCCCGACGGGCACCCGCAAGGCGACGCTGCCCAGCCCCGTGGCCAAGGCCGCCGCCACGGTCCCGGCCCCGGTGAACCTGGAGAACGGGACCGACCGCCCCACCGCGACGTCCGGCGACGGCGCCTCGGTGGACGTCGATGCCTGACGACCCGCCCGGTACGGCCGCGGAGCCTCCCTCCTCGTTCCCCTCCTGGACAGGAGGGGCTAGGGGTGGTGGACGGACGACTGGCGGCGCCACGGTCAAGCGACACGACCTGTCGAGTGCCCCTCACCCTGGCTTGACGCCGTCACTTCGTGGTGTCCCTCTCCCCCTGGGAGAGGGGACCGCGTAGGGTAGATGGAGTCAGAGTCTCCCCAAACGGGAACCGCCACGCCCGCACCGTCCGCCAGTGGGGAGGAGGCAGTCCATTCGCCTCGTTCTGGCAGGGCGGCTGGGAGTGCTCCACGCACCGCCGGCTCGCCGACCGCCGCCGCGTCGACGTGATCGCGGCGACGGGCCACGACCGACTGGCGGCGCGCGACTACCGCGCGCTGCAAGCGCTGGGCATCCGGACCGTGCGGGACGGGCTGCGGTGGCCCCTCGTCGAGACGGCGCCGGGTAGCTACGACTGGTCGTCGTGGCAGACGCAGCTGCAAGCGGCGCGCGAGACCGGCACCCAGGTCGTCTGGGACCTGTGCCACTACGGCGTGCCCGACGACATCGACGTGTGGCGTCCGGGCTTCGTGGACCGCTTCGCCGCCTTCGCCCGGGCCGCCGCCCAGCACCACCGCGACGCCACCGACGCCGTCCCGTGGTGGTGCCCCGTCAACGAGATCTCGTTCTGGTCGTGGGCCGGCGGCGACGTGGGCGCTTTCCCCCGTTCGCGCTACGGCCGCAGCTTCGAGCTCAAGGTCCAGCTCGCCCGCGCCGCGCTGGCGGCCGTGGACGCCGTGCGCGACGTGGACCCCAGGGCGCGGCTGCTGTGGGCCGAGCCGATGGTCCACGTCGTCGGTCGGACGCCGGACGAGGCCGGTGAAGCCGAGGGCTACCGGCTGGCTCAGTTCCAGACGTTCGACCTGCTCGCGGGCCGCTTGTGGCCCCAGATCGGCGGGGCCGAGGACGTGCTCGACGTGGTCGGGCTGAACTACTACCCGCAGAACCAGTGGGAGCACTTCGGCGGGCCGCTTGCCCCCGACGACCCCCGGCGGCGCCCGCTCAGCGAGATGCTGGCCGAGGTCGCCGACCGCTACCGCCGCCCCTTGGTGCTGGCCGAGACCGGCATCGAAGGCGATGCCCGCCCCGGCTGGCTGGACGGCGTCGCCGCCGAAGTCCACGCCGCCCGCCAGCGCGGCGTCCCGGTCTGGGGGCTGTGCTGGTACCCCATCGCCGACCACCCCGGCTGGGAGGACGACCGCCCCTGCCCCAACGGGCTGCTCGGGATTCCCGGCCCCGACGGCATCCGCCCGGTCCACGGCGAGCTGGCGGCGGTGCTGAGCCACTGGCAGCAGCGGATGCCATGACGGCACCGCCACTCTTAGACGATGCCGACCAAGCCCGCCAGTCCGGCGAGGCTCTAGGCGCTACTGAGTCCGTGGCGGGTGTGGCCAGTCCATCAGGGCCTAGCGACGCCGTCGCGGAGCGCGCTTTGCCGGACCTGTTCGGCGCAGCCCACCCCGCGCTCCGGCTGTCGGTCGTCGTGCCGGCGCGCGACGAGGCCGAGCGCCTGCCGACGCTGCTCGCAGCGCTCGACGCCCAGCGCGACGCCGACGGCCGAGCCTTTGCCGAAGGCACCGTCGAGGTCCTGGTGCTGGTCAATAACTCGACCGACGGCTCGGCCGCGCTCGCCCGCGCCTTGGCGCCGCCTTGGGTGCGCGTGGCCGAGGTCGCGCTGGCGGCCCCCGAGGCGCACGTGGGACGCGCGCGCCAGATCCTGATGGACGCCGCCTGCGTCCGCCTGCTGGCCGCCGGCCGGCCGGACGGCCTGATCTGCTCGACCGACGCCGACACCCGGCCCGCGCCCGACTGGCTGGCGGCGACGGCCGCCGAGGCCCGCGACGTGGACGCCGTCGGCGGGCGCGCGCTCCTGCTGCCCGACGAGCGCGCCGCTTTGGCGCCCGGCGTGCGGCGCCTGGCGCTGCTGGAGCTCGCCTACCGCCGCGCCGTCGAGGACCTGCGCGCCCTTTACGCGCACCAACCGTGGGACCCCGCCCCGCGCCACCACCACCACTTCGGCGCCAGCCTCGCCGTCCGCGCCGACGCCTACGCCGCCGTCGGCGGGCTGCCCGCGCGCGAACGCTACGAGGACATCGCGCTCGTCCACGCGCTGTGGGCTGCCGGGCGCCGGGTGCGGCACTCGGGCCGGGTCCGCGTCTGGACCTCGGCTCGGACCAATGGCCGCGCCCAGGGCGGGCTGGCCCACGACGTCGCCCGGTGGACCGACCACGCCGACGACGGGACGGAACCCGCCGTCGAGCCCGCTGGCCATGCCGAGCACCGCCTGGCCCGGCTGGCGCTCTGGATCGACGGCTCCCCCCGGTTGCCTCCGCCCATCGAGTTGCTAGACACGCCCCCCGCCGGCGCCGACGGCCAGCCGGTCACGCTCGCCATCGCCGACCTCCGGCGCCGCATCGCCCACCTCCGCGCGCTCGCGCCGCCGGCGCGGCTCGCGCATGCTCAGCGGCTGGTGAGCGGCACCGCGCCGCGCGTTCGCCGTTCGCCGCGCCCCTGACCACGCCAATGCCCCCGCCCACCGCCCCGTACCACCGCCCCGACGGCACCATCGACCCGGACTACTTCCGCAAGCTCTACGCCGACGAGGCCGATCCCTGGGGCTTCGAGACGAGCCCGTACGAGGCCGCGAAGTACGCCGCCACCTTGGACGCGCTCCCCAATCCGCGCTACGCGCGCGCCTTCGAGGCCGGCTGCGCCAACGGTGTCCTGACCGAGCGGCTGGCCCAGCGCTGCGACCACCTGCTGGCGGTCGACGTGGCGCCGGACGCGCTCGACCGTGCCCGCCAGCGGCTGGCCGACGCCCGGCACGTCCGCGTCGAGCAGCGCGTGATGCCGGAGGAGATGCCCGCGGGGCGGTTCGACTTGGCCGTCGTGAGCGAGGTCGGGTACTACCTGTCGCGCCCACGCCTGGCGGACTGGGCCGACCGACTGGCGGTGGCGGTCGAGCCCGGCGGCCACTTGGTCCTCGTCCACTGGACCGGGCCGACGGACTACCCGCTCACGGCCGACGACGTCCACGGCCTGTTCCTCGACGACGCGGACCGCTGGCGCTCGGTCCACGGCGACCGCCAGCCGCAGTACCGCCTGGACGTGCTGGAGCGCGCCGACGGCTGACGGGCCGAGGTCTCGCTGTCCACGCGCGCCGCCAGCGCGCCGCCTCTCCACGCCCATTCCTCTCGCGCGGAGGATCCCCCGCCCCGTCCGCCGGTACCGCACGCCCCCACCGACGACACCGATGGCCCTCTTCGGGTTCAAGCGCAAAAAGAAGGAAGCCGAGACCCCGGAGCAAGCCACGCTCGAAGCCGGCCTGGAAAAGACCCGGACGGGGCTGTTCGACAAGCTCAAGGTGGCCGTCGCCGGCAAGGACACCGTCGACGACGAGGTCCTGGACGACCTGGAGGAGGTGCTGGTCACCTCCGACGTCGGCGTGGCCACGACCCTGGAGGTCATCAAGCGGATCGAGGCCCGCGTCGCGCGCGACAAGTACGTCTCGACGGTGGACCTCCAGGACTTGATGCGGGCCGAGATCGCCGATCTCATGCTGGCCAACGCCCCGGAGCGCCCGGCCGACTTCGGCGCGCCGCTGCCCAACCAGCCCCACGTCGTGATGGTCGTCGGCGTCAACGGCGTCGGCAAGACGACGTCGATCGGCAAGATCGCGCATCACTACAAGCAGGCCGGGAAGTCGGTGATGCTGGGCGCCGCCGACACCTTCCGCGCCGCCGCCACCGAGCAGCTCGACGTGTGGGCGCAGCGGGCCGGCGTCGAGATCGTCAAGCAATACCAGGGCGCCGACCCCGCCGCCGTCGCCTTCGACACGCTGGCGGCGGCCAAGGCGCGCGACACCGACGTCGTCCTGATCGACACCGCCGGACGGCTGCACAACCAGGTCGGGCTGATGGACGAGCTGTCCAAGGTGCGGCGCGTCATGGACCGCCAGGTGGCCGGGGCACCGCATGAGGTGCTGCTCGTGCTCGACGGCTCGACGGGGCAGAACGCGCTGGCCCAGGCTCGCGCCTTCACCGAGGCCGTCGAGGTCTCGGGCCTGGTGCTGACCAAGCTCGACGGGACGGCCAAGGGCGGCATCGTGATCGGGATCTCGAACGAGTTCCAGATCCCCGTCAAGTACATCGGCGTGGGCGAGGGGATCGGGGACCTCCAGGTGTTCGACCGCGCCGCCTTCGTGGACGCGCTCTTCGGTGCCTAGGGGCGGTTTGGCGAGCGTCGTGAATGCGCTTCCACCCGCTCGGACGGCGCTGCGACGGTTCGCGGTCCCCAGCGGACGGTTCGTCGTTGTGCCCCACAGAGGAGGATCCAGATGTCGCATCTTCCGTTCCGGCCCCGTGCCGTCCCCCTCACCCGCTCCCTGGCCGGGCCTATGCGCGCTCGAACCCCGCTAACCCACTGGCTGCCCCTGGCGCTGGCGTGTTTGATGGCCGTCGGCGCGACGGCGCAGCCCGGGTACTCGCCGGAGTTCGGGGTGGAGCTGGTCACGCGGCGGGCCGACTCGGCAACGCGCCTCGACGTCCACACGTCGGTGCCGAACTCCAGCCTGCGCTTCCTGGCCCGGGCCGGAGGCTTCCAAGCCAGCTACGGGCTCACCGTACAGGTTTACGCCCTGGACGACCGGGACCGCCGGCAGGGGCTGGTCGTCAGCCGGACGTTCGAGCGCGAGGTCTCCGCGGCGACCTACGACGCGACGCAGGCCGAGAGCGAGGACCTGGCCGTCCAGACGCTGGACGTGCCCCCGGGCCGCTACCTGGTCGCGGTCTCGGTCGAGGACGCCGCCAGCGGGCGGGCGCTGGGACGCGAGATCCGCCACACCGTCCGCGACGTCAGCGCGGCCGTGGCCCTGAGCGACCCGATCCTGCTGAGCGAGTACGACCGGACGGCCGGGGTCTCGACGCCCATCGTCGGGTCCACGGTCTCGACCGAGCAAGACGCCTTCTGGGTCTCGTCCGACCTCTACGCCGCTGCCGAGACCCCGCTCCAGGTGACCTACCTCGTGACCGAGCAGAGCCGGGCTCAGGAGCGCCCGTCGTTCGGCGCCCTGCTGGGCTTGGCGCCCCGCCAGCAGGCCGACTCCGGCACGCCCGTCGCCGTCACCGAGACCCTGACGGCCCAGCCCGGCACCACGCCCGCCGCCTTCCGCATCGCGACCGAGGGGTTGCAGGTGGGCGACTACGTCCTGACCGTCCGGCTGGCGGACGCACAGGGCACGACGCTGGCCGAGGTCGACAAGCCGTTCGCGGTCCGGTGGACCGGGCTCGACGGCCAGATCGCGGACCTCGACGAGGCCATCGACCAGCTGAGCTACCTCGCCCGCCCGGACGACATCCGCGCCATCCGCAACGCGCCCACGCCCCAGGCCCAGCGCCAGCGGTTCCTGGCGTTCTGGAGCGAGCGCGACCCCACGCCTGGGACCCCGCGCAACGAGTCGATGGAGCAGTACTACTTCCGCGTGGCCTACGCCAACGACCGCTACAGCCGGTTCCACGACCGCGGCTGGAGCACCGACCGCGGCGAGGTGTTCATCCGCTTCGGCGAGCCCGACGCCGTCGAGGACCACCCCGTCGACTACGGCACGCGGCCCTACCAGGTCTGGACCTACCAGGGGAGGGGCCGCCGCTTCATCTTCGTCGACAAGACCGGCTCGGGCGACTTCGAGCTGCTGGTGCCCATCTGGGACGACCGCACCCGGCTTTGAGCCGGGCGCTCGCGCTCACCGGCATCCTGGCGCTGGCCGCCAGTCCGGTGGTCGCCCAGTCGGTCCGCGGCTTCGTGACCGACGCCGCGACCGGCGGCACGCTGCCGGGCGCGACCGTCGCGCTGCGCCTGCTCGACGGCCCGGGCGAGCTCCGGGGCGCCTCGGCCGACGCCGACGGCTACTACCTCGTCGGCGGCCTGGCGCCGGGCCGCTACCTCGCTCGCGCCAGCTACGTCGGCTACCTGCCCACCGCCGACACGCTGGCGGTGGACGGCGCCACGCGCTGGAGCCCGGCGCTGGCGCCCGACCAGGACCGGCTCGGCGAGGTCGTGGTCGAGGGGCTGAGCGGCGGCGGCGCGGCCGACGTCGAGGCCGGCCTGCAGCGCATCCGCCCGGCCGACCTGTCGCTGATCCCGACGCCCGACGTGGCCGGCGACCTGGCGAGCTACCTCCAGGCGCTGCCCGGCGTGGTCACGCTGGGCGACCGCGGCGGCGGGCTCTACGTCCGCGGCGGCACGCCGAGCCAGAACCTGATCCTGATCGACGGCGCGCCGGTCTACCAGCCGTTCCACGCCGTCGGCTTTTTCTCGGCCTTCCCCGAGGACGTCGTCGGGTCGGTCGACTTCTACGCCGGCGGCTACGGCGCGCGCTACACCGGGCGGGTGTCGTCGGTGATGGACGTCTCGATCCGGGAGGGCAACTACGAGGCGCTGGAGGCGGCCGGCTCGGTCGGCCCGTTCCTGGTGGGCGCGCGCGCCGAGGGGCCGATCCGGCGGGGCCAGTCGTCGTGGTTGGTCTCGGCGCGGCGCTCGGTCGTGGACGCCGTCTCGGAGGCGATCCTGAGCGAGCCGGTCCCGCTCGACTTCGCCGACGTCGTCGTCAAGTTCTCGCGCGCCGACGGGCCGTCGCGGTGCGGGGTGACGGGCCTCTACACCTGGGACAGCGGCTCGCTCGACGACCAAGCCGACGACGCCTTTACGTGGTCCAACACCGTCGCGTCGGGCCGGTGCGTGATCGCGCCGGCCGAGCTGGTGGGCCGGCTGGAGGTCTCGGCCAGCGTCTCCAACGTCCGCAACGAGATCGGGCCGCAGCTCGGGGACCGCCGCGAGCGGACCTCGCAGGCGACCGAGGCGCGGATCGCGGCCGACCTGTCGCGGCCGGTGGGCCGGGTGGGCCTGCGCTACGGCGCGAACGCGTCGTACTACCGGACCCGCTACGACCTCTCGGAGTCGTTCGCCCGGGCGCGTGACGACGGCGAGGCGCTCCTGGGCGCCTCGGCCTACGTCGAGGCCGAGGTGGGCCTGGGCGGTGGGCTGTGGGTCACGCCGGGCGTGGCGCTGGCGCTGCGTCCCTACACGTTCGCGGCCGGCGTCGAGCCGCGCCTCCGGGCGGTCTGGGAGCCGTCGGGCGCCGACGGGCCGCGCGCCTCGGCCGCCGCCGGCGTCTACCGCCAGTCGCTCGTCGGCCTGGTCGACGAGCGCGACGCGGGCTCGCCGTTCGTGGCCTGGGCTGGGCCTCCGTTCGAGGCGCCCGAGACGACGGCGCGGCACCTGCTGCTGGGCGGCTCGGTCCCGCTCGGGCGCGGCCTGCGGGTCTCGGCCGAGGGCTACCTCAAGGCGATGCGCGACCTCCCGGTCCCGATCTGGAGCGCGCTCGCCCAGTTCACGACCACCTTGGTGCCGGCCGATGTCCGCTCGGCCGGCGCCGACGTGCGCGCCGAGTGGGGCAACGGCCCGGCGACGCTCTACCTCGCCTACGGCTACAGCCAGACCACGTACACGGCGGCCGAGGGCGACTTCGGCGTCTGGTTCGGCGTCCCGCTCCAGAGCTACGCGCCGCCCCACGACCGCCGGCACCAGGTCCAGGCCGCCGGGCGGTACACGGTCGGCCGCGTCGAGTTGGCGGCGCGCTGGCAGCTCGGGTCGGGGCTGCCCTACACGCGGCCGCTGGGCTTCGACACCGTCGTGCCGCCGATCGGCCTGCCCGACGTCCAGGACGATCCGGGCACGCGGCGCGTCGTGTTCAGCCGGCCCTACAACGGGCGCCTGCCGAGCTACCACCGCCTCGACCTGTCGGCCGGCACCGAGTTCAGGCTGGGCGCGGCCGGTCTGGAGGTCCAGGCCGGTGCCGTCAACACCTACGACCGGTCCAACGTGTTCTACTACGACGTCTTCCGAGGGCGCCGCGTGGACCAACTCCCGTTCGTTCCCTACGTCTCGGCCCGGCTCCGCACGCGCCGATGACCCGCGCTGCCGCCCTGCTGGCGCTCGCCGCTGCCGCCGTGTTCGCCGGGTGCGAGGTCGTGCTCGACCCGATCGAGGAGAGCACGCGGTACTACACGATGAGCGGCTACCTCGACACCGAGGCCGACACCCAGTGGGTCCGCGTCGAGCCGCTCGACCGGGTCGTCGCGCCGTCGGCCGAGCCTATCGACGCCGAGGTGACGCTCGTGGGGCCGCAGGGGGAGTCGGTGCTCACCCAGCGCGTGGTCCGGCTAGGCCGCAACCCCTCGCACCTGTTCTGGACGACGGCCGACGTCGAGCCGGGCCAGGCCTACGCCGTCGTCGCGCGGCGGCCCGACGGCGCCACGACCACGGCCCGGGTCCGGACGCCCGCGCCCGACCCGCCCCCGGACATCTTCGACGGCGCCGACGAGTGCCCGGCGCGGATGACGCTGGCGAGCACGCAGCGCGTCGTGGACGCCTTCGTCACGTACCGCGTCTCGGCGCCCGTCCGGCGCACGATCCAGCTCGACCGGCGCGACAAGGTGTTCCGCTTCGGCGACGACTGGGTGCTGACGGCCTACTACGGCTCCGACGCCCTGGAGGCCGGGCTCGACCCGCTGGACGTTCTCAACCCCGACCTGTCGTCGGAGATGACGATGGCCGTGGTCACCGACGACTGGCCCGAGGACCTCGACCTGGAGGCGGCGCTGGTCCCGACCGACAGCCCGCTGGTCGAGAACGGCCTGGGCTTCGTCGGCGGCGCGACGGTGTGGCGGCGCACGTTCCAGCCCGGCGTCCGCGTGATCTCGTTTATCCAGGTGGCGCCCTGCTTCGACCCTGGCCGGGGGTCCCGCTGACGGCCAACCCGGTCTAGCGAGAACCGACCCGTTTGCCGCCATCACCCGGCCGGGCGACGTCGCCCGTTAGGCGGGATGGGGTCGGTCGGCTACCCGGTGCTCGGCAGGCCGGAGGCGACGGTCTCCAGGCCGGGCCACTCCGTTCGCACCAGCCGTCCGAGTCGGCGCAGCCCCCACGCCTCGGCCCGGTCCTGCCCGACCGCCAGCACGCGGACGCCAAGGCGCTCGGCCGCCGCCACGCCCGGCTTGCGGATCTGGCCCGTCACGTAGACCTGCGCCCCACGCTCGGCCGACTGGCGGATCAGTTCGTCCGTCATCGCGCCCGCCAGCGCCACGGCCTCGACCATCTCCG
Organism: Rubricoccaceae bacterium; assembly: GCA_963789285.1. GTDB lineage: Bacteria > Bacteroidota > Rhodothermia > Rhodothermales > Rubricoccaceae > Rubrivirga. The sequence continues at coordinate 1,594,130 of CAWBJZ010000004.1, forward strand.
GCTCCGGCCCCACTGCCTCCTCGACCCCGCCCAGCTGGCGGCCGATGCGGGCCACGACCTCCGCCAGTGGGACGGCAGCGGTCCGGCCGACGAGCCCGATGTCTTTGGCTTTGCGGCGCAACGGCTCCGCGTCGGGTACGAGCCCGAGGGCGTCCACCAGCGGCACGCTCGGGCCGAGCGCCAGCCGGTCGTCGAGGGCGCGGTGGACGGCGATCACGCCCAGGCCGGGCGGCAGCCGCGCCGGCCACAGGCCGAACGGGCGGTGGATCAGGACCGCGTCCAGGCCGTCGGTCCAGTCGTAGGGCGGATGCCCGGCCTCCAGGCGGAGGCCCAGGCGGTGGACGGGCCGGTCAGAGGCGATCCAGACGCCGGCGGGGTCGCCCTCGCGGTGGTACCGGTCGCGGTCGAGCGCGTCCGCCAGGCCGTCGGCGATCTGCTGGAGCGTGGGCGGGGCCGGTGTCATCCGTTGGGCCGTCCCGGACTGGCGGCGCGGCCCGAGACCCAGCGTCCGTCGATCAGTTGGAGCGAGGTGCCGGGCACGGTGTCCGGAGTCTGAGCGACGCCCAAGTCGCGGAAGGCGGTCCCGTCGGCGCCGGTGAACGAGCCCTCCCACGACCACGCCTGGACGGTCCGGCCGCCCGGCCCGATCAGGGCGACGCCGTCGGGCGCGCCGTTCTGCAGGCCCTCGATGGGCACCCAGGCCGCGCCACGGTCCAGCGTGCCCGTGAGCGAGACCGTCCGGTAGGGTTGCCCGCCGTCGCCGTTGACCAGCACCAGCGTCCACCCGCCCAGCGCTTGGCCGTCCGGCCCGGACACCTCGACGCCCTCGCCGACGTCCTGGCCCACGTTGTCGTAGTGGATCTCGGTGATCGACAACTGCCGCGCTGGCGGAGTCGCGCCGCCAGTCGGGGGCGGGGCGGGCCCGCTAGCGGTGACGGGCGCGCCTCCCCAGGTCTGGTCGGCGAGCCCGGGGTCGAGCACGAACGGGTTCTCGGTCCCCTGGAGGCCGGCGACCCACCGGCTGCGCTCGCGCTCCTTCCGGTCGGGCGGGTCGGCGCGGTTCCAGTCGAGCAGCGTCGCGCGCATGGGCGGGAAGAAGGCGGGGTCGACGGCCTCGGGGTAGACCGCGACGACGTAGAACACGGCGCGCGCGACGTCGCCCTTGCGGTCCTCGCGCGGCTCCCACAGCCCGGCGCCGCGCTCGCTCCAGGCGTCGGGCGCGACGGGCGGGCGCGACTGGCTGGCGTCGGCGGTGTACCACGCCTCGGCCTGGTCGTCGGGGACCTCGCCGAAGGGCAGGTTGCCGCGCGACGAGTTGACGTTGTCGCGCGCGGGGAACAGGTGGTGGAGGTCGCTCTTGAGCGGCTCCTGGCCGGCGCCCTTCGACTGGGGCCACACGTGCTCGGCGTTGATGCCGAGCGCGCCCGCGGCGATGGACGGGTCGCCCGGGCCCAGGGTGACGCAGTAGTCGGTGTAGAGCCCGCAGACCCCGCCGCGCCCGTTCTCCCAGGCGTAGAGCGCGTCGCGTGCCGGCGCGTAGCCCAGCGTCCGCTGGGGCGAGAACGCCGCGTCGATCTCGGCCGCCAGTCGGGCGGCGTCGTCGTCGAACGTGCCGGCCGTCGACGTGCCGTCGTCGAGCGCGCCCGCCTGCGACTGGCGGTCGGTCTCGCAGGCGCTGAGGAGGAGGAGGACGGCGAACCACAGGCCGCGGACTGCCAACGCTTGGCTCATACGCCGTAGCACTCCCCCCGCTCTCCGGCCGGTCGCAGGCACCCAGCCGCCGCTTGGGCCGCCAACGGGTACTCCGGTCTTTGAAGCTGTCCCCTCTCCACCCCCTGGGGGGAGAGGGCTAGGGTGAGGGGGGCGCTCCGTCTTGGCTCCAGCGTCGCAGGCGTTGCTCCGGAACCCCTCACCCTGTCCCTCTCCCCTAGGAGAGGGGACCTCGTAGGTCGCGCCTGCGGTCCCAGCGAACGGCATCTCAGGTCTCCTCATCCACGTACGCCACGTGGCGGAAGTACGTCTGGTCCTCGAACGAGCCACCCAGCGCGCCGACGCCCAGCCCTAGGGCGGCCACGAAGCCGGCGAAGGCCAGGATGTGGTGGTAGGCGACCGGCCCGCCCAGCGACGCCGCCCAGCCGTTCAGGAGCGCGTCGTCGAAGAACAGGCCCTGGAGCGCCAGCGTGGTCCCGAACAACAGGACCCAGGTCGTCGACATCCCCAGCCCCAGGGCCAGCAGGATCGAGGCCGACTGCACGATGTGCTGCTCGGACCGGAACGAGCCGTGGCGCCGGGCCAAGAGCCCCTGCTTCCGGACGAGGTAGGCGCTCGTGCCCACGATGGCGACGGCCGACAACGCCGCCACCAGCGCGACCGGCTGGCGCGTGCCCAGGTCCCACGCCTCCGCCGTCATCACCAGGACCACCAGCGTCGAGAACGCCGCCGTCGTCAGCTTGGAAAGCTGGAACGGGAAGCGCCACGGGCGGATCTGGAGCACCGTGTCGGCGACGTCGGACCAGTTGAGCACGATGGCCTTGACGGCGAACGCGACGTCGCCCAGGCGCTCGAACGCCGTCTCCTCCTCCATGCGGGGGTCGGCGACGTCGGCGACCTCGGCGCGGATCTCGGCGCGGTTGGCCTCGGAGAACTCGAGCGAAGACGCGTCGAGGTCGGCGGGGCTCTTGGGCGGGTGCATCACGGCCTCGGGGCGGGCCTCGTGGTCCAGGCCGTTGAGGTGGCCGAAGACGTGGAGCGCGAGCGCGGCGATGCGGTGGGCGAACCGCTCGGCGCGCTCCTCGGGCGACATCGTCTGCTCCCGGCGGACGGGGTCGAGCCGCGCCAGCGACAGCGCGCCCACGTCGAGGGCCTGGGACGGCGCCGCCAAAGCGAACGGCCGGTACCACGCGTGGAGGTCGGCGGCGGTGACGACGAGCGCGAAGTCCCAGCCCAGGATCCGCCGTTCCGTCGCGCCCGCATCCAAGAGATCGACGGGCTCGACCTGGACCTCGCCCGGGGTCAGGTCGCGTCGGCGGACGAACGGGAACGTCCACGCGAAGCCGGGCAGCTCGTCGCGGAGCGCCTGGCGCACCAGGTCGCGCGCGCGCTTGAACGCCTCGCGCTGGTCGTCGTCGAGCGGGCCGGCCTGGACCCAGCCCACGACCACGTCGGGGCGCGCCGCCTCGGCGGGGACCTCGGGATCGGGGGGGGCGAGAACGGCCTCGGGCATGGCGCAAGATCGCACCCCCCGCCTCCGCGGGGGCGGGCTGCCGGACGTGTACCTTGCGGGCCGACCCGCCGTCTGCCGACCCCCGCCTCCGCCAGCCCATGACGTTCTCTCTGCTCGGGCGCGCGCTCGCCGTCGCCGCCCTCGTCGCCGCCGCCGGTGGCCCGGCCTCCGCCCAACCGATCTCCGTCGAGTACGAGCGGTTCCAGCTCGACAACGGGCTCGACGTGATCCTGCACCGCGACGCGTCCACGCCGGTCGTCTCGGTCAACACGTGGTACCACGTCGGCAGCGCGGCCGAGGAGCCGGGGCGGACCGGCTTCGCGCACCTGTTCGAGCACCTGATGTTCGAGGGCTCGGGCCACGTCCCCGAGGGCGCCATCGACGCCTGGCTGGAGGAGGCCGGCGGCGGCGCCAACGGCTCCACGACGACCGACCGCACGAACTACACCATCGACGCGGCCTCGAACGGGCTGGAGCTGGCGCTCTACCTCGACGCCGACCGCATGGGGACGCTGCTGGACGCGATGGACGCCGAGAGCGTGGACGGCCAGCGCGACGTGGTCAAGAACGAGCGCCGCCAGTCGTACGAGAACCGGCCCTACGGGCTCGCCTTCCCGCTCCTCAACCAGACGCTCTACCCCGCCGGCCACCCGTACCACTGGCCCGTGATCGGGTCGATGGCGGACCTCTCGGCGGCCAGCTACGACGACGTCGTCCAGTTCTACCGGACGTACTACACGCCCAACAACGCGAGCCTGGTGGTCGCCGGCGACATCGACCTGGAGGAGGCGCGGCGACTGGTGACCAAGTGGTACGGCGCGATCCCGCGCGGCCCGGAGCCGCCGGCGCAGGCCGTCGCCCCGGCGTCGCTCGACGGCGAGACGCGGCTGGTCCATGAGGACGCCGTCCAGCTCCCGCGCGTCTACCTCGCCTGGCACAGCCCCGCCGCCTACGCCCCGGCCGACGCCGCCGCGACGGCGCTGGCCAGCGTGCTGTCCCAGGGCAAGAACAGCCGGCTGTACCGCCGCCTGGTCTTCGACCTCGAGATCGCCCAGGACGTGTTCGCCTTCCAGAGCGGGAGCCAGCTCGGCGGCACGTTCGTCATCGGCGCGACGGCGCGGCCGGGCACCGACCTCGGCCGGCTGGCGGACGAGATCGACGCCGAGATCGAGCGCGTCCGAACCGACGCGCCCGACGCGCGCGAGCTGGAGCGCGTCGTCAACGGCGTCGAGGCCCAGTTCCTGGACGGGCTGGAGTCCGTGGGCGGCTTCCGCGGCAAGGCGGACCAGCTCAACGGCTACCTCGTCAACACCGGCACGCCGGACTTCTTCCAAGAGGACCTGGCTCGGTTCCGCGCCCTGTCGCCCAGGGACCTGTCGGACGCCGCGATGTCGTTCCTGACGCGCGACCGCGTGGTGCTGTCGGTCGTGCCTGCTGGCCAGACAGGGCTGGCAGTCCCCGACTCCGAGACCGCCGTGTCTCTGTTTTGACCCGCTCGCGAGAGCCGCTCGCAACACGCCCTCTCTAAGGAAAGGGGACCGGGTCCCCTCTAGCCGTCTGCCGACCATGACCTCACGCCCTACGTCCGCCGCTCGCCTTCTCGCGAAGGCCGGCGCCGTCCTCCTGCTCGCCGCTGCCGCCAGTGGCCCGGCGTCGGCCCAGCCGGACTGGGGGACGCGCCCGGCCCTGGCGCCGGCGCCCGCGTTCTCGGCGCCCGCCGTCGAGCGCCACACGCTGTCGAACGGGCTGGAGGTGCTGTTCGCCGAGAAGCCCGGCGTGCCGCTCGCCCAGATCAACCTGCTCGTCCGGACCGGGTCCGTGGACGACGGGGACCTGGACGGCATCGCGTCGCTGGCGGCCGACATGATGGACGAGGGCGCCGGCGACCTCGACGCCCTCGAACTCGCGGACGCCATCGACTTCCTGGGCATCGACCTGGGCGTCGGCGCCGACCTGCACAGCCTGCAGGTCCAACTGCACACCCCGACCTCGAAGCTCGACCGCGCCCTGGGGCTGATGGCCGACGTCGCGCTCCGCCCGACGTTCGCCGCCGCCGACCTCGAGCGCGTCCGCACGAGCCGGCTGACGAGCCTGGCCCAGCGGGGCGACCAGCCGCGCGCCATCGCGGCCGTCGCGCTGGCGCGCGCCATCTACGGCGACCACCCCTACGGACGGACCGGCTCGGGCGAGCCGGAGACGCTGGGAGCGATCACGCGCGACGACTTGGTGGGCTTCCACGACCGCGCCGTCCGCCCGTCGAACGCCGCCCTCGTGGTGGTCGGCGCGACGACGTGGGACGAGATCCGGCCTCGCCTGGAGGCCGCCTTCGGCGCCGACGCGTGGGCCAGCCGCCCGGCGTCGGCACGCGCCGAGGTGCCCGAGCCCCGGCAGGTCGGCGCGCGGCGCGTCGTGCTCGTCGACAAGCCCGGCGCGGCGCAGTCCGTCGTCCGGATCGCGCGCGTGGGCGCGGCGCGCTCGACGCCCGACTACTACGCGCTCGACGTGCTCAACACGATCCTGGGCGGGAGCTTCACCAGCCGCCTCAACCAGAACCTCCGTGAGCGGAACGGCTACAGCTACGGCGCCGGCTCGTCGTTCTCGTTCCGCCCCGTCGCCGGCCCGTTCACGGCCTACTCCGACGTCCAGACCGACGTCACCGCGCCCGCGCTGACGGAGTTCTTCCGCGAGCTGGCGGCCATCGGCGAGCCCGTCCTGGATGGGGAGCTGTTCAAGGCGCGCGACAACCTCGCGCTCTCCTTCCCCGCGCCGTTCGCGACCGTCAGGGGCACCGCCGCCCGCATCGGGGACCTGTGGCTCGACGACCTCCCGGCCGACACCTACGACCGCTACTCCGCCAGCGTCCGTGGCGTCACCGCCGCCGACCTCGCTCGCGTCGCCCACCAGTACGTCGTGCCCGACGAGATGGTGGTCGTGGTCGTGGGCGACCGCGCCATGATCGAGGACGACGTGCGGGCGCTGGACCTGGGCCCGGTCGAGGTGCTCAGCGTCGAGGACGTGCTGGGCGCCGAGTAGCGCCCTGGCTGGCGGCGCCGCTGGGGACCGGCTGGGCTCCACGCTGGTGAGGGTGGCTACCTGCCCAAGTCTGCCGCCAGTGGGGCGGGGCCCGCTACTCCGCGCGCGCCAGCTCGGCCGTGCGGAGGAGGTCGAACGGGTTGACCGGCGTGCCCCGGCCTCCGCCGCGCTTGTCGAGCACCTGGAGGTGGAGGTGCGGCCCCTGGGCGTTCCCCGTCGAGCCGACCGTCCCGATCACCTCGCCACGGCGCACGACGGTCCCGACCTCGATGCCCGCCGCGTACTCGTCGAGGTGCGCGTAGTAGTAGTCGGTCCGGCCGTCGGCCGAGGTGAGGTACAAGGTCTTGCCGCCCAGCCGGTTCCAGTGCCGCCGCGTGATGGCCCCGTCCGTGATCGCCACCACCGGCGTGCCCCGCGGGGCCGCGATGTCGATGGCGTTATGGACGCGCCCGCCCGAGCGCGGCGCGTGGAAGGTGTCGCGCAGGTCGCCGCCCTCGATCCCGACGACGGGCACCACCAGCCCGGAGGCCGTGGCCGCTCGGCGGTCGCGCGGCGCCTCGAAGCGCGGCGACCGACGCGCCGCCGCGCCGTCGGCGCGCGCAGGGGGCGCCTGGCGATTGGCCGCGCGGTCGGCTCGGGGCGCGCCCCAGCCGTTGAGCTGGCCGCCGCCCGAACTGGCGCAGGCGGACAGCGTGAGCGAGACGGCGGCGAAGAGGAGCAGACGGAGCATAGGGGACCCAGCGAGGGACGGAAGATATCGGCCGCCGACGCTCAGAGGTTAGCTCCGACGCAGACCGCGCCCTTTCAGCCCGCCTGGCGAACGCGCAGTGGCGACGGTAGGGGCCTGCGGGTCCTTTGGAATACGAGGGGTTGATTCTATCCCTCCAGCGCCCGGAGCACCGCGGTCCTAAGCCTCCTCAGGACGGCGTTGAGCACTCCCCAGGACACGCAACCCCGCCAGTGGTGGCGCCGTGCTTGACCCGGGAGGCCTCCTAAGCGCGGGCGACAGACCGCTCGCCGTACCGGACACGGCAAGGGGTGCTCACGCGGAGCCCGTTTTTAGCGCCGCGTGGGCACGTCCGCGCTGAGCGGAGACGCCCCACGGAGAGCGGCTTCCCGTGACGGGCGCGGACACGACGCCCGACTTCCAACATCGGTCGGTCCGATTTCTGTTCGCCCCGCTGGCGGCCGCTCCCGCCAGCGGGAGAGCGGCAGGGCACGGTGGAGAACCTACTCGCCGGGGGCGCGGTCGTCGTCGCTCAGCCCTGCCCACCACCGGGCGTAGGGCGTGTTCTTGGGCGCCTTGCGGTTGTAGTCGGGGCCGCCCCACCAGGTGGGGCCGCGCTCGCCCAGGGCGCGCTTGGCCTTGTCGACCTGCTTGCGGGCCTTCTGCATCGCGGCCGAATCGTCGGCGCGCTTGGCCGCGCCGACCGCGCGGCGCGCGTCCATCAAGGCGTCGACGCCAGATTGGTACTCCTCGTCCGGCAGCCGGGGGTCGGCGCAGCGCCACAGGCGCCCGCCGTGGACGAAGTAGCGGCCGTCGGGCGTGGACGGGAGGTGGTCGGGGCAGCGGGAGGTCACGGGCGGGGCTGTGGTGCCCCGCCGTTACGCCCGCGCCGCGGCCAAGATGCCGGAGACCTCCGACGGGTGCGGGAGCGCGTCGGCGTGCTCGCCGGTCTCCAGCGCGTCGAGGTAGAACCGTGCGAAGGCCTGGCGCTCCCGTGCGGTCGCGGCCGCGTCCTCGAACAAGTCGTCGAAGTGGCACATGGCGTCGTGCGAGACGTCTCCGAAGAGGTAGCCGGCTAGGAAGGGGGCGAGGGAGGCGGAGGTAGCGGTCTGGGTCATGGCGGTGGGTGTGAGCTTGATCTCAGCTTCATTCAAGCCGTGTGCCAACGTGCCGAGTGCTGCTGGAATCAGGCACCAAAGCGGCGCCGCGCTGGCGACACCGGGTCAGAGCGGAACCTCCGCGTTACCATTCCTCGCCGCCCCCTCCCTGGCTCCCGATCTCCGTGCGTCTGTCCGTGCCGACTGACCGTTCCCTGAGGGATCGCATAGAGCACACGGCTGAGCGTTACCTCGGCTCCACCTTCCCACCCCACGTGATGCGTCTCCTCTTCGCCGTGGCCGCCCTCGCTGTTGCCGGATGCGCCCAGTCTCGTCCGGACTCGGGCACCACCCCGCCCCCGGACGCCCAACCCCAGCCGGAGGTGATCGGCCCCATCTTCGTCGGCCCGATGATGGCGGACCCCGTCTTCAACGCCGAGACGCTGCTCCAGGCCATGCACGACCGCCACGCCGAGACGTGGTACCGGACGCTGTCGTTCACCCAGCGCACCAGCACGCGCCAGCCCGACGGGACGGTCTCGGTCGAGACCTGGCGCGAGTGGGCCGCCCTGCCCGGCCGTCTGCGGATCGAGATGGGCGACCCGCTGGCGGGCACCGACGTGCTCTTCGCCGGCGACACCACCTACGTCTACCGCGACGGCGCGCTGGCGGCGGCGCGCGCCGAGCGCAATCCGTTGCTGACGTGGGGCTTCGACGTCTACGCCCAGGACCCGGCGGCGTCGCTCCAGATCCTAGAGGCCGGCGGCATGGACCTGAGCGCGTTCCGCGAGGACGTGTGGGACGGCAGGCTGGCCTACGTGCTCGGCGTGCCCGAGACGGGCGAGGTTTGGGTCGAGAAGGACCGGCTGCTCTTCCTCCGGCTGGTGGAGCCCGCCAGCGGGGGCGGGACGCAGGACGTCCGGTTCGAGAACTACCAGCGGTTGGGCGGCGGGTGGATCGCGCCCTACGTCTCGGTCCGGGACGGCGACGAACTGGTGTTCTGGGAGACGTACTCCGACATGGTCGCCGACCCCGACCTCGACCCCGTCCTGTTCGACCCGCGCCGCTGGGCCGAGGGCGTCCGCGCGAGTCGCTAGCGCTGTCCCGCTGGCGGGGGCGGTCCGCCGGTCGCCGGGGGCGGGCTAGAGGTCGACGGCGATCAACTCGACCGACTCCCCGCCCGGCCCGCGGACGAAGCTGTAGCGGCAGGGGACGGGCGGGTCGCCTTCTAGGACGAAGTCGCTCGGGCCCTCCTCCAGGGCCGCCCCCGCTTCGACGGCGCGTCGCGTGGCGTCGTCGCAGTCCGCCACGCGCAGGGCGAGGTGGAACAGCGCCGGCCCGCCCGGCATCGGCCCGCCCGCCGGCTCCGGCCCGGCCTCGGTCGGCGAGAACAGCTCGACGTAGGTCCCGTCGCCGGTGTCGAGCATCACGACGGTGTGGCCCGGCTCCTGGAACCGCAGCCGCTCGACGCACCCCAGCGCGCCGACGTAGAACCGCAGGCTGGCGTCCAGGTCGCGGGCCTCGACGGCGACGTGGTGGATCCCGCCGCCGCCCAGCTTGGGGTTGAGCCCCCGCCTCACGACCCAGCCGCGCCCCGCTGGCGGTCGGCGTCGCCAGTCGGGCGGTCGTCCGGCAGGACTTGGTAGTCGATGGGCTTGAGCGCGCCGTTGTTGGTGCCCTCGGCCGCGCACGCCGTCAGGCCCACCACCAGATCCACCTCCGCTCGGAAGGTGATGTGGTCGCCGGGGCGGCTCGTCGGCGTCTCGACCGACAACGAGCCGTCGGCCTGGACGGGCACGTTCATGAAGATGTTGAACGTGGTCGGGACGCGGTCGCGGTCGACGCCGTACGGCCCGAGGTGGAGGGCCAGGTTGGTCAGGCACGACGGGTGCCCGTGCCCCTCGGGCAGGCCGTAGAGGAGCCGGTACATCTCGGGGCTGCACGGCGTGAGCAGGAAGTCGTGGACGCCGCACGTGTCGTCCTCGATGGTCATCAGCACCCGGCTCCGGTTGCTCCACAGCCGGTGGCCCGCCGTCAGGCGGATCGTCTCCTCGTAGTCGAACGTCCGCCCCGACGACAGCCACTCGCCGACGTCGAGCCCGTCGGGGGTGTCGGCGAACGCCAGCAGGTCCGAGACCTGCTCGCCTTGGGGGTCGGTCACGCGCAGGCGTTGGCCGGCGGACAGCCGGAAGGCGACGCCGCTGGAGGCGGGGATCCGGTACGAGCGGCCAGGCTCGGGACGGTCGTCCTCGCTCTCTCCGGCGGTCGCCGCCAGTGGGGCGAGCATGGCGGGGGCGAGGTCGGACGCGTCGGCGGGCAGGGCGGCGTTAGCGGGCATCGGCGGGCGGGTCGGTCGCGGGGGGCTCGGCGTCGTCCGCCGGCGGGGCGGGGTGGAACGGGCACCGCCACTCGGCGCCGACGGCTCGGCCGGCGTACTGCCGCGCCTCGCTCTGGGTCCCGAAGTCCTGGAGCGACGGGTTGACGCTCCCCTGCAGGGCCAAATCGCGCGCTCGGATGGTGTCGCGGACGGCGGCGTAGCGGCCCGACGCGCGCAGGTCCTCGAACTGGCTGTGCAGGTTGAACGCGATCAAGGGCCGGGGGAAGCGCCGCGCCTGCCGAGACGCCCCGGGGTGCATCCCGACCACGTAGAACGCCCGCCCGCCGACCGAGAACGAGAACTCGGGGTGGGCCGGGTCTGGGGACACCGAGGGGTCCCACGGGTGCCCGTCGGCGTGGTGGACGTGGCCGAGCGTGGCCCAGAACAAGCGCTCGAACTCCGCCTCGTCGACCGGGTCGGCCGGCTGCTTGAACACGGCCAGAAAGGAGCGCACGCCGCGGTCGGGCTCGGGCTCCAAGACGTAGGCCGCGAGGTCGGCCGCGAGCCGGCGCGCGCTCCGCGCGTCGTCCATCCCAGCGTACGGCCGGACGACGTACTTCCCGGTCTTGACGACCGACTTCGCCATGACGCAGGGGTAGCTGTCGTCGGAGATCCAGCGCTCGAACGCGCCGCGGGCGCCGGCGACCCAGTCCTGAGAGGGTTCTCGGCGGACGGCGTCGAGGGCGCGGCGCCGGGGCGCGGGGGGCAGGGTCGGAGTCAAAGCGGGGGCGGGAGACGACACCCTCTTTCCTCTGTTCTCCGGAAGCGGTTTCGGAGACCTCACGCTCTCAGGATGCGCCTCCGGCCGCGATCAGGAACCCCCTGCCCTGTGACGAGACGTCGTCTCGGCGCGCTGGCGGCGCCCGGCGTCGGAGGCCTGGTCTAGCGAGACGCCGCCTCCGCTAGCAGCGCGTCGAGCTCGAACCCGCCGGTCCCCACCGCCAGTGCGCCGCCGGGCTGGCGGAGCGCGAGGAACGGCTGTCGAGGGGCGCCGCTGGTCGTTAGGACGGGGGACCTGTCACGACTTCTCAGCCAACGACGACACGACCTCGAGCGCTTGCCGGAACGCACGCGCGTTCTCCCGAATCCGTCCGTAGATCTCGACCGCGGCCTCCTCGCTGTAGACGTGAGAGGTAAGGTTCCTGTCGCTGAGCATCGTTAGCCACGCGTCCTCGTCGTCGATCCAGCCCGCGCTGAATGCCTCCCGGAGGACCGACCGAGGCGTTGTTGTCGTAACGCCCTCTTCGGCGAGCGCCGCCTTGAGCGCCTTCCACGAGAGCTCGAACGTGAACTCAAAACGCTGGATGGTCCCGTCGACGGCGAGGGGGGCGTCGGGCTCCACCTCCAGGGCCGCTTCGAGTCGGTGAAGCGCTCGTCCGAAGCTGTCGGCCCGCTGGCGGAGGCGGTCAGACATCAACGCCCTCCGCACGGATGCGCTCGCGGAGCCGCTCGGGCGCGCGGTCCAGATCCACTAGGTCGATGCGGTAGAGCGTCCGCGCGCCTTCGGCGTCCGCGCGCAGACGCCGCCAGTCGGACGGGGAGAGGCCCGGGGCCTCGACGGCGAGGTCCACGTCGGACCGCGCGCGGTGGTCGCCCCGAGCCCTCGACCCGAACAGGACGACGCGGCTCACGCCCGGCTCCGCCGATAGCCGTTCGACGAACGCTTGGGCGGACGCTGGGATGGCGAGCGTGGTCTCCACTAGAACGGGGCGTCGGTGGCCGGCGGGGGGAGCGGGGGCGGGCCGTCGGAGAACCCGTCGCCGCCGGGCGGGAGGGGCGGCGCGCCGGGCCCGTCGAGGGGCGGGTAGTCGTCGTAGCCGCCCGAGGTGTCGCTCTTGACGTAGCTCGTCAGGTTCTCGAAGCGGGCGTACTGGTTGACGAACGCGACCTTGACGTCGCCGATGGGCCCGTTGCGCTGCTTGCCGATCAAGAGCTCGCCCAGGCCCTCGGTCGAGTTGCCGTTCTCGTCGACGGTGATGCCGTACCGCTCGGCGCGGTAGATGAACATGACCACGTCGGCGTCCTGCTCGATGGAGCCGGACTCGCGGAGGTCGCTGAGCTGGGGCCGCTTGTCGCCGCCCCGGGTCTCGACGGCGCGCGACAGCTGCGAGAGCGCGATCACGGGCACGTCGAGCTCCTTGGCCAGCCCCTTGAGCGAGCGCGAGATTTGGGCGATCTCCTGCTCCCTGTTCCCGCTCTGCGTCGCGGCCGTGCCGTGCATGAGCTGGAGGTAGTCGACGATCACCAACCCGATGTCGTGCTCAGCCTTGAGCCGTCGGCACTTGGCGCGCAGCTCCAGGATGCCCAGGCCCGCCGTGTCGTCGATGAAGATGTTGGACGCCGACAACCGGCCGGCGGCGCGCGCCAGCTTGGGCCAGTCGTCGTCGTGTAGGCGTCCTGTTCGGGCGCGCTGGGCGTCGACGCGGGCCTCGGAGGTCAGAAGACGTTGCGCTAGCTGTTGAGCACTCATCTCCAGCGAGAAATAGGCCACGCCAGCCGGCTTCTCCGGATGCAGGGCCGCGTTTCTCGCAATCGCTAGGCTAAATGCGGTCTTTCCCATAGATGGCCTAGCGGCCACGATCACCATGTCGGACGGCTGCCAGCCGCCGGTCATGGCGTCCAGCGCCGAGAACCCCGAGGGGACCCCGGTGATGCCGCCCTCGCGCCCGTGGATCGACTCCAGGTGCTGCATCGTCTGGTGCACGACGGAGTTCATGTCCACGGCGCCCTTGCGGAGCTGGGACTCCGAGATCTGGAAGATCTCGCGCTCGGCGTTGTCGAGCAGGTCGAAGGCGTCCGTCGTCGGGTCGAAGGCCTGGCCGACGACGCCGGTCATGGTCGTGATGAGCTTGCGGAGCAGGCTCTTCTCGGCGATGATGCGGGCGTGGTACTCGACGTTGGCCGCGCTGGCGACGTGCGTCGTCAGCTCCGTCAAGTAGTAGCCGCCGATGGCGTCGTAGTCCCCGCGCCGCTTGAGCTCCTCGGTGAGCGTGATGAGGTCGACGGGGTTGCCGCGCTCGAAGAGCGCCTCCATCGCCTCGTAGACGCGTTGGTGCTTGGGGTCGTAGAACGCGTCGGCCGGCAGGATCTCGATCGCCTTCGGGATCGCGTCGCGCTCGATCAGCATCGCGCCCAGGACCGACTGCTCGACCTCGGTCGCCTGGGGCGGCATCCGCCCGGCCTGCTGCTGCATCGGGAGCACGTTGAGCGGCCTCCGCTTGGCGCCCGTCATCTTCTCGATGGGCACGCCGGGCATGTCCTCGTCGATGCGGAGCGGGCGCTGCTGGAAGTCGTCGGGTTCGGCCATTCTGAGGGGTCAGGAAAGAGGAGTCAGGAGTCAGAGGGCAGGAATGGGCGTGGTCGCCTTGTGAGGCGCTACGGAGCGCTCATTCCTGCTTCCTCACTCCTGAGTCCCCGTCAGCTGGTCGTAGCGGGTGCGGAGGAGCTTGACGTCCTCCCAGGTCGGCCGCTTCCACTGGGGGTTGCGGAGCAGGGCGGCCGGGTGGTAGGTCACCAACAGCGGGAGCCCGTAGAAGTCCTGGAACGTGCCGCGCAGCGACGCCAGCGACGACTTTTTCTGGAGCAGCCCGTTGCCGGCGCTCTTGCCGACGGCCAGCAGCACCTTGGGCCGCACGAGCGCGATCTGCTTGTAGAGGATCGGCATGTGGGCCTCGACCTCCTCCGCCAGCGGGTCGCGGTTGTTGGGCGGCCGGCTCTTGAGGATGTTGCAGATGTAGACCTCCTCCCGCTTGAACAGCACCGCCTCCAGGATCTTGTCGAGCAACTGGCCGCTTCGGCCGACGAACGGCTCGCCCTGGCGGTCCTCGTCGGCGCCCGGCGCCTCGCCGATCACCATAAGGTCGGCGTCGGGGTCGCCGGTGCCGAGCACGGGGTTGATCCGGTCCCGGTCGATGGGGACCAACTCGGTCTCGGACAACCAGTCGTAGACCTCGTCGAGCGTGCCGAGGTCGTGGAGCGGGTGGTCCTCGGGGATGAGCGCCTCGATGCGCTCGTAGGGCGAGAGCGTCTCGTCCTGGCTGGGGTCGGGCAGGGCGCCGAAGAGGTCGGGCACGTCGTCGTCGGTGGGGGGCGTGTCGGGGGGCGCCGCGGCGCTGGCGGTCTCGGTCGCCGGCGTGGGAGGGGGCTCGGGCGCGTCGGTCGCAGACGGGGCGGGTCCGGGCGGAGCGGGCGCGGGGCTGGCGATGGGTTCGGGCGTCGCCGCCAGCGGGACGTCAGCGGGCGTCGCCCCGTCTAAAAACCGAGTCCGCCCGGTGATCTGGCGTTGCAAGCGCAGCACGGCGCGGGCGTCGCGCAGAACGTCGGCGAGCGGAGAGGCGGCGTCGGCCACGGCGGGTCGGGGGGACTGGCCAATGTAGGGGCCGCCGGGGGATTTCAGAAGCCGCGGCTGCGAACAGAACGAGTCTGCACACCGTGGACAGGGTGTGGACAACCACCCGGCCCCGGTCCGTCCGCCTCAAGTGGCGCGTGAAGGCGCTCCCCAGAGCGTCCTGCATCCGAACGCGGTGGCGGCCGGCGGCGGCATCCACCCGTCCCGACTGGCGGGGCCGCCGCTCCCATACTGGGCCTCGCTGTCCCTTCGGGGTCGCGGAAGCCGGCCGCCAGTCGCGGGGTGGGCAAGAGCCGGCGAAACCGCCCCCACCGTGGGACTCGGCTGGCGGCTGGTCGTACCGTACCCCTCAGCGATTTCCTGTACCCCGGACCCTCCATTCCCCCATGAGCACCCACCCCGACTCCCCCCACGCCGGCGACGGCGCCAGCTTCGCCGTCGACATGTCCAACGGCGGCCACGACACCACCACCAAGGTCACCGGCCGCGCCGCGACCCAGGGCGCGTGCCCGTTCCGCGGCACGCGCGTCGGCGGTGCCATCGGCTCGAAGCCGACGCTGACCGACTGGTACCCGGACCGGTTGCGCATCGAGCTGCTGCACCAGGACCCGGTCCAGTCCAACCCGCTCGCCGACGTGGACTACACCGCCGCGTTCCTGTCCCTCGACCTCGACGCCGTCAAGGCCGACCTGCGCGAGCTGATGACGTCGTCGGTGGACTGGTGGCCGTCGGACTACGGGAACTACGGGCCCCAGATGATCCGGATGGCGTGGCACTCGGCCGGCACCTACCGCATCGCCGACGGGCGCGGCGGCTCGGGCAACAGCATGCTGCGCTTCGCCCCGCTCAACTCGTGGTGGGACAACGGCAACATCGACAAGTCGCGCCGCCTGATCTGGCCGATCAAGCAGAAGTACGGGGCCTCGCTGAGCTGGGCCGACCTGATGATCCTGACCGGCAACGTCGCCCTGGAGGTCATGGGCTTCCCGACGTTCGGGTTCGCCGGCGGGCGGACGGACTCGTGGGAGGCCGACCGGATCACGTACTGGGGCCCCGAGAGCTGGGTCGAGGGCACCTCGCAGCCCGCCCGGCAGGTCACGATGGACAAGCGCTGGCGGGGCGGCCCGGACCAGGAGGTCTGGGACCTGGAGAACCCGGTCGCCGCATCCCACCAGGCGTTGATCTACGTCAACCCCGAGGGGCCGGGCGGCAACGGCAACCCGATGGACTCGGCGCGCGAGATCCGGGAGAGCTTTGCCCGGATGGCGATGAACGACGAGGAGACCGTCGCCCTGATCGCCGGCGGCCACGCCTTCGGCAAGTCGCACGGGATGGTCCCGGCCGACCAGGTCGGGCCGGAGCCGGAGTCGGCGCCGATGAGCGCCCAGGGCATGGGCTGGCTCAACCCGGTCGGGACGGGGAACGCCGAGTTCACGTCCACCAACGGGATCGAGGGCTCGTGGACCCCCAACCCGACCCAGTGGGACAACGACTACCTCACCAACCTCTTCGGCTTCGAGTGGGAAAAGACCACCAGCCCGGCCGGCGCCGAGCAGTGGACGCCCATCGACCCCGACGCGCCCAAGACGCCCGACGCCCATATCCCGGGCAAGATGGACGCGCTGATGATGACGACGGCCGACATCGCGTTGCGGACGGACCCGGCCTACCGCGAGGTCTGCCAGCGCTTCCTGGACGACTTCGACTACTTCACCGACGCCTTCTCGCGCGCCTGGTACAAGCTGACCCACCGCGACATGGGGCCGGTCGACCGCTACCTCGGCAAGGAGGTGCCCGACGTCGTGCTGCCGTGGCAGGACCCGATCCCAGCGCTGGACCACCCCGTCGTGGACGAGGCCGACATCGCGGCGCTCAAGCAGACGATCCTGGACAGCGGCGCCACCGTCCCGGCGTTGGTCTCGGCGGCCTGGGCTTCGGCCTCGACGTTCCGCGGGACCGACAAGCGCGGCGGGGCCAACGGCGCCCGCGTCCGGCTGGCGCCCCAGAAGGATTGGGTGATGAACAACCCCGACCAACTGGCGGAGACGCTGAGCACGCTCGAAGCCGTCCAGGCGGACTTCCAGAAGGACGGGAAGCGCGTCTCGATGGCTGACCTGATCGTGCTGGGCGGCGCCGCGGCGGTCGAGAAGGCCGCCAAGCGACGCCGGCGTGGACGTGACCGTCCCGTTCGTCCCGGGCCGCATGGACACGACGGACGAGTTGACCGACGCCGAGAGCTTCGAGTGGCTCAAGCCTGTCGTGGACGGCTTCCGCAACTACGTCAACGAAGAGGTGGAGTACAGCGTCGCGCCGGAGCACCTGTTCCTGGACCGCGCCTCGCTACTGAACCTGACCGCGCCCGAGTGGGTCGCGCTCTCGGGCGGCCTCAAGGTCCTCGACATCAACGCCGGCGGCACCCGGCACGGCGTCTTCACCGACCGCCCCGGCGTGCTGACGAACGACTTCTTCCGCGTCCTGACGTCGATGGACTACGTGTGGACGCCGCAGAACGGCCGGGAGGAGACGTTCGACATCGTGGATCGCGCGTCGGGCGAGACCCGGTTCACGGCGACGCGCTGCGACCTGGTCTTCGGTGCCAACTCGGAGCTGCGCCACACCTCGGAGGTCTACGCCGCCGACGACGGGCACCCACGGCTGGTGAAGGACTTCGTCAAGGCGTGGCACAAGGTCATGATGCTCGACCGCTACGACGTGCCGGAGGCTCGGGAGGCCGCCGTCGCGGCCTGCTAGCGCTCGCGGCCTGTTTCCAAACTCCGCCCGCCTCGGTTCGCCCCGGGGCGGGCGGAGTCCGTTCTGGCCGTTGGCGTCCTCCTCCGGCTCAGTCCGCCAGTGCGGCGCGGGCGGCGGGCAGGATGCGGTCGGTCCAGGCGGCGTAGGCTCTCGCGTCCGGGTGCAGGCCGTCGTCCACGACGCGGTCGCCCTGCTGGCGGCTCAGGTCGGCGAGGTCGACCCAGGCGATGCCGCGCGACTCGGCCTCTGCTTGGGCGATGGCGTTGAAGGCGTCCACCTGGTCGCGGATGCGCGCCGGGCCGCGAGCGTCGGCGGCGCCGAAGGGCGTGACGCCCCAGTCGGGGAACGAGACCGCGACGACGCGCGCTGGGTCCCCACCTCCGAGCTCAACCGCGCGGCCGAGCAGTGCGCCGACCTCCGCCCGGTAGTCCGCTTCCGGCGTCTCGCGGTACTGGTTGTTGACGCCGATCAGCAGCGTCACCAGGTCGAACGGGCCTTGGGGGTCGGCCCGGTCGATGCCCTCCGCCAGCTCGTCGGTCGTCCAGCCGGTCACGGCGACGATCTCGGGCGGCGCGACCTCCACGCCCGACTGGCGCAAGCGCTCCGCTAGTTGCTCGGGCCAGCGCTCGGCGCGTGCGACGCCCTCGCCGATGGTGTACGAGTCGCCCAGGGCGAGGAAGCGGAGGCCCGCGTCGGGCGACGGTGTGTCGGACATGCAACTGGTCAGGACGAAGGACAGGATCCAACAGAACGCCAGGGGAGACGCTGCCCTTCCGCCCCTCACCCCGTCCCTCTCCCGGAGGGAGAGGGGGTTTCGAAGGGAGGCGCGACCGCTCCGAGGAGCGCCTCTGCTACGTCACGCTTGAGGCTGAGGGGGATCTCGACCGTGTCGCCCGTTGCAGAAAGCAGCGTCAGGCGGTTGGTGCCGGTGCCGAAGCCCTGGCCCGGTTCCGACGCCGAGTTGAGCGCGATCCAGTCGAGGTGCTTCCGCTCCAGCTTGCCCCGGGCGTGCGCTTGGCCGTCGTGGGTTTCGAGCGCGAAGCCGACCAGCGTCTGCCCGTCGCGCTTCCGTTCGCCGAGCGCCGCCAGGACGTCGGGCGTGCGGCGGAGCGAGATCGTCAGGGCGTCGTCGGACTTTTTGAGCTTGCGGTCGGAGGCCTGGACCGGGGCGTAGTCGCTGACGGCGGCGGCCGCGATTACGAGGTCGGCGTCGGCGTGCGCGAGGGCGGCTTCGAGCAGGTCGTCGGCCGTGACGATGTCGATGCGGTCCACGCCGGGCGGGGTCTCCAAGGCTACGGGGCCGGCCAGCAACGTCACCCGGGCGCCGCGGCGGGCGGCGGCGGCGGCGATCTCGAAGCCCATCGTGCCCGTCGAGCCGTTCGACAGGAACCGGACCGGGTCGATGGCCTCGCGCGTCGGCCCCGCCGTGACCAGGACGTGCGTGCCGGCGAGCGCGCCCGTCTCCGTCGTCTCCGCCCCGAGCCACTGGTCAACGTGGCCTCCGCCAGCGCGGCGGGCTCGGGCAGGCGGCCGTCGCCGATCAAGCCTGAGGCGAGCTCGCCGTGGGCGGGTGAGACCACCTCGACGCCGTCGGCCCGGAGCGTCGCCACGTTGCGCCGGGTGGCGGGGTGGCCCCACATGTCGTGGTCCATCGCCGGGGCGACCATCACCGGGCACCGCGCCGAGAGCACGATGGCCGTCAGCATGGAGTCGCAGAACCCGCCCGCCAGCTTGGCCAGCGTCTGGGCCGTCGCGGGCGCGATCACGATGCCATCGGCCCATAGCCCGAGGTCCACGTGCCGCGTCCAGGCCGTCTGCGCTTGGCCCGCCTCTGGGAACAGCTCGCCCAACACCTCGCGCTTGGCGAGTGTCGCGATCGTGAGCGGCGGGACGAACCGCGCCGCCGCCGGCGTCATGACCGGCTGCACCTCGGCCCCGGCCTTGACCAACTGGCGGACCAAGTCGGCGGCCTTGTAGGCCGCGATGCTCCCCGTGATGCCGAGGACGAGCTTTTTGCCTTCGAGCGACACGTGGTCTGTGGGACGGTGGGTCAGTAAGTCAGTCTAACCGCGACAGCACGCCGCGCTGTGGACCCAGCTCACCGCCTTGCAGACGCCGCGCGCTACGCCTCCGAGCCCGTGTTGGGGTTGCGGAAGTACAGCTCGTCGTCTTGCAACTCCTCGATGGCCGCGCGCGTGGGCTTGGGCTGGCGCTCGTACTCGAGCGAGATCCGCAGCTGGTCCTCGTTGGAGCGCATCTCCTCGGCGGGGTCCAGCGACAGGTCCTCGAAGTAGCTCAGCCGGCCGTCCAACTCCGCCTTGGTCTTGGACGAGAGCTGGCGGGCCCGCTTCGAGATCACCGAGACGGTCTCGTAGAGGTTGCCGGTCGCGGCGGCGAGCTTGGCGGTGTCGAGGGTCTGGATAGCCATAGGTGGAGTCGGGGTGTGGAGCGCAGAGCAGCACAGGGTAGCGACCTCCTCCTAGCCGGCCCGCAAAGAACGGGGGAAAGCCGCCGGGCGCCGGGCTGGCGGAAGGGCCCAGCCAGCCGGGCAGGCAAAAAGAAGGGCGGCGGTCCGGAGACCGCCGCCCAGAGCGTTGAGACGCGGGGCGTGCTAGTAGCCGCCGCCGTAGCCGCCGCCACCACCGCCGCGGTTGCCACCGCCGCCGCCGTAGCCGCCGCCACCGCCGCGGTTGCCACCGCCGCCGCCGTAGCCGCCGCCACCACCGCCGCGGTTGCCACCGCCGCCGCCGTAGCCGCCGCCACCACCGCCGCCGGAGCGCTCACCGCGCGGGCGAGCCTCGTTGACGGTCAGGGGGCGTCCGCCCATCTCCTGGCCGTTGAGCTCCTCGATGGCCTTGCGGGCCTCGTCGTCGGAGCCCATCTCGACAAAGCCGAATCCGCGCGAGCGGCCGGTGTCGCGGTCCTTGATGACCGTAGCGCTGTCCACGGACCCGAAGGCCTCGAACTGGCTGCGGAGTTCGTCGTCACCCGTGCTGTACGGGAGGTTTGCGACGTAGATATTCATAATACGGGGGTTGAAGGTGGAGCGCCGACAGGGGAAGGCGAAAGACGGGTGGGCCAGAAAGCTCGACTCGGATCTGTCGGCCCCGCGTGCTCCGGTAAAACGGAGAGCCCGAGACGGATGCGCCGGAAAAGGCCATCGCCACGGACTCGGTTGAGGGGAACGTACCGTCCGGGCAGGGGGAGGATCCCTACCGGGCGGCAAATTCGCACCTCGTCTAGGCGGTCACCGCGCCTCGGCTGCCGTCGGCGCTGGGCGAGCCGCCGAGCCGGGCCGCCAGCGGTACAGCGCCACGGCGCCGGCGCCCTCGCGCAGCAGGCCGGGCGGGCGGGCACGCAAGACCGCGATCTCGACGCCGCGCTGGCGGGGGCCGAGCGTGCGGACGGCCAGGTCGAGCGGCACGGGGCGGAGCGGCTGCCAGGGGCGGGGCTCGACCAGGACGCGTTGCAGGCGTCCGTCGCGGCCGTAGACGTCGATGCGCAGGTGGTCGTCGCGCAGGTTGAGGACGAACAACTGGTCACCCAGCGCCGCCGCCGACGCCGCCAGCAGCGGAGGCTCGCCGGCCTCGCCGCGCGTGAACTGCGCCGACCGCGCCATCTGGGGCGAGTCGAAGCCAACGAGGGCCAAGGTGTCCGCGCCGGACTCGGTGACGCGGTCCAGGACGGGCCGGTAGCCGGAGAGCGCGAGCAGGGTGTCGCCCCAGACGCGCAAGAACCCCACCGACCGCCACGCCGGCCCGGCCAGCGGCGTCCGCCCGACCTCGCTCCCTCGCTCGTCCAGGCGGACGATGGCGGGCGCCAGCGTGTCCGGGCCTCCGCCCACGCGCACCGCCAGTCGGCCGGGAGCGGCGAGCGCGGCCGTGGCGCCGGCGGGGGCCGGGACGCGCTTGACGACGCCCCGGCCCGGCACGATCCACCACAGCTCGGACGGCCCCCGCGCCAAGGCGACGAGCGTGTCGCCCCGGGTGCCGGCGCCGTAGGGGTAGCCGCCGTCCGGCAGCGGCGTCGCGTCTCGGAACGCGCCCGCCGCCGTGAACCGCTGGACGCTGCCCTGCCCCGTCTCCACCACAGCCAACCCGTTGTCTTGCCACGAGATCGTGGACGCCAGCCGCATCGGCTCGGGCGGGGACGCGGTCCACGCCACCTCCAACGTGTCGACGGGCGTGCGCGCCGCCAGCGCCGCGCTGGCGGAGTCGGCGGGCGAGACCGAGCGGTCGGCCTCGCGCTGGCTGGTGGGGAGGCAGCCGGCCAAGAGGCAGATGAGGGCAGCAGCTAGAAATGACCACCGTTTCGCGACGCTGACCCTTTCTCCGAGAGGTTCCGTCTCCTCTGGGGAGAGGAGAGCGTGTCTCGCCCGCACTTTGTCATCCTGAGCGGAGGCCGTCTTCGGCCGGAGTCGAAGGACCTCTGGCGAGCGCGACGCGCTGACCCGCGCTCCCGCCTCCGCCCCAAGACGCCGTCGCACCAGAGATCCTTCGACAAGCTCAGGATGACACCCCGAAGGGACGGCGCAACCAAGGGGCGGACGCTCAGCGGTCCCCTCCTCCTGAAGGTGGAGAGGGGACTCTTCTTCTCCTGCCGAAACCTGACTCATCGGCCCGACTCCAGGGTCAGGTCCAGATTCCGCGCCTGGCCCGCGCGCACGACGCCCAGGCGGACGGTGTCGCCGGCGCGGTTGTCGATGAGCAGCTGGCGGACGTCCTCGCTCGACGTCACCAGGTCCTCGCCGATGGAGACGATCACGTCGCGCGGCAGCAGGCCGGCGCGCTCGGCGGGGCTGTTGCTCTCGACCGAGGTCACGATCAGGCCCCGCGCCTCCGGCAGGTCCAGCATCCGCGCCATGCGGTCCGTGATCATCTGCACGCGCAGGCCCGTGTACGCCGAGCGGTCCACGGTGCCGGTCGTCCGCAGCTCCTCGGTCACCTGCTCGATCCGCCAGGCCGGCACGGCGAAGCCCAACCCGACCGATCCGCCCGAACGCGTCGAGAAGATGAACGTGTTCATCCCGATCACCCGGCCCAGCGCGTCCACCAGCGGCCCGCCCGAGTTGCCGGAGTTGATCGCGGCGTCGGTCTGGATCATGTCCCGGAACGTCCGGCCCTGCTGCGCCGGGAAGTCGCGCCCGATGGCGCTCACGACGCCGACCGTGACCGTGGGCTCCGTCGCCTCGAACAGCCCGAACGGGTTGCCCAGCGCGATCGCCCACTCCCCGACGATGGCGCCCTCGCGCGTCTCGTAGTCGAGGTAGGGGAGCGGCTCCGTCGTCGTGACCTTTAGGAGCGCGATGTCGGTCTCGGGGTCCGAGCCCACAAGCTCGGCCGGCATCTGGCTCCCGTCGGCGAAGGCGATGGTGATCTTGGTCGCGTTGCCGGCCACGTGGTCGTTGGTCACGATGTAGCCGTCGGGCGAGACGACGAAGCCTGAGCCGAGGCCCTGGACCTCCTGCTGGAACACCTGGTCGGGGATGCTGCGGCCGTAGAGGAACCTGTCGAAGGGGTTGCTCCGGCGGACCACGTTCCGCACCTCGATCACGTTGACCGACACCACGGCTGGGCTGGCGGCTTCGACGGCGCGCGTGATGGCCGTCCGCCGGCTCCCGCCCAACTCGTCCTCGACGGCGCCGATGTCCCCGCTGACCGTCTGCGGCGGGGGGTCCTGGGACTGGGCGGACTGGCGGCAGCCAGCGAGCAGCAACGCGGCGAGGAAGAGCAGGCGCATGGCGGAGGGGGGAGACGGCGGAGGTACGGAGGCGTCGGGCGTCGGTTTCTCTGGGCGCTGGAGCGGGCCGTCGCCGGAGCGCTCTAACGAGCAACGGGCGGATGGGCTTGTGCGGGGCGTACCATCGGGCGTCCGCTCCAGCGCCTATGCCCGCCTTGTCTCTCCGACTGTCCCGAATCGCCCTGGCCGGGATGGTGGGCTGGATCGCGCTGCTGTTCGTGCCACTGGCGGTGGCGGCCGGCCCGGCCCAAGAGGCGATGCACCTGGTCCTGCTGGCGCCGCTCGTGCTGACCCCGATGTTCCTGGACGCGAGCCTGGGCGCGGCCTTCGGAGCGCCCCCGCGCGTGCTGACGCTGGCGTCGTGGGCGCTGGTCCCCGGGATGGCCGGAGCGGCCGCCAGCGTCGTCGTCCCGACCGGCGTGGCTGCCGGCGCGCTCGCCGCCGTCTGGCTGATCCCGACCGGACTGCTGGCGCTGTGGGCGCTCGGCCGCGGCCTCCGCCAGTGGCGCGCGGACGGTCTCGACGCGGCCGAGGCCATCGGCGCGGTCGGCTGGGCGATGCTGCCCGGCGGGGCGGTCTGGCTGGTGCTGGCGCGCGGCGGCGTCGAGACCGGCTACGGCGAGTTGGTGGGCATCCTGACGGCGGCGCACTTCCACTACGCCGGCGCCTTCGTCGCGATCTGGGCCGGGCTGTTGGGCCGCACCCTGAGCCCCACCCGGTGGTTCGCTGGGCTGGCGGCCGCGCTGGTCGTGGGGTTCTGGGGCGTCGTGGTCGGGATCGTGCTGAGCCGGGGTCCGCTGGGCGGGTCCTGGGTCGAGACGGCCGGCGTGGTGGTGCTGGCGGCGGCGGCCGTCGCGCTGGGCGTCGTGGGCGTGGTGCGGGCCGGGCGGTTCGAGGACCGCAAGGCGGGGCTGATGGTGGCCGTCTCGGGCGGGGCGCTGGTGCTGGCGATGGCGCTCGCGCTGTACTTCCACGTCGGCGCGCGGCTGGGGATGCGACCGCCGGACTTCGGGTGGATGGTGTCGCGGCACGGCGCGCTCAACGCCTACGGCTTCGGGCTGTGGGGCGCGCTCGGCTGGCGGAGGCTGCGCCCCCGGGCGCGGTGATGGGCTTGTGACGTCCGCCAGTCCGCCTCCGCCAGTCCCGTAGACTCGTCGGCCGCGACCGCGTCGGCCGGACCCCGTCTCCGCACCATGCGCGTCTCCCTGGTCATCCCCGCTCGCGACGAAGAGGCGTCGGTCGGCTCCGTCGTCGCCGAGATGCGGGCCCAACCGCTCGCTCGCGCCGAACTGGCGGAGGTCGTGGTCGTGGACAACGGCTCGCGCGACGCCACCGCCACGCATGCCCGCCAGTCGGGCGCGCGCGTGGTACGGGAGCCGCGCGCCGGCTACGGACGCGCTTGCCTGGCCGGCCTCGCGGCCCTAGCCGCCGATCCGCCCGACATCGTCGTGTTCGCCGACGCCGACGCCAGCGACGACCCCTCCGACTTGCCCGCCCTGCTGGCGCCGATCCTGGACGACCAAGCCGAGCTTGTGATCGGGAGCCGGCGCCTGGGCCAACTCGCTGGCCGCGTCGAGCCGGGCGCGCTACTCCCGCAGGCGCGGTGGGGCAACGCGCTGGCGTGTGCCCTGATGCGGCTGCGGTGGGGCGCCCGGTTCACCGACCTCGGGCCGTTCCGCGCCGTCCGCTGGGACACGCTGCGGCGGCTGGGAATGAGGGACGAGACCTTCGGGTGGACCGTCGAGATGCAGGTCCGCGTCTTGCGCGCCGGGGTGCGGTGGGCCGAGGTGCCCGTCGCCTACCGCAAGCGCGTCGGACGGTCCAAGATCTCCGGCACCGTCAACGGCACCGTCCGCGCCGGCGCCAAGATCCTGTGGACCGTCGGCGCCCACGCCGCCCGGGGCCCGCTGTAGCAACTGGCGGAGGCCGCCCGCCAGTGCGGCGGTCGGGGTCGCCTCTCCAGCTACAAGGTCTCCGGCGGACGCGGCAGCTCGGACTCGGCGTCGCGCGGGCGCAGGTCGGCCTGGTGCAGGCGGTAGGCCAGCGTCTTGAGGTGCTCCGCGTCGCGCTGGACGACGGCCAGCAGCAGGCCGTACAGGTCCGTCTCGGCCCCGTCCAGGATCACGCGGCGCGACCACGCGTCGGGCTCAATGGACTTCGACCTGCTGGCGCAGGTCGGCACGAGCGGACTGGAGGTCCGTGAGCAAGTCCGACAGCGGGAGGTCGTTGGCGCCGGGCTGGGCCTTGGGCTCCGGCGTCGCCAGTTCGGGCGCGTCCTCGTCCAGCGCGCGGCGGAGCCAGTCGGACGTGAGGTCGCGGTCCCAGGCGGCGAGTTGGACGAAGGTCTCCTTGGCCGTCAGGTCGCCCGGCATCGGCGCCTGGTCGGTCGCCCAGGCCGGAAGCGTGGCCAGGAGCGGCGCCAGCGCGGCGGACTCGTCCTCCAGCCACCCGAGCTGGTCGATGAGCGCCGTCCGGCGGGCGGCGAGCGTGGCGGCGTCGCGGCGGGGCTCGGCGTAGCGGTCGAGGTCGGCCACCGGGCTAGGCGCGGGCTCCGGCCCCGTGGTCGAGGTCCTCCGCGAGGGGCTCCTGGGGGTTCGGGTTCTGCGCCTCGGCGACGGCGTCCTCGACGCGGGCCACGTAGTCCAGGCGGTTGCGCAGCGTGTGGACGTTGTTCTCCTCCTTGTACTTCCAGTCGCCGGCCGGCTGGTGGTTGCGGCGGCGCTCCAGGAAGTCGAGGCGGTCCTTGAGCCGGGCCTTGGGCACGAGCAGCTTGTCGAGGCCGAAGTGGGCCTCCTCGCGGTTCTGGAACGTCAGGTCGTACTCCTTCGACATCACGATGGCCTCCTCGGGGCAGACCTCCTCGCAGAAGCCGCAGTAGATGCACCGGAGCATGTTGATCTCGAACCACTCCGGCTCGCGCTCCTTGATGTCGTCGGTGACCTCGTGGGACTGCATCGAGATCGCCAGCGGGGGGCAGCTCCGGGCGCACAGCCCGCACGAGACGCACCGCGGCCGGCCCTGCTCCTCGACCAGGACGGGGCGCCCGCGGTACGAGTCCGGCGGGTACCACTGCTCCTCGGGGTACTCGAAGGCGTAGCTCTCGAGCGACATCTTCGACGCCGAGTAGCCGAGCCCCTTGAAGATCTCCGGCAGGTAGAGCCGCTCCCAGAAGTTGAGCTTGCGCTCGTCGGGGGTGGCGTTGTTGACGGGTGTTCCGGGCATCCTCTGGTCGGTTCTGGCGGGTCCGGAAGCTACGTTCCTGTACCGTCGGTGTTGCCTCGAGCAACGGTCTCCGGCGGCCCTTCGAGAGGCGCGCCCCCCTGGCGGTTGCTCTCCGCCAGGGGGGCAGCGCTGCGCTTTCGAGCGACTGGCGGGCGGCCCCGGCACGTCATGGCCGCGCGGTCGATGGCTTCGTTCTAGCGATGCCGCCCAGCCAGCACAGGTGCAGGGGTGGGCGGCGGGGGGAGCAGTTCGAGGCGCTCACGGGAGGCGGGAAGGCGAGGGGCAGGCGCATGCGAGGGGCGCCGGAACCGATGGCCGCGCCCCCGATGGCGCCGGGGATCGTCGTCAGAGCTCCGACTGTCGTACCGTATTCCGATGGCAAACAGGGGTTTCGCACAGTTGAGCCCGAAAGAGTCGTCGCCGCAGGCTCCCCAGTCGCTGTCCTGAACGTCGGTCGCGACGATGGCGCTCATCACGACGGCCGTGCCGAGCCCCGTGATTAGGGCGCCTTGCCACGCGCCCCGCCCCCGGCGGACGCGCTCGGCCACTCTCACGTCGGCCGTCGCCGCGCGCTGGAGCGCTCCAGTCGCCGGGTCGATCCAACTCGTCGTGTCAGGCGCGAGGCGGAGGGACTGCGCCGCGACGCGCCGCCCGTCGGAGAGGTGGAGCGTGACCGTCCGCCCGGCGAGCGTTTGGTTGGCTCGGGCAAGACCGGCGGTGTCGGAGGAGACCGACTGGGTGGAGGTGCAGCCGGTGACGACGCCGGCGAGGAGGAGGAAGGGGGCACGCGACCCTCGAGCGAGCGTGCGCGACCTGGGCGGCGCGCGGAGGCCGCCTGGTAGGGTCCTACCACTCCGCCTCCCCTCCTCCACTGGAGAGGCCCGCGCACCGGTCGGCGCGACCGCGAGTCGCCCGCGCTGAGCACGCGCCCTGGAGCGAACGTCATGGACGTGAGGGAAGGGAGGAGCCTTAAGGTCATACGGTCGACGCCGCTGACCATGGTGCAAACGGACCACACCCGCCCGTCTCCGGCGCTCGTCAAGCGACGGGCTGGGCCGACGCGCTGGCGGCGAGGACGAGCAGGAGGACGGGCTTGAGCATGAGATAAGGGGGTGGAGGGGGGCGCTCAAGGTCCCGCGCACCGCCGCGCCCCGCGTGGTGCGCCGCGACGCCCGCCGGTAGTGCGGCCGGCGACCCGGCGCCCCGCTGGCGGACGCCTCCCGCCAGCCGGAGCGCGCTCGCCTCTGTGGCAGAGGGTTAGGCCGCCTTCGCCAGCCCGTTCTCCCACGCCCACGCCACGGCCTCTCGCGCCGACGACACGTCGAGCTTGGAGTACACCGCCGCCAGGTGGTTGCGGACGGTGTTCTCGGCGATGCGCAGCCGCTCGCCGATGGAGCCGTTGTCGAGCCCGCGCGCCATCAGCACCAGGACCTCGTGCTCGCGGCCGGTCAGCGGCGAGAGCATCTCGGGCTTGCGCGGGATCGGCACGAACCACCGGCCCTCGCCGCGGTGCACCGCCAGCACGGCCTCGCGCACGGCCGTCGGGTGCTGGTCCTTGGTGATGTAGCCCGCCGCGCCGGCGTCCAGCAGGCCGTGGATGTACGCCGAGTCGTTGTACGCGCTCAGCGCCAGGATGCGCGGCGCCTCGGGGTCGTCCTGCAACTCGGCCGCGACCTCCGGGCCGGACGTCTCCGGCATGTTCATGTCGAGCAGCAGCACGTCCGGGCGCAGCCGGCGCACCAGCTTGAGCGCCTCGGTCCCGTCGGACGCTTCTCCAATGACCTCGACCTGGCCGCCCTTTTCGAGCGCGTCCTTGATGCCGGAGCGGAAGGCGGGGTGGTCGTCGGCGACGACGACGGTGACGGCGGAATCAGGCATTTGGACGGTGTAGAGTTGAAGGGGCGCCGGACTGGCGGCGGTGGTCGCCAGTAGCTGGCGGCGCTAGGTCAGGCGGGGACGGGCTCGGCCGGGCGCAGGCGGTGCAGGGGGACGGGGACCAAGAGGGACACCCGGGTCCCGCCCAGCGGGCTCCGGCCCAAGCCCAGGGTCGCGCGCAGCAGGTCGGCGCGCTCGTTCATGCCCAGCAGGCCGTAGTGTCCGCCGGCAGCGTAGTCCAGCGCGTCGCCGTCGGGCGGGCCGACGCCGTCGTCGTCGACGGTGAGCCGGAGCGACTCGCCGTCGAAGTCGAGCGCGAGCTCGACGCGGTCGCCGTCAGAGTGCTGCATGGCGTTGTTGAGCGCCTCCTGGGCGATGCGGTACAGCGCCAGCCGCTTCTCGTCGCTCAGCGCCGGCCCGTCGGCGACGGACTGGGCCTGGTTGTCGACCCGGAAGCGGACGTCCACGCGCCCGCCCTCGCCCCAGCCGGCGCGGTCGGCCAACGCCGCCAGCGCGGCGGTCAGGCCGAAGGCGTCGAGCGCCGACGGGCGCAGCTCGTCGCACAGCGACCGCAGCTCGCCGACGACCTGGGTCACGGCCTCGCGCGCGGTCTCGCCACCGGCGGTCCCGCCCAGCGCCATCTGGACGGCGCACAGGTCCTGGACCGGCCCGTCGTGCAGCTCGCGCGCGACGTGCGCCCGCTCGGCCTCGCGCGCCGCCGCCAGCCGGCGCCGGAACTCGGCGCGCAGCCGCCGGGCCCGTCTCGCGCGGCGCTCCCATACCACGGCGCCGCCCACCAGCGCGATCAGTCCGATCCCGAGCAGTCCCAGGGCCAGCGTGCCCACGGGCACCGCCGTCGCCAGTCGGACGACGGCGCGGTCGTCCACGTCGAGCGCGAACGCGCTGGGCGAGGGGCCGGGCAAACCGTCGAGGGCGCCGGCACGGCTGGCCCGCTCGACGGCCTCCACGAACGCGCCGTACGGCATCGAGACCCGAGGCCGCCCTTGGGCCCCCTGCCCGAACGTGACCACGCTGTCGCGCACGACGGCGAAGTGCGTCAGCCGCCCCCCGGACTCGACGAACCCCGACGCCTCCGCCGGACGGCCTACCCCGTCGGTGCGACTGGCGACGCCGTCCGCCAGCGCGGCGGGCTGGGCCTGGGCGGGCGCGAGCGCGGCGGCGAGCAGGCAGACGAGCAGGCGCATGGCGACGGTGGGGCGGACGGGCCAAGCTAGGCGCGCGACGCATCCCGCCCTGGTGCGCGTGGACTATCTCGGCCTCCGTCCTCTCCACTAGCCGGAACGAGCCGTCCTCGCGAAGCGGGATCGCTGGCGCTCGGCCTCCGCCAGTGGCGCGGCTCACTGCCTCCGTCGCAGCTTTCGCAGGAACCGACCCGACGCCCTGGGCACGCACCGCGGCGCGGGCGGTACCATCGGGCTCCGCTCCCCCCGCCCCATGCCGTCGCTCGTCCGCCACTACCTCCAGGGCCTCTTGATGGGCGCCGCCGACATCATCCCCGGCGTCTCGGGTGGCACGATGGCGCTGATCGTGGGGATCTACAAGCGCCTGATCTCGGCCATCGGCGACGCGTTCTCGGCCGTGATCACGCTGGTGCGCGGGCGGCCCCGAGAGGCGTGGGCGCAGGCGAAGGGACTGGAGTGGGGATTGCTCGGGCCACTGGCGCTCGGGATCGCGACGGCCATCGGCGTCGGCACGCTGTTCGTGCCCGAGCTGCTGGAGCGCTACCCCGTCCAATGCCGCGCGCTGTTTTTCGGGTTGGTCGCCGCGTCGCTCGTCATCCCGTGGCGCGAGCGGCACGCGCACCACGGCTGGCACTACGCCGTCGCGCTGGCGGCGGCCGTCATCGCGTTCGTGCTGGTGGGCCTGCCGCGCTCGGGCGACGCCGCGGACCCGTCGCTGTGGCGCGTCGGCGGCACGGCCGCGATCGCCATTAACGCCATGATCCTGCCCGGCGTCAGCGGAGCCTTCCTCCTGGAAGTGTTCGGGTTGTACCGGCCGACGCTAGAGGCGCTGCGGGCGCTCGACGTGCCCTACGTGGCCGCGTTCGCGCTCGGCGCCGGCGTGGGACTCGGGCTGGCGGCGAAGGGACTGAGTTGGCTGCTCGACCGGCACCACGACCTGACGATGACGGTCTTGGTCGGCCTGCTGGCGGGCTCGCTGCGCGCGCTGTGGCCCTGGGTGGGGTTCGCCGAGCACACGTCGTCCGACGGGCTCGTCGAGCGCGTGCCCGACCCGTCGATGTTGCTCGGGCCGGGCGCCGACCCGGCGACGCTGTTGGGCGGAGGCGGCGTCGGCTGGCTCCCCGTCCTGGCGCTGGCGCTCTTGGGCTTCGGGCTGGTGACGGGCCTGGCCTGGGTCGGCCGGAGGCGCCTCGACGCGGCGGACGCCGCCCTGGCTGGCGAGCACGACGAGATCCCCTAGCTCACGTCGACGGCCTCCGCCAGCTACCGCGTCGCGGCCTCGTCCACCACGCCCACGATGGTCGCGTCGGTCGCCGTCAGCGCGTGCGTGGCGCGGAAGGGGAGCGCGGCCTCCGACGAGGTGACGTAGAGCACGCGGTCGCCCGGGCCGGCGTCGCAGGTGTCGAGCGCCGTCGTCGGCCGGCCCGCGTCGGCCCCGTCGGCGCGGAGCGGCTGGACCAGCAGCATCCGCCGGCCGGTCAGGGAGGCGTCCTTCTGGGTCGCCCACAGGTTGCCGATGACGCGGCCCAGCTTCATGCCTCCGTGATCGCGAGTGGCGCCTCTTCGTCGGCCGCCTCCGGTAGCGCCGCGCGGCCGACCGACACGTCCAGCCGGTCCACGATGGCCATGATGACCGCGTCCACGGCCTTGCCGTTGGTGAGCTCGGTCTGGCGCCCCGACGAGCCCTGCGCCACCAGCACCACCTCGCCCTCGCCCGCGCCCACGGCGTCGGCCGCGACGACGAAGTTGGACAGCGGCGTGCCGTCGAGGTCGATCTCGCGGACGATCAGGAACTTGATGCCGACCAGGCCGGGGTCCTTCCGGGTGGCCCAGACCGTGCCGATGACGTCGCCGAGGAGCATGGGAGCGCGGGGGAGGGTCCGCCACCAATCGGGCGGGGCGCCAATCTAGGCCACGCCACGCTGGCGAAGCGTCCGACTGGCGGAGTGTTTGGGTGACGAGGCCATCCCGACTCCGGCCGGACCACTCCCCCCGTCCGAACGCCCATCGAGCCGACTGCGTCGTCTCTCAGCGGGCGCTCAGACTGTCCCCCTCACGAGTGAGGGGGACAGTCCTTGAGCCTGCGATGGACGCGTTGGCGGGGGGAGCGGACGCCCTCCGCCAGTAGGACGAGACGATCGCTCTAGCGCGGCGTCCGGTCCAGCGTCACCCGGACGCCGCCCAGCCACACGCGGCCCGGCATCGGCGCGCCGAAGACCTCGGTGTAGGTCGCGTCGAACGCGTTGCGGACCTCGCCGAACACCTCGGCCGTGCCCACCCGAGCCGCCAGCCGGGCGTTGGCGACGGTCACGGCGTCCTGCTCGACGCGCGTCTTGTGCAGCACCTCGGCGCTGGCGGTCGCTTGGGACACGTCCAACGAGGCGCGAGTCTGGACCAGGTGCGGGCTGTGGTCGAGCGCGTAGCGGAAGTCGCCCGGCGCGCCCGGCCCGGCGTCGGCGGCGACGTCGGTGAAGGTGTAGCCCGCCGACAGCCGCAGCGTCCGGCCGGGCGCGATCCGCCAGGCCGTCCGGGCGGAGGTCTCCAGGCCGAGCGCCGTCGTCTCGGCGATGTTCTGGGCCAGGAACACCCGGACGCCCTCGACCTCGGTCGTGGCGTAGTCGATCAAGTCGTCGGTCGTCCGCCAGAAGCCCGTCGCCTGGAGCGCGAGCGGCCCGAGCCGGGCGTCGGCGCCGGCCTCGGCGCTCCAGGCGCGCTCGGCGACCAAGGCCGGGTTGCCCAGGTTGCCCGTCCGGAGCTCGCGCTCGGTGTTGAGGTAGCGCTCGGTGTAGTTGGGCGCTCGCACGGCGCGTCCGCCGGCGGCGCGCAGCGTGAGCCCGGGCGTGGCCTGGAAGGCGACGGCCAGCATCGGCGTCGGCTCGAACCCGTACTCGAAGCCGGGGTCCACGTCGACGCGGCCGCTGGCGGAGAGGGTGAGCGGCGCCAGCGGGGACCAGCGCGCGAGGGCGAAGACGCCGCCCGAGACGTCGCGGTGATCTCCCAAGCTGTTCGAGGTCACGTCGCGCGCCTCCAGGCTCACGCCCGTGCCGACGACGAGCGTAGAAGAAACGGCCTGGCTCGCCTCGGCCGTCACCGCGACCAGGCGCGAGGTGTGGCGGTTGGGGTCGAGCCCGGGGAAGAACGTGAAGCGGTCGGTGTGGCGCCGGGCCGAGGCCTGGACGCTCCACGCGGTCTCGGCGCCGCCCGCCAGTCGGGCCTGGAGCCACTGCGTCGAGGTCGCCTCGCGCGACGTGTCGCTCGGCAGCGGGGTGTAGAACTGCGCCGCCCCGAACTCGCGCGCGTCGAGCGCGCCCCGCACCGTCAACCGCGCACGACCCACCGGCACGGCCAGGCCCGCCGTCGCCGCCAGTCGGTCGAGGTCGGCGCGGACCTCGCCCTGGCTCCCGACGACGGCCTGGCCGTCGGCGCCAAGGAACGCCGCGCCGTCCGTGCGGATGCCGGTGACGGCGGCGCTGTAGTCCGGCCCCTCCGAACCGATCGATCGCCCGGCCACCTCGCCCATCGCGCTGCCCAGGCTCCCCCCGCTGGCGGAGGCCGTCGCCAGCCGCGCGGGCCGCTCGGACGAGCCGACATGCGTGATCACGTGGACGACACCGCCCAGGGCGTCCGGGCCCCAGGCCGCCGCGTCCGGGCCGCGCACGACCTCGATGCGGGCGATCTCGGCGAGCGGGATGGGGAAGTCGCTCAGGAAGTGGCCCGTCTGGGGGTCGTTGAACCGCGCGCCGTCGATGAGCACGACGACGCCGTTGAACGTGCCGCCGCGCAGCGACAGGTCGGCCTGGGCGCCGAACGCGCTGCGGGGCGTGACCTGGACGCCGGCCTCGAACCGCAGCAGCTCGTCGAGCGACCGCGCCGGGCTGGCGGCGATGTCGGCCGCCGAGATCACGGACACGTTCCGGCCCGTCCGCCCAGCTTCGGACGGCAACCGTCCGGCGGTCACGATGGTCTCTTGGCCCTCGACCTCGAACGCGGGATCCGTCTGAGCACCGGTGACGGGCACCGCCAGTGCGGCGAGGAGGGCGAGGATCGACGGGCGCATGGACGGGCGGGGGGAGCGCGTCGAAGCTAGAGGCCAAGAACCCGGCGGCCGTGGAAGCTGGGGGGAAGCCGGGGGGCCGCTGTGCGGCCTCGCCTTTGCTCGTCCGCGCTGGCGGTTCGCCTCCGCTAGGGCCCAGGTGGAGGGCTGGGCCGGCAGGCTAAGCTTGCCCCTCCGGCTGGCGGCGCGCTGGCGGACGGGGAGGCGGGTCCCGGTTCAGCTCGTCCCGGACAGTGTCGGTGCGCGCCGACAGGTGCCCTGCGCGTCAGCCGGCCGCCGTGCCCCAACCGCGCGCCGGCACGGGCGGCCGCTCCTCGGCGGGCCCGGTCCGGCCCGGCAGCGGCATCGTCACCATCCGCTCCATCAGCGCCAGGACGTCCTCGGCGCGGTCGGGCGTGAGCGTGCCCGCGCGCACCGCCAGCCGGACGGTCTCGACCGACAGCGCGGCGTAGGCCGGCACCAGGTGCGGGAGGTCCTTGCGCAGCGCCAGCCCGTGCGCCCGCAGCGTGCCCAGGTCGCCGCGCGCGACGGGCCCGGTCAGCGCCTCCTCGGGCGACGACTGGATCAGGGTGTCGAGCGTGCCGCGCACCAACGGCTCCAGGATGCTCATCGCCTGGGTGCGGTCGATGTCGATCGACGCCAGCACCTCCTGGACCATCCCCATCAGCGTCACCGTGAGGTTGGACGCCATCGCGGCAGCCAGGTGGTAGCGCGGCTTGGCGTCGGCCGAGATCACGAGGTAGCGGAGCCCGAGCCCGACCGCCAGCTCGATGCCTGCGGCGACCCCGGCGGGCGGGCCCTCGACGCCGACCGTGACGCCGTCCAGCCGGCTGGCGTCGGCGTCGGGCGGGAGCGACTGCAGGGGGTGGAACGACAGCGTCCGGGCGCCCTGAGCGCGCAGCGGCTCTAGCACGGAGGCCGGCAAGGCGCCCGAGGTGTGGAGCACGACGGCGTCCTGCCACGTGCGCGGCACGCCGGTCAGCGTGTCGGCGAGCTCGGCGATCTGGTCGTCCGGGACGGCCAGCACGACGAGCGGCACCCCGGGGATCTCGCTCAGGCGGTCGGTCCCGACACCGGCGCCCAGCACCCGGGCGAGGTCCCGGGCCGGGCCGAGCGTGCGGCTGACGACGGCGCGGATGGGGTAGCCGGCCTCCGCCAGCCTCAGCCCGAGCGTGCGCGCCATCGCCCCGGCGCCCACCAGGGCGACGGCCGGGCGCGGGTCGGCGAAGGCGGAGGCGTACGTCTGGCTCACTGCTTCCAGAGCACGACGGCCAGCGCGCCCGGCGACCCGTCCTGGGGCGCCTCCAGCGCCAGCACGCGCGCCGCCGTCGCGCCGCGCGTCCGCGCCGCCAGCAGCGTCGTGATGAGCGCGCCCATGCCCTCGACCTGGACCGTCTCCGACCCCATCAGGTGCATCAGCTCGCTCTCGTTGAAGTCCTCGATCGCCGCCTTCAGCTTGTCGAACCCGTCGGCGTCGCCGGCCACCAGGTCGCACGAGCCCACGACCACGGCGCGCTTCCCGTACATCACCTCGCCGACGGCGCCGCCGAGCTCGCGGCAGAACGCCGGGCTCTCCTCGCCCATCACGATCGGGACGGTGTCGAAGCCCTCGCCCAGCACGCGCATCAGGAACGGGAGCTGGACGTCGGCGCCCTCGGTGTGGTAGTGGCCGGTGTCGTCCAGGAAGATGTCGTCGTCCTCGTCGCACAGCTCGTTGCGCAGGTGGTCGTTGACCGCCACGTCGCCCAGCGTCGTGTGGTAGGCGTCGGTCTGGCAGATCGACAGCCGCCCGAACTCGCCGTTGTGGCTGGGCGAGATCACGATCGCCGTCTCGGAGTCCAGGCCCCGGAGCAGCGTGAACGCCTGGGCCGCGACGGCGCCGCCGGTGGTGCGGTTGGAGTCGGGGACGACCAGGCCCACCACGTCGTCCGGCGCGATGCCGTCGGCGGTGGGGGCGTCGGCGAGCAACCGGTCGAGCAGCTGGCGGAGCGGCTCGGGCTGGGTCGGGTAGACGGCGCGGGTGGCGAGGCTCATGACGTGCGGCGGGGGGGGGTGGGGCGTGCGCCGGGCGACGCCGACGGCTCGCCTACGCGCAATCCGCGCGTGGGATGCCGGGCCGGAGACGGGCGGGTCAGGATCTGGGACATTTTAAGGGCGGCGCAGGGCGCGAGCGGGTTCCGCTCCGGCTGCCTGTTGGCTGGGCACGCTCCTGGAGCCGCAGCCCACACCCCCCTCCCAAACACGGTGCCACGTTGCCCGGACCCCGACGCAGGCCGCACCCGTAGGCCCGGCCTGCACAGTACTCCGCACATGGCCCGCCGCCGGAAACGCCCCCTGTCCCCAGAGCCCTCGCCCGAGGAGACGCCTGGGACCGACCGTTCGGAGCCCTCGCCCGCCAAGGAGAACCGCCGCCGGCGGCTGGCGGGCGCCGCCTGGCGGATGTTCCCGTTCCGAGGCCGCTACCTCTCCGCCTCGACGCGCTACGTCTTCGAGCGCCTGCCCGACGCCCCGGAGAGCTTCAGCGCCGCCGATGTCGCCCTGCTATGCGTCGAGGCCGACCAGGCGCTCGACCAAGACGCGCCCTGCAACCCGGCCGAGACCATCGACCTGCTCACCTCGCGCGGCTTGGTGACCTGGACCGACGACGGCTTCGTCAAGAAAGCCCGACGCCTACCCCGCCGCCCGCGCGCCTAGCCGTCGAGGAAGGAGCGGACGTGGCCGACGGTTTCCCCGACCGCCCGGTCCAGGTCGTCGTTGACGACGGTCACGTCGAACTCGGGCGCCGTCGCCAACTCCATCTCAGCCCGCTCCAGGCGCATCGAGACCTGCCCCTCGTCCTCGGTCCCGCGCGAGCGCAGCCGGTCGGCGAGGGTGTCGAGGTCGGGGGGCGCGACGAACAGCGTCCGCGCGGCGTCGCCGTAGAGCCGCTTGACGTTGAGCGCGCCCTTGACGTCGACGTCGAGCACGACCGCGCGCACGTCGGGCTGGGCCGCCAGCGCTTCGAGCTCGGGCTTGAGGGTGCCGTAGAACCGGCCGGGGTACACCTCCTCGTGCTCCAAAAAGTCGCCGGCGTCCAGGCGGTCGGAGAACTCGCCCAGGCTCAGGAAGTGGTAGTGGACGTCGTTCTCCTCGCCGGGTCGGGGCTGGCGCGTGGTCGCGCTGACGGAGAACACCAGCCCGGGGACCTCGGCCATCAGCCGCCGCGCGATGGTGGTCTTGCCGGCGCCGCTGGGGGCGGTGAGGACGAGGAGCTTCATGGCCTGATGTTAGGGACGGGGCGCGGGACCAGGGGGGCGCCGTTCGGGAAGCCTTCCGCAATCCCCAAGCCCCGGCCGCCCAGCCCCTTAGACGACGTTCTGCACCTGCTCGCGGATCTTCTCCAACTCCTCCTTCATCGAGACCGCCAGGGTCGTGATCTCGGCGTCGTTGGCCTTCGAGCCGACCGTGTTCACCTCGCGCCCGATCTCCTGGGACAAGAAGTTGAGGCGGCGCCCGACCGGCTCGTCGAGCGCTAGGGCGGCGCGGAACTGGTCGAGGTGCGAGCGCAGGCGGACGGTCTCCTCGGTCACGTCGTACTTGTCGGCGAGCAGCGCGGCCTCCGCCTCCAGCCGCCCGGGGTCGAGGTCGGCCGTGGCCGCGAGCTCCGCCAGCCGGTCGCGCAGCCGCTGGCGGGCGTCCTCCAGCCGAGTCGGCGCGCGCGCGTCCACGGCGGCGGCGGCGGCCTCGATGGCGTCGGCGTGCTCCAGCAGAGCGGCCGAGAGCGCGTCGCCTTCCGCCTGGCGCATGGCGCGCAACCGGTCCAGGGCGCCGGCCAGGGCGGACTCGGCGGCGGCCCAGGCGTCGGCGTCGTCGCGCGTGTCGTCGGGGACCAGGACCTCGCCGTGGCGGAGCACGTCGTCCAGGCGGATGGCGTCGGGGGAGAGGCCGGCGGCGGCGGCGGCCTGGCGGAGCAGCTCGCCGGTGGCGCGGGCGGCGTCGGCGTCCAGGCGCAGGCCGGTCCCGGCGTGGCTCGACACGGCGACCTGAACGGTGGCGGTGCCCCTCCCGATCGCCTCCTTCACCGTCCGCTGGACCTCGCCCTCGTGCGCCGCCAGCGGGCCGAGCCCGCGCACCGTCGCCTCGGCGTAGCGGCCGTTGACCGTCCTGACCTCGACGGTGGCGTGGGCGTCGCCGTGCTGGGCGGTGCCGCGTCCGAACCCGGTCATGCTGCGGATCATCGGGGCGTGGGTCGGGGGGATGCGGAGGGGCAGGGCCTCAAGCTAGACCCGGGGCGGCGGCCCGCGACGCGCGCTCTGGGACGCAAACAGACGCGGGCGCCCCGAAGAGCGCCCACGCAGCCGGAAGCAGCAGGGCCCGACCTACATCGAGTTGACGTTCATCGTGCCCCCGTTCGCCGAGCGCATCATGGCGTCGCGGCGGGCGCGGTTGAAGTCGGCGTCGGCTCGGGTCAGGGCGTCGGTCGCCTGACGCCGCGTGGCGTCGTCGAAGCGGGACCGCGTCATGCCCCGGGTCGAGTAGACGCGGTCGCGGTAGGCGTCGCGCTGGGCGCGCAGCCGGATCAGGTTCTGCGACATCATGGCGCGGTCGTCGCCCGTCGAGGCGTCGTACTGCGTCCGCATGGTGCGGATCTGGTCGTCGTACATCTGGACGCGGTCGTTGGCGGCCCGGATGTAGTCGGCGCGGTTGCGGGCCGAGCTCAGACGGGCGCGGTAGACGTTGCCCGACAGCTCGTCGTAGCGGCGGTCGTAGTCCATCCGCGCCTGCCGCGCGGCGGCGGGGTCGGACATGTCGGTCGACGGGGTGACCTCGCGCAGCTCGTCGTAGCTCTGGCGGAGCGCGTCGTAGTCGGCGGTGGTGGAGCGGTCCAGGCGGTCGAGGTCGACGCCCAGGCGCTCGAAGTCGGCCTGGTCCATCGTGGAGCCCGAGCGCGTCGAGTTCGTGTTCTGTGCGGAGGCGAGGGGGGCCGCGACGAGGGCGGCGAGCAGGAGGAGTCGGGTCATTGGAGTTCGGAGTGGGGAGGGGTGGGTACCGGCCGGCCGCCCCGCCGCTCCTGGCCCTGGGCGAATCCTGCCCTGCCCGACGCCCGGGTCCGGCGCCCCCCGATGCGCCGGACCGGCCATCCCCCGAGCTTGCGGTCTCGCCTCCGCCCTCCTCCCCGTCCCACCCGGCCCCACTGGCGGGCGGGGCCGACCCCGCCCCGACGATGCCCACCTTGCTGGTCTGCTTGTCCGAGAGCCGGCTCCCCGACCTCGACGCGGTCCGCCGGTTCGCCGACGGGTACGACGTCGCCCGCGCCGAGACCGAGGCCGACGCCCGCGACCACCTCGACCAGACCGAGATCATCCTGGGGCACCCGCCTGTAGCGCTGCTCCAGGCGCCCGGGCTGCGGTGGCTCCAGTCGTGGACCGCCGGCCTCGACTGGCTCACCGACGACGACGCGTTCGACGCGGCCGCACATCCGGACCTAGCGGTGACGAGCGCGTCGGGCATCCACGCCGTCCCCATCGGCGAGCACGTGTTCGCGTTGCTGCTCGCGTTCTCCCGGATGCTGCCCCACGCGCTCCGTGACCAGCGCGACCGCCAGTGGGGCGCGTACGACGACTACGCCGGCGCGTTCGAGTGGCAGGGCAAGCGGCTGGTGATGGTGGGCGCCGGCTCCATCGGCGAGCGCGTGATCCGGCTGGCGGACGCGTTCGGCATGACGTCCGTCGCCGTCCGCCACAGCCAAGGCGAGACGCCCGGCGCGCTGCGCACCGTCACCAACGACCGGCTGGCGGAGGAGCTGGCCGAGGCCGACGCCGTAGTGGCCGCGCTGCCGTCGACCGACGAGACCGCCGGGATGCTGGGCGCCGACGCGTTCGCCGCGATGAAGCCTGGCGCCGTGTTCGTCAACGTCGGCCGGGGCGACACCGTGGACCAGGACGCCCTGGCCCAAGCGCTGCGCTCGGGGCAGATCGGCGCGGCCGGGCTCGACGTGTTCCAGGACGAGCCGCTGCCCGCGTCGTCGCCGCTGTGGGCGATGGACAACGTGATCGTGACGCCCCACGTCGCCGGCGAGTCCCCGCGCTACGCCGAGCGCGCCCTGGCCCTCTTCGCCGACAACCTGGAGCGCTGGCGGGCCGGCGACGACCTGCGCAACCGCGTCGATCTCCAAGCGGGGTACTGAGGCTGGGGCGCCTCGCGCGCCGGGTCAGTACAGCCCCACCGGGTCCACGTCCAGGTTGACGCGGTGGCCCGACGGCATCCGGACCGACTGGTCGGCCGCCTGGACGACGGCCGCCAGTATGGAGGCGGGCAGCGTCCGGGGCGCCTTGACGACGATCTGGTAGCGCCACCACGTCTTGATCCGGCTGATCAGCGCGGGGATCGGGCCCATGATCTCGACGCCGGCCACGCGCCCCGCCTCGCGCTGCAACGCGCGGCCCCACTCCTCGGCGGCCTGGCGCGTCGAGCCCTCGCGCGGCCCCTTGATCTCGACGCCGATCATGCGTCCATACGGTGGGTAGCCGAGCGCCAGCCGCTCCGCCAGCTCGCCGAGCGCGAAGCCGTGGAAGTCGTGGCGCAGCGCGAACTGGATGGCGGGGTGCTCGGGGTTGCGGGTCTGGAGCAGCACCTCGCCTTCGAGCTCGTGGCGCCCGGCGCGGCCGGCGACCTGGGCCAAGCAGCTGGAACGTCCGCTCGGCGGCGCGGAAGTCGGGCAGCAGCATCCCGGTGTCGGCCTCGACGACGCCGACCAACGTCACGCGGGGGAAGTCGAGCCCCTTGGCGACCATCTGGGTGCCGAGCAGGATGTCGGCGTCGCCGCGTCCGAAGGCGTCCAGGATCTTGCGGTGGGCGCCTCGACGGCTGGTGGTGTCGAGGTCCATCCTGAGGACCCGGGCGCTGGGGAACGTCTCGGCGATCTCGTCCTCGACGCGCTGCGTGCCCGCGCCCAGCATCCTGAGGTCGTCGCTGTCGCACTCGGGGCAGGGGTGGGGCACGTGCTGCGCCCAGCCGCAGTAGTGGCACCGCATCCGCCCGCCCCCGACGCCGCCCTTGTGGACGGTCAAGGTGACGGCGCAGTGGGGGCACATCGGCACCCAGCCGCAGTCCTCGCACGTGAGCACGGGCGCGAAGCCGCGACGGTTCTGGAGCAGGATCGTCTGCTCGCCCTTGTCCAGCCGGTCGGTGATCGCCAGTCGCAGCTCGTGGCTCAGCGCGCCCTTGAGGCGGCGGACCTTCTTCTCGCGCGCCAAGTCGAGGACCCTCACTGGCGGGAGCGGTGCGGGCGCCCGAGTTGTGCCGTCGGGTCCCAGGACGGGGACGCGCTCGGGCATCTCGAGCCGCGTGTACTTGCCGAGGTTGGCGTTCTCGACCGACTCCATCGACGGCGTCGCGCTGCCCAGCACGCAGACGGCGTCGGCGCGGTGGGCGCGGAGCACGGCCAAGTCGCGGGCGTGGTAGCGCGGCGCGGGGTCGAACTGCTTGTAGCTGGCCTCGTGCTCCTCATCGACGACGATCAGACCGAGGTTCGAGACCGGCGCGAAGACGGCCGAGCGTGGGCCGATGACGATGGGGTAGACGCCGTCCCGGATTCGGGTCCAGGCGTCTAGGCGCTCGCCCGGACTCATCCGGCTGTGGAGCACGGCCACGCGGTCGCCGAAGTGCGACCGGAAGCGGCGGACGGTCTGGGGCGTGAGCGCGATCTCGGGGACGAGCACGATGGCGCTCCGCCCCAGCGCCAACGTCGCCCGGAGCGCCCGGAGGTACACCTCGGTCTTGCCCGACCCGGTGACGCCGTGGAGCAGGAACGTCTCGGGGCGCTGGGCGCCGACGGCGTCCACGATCCGCTCCAGGGCGCCGACCTGGGCGGGGTGCAGGTCCAGAACCGGTGCGGCCGTGGGTGTCTCGCCGTCGAGCCCGTCGGCGCGGCGCTCGACCTCGGCCTCCCACGTCTCGACCAGCCCCTTGGCCTCCAGGCTCTTGACCGTCCCGCTGGCGGCGCCCGTCGCCGAGAGCGCGTCGGCCTGGAGCACGTCGCCCGAGGCGGAGAGGAAGTCGAGCAGCGCCCGCTGCTTCTCGCCTCTGACTTGCGGCGCTTCCCCATCGCCGCTCGCCTCCGCCAGTCGGACGTGGCGGGCGGTCTTGACGCGAGCGCGGGCGTCCTGCAACTCGGCGTCGATGCGCAGAACGTGGGCGGCCTCCATCCGGCGCAACAGGTTCTGCGGCACAGTCTTGCGACCGAGCACGTCGGCGATCTTGGCGACGGGGAGCGGGCCCTTCTCGTGCAGCGCGCGCAAGATTTTGCGACCGCGCGGGTCGTCGGTCCAGGCGTCGGGCGGGGCCGTCGCGTGCGCGACGCGGTGGCTCTCGACCTCGGTCCCGCTGGGCAGCGCGGCCTTGACGGCCTCGCCCCAAGCGCACAGGTAGTAGTCGGCGGTCCAGCGCGTCAGCTCCAGCAGCTCGGGCGTCAGAGACGGGCGCGCGTCCAAGACGTCGTGCAACGGCTTGAGGCCCTCGGCCGAGCCGGTGTCCCGTTGGGCGACGACGCCGGTGATCTGGCGGCGCCCGAACGGGACCAACACGCGCGCGCCCGGCACGGCCTCGTCCTCCATGCCGTCGGGCACGCGGTAGGTGTAGACGCCCGCGACGGCGGTGAGCGGGACGACGTGGGCGAGCGCGGGCATGTCGCCAAGCTAGCCCGGCCGCCGCCGCGCCCCGTCCTCCCGCTAGGCTGGCGACCGCCGTCGGCGCGGGCGGACGGCCTCCGCCAGTGGGTCAGAGGCAGGCGGCCGTGCTCCAGCCGGCGTGGCCGCGGCCGGGCTGGCACCGGACCTGGCGCCCGGCGTCCACCAGCTCCCACGAGCCCCCGATGGGCGCGTAGGTCAGCAGCAGGCGCTCGTCGCGGACCGAGTCGTCGCGCAGGTCGTAGAGCGTCACCAGCGCCGTCGCCTCGTACAGCCGACTCCGAGAGCACGTCGACGGTGACGCGCCCCGCCTCGTCGCCGTAGCGACGGGCGATGGCGTCGGCGGCGACCTCGGGCGTCGAGCCCGTGTTCGTGCCGTCGAGCACGTCGCCGGCCGGCGCGAACGGGCCGAGCTGGGTGCGCTCCACGGGGAGGGGCGGGACGGGGGACGTGTCGATCCGGTTGCCCGGCGACAGCAGGGTCAGGCCGGAGACGATCTGCGCGCCCTCCTCGATCGAGACCGGCCGGCACCCGCCCTGGGTATCGCTCAGGAACAGCGCCGTCGCGCCGTCGAGCGAGATGAACTCCGAGACGACCGTCTCCACCCCCCACACCTGGGCGCTCGTCGCGCCCGGATCGTCCGCCGCCTGGTACAGGGTCACGGTGCGGCCCAAGGCCGGGACGCCGACCTCGGTCGAGACCAGCGGCATCTCCGGCCCGCCCGCGCCGTCGTTGCCGCCCGCGATCTCGTAGCACGCGCCGTCGTCGCGCTGGTAGTCGATGGCCCACGTCGAGACGGCCCCGCGCTGCTCAACGGCCACGCTGGCGACCCGGAACGCGCCGGGGTCGGCCGGGACGATGACGGGGACGGTGAGCCGGCTTAGGTCGTCGATCTGCTCGCCCGACAGCCCGCCCGGCGAGGTCAGGACGGTGAGCGGGCCGTCGTCCTGGCGCGGAGACGAGCAGGCGGCCAGGGAGGCCAGCAGGAGCAGGGGCAGGAAACGCATGGGCGGAGGCGGGTCGGGCCGAGTCCAACGCGCGAGCCCGTCGCGTGTGCCTACGCCCGGAGCGCCGTCGCCTGGCGGAACGCGCGGACGTTCTCGGCCACGTCGCCGCGGAAGACCGCGCTCCCCGCCACCAGGACGTCCGCGCCGGCCTTCATGAGCGCCCGGGCGTTGTCGGGCGTCACGCCGCCGTCGATCTCGATGAGCGGGCGCCGAGCCAATCCGCCCATCGCGTCCCGCAGCCGGCGCACCTTGCCCAGCGTGCCCGGGATGAATGCTTGTCCTCCGAAGCCGGGGTTGACCGACATCACCAAGACCAGGTCGAGGTCGGGCAGGATCTCCTCCAGCGTCCCGATGGGCGTGGCTGGGTTCAAGGCCACGCCCGCCTGGCACCCCAGGTCCTTGACGGCCTGGACCGTCCGGTGCAAGTGCGGGCACGCCTCCTGGTGAACCGTGATCGTCGCCGCGCCCGCGTCCGCGAAGTCCTGCAGGTAGCGGTCCGGGTGCTCGATCATCAGGTGGACGTCGAGCGGCGCGTCGGTCTCGGCCGCGACGTCCGCCAGCCCGCGCATGACGGGCGCGCCGAACGAGATGTTGGGCACGAAGTGGCCGTCCATGACGTCGATGTGGAGCCAGTCGGCCCCGGCGTCGAGCGACTGGCGGACGTGGTCGGCGAGGCGGCCGAAGTCGGCGGCCAGGACGGAGGGGGCGAGGGTCATGGTCGGTCGGAGACTGGGGAGCGCCGGGCGCGCCACCGCAGCGCGCCCGCGGCGACGCCCGCCAGCGCGACGGCGACGGACTGGAACAGCGGGACGGCCAGCGGGGCCGAGGCGCTCTTCTCGCCCGGCGCGATCACGAACGCCAATGCGTACAGCCCGACGGCGAAGAACACCGACAGCGCCAGGCCGGCCAGCACGGCGGCCTCGGCCTCGACGACGCCCGACGCCCACCGGCTCAGGGCCACAAACGCGACGTAGGGCAGCAGCGAGATCATCACCACGACGGCGACGGACTGCCACGGCCGGTCGCCGCCGGTCGCGAACACGATGGCGGTCGTCGCCAGCACCGCCGCGGCGGCGCTGAGCCGAGTCACGCGAGCGAGGTCTCCGGGGGCGGGCGTCATGGCGGGGCAGGGGGCAGGCCCAAGCTAGGCCCGCCAACGGCGGCGCCGTCCGCTAGCGCTCCGAGCGGGCTCAGCCGCCGAGCGGGGACCGGCCGCAGCCGGCGCACCGGTACTCGCCGCGCAGGGCGTTGACGTGCCACGGCGTGGTCCTCCGGCAGTGGGGGCAGCGGCCCCAGTACGAGGCGTGCGTCACGCTGGCGGCGGCGCGTATGCTGGAAAAGACGGTGGGGAAGCGGAGGCGGAACGGCATCGGGTCCGGGGTGGGGTGAGGGAGGACAACCCCGAGATCGACCGGAGGTTGTCCGACCTGAACCGTGCAAGCGCTTCCGACACAACGTCTTAACAGCGAAGCGCTTCCAGAATCGCTTCCGTCCTACACCCTGCTAGCCCGGCCCGGCTGGCGGTCTCGCTGAGAGCTACCGCCAGCCGGGCGTCAAGCGCCCTTGACGCGCCGCGCCGCCTCAACGATGGCCTCGACGCTCTGGCCCAAGTCGGCCAGGGCGTCCTTGCCCGGGGCGCTCGTCCC
Source organism: Rubricoccaceae bacterium (assembly GCA_963789285.1). Taxonomy (GTDB): domain Bacteria; phylum Bacteroidota; class Rhodothermia; order Rhodothermales; family Rubricoccaceae; genus Rubrivirga. The sequence continues at coordinate 1,639,097 of CAWBJZ010000004.1, forward strand.
GAAGCGGTCGATGGCGATGGTCTCGCCGTCGAGCCCGACGACGCGGCCCCAGCCGATGGGGCTGGCGGCCTCGACGGCCACACGCGCGCGCACAGCGTCGGGCAACACCGACTCGCGGTAGCCCTCGTCCTGCTCGAAGAACAGGCGGTCGCACGGCATCGATACGACGCGGGCGCCGGCGCCGATCTGCGCCTTGGCCTCCATCGCCAGCCCCACCTCCGAGCCACTGGCGACCAAGATCACCGAGGGCGTGCCGTCCGAGTCGGAGACGACGTAGCCGCCCCGGGCGACGCCCTCGACGGCCTGCTCCAGCGTCCGGTCCATCGTCGGGAGCGACTGGCGGCTCAAGGCGAGGGCCGTCGGGTGCGTGTTGGTTTCGAGCGCCAGCTTCCAGGCTGCAGCGGTCTCGTTGGCGTCGGCCGGGCGGATCACGCGGAGGTTGGGGATCGCGCGCAAGCCGGCCAGTTGCTCGATGGGCTGGTGCGTCGGCCCGTCCTCGCCCAGGCCCACCGAGTCGTGCGTGAACACGAACACGACGGGCGCCTCCATCAGCGCCGCCAGCCGGACGGCCGGCTTGCAGTAGTCGCTGAAGATCAGGAACGTGCCGCCGTACGGGCGGACGCCGCCGTGGATCGCGAGCCCGTTCATGGCCGCGGCCATCGCGTGCTCCCGGATGCCGTAGTGGACGTAGCGCGCCGCGGGCGTGTCGTGCTGGAAGTCCTCCATGCCGGCCGCCTTGGTCTTGACCGACGGCGTCAAGTCGGCCGAGCCGCCCATCAGCTCGGGCAGGACCGGCGCGAGCGCGTCGAGCACCTTGCCGCTGGCGGCGCGGCTGGCCATCCCCTTGTCGTCGGCGGGGAACGAGGGCAAGGCGTCGGCCCAGCCGTCGGGCAGGCGGCCCTCGATGCGGCGCGCCAGCTCGTCGGCTCGTTTGGCGTCGGCGTCGCCGAAGGCGGCCATGGCCTGCCGCCAGTCGCTCTGGGCCTGGGCGCCGCGCGCGGCTTGCTCGCGGAAGAGCGCCGTCGCGTCGTCGGGCACGTAGAACTCCGGCTCCAGGGGGATCCCGAGGTGCTCCTTGGTCACCTTGACCTCGTCCGGCCCGATGGCGTCCGAGTGGACGGTGTGCTGGCCCTCCAGGTTGGGCGCGCCCTTGCCGATGACGGTCCGGACCTCCAGGAAGCTGGGCCGGTCGGTCACGCCGCGCGCGGCCTCGATGGCGTCCGCGACGGCGTCGTTGTCGTGGCCGTCGATCTCGCGGATCACGTGCCAGCCCAGGGCTTCGTAGCGGCCCGAGCGGTCCTCGGTGAACGACAGCTCGGTGTCGCCGTCGATGGAGACGTGGTTGTCGTCGTACAGGCAGATCAGCTTGCCCAGGCCCAAGTGCCCCGCCAGCGAGCACGCCTCGTTCGTCACGCCCTCCTGGAGGTCGCCGTCGCTCGCGATGACGTAGGTGTAGTGGTCCACGACGGCGTGGTCGCCGGTGTTGTACGTCGCCGCGAGGTGCCGCTCGGCCATCGCCAGCCCGACGGCCGTCGCCAGCCCCTGTCCCAGCGGCCCCGTCGTGACCTCGACGCCGGGCGTGTGGTGGACCTCGGGGTGCCCGGGCGTCTTGGAGTTCAACTGGCGGAAGCTCTTGAGGTCGTCGAGCGTGACGTCGTAGCCGCTGAGGTGGAGCAGGCTGTAGATCAGCATCGAGCCGTGGCCGGCCGAGAGCACGAAGCGGTCGCGGTCGAACCAGTGGGGGTCTTGGGGGTTGTGCTTGAGGAACCGGGTCCACAGCACGACCGCCGCGTCCGCCATGCCCATCGGCAGGCCGGGGTGGCCCGAGTTGGCCTTCTCGACGGCGTCGATGGTCAACCCCCGGATGGTGTTGGCGGCGAGGACCTCCAGTCGCGCGCGCTCGTCGGCGTCGCGGTCGGGGGTCTCGGTGGCGGCGGTGGGCTGGTCGGCCATGAGGGGCGGTGCGGAGAGGGAGCCGAGCCAACGGAGCGGGCCCGTTTTCGATCCCACAGCGCGGGCGGACCTGTCGGGTGGGAAGCCGGCCGCCGGGGCACTAGCCGGCCGTGGCCTGGAGGACCTCGCGGCGCGGTGGGGAGGAATCCTCCCACGACGCTACAACTAAGCGGCGCGGTGCCGATAACCAGGGGACCCGTTAAACGCATGTGCGCAGTATGCCCGCCCCCCCTCCTCGGCAACCCCTCCGTCCCCGGCGAGACAAGTCCTTGCTGGTCGAGTGGATCGACCGTCTCGTGGGCACGCCGAGCGCGGACCGGGTCGAGCGCCTGCGGGTCCGGCTCTTCGTGGTGTTCTCGTTCCTCGTGGTCGGCAACGGGGTCGTGTTTGGGCTGCTCCACGTGATCCACCACGTGCCGGGGTCGTCGTGGGCGGTGACCTGGGTCATCGTCGGGATCTCGCTGATGGGCCTGGCCAGCCTGGCCGCGATCGCGCTCGGCGTAGCGCCCCAGCACCTCATCCCCGCGTTCATGGTGACCTTCGAGGGCGCGCTCCTCGCCATCGCCTGCTTGGACGGCGGCCTGGCCTCCGGGGCCGTCTTCTGGCTGGCGTTCCTGCCGCTCGCGGCGTCGTTCGTGGGTGGGCCGCGCCTGGGCTGGACGGTCACGGCGGCGTCGGTCGGCGCGGGCCTGTTCCTGTTCACGGCCGAAGCGGCGGGCGTCCAGTTCCCGTCGGCGCTCTCGGCGGACGACGGCCGGGTCCACTTCATCCTCAACTTCATGTTCGCCGCCGGGCTGACGGGCGTGCTCGCGGCGCTCTACGAGGGGCCGATGGCCAGCAGCGTCCGCCAGCTGGCGGAGCAGCTCGACCGGACGCACGCGACGCTGCAGAGCGAGTCGGAGGAGCGGCGACGGGCCCAGGCGCACAGCCGGGCCAAGGACGCCCTCCTGGCCAACCTCAGCCACGAGTTCCGCACGCCGCTGACCGCCATCCTGTCCGGCGCCGAGATCTTGGACACCAGCGTCCACCCCGAGGACCAGGCCGTGGTCGCGACGGTCTCGCGCGGGGCGCGGCGCCTGCTGGCCACGCTCGACGGCGTCATCGACCTGTCCCGGATCGACCGCGACGAGGCCGCCCGAACTGCGGCGCCGTTGTGCGTCGCGTCGGTGGGCCGGGGCGTGGCCAGGGAGTACGCGCCGGCGGCCCAGGCGAAGGGCGTGCGCCTGGACGTCTCCAGCCTGGACCCCCCGAAGCGCCGAGCCCAGGGCCCGCCCCTCGCCCACGCCGACCCCACCGCGCTGGCGCGCGCGCTCGGCGCGGTCGTGGACAACGCGGTGCGCTTTACCGAGAGGGGGGCGGTCACGCTGTCGCTGACGCACACCCGGGAGGAGGTCGAGGTCGCGGTGCAGGACACCGGGATCGGGATCGAGCCCGCCTTCCTCGGCCACGCCACCGAGCCGTTCCGCCAGGCGTCGGAGGGGCACAACCGGAGCCACGAGGGGCTCGGGGTCGGGCTCGCCCTGGCTCGCCAACTCGTCGAGGCGATGGGCGGCCGCCTGAACTTGGAGAGCGTCGTCGGCCAGGGGACGACGGTGCGGCTCGTGCTCCCGCGCGCCCAAACGCCGCAGCCCGACCCCGACGCCGAGGCCGCCCCGGTGTGGGTCGCGCGTCCCACTCGCCAGCCGGCGCGCGCCGTTCTCGCGGACGCTCCAGGCTGAGGGCTCGGGCCTCCCGTCGCCCAGCTGGCGGAGGGTGACCGGCGGCCGCCAGCCAGCGTCAGGAGCCGTCGCGGAGGCGGATCCCGCGGCCCTCGTCGGTCGCGGTCCCGTAGGTCGTCACGTCGGCCTCGACCTTGACCCAGGCCACGCGAAGGCCGGGCAGCTCGGCGATGAACGTGGCGATGGCGGCGGCGCCCGTGCTCGCGTCCCTCCACCCACGCCCACCACGCGCGCCGGCTCCGTCCCCCGGGCCCAGTCGCTCGACTGCAGCGACGGCGCCGCCGGCGACCGAGACGGCGGCGGACTGGCGCTGCGCGTCGGCAGGGGGTCTCACCCGTGCTCACGTCCTACGGCGGACGCGCGTGACAGACCGCCGCCTCCGCCAGTCCCGGCCGGCGACTGGCGGGAGGGCGGGTCGATGGCGGGGCGCCTAACCTATGGGCCTACAACGGTAGCGGGTCGGCTCCCCTCCGTGAGGGCCCCCTCTGCCTCCGCGTGGAGCTTCGCTGCCGGCAGGTCGACGGTGAACGTGGTCCCGACGCCCTCCTCGCTCTCGACCCGGATCTCACCGCCCATCAGCCTCACCAGTTGGTGGGTGATGGACAGGCCCAGCCCGTTGCCCTCGTGCGTCCGGGCGTCGCCCTCGGAGGCCTGGGTGAACTCGTCGAACAGCCGCGACTGGAAGGCGGCGGAGATCCCGATGCCGGTGTCGGCCACGCGGAGCCGGACGGCGTCGCCGGCGCGGTCGACGGCGACCGTGACGCCGCCGGCGTCGGTGAACTTGACCGCGTTGCCCACGAGGTTGTGGAGCACGCGGTGCAGCGCCGACTCGTCGGCCAAGGCCCAGACCGCCGAGCCGGGCGCGAGCGCCAGCCCCAGCCCGGCCTCGGCGGCGAGCGGGTGGAGCAGGGCCAGCGCCTCGCGCGCGGCGGCGCGCGCGTCGACGGGCTCGGCGCGCAAGGAGAACGAGCCGGCTTCGAGCTGGGCCAGGTCCAGCACCGAGTTCAAGGTGTCGCGCAGGCGCTGGCCGCCCCGCAGGATGGCCTCGACCAGGTCGCGGTGCTCGCCGTCGACCTCGTCCGCCAGCACGTCGGCGAAGCCCAGGATGCCGGTGAGCGGCGTGCGGAGCTCGTGGCTCATGTTGCTCAGGAAGGCGCCCTTGAGCCGGAGCATCTCGTCGGCGCGCTGCCTCGCCTCGCGCTCGGCGTGGAACCGCGTGGAGTCCGTGATGTCGGTGACGCTCTTGACCACGCCCTCGGGCGCCCCGGCGGCGTCGCGGCGGACCTGGGCCTGGACCTCGATGTAGCGGGTCTCCCCGTCGGGCCGCACCATCTGGCTCTCGAACCGGACGAACTCGGCGTCGCCGGCGTGGAGCCGGGCGAACTGGACGTCGCGGTCGGCGAGGTGGTCGGGGTGCACGAAGCTCCGGACCGGCCGGCCCAGGGACTCGGCGATGGAGACGCCGGAGATCCGCGCCCAGGCCGGGTTGACGAACGTGATCCGGCCGGCGGTGTCGGTCTCGACGACGGCGTCGCGGACGGACTCGACGAGCGCCCGGTACTGGGCCTCGCCGGCGCGCGCGGCGGCCTCGGCCCGCTTGCGCAGCGTCGCGTCCATGACCACGCCGACGAGCCGGACCGCCCGGCGCGCCGCCCCCTCGCCCTCGAACACGGCCTCGCCGCGGACGGAGACCCAGCGGACCTCGCCGGTGCCGGGCCGCACCACGCGGTGGTCGAGGTCGATCCGGCCCGGCCCGGCGGGGTCCTTGAGCTGGGCGATGGCGTCGGCGACGGCGTCGCGGTCGTCGGGGTGGGTGAGCGCGGAAAACTGGGCGAACGTCAGGGGCTCGGCGGCTTGGTAGCCCAGGACCGCCTTGGCCGGGAGCGTGAACGAGGTCTTGCCCCCGTCCACGTCCGAGACGAACAGGCCCACGCCGGCGGTCTCGGTGACCATCCGGAACCGGGCCTCGCTGGCGCGCAGGGTGTCCTCGGCCTGCCGCCGCTCGGTGACGTCGGTCTCGATGGCCATGAACCCGGTCAGGGTGCCGTCGGGCTCGACGAGCGGGGTGACCTCGATCCGGATCCAGTACGGGTCGCCGTTCCGGTGGTAGTTCAGGATCTCGGCCGAGAACGGCTCGCGCGACCGCATGTAGCCGCGCAGCTCGCGGACGGTCTCGGGGTCGGTGCCGGGCCCCTGGAGCACGGAGCCCGGCTTGCGCCCGCGCAGGTCGTCGAGGGTGTAGCCCGTGATGCGGGTGAACCCCTCGTTGACCCACTCGGTCAAGCCGTCGGCGTCGGTCACGACGACGCCGTTGGTGGTCTTGGCGGCGACCATCGCCAGCCGGTCGGTCCGGGCCCGCTGGCGGGCGGCCTCGCGCTCGGCGCGCTTGAGGTCGGTGACGTCGCGGTTGACCAGGAACAGCACGGGCCGGCCGCCGAGGTCCACCAGCGACGCGCTGACGCGGAGGTCCATCGGGGTCCCGTCGGCGCGGACGTGGACGGTGTCGAACCGCTCGGACCCCCCGTCGGCCGCCAGCCGGGCCGTCGCGACGTCGCCCCGGGACGGCTTGAGCGCGAACGCCCGGAGGCTCGTGCCCACCAGCTGGCTGTGCCTGGCGCCGTAGAGCGCGCACGCGGCCGGGTTGGCGTCCAGCACGCGCTCGGTCTCGGGGTCGAGGATCAGGACGGCGTCGGGGGACCCGTCGAACAGCGCCCGGTACCGCGCCTCGACGCGCGAGCGCTGCGCGACCTCGCCGCGCAAGGCGACCTCGGACTCGACCATGACCGCCAGGGACGCGACCACCTCGACGTCGCTGGACGTCCAGGCCCTGGCCTGGCCGTCGATGGCGCACAGCGCGCCCAACGGCGCGCCAGATGCGTCGTGGAACGGGACGCCGAGGTAGGCGCCGATCCCGACCGACTCGGCGAGCGGGCCGGCGCACGCCAGCGACGACGCCCGCGCGTCGGGCACCACGAGGGGGGCGTCGGCCTCGACGGCGTGCCGGCAGTACGAGTGCGACAGCGGCCCGCGCCGGGGCACCCACAGGGCGTCGGTGAACCCCCGCTGCGCGACCACGCTCTGGCTGCCGGCGCCGACGACGGTGACGAACGCGGCGGGCGCCCCCAGCAGCGTCCGGACCAACGCCGCCGCCCGGTCGAGGCCGGGGATCGCGGGGGAGGTTTCGAGGCCGGAGCGGTGCACCGCCGCGTGGCGGCGCGCGGAGCCCGAGACCGCGCGGCGGGGGCGTGGCGTGGGCGGCGGCTCGGCGGCCGGTGCTGCGGGGTCCATCGGGGAGAACGGCTATTTTCCTCATGGGCCGTATCGCGGATCCTCGCACGGCCATAAGGCCCCCGGGGGGTGGGTCAGGATTCTCCTAGTGGGCGTTAGGTCTCGGCGCCTACGGGCGTTAGGTCCTAGCGCGACGGCGCCCGGCACGAGCGTTGCCTCGTATCGCGTTGGCCCGTGCGCGCCGAGGCCGCATCCGCACGCCTCCCCATCCGTAGGCGCCCCCGCCCAACCGCTCCCCCATGTCCAGCCCCGCCCCCGCCTTGCCCCTGTGGCGCCGCACTCTCGCCCGGCTGGCGGCCGCGCTCCGCCAGTCGTTCGGGTGGCTGTGGCGGACGCTGCGGGCCGGAGCCGTCGCCGTGTGGTCGCGCGTCCGGGACTCGGAGCGCCCGGCCTGGCAGCGCGCGGCCTGGGGCGGCGCCGGGCTGGCGGGCGCGGGCGCCGTCGCCACCGTCGCGGGCGTGATCGCGCTCGTGCTCTACGCCCTGGTCCTGTGGCCCTTCACGCCGTCGGTCTCCGACCTGCGCAACGCGCGCGAGGTGGACCCCGCGACGGTCGTCTCCGCCGACGGCGAGACGCTGACCCGGTTCGCGCGGCGCAACCGGGAGTGGAAGGCGCTCGACGAGATCTCGCCCGCCGTCGTCGAGGCCTTGGTCGCGACCGAGGACCGGCGGTTCTACACCCACAGCGGCGTGGACCTCTTGGGCTGGGGCGCCGTCGCCAAGGACGTCGCGACCGGCCGGGGGCTGCGCGGCGCGTCCACGATCACGCAGCAGCTCGCCCGCAACCTCTTCCCCGACGAGATCGGCAACGCGGCCTCGGCCACGCGCAAGATCAAGGAGGCCGTGACGGCTCGCAAGATCGAGTCGGTCTACGCCAAGGACGAGATCCTCGAGCTCTACCTCAACACGGTCCCGTTCCTCTACAACGCCTACGGCATCGAGATGGCCGCGCGGACCTACTACTCGACCGACGCCGGGAGCCTGGACCGGCTCCAGGCCGCGACGCTGGTGGGGATGCTCAAGGGGACCTCGTCGTACAACCCGTACCGCAACCCCGAGCGCGCCAAGGCGCGGCGCAACGTGGTGCTGGGCCAGATGGTCCGGTTCGGCGAGCTGGCGGAGGCGGAGCGCGCGGAGCTGAGCGAGCAGCCTCTCGGGCTCCGGTTCGTCCGCCAGCCGATGCAGCGGAGCCGGGCGCCGCACTTTACCGAGCACGTCCGGGTCGAGCTGGAGGACTGGGCCGACCGCGCCGGCTACAGCTTGTACGGCGACGGGTTGACGATCCACACGACGCTGGACTGGCGGATGCAGCGGCTGGCGCAGGAGTCCGCCGAGCGGTTCGGCGACGCGCTCCAGTCCGTCGCCGACGTCGAGTGGGGGCGGACGGGGACGGGCCGGCTGGGACCGACCACGGAGCCCTACGTCACGGCCAGCCGCCGCACCCAGCCGTTCGAGCAGTTCTGGTCCGTCCGCGAGACCGCCGGGAACGCGTTCATCCGCGACACGCGCGCGTTCCAGCGGGCCACCGCCGCCGGCCGCGACGCCGACGCGGTCCTGGACAGCCTGCGCGCTCAGCCCGCGTTCCTCGACTCGCTCCGCCAGGTCAAGATGCGGCTGGAGGTCGCGATGACGGCCGTCGAGCCGGCCACGGGCCACGTCAAGGTCTGGATCGGGAGCCGGAGCTACGAGAAGTCCGCCTACGACCACGTCGCGCGCGCGCGCCGCCAGCCGGGCTCGACGTTCAAGCCGTTCTTGTACGCCCGGGCGCTCGAAGAAGGGTTCCGCCCGGACGACGAGATCCCGGACCAGGACGTCTCCATCGAGATGGACGACGGCGTGATCTGGCAGCCGACGAACGCCAGCGGCTCGGCGTCGGGCGAGATGGTGACGCTGCGCGACGCCCTCGTCTACTCCAAGAACACCGTCGCCGCCCGGCTCGTGCAGGAGGTCGGCGCGCGCGACTTGGCGCGGACGGCGCGCCGGCTGGGCGTCGAGAGCCCGCTCGCGACCGTGCCCTCGCTGGCGCTGGGGACCTCAGACGTGTCGCTGCTGGAGATGACGGGCGCCTACGCCGCCATCGCCGCGGGCGGCATCCGGCACCCCCTCGTGACGGTCACCCACATCACCGACCGCGACGGCAACGAGGTCGCCCGCTTTGAGGAGGAGCCCGACACCGCGCTCGACGCCGACGTCGCGACGGACCTGGTGGACATGATGCGCGGCGTCGTGGACCAGGGGACCGGCCGCGACGTCCGCACGCGGTTCAACGCCCGGGGCGACCTGGCGGGCAAGACCGGCACGACGCAGGACGGCGCCGACGGCTGGTTCTTGCTCATGCACCCGGATCTCGTGACCGGCGCCTGGGTCGGCTTCGACGACCCCCGCGTCACGTTCCGCTCGGCGTACTGGGGCCAGGGCGGCCACAACGCGTTGCGCGTCGTGGGCGACTTCGAGCGCGCCGTCCAGCGCGACGGCCTGATCGACCTGGGCCGCGAGTTCCCGCGCCCCGTGCTGGAGGAGGAGCGCACCGGCCCGAGCCTGTGGGGCCGCTTTACCGACTGGGTCGGCGGGCTGGCGGACGGCTTGTTCGAGGACGACGGCGCCGGCGTCCCCAACGACTACGGCCCCCGCACGCCCGGCCGCCGCGCCGATCCCGACCGCCAGCGCGGCGGTGCCGACGAGACTCGGGACCGCCAGCCCTCGCAACGCGAGACGCTGGCCGACAACCTCGACTGGTTGCGCGGCGCCTGGGCGGACGTCCAGAACATCGACGATCCCGAAGCGCGCCGAGCGGCGATCGCGGTCCTGCGCCGGGCCGCGCGCGAGTTCGAGCGCGGCGACGCCGGCCGGGGCTGGGTCGAGCGCATGGAGCGCGAGCTCGACCGCTCCATCGCCGACGCCGAACGCGAGGCCGAGGAGGTCGTCGGGGACTTCCTGATCGACGAGATCGTGCCGTACGAGGAAGAGGAGGGCGTCTTCGAGGTCGAGGAGGTCCCAGTCACGCCCCAGGCGCCGCCCGCCCCGACGGGCCGCGAGCCCGCCGACTCCGACGCAGGCTTCGACGGACGGATCGGCTGGTAGCTGGCGAAGCGCGTCCGCGCGCCTCCACGGGGACCGCCAGTCGCTCGGCGCGCGGGGGGGCCTAGGCTTTCTACCGGAAGAAGGACAGGCCGCCGCGGCCCAGCCAGACGCTCTCGCTGGCGTCTCGCTGCGCGTAGCAGACGATGCCGGGGTCGCCGGGCGACCACCCATCCGAGACCCCAGGCGGCACCCACCCCGTCGTGCCCGAGCGCTCCCAGCCGCGCCGGTCCGGGAAGGCGTAGTGGATCCGCGCCCTGGACCCGCCCCCGTCGGCCTCGACCTCGACCACGCGCCCTTCCGCCTCGTGCCCGTTTTGGAGAAGTCGGTGCCAGAGACCAGGGCCGCGAACGAGCAGCCCCCACAGGAAGAAGCCCCCCAGGCCGGCCAGCACCGCTCCCGTCAGCGAGAGCAACGCCGCCACCCACGCCGAGCGCGACCCGACGCCGGACCCGTCGCCTAGGGGGAAGCTGTTCGCCGGATCGGACGGGTCATAAAGGACGCGGATCGAGTTGCCCAGCGCTAGGGACCCCGCGCTCTCCTGGGCCACAACGGCCTCCCCCTGCTGGACGGTCCCGTCGGGCAGAGCGAACGCGTAGCGGACGTGGTACTCGGAGGTCTCGTCCGCGTCTGCAGTGGTCTCCTGACGAACGACGGTGGCCACCGTCTCGACCCCCTCGCGCGCGATTTGCGCGTCGCGAGCGTAAGCGGCCCACGGAACGATCACGAGCGCCGAGCCGAGCACGAGGAGCAGGCTACCGGCTGCCAGCCAGCCCGGGTGCCGCCGGAGCGCCAGCACCGTTAGCTCCACGCGCCCGACCTCGACGTGCCGTCGCCGCCGACGCGCGACGAGCGGGTTGGAGAGGACGGGCTCCGCAGGCGGCGGGAGGTCGGGGAGGGTCATGGGGACGGCCACGGACCTTCCTGGTGTCGCCTCCACCGCGTCCCACTTAACGCCCGTTGGCTCAGGAACTCCCCCAACAGGGCCTAGGGTCGCGCATGCGATCCGCCCCACTGCTCCCCCAATCACGCCGTTCGGCTTGGCCGCTGGCTAAGATCTGCGCACTGGCGGACGGGCGCCGCCAGTGGGACGGGGCGGTCGCGCTAGACCGCGAACAGTTGCCACAGGGCGACGAGCGCGGCGATCACCAGGATGTTCGCGATCGAGATCGGCAGCATGTACTTCCAGCCCAGGTTCATCAGCTGGTTGTACTTGAAGCGCGGCAGCGTCCAGCGGATCCAGATAAAGCAGAAGGCGATGAACATCGTCTTGAGCAGCGTCATCAGGACCCCGATCAGCGTCAGGAGCACGCCGCCCAGGCCGACGTGCTCGACGAGCAGCGACTGCCCCGGCATCAAGTAGCCGCCCAGGAACATCACCGTGATCAGGAGCGACGCCACCCACAGGTTGACGTACTCGGCCAGGAAGAACATCCCGAACTTCATGCCGGAGTACTCGGTGTGGTAGCCGCCGACGAGCTCCTGCTCGGCCTCCGGCAAGTCGAACGGCGCCCGGTTGCATTCGGCGAGCGCGCACACGCAGAAGACCACGAACCCGACCGGGTTGCGGAAGATGTTCCACCCGCCGAAGCTGGCCAGGTGGTCCTGGCTCTCGACGATGTCGAACAGGCTGAGCGAGCCCGAGAGCAGCACGACCGACAGCGCGGCGGCGCCCATCGCGAGCTCGTACGAGATCATCTGGGCCGACGACCGCAACCCGCCCAGCAGAGGAGTACTTCGAGTTCGACGACCAGCCGGCCAGCGTCACGCCGTAGACCGAGATCGACGTCATCGCCAGGACGACCAGGATGCCCATGCCGATGTCGGCGATAGCGAGCGCGTCGCCCGCCGGCGTCTTGGCCCACGGGATCAGCGCGCCGGTGCTCATCGCGATCACCACCATCAGGACCGGCGCCAGGCTGTGGACGAACGCGTTGCCCTGGACCGGGACGATGTTCTCCTTGAACATCAGCTTGAACACGTCGGCGAACGACTGCAGAATGCCGCCCGGGCCCACGCGGTTCGGGCCGCTCCGCTCCTGGATGAACGCCGACACCTTGCGCTCGGCGTAGACCAGCAGCGACGCCGTGATCAGGAAGACGTTGAGCATCAGGAAGATCACGACCGGCAAGTCGATCACGTCCCAGACGGCGACGAGGAAGCTGAGTACGGAGTCCATAAGGGGCGATGCGGCGGTGGACGTCGGTGTCGTCCGTCGGGAGACGTTAGCTCAATCTCGGGGATGCCGTCCGAGGCGAGTCAGGAATCCTTGGGAGATCGGCGCTCCCGACGGGGTGCCGCATGGGTCCCCGCCGTGCCGCGGGGATGAGGAGTAGGGAGGGGAGCGGCAGGCCGGGCCTCGTCTCGCGCTGGCGGAAGCGCTCCGCCAGTGGGGCAGGGTTAGGCGGTGAGCTGGGGCGCGTCGGCGGTCTCGGTCTCCAGCGGGACACCCAAGCGTGCCCATCCGGCCGTGCGTGGCGCCCTGGAACGCCGACTGGCCGGCGACCTCGGCCATGATCTTGGCGGGGCTCTTGTAGGTCAGGTCGTGGCCGGCGGCGGCGGCCACCTGGGGGATCGTCGCCCAGCCGGGCAGGCAGTCCACCTGGTTGTCCTCGTCGTGCCAGCGGTCGAAGGGCGTGCCGACGCGGTCGTTCCGGCTCTGGCCCGTCCCGAGCGCCATCATCAGCGAGCGGTTCATGGCCTTGACCATCTTGGCCGGCCGCAGCAGTTGGGCGCGCCCGTCGCGGTTGACGTAGGTGCCCAGGGTCTCGACCGACATCGTGACCGGGAGCGACACCGTCGCCGGCGTCTGGTTGGTCGTGTGCGTCGCGTGGACGATGGTCGGCACGCCGAGATCAGCGGCCGAGAGCAGGCCGGCGGCCACGGGGTCGTCGTGCAAGACGTAGATCAATGACGCCCGGCTGGTGGCGGACTTCAGCAGGGCCGGGTCGACCGGGGTGAGCCCTAAGCGCAGGCAGCCCTCGGTGTTCGGCGCGGGGTCGTCGGGGACCAGGAAGCCGTCGTCGGTCCACTCGCCCCTGCGGTCGATGAACTTCGGGGCCTGGGCGCCGACGGCGTCCGCCAGTCGGGCGAGCAGGTAGTTGTCCTCGACCGTCGCGTACGCCGAGCCCAGGAACAGGACGTTCGATCCGGCTTCCTTGAGCAGCTGTCCGGCTTGGCGGGCGGCGGCCTCCCACGTCGTCGGCGTGCCGTTCAGCATCGGGCCGGAGGCGCGGTCCTCGTTGTACGTCTTGTAGACCAACCGGGCCACGTCGGGCATCCAGTAGTCGTTGACGTCGAGGTTCTCGCGCGGCGTGATCCTGAGGACCTGGTTGTTCTTGGTCCAGACGTCCACGTTGATGCCGGTGCTCCCGAAGTCGGAGACGGTCGGCGTCTTCGCCATCTCCCAGACGCGCGCCTGGAACCGGAAGTAGTCCTCGGTCAAGGCGCCGACGGGGCAGATGTCGGCGGTGCACATCGAGTACGGGTCGTCGAAGACCTCGCCCGGCGCCGTCATCGGGTGGTTCTTATCGCCCCGGTTGATGATGGTGAGCTGGTGGGTCTCGGTGACCTCGGCCGTAAACCGCGTGCAGCGCGTGCAGTTGATGCAGCGCTCGGCGTCCATGACCACGTTCGGGCCGAGCTGGACGCGCTTGGGCTTGTGGACCTTCTCGAACTCGAAGCGGGACGCCCTCCGGCCCGTACTTGTAGGCCTGGATCTGGAGCGGGCACTGGCCGGCCTGGTCGCAGATGGGGCAGTCGAGCGGGTGGTTGGCCAGCATGATCTCCAGGTTGTCGGCCTGGGCCTCGGCCACCTCCACGCTAGACAGCTGGGTGTGGACCACCATCCCCTCGGTGACGTCCAGCGCGCAGCTGGGCATCAGCTTGGGGAAGTAGTTGATCTTCTGGCTCCCGTCGTCGTCCAGGACCGGCTCCTTGGTCTCCCGGTCGAACATCGGCGTGCCGGCCTTGACCAGGCACTGGCGGCAGTTGGCCGGGATGGAGAGCGACGGGTGGTAGCAGAAGTGCGGGACCTCGGTGCCCTCGTTGAGGCACAGCTGGAGGACTTTCTCCCCGGCCTCGGCCTCGTGCGTCGTCCCGTCGATGGTGACCTGCGGCATGTCTGTCGGTGTGCGTCGTGCGTGGGACGTGGGCTCCCGAGTGTAGCGCCGTCGGGCGGCTAGGCGTTGGCTTGGAGGACTTCGGCCCCGCTGGCGGTGAGCGAGAGCGTTTGCTTGGGCTCGGTGATGGCCTCGACCTCGTCGGCCGTCGCGCCGCCGTCCTCGGCGTAGTGGCGCTGGTCCTCGACCGACTCCGTCTCGACGGCCAGCGTGCCGAGCACCCGGATGGTCTGGCCGCTGGCGTCGTCGGGGAAGGTGAAGAGGTAGCTCTCGGTCTCGTCGCGCGCCACGTTGACGCGGACCGTCTGGCCCTGGTCGTCGGCGAACGTCAGCCAGCAGCCGGCCATCTGGCAGACCTCGCGCGCCGTGCCCTCGACCAGCACCTCCTGGCCGGCGTAGTCGCCGACCCCGGAGATCAGCTCGGTCGGCGTGATGGCCTCGCCGCCGGGGACGGGGTCACCCAAGGCGAGGGCGCCGTTGTCAGGCGCTAGGGCGGAGGTGGCTGCGCCGTCCCCTCCGGGGTTTCGACGGCGGTGTCGGCCGTGTCGGTGCAGGCCGCCAGCGGGGCCAAGATCAGGGCGAGGGCGAGCGTGCGGGTCATGCGGCGGCGGCGCTGAGCGCCGGGCGGGAGGAGGTCTGGGCGCGGTGGACGGAGGCCGAGCGGTCGGCCTTCATCACGAGGTACCCAGCGAAGATCAGGCTCAGGCCGATAAGCTCCGTCACGTAGAGCACCTCGACCATGCCGAATCGCGTGAACGAGCCACCGATGCCCGGCAGCAGCGCGCCGACCGCGATCAGGATGTTTCCCACGTAGCGGCTCCTGGCCTCCGGGTGGCCCTTGTACTGCCACGCCGACCACACGGCGCCGCCGAACAGGAAGGCGAAGGCGTAGAGGTTGATGAACGGCGAGAACGCGCGGACCCACTGCCACCCGAACACCTCGCCCGACAGCCGGTGCAGGTCCACGGTGGGAGGGTTGACCGGCGCGATCACGATGAACACCGACGCCACGACAATCGCGACCACCAGCAGGACGGAAAGAACGTCCGCCGCCCGCTTCTTGAGCAGCAGGTACACCGTCCCTTGGGCGAGCGGCGCCCCGCCCAAGAGCGCGCCGGCGATGTACCAGGCCCGGAACGTCGGCTCGTTCCAACTGGCGAGCGTCGTGATGCTCTCCGTCAGCGTGCCCGCGCCGTAGGCGACGACGCCGACGGCCCACCACGTGAGGTAGGCCGGCCACCCCTTGCGCGCCGCGTGCGGGACGATGACCGCCGCGAACACGACCGCCAGCACGGTCGTGGCGATGGGGATGTAGTGAACGACGTTGGGCATGATCGGCTGGCGGAGCGGCTCCGCCAGTGGGGCGGGCTAGGGCGTGCCGGTCGGCGCGATCGTCTTGTCGCCGTCGACGGGCTCCGGCTCCGCCAGTGCGGCGCCGTCGCCGGACACGTCGGCGCTGGCGAAGGTGTCGGGCAGGCACTTGGCCTCGAACTCGTCCCGGAAGCGCTTGATGCCCCAGCGGACCGGCCACGCGGCGGCGTCGGCCAGGGCGCAGACCGTCCGGCCTTCCATCTGGTCGCACAGGTCGAGCAGCAGGTCGAGGTCGCGGCTGTAGCCCTGGCCGTCGTCGATGCGGTGGAGCAGCTTCTCCATCCAACCCGTCCCGTCGCGGCACGGCGTGCACTGGCCGCACGACTCGTGGTGGTAGAAGTGGGCGATGCGGCGCGTGAAGCTCACCATGTCGGTGTCCTCGTCCAGGAAGCACAGCCCGGCCGTGCCCATCGACGAGCCCGCCTCGCGCAGCGTCTCAGCGTCCATCGTCGCCGTCTCAGCCATCTCCCAGGTCAGGGGCGGCGTGGACGATCCGCCCGGGACGACGGCCTTGATCCGCTTGCCGCCGCGCGGACCGCCCGCGGCCTCCAGCAGGTCGGTGATCAGCATCCCCGTCGGGAACTCGTAGACGCCCGGCTTCTCGACGTGGCCCGAGATCCCGTACAGGACGGGTCCGGGGTGCTTGGCCGGTCCAATGCCTGCGAACCACTCGGCGCCGCGGTTCACGATCAGCGGGACGTCCGCCAGCGTCTCGACGTTGTTGATCGTCGTCGGCATCCCGAACACGCCGACCTGGGCGGGGAAGGGCGGCTTGATGCGCGGGTAGGCGCGGCGGCCTTCCAGCGAGTTCATGAGCGAGGTCTCCTCGCCGCAGATGTAGGCGCCGGCGCCCTCGTGGACCACCAGGTCGAACGAGAAGTCGGTGCCCAGAATGTTCTTGCCGAGGTAGCCCCGTGCGTACGCCTCGTCGACAGCCGTCTGGACGTGCTTGATGTAGTCGTCGTACTCGCCTCGGATGTAGAGGTAGCACGTCTTGATGGTCATCGCGTAGCCCGCCAGGATGATGCCCTCGATCATCAGGTGCGGGTTGTACTCGAAGATCTGGCGGTCCTTGAACGTGCCCGGCTCGGACTCGTCGCCGTTGCAGCACAGGTAGCGCGGCTTGTCGGGGTCGATGGGCGGCATGAAGCTCCACTTGAGCCCCGTCGAGAAGCCGGCGCCGCCGCGCCCGCGCAGGCCGGACGCCTTGACCTCGTTGGTCAGCCCGGTCGGGTCGAACTTGCCGTCTTTGAGGACATCCTTGAGCGCCTTGTAGCCGTCGGCCTGCGCTTCGTAGACGTCGATCTTGTGGAGGTCCTTGATCGGCGGCAGGATGACGCGCTCGTACGTGCGCCAGTCGCCCGCTTTGGAAGCGCCAGTCAGGAGGGTGTCAGCGTCGGCCATGGTATTTAGTGGATACGAATGCGGTGGAGTGGGGCCGGTGCAGCGCCCTCCTCCTGGTCAATGATGCGGTCGATGAGCAGGTCCGCCAGCCGGACGGATTCGTCCAGCTGGACGCCCTCGTCGTCGGCGTCGGAGAGCTCGCGGAGGGCTTGGTAGATCCACAGCCGCCGCTGCGTGGCCCTGCGATTGTAGACGACGCTGCCAGCGATCCCGACGGCTCCAAGGATGATGACTAGCAGGTTGAGCGCGGTCGACCACGTCAGCCCAACGTCGGCGATCTGCCCGATGTCGCCGATCAGGAGCATGAGGTAAACCGGGAGAAACCACACCAGGGGAGACCGACGACGGAGATCCCTCTCCATCCGTGCCATCTCGCGGTCGATGTACGCCACGTCGAGCGTGTCCGCTAGGTGCTTGCGCTCTTTGTAGGCAGCCCAGGTCTTGGTGGAGCCGTTGATCTTGTTGAGCTCCTGGAGTAGGATCGCCTTGACCTTGCGCTCGCGCCGCGTCAGGCCGTCGCCCTTCGGCGCACTGGCGGTCGCGGTGGGGCGGGTCGAGAGGGGGCCGCGTACGTCCAACTCGGCTGCGCGAGCGTCACGGATGCGGAGCTTGTCGACGGATCGTGGGGAGTAGGCCATCAGCTTCGCGCCCTCGTGCGGCTAGCGGAGGTCGTCGGCGTCGGCGTCTCGGTGTCGAGGGAGAGCCGGGGCGTGTGGCCCGCCGCTGCCGCGCCGGGGGCGCCCGCCAGTCGGTCGATGACGGCGTCGGCCTGGGCGAGCGCGTCGGACGTGACGCCGGGGTTGGCGAGCAACGCCAGCTCGCGCAAGGCGCGGTAGATCGCCAGCCGCTGCGGCCCCGATCCCAACTGGTCGCGCTGGAGCACGGGGATGGCCGCCATCACCGCCACGAGGACGAGGTAGAACGCGGCTTCCCACGGCGTCTCACCCGCGTAAAGCGCGAACGGCACGGCGACCCCAACCAGCAGCGCTGCCAAGACCCAGCGGAGCGCGCCGAGCGACGGCCGCGAGGCCATCTTTGCGATCTCGGCGTCGATGAAGTCGAGGTCGAGGGCCGGGAGCCTCTTCTTCTCCGCGTAGGTCAACCCCCCGCTCACGCCGTCGCGCGCGTTGTCGATGGCGAGGGTGTCGAGCAGGATCCGGTGGACGCGGCGCTCGTCGGCGGTCAGGCCGGAGAGTACGGCCGGCGGTTCCGGGCCGGCTGGGCGCGGCTTCCGCGTCGGCCACGGCGCGTCGGCGAACGGCTTGAGGACGCGCTGGGCGGCCGGCACCGTCTGCCGACGGGCAGGGCGGCTGGGCGCCGGAGGTGCCGGCGTGGCGACTGCCGCCTCGGTCTCGACCTTCTCGTCCGCCAGTGGGACCGTGATTTCGCCCAGCGCCCGCGACACTGGCCCGCGCACGTCCAGCCCAGGCGCGGCCTGCTGGGCGGCGCGGATCTGACGGTCGGCGAGGCGGCGCGTGGGCACTAGTGGATGGTGTCGGAGACCGGCGGCGTCTGGTACGCCTCGACGGCCTCGGTGTCGGTGCGGCGGTTGCCGCCGAGCTCGGTCTCGTCCTGGGGCAGCGTCACGCTCTCGAACGGGAGCACCGCGCCCGGATCGCCGACGGGCACGTCGGCGCCGGCCTGCTGGCGGAGCGTCTCGACCAGTTGGTCGATCTTGGCCTCGGTCAGGTTGTGGACGTAGGGGCCGTTCGTGACCTGGAGCATCGGCGCCGAGCCGCACGCGCCCAGGCACTCCGCCTCTTGGACCGTGAACAGGCCGTCCTCGGAGGTGCCGCCCTTGACCACGCCCAGCTTGTCTTCGAGGTAGTGCAGCATGTCGTAGCCGCCGCAGACCTGGCACGAGAAGCACGTGCACACGTCGAACACGAACCGGCCCTTCTCCTCCTTGAAGTACTGCGTGTAAAACGTCGCCACGCCGTAAACCTTGGCGTAGGGCACGCCCAGCGTATCGGCCACCAAGTGCATGACCTCGGGCGGGAGCCAGCCCCACTTGCGTTGGCCCAGCCACAGCGTCTTCATCACCGCGCCGTCGGGCGTCGGGTACTGCGCGCGGAAGACGTCGATCTGAGCCTTCTCGTCGTCGGTCCAGACCAACTCGTCGTCCGGGATGACGCGCTCGGGCTTCTCGCCCGGGACGTACTGCGGCGACGGCGAGACGAAGGGGCCGGGGGTGTCAGGGGTCATTGCCATGGTCAGAGTTCGGGGGGCGCTCCGGTCCGGTCCTCGCGAGGCCAGACCTTGAGACCTCTATTTGTCGGAGTCGCCGATGACGGGGTCGATGGAGCCGATCAGGACGACGGTGTCGGCCACCATCGCGCCCTCCATCATCGTCTCCAGGCCCTGCAAGTTCTTGAACGAGCCCGTCGTGGCCTTGACGCGCCACGGCGAGCCCGTCCCGTCCGAGACCAGGTGGAAGCCGAGCTCGCCCTTGGGGCTCTCGATGGCGTGGTACGCCTCGGCGCCCTTGGGCGGGGCCACGCCGGTGTCGGTCATCATGAAGTCGTGGATCATGCCCTCCATCGAGTAATAGATCTCGTTTTTGGAGGCGTAGGCCGCCTTGGCGTTGTCGATCCGGATCGGGCCCTTGGGCAGCTTGGCCAGGCACTGGCGGATGATCTTGATGGACTCCTCCATCTCCTCGACGCGGACGAAGTAGCGCGCCAGCGAGTCGCCCTCGGTGCGGATGGGGATGTCGAAGTCGACCTGGTCGTAGACCAGGTAAGGCTCGAAGTTGCGGATGTCGTGGGGCACGCCCGACGCGCGGAGGCACGGGCCGGTGTAGCCCTCGGCGATGGCCTCGTCGGCCGTCAGCACGCCGACGCCCTCGTTGCGGTCGATCCAGATCCGGTTGCGGTTGAGCAGCTTCTTCCAGTCGGCGACCTGGCCCTCGAACTCGTCGCAGAACGACTCCGTCATGGCGAGCGCCGTGTCCGAGAAGTCGAAGGCGACGCCGCCGATGCGGCTGTGGGAGACCGTGAAGCGCTGGCCGGCGATCTCGTCCATGATGGAGTAGATCTCCTCGCGGTACTTGAACGTCCACAGGAAGACCGACAAAGCGCCGGCGTCCATGACCATCGTGCCCGCCCACAGCAGGTGCGCCGAGATCCGCGCCAGCTCGCAGCCGATCGTCCGGAGCCACTGCGCGCGCTCGGGCACCTCGATGCCCGCCAGCTTCTCGACCGCGAGGCACCACGCCACGTTGTTCGAGTACGGAGACATGTAGTCCATGCGGTCCGTGTAGGGCATGAACTCCTGGTAGGTCTTGACCTCCGCCAGCTTCTCGATGCCGCGGTGCAGGTAGCCCAGGTCCAGCAGGCACTTGTCGATGGTCTCGCCGTCGAGCTGGCAGACGACGCGGAGCGCGCCGTGCGTCGCCGGGTGCTGCGGGCCCAGGTTCAGGATCATCTTGGACTCCAGCGGGTCGTCCGCGATCATCGGGACGGCCGAGGTGTCCGCGCCGTCGCCCGACACCACGATGTCCTGACCGGCGGCCGCGGCGGCACGGGCGTCCTGGACGGCGGCCTTCTCAGCCGCGTCCTCGATCTCGACCTGGGTGTGCCGGTCGGCGAGCGCTTGGTAGATGGCCGCGTTGTGGCGGGGCCAGAAGGTGAACAGGTCCTCCGAGGAGCCCGGGGCGGCGGCGTGGCCGCGGGGCGTGTTCTGGTCGGTCGTCGCCATGGTCGGTGTCGTCGGATGGCTGGCGGACCGCGTCCCCCACTGCGGGGGCAGGCCGCGAGCGGGGCGGGCTAGTCGGCGTCGGTGCTCAGATCCTTGGGGATCAGGCCGTGGGCGCGGGGGAACGGGTCGGGCTGGAGGTCGCCGTCGGGGGAGTTGGGCGGGAGCGGCAGCGTGCCCGGGATGCCCAGCGTGGGGAATTCCTTGCGGAGCGGGTGGTACTCGAAGTCCTCCGGCATGTAGATCCGCCGGTGGTCGGGGTGGCCAGCGAAGCGGATGCCCATCATGTCCCACGCCTCGCGCTCGTGCCAGTTGGCGCCCTTCCAGACGCCGGTGACGGTCGGGACGACGGCGTCCTCCTCGTCGACCAGCACCTTGAGCCGCAGCCGCTTGCCGCCCTTGAGCGAGCAGACGTTGTAGAACACCTCGAAGCGCTGCTCCTCGGTGAACCGGTCCACGGTCCCGATGTCGGTCAGGTAGTCAAAGCCGACCTCGTCCTTCAGGAACTGGCAGACCTCGGCGATGTGGTCGCGGCCGACGAAGACGGTCGTCTCGCCCGCGTAGCCGACGATCTCGCCCAACTCGTCGCTGAACCGCGCCTGGAGCGCCGAGATCACCTCGGGCACGATCCACGACGCCTTGGCGTGGGGGTTCTCGGTCTGCAGCCGCTCCATCTCGCCCGCCAGCGCCGTGCGCGGCGTGAAGTGGAACTTCAGCGTCTGCGTCTGCTCCTCGGGGTTAATGAGGGGCCCGTCGTCGGGGCCTCCAACGAGCGCGCCGGCCATCGGCGCCAGCATCGCCGTCGGCGGCGCGGTCGGGATGCCGTCGGAGAGCTCGGCGGCCTGGGCGTCGGCGGCGGGGAGGTCAGCGTCCGACTGGCGGTCGTCCTCAGGCCGGTCGGCGTCGCCAGTGGGGGGCGGGGAGTCGGGCATGGGTCTAGGCGACGACGGGCGTCCCGTCCGGGGTGACGATGCGGCCCTCGATCAGCTGGTTCGGCGCCTCCGTGAACCGGACGTCCTTGGCGACCGACTCCGTGACGCGGATCTTCTCCTGGATGTCCATCAGCGCGTGGATGATGGCCTCGGGGCGCGGGGGGCAGCCGGGGATGTAGACGTCGACGGGCAGGAAGTTGTCGACGCCCTGGACCACGCCGTAGCACCGGTGCATGCCGCCGGTCGAGGCGCAGGCGCCCTGGGCGATGACCCACTTGGGCTCGGCCATCTGGTCCCAGATGCGGCGGACGGTGTGGGCCATCTTGTGCGAGCACCACCCGGCCACGATCATGAGGTCGGCCTGGCGGGGGCTGAACCGCATGGCTTCGGAGCCGAACCGGGCCACGTCGTACTTCGGCCCGGCGAACCCCATCATCTCGATGGCGCAGCAGGCCAGGCCCATGGGCATGGGCATGAGCGAGTTCGACCGCGCCCAGTTGACGACCGAGTCGACGGTCGTGGTCAGGAATCCGCCTTCTTCGCTAAACATAGGGTCGCGGGTGTTGTGCGTGTGTGGTACAGGAACGGCCGGCCGCGGTTCGCCGCGCCGCCGTTTTCACTCTGGACTGAAACTTGGTAAAGCGTTCGGCCCTAGTCCCAGTCGAGCCCGCCCTTCTTGATGTCGTAGATGAGCCCGACGACCAGGACGGCGATGAAGACCGCGATCACGCTCAGCGACGCCAGCGCGGCCCCGCCGCCGGCCTCCAGGAACGTGCGGAACGAGACGGCCCACGGGTACAGGAACACCAGCTCGACGTCGAACACGATGAAGATCATCGCGACCAGGTAGAACTTGACCGAGTACCGGTCGCGGGCGGTCCCGATGGGGTCTTGGCCCGACTCGTAGGGGCTCTCCTTGACCGCGTTCGGCTGGCTCGGCCCGATCTTGTTGGCCACCAGGAGCAGCGTCAGCGCCAGCCCCAGCGCCAGCAGGATCATCAGGAACAGGGGGAGGAACTCAGCGATCATCGTCGGGCGCGTCGAGGGGCCGGGAAGCTACCACCGCGCCCCGCTGGCGGCCGTAGGGCGCGGCCCGGCATCGAAGGACATCGCGGGAAGCCCAGGCCCACTGACGGGGGACGTCCGCCAGCGCGGGGGGAGGTCGTCAAGCGAAAGCGGCGCGCCCCACATCGGGACACGCCGCCTTCGTCGGTCTAAGACCGGTGCCGGTTACTCCACGTTGAAGGCGTCGGCGGAGACCGTCGGGGCGAAGTCGTAGGACTCGACCGTGACCGTCTGCGTGACCTCGCCGCCCTGGCTGTTCACGATCCGGAACGGCAGCGTGAAGCCGCCGGTCTCGCGGTAGTCGCTGAACTCGACCGTGACCTGGACCGGGCCCTCGGGGCCGACCTGGGTGAGCGTGGCCTGGGTCGGTCGGCCGTCGGCGCCCAGCATCAACGTGATCGGCTGGCTCAGGCCGTCGGCCGAGACGCGGACGCGGTCCATGCCGTCCATCGGCGCCAGCGACTCGGCCTGGACCCCGTCGAGCTGCGCCATCAGGTACGGCAGGTCCAGGAACAACTGGTCCCTAACGCTGGCCACCACTTGGGCGGGCGCCGGCTGCGACTGGCCGCCGGGCAGCAGGAGCCGGCCGCGGCCCTCGTTGAGGACGACGGTGATCTCGCCGAACGGCGTCTGCTGCACCGCGCGGACGCGGCTGGGAAACTCGACGAGCGCCGTGCCCGAGATCGTGCTGCCGGCCATCGGGCCCTGCGCCATGTCGGTCGAGAGCGTGGTCTCGTAGGCCGTCAGTGCCTGGAAACGGTCGGCACCGCCCAGGGCGTCGGCGGCCGCGCGGAGCGCGGTCGCGCCTCCAGCCGCGTCGCCGGCGGGCTCAGCGGCACCGCCGACCGGGATCGAGATGTCGATGGTCGTCGGCGTGCCCAGCGCCGTCAGCGGCTGGTCGAAGTCGCCGGCGCGGCCGAGCACGAGCACCTTGGCCTGGTCGGGCGTGAGGTAACGCTGGGCGACGCGCTGGACGTCGGCCGAGGTCACGTCCTCGATCCGGTCCTTCAGCGTCTGGAGGAAGTCGGCGGAGTAGCCGTAGCGCTCGTAGGTGAGCACGCGGCGGAGCACCTCGTCCTTGGTGTCGAAGTTGAACACGAACGAGTTGAGGTAGCTGTCCTTGGCCAGCGCGAGCTCCTCGGCCGTCGGCGGCGTCGTCCGCATCGACTCGATCACGTCGCGCATGGCCTGGGCGGCCTGGACGGTGCTCTCGGACTTGGTGAACGTGCCGCTGTAGAACACGCCCGGGTTCTCGTAGCCGGCGCCGTAGTTGCCGAAGACGGCGTAGGCCAGCCCGAGGTCGGTGCGGACGGTCTGGAACAGCCGGCTCGCGAAGCCCCCGCCCAGGATCTCGTTCATCACGCGGACGGCCGGGTAGTCCGGGCTGTCGAGCCGGAGCTCGCCGGGGTGCGCGACGAGCACCGTGCTCTGGTTCACGTCGTCCTTGGGCACGAAGTACAGCCCGGGGCCGGACTGGAACGTCGGGGCGGGCGGCTCGGGCACGTCGGCGCCGCGCGCCCAGCCCCCGAACGTGGACCGCAGCGTGGCGGCCATCTCCCCGGCGTCGAAGTCGCCCGACACCGCGAGGTAGGTCGCGTTCGGGACGACGTAGCGGCCGTGGAAGGCCTGGACGTCGGCGCGGTCGATGGCGTCCAGCGTCGCGTACTCGATGTCGCGGGCGTAGGGGCTGTCCTCGCCGTAGAGCAGCTGGAACATCTCGCGCGTGGCGATGGCCTGGGCGTCGTCGTTGCGGCTGGCGATGGCCGTCCGCTGCTGGGTCTTGACGAGCCCGACCTGCTCCTCGTCAAACCCCGGCATCATGAGCACGTCGGCGAAGATGGGCAGCACGTCCGAGACGAACACGTCCGAGAGCCCGGAGGCGACGGCGGTCGTCTGGTCGCTGCCGGCGAAGACCTCGACGGTCGCGCCGACGTTCTCGAGCGCGAGGTTAACCTCGTCGGGCGTGCGCGAGCCCGCGCCGCCGGTCCGCATCGCCGACGCCGTGACGGCCGCCAGCCCCACCTCGTCGGCGGGGTCGAACACGGAGCCGGCCTCGACGAGCGCCGTCACCTCGATGATCGGGAGCGAGCGGTCCTCGACGAGGAACACCTGCAACCCGTTGTCGAGTTGGACCCGCTCGATCTCGGGCAGCGCCACGTCGCGGACGCCGGGGAAGGCCAACGTGCGGACGTCGTAGTCAGCCAGTCGGGGGGCGGTCGGGCCGGCCGCCGGGCCGTCGTCGGCGGGGCGGTCGGCGACGGTCGCCGTTGAGGTGCAGCCGGCGATGCCGACGGCGAGGGCGAGGGGCGCCCAGCGGAGGGGGTTCGTCATCATGGGAGTCAGGGGGGGAGCAAGCCCGCGGTCGGGCGGGGTCTCAGATCGGTGCGGCGGCCGGGTTCGGCCGCCGCAGGGGCGGGGGCTTAGCTGTCGGCGGGGCGGCGGCTGATGGCGACGGTCCGGTTGTTCATCCGGAACGTCTCCCGGGCGACGCGCTGGACGTCGGCGGCGGTGACGGCCGAGATCGCGTCGAGCTCGCCGAACAGCGTCCGCCAGTCGCCGGTCAGGGTCTCGGCGGCGCCCAGGCGCCGCGCCAGGCCCGTGTTGGACTCCAGGCTGCCCACCAGGTCAGCGCGGGCGCGGTTCTTGGCGCGCGTCAGCTCTTGGTCGGTGATGCCGTTCTGGACCAGCTCCTCCAGGACGCTGTAGATCGCGGCCTCGACGTCGGCGGGGTCGTTGTCGCCGGCGGGCACGCCCAGCGTCAGGAACTGCGTGGCGTACTTGCCGCCGAAGGGGGCGGCGAGCGCTTGGCCGGCGACGGCGATCTCGGTCTCGACGAGCGCGCGGTACATCCGGCTCGTGCGGCCCCGGCCGAGCACGTCGGCCAGGACGGTGTAGGCCGGGTCGGAGGCGTCGGTGACGGCGGGGCGCTGGAACCCGACGAGCACGAACGGCTGGGACGGGTCCTCGATGGTCACGCGCCGCTCGCCCAGCTGCTCCGGCTCGACGGTGCGGACCGGCGGGGGGTCTTGGCCGCCCGGGATGGGGCCGAAGTACCGCTCTGCCCACTGCCGCGCCTGGGCCGGGTCGATGTCGCCGACCAGGACCGAGACCAGGTTGTTGGGCACGTAGTACGTGTCGTAGAAGGCTTGGGCCTCCGTCCGCGAGATCGCCTCCAGGTCGGCCATGTAGCCGACGACGGGGCGGCCGTAGGGGTGGGCCTTGTAGGCGATGGTCAGGAACTCCTCGATCAGGCGGCCCAAGGGGTTCGACTCCGTACGCAGGCGGCGCTCCTCCTGGACCACGTCGCGCTCTTGGTAGAACTCGCGCAGGACGGGGTTCAAGAACCGGTCGGCTTCGAGCGCGAACCACAGCTCGGCCTTGTTGGACGGCAACGAGTAGAAATAGTCGGTCGCGTCCGGCCCGGTCGAGGCGTTGAGGCCCGTCGCGCCCTGGCGGCTGATGATCTGGTCGAACTCGTTGTCGGTCGTGAACGCCTTGGCGGCGTCGCGGGCGGTGACGAAGGAGGCCTCCAGTCGCTCGACCTCGGCCTGGGGCGCGCCGCCCAGCTGGGCGGTGCGGAGCGCGGTGTAGGCCTGCTCCTCGGCGTCGAGGGCGGCGAGCTCCTGGCCGAGGTCGGTCGTGCCGATCGTGGTGGTGCCCTTGAACGCCATGTGCTCGAACATGTGGGCGATGCCCGTCTGCCCGATGGGCTCGTCGACGGAGCCGACGTCGGCGATGGTGTAGAACGAGACGACGGGGGCGTCGCGGCGCTCGACGATGATGAACGTCATCCCGTTGTCGAGCGTGAACTCGGTGACGTCGGGCTCGAAGGTGGCGAGGAGGTCGCCGGTCTGAGCGCTGGCGGGGGGCGCCGCCAGGAGCAGGGCGAGCGCCGCCGTGGAGAGGGCGGGGAGGAAACGGAGTCGCATGGGCGGGGAGAACGTCAGGGGTTGGGAACGACGGAAAACATAACGGAGGCGCCGGCCGAGGGTTGCGCCAGCCAGCGAGGGCACGTCGGTGTGAACGACGTCGGAGGGCCTCGGCGCTCGACCACTCGATGAAGAGCGCGACTGGCCGGGAGCGCGAACGGGCGGGGAGGAGGGATTCGGGGCGGCCGAACTCGATGGTTGGCTGAGGGAAAGAGCTGAATGCGGCCTTCAGCCTCTGAAAACGGCGATCCGTGTCCCCTGGAGAATTTCCTGTGCCCTTGGCCTAGAAAAGAGCCGTAGGCTCTTGG
The DNA here is from genome assembly GCA_963789285.1 of Rubricoccaceae bacterium. GTDB lineage: Bacteria > Bacteroidota > Rhodothermia > Rhodothermales > Rubricoccaceae > Rubrivirga. The sequence goes on from CAWBJZ010000004.1 coordinate 1,665,959, forward strand.
CCCCACCACACCACCTTCACACAATGGCCCTCCGCTTCCCCCTCCTGTCGCTCGCCCTCGCCGGCGGCCTCGCGCTCTCCGGGTGCGACGCCTCCAACCCAGCGGCCGACGACGCCGCTCCCAGCGACCTCCCCTCGATCGAGGCGGCCGAGAACGTCGTCGTGGACGGCGGCGTGCCTCAGACGCCGGACGCGTCTCTGGCGCCCGACCGCTACATCGTCGTCCTGGAGTCGGCGCCCGCGATCGGCAACGCCCGAGCGCGGTCGGCGCTCCAAGGCGTCGTCAGCGAGGTCCAAGCCGTGGCCGGCCAGGCCGTGACCCAGACGTTCGAGGCCGCGCTCACCGGGTTCGTCGCCGAGATGGAGCCCGCCGCCGCCGCCGCGCTGGCGGACGACCCCCGCGTCGAGCTCGTCGAGCGCGACCTCCCCGTCTCCGTCCTGGCGACGCAGTCGGGCGCCCCGTGGGGCCTGGACCGGATCGACCAGCGGACCGGCACCGACGGCTCGTTCACGTACAGCACGGAGGCCTCGAACGTCACGGCCTACGTCATCGACACCGGCATCCGGACCGGGCACGCCGACTTCGGCGGCCGGGCCACGAACGGCTTCGACGCGTTCGGCGGCAACGGCCAGGACTGCAACGGCCACGGCACGCACGTCGCCGGCACCGTCGGCGGCGCGAGCTACGGCGTCGCCAAGGGCGTCAAGCTGGTCGGCGTCAAGGTGCTCGACTGCGACGGGAGCGGGTTCAACTCCGGCGTGATCGCCGGCGTCGACTGGGTCACGGCCAACGCCAGCGGCGCGTCGGTGGCCAACATGAGCCTGGGCGGCGGGGCCTCGTCGGCGCTCGACACGGCCGTGCGTAACTCCATCGCCTCGGGCGTGACCTACGCCGTCGCGGCCGGCAACGAGAACCAGAACGCGTGCAACGTCTCGCCGTCCAGGACGGCCGAGGCCCTGACCGTCGGCGCGACCGACACCTCGGACCGCCGGGCGTCGTTCTCGAACTTCGGCGACTGCGTGGACCTCTTCGCCCCGGGCGTCGGCATCCGCTCGGCGTGGTACACCAGCAACACCGCGACGGCATCCATCAGCGGCACGTCGATGGCCTCGCCCCACGTGGCCGGCGCGGCGGCGCTGTACCTCGCGGGGAACCCCGGGGCCTCGCCGGCCCAGGTCTCGGCGGCCGTCCTGGCCGCCGCCTCCGACGGCGTGGTGTCGGGCGCGAACAGCGCCAACAACGACCTGCTCTACGCCGTCTTCGGCAGCGCCTCGCCCGCGCCGGAGCCCGCGCCGTCGCTTGCGCTGAGCGCCCAGGGCGGCCGGTCCGGCAGCTACGCGACGATCTCCCTGACGTGGACCGGCGCCCAGTCCGACAACGTCGACGTCTACGTCAACGGGTCGTACGGCGCGCGGACGGCCAACGACGGGAGCCAGCGGTACTCCCTCGGGGCCTACTGGCGCGTCCGGGGCACGTACACGTTCACGGTCTGCGAGGCCGGGACCTCGACGTGCTCGCCGTCGGTCGACGTGCAGTACTAGCGCCCGGGCCTCGGCGCGTCCGTCCGCCCCCTGCCCCACCGGGCGGGGGGCGGACGTCGTTCGGGGCGCCGTCTGGGCGGCCCGTCCCGCTGGCGCCCGTCGCGAGCGGCGCTCTAGCCCAGGCCGACGCGCTCGAAGATGGCGTCGACGTTCTTCTGGTGCGTGGCCGGGTCGAAGGCGTCGGCGATCTGGCTGGCCGAGAGCTCGCCGGTGATGGCGGGCGCAGCCTCGACGATCTCGCGGAACGACCGGCGCTCGCGCCACGCCTGCATCGCGAGGGGCTGGACGGTGTCGTAGGCGGCCTCCCGGCTCATCCCGGTGTCGATCATCGCCAGCAGCAGGCGCTGGCTGTAGACCAGGCCGTAGGTGCGGTCGAGGTTCTCGGCCATGCGCTCGGGGTAGACCGTCAGGTTCTCGACGATCCGCGCCATCCGCGCCAGGGCGTAGTCCAGCGCGATGGTGGCGTCGGGCAGGATGACACGCTCGACCGACGAGTGGCTGATGTCGCGCTCGTGCCACAGCGCGACGTCCTCGTAGGCGGCCACCATGTAGCCGCGCAGCAGCCGCGCCATCCCGGTGAGGTTCTCTGAGCCGATGGGGTTCCGCTTGTGCGGCATCGCGCTCGACCCCTTCTGCCCCTTCCCGAACGACTCCTCGGCCTCCAACACCTCGGACCGCTGGAGGTGGCGGATCTCGACGGCGATGGTCTCGATCGTGGTCCCGACGAGCGCTAGCGCGCCGAGGTACTGCGCGTGCAGGTCGCGGGGCAGCACCTGGGTCGAGATCGGCGCGGGGCGCAATCCCAGACGCTCGCACGTCAGCCGCTCGACCTCGGGCGGGATGTTGGCGAACGTGCCGACGGCGCCCGACAACTTGCCCACGCGGACGGCCTCCGCCGCGGCGTCGAACCGCTCGATGTCCCTTTGCACGGCATCATAAAAACGGGCCAGCTTGAGCCCGAACGTCGTCGGCTCGGCGTGGACGCCGTGCGTCCGCCCGACGGTCACGGTGTGCTTGTGCTCGACGGCGCGCTGGCGGAGCACGTCCGCCAGCCGGACCAAGCCGGCGCGCAGGATCTCGTTGGCCTGGGTCAGCCGCAGCGACTGCGCCGTGTCCACGACGTCGGACGAGGTGAGCCCGTAGTGCACCCACTTCCGCTCGTCGCCCAACGTTTCGGAGACGGCGCGCGTGAACGCGACCACGTCGTGTCGCGTCTCGGCCTCAATCTCGTGGATCCGCTCGATGTCGAAAGACGCCTTTTGGTAGAGTGTCTCCACGTCGGCCATCGGGATCTGGCCGGTTGCCTCGGACCACGCCCAGCAGGCGGCCAACTCCACGTCGAGCCAGGCCTGGAACTGGGCGTGCTCGGTCCAGATAGCGCCCATCTCGGGGCGGGTGTAGCGGTCGATCACGGCGGCGGGGAGGAGGAGACCGCAAGGTCGGGCGGACCGGCCGCGCCGACCCTGAATCCCGGCCGAAGACGCCGCCCCACGCTCGCCGCGCTGGCGGAGGGTGGTCGCCAGCGCGAGAGTGGGTCAGCGGGTGGCGAGTAAGCGGCGGAGCACGTCGGCGCCTACTGCGTCCACGCCGACATCGCTGTTGGTGAGCGCCACCACCACGATGCCCGCCTCGGGCACGACGGCCAGGAACGAGCGGAAGCCGCCTGTGCCGCCGCTATGCTGGGCCATTCGGGCGTCGCTGCCGGGGGCAGCGGCGAGGAACCAGCCGAGCCCGACGTCGACCCCGTCCCGGACCTCGAACCGGGGCGTCAGCGACAGGGCGAGCGCGTCGGCGAGCGGCGTGGCGGTGGGGTCGACGGCGGCCTCGCCGAGCGTGAGCATGTCGGCGGCCGTCGAGCGCCATCCGCCCGCGGCCATCGTGGCCTCGGTGAACGTCCAGTGCGCGGCCTGGCCGCCCTGCGCTCCGGGGAACCGATGAGCGAGCGAGTCGGGCACCTCGGCCAGGGTCTCCGCCAGCCCCAGCGGGCCGAGCACGCGCTCGCTCACAAAGGCATCGTAGGTCGTGCCCGCTTGCCGACCGAGCACGTGGCCCAGCAGGCCCACAGCCATGTTGGAGTAGGCGAACGCCTCGCCCGGTGCCGTCATGACGCGCGGACGGTCGAGCGCGCCGAGCAGGGCCGCCAGGTCGAAGCGGGCGTACGGGTCGGCCATGTCGAAGCCGGGCGCGAACGGGATCTCGACGGGGAAGCTGGGCAGGCCCGACGAGTGCGTCGTGAGGTGCCACAGGCGGATCGGCCCGCTCTCGTGCTGGGCCACCATCGCCGAGTCGGGCAGGAGGTCGCGCACGGGCGTCTCCAGCGTCGTCTCGCCGCGCACGACGGCGTCGGCGAGCGCGATCCCAGTGAGCACCTTCGAGATGGACCCGATCTCGTAGAACGTGCGCGCGTCCGGCGCCGTCCCCAGGCTGTCGATGGCGCCCGCCGCGGCCACGTGGCGCTGTCCGTTGACGGAGACGCCGATCACGACCGACGGGAGTCCGTGCTCGGCGACGGCGGCCCGAGCCAGGGAGTCGAGGGCGGCGTGCGGTTGCGCGCTGGCGGCGGCGGTCGCCAGCAGGACGAGGGCGGCGATCAGGCAGCGACTGAGGGCGTTGGACATGGGCTGAGGTCGTGGATGTTGGAGCGAGACGAGGCTGGGGAGCGCGATGACGTTGCAACGCCGACTCCCAGAAGGTCGCGCTCGGCCTCAGCGCTCGGCAACGTGGCAAGGCCTCGGCAAGGCTACCGCGCCAAGCCAGGCTAGTCGTTGGCGAGCATCCCCCGAGCGACCTGGACGACGAGCCCATCGAGCCCGCCCTCGACGGACCGGTTCGTCAGAGCCATCACCACCAACCCGGCGTCGGGGACGACGAACAACGTGGAGCGGAAGCCGCCCGTCCCCCCGCTGTGGAACGCGGCCACCCGGCCCCCGCCGCCGGCGGGCTGCAAGAACCATCCCAGCCCGACCTGCTGCCGGTTCCCCGCGTCGACGCGCGGCTCCAAGGTCAGGGCGAAGGCGTCGGCCAGCGCGACGGGCGGGTTGAGGGCTGCCTCACCCAGCGTCAGCAGGTCGGCCGCCGTCGAGCGGAGCACGCCTGCCCCGGCCATCGCGTCGGTCATGGTCCAGGGCGCGGTGGGGGCGCCGGCCCCGTCGTGCGGCGTCGCCAGCCGGCCGCGGTGCTCGGCGGGGACCTCGGCGAACGTGTCCGCCATCCCTAGCGGGGCCAGGACGCGCGCCGTCACCAGGCCGGCGTAGGTCATCCCGGCTCGGCGGCTGAGCGCGTGCCCGAGCAGGCCGACGGCTAGGTTCGAGTAAGCCACGGTCTCGCCCGGCGCCGTCTCCGCGCGGGCGGTCGACAACGTTTCGTAGAGCGCCTCGACGTCGTAGAGGGCGTACGGGTCGTTCATGTCGAAGCCGGGCACGAACGCCATCTCCATCGGGATGCGCGGCAGGCCCGACGTGTGCGTCGAGAGGTGCCACAAGCGGACCGGCCCGCTTTCGTGCTGCTCGGCCATGGCGCCCTCGGGGAGCAGGTCGCGGACGGGCGTGTCGAGCGTCACTTCGCCCCGCCCGACGGCGTCGGCCAGCGCCAGGGCCGTGACCACCTTCGTGATCGATCCGATCTCGTACAACGTGCGCGCGTCCGGCGCCGTCCCGAGCGAGTCGACCGCGCCGGCCGTGGCGATCCACCGCTCGCCGTCGAGCGAGACCGCTAGCACCAACGACGGGAGGTCGAGCGCGTCGGCCGTGGCTTGGGCGAGCGAGTCGAGCGGGACCGGCTGGGCGACGACCGGCCCGCTGGCGGTCGCCGAGAGCAGGGTCAACGCGGGCAGGAGGACGGAGAGCAGGAGGGGGCGCATCGTAGCAGAGAAGGCGTGGCGCGGCTACGCGCCGCACCTCCGGGTGTTGCGCGGGCTCGGCCGGCTGCTCCCCTCGAAGGCCGCCGACCGGGGCCGCCAGTCGGGCGCGGATTCCCGGTCGCTTCGCAACCTCCCGAGCCCGGATCTGTAGATTGGTCCCGCCGGCCGCGCCCAGCGCCCGCCGGCAGAGTGAGGGCACGTCCCGTACGGCCAGCTCCCTTCGAACCCCGCCAGGGCCTGACGGCAGCAACGGTAGAAGGTCGACGCGGCGCGATACGGATCGCGTGCCCTCACTCTGTTCCCAGGACCCCCGCCTCCCGGCTCGATGCTGACGCTGCTGCTCCCCCTGGCCCAGGCCGCGCCCTCCGGGGGCCTGTTCGGCAACCCCCTCCTGCTGATGGGCCTGCTGTTCGTCGTGATGTGGTTCACGATGATCCGCCCCCAGACCAAGCAGGCCAAGGCCCACCGCGAGCTGGTCTCCGGGCTCTCCAAGGGCGACCGCATCGTGACCCTCGGCGGCATCCACGGCACCATCCGCCAGGTGGACGAGAAGACCGTCCTGGTCGAGGTCGACGGCGGCACCAAGCTGCGCATCGACAAGGGCAAGGTCGGCTACACGATCTCGTCCACCGAGCCGGCCGCGTAAGGGCGCGCGCCCGCCGGGGGTCTGGGCCCTAGACACCCCACCCACCATGGCCGACCCCCGCTTCGACACGATCGAGGACGCCCTCGACGACATCCGCAACGGCAAGCTGGTCGTCGTCGTGGACGACGAGGACCGGGAGAACGAGGGGGACCTGATCGGGGCGGCGGAGCTGGTCACGCCCGACTCGGCCAACTTCATGGCGCGCGAGGCCCGCGGCCTGATGTGCGTCGCCGTCACGCCCGAGCGCGCCGCGGCGCTCGACTTGCGGATGATGGAGGCGCGGAACACGTCGCTCTACGACACCCCGTTCACGGTCTCGGTCGACTACCGCCACGGCACAACCACGGGGATCTCGGCCGCCGACCGCGCCGCGACCATCCGCGCCCTCGCCGCGCCCGAGTCCACACCAAGCGACTTCGCGCGGCCCGGCCACATCTTCCCGCTGCGCGCCCAGGCTGGCGGCGTGCTGCGCCGCGCCGGCCACACTGAGGCCGCCGTCGACCTCGCTCGGCTGGCGGGGTTGCGGCCCGCGGGCGTCCTGATTGAGGTCATGGACGACGACGGGACCATGGCGCGCGTGCCGGCCTTGCGCACCTACGCCGACCGCCACGGCCTCAAACTCATCACGATCCAGGACCTCATCGCCCACCGGATGCGGACCGAGACCCTGGTCCAGAACGTGGTCGAGGTGGACCTGCCCACCGACCGCGGCGGCTTCCGGCTGGCGGCCTACCAAGAGGTCCTGACTGGCGACGTCCACTTGGCGCTGACCAAGGGCGGGCCGTTCGACCCCAGCGTCCCCGTGCTCGCCCGCGTCCACAGCCAGTGCGTCACCGGCGACATCTTCGGCTCGGCGCGGTGCGACTGCGGCGAGCAGCTGGCGGCGGCGATGGCGCAGATCGAGCGCGAGGGCCGAGGCGTCGTGCTCTACATGAAGCAGGAGGGGCGGGGGATCGGGCTGCTCAACAAGCTGCGCGCGTACAAGCTGCAGGAGCAGGGCATGGACACCGTCGAGGCCAACGAGGCGCTGGGCTTCCAGCCCGACCACCGCGACTACGGCATCGGGTGCCAGATCCTGCGCGACCTCGGGGCCCGCAAGCTGCGCCTGATGACCAACAACCCCACCAAGCGCGTCGGGCTGTCGGGCTTCGGGCTGGAGGTCGTGGAGCAGGTGCCCATCGAGGTCGAGGCCGGCGAGCACAACGCCGACTACTTGCGCACCAAGCGCGACCGGATGGGCCACAGCCTGGTGCTGGACGGGCTCAGCGGCCACGACCGCGACGCGCTGGCGACGGCGCTGGGCGAGTAGCGGCGCTGGGCTAGGTTGTCGATGCTTGCCCCTGCCGCTGTGCTCCGCCTCCTCCTCGCCTCCGCTCTACTCGTCGGCTGCGCCGATAGCTCCGACGGCCCAGCCGCGACCCCCACCCCGGCCGAGCCTGCCGCCAGCGCGACGCCGGACACGGCGGGGGCCGCTCCGGCCCCGCGGCCCGAGACGGCGACGGCCACCCTCTCCGTCGAGGGGACGGAGGAGCCCGTCGACCTGCGGCTGGTGACGTTCGACGACGTGCCGCTCCCGTTCTCGACCTACGTCCCCGCCGAGTGGTCCGACGACGCGGCGAGCTCGGGGGAGGGGACCGCCGTCCGGTTCGAGACGGGGCCGCCCGGCGCCCGAGGCGTCCTGACGGTGTTCGTGCCGTCGGAGCCCAACCGCGGCGGCATCGAAGAGATCGCCCGCTCCGTCGCGGAGTCGACCGGGGACGCCCGGCCGCTGGAGCCTCGCGAGCCGTGGGCGCGGTCGGCATACGCGTTCCAGGGGGACGGGGAGACGGGCCAAGTCCGGGTCGGCGAGCACGCCGGCGTGCCGTTCTACGTCGTCGAGCGGTACCCGTACGAGATGGGGGACGGGTTCGCGCCACGCGCCGCCCTCGTGCTGGACCGCTGGCGCTGGGCCGACGACGGCGCGGGCCTTTAGACGGAGAACGCCACCACCGATACAACCCCGGATCTGCCTCTACCGCCGTGTCTCGCTCGATCTTCCTCCCCATCCTCGGCCTGATGGGCATCGTCCTCTACGGGTCGACGCGGGCCACGCGCCCGCCCTCGCTGGACGGGATGAACCCCGCCGAGACCTCCCACGTCGGGTACCGTCGAGGCGGAGCCGGTTCAGCGCGTCGAGCCCCCGGCTCCGCCGCCCGCGCCGCGCCTGAAGTCGGACGTCGAGGCGGAGGAGGCGCGCGCGGCGTTGCTGGAGGCGACCGAGCGGCGCCTCCGCGAGCAGGCCGCCGACAGCGCGGCCGGAGCCGTCTCGCCGGTCCCGCCTAGCACGACGCCGCCGACGCCCGCCCCAGCCCAGGCCGAGCCATCCGGCTACGTCCCGGCCCGGATCACGCCGGAGCAGTAGCGCCGGGGTCTCTGGGCCTCGGTCCCGCGCCCAACTCCTCCGCCAGCGCGTCGGCGGCGGCCCAGAGCGCGAAGAGGTCGCCGGCGTTGTCGACCACGGCGTCGGCCCGCTGGCGGCCGGTCTCGGGGTCGATCTGGTGGCGCATCCGGGCGCGGACGGCGTCCTCGGTCGCGCCGTCGCGTGCGCTGGCGCGGGCGACGCGGGTCTCGACGGGCGCGTCCACCCAGACGGTCCGGTCCACGACGGCGTCGCCGCCGGTCTCGAACAGCAGCGCGGCCTCGTAGACCAGCAGCGCGACGCCGCCGGCCCGGGCCTGGTCGATGGCCTCCGCCAGCGCGCGGCGCACGGCGGGGTGGACGATGGCGTTGAGCGCCGCCAGCTCGCCGTCGTCCCCGAACACGCGCCCGGCGAGGTGCGCCCGGTCGAGGGCGCCGCTGGCGTCGAACGTCTCCGGCCCGAACCGCGCCACCAGCGCCGCCCTGACCCCGGCGTCCTCGGCCATCAGCCGCTTGGCCAGGTCGTCCGCCAGGATCGCGCGGACGCCGTCGTGCTCGGCCAGCCGCACCACCAGCGCCGACTTCCCGCTCCCGATTCCGCCGGTGACGCCGAGTGTGGTCATGAGTGAGGAGGGGGAGTCCAGGCTTGCGCGCCAGCTATGACGAGCGCGCGACCTCGCCCGGCGACGCCCGCTACTAGAACGGCGCGTCGTGCGTGATCGCGGACGCGATGCGCCAGTCGTCGCCGGGGACCAGGGTGTACGTCGTGGCGAAGGTCCACGCCATGCGGCTCTTCGTGCGCCCAGCCGCCAGTCGACGCGGGCGAGCGCGTGGCCGGGGCCTTTCTCCAGCAACGTGACCTCCTTGGCGCGGACGGTCTGGATGTCCCACGCGCGGTGGAGCGCCAGGAGCGCCTCCACGCTGGCCGCCAGCGCGTCGGCGTCGGCGACGGCGACGGGGACGCCGTCGCGCACGAGCAGGCACGGCGTGACGTAGGTCGCCGCGATGGCGCCGGCGTCGTAGGCGGCGAACGCCCGGGCGTAGGCTTCGAAGAACGGGCGGACCGACCCCACCTAGCCCACCTCGGCGATGACCTCGATCTCGACGTCGACGTCGAGGGGCAGGCCCGCCACGGCGACCGTCGAGCGCGCCGGGCGGTGGTCGCCGAAGGCGTCGGCGTAGACGGCGTTCATGGCCTGGAAGTCGCCCATGGTCTTGAGGAAGACGGTCGTCTTGACCACGCGCTCCAGGCTGGTGCCGGCCTCGGCCAGCACGGCGCGGACGTTGGCGAGGACGCGCTCGGTCTGGGCCGTCACGTCGCCCCCGACGAGGGCGTTGGTCTCGGGGTCCAAGGCCACCTGGCCGGAGCAGAACAGCAGCCCGCCCGCGCGGACGGCGTGGCTGTAGGGGCCGACGGCGGCGGGGGCGCCCTGGGCGCTAACGATGGTCATGGGGAAGGGGGAGAGCGGCCAATATCGCGCAAGGGGCGGCGCAGGTGGACGAGGTCAGGCGCCGGTCACAAGCGCTGAGACGTCGGAGGCGAGGTGACACGCGCCGCCAACCCGGCGAACTCGGTGTCTAGCCGGCGGAGTCCCCGTTCGACTGGCGGACGCTCTCGTCTCCGCGGGAGCAAGCCGCTAGCGCGGCGGGGTCAGGCGATGTGGGCGCGCAGCACGTCCAGGCCGACCGTGTCGAGCGCCTTCGCGTTCGTCGCCTCCAGCACGACGGGCGGCGCGACGCCCGCCTCCTGAGCCTCGGCCCAGCGCGAGACGCACAGGCACCAGCGGTCGCCCGGCGTCAGGCCGGGGAAGCGGTAGCGTGGGTTCGGGGTCGAGAGGTCGTTGCCGCGCGCCGCCGTGAAGGCCAAGAACTCGGCCGTCATCACGGCGCAGACGACGTGCGTGCCGGTGTCGGTTGGGCCGGTCTCGCAGCAGCCGTCGCGGTAGAACCCCGTCATGGGGTCCGTGCCGCACGGTTGGAGCGGCGTGCCGAGCGCGTTTAGCGTGGGGGAGCCGTCGTGTCCGGTCATGAGTCCGTGGGGTAGCCGGCGCCGGTCCAGGCGCGCCAGCCGCCGTCCATCGAGGCGACGTCGGTGTAGCCCATCTCCTGCAGCGAGGCCGCCGCCAGCGCCGAGCGGTAGCCGCCGCCGCAGTAGAGGACGACGGGGGTGTCGGGGTCCGGCACGGCCTCCTCGACGTCGCGCTCGAGCACGCCTCGGGACAGGTGGACGGCGCCGGGCAGGTGCCCCCGCTCCCACTCGTCGCGCTCGCGGACGTCGATCAGCACAAACCCGACGGGGGTGGGGCTGGCGAGCTCGCGGCCCGCCTCCGCCAGTCGGGCGTGGACGGAGGCGGCGTCGGTCTCCGTCACCCGCTGGCGGGCGCGGTCGACGAGGGCGACGAAGCGGTCGGAGTGAGGCATGGGAGGAGGGGGCTGAGGAACCGAGAAAAAGGCAACGGGCGGGAACGAGAGGGGAGGGCTCTGCCTGTTCCCCCGTCCCCCTCTCGTCAAGCGAACTCGCCGTCGGCGACGACCTCGTGCGCTTCCTCCAAGCGCTCGATGGTGCCGACGTCCAGGAAGTCGTTGGGCTGGCGGTCGGTGCCGTCGAAGGCCGCGACGCGCTGGCCGTCCCGGGCCAGCCCGAGGTAGACGTCCATGACGGAGAACTTGTCCTCGTCGCGCGCCGCGATCCGGTCCAGCAGCGCCGGCGCGCACGCCTGGACGCCGCAGAAGTCCACCATCCGCCCGTCGCCCTGGCCGTCGCGCATCGGCTTGGCCTCGCCGCCGTCCAAGGTGTAGCCCGCCAGCCCGCCGTCGTCGAACAGCAGCGCGCGGTCGGTGCGCGCGGGGGCGACGGCCAGCGTCGCGACCCGGCCGTCGCTAGCGTCGCGCTGGGTTTGCCACAGCGTCCCCAGGTCGACGGTCGTCAGGATGTCGGCGTTGTGGACCAGGAACGGGGCGTCGCCGCGGAAAAAGTCGAGCGCCTTCTTGATGCCTCCGCCGGTCTCCAGCGGGCCGTCGGGCTCGTCCGAGATCACGACCTCGACCGGCGTGCCCGACGGCGTCCGCCAGTCGGCCGCGTCGACGTAGGCCTGGACTTGGTCGGCGAGGTACGAGACGTTGACCAGCACGCGGTCGGCGCCGGCCGCCAACAGGCGCCGCGCGACGCGCTCCAGCATCGGCACGCCGTCCACCTCGACCAAGGCTTTCGGCGTCGTGTTCGTGAGCGGGCGCAGGCGCGTGCCCAGGCCGGCCGCCAAGATCATGGCATCCATTCGAGGGGGGAGGGGGTGGGGAGGGGCCGCCGGAGAACTACCGCCAGCGGCGACGGTACGCGGAGGGCCGCTTGCTCGGTCCCGCCCCTCCCGCCTTTCCCCGCACGCTGATGGCCCAGCTCCTCCTCCTCCCCGCCGCTAGGCGTCGTCCACGGCTACGGATTGGCGGGCGCCGGCTCGAACCTGTGGACCCGGGCCATCCTGCGCGCGCTGGCGCAGGCCGGCCACACCGTCCACGCCGTCTGCCAGGAGAGCCGCCCCGAGCGCTACGACTTCGTCTCGACGGCCATCTCGTACGACGCCGACGGGGCGCCCGAGACGCTGTTCGAGCGCGAGACCAGCCTGCCCGGCACCGTGACCGTCCACCGGCCCACGCTCAACGTGCTGCCGACCTACGTCCGCCCCAGCACGGCAAGCGACTACGTCGTCTACATCCCCGACCTGGACGACGCCGCGGTCGAGGAGTACCTGGAGCGCAACGCGCGCGTGCTCCGGTCCGTCGCGCTGGCGGAAGGCGTGGCCGGGTGGATCGTCAACCACACCGTGCTCATGGCCGCCGCCGCCCAGCGCGCCCGCCAGCGCGGCGGGGCGCCCTACGGCGTGCTGCCGCACGGGAGCGCCATCGAGTACGTGGTCAAAAAGGAGGAGCGGAGCCAGCGGCTGGCCGAGCTCGCGCTGGAGGACGCCGCCCGAGTGTTCGCCCTGAACGGCGAGATGGAGGGCCGCATCCGCGACGTGTTCGGCGAGGTGCCGGGCATCCTGGAGAAGATGGGGCGGATGCCCGTCGGGACGGACACGTCCATCTTCGAGCTCGTGGACCGCGCCGACCGCGCCGCGACCGTCGAGGTCATCGCCGGCGTCGTGGACGGCGTCGAACGAGGCCGCCCGGCCGACCAAACCGCCGGCCTGCACGACCGACTAGCGGCGCTGCCCGACGAGCCGACGGACGCCGACGTGCTGGACGCGCTCCGGGCCGACTACCCCCGCTCGGCCCCCGACGCCGACCTGGAGGCCAAGCTGCGCGCCGTCGACTGGGAAGCCGCTAAGACCGTCGTCTACGTCGGCCGGTTGATCGCCGCCAAGGGCCCCGCCGACCTGGTGATGGCCTTTCCGCGAGTCGCCGAGCGCCACCCCGAGGCGGTCTTGCTGGTCGCCGGCACCGGCGGCCTGCGCGAAGGGCTGGAAGCCCTGGTCTGGGCGCTGTCCCACGGTCGCGGCGATCTCGTCCGCCAGTTGGTCCGGCTGGGCGGCGCCCTAGAGGGCGGCGGCGGCCTGGACGCCGACCCGTTCTTCGGAGGCCAGGGCTTCCTGGACTCGATGGACGACGACGCGTTCGACGCCTGGATCGAGACCGCCAGCCGGTCGATGACGCCGCGCTCGGTCGTGTTCACGGGCTTCTTGGATCACGACGCGCTCGGCCCGCTCTACGGCCTGGCCGACGCGGGCGCGTTCCCATCCGTCGTGCGCGAGGCGAGCCCCTTGGTCGTGCCCGAGAGCGCCGCCGCCGGCGTGCTCCCGGTCGGCCCCGACGTCGGCGGCATGGGCGACAGCCTCCGCACTCTGGCCGAGGGCCTGCCCGAGCCCGCCCGCCCCTTGCTGCTCGCCCGCCCCGAGCCCGAGCACCGCGTCGCGGACCTCGCCGACCGCTTGGGACGCGCGCTCGACCAGCCCCGCCAGTACGCCGCCGACTTGCGCCGCGAGGCCGAGGCCCGGTTCGACTGGCGCGCCATCGCCGACCGACTGGCGGGCGAACTGGCCGCGATGGAGGGGGCGGACTAGGCCGCCACGCGCGCGGCGGCGGTGGGGAAGCTGGTGCTGTCGGCGGGGTAGAGCGCCATGTCCCAGCCGGGGAACCGGCGCTCGGCGACGGCGCCCAGGTGCCTCACTTCGAAGTCACCGTGGCGGGTGTCCCTCAAGATCCGCGCGATCGCGCCGGCGAGCTTCCACCGCGGCCCCTCGATCCACTGCGCGAACCGGGTGACGCGGTCGCCGTCCTCCAGCACCACCAGCTTCCCGCTCAGCCCGTCGGCGGCGTTGGAGGCGCGCGCGGCGATCATAAGGTCACTCAGGTCGCGGTCGGAGAACGGGAGGGCCGGCGACGAGACGTAGGCGAACGCCCACAGCGACTCCGGGTCCAGGCTCAGGGACTCGTCCATCGCTACGAGGACTGGAGGTCGGCGGCTTCGGCGGTGAACCGGTCCGGGTCGTAGCTCTCGAAGGCCATGTCCCAGCCGGGGAAGCGGCGGCCCGGCACCTCGCCGTGCTCGTGGACGTCTCCCGGCACGTGGCGCTCGTCGCCGCGGATCCGCTCCAGGCACGCCGCCAGTTGCTCGGGCGGCCCCTCGATCCACTGCGCGAATCGCACGACGGCTCCGTCGTCGTCCTCCAGCACCAGCAGCTTGCCGGTGATGCCGCGCTCGGCGTTCCAGCTCCGGGCCGAGAGCAGCAGGTCGCTGAGGTCGCGGTCGGAGAACGGGACGGTCGGCGTCGAGAGGTACGCGAGCGCGTGGACGGGCTCGGGGTCGTGGCCGACGATGTCGAGATCGGACATGAGGAGCAAAGCGGGAGGGGCCCGAAGATACCTGACGGCCCGATGCCCCTCGCCCCGCCGCCGGCTCGCCCCTCGCCTCACTGGCGACGCCCACCCGCCAGCAGGACGGGTCCCTCTCTGTGCCCGGAGGGGGAATCGAACCCCCAAGACCCGAAGGCCGGCAGATTTTGAGTCTGCTGCGTCTACCAATTCCGCCATCCAGGCATGGATGATTGGGGCTCCCTGGGGCCGTTTTCCGTTGGACGGACGGCGGCGGGGGCTCCGACTGCTACGATACTGCTACGATTGGGTAGCAGTCCAGACGCCACGGACGCTTTCACGTCGTCGGCATCTCTCGCTCAAGAAATCAAGGGCCGCGCGTGCCCAGCGGCACGGCGGGCGGGATCGGAGTGACCCCTATGCGCGCAATGTATGGCGCCGCGCCGACGTGAACGGTGAAGATCGTAAGTGCATCTTGGTCGTGCAACGGGGCGGGCGTAGCGTATTGGCTACGTCACTACGTGCGGTACGTATGGCGAGGGGCAACGCACGGGCGGGGTGCATGGAATTGACGGGACCCCCCTGGAGGGGACCAAGGATTTTTTGACGCATGGATCGGCCGCGGCGGACGGCGGGGAGGGGCGTTGCTCGTAAGGTCTACCAGGTTGGCGCGCATCCGCGGACGTCATCCCCAACGTTCCCTTCGCTTATCGAGCGGACGTTTACGTCTGAGCTATTCTTTACAGCCACGTCCGCCGATACAGCTCAGGATCTGAGGCCCTTGATCGGCGCTGCCGTGCCTCTCATGGCGGTTTTGACGTTCGCTTGGCGTGGGGTTTACAGTTACGCCGCCCCTGTCCGTTTGGTCGAAGCGCCGAAGGTCGGCCCTACTAGGCGTCGTACCTCGCCGCTGCCTGTCGCAGATGGTCGGCGTACTGATAGATGTCGTTCAGCGACTCGATGGGCTCGCGCGTTTCGTTCTTCTCCGCGTCGAACACGCCGAGGTAATACTGGCTTGCGTTGAAGTGAAGGCGGCAGATGGGCTTGCGGTTGTTGTCGTCTAGCAGGATGCCCATGTACGACTTGGTATCGCGGTGCGCGATTCTCTCAGGCGCTACGATCTCGCGTACGATGGCCTTGACGATGTGGAAGGCTTCGACCTCGTCCGCCGTGGTCTCTACCCCTGAGTCCCTAGCCTCTTCCTCGGCGTCGTCTACGGTCTCCGCGTTGTCACTCGGGTCGTCTTGCTTCCGCCCCGTCACCACGTCCTCTTGGGCCAGTGCCGTGCGGAGGCGCCCGCTCACGCGCTCGCTGATGAACTGGTTCAGTGCCTTGGCGACTATCGGGCCGAACTGCTCCCGCACGCTCGCGATGAACCGCCCTTCGGGGTTGATCTTGAGGTACAGGAATCGGACTAGCTCGTCGTCAGGGGCTTCAAACTGCTCCGCCAGCACGCGGCTTAGCTCGCGTAGGTACTTCAACTCCGTCGCCGCGTTGAGCATCTTGTCGAGATCGAAAGACCCCTTGGCGAGCTTCTTGACCTCGTTGACGTGGTGCTCCCGAATGTCGAGCAAGTCCAACTCCAGGAAGGGCCTGGAATCCATCTTGTTCGGCTCCTCTAGGTCGGAATACAACCGATAGTGGATGCCGTTCGTGAGGATGGCGATGCGCGCGTTCGTGACGGTGAAGTACCTGAACAGCTGGCTCATGTTGGCCTCGCTCAGGTTGGCACCCGCCGTCTTGCACTCGATCAGGATGATGACCTCGCCGTCCTGCTTGATCGCGTAGTCGACCTTCTCGCCCTTCTTCACCCCCACGTCCGCCGTTAGCTCAGGCACGACCTCTTGGGGGTTGAACACGTCGTATCCGAGTGCCGCGATGAACGGCATGACCAACGCGTTTTTTGTCGCCTCCTCCGTCTCTAGGTGCCCGATCAAGCTGGGCGCACGTTGGGACAGAGACGCGAGGCGGTCAGCGAAGCTCATTCGGAGCGGTGGATTGTGAGCAAGGCGTGAGCATACTCCTAACGCCTCTTCTGTGTCAATCAGCTAGGCAGGGCGGACAGTCGAGCGGACTTGGCTCTTCTGCAGTGATGTCTTGCGATAAGCAACCCTGTCACCCCGATGAACAGGGGGAAAGTGGCATCCTGTAGTGCTCACCGTTTAGACCGCCGATAAGCCTCGCCGTTCGAGCCGAAGATGATGGAAACGTCCGTCCTGGATCGCGGACGCGCCGCTGTCACGACGGAGGAACACTGCCAAAACGTGGGTGCCCACCGAGCCAAGCCCACTGCTCCGCCGTAGCGCCTTCTCCAGATTAAGCCGTTGCCGTTATCCAGATTCTGAGCGACCGACGACCTCGACGACAACCTCAACATAGGGTTGCGAGGTGTGAGCGAGGTGTGAGCGGGAATCACCATGGCAGCCGTTATGGATTCCAGCGACTGCATAACTGCTCGTCGTACAAGGTGGCCCTGAAGTGCTCATTTCCGTCGATATGAGCAATTAAAGACACTCCGTGACAGGAGCCTTCTCAGCGTCACACAGCGTTCCTAGCCCAATACTGCATACCCCGCCCACGCTGTGGATAAACCGTGGACGGAGCGGGCTTGTCCCCCTCTGGCTAACTCGGTTACTTGATGGCTCGGCCCTCCGAATCGCCTTAAACAGGGCGAGGCCAGCACGTACCAGGTGCTGGCCTCGGAGGGGAGTCTGTCTAGAACCCTAAGCCTATCATGTGTCAGGCTGAGACGCCGATGGCGTCACCCCTCGTACCGTTTGAAACTAAGGAGTCGCTCCGCGCCGTCAATGGGATGACGGTTGCGGGAGCCCGTAAGATGGCGCTGCTCTCCGCTTCGATGGCACTGAGCAGTGCGGGCATTGCCCCCAGTGAGTCAGTTTTGAAGCACGTCTTACGTTAGTGAAGAGAATATGAAGCAATGGTGAAGGCCCTGTCAGTGCTAGAAACGCGTCTTGCCCCGCGACGGACCTGCCCGCTCGCTACGCTGGAGCGCGTCAGCGAGGCCGAGAGGTAGGCTGAGAGGGCGTTGCTCTCGGCGGTTACCAGGTCTAGGCGCGGCGCTTCATGGTGCCTGGGTTGCTTGCCTCCTGGTGGGGACCGAGGCGGCCTACTCGGGTCGTCACCAGGGGGCCCTAGCCCGTCGCCTACTCCCTGCCCCTCCCGCCCAGACCTGGTAAGCGTTCAACGCTCGCCCCTTCGTCGGCTACCGCCAGCGGGCGGCGGCCGAAGGCCGCGAACAGCCCGCGACCATTGGGGAGGCCCCTCGGAATCCGTTCCTGGCCTGATTCAGACCTGGCCTGATTCAGAACAGAAGAACGCCCCCGTCCCGTCACTCTAGAAATGGATTCTCAGGCGTCGGCCTGGCCGCCCGACTCGTATCCCGTCGGGGGCAAGCCGAGAGTCACAGAGGCAACGCGGTGGCGCGGCGGCGACCTATCCAAGGTAGGACTCGGAAGCCGCGACGTGTCCGCGTTGACGGGAGCGTAGTCGAGGGGTCTTTGGCAACGTGTCCCCCGCGAGCCTGCATGGCCAGGGGCGGGGGGCCACCCGCGTTCGCTTCCTGATCGGGCCCGCCGCTGTCTCTCGGCGTCCTAGCCCTTAGATGCCCGAGGACGGCCTGGGATCCCAATCTCATACAAAATATTTGAGCCCTTGTCAAGGGTCCTGGGAAACTTTCCCTAACTGGGGAGGTTGTATGAAGAGACCCCACCGACTGAGGACCCATGACCAAAGAGACCGTGACGATGGAGGAGCTGGCCCGCGCGACGGGCTACCACCGAAACACCCTGTACTACCGCCGAAAGCGGGGCTTGATCGAGGCGGAGCGCCAGCCCGACGGCACCTTCCGCGTCCCCGTCTCCGAGGTCAAGCGCTTGGTTATGCGGGACAAATACAGCCGTCCTAGCGCGTAGCCATGTCAGACACATTCGAGCAAACGGCCGACGGGCGCTTCATCGCGGAGGACGAAGACGAGGCGCGCGGACTAATGGCAACGTCGCTCGCTTGGGTGCGGCGGTCAGACTTGACCGCCGCGGACCGCGCCGCCGAGCTAGCCTTGATCCCGACGCCCCAGGCCAAGACGCCGACCCCCCCGAAGCTCCGCCCGTCGAGCGCTTTCGAGCGCGTGTCGGCTCTCACTGACGCCGACGTCGCCCCCTACTGGGCACGGATCGAGGCCGCGATGCGGTCCGCGGCCCTGAAGCCTATGGGCCGCGCGCGCGACCACCAACGGCACCTCGCACAGGTGGTACGCGCTGAGATGTTCGACCTTGGCATCCCGTTCGCGTTCTCGACTTCGTACACGGGCGGCGAACCGCCGAGCGTCGAAGCGTTCGCGCTGGCGGAGCGGGCGCGCCTCCGTCGGGAGGACCCCGCGGGGCTCACCCGAGACGGCGCGTCTGCGCGCCAGTTTGAACTTGTCTCCGACGCCCTACGCGCGGGCGAAGAAGCCGCCGCCCAACGCGCGCAACAGGCCGCCGACGATACCGCCGCGTCAGAGGCTGCTAGCGCCGCCAACCTCGCCCGCTTCCGCGGATTCTCGGCCGACGACTTGCGCGCCGTCCGCGCCGCTTTCGGCGTACCGATCTCCACCGCGTCCCCCGCCCAACACCGCCTCATTAGCCGCTTCCTCAGCGCGGGGCACTCCCGTTCCGATCTCGATTCAATCTCCTAGTCCAATGTCCAACACGCCCGACCCCGTCGACCTTTCTAACTTCGTCCTGAAGGCCGACTTTCCTTCCACCGTTTGGTACACGGGCGGCGCCGAGCGCGACGCCGCCAAACACGGGATTGAGCCGAAGCGCATCCGTGTTGTCCGCGCCGAAGACATCGCGAAGCTGCGCACGGACACGCCGAAGAAGAACGAGCCCGAATGGATGACGCCCGAAGACGCCCGCGCCGTGCTGCCCGCGTCGTACCGCCAGCGGGAGATCGACGGTGACGTGTATCCCGCGCTGAACCACCCGACCACGGTCGAGATCGTCGGGTACACGGCCGAACAGGTCGCTCAGGCCCGCGAACAGCTGGCGGAGCACCGCCGCGGCGTCGAGGCTGCCCGCCAGCGGCGCGTCGAGGACCGCGCGGCCTGGCTCCAGCGCTGGGTTGACGGCGAAGACGGCCTGAGCGTCACGTTTCACACCGTTAAGCGCGGACGGTACGGCGATCTCCACCATACCGAGGTGCTGATCTAATCGCGATCCTCCAGCCGCCGCGTTTCGCTTCGGCGCGGCGGCATTCGGGCCCCGTTCGGCTACGGTCGGGCGGGGCCTTCTCGTTGGCTGAAGGTCCGCGGTCGTAGGTCTACCAGGTCGGGGGCGGTGGGCTAGGCGCTGGCTGCCAGTCCGCCTTCGGGTGACGGCCGCGGTCGAGACTAGGGGCCGCCCTTCCCAGCGCTTGCGACGGGGCCGCGGCCCGCCTGGTTGACGGCGAGCGCAACGCCCGCGCAGACTGCCTGGCTGCCCCGCTAACGCTCACCAGCGCCGCCGTTTGCCTTCCTCCCCCTCGCACCGTCGGCGGCCGTCTCGGGGCGTCTCAGGCTGCCTCTCAGCTCCCCCATCGAATCGTCGACGACGCGCTGGCGGTCCCGCTTTACGTCCGATTTTTCAGAGGGTCTAGAGCGCGAAGGGGGGTGGCCCCACCCTTGACCCCCACCCCCCTAACATTTTGGGGCCCCGTCATCCGAAGACGACGGGCCGCGAAGGTGGCGACTGGCGGAGGGGCTAGCCGAGTGCCGTCTTGATCGCGTCGCTGTAGTAGTCGTCGCCGACGTGCGTGTACCGCTCCGTGACGGTGATCGTCGAGTGCCCCGCGAAGCGGCGGATGACTTCGACTGGAACGCCTTTCTGCGCCAGCCAGCTGCACGCCGTATGCCGACAGTGGTGCAGGTGGACGTCAGGAATCCCCGCCTTGCGCGCATAGAGCTTGAACGCCTGGCTGAGGTAGTCGGCGCTGATTTGCCCGCGGTCCGTGGCGAAGACGTACGGGCACTCTTCCGACCGATCTAGGCGCCCGAGCGCATCCACCGCCGCTTGCGATAGGGGGACCCTTCGATCCGCGCCGCTCTTGGTCGTGAACGTCTCCGTGTTCGCGACGGTCAACGCGCGGCGGTCCAGGTCGACGGCGTCCCATCGGAGGTTCACCAGCTCGCCACGGCGCAAGCCCGTGTGACAGGCGAAGACGACGAGATCCGCCAGCCAGTACGCCGAACGTGCTTCCGTCTGCACGGCCGTCACGATCCGCTCGACTTCGGCGGGCGTCAGGAAGCGGGGATGTTTGCGCGGGAGCTTGCGCAACCGAACGCCGTCCGTCGCCACAGAGTCGGTCAGGTTCTCTTTCCTCGCCCATCGGAAGAAGACCTTCAGGGTGCGCGTGTAGGCGTGGCGGGTCACGGTGCCCGCGTCGGTCGAGTCCAGCCAGGCTTCGACGTTGGCCGCCGCGACGTGACAGACGAGGGTGTCCGCGCCGATGTGCTCCGCGAAGCGCCCGACCGTCTTCCCGTACTCGCTCAGTGTGCGGGCCGCCTTGTGGCTCTTCCCGTCTAGGAACGCCGCAACCGCTTCGCCCATCCGTTCGGGCTTCACGTCGGCTTGGTCGTACGTGAGCGGGTCGTCCGACCACGGGTCGAACGCCCCGAGCGAGTAGTCCCGCTCTAGCTTGCGGCGGACCGTCTCGGCGTCGCGCTTGACGCGAACGCGCAAGGGTACGCGCTTGCGCTTCGGGGAACGGTCCGCGGCGTAAAACTGGAGTGAGAAGAGGCCGCGTTGGTGGATCAGGCTCGCCATCGTGGAGATGGATGCGAGCGAGAGATGCCGACGGGGTGGCGTCGGGATGCGCCGACTGCTACGCCAGTGCTACGACTGGGTAGCAGCGGGGACGCGGGGTCAGGCTCAACCGCCTTTTCTAGTCCGTCAGGCGGTGTTTCGCAGCTGAGTGCGTCCAGCACTCAGCTAATTTTGAGTCTGCTGCGTCTACCAATTCCGCCATCCGGGCGCGGACCCGAAGCTACAAACAGCGGCGGCGCTGGGTCATCCCTGACCGCGAGGCGTCGGTGAACAGCGCGCCCAGCCCGGCGTAGCCCCGGCCCACCACCGTCCCGCTCGTGCCGCTCATCCTGGTCGCCAACCGCGCCCCCGTCCGCCAGACCGCCGACGGGTGGGCGCCCGGCCTGGGCGGCCTGGCCTCGGCGCTGCTCCCGGTCCTGGAGGACCGCGGCGGCGCCTGGGTCGCGATGCAGGAGCCCGGCGAGGGGACGCCCCTCGTCCAGCCGTACCCCGCCGACGACCCCGCCTTCGCCATCCGGCGCGTGGCCCTCGACGAACCCGAGTTCGAGGCGTTCTACCAGGGCATGGCCAACCGCGTGCTGTGGCCCCTGGCGCACTACCTGGTCGAGCACGTCGAGCCCGACCGCGGCTTCCGCGACGCGTACCGCTCGGTCAACCGCCGCTTCGCGCACGCGGCCCTCGACCTCGCGCGCCGGCCCCTGGCGGGCTCCGACCCCGGGCCGCCGACGATCTGGGTCCAGGACTACCACATGATGCTGGTGCCCGAGATGATCCGGTCGGGGATGCCCGAGGCCAAGATCGGGTTCTTCTGGCACGTGCCGTGGCCGGCGTCCGAGATGTTCCGCGTGCTGCCGTCGGCGCGCGACGTGCTGGCGGGGCTGATGGGCGCGGACCTGCTGGGCTTCCACACCGAGGGCTACGCCGAGAACTTCCGGGAGTCGGCGCGAGACCTGCTGGGCGCCACCATCGAGGGCGAGTCCGTGGTCTGGAACGGGCGCCGCGTCCGGGCGGAGGCGCACCCCATCGGCATCGACGTCGACCGCTTCGAGGCGCTCGCCCGGTCGCCCCAGGCCGAGGCCGCCGCCGACGCCCTGCGCCACGACCTGGGCGACGTCCAGATCGTGCTCGGCGTGGACCGCCTGGACTACACCAAGGGTCTTTTGATGCGGATGGAGGCCTACGAGCGGTTCCTGGAGCGCTTCCCCCAGCGCCACGGCACGGTCTCGCTGCTGCAAATCGCGACGCCGTCGCGCACTGGCGTGCCGGCTTACGACCGCCTGCGCCGTGACATGGACGAGGTGACCGGCCGCATCAACGGCCGGTTCGCCAAGGGCGCCTGGGCGCCGGTCCGCTACCGGTACCAGTCGTTCGACCAGGCCGAGCTGGCGGCGTTCTACCGCGCCGCCGACGTCGCCTTCGTGACGCCCTTGCGCGACGGCATGAACCTGGTCGCGCACGAGTTCGCGGCGGCCAGCGCCGCCAGCGGCGGCCAAGGCGTGCTGGTCCTGAGCGAGCTCACCGGCGCCGCCGACTACCTCGACGGCGCCGTCCTCGTCAACCCCTACGACATCGACGGCGTGAGCCAGTCGCTCGCCGACGCCCTCGACATGCCCGCCGACGAACGCCGGGACCGGCTGGGCCGCATGGCCGGCGCCGTCCGCCGGCTCGATGTGCACGGGTGGGCGACGCGGTTCCTCAACTCGCTCGACCGGTAGCCTGTCCCGCTCCGCCCCACTGGCGGCGCCCGCCCGGCGCGGCGGGCGTGGACCGGTGCCCTGCGGCCGGCGGGGCGGCGCCGTCCGATGCTGAGCCGCAGATTTCCGCCTTCCGCCTTCCGCCTTCCGCCTTCCGACATGCCCCCCGTCCCCCCCCGCCCGCTCCTCTTCCTGGACTACGACGGCACGCTGGCGCCCATCGTGGACGACCCCGCCGCCGCCGTCCCGCACCCGGCCGTGCCGGACCTGGTGGCCCAGCTCGGCCGCCAGCACCCCGTCGTGATCGTGACCGGCCGCGACCTGGCCGCGCTCTCCCGACTGCTCGGCGGGCGCACGCGCGCCGTCGGCCTGCACGGCGCCGAGGAGGGATGGAGCGACGGGACCGTCGAGACGCGCGCGACCGAAGCCCACGCCGACGCCCTCCGCCAGTTGCGCGACGCCGTGCCCGAGGCGCCCGGCGTCGTGGTCGAGGACAAGGGCGCCGCGTTCGCCGTCCACTACCGCGCCGCGCCCGACGCCGACGCCGCACGCAAGGCCGTTGGAAACGTGGGCGGAACGGGTGCCCGACGGGCTCGTCCCGATCTGGGGCAAGCGCGTCGTCGAGCTGCGCGCCGACGGCGTCTCCAAGGGCACGGCCGTCGCCCGCATCGCCGCCGCCCACCCCGACCGCACGCCGGTCTACCTCGGCGACGACGTCACCGACGAGGACGCCTTCGCCGCGCTCCAGGCCATGCGCCAGCCGGCCGTGACGGTCAAGGTGGGGGAGGGCGAGACCGCCGCCGGCCACCGGCTGGCGGACGTCGAGGCCGTGGTCGGATACCTCCGCCGGTTCTTGGACTAACGGTTCCTGGGCCAGCAGCTTAGACCGGCCTTAGAACACCGTCCGTCCGGCAAGCCGAAGCCGCGAGGAAACAGCTGCTGCGCCCGGCCGCACCCGACCCCCGCGCCCGCCAGTCGGGCGATCTTCCGGCGTCCCCCTCCCACGCCCGTGCCCCAAGACACCCCCTACCTCCCCATCGAGGACTACGGCCTCATCGGCAACATGCGGACGGCCGCGCTCGTCGGCAAGGACGGCTCCGTCGACTGGCTGTGCCTCCCGCACTTCGACTCGCCGTCCGTCTTCGGGGGGATCCTGGACCACCAGAAGGCCGGCACGTTCGAGATCGACGTCGACGCCGGGTACTCGACCAAGCAGACCTACCTGCCCGACTCCAACGTCCTCGTGACGCGGTTCATGGGCGAGCGCGGCGCCGCCGAGATCGTGGACTACATGCCCGTCGGCGACGTCGGCCCGGACGCCGGCTACCACCGACTTGATCCGCCACGTGCGCGTGCTGCGGGGCGAGGTGTCGGTCTCGATCCGCGTCGCGCCCGCGTTCGACTACGGCCGCTCGGACCACACCGTCGAGATGCACGACGAGGGGGCCGTGTTCACGTCCGAGACCGGCGGCCCGGACGGGGGCCCGATGCGGCTGGCGGTCTCGACGGTCCGCTCGCTCGACATCGACGACTCCCAGCCGGGCCGCCCGGCCGTCGTCCGCGACCTCGACCTGACGCGCGGCGACCGCGTGACGCTGGAGATCCGCTACCTCGACGCCGACGGGACGCTCGAGGAGCCGCTGAGCCGGGACAAGGAGTTCGCCCTGTTCCGCCAGACGACGGACTACTGGCGGCACTGGCTCGACGGCTGCACCTACACCGGGCGCTGGCGCGAGTCGGTCCGCCGGAGCGCGCTGCTGCTCAAGCTGCTCACCTTCGAGCCGACCGGCGCCATCGTCGCCGCGCCCACGACGTCGCTGCCCGAGCACATCGGCGGGCACCGGAACTGGGACTACCGCTACTCGTGGATCCGCGACGCCGCGTTCACGCTCTACGGGCTCTTGCGGATCGGCTTCACCGACGAGGTCCGCTCGTTTATCGGGTGGCTCCGCGACCGCTGCGAGGCCGGCATCGTGGACGACCCCAACGGCCCGCTGCAGATCGTCTACGGCATCGACGGGCGCCGCACGTTGGACGAGTTCACGCTCGACCACCTCGAGGGCTACCGCCAGTCGGGCCCGGTGCGCGTGGGGAACGGGGCCGCGGGCCAGCTCCAACTCGACATCTACGGCGAGCTCATCGACGCCGTCTACCTCTACGACACCTACGGCACGCCCATCGCCTACGAGTTCTGGCAGGACCTGGTGAAGTACGTCGACTGGGTGTGCGAGAACTGGGACCGCCCCGACGAGGGGATCTGGGAGGTGCGCGGCGAGCGCGAGCACTTCGTCTACTCCAAGCTGATGTGCTGGGTGGCGCTGGACCGCGGCCTCCGGATGGCCGACAAGCGCTCGTTGCCGGCCCCGCGCGACCGCTGGCTCAAGACGCGCGACGAGATCTACACCGCCATCATGGAGCGGGGCTGGAGCGAGGAGCGCGGCGCGTTCGTGCAGTCGTTCGGGAGCGCGACGCTGGACGCGTCGAACATGCTCATGCCCCTGGTCTTCTTCACCGGCCCCAACGACCCCCGCATCATCTCGACGATACACGAGACGCTGAAGGCGCCCGAGGAGGGCGGGCTGACCTCCGACTGCCTGGTGTGGCGCTACAACACCGGCGAGGTGGACGACGGCGTCGGCGGGGAGGAGGGGGCCTTCAACCTGTGCTCGTTCTGGCTGGTCGAGGCGCTCGCGCGCGCCGGGCGGACGGAGCCGGCCTACCTCGACAAGGCCCGCGTCATGTTCGAGAAGATGCTGGGCTACTCCAACCACCTCGGCCTGTTCGCCGAGATGACCGGGCTGAGCGGGGAGGCGCTGGGCAACTTCCCCCAGGCGTTCAGCCACCTCGGCCTGATCTCGGCCGCGTACAACATCAACCGCGCGCTCGACGAGGGCGGCGGCTACCGCCGCTCGGACGGCCTGCCCCGCACGCCGCCCCAGGCCCGGAGCGAGGCCAAGAGCGGGGACTCGAAGCCCCCCGGCGCCGAGCCGTCGACGCACCCCGGCCCGACCGGCGCGCGGTGACCCACTGGCGGACGGCCTCCGCCAGTGGAAGGCCGAGTACGAAAAACGCCCCGGCGCCCAAGGTCACCTGGGCGCGCGTGCACCGCCAGCGGCGCCTACATCGGCTCGTCGGTCAGGACCTCGCCCTCGGTCATCTCCGAGTTGAGCTCCTCCTCGTCCATCATCATCTCGTCGTCGGACATCGCGGGACCCAGATCGTCGTCGACGTTGGGCGACTCCAGGACTTGGCCGTCGATGACCGGGGCCGTGTCGACGGGCTCGGGGTCGTTGTCCGTGCAGCCGGCGAAGGCGAGGGCGGCGGCGGCGAGCATCAGGGTCTTCTTCATCGGTCGGAGGGGGTGGGTGAGGGGAGAGGCCGGAGCGATCGCGGCCGGCGTCAAGAAACCGGAACGCGCCGGCGTCGGCAAGGGGCGCGCGGAGTGAAAACCGGACGACCGGGGCTCCGATAGGCCCGGCCCTCGGTTTCTTCCGGCCTCACCCGTGCCCGCGTATGTCCGCCCTCGCCGACCTCGTTGATCTCTTGGACCTCGAACCCATCGAGGTCCGCATCTTCCGAGGCCAGAACCGGCCGTTGGCCAGCCCGCGCGTGTTCGGGGGGCAGGTGCTGGCCCAGGCGCTGGTGGCCGCCGGGCGCACGGTCGAGGACGGCCGCCAGTGCCACTCGCTGCACGCCTACTTCATCCTGCCGGGCGACATCGAGGCGCCCATCGTCTACGAGGTCGAGACGCTGCGCGACGGCGGCTCGTTTACCACGCGGCGCGTGACGGCCATCCAGCACGGGCGGCCCATCTTCAACGCCTCGCTGTCGTTCCACCGCACCGAGGCCGGATTGGAGCACCAGGCCGAGCCCGCTCGGGACGTGCCCGGCCCGGACGCGCTGACGCCCGAGCGCGAGCTGGCGGCGTCCATCGCCGACCGCTTGCCGGAGCCGCTGCGGACGGTGCTGACGCGCGACCGCCCCATCGACTTCCGCCCCGTCGACCCCACCGACCCGCTCCGCCCCTCGCCCGGCGACGCCACCAGCGCGACCTGGCTGCGCGCCGACGGCACGCTGCCCGACGACCCCCTCGTCCACCAGGCGATCCTGGCCTACGCCAGCGACTGGGGGCTGCTCGCGACGACGCTGCTGCCCCACGGCCGGTCCGTGTTCGACGGCACGATCCAGGCGGCCTCGCTCGACCACGCGATCTGGTTCCACCGCCCCTTCCGCGCCGACGACTGGCTCCTCTACGCCATGGACGCGCCGACCGCCGCCGGCGCCCGGGGCTTCGCGCGCGGCGCCGTCACCGACGCCGACGGCCAGCTGGTGGCGAGCACGGCCCAAGAGGGGTTGATCCGTCCAGTCCAGCGGTAGGCTCGGCTGCGCGTTGTCGCCAGTTCTCCGTTGAGCGGACCAGAGCGACGGCGCACCCGAGCGCCGGTTCATCGGCAAGTGAAGCCGTATAAGGCGGGGCACTGCAACGGTATCCTCCGGGCTCTTCTCCAAACGGTTCAGAGCCATGAGATACGTCCTGCTCGCTGCGCTCGTCCTCGCCGGCTGCCGGCTGGAGACCCCCGCGCCCGCGCCGTCCGCCAGCGGCGCCGTG
This sequence comes from Rubricoccaceae bacterium, assembly GCA_963789285.1. Lineage (GTDB taxonomy): Bacteria > Bacteroidota > Rhodothermia > Rhodothermales > Rubricoccaceae > Rubrivirga. Next base: position 1,693,310 of record CAWBJZ010000004.1, read on the forward strand.
GAGGACGGCAGTCGGCTGACGGAGCCGGAGCGGAGCGCCGACGACAGCGGACGTCGAGGTCGCCGGTCCGCCGGTCGTGGCGGGCGACACCGCGCGCGTGACGCCGGACCAAGCGGCCCAGAGCGACGGCGAGGGGCGGGCTCGGCGCGCGGCGTCCGGCTGGCTGGTGCCCGTCGTGGGCGTGGCCCCAGGCGACCTGGTCAACACCTTCAAGGCGGCCCGGAGCGAGGGGCGGACGCACAACGCCATCGACATCCTGGCCCCGCGCGGCACGCCCGTCGTCGCGGCCCGAGCCGGGCACGGTGGCCCGGCTGTTCACGTCCGACAAGGGCGGGCTGACGGTCTACGTGATCTCGGACCGGACCGTCACCTACTACGCCCACCTCGACGCCTACGCGCCCGGGCTGGCGGAGGGGCAGAGCCTGGAGGCCGGAGACCTCGTCGGCACCGTCGGCGACAGCGGAAACGCGGCGCCGGGCAACACCCACCTGCACTTCGCCGTGTGGCGCGTCGCCGACCCGGCCGACTTCTGGGACGGCGAGCCCGTCAACCCCTACCCGCTGCTCTCGGGCACGCGCTGACCGTGGGACGCGCGCCCGAGCCGCGCTGGCACCGAACGGCCGGCCGGCGCGTTCTTGCCCCATGCCCCGCCCCCGAGCCTTCGACTCCGACGCCGTCCTGGACGCTGCCCAGCGCGTCTTTCACGACCGAGGCTACGAGGCCGCGAGCGTGCAGGACTTGGTGGACGCGACGGGCCTGAGCCGGTCGAGCCTGTACGGCGCCTGGGGCGACAAGCACGGGCTCTACCTCGCCGTCCTGGACCGCTACGCCCAGGCGGGCCAGCGCGCCAGCGACGCGATGTGCGACGGGCGCCCGCCGCTCGACGCCATCCGCGCCGTGCTCACCTCCTACACCAACGGCACGCCGCGCGGATGCCTGCTGGTCAACGCCGCCGCCGAGCGCTCGGGCCTAGACGCGGCGACGGCGCAGCGCGCCAACCGCGCACGGGCGACCACCCAGGGCCGCATGGCCGCGCTCGTCGCCCAGGCCCGCCATCGCGGCGAGGTCGACCCCGGCCGCTCCGACGCCGAGCACGCCCGGTTCTTGACCGGCGTGCTCTACGGGCTGCGCGGGTTGCAGACGTCGGGCGCCAGCCCAGGCGAACTGGCGGACGTCGTGGACGGGGCGATGCGCGCGATCCGGGCGCGGTAGCGGAGGTCCGAGGAAAGGTTGTCGCAACGAGGAACCGGCTCACTGACTTTGTTGTGGAACGATCATTCCCAAACACAACGTCCCCATGTCTGACCTCTCAGGAACCGTCGCCCTCGTCACCGGCGGAAGCCGCGGCATCGGCGCCGCGACCGCGCGCCGCCTAGCCGCCGACGGCGCGACCGTCGCCTTCTCGTACCACTCCTCGCCCGACGCCGCCCAGGTGGTCGTGGACGAGATCACGTCCGCGGGCGGCACCGCCCAGGCCTACCAAGCCGACGCCGCGGACGCCGCCGCCAGCGCGGCGCTCGTGCGCCAGGTCGTCCAGGACCACGGCGGCCTCGACATCGTCGTCAACAACGCCGGCGTCTACCGAACCGGGCCGGTCCACGAGTTCTCGGACGAGGACTACGACGCCAACCTCGACATCAGCCTGCGCGGCTCGTTCGCGATCATCCGCGAGGCCGCGAAGCACCTGCGCGACAACGGCCGGATCGTCAACATCGGCTCGGTCGTGGGCAAGGTCGGGATGCCCGGGAACGGGATCTACGGCGCGGCCAAGGCCGGCGTCACCATCCTGGCCAAGTCCGTCGCCAAGGAGCTGGGCGGGCGCGGGATCACCGTCAACACGGTCCACCCCGGGCCCATCGACACCGACATGAACCCGGCCGACCCGGACCAGAACCCGTTCGCCGAGACGATGGCCGGGATGACCGCGCTGGGCCGCTACGGCACCGCCGACGAGGTCGCCTCGGCCGTCGCGTTCCTGGCCAGCGACCAAGCCGCCTACGTCACCGGCGCCGAGCTGACCGTGGACGGCGGGATGACCGCCTAGCCACGCGCCGCCCCGCTGGCGGAGGTGTTCCGCCAGCGGGGCGTGCCAGACGCTGCCGAGTCGTTCTGTGGGACAGCCGGCGGCGCTCGGCGCCAGTCCACGAATGCCGGGCGGATGCGCCGGTAAGACTCGGTGGAGCCTGTTCAGCCACAGACTCTTTTGCCGATACCGGAGTACCCTCGCTCCCCCGGGACGCGGCTACACAAGCCCCCCGATGACTTCCGCCGTTATGCCGCCCGCCTCCGAAGCCCCCTACGAGATCGTCCCCGCCGGCCCGCGCCTGCGGACCGTGGCGTGGCCCCAGGTGACGTTCTTGGTGCTGGCGCTGGTCGCGGGCCTGACGCCGCTGGCGCTGGCGCTGCTGCTGGCGGCCTAGGAAACCCCGGCCGGGTGCCCGGGTCGCACGTGGGCACCCCCCTCGGACTCATGCCCGCTCGCCTGGGACACCTCCGCCTCGACGTCGCCGACCTCGCCCGCCAGACCGCCTTCTACACCGAGGCCTTGGGGCTGGCGGTCCACGAGCGCGCGACCGATGACGAGAGCCACTACGCGTTCCTGACCGACCAGCAGCCGGTCGAGGGCGGCCCGCCGATGCACCACCGCATCGTGCTCCGCCAGGCCCGCGACGGGTCCGTCCCCGATGGCGACGGGCGGCTCGACCACTTCGCGTGGGAGGTGGACGACGAGGCCGAGCTGTGGACGTTCGTCCAGCGCCTGCGGTCGATGGACGTCGAGACCGATCTGCAAGAGGCCCAGATCGCATGGCAGTGCTACCTCCACGACCCCGAAGGCAACAAGCTGGAGGTCTACTGCGACCGCCGCTTCCACCCCGACGGCGACCCGCTGTGGGAGGGGCGCCAACAAGACTTGCCTGAAGACCGCCTCCGCGCCGCCGCGACGGACTAGGGCCGGCAGCGACCGCCAGTGGGGCGGGAGCGCAGACAGTGGCTTGGCCCGCGGTCTCCGCGCTGAGCCTCGACGGGCCGCCTCCTCAATCAGGGAAACCCGCGCGGGGGCGCCGCTCGTTGGAGCGCACCCATCCCCAGCCCTCGCCATGGCCTCCGACCCCACCTACCAGCGCAAGAGCCCGTTCGGCATCGCGCTCCTGGTCGTCTCGCTCCTCGCGATCCTGTTCGCGGTCTTCCTGATGAGCCAGCGCGGCGGCGACGCCAACGGCGAGGTCGGCGGCGACTTGCCGGACCTGCCCGAGCAGACGACCGACGACTACTAGGGCGTCGGGCGGTCGTCGTCGTTCCAGTAGCCCCAGCTCGACTGGCGGACGCGGTCGTCGCCGAGCCCGGTCATCAGCATCAAGGGGCGGACCCAGCCGTGGAGCGTCTTCCGGAGCCGGCCCTGCTCCAGCCGCCGGTGGTCGCGCTCGTAGACCTTGAGCCCGCCCGCGAACGGCACCCGCCAGCCGGCCCGGCGCACGCTCCACAGCGCGTAGATGTCCTCGTTGGCCGTCAGCGCCGGGTCGAAGCCGCCGGCGTCTAGGAGCGCCGTCCGGCGAAAGATCATGTTGGAGCCCGAGCCGGCCGGGACCCGGATCCACGACATGATCCGGATGCCGAGCGAGAACAGCTTGTAGTACGTCTTGAAGTCGTCGTCGGCGGAGAGCTTGGCGCCCTGGACCGCGCCCACGTCGGTGCCGAGATACAGCCGCTGCCAGCCCTTCCAGTAGTCGTCGCCGAACGACATGTCGGCGTCGGTGAACAGGACCCAGTCGGTGACGGCGGCCTCCAGCCCGATCTGCCGCGCCTCCGGGATGCTCCCACCGTCCTGGATCACGACCGCCGACGGCCGGCGCTGGCGGATGATCTCGCGGGTGTCGTCGGCGCTCGCGTCCACGACCACCAGCGCGACGTCGGGGTGCAGGCTGTCGAGGAACGGGCCGATGTTCGCGGCCTCGTCCTTCGTGGGGACGACGACGGTGAGCTGGTCGAGGCGCATGGACGGGGGCGGAGGTGGCGCAAGCTAGGGCGGCCCGGCGACGCGCACAGCGCCGAGGCACGGGCGGGCTAGCTTGGCGCCCGCCCCTCCGTGCCCATGCGCCTGCTCTTTCTGTTCGTCGTTTCCGCGCTCGTCGCCGCCGCCCAGCCGGCGCGGACGGTCCCGGTCGGCGACCCGCTCTACGACGCCGTCGAGCGGCTGCAGCGGCGGGGCCTGTTGCTGGAGCTGCACCCGACGGCGCTGCCCTACACCGAGGCCGAGATCGGCCGGGCCCTCGCGGCCGTGGACTCGGCCGAGGTCTCGCCGCGCGCCGCCGAGTGGCTCGGGCTCGTCCGCCGCCAGCTAAGCGCCGCCTCGCCCGGCTCGGACCGGCTGGCGATCCGCGCCGACGTCGGGGTCGAGCCCATCGCGAGCACGTCGGCCCGGATGGACGCGCTCCGGCCGGTCCGCGGCACCGCCGACGCCCCGTCGTTCCGCGTCGGCGAGGGCGGGTTCTGGACCCAGGCCGACGCCACGGTCGCCATCGGGACCGGCGCCGTCGTGGCCCAGCTCGGCGTCTTCCACAGCCTGTACGCCAACGACGACCCCGACGGGTTCGACGTGGTGAACCGGGCCATGATGCGGAACCAGGAAGCCTACGTCGCCTTCCGCGGCGACCTCGCGGACGTCGCGCTGGGCAGCATCGGGACGCACTGGGGGCTGGCGGGACACGACGCGCTCGTGGTGAGCGACAACCCGTGGCCGTTCGACGCCTTGCACCTACGCGTCGGCACGCCGCGGATCTCGGTGCGGAGCGTCGTCGGCCAGCTCGACAGCGCCCGGCCCGACGGCACGTTCCGCGACGAGCTTGGCCAGCGCCCCGGCGACCGCCCCAACGGCGAGGGGCGCGTCGACCGCTACCTCGCCGCCCACCGCTTCGACTGGCGGCCGTCCCCAAAGGTGGCCTTGACCATTATGGAGAGCGCGGTCTACTCCGGCGAGAACGCCGACCTCTCGCTGGGCTACCTGCTGCCGACCCAGGTGTTCACGTTCTTCGTGGACAACACGCCCAAGAACACCGAGAACAACGGGTTCGTGGCCGGGATGCTCTGGGCGCAGTGGCGCGCGTGGACGCTGACCGGCCAGGTGCTCATCGACGACTTCGACGTCGTCAGCGGGATCGAGCCCGCTTCGGCCGCGATCACCGGCGCGCTTGTCCGCGCCGACGTGGTGCCCGGCCTGGACCTGGAGGTTGAGGGGACGGCGGTCACGGCGCGCGCCTACAACGCGCCCCAGCGCGAGGGCCTTTACACGTTCGCGCTGCGCGGGCTGGCGACCGAGTTCAGCGACTACGTCCGCCTGGGCGTGGGCGCCGACTGGTTCCCCGCGCGGGGGCTCGCCGTCTCGCCCCGGGTGCAGGCGCTGTGGCAGGGCGGGCGCTCCATCGAGTCGCCGTACCCGAACAACGACGAGGCCGGCGCCATCCTGACCGGCGACGTCACGCGGACGCTGAGGCTGGGCCTCGACCTCGCCTACCAGTCGGACCCCCGCTGGTGGGCGCGCACCGACCTGGGCGTCAACGCGAGCGGCGACCCGTTCGCCGACGGGTTCCACGCGACGGTGACGCTGGGCGCCCGGCTGAACGCGGCCGGGACGGTGCGCGCGGGGCTGTAGACCGGGCTACGTCCGCGCCGCCAGTGCCCGGTCGTACAGCCCGAAGAGGGTGTCGAACGAGGCCCGCCACGAGAACCCGTCGACGGCGTGCCGCCGCGCCGCCGGCCCTAGCGTGTCCCGGGCGGCGACGGCGCGGGCCAGGTTCTCGGCCATCGCCCGGGCGTCGTCGACCGGCCCCAGGAACCCGATGCCGGGCGGCACGCGCTCGATCAGCGCTCCCGGCGCGGACCCCCACGACGGGCAGCCCCGACGCTTGGGCCTCGATCACGGCGGTCCCGAACGTCTCGTACGGGCCGGCCGTGAGGTAGACGTCGGCCGAGGCCAGCAGCCGGGCGAGGGCGGCGCGGTCGGACAAGAAAGGGAGCACGCGGATGGGCGCCCCGGACCGCTGGCGGGCCACGAGCGCGTCGCGGTGAGGGCCGTCGCCCACCATCACCAGCGTCGTCGGCGAGCGGGCGTCGGCGAGCGTGGCCGCCTCGACCATCGTGTCGGTCCGCTTCTCGGAGTCGAGCCGCCCGACGTAGACCGCCAGCGCGGCGCCGGGCGCGACGCCGATCTCGGCGCGGACGGCCGGGTCGGCGGCGGCGGGCGTGAACGTGTCCGTGTCCACGCCCGGCGTGACGACGTGGACCGGCGCGCGGTGGCCGGCCAGCCGCTCGGCCTGGAACGGCGAGGGCACCAGCGCCAGGTCCGACGCCAGCAGGACCGTCCCGACGTAGATCCCGGCCAGGTACCCGATGGTCGGCCCGGCCCACGCGCCGAACATCGCCCCGCCGTAGTCGGTCGCGTAGGAGCCGGCGAAGTCGGTGTGGACCATCTGGGCCACGGCCGCGGCCGGCTGGCGGGCGCGGTAGGCGAACGCCGGTCCCCACTCGGTCGGCATGTAGAGGGTCTGGACCTCGACGACGTCGGGCGCCTGCTCGCGCAGGGCGCGGTAGACCTTGCGGGGGTCCTTGAGCCAGCGGTACGGCGCCGCCTTGGGCATCACCGGCCCCTCGATCCGGACCGTCGTCGCGCGGCCGTCGCGCTCGACGGCGTCTTGGGCGCCGGGCACGACGGCGACGTAGCGGTGCTCGGTGTGGTCGAGCACGTAGCGCCGCTTGGCGTCCATGTAGGTCCGGATGCCCCCGCTCGTCTCGTGGTAGGCGTGCGTCAAGTCGCAGACGGTCACGGGGCGTCCGGCGGGAGGAGGGCCCGGGTCGCGGCTGGCAGCGGGGCGGCGGGCTCCAGGCCCAGCACGGCCTCGCCCTGCTCGTAGACCACGTCGACGGGGATGCCGGCCGCCGCGACGCGGTCCAGGCTGGCCGCCAGCGCCGGCGTGGCCCGGCCGTACTGGCGGACGAAGGCGTCCACGGCGTCGTAGTCGCCGTCGCCCTGGAGCGTCAGGATGCGGGCCGCCAGCGCCTCCGTCGCCTCGGCCACCTTCTCCGGGACGACGCGCCACACCGGGCCGTCCGGCGAGGCCTCCTGGACCACGGCGCCCTGCTCCTGGAAGACGTTGAACCGGACGAGGTTGGCGCGTCCGTGCGCGCTCGACGCCCCGAACCGGATCGACCGGAAGACCGAGGCCACGAACGTGACCTGGTGCTCCTCCAGCGTCGCGTCGTCCCACTCGCCGCGCTCGATCAGCTGCTGGACCATGTAGAGTCCGAGCACGTCCGCCTTGCCTTCTTCCAGCGCCGAGGCCCGGTCTTGCAACGCCTCTCGCACGGTCCCGGCGCCGGTGACGGTCTTCTTGATGCCGAGCCCGTGCGCGACCTCGTGGAACATGGTGTTGCCGAAGAACGCCTCAAACGTCACCAGGCCGCGCTGGTCGTCGGGCAAGAGCACGTCGGCGATGGGGACCAGGATGCGGTCGAACTTGGCCCGCATCGCGTTCTTGAGTTGCAACCGCCGCGACCCCTTCTCCAGCTGCACCGACTCGTCGTTGGGCAGGTTGATGGCGATGGTTTTGGAGCCCGCGTTGGCGTCGCCGGCGACGAACACCACGTCGTAGGCCCCGAGGTCGGCGTCGGTGCCGGGCGTCTCGGCCTTGTACGCGTCCGGGACGGGGAGCCCGGCCTGGAGGTCGGGGAGCAGGCGCGCGTAGCCCGCCAGCCGGTCGCTCCACTCCGGGTCCTTGACCAGCACGAACGCTTCGTGCGCGGCCTTGAAGCCCGCCAGTTCGTCCTCGTAGGTCTCGATGGGCCCGATGACGACGTCGAGCGGGTTCGTCCGCATGTCGAGCCAGGCCAGGTCGGACGGGCGGTAGTCGTCGGTCAGGAGGGCGTCGGCGCGCAGGCGCAAGTAGTGGGCCAGCCCGTCGTCTTGGGCGAGGTCGGCGGCGGCGCGCAAGTGGGCGGCGGCGCGGCCGTGGGCGTCGGCGAAGGCCTGGTGGTAGGGGATGGAGACCAGGTTTCCATCCTCGCGACGCACCAACGTGTACAGGCCGGTCAGGTCGCGCTCGGGGTAGAGGTCGGCGGTCGAGAGCAGCTCGTCCTTGCCCAGGTCGGCGGGGTAGAACCCGGCGCCGGGCGGCTTGGCCCGGACGCCGGGCAAGAACGGCGTGTCGCCGTCCAGGCGGTCCCAAGGTCCGGCGTTGATGGCGACGTAGCGCCGGGCGGGCTCGCTCAGGCCGGCCAGCATCGAGTCGCGCGGGGCGCCGTTGACCTGGGTCCAGTAGACCTCGTCCATGGCGCGCGCTGCCGCGATCAGGTGCGGGAGCATGGCGCGCGTGGAGTCGCTGAGGCCGGACAAGTCGGCCTCCAGGCGGACCGTCGTGTACTGAGCCAGCTTCTCGACCAGCACGGAATCGGCGGAGGCCGCCAGGCCGTCCGTGGTCGCGGTCGGGCTGGGGCCGCCGTCGGCCGAGTCGACGTACTGGCAGCCGCTGGCGGCGGCCACCGCCAGCGCGGCGAGGAGAAGGGCGGGCTTCATGGCGGAGGCGGCCGGGGGGCGGCAAGATAGACGGGCGGCGCCGGGGGCTCGGTGGGGCACTGGTTCGCCGCGGCTCCGGGGCGGGCGCGTCGTCCCGTTCCCCCGTCCGAGCGGGGGAGCCGACGAGGGCACGCGGCCGTGGCATAGATTCCCCGGGTCCCGCTCCCCCGCGCCATGCCCGTCGGCGACGACGTCATCCGCTGCTCGTTCTGCAGCCGCACCGCCCACGAGGTCACCTCGATGGTGGCCGGGCCGGAGGTCTACATCTGCGACCGCTGCATCCACGACGCCTCCGGGATCGTGAGGGGCGACCTTCAGGCCTACGTCCCGCCCACGCCGTCCGCCAGCCGGCGCTCCGGCCGGCCGCGGCGGATGACCCCGCGCGAGCTCAAGGGCAAGCTCGACGAGCACGTCATCGGCCAAGACATCGCCAAGCGGACGCTGTCGGTGGCGGTCTACAACCACTACAAGCGGATCGAGGCCGAGGAGTACCTCCACGCCTACGACGACGTCGAGCTCGAGAAGTCCAACATCCTGCTGCTCGGCCCGTCCGGGACCGGCAAGACGCTGCTCGCGCGGACGCTGGCGAAGATCCTGGACGTGCCCTTCTCGATCGCCGACGCCACGGCGCTGACCGAGGCCGGCTACGTCGGCGAGGACGTGGAGTCCATCCTGGCCAACCTGCTCGCAGGCCGCCGACTACGACGTCGAGCGCGCCGAGCGCGGGATCATCTACGTCGACGAGGTCGACAAGCTCTCGCGCCGGGGCGACAACGCGTCCATCACGCGCGACGTGTCGGGCGAGGGCGTCCAGCAGGCGTTGTTGAAGATGCTGGAGGGGACCGTCGCCGGCGTGCCGCCCAAGGGCGGGCGGAAGCACCCCGAGCAGTCGTTGGTCCAGTTCGACACCCGCAACGTGCTGTTCATCTGCGGCGGCGCCTTCGACGGACTGGCGCCCCAGATCGCCCGGCGGATGTCGAAGGGCCAGATCGGGTTCGCCACCGCTCACGACCTCCGCCAGATCGACGCCGCCGACCCGACCGTCTTCCGCCACGCCGAGCCCGACGACCTGCTCCGCTACGGGCTGATCCCCGAGTTGATCGGCCGCCTGCCCGTCATGACGGCGCTCGACGCGCTCACCCCGCCCGACCTGCGCCGCATCCTGACCGAGCCCAAGAACGCCCTCGTCCGGCAGTACCAGAAGCTGTTCGCGATGGACGGCGTGGACCTGGTGCTCGACGACGGCGCGCTCGACGCGGTCGTGGACCAGGCGATGCGGCTCAAGACCGGCGCGCGCGGCCTGCGGTCGGTGTTGGAGGAGGCCATGCTGGACCTGATGTTCGAGGCGCCCGAGGACCGCGCCGGCCAGGTCTGCCGCATCTCGGCCGCCACCATCGCCGACGGCGCCGCGCCCACCTTCGAGGACCGCAAAGCGACGGCGTAGCCAGCGCCGCTAGGCCCGCCGCTCTCGCTGGCGGGCGGCCTCCGCCAGCGGGACGGGGCCGGGCTCCGTGTAGGTCGAAGCCCGATATCCCGCGCGAGGTGGACGCGTCCGCCGGCGGGGCGTACTCTAGCCGTCATGCTCCGCACCGCAGCCCGTCGAGCACGCAAGGCCCTGAGCGTCCCCCAGTACTACGGGGGGGGGCTCTTCAAGTCGTTCTCGACCGACCCCGTGTTCCTGTGGGCGCAGGCCATCGCGTTCAAGACGTTCGTGACGCTGCTCCCGCTGCTGCTGCTCGCGGCCGGCATCTTCGGGCTCGTCCTCCGCGGCGACAACTCGATGGAGACCGTGACGGGCTTTCTGCGCTCGTTCCTGCCGCCGAGCCAGGCCGACGGGCTGATCGAGCTGGTGTTCGCGCTGCAGGAGGCCTCCGGCACGCTCGCCCCGCTGGGTGTCGCCGCCTTCCTGGCGACCGTCGTCACGTTGTTCGCGACGCTGCGGTACGTCGTCGGCGCGGCGATGGGGGAGAGCCGGCACCGGATGCGGTCCATCCTGGGCGGCTACGCGTTCGACCTGCGGATGATGGCCCAGGTAGGGAGCCTGTTCCTGCTCTCGTTCGTGATCACGGCCGGCACGCGCGTGCTCACGGCCCGGAGCGGCGCGCTGGCGAGCGACGTCGGGCTGGACGCGGCGACGGTCACGGCCCTGGCCAACGGTCTGCTCCACGCCGTCACGCTGGTGGTGCCCTATGTGTTGACAGTGGGGATGCTGGCCCAGCTGTACTACTTCGTGCCCCGTCCCCGTCCGCCCGTCCGGGCGGCGTTGTGGGGCGCGGCGGCGGCGGCGGTCCTGTTTGAGCTGGCCAAGAACGGGTTCGCGCTCTACGCCACGCACGTCGCCGACTTCGACCAGTACTCCGACCAGGCCGAGGGGCTGGGCGGGCTGGGCGGGGTGTTCGGGCTGATCCTGGCGTTCGTGTTCTGGGTCTACCTGTCGGGCCTGATCCTGATCGTGGGCGCCGTCGTGGCGTCGCTCTACGAGAAGCGCCACCGGCCCCGGAAGTCGCGCCTGCGCTCGATGTGGTCGCGGATGGGCTCCGTGCGCCGCCACCGCTCCCGCTTCGCGGCCAACATGGCCGAGAACGCCGCCCGCGCCAAGGCCACGCCGCTCCCCGCGGACCCCCCGCCGGTGTCGCCTCAGAGCCCGAACGGCCTTCCGGGTGTTTCCGCCGGCGCGCCCCCCGCGGCCGCCAGCGCGGCGGGGGGCGACGGCGCCCAAGCGGATGCCGCTACGCCTTCACCGTGACGGCCCCCGCTGAAGGGCTAGCTTCGCCGCGATCCCGCCCCGGCCCGGTGCCCACGTCTCGCCTCCTGCTCCTCGCCTTGGTCGTGCTGGCGGTGCCCGCGCGCGCGCAGGCGCCGCTGACGCTGGTCGACCGCGACACCCAGGTCAAGACCGTCACGTTCGACTTCGTCAACGGCCAGACGCTGTTCGAGCAGGACCTGGAGCTCCAGGTCGCGACCACGCCCCGGCCCGGCGTCTTCGCGCGGACGCTCCTGGGCGGCGGCGGCGAGGACTACCCGTTCAACCCCATCGAGCTGGCGCGCGACGTCGTCCGGCTGACGCGGTACTACGAGACGAGCGGGTTCCCCCAGGCCGAGGTGGACTACGCCGTGGAGCTCGACACGGCCCGCAACGCCGTCGACGTCACGTTCCTGATCGACGAGGGGCCGCCGCTCGTCATCGGCGACGTCGAGTTCCGGGGGCCGGGGCAGTCCGACGTGACGGCCGTGCTGGCGCCCGACATCCGCGACGACTGGGAGGCGTTCACCCGGCGGACGGCCGTCCGAACGGGCGGCCGACTCAGCCTGTTCTCCCTCGTCGAGCTCCAGGGCCAGACGATCAGCTGGCTCCGGAACCGGGGCTACGCCTGGGCCGACGCCGGCGCCGAGCAGTTCCCCGACTCGACCGGGCTGACGGCCGACGTCCGCGTCAAGGTCAACGTAGGCGACCGCGTCCGGGTGCGGAGCGTGCGCGTCGAGGGCAACGAGTCGCTCGACGCGAGCACGGTCGCGCGCGAGATCCCCATCGCGGCTGGCGACCTCTTCGACGCCTCGGCGCTGAGCGAGGGGCAGCGCGAGATCTTCGGCCTGGGCCTGTTCCAACTCGCGCTCGTGGACGTTGCGCCGGAGGCCGTGCGGGGGGACACGCTGGTGGACGTGGTCGCGCGCGTGCGCCGCGGCCCGGCGCTCATCGCGAACGCGTTCGGCGGCTTCTTCTCGGAGGGAGGCCTGACGCTCCGGGGCTCGGTGACCCACCGCAACGCCTTCGAGGGCGCCCGCCAGCTAGGCGTCGACGCTGAGTGGCGGTCGGGGGAGCCCGACATCACGATCCTGGGTGGGCAGTCCCAGCGCTCGGTCACGGGCGGCCCGATCCGCGACCTGCGGTTCTCGGTCCCCTTCCGCCAGCCCTACGTCTTCGACCGCCGGCTGTCGTACACGTTGCAGCCGTCGTTCCGCCAGCGCGAGGACGAGATCGAGGCCAGCCGCACGTTCGAGGTCTCGAACGCGCTCCTGCTCACGCTGGCGCCTCTGAAGACCGCCGCGCTGTCGGTGACGGGCCGCCGCCGCGACCTGTCGCGCGGGCTCGGCATCCGGCTGCTCGACGCCGGCCGGTTCGCGCTCCCGCCCGGCCCGTTCCTGCCCGACTCGCTACGCGCCACGACCGGCATCGTGAGCCTGGACGTGGTCTACGGCCAGCTCGACAACGCGCTCCAGCCCACGCGCGGCTTCGTGCTCCGGCCGTCGCTGGCGCTCTCCGGCGGCGACGTGACCTACGCGCGCGCCCGGCTGGCGGCGTCGGTGACCGTGCCGGTCCGCCCCCGGATCGGGCTGGTGGCCCGGGTCACGGTCGGGGCGATCCGGCCGCTGGGCGACACCTCGTCCGACGCCGTCGGAGACTACATCCTGCTCCGCGACCAGTTGTTCTACGCCGGCGGCACGGCCGACGTGCGGGGGTGGGCGGCGGCCCGGCTGGGGCCCAAGACGTTCTCGGTCACGCCGCCGGTCCAGACGCCGGGCGAGATCCCCGACCCGAGCCGGATCACGAGCCCGCGCGACGTGAACTACGTCGGCGTGGGCGGGCAGCTCAAGGGCTCGGCGTCGGTCCAGCTCAACGTGCCGCTGCCCGCTGGGCCCGCAGTGGGGCGCCAACGTGTTCCTGGACGCCGGCGCCGTCGGGGGGCCGGCCGCGGCGGCGACGACAGGGCTGATCCGGGCCGGCGGCGCGACGGCCGACTCCACGCTCGCCGACATCCTCGAAGACGAGGGCGGCCTCCGCGTCGGGACCGGCGCCAGCATCCAGTACCTCACGCCCGTCGGGTTCATCTCGCTCGGGTTGGGCATCAAGCTCAACCCGTCCTACCTCGACCTCCGGGACCCGGCCCGGGTCTACTGCGGCAGCTCGATCTACGCCGACCCGCCCTCAGAGTCCGACGGCCCGCTCTGCTTTACCGGCGTCGCCCCGGTCCCAGGCGAGACGTTGGGCTACATCGACGCCCGCCTCAACGGCTCCGACTTCAACAAAGACGACATCGAGGCCGAGAAGACGTTCTTCGGGCTGGTGGACGCCGGGCGCTTGCAGTTCCACATCTCCATCGGCCAGACGTTCTAGCGGCGGCCGCCAGCCGCGGAGACCTTCCGGCGGTTTCGCTCGTTCCCCTCCCGTGCCCACCGACCCCACCACCGACCCCGCCCGCGCTGCCGACCTGGACGGCGCCTCCGGCGACGGCGCCGCGCCCGCCGGCGTGGGGGCGGAGCCGCGCGCCGGCGAGCCGTCGCCGCACCGCTTGCGGCGGCGCGTCGGGCTGGGCGTGGCCGCCGCCGTGCTGCTGGTGACGCTGGTGGTCGTGGGCACGCTGGTCTACCTCCAGACCAACGCCGGGCAGACGTTCGCGCGCGGGATCGTGGTCAAGCAGATCGCGAACCTCCTGGCCGACGACGCCGAGATCGAGGTCGCCGGCCTGGACGGCAACTTCCTGACCGGTGCCCGGCTGACCGGGATGGAGATCCGCCGCGGCGGCGAGGTCGTGGTCGCGATCGACACGGTGATGGTGGACTACAACCTGAGGACGCTGCTGAGCCGGACGTTCTCGGCCAGCCAGCTGTACGTCGCCAGGCCCCGCGTCTTCGCCCGCCAGCGGGCCGACAGCACGTTCAACGTGGCCGGGCTGCTCAAGCCGGCCGACAAGAAGGAGCCCGGCACGTTCACCGTGCTCCTGGACGAGGTCGCGCTCTGGCGCGGGTCGGCCGAGGTCCACTGGTACCGCGCCGACGGGCGCGACTCGGTCCACACCGTCCAGAACCTCGACGCCATCGTCCGCGACTTCCGCCAGCAGGGCGACAGCCTGTCGGGGGCCATCGAGTCCGTCCGCCTGAACGCGCTCGCGCCGTTCGGCCGGGGCGAGATGCAGGTCGCCGGCGCGGGCCGGTTCTCGCGCCAGGACCTCGACCTGCGCAACCTGGTGGTGACCAGCCGGGCCGGCACCGACCTGACCGGCCGGGCCCGTCTGACGTTCACGTCGGACGGCACGCTGCCCGTCTTCGACGCCCGCGTCGTCGCCGACCCCATCGCGCTGGAGGACGCCCGCGCCTTCGGCGGCGTGTCCCTCTACGGCGACCCCCGGCTCCAGCTCCGCGCCGACTCCGACGGCAACCTCCTGACCGCCTCGCTGGCGGGGACCCTGGACGACGCCACGATCTCGATCGACGGCGAGTTCTCGCGCAACCCCGACGGCCCGGTCCGCTACCAGGCCGAGGGCACGCTGCGCCGCTTCGACCCGTCGGTCCTGACCCGCAACCCGGCGCTCGCGGCGACGGTCACGGGCGACCTCAAGCTGAACCTGCGCGGGACGACGCTGGAGACCCTGAGCGGCCCGTTCTCCGTCGACCTCACGGAGTCGCGCGTCGGGGGCCGCCGGATCGACCGGCTGGCGCTGGCGGGCGACTTCGCCGCCGGCCGCGTGACGTTCGACGTGGACGGGTCGCTGCCGGGCGCGTCGCTGGTGGCCGAGGGCCGGGCGCGGCCGTTCGACGAGGTGCCGTCGGTCGAGGTGACGGGCACGGCGCGCGACCTCGACCTCGGGCTCCTGCTCCCCGGCTCGGGCCGGACGGACTCGTTCGCGGGCGACTTCGCCCTGGAGGGCCAGGGCCGCGACCTCGACACGTTCCGCGGGACGGCCGCCGTCGACCTCAGCCGCGTCGACATCGGGCTGCCCGGCCGCCGCTTGCGACTGGCGGCGCTCCGGGCCGACGCCACGATCAACCGAGGCAACATCGCCTTCGACGCCAACGCGGCCTTGCCCGGCCAGGACGGCCGCCTGACCGCCGACGGGACGGTCGACCTGGGCGAGCCGCTCCGGTACGAGGTCACCCGGGGCCAGATGTTCGGCTTGAACCTGGCCGCGCTGACCGGCAACCCGGCCCAGGCCAGCGACCTGACCGGCGCGTTCACGCTGTCGGGCGTCGGCGTGGACCCCGCCACGGCGCCCATCGACGCGACCGTCCAGCTGCGCAACTCCCGCTTCGGGACCTACGACCTGGTGGCCGTCGACGCCGATGTCGCGCTGCGGCGCGGGGTCGCCCAGATCGACGCGAGCGCCAACCTCGGCGCCGCGGGCGCGCTCACCGCCAGTGGCACCGCCCGGCCCTTCGCCGCCCCGCTGGCGTTCGACCTGCAGGGGACGGTCCGCAACCTCGACCTGGCCGAGCTGACCGGCAACCCCGACCAGTACAGCGACTTGACGGCGGCCTACGACATCACGGGCGCCGGCCTGGACCCGGCCACGATGCGGCTGGACGGCCGCATCCAGATCACCGAACCGTCGTCGTACGGCGAGCGGTTCGTGGACTCCGGCGACGTGCGCGTGACGCTGGACGGCGGCACCTTGGCCGTCAACGGCGAGTTGGCGACGCCCGAGGGCCGGTTCGACTTGGCGCTCTCCGGGCGCCCGTTCGGCGGCTCGCCGTCGTTCGCGTTCGAGAACACGTGCTTCTACGACCTCGACCTGTCCCGCTTCGCCGAGGCCGCCCCCCGCTCGGACCTGACGGGCTGCTTCTCGGGCCAGCTCTCCGGCCTGGCCGACCTGCCGACCGCGGACGCCCAGGGCACGCTGAGCCTGCGCCCCTCGCGCATCAACGAGGCCGAGATCGACGGCGGCCGGGTCACCTTCACGCTGGCCAACGGCGCGCTCGGCGGCACCGCCGACCTCGACGTGGTCGGGGCCGAGGGCCTGGACGGGCGGCTGGTGGCGTCGTTCCAGGCGCGGCCGTTCCAGGACGAGCCCAGCTACAGCGTCCGCGGGCGGACCGAGAACCTCGACGTGGCCACGCTCGCGGACCTGCCGCCCGACAACCCGGTCCTGCTCTCGCTCACGTTCGACGTCGCCGGCCAGGGCACCAACCCGGCCACGATGACGCTGGGCGGGTCGGTCCAGGGCGCGGGCTCGCGCTTGGGCCCGGTCTCGGTCGACACCCTGTCCACCCGGTTCGCGCTGGCGGACGGCGTCGTCCGGCTCGACACCCTGCTGTTCGACAGCGACCTGGCGCGCGCGACGGGCGGCGGCACGCTGGCGCTGTTCAACGAGGCGGCCCCCAGCGACTTCCGCCTGGAGGGCACGGTCTCCAGCCTGGCGCCCTTGGCGAGCCTCAGCGAGGAGACGCTAGGCCTGGAGACGGCCTCGTTTAACCTCAACGCCCGCGCCCAGCCCGGCGCGCCCATCCAGATCATCGGCGCCGCCCAGGCCCGCCAGTTGGTCGTGGGCGAGCTGGCCGTCACCGGGCTCGACGCCAGCGTCAACGCCAGCTGGGACCGCGCCCTCGCCGACTCCCTCGGTCTGGGCGCTCTGGCCGGCGGCGCGACGGCCTCGTTCGACGTGCTCACGCGCGGCACCTTCACCGTCCGCCGTGGCGACGCGACGATCTCGACCGACGGCGGCGACATCCTGGTGGACGGCTCGGTGATCGTCGACGACCGCCGCGAGCTGGCCGTCGCCGCACGCCTGGACCTGGTCACCAACGGCGTCCAACTCGAGCGCGGCACGCTGCTCCTGGACGGCTCGACGTGGCAGCTGCTCCAGCCCACCGAGATCGCCGTCGAGGACGGGCTCGTCGACGTCCGGAGCCTGCTCCTGGCGTCGGACTCGGGCAGCCAGCAGGTCGCGGCCGACGGCGTCCTCGACCTCAACCCCGGCGGCGACCAGAACATGATCGTGACGGTCGAGAACCTCGCCATCGAGACGCTGAGCGACCTGGCCGGGCTGGAAGCGCTGGGCGGCGACCTCTCGGCCACGCTCGCGCTGAGCGGCCCGGCCGAGGCGCCGCTGATCGACGGGACGGTGACGCTCGTCGACTTCACCACGCGCGGCACGACGGTCGGCTCCATGCGCGCCAACGTGGACTACGCCGCTGGACGGCTCGCGCTCGACGCGATCCTGACGCACGTCGACGGCGAGACGCTGACCATCGACGGCACGGTCCCCATGCAGTTCTCGCTCGCCGAGGGCAACCAGGAGGTCTCCGACGACGCCGAGGTCACGTTGCGCGCGCGCGCCGACGCCTTCCCCATCGGGTGGGCGCGGCCGTTCCTGAACGAGGACAGCTACACCGCGCTGGGCGGCGCGCTCCGCCTCGACCTCCAGGTGGGCGGGACGCAGGCGGCCCCGCGCCTGGACGGCGTCGCGGCCCTGACCGGCGGCACGCTGGGACTGGCGGCGACCGGCCGCGTGTACGAGCCGATCTCCGCCGACCTCACGTTCCAGAACGACCGCATCGTGATCGAGGACGTCACGATCCAGGACGAGGCCGGGCGGACGGCGCTCGACGTCACCGGCGACATCCGCCTACGGGAGCTCTCCGTCGGCGAGCTCGACCTCACCATTACGCCGCGCCAGTTCGTGGCGATGGACACCCGGACGTTCCAAGACCTCACGCTGGACCGCGGGTCGTCGCCGCTGCGGCTGACCGGGACCCTGGACCGGCCGGTCCTGCGCGGCGCCGTTGTCGTGTCCCAGGGCGACATCTTCCTGACCGACGAGCTGGTGCCGCCGGACCTGGAGGCCATCACCCTGACGGACGCCCAGCTCCGCGAGGTCGAGGCCCGCTTCGGCCGCACCATCGTCGCGCGCGACACGGCCGTCAACCGCTTCACCGAAGCCCTCGACTACAACCTGTCCGTCGAGTTCCAGCGCAACGTCTGGCTCCGCTCCAACAACGGGCTCCCGTTCGACATCGAGTTCGAGGGCACCGTTGACGCGCGCAAGGCTGCCTTCGCCGAGGGCAGCCAGCTGTTCGGTGGCATCGACCTGGTGCGCGGGTCGGTCGAGACGTTGAACCGCCAGTTCGAGCTTGAGAACGGCCGCATCACCTTCAACGGCGACCCCTTGGGCGCCCGCATCGACCTCGCCGCCGAGCTCGACGTCAAGCTGGCGGGCTCCATCGCCGGGCAGTCGTCGGCCACGATCGGGCTGGGCGTGACGGGCCGGTTCAACGAGGACTTGGTGATCCGCTTCTCGTCCAACCCGACCATGGAGCAGGCCGACATCGTGTCGCTGATCGCGACCGGCCGGCTGGCCGACGATGCGCTCGGGGCCGGCGCGCTCGGCGGGGTCGCAAGCGGGGTCGCGCTGGGCCGGGTGTCGAGCGTGCTCGAAGGCGCCGCTAGCCGGGGCCTGGGCCTGGAGACGGCCCAGATCGACTACGAGGGCAACGACTTGATCGTCAAGGTGGGCGACTACTTGTCCACCAAGGTGTTCTGGACCGCCGGCTTCATCGTCCCCATCGGCGGGTCGTCGCAGCAGGAGCAGGGGCTCCCCATCATCCTGGGCCTGGACTACCAACTGCTGGAGTGGCTCACGGCCCAGAGCGAGTTCAGCGGCCAGCGCGGTCTCGGCGGCGGCTTCGGATTCGAGCGCGCCTGGTAGCGCCTACCTTCCGGACATGGAGACGCTGCCCACCGACTCGCTCACCCAACGGCTCCGCCAGTCGCGGCGCTCGCGCCAGAACGAGAAGATCTTGCAGGACAAGGAGATCGAGCGCAAGGTCGAGGTCCGCCAGGAGGAGGCCCGGGAGCGGTCGGTCCCCGGCGAGGCGTTCTTCTCGGAGGCCGGCGGGCTGTTCGCCTTCATCGGCCGCTTTTTCGCTCGGTTCTGGCGCCGCCCGTTCGAGTTCAAGGAGCTGCTGGTCCAGATGGACGAGGTGGGCACCAAGAGCCTGACGCTGACCGGCGTCGTGGGCTTCTCCATCGGCATCGTGCTGGCGATGCAGAGCCGGGGCACGCTGGCGCGCTTCGGCGCCGAGAGCTTCTTGCCGTCCATGCTGGCGCTGTCGGTGATCAAAGAGATCGGCCCGGTGCTCACGAGCCTGGTGCTGGCGGGCCGGCTGGGCGCGGGCATGGGCGCCGAGCTGGGCTCGATGAAGGTGACCGAGCAGATCGACGCCCTGGAGGTGGCGGCCCTGAAGCCGTTCCACTACCTGGTGGTGACGCGCGTGCTGGCGTGCGTGATCATGTTCCCCATCATGACCATGTTGACCGACATCCTGGCGCTCACCGGCGGCTACCTCGAAGCCACGCTGGCCGGCGGCATGGACATCCGCGTCTTCATCGACACCGCCTTCGACTCGCTCCGCTTCGAGGACGTCATCGTGGACACCATGAAGACCTCCATCTTCGGGTTCATCGTTGGGATCGTGACGTGCTACCTCGGCTACAACGTCCGCGGCGGCACGCGCGAGGTGGGCCGGGCGGCCATGAACGCCGTCGTGATCTCGAGCCTGCTGATCCTGGTCTCCGACGTCGTCATCGTCCGCCTGTCGATCATGATCTTCGGCGACATCAGCGACGCCGCCTAGGGCGTCGGGCGCGCGGTCCCCGCAACCGAGGCCCCGCGCGATCCAACCGACGCCCCACGCCCCAGACCTCATGTCCCGCATCTCCAAGCGCGCCGACGCCCGCCGCCAGTCCGACGTCGACGGCCCGCACCCGCTCTCCGACGACGGGCTGGCGACGGCGGCCAGCGAGCCGACCGGGGCGCCCACGGCCAGCGTGCCGGGCGAGACCGAGCCCCACCTCGTCGACCCCGAGACGGGGCCGGTGACGGGGAACTCGCCGCCCCCGCCCGACCACATCGTCGTGGACATGCGCGAGGTCTACAAGGGCTTCGGGCCCAAGAAGATCTTGAAGGGCATCAACCTGACCGTGGAGCGCGGGACCTCGGCCGTCGTGCTGGGCGGCTCGGGCACGGGCAAGAGCGTGCTCACCAAGCACGTCGTCGGGCTCCTCCAGCCGGACAAGGGCGAGGTCTGGGTGCTCGGCGAGCGCCTGGACCTGATGGACCAGGAGCAGCTCGACCGCAAGCGGACCCGGCTGGGCTACCTCTTCCAGGGCGGCGCCCTGTTCGACTCGATGACGGTCTACGAGAACATGCGGTTCTTCCTCGACCGGCTCACGACGCTCGACCGCGACGAGAAGGACGACCTGGTCATGGAGTCGCTGGAGGACGTGAACCTCCCCGGCACGCGCGACCAGTACCCCGCCGAGCTCTCGGGCGGGCAGAAAAAGCGGATCGGCCTGGCGCGGACGCTGATCCTGCGCCCCGACATCATCCTGTACGACGAGCCCACGACGGGCCTCGACCCCGTCTCGGTCCGCGTCGTCTCGGACCTCATCGTCCAGCTGCGCGACACGCGCGGGATCTCGTCGATCGCGATCACGCACGACCTGCTGGCGGCCGAGATCATCACCGACCGCGCGCACTTCCTGCTCGACGGCGAGATCGTCGAGGCCGGCACGCTCGACCACGTCCGCCAGTCGGAGCACCCGGAGCTCCAGGAGTTCTTCCGAGGCACCGGCGCCTACGGACACGCCTAGGGCACCCCCGCCCCCCTCCGGCCCGGCGCCGCCTGCACGTAGCTTCCACACATGACCCGTCAAGCCCGCCTCGGCCTCGTCATCCTGCTGTCGCTCCTCGTGGGCATCGGCTTCCTGTTCGTGATCGGGAGCCAGAACAACTTGTTCGGCAGCTCCTTCACCGTCCGCGCCACCTTCAACCAGGTGTCTGGGCTGAAGGCAGGCGCCGACGTGTTCTACAACGGGATCTCGGTCGGGTCGGTGGAGGCGGTCCGGCTGCCGGCCGTCCCGGGCGACCCGATCACGGTCGAGATGAACATCCAGGAGCGGGCCAGCCACCTGATCCGGGAGGATAGCCGGGCGCTGATCCAGACCGACGGCTTGGTCGGCGAGGTCATCGTCGCGTTGACCGACGGGAGCCCCAACCGGCCCCAGGTGGCCGACAACGGGCAGATCGAGGGCGTCGACCCGTTCGAGCTCGCCGCGGTCACGGACCGCCTGTTCGAGTCCGTCGCCCGCTTCGACTCGGTCTCGGTCCAGCTGGCCGGCATCATAGGCGACGTGCGGACGGGGCAGGGCACGCTGGGCCGGTTCTTGTACGACGACGCGCTCTACGCCTCGGCCGTCAACACGGCCAACACGTTGGACGCGACCGTCGGCGAGGCCCAGCTCACGCTGCGCAGCTTCACCGCGCGCGGCGACGAGCTGGTGGCGGTCGCCGAGAACGCCAGCCGCGGCGTCGATCAGATCCTGGCCAAGGTCAACACCGGCAACGGCACCGTCGCCCGCTTCCTGAACGAGGACGGCGTCTACACCGCCGCCCTCGCGACGGTCGCTCAGTTGCAGGAGGGCGCGGCCCAGCTCCAGACCGTCTCGGCGGACATCCGCGCCATCACCGACCGCTTCAACCAGGCCGCCGGCTGGGCGTCCCTGGGCGCGTTCCGGTTCTCGGAGAACATGGAGGCGCTCAAGCACAACTTCCTGTTCCGCGGCTACTTCGAGGACCGCGACTACTACGAGATGGCGCCGTTCGAGGTGCGCGAGCGCGCGATCGCGGAGACCCTGGCCGACCTCCAGGCCCAAGAGCGCCGCCTGGCCCAGCAGCAGCGCCAGATCGACGCCGCGCTGGCGGAGCTGGCGCGCCGCGGCATCACCGTCCCCGCCGTCGAGCCGACCATCGACGGCGAGTAGGCGGCTGCGCCGGGCTCGACGTCTGCTTGGAAGAGCAGGTGCCCGCGCCTTGCTTGGTCCCGCCGTACCCGGTGAGGCACGGAGAGCGTAGCCGGCACTTCGTCTGCCCCCAGCCTCCGCCGAGCTGGCCGCCAGTGGGCCGGGCACCCTGAGCCCGCCGGCGGCGTTGGTCCCGTCCACCGGCTCCCCGTTGCTCCCGCTCGTCGCTACGCTCCCTCCCCCGCGCTGCCATGCCCCGCATCCTCTGGGCCGACGACGAGATCGACCTCCTCAAGCCCCACGTCCTGTTCTTGGAGGCCAAGGGCTACACCGTCGAGACCGTCACGAACGGCACTGACGCCGTGGACCGGGCCCGCGCCGACCGCTTCGACGTGGTGTTCCTGGACGAGCAGATGCCGGGCCTGGGCGGCCTCGACGCGCTGCAGCAGATCAAGGCGGAGCGCCCTGAGACGCCGGTCGTGATGATCACGAAGTCGGAGGAGGAGCAGATCATGGAGGACGCCATCGGCCAGCAGATCGCGGACTACCTGATCAAGCCGGTCAACCCCAAGCAGATCCTGCTGTCGGTCAAGAAGATCCTGGACGGGGCGCAGATCCGGGGCGCGCGCGTGCAGCAGGACTTCCTCCAGGGCTTCGGCGCGCTCACCGCCCGGCTGGGCGGGGACCTCGACCACGCCGAGTGGGCGGAGGTCTACGAGCAGCTGGTGCGGCACGACCTGGAGCTGGAGGGCGCCGACGAGGGCGTCCGCCAGATCCTGGACGACCAGTACCGCGAGGCCAACCGCGCTTTCGCGAACTGGGTCGAGGCCGAGTACCCGGGCTGGATCGAGGCGGCGCGCAGGGGCGACAAGCCCGACCGCCGGCGGCCCATGTTGAGCCACGAGCTGATCCCCTCAGCCGTGCTCCCGCACCTGGGCGACGTGGGGTCGAGCCCGGACAAGCCCGTCGTGTTCCTGCTCATCGACTGCCTGCGCTACGACCAGTGGCTGCTGTTCGAGCGCCAGCTGCACGCGCTCTACGACATCGAGCGCGACTGGCACCTCGGCCTGCTGCCCACGGCCACGCCGTACAGCCGCAACGCCATCTTCGGCGGCCTGCTCCCCATCGACCTGGCCAAGCGGTTCCCCGACCGCTACACCGTCGACGAGCGCCAGGACGAGGCGTCGCTCAACGCCCACGAGGCCGACTTCCTGACCGACCTGATGGCGCGCAAGCACCGCGGCGACACCCGCGTCCGCTACGACAAGCTCGTCAGCCAGTCCGACGGCGCCGGCTTCGCCGACCGCGTCACGGACTACCTCCAGCACGACCTGTCGGCCGTCGTCGTCAACTTCGTCGACATCCTGGCGCACAGCCGCTCCGACACCAAGATCCTGAAGGAGATCGCGCCCGACGTGCCGGCCTACCGCGCGCTCACGAATGCGTGGTTCGAGCACAGCTGGCTGCTGGCGGCCTTCCAGGAGCTGGCCCGGCACGACTGCACGATCGTGGTCAGCACCGACCACGGCGCGGTCCGCTCGCTCAACCCCGTCAAGGTGATCGGGGACCGGGAGACGTCCACGAGCCTGCGCTACAAGCACGGCCGCAACCTTAAGGTGGACCACGACGACGCCATCTTCGTCCGCGAGCCCGAGACCTACGGGTTGCCGCGGATGGGCATCAACGAGAACTACATCTTCGCCAAGGGCGACGGCTACTTCGTCTACCCGACCAACTACAACCGCTACGTCAACCAGTACCGCGACACCTTCCAGCACGGCGGCGTGACGATGGAGGAGTGCCTGCTGCCGGTCGTGACGCTGCGGCCGAAGCTGTAGCCGCCGCGCTCCGCCCCACTGGCGGGAGCCATCCGCCAGCGCGGAGGGGCTGCGGCTGGAAAGCCCCACCATCGAGGAAGCCTGAGCGGCTGAGCCCGCCTCTGCTTGCGGTATCTTCCGACCCCTCCCGTCTCCCGTCACACCAGATCATGGGTCCGATCAAAATCCTCGATGCGGACGCCGTCCGCGCGGCCGAGCAAGCGCGCGTGGCCAAGCGCGAGGCGCGCAAGGCCCAAGCGCGGCGCGCCAAGGCCCGGCCGGCCGAGATGCGCAACATCAGCCGGCTGGAGGCCGGCACCACGCGCGGGTGGTCGGTCCGCTTTCAACGCGACGGCGAGAAGCAGGCCCGGTTCTTCAAGGACTCCGCCCACGGCGGCGCCGACCAGGCGCTGGTGGCCGCCCAGACGTGGCGCGACGAGACCCGGAAGGCCCTGGGCCCGGTCACGACCTGGGACGCGGGCCGGATGCACACGCCCGAGGCGCGCGACAAGAACCGCCGGTCGGTCAGCCAGACCGGCGTGACCGGCATCAGCGTCGTGGCGCGGCCGTTCGGCCAGCGGCGCGTGCCCTACGTCACGGCCTACTGGATCGACGGCGAGGGGCGGCGCCGGCAGACCTCGTTCTCCGCCCAGCGCCACGGCATCGAGGGCGCGCTGCGGCTGGCGGCGCGCGTCCGCGCCGAGACCGCGGACTGGCACGGCGCCGCGCCGATGACCATCGACGAGATCTTCGACGGCGCCCTGAGCGCCGTCCGCGACCGGGCCGAGCCGCTGCTCTAGCCGTGCCCGCCCTCTCCGACCTACTGCCCGCCGAGACCGCCAGCGCCGACGAGACCGTCGCGCTGGGCCGGCGACTGGCGGCGGCGCTGGAGCCCGGCGACGTGGTTGCCTTGGACGGAGACTTGGGTGCAGGCAAGACGCACCTTGCTAAGGGCATCGCCGCGGGGCTGGGCGTCGACCCGTCGTCGGTGACCTCGCCCACCTTCTCGCTCGTTCAGGAGCACGCCGGCGGGGACCTCCTCCACCTCGACCTGTACCGCATCGAGTCGGACGAGCAGGCGGCGGGCCTGGGGCTGGACGAGCTGCTGGACGGCGACGCCATCGCCTTGGTCGAGTGGCCCGAGCGCGCGACCGACTGGCTGCCTGTCCGCACGGTCTGGCTCCGGCTGTCGCACCTGGGCGGCGACCGCCGCCGCGTCGAGGTCGGGTAGCCCGCCCACTGGCGGAGCGCGTCCGCCAGCGCGGCGCCGGGCCGGCCGCGCGGTGGATTGTGCCGCCGTGGTCCGCGGAGGAGTCGGAGATTGGAGGCACGCCCCCCGTCGCCCCGATGTCCCCTGGAGAACGCCGGCTCCTGACGCTGCCCCGCTTTGCCCACCAGTCCGACGCCTACCGGCCCGGGCTGGAGCGGATGCGGGCGCTGCTGGCAGCGCTGGGGGACCCGCACCACGCGTTCCCGGCGATCCACGTTGCCGGGACGAACGGGAAGGGCTCCACGTCGTCTCTGGCGGCGTCGGTGGCGCAGGCGGCCGGGCGGCGCGTGGGGCTGCACACGTCGCCGCACCTGGAGACCGCGCGCGAGCGGATGCGGATCGACGGCGTGCCGGTCGAAGCGCGCCTGGCTGGACGACGCCGTCGCCCGACTGGCGGAGACGATGGACGAGGCGGAGCCGAGCTTCTTCGAGGCGACGGTCGCGCTGTCGTTCCTGTGCTTCGCCGAGCACGACGTGGACCTGGCCGTCGTCGAGGTGGGCCTGGGCGGACGCCTGGACGCGACGAACGTGCTGACGCCCGAGGTCGCGGTGGTCACGCACGTTGGGCTGGACCACACCGACTTGCTGGGCGATACGCCCCAGGCCATTGCGCGCGAGAAGGCGGGGATCGCCAAGCCCGGCGTCCCCTTCTTGCACGCCGTCACGGCGCCGGCCCAGGCGGCATTGGAAGAGCAGGCCGAGGCGTTGGGCGCGTCGGTCGAGTCCGTCCGCCAGTCGTGCCAGGTCGAGCCGCGTTTGGTGACGCCGTCCGCCGACTACGGCCCGGCCGAGGTCGGGCTGGCGGGCGCGCACCAGCGGTGGAACGCCGCGCTGGCGGTGCGCGCGGTCGAGGTCGGCTTCGGGAGGCTGGGGTGGGCGCTCCCGGCCGACGCCGTCCGCGCCGGCCTGGCGGAGGTGGGTACGCGGGCCGGGCTCCAGGGGCGCAGCCAGCCCTGGCGCCACGACGCACGCGTGGTCCTGGACGTGGCCCACAACGCCGACGGCTGGCAGGCCACGCTCGACGCGCTCGCCGTCCCCGAGGGCGGGCGCTTGTGGGCCCTCGTCGGCGTGCTGGCGGACAAGGACGCCGGCGCCCTCGCCGACGCCTTGCGCGCGCGCGCCGGCCGCGTGCTGGCGCTCGACCTGGACGGCGACCGCGCGTTGCCCGCCGCCGCGCTGGTCGGCGCGCTCCGCCAGCGGGGCCTAGCGGCGCAAGCGGTCGCCAGCGCCGAGGCCGGGCTCCGCGCCTTCCGCGACGCGGCGGGGCCGGGCGACCGGCTGCTGGTGACGGGCTCGCATCAAACCGTCGCGGCGGTGCTGGGCGCGCGAACTCCGAACGCACCAACGGGTTAGAGGCTTTCCGGCGGCTCCTGTGTTTCCGCCGCGACCCCTCGCGTTTTTTGGACCGGGCCTCCCGCCCCTCTCCGCTCGGTCTGCCCCTCTCCTCCGGCGCCCGCGGCCGGGCCCGCCGCCATGACCATCGCCGTCCTGGAGCAGAAGAAGGTCTCGGAGCTCCACGAGATCGCCCGCCGCCTCGGGATCCAAGGCTTCGCCGACCTCCGCCGCCGCGACCTGATCTACGAGATCCTGGGCGCCGAGGCCGCCGCCGACGCGGACGGCGCCGACCTCCCCGCGCGCGTCGCCCAGGCCAGCGACGACCGGCCCGCCGTCCGGCCGGCCCCCCGCTCGCGCTCCGAGTCGTCGCGTCCAACCCGCGCCCCGCGCCGCCGCCAGTCGCGCGTGCGGCACCCGATCTCGCCCGACTGGCCGGACTACATGCAGGGGTTCGACCCCTACGCGGTCACCCTCGAGGGCCTCATCCGACGGACGGGCGTGCTCGAGATCCTGCCCGACGGCTACGGCTTCTTGCGGTCCCTCGACTACGGCTACCTCCCCTCGCCGGACGACATCTACGTCTCGCCGAGCCAGATCAAGCGGTTCTCGCTCCGCATCGGGGACACCGTCGACGGCCAGATCCGCCCGCCCAAGGAGGGCGAGCGGTTTTTCGCGCTCATCCGCGTCCACACCATCAACGGCCGCTCGCCCGACGCCTTCGACGAGCGGACGAGCTACGACCTGCTCACGCCGTCGTACCCCGACCGCGCGATCCGGCTGGAGACCGCGCCCGACCGGCTGGCGACGCGCGTCGTCGACCTGGTGGCGCCCATCGGGAAGGGCCAGCGCGGCCTGATCCTGACCCCGACGGGCGCGGGGCGGACGACGCTGCTGGAGGAGATCGCGCGCGCCGTGGTCCAGGCCGAGCCCGAGGCCACGGTGCTCGTGCTGCTCGTGGCGGAGCGGCCCGAGGACGTGACCGAGTTCCAGCGCGCCGCCCCGGGCGCGGAGGTCGTCGCCTCGACGTTCGACGACACGCCCGAGCGCCAGGTCCACATCGCGGACCTGGTGCTGGAGAAGGCCCGCCGCTTGGTCGAGGCCGGGCGCGACGTGGTCTTGCTGGTGGACTCGGTGACGCGGTTCGTGCAGGCGCACCAGGCGGTGCTGGAGGAGTCCGGACCGCCGTCGGTCGCCGCCCTGCGCCAGCCCAAGCGGCTGCTGGGCGCCGCCCGGTCGGTGGAGGAGGGCGGGTCGCTCACCGTTATCGCGACGGTCCTGGCGGGGACCGGCAAGCCCGACGACGAGTCGATCGCCCAGGCCTTCGAGGGCACGGCCAACATGCAGCTGGTGCTCGACCGCGACCTGGCCCAGCGCGGGCTGTTCCCCGCCGTCGACCTCGCCGCCAGCGGCACGCGCCGGGAGTCGATGCTGATCGAGCCCGGCCCCCTGGCCCGGCTCCAGTCGCTCCGCCGGTCGGTCGCGGACCCCGACCCCGCCGTCGCGCTGGCGGCGCTGCTCGACCGCGTCCGCCGGTCGGAGAGCAACGCCGCGCTGCTCGAAGAGGCGGAGGGATGAGCGGCGTGGAGGAACCCGGGCGTGCGGAGCCCCCTTTGCTCGGTCCCCACCTCGTGACCCCTTGAAAGCTCTCCTCCTCGACATGGACGGCGTCTTGGTGGACGTGCGGGGCTCGTTCCGCCGCGCCATCGCCGAGACCGTCCGCCATTTCGCCGGCGCCGAGCCCCAGCCGGGCGCCGTCCAGGCCAAGAAGGACGCCGGCGGGTTCAACAACGACTGGGTGCTGAGCCAGTCGCTCCTGCAAGACATGGGGCACGACGTGGCCTTCGACGACGTCGTCGAGGTGTTCAACGGCATCTACCTCGGCCAAGACCACGACGGCCTGATCGCGACCGAGCCCGCCGCCATCCGCACCGAAACGCTTCAAGCGCTCGCCGACCGCTACCCCCTCGCGCTCGTCACCGGCCGCCCCGACGCCGACGCCCAGTGGACGCTGGACCGCTTCGGTTGGGCCGACTTGATCCCCATCGTCGTCGGCATGGACCGCCAGTCGGGCAGGGAGAAGCCGGACCCCTACGGGCTGACGTTGGCCCTCGGCGAGTTAGGGGTCGAGGCGGAGGACGCCGCCTTCGCCGGTGACACCGTGGACGACGTCGCGGCGGCCATCGCGGCGGGCTGCGCGCCCATCGGCATCGTCCCACCGGGCCACGACCTCGACTCGCACGGCCGGACGCTGATGACCGCCGGCGCCGGCGTCGTGCTCTCGACCTCGGACGCGCTGCCGGCGCTGCTGGCGACGCTGGAGCACGAGGGCTAGGCCGGCGTGGGAGCGTCCACGGCCTGCGTCTCAGGCTCGGGAAGCCACTTCCAGACCAGCGCGGCCATCGCCAGGATCGCGGCGGCCGAGGCCAGGGTGTTGGCCGTGTACCCGAGGTCGGCGTAGAGCACGCCGCCCAGGGCCGCGCCCACGCCCGTCCCGATCTGCCCCACGGCGATGGTGAGCGACAGGAACGCGCCCCGCTGGCGGTCCGGGACGAGCGCGGTCAACAGCGCCTGCAGCGGCGCCATCCTGAGCCCGAACAGCCCCATGATGGCGACGTAAAGCGGGTACGCCACCCAGCGCTCGGTCACCACGAACGTCAGCGCGGCCGTCACGACCGCCAGCCCCAGGCACGAGGCCAGGATCAGCGGCTTCCGCCCGACTGAGTCGGATAGCGTGCCCGCTTGGGGACCGACGATCACGCTCACGACTCCGCCCACCAGAAACAGCGTCGCGATCAGGTCGAGGGGCAGCCCGAAGACCGCCAGCGGCTTGCCGCCGACGAGCACCTCGAGCGAGAACTGGTTCGTGAGCCACTGCGGGAGGTAGACGATCAGCAGCCCCAGGCCGAGGTACATCAGGAAGTAGGTCGCCGCCGCCGCCGCCGTCCCGCCGCCGCCCGTGAGCAGCTGGCGGTACTGGCGGAGCGAGCCCCGGATGGTGGGCCGCTTCTTGGACAGCTGGACGTCCGGCTGCGGGACCACGGTCAGGATGAGCAGGAACGCGGCGGCCATCACGGCGGCGAACACCACGAAGGGCATCCGGAACCCGAACGCGACCGCGAGCGCCCGGCCCAGCGGGATGCCGATGACCAAGCCGAACGGGACGCCCGACATGACCCAGCCCGTCGCCCACCCGCGCTTCTCGTACGGGAACGCGTCGCCGACGTAGCTCACGGCCGCGCCCGACAGCACGCCGCCGCCGGCGCCCGCGAGCACGCGCATCCCCAAGAGGGTGCCGAACGAGTCCGCCAGCCCGTGCAGCGCGAGCGCGACCGCCAGCGCGCCCGAGCCGATCAGCAGCACCAGACGCCGCCCCACGCGGTCGGAGATCGGGCCCATCACCAACGCCGCGAACGCCAGGACCCACGAGTACATCGACACCAAGAGCCCCAGCGGCCCCGGCCCGACGCCCAGCTCCTCGCCGACCAAGGGCAGGATGGGCGTGATGATGATCGTCTGGCTCGCGGCGGTGAACACCAGGAGCCACAGCGCGAACAGGGTCGCGCGGACGCGGAGGGGGGAGTCGATCAGGTCGCCGTTGGAACAGGGGTCGTCCTGACGGCGCGCGTCCGGCAAAGGTCCGCCGCGCTGGCGGCGGCGGCCCGCCAGCAGGAGCGACGGCCCTCTAGCCGTCTTGCTCCAGCTCCAGGACGGTCGTGTTCTGGTTGGTGTAGATGCAGATCTCGCCCGCGATCTGCAACCCCTCCTCGACCATCTCGCGCGCCGTCAGCTGGGGGCTGTGCTTCATCATGGCGCGCGCCGCCGCCAGCGCGTAGCTGCCGCCCGACCCGATGGCCAGGATCGGGTCGTCCGGCTCGATCACGTCGCCGGTGCCGGAGACCAGCAGCAGGCGGTCGGGCGCGGCGACGGCCAACAACGCCTCCAGGCGACGGAGGTAGCGGTCGGTCCGCCAGTCCTTGGCCAGCTCGACGGCCGCGCGGACGGTGTTGCCGCCGTACTGCTCCAGCTTGGCCTCGAAGCGCTCGAACAGCGTGAACGCGTCGGCGGTGCTCCCGGCGAAGCCGGCGAGCAGCTTCCCGCCGTACAGCGGGCGCACCTTCTGCGCCTTGTGCTTCATCACGGTGTCGCCCATCGTCGCCTGGCCGTCGGAGCCCAGGGCGACGCGGCCGTCTTTCATAACGCCGAGAACGGTCGTGGCGTGGATGGGGGTCATCGAGGCGAGGGGAGGGGGTGGGGGGAGACGGAGCAAGCGCGCGCAGGTCTCGGCGTCCCCTCACTCTTCACTCACCGCCCCTCGTAGTTCGCCAGCATCTCGACGATGCGGTCCTGAGCGCGGTTGACGGTGCTCGTCGAGACCGTGTAGTTGTTGCACAAGAGCGAGAACGCGATCCGGTGCCCGCTGGCCGACGTCACGTAGCCCGACAGCGTCCGCGCGCCCGAGATGTAGCCGGTCTTGGCGCGGACGTTGCCCCGGGCGTCGCCCGAGCGGTACCGGCCCGACAGCGTGCCCGACTGCCCGCCGACGGCCAGCGACTCGTAGAACGCCCGGCCGGTGGCGCGGTCGGCGTGCTCGTGCATCCCGCGCAGGACCGCCACGATGCCCGTCGGCGTCAGCCGGTTGAGCGCCGACAGCCCGGAGCCGTCGGCGACGCGGAACGACTCGGGCGCGACGCCGATGCGCTGGAGGAACGGCTCCATGGCGGCGTAGCCGGCGAACGCCGAGCCCGTCGGCAGGTCCGCGCCTTGGTAGATGTAGGCGCCCAACGTGCGGAGGAGGTGCTCGGCGTACAAGTTGTTGGAGTCGGCGTTGGTCTGGAGCGCGATCTCGGACAGCGGCGGCGAGACGTGCTCGGCGATGCGGCGCATGGTCTCGTAGCGGGGGCGGCGGCCCCACTCGTCCACGTCCACCAGCTCGCCGGTCACCTCGATGCCGCGCTGGCGGAAGACGCCGACCATGGTCGAGATGAAGTAGTCGGTGGGGTTGACGATGGACAGGTTCTCGGTCTCGGTCCGCCCGGCCGGGACCGAGGTCGTGACCGTGAACACGTTGTCGGACAACGCGCGGTCGTAGCCCTCCCGGATGCCCCCGCCGGACGTGGTCGTGGAGCGGTTGACGAAGCGGGCGTAGCCGAAGTCGGGGTCGGCGGTCAGCCGCGCCGTCGCGCCGGGCGAGGTGCCCCGCAGGCGCACGTGGACGGTCCCCTCGTTGTACTGCAGCCCGGAGATCTCGGCGCCGTAGTACCACTTGAGGTCGTCCCACTGCCAGCCCTGGCCCAGCTGGAGGTTGTCGAAGATGTCGTCGTCGCCCACGACCACGCCGCGGACGCGTCGGATGCCGTTGGCCTGGAGGCTGTCGGCCCACTGGCGGAAGGTCTGCGTCAAATCGCCGTCGTTGTAGCGGCCCCCGAAGGTGGGGTCGCCGGCGCCGCGCACCACCAAGCTGCCCTCCAGCGTGCCGTTGCGGATGTCGCCGTCGGCGTAGAGCCGGGTCTTGTAGCGGAAGTCGGGGCCGAGCGCGTCGAGCGCGGCGGCCGTGGTCAGCAGCTTCATGTTGCTCGCCGGGATGAACCGCTTGGTCGCGTTCCGGTCGTAGAGCACGCGTCCGTCGCTGAGGTCCACGACGTAGGCGCCCCAGTAGGCGTCGTCGAAGCCGCGCGCGTCGAGCACCTCGTCGATCTGAGCCGTGAGCGCCGCCGCGTTCGTCGTCGGCTGAGCACTGGCGGCGGCGGCGAGCAGGACCGCCAGCAGGGCGGGGAGGAAGCGGACGGTCATACGGGGGCGGGCCGGGGAGCCGGCCAAACGGGAAGGGGCGGGCGCCTAGTGCAGGGCGGGCGTCTTCTGGGTGCCGGAGCGGGCGGACAGGGACCGGAGGCCGGCCGGCCTACGCCCAACCCCTTCCGCCAGTCGTAGCCAGGAGGTCGGGCTACTCCTCTTCGGAAGCCTCGGCCTGCTCCAGCAGCGCCTCCAGCCGGTCCTGCTGGCGCTCGATGCCCAGCGAGTCCCGGGCCTGGGCCTCCAGGATCGCGCGCTCGGGGTCGGGCCGGGTCAGGAGCACGTAGACGTAGCCGACCTGGGAGACGGGCGCGGCCGGCGTCAGGTGGATGATGTAGTCGTTGCGGCCGGCCGCGGCGTAGGCCGTGTCCACGCGGCCGACGGGCACGCCGGCGGGGAAGACGCCCGAGAACGGGCTCGTGGTGATGAGCATCCCGCGCTCGACAGGCTCCGTCTTGACCACGTACTCCATGGTCAGGCGGTCGAACGAGGCCCCGTCCCAGCGGACCACGCCCTCCCGGCTCAGCGCGTCGATGACGGCCGGCACGCGGAACTGGGTGTTCTGGTGCGGCATGACCACGGCGTAGCGGCGGCTCACGAGCACGACCTTGCCCACGATCCCGCGCTCGTTGATCACCGGCATCCCCACGCGGACCGAGTCGCGCTCGCCCACGTCGATGGTCATCAGGTTGGTCTGCTCGGTGATCTCCTTCGAGACCACGCGCCCGACCACGCGCCGCGTCTGGGTCGAGTCGTCGAACTGGAGCAGCGCCCTCAGCTGGGCGTTCTCGGCGGCGGCCTCCCGGAGCCTCGACACGTCGGCGGCGAGGGCGGCGGTCTCGGTGCGCAAGCGCTCGTTCTCCTCCAGCGACTTCCGGAACCGGGCGCCGCGCTCGAACACGCCCTCGACGGGGGCCGTGATCGCCAGGCTGGCGGCGCGCGCCGCGCGCAACGCGGGCCCGTTGCGGCTGACGAAGAACGTGATTCCGATGAGCAGGAGCACCGCGAAGATGACGTAGTCACGCGAGCGCTCCCAGACCTGCTGAGCGAGGGCCATCCGACGGGGTGAGGGGAGCCGAGCGTACTCGCCAGCTCGCGTTGGGTTCAGAGCGAGCGGCACGCCGCCCCGCTCGACTGGCGCCGCTCCCCGCCAGTGGGGAGCGGCCGTCGCGCCCGCCGTCCGTCTAGGACGAGAGCACCGGCATGTAGTTGTCGATGTCCTCCAGCACGAAGCCCGTCCCGCGCACGACGGCTGTCAGCGGGTCCTCGGCGGCGAAGACGGGGAGCTCGGTCCGCTCGCGTAGGTACTCGTCCAGGCCCTTGAGGAGCGCGCCGCCGCCGGTGAGCATGATGCCGCGCTCGAGCACGTCGCCGCCCAGCTCCGGCGGCGTCCGCTCGAGCGCGCGGACGACGGCGGCGGCGATCTGGTTGACCGACGGCCGCAGCGCCTCGCGCACGTCCTCCGACGACACCACGCGCACCTTGGGCACGCCCGTGACCAGGTCGCGGCCCTTGACCGACAGCTCCAGCTCGGGCTCCAGCTTCTGCGCCGACCCGATCTCGCACTTGATCCGCTCGGCCGTCCGCTGGCCGATCAAGAGGTTGTGGTGCTTCTTGAAGTACTGCATCACGGCCTCGTCGAGCTCGTTGCCGCCCACGCGGATCGACTCGTCGACGACGATGCCGTTCAGGGCGATGACCGCGATCTCGGTGGTCCCCCCGCCGATGTCCACGATCATGTTGCCGACCGGCTCCCGGACGTTGAGTCCGATCCCGACCGCCGCCGCCATCGGCTCGTCGATCAGCATGACCTGGCGCGCGCCCGCGTTCTGGGCCGCGTCCTTGACCGCGCGCCGCTCGACCTCGGTGATGCCCGAGGGCACGCAGATCACCATCCGCCCGATCGACGTCATCCAGCCCGGCTTGACCTGGCGGATGAGCCCGCGGATCAGGGCGTCGGCGACGGAGAAGTCCGCGATCACGCCGTCGTTCAAGGGGCGGATGGTCTCGATGTCCTTGTGCGTCCGCTCGTGCATCAGGAGCGCCTCGGTCCCGATGGCGACGGGCTTCCCCGTCCGCCGGTCCATCGCCACGATGGAGGGCTCGTTGAGCACGATGCCCTTGTCGCGGACGTGGATGAGGGTGTTGGCGGTGCCGAGGTCGATGGCGACGTCGACCGAGAACGGGTTGAGCACGAGGGGGGGGGCGGGACCGGGCGAGGACGGAGGGGGGCCACGCGAGACCCGGGGGATCAGCCTCCAGCCGTCCTGGAGGGGCCACCAGCCCCGCGTCACACGCAGTCGGAAGCTAACCCGTCCGGCGGGGCTTCCGGTCCGCCTTGGCCTCGATTTCTCAGGGAGGTCCGTAGGGACGCGCCGCCGGGTTAGGCGCCCCGCTCCAGCCGCCCACGATCCCAGCCGGCGCAGCCGGCGGCGGCGGTTTCCAGGAACGTCGTCAGCGCCGCGTCCGGGTCACCCGACTGGCGGACGGCGTCGTAGGGCAGCACCCACTCGCCAGAGAACCGGGTGACGGCCAGGTCGAAGGCGCCCCAGAACAGGTGCGCCGGGCTGCACTTGCCGACGAACCGGGCGCGGAAGAGCCCGAGCACGCGGCCGGCCTGGAGGAAGGCGCCGTGCACGGCCCGCATGACGTCGGGGTCGTAGGCGTCGCGCGCGTCCTGGTCCAGCGCTTCAACGTCGCCGGGGATCTCGACGGGCGTCGGCCAGAAGTCCGTCTCGACGCCGGCCTCCGCCAGTGCGCCGAGCAGCCAGCGCATCGACCCGGCGACCGAGGTGCCCGCCAGCGACAGCAAGGGGTGGGCGCGCCCGGCGAGGTCGAGGGTGAGCGTGCGGTCGTGGAAGCCGAAGGGGCGACCTCGAACGGGGCCCCGGCATGGGGGACGAGCGACGTCGTGGGCCCGCGCGGGGTGACGTAGAGCGGCACGTTCCACCAGTGGTTGACGTGGGGCGCGTGCGCCAGCCCCACCTCGCCGACGGTCTGGCGCCAGCGGTGGACGGCCTCGCGCGTGGGCGCTCCGTCGGCGACGGCGGGCCAGTGAGTCATGGCGGAGGGCGCGGGGAGCCGCCGGGCGCACGGCTGGGCGCGAGGGGGCGGTCCACCCCGCTAGCAGGTCGCGGCAGGCCGCTGCCAGTCCGGAGTCGCCGCCGCGCGGAGGCGGCGATGGAACAAACGGCACCGCGAACGTACGCCGCCACGCCCACACCACCGCCCCCATGGCCCACCGACTCGGCGCGCTGGCGCTCCTCCTGATCGCGGCCGCCGCGAGCGCCCAGGACCCCACGTGCGGCCCTGACGCCCGGGCGCTCGACGCCACGCTCCGGACCGACTACGCCGGCCGCGACCTGCTGGCGGGCTCGGGGGGCGAGTCGCGCTCGGGCGCGCTCGCCCGGCTGGTCCGCCAGGCCGAGGCGGCGCCCAGCCCCGTCGCCTGCGACAGCCTGCTCCACCTCGCGACGGCGCTGTTCCCGGACGGGCACCTCAGCGTGGGCACGCCCCGTAACGCCCCCCTCCCGCCCGAGCGCGTCCGCCAGTTCGGGCCGTTCCCGGGCGATTTCGGCCTCCGCTTCGTCGGCGACTCCGCAGCAGTCCTTCGCCTGCCGACGTTCGACCTCGACGCGAAGCCGGCCATCGACAGCCTGATCACGGCCCACCGCGAGAGGCTGCTCCGGACCCCGTACCTGATCGTGGACGTCCGCCAGAACGGTGGCGGCGGCGACGGCTCGTTCGCCGGCGTGATCCCCCTGCTCTACACCGGCCCGATCCGGGCGTCCGGGATCGAGATGGCGGCGACGCCGGCCAACCGGGCGGAACTCGCCGGCTTTGCAGCCGACCCCCGGTTGGACGAGGGCTCGCGTGCCGAGGTGCTCGCGTTGCTGGCCCGTCTGGACCAGGGCGAGCCGGGGGCCTTCGTCGCCCTCGCCGATCCGGGCGCGTTCGACACCGTCTTAGACACCGTCGCGGCCATGCCGCGGGCGGTCGCGTTGCTCGTCAACGGCGGGACCGCCAGCGCGGCCGAGGAGCTGGTCGTCGCCGCGAGGCAGAGCGCGAAGGTGCTGGTCGTGGGGGCGCCGACCTACGGCGCGCTCGACTACTCCAACGTGCGCGAGCAGGTGCTGCCCTCGGGCGAGCGCACGGCGTACGTGCCGACGACGCGGCGCCAATGGCTCCCGGCGTTCTCGGTCGACGCCGCCGGGCTGGCGCCCGACGTACGGGTGCCGGAGGGCGTCGAGGACTGGCCCGCGTTCGCGCTGGGCGCGCTGTTGGCCCGCCAGGCGCTGGCGGCTAGTGGCGGAAGTGGCGGCGTCCGGTGAACACCATCGCCATCGCTCGCTCGTCGGCGGCCGCGATCACCTCGTCGTCGCGGACGGAGCCGCCCGGCTGGACGGCGGCCGTCGCCCCGGCCTCCGCGGCGGCCACCAGCCCGTCGGCGAAGGGGAAGAAGGCGTCCGACGCGACGACGCAGCCGGCGAAGTCCAGCCCCGACTTGGCGCCCTTGGCGACGGCCACCTCGCTCGCGTCGATCCGGCTCATCTGGCCCGCGCCGATGCCCAGCGTCGCGCCGTCGCGCGCGTAGACGATGGCGTTGGACTTGACGTGCTTGCACACGCGCCAGGCGAAGTCGAGGTCGGCGCGCTCGCGCTCGGTCGGCTGGCGCTCGGTCGGGGCGGTCCAACGCTCGCCCACGTCGGCCGCCAGCGGGCCGTCGGGGTCCTGGACCAAGAGCCCGCCGGCGGTGGTGCGGACGTCGAGGTCGGGCGCGGGCGCCGCCAGCCTGGCGCGGACGATGCGGCGGTTCTGCTTCTCCCGCAGGAAGTCCAGCACGCCGTCCTCGAAGTCGGGCGCGATGATGATCTCGGTGAACACGCCGTCGATGGCGCGCGCCGTCGCCAGGTCGAGCGGGCGGTTGACGACGACGATGCCCCCGAACGGCGACTGGCGGTCGGTCGCGAACGCCTTGTGGTAGGCGGCCTCCAACGCGTCCGCCTGGCCCACGCCGCACGGGTTGGTGTGCTTCAGGATGGCGACGGTCGGCGGCGCGTCGGCGAACTCCTGGATCAAGTTGAGGGCGGCCGTCAGGTCGAGCAAGTTGTTGAACGACAGCGCCTTGCCATGCAGCGTTTGGTACCGCTGGGAGGGGTCGCCGTAGAGCGCGGCGCGCTGGGCGGGGTTCTCGCCGTAGCGGAGGTCCATGACCTTGGGCAGGTCGATGAGCATCGACGACGGCAGGCCGTCGGCGTCCGACTGGCGGTCCGTGTCGCCAGTGGCGGGGCCAGTGGCGGGGGCGCCCCCGAAGAAGGCCGCGATCGCCGTGTCGTAGTCGGCCGTGTGCGCGAAGGCCGCACCCGCCAGGCGCCGCCGCGTCGCCATCGACAAGGAGCCGTCGTTGGCCTCCAGTTCGTCCGCGACGGCGCCGTAGTCGGCCGGGTCGACGACGGCGGCGACGAAGGCGAAGTTCTTGGCCGCCGCCCGGAGCATCCCCGGCCCGCCGATGTCGACGTTCTCGGCCGCGACGGCATCCGTCGCGCCCTCCGGCCGTCGCCTCGCGGAACGGGTACAGGTTGACCACGACCAGGTCGATGGCGCCGATGCCGTGCTCGGCCAGCTCCGCCAGGTCGTCGGGGTCCGTGCGCCGCGCCAGGATGCCGCCGTGGATGGCCGGGTGCAGGCTCTTCACGCGCCCGCCCAGGATCTCGGGGAAGCCGGTCACGTCGGCGACGTCGGTCACCGGCACGCCGGACTGGCGGAGGGCCCGAGCGGTGCCGCCCGTCGAGAGCATCTCGACGCCGAGCGCGTGCAGGCGCTGGCCGAGCTCGGCCAGGCCGGACTTGTCGGAGACGGAGAGCAGCGCGCGGCGGACCGGGTAGCGGTCGTCGGGGGCGGGGAGGTCTTTGGCGGCGATCAAAGCGTCGGGGGCGGGGTGGGGGCGTCGGAGTCGGCCGGGAGCGGGGCGACGTTGGGGAGCCGGGCGGGTCGCGACGAGTCGGGCGCGGCGATGGCGGGATCGGGACGGGAGGGCCGGCCGGTCAGCGACACCCGGCGCCCCTCGACGTGCAGCCGCCCGTCGGCGAGCAGCGCCAGCGCCTGGGAGAACAGCCGGTGCTCGACGGCGAGCACGCGCGCCGCCAGCGTCTCGGCCGTGTCGTCGGGCTCGACGCGGACGGCCTCCTGGAGCACGATCGGCCCGGTGTCGTACTGGTTGTCGATTAGGTGGACCGTCGCGCCGGTCACCCGGCAGCCGTGGTCGAGCACGCCCTGGTGCACGCGCCGCCCGTACCACCCCGCCCCGCCGAAGGCGGGCAGCAGCGACGGGTGGACGTTCAGGATCCGGTCGCGGTACGCCCACACGACCGGGTCGGGGACTCGGCGCAGGTAGCCCGCCAGCGCGACGGCGTCGGCCTCGTGCGTGGCCAGCACGTCGAGCAGCTCTTGGGCAAAGACGGCTTCGTCGTCGTTCGGGGAGACGACGGCCGTCGGCAGGCCGCGGTCGGCGGCGCGCTGGAGGGCGCCTGCGCCCGGGCGGTCGCTCACGAGCACGGCGGCCTCGGCGTGGAGGGCGCCCGCGTCGATGGCGTCCAGGATGGCGGCGGCGTTGGAGCCTCCGCCGGAGGCGAACAGGGCGAGTCTCATGGGCGGTGGCGAGAGCGGAGGACGTGGACCAGCACGGAGGCGACCAGGCCGATGGTGACCACGTTGGCCAGGATGATGGGAAGGTCGCCCAGCAGGACTCCGTAGACGAGCCACGCCACCAGCCCGGCCAGCAGCATCGCGTAGGTCCCGAGCGAGAGGTCGGCCGACGACCCCGACCGCCACGTCTTGACGACCTGGGGCACGTAGGCCGCCGTGGTTAGGGTGGCCGCGATGAGCCCGATGACGGTGACGCCGTTCACTGAGACACCGGCTCCAGCACGTGCAACGACGCCGAGGAGGCGGACGCCGTGAGCCGGGCGCGGACGCCGACCGGCACCGTCGCCTTGCGGCGGACGTGGCCGTAGACCAAGCCCGAGGCGACCGGGCCATCGACGTACTGCGCGTAGTGCGCCAGCACGTGGTCCACGGTGAACGTCGGTCGGCCGGGCGGCACGTCGGCGCCGGTGAACATCCCGAACACCAGCCCGCCCAACCGCTCCAGCACGCCCGCCAGTCGCAGCCGCGCCAAGAGCCCATCGATGCGGTACGGCGCCTCGCCGACGTCCTCGACGAACAGGATCGCGCCGGTCAAGTCCGGGAGGTACGGCGTGCCGACCAAAGCGCAGGTCAGCGCCAGGTTGCCGCCTAGCAGGACGCCCTCCGCCCCGCCTTCCTGGAGCGTCGCCAGTCGCTCGCCGCCCGGCCCGAGCACGTCGTAGCCCGCCGCCCCGCCGACGACGTTCCAAAAACTGGCCTCGGTCTCGGCGTCGAGGCCGGGCCCCCAGTCTGAGGCCACCATCGGGCCGGAGACGCCGGCCAGCCCGGCCTGGCCGTAGAGCGCCAAGTGCAGCGCCGTGACGTCCGAGTAGCCGACGACCAGCTTGGGGTGCTGGCGGGCCGCGTCGTAGTCGATCCGGTCCAGGATGCGGAGCAGGCCGTAGCCCCCGCGCAGGCACACGATGGCGTCGAGGTCGTCCCGGGCCAGGGCGCGGTTGAGGGCGTCGGCGCGGTCGGCGTCGGTGCCGGCGAGGTAGCCGGTGGCCCTCGTCTCGATGGTCTCGACCTGCAAGCCGCGCGCGCGCAAGGCGGCGGCGCCGGCGGCCGCGTCGGCGGGGTCGAGCGCCGGGCTGGCGGGCGCGACCACGGCGACGCGGCCGGCGGAGACGAGCGGGGAGGGGAGGGGCACGGCGTCGGGGGCGGGCGCGCAAACTACCCGGAGCACCAGGATGCCTGCCGCTCGATATCGCGGCGTGCGGGTCGGCGCGTTGGTGGGGCTGCGCAGCGCGGCCGAGGTGCCGGCCCTCCCCGCCACTCGTCAGCACTCGCAGTGATCGATCTGCGGCCCGGTCCCCATGAATCCCGCGCTCGTCTAGACGCGCCGCCAGCGTGGCGCCGTTGACCCTGAACCGCCGGATGCGACGACGCGTTCGACTCCCCCCCGACGACTCCGCCGATGAACCGCCTTCTCCTCCCCGTCGCGCTGGCGCTCTCGCTCGCCGCGTGCACCACGACGCAAACCACCGCCGAGTCTAGCGGGCCGACCGCGCTCGACTACGACGCGATCCAGGGGTTCGACTACGACGCGACCATCCGCCCCCTGCTGGCGGCGCGGAACGTGCTCTCGCCCACGCCCGGCGGGACCGGCGACCCGGCCGACTACGACCTCATGGACGTCGTGATGGCCGGCCCGAGCGGGTTCGTCGTCCCCTTCGACAGCCAAGGGAGCCTGATGCTCCGCTTGGTGCGCGACCTCCCGGCGACGGCCGACATCCCGTTCCCCAACCTGCGCAACCTGGAGCCCGACGAGGTCCGCTACCTCGCGCGCTGGATCGAGGGCGGGGCGCGTGACGGCGACGCGGTCCCGTTCGCGGACGCGACCGAGCTGCTGTTCGCCGGCATCCAGGCCGAGAACCACGTCGCCATTCTCGATGCCGAGACGCTCCGGATCATCCGCCGCGTCTACTTCGACGACCTCGGCATCCCGTCGGCGCCGTACGGGCCGCA
This sequence comes from Rubricoccaceae bacterium, assembly GCA_963789285.1. GTDB lineage: Bacteria > Bacteroidota > Rhodothermia > Rhodothermales > Rubricoccaceae > Rubrivirga. Next base: position 1,734,250 of record CAWBJZ010000004.1, read on the forward strand.
CCACTTCGCGTTCGAGCCCGACGGCTCGGCGGCCTACGTGTCGCTGGTCTCGGCCGGCGTCGTGGCCAAGGTGTCGCTCGACCTGACGATGGACCCCTCAGACCCCGCCTTCTTGCTCGGCCGGACCGAGGCCGGCGCGTTCGCGACGCCGGGCATGATGTCGCTCGACCCGTCGTCGGGCCGGATGTTCGTCGGCCGGTCCACCTTGTCCGACCCGCTGGCGAACGGGTTCGCCGTGATGGACCGCCGGACGATGGCCGTCGAGACCATCGACACCCCGTTCAACGTGCCGCACGCGATGGCCGCCACGCCCGACGGCCGCTACGCGATCACCGCCGAGCTGACGGGCACCCAGGCCGCCAGCCGGGCGCTGGTCTACGACGCCGAGACCGGCGACGCCTCCATCTTGGTGATCCCGGCCGACGCCGGCCCGCGCGAGTTCATCCACTTCAGCATCCTGGGCGCCCACCACATGGGCGGGATGCACGGCGGCATGGACCATGGCGCGATGGCGAGCTACCCGTATACCGTCACGCTCACCTCGCGCTCGACCGACGAGGTGCTGTTCATGACGCTGGCCGAGGACGGGACCTTGCGTCTCGACGGGTCGGCGCCGGCCGGCGACGGCCCGTACCACGCCCACGCCAACCACGACGGCAGTCGCCTGCTCATCCCCGACCAGCGCGGCGACACGGTCTCGATTTTGGACGCGGAGACGCGCGCGACGCTGCATACCGCCACCGCCGACGCGCTGTCGCAGCCGCACAGCCCGGCCCCGGCGATGGACGGCAGCCGCTTTTTCGTGACCTCGTCCAACCTCAACGGGAAGTGGACGCCCGACTTCCTGTTCCGCAACGACGGCGCCGACCAGGGCGCCGAGAAGTTCGGCAACCTGGCCGCGTTCTCGCCCTCAGGCGAGCTGCTCGGCGTCGTCCAACTCGGTGCCTACCCCTCTGGCCTAGAGCCGGTCATGCTCCCCGGCTCCGACGGGATGAACCACGACGGCACGGACCACGGCGAGATGGACCACTCGGGCCACGGCGACATGTAGCCGGCCTCGTCCCGCTGGCGGCGATCGCCAGTGGGGCGCGTGGTCGGGCGGAGACGCCTCATGCGCGGTTTTACGTTTGTGCCTTTCTGACCCTGTGCCAATGCGCTCGCTCGTCCTCCTCGCCCCGCTGGCGCTCGCCGTCGGCGCCTCCGCTCAAACGTTTGTCCGCGACGCCACACCGTTCGTGGTCGAGGCGGACGGGGCGGAGGTCGCGTCGCCGTTCACCGGCGGGTTCTTCGAGCCCCGGCCCGCGCTCGTCGACCTCGACGCCGACGGCGACGCCGACCTGGTCCTCAACGTCGGCGGGGCGGGGTTGCAGCTCTTCGAGCGCCAAGGCGACCGTTGGGTCTGGCAGACCGACCGCGTGGGCGGCATCGAGCCCGGCAACTGGGCCACCTTCGGGGACTTGGACGGCGACGGCGACCTCGACTTGCTCGCGCGCGGCGAGCCCGGGCGCGTCCGCTACTGGCGGAACGTGGGGACGGCCCAGGCCCCGGCCTTCGAGGTCGGCTCCGAGTTGCTCCGCGACGCCGAGGGCGAGACCGTCAACATCGAGGACTCCTCGATCCCCACGCTGGGCGACATCGACGGCGACGGCGACCCCGACCTGTTCTCCGGCAAGGCCGACATCGGGAGCATCACGCACTACCGCTTGGACGGCGTCGACGACCGGGGCGTGCCCGTCTTCGCCTTCGTGAGCGACAACTACCAGGGCATCCAGGTCTACGAGGAGAACCCGCGGTGCAGCGCCTCGGGCATCCCCATCGACGCGCCGGGCGGGCCCGGGCTCGGCGGGCCGCCCGGCCGCGGGTCGATGCACGGCGCCAACGCCATCGCCATCGAGGACTTGGACGGGGACGGCGCGCCGTCGCTGTTCTGGGGCGACTTTTTCGCGCCCAGCCTGTTCTACTTCACCAACCAGGGGACGCCCAGCAACGCCGTCCTGGAGCTGGCCTCGGAGCGCTTCCCCATCGGCCAGCCCCTCACGTCGGGCGGCTACAACGCGCCCACCTTCGGCGACGCCGACAGCGACGGCGACGCCGACCTGGTGGTGGGCGTCCAGCGCGGGCTGTGCTTCCAGAGCCAGACCGCCGTCTCGAACCTGATCGCGTTCGAGAACGTCGGCACGCCGTCGGCGCCCGACCTCAGGTTCCGGACCGACCGCCTGATCGAGTCCCTGGACGTCGGCACGCGCTCGGCCGCCGCCCTGGCGGACCTCGACGGCGACGGCGACCTCGACTTGGTGCTCGCCAACGAGTCCAGCCCGGACGACCCCAGCCGGGCCAACCTCGCCCGCTACGAGAACGTCGGCACGGCCGCGGCCCCGCGCTTCCGGTTGGCCGACGCCGACTGGCTCGCGCTGTCCTACGACTTCGGCGCCTACGCGCCCATGTTCGGCGACGTCGACGGCGACGGCGACCTCGACCTGCTCGTCGGCGGCTTCAACGGCCGCTTCGCGCTGCTGCAGAACGACGGGACCGCGACGGCGCCCGACTACCAGCGCGTCGACGACCGGTGGGGCGGGCTCGACACCGGGCAGTACGCCCGGGGCACCCTGGGTGACCTCGACGGCGACGGCGACCTCGACGTGATCGGCGGCTCCTCGAACGGCCGGCTGCGCACGTACCTCAACGTCGGCACGGCCCGGGAGGCGCGGTTCGACGTCGAGGGCAACGGCGCGCCCGCCCCCGCCGACACGGCGTTCGCGGCGGCGGCGGGGATCCCCAAGGCGATGGACGGCGACAGCGCCCCCGCCCTGGGCGACCTCGACGGCGACGGCGACCTCGACCTGGTGATCGGCACGGCGCGAGGCGAGATGGTGATCTACCGCAACGTCGGGACGAGGACGGCGCCGCGGTTCCAAGCTGAGGAGCCCATCGTCGCTGGCCGCCGCCGGACCACGCCCGTCCTGGGCGACCTCGACGGCGACGGCGTGCCCGAGATCATCGCCGGCACCACGTCGGGCGGCTTCCTGTTCTGGCGGGCAGACGTCTAGACCGGCTCCGCTCCATCGTCCCGACCTCGGGCTCCGCGTCGAGCTCGACTCGTTGGGGGCTGTGGCGTCGTTCTACGCCTCCGGGGAAGGGGGCGTGGCGGGGTTGACGTCCACGGTCGCCGCGCCGCCTGACTGGCGATGTCCCCCGAGCGGAACCGGCGGCGCCATCGCATCCGCCGGGGTCCGTCCCGTCCCGCCGCGTGTTCTGTGCCGAGCACGGTCCTTCGCCCCGTCCATCCGAGGCGCCAGTCGAGCTTGCGCGGCGTGCCTACGCCTGAGCTCGCGGTCCGCGCGGCCTCAGAGGACGCCCTGGCTGGCGGGGCAGGTTGGCGCGGGTGTTCTTGACCGCCTGAGCCTGCAGGACGCAGGTGCGGTAGCGGGCCCACGCGTCGGCGTCGCCGGCCAGCCAGTCGGCTCGGGCGCGTTCGGTGGCCAGCGCGAGAGGGGTGTGCATGACAGCCGTGAGCGGGTGTCTTCACAGGTCCTGCAAAAGCCTGGCCAGCCTTCTCGGTCGCGCGCGAAGGACGAGACGTGCGTGTTGGGCGGTAGAATCGGAACGCTAAGCCGCCGCTTCCGCCGGTTGCCGCTGGGCTCGGTCTGGACCCGGCTGCGCGGATCACGCGCCAGCGGGGCGAGGTTGCACCGGCATGACCGACCCCGCCCTCGCCGCCGCCATCTCCGCCCGCGCCGCCGACGTTAGAGAGCGGATCGGGCGAGCCGCCCTGCGCGCCGGCCGCGACCCAGGCGACGTGACGCTCATCGCCGTCACCAAGACCCGCCCGCTGGCGACCGTCCGCGCAGCCATCGAGGCAGGCCTGCGCGACCTGGGCGAGAACCGCGTCGGCGAGCTGGTGGACAAGTCCGACGCCCTCCCCGGAGCGTCCGACGGCGGCGACGTGCGCTGGCACCTGATCGGCTCGCTGCAGCGGAACAAGGCGCGCGACGCCGCCGCCCGCGCCGACTTGTTCCACGCGCTCGACAGCCGCCGACTGGCGGACGCGCTCGACAAGAAGGCCGCCGACGCCGGGAAGGTGCTCGACGTCCTCGTCCAGGCCAACATCTCGGGCGAGGACGCCAAGCACGGCGCCGCCCCCGACGCCGTCCCCGACCTGCTGGCCTACGTCGCCAGCCTGGAGCACGTCCGCCCGGTCGGACTCATGGGGATGGCCGCGTTCGTGGACGATGCCGAGGGGCTGGAACGGGTCGTCCGCCCCGCGTTCCGGCGCCTGCGCGCGCTCTACGACGCGGCGCCGGGCCTGAGCGTGCTGTCGATGGGCATGAGCGGCGACTACGAGGTGGCCGTCGAGGAGGGCGCGACGCACGTCCGCGTGGGGACGGCGCTGTTCGGACCGCGCGACGGATAAGGCCGCTCCCAACCACCGGTGCCGGTCTCGGCCGCCGGTCGCCCTCGGCGACCTCCGGACCCGGCTTTCCGCCGAAGCGTTGGGGAACGGGCGGGCGCCCTCCGTACCTTCCCGAGCATGATCGTCCCCCTCCTGGTGCTCGTCGCGGCTCTCGGCGCCGCGCTGGCGGTGCTCGCCGCGCGGCTGCGCCGCTGGCAGGCCGTCGCCCAGCGCGCCGACGCCCGGCTGTCAAAGGTGGGCGCCCTCGTGGCTCAGGCCGCCTCCGCCGGCCGCGCCGCGCTCACCAGCGCGCCCGAGCAGCCCCCCCCACACGCCGCCGCCAGCGACCCTCGTTCGGAGACGGCGGCCCCAAGGCCCAGCCGCCGCGCCCGCCGCGCGCCCGCCCTTCCCGACCGGCCATGAACCTGACCCCGCTCGACGTCCGCCGCAAGGAGTTCGACAAGGCCTTCCGCGGCTACGATCCCACCGAGGTGGACCTGTTCCTAAAGCAGGTCGCCGACCGCCTGGAGGACGTGCAGGAGGAGGCCCGCCGGACCGAGGAGCGCACGCGCGAGGCCGAGGCCAAGCTGGTGCACTACGAGAAGGTGGAGCTGGCGCTGCAGGAGGCGCTGGAGTCGGCGCGCGAGTCGGCGCGGCGCTCGGAGGCGTCGGCGGAGGAGAAGGCGCGGCTGATCGTGCAGGAGGCCGAGCTGCGGGCGGAGAAGATCGTCCACGACGCCGAGCGCGAGCGGTACGGGCTGCGCCAGGACGTCTCCAAGCTGAACGCGCGCCAGGCCGAGATCGCCGCGCGCCTGCGCGGCTTCCTGTTCTCGGAGCTGGAGGTGCTGGCGCAGTTCCAGGGCGACGACCCCGTCGGGTTCATCAAGCTGCAGCCGGCCGGGGGCGGGCAGCAGGGCGCGCTGCCGCCGCCGCCGGCCCGCCTAGAAGCGCCGATCTCGGACATGAACGACGCGCCCGACGAGTGGTCGGAGCCGGAGTCGGACGACTCGGGCTGGTCGTCGGAGGAGTCCGACGGGTCGCCGACGAGCGCCGCCAGCGCGCCGGAGCCCGAGCACGCGGCGCCCGAGCAGCGGCGCCCGAGCAAGCGGCGCCCCGCTTCGAGCCGCTCGAGGCTCCGCCGGAGTCTCACGCCGCCCCGCCGGAGCCCACGCCCGCCGCACCCCACGCCGAGCCGTCGCCCGTGGAGCCCGCCCCGGTCTCCTCGCCCGCCCCGTCGCCCGAGACCCCGACGGCCGCCCACGCCCCCACGGAGGAACCACCGCGCCCGGCCGAGCCCGCGCCGGAGCCTCCGAGCAAGCCGGCGCCCCCCGCCGTCACGGGGGGCTGGGACCTCCGCTCGCTGGTGACGGGCGAGGAGCGCAGCGTCACCGCCTCCGACGAGGAGCGCGAGGCCATCAAGCGCATCCTCGACGACCTCGATTAGGCTCAGCGCCGGCGAAGCTTAGGGGCCCTCCGCGTCCACTCACGCCGTCCGTATCCCCACCCACGCACCCAGTCCATGACGCCCGACCCCGACACCGCCACCGCCCAGGTCACCGAAGCCGCCGACGCCCTGCGCGAGCGGGTCGGCGACGGCGCCCGGGTGGGCCTGATCCTGGGCACCGGGCTCGGCCGGCTGGCGGACGAGATCGAGGCGCGCGAGACCGTCGAGTACGGCGAGATCCCCGGCTTCCCGCTGTCGACGGTCGAGAGCCACCACGGCAAGCTGATCGCGGGCACGCTGCGCGGCGTCGAGGTGATCGCGATGCAGGGGCGGTTTCACTTGTACGAGGGCTACAGCGCGTGGCAGGTCACGTTCCCGGTCCGCGTGATGGCGGCGCTGGGCGTCGAGACGCTGCTGATCTCGAACGCCGCCGGCGGCATGAACCCGCTCTACCGCCGCGGCGACCTGATGCTCGTCACCGACCACATCAACCTCCAAGGCGCCAACCCCCTCTCCGGCCCCAACGTGGACGCCTGGGGCCCGCGCTTCCCCGACATGTCGGAGCCCTACGACCGCGCGCTCCGCCAGTCGGCCGAGGACGCGGCGCTGGAGCGCGGCGTGCCGCTCCGCCAGGGCGTCTACGTGGCGGTCGTCGGGCCAAACCTGGAGACGCGCGCCGAGTACCGTTTCCTGCGCACCATCGGCGCCGACGTGGTGGGCATGAGCACGGTGCCCGAGGTGATCGTGGCGCGGCACCAGGGGATGCGGTGCCTGGCGATCTCCGTCGTCACCGACGAGTGCTTCCCCGACGCGCTGGAGGAGGTCAAGATTGAGGACATCCTGGCCGCCGCCGCCCAGGCCGAGCCGTCGCTGACGGCGCTGATGGGCGACGTGGTGGCGACGCTGGCGTGACCCCCGCCGCGCTGGCGGAGGGCGTTCCGCCAGTCGTCCGCGCGTTTCCTACCTTCGCTGCACGCGCCCCCTGCTGCCATGCCCGTCGTTGCCGCCCCCCGGACGATCACGTTCACCCCCGAGGAGTACTTCGACTGGGAGGAGCGCCAGGACGTGCCCCACGAATACGCCAACGGTGAGGTCTACGAGATGCCCGGAGGGACTTACGAGCACTTCGTCATCATCGCCAACTGGGTTGTCGCGTTGCGTGCCATCCTCGGCGCGTCCGCCGCTACCGTCCTCCCGGACGGCATGCGGCTTCAGATCCACGACCGCCGTTTCGTTTACCCGGACGTGAGCGTCGTCGTGGGGGAGCCGCAGTTCCGGGAGGGGTCGGGGCGCCGCGCGCTGCTCAACCCCTCGGTAGTGGTCGAGGTGCTGTCGGAGAGCACGGCGACGTACGACCGAGGCGAGAAGTACGCGCTCTACCGCGAGGTCCGGTCGCTCCGCGAGATCGTCTGGGTCGATTCCGAGCGCCGGTTCGTCGAGGTCGCCGTCAAGTCCGACGGGGCGTGGTCGGTGCAGGAGCCGGTCGCCGAGGGCCGCGTGTCGCTCCCGTCGCTCGGCATCGAGATCGCCGTCGAGGACCTCTACCGCGGCATCGACCTGCCCTAGCCGCGCCGCGCTGGCGGGACGCCTCCGCCCGTCGCGCGACGTCCCGCCCGAATCGCCCGGCGCTTCACGGCTCCTCGAGGCGCCGCCGGCTAGTTTCGGCGCTCCCGCGCCCGCCCGCCGTCATGCCGCACTACCCCGAGGTCGACCGCTTCGACCCCGTCGCCGTCGAACTCGCCGTCCTCGCCACGTGGGAAGCCGAGGACACGTTCCGCCAGTCGCTCGCGATCCGGGAGGGCGCCCCCAACTTCGTGTTCTACGAAGGGCCGCCGACGGCCAACGGCAAGCCCGGCATCCACCACGTCATCGGGCGGACGATCAAGGACCTGTTCTGCCGCTACAAGACCATGCGCGGCTTCCGCGTCGACCGCAAGGCGGGCTGGGACACGCACGGGCTCCCGGTCGAGATCGAGGTCGAGAAGGAGCTCGGCCTGGAGGGCCGGCACCAGGTCGAGGAGTACGGCATCGCCGAGTACAACGCCGCCTGCCGCGCCAGCGTCCTGAAGTACAAGGACCTGTGGGACAGCCTGACGGTCCGGATGGGCTACTGGGTGGACCTGTCGGACCCGTACATCACGTTCGAGAACGACTACGTCGAGTCGGTCTGGAACCTGCTCCAGCGGATGTGGGACAAGGGGCTGTTGTACCGGGGCCACAAGATCCAGTGGTACAGCCCGGCCAACAACACCGTGCTCTCGTCGCACGAGGTCTCGCTGGGCTACAAGGAGGTCCAGGACGTCTCGGTCACGGTCCGCTTCCCCGTCGTGGACCAGCCGGGCACGTCGCTGCTGGCCTGGACGACGACGCCGTGGACGCTGCCGTCGAACGCCGCCCTAGCCGTCGCGCCCAAGACCGACTACGTCAAGGTCCGCCTGCCGCTGGCGGACGTCGAGAGCGGCGGCGAGGAGAGCCGCCAGCGTGCCGAGGAGCACGTCTGGATCGCCGAGAAGCTCTTGGGCAAGTTGCGCGTCGAGGACCCCGAGGTCGTCGAGCGCAAGACCGGCGCCGAGTTGGTCGGGATGGAGTACCTCCCGCCCTATAACGACTCCGACGAGACCGAGCTCTACGGACTCGCCGGCGCGCTCCAGGACGACGACCGCCCCGGCGACGCCTGGCGCGTCGTCGCCGCCGACTACGTCACCACCGACGACGGCACCGGCATCGTTCACACCGCGCCCGCCTTCGGCATGGACGACTGGGCGACGGGGCAGAAGGAGGGGCTGCCGGTCTTGAACCCCATCGAGCCCGACGGCCGCTTCAAGGAGGGCTTCCCGTTGGTCGGCGGGCTCGACTTCAAGGCCGCCGACCGCCCCATCTTGCGCGACCTCAAGGAGCGCGGGCTGCTGTACCGCGAGGACAGCTACGTCCACAACTACCCGCACGACTGGCGGAAGGGGACGCCGCTGATGCAGTACCCCGTCGAGAGCTGGTTCGTCGACACGACGTCCATCAAGGACCGGATGGTGGAGCTGAACGAGTCCATCAACTGGCAGCCCGAAGGCATCGGGACGGGCCGCTTCGGCGGCTGGCTCGAGAACAACGTCGACTGGGCGTTGTCGCGCAGCCGCTACTGGGGCACGCCGCTGCCGATCTGGCAAGAGACCTTCCCCGACGACGACGCCCGCCAGTCCGCCGAGCCGCACCGCGAGTGCGTCGGCTCCATCGAGGAGCTGGCGGCCAAGGTGGGCGGGGAGTTTCCCGACGAGGCCATCAACCCCGATCTCGGGACCATCGACCTGCACCGTCCCTACGTGGATGCCCTCGCCTGGCCCGGTCCCAACGGCGGGGTCATGCGCCGCGTCCCAGACCTGATCGACGTCTGGTTCGACTCCGGCGCGATGCCGTTCGCGCAGTGGCACTACCCGTTCGAGAACGCCGAGCGCTTCCAGGCCAACGCCCCCGCCGACTTTATCGCGGAGGGCGTGGACCAGACGCGCGGGTGGTTCTACACCCTGCACGCCATCGCCGCACTGCTGGAGGACCGCGTGGCGTACAAGAACGTGGTCGTCAACGGCTTGGTCCTGGACGCCGACGGCGAGAAGATGTCGAAGTCCAAGGGCAACGCCGTCGAGCCGTTCGCCGCCATCGAGCAGCACGGCGCCGACCCGATCCGCTGGACGATGATGTCGGCGGGCGCGCCCTGGGAGAACTTGCGCTACTCGGACGACGCGGTCCAGGAGACCACGCGGAAGTTTTTCGGCACGCTCGTCAACACCTACAAGTTCTTTTCGACCTACGCCGGGCTCGACGGCTACGTCCGCCAGCAGGCCACGGCGGTGCCACTGGCGGAGCGTTCCGAGCTCGACCGCTGGATCGTGAGCCGCCTGCAGTCGACGGCCGCCGAAGCCGTGGAGGCCCTGGACGGCTACCACCCGACGCGCGCCGCTCGGGCCATCGAGGGCTTCGTGGACGACTTGTCCAACTGGTGGCTCCGCCGCAGCCGCCGCCGCTTCTGGGCGTCGTGCCGGTTCGGGATCGCGGCCGAGCGCCGAGGCGACCGACCCGACCCCGAGCTCTCCAAGCAGGCCGCCTACGACACGCTGTGGGAGTCGCTGGAAGCCGTGTCCCGGCTGATGGCCCCCATCGCCCCGTTCGTCGCCGACTGGCTCTACGGCGTGCTGGGCCACGACGCCTCCGCCCACCTCCAGGACTACCCCGCGCCCGACGCCGCAGCCCTCGACGCCGACCTGGAGGGGCGGATGGCGCTGGCCCGGGCCGTCGTCACGGCGACGTTGGCGCTGCGCAACGAGGCGTCCGTCAACGTCCGCCAGCCGCTCGGGTCGCTCATGGTCGTGACCGGCGTCGGCGGCGTCGACGAGGCCGTGCTGCGGTCGGTCGAGGGCGTGATCCTAGACGAGGTCAACGTCAAGGCGCTGGAGACGGCGTCGGGCGACTCGGGCGCGGTCGTGAAGTCGGCCAAGCCGAACTTCAAGGCGCTGGGGCGGAAGCTGGGCAAGCAGATGAAGGAGGCCAACGCCGCCATCCGGATGCTCACCCCGGAGTCGGTCGCGCGCTACGAGGCCGAGGGCACGCTAGAGCTGCTGATGCCCAGCGGCTCGGTCGTGCTCGAGCCCGGCGACCTAGAGGTCGTCTCCGAAGGCGTCGCCGGCCGGGTCGTGCGTCAGGAGACCACGACCGACGCGGATGGCGCCACCCAGACCGTAACGGTCGCGCTCGACACCACCCTGACCGACGATCTCCGGGCGGAGGGCTTCGCACGCGAGTTCGTGAGCGAGGTCCAGAAGATGCGGAAGAAGGCCGGCTTCGCCATCGCCGACCGCATCGCCATCGAGGTCTCCGCCGGGTCTGCGCTCCCGATGCTCTCCGGCCCACTGGCGGACGCCGACCGCCGGTCGGAGGCGCAGCCCAGCCCAGCGTTCGCCGGCGTGGTCCAGGCCGAGACGCTGGCGGAGTCGCTGGCCTTGGCCGACGAGCCCCAGGGCGACCTGGTCCGGGCCGTCGAGATCGGCGGCGAAACCCTCACCGTCGGCGTCCGTCGTTTGTAGCCGGTCGAGCGTGGGGTCCGGCCCCAGCCCCCCACCCCCACCCCCTCCGACATGCGCGTCCTCTGGGTCACGTTCTTCCTCGTCGTCGCCGACCAGATCACCAAGCTGGTCGTCAAGCTCAACATGAGCCTGGGCGAGTCGATCCCGGTCATCGGCGACCTCTTCCGGTTCACGTTCACCGAGAACCCGGGGATGGCGTTCGGGCTCACGGTCGGGAGCAAGCTGTTCCTGACGCTGTTCTCAATCGCGGCGACGGTCCTGATCCTGGTCTACCTGTGGCGCGTGAAGTGGGCGCCGTTCGGGTACCGGCTGGCGCTGGCGCTGGTGCTGGGCGGGGCGCTGGGCAACGTGATCGACCGGGTGTTCTACGGCGCGCAGTTCGGCGAGTGCTACCCGTCCCCGCCGGGGATGGCCCGGATCTTCTACGGCTGCGTCGTGGACTTCCTGCACATCGACCTGTGGCAGGGCGAGGTCTTCGGCCGGATGATCGCGCTCTTCCCCATCGGCAACATCGCCGACGTCGCGATCATGACCGGAGTGGTGATGATCCTGATCACGCAGGGCCGCTTCCACGAGGTCGCCCACGCGAGGGAGCAGGCGCTCGCGCCGCCGGCCGTCACCGACGCGCCGCCGGCAGAGGGGACCGCGACGCTCGACGCCTAGCCCGGCCTCTTCGCTGGAACGAGGGAGGCCTCCGGACGGCCAGCGCTGGGCTGCGTCTCCGCCTGCCGCTGGCGCACGCGTTCCGCCAGCGGGACGGGCCAAAGAGAAGGGCGCGGAGCGCGGGGTCACCCACGGTCCACGCCCGGTCTCGCCGAAGCGGCGTCGGCTACGACTTGTTCTTGTCCGGCGTCAGCATCGTGGTCATGCGGCGGCCCTCCATGATCGGCGCCTGGTCCACCTTGGCGATGTCGGACAAGTCCTCGGTGAACCGCTCCAGCATGTCCAGGCCTTGGTCCTTGTAGATGATGTCGCGGCCGCGGAACTGGACCCACGCCTTGACCTTGTTGCCCTTCTCCAAGAACTCCCGCGCGTGCTTGAGCTTGAAGTCGTAGTCGTGGTCGTCGGTGCGGGGCCGGAAGCGGACCTCCTTGAGCTCGCCCTGGCCGGCCTGCTTCTTGCGCTGCTCCTTGGCCTTCTTCTGCTGCTCGTAGCGGAACTTCCCGTAGTCCATGATCTTGGTCACGGGCGGGTCTGACGAGCCCGAGATCTCGACCAGGTCCATGCCGCGCTCACGGGCGATGTCGAGCGCTTTCTCGGTGGGCATCACGCCCAGCTGCCCCTCGCCGTCCACGACGACGCGGACCGTGTTGGCACGGATGTTCTCGTTAATGATGGCGTCCGGCTCGCGGCGCTTGGGCTCGGGACGGCGGGATCTACGACGGGCTATGGCGGACCTCTCGGGTGGGGATACGGAAGCGCAGGCGGAGCGCTCGGGAAGGGGGGAGATACGCGCGCTAGCGCCTCTGGTTCAGAACGGGCGCGCGAAAACTGGGCCGAGATCCCGATCTAGGGCTTTCCCGGGCGACCGCTCCCAGTGGCCACTCGGGCTAGCTTCCCCGACACCCCCGCCGCCCGCATGGACTTCACCGCCGTCGACCTCCGCATCGCGACCGTCACCGCGGCCACCCCGGAGGGCGACGCGCTCCGACTGGCGCTCGACCTCGGCGGGGTCGAACGGGAGGCCGTCGCGCGCATCACCGAGAACTACGGGCCGGACGACCTCATCGGGACCCAGGTCGTGGTGGTGAGCGGGGCCAGCCCCGTCGTCTTGGCCGCCGTCAGCCCCAGCCAGGGCGCCGTCGTCCTCCGCCCCGACCAGCCCGTCGCAAACGGTACCCAGGTGGTGTAGCGGACGGGGCCGAGCGGCTCCCCAAGCGCCGCGTGCGCTGTGGGGGTGGAACGCGCCGTGTGCCTCCGCCTATCGGCAGGAGCGCTTGACGAAGTCCACCGCGGCCGGGCCGACCACGCGGTCGTCGCGGCTCAGGTTGGGCACGCCGAGCGAGTGCGCCAGCGCCGGCGTCTCGACCCGCTCGTGCGGCACGCCGACGGCGTCCAGGGCGCGGGCGAGCGCGTCCGCCTGGGCCTCGAACAGCTCGTCCTCCCCGCTGGCGGTCGAGATCAGGAACGGCGGCGCGTCGGACGCAGCGTAGGTGACGGGGGAGGCCGCGACCTGCCACTCGTACGGCGTGTCGGGCGGGCCCTCGATGTCGCGCTGGTCCGGCGAGAACCGGGCGCTGTAGTAGCCGAAGCGGGTGCCCGTCGCCCACGTCGCCGGGTCCACCAGGTCAAGCGCCGCGCCGCTGGCGACGACGGCCGCGCACGCCCGCCGAGCGCCGGCGCGCTCGCGGACCTCGCCGTTGAGGACGACGTGCGCCAGGAGCTGCGCTCCGGCTGAGTGCCCCATCATCGCGACGCGGTTCGGGTCTCCGCCCCAGTCGGTCGCGTGGCGCTGGGTCCAGGCGAGCGCGGCGGCGACGTCGGCGACCTGGTCCTGCCACGCCGCGCCGGTCTGGAGCCGGTAGCTGACGACGGTCGCCGCGACGCCGTTGCGGGCGAGGTAGCGCCCGACGTTGGTGTACAGCTCGGCGCCTCCGAACTCGAGGTCCCGGTCGCCCGTCGTCCACCCGCCGCCGTGGACGAACACGACCGTCGGGACGGTCGCGCCGGGCGTCCGCTCGCCATCCGGGACGCGGACCACGGTGAGCCGGTGCTTGGGGTCGCCATCGGGGAGGTAGGCGACGTCGCGCTCGATCCGGTCCTCCGCCAGTCGGGCGGGCTCGTAGAACAGGCCGACGGCGGCGCGCTCGGCGAGTCCGCAGCCGCTGGCGGTCAGAGTCAGGAGGGCGAGCAGGGGGGAGAGGCGCATGCCGCTCCAACTCGTCCGGTGGTGCCTGGGTTGTGCGGGACGCGTGAGTGTCGCCAGCGTCCTACACTCGCGCGGCTGGCGGAGGCCGTCCGCCAGCGCGTAGGGGCGACCAGAGCGCCGGCTCGGGTGGTCTACCTTGCCAGCACGCCGCCGCTCGCCGCCATGCCTGACGTCCTTGACGCCGCCCCCGTCCGCGTAGACAAGCTGACGAGCTACGCCGCCTCGTTCGAGGCCTTCATGGACCTGCCCGAGGGGACGCCCGCCCAATACATCGACGGTACCGTCTACGTGTCACCCGCCCCCCGCCCCCGCCACCAGGACGTCGTCCAGAACCTGTACCGTGCGCTGTTTGCGTATGCCGCCGAGCACGGCGGGTACGCCGCCGTCGCCCCGTTCGACGTGTTCCTAGAGCCCGAGCGGGCCGTGCAGCCGGACGTGTTCTACCTCTCCGCCGAGCGTCGCGACCGGATCAGCGAGCGCGGCATCGAGGGCGCGCCGACGCTGGCCGCCGAGGTCCTGTCGCCGTCTACGGCCTACCTCGACGTGTCGGTCAAGCGCCGGGCGTTCGAGGAGTCGGATTTGGAGGAACTGTGGGTCCTGGACCCCGGCGTGCGCTCGGTCATGGTGCTCACGCGCGAGCGCCCCGGCCCGACGGGCCTCGGGCGGACGGCCTACGTCTACGAGCGCGGCGCCGTCGCCTCGTCGGTGCTGGACGGCTTTGAGGTCGAGGCCGCGAGCCTGTTCGCCCGCCCCTGACCCACTGGCGGAGGCGGCCCGCCAGTGGGGCGTGGACTACGCCCGGCCGAGCTGCGTCGCGATCTCCGCCAGCAGCGACTCGCGCAACGCCTCGACCGACTGCGCGCCCTGGTCGGAGTCGTCGCCCAGACCGTGGCGGCGGACCGAGACCGTCCCGGCCTCGGCCTCGGTCTTGCCGAGGACCAGCATCACCGGCACCTTCTCGACCTCGGCGTCGCGGATCTTGCGGCCGACCTTCTCCGAGCGCGTGTCGACGGCGACTCGCAGGCCCGACTGGCGGAGCGCGTCGGCGGTCTGCTCGGCGTAGCCGTTCTGGGCGTCGGTGATGGGGAGCACCTGGACCTGGACCGGCGCGAGCCACAGCGGCAGGTTGCCGCCGGTGTGCTCCAGCATGACGCCGATAAAGCGCTCCAGCGAGCCGAACGGCGCGCGGTGGATCATGACCGGGCGGACGCGGTCGTCGTTCTCGTCGGTGTACGTGAGGTCGAAGCGCTCGGGCAGGTTGTAGTCGAGTTGGACCGTGCCGAGCTGCCAGCTCCGGCCGAGCGCGTCCTTGACCATGAAGTCGAGCTTGGGGCCGTAGAACGCGGCCTCGCCCTGCTCCTCGACGGTCTGGAGCCCCATCTCGGCGGCGGCCTCCCGGATGGCCTGCTCGGCGGCGTCCCACTGGGCCTCCTCGCCGATGTACTTGGTGGTGTTGGACGGGTCGCGCAGGCTCACCTGGGCCGTGTAGTCCTGGAAATCGAGCGCGTGCAGGACGGTCAGCGTCAGGTCGATGACGGCCTTGAACTCGCCCTTGACCTGCTCCGGCGTGCAGAAGACGTGGGCGTCGTCCTGGGTGAAGCCGCGAACGCGCGTGAGCCCGCCCAGCTCGCCCGACTGCTCGTATCGGTAGACCGTCCCGAACTCCGCCAGCCGGACGGGCAGGTCGCGGTAGCTCCGCGGCTTGTGGGCGTAGACCTGGGTGTGGTGCGGGCAGTTCATCGGCTTGAGCAGGTAGCCCTGCTCCTCCTCGTGCCCCTCATGGGTACGCGCGTCGGGGTCCTCGCCCTCGGGCAGCGCCGGGCCCTTCTGCCCCTCCAGCATCGGGGGGAACTGGCTGTCGGAGTAGTACGGGTAGTGGCCCGAGGTCCGGAACAGGTCGAGCCGGCCGATGTGGGGCGTGACGACGGGCTCGTAGCCGCGCGCCACCTGCTCCTCCTTGAGAAAGTCGACGAGGGTCTCGCGCAGGCGCGCGCCCTTGGGCAACCAGATCGGCAGGCCCGGGCCCACCTTGTCGGAGAACATGAACAGCTCCAACTCCCGGCCCAGCTTGCGGTGGTCCCGCTGCTTCGCGAGCTCGAGCCGTTCGAGGTGCTCGGCGAGCATCGACTGCTTGGGGAAGCTGACGCCGTAGAGCCGCGTGAGCTGAGGCCGGGACTCGTCGCCGCGCCAGTAGGCGCCGGCCAGCGACATCACCTTGACCGCCTTGATGACCTTGGTGGACGGGATGTGCGGCCCGCGGCACAGGTCCACGAACTCGCCCTGCTGGTAGAACGTGATCTCGCCGTCGTCCAGCCCCTCGATCAGCTCCAGCTTGTACGGGTCGCCCTTGGCTTCGAAGTGCGCGACGGCGTCAGCCTTGGAGACCTCCGACCGCTCGAACCGGCTGTCCCGGCGCGCCAGCTCGATCATCTTCTTCTCGATGGCGGGGAAGTCGTCGGACGACAGGACCGGGTGGTCGGTCTCGCTGAGGTCCACGTCGTAGTAGAACCCGCCCTCGATGGCCGGCCCGATCCCGAGGCGAATGCCGGGGTAGAGCGCCTCCAGCGCCTCGGCCATCAGGTGCGCCGACGAGTGCCAGAAGGCGTGCTGGCCGCCGTCGGAGTCCCAGGTCAGGATCGAGACCGTCGCGCCGTCGGGCAACGGCCGGTCGAGGTCGCGGACCTCGCCGTCCACCTCGACCGCCAGCGCGGCGCGCGCCAGACCCGACGAGATCGACTGGGCGAGGTCGCGGCCGGTCGCGCCGCTGTCGAGCGTGCGGGTGGAGCCGTCGGGGAGCGTAATCTGCATGGGTGACGCGGAATCGGGGGTGGGAAGCTAGCCGCGCCGGGTATGCTAGCCCGGTCGAGCGGGCGAAGAGGACGCGAGAACGCGGCCCGTCTCGGCGCCTCCGCTGCCCACGCGCCGCGCTGGCGCCCCCGGCCAGCGTGCCGAGGCGGGGTCCGGGCGGGGTCAAGGGGCGGCCACGCTGCCCGGCATCTCGGGCGGCTCCAGGTCTTCCAGCGAGCCCAGCCGGCGGAGCGCGGGCCAGATCGCGGCCGCGGCCCCGACCGTTGCCAGCGTCAGCACGCCGCCGACGACGACGGTGGCGACCGACCCGATCACGGTCGCGACGACGCCTGACTCCAGCTCGCCGATCTCGTTGCTCGTCCCGATAAAGACCGCGTTGACGGCCGCGACGCGCCCGCGCATCGCGTCCGGGGTGAGGAGCTGAAGGACGGTCGAGCGGATCACGACCGACACGTTGTCGGCCGCGCCCAGGCAGAAGAGCGCCCCCAGCGAGAGGGGGAAGCTCGTCGACAGCCCGAACACGATCGTGGCGGCTCCGAACGCGGCGACGGCGACCAGGAGCGTGCGCCCGGCGTGCCGCATCGGCGGGAGCACGGCCAGCGCCAGCCCCATCGTGATGGCGCCCAGCGACGGCATCGCGCGCATCCACCCGAACCCGACCGCGCCCACGCCCAGCACGTCGGTGGCGTAGACGGGCAGCAGCGCCACGGCGCCGCCGAACAGCACGGCCACCATGTCGAGCGAGATCGTGGACAGGATCACCGGCTGTCGACGCACGAAGCGGGCGCCCTCGATCAGGCTCGCCCAGGAGCGCCGCTCCGTGCTGCGTGCTTGGGGCGTCGGGGTGATGGCGAACAGGCAGGCGAACAGGACCGCGCTGGAGGCGGCGTCGAGGAGGTACACCCAGCCCGGCCCGTAGATCGCCAGCAGCGCGCCGCCCGCCAGCGGCCCGAGCGTGGCCGCGAACTGGAAGGCCACGCTCCGCCACATCGCCGCGTTCGCGAACAGCCGCGACGGCACCAGGCCGGTCACGATGGCCTGCGACGCGGGCCACCCGACCGCGCGGAAGATCCCGGTGCCCAGCAGGAACCCGTAGGTCAGCGCGATGGGGGCGCCGGTGAACGAGACCCAGGCCAGGCCGAGCCCGCTCAGCGCCAGCCCGACCTGGGCCACCTGGATCAGCCGCTTGCGCGGGTACCGGTCGGCGGCGGCGCCGGCGGGCAGCGCGAGCAGCAGCACCGGCAGCGCCAAGACCAGCCCGATCAGCCCCAGCGACAACGGGGTCTGGGTGCGTTGGTACACCTCCCACCCGACCGCGACGGTTCGCATCTGGTTGCCCGCGCCCGAGACGAGGCTGCCGGCGAGGTAGAGCCTGAACCCCGGCTCCCGAAGCGACCGGAGGGGGTCGGTCGGCGTCGGCCCGTCCCCTGGCGGGCGTGCGGCCTCGGATGGCGCGCGGGGAGCCGAAGGGCGGCGGGATTCGTCAGGCGTCTCCATGGAGTCGCCGGCCAACGCCCGCCGGCGAGCGGCGTTCGCCCGCTCCCGTTCGCGCGTCCGGCCGGCCATCGAGGCCGGAGTCGTACCGTGCCCCCACCCAACCGCTCCCGCCCATGCACCCCGAGTACCGCTACCACGCCGTCGTGGCCTCGATCTACGACGGCGACACGTTCCGCGCCGACATCGACCTGGGCTTCTCGGCCTGGCTCAAGAACGTCAACTTCCGGATGTTCGGCATCGACACGCCGGAGCTGCGGGGGGACGCGGCCGAGAAGGCCGCCGGCATCGCGGCGCGCGACCGGCTCCGAGAGCTGATGCCCGTCGGCAGCGCGGTCCTGATCCAGTCCACCAAGGCGGGCAAGTACGGCCGCTACCTCGCCGACGTCTACGTCGAGCGGTCGCAGGGCGTGACCGTCCACGTCAACGGCGTGCTGGTCGCCGAGGGCCACGCGGTCGCGTACGATGGCGGGGCGCGGTAGCCTCGACCGGCAGGCTCCGTCGGCTCCTTGCGTGACCGGTCTCGTCCTACTGGCGGCCGGCCTCCCCCGCCTCCGCGGGGGCAAGCTGCCAACGGGGCACGCTGGGGCGCACGCGTGGAGATCGAGTCCAGTCCGGCGGCTGGGGGCACCTGAGCGCCCGGCGGGCGTGTAATCTCTTCCGCCTCCTCACTCTCCAGACGACATGGCCGACGCCCCCTTCAACGCGAAAGACACGCTCCAGACCTCGACCGGGGCCGTCACCTACTACCGGCTCGACCGCGTGGCGGAGGAGACCGGCGCCGACCTCGACCGGTTGCCGTTCTCGATCAAGGTGCTCCTGGAGAACGCGCTCCGCCAGGCCGACATGGTCGGGCCCGTCGGCGAGGACGACGTTCGGAACCTCGCGACCTACGACCCCGCCAGCCCGGCCGAGGTCGAGATCCCGTACACCCCGGCGCGCGTGCTGCTCCAGGACTTCACCGGCGTCCCGGCCGTCGTGGACCTGGCGGCGCTGCGGTCGGCGATGGCGCGCAACGGCGGCGACCCCGAGGCCATCAACCCGCGCGTGCCCGTCGACCTGGTGATCGACCACTCGGTTCAAGTCGACTCGTTCGCGCTCCCGCAGGCGTTCCAGATCAACGCCGACATCGAGTTCCAGCGCAACGCCGAGCGCTACGAGTTCCTCCGCTGGGGCGCGAAGTCGTTCGACAACTTCAGCGTGGTCCCGCCCGAGCGCGGGATCTGCCACCAGGTCAACCTCGAGTACATCGCCAAGGGCGTCTGGACGAGCCCCGGCGACGACGGCCTGCCCGTCGCCTATCCCGACACTCTCGTTGGGACGGACAGCCACACGACCATGATCAACGGGCTGGGCGTGCTGGGCTGGGGCGTCGGCGGGATCGAGGCCGAGGCGGCTATGCTGGGCCAGCCGATCTACATGCTGATGCCCCAGGTCGTCGGCTTCCGGCTCTCGGGCTCGCTCCGAGAGGGCGTGACGGCGACGGACCTGACGCTGACCGTCACCCAGATGCTGCGCGCCCACGGCGTCGTCGGCAAGTTCGTGGAGTTCTACGGGCCGGGCATCTCGAACATGAGCCTGCCCGACCGCGCCACCATCGCCAACATGGCGCCCGAGTACGGCGCGACGATGGGCTTCTTCCCCATCGACGACGAGACGCTGGGCTACCTGCGCCGGACGGCGCGCGACGAGTCGACCGTCGAGTTGGTCGAGACCTACTGCAAGGCCCAGGGCCTCTTCCGGACCGATGACTCGCCCGAGCCCGAGTTCCAGGCCACGCTGGCGCTGGACCTGGGCGAGGTCGAGCCGTCGATGTCCGGCCCGAAGCGTCCCCAGGACCGCATCGTGCTGGGCGACGTCCAGCGCGAGTTCCGGGAGTCGCTGACGCGGCCCGCCAGCCCCCAGGGCTTCGGGCTCAAGCCGGAGGCGCTGAACAACACGGGGACGTACAAGGACGACGCCGGCAACGAGCTTGACCTCCGGCATGGCGACGTGGCAATCGCGGCCATCACGAGCTGCACCAACACCTCCAACCCCAGCGTGATGCTGGCGGCGGGTCTGCTCGCCAAGAAGGCCGTCGAGCGGGGCATGAAGGTCAAGCCGTACGTCAAGACCTCGCTGGCTCCCGGGTCGCGCGTGGTCACGGCGTACCTCGAAAAAGCCGGGCTCCAGAGCTACCTCGACAAGCTGGGCTACAACCTGGTCGGCTACGGGTGCACGACGTGCATCGGCAACTCGGGCCCGTTGCCCCAGCCCGTCGCGGACGCCGTGGTGGACGGCGACCTGATCGTGTCGGGCGTGCTGTCTGGCAACCGCAACTTCGAGGGCCGCATCCACGCCCTCGTCAAGGCCAACTACCTCGCCAGTCCGCCCCTCGTTGTCGCCTACGCCCTGGCCGGCACCGTCGACATCGACCTGCAGAACGACGTCATCGGGCAGGACAAGGACGGCGGCGACGTCTACCTCAAGGACCTGTGGCCGAGCCAGAAGGAGATCCTGGACGCCATCGAGCAGGCCGTCACGCCGGAGCAGTTCCGGGAGCTCTACACCGACATCGAGGAGTCCAACCCCCGCTGGAACGCCATCGACACGTCGGAGGGCGCCGTCTACGATTGGCAGGACGACTCGACGTACATCCAGGAGCCGCCGTTCTTCGAGGACGTCACGCCCGAGGTGCCCGCCATCGAGTCCATCGTCGGCGCCAAGACGCTGGTGAAGGCCGGCGACTCGACCACGACCGACCACATCTCGCCCGCGGGCGCGATCCCGAAGTCGGAGCCGGCCGGGCGCTACCTCCAGGACAACGGCGTCGAGCCCAAGGACTTCAACTCCTTCGGGTCCCGCCGCGGCAACGACCGCGTGATGACGCGCGGCACGTTCGGCAACATCCGCCTGCGCAACCACATGGCGCCCGGGACCGAGGGCGGCTGGACGACCAAGGACGGCGAGCAGATGTACATCTACGACGCCGCCCAGGCCTACGCCGAGGAGGGCACGCCGTTGGTGGTGTTTGCCGGCAACGACTACGGGATGGGCTCGTCGCGCGACTGGGCCGCCAAGGGGACGATCTTGCTGGGCGTCAAGGCCGTCGTCGCGCAGTCGTTCGAGCGCATCCACCGGTCGAACCTGGTCGGGATGGGCGTGCTGCCGCTGGTGTTCAAGGACGGAGAGGGCCTGGAGACCTACGGGCTCGACGGGACCGAGACCTTCGACATCCCCGTCACCGACGACGTCCAGCCCGGCGACACGCTCGACGATCACCGCCAGCACCGACGGCGGGTCGGAGACGACGTTCGACGTCATCGTCGCGCTCAACACCCCCGTCGAGGTCGAGTACTACCGCCACGGCGGGATCCTGAACTACGTGCTCCGGGACTACCTCGCCGGCGAGCTAGAGATGGCGTAGCCCTCCCCACTGGCGGCGCGCGTCGCCAGTCGGCCCGCCCGCTCCGGTTCGCCGGGGCGGGCGGTTTCGTTTCAGCGCTTGGCGCGGCGGACGACGAGCAGCACGCTCGACACCACGAGGGCGGCGCCGGCCAGGCTCAGCCCGTCCACGGCGTCGCCCAGGAACAGCGCGCCCCAGACGAACGCCAGCACCACCTGGACGTAGCCGATGGCCGACGCCGTCCCGGCCTCCAGCCGCTGCATCCCCTTGGTCAGCCCCACCTGGCCGACGTGCGTCGACAAGCCAATCCCGAGCAGCAGCGCCCACTGCCAGCCCGTCGGCATCACCCAGCCGCCGGTGAGCGCGAACGGCAGCGCGCCCACCATCCCGATCCACGACAGGTAGAAGATGATCGCCATCGGGCGGTCCGTCTGGCGGAGCTTGCGGACGAAGGTGTACGCCAGCCCCGACAGCACGGCGGCGGTCGCGACGGCGGCCACGCCGGCCGGGTCCAAGGCCACGCCCTCGCCAAACAGCACGCTCGGACGCGCCACCAGCGCGACGCCCGTCAGCGCCAGCACGGCCCCGGCCGCGACGACGGGGCGGACGCGCTCGCCCAGGATCAGCGCCGCCGTGAGCGCGGTCCAGATCGGCGCGGTGTACTGGATCGTGACGGCGTCGCCCAGGGGAAGCCGCCCGATGCCGAAGTAGAACAAGCTCAGCGCGATGGCGCCGACGGAGCCGCGCAGGAACAGCGTCGTGCGGTCCACGCCCAGTGGCGAGGCGCCGTCCAACCGGAGCGCGGTGAACGTGAGGACCGCCATGAACGCCGAGCGCGCGAAGACCAGCTCCATGGTCGGGAACGTCGCCGACGCCACCTTGACCAACAGGCTCATGACGCTGAAGCCGAGCGCGGCGGCCAGCATGTAGGCCACGCCGCGCGCCTGCTGCCCGGTCTCGACCGACTGGCGGTCGGTCTCGGCGAGGGCGTCGGCGGTCTCGGCCGGGAGCGTGGGGGGCGGGGCGGGCACGGTCGGGCTACGGGGCGGGTCGGGCTCCGTTCGCCCAGGCCGCCAGTCTGGCGAGAACCTCACGCGGCGCGACGGCCGGGCTTTCACCGGTAGGGCGGGGAGAGCGTCGTGGCAGCGCCTAGACGTCGCTCTCGATTCCTAGCCGCCGGGCGAAGGCGTCGCGGCGCGACCGGCTCAGACCCAGCCGCGTGCCGTCCACCAGTCGGACGGCGTAGTCGCCGCCGGGCGCCGTGAGCAGCGCGTCCACGCGGTCGAGCTGGACGATGGTCGAGCGGTGGATGCGGAAGAACCGCGCCGGGTCCAGGCGGTCTTCCAGCGCCTGCATCGTCTCCCGGATCACCAACGTCTCGGCGCCCACGTGCAGCTCGGCGTAGGGGCCGTCGGAGGTGACGTAGTCCACGGCGGCGACGGGGACGATGCGGGTCTGGCCGCGCGACTCGACCGGGATCCGCTCCAGGTAGGTCGGCGCCGTCGGGTCGGCGCCCAAGAGCGTCGCCAACCGGTCGCGCAGGCCGTCGACCTCGCGGAGCCGGACCGACTGGCGGGCGCGGTCGAGGGCCTGGCGGAAGCGGTCGTCGTCGAAGGGCTTGAGCAGGTAGTCCGTCGCGGCGGCGTCGAAGGCGGCGAGCGCGTGCTGGTCATAGGCCGTCGCGAAGACCGTGACCGGCATCGCGTCCGGGCCGATCTCTCGGACCACATCGAGCCCGCCCAGGCCCGGCATCTGGACGTCGAGGAACACCACGTCGACGCCTCCGCCCTGGATCGCGGCGACGGCTTGGCGCCCATTGCCCGCTTGGCCGACGACCTCGACCTCGGGCTCGGTCGCCAGCAGGTCCAGCACGCGCTGCCGCGCCAGCGGCTCGTCGTCCACCACCAGGACGCGGAGGCTAGGCATCCGCCAAGACGGGCAGCGCCGAGGCCGAAGGCCGGGCGACGGCTTCGAACGGCAGCGACACCTGGGCGCGGACGCCGCCGCCGGGCCGCGTGGCCAGCGACAGCCCCGCGCGGTCGCCGTACAGCGCCGCCAGCCGGGCGCGGACGTTGGCGAGCCCGACGCCGCCGGGCCGCTCGGCGCCGTCGCCGCTGGCGGTCGGTTCGAGGCCGGGGCCGTTGTCCTCGACGGTCAGGACCAGCCGGTCGCCTTCGCGCCGGGACGAGAGCGTGAGCAGGCCGACGCCGTCTTCGATCCGGCTCACGCCGTGGCCGACGGCGTTCTCAACCAAGGGCTGGAGCACGAGCGGCGGCACCTGGGCATCGAGGGTGCCCGGCTCCCAGTCCTCGTGGACCTCCAGGCGGCCTTGGAAGCGGATCCGCTGCACGTCGAGGTAGTCGCGCAGGAACGCGGCCTCGTCCGAGAGCGGGACGGTCGGGGCGTCGTCGGCGTCCAGGACGCGACGAAGCAAAGACGACAGGCGCGCGATCAGCGTGCGGACGCCGGCGGGGTCGCGCTCGACGAGCGCCGAGACCGCGTGCAACGTGTTGAACAGGAAGTGCGGCTGGAGCTGCATCCGCAACGCCGCCAGCCGGGCCTGGGCGAGCTGGGCCTCCAGGCGCGCGCGGTCGGCCAGCAGGCGCTCGGCCTCGGCGCGGCGCTCGTGGACCTGGAACAGCGCCGACCGGGCGTACCCGGCGGCGAGGACGGCGAGGTAGACGATGACCTCGTCCAGCAGCCGCAGGCGCCCGAACGTGTCCGCCAGCGTCCACTCGCGGTCGGCCGGGAGCGGGCCGGTCAGGAGCGGCCGCAGCACGCCGCGCGTGGCCCACTCGATGGCGAACGCCACGGCCACGCCGACCGCCAGTTGGGCGGCGACGCGACCCATCCAGGCGCCGCGCTCGGCAGGCCAGCGCTGGACCAGCCAGAACACCGCCGGCGTGACGAGCGCCCACAGGCCGACCTCGGCGAACGTCTCGGCGACCTCGGGCCAGTCGGCGGTGTCCCAGCCGCGAGCGGCCTCACGCGCGGCGCTCAGAGCGCCCAGCGTCAGCCAGAAGCAGACCACGCCGACGGCGTCGGCGCGGCGGGACCAGGGGCGGAGGGCGTCCATGCCCCAATCTAGGCGGGCGCGCCTCACTGGCGGCACGCACTGAAGGCGGCGCGGTGCCACTCGTGACGCCAGGGTGCAGTTCGTGGTCCGGGCCGAAACGCCCCGCGCCCGGCGCCGTGCTGTCCCAGCCCCCTCCCCGCACCCATGCGCCGCCTTTCTGCTCTCTTGCTCGTTCTCGTCGCGTTCGCGTCGGCCGTCTCCGCCCAGACCGGCGCCGTGACCGGCTCCGTGGTCGAGGCCGGCACCGACCTCCCGCTGCCGACGGCGACCGTCGCGCTCTATGCCGACACCACGTTGGCCGGCGGCGTGACCGCTAACATCAACGGCCTCTTCGAGATCGCCGACGTGGCGCCGGGCACCTACGACTTGGTGGTCAGCTTCGTCGGCTACGACGACGCCCGCCAGCCGGTCGTGGTCGGCGCGGAGGCCGTCGACGTGGGCGCCATCGCGCTGGCGCAGACGGCCGCGGCGCTGAGAGAGGTGCGCGTCACGGCGCGGCGCGCCCAGGTGCAGTCGCGCATCGACCGGACGGTCTACAGCACCGCCGACGACCCCGTCGCCGAGGGCGGGTCGGCGACGGACGTGCTGGCGACGCTGCCGTCGGTCGACGTCGACATCGACGGCAACGTGTCGCTGCGGGGCGCGGGCTCGGTCGCCATCTTTATCAACGGGCGCCCGTCGCCGGTCTCGGGCGACTTCGTGGCGGCTTACCTCCAGAGCCTGCCCGCCGGCTCCATCGAGCGCGTCGAGTTGATCCCGAACCCCTCGGCGGCTTTTGAGCCCGACGGCGTCGGCGGCATCATCAACATCGTGCTCAAGCAGAACACCGACCTGGGCCTGGGCGGGACCGTCTCGGCGGGGACGGACACCCAGGGCGGCTACGACGCCACGGCGGCCGTGACCTACGGACGTGGCCCGTGGTCGCTGGCGGGCACGCTGGGCCTGCGCGACGACGCCCGGGCCGGGTCGGGCACCAGCTTCCGCATCAACCGCTACGAGACCGACCCCACGACGCTGGACCAGGTCGAGACCGAGGACCGCTCGCGGTCCAGCCTGTTCGCCAGCCTGGCCGCCGACTACTCCCTGTCTAGCGCCACCACGCTGACGTCCCAGTTCCAGGTGGGGACGCGGGGCGGCAGCGAGAGCGAGATCAACACGACGACGCGGCGCCTGGCGTCGAGCGAGTTGACGCTGAGCGAATTCGAGCGGCTGTCGACCGAGGACGGCGACGGCATCTCGGGCGACGCGCGCCTGGGCCTGCGCCACCGGTTCGGCGAGGACCACACCTTGGTCGTCGAGGCTCGGGCCGAAGCCGAGGACGAGGGCGAGCTCCAGAACTACACCCAGACCATGCTCGCCGGCACCACGGACCTCGACCGGCCCCGCCGCGTCGACGAGCGCGACGCCGAGCGCGAGGTGTCGCTGGCCATCGACTACGCCCGCCCGTTGGCCGGCTTCCGCATCGAGGCCGGCTACCAGGGGAGCCTGGAGACCGAGTCCAGCGACCTGATCTCGGAGTCGCTGACCGATACCGGCGTCTTCGCCCCCGACCTCGACATCAACAACCGCTACGAGTTCGACGAGCAGATCCACGCGCTCTACGTCCAGGCCGGGCGCGAGTGGGGGCCGATCGGGCTCCAGGCGGGCGTCCGCGCCGAGCAGGCCACCACCACGTTCGACCTGCTGACGACCGACGAGCAGTTCGGCAACGACTACCGGAGCCTGTTCCCCAGCGCCTATCTGTCGTTCAAGCCCACGGAGGCCTTCACGCTGCGCGGAGGCTACAGCCGCCGCGTCAACCGCCCGCGCCGCTGGGAGCTCAACCCGTTCCAGTCGTTCGACGACCCGCTCAACATCCGCCAGGGCAACCCGGCGCTGAGGCCCGAATACATCGACTCGTTCGAGATCAGCGCGTCCCAGATCACCGGCTGGGGCTCGCTCTCGGCGACGCCGTACTACCGGCGCACGACCGACGTCATCCGCAGGATTTCGAGGGTGCAGACCGTCAACGGCTTGGAGGGCGTCACCGTCCGCTCGGCCCAGAACCTCGACACCGCGAGCGCCTACGGCGCCGAGGGCGTGCTCTCGGTCGAGGGCGTCGGCGGGCTGCGCGGGTTCGTGAGCCTGGAGGGCTACCGCTTGCAGACCGACGGCGCCGACGCCGCCGCCGAGGTGTCGAGCGACGCCTTCGGCTGGGGCGGCCGCGTCAACGCGAGCTACGACGTGGGCGACCGCTTCGGGCTGGGCGACCTAACCGTTCAGGCGACGGCCCGCTACACCGCGCCCATCAACACCGAGCAGGGCCGCGCCGGCGCGCGGACGTTCATGGACGTGGCGCTGCGGCAGCGGCTGCTCGGCAACCGCGCCAGCCTGACGCTGCAGGCGCGCGACCCGTTCGGCCTGGCCGGCTTCTCGTACACCCTGGACCAGGCGGACCTTTTCCAGCAGTTCCAGCGCGACTGGGGCGCCCAGCAGATCGGGCTTACGTTCTCGTACACCTTCGGCCAGCAGAGCCGCGACCGCAACCGGGACCGCGGTGAGCGAGACGGCGGCGGTGACGGGGGCGGCGGGGAGGAGTTTTAGAGGGGCTCTCGCCGACTGGCGGACTCCTTGCCCATCGCGTTCCGCCAGTCGCCCTGGCGCTCCCCCCGTCTGAGCGCCCATCGCGCCGGCTGGCGCCGTCCCTCAACGGGCGATCAGACTGTCCCCCTCACGCGTGAGGGGGACAACCCGAAGGGACGGCGCAGCCAGCTTTCCGGTCTGGGAGCTTGCGACCGGCTGGAAAGCTGGGGGAGCGATCCGGCGAAAGGGGACGCCTGCCCACCGGCACCGCCAGTCGCTAGGGCCGCTCGGTCCCGTCGTCGATCACCTCGGCATCCTCGATCCGCGGCTGCGCTGGCGGAGCGAACGGAGAGGCGCCGAAGCTGGCCTGGAAACCGCCGGTCGGCCCGCCGAACGTGCCGCTGTGAACCACGCGGGCCTTCCCGGTCAGCACCGCGCTCTCGAACCGGGCCTTGAGCACCTTGCGGACGATGGCGCGCGACGGCGGGAACAGCCCCAGCAGCCCCACGATGTCGGTCAGGAAGCCCGGCGTGAGCAGCAGCGTGCCCGAGACCAGGATCACCAGCCCGTCGATGAGCTCTGGCCCGGGGATGCCGCCCGTCGCCATCTTGCGCTGAACCTTGCTCCAGGCCGCCGCGCCCTCGCGCCGCGCTAGCCACGACCCCAGAAGCGCCGTCGCGATCACGATGCCTACGGTCGGCGCCAGCCCGATCCGGCCGCCGACGGAGAACAGCAGGGCCAGGTCCACCATCGGGACCAGGACGAAGAGCAGGAACAGGCGACCGAACACGGCGGGGCGGGGGGTGTTGACCAGAACGCTGTGCCTCCGACCCGTCGTGCCTCTCGGTGATCCCATGCCCCGTCTCCTCGGTTTCGTGATCCTGGCGCTGGCCGCGTCCAGCGCGACCGCCCAGCCACTGGCGGCGGACGCGGGCGAGGTCGAGGTGCTGTCGGCGGCGCTGCGCGCGGACCAGCAGGCGCACCTGTGGCGCGTCGGCGCGTGGGGGCTGGCGAACGCCGTCGGCGGGGCGGTTTTGGTGCTGGCCTCCGACCGGGACACGCAGCCGGGTCGGTGGGCGTTTGGATTGCAGTCGGGCGCGTGGGGCGCGATCAACGTCGGCATCGCCGTCGCCGGGCTGGCGGGCGGCCCGGGCGACGTCACGGCCGACTGGGCGACGGCGCTGGGTGCCGAGAACGGCTACGCCGACATCCTGCTGGTCAACCTGGGGCTGAACGCCGGCTATATGGCCGTCGGCGGGACGCTGCTGGCGGTCGCCGGGCGCGGGGTATCGACGCCGGACGCGTGGCGCGGGCACGGCGCCGCGCTCGTCCTGCAAGGCGCCGGGCTGATGGTGCTGGACGTCGTCGCGTATGCCGGCACGCGCGGCCGACTGGCGGCGCTCGTCGAGGTCGCCAGTCGGGCCGAGGTCTCGGCGTCGGCGACGGGCGTGCGGCTCGTCGTCGGGCTCTAGTCGACGCGCTCGAACGCGCCGGGGCAGGCGAGCTCGGCCAGGGCCAGCTCGTAGGGCGCGTAGTACGTGTAGACGATCTCCTTGCCCGGCGCCGAGGGCCGCTCGAAGGTGCACGTCGCGACGCGGTCGGCCAGGGGGCAGGCGGCGTCGGCGAAGCGGGCGGCGGGCGCGGCGGTGCACTGAGCGCGGGCGTCGGCGGTGCTCCAGCTGTCGCCGGTGTAGGCGAAGCAGTAGCCCTCGGTCTCGCGCACGTCGCAGCTCCCAGCTTGGGCGCGGGGCGCGGGAAGGGGCGGAGGGGTCAGGTCCGGGGCGGGCAGCGGCGGCGGGGCCGGCGGGCGCGGCGGGATCTGGACGACGGCCTCGGGCGGCTCGGCGGGCTCGAACACCATGTCGGAGGCGTCGAACGACTCGTCGTCCTCGGGAGCCTCCGCAGAGGACGCGAACGCCGGCTCCGCAGCCTCGGAGGACGCGGGCGCGTCGGGCTCGCACGCGGCGAGCGCCACCGCGCAAGCGACGACGCCAGCCAGCACGGCGAGCAGGGGGAGGGGCGGGCGCACGCCCAAGTCTAGCCCTCCGCCGCCGCCGCGTCCCACCGCCCCGTGTAGCTGGCGCCGTCGCGGTAGCGGTCGATCCAGCGCCGGTCCACGGCGTGCTTGAGCCGCAACAGCGGCCCGCCCCGCACCGCCAGCGGTCCGATGGCCAGCCAGGCTGCGGGCTCGCCGGTCGAGACCAGGAGCGGGGCGACGGGGTAGGGCCGGAACGGGCGGAGGTGAACCCCAGCGGGGTCCTGCCCGCGCCGGAGCGCCGCCAGCGCGTGGCCCACGTTCTCGCGCAGCACCGGGCCGTGCTTGACCGCGTGGACGCCGATCTTTTGCAACCCCTCCAGCCCCTCGACCGTCGCCCCATCGCCGGCCACGAACACCCTGCCGTCGCCGAGCGCGCGCAGGCCGCGGTCGACCCGGACGAACCCGCGCTCGGTCACCGCCAGCCCGGCCTCTCGAAACAGCGGCGGGCCGACGGAGCCCGTCGCCCACAGGACCGCGTCAGCGTCCAGCCGCTCGCCGGACTCTAGCGCCACGCCGTCCGCGCTGGCGGAGGCCGCGCGCGTGCCGAACCGGATCTCAGTCCCTCGTTCGCGCAGCGTCCGCTCGACGGCGCGGCCGAGCCTTCGGGGCAGCGACGGCGCCAGTCGGTCGCCCGGCTCGACGATGGTTACCGATAGCTGGAGGTCGGGCCGCGCGGTCAGGTTGAGCGCGCACTCGGTCCCCGCCGCGCCCCCGCCGACGATGACCAACTGGCGCGGCGCGCGCTCAGCCTCCGCGATCACCTCCGCCAGCCGGCCGATCCGCCACAGCGGCTTGGCGCGGACGGCGTCCTGGGCGTCCTCCCGCCCCGGGTTCACGGCGCCGATGTCGAAGGCCACCACGTCGTAGCCGACTTCGTCTCCGCCCTCCAGCTGGACCACTCGCTCGGCGCGATCCAGCGCGACGGCGCGGCCCTGGACGAACCGCACGCCCGACTGGCGGCAGATCGGCGCCAGCGGCACGGTCACGTCGCGCTCGCGGTAGACGCCGCCCAGCCACTCGGGCGTCATGCCGGAGTACCACAGCTCGGGGCGGTCCGAGACCAGCGTCACCTCGACGCCGTCGCCCAGCGCCCGGGCGTGCTGGAGCAGGGGCAGGCTGGCGTGGCCTCCGCCGACGACGAGCAAACGCAAGGAAGACATCAAGATGAAAGGGTTCGACAAGCAGCATCTGCACTCGCGGCGACCACGGGCCCGTAGAGACGCCCCGCTGGGCCGCCTTCTTCCGCCGTCCCTCCGCGCTGGCGGACGCCCTCCGCCAGTGGCGAGCTAGAGCGCGGCCTGGAACATCGCGTACTCCTTGTCGCGCGTGCAGCCCAGCTTGTCGAGCGAGTTCGTGAGCGCCTTGTTGGAGTCCAGCACCCAGCTGAGTTCCGCGGCCTGGTAGCCGTCGCGGCGGCCGTTGACGATGGTGTGGTGGATCAAGAGCGCGTCGAGCCCGGCGTGGCGGTGCTCGGGCAACACGCCCATCAGCGCCATCCGGATCTCGTAGACGCCGCCCAGCTTCCACGCCCCCAGCACCTTGGGCAACCCGAGCGACGCCAGCCGGCCTTTGGGCAGGTGCCGGAGCGCCTGGTTGAGGTTGGGCAGCGACGCCGAGAACGCGATGGGCTCGCCGTCGAGCTCGGCGAACAGGAACAGGTCGGGCTCGATGATCGGCTTCATCTCGCCGGCCAGGTGCAGCGCCTCGTGCTCGGTGTACGGGACGTGGCCCCAGTTCTCGGCCCACGCCTGGTTGTAGATCCGCATGGCGGCGGCCACGTCTTGGTCGAACCGCTTGGGGTCGAGCGAGCGGACGGTGATGCCGGGGTTGCGGCGCGCCACGATGGCCGCCCCGCGCGCCATCCGGTCGGCGTTGATGTAGGCCTCGTGGACGTAGAACGCCCACATCGTCATGGCCCGCTCCATGCCCCACCGCTCCAGGAAGTCCTTGTAATACGGGAAGTTGTAGGGCAGCAGGATCGACGGCGGGCGGTCGAAGCCGTCCACCAGCAGGCCGGCCACGTCGTTCATGGTCGGGTTGGCCGGGCCGCGCACGCCGGTGAGCCCGCGCTGGCGGAGCCAGTCGGCCGCGGTGTCGAGCAACGCCTGGGCGACGTCGTAGTCCTCGACGGTATCGAAGAAGCCGAAGAACCCGTTGCCGTCGGCGTACTTGGCGAGGTGCTGGCCGTTCTCGATCGCCGCGACGCGGCCGACGACCTCGCCGTCGCGCTCGGCCAGGAACATCTCTAAGGTGCCGTGCTCGAAGAACGGGTTTTTCTTGGGGTTGAGCACCCCCTTCTGGTCCATCCGCAGCGGCGGGACGAAGTGCGGCGCGTCCCGGTAGAGCGTGTACGGGACGTCGAGGAACGCCGCCCGGTCGCTGGACGAGCGGGCGGGGCGGACGGTGAGCGTGGGCATAGGCGGCGGGGACGTGCGCCAAGCTAGCCCCGCGCCGCCGACGCCTCGGAAACGCGGGGCAGCCGGCTCGACACACCCCGGCCTCCGCGCGAGCGGCCGCCCACCACCCGCCGGCCGGCGGCGCCAGTCGGGCCGCGCGCAGCGTACGGACCGACTGGCGGCGCTCGTCGAGACGGCGGCTTGGGCGCTGTCGCGGCAACATCTCCGCGGTTGTCCCTTGGCACCACCATCGGGCGCTTGTCCGTATCCTCGGCGCCCCACACGTCGGCGCCCGGCCGGACCGCTCTGACCGAGTTCGCCCTGCCCCTGCGCGACCCCGTCGCCGTCTTCACGACGGTGTTGCTGGTGCTGCTCGCGGCGCCGCTCGTCGCCCGTCGCGGCGTGCCCGCCTCCGTCGTGCTGCTGATCGCTGGCGTGGCGCTCGGGCCGAACGCCTTGGGCGTGCTCGACCGCGACGCGACGATGGTGCTGCTGGGCACGGTCGGGCTGCTCTACATCATGTTCCTGGCCGGCCTGGAGATCGACTTGCACGAGTTCGCCCGGCACCGGCAGCAGAGCTTGGTCTTCGGGACGTTGACGTTCATCCTGCCCCAGACCGTCGGGACCATCGTCGCGCACTGGGGGCTCGGGTTCGGGTGGCCCGCCGCGGTCCTACTGGGGAGCGTCTTCGCCAGCCACACGCTCTTGGCCTACCCCGCCGCCGCGCGCCTGGGCCTGACCAAGGAGACCGCGGTCACGGCCGCCGTCGGCGCCACGATCCTGACCGACACCCTGGCGCTGCTCGTGCTCGCCGTCGTCGCCAGCGGGGCGCGCGCGGGCGGAGGCGTGGACGTCTGGGTCGCCGTCCGCGTAGCCGGCTCGCTGGCGGTCTTCGGCGCGGTCGTGCTGTGGGGCGTCCCCCGGATGGGCGCGTGGTTCCTGAAGCGCGCGGCGCAGGACGCGACCATCGAGTTCGTGTTCGTGCTGGCGGTCGTGTTCGCGTGCGCGCTGGCGGTCGAGGGGCTGGGCGTCGAGGCCATCATCGGCGCGTTCCTGGCTGGGCTCGCGCTCAACCGGCTGGTGCCGGAGGGCGGGGCGCTGGCCAACCGGATCAGCTTTTTCGGCAACGCCATGTTCGTCCCGTTCTTCCTGCTCTCGACCGGGATGCTCGTGGACCTCGGCGCGTTCCTGGGCGGCCCGGACGCCGCGCGGTCGTGGACCGTCGCCGGCACCATGATCGCGATCCTGCTGGTGACCAAGGGCCTGGCGTCCTGGAGCCTGCGCCCGGCCTTCGGCTACACGGCCGACCAGGCGCGCGTGGCCTTCGGGCTGACTGTGCCCCAGGCCGCCGCCACGCTGGCGGCCGTGCTGGTCGGCGTCGAAGTCGGCCTGTTCGGGGCGCCCGTCCTGAACGGCGCGATCGCGATGGTGCTGGTGACGTGCCTGGTCGGCCCGTGGATGGTGGAGTCGGCGGGGCGCCGGCTGGCGGCGACGCAGACCGACGCCGTCGCGCCGGGGCGGTCCCGGCTGCTGGTGTCCGTCTCCAACCCCGAGACCGTCGACGCCCTGGTGGACTTGGCCGTCCTGGCGCGCGAGCCCGACGCCGAGGCGCTGGTGGCCGTCACCATCGTGGGCGGCGGCCTCGACCCCGATGCCGACGTCGCGCGCGGCGAGGCGCTGCTGGCGTCGGCCGCCCACCACGCCGCCGGGGCCGACGTGCCGGTCCGGCCCATCGTCCGGTCCGAGACCAACGTGGCGCGTGCGCTGGCCCGAGTCGCTGCCGAGACGCGGACGACGACGGTGCTCATGGGCTGGGACGGGAGCGCCGCCGCCGAGCGCGTGCTGTTCGGGACCGTCCCCGACCGCGTGCTGGGCCAGACCGCCGCCGCCGTCGTCGTGGCCCACGCGCCCCACGCCATCGCCCGGAGCCGCCGGCTGGTCATCGCGGTCCCGCCCTCGGTGGCGCACGAGCCCGGCTTCGCCGCCTCGGCCAAGCTCCTCACCCGGCTCGCGGGACGGCTAGGCGCCGAGCTGGTGGTCGTCGCCGTCGAGCCGCCGCCGTTCGCGTCTGGCACCCCGGCGCCGCGCCACGTCACCCTGCCCGACTGGTCCGGCCTCGACGCCGAGCTCGACCGCCAGCTGCGCCCCGGCGACGCGCTAGCGGTCGTCACGGCCCGGCGCGGGTCGCTCGCCTGGCAGCACAGCCTGGACCGCCTGCCCCGCTCCCTCGCCGACCGCTGGCCCGAGCGCCCGCTGCTGGTGGTGTACCCGGGGCAGGGCTCCGCACCTCCCGCCTCATTGGTGTAGGAACCCCGCGCACGGGGTCCGCCAGTTGGGCACGTCGAGGAACCGCGAGATGCTGCGGCCGTCGCGGAGTTGGCGGGAGCCTCCCCCCGCCTAGGCCGCCTTGTCCATGGCCGGCCCGCGCTGGCCGCCGGGCGCGATCACGCCCTGCTCCAGCCCCACCTTCTCGAACACGTCGAGCACCTGGTTGAGCTCGTCGTCGGTGTGCGTGGCCATGTAGCTCGTCCGCATCAACGACTGGCCCAAGGGGACGGCCGGCGGGACGACGGCGTTGGCGAACACGCCCGCCTCCAGCAGCCCCTTCCAGAACGTCAGGCACCGGTACATCTCGCCGACGACGACGGGGATGATCGGCGTCTCGGACGCCCACACGTCGAAGCCCAGGTTGCGGAAGCCCTCGCGCATGTAGTTCGAGATCGTGTCGAGCCGCACCAGCCGCTCCGGCTCGGTCTCCAGGATGTCGAGGCACGCGAGGACGGTCGCGACGGCCGACGGCGGCATCGACGCCGAGAAGATGTGCGTCGACGCCGTGTGGCGGACGTACTCGATCACGGTCTCGTCGCCCACGGCGAACCCGCCCAGGCTGGAGAAGCTCTTCGAGAACGTCCCCGATGTGACGGCCACGCGGTCCTCCAGCCCGAACGCCGACGCCGAGCCGCGCCCGCCGTCGCCCACCACGCCCACGGCGTGCGCGTCATCGAGAAAGAGCGCCGCGCCGAACTCCTCCGCCAGCTCGACCAGCTCGGGCACGTTGGCCAGCGTGCCCGACATCGAGAACACGCCGTCGGTCGCGATCAGCTTGCCCGCGTCGGGGCGGTCGTTCGAGACGCGCTCCAGGAACGTCCGGAGGTGCGCCATGTCGTTGTGGCGGTACCGCATCGTCTCGGCGGCCGAGACCTGCTGCCCGGCCAGGATGCAGGCGTGGTTGTCCTTGTCCGAGAAGATGACGTCGCCGCGCCCGGCCAGGCTCTGCAGCAGCCCCTGGTTGGTCATGTACCCGGTCGAGAACAGCACGCACGCCTCCTTGCGCATGAACCGCGCCAGCCGCTCCTCCAGCTCCAGGTGCAAGTCGAGGGTGCCGTTCAAGAACCGGCTCCCGGTGCACCCCGTCCCGTACTTGTCGACGGCGGCCTTGGCGGCCTCCTGCACGCGCGGGTCGGAGGTCAGCCCGAGGTAGTTGTTCGAGCCCGCCATAATGATCTCGCGCCCGCCCATGACGGCCTTACTGCCCTGGGCCACCTCGATGGCGTGGAAGAACGGGTACAGCCCCGCTTGGTGGACCTTTTGGTAGTCGCCCTCCGGGGAGAAGAACTTGGTGGCCTTGTCGAAGATCGACGCCGTGGGTCGGGCGTCGGGGTCGGGCGTAGCGTTCGAGGGAAGCTGGCCGAGAAAGTCGGGGACGGTCATAGAGCCGGGGGCGGACCGCGCAAGATAGCCGGGGCGGACGCGCACGGGCGGAGAGGAAGGGGAGGAGAGGCCCCGTCCGACAGGGAATGTCTAACCCTCAGGAGCACCCTGAGGGGGACCGCGGATTTGATCTCAGACCTAACGGCGCCGATAACCCCTGCCGACAACCCCCCGACTCCTCCATGAGCGCCCCGCTGCCAGCAGGCCTGCACCCCGCCGCCGCCGACGCCGTCCTCGACCCCGCCCGGCTGGCGGCGCTCGCCGCGACGGGCCTGGTCGGCACCGAGCCCGAGGCCCAGTTCGACGGCCTGACGTCGCTCACGACGCGCGCGACGGGCGCGCCGATCTCGCTCGTCGCCTTGATCGACTCGGACCGCTCGTTCTTCAAGAGCGCGCACGGGTTGCCGGAGACGCCCCCCGGACGGTCCGTGTCGCTGGCGCAGTCGATGTGCCAGCACGTCGTGGCCTCCGGCGAGCCGGTGGTCGTCGACGACGCTCGGGCGCACCCGGTCTTGCGTGACAACGGGGCCGTGACCGACCTCGGCGCCGGGGCCTACCTCGGCGTCCCCGTCCGCGGCCCGTCCGGCCACGTCCTGGGGACGATGTGCGCCGTCGACGTCGAGCCCCGGGCGTGGTCCGCCGACGACGTCGCCACGTTGCTAGCGGCGGCGGCGGCGGCCCAGGCCGAGATCGCCCTGCGCGCCGAGCGCGACGCGCGCCAGGCCGCCGAGCGCCTGACGCGGCTCAAGAGCGCGTTCCTGTCCAACATGAGCCACGAGATCCGGACGCCGCTCACGTCCATCATCGGGTCGGCCGAGGTCTTGGCCGACGAAGTTCTGCCCGAGTCTCGGGACCTGACCGGCTCCATCCTGTCCGGGGGGCGGAGGCTGATGGGGATGCTGAACTCGGTCCTCGACCTGGCCCAGCTCGAATCGGGAGACATGACGCCCTCGCCAAGGCCGGCCGACGTCGGCGCCCGACTGGCGGCGGCGGCCCGGGACGTCGAGCCGTTGGCGGCTGCCAAGGGCCTGGCCCTCGCCGTCGAGGTCCCGCCGGGCCTCCCGAGGCTGGTCGTGGACCCCGACCTCTTGGACCGCGTGGTGTCGAGCCTGCTCGGCAACGCCGTCAAGTTCACCGACCAAGGGCGGGTCGACGTCCGGACCCGCTACGACGGGGACCGCCTCCACGTCGGCGTGTCGGACACCGGCGTCGGGATCCGGGCGGAGGACCTCGGCCACCTCTTCGACGAGTTCCAGCAGGTCTCGGACGGCGACGCCCGGATCTACGAGGGGAGCGGGCCTGGGCTGGCCCTCGCCCGTCGCGTGGCGGCCTTGATGGGGGGCGAGGTCTCGGTCGAGAGCGAGTTCGGCGTGGGGTCCACGTTCGCCGTCTCGGTTCCGGCCCCCGTCGCCGTCCATACGAGCACCGTCGCGGTCTGCTAGACGGCGGCCTCCGCACAGCGCCGCGCACTACTGGCGGTCCTTGTGGCGGCGGGGTGGCCACACCGCGCCGCGCCTGCTCACCCCTCGTTCAGCACCGACTCGACGACGTCCGCGGCCTGCTCGCGCCCCGCCAGTCCGTCGGCCGTGACTGGCTGGCGATAGCGGTCGGCGCGGCCGAGGAAGGCGCGCAGGCGCCCCGCGCTCAGGTGGCCGAAGACGGCCTCGCCCCGTCGCTGGTCTTGCAGCGCGAGGCCGTTGATGGCCTGCTCGAAGAAGCCCCGGTTGGGCAGCGCCAGGACAGGCTTGCCCAGGTGCAGCGCCTCGCTCAACAAGGTGAACCCCGCCGTCGAGACGACGGCGCGGGCCGCCGCCAGGTCCCTCAGGAAGCCGTCCCGGGACGGCGGGCGCAACGTCACCGACGCCGTCGCGGGCGCCGATGGGTCCAGGCCGTAGACGTCTGTCGGTACACCGGCGCGGCCGAGGGCGCCCAGCAGCGGCGCCATGCCCTCGCCCTCGTTGACGTAGACCAGCAGCCGCCCGCCGTCGCTGGCGCGCGCCGCCAGCACGTCGTCGCGCAGGATCGGCGGCACCAGCACGGCCCGGGACCGCCGCCGCAGCCGGGGGAAGAAGAACGACGGCACGACGGCCGCGCTCGGCCGCCGAGGCGCCAGCACGCCGATGCCGACGGCCGTCCCTAGGTAGGACGGCACGAACCGCAGCGGCACCCGGGGCCGGGTCTCGGTCAGGACCAGCTGGTGGCTCAGCGCGACGACGGGCACCGCCAGCCGCGCGGCCGCTCGGGCGACGAACGGCTCGTGGTCGGCGATCACGGCGTCCGCGCCGACGTCCTGGAGCCAGCCGGCCGCGTCCCCGATGATCTCGGGGCTTTGCCACGTCAGGTCGAGGTTGGCGCGCGCGGTCTCCCACAGCCGGGCCCGATTGCCCCGGATCACCTGCCTCAGCCCGGGCACCGGGTACGCGCCGTCGATCCCGGCGGCGGGGTCGGCGGCGAACGAGACGCGGTGGCCGCGCTGGCGGAGCGTGCCGGCGACGGCGAGCGCGCGCGAGGTGTGTCCGCGCCCGTGCCCGCACAAGGCGTAGACGAGGTGGGCCAGGGTGTCGAGACGAAAGGAGGGGCGCCTACCGACCCGTCCCCAAGAGCGTTCCGATCCGATCCCGCCGCCCGGCGTAGACGCCCGATGCCCGAAACCGCCGACCTCCCCGCCCCAGGCCGCCAGTCGGTCGGCGCGCTGGCGCCCGGCCCCGTCGCCGACCGCCTGGCTCAGGCGATGGCTGCCATCCCGGACCACCCCGACCGCGTCCTGAAGCTGGCGACCGAGGCGTTCGAGCTGGCTGGCGACGACGCGCTCGGCCAAGCCCTGGCCCGGACGTGTCAGGGGTTCGCGCGCTACCTCCGCTCCGAGCACGACCAAGCCCTGGAGCTGCTGACGCACGCGCTCGCCGAACTGGACACCGCCGGCGACCTGGCCGGGCGGTCGCTGGCGCTGGGCGCGCTCGCCTCCGTCCACGTCAGCCTGGGGCACTACGACCAGGCGCTCGAGCTGGCGGCCGAGAACCTCCAGGTCGCCCAGGCCATCGGCGACCTGGAGCGTCAAGCCTGGGTGCGCGCCACGATGGGCAACACCTACGTCGAGCTCAGCCAGCCCGACCTCGCCATCGAGCACGGCCAGGCCGCCCTGCGCCTGTTCGCCGACCTGGACCACGCCGGCGGGCAGGCCCGGTCCCACACCGTCCTGGGCGGCGCCCTCGCGGACCTGGGCCGCTACGACGAGTCCCACGCCCACCACGAGTCGGCGCTGCGGATGGCGCGCGAGCAGGGCACGGCGCTGACCGAGGCGCGCGCGCTCTCCGACCTGGGCCGGCTCGCGCACCTGCGCGGCGACGCCGACGGCGCCCTCGCCTTCCACCGCCAGGCGCTCCGGCTGCGGACCGAGGTCGGCAACCGCCAGGCCCAGGCGACGAGCCTGATCGCCATCGGGCGGACGCTGACGGGCATCGGCCGCGCCGCGGACGCCCGCGTGGTCCTGGACCAGGCGCTGGAACTGGCCCAAGAGATCGGCGCCAAGCCGCGCGTCGCCCAGGCCCACGCCGCGCTGGCGGACGCGAGCGAGGCCGACGGGGAGCTGGCCGCGGCCATCGAGCACCTCCGGGCTTACCACGAGGTGCACGAGGAGCTGCTCTCGGCCCAGGCCCGGAGCCGGATCCAGACCGTCGAGGTCCGGGCCCAGGCCGAGCGGTCGCAGCAGGAGGCCGAGATGGCCCGGGTCCGGACCGAGGAGCTCGGCGCGGCCAACGCCGAGCTGTCGCGCGCCCTCGACGAGCTCCGGTCCGCCCAGAGCCAGCTGGTGCAGGCCGAGAAGCTCGCCTCGCTGGGCCGGCTCTCGGCCGGGCTGGCGCACGAGATCCAGAACCCGCTCAACTTCGTCGCCAACTTCGCCGAGCTCAACGCCGACCTGGCCGGCGACCTCCTCGTCGACCTCCGCCAGTCGCGCGACGGCGGCGACACCCCCGACCTCGACGAGGTCGAGGGCGACCTGGAGGCCATCATCGACAACACGCGCCGCGTCCGGGACCACGCCCGACGCGCCGACGGCATCGTAAGCGGGCTGATGGGCCACGTCCGCGACGTGGGCGGCGAGCGGCGGCCGGCGGACGTCCACGAGCTGCTGGAGCAGGCGGTCTCGACGGTCCTCCGCGGCGACGTCCGCGTCGAGCGGTCCTACTCCGAGCCCATGGCGCCGGTCGACGTGGTGCCGGGCTCGATCCAGCGCGTGTTCGTCAACCTCTTGGAGAACGCCCGGTGGGCGGTCCAGCACCGGCCCGGCGGCTCCGACGAGCGGCCCGAGATCCGGCTGGAGACGGAGGCCTTCGACGGGGGCGTCGAGGTCCGCGTGATCGACAACGGCGTCGGCATCCGGGCGGCGGACTGCACGCGCGTCTTCGAGCCGTTCTTCACCACCAAGCCCGCCGGCGAGGGGACGGGCCTGGGCCTGTCGCTGGCCTACGACATCGTGACCGAGGGCCACGGCGGCACGCTCGCCGCCTACAGCCGCCAGGGGGAGGGCGCCACGTTCGTCGTCACCTTGCCACGGTAGGGCCGGGCCGCCGGCGCGCCCCGCCAGTCGGCCGCTGACGGTGGGACTGGCGCGGAGGGAGCGGCGCCGTCCCGGCTCACTGCTCGATGCTCCGGGCCTCGAACGCCGTCACGGCGTCGCCGTCGGCGCGGTAGGCGATCTGGATCGGGTTGCAGCACACCTCGCAGTCCTCGACGTAGGTCTGGGACGGGACGCTGGGGTCGACCAGCATCGAGATCGGCGCGGCGCAGTAGGGGCAGGAAAAGTCGACCTCGATCTCGAACACGGCGGGCTAGGTTGCGGGACGCCTCTACGCCGCCATGCCTGCTCCCGCTCCCCTGCCACTGGCGGTCGCCCTCGCCGGGCTCGCGTGGGCCGGGTGCGCGCCCGCTCGCCCGGCTCCCCCGCCTCCGACCGCCGTGACCTCCGCCGCCCGCCCGCCGTGGCCCAGCCCCACACCCGACGCGGACCTGCTCTCCGCCATCGAAGCCGAGGTAGACGGGTTCGACGGCGTCGCGGGCGTCTACGTCCGCCACCTCCCGACGGGCCGGACGGCCGCTTTGCGCGCCGACGAGACGTTCCCCACCGCCAGCACGGTCAAGGTGCCGATCCTGGTCGGCGTCTTCGACCGGATCGAGTCCGGCGACCTCGCCTTCGACCAAGCGCTCGTCTTCGACGACTCCCTCCGCTACGGCGACGACGGGCTGTTCTCCCTGCTCCAAGACGGCGCGACGGTCAGGCTCCACGTCGCCGTCGAGCAGATGCTCTCGGCGTCCGACAACACCGCCAGCCTGTGGCTCCAGGCCCTCGCCGACCCGCACCACATCAACGGCTGGCTGGCCGGCAACGGCTTCGACCGGACCCGCGTCAACAGCCGGACGCCCGGTCGCGAGGCCGAGTACGAACTCTGGGGCTGGGGCCAGACGACGCCGCGCGAGCTGGCCGAGCTGACGCGCCGCATCGTCGAGGGCGACGCGGTCTCGCCCGCCGCCGACGACGAGATGCACCGCCTGCTCACGCGCACGCACTACGACGACGAGGCCGTCTCCCAGCTCCCGCCGTCGGTCCAGGTGGCGTCCAAGCAGGGCGCGGTGATGGAGGCCCGGAGCGAGGTGCTCTACGTCCACGCGCCCTCCGGCCCGTACCTCGTCGCCGTGATGACGCAGGACCAGGCCGACCTCCGCTACGAGCCCGACAACGCCGGCTACGACCTGATCCGCCGGGTCAGCCGGGTGCTGTGGGAGCGGTTCGAGCCCGAGTCGGACTGGGCGCCGCCGCCGGGCGCCGAACGCTTCCGGTTCTAAGGGCCCGGGCGACTGGCGGCCGGCCGGGACCAAGGCGAAACGGCGGGTCGGCGTTGCCTCCGCTCGCCTACGGGCTCCGCCAGTCGAGCGAGGCCGTCAGCGCGCGGAAGCGGGGCAGCCACTCGTCGGCGAGGCCGCTCCGGACGATCCCTTGCAGGATCACGTAGCCCGCCTCGGTCGGGGCCAGGACCAGGTACACCGTGACCGCGTCGCCGGAGTCTTGATCTCGTCCCGTTGCGACGGCTTCCCAGCCCTCCACGCCGCCCACGGTCGCAGCTTGCCCGGCGACGGCACCGAGGTCCCGCACGCCGGCGGTCTGGCGCAGGCGCCGGGCGGTCTGCGCTTCCAGGTCGCCCACGAGCGGCGCCGCGCCCAGGCCGGCGATGTAGAGCGGGGCGCCGTCGCGGTTCGGCCCGGGCTCCTCCGCCAGCAGCAGCGTCGCCCCGACCCGCTGGCGGTGGGCGAGGTCGGCCGGGAGGTCGATGGTGAAGCCGAGCCCCTCGAACAGGTCGGTCGGGGGCGTATCGCTCCAGGCGAGCGACAGCATGGACCGCTCGAGGGCGGGGCCGTGCTTGGCGGCGTGCTCGTTGGGGATGGCAACCGTCACCAGGACCACGCCGTCGGCGTCGCCGGTGACTACGATCCACTTGGCGAACAGGGCGCCGTAGGCGCGCTGACTGCCGCGCACGAGCAGAGATGGAACGCCCTGGACCTCGACCTCGCGGCGCTCGGACACCTCGACGCCCTGGGTAGCGAGCGCTTGGTCGGTCGCCCCGTCGATCATCTCCGCCAGCGGGGCGCCGGCCAGCTCCGTCACCATCAGAGACGCCTGCAGCCCTTCGTGCTGGAAGCCGGCGAAGGCGTCGGCTGGGTGGAATCCGGGCGGCGGCGTGAGCACGACGCGCGAG
This sequence comes from Rubricoccaceae bacterium, assembly GCA_963789285.1. GTDB lineage: Bacteria > Bacteroidota > Rhodothermia > Rhodothermales > Rubricoccaceae > Rubrivirga. The sequence goes on from CAWBJZ010000004.1 coordinate 1,776,241, forward strand.
CCCGGCACTCGGGTCGGCTGCGCGCTGGCGGTTGTGACGAGCGCGACCGCCAGCGCGGCCCATGCCACTCCACGTCTCACAGCGTCACGCCCACCCGCGCGTCAAAAGCGACTTGGCGGAGGCTCCCGACGTCGGGGCTGAGCAGGTACGATCCCCGCACGTCCAGGCGGAGCCGCCCCCCTGCGACCCCCGCCCCGGCGGTCACGCCAAACACGGCATCCGGGAAGTCGTCGGTGTCGCTGGACTCGCCCTCAAACCGGAGTCTTTCGCCCAACTTGACGTCCGCCCGTGGGCCGAGAAAGACGGACGGCTCAACGCCGCCGTCGCTGCGCAGCGCCACCGACATCGTAGGGGCGAACGAAACAAAGTGGGTCCGGTACCGGAAGTCAACGGTCTCGGGAGGGGCCTCCGGGCCGCCCTGCGCCTCCTGAGTCAGTCTCCCGGCCACGCCGCCCTGGGCGTAGCCCACGTCCGCGACCACCGTCAGCAGCTCCGTGAGGGGCAGTTCGGCGAAGGCGCCCAGCCCCAGGCCAAGGACGCTGCTCAGCGTCGGGTTCGACGAATCCGAGCCAGAGGCCCCACCGCTGGCTCGGAGCCCGACGGCGGGCTGGGCGCTAGCGGCAGCGGTAAGGGCGAGGGCGAGGGCGGCGAGGGAAGCGGGTCGCATCAGTTGGTGAGGCTTCGGATAGGAGCTGGGATGCGCCCGCCGCGGCGGGCGAAGACGCCGTTGGGCACGCCGGAGACAGGCATGATAGGCGCTTTGCCGAGCAGCCCGCCGTAGTCCACCCAGTCGCCGACGCCCTTGCCGGCGACGGGCAGGATGCGCACGGCCGTCGTCTTGTCGTTGACCATCCCGATGGCGAACTCGTCGAACAGGATGCCGGCGATGGTCTCGGCCGAGGTGTCGCCCGGGATCGCGACCATGTCCAGGCCGACCGAGCAGATCGCGCTCATGGCCTCCAGCTTCTCGATCGTCAAGGCGCCCGAGGCCGCGGCGTCGATCATGGCCTGGTCCTCGCTCACCGGCATGAACGCGCCCGAGAGCCCTCCGACGTGGCGCGCCGCCATGAGCCCGCCGCGCTTGACGGCCTCGTTCAGCATCGCCAGCGCCGCCGTGGTGCCCGGCGCGCCCGGCGCGCCCAACCCCATCGCGACCAGGATGTCGCCCACGGAGTCGCGCTCGGCCGGCGTCGGCGCCAGCGAGATGTCGACGACGCCGAACGGGACGCGCTCGCCCCGCTGGCTGAGCGCCTCGGCGACGCGTCGGCCGACCAGCTCGCCGGCGCGCGTGATCTTGAACGCCATCGTCTTGATGGCGTCGGTGACGGCGCCGAAGTCGGCGGTGTCGCCGAGCGCCTCGACGGCGCGCAAGACCACGCCCGGGCCGGAGATCCCGACGTTCACGACCGACCCGGGCTCGGACGGCCCGTGGAAGGCGCCGGCCACGAAGGGGTTGTCGCCGACGGCGTTGCAGAAGGCGACGAACTTGGCGCACGCGATGGAGTCGCGGTCGGCGGTCCGCGCGGCCATGCCCTTGATGGCGCGCGCGACGGCGAGCACGGCGTCGGCGTTGATGCCGGCCTTGGTGCTGGCGCAGGCGACCGAGCTGCACACCCGCGCCGTCGACGCGAGCGCCTCCGGCAGCGCCTCGATGAGCGCGGCGTCGCCCGGCGTCATCCCCTTCTCGACCAGCGCCGAGAAGCCGGCGATGTAGTCTACGCCGACCTCGGTCGCGGCCTGGTCCAGCGTCTCCGCCAGTCGGACGAAGTCGGCCGGGGAGAACCCGTCGGCGACCAAGCTAGCGGGCGTGATCGAGACGCGCTTGTTGGCGATCCGGATACCGTACGTCCGCTCGACCTCCTGGGCCGCAGCGACGTGGTGCTCGGCGGTCTGGGTGACGCGGTCGTAGACGTTCTGCCGCGTGGACTCGGGATCGCGGCTCTGGCACCCCCTGAGGCTGATGCCGAGCGTGACCGTCCGGATGTCGAAGGCGTCGGCCTCGGTCATCTGGACCGTTTCGAGGACCTCTCGGAGGGCTAGGGGCATGGGGAGCTACGTGTCGGAGCGCTCGGGCGCGAAGGGGAGTTGTGCGACTGGCGGGTCCGCTCGCATGGGGCGGGCGAGCGCGGTCCTGCCGGCGCCGCTCGTTCGGCGGTGGCGATGAATCCGCGCGAGGGCTCCTGCCGCCCATTGCCCCACTCCTGGCTCACGGCCGGTGCATGGCCTGGAAGAGGTCCTCGTGCTGGAGCAAGACGCGCGCGCCCAGCGCCTCGCCGCGCGACTGCAAGCCGTCGCGGGCGGCAGCGAGGTCGAGGCCGGGGGGGAGGTCGGCGACGAGGACGAGCGTGAAGTAGCTCTGGAGCACCTTCTGGGACACGTCCAGGATGTTGGCGCCCGAGGCCGAGAGCTCGGCCGTGACGGCCGCCAGCACGCCGGGGCGGTCCAGCCCGTAGGCCGTCACCACGACGCGCGTGGCGCCGCCTTGGGGGGCGGGTGCGACGCGGTGCGCTACGGCGTCGCTGGACGAAGCCGAGCCGCTGGCGTCGAGCACGGCACGAGCCACGCGCTCGACGCGCTCGGGCGTGGCCTCCGGGCCCAGGGCGGAGGCGATGCGGTCGATCAGGGCGCGGACGTCGGCGGGCATGGCTCTCGGGGCGGGCTCCGAAGGTAGCTCTACCCCTGCCGCTGCCTCGCGCCCCGCCAGTGGTGTTTCGTAAAACCCACAAGCCCCCGCCCCGACAGAATCGCGGGGCGGGGGCGGGGCCAGGGAACGGCCCGGGCGGCCGGCTTGTGGTGGGATGGGAACCGGCCTGGGGCATCGGCGGCGGCTCACATAACCACCGACGCCCGTAGTAAAGAACGAGTCCGGTAGGGGAGCGGGTGCCTCCCGGCGGACGACCGCAATGTGCCACACCGGGCGCTCCGAACCATGTGGAGGACGTGCAAGGCGCCTGATGACAAGGTGAGGAAGTCCGTAGAGGCACCAAAAAGTCCGATTCCGGAAAAAGACGATCTCAGCGTCCACCGCCTTGTTCTGAGGTGAACTCGGACAAACGCTCGCCTTGCTGCCCTTCGAATGGGGGAGTGCTCGGTCGTTGCCGGCGCCAACGACCCCTAGCGAAACCGCTCGGCCATCCTGAGAACGGGGTGCGTCACCCGCCGCACCAAGGGCGCCGGCGCCAGCCGCGGCCCGAACCGCCGCTTGAACTCAGAGATGGACGGGGTGTTGGCCCCACACCAGTCGAACGCCTTGACCCCCTCGTCGGCGAGCTGGCGCAAGACGTGGTCGATCAAAACCGCCATCGCCGGGCCCGGCACGCTGCCAGCGATCCAGTAGAACGCGCGCCGGCCGTCGGTCGCGACCACGACGGCGGCCTGGACCGAGTCGTCTTGGACAGCGGCGAACGTCCGAGCCAGCCCCGCCTCCCCGAACGCCTCCGCCAGTCGGGCGACGGCGCGCTCGTCCAGCCCCAGGTCGGCGCCGCCACGCTGGTAGCTCTCGGCCATCAGCCGAACCGCCTGCTCGGTCCGTCCCTGCCCCTCAACGACATCGTACTGGTCCGACTGGCGGAGCGTGCGGCGGACGGCGGAGGAGTAGGCCGGGGGGCGGCTCAGGTCCGAGACGTAGGTCGCGCGGGGCCGGGCGGTCCAGCCGGCCCAGGTGTACGGGCGGAGGTCGTCGTCGCCCAACGCGAGCGTGAGCTGGTCGGCCTCCGTGTCGAGCCGGGTGAGGAGCCGGTCCAGCGGCGAGTCGCGGCGGTGGCTGGCGGCTTGGCTGAGCGGCTCCGCCAGCAAGGGGCGAAGGACGGGGCACAGCGGGGGCAGCGACGCGGCGCGGAACGGCCCGCGCCGCTTCTCGAAGACGGGGACCGCGGCCGAGCCGTCGTCGAGCGCGACGACGCGCGCGATTAGGCCGAACGCGTCCGCGTAGGCCGCGACGGCGGCCGGGTGCGAGAACGGCGTCCGCCCGGGCGAGGCGTCCCAGAGCGCGGCGTAGTCGGGCAAGCGAGGAGAGCGGGGCGTGGGACCCGAGGATAGAGCAGCGCAGCGGTCGCCGGTCGGGACCCGTCTCTATCCTCGGTCCTCCGCCCGCCCGCCCCATGACCGCTCCCGACTGGCCCGCCCCGGGCGCCGTGCCGATGGGCTTGATCGGCGGGACCGGCCGCAGCGGGACCACGGCGCTGCGCGATGCCTTGGCCCTTCACCCCGACGTCCTCGCCTTCCCCGAGCTCCGGTTCGCCGTCGACCCCGACGGCCTAGTCGACACGCTCCGCCAGTCCCAGGCCGGGTGGAGCCCGTACCACGGCGACGTCCAGATCCGACGTCTGGAGGCCCTGCTGCGCAAGGTGACGCGCGACGGGCCGGGCACGCTGGCGGCGCGCGCGGCGCGGAAGCTGGGGCTGGACCGACGCTTGGGCCGAGCGCTGCCCGCCTACCTCGGCCACCGCGCCCAGGACGCGTGCCCGGGGTTCGCCGAGCGCGGCCGCCAGTTGGTCGAGGCGCTCACGGACTACCGCTACGACGGCGCCTGGACCGGCACGCCGGGCGGCGCCCGCGCCCAAGTCCGCGTCGGGCTGGCGGACGCCGAGGCCGTGGCCGGGCACCTGGGCGGGTTCTGGCGCGCAGTCGCGGCCGACAGCCTCGCCCACGCCGGCCGGTCGTTCTTCCTGGACAAGCAGACGTGGTCGATCCTGTGGTTCGACGCGATCCTCGACCTGCTGCCGGAGGCACGGCTGGTCCACATCGTCCGCGACCCGCGCGACGTGGCGGCGTCGACGGCGTCGATGCGCTGGGGGCCGAGCGAGCCGGCGCTGGCGGCGCGCTGGACGGCGTCGGTACTCGACCGCTGGGCGGAGGTCCAGAAGGCGGTACCGCCCGACCGCGTGCTGGAGGTCCGGCTGGAGGACGTCGCCGCCGAGCCCGAAGCCGAGCTGCGCCGCGTCTGCGCGTTCTACGGGCTCGACTGGCACGACGCCGTGCTCGCCTTCGACTGGTCGCACGGCCGCCCGGGCCGCTGGCGCCGAGCGCCAGGCGCCGCTGAACTCGACCGCCAGTTGGGCGGGTGGGCTCGGGCGTTCGGGTACGAGGGTTGAAGAACGCCGGGGTGGCGGACGCGCAGGAAACCACGCCTCGCCGGTGGTGCGTTGGCCCGTCCCCCCAGACCCGCCCGCCGTGCCTCTCCGACTCCTCGGCCTCCTGCTGCTTACCGGTTGCGTCTCCGGCCCCCTGGTCCCCGTCCAGGACCTCGACCCCCGCCCCGACGCCGTCCTCCAGCGGGCCGGGGGGCTGGGCTTGGCAGACTCCGTCCGCTACGTGATCCACGTCTCGGCCGACGGCTTGCGGCCCGACGCCGTCGAGCGGCTGGGCTCGGCGCTGCCGGCGTTCACGCGGCTCCGCACCGAGGGCGCCTGGACGCACGACGCCCGGACCGACGTCGACTACCGCAACACGCTGCCCAACCACACGGCCCAGCTCACCGGCCGCCCCGTCCTCGGGCCCGACGGCCACGGGTGGACCGGCAACCGCGACCCCGCGCCCGGCGAGACGCTGCACTCGAACCGGGGCACCTACGTCGCCAGCGTGTTCGACGCCGCGCACGACGCCGGGCTCCAGACGGCCGCCTACGTCAGCAAGTCGAAGTTCTCGCTCTTCGACGACAGCTACGGGCCGGCGCACGGCGCACGCGACACGACGGGCGCCGACGACGGACGCGACAAGATCGACCGGTTCCTGTTCGACTCCGACACCGAGCGCCTGACCGCCGCGCTGGCGGAGGACCTCGCCCGAGACCCGGCGGCCTACACCTTCGTCCACCTGCGCGACCCCGACGCGGCGGGGCACTGGCACCGCTGGAGCATGCGGAGGGGGAGCCGCTACCTCCGCGCCGTCCAGGCCGTCGACTCTCGACTGGGCGTGATCTTAGACGTCGTCGAGTCCGACCCCCGCCTGCGCGGCCGCACGGTGCTCGTCGTCACGGCCGACCACGGCGGCTCGGGCCGCACCCACATCCGCGACCGCGAGGAGAACTACACCGTCCCGTTCTACGTGTGGGGGCCCGGCATCGGCACGGCCGACCTCTACGACCTCAACCCGGAGCGGCAGGACCCCGGCGACGCCCAGGTCCCGTTCGACGCCGTGCGCCAGCCGGTCCGCAACGGGGACGCGGCGAACCTCAGCCTGGCGCTTTTGGGCCTGGGGCCGGTCCCGGGCTCGACCATCGGCGTCGTCCCTCCGCGCGTCCGCCCGGACTCGGCGCTCACGTCGCGCTGACGGACGGGCGGAGGGCGCCCGCCAGCTCCTGAGCTAGGACGCAGCGTATCGGTCCAGGAACCGGCGGACGAGGTGGGAGAACACCGGGTCCGCGCCCAACCCGGACGGGCTGTGGATGGCGCCCGTCGCCAGGACGGCCTGGCTGGCGGAGAGCGTGGTCAAGGCGATGGTGCCGCCGGCGGAGCCGTCCCAGGCCGGCGCGCGGGGCTGCCACAGCGTGTAGTCGCCGTCGATGGCGTCGGGGCGGTTGAGGCCGCGCGCGACGACGTGGGCGGTGCCGCGCGTGAGCCAGGTCGGCGCGTCGGTCTCGTCGCCGCAGATCGGCAGCGGCGTCGTGCCGGACTGGCCGAACAGGTCGCCGTCGGCCACGTCGAGGCCGGCGAAGAGCCAGTGGGCCGCGTCCTCGACGCGGTAGGGCGCGTAGGTGCCCGTCCCGGGCGCCGTGAACCGGACACCCAGCACCTCGTCCTCGGGCCGACCGCGCCGGCGCCACAGTCCGCCGCGGCCGCCGCCGGAGGCGAAGCGGGATCCGTCCTTGCGGCACTCGATGCGCGTGTGGTCCGCGTTCCACCGCGCTCGCCAGTAGAGCTGGTTGCCGCCCAGCGCCAGCAGCGAGGCGCCGCCGGCCAGGAGGCGGTCCAGGCCGTCCCGCATGGCGTCGGAGGCGTACTCGCAGTGGTACGCGAGCACGACGACGTCGTAGCCCGCCAGCCGGCCGGGGTGCTCCAGCATCCAGTCCGGGTAGAGGTCGGCGCCGACCTCGCGGTCGGTCCAGGCGAAGGCGGGGGCCTCGGCGGCCATCGCGTGCATCGCGCCGACGGGCTCCCAGCCGAGCGCGGGGTTGGGGCGGTGGGCGTGGGCGTAGACCGGCGTCGAGGCGTCGATCTCGTTGTGGTAGAAGGACCTCCCGCCCCAAGGGTTGTAGGCGGCCCAGGTCGTGACCGGCGCCAGCACCGCGACACGCGCGGCGGGCTCGGCCGGTCCGACCAGGAACGTGATGGCCGACTGGCGGACCGCCTCGGCGTCGCCGTCGCGTGCGTCGATGGTGGCGCGGTAGGTGCCCTGCGCCCAGCCGGCGGTGTCGAGCGTGAGCGTAACGGGCCAGCGGCAGCCGTCGCTCGGCGCGTCGGGAGGCGTCTCCGGCTGGCTGGCCCCGAACGGCATGCGGGCGACGGGCTCGAACAGGGCTTGGTGCTCGTCGTGGTCGGCGTAGCGCTCGACCACCAGCGTGTTGTCTGGGTGGGGAGAGCGAAGGTGGAACGCCCGCGGCACGCCCGACTCCGCCCACACTCGCGAGACGTAGCCCTCTAGCTCGCGCGGCTGGGCCTGGGGCAGCGGCCGGTGGTGGACGACTTCCGCGTCCCGATGCCGCCAGCGCAGCGGCGGCGCGACGGCCGCCAGCCCGACCCGGCGCAGCGCGGCGAGCGCGCGGACGCTACGCCGGGTCATCGCTCGACACCGAATCGCTGAGTCTCTCCCACGCCGCTCGATCTGCCCGGAGGAGTCCCCGGGGGCAGGAGGGGATAGGGGTGGTGGACGCGCGAGCGTGGTGACCCGAATGAGGCACGGTCCACCGGGAGGCGCACGAGGCCCCCGTCGCAGCTTGCGTTGCCATCCTGGCTGGTAGGCGCGCTGTCACCTCCACCGCATGCGCCCCCACCTTCGCGGGGATGACAAGGGGGAGAGGGGGGCGGTAGGCACACGGCCGAAACCTACGCGCCGCCGCGCGTGCTGAGCGCCACTGGCGAGAGCGAGCCGCCAGTGCGGCGGGGACGGGGTGCCCCTTGTCCCGCTGCCAGCAGCGAGCCGGGGACGTCGAAGCAGAGAGCCGCCGGAATCCGTCCAGAGCGGCGGCCTCAACGCCAGGGGTCCGCTTGGCCGTGGGCTCTGCCGCGCGCTTACAGAGCGACGCCCGCGCCAAGGGAGGGGACCACCTTGACCCGCCGCGCGGGGTCGTAGCCGTCGTAGATCGCGCCGCCGCCGAGCCGGACGAACTGGCCCGGTCCCACGCCGATACGGAGCGCGGCTTCGGCCGTTGGGAACGTCTGGACGGTGGGCGTCGGCCCGACGTCGGTCACCCAGCTGAACAGGTACTCGGACGAGAGCGACGTGACGAGGACGCCCGCGCCGGCTTCGAGCGCGAGCGGGCCCCCGAGCCCCGCGCTGTAGCGGAGGCCGACGGGCGCCGCCAGCCGGACGCCGAGGCCGGGGAACGTGCCCACCCCGGCCCGGAGCGAGACCGGCCCCGCAACGGCCACCTCAACGTTGAAGGTGACGGCGGCGCTCGCCCCTCCGGCCTCGATGGAAAAGGTGGGGGTCTGGGCGGAAGCCGGAGCGGTTGCTGCGGCGATGAGTGCAAAGAGGACGCGGCAGCGCATGGTAGCGAGGAGGGGAGGCCGCGTAGTTCGCCCAATCCGTTCGGTCTGTCAAGACCACGCCCGCGTGCCCGGACGCGCGAGCGCTGTAGGCCTACAGGATGTACTGGCTGAGGTCGCGGTTCTTGACCACGCCGTCGAGCTTCCGCGCCACGTCGTCGGTCGTGATCTCGACCGTCCCGCTGGCGATCTCGTCGGGCACGTCGAACAGCCAGTCCTCCAAGAGCGTCGTCAGGATGGTGTGCAGCCGGCGGGCGCCGATGTTCTCGACCTCCTCGTTGACCTGGGCCGCCGTCCGGGCGATCTCGCGCACGGCCTCGTCGGTGAACGTCAGCGTGACGCCTTCGGACTCGAACATGGCCGCGTACTGCTTCAGGAGCGCGGTCTTGGGGCCGGTCAGGATCTCGACGAAGTCGGCCTCGGTGAGCGACTGCAGCTCGACGCGGATGGGGAAGCGGCCCTGGAGTTCGGGGATCAAGTCGCTAGGTTTGGCGACGTGGAAGGCGCCCGAGGCGATGAACAGGATGTGGTCGGTCTTGACCGTGCCGTGCTTGGTCATCACCGTCGAGCCCTCGACGATGGGGAGCAGGTCGCGCTGGACGCCCTCGCGTGAGACGTCCGGCCCGCCGCCCTGGCCGCCCTGCTGGCGGCCGGCGACCTTGTCGATCTCGTCGACGAACACGATCCCGGCCTGCTCGACGCGCGCCAGCGCCTCCTCCTTGGCCGCCTCGCCGTCGATGAGCTTCTGGGCCTCCTCCTGGGTCAACAAGTCGATGGCCTCGGGCACCTTGACGCGGCGCTTCTGCCGCTTCTTGCCCATCCCGCCCAGCATCTCCTGCAGGTTGATGCCCATCTCCTCCAGGCCCATCGGCCCGAACATCTGCAGGTTGGTGGTTTTGTCGAGCGTCACGTCGATCTCGACCTCGCGGTCGTCCAGCTTGCCGTCGCGGAGCCGGGTCCGAAACTTCTCGCGCGTGCGCTGGAGGAGGTCCTCCTCCTCGGGGTCGTCGCCGTTGGGCTGGGTGGCGGGGAAGCCCAGGCCGGGGGCGACGGGCTTGGGCTTGGCCGAGGGCACCAGCAGGTCCAGGACGCGGTCCTCGGCGCGCTCGCGGGCGGGCTCCTGGACGCGCTCGACCTGGGCGTCGCGGGCCTGGTTCACGGCGAGGTCCACCAAGTCGCGGATCATGCTCTCGACGTCGCGCCCGACGTAGCCGACCTCGGTGAACTTCGTGGCCTCGACCTTGACGAAGGGCGCGCCGGTGAGCTTGGCCAGTCGCCGCGCGATCTCGGTCTTGCCCACGCCCGTCGGCCCGATCATGATGATGTTGGCCGGCGTGATCTCGTCGCGCAGCTCGGGGTCGGCGTGGAGGCGGCGCCAGCGGTTGCGGAGCGCGATGGCGACCGAGCGCTTGGCGTCGTGCTGGCCGACGACGTAGGTGTCGAGCTCGGCGACGATCTGGCGCGGCGTGAGCCCGGCCAAGTGGGCGGTGCCCTCGGCGGGCGTGTCGGAGGTCTCAGTCATGGAGGCGCGTGTTCGGTTTCCGGCGCCTACGCCCCGCTGGCGGCGCGGATGCGGGGGAGGGAAGGGGAAAGGGTGAAGGGGTAGGAGGGGGTTAGCGCGACCCTCCACCCTCCCCTTACCCCCCGCCCTCCCCTCACCCGTCTAGATCTCCGCCTCGTCCTCGAACGGCAGCCCGTCGTCGGCGGCCTCGACGGGCGCGCCGTGGACCTCCTCGCGGACCTCGACGACCGCCGGGTGCTCGCCGTTGACCAGCAGGACGGTGTAGTCGTACGGCATCCCGCGGCGGCGCTCCAGCCGGACGGCCCCGCACTCCTCCAGGTCCGCGACCAACGACTTGGGGTCGTGGCCCTCGACCTCGCCGATCTCGTCGGACAGCCGGCGCAGGAGCGGCGTCAAGTAGATCTCCTGGTACTGGCCGAAAAACTTCTCGACCACCTCCAGGGCGTCGTAGTTGATCTCGTAGGACGGGTCCTGGACCGCGGCGAACTCCGTGACCTCGATCGCGGCGCCGACCTCGACCTCGGGCGGGAGCGCGTCGCTGGGCAGCAGGCTCTCGGCGTCGATGAACTCGCCCCCGTCGGTGTGCTCCAGCAGGTGGGGCGACAGGTGCTCCTTGAACCCGATCACCACGACGCGCTTGCCGTGCGCCAGCAGCGCCGTCACGACGGGCGCGTAGTCGCGGTCGCCGGCCATGAGCACGAACGTGTCGAGCTCCGGGTGCCCGTCGCGCATCTCGACGGCGTCGACGGCTAGCTGGAGGTCCGTGGTGTTCCGGTGCATCGTGGCGGGCACGTAGGCCGGCTCGATGGCGTGGAGGTAGAGCGTCCGCTGGACGTGCCGCGTGTGGTCGTCGAGCCCGCCGAAGTCGGCGTAGGCGCGGCCCCGGACCAGCCGGGTGTCGTCGGCCGCCAGCCGGTCGCGCAGGGCGCGGAGCAGCAGCCCGGCGAGGTCGGCCGTGGAGCCGTTCCCGACGCGGCCCTTGAGGTAGTGGTGGAGGTTCTGGTAGTCGAGCAGGACGGCGGCCTGGCGGGTGCCGGCGGCCTCGGGCGGGATCTCGGACATGGGTCGAAGGCTGAGGAACGGAGCGCGCGGAGGACTAGGGCGCGGCCTGAAACTACGGAGGGGCACGCCGGGCCGCCCCAGCGAGCCGGAGTAGGCGGCTCGCAGCCCGCTGGCGGAGCCGGTCGACGGGGGCGGGCGGAGCCGCTCTGGGTGGCGCCGACGGCCCCGCTTCGGAGACACTTCACCGGGATCGGGCGGCGGTAACGCTGGGGTAACGCGCGGGCAATCGAGGCGTAACCCTGGCCGGGTAGGATGGCTGGCGACGGACGACCGGACACCCTCCGGGCGGACACCCCACCCTCCCACACCCGACATGACGTTCCTCCGATTCGCGCTGGCGGCGCTCCTCGCCCTGGCCTTTAGTACCGCACCCGGCGCCCAGGCCACGCTCTCCGGCACCGTCGTCGACGCCGAGACCGGCGAGCCCCTGATCGTGGCCAACGTCTACGTGCGAGTCGTTGGCGCGCGGCGCGGCGACCGACCTCGACGGCAACTACCGCATCGCCGGGCTCCCGGCCGGCACCTACACCGTCCGGTTCAGCTACACCGGCTACACGGTCCAGAACATCAGCGAGGTCACCCTCGCCGACGGCGAGAGCAAGACGATCGACGTCGCCCTCGCCATCGAGTCCTTGGACGAGGTGACCGTGACGGCCTCGGCCGTGCGCGACAACAACGCCGCCATGCTCCGGCTCCGCCAGCGCGCCGCGGCGGTCTCGGACGGGATCTCCGCCGACGTCATCGCGCGGTCGGGCTCGTCCACGGCCGGCGACGCCCTGGGCAAGGTCACCGGCGCGTCGGTCGTCGGCGGGCGCTACGTGGTCATGCGGGGGCTCCAGGGCCGCTACCTCAACGTCCAGCTCAACGGCTCGACCGTCCCCTCGGCCGACCCCGACAACAACGCGGTCCCCCTCGACCTCTTCCCCTCGGGGCTGCTCGACAACATCGTCACCACCAAGACCTTCACGCCGGACCGCGGGGGCGACTTCACCGGCGGCTCGGTGAACCTGTCCACGCGGGACTTCCCGTCCACGATGACCGGCTCGGTCTCGTTCTCGACCGGGTTCGAGTCGACGGTGGGCCCGGGCTCGGCCCTGCTGGCGGTGCCCGGCGCCCGGCTCGGGGTCTTCGGCTCGCCCGAGGGCGACCTGGGGCTGCCGGCCGCGGCCCTGGGCGACATCCCCGACGTGTCGCTGTCCAACTTCAACAACGAGAACGCCGCGCGGCTGGACGCCGCGACCGACGCCTTCAGCTCCATCCTCGCGCCCGGCACCCGGACGGCGCCCCTCGATCAGGGCGTGAGCGTCTCGCTGGGCAACCAGATCCAGCTCGCCGGCCGACCCCGGGCTTTATCGGCGGGCTGAGCTGGAGCCGGAGCTACGACGGCTTCGAGGGCGGGCGGACCCAGGTGTTCAAGGGGCTGCGCAACGGCGACTCGGTCCAACTCCTGCCGACGTTCTCGGCGTCGGAGGGGAACGGCATCGACGGGGGGACGGCCGCGGGCTCCGAGGAGGTCCTCTACGGCGGGCTCGCCAACCTCTCCTACGGCCTGAGCAGCCTGTCGCGCGTGGGCCTCAACCTCCTCTACAACCGCTCGGCCGAGGTGGAGGCGTTCACCGAGAACGGCCGCTACCTCGACGGCACCCTGAACGAGGGGGCGACGCGCCAGGCGCGGTCGCTGCTCTACCAGGACCGATCCCTCGCCTCGGCCCAGCTGCGCGGCGAGCACGCGCTGTCCCCGAGGGCATGGAGGACTGGATGGCGTCGGCGGCGAGCACGCGCCAGGACGAGCCCGACCACCGCATCTTCGTCAACGACGTCGAGGAGGTCGGCGGCGAGCGCCAGTCCGCATCAGACGGCGGCCTCGCGCGCCCACGCACTTCTTCCGCGACTTTCGGAGGCAACTTCGGCGACCACCGACGTCACCGTCCCGCTGGCGCTCCTGGGCGCCAACGACGAGCTCAAGGTCGGCGGCGCCGTGACGCTGCGGGACCGCGCGTTCCGCGAGCGCACGTTCCAGGTGCTCCAGGGCGACGTCCGCTACGACGGCGACGCGGCGCGAGCTTCTTCGGCGCGGGCAACTCGGGCGTCGTCGCGTCCGGACCACCCGCGACGCCAGCAGCGGCGCGAGGAACGTCTTCGGCAACTACATCGCCGACACCACCGAGCCCCCAGGCCGACTACGACGGCGACCAGCAGGTCTACGCCGGCTACGCCATGGCGACGCGAACGTGACGCCCAAGCTCCGCACCATCACCGGCGCCCGCGTCGAGACGACGCAGATGGCCGTCGACCCCGTCAACGAGCAACCCCTGTCGCGGGGCGCCCAGGCCGACCTGTTCAGGCTCGGGGTGGACGTGCTCCCGTCGCTGAACCTGGTCTACGCGCTCAGCGACCGGACCAACCTGCGCGCCGCCTACGGCCGCACGCTGGCGCGGCCCAGCTTCCGCGAGCTCGCGCCCTACGCCGTCTTCGAGCTTCGCACCAACCGCGTCTTCCTGGGCAACCCGGACCTCCGCCGGACGCTCGTCGACAACGCCGACCTGCGCTTCGAGTGGTTCTCGCGCCCCGGGGAGATCCTGGCGGCGAGCGTCTACTACAAGCGGTTCCAGGACCCCATCGAGCTGACGTACAACGTCCAGGCGGTCAACGCCGAGATCCAGCCGCGCAACCTGGAAACGCGGCCGTCTACGGCCTGGGGAGGCTGGAGGCGCCGACCCGGCGGGCTCGACATGCGCCCGGCGTGCTGCGTACCTGTCGGTCGGCGGCAACCTGACGCTGGCGGCCGCGCGTCGACATCCTGGAGTCCGAGCGGGAGCGGCGGTCTGGACGGGCCGGCGACACCAGCGCCCGCTGCAGGGCCAGAGCCCGTTCGTGCTCAACCTCGACCTCGGCTACGAGACGCCCTCGGGCACCTCGGTCGGGGTGCTTCTACAACCTGTTCGGCGACCGCCTCAACTTCGTCGCGCTCGGCTCACGCCCGACGTCTACGAGCAGGCGCGCGGCTCGCTCGACGTCACGTTCGCCAGCCGCTGGTGAACGGCATCGAGCTCAAGGCTCGGCCAAGAACCTGACGGGGCGGCGGGAGCTACGCGCCTGGTCCAGGAGCTGCGACGGCGAGACGAGGTCTCTTGACCAGGAGTACCCCCTCGGCCGTCGTTCTCGGTTGGCTCTCTAGCTTCAGCCCCATTCGGCGGCCGCTCCCCGGCCTCCTCGGCCATCCCGAGCCACTCGACGAGCCCGACCGACTCAGTCCCCACCGGCCAATAACCCCCTCCCCGGCGGGCCTCCTCCTCGGGGCGTTCGATTCATCACACCCCTCTCACTCCCACGAGAACCTCGACTACTCCTCCTCGTCGCCCTCCTAGGGCTGCTCCAGACGGCGCCCGCCTTCGCGCAGACGCCCACGGCCACGATCCCACAGTTCATCACGACCAACGTCCGCAGACGCCACCACGGTGTACCTGCTGGACGGCGACCTACGTCCAGAACGGCCTTCGTCACGATCCGACGGTCCCCATCATCAAGGGCGCCCTGACGTCGACGGCAGGCCGGGCCTGGCGAGCGTGCTGATCGTCCCCCGCGGCGGCCAGCTCCACGCCAACGGCACCGCAGCGCCCGATCATCTTCACGGCTCCGAGCCGACGACGTCGCCATCCTCACCAACGAGCCCACGCCGGCTTGTGGGGCGGCTCTGATCCTGCTCGGCAACGCCTCGACCAACACCACGCGGCGTCATCGGCCATCGAGGGCATCACACCAACCGCCCGGCGACTCTACGGCTGCGGCGACGCCGGCTTCCCTGCGACGACAACGACAACTCGGGCATGGTGCGCTACGTCTCGATCCGCTACGCCGGCTCCGAGCTGACGACGGACAACGAGATCAACGGGCTCACCCTGGGTGCCGTCGGGCGCGGCACGACGCTCGAGTACGTCGAGGTGTTCACCAACTCCGACGACTGCTTCGAGTTCTTCGGCGGCACGGTCAACGCCAGTACCTCGTCAGCGCCTTCAGCGGCGACGACGACATCGACACGGACACCGGCTACCCGGCAAGCAACCAGTATCGTGTTCTCGCCAAGGACCAGACCGACGACGGATTCGACGGTGCACGAGGGCGACGCTCCGCCTCGCCGTCAGGACGCGACGCCGCTCTCGAGCCCAGTGGTCGTCAACCTGACGCGTCGTCGGCTCCGGCCTAGGCGCCGCCGGCGGATCCGACGCCGCGGCCCACGTTCGCGCTTCCGACAACACGGGCGGGTTCATCTTAACCGGCTTGATCCAGCATCCAGACCGACCGCGGCGCATGACCGTCGAGCCGACGGGCCGACGTCGCCGGCGCCGACCGGACCACGAGCACCGAGCGGAACTTCTTCGACGGCAAGCTCGACATCCGCAACAACATCTTCTTCGACGTTCAGCGCCGGCAACAACGCCGCCGGCGTCGTCCGCCGCGACGTCGCGCACCTGGAGACGGCCATCGCGAACCGCAACCGCTTCGTCTCGCCGGGCCTGGTCTACGTGCTCGACGGCCCGAACGCTGGCGACGACTCTCGGGACAGACGGCGTGCTGGACCCGCGCCCCGGCACGTCGGCGACGCCGCGACGGGCGGCTCTTCACCCTGGACAAGCTCGCCAACGACACGTTCTTCGAGACCAGCACTACCTCGGCGCCTTCGCGCCGGCCCGGACCCCTCTGGACGCGCGGCTGGACGGCGCTGAGCGCAGCTATACTTCTCGGAGATCGCGGAGCGGTCGGTGAGCACGACGGGCGGCCCCGAGGCCGAGGCGCTGGCGCTGAGCGTCGGCCCGAACCCGACCGAGGGTGACGCCACGGTCCGGTTCACGCTGGCCCAATCGGAGGCCGTCGCGGTGTCGGTCTACGACGTCACCGGCCGCCTGGTCGCGACCACCAGCGGCACGTTCGCCGCCGGCCCGGTCTCGACGCCGGTCTCGACGGCGGGCCTGGCCCCGGGTCTGTACATCGTCCGCGTCCAGGGCGACACCGTCCAGGGCACGCGCACGCTGACGGTCACGCGCTAGCCGCCCCACCACACCTCGGCCGGGGCGTCCGTCACCGACCCGCCCGAGCCAGAGCGCCGGTCTCCGTGGGAGGGGACCGGCGCTCGCCGTTTACGCCACTGGCGGGCGCATGCCGCCAGTGGGGAGAGGCGCCAACGGAGCGCGGCGCCAGTGGGGCGCGGCGGGACACGGTACCGTAACGGCATGGTCGCGCTGGCGTTACCACGCCGGCGGGGCGGCGGCGCACCTTGCCTCCGTCTCCCCCGGACGCCCGTGACGTACCGCACCATCTTCTTGTCGGACCTCCACCTCGGCATGCGGGGGTGCCAGGCCGACCGCGTGCTCGACTTCGTCCGCCACAACGACGCCCAGCGCTGGGTGCTCGTCGGCGACATCGTCGACGGCTGGGCCTTGACCCGCACGTGGCGCTGGCCGCAGTCCCACAACGACGTGGTCCAGAAGCTGCTGCGCGAGGTGCGGAAGGGGGCCGAGATGGTCTACGTGCCCGGCAACCACGACGGCGCCGCGCGCCAGTTCGCCGGCACCGCGTTCGGGGGCATTCTGGTCCAGCGCGAGCACGTCCACACGACCGCCGACGGCCGCCGGCTCCTGGTGATCCACGGCGACGAGTTCGACGGCGTCGTGCGGCTGGCGCCGTGGCTGAGCAAGGTCGGCGCCTGGGCGTACGAGGCGTCGCTGCTCTTGAACACCGCCGTCGCGGCCGTGCGCGAGCGGCTGGGCAAGCCCTACTGGTCGCTGGCGGCCGCGCTCAAGGACCGGACCAAGAAGGCGCTGCAGTACGTGGCGCGGTTCGAGGAGGCCGTCGCGTCGCTCGCCGCCCAGCGCGGCGTCGACGGCGTGGTGTGCGGGCACATCCACCGCCCCGAGCTCCGGACCATCTCGACCGCCAGCGGGGCGGCGCTCTACGCCAACTGCGGCGACTGGGTGGAGAACTGCACGGCGCTCGTCGAGCACTGCGACGGACGCCTAGAGATCGTCCGCTGGACCGGCGCGTTGCCGGCGACCGGCGGCGACGGCCAGGCCATGGCCGGCGACGGGCTCGCCGACGACCTCGCGCACCGCGTTGCCGTGGCCGCCCAGGCGGTCTCGCTCGGGCTGCCGCCCCGGCCCGTCCTGGAACGGTGAGGGCGGCCGGGCTCCGGGTGCTGCTCGCCGTCCAGGGCGAGGGGCGCGGCCACATGACGCAGGCGCTCGCGCTGGCGGCGATGCTGCGGCGGCGCGGGCACGCCGTCCTCGGCGCCGTGGTCGGCACCGACCGCTGGGGCGACGTGCCGGCGTTCTTCCGCAGGGGCCTGGGCGCGCCCGTCGAGACCGTCGAGAGCCCTGGCCTGGTCTCCGACGCCGCCGGGCGCGTCCGCCCCGCCGCGACGCTGCTCCGCGCCCTCCGCCACCCGTCGCGCTACCGGGCCAGCCTGGACCGCCTGTCCCTGATCCTGGACCGCGACGAGCCCGACGTGGTGGTCAACTTCTACGAAGCGCTCGTTGGCGCCCACAGCCAGCTGCGCGTCAGCGACGTGCCGACGGTGGCCGTCGGGCACCAGTTCATGGCGTCGCACCCGGGCTACCCTCTCTTGCCTGGGCAGCCGATCCAAAAGGCGGCCATGCAGGCCTACACCGCGCTCGTCGGCGCCGGCGCCTCGGCCCGACTGGCGCTGTCGTTCTACGACGCCCCGGGCGGCGGCGTGCTCGCGACGCCGCCGTTCCTGCGCGACTCCCTGATGTCGCTGGCCGGGCGGGAGAAGCGGGACGAGATCTTGGTCTACCTCATGCAGCCACGCCTGGCACCTACGCTCGCGGCTTGGAGCGACCGGAACCCCGGCGTCCAGCTGCACGCGTTCGCGCCCGTCGAGCCCCACCAGCACAGCCCGGCGCTCACCTTCCACGGCCTGAGCGGGCACGCGTTTCTGGAGCGGATGGCGGTCGCGCGCGGCGTCGTCTGCACGGCCGGCTTCGAGACGGTCTCGGAGGCGATGTGGCTCGGGACGCCCGCGTTCATGGTGCCCACGCCGGGCCACTACGAGCAGCGCTGCAACGCCGCCGACGCGGCTGCCGTCGGCGCCGGGCTGGTGGGCGAGAGCCTCGACCTCGGCCCGTTCCTGGAAACCCTCGGCCAGCACGCCACCGACCCCGGCCCGTTGGCTGCGCCGACCTTGCGGTTCCGCCAGTGGGTCGCGCGCGCGGAGGGCCGCGCCGTCGGCGCCGTCGAGCAGGCGGCGGGCTGGGCGCCGGTCGGGGACGAAGGCGGCGACGGCCGTGCCACGGCAGGGGACCTCACGCTAGGCGTGGCCCAGTCCGCTGCTTCCTGACGCCAGCCTACCGGTCCAGCGCGCCGTAGAGGTCGCCGATCTCCTCGGCGTCGGAGTACGGGTCCTTGGGGTCGGGGCCGTACGCGTTGGGCCCGGCGTCGCCCTCGATCACCAGGAAGTACAACACAATGAGACTGCCGAGGAGCGGGACGAGCGCGATCAGGTACCACCACCCGCTGCGGCCGGTGTCGTGGAGCCGGCGCACGGCGACGGCCAGGCTGGGCAGGAACAGCCCGAGCGCGAACAGGAAGTAGCCCAGGAAGAGGATGCCGCCCAAGACCTCCGAGACCGACATCAGCACGAACGCGCCGATGTACATGCTCAGGCCGATGGCCCCCGACACCAGGGTGAACATCCAGTACTCCTGGCGGCGGGCGCGGCCGGAGAAGTCGGCGTAGTGGTCGCGGACGACCGTCAAGAACCAATCCATTGCTGTGAGAGCGAGGTGAAGCCAAAAGCTAGATCGCCGGCCCTTACGATGCCATCAACCCCGTGTATTGGAGCGTCGCGTGGCAACCGGCCGGTACCTTCCGGCTCGCCCCCGACCCGCCCCGATGACGCCCGTCCGCCAGCCCGCCGACCCCGAGATCACCGATGACCTGGCCCGAGAGCACGGCCTGACCGACGAGGAGTACGCCCGGGTGCAGGAGATCCTGGGCCGCAAGCCGACCTACACCGAACTGGGCGTGTTCTCGGTGATGTGGAGCGAGCACTGCTCGTACAAGAACTCCATCGCGCTCCTGAAGACGCTCCCCCGCGACGGCGAGCGCCTGCTGGCGGCGGCCGGCGACGAGAACGCCGGGCTGGTCGACATCGGCGGGGGGCTCGCCGTCGCGTTCAAGATCGAGAGCCACAACCACCCCTCGGCCGTCGAGCCGTACCAGGGCGCCGCGACCGGCGTCGGCGGCATCCAGCGGGACATCTTTACGATGGGGGCGAGGCCCATCGCCAGCCTGAACTCGCTGCGGTTCGGGTCGCTCGACGAGCCTAGGGTGCGGTTCCTGTTCGACGGCGTCGTGCGCGGGATCGGCGGCTACGGCAACTCGTTCGGCGTGCCGACCGTCGGCGGCGAGGTGGTGTTCGACCCGGCCTACCAGGGCAACCCCTTGGTGAACGCGATGTCGGTCGGCATCGTCAAGGTGGGGGAGACGGTGTCGGCGACGGCGGAGGGCGTCGGCAACCCCGTCTTCATCGTCGGCTCGTCGACGGGCCGCGACGGGATCCACGGCGCCACGTTCGCCTCGGAGGAGATCTCGGAGGACTCCGACGCGCGGCGCCCCAACGTCCAGGTGGGCGACCCGTTCACCGAGAAGCTGCTGCTGGAGGCGTCGCTGGAGGCGATCCAGACCGGCGCCGTGGTGGGGATGCAGGACATGGGCGCGGCCGGGATCACGTGCTCGTCGTCGGAGATGAGCGAGAAGGGCGGCGTCGGCATGGACCTCCAGCTCGACCGGACGCCCCAGCGCGAGACGGGCATGACGCCCTACGAGCTGCTGCTGAGCGAGAGCCAGGAGCGGATGCTGGTCGTGGTCGAGAAGGGGCGCGAGTCCGAGATCACCGACGTGTTCGACAAGTGGGACCTGCACGCGGTCCAGATCGGCGAGGTGACCGACACCGAGCACGTCCGCGTGTACTGGCACGGCGACTTGGTCGTGGACATCCCCGCCGAGAGCCTGGTGCTGGGCGGCGGCGCACCGGTCTACCACCGCGAGACCGCGCGCCCGACCTACCTCGACCAGACGCAGGCCTGGGAGCCGGAGTCCATCCCCGACCTCGACGCCGCGACCGCCGGCGACGCGCTGGCGGCGCTGCTGGGCAGCCCGACCATCGCGTCTAAGCGCTGGGTCTTCCGCCAGTACGACACCGAGGTGCGGACGAACACCGTCGCCGGGCCGGGCCCGACCGACGCCGCGGTCGTCCGCCTGAAGGGCACCGCCAGCGGGGGCGCCGGCGAGCGTGGCCTGGCCATGACGACCGACTGCAACGGCCGCTACGTCTACCTCGACCCCCGCCAGGGCGCCCGCATCGCGGTCGCGGAGGCCGCGCGCAACGTGGTCTGCGCCGGCGGCGAGCCGCTGGCCGTGACGAACTGCCTCAACTTCGGCAACCCGTACAAGCCCGAGGTCTACTGGCAGTTCACCGAGGCCGTCGGCGGGATGGGCGACGCCTGCCGCGCGTTCGGGACGCCGGTGACGGGCGGCAACGTGAGCTTTTACAACGAGTCGCCCGAGGGCGCCGTCTACCCGACGCCCACGATCGGGATGGTCGGGCTGGTGGAGGACGTCGCGGCGCACACGACGACGGCGGCGTGGCAGAGCGCGGACGACGTGCTCTTGCTCGTCTCGCCCGCCAGCTGGTGGCACGCGGGCGGGGTCGAGGGGAGCGAGTACCTCGCCTCGGCCCACGGGACCGTCGCCGGACACGCGCCGCACCTGGACCTGGACGAAGAGAAGGCCATCCAGGCGGCTGTGCTGAGTTGCATCCGCGCCGGCCTGGTCCGCTCCGCCCACGACTGCGCCGACGGCGGGCTGGCGGTGTCCCTCGCCGAGAGCGCAATCCACTCCGATCTGGGCGCCGACGTCGACCTGCCGGCGACCGACGCGCGCCTGGACGCGGTCCTGTTCGGCGAGGCCCAGAGCCGCGTTGTGCTGTCAGTCGCGCCCGGCGCCGTTGAGGCCGTCCGCCAGCGGTGCGCCGACGCGGGCGCGCAAGCGACCGAGGTCGGGACGGTCACCGACGGCCCGCTGGCGGTGTCGGTGGGCGGGGACGAGGTGCTGCGCGTCTCCGTCGACGCGCTCCGGCAGCCGTACGAGTCGGCGATCCCCGACGCGATGGGGGAGGCCGTCGCGGTGTAATCTGTAGTTAGGCAGCCCTCACCCTCCGCCAATTTTGTCCGATTACACTCCTTCGTATGCGAAAAATCTGAAATGGAGCGCCGACGAGCGTTTTCACTGGAATGTTGCCTACGTGTTTGCTAAGCGAATCAGGCACTATACGGGAGACCTGATGCTTCACATTTCAGAGGCTAGGGATAGTAAAGTACACGACCATGAGATCAAGACACTACGCACCCATTCGATGTACTGCATGTCGTATTTGGCGCAGAAAGTAGTGTGCGACTACGCTCCTGAGCCAATGAAGTCAGAGATCATGAGTCACATGATCAACTACATCGTTGAGAGGTCCGACCCTCCCGAATGGCTAGGCCCCGACGGTATAAAACGCCTGATTATAGACAACATTGCCTTTTCTGCCTCTCTGCCCTTCGACCATGATAAGCGTGCGCCATTCTTCCAGGCGTGGGCTAAAATATTCTACGACATCGTGCCTGCACCGGGTGTTCCACAAGCGCAAGATAGGTACGCAGAGGCTATTCTGTTACACTACGACGCTCTAATCTCAGAGCATGAAGCCGCCATAGAGATAGTTAAGAAAGACCCAGGGCGAAACTGGCTTAGCTACGCACACGGTCCTGGTGCAAACGTCGCCAAAAACTTGGGATGCTCAGCGTTGATATCCGTCACTTCGGTCCTACTAACCACCGCAATAATAGTTGGGTCTGCCTAGCTCGCCGCTGCAGGCCGACGACAGGCGCCATCGTTCCTACTCCAGAGGGGGCGTCGGTGCTTCCGTAGCTTCGGGCTACCGTCGTGCCCTCAGAATCGGGCGGCGGGGCGGCCTTGTATTCCGGAAGCGAAGGATCGAGATGGATCGCGTTCCATACCAACTGCTCTGACGCCCCGCCCGACTCGCGGCGCCAGCGTGGGGGTAGGCTCCGCCGGATGGTCTAGGCGGGGACGGCGGCGGGCGCCAGTTCGGGGATCGGGCCCCGGGGGAGCACGACGGTGAACGCCGTGCCCTGCCCCCACAAGCTCTCGACCGAGATCGTCCCGCCGGCGAGCTCCACGAGGCGCCGGGTCACGGCCAGGCTCAGCGCGGTGATGCCGACGGGCGCCTCGCCCGGCCCGCTCGCGTGCCGGTGCTCGCTGAACAGCTTTGGGAGGGCGTCCGACGGGATGCCCGTCCCGGTGTCGAGCACACGTAGCGTAACGGTCTCCGGGTCGTCCACGATCTCCACCGTGACGCCGCCGGTCTCGGTGTAGGCGACGGCGTTGCGGACCAGGGTGCCGACGACGCGGTCGAGGATGGCCGCGTCCAGGGTGGCCGGGACGTGGTCGGAGAAGGCCTCGACATCGAGCGCCAGCCCGGAGGCGTGGGCCGCCGGCCGGTGCGGCCCGACGGCCTGGCGGACGGCGGCGGCGACGTCGAGCGGGGTCGGGTGCAGCTCCTGGCGGCCCGCGTCGAGCCGGGCCAGGTCGAGCACGTAGTCCAGCGTCTGGAGCAGCCGGTGGCCGCCGGTCCCGATGGCCTCGACCAGCCCGCGGCTCTCGCCGTCCACCTCGTCGCGCAGGAGCTCGGCGAAGCCCAGCACCGCCGTCAGCGGCGTCCGCAAGTCGTGGCTCATGGCGTCCAGGAACGCGCTCTTCTCCCGGAAGGCGTCCAAGGCCTGGTCCCGCTCGCGCCGGGCCTCGCGCTCGCTCTCGACCCGGTCGGCGACGTCGCGGGCGACGGTGAGCACGCGGCCGGAGACGCGGTGCGAGACGACGTCGAACGTGCGCGCCGGTCCCAGGCTGCGCAGCCGCAGGTCCGAGCGCGCCGTGCCGCTGGCGGCGAGCCTGGCGAGGTGGTCGCGGGCGACGGCCTGGCCCTCTAGGGCGGCGATGTCTAAGAATGACAGCCCGTCCCAGTCGCCCAGGCCCAGGGCCGTCCGCGCGGCCTGGTTGGGCTCCAGCTTCGAGCCGTCAGGGGCGTGGACCAGGACCACGTCGGCGGCGTGCTCGATCAGGTCGCCCGACTCCGCGCTCGGATCGCGGGCCGTCAGCCCCTTGCGCACCCAGTGCACGGCCGCCGCGGCGACGGCCGCGGCCAGGGCGGCGCCCGCGAGCGCGCCGAGCGCGAGCGACGTCAAGGACAGGGCGAGGAGGGGCACGGCGGGCACGAGCTCAGGCAGGGATGGCGCCCAGCGTCGGCACGGGGTCTGGCAACGAGTCCCCGCCCGCCGGGGCCGTTGGCAGGGCGATCTCGGGGATCTCGGGGATCTCGACCGCGGGCTCGGTGGACGGCGCCTCGATGGGGAGCGCGACCTCGAACAGCGTGCCCTCGCCCTTGCTGCTCCAGACGCGCAACTCGCCGCCCATGAGGTCGGTCAGCCGCTTGGTGATCGCCAGCCCCAGGCCCGTCCCCTCGAAGTCGCGGCCGTGGCCGTCGGACTCCTGCTTGAAGGCCTCGAACAGGTCCGGCAGGAACTCCTCGGAGATCCCGACGCCGGTGTCCTGCACGCGGATGGCGAAAAAGTCGTGCGCGGCGTGGAGGCTCACCCGAACCTCGCCGTGCTCGGTGAACTTGATCGCGTTGCCCACCAGGTTGGTCACGACCCGGCCCAGCGACGACGCCGAGTGGACGGCGGGGATCGACGACTGCGACGATTGCAGGTGCAGGCCCAGCCCCTTGCGGCGGGCTAGGGGCGCCAGCAGCGAGACCGACTCCCGCACCACGTCGGCGGCGTCCATCGGCTCGGGCACGATGGTGGCCCGCTCGGCGTCCAGCCGGGCGAAGTCCAGGATGTCGTTCAAGGTGTCGAGCAGCCGCTGGCCCCCCGACCGGATGGTGTCGGCGTACTCGTAGAGGTCCTCGCCGACCTCCTCGCGCAGGATGTCGGCGAAGCCCAGGATGGCCGTGAGCGGGGTCCGGATCTCGTGGCTCATGTTGGCCAGGATCGACGACTTGAGCCGGGCGGCCTCCTCCGCCTGGACGCGAGCCTCCTCGCTGGCGGCGATGGCCTGCAAGAGGCCCAGCTCGTAGGTCCGCCGCTCGCTCACGTTGCGGGCGACGGCCACGAACGAGCGCGCGCTGGCCTCGGTCAGGCGGCGCGTCACGATCTCGTAGGGGACCGCGCTGCCGTCGGGCTGGTAGAACTCGAGCACGGCCGACGAGGCGCCCTCGCGGTCGGACTCGGCGAGGTGGAAGGCGGCCTCGTCCTTGTCGGCCGCCAGTTCGGAGAGCAGCATCGGGGTCCCGTCGCGGCGGTCGCCGTTGAGGTCCACGCCGAAGGCGCGCTGGGCGGCGCGGTTGGCCTCGACGAGCCGCCCGCCGAGCTCGACGTCGACGACGATCACGGGGTCGGCGGCGGCGTCGAACAGGTGGCCGTAACGGGCCTCGGACTGCTCGAGCGCCTCCGACCGCCGGCGGACCTGGACCCGGAGGAGGATCGCCCAGAGCAGCGCCCCCAGCAGCAACCCGACGGCGCCGGCCACGCCCCACGCCAGCTCCTTGGGCGAGAGGCCGGCGCGGCGCACGTCGCCGTCCACCAGGGGGAAGATGACGTACGAGCCGGTAAACGGGGCGACGGGGTCCATCTGGCCGGCCACGCCCCGCACGCGGACGTAGTCGCCCAGCTCGAACTCGTCGAACGTGATGGGCGTGGGGCGGTTTTTGTAGACGAAGGCTTGGACCAAGTCGGTCCCGCTCAGGAGCAGCATCGACTGCCCGCCCGGCGACTGGGTGATCTCGACGACGCGGCCTTCGATCTGGACCAACTCGCCCTCGTGCCCTTCGATGTCCGGCCCCTCGCCGCCGCGGTCACGACGGATCAAGGGGAGCGAGAGCGCGCTGAACTCCCGCGGGGCCGTCTTCATCTCCTGCACGTTGGGCGCCACCATCTGGACCATGCCCCCCGCCATCCCCACGATCCCGTGGACCACCAGGCTGTCGCCGGCCAGGGCGGGGTTGGAGCCCGGGGCCAGCAGCAGCCGCAGGCCGCCGGTCCCGTCCTGGAGGTAGACCTCCATCGGGGCCACGCGCAGCAGACCCGTCCCGACGGTCACGCGCCCACCGACGCGGACCTCCCGGCCCAGCGCGTCGGGCACGGAGTCGCCGTCGCTGTCGGCGCGGATCGAGCGGATCGAGCTCAGCGGGAGGTCCCAGTCGGGCGGCGGCGTCTGGGGGACCTCCAGGGCCGGCTGGGCGTGGGCGGCCCCGGCAACGAGGACCGCCAGCAGGAGGCGAGCGAGCAGGAGGATCGGACGGGGCACGGGCACGGGGAGGGCCGTGGCGGTATCGGCGGGCGGTCCAGATCCCTATAGGGCGCGGCTTCGGTCCTCTGCTGGCGGTCCTGGCGCGCATTGATCGCTTCCAAGGGGACGGGGTACCCCCGTCTCCTCGGGACTGGCGGTACGCCTCGTCCCTTAGTGGAGCGTCCTCGGGCGACGGACTCGAGGGCGGCGAGAGGCTGGGGCCCACCGCCGCCGTGCGCCGCCGCGGACCGGCCCGCGTAGCTTGCGCGTGTAAGAGCCACGACGACGGCCGCGTCCGTCGCAGGGCCCGCCCCGGGCCGTACCCAACATTCCACAGCGCTTCCCCACTATGTCTAGCTACGTCACCGGCACCGACGCCAACTTCGACGCCGAAGTCCTCCAGACCGACCAGCCCGTGCTCGTCGACTTCTGGGCCACCTGGTGCGGCCCCTGCCGGACCATCGCGCCCACCATCGAGGAGATCGCCTCCGAGTACGACGGCAAGGCCAAGGTCGTCAAGCTCGACGTCGACTCGAACCCCCAGACGGCGATGAAGTACGGGATCCGCTCGATCCCCTCGCTGCTGTTCTTCAAGGACGGCAAGCCCGTCGACCAGATGGTCGGCGTGGTGCCCAAGAAGGTGCTCGCCGAGAAGCTGGACGCCCTGGCGACCCAGACCGCGTAGTCCCGACCCGGACCGAGACTCGGGGGATGAGGGAGGGCCTCCGCCAGGAGCGCCGCCCTCGTCCCCCGTCTCCGTTCCGCATCCCGCGCCCCCATGACCCCCCTCCCCCCTGACCTCGACTGGGACGCCGCCGAGCGCCGCGCCGTCGTGATCATCGGCACCGGCCCGGCCGGGTACACCGCCGCGCTCTACGCCGCGCGCGCCGGGCTGACGCCGTTGGTGGTCCAGGGCCACGAGCCCGGCGGCCAGCTCACGACCACGACCGACGTCGAGAACTTCCCCGGCTACCCCGAGGGCGTGATGGGGCCGGACATGATGAAGGACTTGGAGACCCAGGCCACGCGGTTCGGCGCCGAGCTCAGGTGGGGCATGGTGACGCACGTCGACCTGTCCGGCTCGCCGCACAAGCTGGTCGTCGACGAGACGACGCCGGTCCTGGCCGACGCCGTGATCGTGGCGACGGGCGCCAGCGCGAAGTACCTCGGGCTGGAGAACGAGAAGCGGCTGCTGGGGCGCGGCGTCTCGGCGTGCGCGACGTGCGACGGCGCGTTCTTCCGCGAGGAGGAGATCGCCATCGTCGGCGGCGGCGACACGGCCATGGAGGAGGCGCTGTTCTTGACCCGCTTTGCGTCGACGGTGCACTTGGTCCACCGCCGCGACGAGCTGCGGGCGTCGAAGGTGATGCAGGACCGGGTCCTGGGCCACCCCAAGGTCCAGGTGCACTGGAACACGGTCGTGACCGACGTGCTGGGCGACATGTCCGTGACGGCGCTCCAGACCGAGAACGTCGAGACCGGCGAGGCCGGCGAGCTGCCGGTGACGGGCTTCTTCGTCGCCATCGGCCACACGCCCAACACCGACCTCTTCGACGGCTGGCTGGAGCGCGACGAGGCCGGCTACGTCCAGACGCATCCGGACTCGACCTACACCGACGTCGGGGGCGTGTTCGTCTGCGGCGACGCCCAGGACCACGTCTACCGCCAGGCCGTGACCGCGGCCGGGACCGGGTGCATGGCCGCCATCGACGCCGAGCGCTGGCTCGCCGACCAGGACATCATCGACGAGGTGAGCACCGAGACCGAGTACCACGCCGCCCCGGCCGAGAGCTCGGAGACGGGCGAGCCGGTCGAGGGATGAGCCGCGCCCGACTGGCGGCCGTGGTGGTCGCGTGCTCGCTGGCGTGCTCGGCGCCCGCCAGCGCCCAGGTGGCCGACCGCCTCGACGACTTGCGCCTGGCCACGGCCGTCCGCCTAGCGCTGGTGGACGACGTGCGGACCCGGGCGCTCGACGTGTCGGTCGTGGCGCGGGGCGGCGGCGTCGAGGTCCGGGGCGAGGTCGGCCGCGCAGACCAGACGACCGTCACGGAGGTGGCGCGCGCGGTGCGGGGCGTGCGCGTCGTCGGCGGCTCGGCGGCGTCCGACGCGCGTGTACCGGATGAACCGGCCGGGCCCGTGGTTCGGGTCCAGCCCCGCCCGTCCGAGCCCGTCCGCCCGGCCGAGGGCGGGCCGCTCTACCACACCGTCGAGCGGGGGGACACCCTGTTCGGGCTGGCCCGGCGCTACGGCACCTCCGTCGACGCCATCCAGGCGCTCAACGGCCGCCAGTCGAGCGGCATCCAGGTGGGGCAGCGGCTCAGGGTGCGGTAGCGGAGCGTCCCCGCGGCGAGTATTGGACGCGCTGAGGCCGAGGCGGCCCGTCGAGTCGGCTCAGCCCTGGACCAGCGCCTTGAGCACGAAGAACACGTTCTCCTTCCGCTCCTTGAGCCGGCGCGAGAAGTAGGGCAGCCACTCCGTCCCGTAGGGCACGTAGGTCCGCATCCTCCAGCCGTCGTCGACCAGCTGGCGTTGGGTCTCGGGACGCAGCCCGTAGAGCATCTGGAACTCGAAGGCGTCGCGCGCGATGCCGCGCTCGGCGACGAGCTGCTGGACGGCGCCGATCAGCTCGTCGTCGTGCGTCGCGATGCCGGGGTAGCGGCCGTCCGAGAGCAGGGCGTCGGCGTGGCGGCGGTAGTGCCACCGGATGGTGGGCATGTCCCGGTAGGCGATCGAGTCGGCCTCGCCGTAGGCCCCCTTGCACAGCCGGACCCGGGCGCCCAGCTCGTTCATCCGCGCCACGTCGCCGGCCGTCCGGTGGAGGTAGGCCTGGAGCACGGTCCCGACGTGGTCGGGGAAGTCGGGGTAGACGGCCTCGAAGATCTCCAGCGTCGACGCGGTGATGACGCTCCCCTCCATGTCGAGCCGCACGAACAAGTCGGCGGCCCGGGCGCGCTCCAGGACCGGGCGCAGGTTGGCCAGGCACAGCTCGCGGTCGATGACCTGCCCGATCATCGACAGCTTGATCGAGATGCCGACGGCCTCCGGGGGGAGCCCGCGCTGGTCCCGCCAGTCCGTCAGCCGGCCGATGAGATCGGTGTAGGAGGCCGCGAAGGCGTCGGCGCGGTCGCGCTCGTGGACGTGCTCGCCCAGCAGGTCGAGGGTGACGAACTGGCCGGCGTCGGTCAGGGGCGCGAGGGCCTCGAGGGCGGCGTCCAGCGTCTGCCCGGCGACGAAGCGGCGGGCCAGGGCGTAGGGGAGCGTCATGGTGGGGGAGGAGCGGGCGGCCAAGCTACCCCGGGCCGGGACGGGCACTGCGTGGAACGGTGTGTGCGTAAATGTCTACAGAGACGGCTCACGTCGGCAGGCTCCCTTTTGGGGAACCTCCCCATTACGAATCCACCCGGAATGACTCCATCTCCACCCGCCCCGTCCTCCGCCGGCGCCACGGCGGTCATCGACCGCTGGATCGCGCCGTCCCAGTTCCCTGCCACCGTCGAGCAGCTCCGGCGCGCGCGGATCGTCGTGGTCGGCGGGTGGCTGGGGATGGCGGCGTACGCCGTGCTGGCGGTGTCTCTGCTGGCCGGCCGGGCGCCGCTGCTCCCGTACGTCGCCGTGGCGATGTCGGTGGGCGCCGGCGCCGGCGCGCTCGCGCTGGTCCGGTGGAGGGGGGAGGTCGAGCCGGCCGCCTGGCTGCTGTGCTGCTCGCTGGCGCTGACGCCCGTGGTCCAGGCCGGCGTGGACCTCGGCATCCGGGACCCGGCGCTGGCGCTGATCATGCTGGCCCCCATCGCCGGGGCACTGGCGTCGGGCGCCCGGCTGGCGCTCGTCGCGAGCATGGTCGGGATCGTAGGCGCGGCGGTGCTGTTCGCGCTCGACGCGATGGGCCTGGCCATGCAGCCGTTCTCGTCACCGGAGGAGGCCGCCACGTACGCGCTCGCGATAGTGACGGCGGGGAGCGTCCTGACGGCCACGACGGGCGTCCTCTACGTCCAGCACACGCGGAGCTCGCTCGACGCCGCCGAGGGGCAGAGCCAGCGGCTCGACGCGGCGCTGAGGGCGTCGGAGCAGCGCTACCGGTCCTTGTTCGACCACGTCCCGGTGGGGATGTTCAGGACCGCGCCCGACGGGCGGATCCTGCTGGCCAACGCCGCGCTGGCGCGCATGATCGGGGCGCCGTCGCCCGAGGCCGCGCGCGCCTACAACGCCGCCGACATCTACGCCGACCCCGCCGACCGCGACCGGCTCCGCGTGGAGCTGACGCGCGAGGGGAGCGTGCGGAAGTTCGAGACGTGCTGGCGGCGGCCCGACGGCGGCGTCTGCTACGTCCGCCTGGACTCCCGGCTGGCCCGGGGCGCCGACGGCGAGCCGCTGTTCTACGAGGGCGCCGTCGAGGACATCACGGCCGAGCGCCAGGCCCGGCTGGCGCTGCGCCACAGCGAGGCCCGCTTCCGCGCGCTCGTCCAGCGCTCGTCCGACGTCGTGGTCGTGGCCGACGCCGCCGACCAGCTCACCTACGTCAGCCCGGCCATCCACAGCCTGCTCGGGATCGCGCCCGAGGCCGCGCTCGGCGCCTCCCTCCTCAGCCTGGTCCACGCCGACGACCAGGCGGCGGGCCGGGCATTCTTGGAGGCCGCCCACCAGGGCGAGCCGCCAGCCCAGGTCCAGCTCCGCCTGCGCCACGCCGACGGCCACGACATCCACGTCGAGGGCGTCCCGACGGCGCTCTACGACGACCCCGCCGTCTCCGGGCTCGTGCTCAACCTGCGCGACGCGACCGAGCGGATGCGCGCCCAGGCCGTCCTGGTCCAGGCCAAGCAGCAGGCCGAGGAGGTGGCCGCGCTCAAGAGCTCGTTCCTGGCCAACATGAGCCACGAGATCCGGACCCCGCTCACGGCCATCCTGGGCTTCGCCGACGTGCTCGGGGAGGAGATCACCGACGAGACGCAGAGCGAGTTCGTGGGCCTGATCGCGCGCAGCGGCCGGCGGCTCATGGACACCCTCAACTCCGTGCTCGACCTCACGCGCCTGGACTCCGCCGGCGGGCAGGGCGTCTCGACCACCGTCGACGCGGCCGACCTGGCGCGCGAGACCGTCGAGATGTTCGGCCCCGCCGCGGCCGAGGCGGGCCTCACCATCCGCGTCTCGGCGCCCCCGTCGCTCGGGGTCTTGGCCGACGAGGCCTCGCTGGGACGCGTGCTCCACAACCTGGTCGGCAACGCGATCAAGTTCACCGACGAAGGGGAGGTCTCCCTGGAGGTCCGCGAGGCGGGCGAGCACGTGGCGCTGGTCGTGCGCGACACCGGCATCGGGATCGACGCGGCGTTCCTGCCCCGGGTGTTCGGCGAGTTCGAGCAGGAGTCCACCGGCCACGGCCGGCGCTACGAGGGCGTCGGGCTGGGGCTGGCGCTGGCGCGCCAGATGGTGGAGCGGATGGGCGGCACGATCTCGGTCGAGAGCACGAAGGGCGTCGGGACGGCCTTCACGGTCCTGCTCCCGCTCGGCGAGCCCGACGACGACGGCGAGTCCGCGGACGACGCGGCGCGCCCCCTCGTGCTGGTCGTGGACGACAACGACCACGCGCGCCACGTGGCCACGCACGCGCTGGCCCGGCACTACCGCACCGTCGAGGCCAGCGACGGCGACCAAGCGCTGGCGTCCGTCAAGCGCGAGCGGCCCGACGCGGCCGTCCTCGACATCCACCTGGGGGCGTCGATCTCGGGCGAGGACGTGATGCGGCGCCTGCGCGGCTCCGAAGCGTTCTCCGCGCTCCCGATGATCGCCGTCACGGCCTACGGCTTGCCCGGCGACAAGGAGCGGTTCCTGGCGGGCGGCTTCGACGCCTACCTGACGAAGCCGTACACGCGCCAGGCGCTGCTCGACACCATCGCCCGGGTGCTCACCGACGACCCGCCGGAGGACACGTGGATCGCGCGTCGCGTGGGGCCCGCGCCCGCCGTATTCGCGCCGACCCTGGCGACCTAGGAACCCCGGCGGGGGGCGACGGTGGACCCGTCCGTCACCCCCTCTCTTCATGCCCATCGCCATCGTCGGCGCGGGAGCCGCCGGGCTGGCGGCCGCCCACGCCCTCCGCCAGTCCGACGTCCCGGTCGTCGTCTTCGAGAAGAGCCGGGGCGCGGCGGGGCGTGCCGCGACGCGGTGGCGCGACGTCGCTGGGCCGAGCGGGATGCTGGACCGCTGGCGCTTCGACCACGGCGCGCAGTACGTCAGCCCGGAGCCCGGCAGTGCGTCGGCCCGTCTGATCCGAGAGGTGATGGGGGACGAGGTCGTCGAGGTGACCGGCGCCGTCTGGCCCTTCGACGACGACGGCACGCTGCGCCCCGACCGGATGCGCGAGCCCGGCCTGCGCTGGACCTTCGCCGACGGCGTCTCCCAGATCGGCCACCGCTTGCGCGACGCGACGCCCGGCCTCGACCTCCGCCAGCAACGAGTCACGGGCCTAGAGCGCGCCAACGACGCGTGGTCGGTCCTGACCGACGACGGCGAGCGCGCGACGGGCTTCGACGCCGTCCTGCTGACGGCGCCCGCGCCGCAGTCCGCCGAGATCGTCGGCCAGTCCGACGTGCCGGGCGCCGCCGCACTGGCGGACGCGCTGGGCCAGGCGACCTACCGCTCGCAGTTCACCATCGTCTGGGGCTTCGACCACGAGATCGAGCGCCCGGCGGACGTGTACGCCCTTGTTAACGCCACAGAGCACGGCGCCGCCGACGGCGGCCACGACGTGGCCTGGCTGGCGGTCGAGAGCGACAAGCCCGGTCGGTCTCCCGACGGCACCACGATCCTGATGGCGCAGATGTCCCAGGCGTGGACCGAGGCGCACTACGACGACCCTAAGCCGGACGTGGTATCGGCTGCTGCTGACGCCGTCGCCGGGGTGTGGGGCGCGCTCCCCGAGCCTCTGTGGGCCGACACCCAGCGCTGGCGGTACTCGCTCCCCAACGCCGCCGCCGACCCGGCCGCGCTAGCCGGCGCCGCTCAGCACGGCCTGTTCTTCGCCGGCGACTTCACGGCCGGCAAGGGCCGCGTCCACCTCGCGCTCGAAGAGGGGCTGGCCGCCGCCGACCGCATCCGCCAGTCGCTGGGCTAGCGGCCGCCCGCGCGGTCCGACGCCAGCCGCCAGTCGGCCAGGGCGCGGTGCTTGACGGACTCCCCGAACAGGCACAGCCCGGCGTTGACCACGCACAGCGCGACGGTGCCGTAGGCCACGAACGGCTCGCCGCGACCTTTGCGGATCGTCGCCTGTCCCACTAGGGACAGCCCGAACCCGACCGAGGCCAGGCCCAGGGGCGCCAGCCGCCGCCACGTCTGGAGGTGCTGGCGGACGGCGGGGGAGTCGGGCGCGGGCGCGAGGTCGGGCACTGAACCGGGGGCGGGGTGTGGCGTCCTAGACGGCACGCCAAGCCCGCCCGTTCCCATGCCCGAGACGCCCTCCGTCGCCGACCTCCGCGAGTCCTACGAGCAAGGCGCGCTCGACGCCGCCGACCTGCCCGCCGACCCCTTCGACCTGTTCGCGACGTGGTTCGCCCAGGCCCAGGAGTCCGGCACGCGCGAGCCGAACGCCATGACGCTGGCGACGGCTAGCGCCAGCGGGACGCCGTCGGCGCGCGTGGTGCTGCTCAAGGGCGTCGACCGCGGGTTCTGCTTCTACACCAACCACGACAGCCGCAAGGGGCGGGAGCTGGACGCCAACCCCCAGGCGGCGCTGGTGTGGTGGTGGCCCGAGCTGGAGCGGCAGGTCCGGGTCGAGGGCCGCGTCGAGCGCGTCGAGGCCGAGGCCGCCGACGCGTACTACGCCAGCCGCCCGCGCGGCTCCAGACTCGGCGCCTGGGCCAGCCCCCAGAGCCAGCCCGTCGCTAGCCGCCAAGACCTGGAGGACCGACTGGCGACGATCGTGGCCAACCACGCCGACCGCGACCCGGCGCGGCCTGACTTCTGGGGGGGCTACCGCGTCGTACCCGAGATGATCGAGTTCTGGCAGGGCCGCCCGAGCCGGTTGCACGACCGCCACACCTACCGCCGCCACGGCGACGGCTGGCGGACCGAGCGGCTGGCGCCGTAGACCGGCGGCTCCCGCCCTGCTGGCGGGGAGTATCCGCCAGTGCGGCGTTGCCGGCTACGCGGCGCGCTTCGGTGGGACGCGCCGCGGCCTACACCTACGCGGGCTCCTGCTCCGTCGCGCCTTCCTCGCTGCGGTTGTCGACCACGCCCCGGATGTTGGTGACGACCAGGAACACCTGCAGCGCGACCAGCGCCCACGCCGCGTCGTGCCAGCCCCACGCGATCCACAGCACGTTCGAGATCAGGAACAGGCCGAAGCCGATGAGCCGCTTGTGCTCGTCGTCGGACGCCACCAGCCAGCCGGCGGCGACGGTGACGGCGAACGCGGGCCATTGCAGCAGGTCGAGCCAGTCCATCGGTCGTGCGGAGGGAGCAGCCACAACCCGCCGCCTCGCGACGGGCTCCAGGCGTGTGGCGGCTGAGAGATTCCCTGACCCACTGGCGGGCGGCCTCCGCCCGTCGGAGGGGACTTAAAGCTCGCGGCATTCTTGACTCTCTACGACGATCGTCGTAGCATGGTACTACGATCATCGTACAGCCCATGCGTCGGCGAACCCTCAACCCCCTCGGCGAAACGGAGATGGAGGTGCTCCAGCACGTCTGGACGTTGGGCACTGCCACCGTCGGCGACGTCCACGCGCTCGTGCTGGAGACGCGAGAGGTCGCGTACACGACCGTCATGACGGTCCTCAAGAAGCTGGCGTCGAAGGGCTACCTCACGTTCGTGCGTGACGGCAACGCCTACGTCTACTCGGCCGCCCAGCCGCCCGACCAAGTGCGGGCGGACCTGCTGCGCGGGTTGCTCGACAAGGTGTTCCAGGGCTCTCGGGCCGCGCTGGTGCAGACTCTCGTGGGGAGCGAGCCGCTGACCGAGGAGGACCTCGCGGGGCTGCGCCGGATCGTCGACTCCATCGAACCCGGGGTGTCCGATGACCAGTAGCGCGATGTCCTCTCTCCTTTCGGCGGCCGAGGCCATCGGCGCGGCGTCGCTCGCTGGGTTCTGGGGGCCCGTCGCGGCGTGGACCGTGGTCGCGGCCGCCGCGCTCGTCGTGGGGGACCGGTGGGGGGCACGCGCTCCGGCGGTGGCCTACCGAGGCACCCAGGCCGTGCTGTTCGCCCTGCCGCTTGGCGTGGCACTGGCGCTCGTCCTCGACCCCACGTGGTTGCCGACGCTGCGCGACGCCCCGGCCTTGGCTGTGTTGCCGGACCCGGCCTTCGCGGCGTTGCCCGCCCCGGCTGCCGGGCTCGCTCCCGAGGCGCCAGTCGCCACCGTGGCGTGGGGGCACGTGCTCGCGGGTGTCCTCACGGCAGTCGCCGGCGTCGCCGCGCTTGGCGGGCTCGTCCGGCTTGGGGCTCAGTCTCTGCGGCTCCGCCAACTCCGCCAGTCGCTCCCCATCGTCGCAGCGGACGGGTTGGACGAGGACGCCTGGGCGGCGCTCGGACGTATAGGGCCGTGCCGGATGCCCCAGGTGATCGTCACCTCCGCCGACGTGGTGCCGATGACGTTGGGCGTCCGCCGCCCGCTCGTCGTCGTTCCAGCGTCGCTAGGACGGGCTGACCGCCGGCTCGCGCTGGCCCACGAGTTCGCCCACGTCCGCCAAGCCGACCCCCTTGCGCACGCCGCCGAGGCGGTCACGGCGGCGCTGTTTCGAGTTCACCCGCTCGCGGCTCGTCTCGCGCGCCAGTGCGACCTCTACCGCGAGATGACGTGCGACGCCGCCGTCCTCGCCCACGCCGCCACGGACCGGCGCGCCTACGCCACCCTCGTCTCGTCGTTTGCCACGCACGCCCACCGGTGGTCCGCCCCCGCGCTCGGGATGGCGGCCCGCCAGCCCCACGTTCACCAACGCATCCTCGCCATGACCCAGCCTCGCCTCACGTCCCGCTTCGCCGCTCCCCTCTCGCTCGCGCTCCTCGCTACCGCCGTGGTCACGGTAATGGCCGGGAGCGCCGTCGCCCAGCCCGCCCGGATCATTGACTCGGAGGGGACGCAAGTCGTCTTCGTCGACGGCGAGCGGGTCGAGGGCCAACTCGACGACCTGGACCTGGACGCGCTCGACGTCTACTCGATCAACGTCAACCAGCAGAGACGAGGGCGACTCGGTCGTCCGGATCGTGACCCGGGCCGCGGCCGAGGCTCAGGGCCTGCCCTCGAAGCCCGTCGGCGTCGTCCGCTCGACCCGCCGTCGGCGTCGATCACGGTCCGCACCGAGGGCGTCGACGCGTCCGGTGTAGAGGTGTCCCAGGAGGTCCGGCTCGCGGAGGGGCGTGCGAGCCGGGACGCCCTCGTCGCCGATCTGGACGAGGCGCGAGTGGAGGTGGAGGTGGAAGAGCCGGCTGAAGGCGCCCGTCGCGGGCTCGTCTTCGTCGACGGAGTACGGTCGGATTGGAGCGCGATCGAGGCCACCGACCCGTCCAGCATCGAGTCGATCGAGGTGATGCGGGGCGAGGCCGCCACGGCCGCCTACGGGCCGGCCGGCGCCGACGGCGTGATCCTGGTCACCACCAAGGCCGCCAGCGCGGCAGCACTGCAGGCGCTGGCGGCCGCTCAGGCCGAGCAGGCGGCCGAGGGGTTCTCGATCGGGAACGCCCGTCCGAACCCGGCGACCGGGGAGGTCCGCGTGCCGTTCTCGCTCGGTCAGGCCCAGAACGTCCGGGCGCAGGTCTACGACCTGACCGGGCGGCTCGTGCTGGAGCAGGACCGGCCGATGCCGGCGGGCACCTCGTCGATGACGTTCGACCTGTCGGGCCTGGCGCCCGGCGTCTACACCGTCCGGGCGACTGGCCTGGTCGACGGCCAACGGGTGCTCGCGCAGCAGCGGTTCACGGTCGTCCGGTAGGCCCGCGCCGCGCACCCGGCGGCCCACTGGCGGACGCTATGCCTCCGCGGGGGCAAGCCGCCAGTGGGCCGGGGCCGGCTAGGCTGGGACGGCGGGGCGGTCCCGGCGCGCAGCATCGAGGTCGCCGTCGGGGCGGGCGAGCACGGCCTCCCAGTCGAGGCGGCCCGTCGCCTGCATCACCACGAACAGCGTCGCGACCGACAGCAGCGTCACCGCCAGGCCCGTGATGCCTTCTAGGAAGAACGTCGCCGCGAACGCGACGAGGTACACCAACTGGGCGCCGCCGACTTCGACGAGCGCGAACCGCACGCCGGCCACCAGCCGGACGTAGGACACCACCAAGCCGACGCTCACGACCGACGCCACGGTCATCGCGACGCCGACCGCCACCACGTCCACGAGGTACGCCAGCAGCAAGTGGAACGCGAAGCACGCCGCGCCCAGGAAGAAGTAGTGCATCGGGTGCAGCCGGACCCCGCGCAGGATCGACAGCACGAACACGGCGAAGAAGAACAGGAACAGGCTGACCGGCGCGAAGAACGTCACCCGGCTCACCCACGGCCCGGGGTTGAGCCGCTGCGGCATCTCGACGCCGAAGCCGGCCGAGGCCACCAGCGTGCCCGGGTCCCAGGTGAGCTGCCAGCCCCCGTCGGTCCGCTTCTTCTGGGTCGGGGACAGCGTGCCGGCCGGGAAGTCGATGTCGGCGAAGTCCGTGGTCACGACCAGCTTGACGTCGCGAGCCGTGCGGACGCCGCCCGACGGCGTGGGCGGCTGTCGGTACCCGCCGACCTCGGCCGACGGGCGGGCGGCGGCGCCGAAGTCGTACGTCCACGTCCCGACGCCCTGCGACCCGTAGCGGACGCGGACCTCGGCCGTCTCGCCGGCGCCGAGCGCCAACTGGTGGCGGATCTCGCCATCGTCGACGTCCACGTCGACTGCTCGGCCGTCGATCTCGAGCGCCAGGTCCGAGAACAGCGACGACTGCGTGGGGAGCGGGAAGACGAACTCGAAGTCCCCGGCTTGGCCCGGGTTCTCGATCCGGTAGCGGCCCTGGAAGTCGGCGCCGTAGGTGGCGTACCACATCAGCCCGCGCTTGCGGTGGTCGAGGTCGATGTCGGCGGCCAAGTCGCTGCCCGCCAGCGGGACGGGCGTCCGGACGGTCTGGGTGACGACGCGGTTGACGGTCTGGAACGAGCCGTCGCCGCGGTCGGTCGGCTCCTGGCGCGCGACGGTCCTGGTCCGCTCGTCCAATCGAACGAGCTCGGGCGCGTGCTGCACCTGCGGCCCGCCCCACAGCGCGCCCACGTCGGCGCGCGTGGAGGACTCGGAAAGCTGGGTGCGCTCGACGACGGTGGCGCCCAGGAACACCCAGGCGAGCGAGCAGCAACCGAAGATGAAGGCCAAGGCGAGGATGCGTTTGATCATGGGAGGGAGGGTCTGAGGGTGGAAGCGGAGGTGAGGGCGGATCCAGCGGTAGAGGCCGCGGACGATGAGGAAGCCGAAGGCGGCGAAGGTGCCGAGCGTCAAGAGGGCGGCGAGGGTGAAGGCGATCATGGGTCTTAGGCGGCGGCCAGCCCACCGAAGCGGCGCGTGCGCTGGCGGAAGACGCCGACGGCGTCGGCGAGCGTGTCGCCGGTGACGTCGGGCCAGGCGGTGTCGAGGAAGAGCAGCTCGGCGTAGGCGCTCTCCCACAGGAGGAAGTCGCTCAGCCGCCGCTCGCCGCCCGTCCGCACGACCAGGTCGATGGGCCCGGCGTCGGCCCCGTCGGGGTGGAGCACGGCGCCCAGCGCGTCTTGGAAGGCCTGCTCCGGCGGGACCGGCGGTTCCGGCAGGCCCGGGCTCGCGCCCATCCGCGCCGCCAGTCGGGCGGCGGCCTGGGCGATGGCCCACCGCGACGAGTAGTCGACGGCCAGCCGCAGCGATAGCCGCGTCCCGGCCCGCGTCTCCCACTCGGCCCGGGCCGCCGCGTTGCGCAGCGCGACCGGCAGGCGGTCTCGGCGCCCGATCAGCTGGAGGCGGACGCCAGCGCGCCGTAGCCGGGCGGTCTCGGAGCCGAGGTAGCGGCCCAAGAGCCCCATCAGCGCCTCGACTTCTGGGCGCGGCCGGGACCAGTTGTCGCACGAGAACGCGTACGCCGTCAGCGTGCCGACGCCGTGCTCGGGCGCGGCCTGGACGACGCGGCGCAGCGCCTCGGCGCCGGCGCGGTGGCCGGCCACGCGGGGCAGGCCGCGGCGCTCGGCCCAACGGCCGTTGCCGTCCATGACGCAGGCGACGTGAATGAGGGGAGGAGTGAGAGTTCTTTGCATTTCAAAGTGTGTAGGCATGAGCGTCTGATTCGGAATGAGACAAGTCGGCGTGCTCCGGCAACTCCCAGCGGGCGGAGTCGTGGCGGGCTACGGCGTCCGCCAGCGCGGCGGTGTCGGCGTCGGGCGCTCCGGGCAAGCCGCCTTTAGACGAGCCGGGCCGGACTGGCGGAGCAAGTAGGCCCCCGAGTGTAAAGCTTTGTGTTTCAAAGTGACGGGGCGAGCGACTGGCGGAGCGGGGCGGCGAGACTAAGAACGGGCGGCGGCGATGACGGCCTCCATGGCGTCGAGGTAGTCGGCGAGCGCCTGACGGCCGGCGTCGGTGAGCGAGAACTCCGTGAGCGGGGTCCGGTCGGCGAAGGTCTTGGAGACCGACACGAAGCCGGCGTCCTCCAGCTTGCGCGCGTGGACCGACAGGTTGCCGTCGGTCAGGTCGAGGACCGTCTTGAGGTCCGTGAACGACGTCGTGCCCCCGGCTGCGAGCGCGCTCAGAATCCCCAGCCTTACGCGTTGGTGGACGACGGGGTCGAGGTCGGGGACGGCCGGGGCCGGGCGGACGGCGCGTTGAGAGGTCTTGCGTGCCATAGGGTCAGCCTCCGTGGTAGCGAACGATCAAGGCGCCGAACACGACGTGCAACCCGCCGAAGCTGGCCGCCATGAACGCGTCGCCCCAGGCGACGGGCGCCAGCAGCGCGAGCACGCCGGACAACATGAACAGCGTCCCCATCATCGGCACCAGCCGGACCGAGAACGTGCCGGCGCCCGCGACGCCGGCGCCGTAGAGCAGCATCCACAAGCCGGGCAGCAACTGGCGGCTGGCGGTCAAGAGGGGCGCGCGCCGCGCGAAGTACTCGCCCGCCGCGCCGACCTCGTAGGCGTAGATCGCGACCGTGAGCACCAGCCCCGCCAGCAGGGCGGGGAGCAGGCCGAGGACGAACTTCCGCCCGGCCCCGCTCAAGAGCGCCGCGCCGCCGCGCCGGGCCTTGGCCAACGTCGTCCAGACGCCGACCACCACGGCCACGCAGGCCGCCGCGGTCCAGACCAGGATCCAGTCGAACACCGTCGGCTGCTGTGCCGCGAAAAAGGCGGCAACGAGGGCCGTCGCGCCCATCCCGATCCCGCCCCAGCCGGGGACGGCGGTGAAGGTGCCCGTCCGCTCCATCGTGTCGCGGATAAACCGCAGGCTCGACGCCGCCGTGGCGTCGGGGGCGACGGCGGGCTGGCGGTGGCGGAGGGCGGGGCGGTCGGGGCGCATGGGCGGCGGGGTCTGGGACGAGTGTACGTCAAGCACTTTGCGTTGTCAAGTAGCGGTCGGTCTTCTCGCCCGTCTACTCCCGGTCCACGCCCTGAACCGTCAGTCCCAGCGTCGGGCCTTGGA
Source organism: Rubricoccaceae bacterium (assembly GCA_963789285.1). Lineage (GTDB taxonomy): Bacteria > Bacteroidota > Rhodothermia > Rhodothermales > Rubricoccaceae > Rubrivirga. The sequence continues at coordinate 1,816,491 of CAWBJZ010000004.1, forward strand.
CGGGCGCGAGCGCCGGCCAGACGAACGCGCCCGCCGACGCCCGCACCGCCATGACCGCCGGGGCCGTCTCCGCGAGCGCGATGGCCGCGCCGCCTTGCCCGGCGACGTGGAGGGCCACCCCGCGAGTCATCCGGGCGTTCGGACGCAGGACCTCGGCGTAACCGATGTGCAGGGTCACCCGGCCCTGCGCGGTCTGGTCGGCCGCCGTCGCCGTCGTGACGAACGCGCCCGCGGTCGCGACGTGGGGGACGTTCGCCGTCGAGTCGCTTGGGATCAGCAGGAGCCGCGACCCGGTCCCCACGCCCACCCCAACCCCGTTCTCGAACGTCTTCCGGACCGCCAGGCCCGGGAGCAATCCCGCCCGAGGCAGGAGGACGGCTCGCGGCCCGCCGATGGCGAACCCCATGGGGAGGTCTCCGCCCACGGCTAGGTCCACGCCGCGACCCAGTCCGAACCCGGCCCACAGGCTGACGTCGGGGTTGGGCGCCCCGCCGAGGTCGACCGCCAGCGCGACGCCGCCCGCGGTCTCGCCGCCCTGGAGCGGCACGAGGGTGTCCGGGGGCAAGCCGGAGCATCCGGCGAGGACGAGGGCGGAGGCTAGGAGCGCGCGCATGGTCGGGGCGAGGGGAGGGACCCCAAGCTGGCGCTGCCGGTCGGGCGCGAGATGGTGCGGCCGTCCTAGGCGGCCTAGTGCGAGCGCGGGCGCTGAGGGACGGGCCGCGCCTACCTTGCGATCCCCTTACTCCTCCCCCGCATGGCCTCCCTCTCCGGCAAGACGATCTTCATGACTGGCGGCAGCCGCGGCATCGGCCGCGCCATCGCGATCCGCGCGGCGCGCGACGGCGCCAACGTCGCCATCGCGTCCAAGACCGCCGAGCCCCACCCCAAGCTGCCGGGCACCATCCACACCGTCGCCAAGGAGATCGAGGAGGCCGGGGGCCAGGCGCTGGCGCTCCAGGTGGACGCGAGGGACGAGGAGCGGGTGGCCGAAGCGATCCAGGAAACCGCCGACCGCTTCGGCGGCATCGACATCGTGGTCAACAACGCCTCGGCGATCCACCTCGCGGACACGGAGAACACGCCGATGAAGCGCTACGACCTGATGCAGGACGTCAACACGCGGGGCACGTACTGCGTGACGCAGGCCGCGCTGCCGCACCTTCGGGCGAGCGCCAAGGCCGGCAACGACCCCCAGGTCCTGGTGCTCAGCCCGCCCCTCAACATGGACCCGAAGTGGTTCGAGGGCCACGTCGCGTACACGATCTCGAAGTACGGGATGTCGATGTGCGTGCTCGGCTGGGGCCAGGAGTTCCAGGAGTACGGCATCGCCGCGAACGCGCTGTGGCCGCGCACGACCATCGCGACGGCCGCCGTCCGGTACGCGCTCGGCGGCCAGGACATGATCGACATGAGCCGCACGCCCGAGATCATGGCCGACGCCGCCCACGTGATCCTGACCCAGCCGGCGACCGAGACCGGCCACTTCTACATCGACGACGACGTGCTGGCCGGCGTCGGCAAGACGGACTTGTCTGAGTACGCCGTGACCCCGGGCAACACCGAGTTCATGCCCGACCTCTTCTTGTAGTCCGCCCTCCCACGCTGGCGGACGGCCTCCGCCAGCGCGGAGCGGGCTACTCCGCCGCCTGCCGCACCAGGTTCAGCACTTGGTCGCGCTGGTCGAGCGTGATCAGGACGGCCAAGTCGCCCGGCCGGCACCAGTCGAGCGCCCAGCGCGCCGCCGCCGCCGGGTCGGGCAGCGTGACGATGGCGTCGCCGGCCACGCCGCGCTGGCGGTAGTGCTCGGCCAGGACCGAGGGCACCTCGCCGGGCTCGCGGCCGCGGAGGTAGCCCGGGATGTCGGAGACCAGGTAGCGCTCGGCGCTGAACGTCGTGATGACGTCGGCCATGAGGCCCAAGTCGCGGTCGGAGCGGTCGCCGGCGCTGCCGAACAGCACCAGCCGCCGCCGGGCGTCCCAGTGCGCCGACAAGTCCGCGAGCGCCCTCAGCCCGTGGGGGTTGTGGGCGTAGTCGATGACGACGGTCGCGCCGTTGACCGTGAAGCGGTTGGCGCGACCCGGGTTGTCGTCGGGGTCGCTGCGGAAGGCGCGCAGGCCGGACGCGATGGCGTCATCCGCCAGCCCCAGCGCGTGGGCCAGCGCCGTCGCCGTCAGCGCGTTGCGGACGACGTGCCGCGCCGCGCCGCCCAGCGACGCCGGGATCTCTTGGACGGGGCAGATCCTCCGCCAGCCGTCTCCATCTCGCCGGGCGATCTGCCCCCCGACGACCGACGCCGCCAGCGGGACGGGCGCCTGGGCGTCGGGGTCGAGCGCGGTCCAGGCAATCGTCACGCCGCGCTCGCTCAGCGCCGCCGACTGGCGGACGACGCCGGCGCGGGCGTCGGGCTCGTCGGCCGGCGCCACCAGCACGCCGCCGGGGCCGAGCGCCTTGGCGATGACCAGCTTGGCGTCGGCCAAGTCGTGGACGGTGTCCACGCCGTAGTCGCCCAGGTGGTCGGCGGCGATGTTGGTGAGCGCGGCCGCCGTGACCCTGGGAACGGGAACGCCTCGGCGTAGGAGCCCGCCCCGGGCGGTCTCCAGGACCGCCATCGTGACGCGGTCGTCGCGCATGACGGCGCGGGCGCCCAGCGGGCCGGAAAAGTCCCCGCGCTCGACCACCTCCCCGCCCACGATCACGGCGTCCGTCGAGCACGTCCCGACGGTCTCGCCGCCGGCTTGGGCGATGCCCGCCAGCATCCGCACGGTCGTGGACTTCCCGTTCGTGCCCGTGACGAGCGCTGTCGGAATCGCGGAGACGGTGCCCCAGTCGAAGGTCTCAGGATCGGGCAGGTCGTCGGGCGCGAACGTCCGCCCCCCGGCGCCCAGCCCGACCGTCACCGCGTCGTCGTCCCACACCAGGGGCACGCCGCGCGCCTGGGCCGCGCCGACGAGCGCCGCCAGCGCGGGGTCGGCCTCGTCGGCGGACTGGCGGCGCAAGCGGTCGACCTCGGCGTCGAAGTCAGCGTCGGTCTCCTCGAGCTCAGCCCTCGCCAGCTGCCAAGCGGCCGCGTTCGTCTCGGTCGCGGTGTAGAGCCGGTCGACGGGCGCCGAGAGCGCCAGCGACAGCCCGCGCGGGAACTCCCGAACGGCGAGCACAGAGTCGGCCCAGCCGAGCGCGTCGCACAGCGCCCGGGCGTGCCGTCGCCACGCGCTGGCGGCCTCGGCGCGGAGCGGCTGGGGGACCAGCACTTCCATCGCGGCGCCGGGGCCGTCGAGCAGGAAGCCCGCGCCCGTCTGGCGGCGGTTGTCGAGGGGGTCGGAAAGCATCGGTCGTCCGCGCGTCAGTCCGCCTGCTCGTCCGTCGCCAGGCGGACGCCGCGGTGGTCGCGGACGACGCGCTGGCCCTGGCGCAGCCGGAACGGCTCGGGCGTGCTCAGCGACGGCGGGTCCTCCTCGGCGGGCTCTTGGGCGCGTTCCCTGTGGACCTCCGGCTTGGCGGGCGGCCCGGACGCCTGCCCGTCGCCGGTCGGCTCGCCAAAGTGGACGATCTGCTCCCAGCACCGCTCGATCTTGTCGCCGAACACGACCACCAGGTCTCCCGCGCTGGCCATCCCGAGCGCGTGGTTTACGGCCTCGGACTCGTCGGGCACGATGGAGACCGCGTCCTCGGCGACGCCCGCCGCCAGCAGCCCGGCGCGCAGCAGCTCGGGCACCTCGTTCGGCTCGCGCCCGCGCAGGCGGTCGTCGCGCTTGCAGACGAAGGCGTCGAACCCGCCGGCGGCGGCCCGGGCCATCGCCTCGATGTCCTGGTCCCGGCGGTCGCCCGGCGCCGCGAGCGCCAGGATGCGCCGGCCGGCGACGTCCATCCGCCCCACCAGCTCGGCCATGGCCTGGACGGCGGCGGGGTTGTGGGCGTAGTCCAGGATGACGCGGAAGGGGTGCCCGTCGAACACGTTGAGCCGGCCCGGCGCCTCGTAGAAGCTGGTCGTGAAGGTTTGGAGCCCGTGGCGGATCTGGTCGAGCGACAGGTCGAGGTGGCCTTCGCCCAGCGCGTAGGCGATGCCCGCCGCGAACATGGCGTTCTGGACGTTGTGCGTCGCCTTGCCGTCGATGGTGGCCGGGATCAAGTGCGTGCGCAGCAACGGGATGTGGCGCCCGCCGTCGAAGACCGTGATCATCTCGCCGGCGATGCCGCGCTCCAGCACGACCGCGCGCCCGCCCTGCTGGACGTGCTCGCGAACGAGCGCGTGCTCGGAGTCCATCGTGACGTAGCAGATGTGCCGGGCCTCGGTGTGCGCCGCCATCGCCAGCACGCGGGGGTCGTCGGCGTTCAGGACCGCGGTGTCGGTCGCGATCTCGATGGGGATCCGCTTGATCTCCGCCAGCTGGTCCAACGTGTCGATGCCGCCCATCCCGAGGTGGTCCGAGGCCACGTTGAGGCACGCGCCGACGTCGCACGTCCGGACGCCGAGCCCCGAGCGGACCATCCCGCCCCGGGCCACCTCCAGCACGGCCGCCTCGACCGACGGGTCGCGCAAGACGGTCTTGGCGCCGACCGGCCCGGTCATGTCGCCCTTGACCGACAGCCGGCCGTCGATGAACACGCCGTCGGTGGACGTCATGCCCGGGACGACGGCGGCCATCTGCAGGATGTTGGCGACCATCCGCGTGGTCGTGGTCTTGCCATTCGTGCCCGTCACCATCGCGACGGGGATCCGCGCCGGCGAGCCGGACGGGAACAGCATGTCCATGACCGGCCCGGCCACGTCGCGCGGCGTCCCCTCCGACGGGGCCACGTGCATGCGGAAGCCCGGCGCCGCGTTGACCTCGACGATCCCCCCGCCCACCTCGCGCCACGACTGCGACACGTCGTCGGTCAAAAAGTCCACGCCGCCCACGTCGAGCCCGACGGCCTTGACGGCGCGGATGGCCATGTCCTTGTTGTCCGGGTGGACCACGTCGGTCAGGTCGATGGCGGTGCCGCCCGTCGAGAGGTTGGCCGTCGAGCGGAGGTAGAACGTCTCGCCTTGGGGCAGCACGGTCTCGGCGGTGTGCCCGGCCTTCGCCAGCAGGCGCTCGGCCTGGGCGTCGAGCTGGAGCTGGGTCAGCACCTTCTCGTGCCCCACGCCGCGGCGGGGGTCCTGGTTGACGACCTCGACCAACTCCGCGATCGTGCGCTCGCCGTCGCCGACGACGTGGCCCGGCACGCGCTTGGCGACGGCCACCAGTTGGCCGTTGACGACCAGCATCCGGTGGTCGAAGCCGGTGATGAAGCTCTCGACCAGGATCGCGCTGCTCGTGCCGTGCTGGCTGGCGTGCTCGACGCCCTTCCGCACCTGCTCCGGCGTCGTCAGCTTGATCGAGACGCCGCGCCCGTGGTTGGCGTTGAGCGGCTTGGTGACGACGGGGTAGCCGATGGCTTCGGCGGCCTCGACGGCGTCCTCCGGCCCGTACACGAGGGCCTGCCTGGGGACGGGCAAGCCGAGCGATTCCAGCAGCATCCGCGTCTCCTCCTTGTCCGAGGCGATCTCGACGGCGATGTGCTGCGTCTGCCCCGTCACGGTCGCCTGGATGCGTTGCTGGTGGCGGCCGTGGCCGAGCTGGACCAAGGAGTACCGGTTGAGCCGGATCCAGGGGATGCCGCGGTCCTGGGCGGCGTCGACGAGCGACTGCGTGCTCGGGCCGAACGCGAGCCGCTGGGCGCGCTTGATGTAGGCGTCGCGCTCGGCGTCCCAGTCGTAGCCGTCCTCCTTCTTCTCGTCCAGGAGCGCCTGGACGTCGTCGGGCAGCAGGCGCAGGATCAGGCGCCGCGCCAGCTCGCCGGCCTCCAGCCCGACGTCCTGCTGCTGGTACTCGTAGATCATGTTGTACTCGCCCCTCGCGTTCCCCGTCGACCGCGTCTTGCCGAACGTGACGTCGTGGCCGGCGACGCCCTGGAGCTCGAGCGCGACGTGCTCCCAGACGTGGCCCAGCCACGTCCCCTCGTCCTCGGTCATCCGGCGGATGAAGCCGCCCTCGCACCGGTACGAGCACCCGTGCTCCTGCAGCCCGGGCAGGGCCTCCACCAGCCGGTCCACGAAGCCGTCCAGCTTGGCCGTGGGGTAGTCCTCCAGCGGGCCCAGGTCGATGACGTGGCGGATGACCGGGAAGTGGGCGTAGAGGCTGGGGCCGACGTAGACGTTGGTCGAGACGACGCGCATGGGCGGGGAGGGGAGCGTGCCGCAACATATCCCCGCCGCGATGGGGGATGCGAGGCGGACCGCGCCCGACTGGCGGAGGCCACCGGCTGGAAAAGCGCTCCGCGGTCAGGCGCTCGCCCCCGCCGAGGACAGCAGCCAGCGGGCCGGAAACGACGCGCCCCGCCGGACCGGGGTCGGGCGGGGCGCGTCGGGAGGCCGGGGCACTCTGGGCCTTAGCTGCGGGAGGGGGCCGAACGGCCGGCGAGCAGCAAGAGGGCGAGGAGAGCCGCCGGTCCCGCGAGTTGTAACGCGAGGATCATGGCTTAGGCGGCTGGTGGAGAGGTTCTCTGTTCGTAAGAATGCGCAATGTGTTGCGGCGCACCGAGATCTCCGCGTGAACGGGAGCCTCCCGATGGCGAACGGGTGCATCCCCCGGGTGAGCGGCTCGCCCCACTGGCGGCCCGCCACCTCGGAGCCGACGTCCGCTAGCCGAGAGAGGCTTGGTGAGGGCTGGGTATCGGCCGGACCCTGACATCCTTGACTCGGAAGTCCGCACGGTTCTGCCCCGGACTCCGAGACCCCTTGCGAGCCGGCCCCGTCAGAAGTCCAGGCCGACCGAGAAGTACACGCTGGACTCGCCGAAGCCGCCGCCGTCGAACGGCCACGCCCAGTCCACGCGGACGGGGTAGCCCAGCGCCAGCGTCCTCAGCCCGACGCCCGCTCCCAGCAAGACGTCGTCCAGGACGCGGCGCTCGACCTCGGGCGTCGCGGGGTCGCCGTCGTCGTCCTCCAGGACCGTCCTGCGGAGGTCGATGCCCCCCTGGGCGATCACGCCGGCGTCCACGAACCCGACCGTCTGGATGTTGTAGAGCGGCAGCGCGATGGGGCCGGGCAGGAGCGCCGCCACAAGCGGCACGCGCGCTTCGACGTTGACGAGCGCGAAGCGATCGCCCGCGGCCTCGTTGAACCCGAACCCCCGCAGCGGCAGGACGGGCGTGGCGAAGATGAAATCGTCCGGCCCCTCGACGGGCAGGCTGCCCAGGTCGGGGTTGACCCAGTTCTGGACGCCGGCGGCGTAGAACCGCTGGGGGTCCGGGCCCAGGCTGATCCCGGCCGACCCCCGCACGGCGAACGCGTAGCCCCGCCCGGACGAGCGGTACAGCCGGCCATCCGCCAACGCCGTCCCAAAGCGCGCGCCCGGCCCGGGCGCCAGCGCCAGGCTGGCGGCCCAGCGCTCGCCGTCCCGCGGTCCCAGGAAGCCCTGCACGGTCCGGTCGTCGGTGTAGGTCACGCGTGGGACGGCGAAGGCGCGCGTGCGGGGCAGCGCACCCAGGTCGCGCAAGTCGGTCAGCGACACGCCCAGGAGCCCGAGCTCGCCCTCCACCCGGCGGAACTTGTCGAGGGGGTAGCGGGCGCTCGCGACGACGCCGTAGTTGCGGTAGCGGTACACCGTCCGGTCGGACTCCGAGGCGAGCTGGCGGGCGAGGTGGTAGCCCTCGACGCGGTAGTCGACGCGGCGGGGTCGGTACTCGTAGCTCAGCACGTAGTCCGCGTTGCGCAGGTCGAGGACCAGGTTCGTGGACAGGCCGACGCGGTGGTTGCCCAGCATGTCCGAGAACAGCACCTGCGTCACGGACTGCACGCCGTAGACGGTGTCGTACCCGCCGTCGGCGTAGACGACGTCGAGCGAGAAGCGCAGCCGGTACGGCCGGGCAACGAGCGCGCCCGCCGAGTCCCGGTTGGCGATGGGGCGGAAGGGGTCGGCGGCAGAGGCCGCCCTCGTCTGCTGCCCCTGGTCGAAGGCGTCGCCGAAGTCGTAGGCGCGGTAGTCCACGCGGACGCCGCGGTGGGGCGCCGTCGGGTCCAGGGCGACGGTGTCGGCGGAGGCCAGCAGGTCGGGCCCGGGCCCCAACGTCGCCAGGATCGAGTCGGCCAGGGCGAGGTCGCTCTGGCTCGGCGCCGCGGCGCGGCGCGGGGCGCGGAGGGGCGGGCGTCCGTCGGCGGCGTCGCGCAGGATGGGGTTGGCTTGGCGCGTCGCCTCCGGTGCCAGTTGAAGGGCGGGCGCGGCGCGCGTGTCGCCGGTCCGGCGCTGCGCCCAGACGGTCGGCGCCAGCTCGGCCGGCAGGTCGCCGCGCCCGAACGGGTCGCGGACGGAGACCACCGACGGGATCCCGTCGTGGAGCGCCAGCATCGCCGCCCGGCTCCCGTCGGCGGAGAGCGACACGTCGAGCGCGCCGGTCTGCAGGTCGGTCAGGGGGCGGACGCCGGTCGAGTCCAGCCCGTACAGGTTGGGGACCCCGTTGCGGTCGCTGATGAACAGGACGCGCTCCGACCCGTCGGGCGCCGTCGCGACGGCCGCCGAGGTCTCGTCCCAGACCGGGTCGTCGGTGAGCTGGCGGAGCGTGCCGGCGGCGAGATCGAGTCGGTACAGGTCGAACTGGCCGCGGCCGAGCTGACGGGTGTCGAAGCCGCCGTCGAAGGCGGCCTGGGCCGTGGCCTGGCCCAGCGCGAGCGCGTCGCCGCGGTCGGAGTGAAAGACCAGCGCCGTCCCGTCGGGTGTCCAGGCGGGCGCGTGGTCGGAGTACAGGTCGCGCGTGTGGTTGGCGACGGCGCCGGTCTCCAGGTCGAGCGTGTAGAGGTCCGAGTGCGCGCCGGCGGTCCCCTCGAACGCCAGCCTGCGCCCGTCGGGGCTCCAGGCGACCGACACGATGGCCTGGACGCCGGCCGGCCGGATGGTCTCGACGTCGCCCGTCTCGACGTCCACGATCGCGAACCCGTCGCCTGGCCCGCTCGTCACGGCGACCGCCAGTCGGTCGCCGCCAGGACTCCACGACAGGCCGGGCGATAGCAGGCGCAGGCTCTCGAACTGCACGGTCTCTTGCCCGTCGATCAGCTTGCGCACGAGCGGCCGGCCGACCGTCGTGGCGACGTAGACGTCGAAGAGCCCGTCCTCGGTCGCGACGTAGGCCACGCGGTCGCCCTGGGGCGAGATCGCCGGGCTGGCGTGGTAGCCGGCCCCGCCAACGTCCCGGCTGGCGACGACGCGGCCGACGACGTCGGTCTCCTCGCGGGCGGCGACCTCGGGGAAGTAGACCGTCCGGAGCGTCCGCTTCCACCGGTCCGACAGCTCGCGCACGCCCAGCCCCGTCGCGCGCTGGAACGCGGCGTCGACGCTCCGCCCCAGGCGGACCCGTTCCAGGATCTCGGTCACCTTCTCGCGCCCGTACTCTTGGGCCACGAAGTCCCACACGCCCTGGCCGCCGCGGTAGGCGAAGAAGCCGCCCAGACGCGGGATGTCGGGCAGGCGGTCGTCCAGGATCGCCTCCCTCACGTACAGGTCCGACTGGGTGTCCCAGCCCTGGGCGCTGAACTCGGCGAGTCCCTCGTTGAACCACAGCGGGAGCTGGAGCCGGGCGCCCCGGATCAGGCTCTGCACCGAGCCCCCGTAGTACAGGTCGTTGACGACGGCGTGGACCAGCTCGTGGTGGACGACGCGGCGGAAGTCGCGCCAGTCGCCGGTGAACGGGACCGCGATCCGGTTCTTGAACAGCTCCGTCACGCCCCCGATGCCGTCGGCCTGGACGGGGAGGTCGACGGCGTTGGTGACGGCGAACTCGGCGTGCGTGGGGTAGATCAGCAGCGGGATCCGCCGCGCCACGTCGGTCCCGAACAGCGCCGACACCTCGCGGTAGGCCTCCTCGGCGGCCTCGGCGGCGAACTCGGCCAGGACGCGCCCGCCCGGCTCGGCGCCCCGCTCGTAGTAGAACACGTCGAAGTGCGTCGTCTGGACGGTGTACCAGTCGGGCGCGGCGTACTGGACCCGGTTCTTGCCGAACGCGAAGTACTGCGCACCCGCCGGCGCCGCGCTGGCGGCGGCCACCGCCAGCAGGACCAGGAGACGGAGGAGCGGGCGGGGCATCGGGCTGAGGGTCGCCGCAGGGTAGGGCCGGGGCGGGCGGCGGGCAAGACCCGAACGGAAGGCGCCCCGCGAGCCGTGCCCGCGAGGCGCTGGGTCCGCCGGATGACAGTGATCCCCCGGGTGGCGTCTAGAACCCGTACGACGCCCGGGCGCCGATGGGGGCGAAGCCGACCAGCGTGTCGAAGTCGGTCGCGACGAACCCGATGACGTCGAACGCGAACTTGTTGCCGAAGAAGCGGACGCCGGGCAGGATCAGCAGGCCCTCGTCGATCGTGTCGCTGTCGTCGAAGCACCTCCGGCCGAACTGGTCGGTGACGCAGACCTCGTTCGAGCCGCCGACCCCGATGGTGCCCAGGGCCTCGACGAACAGCTTGACGCCGTTGTTGATCTGGCGCTCGGCGCCGATCCCGTACAAGATGCCGTCGGCGACGTCTACCTCGCCTCCGATGGCACCGACGGCGGCGCCCAGGCCGAACGAGACCGCGCCGGTCTCGTCGCCGAATGTGACCACGCCGTAGGGCAGCGCCGCGACCGAGGACTCGTCGCTGATCTGCACCTGGACGCTCGTCCCTAGCGCCACCTGGACGCGGTCGCTCCGGTACACCTGCCCCTTGAGGCCGACCAGGGGCGTGAAGAAGATGCCGTCGCCGCCGCCGATCAGGCCCGACGCCAGCAGGTCCACGCGGTCGCTCAGGCCGGCCGTGATGGACGGGAAGATGTAGGTGAGGTCGCCGCGGAACTCACCGCCGCCCAGCGTCCGCGCCGTCGGGGCAACGAAGAAACGGGTCTTGACGGGGTCGGTGCGGAAAAAGCGGCCGTTGATGAGCGGCGCCACGAAGTCGACCTGGCTGCGGGGGAAGCGGCGCTCGACGCCGTCGGTGGTCGTGACGACGACGGGGTCGGCGTTCTCGTCGACGACCGTGCCGACGTAGACGTCGCCGTTGATGAGCACGACGCGCCGCAAGTCCTCGTTGGACTGGGCGACGGCGGAGGCGGAGAGCAGGAGCGCGACGAGCGCGCCGAGGAGCAAGCGGGGCATGAGCCAGGGGAGGGTGTGAGGTACGACGGAGCCGCGAACGACGGGCCAAGAGTATCACCCCGATCGTGAGATGCCCCGTGACATTTGCACTAGACGCGGGCACGCCGCCGGGCGAACGCGGCCCGCCGGGTAGGCGTTGGCGGGCCGGCTCCCGCTCCCCTCCGCAGGGACCCAAACCGCCGGCCCACCCCAGCCCCGTCCGTCATGCGCGTCGCCATGCTCGCCCCCATCGCCTGGCGCGTCCCACCCCGCCACTACGGACCCTGGGAGCGCGTCGTGGGCCTGCTCACCGAGGGGCTGGTCGCGCTGGGCGCGGACGTGACGCTGTTCGCGACGCTGGATTCCGAGACCTCCGCGACGCTCGACGGCGTCTGCCCCCGGCCCTACGAGGAAGACCCCGACATCGACGCAGGCGTGTGGAGCGCGCTGCACATCGGCCACGCCCTGCGGGCCGTCCAGCGCGTCGGCTTCGACGTCGTCCACAACCACTTCGACTTCCGCCCGCTCGCCTACGCCGGCCTCGTCGACACGCCGATGGTGACGACGGTCCACGGGTTCTCGTCCGACCGCATCCTGCCGGCCTACCGCGCCGCCCCCTACACGCACTTCGTCTCGATCTCCGACGCCGACCGCCACCCCGACCTGGACTACGCCGCGACCGTCTGGCACGGCATCGACCTGCCGGCGTTCACCTTCCGCCCGGACCCGGACGACTACCTCCTGTTCTTCGGCCGCATCCACCCCGACAAGGGCGCCGCCGACGCCGTCGCGCTGGCCCGCCAGACCGACCGGCGGCTGATCCTGGCGGGCATCGTCCAGGACGAGCGGTACTGGCGGGAGGAGGTCGAGCCCCACGTGGACGGGGACCAGATCCGGTTCGTCGGCTCGGTCGGACCGGCCGAGCGCGACCGGCTGCTGGGCGGGGCGGCGGCGCTCGTCCACCTGATCCACTTCGACGAGCCGTTCGGGCTGTCCGTCGCCGAGGCGATGGCGTGCGGGACGCCGGTGATCGCGCGCCCGCGCGGGTCGATGCCCGAGATCGTCCGCGACGGCGTGGACGGCGCGCTGGTGGACACCGTGGAGCAGGCCGCCGACCGACTGGCGGAGGTCGTGGCGCTCGACCGCGCCGCAATCCGGGCCGGCGCCCAAGCGCGGTTCTCCCAGGAGCGGATGGCGCGGGAGTACCTCGACGTGTACCGACAGATCGTAGCTGGCTAGCGAACGCCGCGCCGCGCTGGCGGTAGCACTCGGCCAGTCCCCCACGCCATGCCCGACCGTCCGACCTGCTCCTGCGGCCACGACCGCTACCACCACACCGTCCGCGCCGAGCTCAAGCACGGCGGCGGGGGCTGGCTCGCCCTGTTCAACGGGATGTCGAGCACGCCCAAACAGATCACGTTCACGTGCAGCGTCTGCGACGAGACGTTCGAGATCACGCGCGACCCCGAGGTGCTACGGCAGTACCGGAAGTACCCCTACGTCCACCGCCCCGATGATGCTTGAGCCTCGGTGCCCGTGCGGCCACGACCGCCACCACCACGCCGTCCAGCCCATTTTGAAGCGGGGGCCGTGGCGTGGGCTGGCCTCGTGGCTTTTGGACGCGCCGCTGCCTCCGCGCGAGGTCCGGTTCGTGTGCGCCGCGTGCGACACCGAGGTCGAGCGCTCGGGCGACGCCGAGACGCTCCGCCAGTACGGCCGGTGGCCGCGCGTGGACCGCGAGGCGCTTCGCTGACGCAACGCGGCTGCCGGCCCCGGTGCCTCTCGGGCTGCCGCACCGCTCCAGACGCCCGGGGTTGACGTTGCCAGCATCCAGCCCGTACCGTTCGGGCACGATTCCGCTCACGCGAGCCCCACGGCACCGGGCCGATCCTCCCATCGGGGATGGTCGGCCTTCTCCTTTTGTCCGCGACCCCATGATTCTCCCAAACGCCGAACTGGCTCACGTTCCGGAGGACAAGCTGGTGGGGTACGCACTCAACCCACAAAGCCCGAGGGGCAAGCACAAGGCGCGCGTTTTCCGTTCGGCGTTGGGGCTGGAGGTAGCCGACGCCGACTGGCTACGAGACCAGGTCCTAGCCGCGGTTCTCGTGGCCGAGGTCGCCGAGAGCGACCCAAGCCCATACGGCGAGCGCTACGTGGTAGACTTCAGCCTCTCGACCGACGTTTGGCACCGCCATCGTCCGGACTGCTTGGATCTTCCGGCAGGGCGAGGGCATCCCCCGACTGACGACCTGCTACATCCGGTGAACGACCCGATCCCCCTGCACTCCACGGTGGCTCTGACCGAGCCTGTCGCCGAGCGCCACTTGCGCCTTGGAGACGTGGGGACCGTCGTAGAGGAGTGGGAGCCTGGGGTGTACGAGGTGGAGTTCAGCGACGACCAGGGCCGGGCCGTGGCGATGGTCGCCCTCCGAACGGACCAACTGATGGTGCTCCACTTCGTGCCGGAAGCGGTCGGGTAGAGCACATGACCGCCCGCCCCCAGCACAACGCCTCGGCCGCCGACTGGGCCGACTGGCGGTGGCAGATGCGCCACCGGATCAACGACGTCGAGACGCTGGAGCGCTACGTCCAGCCGACCGACGGCGAGCGCGCCGCCATCGAGGCCACCGCCGGCGTCTTCCGCTGGACCATCACGCCGTACTACGCCAGCCTGATGGACGCGCTCGACCCGGGGTGCCCCATCCGCCAGCACGTCGTGCCGCAGCCGGGCGAGGTCGCGCCCGACATCGTCGGCGTCGAGGACCCGCTCGACGAGGTGGGGCACAGCCCGGTCAAGAACCTGGTCCACAACTACCCCGACAAGGTCGCCTTCTGCGTCACGTCGGAGTGCGCCGTCTACTGCCGCTACTGCTTGCGCAAGCGGATGGTGGGCGACGCGGACTGGATGATGAAGAAGGACGAGCTGCGCGACGGGATCGCCTACATCCGCGCGACGCCGGCCATCCGCGACGTGCTGCTGACGGGCGGCGACCCCCTGGTGTTCTCGGACGCCAACCTGGACTGGCTGCTGGGCGAGCTGCGGTCGATCTCGCACGTCGAGGTGATCCGGCTGGGCTCCCGGTTGCCCGTCGTCAACCCGATGCGGATCACGCCCGGCCTGTGCGCGGTGCTCAAAAAGCACCACCCGGTCTGGCTCAACACCCACTTCAACCACCCGCGCGAGCTGACCACGGAGGCCGCGGACGCCTGCGCGGCCCTAGCCGACGCCGGCGTCCCCGTCGGCAACCAGTCGGTCCTGCTGGCGGGCGTCAACGACGACGCCGAGACGATGCGCCAGTTGGTCGAGGGGCTGGTGGCGATGCGCGTCCGGCCGTACTACCTCTACCACGCCCAGCTGATCGGCGGCACGGCGCACCTCCGGACCCCCATCGAGAAGGGGATGGAGATCCTGCGCCAGCTGCGCGGCCACACGTCGGGCTTCGCCGTCCCGGCCTACGTGCTCGACACCCCCGACGGCAAGGTGCCGCTGACGCGCGACTACGTCCGGGGGCGCGCCGGCGACCACGTGGTCATGGACACGACGCGGGGCACGGTCTGGGCCGAGCCCAACGCGTTGGGCGACTGGGCTGGCCCGCCGTTGCCCGAGATCCCGATGCCCACCAACGCCCGGACGGTCCCGACGGGCGCGCCGACGTTCGTCTACGGCGAGCCTGCCGCCGCGGGCTAGCACCCCGGCGCGTCCCGCCGGACTGGCGGCGTCGGCCGTCGTGCTCAACCCGGTCCGCGTCGCTGACCGAGGCCGGCGGTCAGTCGTAGCGGTCGTCGGGGACCGAGCCGTCGAGCGCGGCGGCGGTCGCGCGCCGCGCCGCCAGCGACGAGAGCCCGGCGATGACGCTCGCGGCGACCGTCCAGGTGGCGGCCTCGCTCCAGGCCGTCGAGGTGTCGGCCGGGTTCATGGGCGGGTCCTCGCCCGTGGCGGCGTTCCACGAGAAGCGGAGCAGGGTCTTGGTGAGGTACGAGGCGCCGAGCGCGGCGACGCCCGAGACGACGATCCACTGGGTGCGGGACGACATGGGGAGAGAGGGTGTGGCCGCCCCCTACGCCCCGCTGGCGGATGCGCTCCCCCGCCTCCGAGACACGTCGCCCGCGCGGCACCCCTGGCGGCGGAGGGCGTACCCAGCGCCTCCACCCGCACGCCCCCATGCCTCAGCACATCACCGCCCCAACGCAGATCCCGGCCCCCGGCGGGAAGACCATCGAGGAGCACGTCGGCCGGCTGAACACCGGGACCGAGGCGCTGTCGGTCGCGCACATGGTCGCGCCGCCGGGCTGGTCGGAGCCGGCCCAAGCCCCCGCCTTCGACGAGGTGACGATCGTGCTGCGGGGGACGATGCGGGTCGAGCACGAGGGCGGGCACCTCGACGTGGGCCCGGGCGAGACCGTGCTGTGCCGGCCGGGCGAGCGGGTCCGCTACCTCAACCCGTCCGACTCGGAGGCGTGCGAGTACTGGGCCGTCTGCGCGCCCGCGTTCTCGCCCGACACGGTCCGCCGCGACGCCGAGTAAAGGACGGCGCCGTTCTCCCGCCCTACTGGCGGACGCGGTCCCCATGCCCTCCGGGGGCACGGAGCCAGCCTGGGGCACCGGCGTTGCCGGCGCGGCGTTTCTCCAGCATGGCCGTTGACTTCTACGCCCGCCTCCACCCCGTCGACCGCTTCGACCAGTTGGTCGAGGACGCGGCCTACACCCTGCTCCCGGACGACTGGACCATCGTCCTGACCGACGTGATGGGCTCGACGGACGCCGTGCGGGCCGGTCGGTACCGCGACGTGAACTACGTCGGCGCGGCGTCCATCGCGGCCGTCCTGAACGCCGCCGGCCGGGCCGACTTGCCGTTCGTGTTCGGCGGCGACGGCGCGACGTTGGTCGTCCCCCCCGAGCACCTCGACCCGGCGCTCGCGGCCCTCGCGGCGCTCCAGGAGCACGCCTCGCGCCGGATGGACCTCAAGCTCCGGGTGGGCGCCGTGCCGCTGGCGACGGTCCGGGAGGCCGGGCACGAGGTCGCCGTGGCGCGCTACCAGGCGGCGCCGCACTACGCCCAAGCGCTGTTCCGCGGGACCGGCCTGGGCTGGGCCGAGCACCAGGTCAAGGATCCGGAGACGGCCATCCGGTTCGCCAGCTTGGCGACGCCGGCCGAAGGCGACGACCTCTACCAAGGGCTGGAGTGCCGGTGGCAGGACGTCAAGAGCCCCGGCGGCGAGACGGTCTCGCTGCTGATCGAGGCCGTCGGCGGCGATACGGACGCGACCTACCGCGAGGTGCTCGACGCCATCGCCCAGCTCTACGACGACGAGACGGCCCACCCCGTCGCGCTCGACCAAATCCGCCTGAGCGCCTCGCCGGCGAAGTTCGGGCCGGAGGTCCGCCTCCGGCACCGGAACTCGCCGTTCGTCCGCGCCAAGCTGTGGGCGCTCAACATCGTCGGCAAGGTCCTCATCCACCGAGGGATCGCGACGTCGGAGACCGACTGGGCCGAGTACCCCAAGCGGTTCCGCGCCTCGACCGACTACCGCAAGTTCGACGGCGTCTTGCGGATGGTGCTGGCGGGCGGCCCGGGCGAGCGCGCGGCGCTGGAGGCCGTCCTGGAGGAGATGTTCCAGGACGGGCGCCTGGCGTACGGCGTGCACGTCTCCGACCGCGCCGTGCTGACGTGCCTGGTCTACGAGCGGATGGGCCAGCAGGTCCACTTCGTCGACGGCGCCGGCGGGGGCTACACGACCGCCGCCGTCGGGTTCAAGCGGCGGCTCAAGGAACTGGCGGCGTAGGGCGGGAGGCCCCGCCGGCGCTTCCGCCAGTGGGTCGGGGCGCGGCCCGTCTGGCGGCCGCGCGTCTCTTATCCGGGGCGCCGGTTCGGTCGATACCGCGAGCCCCCCTCGTGATCTCATGGCCCTCACCGAGACCGCCCCGCTCTCCAGGACGCCAGCGCCGGACGTCGCGCTGGCGCGGTTGCGGCGGATGCTCGACGTGAGCGTCGCGCTCAACGCCATGAGCGACACGGCCCAACTGCTCGACTACATCGCGCGGACCACGACCGACGTCCTGGGCTGCGAAGCGGCGTCGATCCTGCTGCTGGACGAGACCACGGGCGCGCTCCGGTTCGAGGCCGCGACGGGAGAAGCGGGCCGGGCGCTTGTGGGGACCGAGGTCCCGCTTCAGGGCAGCTTGGTGGGATCGGTGTTCCGGGAGAACCGGATCCTGCACGCCTCCGCCGCCGACGCCCGCCGCTACCGGGATGCCGACGACGCGACGGGCTTCGCCACGCGCTCGATGCTGGCCGTCCCCATGCGCGTCGACGGCCGGCCCGTGGGGGTCCTGCAAGCGCTCAACCCCACCGCCGGCCCCTTCGACGGCGCCGACGCCGAGGCCTTGCTCATCGTCGCCAGCCAGGCCGCCGTCGCCATCCGCAACGCGCGCCACGAGGCGGACTTGCAGCGCGCCCACGCCCGGCTGGCGGACCTCGACCGGCTCAAGACCAACTTCATGTCCATCGCCTCGCACGAGCTCCGGACGCCGATCACGGCCGTCCGAGGCTTCGGGCAGATCCTGGCCGAGGAGGTGCGCGGAGAGCTCCACCAGCACGCGACCGCCGTCGTCCGCGCCGGCGACCGCATGATGAACGTCGTGGAGACCTTGGACGTCATGGCCGGGTTGGAGGGGGAACTGGGCGACCACCCCAGCACGCTGGTCTCGCTGGCGGCCGTCTTGGGCGACGAGATCGAGGGCGCGGCGCCCCACGCCTCGGTCCGTTTGCCGGCCGGCCCGCTGCTGGTCGAGGGCGACGCCCGGAGGCTCGGGCTCGCGTTCGGGCACCTCGTCCGCAACGCCGTCCAGTTCTCCGGGCCTGGCGTTCCCGTCCACGTCGAGGGCGAGGTCTCGCACGCCACCCTCCGCCTGGCGATTACCGACCAAGGGCGCGGCATCGAGCAATCAGACTTGGACGCCATCTTCGAGCCCTACGTCCAGGTCGCCAGTCCGGACCGCCGCGACCACGAGGGCCTGGGCGTGGGGCTCACGGTCGCGCGCGCCGTCCTGCTCCGGCACGGCGGGCGGCTGTGGGCGGAGAGCCCCGGCCTGGGCCGGGGCGCCACGTTCCACGCTCGGCTGCCGCTGGCGACCGCCGCCTAGGCGCCGCCTTCCCACTGGCGGAAGGCGTCCGCCAGCTACTCGGCGGCCGGCTCGGCGGGCGCCTCGGTCACGGCGTCGTCGCTCTCCAACGCCTCGCCCGAAGGCGTCGGGTCGATGGCGGGGACGGCGATGCCGGTCTCCTCGTCCTCCTCGATCACGACGCGCGCCACGTCGGCGATGGCGTCGTTGGACTTCAGCGTGAGCACGCGGACGCCCTGGGTGTTCCGGCTGTAGACCGAGATGTCCTGGACCGCCATCCGGATCATGATCCCGGCCTCGGTCGCGATCATCAGCTGGTCGTCGTGGAGCACGCTCTTGATCGCGACGAGCGGGCCGGTCTTGTCCGTCGTCTTCTGGGTCAGGATGCCCTTGCCGTTGCGGGACTGCACGCGGTACTCGTCCAAGTCGGTCCGCTTGCCGTAGCCGTTCTGGGAGATTGTCAGTACCTGGGCGCCGTCGCGGCGGACGGCGATCATGCCGACGATGTGCTCGCCGTCGGGCAGCTTCATCCCGCCCACGCCCCGGCTGTTGCGACCCATCGAGCGGACGTCGGCCTCGTGGAACCGGATCGCCTGGCCGTGCGAGCCGCCTAGCAATACCTCGGTGTCCCCATCGGTCAAGTGCGCCTCGATCAACTGGTCGCCGTCGACGATGTTGATCGCGATGATGCCCGACACGAGCGGCCGCTTGAACGCCGCGAGCGCCGTCTTCTTGACGCGGCCGTTGCGCGTCGCCATCAGCACGAAGTGGTTCTCCAGGAACCCGTCTTCCGAGTCGTCGCGGAAGTCCTCCTTCTTGATCCCGATCACCGCGCGGACGCGGTCGTCCTGGTCGATGCGGACCAGGTTGCGGACCGAGCGGCCCTTCGCCGTCCGCGACCCCTCCGGCACGTTGTAGACGCGGAGCCAGTAGCACTGGCCGTGGTCGGTGAAGAAGAGCAGGTAGTCGTGGGCCGAGGCCGTGAACAAGTGCTCGACGAAGTCCTCGTCGCGCGTGCCCGTCCCGCGGTGCCCGGTCCCGCCGCGGTTCTGGGAGCGGTACTCGTCGATGGGCGTCCGCTTGACCAGCCCCTGGTGCGTGATGGTCACGACGACGTGCTCGTCCTCGATCAGGTCCTCCAGGTCGATGTCGCCGCCGCCCATGATGTCGATCTCGGTCCGGCGCGGGTCGGCGTACTTCTCGGCCACCTCGCGGAGCTCGTCGGCGATGATCTGCATGCGCAGGTCGCGACTGGCCAAGATGGACTGCAAGCGCTCGACCTCCTTCATGATGTCGGCGTACTCGGTCGCGATCTTGTCGCGCTCCAGGCCGGTCAAACGTGACAGGCGGAGCGCCAGGATGGCGTCGGCCTGGGCGGCCGAGAGCCAGGGCTGGGGCTGGAAGTCCTCGCGCGTGAGTGCGTAGCCGACGGCCTCCCGAGGCCCGGTGATCTCGACGGGCGACTGCTCCGCCAGCCCGAGCCGCTGGCGCTGCTCGTCGGTGAGCCGCTGGGGGTAGAGCCCGGCCATCAGGTTGGCGCGCGCCGCGTCGGTGTCGGCCGAGTGGCGGATGATCGCGATGACGGCGTCGAGGTGGTCGAGGGCGACCGTCAACCCCTCCAAGATGTGCGCGCGCTCCTCGGCCTTGCGCAGCTCGAACTCCGTGCGCCGCACCACGATCTCGTGGCGGTGCGCCACGTAGTGGTCGATCATCTCGCGCAGTCCCAGCGTCCGGGGGCGGCCCTGGACGAGCGCGATCATGTTCATGCCAAACGTCTGCTGGAGCTGGGTGAACTTGAAAAGCTGGTTCTTGGTGATCTCCGGAACGGCGTCGCGCCGCAGCTCCAGCACGATCCGCATGCCGTCCCTGTCGGACTCGTCACGGAGGTCGCTCACGCCGTCGATCTTCTTGTCCCGCACCGCGTGCGCGATCTTCTCGATCAGCGTCGACTTGTTGACCTGGTACGGGATCTCGGTCACGATCAGCGCCTCGCGACCGACGCCGTCGCCGCCGCGGCGCTTGATCTCCTCCTCGTGGATCTTGGCCCGCATGACCACGCGGCCCCGGCCGGTCCGGTAGGCCTCGCGCACGCCCGAGACGCCGAAGATGGTGCCGCCCGTCGGGAAGTCGGGCGCCGGGATGTGCTCCATCAGCGCGTCGAGCTCGATCTCCGGGTCCTCGATGGTGGCGACGATGCCGTTGACCAGCTCGCCCAGGTTGTGGGGCGGGATGTTGGTCGCCATGCCGACCGCGATGCCGCTGGCGCCGTTCAAGAGCAGGCCCGGGAGCGCGGCCGGCAGGACCGACGGCTCCTCTAGCGACCCGTCGAAGTTGGGCGTGTAGTCGACGGTCTCCTTGTCGAGATCCCGGAGCAGCTCCTCCGCCAGTCGCGTCAGGCGGGCCTCGGTGTACCGCATGGCCGCCGCGGAGTCGCCGTCGATGGAGCCGAAGTTGCCCTGGCCGTCCACCAACGGCCCGCGGACGTTGAAGTCCTGCGCCATCCGGACGAGCGCGTCGTAGACCGACTGGTCGCCGTGGGGGTGGTACTTGCCCAGGACCTCGCCGACGATGCGGGCGCTCTTCTTGTGCGCCCGGCCCGCCGCCAGCCCCAGCTCCTGCATCCCGTAGAGCACGCGGCGCTGGACCGGCTTGAGCCCGTCGCGGACGTCGGGCAGCGCCCGGCTCACGATCACCGACATCGAGTAGTCGATGTAGGAGGACTTCATCTCCTCCTCGATGTTGATCGGGATGATGCGCGGGTTGGAGTCGGGGATCTCTGCCATGGGGGCCGTGCGGGCGGAAAAGCGGGGCGGGGCGGACCCGGCGAAGATACCGCCAGCGGGTGCCAAACGCCCGTCATACGGGCGCCGAGCGGGCATTCGGTCCGGACGTTCACGTCGGGCGTCCCGGGAGGGCACTAAGGGGAATCCTGAGGTATCAAAACGCGCCGCTCTCTGGGCCGAGATATGGCTACCTACTGTGTGGACACCATCCGCACCCATGTCGCAGACCCGCATCCTGATCGTCGACGACCACCCCATCGTCCGCCAGGGCCTGGAGCGGCTGATCGACGCCGAGCCCGACCTCGCCATCGCCGGCGAGGTCGCGACCGCCGACGACGCCTTGCAGGCCGTCGACCGCGGCAACGTGGACTTCGTGATCCTGGACATCGGGCTCAAGCACGGCTCGGGCCTGGACGTGATCGGCCAGATCCGGACGCGCCAGCCGGACCTGCCCGATCCTGGTGCTGTCGATGCACCAGGAGCGGTTCTACGCCGAGCGCGCGCTGCGGTCGGGCGCCCAGGGCTACCTCATGAAGCAGAGCGACCCGGCCGAGATCGTGCCGGCCGTCCGGCGGATCCTGTCGGGCGAGCTCTACCTCAGCCCGTCCCTGGCCGACGAGCTGGTGCGCCGCGCCGTCGACGGCAACGAGGAGGGGGGGAGCCAGGTCGAGGCGCTGAGCGACCGCGAGGCCGAGGTCGTCCGCTACATCGGGAGCGGGCTGTCGACGCGCGAGATCGCCGAGGAGCTGCACCTGTCGGTCAAGACCATCGAGAGCTACCGCGCCAACGTCAAGCGCAAGCTGGGGCTGCGGAGCGGCTCGGAGCTGGCCCGCTTTGCCTACGACTGGACCAGCCAGTCGATGGGGGTCTCGGGCGGCTAGGCAACCTCCGGCTGGCGGTCTGGATGGGCGAGTTCAAAAGAGGCGCCGTGACGGGGCGCCTTCCGACACCGACTGGCTCGCTGTCCGCGATCGTCGCGGCTTGCGCGTCTGCGGCTTGCGCGTCTGCGGCTTGCGCGTCTCGCAGAGCGGCCGCCAGTGGGACCGTTGGAAGGCGGAGGGGGAACGGTGGCGTGACCGTAGGCAAGCGTGAGCGCATCGGGCGCGCGCCGCGCTGGGACGGGCCGATACCCAGGACCCGAACACGCCCGCCCCCATGCGCCTCGCCCTCGCCGCCCTGCTCGCCTTCGCTTTCAGCACCTCCGCTGACGCCCAGGCCCGGTTCGTCAACGCCTGCATCGCCTCCGCGGCGGCCGAGGAGGACCTTCCCTTCGACCCCGACCGCGTCTGCGGGTGCAGCGCCAGCCGGTCCATGACCGCCGGCGCGGACCCCCGGGACCTCGACCGGCTCATCGACTACACCGACGCCGACGGCGACTTGGTCGCCAGCTCCATGCCCGGCGCGTTGCAAGCGGTCGGGGCGACGGTCTCCAACGCGATGATCGAGTGCGCGCTGGCGGACGCCGGGGGCAACGACGTCCCGGCGGAGCTGGACCAGATGCGGAGGGCGTACGCGGAGTCCTTCGACCCCGACGTCCCCGCCGTGGTCGGGACTCCGTCGGCCCAGCAACCGCCAGCGGGCGGGACCGCCCCGGCGGCCCCCCGGTCGCGGACGGGCTTGAGCACCGGCAACGGCGTCGGCCCGGTGCGGACGAGCGCGCCCAGCCCGGGCGCGGCCATCCGCGTGATCGGGTAGGCCCGCCCGCCCATCTCGCTCCACTGGCGGAGGGGACCGGCGTCCTCCGCCCGGACCGGTCCGTCCGGAAGCGCGCCCGCGCAGCGAGCGCCAGTCACCCTAGAGCGGAGCGGCCTCGTAAGGATCGTGCTTGGAGAGGGGGGAGGCGAAACGTGGGAATCGGAAGCGCTTCCGTCGATTTTGGTCGGCGGGCAGGGGGCCGCGATTCGGGCTCGGCGTAGGTTGCCGCCGCCGCCCGACTGCCGGGCCGCGCCCCTCCCGCACGCCGCACGCTCGCATGGCCCGCCCGACCCCCCGTCGCACCAAGATCGTCTGCACGCTCGGCCCGGCGGTGTCTTCCCAGGAGGGCGTCCGCGCCTTGATCGGAGCCGGGATGGACGTGGCCCGGCTCAACTTCTCGCACGGGTCCCACGACGACCACCGGCGCATGATGGAGATCGTCCGGGAGGAGGCGAAGGCCGTAGGCCGCATCGTGCCGATCCTGCAAGACCTCCAGGGGCCGAAGATCCGCCTGGGCCTGGTGGCCGGCGGCGGCGTCCTGATCCACAAGGGCAGCAAGCTGGTCCTGACCAGCGAGCCCGTCGCCGAGGGCACCGCCGAGCGCGTCCACGTGAGCTACGACGCGCTGGCGGAGGAGACCAGCGAGGGAAACCGGATCCTCCTCGACGACGGGCACCTGGAACTGGCCGTCACGCGCATCGACGGCACCGACGTCCACACCGAGGTCGTCGTGGGCGGGCCGCTCCGGAGCCGCAAGGGCGTCAACCTGCCCGAGCTGAAGTCCGCGCGGCCGTCGCTGACCGACAAGGACCTCCGCGACCTCGAGTTCGGGCTGGCGCACGACGTGGACTTGATCGCGCTCTCGTTCGTCCGCAGCGGCGCCGACGTGACCGACCTGACGCGCCGCATCAAGGCGGCGGGCAAGGACATCGCGGTGATCTCGAAGATCGAGAAGCCGGAGGCCGTCCAGGACTTCGCGGCCATCCTGGAGGCGTCGTCGGGCGTCATGGTGGCGCGCGGGGACCTCGGCATCGAGATCCCGATGCAGAACGTGCCCATCGTCCAGAAGCAGCTGATCCGGGCCTGCCTGGAGGCGTCGAAGCCCGTCATCACGGCGACCCAGATGCTGGAGTCGATGATGGACAACCCCCGCCCGACGCGCGCCGAGGCGACCGACGTGGCCAACGCGGTCTTCGACGGCTCGGACGCGGTGATGCTCTCGGGCGAGACCGCGGCCGGGAAGTACCCCATCGAGACCGTCCGCGTGATGGACGAGATCGTCCGCTCGGCGGAGGCCAACCGCCGCGGCCTGGGCGGGCGCCAGGCGATCGTGGCCGTCACCGACCGCGAGGACCCGATCACCGACGCCGTCTCGTTCACGGCCGTCCGCCTGGCCGACGACACCGAGGCGGAGGCGATCTGCTGCCTGACGCACTCGGGCTCGACGGCGCGCGCCATCGCCAGCCACCGCCCCGACGTCCCCATCTTCGCCTTCACCGACGACGAGACGGCGCTCGGCCGCATCGCGCTCACGTGGGGCGTCGAGCCCATCGCGATCGAGTTCCAGGAGCACACCGACGACGGCGTCCGAGCGGTCCACCGGACGCTCCTGGGCCGGGGCGACTACCCCGCCGGCACGCGCGTCGTGGTCACGGCCGGGCTCCCGCTGCCGGCCATGGGCCGCACCAACATGATCCACGTGACGACGCTGGGCGAGGACTGGGTGTAGGGGGAGGGGACCGGCCTCGGCGGTGGCCTCGGTCTGCCGCCCGCCTCCGGCACCGAGCCCCCAGGTCCGACTGGCGGAGTCCGTCCGCCAGTGGGGCCCTGCGGCCCGTTGATTCCTGTCTCCTGACTCCTGCCCCCTAGCGCTCCTCCTAGTCGCGCCACACGTAGTCGAACAGCAGGAACGACGCCGTGACGAGGAGCCCAGCGTAGGACGCCATCAGCGTGAGGTCCTCGGTGGCCTCCGCCCACGCCCCGCTGGCGGCGCCCGAGGCGAGCCGGGTGAGCGTGACGGCGGGGAGCAGGATCGGCACCAGCATCGGGAACGCCAGGACGGGCAGCAGCGGGCCGGCCGCCCGCGCGCGCGCCACCAGCGCCGACAGCAGCGTCGTCGCCCCCGCGATGCCCACCGCGCCGAGCCCCAGCGTGGCGGCCAAGACGCCGGGTGCGCCCAGCGGCGTCGGCACCAGGATGCCGAACCCGAACGCGGCCAAGGCGATCACGGCCGCCATGAGAGCGGTGTTGAACGCCAGCTTGCCCGCGAACACCTGGGACGGGCGCAGGTGGAGCTGGAGCAGCAGCGACGTGCCCCGCTCCTCCTCGGCCACGAACGCGCGCCCCAGCCCGACCGCCGCCGCGAACACGATCACGATCCACAAGAGCGCCGCCGCGACCGGGACCGTCGGCGCGCCTTGGACGGCGATGCGCACCAGCATCAGCGACGCGGCCACGAACAGGCCCAGGCCCGACAAGGCGACGCGCGTGCGGAGCTCGAGCCGGGCGTCGTTTGCGACGACGGCCAGGGTGCCGGTAAGCCAGTCCATTGCGCGCGTGGGGAACGAGACGAGGCGGCCCAGGATAGCACGGCCTCTCCCCCGACCCGCCGTGCCCGCCCCGTTCCACGACCGCCTGGTCGCCACCCTGCTCGGCTCCGCCCTGGGCGACGCCCTCGGTATGCCCGTCGAGAGCCTGAGCCACCAGAACGTCCGCACCTACTACAAGGGGATCAAGGAGCTGGTGGGCGACGACAAGCGGAAGGACCTGGGGGCGGGGCAGTGGACCGCCGACACCCAGCGCGCGCGCGCGATCGCCCGGGCGTTGTCGACCGGTTCCCCGGACAGCCCCGAGGAGGTCCGCCAGTCGCTGGCGGCCGAGCTGGCGGACCCCGCCGAGCTCCGGCGCGGCGGCGTCGTGAGCCCCAGCAGCGCCGGCGCGGCGGCGGCGGCGCCCCTCGGCGTCCAGGCCCGGCTGCGCGGGCTGGCGGACCTAGCGGCGGCGCGTTGGGCGTCCCGGTTGCTGGCCGGCATCGACCCGCACCCCGTCGCGGCGGTGGCGACGGCCGGCCAAGTCGCCGCGCTGCGGACGTGCCTGGGGAAGGACCCCGAGTCGGTGACGGGCGCCCAAATCCTGAACGCGGCCACCTCGGCCGCCCGCGACTCCGAGCGTCTGCTGAGCGCCGACGACCGCGTGTCGAAGCGGCTGGGCACGCTGGCGGGGCACTTGGTCGAGACCCCGCTCGACTTGCAGGACATCTGCAACGGGACCGGGTCGGCGGCCGACGAGGCGTTCCCGTTCGCCGTCGCGATGGTAGCGCGGTCGCCCGAGCTGGCGGAGGCGACGCTGCTCTCGGCCGTCAACGTGGGCGGCGACGCGGCGGCCGTGGGCGCGATGGTCGGCGCGATGGTGGGCGCGCTGCACGGCACGGCCGCCTTCCCCGACGGCTGGCTCGACGCGGTCGAGGACATCGACGCGCTCCGCGCCGAGGCCGAGGCGCTGGTGACCGCCCTAGGCGGGGCGTAGAGAGCCCAGGTCCAGCTCGCTCGGAAGCATCGCCAGTGGGGGAGCCGGTTAGCAGTTGCTGGCCGGCACCATCGTCTCGTCACGCGTCCAGGCGTCCCAGGAGCCGGCCCAGGGGGGATCGGCCAGCATCGCCCGCGCCTCGGAGGCGGGGACGGGCTTGGCGAACAGGAACCCCTGCGCGTACCGGGTCCCGGCGTCGCGCAGCGCGCGCAGCTGGCCCGGCGTCTCGACGCCCTCGCCGATGGCGCGCATCCCCAGCTCGTTCGACAGCCCGACGACGGCGCGGACGACGCCGCGCGCGCGCCGGGACTCCTCCAGGTCCCAGACGAACGAGCGGTCGATCTTGACGCCGTCGACCGGCATGGCGTGCAGCAGGCCCAGCGACGAGAACCCGGAGCCGAAGTCGTCGATGGCGACCTGGAGCCCGTTCCGCTGCGCCGAATCGATCACCTCCCGAGCCAATTCGAGGTCCACCAGGGCGCGCTCGGTGAGCTCCAGGACCAGGCACCCCGGCGGCAGGCCGGCCAGGTCGGCGGCGGCGAGGGCGTGGTCGGCGAGGTCGGGGCCCAGGAAGGTGCGGTCGGAGCAGTTGACGCTCAGGATCGAGAGCGCGTCGATGGCCTCGGCGCCCCACGTCGCGACCTCGGCGCAGGCGGCGTCCAGGATCCAGCGGTCGAGGTCCACCACCAGCCCCAGCTCCTCGGCTAGGGGCAGGAAGTGGCCGGGCGAGAGCAGGCCCATCTCGGGGTGCTGCCAGCGGACCAAGGCCTCGAACCCGGCGGCGGTGCCGGTCGCCAGGTCCACGATGGGCTGGAGGTAGACGCGCAGCTGGTCGCGCCCGGCGGCGTAGGGCAGGTCGTGCTCCAGCTGGAAGCGGAGCGCCGCCTGGCGGTGCATCTCGTCGGTGAAGAGCGCCAGCCCGCCGCGGCCGTCGTGCTTGGCGGCGTACATGGCGGTGTCGGCGTCGCGCAGGATGGCGTCGGGCGCGTCGTAGGCCTCGGCGTGCGCCACCACGCCGACGCTGGCGGCGGGCGAGACCGCGCGCGGGCCGAGGTCCAGCGCCGGCGCCAACGCGTCGAGCACGGTCTGGCCGACCTTCTCCGGGCTGATCTCCTCGCTCGGCGCCATCACCCCGAACTCGTCGCCGCCCAGCCGAGCCACGATGGCTTCGGGGATGGCGCCCAAGGCGCTCCGCAGCCGCAGCGCGACGGTCTTGAGGAGCGTGTCGCCGGCGTCGTGGCCCAGCGAGTCGTTGACCACCTTGAAGCGGTCGAGGTCCACGAACAGGACCGCGAACGGCTCGCCGCAGTCTAGGGCGGCCGAGATGCGGTCGCGGAACAGCGTGCGGTTGGGCAGCCCCGTCAGGGCGTCGTGCGTCGCTTGGTGGCGGAGCTCGGCCGACATCTCGCGCTGGGCCGTCACGTCGCGCGAGACCGCCAGCAGCCCGCGCTCGGCCCCGGTGTCGTCGAGCAGGACGCTGGACGACACGGACACGAAGCGGCGCTCGCCGTCGGGCGCGACGAACACCAGCTCGCCGCCCCGGGCCGCGGCGCTGCGCAGGGCGCGCTCGGCGACGTGCTCGTCGGCGGCGTGCTCGGGCACGATGTAGCGGACGACGTCTTCGAGCTGGCGGCCCAGCACCTCGCTCGCGTCGCGGCCGTGGAGCGCCGTCGCGCCGTCGTTCCAGTAGGTGATGCGGCCCTCCAGGTCGAGCGCGACCACGGCGTCCGAGACGTGGGCGAGCACGTCGGCCTGGAAGCGGCGCTGCTCCTCGGCCCGCTTGCGCGCGGTGATGTCGCGGATGGCCGTCATCCGCACCACCCGGCCGTCGAACGGGGTGGGCTGCCCCTGGATCTCGGCCCAGAACCGCGCCCCGTCGGCCCGGACGCAGACGGCCTCGTAGGGCTCGGTGCGGTTCTCCTGGATCATGGCCCGGACCCGGTCGAGGTACTCGGTCGCGACCAGCTCCGCCGGGCTCTGGCCGATGACCTCCTTCATGCTCCCGTAGCCGAACAGGCGCGCGAACTGCTCGTTGCCGTCGAACACGACCCCGCCCTCGCTAAACGCGATGCCCTCGTAGGTCGAGGTGCTGAGCGCGCGCAGCCGCGTCTCGCTCTCGGCCAGGGCCCGGCGGCCTTCGGCTTCCGCGGTGACGTCGAACGAGACGCCGATCAGCCCGGTGACCTCGCCGCTGGGGCCGCGCACCGGCCGGGCCTGGCTGGTGAACACGGCCCCGTCTTGGTCCACCTCCCACGAGACCACGTCGCCGTCCAGGACGCGGCGGATGGCGCCGAGCGAGATGGCGTCCTGGGCGTAGAGGTCGAAGATCGACTGCCCGACGACCTCGCCCGGCGCCAGGCCGAGGGTGGCGAGCCCGGCGCCCTCGGACAGCGTGAACACGCCCCGGGCGTCGATGCCGTAGACGACGATCGGCGCTTGGTCCACGACCGCGGACAGCCG
Source organism: Rubricoccaceae bacterium (assembly GCA_963789285.1). Lineage (GTDB taxonomy): Bacteria > Bacteroidota > Rhodothermia > Rhodothermales > Rubricoccaceae > Rubrivirga. The sequence goes on from CAWBJZ010000004.1 coordinate 1,845,195, forward strand.
CCCGGTCTCCTCGGCGATCCGCCGGTCGCGCGACTCGCGCTCGAGCACGCTGCCTACCCACACCGCCAGCAGCCGGACCAAGTCGCGGTCGCTCTGGTCCAGCCGAGCCGCGCGCGGGGAGGGCGACGAGAAGTTGATCGTGCCCCAGTCGGCGCCGTCGACGCGGATGGGAACGCCGACGTAGCTCTCGAGCCCGAACACGCCGTGGCAGGGGTGCGAGCGGAAGTCGGAGTCGTCGGCGTGCCGGATCTCCAGCAGGCCGCCGGTCTCCAGCGTCGTGACGCAGTAGGTGTTGGCGAGCGGGAAGACGGAGCCCGGGACGATCTCGGTGTCGGGCGCGTGGGCGACCATCACGGTGTAGTCGCCGCCGGTCACGTGGCTGAGCAAGCCGATGTCGTAGCCCAGCATCCCGGCGGCCTGCTCCAGCCCTTTCTGGATGCGGGCGGCGAACGGCCCGTCGTCGGCGACGATGGAGGCGAGCAGGCGGAGGCGGTCGGCCTGGAGGGCGGGGGCGTCTTCTTCCATGCGCCCGCCCCCCGCACGCGCCGTGCCGACGTGGAAAGCGGCTCCCACGGCCGCCCCGCCTCGGTCAGCCCGGTCCGTTTCGACTCGCCGGCGGTGCATTCTGCCGCGCTGGCGGCGGGCCCCCGCCAGCGGCAGCCGGCCCGGCGTCGCTGGGTCTAGCGGCGCTCGGCGTCGCGGTGGGCCTCGGGGTGCCCGCCGGGCGGGACCCCGTCGCGGAAGCCGTCGGCGTTCTCCCAGCCGGGCGCCGGCACCGCGCCGAGGTCCCCGAAGTCCCCGATCATCCCGATCTCGGTGCTCAGCCGGTAGCCCTGCTCGCGCTCGACGGTCTCCTGCACGTAGCCGATCAGGTGGCGGACGTCGCGCGCCGTCGCGCCGCCGGCGTTGATCAAGATGTTGGCGTGGCGCTCGGTCACCATGGCCCCTCCGATCCGCGCGCCCTTGAGCCCGCACCAGTCGGCCAGCCGGCCCGCGCCGACGCCGTCGATCTTCTTGAACACCGACCCAGCCGAGGGCTGGGTGTCGAGCGGCGGGTGCCGCGCGCCGCGCCACTCGAGGTTGGCGTCGACGATCTCCTGCAACCGCTCGGGGTCGGCAGGCTCCAGGCGGAAGGTGGCCGACAAGACCAAGTCGTCGGTGACGTGGAGCGTCGAGTAGTCGTAGCCGAAGTCGAACCACGCGCGGTCGACGGTGCGGCGCTGGCCGTCGGCGCTCAACAGCTCGGCCGACTCCACGACCTCCTCGATGAACATCGTCCGCTCGCGCTCGGGCGGGGGCGAGAGGAAGTGCAAGTTCTGCCACAGCGCCCCGCCGACCGTCGACGGGATGCCGGCGTAGTGCTCGACGCCGCTCAGGCCGGCCGCCAGCGCCGCCCCGATCACGTCCGGCCAGACGATGGCCCCGCTCTCGGCGTGGACGTGGTCGCCGTCGATCCGGACGTGGTCGGCCTTGTTGCGGATGACGACGCCCCGGAAGCCGCCGTCGCCCACCAGGATGTTGGCGCCCATGCCCAGCAGGAAGAACGGGACGTCGGTCTCGCGGGCAGCGGTGACGGCGGCGGCCAGTTCGTCCGCGGTGTGGGCCTCGAAGAACACGTCGGCCGGCCCGCCGATCCGGAACGTGGTATAAGGTGCGAGCACCTCGTTGGTCCGGACCCGTTCGGTGTCGCCGATCCGGTCCGCCAGCGCGGCGCGGAAGTCGGCCTCGCGCTGGCGGCGCTGGTCGGGCGTGAGGGGGGCGTCGGGGGCCGGGGAGACGAGGGCCACGGGGTCGCGTGCGGTGTGCCGGAGTCTAGCGCGGCCGCCCAGGTACAAGTCGGCTCCCTGCGGTAGTCTCCCACACTTCAACCCCCGACCGCCGTGGCCGCTAGCCCGCCCCTCCCCACAGGGGATGCCGACTTCTACAGCCGGGTCTACGAGGTTGTCCGCCAGATCCCGCCTGGGCGTGTGACCACCTACGGGGCCATCGCTCGCGCGCTCGGGTCCCCGCGGGCGTCGCGCGGGGTGGGGTGGGCGCTGCGTGCCGTCGCTCGCCAGTCTGGCGGCACGCTGGCGGTCCCGTGCCACCGCGTCGTCAACCGCGAGGGGGCCTTGACGGGGCGGATGCACTTCGAGACGCCGGACGTGATGGAGGAGCGGTTACGCGCCGAGGGCGTCTCCTTCCTTGCCGATGGGCGCGTCGACCTCGCAGCCTGCGAGTGGAAGCCTGACCTCTAGCGGGAGCGGGTGAGCTCTCCAAACGAGCCGTTCACCCAATCCTCAGACCGTTGAGCCGGCCAGAGGTTGAGATCCCGAGGGGGTGTCCCTTATGTTCACGTCAGGGTGTTGCTGAGCGTGAAGCCCGCTTCCGCTCCGTGTAACTCCGCCCCTGGTACTACACACACACGCCGCTTCACTATGTCCACCTTTCTACGCCGCTTGCTCGGTGTCTTCGCTCTCGTAGCGCTGACGACCGGGAGCGCGCTCGCGCAGGGAACCACGCTCTCTGGCACCGTCATCGACGACGACGGCCAGCCCCTGCCGGGTGTCACCGTCCGCGTCATCTCGCTCCAGCGCGGCGCCGTCACCAACATCGCGGGCGAGTACCGCTTCGAGGTGCCGGCCAACAACCGCGCCGTCACGCTGACCGCGCAGTTCCTAGGCTTCCGCACCGTCGAGCGTTCCGTGACCCTGTCCGGGGGCACCGTCACCCAGGACTTCACCCTCTCGGCGGACCTGCTCAACATCGACGAGGTCATCGTCTCCGGCGTCGGCGTAGGGACGTCGCGTGAGCGGCTCTCCGTCGACATCGAGTCCGTGGACGCCGCCGACCTCCAGGACGCTCCGGCGCCCGACCTCGGGTCGTCGCTGGCGGGCAAGGTGGCCGGCGCCAACATCACGTCGCTCTCGGGCCAGCCCGGCGTCGCCCCGTTCATCCAGCTCCGTGGCATCTCGACCATCGGGTCCACGACGCCGATGGTGCTGATCGACGGCGTGGAGGTCTCGACCGACAACAACTTCGGCGGGACGGGCCAGAACCCGAACAGCCGCTTGGCCGACATCGACTTCTCCGACGTCGAGCGCGTCGAGATCGTTAAGGGCGCCGCCGGCGGCACGATCTACGGCGCTCAGGGCGCCAACGGCGTGATCCAGATCTTCACCCGGACCGGCCAGTCCGGCGCCCCCCGCCTGACGCTGACCTCGTCGGTTGGCGCTGTCGAGCCGCTCGGCAGTGTGGACAAGGCGGAGTTCCACTACTTCCCCACACGCGCCGACGGCACGATTGAGGGGGCTACGTTCAACGCCGCGACAGGCCAGTGGACCTTGCCCAGCGCCTCCATCGGCCCCGACACCGTCAACGACAACCCGTTCGTTGAGCAAACCTTCGATCAACTCGACAGCGTCCTCCGGACGGCCGTCGAGCAGCGCTACGGGGCCTCGCTCTCGGGCGGCTCCGACGACGTGACCTACCTCGTCTCCGCCAACTTCTACGACCAGGAGGGCGTGCAGCAGAACACGTTTCAAACGCGCGGCTCCTACCGGGCCAACGTGGGGATCCGGGTGCTGCCGAACCTGAACCTCGCCGTCCGCACCAACTTTATTGACATCTCGAACCGCGGGACGGAGAACGGCAACAACGTCACGGCCCCGCTCTCGAGCGCGCTCTTCGCCCAGCAGTACATCAACCTCGACCAGCGCGACGCCGACGGCAACGTCGTGGCGACGCCCATCGAGGGCGACAACGGGACCAACCCCGTTTTCGAGTACACCGCCCGGGACAAGTCGATCAACAACGTCCGGTTCATCGCCGGCGTCAACGCCGACTACCAGCCGCTTCCCTGGCTTGACATCCGGTACACGTTGGGCGTCGACCGCTACGACTACGAGTACGACGAGGTCCAGTTCAACAACGAGAACTACCCCGGCACCGTCGTCTTGGCGCCGCTCGAGGGCTTCGTCCAGCGTGTCGCGGACCAGAACGTGAACATCACCTCGACGGCCAACGCGTTCATCCGCTACACCACGCCCGACGAGAACATTGCCTCGACGACGCAGCTCGGGTTCGACCTCCGCGACGAGGAGTTCGAGCAGACCGAGAGCTACGGCCAGGGCCTGCCGCCCTTCCGCCAGCTCACCAACCTCGCTTCGACAGGTGAGGCGACGGTCAACCAGTTTTTCCAGACGTTCCGGACGTACGGCGCTCTGATCAACCAGACGCTGGAGTACAAAGGCATGGTCGGCGTCTCCGGCGGCGGCCGGGTCGACTACTCGTCGGCGTTCGGCGAGGGACAGGACCCCCGGTTCTTCCCGCGCGCGTCGGCGTTCGCCCGGCTCCCGCAACTGGGCCTAGACCTGCTCCCGAACTTGGTCCCCGAGTTCAAGGTCCGCGCGGCCTACGGCGAGGCCGGCATCCAGCCGGGCGCCTTCGACCGGATCCCGACGCTGGCCCAGACCAACATCGGCGGTCAGGCCACGTTGATCGCCCCGCAGACGCTGCAGAACGCGCTGCTGATCGTCGAGAACTCCCAGGAGTTCGAGGTCGGCTTCGACTCCCAAGTCCAGCTCGGGCGCCGCGCTTTCGCGCCGCTCTCGACCTCGTTCACGTACTGGAGCCGCTCGTCGGACAACGTGATCCAGGGCGTCGACTTGCCGCCGTCGAGCGGCTCGACGGGGATCGTGGACAACTCGATCCGGATCGACTCCCAGGGGTTCGACATCGCTCTGGACGCCGTCGCGCTCTCGATGCCGACGGTGAACTGGCTGACGTCGCTGAACTTCGGCCGCTTTAACTCCACCGTCGGCGAGATCAGCACGGGCGAGGACATCATCGTGGACTCGTCGTACTTGCTGCGCGAGGGGACCGAGGTCGGATCGCACTTCGGGTTCCGCGCCATCCGCGACATCAACGAGACCGACCCCGACTCCGGCGACCTGCTCCTCGACCGCAACGGCGACGGCGCCGTGAACGCGGCCGACGGCAACTTCGAGATCCTGGACGGCTACGTCGTCGACGCCGACCAGCGGACGGTGCAGTTCCGGCCCTTCCAGGAGTTCTTGGGCGACCCCTCGCCCGACTTCGTGCTCGGCTTCCGGAACGACTTCCGGTTCGGCCGCAGCAACAACGTCCGGGCCGGGTTCCAGCTCGACTGGGTCCAGGGCCCGGAGATCTACAACCGGACGCGGCAGTGGCTCTACCGCGACCAGATCTCGGCCGACTTCGACGAGGCGGTCACGATCGGCGGCGAGACGGCCCCGTTCGTCCGCTACTACCAGTCGATCTACAAGACCAATGACAAGAACGAGTTCTTCCTGGAGGACGGCTCGTTCGTCCGGTTGCGCGAGGCGTACCTCGCCTACGACTTCGCCGACCTGCTCGGCGGCACGTTCAACTCGTTCGTCGTCCGGGTGAGCGGTCGCAACCTGCTCACGTTCACCGACTACACCGGGTTCGACCCCGAGGTGAGCGCCAACGGCGGCAACTCCGTGGTCCGTGGTCTCGACGAGTTCACGTACCCCAACTTCCGGACGTTCAACGTCAGCACGCAGATCCGCTTCTAATACACGAGGCCGCCCGTCGGGGCGGCCTCGCCATCGACACAACACCATGAAACGCATCCACACCACCCTGCTCGCCTCGGCGCTGGCGGTGGTCGGGCTCGTCGCGCTCCCCGCGTGCGACTTCACCGACCTCGACGTCCAGAACCCGAACGAGCCCACTCCTGAGGTCTTGTTCACGGAGGCGGGCGTGCAACGCCTGTCCGCCGGGTTCTACGAGGCCTTCGATCGGGGCGTCCCGAGCAACTTCATCTGGAACGTCCAGGTGTACCACGAGTCCATGGGCGACGCCTTGGTCATGCCGTGGGGCAACTGGCAGTACCGCTGGGTCAACCAGCCGTCTCAGATCACGCTCGACAACGGGACCGTCGTAACCCCCCCCGAGGGCGGCACGCAGCCCCAGGAGATCCAAAGGATCAACACCCGCCAACTCGACACCGACGGGGCGATCCCGCAGGAGTGGAACTCGATGTACTACCTCAACAACGAGGCCAACATCCTGATCGGCGTCCTCGATGGCGAGGTGTTGGGCTCGGAGGGCACGGTCGACTTCGGCACCAACGCCGCTGCCAAGGAGCAGGGCTACCGCGCTTGGGCGCACTTCTGGAAGGGGTACGCCTACGCCCGCATCGGCTCGATGTACGTGGGCGGCCTGATCCTCGACGTGGCTGGCGAGACCAACGGGGACTTCGTCTCGCGCGAGGAGATCATCGCCGAGTCCAACCGCCAGTTCGACCTCGCGGTCGGCTTCGCCGGAGGCTTCGACGCCATCGCCGACGACGTCGTGCCGGAGTTGATCGCTTCGGACCCCGAGGCGGGCGCGCCGACGAGCGCTTCGCTCGCCGCCTCCGCCAACACGATGAAGGCGAGGAACCTGCTGGTCAACACCCGCAAGGCGAACATGAGCGCCGCGGACTGGCAGCAGATCCTCTCACTCACCGCCAGCGGCCTCAACGGTAGCAACGACGGCGCCTTCGTGCTCAAGAGCGACGACACCACCTACCCCAACGCGATCTGGTTCGTGTTCCAGGCGGCATGGGGCCCGTACGGTTGGCACCGCGTGAGCGAGCGGCTGATCGACGACGTTCAGGATGGGGACGCCCGTCTCGGCCGGTTCGAGTTCACGACCAACGCCGATGGGAAGGGGATATCGTGGTCGACGCGCGGCCGCGGCATCCAGTACAACTCCCGCTACCGCGTCGACGACTACTACGCGACCCAGACGGCGACCGAGCCTGAGGTCAAGTGGTTCTTCACCTCTTACGAGGAGAACGCGCTGATGCGGGCCGAAGCCCTCATCGCGACAGGCAACCCAAGTGCTGGCGCCGACCTCATCGACGAGGTTCGGGAGTACCAGGGGGCCGACCTCGACGCGATCTCGGACAACTCCGCGGCCAACGTCTCGGCCCAGCTGTACAGCGAGCGGCGGATCGGGCTGTTTCTGCGGGGGCTCCCGTTCTACGACGCCCGCCGCTACGGCATCCTGACGGATAATCCCGGTCGGACCGGAGTGACGGTGGTGGAGAACGACAACACGGTGAACACCAACGCCTCCATCTACTACAACTTCCTCCCGTACTGGCCCGCGCCCGACGTCGAGCTGACCTTCAACCCGCCCTCCGGCGGGTTCAACCCGGGGGCCGTTAACTAGACCGCTCTCGCCTTGATTACGCCGCGTCGTCTGCATCTGTAGGCGGCGCGGCTTGTCTTTGGGGCTTGCGCAGACCTCCCGTCGGTCCTTCCTTTAGACTCCCCGGTCCCTCCCCCGCCGTGCGCTCCCTGGTCCTGCTCCTCGCTATCGCCGCCGCCGGATGTGGGGTGCTCGGCCAGTCGGAAGCTGACCCTTCCGTATCGGTGGTGGTGACTGACGCCGAGACCGACGAGCGGCTCCCTGGCTCTCGGGTGACGCTGGACGGGTACCCCGCACGTGAGGTCGGGGAGCAAGGGGTGGCCGTCTGGCGAGGGCTCTCAGCCGGGGCGTACACGGTCCGTGCCGAAGCGCCGGGCTGGCAGGTCCGTGACACCGTGGTCGTGGTCGCGGAAGGACGCACGACGGTCACGTTGGTCCTGCCCCCCGACCCAGACCGGACGACGGGGGGGCGGGAGGCGGTCGACTTGCTGCGCGACCCTGTCAACACCCGCGTGCTGCAGCGCCGCGGCTTCTATCAGCGCCGCGAGACGCAGACCGGCGCGTTCCTGACCGGCGCTGAGCTCTCCGACCGTGGCGTTCGCCAGTTGTCCGACGCCATGGGGTTGGTCAGCGGGATCCGCGTGGACCGGACCCAAGGCCTGGCCCGAGTAATTTCGGAGCGCCGACGCGAATGCCCCCTGGCCCTTTTCCTGGACGGCGTAGAGGCGAGGTCGCTAGGCTCGCAGATCGACGCGGTCCCGTTCGACGACATAGCTGGGATTGAGGTATACCGGGGCGTCAGCGAGGTGCCATCGGAATTCTTCCGGAACCGGGCCGGGGGTGATTGCGGCGTGATCCTTCTGTGGACGGTTCTAGCCCGCTAGAAAACGCCCCCCGCTCCTGAAGCACTCAGCGCGCAGCTAGCTCAGAAGCATCTTAATAGGAATGTCGCAGCCGACCTCGTGAAGTGCGGCGAGGGGGGCGCACAGGTACCTGCATTGACAGCGAGGCGCGCGTGCCTCCGCCCATCAGAGGGCCGTGCCGGCCCAAGTGCATCGCCTCCACCGCTCCTCTTCGAACAGAGGCAGCGCCCGCCGACCCTCTACCACTCACCCCCCGGTTTCGACCGTAGACTACCTGGAGCGGACGGTCCCACAAAATCGTCTGCCATTAAAGTCAAGGAGGTGTTAACGTTCGTGACCCGCTCTTCGCCCTGATTGTGGCATTTGCGCAGGAGAGGCTAGCGCCTTCAGTTAGGACACCTCGTCCAGCCGAGCGCATGGCCGCCGTGATCCCCACACACACACAGTACCAATGAATCTCACCCTTCGACGCATCCTTGGCGCAGCATCCGTGCTCGTCATGATGCTGTTCCCAACTCTGGCGAGCGCCCAGGGTACCGGTACCGTTACAGGTACCGTGATCGATGACCAGGGCTTGCCCGTGGTCTCGGGCAACGTGACGATCCCTGAACTCAACCGCGGCGCAGCCACGAACCTCGACGGTGAGTACACACTGGCGGACGTTCCCGCCGGTACGTACGAGATCCAGGCCTCCTACACCGGCTTCCAGACTGCGCAGTCCGCGGTCACGATCACGTCGGGAGGGACGGCTACCGTGGACTTCGCCCTTGAACTGGTCGAACTCCAGACTGTCATCGTTGAGGGCTACCGCATCCGCCGCCAGGCGGTCGAGTCGGCGGCCTCGTCGACAGTTGAAGCCCGCGACATCGAGACCCTTACAGTCCGGAGCGCTGACGCAGCGCTGCAGGGCCGCGCTGCCGGAGTCCGCGTGACGTCGTCGAGCGGACAGCCGGGCGCGTCCATCGTCGTCAACGTCCGGGGATCAGGCTCGATCTCGGCTGGGACCGACCCGCTCTACATCGTCGATGGGATCCAGATCTCGAACGATGACGAGGGCAACGTCGCGTCGACGAACCCGCTGTCGTCGATCAGCCCGCAGGAGATCCAGTCGATCGAGGTCCTCAAGGACGCGGCGGCCACGTCGATCTACGGATCGCAGGCGGCCAACGGCGTCGTGCTCATCACGACCAAGCGCGGCCAAGCCGGCCGGACGAACATCGAGTTCAGCACCCAGGTCGGGTCGGTCACTCCGATTGAAGAGTACGGCGTGCTCAACTCGACGCAGTTCCTCGACGAGCGGTACCGTTCCCTCCTCGGTTTCGCTCGTTATCGCACCGCGCTAGACCCGGAGAGCGTTGACGGGCGCGCGTTCGCTGCCCGTAACGCGGTCAACATCTTCGGTGGCCGCGCTGAGGACCTCGATAACGACGGCATCGCAGAGACCTACATCCCAGAAAACCGAGTCTTCCGGGACGTCAACGGGGACGGCGTCATTGGCGCGGACGAGTTCTCAGTCGTGGACACGAACTGGCAGGACGCGGCTTTCCGGACCGGGTACACGCAGCAGTACTCGATCGGCGCCCGCGGCGGCAACGACCGGACTCGGTTCTACGTCCGCGGTAACTACACCGACGACGAGGGCCAGGTGATCGCGTCGCGCTTCAAGCAGTACGGGTTCCGCGTGAACCTCGACCACAACCTCTCGAGCAAGGTGTCCTTCGAGTCGAGCCTCAACGCTTCGAACTCGAACATCCGCGGCACGAATGGGAACGGCGCGTTCATCAACAGCCCCTACTGGGCCGCGCAGTTCATCCCGCCGACGAACTCGGTCTTCAACATCCCCGGTGACGAGACCAGCGGGTTCAACCTCCGGCCGAACGCGACGTTCAGCTACAACCCCGTCGCGACGGAGACGTTCGACACGCAGAACGCCGACATCGTCCGGCTCTTCGGAACCGGGGCGATGAACGTCCAACTCCCCTACGGCTTGCTGGCGCGGAGCTTCGGCGGGTTCAACTTCGGCGACATCCAGGAGGAGACGTACCGCGACCCCCGGATCCCGCAGAACGCGACGGTCGCCGGCCGCCTGAGCACGCTCGCTTCGCGAACGCTTGAGTTCAACTTGAGCCAGTCGCTCCAGTACGCCTACCAGTTCGCGGGCAACCAGGCACTCGACCTCTTGGGCGTCGTGGAATACCGGCGCGGGTTCGAAGACGACTTCAACACGCGTGGGTCCGGCTTCCCGAACTTCCTGTTCCGGACGCTCGGCACCGCAGCCGTGCCGGAGATCGCCAACGGCTCGAAGACGGAGTTCCGCTTCGCGAGTGTGATCGGCAACGCTGAGTACACGTACGACAACACGTACCAGCTGGCGGGCACGCTCCGCTACGACGGGTCGTCGCGGTTCGGTCGGGACAACCCGTACGGCCTCTTCGGCTCGATTGGCGGCTTCGTCCGGCTCTCGAACCTCGGCCCGCTCCGTGGTGGGGGGGTCTTCAACGACCTCAAGCTCCGCGCGAGCTACGGCACAACGGGGAACGCGAACATCGGCAACTTCGCCTCGCGTCAGCTCGTCGGTGCCGGCGGTGAGTACGCCGGTCTCCCCGGTCTCGGGTACTCCCAGCTCCCGAACGCCATTCTGACGTGGGAGGAGCTCTCGGAAGTGAACGTCGGGCTCGACTACGCCCTCCTCGGTGGGCGCGTTGGTGGTTCCGTCGACGTCTACAACCGCGACTCGAACGACCTTCTTCTCGCTCGTGACCTTCCCACAGACAGCGGGTTCGGGTCCTTCACCGAGAACGTCGGTACGATCCGCCAGCAAGGCCTTGAGTTCGCAATCCAGACGCAGAACGTGAACACGCGGCTGTTCAGCTGGACGACGAACTTCAACATCGCCTTCCAGCGGGCAGAGGTTCGCGAGCTCGCCGGTGGAGACTCGACGATCGTCGTCGACGGCGGTGTCTACCGTGTCGGCGAGGCGCCGAACCAGCTCCGGTACGTCGAGTACGCCGGCGTCAACCCGGCCAACGGCCGGCCGATGTACATCGACCCCCGCGACGGGAGCCTGACGTACAACGCAGCGGCAATCCCCGTCGAGGACCAGAACCTCGTGGGCAACGAGAACCCGGACTTCTTCGGTGGGATCGGCAACACGTTCGCCGTCGGTCCGGTCTCGCTCGACGTGTTCTTCCAGTACGACTTTGGTCGGACGACGCTGAACAACAACGCGTTCTTCTCGGATGTCTCCACGTTCAGCTTCAACAAGTCGACGCGTGTCCTGGACAACGTGTGGATGCAGCCAGGAGACGTCGCCAAGCAGCCGGCTCCTAACTTCAGCACCTACCTCGACGGAACAACGCCAAGCGTGTTCTCGACGCGGTTCGTCGAGGACGCTTCGTACATCCGGCTCAAGCAGCTGACGCTGAGCTTCCAGGTCCCCCAGCGGTACCTCGGTTCGGTGGCACAGAGCGCCCGGCTCTACGTCCAGGGTGAGAATCTGCTGACGTTCACCGAGTACACCGACGTCGACCCCGAGGTCGTCGGTACCGCGCTCGGCGAGTACCCGCAGAGCCGCCGGATTATCGGTGGCGTCAGCATCGGCCTCTAGACGTCGTCCTCTCACTAAGAACTGCGACCTGATGGGTATCCCGGCCGCCCTGTGCGGCCGGGTGCCCTCCCCTCCTGACTCATACACCATGACATTGAAATCCACAGCACTCGGTGTGGGACTCGGCTTCGCCCTCGTCTTGGGCGGGTGCGACTCCCTCATCGAAGTCGAACCACGCCAGTCGGTCACGCCCGACGATGCGCTTTCCACGTTGTCGGGCTTTGAGGCCCTCATCAACGGGGCCTACGATGCGCTCCAGGACGACGGCTACTACGGGAACAACTACATCCTGTACCCCGACGCCCTAGCGGACAACATCCAACCCTCGCCTCAAACGTCGAACCGGATCCCGAACGTCGCTAACAACGTGGCCTTCAGCCACCTCAACCGTTGGGCTCCGCACTACACGGTGATCAACGACATGAACCTGGTCCTCAATAGGATTGGGGGCTACACCCTCGATCCCAACGAGACCGAGGCGACCAAGAACCGGGTCACTGGAGAAGCTTACTTCTTCCGTGCGATGAACTACTTCGACCTCGCGCGTACGAAGGGGTACGAACCAGGCCGCGAAGTCAACGGGTTCAACCTGAGCGCGGTCCTCCGACTGGAGCCGACGCTCACCGCCGACGACGCAGACCTCCGCGCGCGTTCGACGAACACGGAGGTGTACCAGCAGATCTTCAGCGATCTCAACCAAGCCCAAGCGGTACTCGGCGCAGGCCGCGGCAAGCGGTTCGTGACGCCTGCGGCCATCGAAGCCCTGCGCGCTCGGGTCAACCTGTACGCGAGCAACTGGGCAGCGGCGGATGCAGCAGCGACCGCGGCCCTAGCGGCCTCGCCGGCTAACCTCGTTGTCGCTCCGACTGAGGCGCAGCTCCTGGCTGCCTGGCGGGCTGGAACGTTCGCCGAGTCGATCTTCGAGATCGAGATGACGGCGTCCCAGGACGGCGCTTCCACCAACGTCAACCAGTCGCTCCAGTCGCTGACGGACCCACGCGTCCCGAACTTCTTCGACGCCGCGGCGACAGCGTCGTTGGTGGCAGCGCACGAGACGGGCGACGCCCGTCTTGGGCTCTATGCACCGCGGACGATCGGGGGGACCGCGATCAGGTTCATCCAGAAGTACACGGGGACCACCGCGATCTACGTCGATCGAATCCCGGTCTTCCGCGTGGCGGAGATGCTGCTCATCCAGGCAGAGGCCCGTGCAGAGCAGGGCAACACGGCTGGAGCGCTCCAGTCACTCAACACGCTTCGGGCCGCTCGTGGGCTCGGAGCCCTGAGCGATCTGAGCTCGAGTGACATCGTCTCGGCAGTGCTGCGCGAGCGGCGTGTGGAGTTGGCGTTTGAGGGACACCGCTTCTTCGACCTCAAGCGGCGTGGGCTTGATATCCCGAAGCCGCAGAGCGGAGGTGGCGTGCTGCCGTACACGGATTACCGAATCCTGGCACCGATCCCGGAGACTCAGGTCGCTCTCAACCCTGACCTTGTTCAGAACCCTGGTTACGGCAACTAGCCGATCCGTCCGCCTCCCGCGCTGGCGGCGTCGTGTCGCCAGCGCTCCCTTAGCCCACTAGACAATGAACAAGTTTCTTCGCTTCGCCCGGAAAGCTGCCCTCGGGGCCGCCGCGGGGGTTCTCCTCTCGGGTTGCTTCGAGAACGACTTTCTGACTACCTACCAGGGACCGGATCAGGTTGCGTTCGCGCAGGTCTCTGGCCGGTACACGCTGGCGGTCGGTGAGAGGGCTGGTACAGTCAACCTCACCGTCGAGCTAATCTCAAGCACCGGAACGCTGGCCAACGACCTCACAGTCGACGTACTAGTGGACGCAGCAGGCACGTCGGCCGTCGACGGCGTTCACTACCGCTTCCCGAATGGGAGGCAGGTCACCATTCCCGCCGGCAAGGCAACAGGCACGCTGCCCATCGAGGTCATCGACGGCCCGCTGGCCGGTGCCACCGCGACCGCGGCCGCTCAACGCGTTACGCTCGACATGGAGCTAAGCGACTCGGCCGACGGCTCGGTCACTGGAGCTGAGAACTGGGACGACTTCACGCTGACCATCGTCGGCCAGGCGCCAGCCGCGTCAAGCCAAGTCGCTGACTAAGTCCACTTCGATTTCAGGACCCACGGGGGCCGGCAGAGCAACTCTGCCGGCCCCCTTTCGTTTTTGACCCATGCGTCTTGCGGTCGCCCTCACACTCGTCGTCTTGCTGTCTCCGATTTCGGCGGCTCAAAGGACGTGCCAGGCACTCGCGGCCGAGGGGGTCAATAAGGTCGAGGCCGAGGACTGGAGGGGGGCAATCGCCTCGCTAAGCGCGGCTGCGGCGACCGACTCTCTCTGCGTGACGCCGGATGGCGAGTTGGTCGGAGACCGACTCGCGCGCTTGCAGGTCTCCCTTGGTGACGTCCCGGGTGCGCTGTTGACTTGGGAACGCACGCTCCAAGCAGGGGCGGGGGGTGGGGTGCCGGGGAGGGAGGCCATGGTCGGGGAGTACCTCGACACGCTCATTCGCCTGGGCTACGTGGTCGGGTCGAACGCGACAACGGCTTTCGAGCAGCTCCTCCTCCCGACCCGGTCCCGGCCCCCCGACGACTCCCCGTACTGGCGGCTCCTGGCGCAGATGGCCTCCGTCCTCCCGGACGATCTGACTGCTGAATCGTTCGCCGCCGGCGACTGGCGTCGGGGCATCGTTGACGGCCAATCGCTAGAGGCATGGTGGCTGTCGGAGGACCCGTTCCCGGCGACACTGCCTAATGAGCGCATCGAGGAGCACCTGCTCCGCGTTTCGGAAGCGCTCATCAAGTATCCCGACCCAAGGTCGGCTGAGGGTTACGACGATCGCGGGCGTCTGTTCGTCCGGTTCGGCGCCCCGCAAGTCGCTCGCCGGCTCGGCTTCGATACGTCGGGGCTTGTGTTCGGGCTGAGCCGGCTGAATGTCGGTATCTCGCGGCAATCATTCCCCGACAACGAGATCTGGACGTACGGTTCCATCGATGCCGCGATGATCTACGTCTTGATAGCTCAGAACGACGTCTACCAGATCAGACAGACCGAAGACCTCCTACCAAGCTCACTACGGAATGTGACCGGTCCGGGCGAGCGCCAGCAGGCGTTGCGGCAGGCAGCACTGCTCGCTATGCGCTACATCTATGGGGAGTTAGCGACGACATCCATCGAGTACGGAAATGCGTGGGGAGACACGGCCGAAGTCCTAGAGAGGACGTCGTCGCCGTTCCGGAACACAAACACGTCTGTCCTCGCGATCCAACGGGGCGTGTCCGTGCGGGAAGCCGAGCTAGCCAGAAAGCGGGAGCTCAATGAGCCCCCCTCGGTGAGCCAAGTCGCGACACAGACGCCAGCCATCGCCTACGAGTCCGACGCCGCCCGTTTCCTCAACGGCGACGGCCAGACACGGCTCGACCTCGTGTGGGGCATCCGCACGGGCCTCTATGCTGATCTCACTGGGCCAGCCGTTCTCACCGCTAGTGTGGTCGAGCAGCCAGGGACCCCTCAGCAGACTGTCTCCACAGTGGTTACGCAATCGCTCGCACTGGGCCAGGCTGACATCGCAGACTACGCATCGCCAGCGAGTGCGTCAGTTGTATGCGGGGTAGGGTCGTGCGCGCCAGCCGTCCAACTCAGCTTGTTCGCGGCGGACGTCGAGGGCCAGCCCGTTGAGCGGTTAGGCACCTCTGTCTGGCGTGTAGTCGGGCGAGAGCCACTCCGGCCGGATGGCCTCGAGATGAGCGACATCCGCCCCTTCAACCCCGTCCAGAACGAGCCTTTGCTGGCGTCCTCGGTCGTCCCTGGCAGTCCCATCAGTGTTTACTTTGAGGCTTACGGCCTCGAGAACAGCGGTGGCAGCTCTCAAATCGCCATCGAGTATGAAGTGATTCGTCGGCGCCAGGGCTCCCTTTTGCGACGAACGCAGGAGACGCCGACTTCGGGAGACCTCCTCTTGGTGAACCGGGGTGCAACGACCGAGCAGTACCTAATCCTACGAACGGCCGATTGGGAAGGTGCCGATGAGGTAGACGTACGGATCACAGTACGCGACGTGCGCACCGGAGAGGCCGTCGAGCGAGAGCGGACCTTCCGGGTCGACCACACTACGCCGTAGACGACCCTATCCCGTCGTGACGCTTCCTGCCGCGACGGAGTCGAGGGCGTCCCAGAAGCCGGGGAAAGAGACCGCTGCGGCCTCCGCGCCCGCGATCGTGTCGGGCCACTGGCGACGAGCGCGGCGACGGCGGCGGCCATCGCGATCCGGTGGTCGTCGCAGGCGTCTACCTCAGCGCCGTGGAGCGGACGACCGCCATTGATGACCATGCCGTCCGGCGTCTCCTGGACGTCGGCGCCCATGGCGCGCAGGAACGCGGCGGTGGCCTCGATGCGGTCGGTCTCCTTGACTCGAAGCTCGGCGGCGTCTCGGATGACGGTCTGGCCCTGAGCGCAGGCCGCGGCGACGGCCAGGACGGGGATCTCGTCGATCAAGTTGGGCACGATGGCGCCCGAGATCTCGACGCCCACCAGGCCCCCGGGCGCCTCGACGCGCAGGTCCGCCAGCGGCTCGCCACCGCGCTCGCGCTCGTTCGAGACACGGATGTCGGCGCCCATCGCGCGCAGCACGTCGAGGACGCCACTCCGCGTCGGGTTGACGCCGACGGCGGTCATCTGGATCGTGGCCGCCTCGGCG
Organism: Rubricoccaceae bacterium; assembly: GCA_963789285.1. GTDB lineage: Bacteria > Bacteroidota > Rhodothermia > Rhodothermales > Rubricoccaceae > Rubrivirga. The sequence goes on from CAWBJZ010000004.1 coordinate 1,861,554, forward strand.
ATGCTGCCGGCGACCAGGAAGAACGCCGCCGCCGAGATGTCGCGGGGCACGACCCACTGGCGGGCTCGGACCGCGGTCCCACCGTCGACGGAGATGTGGCGCTCGTCGCCGATCTGCATCACGTCCAGCTCCAGCATCCGCTCGGTGTGGTCGCGCGTCGGGACCGGCTCCACGACCGTCGTCGTGCCGCTAGCGGACAAGCCCGCCAGCAGGACGGCGCTCTTGACCTGGGCCGAGGCGACGGTCAAGCGGTAGGTGATGCCGGCGAGGTCGCCGCCGTGCAGCGTGATCGGCGCGCGGCCATCGGTCAGGTCGATCTGGGCGCCGAACTGGCGAAGCGGATCGGCGATGCGGGCCATGGGGCGGGCCGAGAGTGAGGCGTCGCCAGTCAAAACGCTTGGAAACGACTGGCCGGCCAACAGCCCCGCCAGCAGCCGCATCGTGGTCCCGGAGTTCCCGCAGTCGAGCGGGGAGTCGGGCGCCTGGAATCCTCGCGTCCCGACGCCCCGGACGAACAGGCTCGGCGTGCCGTCCGGCCCGAGGACGTCGTCGCGCTCCTCGATCTCGACGCCGAGCTGGCGCAGGCAGGCGAGCGTCGACTGGGGGTCGGCGGCGTCCGAGAAGCCGACGATCTCGCTCTCGCCGTCGGCGATGGCGGCGAAGAGGGCGGCGCGGTGGGCGACCGACTTGTCGGCCGGGAGCCGGGGCGAGCCCGCCAGCGCGGCGGCGGGGTGGACGGTGACGGTCATGGAGCGGGGGGCGTGAGGGGGACCCGTACGCCGCTACCACGCGCGGTGTCTCAGTCCCGGTAGGTCACCGGCCAGTCCTCCGGCGCCGTCGGGTCTCCGCAGTCGTCGTGGACGCGGACGCGCTCGATGGCCGCGCCGCCGTCCGGCAGCAGCTTGTACCGCACGTCCAGCCCGCAGCCGCCGTGGGGGGCGCTCTTGGTCAGGATGTCGAACCGGCTGGGTGCGGTGTTGCGGTCGTGCGAGAAGACGCCGAAGAAGCTGGCCGTCGTGTCGGCCGCGGGCTGCCCGTCCTCGCTCACACCCAGGGCGCGGACCAGTCGCGGCGGGCGCCCGCCCCGGGCGTCCACGAGGGCGAAGGCGCTCTGGGTCTCGTAGGCGTGGCAGGTGATGGCCGCGAGCGACCACGGGTCGTCGAGGTGCGCGATCCGGACGGTGCCCCGGCCGGGCGCCGTGGGGTCGTCCTCGCCGCACGCCGTCCGCCAGTCGACGGCGTCGAGCAGGCGCTCGGACAGCGCGATCTGCTTGGCCGGGGTGTCGGCGGCCTCGACGGCGTCGATCCACCCCTGGACGTCGAAGGCGGGCTCGTCGATGGGTAGGGCATCCGGCGTCTCCTCCGCGGTGGCCGAGCCGTCTGGAACGGGAGGGGCGGGCGCGGCGCAGGCCGCGAGCAGCAGCAAGAGAGGAAGGAAGCGCATTCTCTAGACCGAGGGGGGAGTCCGAAGGATAGAGATCGAAACGCGCCGCTGCGGACACAAGTGCGCCCCCGCGCCGCACTGGCGGACCGCCTCGCCACCGGTTGTCCGGAAGGGGAGGGCTACGATGGTGGGTTGGGCGACCCGTCGGAGGCAAGGAGCACGCGATGCCCCGCCCACGAGCGGCCCCCTCCGCCGGCTCACACGACGTATTTCATAGGGCTCTGCCTCCTTCGCTCCCTACCCCTCGTCTGGCATGGCCACCAGCGGCTCGACCTCGGCCAGCAGCGCGCACTTCTCGTCGTGGGGCAGGAAGGCGTGGCGGAAGCCGTTGAGCACGATCTCGCGCAGGTCTTCGGCGGGGATGCCGCAGCGCGTGTGCGCCAGCCACAGCTCGTCGGTGGTCGTGGTGTGGCTGAACAGCGTGTTGTCGGTGTTGATCGTGATCGGCACGCCGGCCTGGACGTACTCCGCGACCGGGTGCGCCTCGTAGCTGGCCACCGACTGGGTCTGGACGTTGGACGTGGGGCAGACCTCGAGCGGGATCTGGCGGTCGACGACGTAGCGCAACAGGTCGGGGTCCTGGCCCAGCGTCACGCCGTGGCCGATCCGGTGGGCGCCGCACTTGAACAGGGCCTGGCGGATGGAGGCCGGGCCGAAGTTCTCGCCCGCGTGGACGGTGATGTTCAACAGCTCCTTGCGGGCGTGATAGAAGGCCGCCCCGTGCATCTCGGCCGGGTTGCCGCGCTCGCCGCCGGCCAAGTCGAACCCGATCACGCCGCGGCCGCGGTAGCTGGCGGCCAGCTCGGCCTGGGCGAGGGACGCGCTCTCGCGCCGGTCGCGCAGCCCGCACACGATCACGCCCGACTGGACGCCGTGGTCGCGCTCGGCGTCCGCCAGCCCGGCGAGCACGGCGTCGTTGACCTGCCACATGGTCAACCCCTCGTCGGTGTGCAGCGTCGGCCCGTAGCGGACTTCGAGGTAGCGGACGTTGTCGGCGGCCATGTCGGCGGCCAGCTCGTAGGCGATCCGGTGCAGCGCCTCGCGGCTCTGCATGAGGGGGAGCGAGTACCCGAACCAGGCGAGGTACTCCTCCAGCGTCGGCGAGCCGTCGATCTTCTTGAGCTCCTCGGCCATCCCCGCTTCCGTGTCGGCGGGGAGCAGGTCCAGCTTGCCTTGGGCGCGCGCCAGCTCCAGCATGGTGGACAAGCGCAGGGAGCCGTCGAGGTGGCAGTGGAGCTCGGCCTTGGGCCAGGCGTGGATCGTGTCGCGGGAGAGGGCAGGCATAGGGCGTGGAGGCGTTGCGGAAGCTAGCCGCCGGCGCGGCGTCGTCCCGGCGCGTGGTCTCTAGACTCGGCGAAGACCAAGCGGCCCGGGCACCTCTGCGGGGCTGCCCCGTACCTTCGCCTCCACTCACAAACACGCACGGCTATGTTCGGACCGATGGAGATCGCCCTGATCTTTCTGGTGATCCTGCTCGTCTTCGGCGCCAAGCGCATCCCCGAGATCGCCCGCGGCTTGGGCAAGGGGATCCGCGAGTTCAAGGACGCCACCAACGACATCAAGCAGGAGCTGACCGTGGACCCGTCGCCGCCGCGCCGCATCCCGCCTGCGCAGCCGACGCCGCAGACCCAGGCCTCGCAGCCGGCCGCGTTCGTCGCGCCCGAGCCGATGACGCCTCCCCCGGCCGAGGGCCAGGCGCCCGAGTCCCAGGCCTAGCCCCGCTGGCGGGAGCGACCGCCAGTCCCCCTTCCCTCCGGCGCACCGCCGCCTCACCGACCCACACCGCTTCCGCATGAGCATCCTCATCGACAAAGACACCCGCCTCGTCGTCCAAGGCATCACCGGCAAGGAGGGCTCCTTCCACGCCGAGCAGATGATCGAGTACGGCACCAACGTGGTCGCGGGCGTGACCCCGGGCAAAGGCGGCTCCAAGCACCTCGACCGACCCGTCTACAACTCGGTCCGGGAGGCCGTCGAGAAGGAGAAGGCCAACGTGTCGGTGATCTTCGTGCCGCCGCCGTTCGCCGCCGACGCGATCCTGGAGGCCGCCGACGCCGGCGTCGAGACCGTCATCTGCATCACCGAGGGCATCCCGATCCAGGACATGATCCCGGTCAAGCCGTTCGTCGACAAGCGCGGCGTGCGCCTGGTCGGCCCGAACTGCCCCGGCCTGCTGACGCCCGGCGACAGCGTCAAGGTGGGCATCATGCCGACCATGATCTTCCAGCCCGGCAACGTCGGCGTCGTGTCCCGCTCGGGCACGCTGACCTATGAGGCCGTCGACCAGTTGACGCGCGCGGGTCTGGGCCAGACGACGGCCATCGGCATCGGTGGCGACCCCATCATCGGCACCCAGTTCATCGACGCCATCCGCCTGTTCAACGAGGACCCCGAGACGGAGGCCATCGTGATGATCGGCGAGATCGGCGGCTCGGCCGAGGAGGAGGCCGCGGCCTACGTCAAGGACCACGTCAAGAAGCCCGTCTTCGGCTTCATCGCCGGCCGCACCGCGCCTCCCGGACGCCGGATGGGCCACGCCGGCGCCATCGTCTCGGGCGGGCAGGGCACGGCCGAGGCCAAGCTGGAGGCCATGACGGAGGCGGGCATCACGACCGTCGAGAGCCCGGCGGCCATCGGCGAGACCGTCAAGGAGCACATCGCGCAAGTCGCGTAACGACTCAGGCAAGGACGAAGGGGCAAGAGGATCGGGGCGTCTGCTCCGCCTCTTGCCCCTTCCCATATCACGCTCTCCCATGAAGATCAAAGACGCTCAGTTCGTCCTCTCAGCGCCGTCCTGGAGCTCGCTGCCGCCGGCCGGGGCGCCAGAGGTGGCGTTCGCGGGGCGCTCGAACGTGGGGAAGAGTTCGCTGCTCAACGCCTTGCTCCAGCGCAAGCAGCTCGCCAAGACGTCGGGCACGCCGGGCAAAACGCAGGCGCTGAACTTCTTCGCCGTCAACCCGCCGCCGGAGTCGGCCGGGTTCACCGGCGGGCCGCGCGAGCCGGAGCTCTACTTGGTGGACCTGCCGGGCTACGGCTACGCCAAGGTCTCGCAGAAGCAGCGCGCGCGGTGGCAGCAGCTGATGGGCCGATACGTGACCGAGCGCGCCTTGGAGACGGACGGCCAGCCCGGGCCCTTGCGCGCCGTCGTCCAACTCATCGACAGCCGCCACCCGCCGACCAAGTTGGACCAGGAGCTGATGGCGATCCTGCTGGAGAGCCCCGCCCCGCACCTGATCGCGCTGACGAAGGCGGACAAGCTGGGCGCCAACGCCCGGCAGCAGGCCGTGGCCGGGCTCAAGCGGTTCATGGAGCCGTACGGCCTGGAGCTCCCCGTCGTCCTGACGTCGTCGGAGAAGAAGACCGGCCTGGACGACCTGTGGCGCTGGATCTGGACGGTGATCTAAGCTCGCCCCGCCCACTGGCGGCGGCGGTCCGCCAGCGCGGAGGCGGGCGGGATGAGCAGCGCTAGAGGCGCACCCAGACGTTCTGCTGCCCCGTCGCCGGGTTCTCCAGGCGCAGCGTGTCGCCGTCCAGGCGGACCCGGAAGCGGGCGTCGTCGATCTGGTCGCGCAGCGTCAGGACGGAGTCGCCGACGATCTCGTAGCGTGCCTCGTAGGCCTGGGGCTCCCGGTCGCGAGGGCGCTCGATGATCCGGGCCGTGCCGTCGGCGCGGAAGGTGTAGCGCATGCCCAGGGTGTCCGGCTGGGCCGAGCGCCACGTCCCGACGTACTCCCCGTTCGGCCCGCCCTGGCACCCAGCCGCGGCGACCGCCAGCAGCGCGAGGACGGGGAGGAATCGGGGCACGGCGCGGAGCACGGTACGGGGGCGTCCGTCTAAGGTAGCCGACCCCACGCCGCCGATGCTCGAACAGCTGCTCTCGCTCCCGCCCGTCACCCAGTTCATGCTGACGGTGAACGTCTTGATCGGGGCCTACACGCTGCTGGCGAACCCGGGCCTGATCGACCGGTGGGCGTTCAAGCCGTTCCGCGTGGTGCGAGAGACGCGAGTGGAGCCGGTGGCTGACGGCGGGCTTCGTCCACGTCAGCTTTATGCACCTGCTGTTCAACATGGTGACGCTGTTCTTTTTCGGGCCGTACATCGAGAGCATCGTGGGGTCCGGGCGGTTCCTGGCGATCTACCTCGGCTCCGAACTGGCGGCGAACGCGCTGACCTACCTCAAGTACAGCGACAACCCGCAGTACTCGGCGGTCGGGGCCTCGGGCGCGATCTCGGGTGTGCTGTTCGCCTTCTGCCTGTTCGCGCCGTTCCAGCTGCTCTACATCTTCTTCGCCATCCCGATGCCGGCCATCCTGTTCGCCGTGCTCTACGTCGCGCTGTCGGTGTACGCCTCCCGGCGCGAGATCGGCCGCGTCGCCCACGAGGCGCACCTGGGCGGCGCGATCGGCGGGCTGGTGCTCACGCTGATCTTGTACCCGGCGTCGCTGGGCATCTTCCTAGAGCAACTCGGGGTCGGCTAGTCGATCCCCAGCGTGCGGAGCAGCTCGGGCCACTTGTCGAACACGAACGTGCCGTCGGGCGCGCGCTCGGCGTCGCCGCGGATCCAGGCGACGGGCCAGCCCGCGCCGGTCCCGCCGACGACGTCGGAGTGGTACGAGTCGCCGACGTAGAGCAGCTCGCCCGCGTCCACGTCGTCCGCCAGCGCGTCGGCGGCCCGCTGGCGGACGTGCTCGAACAGCCGCTGGTCGGGCTTCATCACGCCGACCTCCTCGGAGATGACCACGAACGCGGCGCGCTCCTCGATCTCGGGCAGCCGCGCCAGCTTCCCGCGCTGCTGCTCGGAGAACCCGTTGGTCAGGACGCCGACCGGGAAGGCGTCGGCGATGGCGCGGTACGCCGCTTGGGCGCCCTCCGCCCACCGCCAGTGCGCCGCGTAGCGGTCGAGGTAGTCGCGCGAGAACGTCTCGGCGGGCAGCGCGCACTCCAGCGCCGCGACCAGTCGCTCGGACCGCAGCCGCTTGAGGTCGGCCGACGTGATCTCGCCCCGGCCGAAGTCGCGCCACAGCGGCACGTTGCACTGGCTGTACGTCTCCTGGACGTGCGCCAACTCGTGGTGCCCGATGTGCTCGGCGTGCATCTGGTGAACGTCCGCTAGGGCGGCGCGTTCAGCGGCGCGGTGGTCGAGCAGCGTGTCGTCGAGGTCGAAGACGATCAGGCGGGGGGGAGACGGCATAAGGCGGCGGGGGAGACTCAGGACGGTACTGGAGCCCCGACTATCGATGGTGGTCAGGGCTTCGCTTTGCACATCAGATTGAGCCCAGGGGATCAAGGACGAAAGGCGCAATCCAGGTAGGCTACGACGATCCCGAGGCCGACGGCCTCGTCTCCATCTGCCCTCCCCCCGATGATCCGTCTCTACTCCCTCACGCTGACCGCGCTCACCCTGTTGGCCCCTCCGGTGGCCGCCCAATCTGGAGTCGCGCGCGCTCACGCCGCGCTCATGGCGACGGAAGTGAAGCTCGCCTCCCCGCCCAACGTCAGCAACGACTACGGGTCGTCGGTCGCGGTGGACGGAAACTTCGCCGTCGTCGGCTCGCCGCAGGACGACGCGGCTTACTTCTTCAGGCGATCTGCCGACCGAACCTCGTGGATCCTCGAAACCACAGACAAGGGGGAGGCTGGCTCCCAATATGGCGCCTCGGTCGCGATCGACGGCGAGGTCGTCTTGGTCGGAGCTCCGACGTTCACGGTGGGCTCTGCCCGCGTAGGCCGGGTTACCGTCCTCCAGCGGGAGCCGGTCTTTGGAACCGAGTTCGCATGGTTCCCCCTGGTCACCGTTCTCCCGCCCGCGGACCAGCAGCAGGACCTGTCGAAGTTCGGAATGTCGGTCGCTCTCGTCGGCCCACGGATGGTCGTCGGGGCCCCGGAGTTCGACGTGGGCACGGACCAGAACGTGGGGAGGGCGTACGTCTTCACCCAGGAAGATGGGGGGGACACCGTTCCGTGGAACCTGACCGCGACGCTTTCCCGTACCGCCCCGACGTTCCTGTTCGGGAACGCCGTGGCTGCGTCCGGCGATCGCGCGATCGTTGGTGCTAGAGCGGAGGAGGACGCCCAGGGTAACAGGAGTGCTGGGAGAGCGTACATCTACGAGCGGTCGGGAGAAGACTGGTCTCTCGACGCAGCGCTGAGCGGGTCGACCACGACGGGGGGCGATGATTTCGGGAGGTCCGTCGACATCGACGGAGGCACCGCTGCCGTGGGAGCCCCAGGAGACAACGCCGACGGAGGGGCTAGCAACGGCACCGTCACGGTGTTCTCCCTAGACTCCGCAGGGAACTGGACCGAGGCGGCGGTCCTGTCCGGCAGCACTGAAAACTCCTCCAGTCTCGGGCGGTCCGTCGCCGTCTCCGAGGAGTCTCGCGTCGTCGCTGGGTCCCCTCGAACGGGCATCGCCACCGAGGGGGGCGGGATCAACGGCGGTTCGGGAGCCGTCCGGGTGTTCGACAAGCGCAACGGCGTGTGGGCACTGTCGGAGACCCTCACGGCGTCCGATGCCACCGTCGCGTCCGGGTTCGGCGAGAGCCTCGCGTTCGACGGGGTCTCCGTGATCGTCGGCGCGCCGCTCGTCAAGAGCGTCTACGTCTATGCCGGGTTCAACCCCGTCGCCAGCGAAGACGCCCCCGACGCCGGCTTCGCGCTAGGCGCGCCCCGCCCCAACCCCGCCACCCGCCGCGCCGCACTGGCGCTTGCCGATCGACCGCCCCAACGTGTCCGCGCCGACCTGGTCGACGCGCTGGGCCGCCGCGTCCGAACGCTGTTCGACGGCGCCGCCAGTGGGGCGGTGGACTTGGCGGTGGAACTGGGCGGGCTCGCGCCGGGGGTCTACGCGGTGTGGGTGCGCGGCGAGACGGCGTCGGCGGTGCGGCGGCTCACGGTCGTGCGCTAGCGACATGTGCTGGGACGGCACTGGAGCCCCGGACGCCACGCGCGCGTCCGGGGCTCTCTCGTGGTCGGGTCTCAGGCGCCGCGCCCGCCCGGAGCGCTGCGCGTCGCCTCCGCCCGGACTCGCTGGTGACTGTCGCCAGCGGCACGCGTCCGACGTTGAGGCGTGGCCGTCGCTGCTGTGAATCGCGCGGGTGCGCCTACCCCTCGTCGGGGTCTACGAGTCCGTGCTCCCACATCCAGGCCACCACGCGCGCGCGCGTTCGCAGCCCCAGCTTGTCGTAGATCGCGTTCGTGTGCCGCTTGACCGTGCTGGTGCTGATGAACAGGCGCTCGGCGATCTCGGGGTTCGTGAGCCCGCGCGCCAGCACGACGGCGACCTCGCGCTCGCGCGCGCTCAGCGGGTCCAGGAGGTGGGGCTCGCGGCGGTGGCGCCAGCGGCCCTGCCGCACCAGGTCCGAGATGCGGGCGCTCAGCCAGCCCGTCTCGCCGCTGGCGATGCCCTGGATGGCCTCCAGGATCGTGCCCAGCGGCTCCTGCTTGGTGAGGTACCCGGCCGCGCCGCGCTCGAGCACGCCGAAGATGTAGTCCTCGTCCTGGTACGCGCTCAGGATCAGCACCTCGACGGGCGAGTCCTGCAACGCGCCCGCCACCTCGACGCCCGTCATCTCGGGCATCTCCAGGTCCAGCACCAGCACGTCGGGTGCGAGCGCGTGCGCCAAGTCGAGCGCGGCGCGGCCATCGGTGGCCGTATCGAGCAACTCGATGCTGGGCTGGCGTCCCAGGAACGACGACAGGCCGGTCAGGAAGGTCGGGTGGTCGTCGGCCAAGACGACGCGGGTGGGCGGAGCGGGAGCCATAGATCCCAAGCTAGAGGGGCGGCCCTTCGCTTCCGTGATCCCTACGGCTCAATCGTCCCCTGGCGCGGGACCCAGGCGCGCAGCGTGGTCCCCCGGCCCAGCGCCGAGTCGATGGCGACGGTCCCGGCGACGGCCTCGGCCCGTTCCTGGACGCCGATCAGGCCGAAGTGCTCCGACCGCGCCAGGTCGATCCGGTCGGGCAAGGTGAAGCCGCGGCCGTCGTCCTCGACGGTCAGCGCGACGCCGTCGCCGTCGTCGGCCAAGCGGATCTGGACGTGGGCCGGCCCCGCGTGGCGGCCGGCGTTCTGGACCGCCTCTTGGGCGATGCGGAACAGCGCCAGCGCGGCCTCGCCGGTGACCCCGCCCCGGCTAGCGTCCTCGACGCCGACCGTCAAGTGCGGGAACCGCTTCTCGGCGCGGCGACCGGCGACGCGCAGCGCCCCGCCCAAGCCCAGGTGCTCGATCAGGGTCGGGCGTAGCTCGGTGAGCATCTGGCGGAGCTCGCCGGCGACGTCGCCCACGCGCGCCCGGACCGGGCTCACGTTGGAGCCGCCGGCGGACTGGATCTCGTCCAGGTCGTGCCCGACGCGGTACAGCGTCTGGACCGGGCCGTCGTGCAGGTCGCGGGCCAGCCGGACGCGCTCGCGCTCCCGAGCGTCGGCCAGGCGGCGACGGACCTCGGCGGCGTTGCGCTCGGCGAGCGCCCGCGCCAGCCGCTCGCGCCGCCGCCGCCTGTGGACCAGAGCGCCGGCCAGCGCGATCAGTAGCAGTGCGCCCAGCGCGCGCACGCTCGTCCGCTGCCAGACGGCCGGTACCACGACCACGTCCAGTCGCGCTCGCTGGGTGGAGAACGGAGTGTCAGCGGCAGCGGCTTGCACCTCGAACGAGTAGCGCCCGGGGGGGACGCCGGTGTAGCTCGCCCGCGGCGCCGACCCGTCGGTGAACCGCCACCCCCCGTCCACGCCGGTCAAGCGGTAGCGGTAGCGCGTCCGCCGCGGCGCGCGGAAGTCCGTCGCCCCAAAGCGGACGCCGAAGCTGCTCGTCCCCGGCGCCAGGCGGAGGGTGTCGCCGGAGCCGGGGATGGACGGGAGCAAGCGGCCCTGGCGCTCGACGCCCGAGATCACGACCTCTGGCGGCTCGCGGCTGTCGATGCGTCGGGGGTCCACCAGGGTCAGCCCCGCGGGGCCCCCGAAGGCCAGCCGCCCGTCGGCCAGGCGCAGCTGGGCCATGAGGTTGAAGGCGTCGCCCGCCAGCCCGTCCGCCGACGAGAACGTGACCACGCGCCGGGTGACCGGGTCCACGCGGGCTAGGCCCGAGGTCGTGCTCGCCCACAAGTGCCCCTGGGCGTCGGCCAAGACGCCGTAGACCGAGTTCGTGGGCATCCCGTCGCGCACGGACACGCACTCGACGGTCTCCGCCCGGGTGTCGAGGCGGGCCAAGCCGCCGCCGACGGTCGCCAGCCACAGCGCGCCCGGGTCGGCCACGCTCTCGGCCATCGACCAGATGACCGGCGCGCACAGTCGGCCCTGGGCGACGTGGCGCCAAGCGCCGCCGGGCGTGCGGAGCAGCAAGCCGTCGTCGCTGCCCACCCACAGCCGGCCCGACGGGTCCTCGAAGACGACGTTGACGGGGCGGATGGCGTCCGGCAAGCGCTCCTGGGTCAGGGCGCCGCTCGCCCCGGACCACAGCCCGTCGTTCGCGCCGATCCACAAGCGACCCGTTTGGTCCTGGGTCAAGCCACGGACGCCGCTCCCCAGCCCGGCGATGGAAAGCGGTCGGAGCGCTCCGTCCCGGAGCTCGGCCACGCCCGCCCGCTTGGCCCCCAAGAGCACCCCGCCGTCGCGCAGCGCGAGGACCTGCCACAACGCCCCCCTCGACGTGCCTCGGCGCATGTGGGCAGGCAGCGCGGCCGGGATCCGGTCGACCCGGCCCGTTGGCAGGTCGATCCGGTTGAGGCCGTCGTTGGTCGTGACCCACAGCGCGCCGGACGCGTCCTGGGCCATCCCGTTGACGCGGCTGTCGCCCAAGGTGGCCGGGTCGCCTTCGACGTGCACGAAGGATTGGAACGGCCGCGCCGGGAGCCTGGAGAAGTACAGCCCGGACTCGGTGCCTACCCAGACGTTGCCCTGGCGGTCGCGTGCGAGCGCGCGCGCGTCGTAGCCTCCCAGGCCGCCCCGACGCTCGGGGTCGGCTTCGATCCGGATTGAGGAGCCGTCGGCCCGCACCTCCGTCAAGGCGGCGTCGCCGCGCAGCCACGCCCGGTCGGGGGCGATCCGCAGGATCGAGCGGAAGCTGAAGTCGAGCGCGCGAGACGACGGCACCACCCAGCGCTCGCCGTTAAGCCACGCGACCCACCCCCCCCCTTGCGGGCGGTCCTTGCGCACCAGGACCGCCTGCCCGGCGTCGCGTAGCAACCGCCAGTCGAGCGTCGAGAGCACCGGCGACGTGCACGCCGCGCGCGCGCGGTCCAGGCGGCACACCGTGGCCGCGACGCCCCCCTCGCCGTCTCCGGCCTCGACCCAGATGTCGTTTCCGTCGCGGGCCAGCGCGACGACGCGGCGGTACTTCGCGAGCCCCTCGGGACCGAGCCGGGCCCGGACCACGTCGCCGCTGGCGGGGGAGTACCGCCACAACCCGGTCGTCTGGTAGCCGACCCACAGGTCGCCGTCGGCGTCCTCGACAATGTCGCGAACGCCACTCTGGGGCAGCCCCGCGACGCGCGTCGTACGGCCCGTACGGAGGTCGAGCCGCGCCGGGCCGCGCGCGGTGCCCACCCAGACGCCGCCGGCCACCGGCGTGACGGCGAACACGCGGCTGCTCGGGAGCGCGCTCGGCTCGCCGGGACCGGCGCGCCACGTCCGGAACCCGTGTCCGTCGTAGCGGGCCAGCCCGTCGTCGGTCCCGACCCACAGCGTCCCGTCCGGGGCCAGCGCGACGTCGTTGATGAGCTCCGACGGCAGGCCCTCGCGGACGCCGAACCGCTCGAACGTCTGCGCGCTCGCGCCGGCGGCGAGGAGGAGGAAGACGAGGACGCGCACGTCGGAATCTAGCGGCGGCCGCTAGCGGCGGGCCTGCACCCTGGGGTCCAAGCGAGAGCGCCCCCGCCGCCGAAGCAGCAGGGGCGCCGAGTCGCGCTGGCGGACGGGCTCCGCCGGTGGCCGGAGGCTAGGCCTCGACGGCGTCGATGTGGACGTACTTCCGCCCGCCCTTGCCCGCGAACCGGACGCGGCCGTTGGCCTTGGCGAATAGGGTGTCGTCGTTGCCGCGGCCGACGTTGACGCCGGGGTGGAACTTGGTCCCGCGCTGGCGGACGATGATCGTGCCGGCGTGGATCACGGCCCCTCCGGGGGCCTTGACGCCGAGCATGTTGGGGTTCGAGTCGCGCCCGTTCTTCGACGAGCCGACGCCTTTTTTGTGTGCCATGTCTCTAGGGGTTCAGGGTTCGGGGTTCAGGGTTCGCCGCCTCGTGGGTTGGAGACGCGAGCGCCTAACCTAGTTGAGCGACAGCGCGCCGATCTTGATCTGGGTGTAGGGCTGGCGGTGGCCGTTCTTGACCTTGTAGCCCTTGCGGCGCTTCTTCTTGAACACGATGATCTTGTCGCCCTTGACGTGGCCCAAGACCTCAGCCGCGAGCGAGGCGCCGGCGACGGTCGGGGCGCCCACCTGGACGCCGTCGTCGCCGGAGACCAGCAGGACGCGGTCGAAGGTGAGGGCGTCGCCCACCTCGCCCTTGAGGCGGGGGACGTAGAGGCGGTCGCCTTCGGCGGCCTTGAACTGCTTGCCGGCGATCTCGACGATGGCGTACATGGGGGTGCGGGCTTGGCCCTGGCGCTGGCGGTCCCGGGATCGGGCAGGCCGCGGCAGGGGCGCGGAACGGAGCCTGAAAATCTAGGGCGGAGGCGGCGCCCTGGATCGGGGGATTCTGAGAAGACCGGGGCGGTCCGCCTCCCGTCTCGGCGTCCCCGCCCTCCGCGCTGGCGGCGCGCCTCGGCCAGCGCGGGGAGACCGGAAAGCGCTACGGGGTGGCGCTGGTCGCCAGCGCGCCCTCCGCTCTGACCCGCTGCAGCTGGTCCGCCGACCCCAGCACGATCAGCGCGTCGCCGGCCGCCAGCGGGAGCCGGGCGTCGGGGTTGAAGTGCCACTCGCCCGTCGCCGACTGCAGCACGCCCACGACGATGGCTTGGAACCGCCGGCGGAACTCGACCTGGACCAAGGACCGGCCGTCGAGCAGGCTGCCCTCGTGGATCACGACCTCCTCCAGGTCGAAGTCGAGCGAGCCCACGCCCAGCACGTTCTCCATGAACCGGTCCACGCGCGGGCGCAGGATGGTCTGGGCGATGCGGTCGGCGCCGATCTCCAGGGGCGAGATCACCTTGTCGGCGCCGGCGCGGCGGAGCTTGTTGATCGAGGTCTCCTCGTTCGTCCGCGCGACGATGAACAGGTCGCGGTCTTGCATGATCTCGCGCGCCGTCAGGGCCACGAACACGTTGGCGGCATCTTGGGGCAGCACCAGCACCAGCCCGGAAGCGCGCTCGACGCCGGCTTGGCGCAGCGCGTCCTCTTCCTCGGCGTTGCCCTGGACGAACGCGAGCCCCTCCTGGCGGAGCTGGGCGGCGCGGTCGTCGCGCTGGTCCACGACCACGACCACGCGGCCGGCGGCGGCCAGGTCGCGCGCGATCCGCTGCCCCAGCCGCCCGTAGCCGGCGATGACGTAGTGTCCAGACAAGGCGTCGAGGCGGCGTTGCATGGCGCGCTGGCGGAGGGCGTCGCTGGTGACCAGGATCTGGACGGCGCGCGTGGCGATGGTCGCAAACGTACCGATGCCGACCAACGCCAGCGCCATGGTGAACAGCTTGCCCGGGACGCTCAACGGCTCGACCTCGGCGAACCCGATGGTGCTCAGCGTGATGAACGTCATGTAGAGCGCGTCGACGGGCGCCCAGCCCTCGAGCACGACGTAGCCCACGGTCCCGACGGCCATCAACGCCGCGACGGCAGCGGTGCCCCACAGCAACTCGCGCCGGCCGCTGGGTCGACGCGTCACAGCGCGAACGCCCGGGCGGCCCACGTCTCGCCGGCCGGCCGCGCCACGGCCCGCTGGCGGACCGCGCCGACGGTCTCGGCGGTCACGTCCAGGATCGGCGTCTCCGCCCCGGCCTCGCCCTGGCGCACCAAGCGCCGGAACGCCGGACGGGCGACCGTCTGCCAGTCTCCGCCCTCGTCCCGGAACGTCACGCCGAGCCCAGGCGCCAGTCCGGCGCCGACCTCGGCCAGCGCGTCGGCGACGGCCCGCTCCATCGCGTCGATGCCGCAGCCGGAGACGCCCGCGTTCAAGTCCGCCTGGGAGATCACCGCGCCGACGGCGAGCACGCGGCCCTCGACGACCTCGGCCTGGGCCTGGACGGGGCGGCCGTGGCTGGACCAACTCGGGAGCCACGTCGAGAGCGACTGGCGGAGTCGGTCGGCGTCGGAGTCGGAGAGCGTCCGGTCGAGCGGGAAGAGCCAGGCGCGGGCGGCGTCGGGGAGTGGGTCGAGCACGGCGGTAGGGGGCAGGGGAAGGGAGGATAAGAGGGGTGAGATGTGACGCCGCGGAGGCTGCTTGGCTTCCGCCAGCCGGCGCTGCCCCCCGCGCTTCTCGTCCTCCGCTCGCGAAGATGCCAAGTCCTTGCCCGTCTCGACAAGCCGCGTGGCGACCGGTTAGGGGCCCACCTCCAACGGCTCCTCTTCCTCCTCGCCCCCGATGGCCGGCGCGTGGGCCGGCGGCAGGGGCGCGCGGTAGCCGATCAGGAGCATCAGCGCGCCGACCGTGATGAACGCCCCGATCCGCACCAGCGCCTGGGCCTGGGACAGGTCCACCAGGAACAGCTTGGCCACGACGACGGCCAGCACGCCGGCGCCGACGAACCACAGCGCCCGGCTCTGGCGGCGCACGGCGACGGTCGCCAGCACGAATGCCAGCACGCTCCACGTGACGGCCAGCGCCGCCTGCGCCGCCGACGACGCCCACAGCGCGCCGGCCTCCCACGGCACGTCGCCGACGGCCGAGACCGCGCGGAGCACCTCGACCGTGAGCGACCCGAAGCCGAGCGCGACCAGGGCCGCGTTGAAAGCCGTCCTGAGCCGCTCCGGCGCGACCGCGCGACTGGCGGCGAGCGCGAGCAGGCCCGCGACGGTCGGCAGCGCCAGGACGTTGAGGACGGGCACGAACGGCAGCGGCGGCGCCGTGCCCCGGCCCTGCCACGAGGCCACGACCCACACGCCGACGGCGACCGCCAGCCCGGCGGCGGTCCGCCAGCGCTCCCGGTCGGAGGCGACGCGCGCGGGGAGCCGGACCGCCAGCGCGAGCCCCGCCGCCAGCACCGCGCCGACGACGCCCAGGCTCCAGTCCGTCGCGCCTGCCCAGACTCCCACAGCCGCTCCCAAACCCTCCGTCGCCCGAGCGACCCCATCGCCCAGCGACCGCGCGACGACGGCGACCGCCAGCCAGGCGCCGCCGACGAACGCGACGGGACCGCAGCCGGTGCGCCCGCTCCGCCATCGCCGCCAACCCGGCGACGGCGAGCAGCGCCAGCCAGCCCGGCCCGCGCCCGGCGACGAAGGGCTCGGTCTCGGTGATCCAGGCGAGGACCCACAGCGCCCAGCCCGCCGGCACGACGCCGAACGCCGCCGCCCGCAGCCCCCGCCAGTCGAGCGCGCGGCCGACGCCCAAGAACAGCAGCCCCGACGCCGACGCCGCGCCCAGCATCGCCGCCAGCGTCCAGCGGTCCGAAGCGAGGTCGAGGACGTGGACCGTCGCCGTCGTCACCCACCAGAACAGCGCGAAGCCCAGCAGCAGGCGCCCCGCTAGCCCTTCGCGCGCCCGACTGGCGGCGCTGGAGAACAGGGCCGGGCGCGGCGGCGCGCCGTCGCCGCTGGGCGCCGGGACCACGTCGGGCGCGGCCGGCGTGCGCAGGACGTAGGCCGAGACCGCCAGCCCGACCGCCACGATCCAGCCCGTCAGCGACTCGGCGTCGAAGGTGCCGCGCGAGAGCACGCCCTCGCCGAACAGCACGGCCGCCGCGACGGCCTGCAACGCGATGCCGCCCCAGCGCATCCAGGCCTTGCCCTGGCGCGCGCCGACCCAGACCAGCCCGGCGCCCTCCAGCACCCACATCGCCCCGAACACGACGCGCTGGAACGCCAGCGGCAGCGCCAACGTCGCGAACGTCAGCCCGACGGCCAGGAACGCGTCCGCCAGCAGCCGCACGCCCGACTGGCGGCGGATGAGCGCGAAGCCGGCCGAGGTAGACCGCCGCCAGCGCCAAGGCGCTCCAGGCGCGTCCGTAGGGGATGCCCTCGACCAGCCCGGCCTGCAACGCGAACGTCGCCGCCGGCAGCCCGAACACCAGCCCGCCGTCGACGGCCAGCGACCGCTCGGGCGGGTCGGCCGCGGCCGAACGCAGGGCGAAGCGGACCGCCAGCGCGAGGTAGATCGCGAAGCTGACCACGACGAACGGCTGGACGGAGGCGTACCACTCGGGGCGGTACTGCAGCCCGCCCCACAGCCCGCCGGTCACGAACGTGCTCACGAAACCGACCACGGCAACCGACCGCCAGCCCTTGGCCCACGCCACGCCCAGCACGCCCAGGTTCAGGAGCGCGTAGTAGGCTAGCAGCAGGACGTGGTTGCCCTCCGCCGTGCCGGCCAGGACGGGGGCCGCGAACCCGCCCGCCACGCCCAGCACCGCCAGCCCGGGCGCGTTCTGAACAAGAGCCAAGGCCCCGCAGCCGACCGCGATCGCGCCCATCAGCACGATGGCGGCCAGCGACGGCACAAGCCCGTAGAGCGCGTAGGCCGCGTAGACCGTCAGGTAGAGCACGGCCACGCCGCCGCCCTGCACCGTCAGCCCGAAGCCCGGTGTGCCGTCGCGGAGCCTCCACCCCAGCCCCACCATCGACAGCCCCACCACGCCCGCGCCGATCAGCCGCAGCGTCACCGAGAGCCACCCCAGGTCAACGGCGTAGCGGATGCCCAGGCCCAGGCCCACGAACAGCACCAGCAGGCCGACCCGGGCGGCGGGGTTGCCGCCCGTCGCGAAGTCCCACACGCGGCGCAGCTCCGGCGGCATCCGGTCCAACAGCGGCGGCTTGACCGGACGCGGCGGCCGGGCCTCGCGCCCCACTGGCGGCGGCGATGGGACAGGTCCGGTGCCGAGAGCGCCGGCCTGGGGCACGACCACGACCGGCGGCTCGTCTCCGACGGCGCCGGCTGGTGCCGCGACTCGTCCGCCCGCTTCCAGGGCGCCGAGCCGGGTTTCCAGCGCGTCGATCCGCCGAGCGTCGCGGAACCGCCAGAACGCGAGCACGCCGACGACGGCGGCCAGGATCAGCGTCGAGTCCGGATCGCCGGAGAGGGCCGCCAGCGCGACGGCGCCGGCGACGGCGAGAATCAGCAGGGCGCGGAGGGCGGCGTTCACGGCGGCAAGCTAGGCGGAGGCGGCGCGGCAGACCGCGCCGGCGCCGGGACCCAGGCCGCCGGCGGACCGGCGTATCCTCTGCGACGCATGGCACGAGCGGAACGGGGCGGACCGTTGGGCCTACACGTAGGCGCGCCGCGCGCTTCTCCCCCAGGCACCTCCGCATCTGATGGACCCGGTTCAGACGGCCGACCAACCCAGCGTGACCGCCCCGTTCCGCGTGGGCGAGTGGCTCGCCGAGCCCATGGCGAACCGGCTCACCCGGGACGACGACGTCCGCCGGATCGAGCCCAAGGTCATGGAGGTGCTGGCGCTGATGGCGAGCAAGCCCGGCGAGACCGTCACGCGCGACGAGTTCATGGCCGAGGTCTGGACCGGCACCGTCGTCACCGACGACGTGCTGGCGCGGTGCATCTCCGAGCTCCGCAAGGCGTTGGGCGACAAGGCCCGCAATCCCGACTACGTCGAGACCATCCGCAAGCGCGGCTACGTCCTGATCGCGCCCGTCGAGCACGACGTCGAGCTCGACCTCGCGGCCGCCTTCGACGAGCCGGCGCCCCTCACCGGGCTCGACGTCCGCCGCCCCGAGCTCCCGCGCCGCCAGCGGCCCGTCGTCCTGGTGTGGGGGCTCATCGCCGCCGTCCTCGTCGCCTCGGGCGCCGCCATCGCATACCGGGCCGGGCAGACCGGCGTCCGGCCCCTCGCGGCGCAGCCGGTCACGAGCACGCCCGGCGACGAGCGCGACCCGGCGCTGTCGCCCGACGGGACGCAGGTGGCCTTCGCGTGGGACGGCGGGACCGAGGCCGAGCGCCAGTTCGACGTCTACGTCCAGGACGCCGGCGGCGGCGCGCCGACCCGGCTCACCACGCACCCCGCCGACGACCTAAGCCCCGCCTGGAGCCCGGACGGCGAGCGCGTCGCGTTCGTGCGGTGCGGCGTCGGGGGCGAGTGCGGGGTCTACGCCGTCAGCGCCCAAGGCGGGACCGAGCAGACGTTGGTGCCCCAGGGCGACTTGGCCATCGAGGGGTTGGTCTGGAGCCCGGACGCGCGGCAGCTCGCGTTCTCCGCCCGGCGCGGGCGCCAGGGCGCCTTCAGCCTGCACCTGCTGCCGCTCGACGGCTCGCCGCCCCAGCGGCTCACCTCGCCGGCGACGACCTACCCCGGCGACCTCGACCCCGCGTTCTCGCCCGACGGCCGGCTGCTGGCGTTCGTCCGCACCCAGATCGACGGGCGGCAGGACGTGGCCGTGGTGACCGTCGAGGGCGGGCGCGTGCGCCGGCTGGCGCGCGAGCAGAAGGGCGTGACCGGGCTCGACTGGACCGCCGACGGCGGCGAGGTGGTCTACGCCGCCAACCGCGACGGCGCGGCCGGGCTGTGGCGCGTCGGGCTGGGCGGCGGCGACCCCCGCTGGGTCTCGCTCGGCGCCGACGCCGGCGAGATCGCGTCGCCGTCGGTGGGCCGGACGGGCGGCGTCGTGTTCGCGCGGCAGCGCGTCCGGAGCCAGGTCGTCGAGGTCGGCGCCGACAGCACCGTCCGCGCGGTCCTGCCGTCGACGCGCGACGACCGCCAGCCGACGGTCTCGCCCGACGGCCGACGCCTGGCCTTCGTCTCGACGCGCTCGGGCAGCCACGAGGTCTGGACCGCCGGCCCCGACGGGAGCGGCGCCGACCGACTCACCGACTTCGGCGGCGCTCGCGTCAGCGGCCCGCGGTGGAGCCCCGACAGCCGCCGCGTCGTCGTCTCGGCGCGCGCCGACGGCGACGCCGACATCTTCGTGGTCCTGCCCAGCGGCGAAACGCGCCAGCTCACCGACGACGCCGCCGACGACGTGGCGCCGACGTGGTCGCGCGACAGCCAGTGGGTCTACTTCGCGAGCGACCGCGGCGACGAGTGGCAGATCTACCGCGTGCCCTCGGCCGGCGGCGAGCCCGAGCCCGTCACGGTCGGCGGCGGCGTGGCGGCGGCGGAGGCGCCCGACGGCCGGCTGCTGGTCATCCGCCCCGATCGGCGCGGGCTGTGGCGCCTGCCGGTCGTGGACGGCGAGGTCCGCGACGTCCGCGCCGAGCGCCTGCCCGTCAACCTGTCCCCGGCCGACTGGGCCAACTGGTCGGTCGTGGGCAGCGCGGTCTACGTCCTGGAGCGCCGCTACGACCGCGCGGCGTCGGTCGTCCGCCTCGGGCTGGCGGACGGCTCCCGCCAGCGGGTCGCGGAGGTCGCCGACGTGCCCGAGGACTCCGGCCTGGGCGTCTTCCCCGGCGGCACTCGCGTTCTGCTCTCGCGCCAGGACCGCGCCGACAGCGACGTCGTGATCGTGCGCGACTTCAGGTAGAGCGCGAGACCCAGCCTCCTCATCCACACCGTGGGCAGCGTGTGGACAACACCACCAGACCCATGGACGCCCCCTTCGAGTTCGGATCGACCGCCTGGTACGTGCTGATGATCTTGGCCGGGCTGGCGGTCGGCGCGGCCATCGCGCTGGCCAAGACGATCTTCGACCGGGATGACTAAGAGGCTCTTTGGGGAAGCGCAGGCCCTGCTTACGAAGTCCCCTCTCCCTGGAGGGATCTGCGCTTCTCCGGACGGTCTCTCGGCGGGGGCGTCGTGACGCTGCGCGACCGATTTGGACGCGCGCACACGACGCTGCGCCTCAGCCTGACCGAGCGCTGCAACCTGCGCTGCGTCTACTGCATGCCCGAGCACGGCGTCCCCCTGCGCCCGCGTGCCGAGCAGCTGACGACGGACGAGCTAGTGCGCCTTGCTCGCGTCCTAGCGGGCGCCGGCGTGGACAAGATCCGGCTGACGGGCGGGGAGCCGCTGGCGCGGAAGGACGCCGTCGAGGTCGTCCGCCAGCTAGGCGCGCTGGGCCCGCGCTCGCTCGCCGTGACCACCAACGGGCTCTTGCTGCCCGACCGACTGGCGGCTCTGGCGGAGGCCGGCTTGACCGACCTGACCGTGTCGCTCGACACGCTGCGCCCGGACCGCTTCCAAGCGATCACCCGGCGCCCGGGTCTCGACACGGTGCTGGCGGCACTCGACCAAGCGCTGGGTCTCGGGTACGGCTCAGGCGACAAGAGCCTAAAGATCAACGTCGTGGCGCTGCGCGGCGTCAACGAGGACGAGGCCGTCGACTTCGCGCGGTGGGCCGCCGAGGCGCCCGTCGAGGTCCGCTTTATCGAGGTCATGCCGTTCGACGGCAACGGCTGGAGCCGCACCGACTTGGTGCCGATGGCCGAGACGCGCGCCGCCATCGAGCAGGCGCTCGGCCCGCTGGCGGCGTGCGCCGACGCGCCGGACTCGACGGCCCAGACGTTCCGCCAGCCGGGGTGGGCCGGGCGCGTGGGCTTCGTCGCCAGCATGACCGCGCCGTTCTGCGCCGGCTGCTCGCGCCTCCGGGTGACGGCCGACGGCGCGCTCAAGGTGTGCCTGTTCGGGTCGGCGGAGGTGAGCCTGCGCGACGCGCTGCGGGTGGGCGCGACGGACGCCGAGGTGCTCGGGTTGGTCCAGGCCGACGCTGGAGGGCAAGCACGCCGCGCACGCGGGCATGGACGCCTTGGCCGAGTCGGAGAACCGCCCGATGATCACGATCGGCGGGTAGAATCCGCATCGACCCGCAGCCCCGTCACGCTGGCGGAGGGCGTCCGCCAGTGGGAACGCGAGCGCCCTCCGAGGGGCTGAACCCCGCCCCCGGCGCCGCGTAGGCGCGCGTCCCCCCACCGACCCGTTGGAGCCCCGCCCGCCCGAGCCGACCGACAGCGTCCTCACCGACTACGAACCGCCCGACGCAGGGCGCGACCGCTGGGGCCTCCACGTCGGGCTGTTCCTGGCCACGTTCTTCTCCGTCACGTGGTGCGGCGGCTTCCTGGCCGCGCGCGATCAACTGTGGTCCCTGGGCGACGGCGGTCTGCTCGCCTGGTTCGCGGTCTTGGCCGACCCCGACTTCCTCCACGACGGCCTGCTCTACGCCGTCGCGTTCCTGGGCTTCCTAACCGTCCACGAGTTCGGGCACTACACCGCCGCCCGACTGCTCAAGACGCGCGTCTCACCGCCGTACTACATCCCGATCCCCATCCCGTTCACGCTGGGGACGTTCGGCGCCGTCATCCAGATCAAGGAGCCGCTCCGGCGGACGCGCCAGCTGTTCGACATCGGCGCCGCCGGCCCGCTGGCGGGCTTCGTCGTCGCGCTCGGCGTGCTGGTGGTGGCCGTGCTCACGCTGCCCGGGCCGGAGTACTACCAGTCCATGAGCGGCCACGCCGACACCCTGCGCCAGCTCCAGGCCGACGGCACGTTCCCCGCCTTCGACCCGGCGTCGCTCGGCCCGAACGGGTCGGCGATGGTGCTGGGCGACACCCCGCTGTTCCACCTGGTCAACGGCCTGGGCTGGGTCCGCGTGCCGGGCCACGAGATCGCGCACTACCCGCTGCTGATCGCCGGGTGGCTGGGGCTGTTCTTTACCGCGCTCAACCTGCTGCCGGTCGGGCAGCTGGACGGGGGGCACGTGGTCTACGCGATGTTCGGGCCGCGCGTCCACGGCATCGTCGCGCGCATCACGACGATGCTGCTGCTGTTCTCCGGCGCCGTCGGGGCGGCCCGCGACCTGAGCTCGCCGCCCGGCGCGGAGCTGGCGCCGTGGACGCTGTGGATCGGCCTGGCGTTGGTGCTGTCGCTGGCGCTGGCCCGGCTGTTCGACGGCGACTGGCGGCTGGTGGGCCCGGCGACGGTCGTGGGCACGGCGCTGGTGGCGGTCGTGGTGCTGGCGCTGCCCGAACTGGCGGCGCGCGTCGGCTGGGGCGGCTGGCTGTTCTGGGTGGGGATGATCCTGTTCGTGATCAAGGTGGACCACCCGCCGGTCCGCGTCCGGGAGCCGCTGACGCCGATGCGGAAGGCGCTGGGCTGGCTGTGCATCGTGATCTTCGCGCTGTGCTTCTCGATCCAGCCGATCCAGGTGTTGGGGGGGTAGGGCAGAAGCGAGGCGGACGCTCGGCGGTCTGCGTCTCGCGCCTTCCGACTGGCGGTCTCGCTGCGCGCCCGCCGTGGCGCGTCCAGCACGCAGCGTGCGGTCCGCGACACGGCGCGGGCTTCCTCATGCTCGGCAAGGCGCGGCGCCAGGCCCTCTGGATCGCCCTGCCCCGGCCCATCGGCCGTCGTAGCTTCGGGCCGCACACAGCCACGACGCGACCCGCCGGACCGCTACGCCGCCGCTTTCTCCTCGATGCCCGTAGCCCTCCGGCCCGCCGTGGCCTTGCTCGCGATGCTCGTCGCCGGGTGCGACGCCGCGCCCGGCTTCGCCGACGCCGCCCGCCAGCCGACGCTGGCCCAGGTCGCGATCTCCCCCCTGGCGGTCACGCTCGGCACCGACGCCCCGACGGCGACCGTTCCGCTCGCGGTCTCCGGGACGCTGGACGCCGACGCGCCGGTCGAGGTGCGCGTGCTGGTGCGCTGGGCCGAGACCGACTCCTTGGTAGCAGACGTCGAGCAAGAGGTCGATCCAGGCGCGTTCCAAGTCGAGGCCCCCGTCGTGATCCCGCGCGGCGCCGTGGGCGACTACAGCGTCCGGGTCTCGACCCAGGGCGCCGACGGCCGGCCAGGCGACCAAGCCTCGGCCGTGCTCCGCTTCGCCGCCGCCAGCCTGGGCCCGCCGACCGTGACCGTCGCCGCGCCCGCGCCCGTCGCGCGTCCCGCTGGCGACGCCACCGTCACCGCCGACGTCGTCGCGACGGTCACCGACCCCGACGGGCGTGCCAACATCGCCTTCGTGGTCCTGCAACTCCCCGACGGCGGGGGCGTCGTCGGGCGCCTGTTCGACGGCGGGACTGGCGCGGACCGAGACGCCGGCGACGGGCGCTACTCGGGCGGGCTCGTCGTCACCTCCGCCTTCGAACCGGGCAGCTACGCGCTCGAGGTCGTCGCCGTGGACCGCGCGGGCACGGCGAGCGCGCCGGCCCCCTTCGCCCTGACCGTCCGATGAGGCCGACCGCGCTCCTGGTCGCCGCGCTGGCGGCCGTCGTCGGCACGGCCTCGGCGCAGACCGTCGAGACCGGCGAGGGCACCGTGACGGCGCTGCCGACGGGCGCCCTGAACGGCGTCGCGGTCCTCGACGCCAAGGGCGACACGCTGCGCGCCGGCCCGCGCCTGGTCGAGATCGTCAACGGCCGGGCGTCGTTCCCAGGCGCGAGCGACGTGTTCGACCCCGCGACGTCGGTGGACGCCCGGGCGTTCACGCTCGACGCGCGCCGCCAGACGGTCGTGGTCGGGCTCGGCTTCTCCGACGTCACCGCCGACGCCGACGAGCCGCCCGCGACGGCCGCCGGCTTCGCGGTCTCGACCGACGGCGGCGCCAGCTACACCTACCGTTTTGCAGCGCTCGACCAAAGCTTCGACTCGACCGTCGTCTACGGCGTCTCGACGCTGCCCGCGTTCCCCGCGACCGTCCCTCAAGGCTCGGCGCCGCTCGACATCGCGCTCACCGCCGGCGCCGACACGGTCTACTCGGCCAACCTACTGGCGGGCTTGCGCAGGAGTACTGACGGGGGCGCCACCTGGACGCCCGTCGTCACCCCGCCCGACTCGCTGCTGACGCTGGACCCCCGCGAGACCTACGACTTCCCCTACACGCCCGACCTCCGCCAGCCGCTGTTCTTCGTCAACGACGACCCCCAGCGGCCGGTCTTCCCCTTCGCCTCGACCAACTTCGTCAGCTACTCCGTGCTGGTGGACGAGGCCGGGACGGTTTGGGCTGGGATGCTGGGCGGGCTGAACCGCTCCGTCCCCGTCGGGGGCGCCAGCGACCCGGGATGGGTCCGCTATATCGACTCGCCCCTGGGCGGCTCCATCCCGAGCAACCAGGTCTACGCCCTGGAGGCGCGTCCGCTGCCGGGCCGCGACGAGGTCTGGGCCGCGTGCTGGGTGCCGGACGACTCGCCGGGCGAGGAGGAGTTCGGGATCGCCGTCTGGCGCGGCGACGACGCCGACGGCTTCCCCCTCTTCGAGACCGTCTTGCTGGGTGTCCGGGTCTACGACCTCGCCTTCGGGCCCGACGGCCGGGCCTACGCCGCCGCCGACGACGGGCTCTACCTCTCGGCCGACGCCGGCGCCAGTTGGCGGGTCGTCCGCACGTTCCGCGCTGCCGACGGGCGCGCGCTCCCGCTCGACGGCCCGGTGACGCGCGCCGTCGCGACCACGCCCGGGACGGTGTGGGTCGGCACGCCGGACGGGCTCTTGAAGAGCACCGACGACGCCCAGACGTGGGAGCTCTTCCGCGCCAACGTCGCGCCTTCCGCGGATGGCGAGGACGACCGCCCGGTCGAGGTCTACGCCTACCCCAACCCGTACAACCCCCGCCGTGACGGCCGGCTGCGCGTGCGGTTGGACCTGGACGCGCCGTCCGACCTGACGGTCCGCATCTTCGACGTGGGCATGAACCTGATCCGGACGCTCAGGGCGGAGGGCCGGCCGGCGGGCCCCAACGAGGTCGCGTGGGACGGGCAGAGCGACGGCGGGCTCCGGGTCGCCAACGGCGCCTACATCTACACGGTCGAGGGCGGGGGGCAGACGCTCTCGGGCCGCATCCTGGTGATCCAATGAGGGAACGGGGAATGGGGAATGGGGGGAAGGCAGAGGGCCAACCCGACGCGTTAGCGCGTGAGAGACTGACTGCGAGAGCTATGGCGTCACCTACGCGGTCCCCTCTCCTCGGGGAGAGGGACAGGGTGAGGGGTTCCGGAGCTCCGCTCTCAGTATTGGACTCAGGTCAAACCGCCGCCCTCGCCCTAACCCTCTCCCCCAAGGGAGGGAGAGGGGACCTGATCGGCGGCCCGCACCTCGTTTGGCCCTGGTCGGTCTCGCCCTCGTCCTACTGGCGGCGCTTGCCGCCCCCGCGCAGGCGCAGGGCGCGGGGGCGTTCGCGCGGATGGGCATGGGCGCGCGGTCGCTCGCGATGCCGGCCCAGGTCGCTGACCGCTCCGGTCTCGCCAGCCCCTACCTCAACCCGGCGCTCGCGCCGTTCCAGCCCGCCCAGGGCGTCGAGCTCTCGGCCGGCCTGCTGTCGTTCGACCGCCAGTGGGAGGCCGTCCAGGTGGCGACGCCGCTCCAGCCCCGGTCCGGCTTCGCCGGCGGCGTGGTCCACGGCGGCGTCGACAACATCGACGGCCGCGACGCGAGCGGCCAGCCGACCGACGGCGGGACCGAGGGCGGGACCTCGGCCGCCGACGAGTATGCGTTCTTCGCCGCCTTCGGCACCCAGCTCTCGGGCCGCGTCTCCGGCGGCGTCGGGTTGCGGCTGTACCGCAACGAGCTGTTCCGCGGCGTCCAGGCGCCGACGGCCATTGGCCTATCACTCGGGATGACGGCCCAGCTCAGCGACCGACTGGCGGTCGGGCTGGCCGTGGACGACCTCTTGGCGCGGTACGAGTGGAACGTGTCGGGCACGACGCCGGCGTCGGAGACGGACTACTTCCCGACTCGAGTTCGGGGCGGGGCGGCGTTCACGTCGGGCACGCGCTCAGGCGACCGCCCGCGTCTGACCGTCGCCGCCGAGGCCGAGCTGTTCGTCCAGATCGCCGAGGCCGTCCGGCCCCTTGGCGTCGAGGTGACGGGGACGGAGCCCAGCGAGCGGACCCAGACGCTGGACTTCCGCCTGGCCGACGTCCAGGGCCGCGTCGGCGCCGAGTACTGGGTCGTGGACGGGTTCGCGGTGCGCGGTGGGCTCGACCGGATCGGCGCCGGGGAGGCGGGCGAGCTGCGGCCGTCGGGCGGGTTCGGGATCGAGCAGCGGTTCAACGAGCTCGACATCCGCGTGGACTACGCGGCGGTCGTGGAGCCCTTCGGCCTCGGCCTGATGCACATGGCGACGGTGCGGCTGGGGCTCTAGGCCTGCCAGCTCACGCCGCGCCCGCCCCACTGGCGAGGCGCCTCCGCCAGTGGCACGGGCGCTACCCGCCGAGCCCCTGGAACGCCTGCGCGAGCGCGTCGAGCCCGAAGCCCGTCGCGCCGGTCCTGAACCTCAGCGTCGCGAAAAAGTCCAACGCCATCATCTGGGCCGCGTGGATCGGGACGGCGATCCAGAAACTCCGGCACCGCCACACCAGCGCCCCAAGCGCGAGCCCACCCAGGATCGAGAGGTACGCCTCGGCGGGGGGTTTCGAGGCGTGCAGGATCGCGAACGGCACCGTCTGGATCACGATCGCCAGAGGGGCGCCCACGGCCGGCGCCGTCCCGAACAGCGCGAACCCCCGCCACAGGTACTCCCACCCCATCCAGTAGAACAGGAACAGCGCTTGGTAGACCAGGAAGTCGCCCCAGTCGGTCTTGGCGCCGTAGTAGTGCGGGTACTGCTCCTGGAACGCCTGTCCGTCGGAGAGCACCCAGGTGCCGATGATCACGAGCGGGAGGTAGAGCGCCGCGATGGCGGTCGCCAGCTTCCAGTCGCCCAGGCCCAGGCCGGCCTGCCGTGCCGTCCACCCGAAGCCCCGCGTCAGGATCAGCGCGGGCACGACGAACCCGATCACGCCCTGGAGCCCGAACCACCACGCCCAGGCACCGAGCTCGGGGTCGTCGAAGCCGAGCGGGTTGTCCAGGCCGCGGTAGACGCTCCGGCTGCCCACCTGCAGGTGGAGCAGCACCAGGGCCGTCGCCGCCAGCAACACGATGGCCGCGCGGCGGGCGTCGGGGGACAGGCCGGCCGCCGCACCGCGGAGCGCTTGCCACTCGCCTCGGAGGCGGTCTATCATCGTCGGCGGGGGTGGGGACTCGGCGCGGATCGGCCCTCGCGAAGATACCCGCCTCCCCCTGCCCGAGACCTCGTCCGCTCGCCCAGCGCTCCTCCCCCTTCCCGAGACCTCGTCCGCTCGCCCGGCGCTCGTCGCGCTGGCGGAGGCCCCCCGCCAGCCTGGCGGGACTCGCCGCTGGCGGCTCAGGTCACGCGTCGGCGCCGACGGCGTCGGCCAGCGTCGCCAGTCCGTCGCGGTCGAGCCGCTCGACGAGCCCCCGGTGGATGCGGCCCACCAGCCCCGGCCCCTGGTACACCAGCCCGGTGTAGACCTGGACCAGCGTCGCCCCGGCCCGGATCCGGGAGTACGCCGCCTGCGCCGAGTCGACGCCGCCGACGCCGACGATCGGCACGGCGCCGTCGGTGGTCTTGTAGAGGTGGCGCACGAGCGACTCCGCACGCGCCGCCAGCGGGCGCCCGCTCAGGCCCCCGTTCCCGATCCGGTCGACCTCGCCGCGCGGCGTCGCCAGCCCGTCGCGGTCGGACGCGGTGTTGGAGGTGATGAACCCGTCCACGCCGCGCGCCAGGCAGATCTCGACCAGCTCGTCCACCGCGGTGGCGTCGACGCCGCTGGCGGGCGGGGGCGATAGCTTGACCAGCAGGGGAGGGGCGGAGGCGCCGCGCTCCTGCCCGACCGCCGCCAGCAGCGCGTCCAGCGCGGCCGCGTCCTCGAACGTCTTGCCCTCGGCGGTGTTGGGGCACGAGACGTTGAGCGCGAGGTAGTCCGCGTGCGGCATCAGCGCCCGGACCGACTGGCGGAAGTCCTCGACGCCCGCGTCGCCCAGGATCTCGGGGCTGTGCGTCTTGGCCACGTTGACGCCGACGACGAACCGGGCCGGGCGCGGCGTCCCCGCCAGGCGCTCGGCCACGACGGCGGCGCCGTGGTTGTTCAGCCCCATCCGGTTGACGATCGCGTGGTCGGCAGGCAGCCGGAACGACCTCGGCCGGGCGTTGCCGTCGCTCGGCAAGGCGCTCACCGAGCCTACCTCCGCGAACCCCAACCCCAGGCCGGCCCAGAACCGAACCAGCTCGGCGTTCTTGTCGAACCCGGCCGCCAGCCCGACGGGGGAGTCGAAGTCCAGCCCCCAGACGGCCTGCGCCAACCGGGCATCGGCGCGGGGGAAGAGCCGGCGGACGACGGGGTCGGCGCGCTGGCCCAGCCGCGCCGCGCGGACGCCCCAGCCGTGCGCGGCCTCGGCGTCCAGGCGGAAGAGCAGCGGGCGGAGCAGGCGGTACACGGGGGGAGGGTACAAAAGCGGAGGGCGACGGAGCCCCCTCCGCCGCCCTCCGCCCCGACTCTTCACCCGGCTACCAGCCCGGCGACAGGTTGAAGCCGAACACGCCGCGCCCACGCGGGAGGTCGCCGTCGTCGCCCCAGCGCGAGAACGGGAGGGCGTAGTACGGCTCGACGATCAGCGCGCCCAGCAGGTTGATCCGCGCCGAGACGCCCGTCGAGTACACGACGTTGCTGAACGAGAGGTCCTCGCCGTAGCAGGCCAGGAACCCCTGGTTCGCCTCGCTGCACAGGTTCGTCGGGTCGGGGAGCGTGTCGATCTGGCCCTGGCTCGGCAGGTTGCCGGTCCCGAAGAAGGGCGTCTCGCCCCAGGCCAGCCCGGCGTCGGCGAACAGAACGAGCTCGGTAGGCAGGAACGGGAACGACAGCAGGCCCAGCTGGGGAACGCCCAGGAGCGGCAGCCGGATCTCGGCCGAGGCCAGCGCTATCTTGGTCCCCAGCAGGCGGTCCTGGAAGCTGAGGAAGTCCTGCGTCGTGTCGAACGACTGCACGGAGTAGCCGCGGATCAGCTGGGGGTTGCCGAGGTAGATCGGGTTGAGCTCGCCCGAGTCGGAGTCCGCGCCGTAGCGCCCGACGTGGAGCGCGCGCACGGCCGCGGTGACGGGCACGCGGCGCGGGAAGCCAGGCAGGCGGATGAACTGGTAGTTCCGCCCGTCGGCGGTCAGCGTGGCGAAGGCGAGGGAGCCCGCCGTGAGGTCGGCGCCCAGCCGGTAGCGCGAGCCCCGGATGGGGGAGGTGAAGCCCGAGAGCGAGGTGTCGCCCACGAACGCGAGCCCGACCTCGCCCAGGTGGAGCGCGTCGCGGTCGAAGTCGGGGAACGGCTGGCGCTGGATCCGGTCGGCGAAGCCGTCGCCGTCGCGGTCGACGAGCGCGTCGTACTCGAGGTCGTAGCCGAAGCGGCGGTAGCCGGCCTGCCCCTCGATCCGCTGGCTCTGGTTGAGCGGGTACGAGGCCAGCCCGCCCGCCTGCGTGAGGTAGGTCCGGTAGAAGAACCGCGTGATGTCGCCCGGCCGGCGCCGGTCGCAGGTGGGGGTCTGGGGGTTGCACCCGATAAAGGCCTGGAGGAACGAGGTCTGGCCCACGAGCGCGCCATACGTCAGGCGCCCGCCGCGGTTGAGGTAGAGCGCCTGGCCCCCGAGGTCCTTGAGGGTCCCGTTGGCGGCGACCGCCACGCCCAGCAGGTTGTCCGAGAGCTGGTCGGCGAACAGGAACGAGATGCCGCCCTGGAGCCCGAAGCCCGAGCTGTAGTACGGGTCGTAGCCGGCGCCGACCTGGGGCTGGCTGATGTACTCGAGCGAGAGCTTGGGCGAGTACCCCCGCGTCGGGAACTCCTGGGCCTGGGGCAGGCCGCCGATCGCGTCGGCGATGTAGTTCTGGACCGTCGAGCGGCTGGAGGCGTCGGCCGGGGGCAGCACGTCGGCCGCCAGCTCGTCGCCCGGGCCGGAGACCGGCGTGCCGACGGCGTCCTGGGCCTCCGTCCGGTAGACCGAGTAGCGCTGGCCCTCGAACACCGAGTACGCCAGCGAGCCGGTGTTGGAGGCCACCGAGAGCGCCGGGGACAGGTCCGTGATGCCCGAGACCCCCGTCGCCATGTTCGTCACCTGGTACGCCTGGGCCTCGCCCACGCTGTAGCGGTAGACGTCGTTGAAGCCGGCGCGGTCGGAGATGAAGTAGACGTTCTCGCCGTCGGGGCTCCAGGCCGGGTTGATATGCTTGACGTTGCCGCCGAACAAGTCCAGCGTCTCCACGGCGCCCGTCGCGACGTCGAAGAGCGCGAGCTGCATCGGCGAGAAGGTCAGGCGGACGAAGTCGGTGCTGGGCCCGCGGTCGGTCGAGAACGCGATCTGCGTGCCGTCGGGGCTCCAGACCGGCTGGATGTCGGAGTACCGGTCGTTGGTGAGCTGGCGGACGACGCCCTCGTTGGGCCCGGTCACGTCCACCAAGTACAAGTCGGTGATGCCGCCCCGCGTGCCCGAGAACGCGATCTGGGACCCGTCAGGGCTCCACGAGGGGTCGCGGATGGACCCGATGCCCTGGACCGCCAGCCGCCGGGTGACGTCGCGCCGCGCGACGTCGACGATGGCGATCTCGTTGTCGCCGCCGGCGAACACGACGAACGCGAACTGCTCGCCGTCGGGGCTCCAGGTGCCCGCCGAGGCGATAAACCGCAGCGCGTCGGTGTGGGGGTCGGTCGCGACCGACTTCAGCTTGGTGAGCACCTCGCCCGTCTCGGCGTCGGCCAGGAAGAGGTCGATGCCGAAGAGGTCCAGCTCCGAGAGGTAGGCCACGTAGCGCCCGTCGGGCGACAGCTGGGGCGCGATGTTGACGCCGCCCGTCTCCCGCTCGCGCGCCAGGAGCCGCGTCGCGTTGAGCGTGGGGAGGGAGTCGGGGTAGGCGAGGAAGCGGGGGCGGCGGGGGCGGTCGCCCTGGGCGATGGCCTCGGCGCGGTCGGCGCGCTCGGTCGCGATCTCGGCCAGGTCGGCCTCGGTCCGGGGCGGGGCGGGCACGGAGCGGCCGGCGGCCGGCGGCGCCAGCTGGGCGCGCAGCGCCAGCTCCCACCGCTCCGACAGGGCCTCGGGGCGGAGCCCGGTCACGTCCACCAGCGCCGAGTCGACGGGCATGCTCAGCGCCGCGCGGAAAAACTGCACGCCGGCCTCGTCGCCGTAGGTGCCGGCCAGGAAGGCCCAGAACGGCTGCCCGTACTGGTACTCGTTGTAGCTCCGGTCGCGCTGGAGCTCGCCGATGGTGGGGAAGTCGTCGCGGAGCACGGCGTCGCGCATCCACATCGAGGTCAGGGCGTCCTGGCGCCCGACGGAGTAGTACTCCGCCATGCCCTCGATGACGAACAGCGGCATCCGCACGAACTGGGCGAAGCGGCCCGAGCGCTGGGCGATGTCGTACTGGAACTGGTGGACCAACTCGTGGCCCAGCACGTGGTCGGTCTCGGCGTAGGTGCCGGCCATGGGGAGCACGACGCGCTGGCGGGCGCCCTCGGTCACGCCCTGCGTCCCCTCGCCGATGTTGGCGATGTTGGTCTGGCGGAAGTCGGCGTCGTCGGCGTATAGCACGATCGACTTCCGCTCGTCGAACTCGTGCTCCAGGATCGACGACAGCCGCTCGTACCACCGCTCGGCCATGCGCCCGACGTCGGCGGCGGCCGTCTCCATGCCCTCGTAGTGGTAGAGGTCGAAGTGCTCGGTCTCGAGCACCTTGAAGTCGAAGTCGTCGTAGCGGACCTTGTTGCGGCCGAAGTACTGGGCCTGGGCGGCAGGCGTCAGCGCGAACAAGGCGGCGGCCACGAGCAGGGCCGAGAGAAGAGAGCGCATCGTGTAGGAGAGGGGAGTCGGGGGTCGGGCCGGGCCAGGGCCGAACGGCGTCACGGAGGGTACGGGCAATCGCCCTGCATCGCAGGCACGGCGTACCCGACCATGCGCCTGGGTGTTCTTAGACGACTTGGCAGCCGCCGTTCCTACGTCGGGGAACCTCAGCAGGGCCCTGACGAACGGACCGGGAAGTGTGCCACCGTTGGCACGAACCGACAACGCGCGTCGTTCGTACCGTGGTCTTCGAAAGGGGGCGCCGTTCTGCCCTCCAGCCCCACGCCCATGCCCGCCCTCGCTTCCACCTCTCGGGACGACGCCCGCCTCCGGTTCCGCGTCTTCAGCGTGCTGGTGATCGGCGTCATGGTGTTCCTGGGCGCGCGCCTGGCCCAGATGCAGATCGTGGACCGCGAGCAGTACGCGACCGAGGCTGAGGGCAACGCCATCGAGACCAAGATCGTCCGGCCGGCGCGGGGCTACATCTTCGACCGCAACGGGATCCTGCTCGTCGACAACGAGACGACGGTGTCGGTGACCGTGGCCCCCCGCTACTTCGACGAGGCCGACCTGCCCCTGGTGGCCGAGCTGTCCGGGCGCCCGCTGGCGGCGATCGAGGCCCGCTACGCCGAGATCACCGAGCGCTCGGCGTACCAGGAGGACGTGCTGCTGGAGAACGTCCCGTTCTGGACCTTCGCCCGCTTGCAGGAGAACCAGTACCGCCTGCGCGGGATCAACTTCCGCGAGGACCAGCAGCGCCGTTACCACGGCCAGGCCCGGCTGACGCACGCGCTCGGGTTCGTCAACGAGATCGGCTCCGACGAGCTCGACCGGATGAGCGAGCAGGGCTACCGGCTGGGCGACCGCATTGGGAAGTCCGGCATCGAGGCGTCCTACGAGGCCGTGCTCCGGGGCCGGGTCGGGCGGGAGTTCGTGCTCAAGAACGTCCACGGCATGGAGGTCGAGAGCTACGAGGGCGGGACCGAGGACGTGGCGCCCCAGTCGGGCACGGCGTTGACGCTGGCGGTCGACGCCAAGGTGCAGGCGCTCGCGGAGAGCTTGTTCGTGAACAAGCGCGGCGGCGCCGTCATGCTGGACGTCAAGACGGGCGGCGTGATCTCGATGGTGTCGGCGCCGGACTACAACCTCGACATCTTCGAGGACGGGTTCACCCAGTCCGAGGTGGACTACCTCTACCGCAACCCCGAGCAGCCCAGCTTCAACCGCGCCACCCAGACCGAGCAGATGCCGCCGGGCTCGACTTGGAAGCCGTTCATGGCGATGGTGGCCCTGGAAGAGGGCATGATCACGCCCGACAAGAAGCTCGAGTGCCGGGGCGGGTACGTGCTCGGGCGGCTCTACCGGTGCCACGGCGGGAGCCACGGCATGATCGCGGTCGAGGACGCGATCCGGGTCTCGTGCAACACGTTCTTCTTCCGCCTGATGAACGACACGTTCGTGAACGACGCGCACCCCAACGGCATCCGGATGGACCTCGACCGGTGGGGGCGGTGGGCCAACAAGTTCGGGTTCGGCCAGTACGCCCCCATCGACCTGCCGCTCGCGGACCAGAGCCAGGGGCTCATCCCGGACTCGTCGTACTACGACCGGATCTACCCGGCCGGCTGGGGCCCCGGCTTCACGGTGAACCTCGGGATTGGGCAGGGCAACATGGGCGCCAGTCCGCTGCAACTGGCGCGCTACACCGCCGCCATCGCCAACGGCGGCACGTTGGTCACACCCAGCCTGGTGATGGCGCAGACGGACCCCGCGACCGGCGTCTCGACGCGCCCGACCCACCGCCGGCCCCAGGTCATGCAGTTCGAGCCGCGCAACCTAGCCGTCGTCCAGGCCGGGATGCTGGGCGCCGTCGACGGGGCCGGCACGGCGCGGAGGGCCCGGATCGAGGCGGCCGAGGACTTCCCCAAGATCCAGATGGCGGGCAAGACCGGCACGGCGCAGAACCCCCGGGGCAAGGACCACTCGATCTTTATCGCCTACGCCCCCGCCGACGACCCTCAGGTGGCCGTCGGGGTGATGGTCGAGAACATCGGCTACGGCGGGACCACGGCGGCGCCCATCGCGTCGTTGATGATCGAGCAGTACCTCCGCGGCCGGATCGTGTCGCCTCAGCGGAACGCGCTCATCGAGTTCGTCCGCAGCCAGAAGTCCGTCGGCCGCATCTAGGAATCAGGGGAGGGGAGACAGGAACCAGGGCGAGTCCCTGGTGCCTACGTTCTCGCTCTCCTGGTTCCTCCCTCCTGTCTCCTGATTCCCCTCGCATGCGTCCCTGGTACAAGAACCTCGACTGGGTGAGCCTCGCGCTCTGGGCCACGCTGGTGGCGATCGGGCTGACGGCGATCTACAGCGCCACGCACGGCCCGGCCCGGGAGTTCTTGCTCGACTCGGTCCAGCAGAACTTCGACCGCCAGCTCACCTTCTTCGGCATCTCGGTGGTCGCGATGGTGATCATCCTGCTGCTGCCGGCGCGCCTGATCGTCAAGCTGGCGCCCTTCGCCTACGTGTTCTGCCTGGGACTGCTGGGCGCGGCGCTGGCCTTCGGACGCGAGGTGAACGGGGCCAAAAGCTGGCTCTACATCGGCCCGGTCGGGCTGCAGGTGGCCGAGATCGCCAAGGTGGGCACCATCCTGGCGGTGACGGCGCTGCTGTCGAAGAAGGAGGCCCGGCGGGGGAGCATCCCCTACCTCCTCGGCGCCGTCGTGCTGATCGTGATCCCCGTCGTGCTGGTGGTGATGCAGAACGACACCGGGACGGGGCTCGTTTTCCTGGCGCTGATCCCGGTGATGATGTTCTGGAGCGGGGCGGTCCCGCTGCCGTGGATGGCCCTGGCGGGCGCGGCGGCGCTCTCGGTGTACCTGGTGATCGTGAACCCCCTCTTCGCCGCCATCTTCGTAGCGCTCGCGACGGCCGGGATGCTGGTGTGGACGCGGAGCCGCGGCATGGCCGCGCTGACGCTGATCGGGGTGGGGCTGATCGCGGGCGCGGCGTGGTTCGGGCTGTTCAAGGTGCTGGAGCCGCACCAGATCGACCGCCTGGTGGCCTTCGACGACCCCGAGGCGTACCGCTTCGGCGCCGGCTTCCACGTCATCCAGTCCAAGGCCGCCATCGGCTCGGGCGGCGTCTTCGGGAAGGGGTTCACGAACGGGACCCAGACCCAGCTGGCCTACATCCCCGAGAACTCGACCGACTTCATCTTCTGCGTCATCGGGGAGGAGTTCGGGTTCCTGGGCACCATGACGGTGCTGCTGGTCTTCGGCTTCCTGGTCATACGGCTCGCCAGTCTGGGAATGCAGGCCGGCTTCGCCCTGCCCCGGCTGTTCATCGCCGGGGTGACGGGGATCCTGCTGGTCCACATCCTGATCAACATCGGGATGACGGTGGGGCTGATGCCGGTGATCGGGATCCCGCTGCCGTTCATCTCCTACGGGGGCTCGGCGCTGCTGGCGAACACGGCCATGCTGGCGATCGCGCTCAACCTGCACGCCAAGCGCGACGAGTTCGCGGTCTACGGGTAGCCGGGGCCATTGCGTACTCCGACTAGCGGTCGGGTAGACGATGCTCAATAGAGATGACCAAGGGAGGGGCCCCTACAGTCGATTAGGAGCGCTCCATCCGGATGAGCTTGTGTGTCAGCATTCGATTGTAATCATCACCGTCGTGAGCATGGTGAACGCGGCGATGACACGTGGGGCACAAGGCGATCACGTGCGCCGGATGGTCTGGCCCGCCATCCGCTAATCGGGTCGTGTGATGCGGCTCTAGGTACGGCTGCTTCCGCTTCGTGACGAAGGGGGCTGGCTCTCCGCAGCCCTCGCAAGTGCCACCGGCACGTTTGAGGACGTATAAACGGACGGCCTCTGAGCGGACCCGCACGTTCCGCCGGCGCTCTATGAAAGGAGCGCTCTTGCTAGACCCAGCCAGTGCGAGGCAGCGTAGTTCTGCAGGTGACTTCCCACGTAGACCGTAGGGGGAGTACGTGTCATCCGGTTCTCGTACGGCAGAGCCTGGCTCCGGCGAATCCGATTCCAGATCAAGCTCGAAGACGATGGCCTGCCGCAACTCTCCCTCCGTGTCAAGCCGCTCCTCCATGTGATAGCCGAGACACGTGACCTCACCGACGTAGCGAACTTCCCCACCGCCGATTGCTTCGAACAGGTGGACCCGCTTCCCGTCATCTAGGTGATCCCGGAGCGCGCGGTTGGATCGGACAAAGGCCATGTCTCCCCTTTGGCCCTCCCCGGTGTAGTGGTACGTGCCGTCCGGTTTAAACTCGTCGCGGTACCCGTGCTCGGCCCCTCCCTCGCCGGTAAACAGAAGGATAACGGGGTAGCTCTTTGGAGTGGACATGCCCCCCTGACGTTGCCCCCCGTACCGACCATGCAGGTCATGCCGGCGGTTATAGACCTCTCCCACTTTGAAATCCATCATGCCTGGGTTAAAGGGCGGGGGTAATTGGGAGGCTCCGCACCCCACCAGTCGGGTGGGCGAGCGCCGGGCGGTGGCACTGGCGGAGAAGATGAGCAGCGGAGTGAGAAGTCGGAGCACAAGTGTCCGGCGCTTAGCTCATGCCGGACCAGGCACTCGGCAGCGAGGGTCACAGGTTCCCGAGTAGGAGCGGGCGACGCCCGGGCGATCTCTAGCGCCGGGCTCTCCGAGCGAGGGCGCCGCCCGGACGCGCCATCGGGGCAACGGCGGCGTACGGCACGCCCAGGTCCAGCGAGCGCTCGGCAAGCGACGACAGCTGGTACGGCGAGACGTGGACGCGCAGGGAGTCCCGGCCCAGGGTGACGGTCACGTCGCCACCCCGCAGCCGGTCGAGGGCCGGGGCGTAGAAGCTGGCTCTGGCCTGATTCAAGCTCATCCGCCGGTCCGCCGCCAGTCGGGCGAGCGCGCCGCGCTCGGCCCAGGCCGCCACGGTGTCGGCCCACGGCGTCCCGGGACGGAACAGGTCGGCGGGCGCGAGCGACTGGCCGGTCTGGAGGTCGAAGGTCAGGGGCAGGAAGAACGTGTTGGGGATCGAGCCCCCGGTGTAGGTGTCGATGGAGACCAAGACGCTCAGCACGTCGTCCGCGACGAACGAGCGCGCCGGCCCGCCCCTTAAGTCCACCTCCGTGGGGACCGAGTCGACGCCGGGCGGCGGGGGCTCGGGGCGGAGGAGGTCGGCGAGCGACCGGACGCTGTCGCGGATCGCCCAGTTGACGGCGCGGACCGTCGCCGAGACCGGCTCGCCGGCCGCCCCCCGCACCTGGGGATAGCCGATGGCGACGGTGAACAGGAGGGAGTCCTGGACGATCAGCAGCGAGTCGGTCGAGACCGTGAACGCGGAGCTCGCGTCCGCGTCGCGGGCCTCGGCGGTGCGCGGGGCCGGGTCGGGCGCGCACGCCGCCAGCAGCAGGCACAGCAGGGCGAGGAGGCGCATGGGGTGAAGACCGGGCGAGGCGACGGAGGCCGTCGTACGCGCCGGGTAGCTTGGCGCTCCCCACCCCACGCCCGACATGGAGGACGCCCTCGCCGCCGCCGTCCGCGCCGCCCTGGCCGGCCTGCCCGACCTGCCCGACGACTTCGACGCTGGGTCGGTCGCGGTCGAGTTCCAGACGCCCAACGACCCGTCGCACGGCGACTTGGCAACGAACGTCGCGCTCCAGCTGGCGCGGCCCCTGCGCCGGAGCCCGCGCGCCATCGCCGACGCGCTGGCGGCCGGCATCGACGTGGACCCCGCGCGCGTCGCCGCCGTCGAGGTGGCCGGGCCGGGCTTCCTGAACATCCGCTTCGCCGACGCCCACCTCAGCGCCGGGCTGGCGGAGGTCTTGGAGCAGGGCGACGGCTACGGCCGGAGCGACGACCACGCGGGCGAGACCGCCATCGTCGAGTACGTATCGGCCAATCCGACGGGCCCGCTGACGGTCGGCCACGGCCGCAACGCGGTCCTGGGCGACACCGTCGCGAACCTGCTGGAGTGGGTCGGCTACCAAGTCACGCGCGAGTACTACTTCAACGACGCCGGCCGCCAGATGCGGATGCTGGGCCAGAGCGTCCGGGCGCGCTACCAGCAGGCGCTCGACGCCGACACCCCGACGCGGACGCTCGCCGACGGGCTCGAAGTCCCCGAGGCGTTCCCCGACGACGGCTACCGCGGCGAGTACATCGCGACCATCGCGCAGTCGCTGGCCGCCGACCAGGGCGATGCGCTGCTCTCGGCCGACGACGAGGCCCCGTTCACCGAGGCGGCCAAGGCCGCCATCTTCGCCGAGATCGAGGCCACGCTGGCTCGGCTCGGCATCCGCCACGACAGCCAGTTCAACGAGCGGACGCTGTTCGACACGCCGGCCGGCGGCGCCAGTGGGGCGCAAGCGCCGGTCTGGGACGCCGTCCAAAAGCTCCGCGACGCCGGGCTGATCTACGACCAGGACGGCGCCGTCTGGTTCAAGACCAGCGCGCTCGGCAAGACCGAGGCCACCGACGGAGGCGAGGTCGGAAAGGACGTAGTGCTGGTGAAGTCGAGCGGCGAGCCGACCTACCGCCTGCCCGACATCGCCTACCACCTCGACAAGCTGGCGCGCGGGTTCGACCTGGTCCTCGACGTGTTCGGCGCCGACCACATCGCGACCTACCCCGACGTCGTCCGCGGCGTCCGGGCCATCGCGGGCGACCCGGCCGCCGACCGCATCGAGGTGCTGGTCTACCAGTTCGTCACACTCGTGCGCGGCGGCGAGCCGGTCAAGATGTCCACGCGGAAGGCGACCTACGAGACGCTGGACGACCTGATGGACGAGGTCAACGCCGTCCTGGCCCAGAAGAGCGCCCAGGCCGCCGCCGACGCCGGCGTCGACGCCCCCCCGGCCGACTCCGACGCGGGCTCCGACGTGGTCCGGTTCTTCTTCCTGATGCGGTCGTCGGGCACGCACCTGGAGTTCGACTTGGATCAGGCGACCGAGGCCAGCGACAAGAACCCCGTGTTCTACCTCCAGTACGCCCACGCTCGGGCGTCCTCCATCGCCCGGCTGGCGGCCGACGCCGGCGTGGAGGCCGCCGACCCCGACCTGGGCCTGCTGACGCACACGTCGGAGCAGACGCTGGTCAAGACGCTCTTGCAGTTCCCCGACGAGGTCCGCCAGTCGGCGCGGGCCCGGGCGCCGCACCGGCTGGCGACGGCGCTGCGCGAGATCGCGACGGACTACAACGCGTTCTACCGCGACTGCCGCATCGTCGGCCAGGAGCCCGGCTTGGCGACGGCGCGACTCGCGCTCAACCACGCCGCGCGGACCGTGCTCGCCAACGGGCTCACCATCCTGGGCCTGGACGCCCCGGAGCAGATGTAGGCGTTGCCCGAGGGAGACGACCCGCTCGCGAGCCTGCCCACGGCCACCGCCAGTCGGGCGCGGCGGCCGGGGTCGCTGGACGCCGGCCGTAACTCGGGCCGGCGCGGCCCGTACGGAACGGGACACGAGCCCCTCTCTCCCATGCCCAGCGCGATCCCCCACACCGGCCCCTACGACTCCGACTTCGACGACCCCGCGTTCGACGTCGACCTGGAGACCTACCCGCCGGAGGCGAACGAGCGGACGTCGGCCGTGATCGCGCACGTCAGCGGGCTGTTCACGATCCTGGGCCCGCTGCTGGTGTACTTCCTGAAGCGCGACGAGTCGGCCTACGTCGAGGACCAGGCGGCGGAGGCGCTCAACTTCCACATCACCGTCACGCTGGCGGCCGTCGTGTTCGGCGTGCTGAGCGCGGCCCTGATCGGGATCCCGTTCCTGCTGGCGACGCTGGTGCTCGCGGTCGCGCTGCCGATCCGCGCCGGGCTGGCGGCCAACCGGGGCCGCCGCTACCGCTACCCGCTCACGGTCCGGTTCATCCGGTAGGAAACCCGGGCTGGGCTGGGGCCGTGCCGGCGTGCGACACGACGCACGCCCCATGCCCCTCTCGGACTACGCCTTCGACCTGCCGGACGCGCTGGTCGCCCAGCGACCGGCCGAGCGCCGCGACGGCTCCCGGATGCTGGTCCTGGACCGCGCGGCGGGCACCGTCACCGACCGCCAATTCACCGACCTCGCCGGCCACCTCCGGCCCGGCGACGCCTTGGTCTTCAACGACACCCGCGTCGTCCCCGCGCGGCTGGTCGGACGGCGGCCGACGGGCGGGCGCGCCGAGCTGTTCCTGGTGGAGCGCCAGCCGGACGGCACCTGGCAGGCGCTCGCCAAACCGGGCCGGCGCCTCAAGGCCGGCGCCGAGATCCTGTTCGACGACGCGCTGGCGGCGACGGTCGAGGGCGTCGTGGAGGAGACCGGGCGCCGCGTCGTCCGCTTTACGCATCGCGGGGAACCCTTTCCCGACGCCGACGCCGAGCAGACGGCGCTGGACGCCATCGGGCGGATGCCGCTGCCGCACTACGTCGACCGCGACGCCGACGCGGCCGACGCCGAGCGCTACCAGACCGTGTTCGCGACCGCCCGGGGCGCTGTCGCCGCGCCGACGGCCGGGCTTCACTTCACGCCCGATACGCTCCGCCAGCTGGACGACGTGGGCATCGAGCAGACGCGCGTGACGCTACACGTCGGCTACGGCACCTTCGA
Organism: Rubricoccaceae bacterium; assembly: GCA_963789285.1. GTDB lineage: Bacteria > Bacteroidota > Rhodothermia > Rhodothermales > Rubricoccaceae > Rubrivirga. Next base: position 1,902,188 of record CAWBJZ010000004.1, read on the forward strand.
GCCGGTTCGGGCGACGGACCTCGCCGAGCACCGCGTCGCGCCCGAGCGGATCGAGGTCTCCGCCGAGACCGCCGGCCGCCTCAACGGCGTCCGCGACCGGGGCGGGAGGGTGGTCGCCGTCGGCACGACCTCGACGCGGGCGCTCGAGACCTCGGCCGACGGTGACGGCCGGTTCCACCCGGTCTCCGGCCCGACGGACCTGACGGTGACGCCCGGCTACCGCTTCCGCGCCGTCGACGCGCTGCTCACCAACTTCCACCTGCCGGAGTCGTCGCTCTTGGTACTCACGGCGACGTTCGGAGGGCTGGACTTGGTGATGGAGGCCTACCGCCACGCCGTCCGCCAAGGCTACCGGTTCTACTCGTACGGCGACTGCATGCTGATCGTGTAGCCGAGCGCACGCGGTCCTCCCTCGCCGCACTGGCGGACGCCGACCGCCAGCGGGGGAGAGCGCTCCCGCGCCATGCGACGTGAGAGTGGGAGGGGGCGGGACAGGGGGAGACGCTGTCCGGGCAGGGTGCCAATCGCGGCCGGAGAGGGGCGCGCACGCCCGGCAGGCATCGGATGTGCGGCGCGCTCTTGATGTCGCATCCGCGCCCGCCGATACCGGGCACTCGCCGCCCTGACCCATGTCCGACCGCCTGACCCCGCCCGACCTCCGCCGCGACCCCTCGGAGGGGCCGTCCGGCGCCTACGCGTCCGCGGAGGACGCCGTGTTCGAGGACATCCGGGTGCCCGGCGACGGGCACGCTGGCGCCGGGCTGCCGGACTGGGGCCCGCCCCCCGTCCCACTCGGGGCCGAGGCCCGACCGGCCTTCGAGACCCTAACGCCTGAGCCCATCCCGACGCCCGCTGCCCCGACGGGCGAAGGCGCCATGCTGGGCTACGACCCCGACCAGGGCTTCCGCATCGACTTCGAGGGGGAGGCCGAGACCACGACCGCGCTCGCGCCCATCCCGCGACCGCTGCCGACGCCGCAGCCGAGCGCGCCCCCCGCGGCCCCGCCACCCCCGCCGGCCGCCCCGCCGCGCGCCGAGGCCCGCCGGTCGTTCCTGAGCAAGGCCCGGATGCTGCGCCGGCACCTGTGGCTGATCCTGGCCCTGACGGCGCTGGGCCTGGCCGCGGGCGCGGCGTACTCGGCCCTCATGCCTCCGAGCTACAAGGCGCACAGCCTGCTGCTGATCGACTCCAGCGGAGGCGCGGGCGGCGTCGCCGAGGCGCCGGGCATGGAGGGGTCGCGCGTGCTCAACCAGGCGTTGGTGCTCCAGCAGGCGCCCGAGATCGCCCAGAACACCGCCCAGACCCTGCTGGCCCGCTCCGACGCGTCCGCCCTGAGCACCGTCACCGAGGCCGGCGAGCGCTACGGGACGCCGGTCACCGCCGCCCTGCTGGCGGAGCACCTGCAGGAGCGCGTCGTGGTCGTCGAGCAGGCGTCCGAGCGCGCCGACGCCATCCGCGTCGAGGCGACCGCCGGCAGCGCCGAGGAGGCCGCCGTCATCGCCCAGCTCTACACCGACGAGTACCGGTCGCTCACGCAGTCGACCTCGGCCGAGCGCTCGACGCGGACGCGCGAGATCCTGGAGGAGCAGCTCGCGCGTCGGCAGGGCGAGCTCAGCGAGATCGAGCGCCAGCTCGAGGGCTTCATGACGGCCGAGAACGCCGCCGGGCTCGACGAGCAGACGCGCGTGACCGTCTCGTCCATCGGCCAACTCCAGGCCGGGCTCGACCAGGCCCGCATCGAGGCCCAGACCCAGCGCGCTCGGCTGGGCCAGCTCCGCGCCGACCTCGCCTCCGTCCCGCAGCGCCTGGAGCGGAGCGGCTCCGGGCCGTCCGTCGCCGAGACGGCCGACCTCGACGCCGAGATCACGCGCGTCGAGCGGCTGCTGGAGCAGATCTACCGCCAGAACCCCGAGCTCCGCGGCAACCCGACCGGCCACCCCAACGTCGCCGACCTCGACGCCCGGTTGCGCAACCTGCGCTCCGAGCGCCGCCAGCGCGTCGGCACCCAGGCCGACAACGCCGTGGCCGCCGGCGGCCTCGACCTGTCCAGCGCCGGCGCCAACGGGCAGTCCTACGTCGCCGACTTGCAGCGCCAGATCTCCCAGGTCCAGGCCGAGCTGGCGGGCGCCGAGGCCCGAGCCGCGACGCTGCAGAGCCGGCTGAGCGAAGCGCGCGGCCAGCTCCGCTCGGTTCCCGGCCAGCAGGTCGAGCTCGGCCGGCTCCAGCGCCAGCAGGCCACGACCGCCGCGACCCTGCTCCAGCTCCAGACCGAGCACGACAACGCCCAGCTGGCGGAGACGACCGAGCTCGGGTTCGCCCAGGTGATCCGCGAGGTCCAGCTGCCCCGGGAGCCCGAGGGGCCCGGGCTGCCCGCCAGCACCGCCCTGGGCGGGCTGATGGGGCTGCTGTTCGGGCTCGGCATCGCGTTCGTCCGCTACCAGACCGACGGGACGGCGCGGACGCCCGACGACTTGCGCGACCACGGCTTCGCCGTCATCGGCACCGTGCCCGACATCACCGGCGCCCTGCGCGGGGGCCGCCAGGACGTCGAGGGCGCCGAGGTCCACCCGGCGCTCGTCACCCTGACCCGCTCGTTCGCGCCCGAGGCCGAGGCCTTCCGCCACCTCCACGCCGGGCTGTACTCCGGCAGCCAGGCGCCCCAGGTGGTGCTCGTCGCCGGGCCGGACGCCCACGCGGGCAAGAGCCTGACCGCCGCCAACCTCGCCGTCGCCGCCGCCCAGGTGGGCCGCCGCGTGCTCCTGGTCGACGCCGACCTCCGCCAGCCGACCGTCGGCGCGCTCTTCGGGCTCGGCGAGCACCCGCCGCTGGGCGAGGGGCCGGAGGGGACGAACCTGGTCTACTGGAGCACGTCCGTGCCCAGCCTGTTCGCCATGACCCCGCGCGACGTGGCGCGGTCGCCGGGCGAGATGTGGGCGCCGCACCAGGTGGGCGCGCTGCTCCAGAACCTGCGCTCGGCCTTCGACCTGGTCATCGTCGACACCCCGGCCGCGCTGTCGTCCGCCGACGCGACGCTGCTCGCCCCCCACGCCGACGCCGCCCTGCTGGTGGCCCAGGCCGACGAGACCAGCGTGGACGCGCTCGCCCAGGTGGCCTCCGAGCTGGCGGGCGTCGGGCTCACCCAGATCGGGACGGTCCTGAACCGCTTCGACGCGCGGTCGGCGGTGGGCTACCGCCCGACCGCCAGCGCCCAGCACGCCATCACGCGCGGTCGCTGACGCGGGCGGGAGGGGAGGAGCGGAGGATGAGGTTCTGAGCGGTGCCGAGCGCGAACGGCCGCTTACGATGGCGAGGGCGGAGGCGAAAACCCGACAACCCGGTCCATCAAACGGTAAAGCATGCGCGTGGCGGGCCGATACCCTCGTCCGACGCCACCCCCCGACCCATGCACCGCCTCGTCTTCCTCCTCGCGCTCGCCCCCGCGTTCGCCCTCGCCCAGCCCACCTGCCAGTCGCTCAACGGCCAGCCCCTCACCCGGATCGGCCAGGCGGAGCAGATCGAGAACAACGCGCCCGGCTACTACCGCCACCACATGCCCGGCGAGGCGACCATCCAGGTCCAGGTCGAGGGCGCCGTCCTGAACCCCGGGCTGTACGAGGTGGCCGACGAGACCAACATGAGCCAGGTGCTCGCGCTCTCCGGCGGCCCGCGCGTGGAGTCCCGCGACCGCCAGAACAACCGCCGCGTCGAGCTCCGGATCGTCCGCCCCGAGATGGGCATGATCTACGGCGCCACGCTCGGGGACGCGATCTCGAACCCGTCCATCGTGCCGCCGCTGTGCCACCAGGACGCCTTGCTGGTCGAAGTCGTCGACCGCCGCCAGTTCGGCTGGCAGGACGCGGCGACGCTGATCGGCGCCGCCGGGACCGTCGCCTTCCTGGCGCAGCTCCTGCTGGGCGGCAACTAGCGGACGCACGCCCCGCCTACGAAGTCCCCTCTCCTTGGGGAGAGGGACAGGGTGAGGGGTTCCGAGGTCCCGCCCACAACGCCGACACCTGAGTCGACCGCCCCCCTCACCCTAGCCCTCTCCCCCCAAGGGGTGGAGAGGGGATCCTATCGCGCTCGTACAAGGAGCTTCCGCTCCGTAGAGCCAGTCGGCGGTGCCCCCGTAATGCCCGACCCCCACCCCCAGTCCTCCGAGGAGCCCACACCCTGGGTCCGCGACGGCGTGTGGACGGTGGTGGACCAGGCGCTGTTCGCCGGCGCCAACTTCGCGGTCAACGTGATGCTGGCGCGGTGGCTGGACCCGGCGGGCTACGGCGCCTACACGGTCGCCTACACCGTCTTCCTGCTCCTCGGCACCGTCCACGGCGGGTACCTCATCGAGCCGATGCTGGTGTTCGGCGCCGGCCGGTTCGACTCCCGGCTGGAGCGCTACCTGCGCCTGGTGCTGGGCGGGCACGCCCGGTTCTCGGTCGCCTTCGCGGCCATCTTGGTCGCCGGCGCCGGGGCGGCGTACCTGGCCGGCTCGCACCTGTTGGCGACGGCACTGGCGGCGTTCAGCGTCGCCCAGGCCGCGATCCTGTTCCAGTGGACGATGCGCTCGGCGTGCTTCGTCCGCACCCAGCCGGTCCAGGCGGCGATCTCGGACGGGCTGTACGCCGTGGTCATGCTGGCAGGCGTGACGGCGCTGCAGATGACGTCGCGGCTGGACGTCGCGACCGCGATCGCGCTCGTCGCCGTCGCCTCGCTGGCGGCCGGCACCGTGACGGCCGTGAAGCTGGGCGTCCCCCTAAGGCGGCTCCCCGACGACGACCTGGAGCGCGACGCCCAGGAGCAGCACCGCTCGTACGGCGGATGGGCGGCTCCGACGGGCGCGCTGGAGTGGTTCAACGGCTACCTGCCCGTTTTGCTGCTGCCGCTGTGGGCCGGGCTGGCGGCGACGGGCGGCCTGCGCGCGCTGCTCAACCTGGTGCTGCCCGTCCTACACGCGGCCGGGGCGCTCGTCAAGCTGCTGGTGCCGGTCTTCGTCCGCGCTCGGGACACCGCCGCACGGCACCGGCTGGCGCTGCGCGTCGGCGGGCTGATGGTGCTGGGCGCCGTCGCTTGGGCCGTCGTGATCGGAGTGTTCGGCGCCGAGATCCTGACGCTGATCTACGACGGCAAGTACGACGACTTCTCAGGGTACCTGTGGCTGGTCGGCCTGCTCCCGCTCGCGGCCGTGGTCTCCAACGTGGCGATGGCGCTGCTGCGGGCGGAGGAGCGGCCCGAGGCGGTCTTCGCGGCCCGGGCCGCCGCCAGCGGGGCCGCCGCGACGGTCGGCGCGGCGCTGACGTTCTTCCTCGGGGTCGCCGGCGCGCTCCTGTCCGACCTGGTGACGGTGTTGGTCGAGGCGGCCGTGATGGTCGGGCTGGTCCGGCGCGGAGCCGAAGATCCGCCGACCTCGGGCGGGCTTCGCGCCGCCGGACGGGCGGCGCCAGGAGGCGACGGCGCCCCGCCCGAGCCGGAGCCTCACATCTTAATGGTCTCGTTCGCGTGCGGGCCGGGGCGGGGCTCGGAGCCGGGCCACGGCTGGCACCTGGTCCGGGGCACGGCCGAGCGCTACAACGTGACGGCGATCGTGTACGCCGGCTTCCGCGCGGTCGTCGAGCGCGAGCTGGCCCAGCGGCCCGTGCCCGGCCTGAGGGTCGTCTACTACCGCCTGCCGTTCGAGAACGCGCGGCACCACGAAGGCGGCCAGGACCGCGGCGGCGTTCGGGAACAGCTCCACTACCACGCCTGGCAGATCGGGGCGGGGTGGCTGGCGAAGAAGTTGGAGCGCCAGTCGCCCTTCGACCTCGTCCACCACGTCTCGTTCGCCCGCTACTGGTCGCCCAGCGCCGGGGCCGCGGTGGACGCGCCGTTCCTGTGGGGGCCCGTCGGCGGGGGGGAGTCGGCGCCGCGCGCGTTCTACCCGACGTTCTCCCAGAGGGCCAGCGACAGGAGCGGATGCGCGACTTGGCTCGGGCCGTTGCCCGCCGCTTGCCCTCCGTCCGCCGGACGGCCCAGCGCGCCACGCTCGGGATCGCCTCCACGGCCGAGAGCGCCGACGCCATGGTCTCGCTGGGCTGCCGCCGCGTCGAGGTCGCCCAAGCCGGCGTCGCCCTGGCGCCCGACGTCCGCGACCGACTGGCGGCGCTGCCCGCGCCCGGCGACGGCCCGCTGCGGTTCCTGTCCGTCGGCCGGCTGCTGCACTGGAAGGGGTTCGAGCTGGGCCTGCGCGCCTTCGCCCGCGCCATCGGACAGCAAGACGGATCGCTCGACGGCGCCGAGTACTGGATCGTCGGCGGCGGGCCGGAGCGCGACCGCCTGGTCGCGCTGGCGGACGACCTGGGCGTGGCCGACCGCGTGACGGTCTGGGGCGCGCTGCCGCGCGACGAGTGCTTCGGCCTGCTCGGCGAGTCGCACGTCTTGGTCCACCCCAGCTTCCACGACAGCGGCGGCTACGCGACCCTGGAGGCCATGGCCGCCGGCCGCCCCGTCGTCTGCCTCGACCTGGGAGGGCCCGCCCGCCAGGTCACGCCCCGGACCGGCATCGCCGTCGCCGCGCACACGCCCGAGCAGGCCCAAGCCGACCTCGCGGCCGCGCTCGTGCGCCTGGCCGGCGACCGCGCGCTCCGCCAGTCGCTCGGCGCCGCCGGTCGGGTGCGCGTCGACGCCCACTTCGCGCTGCCGGCCATGCTCGACGCCATGGCCGAGCACTACCGCCAGCTATGGGCGGTGCCCCAGGCCGAGCCCGCCGTCCTGGCCGCTCCCTCCGCCCAACCCGAGGTGCCGTGGACCTGACGTACGCCCCCATCCGCTACGCCGCCAGGGCGACCCCGGGCGCGCGCTACCTCGCCGCGCTGGGCGCCTGCCTGTTGGGCTACGCGCTCCTGGGCCGGACCTTCGCCTACGTCGGCATCCCGCCGGTCTTTATCGGCGAGGTCATGCTGGTGGTCGGCCTGGGCGTGGCGGCCGGCTCGCGCAAGCTAGGCGAGGTGCTGGCGACGTGGCCCATGCGGTTCTGGCTGGTGCTGCTCGCCTGGACCGTGGTCCGGACGGTCCCGTACCTCGGCAGAGACGGCGTCGACGCGCCGCGCGACGCGATGCTGGTCGGCTACGGGCTGTACGCCGTCATCCTGGGCTCCCTCCTGCTAGCGGACGCTGGGCGCCTGCGCGACCTGGTCCGCCGCTACCGCAAGGCCGTCGTCGTCATCCTGGCGCTGACGTGGGCGGTCTACCTGGTCAGCAAGACGCTGGAGGGCCGGCTCCCGACCTACCCCTGGAACAGCGGCGTCGCGATCCCCGAGGCCAAGGGCGGCGACATGATGGTGCACATGACCGCCGTGACGGCGTTCCTGATGCTCGGGCTGATGCGCGCTAGGCCGGCGCTGGTGCTGATGGCGGCGTTCAGCTCGGGCATCATCATGATCTCGAACCGCGGCGGCATGGTCGCCTTCGTGCTGGGGCTCGGTCTGGCCTGGCTGATGCGGCCCCAGGGGACCGGCGCGGGCAAGCTCGTCTACGCGTTCGCCTTCTTGGTCCTGGCCGGCGCCATCGTCGGCCCGATGCTGGAGCTGTCGGTCCAGGGCGGCACGCGCGAGGTGTCGGTCGAGCAGGTGGTCGAGAACGTCAAGAGCATCTTCGGGAGCTCGCGCGACGCCCTCGACGGGACCAAACAGTGGCGGCTGCTGTGGTGGGCCGAGATCGTGAACTACACCGTCCGCGGCCCCCACTTCTGGGACGGCAAGGGCTTCGGGGTCAACCTGGCCGAGTCGGACGGGTTCGTGGTGGACGACGGCGGGCTCCGGAGCCCCCACAACGGGCACCTCACCGTGCTCGCGCGCGCCGGCGTGCCCGGCGCCCTGCTGTGGCTCCTGGTCCACGGGAGCTGGTTCGGCGGGATCGTCCGGGCCTGGTCCCGCGCCAAGCGCCTCCGCCAGCGGCGCTGGGTCGCCGTGTTCGCCTGGCTGGCGGGCGTTTGGGTGGCCTGCATGGTCAACGCGTCCTTCGACGTGTTCTTGGAAGGCCCCATGGGCGGCATCTGGCTGTGGTCCGTAGTGGGCATCGGTCTTGCAGCGATGCGGTTGCAGGCGACGCACCCCGGCCTCCTCAACCCCCTCGACGTTCCCCTCCCCCAAGATGACACCGCCCGCACCGACGCTCCGGCGTACGGGTGGCGCTAAGGCGCACCCGCCCCCGAACCCTCTGACCGTTCTCCTGGTGCACAACGCGTACCAGGAGCCGGGCGGCGAGGACGGCGTGTTCAAGCGCGAGGGCGCGATCCTGGAGGAGCGCGGCCACCGCGTGCTCCGCTACCAGCTGCACAACGACGACGTCGAGGGCATGGGCCGCGCCGCGCTGGCGGCCCGGACGGTGTGGAGCCGGGAGAGCGCGGCCGAGGTCGACCGCGTCGTCCGCCAGCACGGCGTGGACGTGGTGCACGTCCACAACACGCTGCCGCTGATCTCGCCGTCCGTGTTCCAGGCGGCCCGGGGCGCGGGCGCCGCGACGGTCCACACGCTGCACAACTACCGGATGGTGTGCCCCGGCAACCTGCTGCTGCGCGACGGCGAGCTGTGCCACGACTGCGTGGGGAAGTCCTTCGCCGCGCCCGCCGTCCTCCACCGGTGCTACCGCGGGAGCACGGCCGCGACCGCCGCCGTGGCCGCCACGACCGCGATCCACCGAGCCTTGGGCACCTGGGACCGCGACGTCGATCGCTACGTCGCGCTCAGCGCGTTCGGACGGGAGATCTTCGTCCGAGGCGGCCTGCCCCCGGACCGCGTCGTCGTCAAGCACAACCTGCCGCCCAAGGAGCCCACCCTGACGACGGGCGGCGACTACGCGCTCTTCGCCGGCCGGCTGGCGGAGGGCAAGGGGCTCGAGGTGCTCTTGGACGCCTGGGACAGCGACCCCGACCTGCCCGTCCTGTGCGTCGCCGGCGACGGCCCGCTCTCGGACCTGGTGGCCCAGGCCACGGCCGAGAACCCCCGCGTCCGCTGGCTCGGGTGGCAGCCCGCCGACGAGCTGGAGGCGTTGATGGCGGGCGCCGCGTGTCTGGTCGCGCCGTCGATGTGGTACGAGGGCTGGCCTTTGGTGGCCGTCGAGGCCATGGGGCATGGGACGCCCGTCGTGGCGACCGACCACGGCGCGTTCGTCGAGATGATCGACGACGGCGAGACCGGCCGCCTCTTCCCGCGCGGGGACTCCGACGCCCTAGCTCGCGCCGTCCGCGAGCTGACCGACGATCCGGCGCAGATGCAGACCGTCCGCAAGCAGACGCACGACGCCTTCGCGCGCCGCTTCTCGCGCGAGGTCGGCTACCGCCAGCTGCTCGGCGTCTACGCCGACGCCATCGCGCAGCGCCGGGCCGAACGGGCCCGCCGCCGTCGCGGATGAGCGCCACGCCCCGGGTCGCCTTCGCGGTCCCCGTCTACAACGGGGCCAACTACCTGGAGCAGGCGCTCGACGCGTTGCGCGCGCAGACGGAGACGCGCTGGGTGGCGGTCGTGACCGACAACGCCTCGACCGACGCCACGCCCGAGATCGCTCGGCGCGCCGCCAGCCGGGACGCGCGCATCCGCTACGTCCGAAACGAGGCCAACCTGGGCGCCAACGGCAACTTCAACCGCTCGATGGCGCTGTCGGTCGCGACCGGCGCGCCGTTCGTGAAGTGGGCCGCCCACGACGACCGCCCGCACCCCGGCTACCTCGCCGCCTGCCTCGCCGCGCTGAAGGCCCGGCCCGACGCCGTCGGCGCGCACACCGCCATCCGCCTGGTCGACGGCGACGACCGGCCATACCCCCACGACCCGACGGCTGGCGGCTTCCGCGATGGCGACGACGTCTGGCGCTGGTCCCCGTCCTGGGCCCGCCAGCTAGACGGCGCGCTGGGCCGCCGCCTCTACCGGTTCGTGACCGGGAGGCACGGCGAGTGGATGGTCTACGGCCTCTTCCGCGCCGACGCCGTCGCGGCGACGCGCCCGTTCGCGATGCCGGGCGTCGAGGACGCGCTGTGCTTCGAGCTGCTGGTGCGCGGGCCGCTGCTAGCACTGGACGAGGTGCTCTTCGACCACCGCCTGCACGCCGGCTCGGCGCGGCATTTGTCTCGGCGCGACTACATCGAGTACGAGACGGGCGTCCGACCCCAAGGCCTGCTGCTGCCCTCGGCGGGTCGGGCCGTCGACTTCGCCCAGGCCATCCGCCGGGTCTCGCTTTCCCGCTCAGACAGAGCCCAGGCGTGGGGCGCGCTGGCCCGCTTCGCGCTCGACCCGAAGCGGCTTCGGAACATGGTCGTGCCGGGGCCGGACAACTACTTCGGCATCGGGGCGTGAGGGGGCACGGGGCGTGCGCCCGCCCGCCACTGATGTGGCTCCACCCTGGGGCCGACATCCACTCCGGTCAGCTAGCTCAACGGTCGTCCCCGCCCGAGCCGTAATGACGACTTAGGGGCGCGGGTCAGGCGGCCCCGTCGCCGCCGGGCGCGTCGTCGTCCACCAACCCGTCGGGCTGGCGGTCGGCGTCCGCCAGCGCGGCGTGGGCGGCGGCCAGGCGCGCGACCGGCACGCGGAACGGCGAGCAGCTCACGTAGTCCAGCCCGACGCCGTGGAAGAAGGCCACCGACGACGGCTCCCCGCCGTGCTCGCCGCACACGCCCACCTTGAGCCCCGGCCGCGCCGCCCGGCCCCGCTCGGTCCCCATCTTGACCAGCTCGCCGACGCCGTCGCGGTCGAGCACCTGGAACGGGTCGTCGGGGAGCACGCCGCGCTCGACGTAGGCGGACAGGAACCGGCCGGCGTCGTCGCGGCTGAGCCCGAACGTGGTTTGGGTCAGGTCGTTGGTGCCGAACGAGAAGAACTCGGCGTGCTCGGCGATGGCCCCGGCCGTCAGGCACGCGCGCGGAAGCTCCAGCATGGTCCCGACCAGGAACGGCACCTCGACGCCGCGCTCGGCGAACACGTCGGCGGCGACCTCCCGAACCACGGCCGCCTGGTCCGCCAGCTCGGGCGCGGCGGACACCAGCGGCACCATGACCTCGGGCTGGACGTCGACGCCGTCGGCGGCGCAGTCGCAGGCGGCCTCGAACACGGCGCGCGCCTGCATCCGGGTGATCTCGGGGTAGACCATCCCCAGCCGGCAGCCCCGGAAGCCCAGCATCGGGTTCTGCTCGTGCAACCGCTCGACCTGGCGCAGCAACGCGCGCTGGGTGGCCGCGTCGTCCAGCAGCCGGTCCATGTCGCCCAACGTCCCGGCGGACTGCAGCGCCCGCTTGGTCTCGGCGATCTCGCCGGTCAGCTCGACCAGCCCGGGCAGGAACTCGTGCAGCGGGGGGTCGAGCAGGCGGACCGTGACGGGCAGCCCGTCCATGGCCCGGAAGATGCCGTCGAAGTCGGCGCGCTGGAGCGGGAGCAGCTTGCGGAGCGCGGCCTCGCGCTCGCCGGCGGCGTCGGCCAGGATCATCTCGCGCACGGCCGCCAGCCGCTGGTCGCCGAAGAACATGTGCTCGGTCCGGCACAGCCCGATGCCCTGGGCGCCGAACTGGCGGGCGGCCTGGGCGTCGGCGGCGGTGTCGGCGTTGGCCCTTACGCCGAGCCGGCGGACGTCGTCGGCCCAGCCCATCAGGGTGTCGAAGTTGGCGTCCGGTTGGGGCTGCCGCGTCGGGACCCGGCCCAGGAGCACGCGTCCCGTCGCGCCGTCGACGGTCAGCCAGTCGCCGGCCACGACGGCGCGGTCTCCGGCCGACAGCCGGCCCTGGGCGGCGTCGACGTGCAGGGCGTCGGCGCCGGCGACGCACGGCGTGCCCATGCCGCGGGCGACGACGGCGGCGTGGCTCGTCATCCCGCCCCGGGCCGTCACGACGGCGACGGCGGCCACCATGCCGTGGAAGTCGTCGGGCGAGGTCTCGTGGCGGACCAGGATGACGGGCTCGCCCTCGGCCGCGCGGGCCTCGGCGTCGTCGGACGTGAACACGGCCCGGCCCTGGGCCGCGCCCGGGCTGGCGGGCAGACCCGTCGCCAGCACCTCGACCTCGGCGTCCGGGTCGACGGTCGGGTGCAAGAGCCCGTCGAGCGCGCCGGGCGAGACCCGGCCCAGCGCCGTCGCCCGGTCGATGACGCCCTCGGCCACCATGTCGACGGCGGCCTTGACGGCGGCGGCGCCGGAGCGCTTGGCCGTCCGCGTCTGGAGCAGCCACAGCCGCCCCTGCTCGATGGTGAACTCGACGTCCTGGACGTCGCCGTAGGTGGCCTCCAGGCGCTCGGCGATGTCGCGGAACTGGCGGAAGGCGTCGGGGAGGTCGGCCTCCATCTCGGCGATGGGCCGGGGCGTGCGCGTGCCGGCGACGACGTCCTCGCCCTGGGCGTTCAAGAGGTACTCCCCGAACAGCGTCTTCTGGCCCGTCGAGGGGTCGCGCGTGAACGCGACGCCGGTCCCGGAGTCCCAGCCCTTGTTGCCGAACACCATCGCCTGGACGGTCACGCCGGTCCCGATGCCGTCGGCGATCCGGTGGACGCGGCGGTAGGCCCGGGCGCGGGGGTTGTCCCAGCTGTCGAACACGGCGGCGATGGCCATTCTGAGCTGCTCCTCGGGGTCGTCGGGGAACGGGGCGCCGTGCTGCTCGGCGAAGACCAACCGCTTGAAGCTCGCCACGACCCCGCGCAGCTGGCTGGCCGTGAGGTCGGTGTCGGCCTGGGCGCCGGCCTTGTCCTTGGCGGCGTCGAGCGCGCGCTCGAACCGGGCGCCCTCGACGCCCATCACGACGGTCCCGAACATGGCGACGAACCGGCGGTAGGCGTCGTAGGCGAACCGCTCGTCGCCGGTCTGGGCCGCCAGCGCGGCGGCGGTCTCGTCGTTCAAGCCCAGGTTCAGGACGGTGTCCATCATGCCCGGCATGGAGACGGCGGCGCCCGAGCGGACCGACAGCAGCAGGGGGTCCTGGGCGTCCCCGAACCGGCGCCCGGCCTCGGTCTCGACGTCGGCCAGCGCGGCGCGCGTCTGGGACCACAGCCCCTCGGGGAAGTGGTGGCCGTGGCGCTGGTACGCGACGCAGGCCTCGGTCGTGATCGTGAGCCCGGGCGGGACCGGCAGCCCGGCCGCCGTCATGGCCGCCAGCCCGGCGCCCTTGCCGCCCAGCAGGGCCTTCGCGCCGGACCCGGCGGGGGCGTCGGCGAAGGGGTAGACCCAGACGTGGTCGCGGTCGGTGGGGTCGGGGGCGGTCGGCATGGGGGCGGCGGGGTGGGAGGGGGCCTACCCGTTACGCTTGGCGCGGTGCCCGCCCGGCTCGGACTGACGGAGGCCGCCCGCCAGTGCGGCACCCGAGGTGGGGCGGGTCCGCGCGGAAGGCGTCGGGGCGCGGGCAGCCCGTCGCGGAAACAGGGGCGGTCTGCTTTCGCTCAGGGAGGTTCTGGACGATAGCTCTGGGGACCGCCGCCCCACCATGCCCTCCACGTCCATCCTCGGCGTCCGCTTCGACGCCCTCTCGACCGACCAGGCCGCCGACCAACTGGTGGACTGGGCCGAGGCCGGCGAGGCGCGTTACGCGTGCTTCTCGAACGCCCACGGCGCCGTCGAGGCCCAGGACGACCCCGCCTTCGCCGACGTCCTAAACGGCGCCGACCTCAACCTGCCCGACGGCATGAGCATCGTGCGCGAGATGCGCGCCCGCGGCATCGCCCAGCTCGACCGCGTCTACGGCCCCGACGCCACGCTGGCGGTCGCCGAGCGCGCGGCCCGGCGCGGGGTGCCGGTCGCGTTGTACGGCTCGACGCAGGCCGTGCTGGACGCGCTGCGCGAGCGGCTGCCCCAGAAAGCGCCCGGGCTCGACATCGTCGCGGCCATCTCGCCGCCGTTCCGTCCCCTGACGGCAGGGGAAGCCGAGGCGTACGACTCGCAGATCCGCGACTCCGGCGCGCGAATCGTGTTCGTCGGCTTGGGGTGCCCGCGCCAGGAGCGCTGGGTCGCCGCCCACGCCGAGACCACCGGCGCCGTCTGCCTAGCCGTCGGCGCCGCCTTCGACTTCCACGCCGGCCTGCTCCGCCAGGCGCCGCGCTGGGTCCAACGGGCGGGCCTGGAGTGGGCGTTCCGCCTAGCGATGGAGCCGCGCCGGCTGTGGCGCCGCTACGCTCGGGCCGTGCCCCGATTCCTGATCGACACGGCGCGAGAGCGCTCCCGGCCGAGACAAGAGGAATCGTCCGCGCCAACTCCGACACGGCGTTCGCCGGCCTCCGCCTGAGGTCATCGTGACGGACCCCGACGGATGCCTCCGCGACGAGCGCTGGGGGTGGGCGTCCGCCTCACCTCTGGGAGTCGAACTCGGCCCGCTCGCGCCGCCAGTCGGGCGTTCGGGTCCCCAGAGCGGGACGCTTCCTTGTGTCGTGGTGTCCGTTTGACGTTGCTGCCGCGCGTCTCGCACCGCTGGCGGAGCTAAGGCGAGGTTCAGAACGCCTGCATTTCATCACGTGTGGAAACTGACGAGCTAGATTGGGGTACGGTTCGCACGGGGGCACCACGGACCTCCTCACCCCATCCTTCTCTTTCATGGCCAAGACCAAGTCCACCTCCAAAAAAACCACGTTCGACTTCGAGACCATCTCCTCGAAGGAAGCCAGCGAGCGTCGCAGCGTGAGGGGCACGCGGCGCAGCAAGTATTCTCCCATCGGGGAGAAGTTCAACGACCTCGGCAAAGACAAGGTGCTCGTGTTCAAGGCGAACAAGAACGAGGTCCAGGGCGTCCGCAACTACATGCGCCGCAATTTCGACGGCCAGCACAAGGTGAACAGCCGGCGCGGCGAAGGGGACACGTTCGAGGTGCACATCTCGCGCACCTAACCCAGCACCTGCGGAGTTACCGAGGCCGCCCGGACCGTCCGGGCGGCCTCTTTCGCCCCGGGACCGGCAAGAGATACCCGTCGGGGTCCTCATCGAGGTCGGAACTGGGGGCAGGGCGCGCGTGGAACGGAGTTGGCAGGGGGTCGGGGAACGCCCGCCCCCTCCATGCGCATCCTCATTACCGGCCACGACGGCTACATCGGGACGGTCCTGTCGCCCGTGTTGCAGGCCGCCGGCCACGAGGTGGTCGGCCTGGACGCGGGCTGGTTCTCCGCGTGCGCCTTCGGACCCCAGCCCCCGGCGCCGCCCGCCCGGTGGCTGGACGTGCGCGACGCCAGCGCCTCCGACCTGGAGGGGTTCGACGCCGTCGTCCACCTCGCCAACCTCAGCAACGACCCCTTGGGCAACCTCGACCCGGGGCTCACCGACCGCGTCAACGCCGCCGCCAGCGTCCGCCTGGCGGCGCTGGCGCGCGAGGCCGGCGTAGGCCGGTTCGTGTTCGCCAGCTCGTGCAGCCTGTACGGCGCCGCCGGGCAGGGCGCCGTGACGGAGCAGGCCGCGTTCAACCCCGTGACGGCCTACGGGCGCGCCAAGGTGGACGCCGAGGCCGGCATCCGCACATTCGCGAGCGACACCTTCTCGCCAGTCTACCTCCGCAACGCGACCGTCTACGGCGCCAGCCCCCGGCTCCGCTTCGACCTGGTGGTGAACAACCTGACGGCGTGGGCCGTCGCGACCGGCGCGATCCGGATGTTGAGCGACGGGACCCCGTGGCGGCCCCTGGTCCACGTCCAGGACGTGAGCCGCGCCGTGCTGGCGGCGCTGGAGGCGCCGCGCGAGGCTGTCCACGACCAGGCGTTCAACGTGGGGCGCGAGGGCGAGAACTACCAGGTCCGCGACGTGGCCGAGATCGTGGGCCAGGAGGTCCCAGGTTGCCGCGTCACCTTCGCCGACGGCGCCAGCCCCGACACGCGGTCGTACCGCGTCAGCTTTGCCAAGATCGCCGAGCGCCTGCCCGGCTGGCGGCCGACGTGGACGGTGCGGGACGGGGTCCGCGAGGTCCGCGACGCCTTGGCCGGGCTGGACCTCCAGCCCGAGACCTTCGAAGGGCGGGGCTACAGCCGCATCGCGCACCTCCGGTCGCTCATCGACGCCGGCGCGCTCTCGGCCGACCTCCGGTGGACGGCACGCTCGGGCGACGGCGCCGCGTCGGCACTGCCCACCACGGCCGCCAGCGCGGCGTGACGATCAAGCTCCCAGGTTTTTCCGGCTCCTCTATCCATGCAGGCTCTCGCTGACACCCCCGCGCTGCCCGTTGAGCCCCCCGGTCAGGGCTTCCCGTGCCGGTCGTGCGGGACGCCGCTGCGGTTCTCCGTCGTGGACCTAGGCTCCAGCCCGCCGTGTCAGAACGTGGTGCGCCCCGACCAGCTCGGCCAGGGCGAGACGTTCTACCCGCTGCACGCCTTCGTCTGCCACGAGTGCGCCCTGGTCCAGATCGACGAGGTGGTCCCGCCGGAGGCCATCTTCGAGGGCGAGTACGCCTACTTCTCGTCGTACTCCGACTCGTGGGTCGAGCACGCCCGCCGGTACGTCGAGGCGATGGCCGAGCGGTTCAGCCTGGGGCCGGAGTCGCTCGTCGTCGAGGTCGCCTCGAACGACGGCTACCTGCTGCAGCACGCCGTCGCCCGAAACATTCCCTGCCTGGGCGTCGAGCCCGCCGCCAACGTCGCCGACGCGGCGCGCCAGCGCGGCGTCCCCACCCGGGTCGCCTTCTTCGGACGAGAAGAGGCGGAGGCCATGCGCGCCGAGGGGCTCCGGGCCGACGTCGTCGCGGCCAACAACGTGCTCGCCCACACGCCCCACCTCAACAGCTTCGTCGCCGGGCTGGCGGTACTGCTGGACGAGCAGGGCGTGGCGACGGTCGAGTTCCCGCACCTGCTGGAGTTGATCGACGGCAACCAGTTCGACACGATCTACCACGAGCACTTCTCGTACTTCTCGTTCACCGCCGTCCAGCGCGTGTTCGCGCGCCACGCCCTGACGCTGTTCGACGTCGAAACCCTGCCCACGCACGGCGGCTCGTTGCGGATCTACGCCCGCCACGACGCGGACACCTCTAAGCCCGTCACCGACCGCGCTCTCGCGCTCGCCGAGCGCGAGCGCCAGTGGGGCGTGGACGACCCCGCCACCTACGCCGCCTTCGCCGACCGCGTGCGCGAGACCAAGCGCGGCCTGCTCGACTTCCTGATCTCGGCGCGGCGCGCCGGCAAGACCGTCGTCGGCTACGGCGCGCCGGGCAAGGGGAACACCCTGCTCAACTACTGCGGCATCCGCACCGACCTGGTGGACTACACCGTCGACCGCAACCCCTACAAGCAGGGGACCTACACGCCCGGCGCCCGGCTTCCGGTCCACGACCCGTCCCGGATCGCGGAGACCCGGCCCGACTACGTCCTGATCCTGCCCTGGAACCTCCGCGACGAGATCGCCGGCCAGATGCGCCACGTCCGCGACTGGGGCGGCCAGTTCGTCGTCCCGATCCCCCGCGTCGAGGTCTTTTAATCCAGGCGGCAGCCCGCCGATCTCACTGGAGCCCATGCACTTCGAGCCCACCCCCATCGCCGGATGCGTCGTCCTCCGCCCCGAGCGGCACGCGGACGACCGCGGCCACTTTGCCCGGACGTGGGATGGCGCCGCGCTGGCGGCGTATGGTCTCAGCGGCGAGTTGTCGCAGTGCTCGACATCGTTCAACCACGCTCGGGGCACGCTGCGCGGGATGCACTACCAGGCGCCGCCGCACGCCGAGGCCAAGCTGGTGCGGTGCACGCGAGGCGCGGTCTGGGACGTGTGCCTGGATCTCCGCCCCGGCTCCGATACCTTCCGCCAGTGGCACGGCGAGACGCTGACGGCCGACAACGGCGCGGCGTTGTACGTGCCCGAGGGCTGCGCGCACGGCTTCCTGACGCTGGACGACGCGACGGAGGTGCTCTACATGATCTCGGCGCCCTACGTGCCGGAGGCGGGGCGCGGCGTGCGCTGGGACGACCCGGCGTTCGCCATCGCGTGGCCCGCCGAGGTAGCGGTGATCCACCCCCGCGACGCGGCCTACCCGCTCGTTTGACTCACTGGCGGAAGCCGTCCGCCAGTCGGGCGCGGGGAGTTAGGCGCCAGCGGCCTCCGCTAGTAGACCGGCGGGTTGTCGATGGAGTCGCCAGCCCACACCAGCCACAGGCGTTGGCCCGGCACGCCGAGGCCGGGGTCGAGGTCGAACGCTTCGGAGCCTCGGCAACCGAAGCACAGGTCGGCCGGGTCGTCGGCTTGGACGGCGCACGTGACCGGGTACCGCCAGCCGTCGTTCAGGTCCAGGCGGAGGGTCCCGGTCGTGGAGGACGCCCCTCGGGAGACGGCGCACTCGACGGTCGTGGAGCCCTGGGCCGTCACCGTCTGCGTGGTCGAGAGCCCCGGGTCGCGCCCGACCGTGGGGACGACCTTGCCATCGACCTGGACCTCGATGGCTAGGTCGCGCGCCTGGGGCGAGAGCTGGACCGTGACGATCACCTCGGCGTCGTCGCCGGCCAGCGAGCAGCCGGGCAGGAGGAGCAGGAGAGCGATCAGGCGCAGCATCGGCGGAGAGGGCGTGTGGAGCCTCTACGGAACTCGGCTGCTCCGCGCTGCACCGGCTCAGTCGTAGCCCGCCGCGTCAAGTCGCTCGCGCGCCCAGTCGGCGCTCCAGCCCTCGATGGTCTCCGTGCCGACGGCCACGAGGGGGATCCCGCCCGTCCCGCCCATGGCCCGGTACTCGGCCTGGCCCTCCGCGCTCGCCTCGATGTCCACGACGCGGTGGGGGACCCCCTCGGCGGTCATGTACTCGCGCGCCTGGGAGCAGTACGGGCACCACTCGGTGACGTAGAGCACGACCTCCGGCTTGCCGCTGGTGGCTTTGGAGACGGCGCCGGGCGCGGGACCCGGGGCGACGCTGGCCTGAGCGTCGGTGGGCTGGACTGGTTCGGCGGGGTCTTGCCCGGCCTCGGACGAGCACCCGGCCGTCGCGACCGCCAGTAGGAGGAGAAGGACTCGCATGGGCATGGAAGTGCAGGGCGGAAGGTACCGGAGGACACGGACGCTCCGAGCCGGCGCGGTCGCACGCCGGGATCCCCGCCCGGCCGGATCCGTCCGACGGCCCCCCCACGCTGCGCCCATGCCCGAGATCGCCCACCCTGCCTTCGACCACGTCCGCGCCGCCGGTGGCGTGGAGGAGTACCGCCACCGCGGCAACGGCCTCTCCGTCTTGCTCGCCCGCGACGAAGCCACGCCCGTCGTCGCCTTCCAGGTGACGTACCGCGTGGGGAGCCGGAACGAGGGCGCCGGGCTGACCGGCGCCACGCACCTCTTGGAGCACCTGATGTTCAAGGGGTCCGAGAAGTTCAACCGCGACCTCGGCACGTCGGTGTTCCAGACGCTGCAGTCGCTGGGCGGCCAGATCAACGCCACGACGTGGTACGACCGGACGAACTACTACGCGCTCTTGCCCTCGGAGCACCTCGAGCGCGCCGTCGAGATCGAGGCCGACCGGATGCGCGGCGCCCGGGTCCGCGACGAGGACCTCGCAAGCGAGCGGACCGTCGTCTTGAACGAGCTCGACCGGGGCGAGAACCAGGCGATCCGCAAGCTGCTCCACGCGACCTACGCGACGGCCTTCCAGGCCCACCCCTACGGCCACCCCGTCATCGGCTGGCGCTCCGACGTCGAGACCGTCACCGCCGACGGGCTCCGCCACTTCTACGACACCTACTACTGGCCGTCGAACGCGACCGCGACCGTCGCCGGGATGTTCGAGACCCGGGACGCCCTAGACCTGATCGACGCCCACTTCGGCGCCATCGCCGCCGGGCCCGAGGACGACCCGGACGCGCCCGAGCCCCTAGTTCACCGCGACCTCGACGCCGCCGTGACCCGGGAGCCGGAGCAGCGCGGCGAGCGCCGCGTCACGGTGCGCCAGGCGGGCGAGCTGGGCACGGTCCTGTTGGCCTACAAAGCGCCCCCCGGCCTGGACGCCACCGCCGACGCGCTCGACCTGCTGGCCCAGATCTTGTCCGGCGGCAAGAGCGCGCGCCTGTACCGCGCCCTGACCGACCGGGGCCTGGCGACGTCGAGCGCGGCGTACTACCCGCGCCTCCGCGACCCCGGCCTGTTCATCGTCTACGCCTCGCTCGCGCCCGACGTGACGCACGAGACGGCCCAGGCCGCGCTGGCGCAAGCGCTGGCCGAGGTCGCCACGGACGGCGTGACGGCCGACGAGCTCGAGCGCGCGCGCCGCCAGGTCGTCGCCAACGAGGCGTTCGGGCGCGACGGGCCCATGGCCGTCGTCTCCCAGATCAACGAGGCCGTCGCCGTGGGCGACTGGACGCTGTTCGCCGACTACCGCGACCGCATCGAGGCCGTCACCGCCGCCGACGTCCAGGCCGCCGCCGCCCACGTCCTCGACGACGACCGGCGGACGGTCGGGTGGTACGTGCCGGACGAGGGGTAGCCCGCTCGCGCCGCCCCGGCCGGGGGCCGGATCACCGCCAGCGGCGACGCGTGTAGGAGCGCCCACCCCTGAGAGCCCCGTTGTCTGACCTCCACCTCGCCCCGCGCGTCACCGACACCACCGCCGGCCCGGCCCGGCTGCTGATCCTGCCGACCGAGGTCCGCGACGTGGTCAGCTTCCGCGGGTCGTTCGAGACCGCGCCCGACCTGGGCGCCGACGACGACATCGTGCAGGGCGTCGTGGCGTCGGTGCTGGACAAGGGCACGGCCCACCGGGACCGGTTCGAGATCGCCGAGGCGCTCGACGGGCTGGGCGCCCAGGTCTCGTTCTACTCGGACGGGCTCCGGATGGGCGTCGCGGGGCGGGCCCTGAGCGGCGACCTCCCGACGGTGCTGGAGCTGGTCGCGGAGCAGCTCCGCGAGCCCCTGCTCGACGACGACGAGATCGAGAAGGCCGTCGTCCGCGCCGTCTCGGGCGTCCGCCGGTCCCGGGAATCCACGACGGCCCAGGCGTCGGCGGCGCTCCGGCGGAGGCTGTACCCCGCGTCGCACCCCAACTACGTCCTGGAGCCCAAGGCCGAGCTGGCGCTCGTCGAGGCCCTCACCCCCGACGACGTCCGCGCCTACCACGCGGCCCACGTCCGCCCCGACGGGCTCACGCTGGCGCTCGTCGGCGACGTGCCCGACGCGGCCCGCCAGTCGGTCGCCGACGTGTTCCAGGGGTGGGAGCCGCACGGCCGGACGGCGGCGTTCGCCAGCCAGGCCACGCCCCAGCCGCCCGGCCACGTCACGGTCGAGATGGCCGACCGCCGCAACTTGGACGTCTACCTCGGCCACGCCGTCGACCTGAGGCGCGACAGCCCCGACTTCCTGGCGGCCTACGCGGGCGTGTTCTCGCTCGGCGGCAACTTCTCGGGCCGGCTGATGCAGACCGTCCGCGACGAGCAGGGGCTGACCTACGGGATCGGCGCCGGCCTGGGCGGGCCGTCGGTGCACCACGACGGGCACGTCCGGGTCCAGGTGACGCTGAGCCAGGAGAACCTGGCGCGCGGCATCGCGGCGACGCGCGCCGAGGTCGAGGGCTTCGTCGCCGACGGCGTCTCCCAAGACCAGCTCCGCCAGACCCAGACCACGCTGGCCGGCTTGCACGTCGTCGGGCTCGCGACGACGTCGGGGCTGGCGGCCCGGCTGCTCGTCAACGCCGAGCGCGGCTTCCCGATGAGCTACCTCGATGAGTACCCCGACCGCATCCAGTCGCTGACCGTGGAGGAGGTGACCGACGCCGTCCGCGCCCACATCCGGCCGAGCGACCTTCACGAGTCCGTCGCGGGGACGCTGCCCGAGTAGGGGAAGCCCCTAGATCCGGCGAGAACCGGAGAAGAGCGGTGGCGGGAATGGGCGGCGAGGAACGGCGGGGAGGGGGTTGCGGTCCAACGGGCTCCCCTCAACCCTCCCCTCCGCCATGGACCGCACCGAAATCCTGAACTCGTACGCGACCGACATGAACGCCGTCGAGTCGCACATCCTGGAGGCCGTCGAGCGCCAGCTCACCTCCGACCAGACCCAGCAGCACCCCGACGCCGTCCGCGTGCTGACGTCGCTCAAGGCCGCGCTCCAGAACCACACGCAGAAGCTGGAGGCCTACAACGAGAGCACCGAGGGCGGAGGCGTGAAGGAGGCCGTGAAGGAGGCCGTGTTCGAGGCGCTCGGCATCGCGGCCGGGTTCTACGACCTGCTCCGGCCCAATGACACCGTCTCGCGCATGATCCGCGACACGTACACCGCGACGGGCCTGGCGGCGATCAGCTACCACATGCTCTACACGACGGCCCTGGGCCTGAAGGAGGACCGGCTGGCGACGATCGCCATCGAGAACCTCAAGGACCTGACCAAGCTGATCGGCCAGCTCTCCGAGGTCGTCTGCACGGTCGTCGCGGCGGAGCTGACCGCCGAGGACAAGATGATCGACCCGGGCGTCGGCCAGCAGGCCGTCGCGGCGACGCAGAAGGCGTGGGCCCGCGCGAACTAGCTCGCTTGGCGTCTTCGGACCCGAGGGGCCGCTCCACTGTGGGGCGGCCCCTTCTTTGTAACTCAGGGGGAGGGACACGTCCGGGCTGCGTCGCACTCACTCTCCGCCAGTGGGCCATTCAGTTCTGCGAGGCCAAGAGCTTGACGGTGAGTTGGGGACACACGCCGTAAACGCTGCGTCCGTATCCCATGTCGCCATGCCGCTCAACTACTGGTACGTCCGTGTCTCACCTGCTGAGGCCGCCGCGATGGGCCGAGACGCACGCGACTTCTGGCGTTCAGTCGAGGAGGCTGAGGCGGCCAGCGACCCGGCTCCCCGCTCGTTCGACCTCGGGCCCTTTCCATGGCTCCTGCTCCAGTGCCTTGGGGAGCCCGCCAGACTGGCGCCAGTTGAGCGGGTCGTCCGAGGCGGGGGGGACTGGGACGTCCCGGGGATGGAGGACAGCGTACACCCGTGGTACGCAGACGCGGACGCCGTCCGAGCGGCCTGGGCCGTGCTCCAGGACCTCGACCGGGAGGACGTGGCAGCCCGATTCAGTGCTGCACACCCGGGGCCTCAATGGGAGTTGTGGGCCAAGCGGGAGGTCCGACGAGCGTGGGCGTCCTTCGAGGCTGCTGCGGAAGCCGGCGATGGCATCGTCCGAATCGCGGGCTGATACGTGGCGCCCCACGGCTACCCGTCCGCCAGCTAGCGCGAGACGCGGATGACGGGGTCGTCATCGGGCCGCGCGTCGTCCTCGTTGCCCACGATCATCGACAGGATGATGTACGGGACGAGCGCCCCGCCCTGGGTGAAGATGGTCGCCAGCACCCAGCCGATGCGGACGACGGTGGGGTCCAGGCCGAAGTAGTTCGCCATCCCAGCCGAGAGCCCCGTCAGCTTCCGGTTGGCGCGGTCCTTGAGCAGCCGGGTGCGGCCCTTGCGGCGGGCGGAGGCGCGGCGGGCCTTGGCCTCCTCGACGGCGCGTCCGGCGGCCTGGCCGGCCACGCCCAACGCCTTCTCGGCCTGGGCGAACGCGCTCGACGCGCGGCGCCCGGCCTCGTCCTGGGGCGCCCGGCCGACGGTCTTGCGCTGGCTCACGTTGCGGCGCTGGCGGCGGCGGCGCGCGGCGCGCTTGCGGGCCTTGGCACGTCGGCGCGCGGCGGGGCTCCACGAGAGCACGCCGAAGCCGGTCAGCATGATCAGGACGGCCGCGAGGATGGGCAGCACCTGGACCAGGCCCGACAGGTCGAACCCGAACGGCAAGAACCCGAGCTGCTGGATGCTGTAGAGCGCGCCGAGCCCGATGAGCCCCATGCCCGACGCGGTCTGGAGGTTCCAGAACCCGGCCTGCTTCTTCTCCTCGGTCTCCTCCTCCAGCTCTTGCTCGGCCATGTACGCCAGGACGTCGTCGTCCGAGACGAAGCTGAACTCGTCGTCGTAGACGTCGCCTCCTTCCTGGGCGGACCGCGAGCGAGAACGGGTGGGCATCGGGGGGAGGGGCGTGCGGCCAGAACGTACGGACGCGCCGGCGGCGTAGTTGCGGGACAGGGGGCGCGCCGTGGCCCTGGCGGCCGCGCCGCACTGGCGGAGGCTCCCCGCCAGTCTGAGGAGTCCGGCATGGCAGGCCGCTACGGTTTGGGAGCGGGCGGAGGACGGCCGATCCAGGCGATCTCCGTGTCCGTCACGACCGCGTGCAGGCGGGCATCGTGGCGCTCCGACGGGACCGCGTCCACCAGCGCCCCCGACACCGACACGCCGACACGCAACGCGGGGGTCTCGGCCAAGGCGCGCGTCGTAGAACCCGCCGCCGTAGCCCAGCCGCGTCCCGTCGCGTCCGAACGCCAAACCCGGGATCGCCACGACCGCCAGCGCGTGGGGCGCGATCTCCTCTGCGCTCGGGTCTGGCTCCCGCAGTCCCCACCGAGCCTCGACCAGCTGCCCGGAGCCTTCGAACCGTCGCCACTCCAGCCGACGCGGACCGGTCACCGCCGGCAGCGCCACCGCCGCGCCCGACTGGCGGAGCGCCTCAGCGAGCGTTCGAAGGTCCACCTCGCCGGGCAGGGGCCAGAACAGCGCGACCGCGCCGCGCCCTCCGCGCTCGTCGATCAACTCCGCCAGTCGAGCGGCGATCCGGTCGCTCGCGGTGGCCAGCGCGGCCGGGTCCGTCGCCCGACGTCGGGCTCGGAACCGCTCGCGCCAGCGCGCTTTCTCGGCCGTCACCCCCGACTCAGACATGGACGCCCCCGACACCGACGCCGGCACGCGCCTGGACCGCTTCGACGCCCACCGCGAGCGCATGAACGCGCGGATCCTGGACGACGGCGCGCACCTGGGCATCAAGCGGTTCTTCAACCTCGACTCGGCCGCCTACCGCGACGGCGCGCTCGACGGCCGCACCAAGGAGCTCTTGGGCTTGGTGGCCAGCGCCGTGCTCCGGTGCAACGACTGCATCGACTACCACTTGGAGCAGTGCGCCGAGGCCGGGTACTCCGACGACGAGATGCTGGACGCGATGAACGTCGCGCTCATCGTCGGCGGGAGCATCGTGATCCCGCACCTGCGCCACGCCGTCGAGACCATCGACCTGATCCGGGCGAGGGAGGAGGGGGCGTAGTCGCTGGGTCTCTCTCTCGGGGCTCACAGCTCCAGGTCCTGCCACGCCACCAGCGCGGGGAACAGCGGCAGCAGGTAGCGCTGGCTCGTGACGAGGTACGGCATCCCGCCCCCGCCCGTCCCGGACCCGTCGGCGACGTGGCGGCGGACGGTCCGGCGGTGGACGCTTAGGAAGGTGCCGTCGCTCGGCGCGTGCAGCGCGTCGTCGAGCGCGGCGATGCGGGACAAAACGTGGGCGAGCGCGCTCCGCGGGGCCCGGACCTGCAGCGTGTACGCGCCCTGCCGCGCTGGGCCGAGGGCGTCGCGTCGCTGGTTCTCGGCCTGAGCGGCGTGTTCGAGGTCAGCGCGGAACGCGTCCGTGGCCGCCGTCGCCGACTCGCTGGCGGCGCCCAGCGTCGCGCGGAAGCGGTCGACGGCCCGGGCGACGTCGTCGGCGTGGATGCGGCGGATGCCGGGCGGGGGCGGGAGGCTGGGTCCGAGCGCCGGGATCGTCGCCAAGAGGTCGTGCGCGGCGCCGTCCAGCCGGGCCGACTGGCGGGCGGGGTGGCCGGGCGGGGGGGAGGCCATCTCGGCGCCGCCCTGGAGCACCAAGGGGTCGGCCAGGGCGACGTGGCCGCATGGCGAGCCGGTGTAGTGCTTGCCGTAGGCGTCTCCGGGAAACACGCGCAGGTCCAAAAGTGGCGCCTTCCCCAGCGCGCGCTGGACCAAGCGGAGCTGGGCGGCCTGGAACCCGCTCGACGGCTCCAGCGCGCCGCGGAAGCGCGCGAACTCGACGCGCGAGAACAGCACGTCGTCGTCGCCGGACCGGCCCATCAGCTCCATGATGGGCGGCAGGATGCGCCGCGCGGCGTGGCGCAACCGGTTCGACGCCGTGATGGCGGGGCGCCAGACCTCGGCCGCGTCGGTGTCGTGGTCCACCTCGCCCTCGGCCAGCGCCAGCGCCGCGCGCTCGTCGGCCGGCAGCCCGAGCAGCCGCTCGAACGTCGCCGCGACCACGGCCAGGTCGAACGTCATCTGCTTGAACACCACCTCGCACAGCTGGTGGACGACGACGAACGCCCGCTCGTCCGGCACCGTCGTCGCCGGCGTGCCCGCGCCCAGCAGGTCCGCCAGCCCGAGGTAGCCGGCGTAGTCCAGACCCAGGCGGCCGCCCTCGCCGGGCGGGTTCACCAGCGGCGCGCCGTCGGCGCCGCGCTGGCGGTTGGCGTCGGGGTCGGCGCGGGTGTCGGGGTCGAGGGCGAAGGCCCACCACGGGTCGGGGTCCATCTCGGTCGGTCGGAGGCGGTCGCCCAAGGTAGACGACCCGCCGAAGCCGCTGCTACTCGACCGCAACGCGCACCGTCGCCACCCGGCAGACCTCGCCGCAGTCCGGCCCGTTGGGGAACTGGCCGACGTAGACCGGCTCGGCAGCCAGGCGCGCGACGGACGTCCCGTCCCGCTCCACGTCGATAGTCACCGAGCCCGTCAACGGGGGGAAGAGCACCCGGACGCCAGGCTCGTCCGGAACCACGAACGCCCCGCACTCCGACTCGACCTCGCCACTGGCGGTGACGGCGAACGCGCACACGGAGGGCTCCTCGTCGGCCACGTTGCTCGACGCCGACACCGTGTAGCGACCCGGCGCGAGCGCGCCGTCCGGCCTGGCGACGACGACCGCCAGCGCGTCGTCGCAGCCGATCGCCGTGCAGGCGATGGCGTCGGTGTCGCAGCCGCTGGCGGACGCGATCAGGAATAGGGCGAAGGGGATGCGGATGGACATCGGCGTGGACGAGGTGCACTCCTCCGTACGACGCTCGGGCCGGACGTGCTGCACCGCGCAGACCAGCAAAGCCGTCGGCCCTATCCTCCGCCATGCGCCGCCTCCTCGCAGCCCTGGCTCTGCTCGTCGCCGCGTGCTCGACCAGCACGCCGGAACCCCCCGACCGTCCCGAGCGCGTCCCGGAGATCCCTCTCGGGATCGCCTTCCCGCCCGTCGCCGACGCCCAGCAGCGGGCGTTCACGGCCGAGCAACTGGCGGCGCTGGGCATCCGGCACGTCCGGATCGCCCAGCCCTGGGCGCTCCGGGAGCCTGAGCGCGACGTCTACGTCTGGGAGCCGCTCGACGCCCGGATCGCGGCCCTCCGGGCGGCGGGCGTCTCCATCTTCCTGACGCTGGAGCTCAAGGACCGTCCGGCCTGGGTCGCCGCGCTCTCGGCGGAGGAGCAGGAGGCCGAGCACCGCGAGTACGTCCGCGACCTCCTGGGCCGCGTCGGCGGCGATCTCGAATGGGTGCAGTACGGCAACGAGTGGAATGCCGAGGTCCCGCGCTTCGGCGGCGGCGGCGTCGAGGCCTTCGTCCGCGACGCGAACGCCGTCTACGACGAGGTCCAGCGCCTGCCCTCGCCGCGCCCGCGCGTGGCGCTCGGCTCGGTCGCCATCGGAGGGCTCCGCGGACTCGCCTTGTTGCAAGGCCGCATCGAGAACGTGTTCTTCGGCGGCTCGCCGTTGTACTCCGCCGCCGAGGTCGAGCAGGCGCGCCGCGACGGCCCCCAGACCCTAGGCGCCTTCCAGTCCGTCGCACGCGAGGTCCGCTACGACGCCGTCGACCTCCACCTCTACGACGACGTGTGGAACTGGCCCGTCTACGCCCAAGCCGTCGACCAGTGGCTCGCCGACGCCGGCCGCCAGCCGGGCGCGGTGGGCCGGGTCGTGAGCGAGTTCGGTGGCCCGCACCCGACCCTGGAGCCCGGCGGCGAGGCGTACAACGCCGAGCGCGTCGCCGACTACGTCCGCGCGCTGGCGGCGCTGGGCGTCGAGCGCTCGTACTTCTTCAAGCTCGTCGAGGAGCGCGGCGCCGAGATCGCGCACCCCAACTCGTTCCTGATCGACGCCGACCTGCGGCGGACGGCGTCGTTCGGGGTCCTGGCCCAGGCGGCTCAGCGGTAGCGCCTGCGTTTCCGCGTTCCCTTCACCCGAGGCCGGCGCGCGAATCGCTACCATGGTCTCGCCTCGTCCCGGACACCCGGGCAGGGCCACGGCCGCACCGGCGGAGTCCTCTTTGGAACGGGGGCACCCCGCGACCCCGCCCCGCCCGCGCGGCCCGCCAGTCTCGCTGGCGATTGCTGCGACACCCCCCGTCCCCACCCGGCACCTCCATGTTCGATACGCTGTCCGACAAGCTCGACGCCGCCCTCAAAAACGTGAAGGGCGAGGGCCGCATCAACGACCTCAACATCGCCGAGACGATGCGCGAGGTCCGCCGCGCGCTCCTGGACGCCGACGTCAACTACGGCGTCGCCAAGGAGTTCACCAACAAGGTCAAGGCCCACGTCACCGACGAGAAGGTGCTCCAGGCCGTCAACCCCGGCCAGCAGTTCGTCAAGGCGGTCTACGACGAGCTGGTCTACTTGTTGGGCGACGTCCAGGTGGACTTGAACAAGGCCAAGAAGCCGCCGACGGTGGTCTTGGTCGCCGGGCTCCAGGGCGCCGGCAAGACCACGTTCGTCGGCAAGCTGGCGCTCTTCTTGAAGAGCCAGGGCCGGAGCCCGATGGTCGCCGCCGCCGACGTCTACCGCCCCGCCGCCGTCGACCAGCTCGAGACGCTGGCGGGCCAGGTGGGCGTGCCCGTTTTTTCGATCCGCGGAGCGGATGGGGTTCCTGAGAAGGACGCCGTCGCCGTGGCCGAGCAGGCCGTCGCCGAGGCGCGGCGGACGGGCCGCGACACCATCATCATCGACACCGCCGGGCGGTTGCACGTCGACGAGCAGATGATGGACGAGGTGGTCGCGATCAAGCGCGTCACCGAGCCCGACGAGATCCTGTTCGTCGTCGACGCCATGACGGGCCAGGACGCCGTCAACACGGCCAAGGCCTTCAACGACCGGCTCGACATCGACGGCGTGGTGCTGACCAAGCTCGACGGCGACACCCGGGGCGGGGCGGCGCTGTCCATCCGAAGCGTGGTCGAGAAGCCGATCAAGTTCGCCGGCACCGGCGAGAAGCTCGACGCGCTGACGGAATTCTACCCCGACCGCATGGCCCAGCGCATCCTGGGCATGGGCGACGTGGTCTCGTTCGTCGAGAAGGCCCAGGAGCAGTTCGACGAGGCCGAGGCCGAGAAGCTGCAGCGGAAGTTCCGCAGCCAGGAGTTCGACCTGCAGGACTTCTACGACCAGTTGCAGAAGATCAAGAACATGGGGTCGCTCAAGGACCTCCTGGGCATGATCCCCGGCGTCGGCAAGGCCGTCAAGGCCATCGACGTCGACGACGACGCCTTCCGCCACATCGAGGCACTCATCCAGTCGATGACGCCCTACGAGCGCGCGCACCCCGACAAGATCAACGGCTCGCGCCGCCGCCGCATCTCGCAGGGCGCCGGCATGGAGGTCCAGGACGTGAACGCGCTCCTGAAGCAGTTCCGCGAGATGAAGAAGATGATGAAGACGATGTCCAAGCTCCAAGGCAAGGGCCGCACCATCGACCCCAACCAACTGATGGCCGGGCGCTAGCACGGCCAGTCGCGCGAGGTTCGGGATCGTCCCGCCCCGCGCTCCCCCTCACCCCACCCCAAAAGAATGTCCGTCAAGCTCCGATTCCGCCGCATGGGCCGCAAGCAGCTGCCCGTCTTCGGCCTGGTCGCCACCGACAGCCGCTCGCCCCGCGACGGCCGCTTCATCGAGGACCTGGGCCGCTACCGGCCCATCGCCGAGCCCGCCACCTTCGCCTGCGACACCGACCGCGTGCTCTACTGGCTCGGCCAGGGCGCCCAGCCGTCGGACACCGTCCGCAACCTGCTGCAGAAGGAGGGCGTCCTGCTCCGCTGGGCGCTGACGCGCCAGGGCAAGGAGGCCGAGGAGATCGAGACGGCCGTCACCGAGTTCAAGGAGCGCCAGGAGGCCAAGTCCGCTGGCAAGGTCAAGAAGACGCGTGCCGAGCGCCGCGCCGAGGCCTTGCAGGCCGAGAAGGCCGCCGCCAAGGAGAAGGCCGCCGAGATCGCCAAGGAGCGCGCCGAGCGCGAGGCCGAGCTGCAGAAGCAGCGCGAGCAAGCCGAGGCCGAGGCCCGCAAGGAGGCCGAGGCCGCCCGTGAGGAGGCCGCCGCCGCCGCCGCCGACTCCGAGGCGCTGACCGAGGCCGCCGACGCCGCGACTGGCGGCGACGACGCGCAGTCGAGCACCGAGGCCGCGACGTCCGGCGACGCCGTCCCCCAGACCTCGTCCCAGGCCGACGGCGACGGAGACACCGCCGACCGGCAGGCCGAGACCGAGGCCGCCGACGGCAACGACGCGGTCGCCAGCACCTCGGCCGCTGACGTGGCCGACGAGGCGCCCGATTCCGCCGAGAGCCAGCCCGCCGCGACGGACGCCACCACTCAGGAGGTCGCCGACGACACCGCTCAGGCCGTCGCCGACCAGACCGAGGCCGGCGCGCGGCAGGACGACGCCGTGACCGAGGCGCCCGCCACCGAGGCCCCCGACACCGACGGGACGGCCGGCGACGAGCCCACCAGCGAGACGCCCGACGCGGACACGTCCGACGACACCGAGGCCGCGTCCACGGACGCCGCCAGCGGCACGCCCGACGACCTCACCGCGCTCTCGGGCGTCGGACCCAAGTACGCCGGCATCCTGACCGACGCCGGCATCACGACCTACGCCCAGCTGGCGGAGATGTCGGCCGAGGACGTCCAGAAGGCCATCACCGACGCCGGCTCCTCGACGACCGGCAACGAGGAGAGCTGGACGGAGCAGGCCAAGATGCTGGCCGCCGGCGACACCGACGGCCACACGGCCTACCTCGAGTCGCTCAAGTCGTAGCGCCCGATCGACCGACCCCGGCGGGGCTGGCTCACGCCGGCCCCGCCCTCTTTTTGACCCTCCGACCCCATGGCAGACCCCGACCGCCTGCTCTTGATGGGCCGCGTCACCAAGCCCCACGGCGTCCGCGGCGAGCTGAAGGTGGCCCCCGACACCGACGACCCCCAGCGGTTCGACGGGCTCGAGCGCGTGTTCGTCGGGCGCGACCCGGCCTCCGCGCGCGAGGTCGCCGTCGAGGACGTCCGGTTCCAGTACCCCAAGGGCCGCACCGTCGTGCTGCTGTCGCTCGACGGCGTCGATACGATGGAGGCTGCCGAGGACCTGCGCGGCGCCCAGCTGTTCGCCGACCCCGACGACCTCCCGGCGCTGGCCGAGGGCGAGGTGTTCCTGCACGAGCTCATCGGGCTGGCGGTGATCGAGCTGGACGACGACGGGGCGGAGGTCGGCGAGCTCGGCACCGTCCGCGACCTGTACGACGGCTCCCAACTGCTCTTCGCCATCGACCGGCCGGGCAAGCCCGAGCTTCTGCTGCCCGACGTGGACGAGTTCGTGATCCGCCTGGACATGGACGCGCGCCGGGTGTACGTCCGCCTGCCCGACGGTCTCGTAGACGACGAGGGCTAACGCCGACCGCTCTCCGCTTCCCACCCTGCCGTGATCCGCTTCGACCTCGTCACCTCCCTGCCCGGCCTGGTCCGGAGCCCGCTGGATCACTCGATCCTGCAACGCGCGCAGGACAAGGGGCTGGTCGAGGTCGCCGTCCACGACCTGCGCGACTGGGCGCCCGGCCGGCACCGCCAGATCGACGACATCCCGTACGGCGGGATGGGCGGGATGGTGCTCAAGCCGGAGCCGCTGTTCGCGTGCGTCGAGGCGCTGCAACAGGAGCACGGCCCCTACGACGAGGTGGTCTTCCTGACGCCCGACGGCGAGACGTTCGACCAGCCGATGGCAAACGGGCTGTCGCTCAAGAGCCGGCTGCTGCTGATCGCGGGGCACTACAAGAACATCGACCAGCGCGTCCGCGACGCCCTGGTGACGCGCGAGGTCTCCGTCGGCGACTACGTGCTCTCGGGCGGCGAGCTGCCGGCGCTCGTCGTGATCGACGCCGTGGCCCGGCTGATCCCCGGCGTGCTGGGCGACGCGGGCTCGGCGCTGAGCGACAGCTTCCAGGACGGCCTGCTCGACGCGCCCAGCTACACCCGCCCCGCCACGTTCCGCGAGATGGAGGTGCCCGCCGTGCTCCGGTCCGGCGACCACGGCGCCATCCTGGCCTGGCGCGAAGCCCAACGCCTGGAGCGCACCCAGGCGCGGCGCCCCGACCTCCTGGCGGATGGTTCCAGCACGCCGACGCCGCCCGCCAGCCGTGCGGGGGCGGGCGAAGAATCCCCGTAGACCGAGCCCCGGTGCGGATCTCGCCGCTCCACTCTCTACCTTCCGTGTTCGCGCCTCCCCACCCCCGGCGCACTACCTAGACCGACGACTGCTATGGCGACCGACCTCATGAGCCTCGTGGAGGCCACCCAGATCCGCGACGACCACCCCGAGTTCGCCGCCGGCGACACCGTCCGCGTCCACGTCCGCGTGATCGAGGGCGACAAGGAGCGGATCCAGCTCTTCGAGGGCGTCGTGATCGCGATCCAGAACGGCGGCGTGGCCGAGTCCTTCACCGTGCGGAAGCTGTCCAACGGCGTCGGCGTCGAGCGGATCTTCCCGTTCGCGAGCCCGCGCGTGGCCAAGATCGAGGTCGTCCGCTACGGCCGCGTCCGCCGGGCGAAGCTGTACTACCTCCGCGGCCTGCGCGGCAAGGCGGCCCGCATCACTGAGCGCCGTCGCGGCTAGCTCGCAGAGCGAGCGGAATCCGGAATCAGGCGACAGGAATCAGCGCACGCTTGCTGAGTTCTGCTGATTCCTGACTCCTCTTTCCTGACTCCTGATATGCGCCTCGCCGTCTGGCCCGTCGCCCCCGCCCGCGCTTTGGGCTCGGCCCTGGCCGACCTGGTGACGGAGATTGTCGAGGTCGAGCCGCACGAGGCGCGCGCCGCGCTCGACGAGGGACGCGTCGACCTCGCGCTGGTGCCGACGTTGGACGTGCTGCGGGGCCACGACGGCTTGTCCGTCGTCCCCGGCGTCGCGCTGGCGGGAGAGCGGAGCCCCCGGCGCCGGCTCGTCGTTGGGAGCCAGCTGGACGCCATCGAGTCGGTCGGCTTCGACCCGCGCGATGCCCAGGAAGCGATCCTGACCCAGATGATGCTGCGCGAGCACTACGACGCCGCGCCCACGTTCGCGCTCGCCGCGCCGGGCACGCCGCTGGTCGAGGTCTTGTCCCGCCAGTCCGCCGCGCTCGTGGGCTACGCCGACGACCTGCCGTTCGAGACGTTCGCGCTCGACCCCGGCCAGGAGTGGACCGACCTGACGCTGCGGCCCTTCCCCTGGGGCCTGCTGGCGGGGCCCGTCGGCACGATCCCGGCCAAAGCCGCCGAGCGCATCCGGGCGACCGTCCAGGCGACGCCCCCGACCGAGGCGCTGGTGCAGGACGGCGTGGGCGTGTACCAGCTCACCCTCGACGGCTACGCGCTGGACGGGCTCGACCAGTTCGCCGAGATGCTGTTCGCGACCGGCACGCTGAGCGACATCCCCGCCGTCCCGTTCGTGGAGATCCCCGACGCGGCCTAGCGCGTAGGTCGCGGAGCGCCGGGACGGCCCGCGTCCCGCGCACGACGCACCGACCCCCATGGCCGACGGCATCAAGATCATCGTCTCCAACAAGCGCGCGCGCTTCGACTTCGAGCTGAGCGACCGCTTCGAGGCCGGGCTGGTGCTGACGGGGCCGGAGGTGAAGTCGCTCCGCGACAGCAAAGCCAACTTGCAGGATGCCTTCGTTCGGCACCGGCCGGAGGGCATGGAGCTGGTCAACCTGTACATCGCGCCCTACGAGATCGCCACGACCGTCGAGCAGGTGCCCTCGCGTCCGCGCCGCTTGCTGCTCCACAAGGCCGAGATCGCCAAGCTGCGCAAGGGGACCGAGCAGAAGGGGTTCACCATCGTCCCGACCAAGCTGTACTTCAAGGGCGGCCGGGCCAAGGTCGAGATCGCGCTCGGCCGGGGCAAGAAGCAGCACGACAAACGAGCCACGATCTCCGAGCGCGAGTCCAAGCGCCGGCTCGACCGTGTGCTCAAGAACGGCTAGCCCAACGGCTCGCGCCGCATGCGTGTTCGGCCCCACTGGCGGGGCGGGGCGTCGAGCTTGTCTCAGCCGCTGGGGAGAGGTATGAGAACGGCTTCTGCGGTATGATCAAGACATGTCTTCTTGGGGTCCTGTGACGGCGCATCCGAGTCGGGCGGCCCCTTACTACACACACCGCCCCCGCCCGGGGCCTGCCGATGCTCATTCGACCCCTCGCCGCCCTCACCGGCGCCCTCTTCCTGATCGCCCCGACCGCGTTCGCCCAGGACATCGCTGACCGCACGCCGCTCCGAGCCGGCGCGCGCGCACTCGTGTTCGGGATCGATCCCACATCGGGTCTCACCGGGCTCGACGGCGGGACTGTTGGGGTCAAGTGGCATTCGAGCGAGGCACGGGCTGTCCGCCTGGGCTTGACTGTCGCCGTACGGGCGCAGGTGGACGCCAGCGGGGAGGAAGGGGGCGTCGACCGCCGGTCGGTCTTGGTTGGGGCGAGCGTGGTACCGCTGAGGTACGCCCGCTCCCGGACCCCCGTCTACTTCTACTACGGCATCGGCCCTACGGTGTCGGTCCGGTTCGACCGTCAGAACGTGAACCTGGAGCCTGAGGACTTTACCCAGTCCGTAGCCGACGTGGGGGCTGGAGCGCTCGGCGTGGTAGGCGTGGAATGGCCAGTGAACTCGTTCTTGTCGCTGACGGGGGAGTACGGCGCGTCGCTGACGGCGACGTACTCCCGGCGCTACGCCGACGAGCGCGGTGACTCGTTCAACCAGAACCTGATCGGCGTCGACATCCTGTCGCGCGGTGCGCGCGCCGGCGTCGCCGTGTACTTCTAGGCGCTACCGCGACCCGGTTGGGACGGCGCCTCGGGCCTACGCTCGACTGGCGGGCCGCCAGCTCGCCGCGCAGGACCCGATGCAGGTGGAGGGCGCTAGCCCTCAGCGGCCTCCAGCCGCTGGGGTGCCCGGCCGGCGGGGTCGCGCCGTCTTGACCAGAGTCTTGGAGCGGCGTTAGCCTTTGGCATGAGCCGCCCGCGCCGCCGTCTGCGCCGACGCACCTACCGCGCCCGCCGCCGGTGGCACCGGGTCGTGCGGCCGCTCCGGAGGCCGACGCGGGTGGTGACGCTGGCGCTGATGCTGGCCGTGGTCGCGCTCGGGATGGCCGTCGGGATGAGCCAGCCGCCGCAGACGTACAACGGCGGCGACCGCCTGGCGTTTGACACCGACTCGACGGCGACGCTGGAGGTCGGCCGCCGCGGCGACCTGGCGATGGCCGGGCTCCAGACCGGCGACCGCGTGCTGGCGCTGCGGGGCCACCCCGTCAACGCCCACTTCGTGGACTCGCTGCGTGGGCGCCCGTACCCGTTCTCCGGACCCGTCGGCGACAGCGCCGTCGTCCGCGTCGAGCGCGCCGACGGAGCCGCCGACGTCGCCGTCGTGCTGGGCCAGCAGGACGCCGCCGACGCCCGCCGCTTCGGCGTCTCGGATGCGGGGCTGAGCCGGGTGCTCTCCGTCCTGGGCTACCTCAGCCTGGTCGCGTTCGCCGTGGTCGGGGTGGTGCTGTTCGTCCGGGGCCGTGGGAGGGGGTACCTCGCCTCGATGGGGTTGGCCTTGGTGACGGCCGCGGGCGGCGGCGTGTTCACGTCGCTGATCACGTCGGAGGCCGAGCTGCCCGGGGCCGTCGCGGTGATCGCGCTGACCCTGGGCGCCATCATGTTCTTCGGCGCCCTCCCGGCCTTGGCCGCCGCCGTCGTCCGGTTCCCCGACGGGCGGTACACCCCCCGCTGGACGCGCTGGGTGCGGCCGCTGGCCTTCCTGGGCATCGTGGGTTTGATCGGCTTCTCGGTCTACGCCGCCGCGACGGGGGCGGAGCTCTCCATGCCCGTCCTGAACGGGCTGACGGTGGCCGTCCTCGCCGTCCCGCTCATGGGCCTGATCCAGAAGTACCGCCGCTCCGACGGCGACATCCGCCAGCGGATGAAGTGGGTGGTGCTGCCGGCGGGCGCCTTCTTGGCCGTCTTCGCCGTCGGCTCGCTGGCGCCCGAGGCGTTCTCCGCCCTCGACGTCTCGGAGGCGCTGTCCGGGTACGCGTTCTCCACCGTGACGGGCGTGCTGATGCTGCTGGCGCTCGCGGCGGTGCCGCTGGGGATGCTGGCGGGCGTGCTCGGCTTCCGCCCCTGGGACGCCGACTTGTGGATCGCGCGCTCGGCGGCCATCGGCGCCGCCACCCTGGGCTTGGCGGGCGTGTTCGCCGCCAGCACCGAGGCGCTGCGGCTGGGGTTGCGCTCGTCGATGGGGACCGGCGCCGACGCCGTCGCCGCGGCGCTCGCGGCCGTCGTCGCACTCGTCGTGTTCAACCCCGTCCGGGAGTGGCTGACGCGCCGCGCCGACGCCGACCTCCACCGCGCGCGCGAGCGCCTGACCGAGCGCCTGCCGCTGCTGCTGGCGGGGCGCCAGGTGGTGGCCTCGCCCCAGGAGATCGGCCGCGTCGCGATCGCGTCGGTCCGCGAGGCGCTCCGCACCGACCGCGCCGCCGTAATCGACCTCGACCCCGGAGGCTGGCAGGTGGTCGCCACCGACGGCGTCCCAGCTGGTGACGCGCTGGAGTGGGCCGACGCCGTCCTCGACCCCCACGCGATCCCGCCGTGCTCGGTCCAGTGCTGGGAGGACCCGGTGTTCGTGCTCTGCGTGCCGCTGCGGTCGGCCGAGGACGAGCTGGTCGGGGTGCTGGCGCTGGGCACGCACG
This sequence comes from Rubricoccaceae bacterium, assembly GCA_963789285.1. Taxonomy (GTDB): domain Bacteria; phylum Bacteroidota; class Rhodothermia; order Rhodothermales; family Rubricoccaceae; genus Rubrivirga. Next base: position 1,938,870 of record CAWBJZ010000004.1, read on the forward strand.
GCAAGGGGCGGGGCTACAGCACCGAGGAGCGGAAGGCGCTTGACAGTGCGGCGCGGCCACTCGCGGAGGCGTTGAGGGTGGCCGAACGGCGCGAGCACGAGGAGCGGCGCCAGACCGCCCGCATCGCCGCACTCGTGGACCGACTGTCGCCCGCGGGCGACGGCGCGCCGGCGGTGGGCCGCGCCGGCTAGCCCTTCGCCTTCCGTCCGACTGAGCGGTCCATCTCGCCCACCACGTCGCGGAGCTCGGCTTTGTACTGGTCGAGCGCGTCCGCTAACCCGGCGTCGGCGGTGGCGAGGATCTGGACGGCGAGCAGCGCCGCGTTCTTGGCCTGCCCGATAGCGACGGTCGCGACGGGCACGCCGCCAGGCATCTGGACGATCGACAACAGCGAGTCGAGCCCGTTGAGCGCCCGCGTCTGGACGGGCACGCCGATCACCGGCACGACCGTCGAGGCCGCGATCATGCCCGGGAGGTGCGCCGCGCCACCCGCGCCGGCGACGATCACCTTGAGCCCGCGAGACCGCGCCGTTTCGGCGTACTCCGTCATGGCGGCCGGCGTGCGGTGGGCCGAGAGCACGCGCGCCTCGAACGCCACGTCGAACTGGCGGAAGACGTGGGCGGCGGCCTCCATCGTAGGCCAGTCGGACTCGGAGCCCATCGCGAGGCCGACGAGGGGGGACGGATCGGGCATGGATCGGCGCGGGTGACTCCGCAAGATCGCACCGCTCCCGACCTAGGCTCCGACCGCCGGCCTACTGGTTGCCCTCGAACCGCCGGTAGCGCGCGTTCACGAAGCAGTACAGCCCGTACGCCGCCAGGCCCAGGCCGACCAGTCCCAGCAGCACCGCGCCGTACGGCTGGTCGCGCAGGGTGGAGAGCGCGCCGTCCAACCCGACCGCCTCGTCGGGGTCCGCCCGGAGCGCCGCCGTGCCGAGCAGGAACCCGATGATGCTGTAGACGACCCCGCGCGCCGCCAGCCCGGCGCGACCCAACCGCTCGACCGTCTGGCGGTGCTGAGCCCCCTCACCGCTCAGCGCGAGCTTCTCCATAAAGCTGGCGCGCTTGGCCCGGACCAGCTCGTACAGCCCGTACCCCAAGACGGCGAGAGCCACGAGTGCCAAGACCCAGCGCCCCCCGGGGAGAGACAAAGCGGCCTGCGCCCCTTGCTCGGCGCCGTCGCCCTCTCCGCCGCCCCCGCCCTGGACGATCCGGTAGGCGGCGAACGCCAGCGAGCCGTACGCGACGCCGCTGATGGCGTAGCCGATCCGGTGCGCCCAGCCCTCGGCGTCCGAGCCCTCGCGCTCGGGGTCCAGGATGGCCATCGCCAGCCGCCACAGCGCGTAGGCCGCCAGCCCGACGCCGAGCACCGTCAGCAGCACGCCGCCGAAGGGGCTCTCGGCGACGGCGGCCAGCGCGCCCTGCTGGCCCTCGGTGTCGCCGCCCTCCAGGGCCGTGTCGACGGCGAGGACGCCGAGCAGGACGTAGAGCACGCCCTTGAAGGCGTAGCCGACGCGTCCGGCGGTTTCCAGCGGGTGGGCGGTGGGGGACATGGCAGCCGGGGAGGTGGATTCCGGCAACGCCGGCTCGTCGTCTCCGGGTCCTCAGAGCCGGATCGCCAGCGCGGCGGCCTCGGCCCGCTGGCGGGCGACCTCAACAGTGTCGGCGGTGACGGTGACGTGGCCCATCTTGCGGTCGGGCCGCGCGTCGTCCTTGCCGTACAGGTGGACGCTGGCGCCGGGCGTCGCGAGCGCGGCGGCGAGGTCAGGCTCGGCACGGCCGTCGGTCTCGGCGAGCACGTTGACCATGCAGGCGGCCGGCACGCGCAGGCCGGGGTCGCCCAAGGGCCAGCCGAGCACGGCGCGGACGTGGTTCTCGAACTGCGAGGTATGGTGCGCGTCCAGCGTCAGGTGCGCCGTGTTGTGCGGGCGCGGCGCGACCTCGTTGACCAGCACCCGGCCCTGGTCGACGACGAACAGCTCGACGGTGGCGACGCCGGTCACGTCCAGCGCCTCGACGGTCGCCAGTGCGGCGCTGCGCGCAGCGGCCTCGGTCTCCGCCGAGAACCCCGCCGGCACGGTCGCGGCCCACAGCCGGTGGTCCCGGTGCTCGCTCCGGACGACGGGGTACACCACCGCTTCGCCGTCGGCGCGGCGCGCGACGGTGACGGCCACCTCGGCCTGGAACGGGACGAATGCCTCTACCAGCAGCCCGCCCGGATGGTCGTCGTCGCCGCCAGCGGATAGGGTGTCCCAGGCGGCCTCGGCCTCGTCAGCCGTGGTGACGGTCGCGTTGCCGTAGCCGTCGTACGAGCCCTCGAAGCGCTTGAAGACGGCTTTGCCGAAGCGGCTGAGGGCGTCCCGGGCCTGGCCGAGCGTCTCGGCCCAGACGTGGTCGGGTTGAGGCAGACCCGCCTCCGCCAGTCGCGCCCGCTGGCGGCCCTTGTGGCGGATGGCGAGCAGCGCCTGCACGTTGGGGTTGAGGGCCACGCCGGGTGGCAGGACGGCCTCCAGGCGGTCGGCGGGCGCCCACTCGCTCTCGACCGTCACGGCGTCGCAGTTCTCGACCCAGGCCTGGAGCACGAACGGGTCGGACCAGTCGGCGACGGTGACGTTGCCGAGCCCCCGGCTTGTGCCGGTCTCGCGGTCGGTCAGGATCTGCACCGGGACGCCGAGGCGGGCAGCCGCGAGCGCCGTCATGCGGGCGAGCTGACCGCCGCCCAGGATGCCGAGAGTGGGGAGGGACAGGGGAGCGCAGGGAGGTGAGCCGCCAAGCTACCGGCCTGCTGGCGGCTGCTGCCAGCGAGAGAGCAGTGGGCGGCTTCCCCGAAGGGCTATTCGTCGCGGTAGAGGTTCCACGACCGCCCGCTCTCCGACGGTTGGACGGCGCCCTGAAACCCCAGCACGTGCTGGGCCAGCACGTAGACCACCTTGACCTCGTGCAGCGTGCACGGCTCTCCCTTGGTCTCGCCCTCCGTCGCCGCCAGTCGGACGGGCGCGTTGGGGTCGGGCTCGTACTCGGCGCGGGGGATCGAGAGCGCGTCCGCTTGGGAGAGCGGGCACTTCTGGGGGCGCTGGCCGGGCTCGTGCAGCCAGGCCGTGCACTCGAACTGGTCGACGGGGCGGTCGATCCAACCGGCGGCCTCGGCGCGGAACTCGTCTAGCGTCACGCCGCTTCGGCCTCCTCCGGCTCGTCTTCCTCGACGTCGTCCGAGTCTGGGTCGGAGTCGTCGGAGAGCAAGGTGTCGAGGTCGATCTCCCTCACGTTCAAGCCCAGGCCGCCCTCGGTCTTGGCGCGCTCCAACTCCTCGGCTAGGAACGGCGCCGTCGGCGTGTCGGCGTCCGCTAGACCCTCGGGGCGGCCGGCGTACAGGATCTGGCCTCCGCCGGCGCCGCCGTTCGGCCCCATGTCGATCACCCAGTCGGCCTGCTTGGCGACGTCCATGTTGTGCTCGATCACGAGCACCGTGTTGCCCTTGTCGACGAGCGCCTGGAGCACGACGAGGAGGTGGCGGACGTCCTCGAAGTGCAGCCCAGTCGTGGGCTCGTCCAGGATGTACAGCGTGCGGCCCGTCCCGGGGCGGGAGAGCTCCTTGGAGAGCTTGATCCGCTGGGCCTCGCCGCCCGACACCGTCGTCGCCTGCTGGCCGAGCCGGATGTAGCCCAGCCCGACGGCGTCGAGCGTCTTGAGCTTGCGCAGGATGCGAGGCACGTTCTCGAAGAACGCCAGCGCCTCGGAGACCGGCATCTCCAACACCTCGGCGATGTTCTTGCCCTTGAACCGGACCGCCAGGGTTTCGGCGTTGTAGCGGCGGCCCTTGCACGTCTCGCACTCGACGTAGACGTCCGGCAGGAAGTTCATTTCGAGCTTCATGATGCCAGCGCCCTTGCACGTCTCGCACCTCCCGCCCTTGACGTTGAACGAGAACCGGCCCAGCTTGTAGCCCCGGATCTCGGACTCGGGGAGCCGGGCGAACAGGTCTCGGATCAGTCCAAAAAGCCCGGTGTAGGTCGCCGGGTTCGAGCGCGGCGTCCGCCCGATGGGCGACTGGTCGATGGCGATGACCTTGTCGACGTGCTCCAGACCCTCGACGTCGGCGTAGGGCAAGGGGACGGCGGTCGCGTTGTGGAAGTGCGCGGCCAGGATCGGCGCCAGCGTCTGGTTGATGAGCGACGACTTGCCGGAGCCGGAGACGCCCGTGACCACGGTTAGGGTGCCGAGCGGGATCTCGACATCGACCGACTGCAGGTTGTGGCCGCGCGCGCCCGTCAGCCGGATCGACTCGCCCGACCCGTCGCGCCGCTCCGCTGGCGACGGCGTGGGGACGGCGCGGAGCCCGGCGAGGTAGGCCGTCGTCAGCGACTCCGGCGGGGCGCCGTCGCCCTCGAACGTGCTGATCTCCTCAGGCGGACCGGCCGCCAGCAGCAGCCCGCCGAACTCGCCAGCACCCGGGCCGAGGTCGACCACGAAGTCGGCGGCCTCGATCATCTCCCTATCGTGCTCGACCACCAGGACGGAGTTGCCCAGGTCGCGCAGCGCCGTCAACGAGTCGATGAGCTTGGTGTTGTCGCGCGGATGCAACCCGATGCTCGGCTCGTCCAGCACGTAGAGCACGCCGGTGAGCTGCGTCCCGATCTGGGTCGCGAGGCGGATCCGCTGGCTCTCGCCGCCCGACAGCGTCCGCGCCGGGCGGTCCAACGTCAAGTAGTCGAGCCCGACGTTGAGCATGAAGTCCACGCGCTCGCGGATCTCCTTGACGATGGGCCCGCCAATCGTGGACTGGCGGCCTTCGAGCTCGAGATCCGCCAGCCAGTCGCCTAGGGCCGCCAGGTCGAGCTGAACCAAGTCGGCGATGGACGCGTCGCCGTCATACGTGCCGGTGTTGCCAATCCGGTAGGACAGCGACTCCGGCTTGAGGCGGCCGCCCTTGCAGACGCCGCAGGCGCGGACGCGCATGAACGCCTCGCCCCACGCCTTCTGCGCCTTCGAAGTCGCGTTGTCCAACGTGTGCTGGACGTGGCCGTTGACGCCGCCGAAGCGGTGCTGGTAGGTCACCTGCCGGCCCTTGTACGAGTACAGGATGTCGAACTGCTCGTCGCCCGCGCCGTCCAAGATCACGTCGCGCTGGGTGTCCGTCAGGTCCTCGAAGGGCGTCTCGTAGTCGAAGTCGTAGCCCGCCGCGACGGCCGCCAGCTGGCTGTAGACCCAGACGTCGCGCGGCTTGCCCAAGGGCGCCAGCGCCCCCTGCTCGATGGTCTTCTTGGGGTTCGGGACGATGAGGTCCGGGTCGATCTCCTTGCGCACGCCCAGCCCGTTGCACGCCGGGCACGCGCCGTAGGGCGAGTTGAAGCTGAAGGTGTTGGGCGAGGGGTCGTCGTAGCTCACGCCGTCCTGGGGCGCGGTGAGGTGGCGGGAGAACAGCACGTCGCCGGCCTCGACCGTCTCGTCCCCGGCCTTGTCGATCTGAACGATGAGCGTGCCGCCGCCCATGCCCAACGCGATCTCGGCCGCCTGGGCGATCCGGGTCCGCACGCCCTCCTTGATCACCAGCCGGTCGACGACGACCTCGATGTCGTGGACCTTGTAGCGGTCCAACTGCATGCCCTTGGTGATCTCACGGACCTCACCATCGGTCCGGACGCGCTCGAAGCCGGACTTCGCCGTCTGCTCGAATAGGTCGCGGTAGTGCCCCTTCCGCCCCTTGACGACCGGCGCCAGGATCTGAACGCGCGTGCCGGAGGGCATGGCCGCGACGGCGTCGATGATCTCGTCGTCCGACTGGCGGCGCATGGGGGCGCCCGAGACGTACGAGTAGGCGTCGGCGGCGCGCGCGTAGAGGAGCCGCAGGAAGTCGTAGATCTCCGTGACGGTGCCGACCGTCGAGCGCGGGTTGCGGCTCACCGTCTTCTGCTCAATCGCGATGACCGGCGAGAGCCCGTCGATAAAGTCCACGTCCGGGCGCTCCATCACGCCTAAAAACTGCCGCGCGTAGCTGGAGAGCGACTCCATGTAGCGGCGCTGGCCCTCGGCGTAGATCGTGTCGAAGGCGAGCGACGACTTCCCACTCCCGGAGAGCCCGGTGATCACCACCAGCTCGTTGCGGGGGATGTCGAGGTCGATGCCCTGCAGGTTGTGCTCGCGGGCACCGCGGATTAGGATGCGGTCGTCCATGCGTGTCGGGGGAGGCAACGGCTGGGACCCGCCGGGGCGGCGCCCCGTTCCGCCGGCCGGACTGTCCAATCACGCTTCACGCGATGCCCCCGTCGTGTCACCCGCCCCCTGGCGACGGCCACCGCCAGCGGGTCGGGAGCCGCCCCGGAGGGCGCCGTACACCACGGCCCGCCCCGCGCCCATGCCCGCCGACCGCCGCCCCAACCCCGCCATCGTCGTCGTCGACGACGACCCCGAGGTGCTCCGGGCCGTCGCTCGCGACCTGCGCCGCCGCTACGGCGACGACTACCGCGTCGTCCGCGCCGGGACGGGGCAGGAGGCCGTCGACGCCGTCGCCGAACTTGTCAAGCGCGGCGAAGCCGTGGCACTCGTGCTCTCCGACCAGCGGATGCCGGGGCTCGACGGCGTCGCCACGTTGCGCCAGTCGGCCCAGCACGCGCCTCGGGCCAAGCGCGCGCTGCTCACGGCCTACGCCGACACCGACGCCGCCATCGAGGCCTTGAACGTGGGCGTGGTGGACTACTACCTGCTCAAGCCGTGGGACCCGCCCGAGGAGAAGCTGTACCCGGTCCTGGACGACCTCTTGGCCGACTGGCGGGGGTCGTGGCGGCCGGGCTACGGCGGGCTGCGCGTGGTCGGCGACCGCTGGAACGCGGACGGGCACCGGTTGCGCGACTTCCTGTCCCGCAACCAGATCCCCTACACATTCCTGGACGTCGAGCGCGACGAGGGCGCCCGCCAGCTCGCCGGCGACGAGGCGCTGCCGCTCGTCGTCACCACGGACGGCCAGCGCCTAGCCAACCCCAGCAACGCCGACCTGGCCGGCGCCGTCGGGTTGCAGCGGACGGCCGAGCGGGAGTTCTACGACCTCGCCATCATCGGCGGCGGCCCGGCCGGGCTGGCGAGCGCGGTCTACGGCGCGTCCGAAGGCCTCAAGACGGTGTTGGTCGAGCGCCAAGCGCCCGGCGGGCAGGCCGGTACGTCGAGCCGGATCGAGAACTACCTCGGCTTCCCGTCCGGGTTGTCCGGGGCCGACCTCGCGCGGCGGGGCGTGGCTCAGGCGCGCCGCTTCGGCGTCGAGATCCTGGCCCCGGTCGAGGTCGCGGCCCTCCGGACCGACGGCCCCTACAAGGTGCTCGAGCTGGCCGGCGGCGGCGAGATCGCCTGCCACGCGCTGATGCTGTCGCTGGGCGTCGACTGGCGGAAGCTGCCCGCCAGCCGCGCGGACGAGTTCGAGGGGCGCGGCGTCTACTACGGCGCGGCCATGACCGAGGCGCTGTCGTGCGAGGGGGAGCCGGTGTTGGTGATCGGCGCCGGCAACTCGGCCGGGCAGGCAGCCCTGCACTTCGCCGACTACGCCTCGTCGGTGACGGTCCTCGTGCGCGGCGACAGCCTGGCCAAGAGCATGAGCCAGTACCTCGTGGACCGGATCGAGGCGCACGACCGCATCGAGGTCCGACTCCATTCCGAGGTCTCGGCCTGCCACGGCGACGGCAAGCTGGACGCCGTTACGGTCTCCGGACCGGACGGCGACGAGCAAGTCGGGACCCACTACCTGTTCGTGTTCATCGGCGCCGCCCCTCGGACGGACTGGCTGGATGGCGTGCTCGCGCGCGACAAGCGAGGCTTTATCCGCACCGGCCCCGACCTCCGCGAGTCCGACCTGTCCGGCTGGCCCATCGAGCGGGCGCCGTTCCTGCTGGAGGCGTCGGTCCCAGGCGTGTTCGTAGCCGGCGACGTCCGCCACGAGTCGGTCAAGCGCGTGGCGTCGGCGGTGGGGGAGGGGTCGGTCGCGGTCGCGTTCGTCCACCAGCATTTGGCATCGTTGTAAGGTTCAGTCCGTTCGCACGGCTTCCTCCGCCCGCACCGCTCCCCCCGCCAAACGCAGCCATCGCTGCGCTCCGCGCTGCATTGGCTGTCCCCCTCACTTGTGAGGGGGACAGTTTGAGCGCCCGCTGAGGGACGGCGCCAGCCGGCGCGATGGGCGAACAGACGGGGGGAGCGTCCCGGCTGGCCTCCTGCACGACTGGCGGCTTCCGCACGACCGGCGAACCGCCTCCGCCAGTCGGTGCGATCTGGCCCCGCCAGTCGTGCGATCCGCCCGCCTCCCCGCGTCTCTCCGTCCCCAGCGCCCGCCGCCATGCTGACCGCCGACGACTTCCTCGCCTCCCCCGTCTTCGCCGACCAGCCCGAGCCCGACCGCGCCTGGCTGGCGGGCGTCGCGCACGAGGCGCGCTACGGCGCCGGCGACAAGCCGTTCTTGCGCGGCGACCCCGCCGAGCAGATGATCGTGATGCTGGAGGGCGCCTATCAGATCACGGCCTTCAACAACGGCCAGCCGATGCCGTTCGGGACCATCCACGCCGGCGAGGTCTCGGGCCTGCTGCCGTTCTCGCGCATGACGACCTACGCCGGGCAAGGGACGATGACCGAGCCGTCGCGCGTCGCCTACGTCGACAAGGAGCACTTTTGGGAGATGCTGGAGCGGATGCCCGAGGTCGGCGCCCGGCTCGTCGGCCAGATGACCGACCGCGTCCGGGAGTCGTCGCGGCTGGACCAGCAGCGGGACAAGATGCTGGCGCTGGGCAAGCTCTCGGCCGGGCTGGCGCACGAGCTCAACAACCCCGCCGCCGCCATCGCGCGCGGCGCCTCCGACCTGCGCGAGCGGTTCGCCAGCATGATGCCGCTGGTGTCGCGGTTGGTGGGGCATGGGCTGTCGCCGGACCAGGTGGAGGCCGCGCGCGCCGCGTTCCACACCTGCACCGCGCCGCCGCCCGGCACGCAGTCGGCGCTGGACCGCTCGGCGACCGAGGACGACCTGGCCGACTGGCTGGAGGACCACGGCGTCCCGCGCCCCTACGTCGTGGCCGAGGTGCTGGCCGAGGAGGGCGCCACGCCCGACGCGCTGGACCGGCTGGCGACCGAGGTGCCCGCCGGCGCCGTCGGCGACCTGGTGCTGTGGATCGAGAAGGGGATGGCCGTCGACCGACTGGTGGGCGAGATCGAGCGCTCGGCCGGCCGCATCTCCGAGCTGGTGGCGTCGGTCAAGGCGTACTCGCACCGCGACCAAGCGCCCGTCCGCCAGTCCACCGACCTGCACGCGGGCATCGACCAGACGCTGACCATGCTGGGCCACAGCATCAAGGCCAAGTCGCTCCGCGTCGACCGCCAGTGGGGCGAGGTCCCCGAGGTATGCGTCTACCCCGGCGAGATCAACCAGGTCTGGACCAACCTGCTCGACAACGCCATCGACGCGGCGCCCGACGGGGGGGCCGTGACCCTGCGAACGTGGCGAGACGGCGGGCTGGCGTGCGTCGAGATCATCGACGACGGAGACGGCATCCCAGCCGAGACCGTAGCCCGCATCTGGGAGCCGTTCTTCACCACCAAGCCGCCGGGCTCGGGGACGGGCTTGGGGCTCGACGTGGTCCAGCGGATCGTCGCCCAGCACGGCGGCCGGATCGACGTCGAGAGCGAGCCGGGGCGGACGGCGTTCACGGTGTGCCTCCCCATCGAGGTGCCGCCCGTCGTGGCCGAGGACGCCCCCGACCCACTGGCGGACGCGACCGCCAGCGGCTAGCGGGCGGAGCGCAGCCGAGTGTAGGTCTCGATCTGCTCCGGCTCAAGCACGTCCCGCATCGTGAGGTGCGCCGCCAGGTGGACGGCGCGGAGGCGGGCGCGGAGCTCGCCGATCTGGGCCGTCTGGATCTCCATCCACCTGCGCGTCACCGTGCCACTCGCGAACAGCGCGTCCAGCCGCTGCTCGGCGACGACCAGTTGCTCGCCCAGCGGGACGGCCTGGGCCAGCATCTCGGCGCGGATCCGCTCGGCCTCGGCCCGCTGGCGGGGGCTGAGGGCGAGCGAGTCGGCGAGTTCGATCACGTGGAGCGGGCCGGGGTAGCCGTTGCGCTCGGCCGAGGCCGCCATCCCCAGGCCGGCGCCCATCAGCAGCCCGTCGTGCTCGGACGGGCTGAGTCCGGTGGGGACGCCGGGCGGAGCCAGGGCGGAGGAGTCCGGGGCGGCGTGGTCATGGCCGTCGTGCGCGTGGTGGTCGTGGCTCTGGGCTTGGGCCGGCGCGGCAAGCGTGAGGGCGGCGGCGAGCGCGAGGAGTCGGGTCATGGGAGGTGCTGTCCGGGTTTCGGTCTGCGCCCGGCGGGGGGCGGAGCTGGGGTCGGCCGGCTTGTCCACGCCGTCAGCCGGCTCTGGGCTCCCCACGAGCCGTAGAGAACGCGCGAACGCGACCTCGCTGGTGCCGCGCTGGCGGTTCACCCGTGCGCTTCTAAAGGCGGGCCCGGTACGGACCGCCGGCGACGAGCACCGCCAGCAGGACGGGGCGCCGCGCCTACTGTCGCGCGATCGTCAGCGAGGTGTCGCCCTCGAAGGAGCGCGGCAGGCCCACCAGCAGCGCGTTGGCGATCAGGGCCGGGGCCGTCAGCGTGACGCGGTCGTCGGAGGCGGCCTCGGCCTGGAGCGTCGCGGAGAACCCGCTGCGACGCAGGATCAGGGTCCCGAGCTCGGCTCGCGCCTGGTACGTGCCGGACGTCGAGAGGTCGCTCTGCCCCGACGCGTTGAGGGCGTCGCTGAGGTCGATGTCGAGGCTGAAGCCCCCGTCGGACTCGAACTCGACCGTCAGGGCGTCCAAGCCCTCGCTGACCGCGGACGTCTGGTCACCGTCGTCGTCGGAGATCGTGGAGAGCGTCCAGGTGCCGACGTAGAAGTCGGCGTCGAGCACGCGGTCGTCGGACGAGTCGCAGCCGGCGACCAGGAGAGCAGCGGCCAAGAGGGGGAGCAGGCGCATCGGTTGGGGCAGGCGGGATGGGCCCTGAGACGGGGCCCCGTACCGGGCGCGTTCCCAGGCCACCCGCAATCGCCCTAGAGCCCCGACGAGACCACGGGCGCCTGCTCGGCCGTCGGCCACGGCTGCTCGGGCCCCCACCGGCCGACCGCTGGCGGCTCCGACGGGGCCACGCTCTGCCCGGGCCGGGGCACCGCGAGCGGGACGCCGGCCCGCGTGGCTGCCACGACCACGCGCTCGGCCGGCTCGGTCCCCCGCTCCAGATGCGCGCCGACGCCCAGCGGCGGCACGCGCGCGGCTAGCTGGCGGACGGTCGCGGCGTCGCGGTGGTCGTAGTGGTCGCGCGTCACGACGACGGCGTCGAGGTCGGGGACCTCCGCCAGCGGGCGCGGCCGTCACCTGGCCAGCGGCAGCCGTCGGCGAGCGCGCAGCGTCCCTACCGCTCGATGGTGACCGTCGTGGTCCCGTCGAAGCCGACCGGCGGCTCCTGGAGGAACTGGCTGACGGCGTCCGCCGGTCCCGCCAGCACGAGGCGGTCGTCGTCTCTGGACTCGATCACAAGCGTGTAGACGGGGTCTGCCCCTGTCTGGAAGGTCAGCAGGCCGGGCTGAGGGTACAGGATCCCAGTCTTCCTGACGTCGGCCTGGCCTGAGGCGTTGACAGTGCTGCTAAAGTCGGCGAAGACATCGAAGCCCGCGGAGCTTCTAAAGCTAATCTCGAACCCGTCGAGCACCTCGCGGACGTCCGCCGTCCGGTCGCCACCGGCGTCGGAGACGCTCGTCAAGGCCCACGTTCCTACGAAGGGATCGACGGGCCTGGAGGAGTCGCAGCCGGCGGCGGCGAGGGTGAGGACGGAGAGGAGGAGGGCGGGGAGAGCGCGCATGCCAGGGTGTGGTTTGGATCCTGCGGAGGATATGGGGTCCGACCGGCGCTCCCCGGGCACATCCACCCCCCCGCCTCGGCCTACACCCCGCCCCCAGCCGACGGCCTCAGTCCCGACGAGACCACGGGCGCTTGGTCGGCCGTCTGCCACGGCTGCGCCGGCCACCACCGATCGACGGCTGGCGGCGCGTCCGGGACCACGCTCTGGCCGGGCACGGGCACCGCGAGCGGCGACGCCAGCGGCCTGGGCGGCCACGACCACGCGCTCGGCCGGCTCGGTCCAGCCGTGGAACGCGAGGTTGAACGTGCCCCAGTGGACCGGCACCATCAGCCCGCCCCGGGCGTCCTGCACCGCCCGGACGGCCTGCTCCGGCCCCATGTGGATGTCGGCCCACCCGGCGTTGTACGCGCCGATCTCGGCCAGCGTGGCGTCGAAGGGGCCCAGGCGCCGCCCGACCTCGGCGAAGTCGGCGGAGTACCCGCCGTCGCCGGTGGCGTAGACGCGGTGGCTGGCGCCGACGAAGGCCCAGCCGCACCACAGCGTCCGGTCCCGGTCGCGCAGGGAGCGGCCCGAGAAGTGCCGCGCCGGCGTCGCCACCACCCGGACGCCCGAGACCTCCGTCTCGTCCCACCAGTCGAGCTCCACGACGCGGCCCGCCAGCACGCCCCACCGCTCCAGGTGCGCGCCGACGCCCAGGGGGCAGACCCACAGCGGCACGCGCGCCGCCAGCTCGCGCACGGTCGCCGCGTCGAGGTGGTCGTAGTGGTCGTGCGTGATCACGACGGCGTCGAGCGCCGGCACGCCGGCCAGGGGGAGGGGCGGGTCGTGGAACCGGGCGACGCCGAACGCCGGCCCGGGCGAGGCGTTGCGGCTGAAGACGGGGTCGATCAAGAACCGCGCGCCCTCGATCTCGACCAGCGTCGTGCCGTGGCCCAGCCAGGTCAGGCGGAGGTCGTGCGGCTCGGCGAAGTCGGCGGCCGTGCGGCGCTCGATGGGCACCTCGCCGTCGGGCTGGCGGAGCCCGCGGTCGGCGGTGAGCCAGTCCCAGATGGCCTTGGGCGAGCCGGCCAGCTCGCTCGGCGTGGTGTTGCGGAACCGGCCGCCGCGCCACTGGGGCGAGCGGCTCATCCGGGCCAGGCGCTCGTCGGCGGGCGTGCCGCCGAAGACGGCGTGGCGGAGCCCGGCGGCGACGGTCGCCGCGACCCCGGCGGTGACGCCGCCGGCGATGGCGAGGGAGCGGAGCAAGGAGGGCATCGGGGCTGGGTGGGGGGCGGCGTCCGACGGATCAGCGGCGCCACGGTTGCCCGCCGCGCCGGCCTCCGCCCAACTGGCGACGCGTCCGGGCCGGGGCGGGGCGGGGAGCGTAGCGGGCGGGGGATGTCCAGGCCCGTGGACGGGGACGCCTTCTCGTGGCGCTTGACGGCGGTTCTGAGCGTCGGCACGGCAGTTGTGTCAACCCCGTGTGACCTCACCTCCTTTTGTTGCGGCTACCCCCACCGAGTGCGAACGCACGCCCGCAACCCACCACAAGCCCCCCGCAGTGATGACCCGACCGCTCCTCACCACCCTCGCCCTGGCCGGGCTCGTCGCGCTGACGGGGTGCGCCGACCTGGGCTACCTCGGCGGCAACGACCGCTACGGCGACTACCGCCGCGGCCCCACCTACGACGACTACGGCGACTACCGCCGCGGCAACTACGACAGCCGCCGCATCGACCGCGACGCGGCCCGCTACGCCAACGAGATCGACCGCTACTTGCGGATCTCGAACCAGGAGGAGCGCGCCATCCGCGACATCCTGGTCGGCCGGACGTACGACTTCCTCGACCGCGGCGGCGACTACCCGTTCCCGCGCCGCGGCAACCGCGCCCGCAGCTTCTGGAACCAGGCCGACCGCGACATCGAGCGCGTCCTGGACCGCCGCTACCGCGAGCCCTACCGCTACTACAACCGCTACGGCGCCCAGCGCTACAACGAGTACTACCGCTACCGCCGCTACGACGACCGCCGGGGCTGGTACGACACGCGCCGCGACCGCCGCGACGATCGCTACGACGACGGCCGCCGCGTCGACCGCAGCGAGCGGGAGCGCGCGCGCCGCCAGGAGGACCGCCGCCAGGACCGCCGCCGCGCCGACCGCGAGAGGGACCGCCGCGAGGAAGCCCAGCGCGACCGCGCCCAGCGTGACCGCCAGGAGCGCGCGCGCCGCGACCAGCGAGAGAGAGCTCGCCGCGACCAGCGCGACCGCGCCCGTCGGGATCAACGCGACCGTGCCCGACGCGACCAGCAAGAGGCGCCCGGGACCAACGGGAGCGCGCCCAGCGCGATCGCCAGCAGGAGGAGCGCCGCCGCGCCGACCGCCAGCGGGACCAGCGCCAGGAGCGCGCCCGCCGGGAGGCCCCCTCGCGCCGGGAGGCGGACCGCGACCGCCGCTCGGACCGACGTGAGGACCGCCGCGAGCGCCGCCGAGGCGGCAACGACGACGACAACTAGCGGCCCGCGCTGACAGACGCCCGCCCCGCTTCGGCCGGGGCGGGCGTTTCCAGCTCCGCCCCACTGGCGGAACTGCCCCGCCAGCGGGACGCGAGACCAATGGCGCGGAGGGCCGCGCCTAGCGCGGAGGCTAGTCCGGCAGGCGCTCGCCGGCCGTCACCCTCAGCTCGAGCCGGTTCTCGGCCGGCGGCAGCGGGCACGAGAACGACACGTCGTAGACGCAGTACGGGTGGTAGGCCCGGTTGAGGTCGAGCGCGTAGCGGCCCGACGGCTGGATCTCCAGGTCGAGGTAGCGCCCCCCGCCGTAGGTCTCGTCGCCCGAGGTCGCGTCGCGGAACGGGACGAACAGGCGCCCGTCGCTGCCGACGGGCTCGAACGCCTCCAGCCGCCACTGCACGCCGCCGGCCTCGAACACCAGGTGCCCGGCCGAGACGTGCTCCTGGAGCGCGCCCGAGGTCGTGGGAAACTGGAACGTCTCCTGCCGCATCACCGGCACCAGCGACGCCGGCACCGCGAACGTCGAGTCGTACGCGAAGTACGGCACGTCGCGCGCCGACGTGTCGGGGATCGGCGAGCCGGGCGAGCGGAACAGCGAGTCGCGCCCCGCCACCCACTCCTGCCAATCCGCTTGGACCGCGGCGTGGTCCAGCGCCGGGGCCGCCGGCTCGGCCGTGCAGCCGGCCGCCGCCAGCACCAGCAGCAACATCACCAAACGATCAGACACGCGCACGGGGGCTAGGGCAGAGCCGCCAAGCTACGGACCTACTTTGCCGCGCCTTCCGCGACCGGTCATGCGCTCCGCCCTCCTGTTCCTCGCGCTGGCGGCTGCCGCGCACGCCCAGCCCAGCCTCAACGTCGAGGACGCCACCGGGGTCTCGTTCCAGTTCCCCGTCGGCGTCGAGATCGCGCCCGGCACGCCCGGCCGCCTGTTCGTGGTCGAGAAGGGGGCGGGGAACGCTCCGTCGCGCATCGTGACCCTGGTGCCGGGCGACGCCGCCCCGACGGTTTTCCTCGACCTCTCCGGCCGCGTCCAACTGGTGGGCGAGGGCGGGCTGCTGGGGCTGGCCTTCCACCCAGCCTACCAGGCCAACGGCCGGTTCTACGTCAGCTACACCGCGCCACCCGGCGACCAAGGCGTGCTGACGTCTCGGATCTCGGAGTTCCGGCGCTCGGCCGCCGACGCGCTCGTCGCCGACCCGGGCTCGGAAAAAGTCGTCCTGGAGGTGCCTCAGCCTGCCGACAACCACAACGGGGGGACCCTCAACTTCGGCCCCGACGGCACCCTGTACATCAGCCTGGGCGACGGCGGCGGAGGCGGCGACCCGTTCCAGAACGGGCAGAACCCCAGCACGCTCCTGGGCACCATCCTGCGCATCGACGTCGACGACGTTCCTGGGGGCGCGACGTACGGCATCCCCGCCGACAACCCGTTCGCGGCGACGGGCGGCTCGGAGCGGCCCGAGATTTGGGCGTACGGGCTCCGCAACCCCTACAAGTTCTCCGTGGACGCCGGCGGCGTCTGGGCCGGCGACGTGGGCCAGAACCGGTGGGAGGAGGTCGACTTCGTCGAGGCCGGCAAGAACTACGGCTGGAACGAGGTGGAGGGGCCGGAGTGCTTCCAGGGACGGGCCTGCGACCTCGGCGCCTTCGCCCCGCCCGTCGTCTCGTACGACCACGGCGCTGAGGGCGGGAAGTCCATCACCGGCGGGTACGTGATCCCGAGCACCGGCAGCGAGCTCGACGGCCGCTACGTCTACGGCGACTTCGTATCGGGGCGGCTGTGGGCGATTCGCGCCTCGCCCTCGAACCCAGGCGAGCCGGTGCTGCTGCTCGACCGCGTGCCCGACGGGCAAGGGGGCTCGCGGCAGGCCTTCATCTCGTCCATCGACCCCGACCCCGACGGCGCGTCCATCCTGGTCTCCGACTACGTCTCGGGGACGCTGTACCGCCTGACGCCGCGCGCCACCTCGTCCGCCCCAGCCCCGGCGCCCGCCGCGCTGGCGGTGACGCTGGCCGGGCCGAACCCGTCGCGCCAGACGGTCCTCCGCGTGGCCTCCGCCGAGCCCGTCCGCGTCCGCGTGTTCGACGTTCGGGGCCGGGAGGTCGCGACGCTGTGGGACGGGCCGACGCCTCCTGCTCAGCTGGCGTTGCCCGAGCTCGCGCCGGGTCTCTACCTGGTCCGCGCCGAGACCGCCAGTCGGTCGGCCGTCCTGTCGGTCTCCGTCGTGCGCTAGGGGCGCCGCTTCAGAAGGCGTGTGGGTGCCCCGATACCTCCGGTTCTAGCCATGACCCATCCGGTGCTCGTTCCCATGAAGGTCCTCCAACGCCTGGCCGGTCTCACCCTCGCCGCCGGCATCGTGCTCGCCCCCGCTCTCGCGATCGGGCTGCCGAGCGGGGCGAACCCGGGCTTCGCCGGCAACGTGACTCGGTCCGACGGCACGCCGCAGACGTGCGCCGTGAGCGGGTGCCACGGGTCCTTCGAGCTCAACTCAGGCTCGGGCGGCATCGCCGTCGACGCGCCCAGCGACCTCGCCAGCGGGCAGCGCGCCACGATCACGGTCACCATCGACAACCAGACCCCGCTGGCCGACGGCGCCACGGCCCGGCGGCAGGGCTTCGAGGCGACCGTCCGCGACCCGGAGACGGGTGACGTCTGGGGCACCCTGGTCCTGAGCGACGCCGACGCCACCAAGTTCGCCGGCGGCAGCCCGAGCTCGGGCTACGTCACGCACACCACGGCCGGCAACGCCCAGACCGAGTGGACCTTCGACTGGGAGCCTGGCACGAGCCGGAGCGGGCGCGCCCGCGTCTACGTCGCCGGCGTCGCCGGCAACGGCGTCGGGTCGTCGGGCGACTACGTCTACTCGACCACGGCCGACGTCTTGGTGGCGCCCGTCTCCCAGGAGCCCCGCCCCGAGCTGGCGTTCTCGGTCTCGGCCCCTCGGCCCAACCCCGTCCGCGCCGGCGGCGTCGCCGTCCTCGACCTCACCGTCCGCCAGTCGGGTAGGGTGTCGGTCGCGGTCGTCGACGGGCTCGGGCGGACCGTCCGCCAGGTCGCGAGCGCCCAGCGCGGTGCCGGCGAAACGCCGGTGACCGTCCCCACCGCGGGCTTGGCGCCCGGCACCTACTTCGTGGTCGTCGACGGGCCGGGCGGGCGGCGGACGGCCCCGCTGGCGGTGGCGCGGTAGGAGGCTGCCGCCGCTCGACGCGTCAGGCCTTCGCCGTCAGCCGGACCTCGTTGACGCCGCGGTCCCACTCGTAGGCCGCGTCGTCGGTCAGCGACCGGATCAGGTGCAGCCCGTAGCCGTGCGCGGCGCGCTGGCGGAGGGCGTCGGCGCGACCGAGCGTGGGCGTGGTCAGGGGGTCGAACTCGGGCCCGCGGTAGCGGACGGTTACGGTCAGTCGCTTGCGGCCTACCTCGGCCGACACCACCACGCGGTGCTCGGCGCCCATGCCGTGCTCGATGGCGTTGGCGACGGTCTCGTCCACGGCCAGCACCAGCCGCCGCGCCGGGCCGTCGGGGAGTCGGGCCGCGTCCGCCCAGCCGGCCACGCGCTCCCTGACCCGGGCCAACTCGGCCAGGTCGGGGCGCACGCGCAGGGGCGGGGCCAAGGCCATCGCTAAAACGCCTCCACGGCGGCGTCCACGGTCGGGTGCATGTCGAAGACCGTCGGGAAGCCCAGCAGGTCGAACACCTCGAAGACGCGCTCGGGCAGCGCCGCGATCTTGAGGTCGCCGCCGCCGTCGCGCGCGGGCTCGACGTAGGCCATGAACACCCCCAGGCCGGCCGACGAGACGTAGTCGAGGCCGGACCCGTCGGCCACCAGGCGGACGTCGCCGTCGTCCAGGCAGGCCTGGAGGGCGGCCTCGAAGTCGGGCGCGGTGTGGGCGTCGAGCTCGCCGGTCAGCGCCAGGATCCGGGCGGGCGGCGTGCCGGTGCGGCGGTCGAAGGAGACGGAAAAGTGGCTCATAGGGTGTCAGGCGTCGGGGAAGGCGGGGCGCTCGGTGACGGGCGGGCCGCCGCCGGTGTGGGCGGGTGGCGCGGTGCCGCGGCCGGTCCACCGGATGACGACGAACGTGGTGTCGTCGCCGGGCTCGTCGCTGCCGGACCACCGGCCGTGCTCGTCGAGCAGGCGCTGGCGGAGCGCCTCGGCGCTGGCGCCGCGCTGGGCTTCGACGAAGGCCGCCAGCCGGTCGTAGCCGTACTCCTGACCAGACGGGTCGCGGGCCTCGACCAGGCCGTCGGTGTACAGGAGGACGGTGTCGCCGGGCGCGAGGCGGATCGTCTGCTCCACGAGCGTCTGGCGGAACAGGTCGCCTCGGCGGTCGAGCCCGATGGCGAGCCCGTCGCCGCGCAGCAGCCAGCGCCCGCCGTCGGCGCGGTCGGCGTCGCGCACCAGGACGGTGGGGGTGTGGCCGGCTCGGGCCAGGGCGAGCGTGCCGGCGTGGGCGTCGATGACGGCGTAGACGGCCGAGGTGAACACGCCCCGGCCCAGGGACGGCCCGAGCGCGTCGTTGGCGCCCGCCAGCAGCTCGCCGGGCGCGCGCGTCAACCGGGAGCCGGCCTGGAAGACGCCCTTCATCTCGGCCATGTAGAACGCCGCCGCCGCGCCCTTGCCCGACACGTCGGCCACGATCAGCCCGACGCAGTCTTGGCCCAGGCGGACGGCGTCGTAGTAGTCGCCGCCGACCTCCTTGGCGGGCCGCTCGGCCGCCGCCAGCTCCAGGCCGTCGATCTCGGGGAGCGACTGCGGCAGCAGGCGCTGCTGGACCGTCCGCGCCAGGGCCAGCTCGCGCGCCAGCCGCTCGCGCTCCAGGGCCTCGGCGAACAGGTCGGCGTGGGAGAGCGAGAGCGCGGCTTGGCCGGCAAAGGTGTCGAGCGCGGCGAGGTCGTCGGTCTCGAACGCCTCGGCCGTCGACCGCGCCACCAGCAGGACCCCGCGCGTGGTGCCTCCGGGGCTGGCGCCCGGGCTCCCCAGGGGCAAGGCGACCAAGCTGGCGACGGCGTCGCCGGGGCGGGCGTGGACGCGGTGGTCCGAAGCGGCCTGGGACAGCACCAAGGGTCCGTCCTGGGCCACGGCGGCGCGGTACAGCGCCTCGACGTCGGCGGCGGCGGTCGCGGCGTCCAGGTCGATTCCGTGAGCGGCCAGCACAACGGGCGTTAGGCTACCACGCGTCGGGTCGGTGAGCCCCACCCAGGCGGCGTCCGCCAGCCCGGCCTCGACCGGACCTTGGGCGATGGCCGTGGCGAGCGCGTGGCGGTCGAGCAGCCGTCCCGACAGGTCGGCCAGGGAGCGGAGCGCGCGGCGCTCGCCGGCCCGCTGGTCCTGGCGGTCGGCGGAGGGGAGGCCCAGCAGCAAGACCAGGGCGGCCGTCAGGGCGTAGAGCCCGCCGAAGGCGATGGCCAGCGCCGTCACCTCGCCCAGCGACCGGCTCAGGCCCTCGACGTAGGAGACCGACTCCACGGCGCCGCTCCCGTCGCCGATCGGGAGCACGGCCGGCCCCACGCTCTGGACGTAGAGGATCGCGCCCAGCGCGCCCGCCAGCGCCAGGGAGAGCCCGGCCGCGCCCAGCCGCTGCCCCGACGTCAGGCCGCTCACCCAGCGCTGGCGGAGCGCCAGGCCGGTCCCCAGGACGACGGTCCCGACCAGGAAGGGGATCATGGCCATCGGCGTTTGCGCCGTCAGCGGCCGGCCGGCGACGGTCAGCGCGGCGCCGAGCCCCAGGCCCATCAGCACCGCCCACGCCCAGACGGTCGCCTGGCGGCGTCGGTGCAGCACGAGCGGGCGCAGGAACGCGAGCACCACGACCGCCAGCCCGGCCTCGGCCAGCCCCAACACGCCGGTCCAGCTCGCCGTCTCGATGGTCTTGGGCAGCGACGTCTTGGGGTCGATCCGCCCGCTGTGCCCCAGCCCGATGGCGACGGCCAGCCCCAGCACGCCCAGCGCGACGGCCAGCGGGACCGACAGCGACCGCAGCGCGCCCTGCCCCGACGTGCGCAGGCCCGCCAGCGCGACGTACCCCAGCACGAGGGCGGCGACCGCGACCACGTCGAGCGCGATGGCGCCGGCCGGGCTGTGGGGCACCGGCCCCCCGCCCGGCATCAGGGTCCACACGTGGGACGCCGCCACGCCCACCAACCCCGCCGCGGCGGCGGCGCCCAGCACGGCCCTCCGCGCCGGACTGGCGACGAACGTCCGGAAGGCAGAGCGGGAGAGGGTGAGGGCCAAGGAGGGGGGCGCCGGCGGGCCGAGTCTTCGGGCGCCGAGGCCCGGGGTTGCGAATATATCCGGCCCCGCGCCCGGCCCCGCCCCACGCGCGTGTCTGAACGGAGCGCCGCGCGCCCTTCCTGAGGCGCTCGGAGAGCAACCCCGCCGCCGCGCACCCGTAGGGCCGGCACCCCGCCCCCCCGCCCCGTGCGCACCGCGCTCTCCCGCATCTTCTTGGTCGGCCTGATCGGCGTCGCCGTGTTCGCGCTGATCCGCCTGGCGTCGGGCGCCAGCGGGGCGCTGGTGGCCTTCGACAGCCTGAACGCCGACGGCCTGGACCACCGCGTGTTCGCGCTGTCGGCGCCGACCACGCTCGCCATCGACGCGGCCGGCTCGTACGAGGAGGCGGGGACGCCCGCCGCCGACACCACGCTCGCGGCCTACGGCTGGATCGTCCGCCGGGAGGACGGCGCGGTCGTCTGGCGGATGCGGGCGCCGCGCCCGGACCGGGGCACGTTGGTCCAGGTCGCCGACACCGTCCAACTGCCGGAGGGCACCTATGACGCCTACTTCACCTCGCACGGCGACCCCCTGGTGCGCGCCGTCGGCCCGCGCGACGGATCGCTGGCGGAGCGCGTGCGCGACTTCCTGAGCCGGGGCGGACGCTCGTGGGTGGGCGACGCCGGCCGCTGGCGGTTCGAGGCCGACGTCGTGGGCGACGACCGGTACGCGACCGACGACGTCACGCCCGGCGACCCCGCCGACGCCGACCCGGACCTCGACTCGCTCGGGTTGTGGCAGACGCGCGGCGTGCCCAACCGCGTCCACCGCGAGGTGCTGCTCCACGTCACCGAGCCGGCCCAAGTCACAGTCCGCGCGGTGACGGAGGTGACGGACGGCGTCGTCCGCGACGTGCCCTCCATCGTGCGCCTGGGCCAGCGCGACACCGTCTGGACCGCCTCGGCCGAGGGCTCGGAGTGGGCGGGCGGATCGCTCAAAAACCGCGTCGTCCAGGACCGCATCCGCCTGGAGCCCGGCATCTACGTCGCCGCCTTCGACGCCGACCGCTCGCACGGCTACGACGGCTGGGCCGGCAACCCGCCGTGGCGCCCCGCCGAGTGGGGCATGACCGTCTCGCGCGCGAGCACGGCCGACGCCGTCTCCTTGCTCGACCCCGACGCGCTCGACCTGCCCGTCGTCGCGTCCTACGAGTGCGTCGGGTCGGACGAGGACCGACAGACCGCCTTCACCCTCGCTGAGCCCGCCGACCTGCTGGTGGTCGCCGTCGGCGAGGTCGAGTCCGGCTCGCGCTACGACTACGCGACCCTGGACCGCTTGCAAGGGGGCCGAGGCCAGGACACCGATTGGGATCTCGCCCACTGGCACGAGGCTTGGGAGATGGGCGACGACCTGGAGCCGGCGGGCGGGGCCGACAAGAACCGTCGCGCCGTCCGGGCGCTCGCCCTGGAGCCCGGCACGTACCGTCTGCGCTACCGGAGCGACTCGTCGCACGACTGCCAGTCGGGCTACAACGACGCCGGCGGGCCGGACGCGCCGCTGTGGGGCGTCGTGCTCTACGCGCTCGACCCGAACGCCGACCTGGCCTCGTTCGACACCGTCGACATCACGCGTCGGGACGGGGAGGGCACGTCGTACGCCGAGGGGCCCACGTTCCCCGCCTCGGACCCGCTGGCGGCCATCGACGGCGTGGGCGACGGCCAGGACCTCCGCTCCCCGTTCGTGCTCGACGCGCCCGCCGACGTGCGCGTGCTCGCGGCCGGCGAGCTCTCGACCTCGCGCGGCTTCGACTACGCCTCCATCGAGCAGGATGGCCGGACCGTTTGGGAGATGACCTACGACAACACCGTCGCGGCCAGCGACGACAGCTACCACCGCTTGTTCGACGGGACGGTCGCGCTCGGCGCCGGGCGCTACACCCTGCGCTACCGCTCCGACGGCAGCCGCTCGGCGGGCGACTTCGGGCCGTCCAGCGAAGCGCTGTGGGGCGCTCGCGTCTACGCGATGGCCCTTGCCCCCCCGCCGCCTCCACCCGCACCGCCAGCGCCCCCGCCGCCCGTCGTAACCGCCAGCCCCGAACTGGTGGGCGGGCCGGACGCCGTTCAGGACGTGGTGGTCTACCCCGCCGACGCTCGGCGCGAGGGCGTCGGGGGCACCGTCGTGCTCCGGCTCACCATCGACGTGGACGGGCGCGCGGGCGAGCCCGAGGTCGTGGAGTCGCACGACCCGCGCCTGACGGAGGCCGCCATCAGCGCGGTCCAGCAGGTCCGCTTCCGGCCGGGCACGCGCGACGGACGTCCCGAGCGCGCGACGACCTTGCTCCCGGTCCGTTTCGGACGGCGCTAGGCACCCGGCGTCCGGCTCGGCGTAGGACGCGGCCCCCGACGCCCCGCCCGTGCCCGACACCCTGCGCCTCACGCTCCACCCGCCCGACCACGCCCGGGAGCCGCTGGTCGCCGACCTCGCCGACCTAGGCTTCGACGCCTTCGAGGACGACGGCGACGCGCTCGTCGCCTACGCCACGGTCGCGCGGTGGGACGGCCCGACCCAGGAAGCCGTCGCCCGACTGGCGGACGCCAGCGACGCGGGCCTGGTCGAGACCGAGGTCATCGGCGACCGCGACTGGAACGCGCAGTGGGAGGCGAGTCTGCAGCCCATCGAGGCCGGCCCGTTCGTCGTCGCCCCGTCGTGGACCGACGTGCCGCCCGAGTTGGCAGGCCGGACCGTGCTCCGCATCGACCCCAAGATGGCGTTCGGGACCGGCTACCACGAGACGACGAGGGTCGTGCTCCGACTCCTCGCCGACGTGGTGCCCCCAGGTGGCCGGGTTCTCGACGTCGGGACCGGGACCGGCGTGCTCGCCCTGGCCGCGCTCAAGCTCGGCGCCAGCTCGGCGATTGGGGTCGACATCGACCCGTGGAGCGTCGCGAACGGGCACGAGAACGCCGCGCTGAACGGGCACCAAGGCGACTTCGAGGTACGAGAAGGCTCGCTCGACGTCGTCCCCGAGACCGGCTTCGACTTGGTCGTCGCCAACATCATCCGCTCCATCCTGGAGCCAATGCTCCCCGGCCTGGTAGAGCGCGCCGCCGGTCGTGCTCCGGTCGTGCTGTCCGGGCTGCTCGTGACGGAGCGGGAGCACGTCGTCGGAGTGATGTCCGACTTGGGAGTGACGCTCCGGTCAGAGGGGTTGGAGAACGAGTGGTGGGGCGGGGTGTTTTCCAGAGACGAGCCCGACGCATAGTGCGCCGCGTGATCCCATCCCAACCTCCTACCGCCATGCGAGTCTGCGCCATCGACGTCGGCACCAACACCGTGATGAGCGTCGTCGCCGACGTGGCGGGCGGCGCGCTCTCGGTCCTGGCCGACGAGGAGCGCTTCGCCCGCTTGGGCCAGGGCGTCGACGCGACGGGACGGCTGGCGCCCGAAGCCGTGGACCGCGTGCTCGCCCGGCTGGCGGAGGCGCTAGAGACGGCCGAAAAGCTGGGCGCCGACCGCGTGGTCATCGGCGCCACCAGCGCGAGCCGAGACGCGAGCAACGTAGGAGAGCTCCAGGACCGCGTCCGCCGAGAGCTCGGCGTCGAGTACGGAATCATGTCGGGCGTCCAGGAGGCGGAGGCGTCCTTCCGGGGCGCCCTCGCTCTGCTCCCCGAACTGGACGCCGCCCTAGTGGTCGACATCGGCGGGGGCTCGACGGAGGTCGCCCGGGGCACGCGCGCTGGCGGCATCGCGGCGCGGCAGAGCGTGGACCTGGGGAGCGTCCGCCTGACCGAGCGCTGCTTCCCGACCCGTCCGCCAGCAGGGCGAGCGGTCCAAGACGCGCTGGACCTGGCGACCCGGCTGTACGGCGAGATCACGGTCGAACGCCAGGGCGCGCCCCTCGTCGCGACCGGCAGCGTGGGGTGCTGGTCGCCCGGCTGGCGGGCGCCCAGGGCGTCGTCCCGAGCGCGGCCGTCGCCGACTGGCGGGACCGGCTGCTCGCGCTCACGCCGGACCAAGCGCTCACTGCGCACCCCGAGCTGGCGGGCCGGCAGGACGTGGCGGCGGCGGCGCTCCTCCTGCTGCACCAGGCGCTGGCGCGGTTCGGCGCCGAGAGCTACGTCCCGTCGGTCGGCGGCCTGCGTCACGGGCTGGCGCTGGCGCAAGCCGAGCGAGCGGGGTCGTAGCGCCGCACTGCGCGTGCCCGCACCGCCAGTCGGACGCCACGGATGGCGTCCGTTACCTCTCGGCCGCCGTCGGAGGGATGGCGCCCGCCCCGTAGCGGTCGAGCAGGAAGACGTGGTCGCGGACGATCGCCTTCAGGAACGGCTCCGGCGGCATGGCGATGGGCTCCAGCCCCAGCCGCTTCTCGACGGCCGCCTTGGCCCGCCGCGCCAGCGCCGTCGCCCGGGCGTCGCGCTTCGAGATCCGCAGGCGGACGAGCACCGCGCGCAGCGTCCGCACGTCGGCGTCGCTCAGCCGCTCGGCCTCGGGAAATTCGGGGACGTGGCCCGGCGCGAGCGACCGGGTACAGCACCTCGCCCAGCCGCACACGCTGGCGGCGGCGGACGACGGTCGTCCCGGCCGCGAGGTCGCCCAGGCGCTGGGACCGCGACGTCAGCACGACCGACAGCAGCGCCCCGACGCCGAACGTGAACGAGACGTCGACGAACCGGATCAGCCAGCGGATGAGGTACTGCCCCAGCGTCGGCTGGGCGCCGTCGACGCGGGCGACCTGGGTCTTGAGCAGCATCTTGCCCGGGGACCGGCCCTCGAAGAACACCTCGAAGGCGAGGTGGTAGAGCGTCAGCGGCAGCGCCAGCAGCACGATCACGGTCGCCAGCGTCAGCGGCAGGCCGAGCCAGCCCGCGCCGACGACGATGACCAGCACGTACCACGCGACCGCGATGGCGACGTCGGCGACGGTCGCCAGCACGCGCTCGCCGACCGAGGCCGGCTCCAGCGCCAGCGGCACGTTCTGGGCGGTCTGGATGTCGAGCGAGGCGTCCACGCGAGGGGAGGGGGGAGGCGGGGAGGATAAAGCCGGCGGCCGCCCTCTGCCCCCCTGCGCAGCTACCGCCAGCCAGAGCCTCCGCTAGTCGCAAGCGAGCGCAGTGCTGCCTAGGAAGTCCCCCTCCTGGACACCCCGAAGGGACGGCGAAGCCAGGAGGGGACAGGGGTGGTGGACGCGGTGCCTCGCCACGCCTCCGAATCGGCTAGGCATCCGGACTCCGAAACGACTGCGCAATGCTGGTAAGCACAGTGCTCGGCGTTTCCAGCACCCCCGCGTTCTTAAACCGGAGCACCCGGACCCCCCTCTGCTCCAAGCGCCGCTGACGCTCTCCATCGTACCGAGCCCGGGACAGGTCGTCGTGCACGGCCCCGTCCAGTTCAACCGCCAGTCGCTCGGCCGGGCAGTAGAAGTCGATGACGAACCGGTCCACACTATGTTGGCGGCGGAACTTCCGGCCATCCAAACGACTCCTTTTCAGCATTTGCCACAGCGCGCGTTCAGCAGGGGTGGCGTTGTTGCGGAGGTCCCGGCGGATCGCTTTCAAATCCTGACGGTTGCTGAATCGGCGCTCGTCCATGCCGACGAGGATACAGCGATGCGCCGCGTCCACCACCCCTGTCCCCTCCTGCCCAGGAGGGGGACGTCTTAGGGAAGTCTGCGCGCCAGGGAAGTCTGTGCTCGCCTACCGCTGTCGGTGGCCTCAGGGCTGGCGGAACGTCGCCGCCAGTCTGGAGAGAGCCCGGCCGAGCGGAGGCGTCTCGGTTTTGCCGATCCGCTGCTGCCGATCCCCCTACCTTCCGGCTCGCCCCCCGCCGCCTTGCGCGAAGCCGTCTTCGTCCGCCGTCGATCGTCCTCCTGGGAAGCCCTGGAGACGCTGCTCGACGACGCCCGCCCCGACCCCGACGCCCTAGCGGACGCCTACGTCCGGCTGGGCGACGACCTCGCCTACGCCAAGACGTTCTACCCCGGCTCGGCGACGGCGGCGTTCCTCAACGACCTCTCGGCGCAGGCGCACGCCCAGATCTACCGGAACCGGCGCGAGGAGCGGGGGCGGCTGGTGCGGTTCTGGACCCAAGAGGTGCCGCTGGCGGTGTGGGAGAGCCGCCGCGCGCTGGCCGCGTCGCTGGCGCTGTTCGTGGGCGCCGTGTTCGTGGGCCTGGTCTCGTCCCAGGGCGACGCCGAGTTCGTGCGCCTGATCCTGGGCGACGGCTACGTCAACATGTCCCAGGCCAACGTCCAAGCCGGCGACCCGCTGGCGGTCTACAAGGAGATGCGCCAGGCGGACATGGTGCTGGGCATCGCGTTCAACAACGTCCGGGTGTCGTTCCTGGCCTTCGCCGGACTGCTGCCCTTGGGGAAGGTCCCGGTCCCTGGCGGCTCCCTGGGGACCGGCTGGCTCATGGTCTCCAACGGGATCATGGTCGGCGCCTTCGCCGATCTGTTCTTCGACCAGGGCGTGGTGGGGGAGTGGTTCCGGGTGGTGTTCATCCACGGCGCGCTCGAGCTCTCGGCCATCGTGATCGCCGGCGGCGCCGGGCTGACGGTGTGGAACGGGGTGCTCGTGCCGGGCACCTACCCGCGCCTGGTCGCGCTCCAGCGCGGCGCCCGCCGCGGGCTCAAGATCATCGTGGGGCTGGTGCCGGTGTTCCTAGCGGCCGCCTTCCTGGAGGGCGTCGTGACGCGTCGGACGGAGATGCCGCTGTGGGCGAGCCTGGTGGTTATCGTCGGGTCGTTCGCCTTCATCATAGGCTACTTCGTCGTGCTGCCGTACCGCGTCGGCCGCCGCACGGCCCCGCCAGTCGCCGTCCCCGACGGACTGGCGGGCGCCGACCGCCAGCGCGACGACGTGCCCTCCGCCGACCGCCTCTAGCCCCATGCTCGCCTTCCCCGACGACGGCCAGATCCGCTTCCGCAAGATCCGCGACGCCGGGTCGGTGCTCAACGCGACGCTGGTGTTCGTGCGCCGCAACGCGCGCGAGTTGCTGACGAGCTACCTCGCGCTCATCGCCCCCGTCGCCCTGACCGCCGGCCTGGCGCTGGCGCTGTGGTTCCGCCAGTTCGGCGACCTGATGAGCAACCCGGAGGCGCTGATCAACGGCGACATCCAGGTGTTCGGGTGGAGCTACGCTGGGATGCTCCTCTTCAGCCTGCTCGGCACGGCGCTCGCGCAGGCGGCGGGAGCGGCTACGTCCGCCTGTACCGCCAGGGCGAGGCGGGTCCATCACGATGGGGAGCTGTGGGAGGAGACGCGCGAGCTGCTGCTGCCGTTCCTGGGGCTCCCGGTCTGATCGTTCGCCGTCGTGCTCACGGTGTCGGCCGTCCTCAACTTGGTCCCGTGCCTGGGTACCATCGCCTGGGTCGGGCTGCTCGTCTGGCTCTTGCCGTACTACGCGGTCACGCTGGCTCGCGGGCGCTCGACGCGGACTCCCTGGGCGCGGCGTGGACGCGGCGCGCGGGCCTGGTCAAGGGATCGTGGGGCTTCGCCGCCGGCGCCCTGCTGCTGACCTTCCTGATCCTGGTCGTGGTCAACCTCGCGCTCTCGGTCGTGTTCTCGGCCGTACTGGGCGTGGGCATGGCGGGCGCGGTGGCCGGCGACCCCGCCGAGGCGATGGGCCTGATGGGCTGGGTCTACGCCCCGCTCCAGTGGTGCGCTACGCGCTGTACGCGCTGATCATGGTGGCCATCTTCTTCGTCCATGGCCGGTTGACGGAGGAGATCGACGGCACGACGTTGCACGACGACCTGGACACGTTGGCCGACGCCGGCTTCGACCTGCCGCCGACCCCGCGCTCGGCCCCGCCGACCTCGCCCGCCAGCGAGCCGACCGGCGAGGAGCCGGCCGGCTTCCCCTCGATTCGGGACTCCACCGACGGGCACTCGGAGGGGGACGGCACGACCGGCAGAGGACCGACCGACGAGGACCCCGCCTGGCGACGGCGGCTTCCGCGGAGGCGGCTTCGGCGGGTGAGGGTCGCCGCGCTCCTGCTGCTCGCGCTGGCGCTCTCGGCCCAGGCCCCGCCGCCGCCGCCTGCGCCGCCGCCACCTCCCGCGCCCGACGTGGAGGATCTGGAGGACTTCGTCGGCTCCGACGACGACGACCCGGCCTCGCTCCCCCTCGCCGTCACCCCGCTCCGGCCGCGCCCCGCGCCGCCCGTCGTCAGGGAGTACCGCGCCGACCCCGACTTTCAGTACGACACGCCCCAGGCCCAAGGCCCGTCGCTGTGGGAGCGGTTCTGGCGGTGGGTCAGCGACAAGGTGTTCGGCCCCATCGCCGAGAACACGACGTGGGGGTTCTGGCAGGTCGTGCTGGCGGCGCTGGCGGTCGGCGCGCTGGGATGGGTGATCGCCCGGCTGGTGAGCGCCGACGGCGGCGGCGTGTTCGGCAAGAGCGCGCCCGCCACGGCCGGCCCGCTGCTCGACGTCGAGGACATCGCCGAAGTCGACTTGGGCGCCCGACTGGCGGACGCGCTGGGCCGGGGCGACCTCCGCCAGGCCGTCCGCCTCCGGTACCTCCTGGTGCTCCAGGCCCTCGACGCCGACGGCGCCGTCGCCTGGCGCCGCGACAAGACCAACCGCCAGTACGTCGCCGAGGTGGCCGCTCAGCGCGCTGACTTGGCCGCGCCGTTCGGCTCGGTCACGCGCGCCTTCGACGCCGTCTGGTACGGCGAGCGGCCGGTCTCGGCCGGGCTCTACGACCGGCTGGCGGCGCTCTTCGACCGGGCCGCGCCATGAAGCTGAAGGGCTACCTCCTGCTCATCGGGCTCTTGGTGCTCGGCCTCATCTGGGCCGAGGCGACGCGCCCGCGCCCGCTCGACCTCACCGTGGGCCTGGAGCGCCAAGGCGACCGCCCGTTCGACGCCGAGGTGTTCTTCGAAGCCTTGCCCCGCTGGCTCGGCCAGCCCGTCGAAACCATCACCGAGCCGCCGTTCGAGCACCTGGCGGACGCGTCGGTCACCGGCCGGACCTACCTGTTCCTGTCCGAGCAGTTCACCGCCGACCCCGAGGAGGCCGGCCGCTTGCTCGACTTCGCCCGGCGCGGCAACACGGTGTTCATCGCGGCGCACGACTTCCGCGGGCCGCTGGGCGATTCGTTGGGCGGGGTCTCGCCCGAGAGCAGCCGGCCCGGCGTGCGGACCTCGGTCTCGACGCCGTACGAGCTGGAGAACCCGTTCGCGAACCCGATGGGGACGGGCGCGCTCGACCCCGACACGCTGGCGCTCGTGTCGCCCGGCGTCCGGCGGACGTACGGGATGCCGGTCCGCTCGGTCGGCTGGAGCTTCGTCGGCTTGGACTCGGCGCGGACGGAGGTGCTGGGCACGCTCGACCCCGCGAGCGGCGTGACCGACGTGTCGCTGGCGCGCGTCCGGTGGGGGAGGGGCGAGGTCATCCTGTGCTCGACGCCGCTGGCCTTCTCCAACGCGGCCCTCACCGGCGACGGCGACGGGCCGGCCTACGTCGCCGCCGTGCTGGCGGCGCTGCCCGACCAGCCGGTCTGGTGGGACGCCTACCGCGCGGGCGGGCAGGGCCAGGCGGCCGGGACGTCGCCGCTGCGGTACGTGCTGTCCACGCCGGCGCTGCGCTGGGCGTACGGGCTGCTGGTGCTCTCGGGCCTGCTCTACCTCGCCTTCCGCGCCCGGCGCTGGCAGCGCGCGATCCCCGTCGTCGCGCCGCCGCCGAACGCCCAGCGCGAGTTCGCCCGGACGGTCGGCCGGCTCCACTACGTCCACCGCGACGAGAGTCGGCTGGCCCGGCGCCAGTCGCGCCACGTGCTCGACCGCGTCCGGACGGAGCTGGGCGTCGCCGACCCCGACCTGACGCCCGAGACCGCGCGCCGCGTCGCGCCTCGTGCCGGCGTGCCCGAGGACGAGGCGCTGGCGCTGTGGGCGACGCTGGCCCGGGTCTCGCGCGAGCCCCGGCCCGACCCCGACACGCTCGTCCGCCTGGACGGCCGCATCGCCCGTTTCTTCCGCCACACCGGCGCCCCCGCCCCCACCGACTGATGGAGCCCACCGACCCCGCGCCCACCACCCCCGCCCCACTGGCGGACGCCGACCGCCAGTCCGACGCGTCCGGCGCCGACCGCCAGCCGGAGACGGCCGGCCCCGACACGCCGGCGCCGGCCGACGCGGGCCACCAGCCCGACGACGACCCGTTCGCGCCGACGGCCGACCTCGCCCCCGTCGCCGACGCCGTCGCCGCGCTGCGCGCCGAGATCGGCAAGCTGGTCGTCGGGCAGCACGGGCTGGTCGACGAGCTGGTGGCGTGCCTGCTGGCCGGCGGCCACGCGCTGATCGAGGGCGTTCCGGGCGTCGCCAAGACGCTCACGGCCAAGCTGCTCGCGCGGGCGACCGGGCTGGACTACCAGCGCATCCAGTTCACGCCCGACCTGATGCCAGCCGACGTCGTCGGGACGACGGTGTTCTCGCCCAAGGACGCCGAGTTCGAGTTCCACCCCGGCCCCATCTTCGCCGAGCTCGTGCTGATCGACGAGATCAACCGGGCGCCGGCCAAAACGCAGGCCGCCCTCTTCGAGACCATGGAGGAGCGGCAGGCGACCGTGGACGGGACGACGCACCCGTTGCCCGACCCGTTCATGGTGGTCGCGACCCAGAACCCCATCGAGCACGAGGGGACGTACCGGCTGCCCGAGGCCCAACTCGACCGCTTCCTGTTCAAGGTCGTCGTCGGCTACCCGTCCCAGGACGAGGAGGTCGAGATGCTGACGCGGTTCCAGGACCACGGCGGGACCGTGGACGAGACTCGTGTGGAGGCGGTGCTGGACACCGACGCCGTCCGCCGGGCGCAGGCCGCCGTCCGCGGGGTGCGAGCGGAGGCGCCCGTCTTGCGGTACGCCGCCCAGATCGTCTCCGCCACACGCGCGCACCCCGCGCTGTCGCTGGGCGCCAGCCCGCGCGCGACGCTCGCGCTGGTGCGCGGGGCCAAGGCCGTTGCCGCGATGTCGGGGCGGGACTTCTGCACGCCCGACGACCTGCGCGCGATCGTGGCCCCGGTGCTCCGCCACCGCATCCTGCTCACGCCCGAGCGCGAGATCGAGGGCGTCGCGCCGGAGACGGTGCTCCGCCGGATCGTGGAGGAGATCGAGGTGCCGCGGTGAGCGAGGACCCGACGACTGGCGGGGCCGGATGGCGGGTGCCCTGGCAGTCCGGAGCCTGGCACGCTTCCTCCGTCCGGCGCCAGTCGCGCCGACTGCGTCGTCGCTCAAGGGCCTGCTCAGATGTCCCGCTCACGCGTGAGGGGCGACGAACCGGAGGTCGGCGCCAGCCAGCTTCCCTTCCGCGGAGCGCAGCGACGGGAAGGGAAGCGGGGGGAGTCGTGCAGCCGAGCGCCGGAGCAAGGGACAGGAGCGCTCCTTGCCCCTCGGCAACGTCTTTCTCTCCGCCCGCTTCTTCTGGGCGATGCTCGCCTTGGCGGCGGCGTTCGTGGTGGCGTTCTTCTGGAGCCCGCTCTTGCCCGTCGCCCAACTGGCCGTCGCCGCGCTGGCAGTCGCCGTCGTCGCCGACGCCGTGCTGCTGTGGGGGCGGGGCGACGTGGGCGGGCGCCGCGTCGTGCCGGACAAGCTGTCGATGGGCGACGACAACGAGATCGCCGTCGACCTCGCGAGCACCTACGGGCTGCCCGTCACCGTCCGCGTGCTGGACGAGGTGCCGGTGCAGTTCCAGGAGCGCGGCGGCGGGGCCTTCGTCCGACTGGCAGCCCGCGAGGCCCGGACGGCGCGCTACACCCTGCGCCCGACCACGCGCGGAGTGTACGCGTTCGGGCGCCTGCTGCTCTACGTCCGCACGTCCATCGGCTTGGTCGTCCGCCGCGTGATCGCCGACCAGGGCGCCGACGCCGCGGTGTACCCGTCGCTCATCCAGATGCAGCGCTACGCGTTCCTGGCCGAGAGCGACCGGCTGCGCGAGGTGGGCGTCAAGAAGGTGCGGCGCCTGGGCCACACGATGGAGTTCGACCAGATCCGCCCCTACGTCGTCGGCGACGACCGGCGGTCGGTGAACTGGAAGGCGACGGCGCGGCGGAGCGCCTACCAGCCCCGGCTGATGGTGAACACGTACCAGGACGAGCGCGAGCAGCCCGTCGTGGTGGCGCTCGACATGGGCCGCGCGATGCGGTCGCCGTTCGAGGGCCTGACGCTGCTCGACCACGCCGTCAACGCGGCGCTCGTCGTGCTCAACACCGCGCTCCGCACGCACGACCGCGCCGGGCTGGTGGCCTTCGACAAGGAGGTCGGCACCGTCGTCCGCCCCGACCGCCAGCGGGGGCAGCTCGGCACGTTGCTCGACGCGCTCTACCGCCTGGACCCGGCCTACACCGACCCGTCGTTCGAGGGCCTGTTCGCCACGTTGCGCCAGCGGCTCCGGCAGCGATCCCTCGTCCTGCTGTTCACCAACTTCGACACCGTCGCGGGCCTGGAGCGCCAGCTGCCGTACCTGCGCCAGATCGCGCGCGGGCACCGGCTGGTCGTGATCCTGTTCGAGAACACCGGCATCCGCGACCTGCTCGCGGCGCCGGCCGAGCGGCTGGAGGACGTCTACGTCAAGGCCAGCGCCGAGGCGCTGGCGGTCGAGAAGCGCGAGGTCGCCCGGACGCTGGAGCGCCACGGCATCGGCGCCGTGCTCACGACGCCGGAGACGCTGACCGTGGACGCGGTGAACCGCTACCTCCGCATCAAGGCCCAGGGAGCGTTCTAGGGACCGGCGGCGGCCGTCACCCGGCGACGACGGCCGCCAGTCGGGGGTGGCGCTCGAACACGCCTAGCTGGCGCAGGCTGTCCAGGATGACGCGGGCGTCGGGGTTGCCGCCTCGCACCTGCTCGGCCAGTTCGCCGAGCCGCTTGTCGTTGTGGTCGAACGCGACGGGCGTCGGCTTGCCTTCGGCCAGGTCGCGGCACGCTTCGAGCGCGTCGATGGCGGGCGCCAGTCCTCGGGCCGAGAACGGGAAGCCGTGCTCGTCGTAGGCGCGGTGCAGGCACGCGACGGGGTCGCCGGCCTGGGCGGCGCGGGCCAGGTGCGACTGGCGGTCGCGGTCGCGGTCGAGCACGTGGGCCAGCGCCGCCAGGTCTCGTGGCGGCGCGTCGGCGCTTACCAGCCGGTCGTAGAGCACGCGCGCCGAGTCGATCCCGGACGGCAGGGTCACCCACTCGCCGGCGATCCAGCGCCGCTGGCCGAGCTCCAACGCCAGGCTCAACATGGCGTCGGGGTCCCCGTCGTCGGCGGCGGACCGGAGCGCGGACTGGTACTCCGCCTCGGCGGCCTCGGCCTGCCCGGGCAGGACCAAGAAGGGGTGGGCGCCCGAGATCTGCCCCGGTTGCCAGCCGTCGTGGTAGTCGGCTCGGAGGGAGCCCATCTTGTACGACCGAGCGCGGTACTCCAGCGCGCCGAGGTGGCCGGCGTCGGCGGCCTCGTCCAGCAGCACCAGCGCCTGCGGCACGTCGCCCTGTCCGACGGCGTCGAGCGAAGCCTGGAACGCGTCGCTGGGGCTCAGCCCGGAGGGCGCCGGTCCGCAACCGGCGAGGAGAAGAAGCAGGAGGGGGACAGTTCGCATTCGGTCAGGAATCTCGTTCGATGACGGCCGCCAGTTCGGGATGACGCTCGAACACGCCCAGCTGGCGGAGGCTGTCGAGCGCGACGGCGGCGGCCGGGTTGCCGAGGTCGATCTGGGTGCGCAAGGCGTGGAGGGGGTAGAGGGCTTCCGGGGGCAGCGGTTGATTCGGGACGCAGGCGTCGACCCGGTCGAGGTAGCGTGTCAAGCCCACGGTGTGGCTCAGGGTCGTCTGCGGATCGTCCTCGTGGAACCAGACCTTGAACGTGCACGCCATCGGGTGGCCCTGAGCGGCGGCCTCGGCGACGTGTCGGCGGTGGGCGCCGTCGTCTCCCAAGGCTTGGGCGAGCCTCGCCAGTTCGAAGCGGTCGACGTCGGCGTCAACCAGCCCTCGGTACGTGGAAGTCGCGGCGCGGCGATGCGCGGGAGTCAGGACGGGGGGGACGACCGTTCCGCCCACAACCCGGGTCTCTCTGAAATCATCGAGCGCTACGAGGAGCAACGCGTTCGGGTCGCCCGCTCGGGCGCCTCGGCTGACCGCGCGGACGTAGCGGAACCCCGTCACGGCCGGTTGGCCGGGCCAAGTCTCGACGGGCAGCGTCACCGGCCGTGTGCCCTCCCACTCGCCGGGCACCTCGAACCCACGGTCGTAACTCCTCAGCAGCAGCTGCAGCGACGGGATGTGGTCCCGGCGCGCGGCGTCCGCCAGCAAGGCGTGGGCGGCCTCGGCGTCGTGGTCGCGGATGGCGTCCTCCGCCTGGGCGAACGCCTGGTCCGGGTCGAGGTCGGACGCCGGGGCGCAGGCGGCCAGGACAACGAGGAGGGGAAGCAACCGCATCCGTCTACCGCTGGGCGAGTTGGGGGTAGCGCTCGAACAGGCCCAGCGCCTCCAGGCTGTCCAGCACCTCCGCCGACCGCGCCGATCCGCTCGCGGCCGACTGGCGGAAGCCGTCGAGGGAGCCGGGGCCATCGGGCGCGTTGGCCGGGTGGCAGGCCACCATCCGGTCGTACCGGGCCGCGAGTCCGGCGGCGCTGTCGTAGTCGGGCGGGCCGTGCTCCGCGTCGACCTTGTAGACGCACGCCCCGGACTCGTCGCCCGCGATGGCCTGGTTGAGGTGGCGGTGGAACGCCTCGTCGTCGCCCAACGCACGCGCGATCAGGGCCAGGTCCGTCTGAGGCTGGCCCGGGGCCTCGGCGGCCAGCCGGTAGAGGACCTGGGCGGAGTCGAGGTCGGCGGCGTCCCAGTGCTCGCGCATGGGCTCCGGGAGCTGCTCGCGGTCGGCGACGTGGAGCCGGATCCCTAGGACCTCCTCGGACGCCTGGCGGATGGCGTCGGGGTCGCCGGCGCGGACGGCGTCGCCCATGAACCGCTGGTACGCGGCCCGGTAGCGATCGGCGCGGCGCTCGGAGCGCCGGACCTGGACCCACTCGGCGCCGGCGCGGTCGCTGGCGCGCAGGCTACCGTGGTCGTACGCCCCGATCAGCCGGCGGAGCGCGCCGAGGTGGCCGGCGCTGGCGGCCTCGTCGAGCAGGTGCAGCGCGCGATCGACTTCACCGGCGTCGACGGCCTGGGAGCCGGCGACGTAGGCGGCCTCGGGCGTGAGCCCGGACGGCTCCACGCCGCTCGCGACCGCCAGCGCCACCAGTTGGGCGCAGAGCAGGCCAAGCAAGAACCGGGTCATCGGAGCGGGGTGCTGACGGGGGCGGACCGCTGGCGCCGCGCGATGGGCCGAGCGTCCGGGGGCGGCGGGGCCAGCGTGGGCGCGCTCAACCGGACGTCGTCCCACTCAGGGTTGGACGGCCCCGCGCCCAGCCGGGGGACGCCCGGTACGAAGTAGTCCTCGTCACGGTCGGGCCGAACGGGCAACGGGCCACGCAGGGCGTCGTCGAGCGCGCCGGCGACGGGGTGCTCCCGGTCCCGCTCCCCCCGCAGGACCTCGCCCAGGGACCACGTCTGGCGCTCGCTCTTCTGGACCCACAGCGCGGGCCACGGCGCCGCCAGCAGCAGCAGGCCCAGCGTCAGCGACCCCGTCATCACGAAGCCGACCGAGCCGGCCACGGTCAGCACGGCGGTCAGCGTGTGGGCGGCGTGGTTGAGGGTCATTCGGCGGGGCGGTCGCGAGGCGTGGTATCGCGGCATCCGGGTCTGGGTGGCGCCCCGGCCCTTTACTCGCCCCCGTCGTCACGCTGGCGCGACGGCGACACCCCGCGCGGGCCACTGGCGGACGCTGCTGGCGGCGGCCGGAGGGCACCGCGTCCGGCTGTGGCCCGTACCCCGCGACCCCCGACCGACGCCGATGAACCGCCTCGCCGACGCCAACAGCCCGTACCTCCTGCAGCACGCCGCCAACCCCGTGGACTGGTGGCCGTGGTCGGACGCCGCCTTCCAGGAGGCCGAGCGCCGCGACGTGCCCGTCTTCCTGTCCATCGGCTACGCCACGTGCCACTGGTGCCACGTCATGGAGCACGAGTCGTTCGAGGACCCCGTCACGGCCGGCCTGCTCAACGACGCCTTCGTCTGCGTCAAGGTCGACCGCGAGGAGCGGCCCGACGTCGACGGCGTCTACATGGCCGCCGTGCTGGCAGCGACCGGCCGGGGCGGCTGGCCCTTGACGGCCCTCGTCACGCCCGACGCGCGCGAGCCGTTCTGGGTGGGCACGTACCTGCCGCGCGAGAGCCGGGGCGGGCGGATCGGCGTGCGCGACCTGGCCGCCAACGTCTCCCGCTTCTGGCGAAACGACGCCGACGGCGTGCGCCGCTCGGCCGAGAACCTCGCCGGCGCGGTCCGCCAGCTGGCCCAGGCCGAGCCCGGCGGCGCGCTGGCGGAGGCCGACGTCGAGGCGGCGAGCCAAGCGCTGGTGCGGCGGTTCGACCCCCAACACGCCGGCTTCGGGCTCGCGCCCAAGTTCCCCACGCCGCACCACGCCCTCTTCCTGCTGCGGCGCAGCGTCCAGACCGGCGACCCCGAGTTCACAGACCTCGCCGTCGCCACGCTGCGCGCCATCCGCGCCGGCGGGATCTGGGACCACGTCGGCGGCGGCCTCCACCGCTACGCCACCGACCGAGGGTGGCTCGTGCCGCACTTCGAGAAGATGCTCTACGACCAGGCGCTCTACGCGCTGGCCTGCACCGAAGCCTCGCACGCGACCGGCGCCACCGACCTAGCTCGGGCCGCGTGCGACACCCTCGACTACATCCTACGTGACCTCGGCTCCCCAACCGGCGCGTTCCACTCGGCCGAGGACGCCGACTCCCTGGACGCGAGCGGCGAGCGCGAGGAGGGCGCCTTCTACGTCTGGGACGCGCGCCAACTGGCGGACGTGTTGGGCGAGGCCGACGCGGCGTTCGTCATCGACGTGTGGGGCGTGACCGACGAGGGCAACTACCGCGACGAGGCGACCCAGCAGCGCACCGGCGCCAGCATCCTGCACCTCGCCGACCCCGACCTAGCCGGCGGCCCCTTCGACGCTGTCGCCGCCCGCCTCGGGCTCGCGCCCGACGCCGTCCGCCAGCGGCTCGACGCCATCCGCGCGCGGCTGCTGGCGGCTCGTGCCCAGCGCCCGCGCCCCTTGCTGGACGACAAGGTCCTGGCCGACTGGAACGGGCTCGCCATCGCCGCTTTTGCCGTCGCCGGCCGCACGCTCGACCGGCCCGGCTACG
Organism: Rubricoccaceae bacterium; assembly: GCA_963789285.1. Lineage (GTDB taxonomy): Bacteria > Bacteroidota > Rhodothermia > Rhodothermales > Rubricoccaceae > Rubrivirga. The sequence continues at coordinate 1,976,651 of CAWBJZ010000004.1, forward strand.
CCGACGCCGCAACCGCCGCCGCCCGCTTCGTCCTCTCGTCCATGCGAGCCGCCAGCGGCGACCTCCTGCACCGCTGGCGCGACGGCCAGGTGGGCATCGCGGGGATGCTGGACGACTACGCGTTCGTGGTCTGGGGGCTCGTCGAGCTCTACCAGACCACGTTCGAGGCGGAGTGGCTGGAGGCCGCGCTCGACTTGCACGGCCGGATGTCGGAGCGCTTCGCCCGCCCCGAGGGCGGGTGGTTCGTCTCGCCGGAGGACAGCCCCGACTTGCTCGTGCGGCAGCAGAACTTGGACGACGGCGCGATGCCGGCCGGCAACAGCGTCGCCGCGCTGAACGGCCTGCGCCTGGCTCGGCTCACCGGCCGCGCCGATCTGGAGGACCAAGCCCGCGCCGCCCTGCGGGCGCCCGACGTCGTGCGAGAGCACCCGTCCGGCTTCACGCACTTGATGACGGCCGCGGCGTTCGCGCTCGGCCCCAGCCAAGAGGTCGTGGTCGCGGACGGGCAGGGGCGGGACGAGATGGTCTCGGCCGTCCGCTCCGTCTACGCGCCGTTCGCCGTCATGGCGCTGCGCTCTCCCGGCGCCGGCCCGGCTCGCCTCGCCGACCTCGCGCCGTTCGCCGCCAGCCAAACCGCGGTCGACGGCCGGGCGACGGCCTACGTCTGCCAGAACCACGCCTGCCAGGCCCCCACGACCGACCCCGAGGCCGCCCGCCAGTCCCTCGCCGGGGCGGTCGAGCAGGGCCCGCAGGCGTAGGCGCTACTGCGCCTCGATGCGGATCCGCCCGCTGCCGGTCTGGACGCGCAGGTCGGGGCCGCCGCGGCCGATCTCGCCCCGGGCCTGGCGGCGCTCGCGCTGGCCCTGGAACTGGAGCGCGTCGTCGATGGCGATGGAGCTCCCGTCCAGCCGCACGTCCCAGCCGCTGCCGCGCGGCACGGCGACCGTCGCGCTGCCGCTGCCCGTCCGGACCTGGACCCCGTGCCGGCCGCTCGCCGAAACCCTCGCACTGCCCGACCCCGTCTCGATCTCGACCGCCCCGCGCACCGCGCCCGCCGTGACCCCGCCCGAGCCGGTGTCGACCGCCAGCCGCCCGCCGACGTCGCCGACGCGGATGCTGCCCGAGCCCGTGTCGAGGGCCGCGTCGCCGCCAACGTCGCCCGCTCGGATGGACCCGGAGCCGGTGTCGACAACCAGGCCCTCGCTGACGTCGCCGAGTCGGACCGAGCCCGACCCGGTGTTCACGTCCAGGTCCCCGTCGAGCGACGCCACCGACACGGAGCCCGAGCCGACGTCGATGTCGGCGTCGAACCGGCGCGGGACCTCGATGGTGACGGTGAACCGGGCGTCGCGGCGACTGCGCATCGACCACGTCTGCCGCTGCGGCGGGTTGGTGCGGACCTCCAGCCCGCCATTCGCCTCCCGGGCCGAGAACTGGCGGCGCTCGAACTCGGCGGCGGCGTCCCTCCCGGTGCCCTCGACGCGAACGCGCGCCTGACGACCGGACACCGTCTCGACGACCACGGCCTCCGCGCCTAGGTTCACCGCCAGCTCGGCGCCCGCGCGGACGCTGAACGTCTCGTCGTAAAGCACGTCCTTGGACTTCGGCGCGGCCGGCGTGGCGGTGTGACGCATGGCGTCCGCCAGTCGGGAGAAGCCGAGGACCAAGACGAGGCCGCCCAGGGCGATCAGGGCGAGGCGTTGCAAGCGGGAGCGGAACATGGGCGTGGGGAAGGGCGACACAGGAGGGCGCGGACGCGCCGGGGTTTCTACACGGACCCTACCTCCAGAGGTTACGCTGATGCCCAAGCCGCTCGATTCCAGCTTCTTCGCCCGCCCCACACTCGTCGTCGCCCGCGACCTGTTGGGCACGCTGTTGATCCACGAGTCGCCCGACGGCCGCATCTCCGGCCGCATCGTCGAGACCGAGGCTTACCTCGCCGACGACCCCGCCATGCACGGCTGGAAGGCGACGTTCGGGACCGACGGCCGGGTGCTGCCTCAGGGCCGCGCCGCCGGCCTGTTCGCGACGCCGGGCACGGGCTACGTCTACAAGATCTACCACACGAACTGGCTGCTCAACGTGGTCACGGAGCCGGAGGGCGTCGCTGGCGCGGTCCTGGTCCGGGCGCTGGAGCCGGTCGAGGGCGAGGACCAGATGGTGGAGAACCGCCCGCCCTCGGTCCGCAAGCGCCGCGACCTGGCCAACGGGCCCGGCAAGCTGACCCAGGCGCTGGGCATCAACGAGTCGCCCGACGCCGTCCGCAGCCGGTTCCACCAGACCGACCTCACCCGGCCTCCGCTGTTCTTCGAGTCGGGCGAGCGCGTGCCCGACGGCCAGGTCGAGACCTCGTCCCGCATCGGCATCTCGCGCGGCGCCGACCTCGACTACCGCTTCTTCGCCTCCGGCAACGCGTTCGTCTCGCCCGGCACGCCCAGCGACGTCCGACTGGCGAAGAAGACGCACCGGCGGAAGTAGGGCTGTGCTTGAACTCGGAGACGGCGCTCGGGAGCGCCAGCGAGACCGCCGCCTCACCGAGAGATTGGCGGCGCGCGGAGGAGCGCCCTCGCCTCCGGCCACGGCAGAGACGGTCGGGGGAGGGGCTTCACTCGGAGGCCGGGACAACCGGAGGCGCGCTCCGCAGAGGCTGGAGCGCTACTACGCCGCCCGACGGGCGACGGCGGCGCGCACGCCCCCCGGCGCCGCCACGTCCCGAGCGGCGATCACTCCGGCCCGGACGAGGTCCTCGACCCCTCCAGCCGTGAACCGGTCCGGCACGGCGACGACGGCCAGCCCCGCCGCGGCAGCGCTACGCACGCCGGCCGGCGAGTCCTCAATGGCGACCGACCGCTCGGCCGCGCTGGCGGTCCGCGCGAGCGCCAGCCGGTAGCTCTCGGGGTCGGGCTTGGTGCGGGCCACGTCGTCGGCCGTGACGACGGTGTCGAACGCGTCCGCCAGTCCCAGGGCGCCCAGCACCAGGGCCGCGTTCTGGGCGCCGCTGGTCGTGACGACCGCGGCGGAGCGAGCGTACGCCCGCCAGTCCCGGGCCAGCGCGACGGCGTGCCCGAGCGCTCGGCCGCGGACCGCCTCGCCGTCGGAGAGCATGGCGCGGTACCGCTCCAGCCTCAGGCCGACGTAGCTCTCCCACGGCTCGACCGAGCCGTCGTGCTGGCGGGCGGCGTCGGCCAGGTCGAAGCGCAGGAGCAGCCACGACGCGATCTCTTGGCGCGACCGCCCGATGCAGGAGTCGGTGTAGGCGGCCTCGACGTCGGCCGGGTCGAGGTCCGGGCGGAGCTGGCGGGCCGCCCAAGCGTAGGACTCGGCCTTGAGCGTCTCGGTGTCGGCGAGCGTGCCGTCCATGTCGAAAGCGAGGAGGTCGAGCACCGGCACACGTGGGGGAGGCCAAGGGTACCGCCGGTCCGGCCGAGCCGCGTCGGTAGCTTTGGCGCGCACCCCGCCACGCCCATGTCCGACGACCGCCAGCACGCCGACCTCTACGCCGACCTCGACCGCCGCCGCGCCGAATCGCGGCTGGGCGGCGGTCAGGCCCGCATCGACCGCCAGCACGACAAGGGCAAGCTGACCGCGCGCGAGCGGATCGAGATCCTGCTCGACCCCGGCTCCTTCGTCGAGACCGGCGCGTTCGTCCGCCACCAGGCGACCGGGTTTGGGCTGGAGGAGCAGCGGCCCTACGGCGACGGCGTCGTGACCGGCTGGGGGACCGTCGAGGGCCGGACGGTCTACGTGTTCTCCCAGGACTTCACCGTCTTCGGCGGGTCGCTGGGACTGGCGCACGCCGAGAAGATCGTCCGCCTGATGCAACTGGCGATGGAGAACGGCGGGCCGGTCGTGGGCTTGAACGACTCCGGCGGGGCGCGCATCCAGGAAGGCGTCGCGGCGCTCGGCGGCTACGCCGACATCTTCCTGCAGAACACCCTGGCGAGCGGCGTCGTGCCCCAGATCTCGGCCGTGCTCGGGCCGTGCGCCGGCGGCGCCGTCTACAGCCCCGCGATCACGGACTTCACCTTCATGGCGCGCGGCACGAGCTACATGTTCGTGACCGGCCCGAACGTGGTCAAGACCGTCACCAATGAGGAGGTGACTCAGGAAGAGTTAGGGGGAGCCGACACACACGCGTCGAAGTCGGGCGTGTGCCACCGCGCCTTCGCCAACGAGGGCGCGCTGCTGCTGGGCATCCGCGAACTCCTGGGCTACCTCCCGAGCAACTGCGAGGACCCCGCCCCCCTGCGCCCGACGACGGACGCCGCCAGTCGGGCGGACGCCGAGCTGGACGCCATCGTCCCCACCAACCCCAACAAGCCGTACGACATCCACGGGGTCATCACGCGCGTCGTGGACGACGGCCGGTTCTTCGAGATCCACCCCGACTTCGCCGACAACATCGTGGTCGGGTTCGCCCGACTCGGCGGCCGCTCCGTCGGGGTCGTGGCCAACCAGCCGGCGGTGCTGGCGGGCGTGCTCGACATCGACGCCTCGGTCAAGGCGGCCCGGTTCGTCCGCTTCTGCGACGCCTTCGGCATCCCGCTCGTGGTGTTCGAGGACGTCCCCGGCTTCCTGCCCGGCACCGACCAGGAGTGGAACGGGATCATCCGCCACGGCGCCAAGCTGCTCTACGCCTTTTGCGAGGCCACCGTCCCCAAGATCACCGTCATCACGCGCAAGGCCTACGGCGGCGCGTACGACGTGATGAACTCGAAGCACATCCGCGCCGACCTCAACCTGGCGTGGCCGACGGCCGAGATCGCGGTCATGGGACCCAAGGGCGCCGTCGAGATCATCCGCAAGCGCGAGATCGCCGCCGCCGACGACCCCGCCGCCGCCGAGGCCGCCTTCACCGAGGACTACCGCGAGCACTTCGCCAACCCCTACGTCGCCGCCGCGCGCGGCTACGTGGACGACGTGATCCGCCCGTCCGAGACCCGAGGCCGTCTGATCGCCGCGCTGGCGATGCTGGCGAACAAGGTCCAGACGATCCCCCGCAAGAAGCACGGCAACCTGCCGCTGTAAGAGGGCTTCGCTGATCCTCCCCCGTTGGCCCGGCTCATAGGTCCGACGGGAATCGTCGTCGGTGGCCTGGCCCCGCACCGCTGACGATGAGGTGCCAACCGGCGAATGGTTCGATGCGGCCGGCCAAAGACGTCAGCAAACGCTTTGGCCTTGGTGGGAAAAATATCCTGTGTGTGTTGGGGTCGGCGCGAATCTGCTTTACAGTAGGTGGACGCCACCACCTTTCCAGAAGGCCCCCTCACAATGGCCCTCGCCAGTCGCTCTCTTGCCGCTATGCCTGTTCGGCTGCGATGTCAGTAACGCTCCCGCGACTGCGAGCCCTGGCAGCGCAAAGGCCCAGCGATTTTACTCGATCAGGGCGAACTCATTTACCAGTACGTCCAGCTATCTGCTCCCCCGTGCGCTGGGGGAGCCGCAGCCGCGACCGTGCTAGCGAGTCGAACCTACAAGACTCCTCTTGTGAGTACGCCTGCTGTCACTATGTCCTGTCTTGTTAAACCATTCACATAGGTCATGATAAATAAAAAAATAGACGTGATGACAGCTTTTGTTGTCGCTCTGGGGGCCTTTGGGTTAGGGATGATGCTGTCTCCAGTCCTCATTAGCGTGCTTCGTCCATTACACCTACCGTACACAGAAATCTCGTGGGTCATCCTGGCGGTGTGTCTTGCTGCGTTGGCATGGGACTCGTTCAGGAGACGCAGTTCTAGCGTCTGAGCAGACGAAATCCGAGCGGGAAGTCTTGGGCTATGGCCCCGACCTGCTCCCGGAGCCTTGGATCGGAAGGGGGGGCGGTGTGCCCCCCTAGAACGGCGACTCCGCCAGGGCATGGCTGCCTAGCTGTGCAAAAACGCAGTTCCATCGCCCTGAGGTTCGGGGTCCGGGCTTTACCTGTCCTACTCCGAGCCCCTACTGGCGCCGCCCGCCTGCGCGATGCCCTCTTAGTTGCCGCGCTGGCGATGCTGGCGAACAAGGTCCAGACGCTGCCGCGCAAGAAGCACGGCAACCTGCCGCTGTAGTCGTTGCTGCTGGCGACCCGTACCCGGCTATAGGACCACCAGCCGGGCGTGGGCCGTCTCGCGGTGGGCCTGGACGCGGATCTGATAGATGCCCGGCGGCCAGTATGCAGTGGGAATACTGAACCGTCCGCCGTCGACTGTGGCTGTCCAGACTCGGCGGCCGAATACGTCTACGGCCTTCAGTGGGCTGGGCTCTCGCACATAGACCCAGGCATCGGCCTGGGCATCTTCGGGGGCGCGGCTGAGCACCGAGAGGGCGGGCGGAAGCGTCCCTGTCCAGTCTGGCGGGACGGCGCCGAACCGAGTCACGATCTCAATGACCCCGTTTCGGGTGGCAGTCACGCCGTACCGTTGTTCTGCTTCTTGCCTGGGTACAATGCGGGTAGATAGTATGTCGCCTTCGCTTAGTTCGCTCATCTCCTTCAGGTGAGACGACTGGTAAGGCGGGCCGTAGTCCCACACGATGCCATCCAAGACGTACAGCGGCTGGTCGCAGGTGATGCAGGGCTGCGCTCGCAAGTAGACGCGCACTCCCCGATTTCCATCGCAACTTGGCACGAGGACGGGTAGGCATGGGTCTGGTACGTGTACCCCCATAAACGTCATTCCGTATACCGGCCGGTCCTCCACCGGGCTTTGCGCCGCCGCCCCACTAGCGCCGGCGGCGAGGATAAACAAGCAAAGCGTGCGGACGGTCACCAGTCTGAGACGAAGGGTACGCCAGCCTACGCCGATGCCCCGCTCTCCGCAAGGCACCCCGCGCCGACTGGCGTCGCCAGTGAGGCGAAGTCTGTACCGCGAGGCCACGCCGCCAGTCAGGGTGAAAAGTGCCGGCATCCGCCCGAAGAGGAGGGAGCGGAACGGATTCAGGACGATGCGGAACGTGTTCTGGCGTGCCGGCGCACGCGGAGAGTTCGTCTAGGCGAGCGGTGCAGCCTTTTTCCGAGTTCGGCGCACATATCCGTGAAGGCTCTGGGTAGGTTTGGGCACGTGGTGTGCAGGGTCTCTGACGCGAGACCGCTTGTGCCCGCCGTGACCCGTTCCTCCAACCCCCCGTTTCCTATGCCCCGCATCCTGCTCGCGGCGGCCTTGTTCGTCGCGACGCCCGCCATGGTGGGCGCCCAGACGGCACGGACGGACACCGCGCCCGCGCGCCCGGTCCAGCCCTTGGCGGCTGGCGCCGACGCCGCGCTGCCCGGCTTCGTCCCCGCCGACTCCCTGTCCGACGCCGAGACCGCCCGCCGCCTCGCCCGCTTCTACGACCGCCAGTCGGCGCTGCTCCAGGCCGACGCCGACGGCGACCCGGCCCGCTTCGCCGTCCTGCTCGACGAGCTGGTGGCCGACGTCCAGCTGGCGTCCCAGCGCTCCGGCGCGATGACTGACCCCCGCTTCCGGGCGCTCTACACCTCGGTCCTGACCGAGTACGAGCGGTACTACGACCGCCCCGCGCTCGACCGCGGCGAGGTGTACTCGATCAAGGAGGCCGGGATCTCGGCCATCGAGCGCGGCTTCGACGCCGGGATGCCGCTCCTGGACCACGTCACGCTGCCCGACGTGGCGACCTACGAGACCGTCTTCCAGATGGACGTCAACCCCAAGGTCGAGCGCTACCTGCAGTTCCTGATGAACCGCCCGAGCCACGTCCAGCGGCTGCGCTCGCGCGCCGACACGTACTTCCCGATGATCGAGCGCGTGCTCGCCGAGGAGGGCGTGCCGGACGAGCTGAAGTACCTCGCGATGGTCGAGAGCGCGCTCGTGCCCGTCGCCCAGAGCCACATGGCCGCGGCCGGGCTGTGGCAGTTTATCCGCGCGACCGGTCGGGCCTACGGGCTGCGCGCCGAGAGCGACATCGACGACCGCCTGGACCCCGAAGCGTCGACGCGCGCCGCGGCCCGCCACCTGCGCGACCTGTACGACCGCTTCGGCGACTGGCAGCTCGCGCTGGCGGGCTACAACTGCAACCCCGCCGTGATCGCGCGCGCCGTCCGCCGCTTCGAGGACCGGACGGGCCAGCGCGCCACGTTCTGGGACATCGACTCCGCGATCCCGCGCGAGACCCGGGCCTACGTGCCCATGTTCATCGCGACCTCGCTCGTGGTCTCCAACCCCGACGCGTACGGCTTCCCGGCCCACGAGCCCGGCCCGGCCTACGTCTTCGACCGCGTCCCCGTCTCTGGCGGCACGACGCTGGCCTCGGTCGGCCGCATCATCGACGTCGACGTCGAGGTGCTGCGGGCGCTGAACCCGTCGCTGCGCCGTAACCGCGTCCCCGACATTCGAGGCGCGCACATGCTGCGCGTCCCAGCCGGGAGCCACGGCGAGCACACCGCCGCGCTCGACCGACTGGCGCCGCCGGAGGCCGGGAGCGGCCCGTTCGTGGCCCAGACCGTCTCGTTCGGCCCGCGCGCCGTCCGTCCGATCGCGCCCCAGGACCACGCCCAGGCCATCGCGGGCCTGACCGCGCGCCGCACGACGGCCCGGGCGAACCAGCCGCGCCGCGTCCGCCGTGAGGCGCCGGTCGAGCGGTACGCCGCCGAGACGCCCGCCGACGTGGCCGACGCCGAGGAGCGCTACGCCGTCGCCGTCCAGGCCGAGCGTTCGCGTGAGGCTCGGGCCGCCGCGGCCCCCGACGTCCGGCTGGCGGTCCAGACGACGGAGCCGGAAGCGGAGGAGCACTGCCGTGGAGGCCGCTCCGGTTGAGGAGCCCATCGCGGAGGTAGCGCCGGCGCCTCAGGAGACGGAGGTGCGGGCCCCCGCCCCGCGTCGTGCGCCCGTCGCCGTTCGGGTGATCGAGGAGCCCGCGGCCCAGGCCGCCTCGGTGGCCCCGCCGGTCCGCGTGGTGAGCACGGCCTCGGAGGGGACTCGCGTTCACCGCGTTCAGCGCGGCGAGTACCTGCTCCGGATCGCGCGCCAGTATGGGCTCTCCCTGGAGCAGATCCGCGCGCTCAACCCGGGCGTCGGCGACGAGCTTGAGGTCGGGCAGCGGATCCACGTGACCGGCACGCCGACGGCGGCGCCGGCTCGGCGCGCAGCGCCCAGCCGGCCCTCGACGCACACCGTCCGCCGCGGCGACCACCTGACGGGGATCGCCCGCCAGTACGGCGTCTCGATCTCGGACTTGCGGGAGTGGAACGGGCTCTCCAACGACGTCATCCAGGTCGGGCAGCGCCTGCGCCTGCGCGCTCGCGGTTCGCGCGGCTAGCTCGGCGACAGCAGAAAAGGCGAGGCGGGCCGCTCACACCGAGCGGCCCGCCTTTTTTCTGCCCAGGTGTGGTCCGCTACGCCAGGCCCCAGTCCTGAACCATCCCCAGCAGCTTGCGCTTGGCGACGGGGACGAGGGTCTCCTCCACGGGCAGCTCCACCTCGGCTTGAAGCCGGAACGCGGCAGGGCAGGCGAGGTCGGGCGCGGCGCCCGCCAAGACGGACTTCCAAGCCTGGGGGGGCGCTAGCGGGTCGAGCGCGACGTCCACGCGGGACGTGCGGAGCGCCTGGTACCGCCCGTCGGGCCCGGCGATGGGGGAGACGTGGTAGCGCAGCGCCGTCACGCTGGCGCCGTCCGCCACCAGGAGGAACCCCTCGCTCCGGTAGCCCGGCAGCAGGCCCACCGCCTGGATCTCGGCGTGCTCGTCGGCGAACTCGTAGAGCGTCCGCCCCTCGATCAGCGCCGACTCGATGCGGGGCAGCGCCCACCGTGCCAGATCCACCGCCAGTAGGGTCGTGTGGGTCTCTTCTCGGACGAGCCGGCCCGCCTCCCAGTCCACGCCCACGGCGGGGCCGAGGGGGCGGACGGCGTCGGCGCTGGTCAGCAACGCGCGCAGGCCCGCGTGCAGGCGGATCAGGTCGCCTAGGTGCGGCGAGACCCGGTTGTGGGTGAAGGCGTCGTGGGCGTCCGCCAGCCCCGCCAGGACGCGGTACCGCGTGGCCTCCGCGTCGCGTGCTTGGTCGAAGAGCGAGAGCGTGAGCGGGGTCATGGACACAGGGGTGAGTTCGTTCACCCATTCTTCCCAATAATCGAGCCAGGCTGCCGGGCACGAGGGTGGGCTCCGGCCCTCTCCACCAAACCCGCCCCGCCCGCCCAGATGTCCGGGCCTAGCTTGCTTGCCTCCGGCCCGAACCCCCGCGTGGTTCCGGGGCGTTCGCCCGTGCCATGGCCGGACCGCGATCCGGCCTTTCCCCATTTCTGATTCTCATGGACAAGCTCGTCATCCAGGGCGGACGCCCCCTTACCGGTTCCATCCACGTCGGCGGCTCGAAGAACACCGCGCTCCCGCTCATGGCCGCCGCCATCCTGGGCGACGGGGTGACCACGATCCACAACATCCCCGTCTTGAAGGACGTGGCGACGTTCTCGAACGTGATCCGGGTGACCGGCGCGACCGTGGACTGGAAGCCGGACAACGACCCGAGCACGCCGGAGACGATCACCATCGACGCCTCGGGCATCCACCACTACGAGGCGCCGTACGACCTGGTCAAGCAGATGCGGGCGTCGTTCTACATGCTGGGCGCGCTCCTGGGCCGGGGCGGGAAGGCCCGGGTGTCCCTGCCCGGCGGCTGCGCCTGGGGTCCGCGCCCCGTCGACCTGCACATCAAGGGCATGGAGGCGCTCGGCGCCGAGGTGACGGAGGAGGCCGGCTACGTAATCGCACGGGCGCCGGACGGCCGGCTGCCCGGTGGTCGGATGCGGTTTGAGCCCGTCTCGGTCGGCGCGACGATCAACGTCATGCTGGCGGCGGTCACCGCCAGCGGGGAGTCGGTGTTGGAGAACTGCGCCGCCGAGCCCGACGTGGTGGTGTTCGGCGAGATGCTCCAGGCGATGGGCGCTCAGATCGAGGGCTTGGGCACGGAGACGATCACGATCCAGGGCGTCGAGAAGATGAACCCGGTCGAGTTCACCAACTGCCCCGACCGCATCGAGCTCGGCACCTACATGATGGCCGCCGCGATGGCGACGCCGGCCGGCGAGACGTTCACCATCACCGGCGCCCGCCCCGAGCACCTCGGGCCCGACTTTACCGAGCGGTTCCGCGAGACCGGCGTCCCGTTCCGCTTCGACGGCGACGTGGTCGAGGTCGACGGCGTGGAGACGATCACGCCCGTCTCCATCGAGACCGCCCCGTACCCCGGCTTCGCCACCGACTTGCAGGCGCAGTGGACGGTGATGATGCTGGAGGCCGACGGCCCCTCGACCGTCCGCGACACGGTTTACACCGACCGCTTCAAGCACATCCCCGAGCTCCGCCGCCTGGGCGCCGACCTCAAGGTGGAGGGCGACACGGTCCACATCAAGGGCAAGGGCGACAAGCCGCTCTCGGGCGCGACCGTGATGTCCACCGACCTGCGTGCCAGCGTATCGCTGGTCATGGCGGGCATGGTGGCCCAGGGCGAGACCGACGTCCTCCGGGTGTACCACCTCGACCGCGGCTACGAGCGGCTGGAAGGCAAGCTCCAGCGCGCCGGCATCGACATCGCGCGCGAGCAGTACGACGAGGCCAACGCCGAGGGCGTCGCGGCGTAGGCTGGGCCCCCGAAGCGCTCTGGTGCAGACGCACCAGAACGCGAGGCTTCGAGCGGGCGATCATCGGAGCGTGCCCATCCCTGCTTTGATGCGGACCGTCCTTGTCGTCCTCTGCCTCGGCTTCTCGGCCTGCACCTCGCTGAAGCCGGTCGACCAGGCCGACCTCGCCCCGCAGCGCGACCCGGGGCCGGTCTTGGTCCTCCCCCGAACGGGCGACCCGGTCCGGCTGGCGCAGCCCGCCGTGGTCGGCGACAGCATCGTCGGCCGGGTCGATGGCGCGCGGCGCGCCTACGCCCTCGACGACTTGCACAGCATCCGCCAGCGTCAGGCCGACCGAGGCAAGACCCTCCGCACGGCCGCGAAGGCCGCTGGCGGCCTGGCCGCCGCCGCGGTAGCTGCCCTGGCTGCTGTAGCGTGGTTCTTGGCCCAACTGCTGCCGGGTTAGCACCACTCCGCGCCGGTGGAACGTGAAAGGCTGAGCCCGCTGGTCGCGGCTGACCAAGAAGTTCGGTTCGTAGACGCCCGCTCTCCCTGCCGCCTGACTCGTCGCGCTCGCCACCTCGCTTGGTCCGCCACGCCTTACTGGCGGAGCCCTTCCGCCAGTAGGGCGCGGGGTATTGACTAGAGTATTCGTGCGCGGAAGGCTCAACTTCTTGTCCCCGCTGTCCTCGTTATGCGCCTGATCCTCCTCGCCTCACTCTTCGCTACGGCCGCGCTCTCCGCCGTAGCTCAGCCCGTTACGGTCCGCGTACTGGACGTGACGGACGCAGTCGGCATCCCGCTGGAGGCTGGGGCGGACGACTGGCAAGCGCCCCCGGCGCTGTACTGGGCCGGCGTGACGCTGGACGCGGCGGTGCTTGGCAGCGGGGCCTACCTCGTGGTCGTAGGCGCCCAACTGGCGGGCGCGTCGAACGACGAGGGCTCCGGCCCGGGCGCGATTGTGGGGGCCATGTTCGGCCCCTTCTTTATGGTCCTGGGCTCCGCGATGGCCGGGGTGGCGACGTACGACCTCATCCGAGTCCTCCGAGGTGACGACCCCATCCTGGCCCGCTCCTTCAACCCGAACAGGCGGCTCCCCCCTCCGGGCCCACCACGGTACCCCATCCCAGGGCGGCCGCCGTACTAGCAGAGGCCCCGGCCCTCGTGCTGGCGGAGCGCTTCCGCCAGTGGGCCGCGCTGCCAGCCGGTCGGGGTCAGGCCGGGACCGGGTCGGGCACGATGGTGTCGAGCACGCGCGCCGACGACAGCACGCCTGGCATCCCCGCACCCGGGTGCGTCCCGGCGCCGACCAAGAACAACCCGTCCACGTCCTCGGACGCGTTGTGCGGGCGGAAGAACGCGCTCTGGAGCAGCTGAGGCTCAAGCGAGAACGCGGCGCCCTTGACCGACAGGTAGTCGTCCAGGAAGCCCTGGGGCGTCAGCGTCAGGCTGGCGGTCAGGTGCTCGCCTAGGTCGGGGAGCACGGTCTTGGACAAGTACTCCTCGATCTTCTGGCGGTAGCGCTCGGTCTCCTGGCTCCAGTCGGTCCCGGAGTCGAGGTGGGGGACGGGCGACAACACGTAGAACGTGTCGTGGCCGTCGGGCGCCATCCCCGGGTCCGTCGCCGTCGGGCGGTGGAGGTAGAGCGAGAAGTCGTCGGCCAGCTTGTTGTTGTGGAAGATGTCCGTCAGGAGCGCGCGGTAGCGCGGCCCGAGCAGGATGGTGTGGTGGGCGACATCGTCGTAGGTCTTGTCGGTCCCGAAGTACCACACGAACAGCGACATGGAGTGCTTCGACCGGGCCAGCTTGTCGTCGGTCCACTTCGTCCGGTGCTCGGGCGCGACCAGCTTCTGGTAGGTCCACGCCGCGTCGGCGTTGGAGACCACGACGTCGGCCGGGATCGTCTCGCCCGACTCCAGGCGCACGCCCGTCGCCGTCGGCCGGCCGCTGGCGGTGCTGACGGTGATCTCGTCCACGGTCTCGCCCATCCGCAAGACGCCGCCGTGGCGCTCGAACAGGCCCGCTAGCCCGGAGATGATGGCGCCCGTCCCGCCCATCGCGTACCACACGCCCCAGTGGCGCTCCAGGAACGCGATGAGCGCGTAGATCGAGGTCGTCGAGAACGGGTTGCCGCCGACCAGCAGCGGGTGGAAGCTGAAGACCTGCCGCAGCTTCTTGTTCTTGATGTACTTCGAGACCAGGCCGTAGACCGTCCGGTGGCTCTCCAGCGCCACCATCGAGGGGACGATCTTGGCCATGTGCGCCGTCTTGTCGAACGGGACGTGGCCCAACTCCAGGAAGCCGGTCTCGAAGATGGTCTCGGACTTCTTGAGGAACCGGCGGTAGCCGTCCACGTCGGCCGGGTTGAGCTTGGCGATCTCCTTCTCCATCGCCTCGCCGTCGCCGGTGTAGTCGAACACGCCGCCGTCGTCGAAGCGGATGCGGTAGAACGGCGTCGTGGGGACGAACTCGATGTGGTCCTCGCGCCTCTCGCCCGCCAGCGCCCACAGCTCGTCGAACAGGAACGGCGCCGTGATCAGCGTCGGGCCCATGTCGAACACGTACTCCCCGCCGTCCGGCCCGGGCACGCGCTCGACGCGGGCGCGCCCGCCGGGCTGGTCCAAGCGGTCGACGAGCGTGACGTGGTAGCCGCGCGTGAGCAGGCGGACGGCGGCGGCCAGGCCACCGAAGCCGGCGCCGATGACGACGGCGTGCGGCGAGTCGTCGGTGAGGGGAGCGGGCGTGCCCTCCGTCCGCAAGCGGGCGTCGGAGCGGGTGGCGAGGCGGCGGATCCAGCTGGACACAGGTCGGGGGGAGGCGTGCCTGGAGAACCGAGTCTGGACGCCCCCGTTCCGCCGGACGGCACCCCTAGGGCGTCGTCTGAGTGGCGCTGGCGGGCGCTCGGCCGAGCGCCAGCGCCGGCGTGGCCGACGGCTCTTCGCCGCGGTCTGGCTCCGCCGCGCTGGCGCCGCTACCGACCCTCGAACTGCGCCTGAACGGCGTCGATGAACGCGACCGCGCAGTCGGTGTACGGGCTCACGCTCCGCTTGCGCAGGATCTCGGACGAGATGATGGCGGTCGCGTCGGTGTAGCTGCCGGCGGCGTCGATGGCCTTCAGCGTGCGGTGGTACTCGCCGGGCGAGCCGCCGAACAGGTTGGCGACGTACCAGTCGCGGCGTTCCTGGGCGCCCTCGCCCAGCACCTTGGCCTCCAAGTCCTCCAGGAAGAGGCCTGGGGTCGCCGCTCGAGGCGGGGTGGGCAAAGGCTGTTGCGCCGCAGGCACTTGCGGGAGGATCTCGTCAGGCGGAGCCGTCTCGTCACCCTCCGCTGGCAGGTCGGGCAACCGCTCCGCCAGGTCCGACTGGGCGAACCGCTTCCACAGCGGCTCGTCCTCGTCCGGCTCGTCCGCGGCGGCAGGCTCAGGCTTGCCGGCTTGCTCCCGAGCGAGCCGCAGCCACAACGGCTCGTCCTCGTCCGGCGCGCTGGCGGACGGCGGGGGCGGGACGCCCTCGTCCGTCTGCTCGACGTCGTCCATGTCCAGGTCGGGCGCTGCCGGGGCCGCCGGCGGGGCGGTCTCCTCCGGCTCGGCGACGGCGTCGCGGACGGACTCCACCGGGTCGAGCGGGCGCGGTGAGCCGATCACGTCGGAGTCGTCGACGGCGTCGAACTCGGGCGTCGCGTAGCGCGAGCCGATGACGGGCGGGGCGTGGCCGTCGGCCGGAGGGTCCGGACTCTCTTCAGCCGGCGTCTCGTCCGGCAGACCCGACGCGTCCGGTTCATCGGTCTCCGACCGCTCGCCGGGCGGCGCCAGCGGGGGAGACGTTGACTCGACGGTAGCTGGGCTCTGCTCCGCTTCGGGAGAGGCGCCTCCGTCGCTTGCCGACGAGGAGGGCTCTCCTCCGTCCGTGTCCAGACCGTCGCCAACGTGCTCGCTAGGGGGCAGGGGGGAGGCCGCGTCTGGCTGAACGGTCTGCTCCTGCAAGTCGCCCTCGGCCGATGTCGGCGTGGCCGCCGGCGCTTGGGGAACGGACGCCGCATCGTCGGGCGCGAGCGCGGTCGCGACCAGCCCGTAGATCGTCTGGGCGTCCACCGTGTCGATCTCCTCCATCGCGTCGTGGAGGGCCGTCGCGCCCTTCGCCTCGAACAGCGCGCGCAGCAGCCCCGCGGGGACGGTCCCCGGCGGCCGCCCGATCGGCCCGACCCAGTCGAGCAGCGGCTGGAGCAGCGCCATCCAGTCGTCGGCGGAGAAGGCGCTCACCATCCGGCGGTCGATGCGGCGCAGCAGGCGCTCCAGCCCGGCGCGGTCGATGTGGCTGAGGTCCTTGCGCTCGATGTAGCGCTCGGCGATCTGGACGAGGTACGGGTACGGCCCGAACGCGCCGATCCGAGCCAGCGCCACGCCGACCGGCAGCGGGCCCGCCTCCCCCTCGAACGCGACCGCCGCCAGGGTGTCGGCCGGGCGGACCAGGTGCGCCAGGGCGCGCACGGTCGCCCGCTCCACGACCGACTGGCGGCGGTCGGCGGGGACGTGCAGGGTCGGCTCGGCGGCGCTCCGCCAGGCGGCCGTCGCGTCGGCCGTCGCGTCGGCGTCGGTCCAGGCGCTGGCCGGCGTGGCGCGGTCGAGCTCGGCGTCCAGGCGGGCGGAGAGCAGCCGGCCCAGCGGCGGCGCCAGCGCGGCGAGGTCGGCGCGCGTGGGCGCCTCGGGCAGCGCGGCGAGCGCGTGGCGGGCGAGGGCGTCGGCCGTGGCGTCGAGCGCGGCGTCGGACATGGCGGGGCGGGGCGAGGGAGGGCCAAGCTACGCGGAGGGCGGGGGCGCCGGTCCAGAACGCGCCGGCGGGGACGGGCCGAACAGGGGGGGCCTCCGCTAGAGCGGGAGGTTGCGGCGCCGGGCCTCCCGAGCTAGGGCCTCCGCTCGGTCGCAGCGCTTCCGCTTGATCGGCAGCTCCAGCGCGGCGTCGGGGTCGCCGGGGAAGCCCTCCGCCCCGTCAAACGAGAACGGCTCGGTCACCAGCTCCGCCACGCCAAACCCCGCTCGGCCTCGATGGACACGACCTCGCCGACCGGAAGCCGAAAGGTGCCGCGCCCGTGCGCCACCAGGTCCAGCAGCATGCGCCGCGTCTCGATCACCAGCGCGTCGGCCTCCAGCGACTCGGTCCCGTGGACCGTGACCATCCCGTTCGGGGTGTCGAACGAGAAGGGCACGCGCATCACGCCGGCTCGGCTTGTTCGTCGGCCGTCGCCGCGCCGTCGCCGCCCGCCTCGAAGCGGACGCCCACCAGCCGGCTGACGCCGGGCGTGGGCATGGTCACGCCGTACATCCGGTCGGCGGCCTCCATGGTCAGCTTGTTGTGGGTGACCAGGATGAACTGGGTGGAGTCGGCGAAGGAGCGGATGAGCGACATGAACCGGCCCACGTTGGCGTCGTCGAGCGGGGCGTCCACCTCGTCCAAGATGCAGAAGGGGCTGGGCTTGACGAGGTAGATCGCGAACAGCAGCGCCGTCGCGGTCAGCGTCTTTTCTCCGCCCGACAGTTGGGCGAGGGAGACGGGCCGCTTGCCGCGCGGGCGCGCCGTGATGGTGACGGGCGCCTCCAGGGGGTCGTCGCCGTCGAGCGCGACGTCGGCCTGGGCGTCGCCGCCGAACAGGTCGTTGAACAGCGTCTGGAACGCCCCGCGGATCTGGCCGAACGTGTGGTCGAAGCGCTCGCGCGCGGTCGTGTTGATCTCGTCGATGGTCTGCAGCAGCGTGGCCTCGGCGCCCGCCAGGTCGTCGCGCTGGCTCGTGAGGAACGCCAGCCGCGCCTGCTCCTCGTCGTAGCTCTCCAGCGCGAGCGCGTTGACGGCGCCCAGGTCGCGGATCTTGCGGCGCAGGTCGGGGATCTGGGCGCGCGCGGTCTCGGGCTGGAACAGCTCCTCGGTTTGCAGGCGGTCGAGCTCGGCCGTCGCCTGGTCCAAGCTGGCGGAGTGCTCCTCGGTCAGCCGCTCTAAGGTGGTCTCTTGCCGCGTCGCGACCTCGACGAGCCGGCGCTCGGCGTCCCCGCGCGCCGCCGCGATGGCCTCGCGCTGGGTGCGGATCTCGCGCAGCGCCTTCTCGGCGTCCGCGATGCGGACCCGGCCTTCGAGCACGGCGGTCTCGGCGGTGGCCGCGCGGTCCTGGAGCGCGTCCGACTGGCGGCGCTCGTCGTCGAGCCTGGCGGTGACGTCTTGGGCGGAGGCGCCGGCCGCCTCGATCTCGGACTCGACGCGGGCCTGCTCGGCGTCGCGCTCGGCCTGGCGGCGGGCGACCTCGTCGATGGTGCGCCCCGCCCGGGCCTCCTGGTCGCGCGCCGACTGCGCCCGAGCCATGGCCTGGGCATGCGCCAGCCGGGCGTCGCTCCACGTCACTTCGGCGGCGGACCGCGCCTGGGCGGCGGCCTCGAACGCGGCGTCGGCGCGCGCTTGGCGAGCCTGGGCATCGCTCGCCGCCAGCTGATGGGCGGAGACCTCGTCCTCCAGCTCGGCCGTGTCCGGCAGCGTATCCAGGCCGGCGTCGATCTCGTCGGCGCGCGCCGCCAGTCGGGCGAGCCGCTCGGCGCGGGCGCTTGTCTGGGCGTCCAGTCGGGCGGCGGCGTCTCTCGCCTGGTCGCGGGCGTCGCGTCGGGCCTCGCGCTCGGCCTCGGCGTCGCGGCGGCGCTGCTCGGCGGTGTCGAGCGACTGGCGGGCGGCGTCGGCGGCGGCCTGGGCGTCGGCGAGGGCGGACTCGGCCTGGGAGAGCGCGGCGGCGGCCTGCTCCTGGCGCTCCAGAACGCCGAAGCGGCCGGCGGCTTCGGTGGGGGCGTCGCTGCCGCCCCGAATGGCGCCGCTCGCGTCGGTCCACCCGCCGCCCCGGGTGACGAACCGGGCGACGGGGTAGCCGTCGCGCAGGGACTGCGCCTCGGCCAAGGACTCGGCGACGAAGGTGTTGCCCAGGAGCGCCTGGATCAGTGGCGCGTAGCGCTCGGGCGCTCGGGCCAAGGCCGTCGCGGGCGTGGTGCCGGGCGGTGTCGGGGAGCGCTCCGTCTGCGCTGTGCCCAGCCGGTCCAGGACCAAAAACGTCGCGCGGCCCCGGTCGGCGGCGCGCAACCGCCCGATGGCCGCGTCGGCGTCGTCGTCGGTCGGGACGACGACGGCCTGGGTCCAGTCGCCGAGCGCGGCGTCGAGCGCCAGGCGGTCCGGATCGTCGGCGGCCAGGAGGTCGGCGACCGTCGGGGCGTCCACGTCGGGGTGGGCCTGCAAGAAGGCGACGGCGCCGTCGCCCTCGGCCCCCGCCTCCAGCATGGCCTGGAGCAGCCCGGCCTCGGCTTGGGCGGCCTGGACCGACCCGCGCGCCCGCTGGCGGCGGTCGTCGGCGTCCTCGAAAGCGGACCGGGCGGCGTCGCGCGCGTCGACGGCGTCCGCCAGCGCGGCAGCAGCCGTCTGGAGCGCGGCGTCGGCCTGGGCGAGCGCCTGGGCCGTGCCGCCAGCGTCGGGCGCGGGGCCGATGCCGTCGCGCTCGGAGGCCACGCGGTCGGCCTCGGCCTGCAGGAACGCGCGGCGGTCCCGGGCGCGCTCGACGGCGGCCTGGGCGTCCCGGAGCCGACTGGCGGCCTCGGCGGCGGCGCTCCGTGCCGACTGCGCCGCCTGGCGTCGCGCGCCGGCCGCGTCGTGGGCCTCAACGCGGGCGGCCTCCGCTGCTTCCAGCGCCGACGCCTGCGCCTCGACCTCCGCCTGCGCCGTCTCAATGCGCGCCTGAGCGTCCGCGCGTTCGGCTTGGGCGTCGTCGGCGCGCGTGGCGTCGGCGTCGCGCTCGCGCGCGATCCGCTCCAGCGCCCGTCGCCCGGACTGCTGGCGCTCGTCGCCCAGCCGGATCTCGGCCTCCAGCTTTTGGACCGTCTCCGCGTGCGACTGCGAGGCCCGGGCCGCGCCCGCCATGTCCTGCTCCAGCCCGACGAGCGCCGTCCGCGCCCGCTCTAGCTGGGCCTCGCCGGCGGACACCTTGGCGCCGAGCCCCTCGGCTTGGTCGCCCTGCTGGCGGACGGTCTCCTCCAGCGCCGAGCGCTCGGTCTGCAAGCGCGCGTGGTCGTGCGCCGCCATCGCCAGCTCCAGCCTGCGCAGCCGCGTCGCCAGCCGCTCGTGGCGCGCCGCCTTTTGGGCTTGGCGCTGCAATGAGCGGACCTGCTTTTCGACCTCCTCGACGATGTCGTCCAGCCGCGTAAGGTCGGCCTGCGTGGTGTCGAGCCGGCGGAGCGCCTGGGCGCGGCGCTTCTTGTACTTCGTGACGCCGGCCGCCTCCTCGAACAGCCGGCGCCGGTCGTCGGCCTGCTCGGAGAGGATGTCCTCGACCATCGACAGCTCGATCACGGAGTAGGCGCCGGCGCCGAGCCCGGTGTCCATGAACAGGTCGGTGATGTCGCGCAGGCGGCACGTGGTCCCGTTGAGGAGGTACTCGGAGTCGCCGTTGCGGTAGAGCCGCCGCGTGACCGTCACCTCGGAGTACTCGGTCGGGAGCACGCCGCGGTTGTTCTCGACGGTGAGCGAGACCTCCGCCAGCCCGAGCGGCCGCTTGCCGGTGGCGCCGTTGAAGATGACGCCGGCCATGGAGTCGCTGCGCAGCGTCCGCGCGCGCTGCTCGCCCAACACCCAGCGCACGGCGTCGATGACGTTGGACTTCCCGCACCCGTTCGGCCCGACGATGGCGGTCACGCCGGGCGCGAAGTCCACGGAGGTCTTCTGGGCGAAGCTCTTGAAGCCGTGGAGGTCGAGCCGGCTGAGGTACATGGGCGCGGGGGGCGGGCCAAGATACCCGCCGGGCCTGAGCGACTGGCGGAGGCGGCGGGCGAGGTCGACTGTCAGTACCCATCCTCGCCAGGCACCGCGACCGGGCTCCCCCCGCTTTCCGGCCGGTCGCAAGCTCCCAGTCCGGAAAGCTGTCCCCCTCACGCGTGAGGGGGACAGTTTGGACGCGCTGCTTAGACCGTCCCCGGTTGCCTTGAGGCGCGCGCGTTCAAACGGGGGGAGTGGTCGGGCGAGGGGGAGCGCCGCGCCCGACTACTCGTCCTCCAGAAAGTGAGACGCAATCTCCGCCAACACCCCCTCCGGCTCCTCGAACACCCGCCGGTTCTCGAACCGCACCACCCTCAACCCCTCCGCCTCCAGCGCTCTCGTTCGCGCATCGTCGTAAGCCCGGGCCGCCGGGTCGTCGTGTACGGCGCCGTCCAGCTCGACCGCCAGTCGCTCGGAGGGACAGCAGAAGTCCAAGATGTACGGGCCGATGCCGTACTGGCGGCGGAAGCGACGCCCGAGCAACTGCCGGCTTTTGAGGAGACGCCACAACGCGGCCTCCGCGGGCGTGCCCTGCGAGCGGAGGTGCTTGCGGGCAGGTGTTTGGGGAGGGCGGTAGCGTCTCACACCTACACGACCCGCCGCCAGTCGATCGCGCAACCTCCGGCGCCCCGGATCCCGGCGCGGCGCCCCGCGTCGGTGGACTCCACGACCCCCAACCCCATGTCCGACCGCGCTCCCGTTTACGTTCTCATCGGCGGCACCGGCGGCATCGGGGCGCCGCTTACCAAGCGGCTCGCCAGCGAGGGCGCGACCGTGGTCTTGGGCGCGCGCGACGCCGACCGGCTGGCGGCGCTGGCGGGCGAGACTGGCGCCCAAGCGTTCACGTTGGACGCGACCGAGCCCGACGCCGTCGAGAGCCTGGTCCAGAACGCCGTCGCCGAGCACGGCCAGATCGACGGGCTGGTGAACTTGGTCGGCTCGATCGACCTCAAGCCGGCGCACGCGATGTCGCCGGAGGCGTACCGCGAGACCATCCGGCTGAACTTGGATACGGCCTTCTACGCCGTCCGCGCCGGGGCCAAGGCGATGCAGCGGAACAAGGACCCCCAAGGCGGGGCCATCGTGCTGATGTCGAGCGTGGCCGCGCGGCTGGGGCTCGCCAACCACGAGGCCGTCGCCGCGGCCAAGGCCGGCGTGATCGGGCTGGCCCAGGCCGCCGCGGCGACCTACGCCCCCAAGGGCTTGCGCGTCAACGTCGTCGCGCCGGGGCTCGTGCGGACCCCGCTGGCGGGGCGGCTGGTGGCGTCCGAGGCGGCGGTCGCGGCGTCGGCGGCGATGCATCCGCTCGGTCGGATCGGCGAGCCCGAGGACCTGACCGACGCCATCGCCTTCCTGCTCGACCGCCAGCGGAGCGGGTGGATCACCGGGCAGACGCTGTCCGTCGACGGCGGCTTCGCCAACGTCCGCCCGCGCTAGCCGGAGCGGCGGCAGAATCGGAGGCACGCCGACCGGGCGCCGCCGGTAGCTTGGGGCGTTCCCCCACCTCCCCCTTTGGCCCAGGACCGAACCAACGACGAGTGGCTGGCGGCGCTCGCCGGCGACGGCCGAGAGCTCAACGACGCCCTGCGCGACCTGCGCCCGGTCCTGCACCAGGCGCTGCGCGTGACGGTCGGGCCACGCGTGGACCGGGGCGCGGACGGGCTCGATCGACGACTTGGTCCAGGACGCGCTGCTTGCAGGTGCGCGACCGCGCCGGGCAGTTCCGCGGCGACGCCCGGTTCACGACCTGGGCCCAGCGCGTGGCCGTCAACCTCGCCTTCAGCGAGCTGCGCCGCAAGCGCTGGGAGGACGTCCCCCTCGACACCTTGCTGGCCGACCCGCCCCAGACGCCCGACCCCGGCGCGGACGCCGTGATGGAGCAGAACCAAGCGGTCCAGCTCGTCCGCCAGCTGGTCCGCGACGAGCTCACCGAGCGGCAGTCGACGGCGCTCCAGGCCGTGCTGGCGGGGATGCCCATGGACGAGGTCGCGCGCCGGCTCGACACCAACCGCAACGCGCTCTACAAGCTGCTCCACGACGCCCGCTTGCGGCTCAAGCGCGCCTTCGAGGAGCGAGGGCTGGGCGCCGAGGACTTGCTCGACCCCACCGACCCGTAAGCTGCCGTCGGCTCCCGGCGTCAGGCGTGTGCGTCCCGCCCCGCTCATGACCCTCACACCCTCCGTCCTCCAGTCGCTGGTCGCCAAGGCGCTCGCCTCGCGGTCCGACGAGATGTCCTGCGGGGACTGCGAGACCTGCGTCGACCGGTTCGCCGAGATGAAGCTGGCCGGGCTCGACACCGCCGAGGCCCTGCCCCTCGTTGAGGAGCACCTCGCGACGTGCGGGTGCTGCGGCGAGGAGTTCGACGCGCTGATGGACGTGCTGCGCGCGGCCGAGGGCCAGGGCCAGCCGGCTGGCGGAGGCTGAGCGCGCCGCGGAATCGGCCCTAGAGCGCGGTAGCTTGGGCGCGGTACCGGACCCAACCGCTCCCCCTATGGCTGCCCCGACGCCCCTCGCCGACCTCGCCCTGCTGACGCTGGTGGTCGCGCACGGGCTGGACGCGGACCTCGACCCGAGGGAGTCCCGCGAGGTCGTCCGCCAGCTGGAGCAGGTCGCGCTCGAGATCGGCGACGAGATCAGCGGGGCGGACCTCAGCGACTTGGTGGAGTCGGCCGTCCAGAGGTACGGAAGCTTGAGCGTGGTCGGGCTAGACACCGTCGTGCTCCGTCTGCGCGACGCGCTGCCGCCGGTGCACCTCGCGCGCGCTCACGCCGCGCTGGTGGGCGTCGCCGACGCGGACGGGGTGATGCACACGATGGAGGAGACCGTGCTCCGGCACATCGGCCAAGCCTGGGGGCTGGAGTAGGCGCGGCCTTGCGGACGGGTGGATCGGCCGGGCTCCACCGCGCGCGGGGCGGGACCCGGGGGTTAGAGGTCACGTTTCGCGGCGCGCTCGAACCCAACGGGATGAGGCCCGTTGGAATCGGTGCCATCGCCTTAGAACGCCATGCCCTTCTCCGATCGGCTTCAGACGCCCGGCTTTCGGTGGACCGCCGCCGCCGCCCTCGCCGTGGTTGCCCTCGCCGCCCTCCCCGCCAGTTGGCCCGGCCTGTTCGTCGGGCCGACCGGCCAAATCTCCGTGCTCGGCGGCGTCGGCATCGCCGCGCTCCTCGCCGCGGGTCTCCTCCTCGGCTGGCGGTGGGCGCGGTACGTCACCGTCGCATTTCTTGCCCTCGGCGGTGTCATGGCGCTGCTGTGGGCGGTGACGAACGCGGGTCCGGACTTCGTGCTTGGTCACCTGCTGCTGGCCGCGATCGCGCTGTCGGCGGCCGGGGTGCTCGCGTTCGCGTCGCCAGTCCGCGCGTACTTCGACCCCGGGGGGGCCGCGTGACCTTGCCGTCGCTGGACGGCCGGTGCCGCCGGCCTTTTCCGGGCTCCCACCGCCCCACTGGCGGTCACACAGAGAGCGGGGGGACATCGGAGGGCGCGGCGGGGTCGGCGACCCCGAGGTCACCGGACTCGAACGGCTCTAGCTCCAGGCGGTCGAGGTAGCGCTGGGCGGCGGCGTCGTGGGTGGCCAGCTTCTCGTCTCCCATCCGGTCGAGGTGGCCGGTGATCATCGACATCCGCCGGTAGCCCTCCAGCGGTTCGCGGTAGTCGCGGAGGAACGTCCAGTAGAGCCCGTCCCACTCGGCCTCCCAGTCGCCGCGCGGGTAGTGGCTCATCTTGCGCAGGTAGTTCGAGCCCGACATGTAGGGCTTGGTCGTGATGAGCGCGCCGGCGGCGTGCTGGCTCATGCCGTAGGTGTTCGAGACCATGACCCAGTCGTAGGCGTCGATGAACATCTCCAAGAACCACCGGTAGGCCGCGCGCGGGTGGACGCGCGTCAGGAAGAGGCCGCCGCCCAGCACCATCAGCCGCTCGATGTGGTTGGCGTAGCCGGTCTCCAGCACGCGCGGGATCACGTCGTCGACGGGCGCGAGGCCGGTCTCGCCGGTGTACCACGCGTCGGGCACGGCGCGCTCGAAGCCCCAGACGTTCGACGTCCGCATGGTGCGGCCTTCCAGGTCGTAGACGGCGCGCATGTACTCGCGCCACCCGATGATCTGGCGGACGAACCCCTCCAGGGAGTTCAGCCGCACGCCGCCCTCGCCGGCGCCGCCCGCCAGCACGGCGTCCAAGACCTGGCGCGGCGTCACCAGCCCGATGTTGAGCATGGGCGTCAGGACCGCATGGTACAGGTGCGACTGGCCCGGCTCGACGGCGTCCTCGAACGGGCCGAAGCGGTCCAAGCGCTGCTCCACGAAGTCCGCCAGCCAGGCGGCGGCGCCGTCGTGCGTGGTGGGGTAGGGGAGCGGGGCCGAGGCGCCGACGTGGTCGGGAAAGTGCTCCTCGACGTAGGCTTGCGCCTCCCGGGTGAACGCGTCCGGCTTGATCTCGGGGACGGGCGGGACCTGGGCCAGCGCTTGCTTGGTGAGCTTCTCGCGGTTGTCGTGGTCGAAGCTCCACTGGCCGCCGACGGGCGCGCCGTCGTCGTCCATCAGGATGTCCAGGCGGCGGCGTTGGTGCTTGTAGAAGTCCGCCATGAAGTAGCGCTTGCGGCTCTCGAAGAAGTCGGCGTTCTGCTGGCGGGTGTTGAGGAAGAGCGGCGTGTCGAGCACGTCCAGCTCGATCCCAGCCTCGTCGGCGGCGACCGCCAGTCGGCGCTCCAGGATGAAGTCGACGGGCTCGCACAGCCGGACGGTCTCGACGCCGTCGGCCGCCAGACCCGCCAGGACGTCGGCGGTCGACTGGCGGTCGGCCCAGGCGACGTAGTCGACGGTGTGGCCGTCGGCCTCTAGCGCTAGGGCGTAGCGCTTCATCGTCGCGCGGTGGAGCACCAGGCGCAGCTTGTGGTTGCGCGCGGGGTAGCGCTCGTCGTGGAAGTACAAGTCGTCCTCGACCAAGACCACCTTGTCGGCGCCGTCGAGGGCGGGGTGCTGGGCGAACAACTGGTTGGGGAAGACGAGCGCGGCGACGGACATGACGGATCGGGCGGGGGACGTGGGGCCGGGGGAGGACGTGCGGGTGTGCTCCCGCGCTCCGCACGCCCCAGCGCCGCCGCCGGGTCCGGACGTGCCCGGCCTGGGGCGCCTCCCGAGGAATCGCCGCACGCGACCGCGCGTTGTCCCGGCCCCCGACCCCCAACGCTTGTGCCTGACTCCTCCGACCTTGCCGGCTCCGACTCCGCCGGCTCCGACCGCCAGTCGCTCGACGTGCTCGCGCTGGCGGCCCACCCCGACGACGTCGAACTCTGCGCCGGCGGCACGATGTGCGTCCTCGCCGACCAGGGCTACCGCACCGGCATCGTCGACTTCACGCGCGGCGAGCTGGGCACCCGGGGCACGCCCGAGGGCCGGATGCAGGAGGCCGCCGACGCCGCCGAGATCCTGGGGCTGGCGGCGCGCGAGAACCTCGGGCTGCCCGACGGCGACATCCAGAACACCAAGGCCAACCAACTGGCGGTGATCCGTGCCGTGCGGCGGTACCGTCCGCCCATCGTGCTCGTCACCGCCGAGCGCGTCCGCCACCCCGACCACGGCGCGGCGACGGCGCTGTCGGTCGACGCCCTGTTCTACTCGGGCCTCGCCAAGGTCGAGACGTTCGAGGACGACGGGACCGCCCAGGAGCCATGGCGCCCCCACCACGTGTTGCACTACCTCCAGGCGCTCGACGCCGAGCCCACGTTCGTCGTCGACGTGTCGTCGGTGTGGGAGCGGCGGATGGAGGCGCTCTTGGCCTTCAAGAGCCAGTTCTTCCAGGGCGAGGCCGACGACGACGAGCCCGAGACGTACATCTCGAACCCCGGCTTCTTGGCCTGGGTCGAGGCGCGCGCGCGGACCTACGGCTACCGCATCGGCGCCGACTTCGGCGAGCCGTTCGTCTACCGCCACGGACCGGTCGGCGTGAACGATCTGGTCGCTGTTCTAAGCCGCGAGAAGCCGTTCCGGTAGAGCCGCGGGGCGCTCGCTAGCTCTCGACGGCGTACGCGACGAGGTCGGCGGCTGACTGGAACGGCTGCCCGTCGGAGATGGTGACGGCGGCGACGCCTTGGAGCACGGCTCCGGCCTCCGCGCCCAGAGCGGCGCTCAGGTGGGTTTGGAGCCCTGTGAACAGGGCTTGCCCGGCCTCCGGTCCGGAATCTGGGAGCACGACGGCGGCCCGCTTCCAGTCGGGGTCCACCAGGATGGCGTCGCCGGGGCGGAGCGTGGCGCGCAGGCCCGCTTCGACGGCGGCGAAGTGCGCCGCGGCGGGCGCCGCAGGCTCTATCCGCAGGGCGACCACCTGGAACGGGGTCCCGGTAGCGCGGGCGGCGAAGGCGGCGTCGAGCGCGGTCCGGAAACCGGCGTTCGGATGGGCGGGAGGTGCGGCGCCTCCCAGCGGCGCGAACGATGGCATCCCGGCGGGCGGCACCGCGAGCGCGGGCGAGGGCGGAGGAGGAGCCAAGACGGGGGCGCCGATCCCGGAGTCGGCGAGGAAGCCTTGCTCGAGGAGGGCGTCGGCGGGGTCCAGGCCGAAGGGGTCTGTGCCAGCGTCCGCCAGGCCGTGCTCGGCGGGCGGCGGGGTGACGATGTCGGTCTCGACCAGCGCGCCAAGCCCGCTGGCGCTAGGGGCCTCGTGCTGCGGCTCCGCCTCGACTGGCAGCGCCAGTGGGGCGGGGGCCTGGGCCGGCGGGGTCTGGGCCAGCGGGGCAGGCTCCGGGGCCGACGGGGCGGGCTCCGCAGCGGCTACCGGGGTAGAGGGTTCTTTGGAGGCTGAGAACGTGGTCTCGAAGCCCGACGAGGCAGGGGTGTCTGGTTGCGGCGCAGGCGCTTGCGGAGCGTCGTCCTCTGGGGCGGGCTCCTCTGGGGCGGGCGCGCTGGGTGCGCTTGTCGCGGGGGCCGACGAGGGGAGCGGGTCGGCTGAGGCTTGCGGCAGATCAGCGTCGGGCGGAGTCTCGGAAGCGTCGTCTACCTTGGGGGCCGGCGGGGGGATGACCTCGTGCAAGGACCCATCGTTGGACGGGTACTCCGCGTGGCCGGGCATCGCCAGGGCCAGGTCGCCACCGGAGCCCAGGCGGATCGTGCCGTCCACCAGGCCCTCGACGACGTCGAGCAGGCGGCGGGAGGCGTCGTTGGCCGGGTCCCCCAGCCCGATCAGCAGCGTCGTGCCCTGGGCGCGGAGCTCGGCCACCAGCTCGGAGAACGCGTCGTGGAACCGCTCGAACGTGTCGAACTGGACCAGCGGCGTAAAGTCCTCGATGATGACGCGGCCGGGCTTGTCGCTCGTCACCAGCCCCGCCAGGTCGCGGTACGACTTCGCCAGCCCCTCGGGGCCCCGCGCGGCCAGGTCGGCGGCGGACGGGATGCGGAGCAGCCGCAGCGCGCCGGCGCCGTGCGCCGCGGCCAGGTCCAGGCCGACGCTCTGCCCGATCTCGACCAGGGACTCGGGCGCGCGCGGCGAGATAATCAGGCACCGCTCGCCGGCGTCGATGGAGGCCCGAGCGGCCTGGAGCGCGAGCGCGGACCGGCCGGCGCCGGCGCGGCCCACGAGGAGGTAGGTGCGGCCGGCCGCCAGACCGCCCCACTGGCGGTCGACGGCGGGCAGGCCGGAGGGGGAGGACGGGACGGCGATCATGGTCGAGGAGAAGACGCGCCTAGCCAAGCGCAAACGGCGTGCCAGCAGATCCGGGGCGTGCCAAGGCACGACAGAACATAGACCGGCCGCCGGGTTGGGGCGAGTCGTAATCCCCCCAGGCACAGGGAGTACCTCCGCCAACTGCGCCAACCCCCCGAGGCGCCTCCGCGATCCAGGTCGGCGTCCCGTTTCGGTTGCCGCGACCTGGTGACGCGGGCAGCGCCGCCCCCGCGGGGGCGCAGGAACCCTCGCTACCTTCCAGCCCGCACACGCCGACCCATGGACGCCGACCTCCGCACCATCCAGGAAGCCCGCGACGCCGTCGCGGCCGCCGCCCGGGCGCAGAAGCAGTTCAAGACCGCCGACCAAGCCACCGTCGACCGCGTCGTCCAAGCGATGGTCGACGCCGGCGCGAGCCAGGCTGGGCGCCTAGGCCAGCTGGCGCACGACGAGACCGGCTTCGGCAAGCCCGAGTCCAAGGAGCAGAAGAACCTGTTCGCCACGCGCACGCTGGCGGCGCGGATGGAGGGGATGAAGACGGCCGGCATCATCGACAAGAGCGCCGACGGGAACGTCTGGACGGTCGCGACGCCGATGGGCGTCGTCGCCGCGCTCGTGCCATCCACGAACCCGACCGCGACGGCGTTCTACAAGGCCATCATCGCGGCCAAGGCCCGGTGCGGGATCGTGATGAGCCCCCACCCCCGCGCGGCGCGCTGCACGGCCGAAGCGCTCGACGTGGTTGCCCAGGCGGCGTACCAGGCCGGCGCTCCCGAAGGCCTCTTCGCGTGCCTAGGCCAGACCGAGGCCGGCGTCTCGCTCGAAGGCACCGACGCCCTGCTGGAGCACCCCGAGGTCGACGTCATCCTCGCGACCGGCGGCGGGCCGATGGTGCGCGCGGCCTACTCCAAGGGCAAGCCGGCCTACGGCGTCGGGTCGGGCAACGTGCCCGTCTACGTCGACCGCTCGGCCAACGTCGACAAGGCCGCGGCCGACATCCTGACCGGGACCTCGTTCGACTGGGGCACGCTGTGCTCGACCGAGCGCTCCGTCGTCGCCGACGCGCCCATCCGCACGCGCCTGCTCGACGCGCTCCGCCAGCGCGGCGGCCACGTCTGCTCCGACGACGAAGCCGCCAAGCTGCGCGCCGTGATCAAGCCCGGCGGGCGGTTCAACACCGACATCGTCGGCCAGAGCCCCGCTCGGATCGCCCAGATGGCCGGCTTCTCCGTCTCGCCCGACGCCCAGGCGCTCATCGCCGAGGTCGACGCGGTGGGGAGCGACGAGCCGATCTCGATGGAGACGCTGTCGCCCATCCTGTCGTTCTACGTCGCCGACGGGTGGGAGGCCGGGTGCGAGCGGTGCATCGAGATCCTGGAGTTCGGCGGCATCGGCCACACCCTCGCCCTCCACGCCGGGTCGGACCGCGTGATCGAGCAGTTCGGTCTCAAGAAGCCGTCCATGCGGATCGTGGTCAACACCGTCGCCGCGCTCGGCTCGGTCGGCATGACGACGGACCTGTTCCCGGCCATGACGCTGGGCCCGGGCACGCTGGGGGGCTCGATCACCTCGGACAACGTGACGCCCATGCACCTGGTGAACCTCAAGCGCGTCGCCTTCGAGACGACGCCGCTCAACGACGACCAGGGCAAGCCCTTGGAGAGACGCGAGAGTGGCACGCGTCCGCGGTCCCAGACGACGGCGCCCGCCCCGACGCCCCGACAGGCTGGCGGCGGCTCCCGGACGGGCGGGACGGCCCCGCTCCAAGCTCCGGCGCCGGGCGGCGACGGGTCGTGGATGGACGAGATCGAGGCCCGGCTGGTGGCGCGCGCGGGCAACCCCGTAAGGGACAGCGCAGCGAACCTTGCACGCAGCGACGAGAACGCCGGCTCCGACAACGGCCGAGCGGGCTCCGCCCGTGACACGCCCTCCGCTCCGGCTAACCCCAACCGCCAGTCCGGCGCGGCGCTGCCGCTGCCCGACGACGAGATCCAGTCGCTGGTGCGGAAGTTCAGGAAGTAGCGGCACAGAAACCAGACCTCGCTCCGACGTGGACGGGCCTCTAGCTTGGCACGATGCGCGTCTACCTCGACACCTGCGCCATTCAGAGGCCGCTCGACGACCCGGGCCAGCTTCGGATCCGCGTTGAGGCCGAGGCCGTGCTCGCGATCACCTCCGCCGCTGAGGCCGGAGGCGTGGAGCTGCTCTCGTCGGACGTCCTTCGCTTCGAGACGGAGAACACCCCATCCGCCCACCGTCGGGACTTCGCTCGCAGGCTGCTCGGCCTCGCGTCGGGGCACGTGGCCACCAACCCCTCCGTTGCGACCCGGGCCGCAGCGTACGAGCGCGAGGGCGTCAAGCCGCTCGATGCGGTCCACCTGGCGTCCGCCGTCGAGGGAGCGGCGGACTACTTCTGCACGGCGGACGACGTCCTGCTCCGACGCGGCGAGCGCGCGAACACTGAGGCGACCCGCGTTGTCTCGCTCCTCGAACTCGTCGCTATCCTTGAGCCATGAACGCTCCCGCTCGCCCGCTCGCTGAAATCACTGACCGTGCCCTTCAGGCGCTGGCTCGCGAGATCGGGGTGGCGGACACGGCGCGCTTCCTCCAGCAATTCGGCGCTGGCCAAGGCGACTACA
This sequence comes from Rubricoccaceae bacterium, assembly GCA_963789285.1. Lineage (GTDB taxonomy): Bacteria > Bacteroidota > Rhodothermia > Rhodothermales > Rubricoccaceae > Rubrivirga. Next base: position 2,007,306 of record CAWBJZ010000004.1, read on the forward strand.
CCAAGGAACGGCAGGTGCTGTTCGGTCACCTCAGCTTGGACAAGGTCTTGGAGGAGTCGAAGCGATATGGGACGAATCCACCCGCCGACTCGGACGGTCGCTAGAGAGTCCTACAGCAACCCGTACGGGTCGCCGGCGAACCAGACGGCGCCGGACTCGTCGGCCCAGGCGGAGAAGTAGGCGAGCGTGACCGGGACGCGGCGGTCGAGGTTCACCTGCTGGTGCTCGCCGTCGACCATCGCGTCGAGCACGCGGTCGTAGGTCCAGCCTTGGGGCCCGAGCAGCCACTCCCCGAAGGCGACGGGGTCCTCCAGGCGCACGCAGCCGTGGCTCAGGGCGCGGTCGTCGCGGCCGAAGGTGCCCCGCGCGGGCGTGTCGTGGAGGTAGACGTTGTGGACGTTGGGGAACATGTACTTGACCAAGCCGAGGGCGTTGGACGGGCCGGCGGCCTGGCGCATCAGGAGGTGTCCGTCCGCGACGCGCTGCAAGTTCTCGGCGGTCATGGGGTGCACCTCGGCGTCGGGGCTGAAGCTCCGGACGAGCTGGTAGCCGCCGGCCGCCAGCGCCTCCGGCCCGTCGGGGATCAGCTCGCCCACGGCAATCGAGGTCGGGATATTCCAGAACGGGCGGAAGGTGGCGTACTCGATCTCGTCCGAGAACAGCGGCGTCCGGTGCCCCTCTTGGTCGGCGCCCACGACGGCTTTCATCGCCAGCACCTCGCGCCCGTCCTCGAAGGCGCGGACGCGGTACTCGGCAACGTTGACGAGGACGAACCGCCCGCTGGCGGGGACGGCCGGCACGCGCTCGATGGCCTGGCGGATCTGGGCCGCGCGCGCGCTGGCGGGCACGTTCAGGGCGGCCCGGGTCCTGGGTCCGATGATGCCGTCGCCGTCCAGGCCCATCCGCCGCTGGGCGCGCTTGAGGGCGTCGGCGAGGGCCGGGTCCAAGGTGTCGCCGGCGCGGGCGGCGTCGCCCAGGACGCCCTCGGCGGCCAGCCGCTGGCGGAGCGCGGGGACCTGGAGCGCGTCGGTCTCGCCGGGGCGGACCAGCGGACCCTCGGGCACGTCGCTCCAGCCGGCCGCCGCGATCCGCTCGTAGCGGTCGAGGGCGTCCGCCAGCCGGGCGCGGGCGTCGGGGGGCGCGGCCCAGACGGGCGCGGCCAAAAGCAGTAAGGCAGCAAGGCGGGCGATCATGGCGTCGGCGGGGGGACCGGGCCTCAACGTACGGCGCCGCGCGGGCGTTGCGGGGCGGGCACCAGGGTGCGGCTGGCGGGTACCACGGAGCCACCAGTCCAAATCCCCATGCACCCCGATCAAAAGACGCCCGACTCCCACCGCTTTACCTCGCCCGACAGCAAGGAGCACGCGCCCGAGCAGGACCAGTCGTCCGACGCCATCGAGCCCGACCGCGACGCGGCGCCAGCGGCCCAGGAAGTCCCGGACGGCGCCCGCGTCGCCGAGGCCGGAAACTCCTACGTCGGCCGGATGCTGGACGACCGGCTGAAGTCCTCCCCTCGCGTCCAGGACGGCGACGAGGCCGTAGACGAGGACCCCACGACGGCTCAGGACGATTGATCTGAGAGGGGGGGGGCAGGTGGGGGCCCCGGAGGAGCCGCCGCCCACTTGCTACACGTTAGGCGTAGCGCTCCCTACCCAAACGCTACTGCGGCCAGACGGCGCCCTCCGTCCGGCCGTGGCCCGTCTCGGAGTCGTAGCGGCGTTGGGTGGCCTCGACCTCGATCTCCAGCCGCTCTAGGCGCCGTTGGGCCTCGTCGCTGACGACCTCGCACGACTGGCGGCGCAGTCCGTCGATTGCGCGGAGCATCCGCTGGGCCCCGCCCTCGGCAATCTCGGTGTGGCGGTCCTCGTGGCTGGCGAGGGCTCGGCGGAAGCGGCCCCAGTCGCGCGCCAGCGCGCGGTCGGACGGGGGGGCGGGCGTCCACTCCGGCAGGGTCACGGTGAGCGTGAGGTCGATCTCGACGTCGCGCAGCAGGCACCCGCCCGGGACCGGGGTCGGGCGGAACCGCAAGCCGATCTCGGCCTCGGTGAGCCCGAAGAACACCTCGCCATCGGGGCGGGGTGCCTGGTCCGCCATCGACGACAACAGCTCGTCGGCCGTCGAGCCCTGGACGGCGTACGTCTTGGTGGCCAGCGACGTGCGGACGCCCGAGGTACTGGCCCGCGTCGGCACCGGCGGCCCCCCCGCCGATCTGGCGACGGACGTCACGCCCGACGTCTCGACGACGGTCGTCTCGCTGGTAGAAGGCTCGGGCGCCCAGACCTGCGTCAGGCCGACGTAGGAGCCGATGCTGAGGGCGGACAGGCTGAGGACGAACAGGAGGGGGCGCACGGGGGTCGGGGGGGCGGCCCGGGGTATCGCCTGCCCGCGCGGGGACCTGAATCCGCCCCCAGGGCGGAACGCTCCTTTTCCCTGGCCGCTCCCGCCCCTCCAGTCGCGCCGGCCCTCCCTGTGGCAGCGCCGCGACACGGCCCCTAGCCACTCGTCCTCCGCACTGGCGGATCGATCGTGGCGGCTTCCCAGGCTGACCCTACGAGCCGGCTGGCCTACGCAGCGACGGCGGCCGGCGTGCTCTGCCGGCCTTGCGGCTCGGGGTCGTAGCCCAGGACCGGGCCGAGCCACCGCTCGGCCTCCTCGACCGGCATCCCCTTGCGCGCCGCGTAGTCCTCGACCTGGTCACGCGCCAGCACGCCGACGTTGAAGTAGGCCGCGTCGGGGTGGGCGAAGTAAACGCCGCAGACCGTCGCGGGCGGGGTCATGGCGAGGTGGTCGGTGAGCCCGGCGCCGGTGTGGTGCTCGGCGTCCAGGATCTCGAACAGCGTCACCTTCTCGGTGTGGTCCGGCTGGGCGGGGTAGCCCGGCGCGGGGCGGATGCCGCGGTAGCGCTCCTTGACCAGGTCGTCGGCGCTCAGGTCCTCACCGGCTGCGAAGCCCCACGACTGGCGGCGGACGTCGGCGTGCAACTTCTCGGCGTAGGCCTCCGCCAGCCGGTCGGCGAGGGACTGGGCCAGGATGGCGCGGTAGTCGTCGTGCTCGGCGCGCGCGGCCTGGGCGACGGCCTCGGCGCCGTGGATGGTGACGACGAACGCGCCCAGGTGGTCGCGCGGGCCGCTGGCGGACGGCGTCGCCACCAAGTCGGCCAGGGCGCGGTTGGGCTTGCCCGGCGTCTTTTGCGTTTGCTGGCGCAGGGTGTGGAGCGTGGCCACGTCCTCGCCGGCGGCGTCCGCCAGCCGCACGTCGTCGCCGTCGCGCGCGGCCCGGAACAGCCCGAACACGGCGCGGGGGGTGAGGAGGCTGTTGCGCTCGATCTCGTCCAGCATCGCCTGGGCGTCGGCGTAGAGCTTGGTCGCAGCCTCGCCCTTGTCGGGGTCGTCGAGGATCTGGGGGAAGGGGCCGCGCAGCTCCCAGGCGGCGAAGAACGGCCCCCAGTCGATCCACTCGCGCAAGTCGGCGACCGTCGCCGCGTCGGGCGTCACGCCCAGCTGGCGGGGCGTGGGGAGGTCGTCGAACGCGAGGTCGGGCGCGTTGGCTCTCGCGTCGGCCAGCGTCAGCATCTTGGTCGAGCGCTGCCGCGCCGCGTAGCGCTGGCGGACCGCGTCGTACTCGTCGGCGACGCCCTGGGCGTAGGCCTCGGCGTGGTCGGAGATGAGCTCGGAGACGGCGGGGACCGACTTGCTCGCGTCGAGCACGTGGACCGTGGCACCCGAGTAGTGTGGCGCCACCTTGACGGCGGTGTGCAGCTTGCTCGTCGTGGCGCCTCCGATCAGGAGCGGGAGCTTGATGCCGGCCCGCTCCATCTCCTTGGCGACGGCCACCATCTCGTCCAGCGACGGCGTGATGAGCCCAGACAGCCCCACGACGTCGACGTCGTGCTCGCGCGCGGCGTCGACGATCCGCTGCGACGGCACCATGACCCCGAGGTCGATCACGTCGTAGCCGTTGCAGCCCAGCACCACGCCCACGATGTTCTTGCCGATGTCGTGGACGTCGCCCTTGACGGTCGCCATCAGCACCTTCGTCCGCGCCTGCGCCGCTTGGCCGCCCGCGGCTTGCTCGGCCTCGATGAACGGCGTCAGGTGCGCCACGGCCCGCTTCATCACGCGCGCCGACTTGACGACTTGGGGCAAGAACATCTTGCCGGCCCCGAACAGGTCGCCGACGCGGTTCATGCCCGCCATCAGCGGCCCCTCGATGACCTCCAGCGGGCGGTCGAACTGCAGCCGCGCCTCCTCCGTGTCATCCTCGATGTGGTCGGTGATGCCCTTGACCAGCGCGTGCGCCAGCCGCTCGGCCACGGGCGACTGGCGCCACGCCTGGGCGGCGACGTCGCGCGTGGTGTCGACGTCGCGGAGCCCCTCTGCTAAGTCCACCAGTCGCTCGGTTGCGTCATCCCTCCGGTCGAACAGCACGTCTTCGACGGCCTCTTTCAGCCCGGGCTCGATGTCGTCGTAGACCGCCAGTTGGCCGGCGCTGACGATCCCCATGTCCATCCCGGCGCGGACGGCGTGGTACAGGAACGCCGAGTGCATCGCCTCGCGCACTACGTCGTTGCCGCGGAAGGAGAACGACAAATTCGAGACGCCGCCCGAGATCCGGGCGTGCGGCAGGTTGGCCTTGATCCATTTCACCGCCTCGATAAAGTCGATGGCGTAGCGGCGGTGTTCTTCGAGTCCCGTGGCAACCGCGAAGACGTTCGGGTCGAAGACGATGTCCTCCGGCGGCATCCCGACTTGGTCGACCAGGATGCGGTAGGCGCGCTGGCAGATCGTCGTACGGCGCTCCAGCGTGTCGGCTTGGCCGTCCTCGTCGAACGCCATCACGATGACGGCGGCGCCGTAGTCGCGGGCGAGTTCAGCTTGGTGGCGGAATGCGTCCTCACCCTCCTTCATCGAGATCGAGTTCACGACCGGCTTACCGGGGACGCACTTCAGCCCGGCCTCGATGACCTCCCACTTGCTGGAGTCCACGACGACCGGCACGCGCGCGATGTCGGGCTCGGCCATCGCCAGGAGCAGGAACCGCTGCATGGCCGCGACGCTGTCGAGCAGCCCCTCGTCCATGTTGACGTCGATCATCTGGGCGCCGGCCTCGACCTGCTGGGCGGCGACGCTCAGCGCTTGGTCGTAGTCGTCGTCCTTGATCAGGCGCGCGAAGCGGCGGCTGCCCGTCACGTTCGTCCGCTCGCCGATGTTGACGAAGTTGGTCTCCGGCCGGATCGCCATCGTTTCCAGGCCCGCCGCTCTAAAGGTCTGGGGCGGCGTGCTCGGAACGCGGGGCGCCATCCCCTCGACCGCGTCCGCCATCGCCCGGATGTGGGGCGGCGTGGTCCCGCAGCACCCGCCGATCAGGTTGACCAGCCCGGTCTCGGCGTACTGGCGGGCCTGCTCGGCCATGAACGCGGGCGTCTCGTCGTAGCCGCCCAACTCGTTGGGCAGCCCGGCGTTGGGGTACAAGCTGGTGAAGACGGTCGAGGCGGCCGAGAGCTCCTCCAGGAACGGCCGCATCTGGGCCGACCCAAGCGCGCAGTTCAGCCCCATCGACAGCAGTTCGGGCGCGTGCGCGAGCGACTGGTAGAACGCGTCGACGGTTTGGCCAACGAGGGTCCGGCCGGACTGGTCGACGATGGTGCCCGAGATCATCACCGGCGGCAGGCTCCCCGACTGGCGGCGGTGCTCGCGCAAGGCGACGACGCACGCCTTGGCGTTCAGCGTGTCGAAGATGGTTTCGACCAGCAGGATGTCGGCCCCGCCGTCGACCAGCCCCCTAATCTGCTCGGCGTAGGCGGCCTTGACCTGGTCGAAGTTAACGGCGCGAAAGCCCGGGTCCTCGACGTCGGGCGACAACGACAGCGTCCGGTTCATCGGGCCGATGGAGCCGGCGACGAAGCGGGGCTTCTCAGACGTGCTCGCCGCGCTGGCGGCGGCCTTGGCCAGTCGGGCAGACGCGACGTTGAGTTCGTAGGCCAGGCCCTCTAGCTCGTAGTCCGCGAGCGAGATCGACTGCGCGTTGAACGTGTTCGTCGTGACCACGTCGGCGCCGGCGTCGAGGTACTGCGCGTGGATGCCCCGGATCAGGTCCGGCTGCGTCAGGCTCAGCAGGTCGTTGGCGCCGGCCAGCGACGTGCGCCAGTCGGCGAAGCGGTGGCCCCTTACGTCGGCCTCGGTCGTGCCGGCGTTCTGGATCATGGTCCCCATGGCGCCGTCGAGGACCAGGATGCGGCGGCCGAGCAGCCGGCGGAGCGAGTCGAGCGAGGTCATGGGCGTGGGCTCAGGGCGTGCCCCAACCTATCCCGCATCCGAACCGGGCGTTCCTGAGCGGGTCCGAACCCTCCACATCTCCCCATCCCCATGTCCGACGAGAACCAGAAGGCCAAGAGCAACCAGAAGACCGGCCAGCAGAAGCAGCACGGCGACGACCAGGGCGGCGGGGGGGAGGCTCCGGCGGCGGGGGCCAGAGCAAGCACGCCGCCGGGGAGACCACGCCGCCCGACCGCACGGGCAACCGCACCGGCTCGCGCGCCGACGACGGCAGCGAGCGGGAGTCGAGCTAGCCCCGCGCCCGGCTGGCGGAGCGCGTCCGCCAGCGGGTCAGAGGCCGAGCGCCTTCCGGAGCCGGTCGCCGCGGACGGTGACCGACGGCACGACGATGACGGTGTCGTCGCCCGACAGGGGGGAGGGGCTGTAGAACAGCCCCAACTCCGGGCTCAGCGCCAGGTCGGGCCAGCCGAACCGACCGCCGGCGAACACGCCGATGGCGGGCGACGATCCCAGCCCGTTGTTGCCGAACGGCGTCAGGTCCTGCACCCGAACGCCGGCGTAGGGCACGACGCGGGGCGCGATCTGCAGCGGGCCCGGCGACGCCACCAGCGTGGCCTCGGCGTGCAGGTGGCTGGTCCCGATCACGCCGGCCCCCACGATCAGCGCCGTGCCGCGGTCGGCGCCCAGCGGGCCGGTCAGCCGCCGTTTGTAGGTCGCCGAGATGCTGCCCAGCCCGACGATCATGACACCGATGTCGGAGCGCTCGTCGAGGCCCAGCCGCGCCGCGTTGGCGATGGTGATCCCAGCGCCGCGGGGGTCGTCACCGCGGTCGAGGTCGCGGCGCGACGAGACGGCCTGGAGCACCGCCGAGGGCTCGACCTCGCGCGGTGCCACCGTGTCGGCCGTCGTGCCGACGGCGTAGGGCACGCAGCCGCCCAGACCAGACAGGGCGGCCACCAGGAGGACGAGGACGAAGCGCATCGGGCGGGGGGCGGAGGCCGCCAAGCTACCCGCCGCCGCGGCCGGCGGCCGGAGTCGGCGGCCAGCGTCTAGCGAGGCGCCCTCCCTTGCCCTACGCAACCCCTCGTGCTGGGGGCCGTAGCTGCCCGGTTCGTCTCACCTTCGCCCGTCTGACGCAGCGCCGACACAACCTTCGGCCGGCACCCCCGTTGCAGCGCCACCGCACCTCCCTTTCCTAATGCCCGTTCGCTTCCTCCTGGCCGCCTTGGCGGTCCTCCTCGCCGTCCCCGTCTCGGCTCAAGGCCGCCCCCAGGGGTCCGTGACGGCCCGCATCGTGGACGCCGCGACCGGCGAGGGCCTGCCGTCGGCGACGCTGTCGCTGTACTCGGCCCGGGACTCCAGCTTCGCCACGGGCGGCGCGGCCGACCTCGACGGCAACATCTCGATCGACCCCGTCCGTCCGGGCGCGTACACCGCCCGGGCCAGCTTCATCGGCTACGAGTCGGTCCCCGTCGCGTCGTTCACCGTCACGGCAGGCGCTCCCGCCGCGCTCGGCGAGATCCTGCTGGCGGAGAGCGCCGCCGAGCTGGAGGAGGCCGAGGTGGTGGCCCAGCGCGACTTCGTCGAGCAGCAGGCCGACCGGACGGTGTACAACGTCCAGGAGCAGGCCGTGACCGCCGGCGGCAGCGCGCTCGAGACGCTGCAGACGCTGCCCTCGTTGGAGGTGGACACCGACGGCAACATCTCGCTGCGCGGCAACCAGAACGTCGTGATCCAGATCAACGGCCGGCCGACGCCCGTTCGGGGCGCGTTTCTGGCGGCCCTCCTGCGGCAGATCCCCGCCGACAAGGTCGAGCGCGTCGAGGTGATCCCCAACCCCTCGGCCCGGTACGAGCCCGACGGCATGAGCGGCATCGTCAACATCGTGCTTGCCGAGGGCACCAACCGCGGGCTCTCCGGCGGTCTGACGTTCGGCGCGGGCACCGAGGTGAGCGGCAACCTGGGCGCCAACCTCAGCTACCAGCAGGGCAAGTGGGACCTCAACGGCCAGTACGGCCTGCGCTACGGCCAGCGCGACGTCACCATCCTGACCGACCAGAGCCTCGCCGACGGCACGCCGCTGGTGAACCAGATCGGCGTGAACGAGAACGACGACTTGTCCCACTTCCTCAACGGCTCGGCCACGTACACCCTCGCCGAGGGCACGACGCTGGTCGCCGAGGGCTCGCTGGGCATCCGGTCCAACGGGGCCGGCGGCACCACCGACTTCACGCGCCGCCCTGGCGCGATCCCCGGCCCCGACAAGCGGACGACCGACAACGACGGCGACGGCGTCAACGGGGACATGGCGCTCGTCTTCCGCCGCCAGTTCGCCGCCGGCGGCGGCGGCGGCGAAGGCGGGCAGGCCGGAGGTGGGCGTGGGGGGCGCGGCGGCTTCGGGGGCTTTGGCGGCCCGCGCGGCGGCGGCGGCACCCAGGGCGGCCACGAGCTAGCGGTCGAGACCCGCTTTACCCGAAACGACGACAACGGCCTGGGCCTCTTCATCGACAACGGGATCTTCATCGACCGCCGCACCGGGCGACCCTCGCTGCCGTTCTCGTCGCAGGGCCAGGACCAGACCAACGACGAGGCCTCGTTCCAGGTCGACTACACCCGGCCGGTCGGCCAAACCAAGCTGGAGGTCGGCGGCAAGCTCAACGCCGAGTGGGTCGGCAGCGACACCGAGGTCCGGGAAGGGCCCAACGGCGAGACGCTGGGGATCAACACCGACCAGACCAACGCCTTCGACTACAACCGCCAGATCGCGGCCGTCTACCTCCAGGGCGCGCGCGGGCTCGGGCCGTTCCAGGTCCAGGCGGGCGTCCGGGCGGAGTACGCCCAGCGCGCGTTCAACCTGACCAACGAGATCCCCGAGATCTACCGCGTCGGGCTGGGCGCCGACGACACCGACCAGAGCTACACGAGCCTGTTCCCGAGCGCCTTCGTGACCTACGCCATCGAGCCGGGCACCTTGGTCAAGGCCTCCTACAGCCGCCGGATCGAGCGGCCCCGGACGTTCTTCCTCAACCCGTTCCCGGACCTCTCCAACCCCGACTTCGTGCGCGCGGGCACGCCCGACCTCCGCCCGGAGTACACCGACTCCTACGAGCTGACGCTCCAGTACAAGTTCTTCGCCACGCTGACGCCGTTCTACCGCCGCACCACCGACGTGATCTCGCGGCGCCTGTTCACGACGGACGACGGGATCAGCATCTTCCGGCCCGGCAACCTGGACTCGGAGAGCAGCTACGGCACCGACCTCACCCTCTTCGGGCAGTTCTTGGGCGGCGCCGTCCGCGGGTTCGTGAGCAGCAGCTTGTACCAGGCCGTCACGACCGACCCGGATCCGAACGAGGAGAACACGAGCGCGCTGGCCTACGACTTCCGCACGAGCCTGCAGCTCAAGGTGCGGGAGGGGACCGAGATCCAGGGCTTCGCCTTCTACCGCGGCGCCCAGAAGACGGTCGACGGCGAGCGCGGCGCGTTCGTCTTCTCGAACATCGGCATCAACCAGACGATCAACGACCGCCTCCGGCTGGCGGCCCGCGTCAACGACCCGTTCGGGCTCGCCAAGTTCTCGTTCGAGACCAACGACGGCCGCTTCCTGAGGAGCACCGAGTTCGACCCGAACATCCAAAGCGCGTCGTTCACCCTGACCTACACGTTCGGCTCGAACCAGAACCGCCAGCGCCCCCAGCAGCAGCCCCAGGGCGGCGGGATGGACGACGGCGGCTTCGGGATCTAGACCCGCCGGCGAATGAGACCAGGGGGGAGACGGGCACGCGCCCGTCTCCCCTCAGTCGTTGCGGCCGGTGTCGGGCGGCTGCCCCCATGCGTTGGGCGCGCGCTCGCCTGGTCCCGCCATCCACACGACCAGCAGCACCGCCAGCGGCGGGACGACGGCCACGGCGAGCCACAGGCTGCTCCGCCCCACGTCGTGCAGCCGCCGCGCCGCACCCGAGACGGTGGGGAAGAAGGTGACCACGAGGTAGAGCGAGATCAGCACCCCGCCGGCGACCCAGCTCAGAGCGAGGGCCTCCGCCAGCACCGCCGACGCCGTGAGCAAGACCAGGGTCAGCGCGAGGTGGACGGCGACGAAGCCCCACCACTCGGCCCGGCTGGCGCGGCCGTCGAAGTCGGCGAAGAGCGCCAGGGCGCGGAGGTAGTGAGCGGCCACGCCCCAAGCTCGCCCCGCGGCACCGCCAGCGCGAACGGGCCGCGTCGCTGGCGGTCGCGCTCAGCAGGTTCGGGCGATGCCCCGTTCCCGCGGAGGGCGGCCGCCCGTCGGTCAGTGGTCGCCGATGACCCGGCCGCTGTGGGGGCGGGTGTCGTCGCCGAACCGGATCTCGTGGGGGACGTCGTTCCGCTGCGGCGCGGGGTTGACCAGCGCCCCCGTCAGCGGCGTGTCGAAGGCGGTCGAGAACGGGGCGACGGCCGAGAACCAGAAGTCCTGCTGGTACTCGTAGAAGTCGGGGTCGAAGCCTAGGGCGTCGCCCTCGTGGCCGACGACGTCGAGGTAGACCGTGCGGGGCCAGTCGGGGAACTGGTCCTGGGCCTGCCTCAGCAGCGCCATGATGGCCGTCGCCGCCTGCTCGAACGAGTCCTCGGCCATGACCACGTGGTACACCGCGACGGTGTTGTCGAAGCCCATGTGGACGCCCGGGCTGTCGGGCTTGGCGTAGTCGGGGGAGTCGTCGGGCTCGGACATGACGAGGGCGGCGGGGAGGCCCGAACCTAGGCTCCCCGGCCCGCTGGCGGCGTGAAGGGGCGAGGGGTTCAGCACCTCCAATATGCCCTCGCTGGGTCCCGTCCCGACTCGTCTCGACTCCGCTCGCAAGGGCCGCCAGCGCGGGCGGCTACTGGCCGTCGCCGGCGTACTCGGTGGTCAGGCCGGTCCAGTCCTCCTCCTGAGTCATCTCGATGGGGGCCATCTCGACGGGGGCCATCTGGACGACGGGGACGGGCACGCGGGGCAGGCGGAGGGCCCACCCGCCTTCGGGGCCCGGCATCTCCCGGGCTTCGCCGCCCATCGCGCGGGCGAGCCTGTGGATAAGGTTGGGCCCGATCCCCAGGCCCCCCGTCGGCACGCCGCCCAGCACGTTCAGCTCCATGGCGTCCGTCCCGAGCGACGTCAGGCGGATGTCGACGCGGGTGCCCGAGGCCGAGGCGACGGCGCCGCTGATGAGGTGGCGCACGAGGCGCCCGAACAGGCGGTGGTCCAGCAGCACGGGCTCGTTGGGTAGCGTGCACCACAGGTTGAGCGCCAGCCGCCGCGCCTCGGCCGCCGGGCGGCTGCTCTCGGCGATCTCGGCGACCACCGCGCTCGCGTCGACCGGCGTCGGGTGCACCTCGATCTCGTCCTCGTCGAGCAGCGTCAGGTCCAGCAGGTCGTCCAGGGCGCCCAGGAGCCGCTCCCCTGAGCGCGCGATCACGTCCCGGACCTCGGCCACCTCGTCGGGCGGGGTGTCCTCCGAGAGCAGGTCGGCGTAGCCCAGGATGGAGGTGAGGGGCGAGCGGATCTCGCGGTCGAGGTGCTTGAGCAGCCCGCTCCGCATCTCGGCCACCGGGTCCTCGTCATTCGAAGAGGGCGAGCGGGTGGTGCCGAGCGCGACCCCGATCAGCCCGCTCGGGCGGTCCTGGGCACCGCGCCGAGCCAAGACCTGGATCTGAAAGCGGCGGTCGCCCGCCGTCACGGCCCAGCACCCCTCGCCGCCGCCCAGAGCCGCCGCGATGGCGGCGGCGGCGTCGGGCCCGCCGAAGATGTCCTGGACCGGGCGGCCCAGGGCGTGGTCCGTCGAGAGCCCCAGCCGTCCGAGGTCGCGCCCTCGGCTCATCGACAGGCGGCCGGCGCGGTCGGTCGCGAACAGCGTGACGGGCGCCAGCGACACCAAGGCGTCGATGTGGGCCTCGCACTCGAGCAGGCGGTCGTCGGCGCGGTGGGCGTCGGTGGTGTCCTCGGTGACGAACAGGAAGCGGGTCCCCGCGTCGTCGTCGCCCGTCTGCGTCACCGTCGTGGCCAAGGTGCGGCGGCCGTCGCGGCCGTCGAACTCGACCTCGAAGCGGTGGGGTCGTTGCTCCTGGCGGGACGTCCGGCACGCGTCGAGCCAGTGGGCCAGGAAGCCTCGGAGGCGGCCCTGTGAGGCCAACGTGCCAACGAGGGTCTCGGGCTCCCCGCCCATCATCAGGGCCCCGGCGCGGTTGATGGCGTCGATCTGCAGGTCGGGCCCGCCCTCGGTCTCGACGACCTGGGCCAGGCCCATCCCCATGGGGGCGGCGTCGAAGAACGCCGACAGGTCGGCCTCCCGAGCGGCCAGCCGCTGCGCCGTGTCGCGGCCGCCGATCGCGGACCCCATCCACCGCGCCAGGGCCTCGACCAGGGCGAGGTCGTCGTCTCGGAACGGGTGGGCGCGCGGGCGGTGCGAGGCCGCGGACAACGTCCCGACGCACTTGCCGCCCACGAACACCGGCGCGCCGAGGTAGGCGCCCGGTTCGCTCAAGGGGAGGGGGGAGGCGGCGGCGTCCTGGACCGCGAACGGCCCGTCGGTCTGGGTCGTGAAGGCGCAGAACGTCTCGCGCAGCGCGACGGGCCGGCTCGGGATCAGGTGCTCGGACGGGTCGAAGCGGGCCTCCGGGACCCACTGGCCGCCGTCGGTGCGGGCGTAGGCGGCGCCGTCGAGCCCCACGGCGTCCGCCAGTCGGACTAGGGCGAGGTCCAAGCGCTCGTCGAACCGGCCCGGGTGCACGGCGATCTCGTGCAGCACCCGGGTGACGTCCCCGCCGCCGGACTGGGACCGGACCAAGGCGAGGGCGGTCTGGGCCGCGTCGGCGAAGGCCTGATTCCAGGCGTCGTCGGGCGTGCGGCCCTCGGGGTCGATCACCAGCAGGGCGCCCTCGTGGCTTCCCAGCCGCGCGCCGGCCGCGAAGCGCGCGCCCTCGATGGCCCCGGTCACGTCGAGCACGTCGACCTCACCCGCCAGCGTCTCGGCCAACCCGCGCAGGGCGAGCGCGTCCCCGCCCCACGTGCCGACGGCGGACACCAGCCGCAAGGCGCCGCCGGGCTCGGAGGCGAACAACATCGCGGCCGACACGTCGAGCCGGTCGGTGAGCAGGCGGAGGCCGGACTCGACGGGGGAGGCCGACTCGTGCGCGGGGGCAGGCGAGCCCGGGGGCGTCTCGTGTGCCAGGGGAACGGGCGGAAGCGGGAGAGGGTGCGGTATCGCCGTCCAGCGCTGGATCTCAAACCAGGGCGGCGGGTCGCGTACAGTCCTCCACTCTGTCACCTAACGTCCCCATCCCGCACCCCGACGCGGGTCCAGGCCGTCCAGGTGTCCCAGGCCGTCTAGGACGCGACGCCCCGCCGGGCGCGCGCTCGTGGCATCTTCAGGCTCCACCTCCAGCCGCTCCGTGCCCGACCTCGCCGCCGCCCTGCGCACCGTCCCCGACTTCCCCCAGCCCGGCATCCGGTTCCAGGACCTCACCCCGGTCCTGGCCGACCCTGACCTGTCGGCCGCGATGCTCGACCGACTGGCGGCGCCGTGGCGCGGGGCCGGCGTGACGCACGTCGTGGGGATCGAGGCCCGGGGCTTCTGGTTCGGCCCGGCGCTGGCGGCCGCGCTGGGCGCCGGCTCCCTGCCCGCCCGCAAGCCCGGCAAACTCCCCGCGCCGACCGTGACCGCGAGCTACGCGCTGGAGTACGGCCGGGACACCCTGGAACTGCACGGCCAGGATCTGGGCCCAGGCGCTCTAGTCCTGGTGCACGACGACGTGATCGCGACGGGCGGCACCGCCAGCGCCGCGTGTCGGCTGGTGACCGACGCCGGCGCGACCGTCGCCGGGTGCTCGTTCGCCATCGAGATCGCGTTCTTGGACGGCCGCCGCCAGCTCCCCGACGGGACGCGCGTGGAGGCGGTCGTCGCGGTCTAGCGGACGGCGATGCAACTGACCTCGACGCACGCCCCGCGCGGCAGCTTCCCCACCTCCAGCGCCTCGCGCGCCGGCGTGGCGCCGCTGAAGTAGCGGGCGTAGACCTCGTTGGCCATCGCGTAGTCGTCCATGTTGCGCAGGAAGAGGGTCACCTGGACGACGTGCGCGAAGTCCATGTCGGCCGCGCGCAGCACCGCGCCGATGTTGTCGAGCGCCTGGGCGGTCTCGTCCTGGACGTCGCCGTCGATCTTCTCGCCGGTCGCGGGGTCGAGCGCGATCTGCCCCGACACGTAGAGCGTGTCGCCCACCAGCAGGCCCTGGGCGTACGGGCCGATGGCGGCCGGGGCGCCAGCGCCGTGGATGCGCTCGCGGCGGGAGGGGGGTTGGATGGGCATGGGGCGGGGGGGCGCGGGACCCAAAGTGGTCTCGGACCGCGCAGCCGAGGGCGAAGAAGCGCGAAACTCCGCAGCCGGCCGGGCGCCCCCTTCCCGTTCGGTCCCGCCCGCCTCCGCACGGGCCGTCCGCCAGTCGCTCCGCCCGCGCCGACTGGCGCCGCCAGTGGGGAGCCGTCGGCGAGACACGAGGGGACGAGGCGGGGCGTTCGTGCCCTGTGGGGCTGGGGCGCGCGGCGTAGCTTCGGCGTCCGCCCACCCCGCCTGCCCCCGCGCCTCCGCTACCCCGACCCCCTCCCGTCCCCATGTGGCACTTCCCGCTTGCGGGGCGCCCCGCGCTGGTCCGCTCTGCTCCTGGTCGCCGTGGTGGGCGTCTCGTTGGCCGGCTGCCGCCCGGGCTCGGCGCTGCACAGCCGCTACAACAACTTCCGGGCGTACTACAACACGTACTACAACGCGACGCGGTCGCTGGAGGAGGGGGAGCTGGCGCTGGAGCGCGCCGCCGTGACCGTCGACCGGAGCCGCCTGGTGCCGGTCTTCCCCGAGACCGCCAGCGCCGGCGGGACGACGGGGCCGTTCCAGGACGCCATCGACAAGAGCGCCGAGCTGCTCCGCAACCGCCCCGACTCCAAGTGGGCCGACGACGCGCTGCTGATCATCGGCAAGGCGTACTTCTACCAGCGCAACCTGGCCGGCGCCGAGCAGAAGTTCCGGGAGACGATGGAGGCCTCCGAGCGGAGCCAGGACCGGCGCCTGGGCGACGAAGCTAGGTTCTGGCTCGGCCGCACCTACGCGGCCTCCGACCGGTTCGACGAGGGCGTGAGCGCGCTGGAGGACGGGCTGGCGGACGAGGGGGGCGACCGCCGCTGGACCGCCCGGATGCGCCTGGCGCTCGGCGAGCTCTACGCAAGGGCGGGACGGTGGGACGAGGCGGCCGAAGCCCTGCGCGACGGCGCGCCCGACGAAGGCGACGCCGACGTCGCCGCCCGGGCCTACGTCTTGCTCGGTCAGATCGAGGAGCACGCCGAGCGCTGGGACGCCGCGGCCGACGCCTACCAGCTGGCCCTGGACCGCCGGCCCGCCTACGAGTTGTCGTTCGCCGCCCAGGTCAGCCGCGCCCTGGTGCTGGGCGTGGACGCGGGCCGCTCGGACGAGGGGCTCCAGATCGTCCGCCGGATGCGCGGGGACGACAAGAACTTCGACCGCCGCGGCGAACTGGCGATGCTCGAGGCGCGGCTGCGCGCGGCCGCCGGCGAGACCCGGGACGCCCAGGTGCTGTTCGGCCAGGTGCTCTACGACGCCGAGCTGCAGACGCCCGAGGCGGTCAAGGGCCAGGCCCACTACCGGCTGGCGGAGTTCTACCGCGACGGGCTCGGCGACTACGTCCGCGCCTCGGCGCACTTCGACACCGCGGCGACCAAGCTGCGCACGCCCGAGACCACGCTGCGCGCCTCGCGCGACGCCATCCTGGACGTAGGCGACGAGGCTCAGACCTACTCCGTGCTGGCCAGCGCCGCTCGGCGCATCAGCGACGCCGACTCGCTGCTGGCGCTCGGCGACCTGGACGAGGACGCCTTCCGCGCGCGCATCGCCTCGATCGAGGCCGAGCGGACGCGCGTGTACCGCGAGGAGCAGCGCCGCCAGTCGGATCTGCAGGCCGCCCAGCGGTTCCAGGCGGGCGGGGGCGCGGCGTTCGGCAGCCAGCCCGGCGCCACGAACTTCCAGGGCCCGCAGTCGGCCGTCCGCACGCCGGGCAGCACGGCGCCGTCGGCGAGCGCGGGCGGGTTCCTGTCGTTCCGCGACCCCGCGTCGATCCAGGCCGGCCAGGTCGCCTTCGCCCAGCGCTGGGGCGACCGCCCGTTGGTGCCCAACTGGCGCCGCCGCGCGGCCGTCCAGGCCGGCGACATCGCCTCCGGGCAGGGGACCGTCAGCCGCACCGTGCAGGGGGGGCTGGGGTTGGGCCAGGGCCCCCCGCCCCTCGACCTCAACGCCGTCCCTCGGACGCCCGCCAAGCGGAACGAGCTGATCACCGAGCTGTCGGGCTTGCGCTACGAGCTGGCCAACGCCTTCTTCTTGTCGCTCGGCCGCGCCGACACCGCGGCCGTGCTGTACCGCACGATCTTGTCCGAGACGCCCGATCTCCCCGTCGCCGTCCGCGCCCGCTACGCGCTGGCGGAGATCGAGCGCGCGGCGGGCCGGGACGACGTGGCCCGGCCGCTCTACGAGTCCGTCGCCGCTGCCGACACGTCGGCCCTGGGTCGGTCCTCGCGGCTACGGCTAGGGATGGAGATCGAGGAAGTGGGGGCCGGCCCCGTCGAGACCTCCGCGGCCTACGACGCCGCCCGGTCCCGGTGGCGCGACGGCGATCTCCTGGGGGGCATGGAGGCCCTGGTCGCCGTCGGAGACGCCAGTCCCGACGCCGCGGTCGCCCCGCGCGCCTACCTCGCCGCCGCCGCCGCCTACCTCGATTGGGCCGACGCCGACTCGCTCGCTCGGGCGGCGCCCCTCCCCGACAGCTTGGTCTCGCGCGTCCTCTTGGAGACGGCCATGTCCGGCCCGGCCCCGCCGCCTGTGCCGCAAGCGCCAAGCGAGCCGGAGACCCAGGGCGACGAGGAAGGTGGCGAGGAGACACCCGTCCGTCTGGACCAGACGGACCCGGACAGCGGTCGTCCGCGCCGCGCGCCGCGGCAGGCGCTGGGAGGGGTGGAGGGGCTCCAGCCCGCTCGCCAGGCGGAGCCCGCGGCTCGCGCGCCACGTCCTCAGGCGCCGCGCTCGGTCGCGGACATCGGTTACCTCCCCGTCCCCGACTCGGCCTCGTTTACCCTGCGCCACCACCTGGCGGCCGTCGCGACCCGGTACCCCGGCACGCCCTACGCCGAGCGCGCGCTCTTGCTGGCGACGGCCTTGCCCATCCCACCCGTCCCGACGCCGGACTCCACGACCACGCCGGTTCTCGCCGTCGGTGATTCATCGTCTAGACTGACCGACCCGATCGCTTCGGCCGACTCCACATCGGCTGATTCCTCCCCAGCCGGGCCGCCAGTCGCTGCGGTGAGCGGGCTCCTTGGTGACGTGCCCCCCGACCCGTCCGGAGGCGGCTACGCGTGGCGCGTCCAGAGGGCCACGATCGTCGAGGAGGGGGAGGCGCTGGTGGGCGTGCTGAGGGCGACGGGGTTCCGCGCGGCGACCATGCAAGACGAGGACGGCATCGTGGTCGTGATCGGCCAGTTCGAGACGGAGGCCCAGGCGGAGGGCTCTCGGACGGAGCTGCCGGCGTGGGCCCAGATCCGCGGCGAGATCGTCCCGCTCGATGGTCTCCTCCCGGTCTCCACGGCTGCGCCAGACGGCGACGATCTATAGGGCCGTTTGGGGTACACGGCTGACGGCCCCGCCGCGCGACCTAATGCAGCGCGGGGCGGCTTCTCGGCTCCGGCGCTTCCGGGTGCCCCGGCCCGGGTGGAACCTGCCCCCTGAGGTCGGGTACCGCTTTCCTTCGACTGATCTGTACGCGCGGCCCGGCCCGCGCCTGCGCGCCCGGCGCGACCCTAGATATGGCCTCCCCCCGCACCCCGCAGAACCCCCGCGACGGCTCCAAGAAGCGGGCCGACGGCGACGGCAAGAAGCCGCGGCTGTCGCTCGGCACGTTCTACCTGTTCGTTCTGATCGCGCTGCTGCTGCTGGCGGTGCAGACGGTGCTGGCCGGCGGCGGCTCCTCGACCGAGGTCGACTACTCGGCGTTCCTGGAGCAACTGGAAGCCGGCGACGTCGAGTCGTTCGAGGTCCAGGACCGCGTCGAGATCCGGGGGACGTACACCGAGGCCGCCGTCGAGGACGGCCGCGTCGAGGTGGCCCCGCCCCAGCCGTCGTTCGGGCGCCCGCCGGCCGAGAACGCCGGCCGCGTCTTCCGCACCACCAAGCCCGACGACCACGACCTCACCGACTACGTCCAGGGCGTCAACGAGCAACTGGTCGCCGCCGACCGCCAGCCGGTCGAGTTCCAGGCCGATTACACCTCGGGCGCCTGGAGCACGCTGATCTCGTGGGGGCTCCTGATCGGGTTGCTGGCCATCTTCTGGATCTTCATCCTGCGTCGCATGGGCGGGCCGGGTCAGCAGGTCCTCAACATCGGCAAGAACAAGGCGACGCTGTTCGACCAGACCGAGGGCGCGCCCATCACCTTCGCCGACGTGGCCGGGCTGGACGAGGCCAAGGAGGAGGTCGAGGAGGTCGTGCAGTTCTTGAAGGACCCCCAGCGGTTCACCAAGCTGGGCGGCAAGCTGCCCAAGGGCGTGCTGCTCGTCGGCCCTCCCGGGACCGGTAAGACACTGCTGGCGAAGGCGGTCGCGGGCGAAGCGCAGGTCCCGTTCTTCTCGCTGTCAGGCTCCGACTTCGTCGAGATGTTCGTCGGTGTGGGCGCGGCGCGCGTGCGCGACCTGTTCAAGCAGGCCAAGGAGAAGGCGCCGTGCATCATCTTTATCGACGAGATCGACGCCGTGGGCAGGTCCCGTGGGCGCGGCGGCATCATGGGCGGCAACGACGAGCGCGAGAACACGCTCAACCAGCTGCTGGTCGAGATGGACGGGTTCAACACCGACAAGGGCGTGATCCTGATGGCGGCCACCAACCGCCCGGATACGTTGGATACGGCCCTGCTCCGCCCCGGCCGCTTCGACCGCCAGATCCTGATCGACCGACCGGACCGCCGCGAGCGCGCGGCCATCTTCAAGGTCCACACCGAGAACCTGACGCTGTCGCCCGACCTCGACACCGACCTGCTGGCGGGGCAAACGCCCGGGTTCGCCGGTGCCGAGATCGCCAACGTCTGCAACGAGGCCGCGCTGCTGGCGGCGCGCGACGGCAAGGACGCCGTCGAGATGATCGACTTCGAGCGCGCCATCGACCGCGTCATCGGCGGGCTGGAGAAAAAGAACAAGCTGATCTCGCCCGACGAGAAGAAGATCGTGGCCTACCACGAGGCCGGCCACGCCGTCGCCGGCTGGTTCCGGGAGTACACCGACCCCGTCGTCAAGGTGTCCATCGTGCCGCGCGGCATGGCGGCGCTCGGCTACGCGCAGTCGCTGCCCCAGGAGCGCTACCTGTACACCAAGGAAGCCCTCGTCGACCGGATGGTGATGACCATGGGCGGGCGCGTGGCCGAGGAGATCATCTTCGGCAAGATCACGACCGGCGCCCAGAACGACCTGGAGAAGATCACCAAGCTGGCCTACGCCATGGTGGTGGACTACGGGATGAGCGAGGAGATCGGCTACGTGTCGTTCAACCTGTCGGGCCAGGGCGACCAACCGATGTTTGACAAGCCGTTCTCGGACGACTTGGCGCGGCGCATCGACATCGAGGTCAAGCGCATCATCGACGACGTCCGCGCCCAGACGCGCGTGTTGTTGGACGAGCGCGCCGATGAGATGGAGCGGCTGGCGCAGGCGCTGCTGGAGAAGGAGGTGCTGAACGAGAACGACCTCAAGGAGATCTTGGGCGAGCGGCCGTACAAGCGGCTGGACCACGAGCCGGGCGTGACCGCCGAGGGCGAGCCGGTCAACCTCCCGCCCGGCCCTGCCGCCCCCGAGGGCGACGGACTGGCTGGCGAGCCGGAGCCCCTGGACCCGCCGCCGGCCAGCACCGACCCGGCGCTCTAGACATCGCAGCACTGGCGGAGGCATTCCGCTAGTGCAGAGGGGCAAGTTCACTAGTCGGTTGATCTGTATCAGTGTGCGAGCTCCATTGAAGCTTCGCGGTCTGGGCGCTGGAAGGCCTGGTTGTCGTGCGCTTTGTGAAGGTCCCGACATGGGAGATCGGTGACCTGGTCGGTAGGTTGACCGTCCTGATTCGCGTGTGGTGACGGTACCGCACGCCTGACTCCACGGAAACGAATGCCTACGATCAACCAGCTCGTCCGCAAGGGCCGCACCCCCAAGCGCAAGACCTCCGGGTCGATCGCGCTCCAGGGCAACCCCCAGCGCCGCGGCGTCTGCACGCGCGTCTACACGACGACGCCGAAGAAGCCGAACTCCGCCCTCCGCAAGGTCGCCAAGGTGCGGCTGACCAACGGGTACGAGGTCATCGCCTACATCCCGGGCGAGGGCCACAACTTGCAGGAGCACTCCATCGTGCTCGTCCGCGGCGGCGGCGCCAAGGACCTGCCGGGCGTGAAGTACCACATCGTGCGTGGCGCGCTCGACACGGCCGGCGTCGCCGACCGCAAGAAGAGCCGCTCGAAGTACGGCGCCAAGAAGCCCAAGGCCTAGAGCCGCTGGCGGCACGCGTCCGCCAATCCCGTCCCTCTCACGCGGATCGCCCAGCTTGGGCTGATCGCTGACCGACCGACCCCATGCGCAGGAAGCAAGCAGAAAAGCGGATCCCCATCCCCGACCCCATCTACGGGGACGTCACCGTCGCCAAGTTCATCGCCGCCGTCATGCGCGACGGCAAGAAGTCCGTCGCCCAGCGGCTGGTCTACGGCGCCTTCGACCTGGCTGAGGAGCGCACCGGCGAGCCCGGCGTCGAGGTCTTCCGCCAGGCGCTGACCAACGCGGCGCCGTTGGTGGAAGTCCGCAGCCGCCGCGTTGGTGGCGCGACCTACCAGGTGCCCATCGAGGTCCGCCCCGAGCGCCGCACGTCGCTCGCCTTCCGCTGGCTCTTGCAGTACGCCAAGACGCGCGGCGACAAGTCGATGGCCAACCGCTTGGCCGCCGAGCTCATCGCCGCCAGCCGCGGCGAGGGCGGGGCCGTCAAGAAGAAGGACGACACCCACCGCATGGCCGAGGCCAACAAGGCGTTCGCCCACTTCGCGCGCTTCTAACGAGACCGCACGCCCCAGCGGCGCCCCCACCAGCGTTCTCTCCGGACACTCTATCCGTCCCCCCAGACATGGAACTCCAAGGCAAAACCTTCTCGCTCACCAAGACCCGCAACATCGGGATCTCGGCCCACATCGACGCTGGCAAGACCACGACGACCGAGCGCATCCTGTACTACACCGGCAAGACGCACCGGATCGGCGAGGTCCACGAGGGCGGCGCCACGATGGACTGGATGGAGCAGGAGAAGGAGCGCGGCATCACCATCACCTCGGCGGCCACGACCGCCGAGTGGAAGGGCCACCGCGTCAACATCATCGACACCCCGGGCCACGTCGACTTCACGGTCGAGGTCGAGCGCTCGCTCCGCGTGCTGGACGGCGCCGTCGCGCTGTTCTGCTCCGTCGGCGGCGTCGAGCCCCAGTCGGAGACGGTCTGGCGGCAGATGGACAAGTACAACGTCCCCCGCATCGCGTTCGTCAACAAGATGGACCGGACCGGCGCCAACTTCGAGAACGCCGTCCAGATGATGAAGGACCGGTTGGGCGCCAACGCGGTCCCGATCCAGATCCCCATCGGCGACGGCGAGATGTTCAGGGGCCACGTGGACCTGATCACCAACAAGGCGTTCATCTTCGACGACGCGACCCAAGGCTCGACCTGGGACGAGGTCGACATTCCGGAGGACCTCAAGCCGACCGCCAAGAAGGCGCGCATCGCCCTCCTGGAGGCCGTCGCCGAGCACAACGACGAGCTGCTGATGATGTACCTCGAAGGGGAGGATCTCCCTGTCGAGGACGTCCAGAAGACCGTCCGCGAAGCCGTCATCTCGATGGACATCACGCCGGTCCTGTGCGGCTCGGCGTTCAAGAACAAGGGCGTCCAGCAGCTGCTCGACGCCGTCATCGACTACCTCCCCTCGCCGCACGACGTGCCCGCGATGGTGGGCCACTTGCCCCGGTCCGAGGAGACCGTCGAGCGCGAGGCCGATCCGGACGGACCGTTCGCCGCCATCGCGTTCAAGATCGCGACCGACCCCTACGTCGGCCGGATCACGTTCGCGCGCGTCTACTCCGGCACGCTGGAGAAGGGCAGCGCCCTCGTCAACGCCAACACCGAGAAGAAGGAGCGCGCCGGCCGCCTGCTGTTCATGCACGCCAACACGCGCGAGGACGTCGACTCCGTCAAGGCGGGCGACATCTGCGCCATCGTCGGGCTCAAGGACACCAAGACCGGCGACACGCTGTGCGACCCGGACCACCCGGTCGTGCTGGAGTCGATGGACTTCCCCGAGCCCGTCATCAAGATCGCCATCGAGCCCAAGACCAAGGCCGACATCGACAAGCTGGGCGTCGGGCTGCAGAAGCTGGCCGAGGAGGACCCCACCTTCAAGGTGACCGGCGACGAGGAGACCGGCCAGACGCTGATCGCCGGCATGGGCGAGCTCCACCTGGAGATCATCGTGGACCGCCTCAAGCGCGAGTTCAAGGTCGAGGCCAACGTCGGCGAGCCCCAGGTGTCGTACCGCGAGGCCATCCGCAAGTCGGTCGACCACTCTTACACCCACAAGAAGCAGTCGGGCGGACGCGGCCAGTATGCCCACGTCGACATCGAGTTCACGCCGATGGACGACGGCGGCACCGGGCTCGAGTTCGTCGACGAGATCAAGGGCGGCTCGATCCCGCGCGAGTTTATCACCTCAGTCCAGAAGGGCATCGAGAGCGCGCTAGGCCAAGGGCCGATTGCGGGCTACCCGATGGAGGGCATCAAGGCCCGCCTCTACGACGGCAAGTTCCACAACGTCGACTCCGACCAGCTGTCGTTCGAGCTGGCGGGCCGGATGGCCTTCCGCGAGGCGACCAAGCGCGCGAGCCCCGTCATCATGGAGCCCATCATGAAGGTCGAGGTCATCACGCCCGAGGAGTACATGGGCGACGTGATCGGCGACCTGTCGAGCCGCCGCGGCCAGATCGACGGCATGGGCCAGCGCAACGACGCCCAGGTGATCGACGCGATGGTGCCCCTGAGCGAGATGTTCGGGTACTCGACCGACCTGCGAAGCAACACCCAGGGCCGAGCCATCTACTCGATGCAGTTCGACCACTACGAGGAGGTCCCCAAGGCCATCGCCGAGGAGATCGCCAGCGAGGGCAAGACCGCCGCGTAACACGGCACGCGGCGACTGCCGCTCCACACACACAGACACACTAGACCACAGGAACCATGGCCAAAGAGCAATTTGAGCGGAGCAAGCCCCACGTGAACGTGGGGACCATCGGGCACGTCGACCACGGGAAGACGACGCTGACGGCGGCCATCACGAAGGTGCTGGCCGAGGCCTCGGGCGGGGTCGCGAAGGGGTTCGACGAGATCGACAACGCGCCGGAGGAGCGGGAGCGGGGGATCACGATCGCGACGGCGCACGTGGAGTACGAGACCGTCGAGCGGCACTACGCCCACGTCGACTGCCCCGGCCACGCCGACTACGTCAAGAACATGGTCACCGGCGCGGCCCAGATGGACGGGGCGATCCTGGTCGTGGCCGCCACCGACGGCCCGATGCCGCAGACGCGGGAGCACATCCTGCTCGCGCGCCAGGTCGGCGTGCCCTACCTCGTCGTGTTCATGAACAAGGTCGACCTGGTCGACGACGAGGAGCTCCTGGAGCTGGTCGAGATGGAGGTCCGCGAGCTCATGAGCTCGTACGAGTTCCCCGGCGACGACCTGCCCGTGATCCAGGGCTCGGCGCTCGGCGGGCTGAACGGGGACGAGGCCGGCGTGGCCTCGATCAAGGAGCTCATGGCGGCCGTGGACTCCTACATCCCGACTCCGGAGCGGGACGTGGACAAGCCGTTCCTCATGCCGGTCGAGGACGTGTTCTCGATCACGGGCCGGGGGACCGTGGTCACCGGCCGCGTCGAGCGGGGGCAGATCAAGGTCGGCGAGCCGGTCGAGATCGTGGGCATCCGCGAGGAGAAGCAGACGTCGACGGTGACGGGCGTGGAGATGTTCAGGAAGCTCTTGGACTCGGCCCAGGCCGGCGACAACGCCGGGGTCCTGCTCCGGGGCATCGAGAAGGACGCGGTCGAGCGGGGCATGGTGCTGACGAAGCCGGGGGCCGTGACGCCGCACAAGGCGTTCGAGTGCGAGGTGTACATCCTGTCGAAGGACGAGGGGGGCCGTCACACCCCGTTCTTCAAGGGGTACCGGCCCCAGTTCTACTTCCGCACGACGGACGTGACCGGCGACATCGAGTTGAACGAGGGGGTGGAGATGGTGATGCCGGGGGACAACACGCAGTTCAAGGTGGATCTGATCCAGCCGGTGGCGATGGAGGAGGGGCTGCGGTTCGCGATCCGCGAGGGGGGCCGGACGGTCGGCGCCGGCGTCGTAAGCAAGATCCTCGACTAGAAACACACGGTTGAGCCCAGCGGCGGGTCGGAGTTTGTCCGACCCGCCGCGCTGGCGACTCCGCCCGACACCGCCCAACAATGGCAAACCAGACCATCCGGATCAAGCTCAAGTCGTTCGACCACTCGCTGGTCGACAAGAGCGCCGAGAAGATCATCCGCACCGTCAAGTCGACGGGTGCGGTCGTGAGCGGGCCGATCCCGCTGCCGACGCGCAAGAAGATCTACACGGTCCTGTCCGGCCCGCACGTCGACAAGAAGGCGCGCGACCAGTTCGAGATCCGCTCGCACAAGCGGCTGATCGACATCCTCTCGACCTCGTCCGCGACCGTGGACGCCCTGATGAAGCTGGAGCTTCCCTCGGGCGTCGACGTCGAGATCAAGGTCTGATCTCGCCGCGCTGACTCCGCCGACTGGCGAGAACCGAGCGCGGCATCCTACTTCCAGCTTAACTAACCACACGGTTCAATGAGCGCACTTCTAGGCCGCAAAGTCGGCATGACGAGCGTCTTCGACGAGTCCGGCCGCCAGACGGTCGTGACGGTGATCGAGGCCGGCCCCTGCCACGTCACCCAGGTCAAGACCCCGGACTCGGACGGCTACTCCGCCATCCAGGTCGGCTACGGTGATCGCAAGGCCAAGCACACGACCAAGGCCCAGCAGGGTCACTTCGAGGCCGCCGGCGTTGACTTCAAGCGCCACGTCGTCGAGTTCCGCGACGTCAACCTGGACGTCACACTCGGGGACGAGTTGACGGTCGAGGGCTTCGAGGTCGGAGACCGCGTCGCGATCTCGGGCACGTCCAAGGGCAAGGGCTTCCAGGGCGTCGTCAAGCGGCACAACTTCGCCGGCGTCGGCGACGCCACGCACGGCCAGCACAACCGCCAGCGGGCGCCGGGCTCCATCGGCCAGGCCTCCGACCCGTCGCGCGTGTTCAAGGGCACCAAGATGGCGGGCCGCACCGGCGGCGACCGCGTCACGGTCAAGAACGTCCGCGTGGTCGCGACCTACCCGGACAACAACCTGATCCTGGTCAAGGGCGCCGTGCCGGGACACAAGAACGGGATCGTCGAGATCCGCAAAGCCTAGACCCATGAAACTGACTGTCTACAACCGCGACGGCGCTGAGGCCGGACGCTCGGTCGACTTGGACGACGCCGTCTTCGGCATCGAGCCGAACGATCACGCCATCTGGCTCGACGTCCGCTCGATCCAGGCCGCCGGCCGCCAGGGCACGCACAAGACCAAGGAGCGCGGCGAAGTCGCCAAGTCCCGCCGCAAGCTGTACCGCCAGAAGGGGACGGGCAACGCCCGTGCCGGCGATGCCAAGAGCCCGCTCCGCAAGGGCGGCGGCACCATCTTCGGCCCCAAGCCGCACAAGTACAACGTCGGCGTGAACCAGAAGACGAAGCAGCTTGCTCGTCGGTCGGTGCTGGCGCACAAGCTCAACGAGTCCGCGCTGCGGATCGTGGAGGACTTGAAGCTCGACACGCCCAAGACCCGTGAGGTCGCCGGCATGATCGCGGGCAACGGCGTCACGACCGGCCGCACGTTGATCCTGACCAACGGTCTGGACGACACGTTCTACCGCTCGGCGCGCAACATCAAGAAGGTCGTCGTCAAGCCGGCCGACCAGGCCTCGACGCTGGACCTGCTCAACGCCAAGACGGTGTTCCTGCAGGAGAGCGCGGTCGATGCGCTGACCGAGGCGCTGCGCCCCAAGGGCAAGGCATCGGCCGACGACTCGACGAGCACCCCGCCCGCTGGCGCCACGCCGCTGGCGGTGACGCCCAAGGCGAAGAAGACCAAGAAGGCAGAGGCGGACGCCGAGCTGCCGGTCCCGACCGAGCAGGCTCCGACGACGCCGAACCCCGAAGCGCCCGACGCCCCGACCACGGCGGCGGACGACACCGACACTGAGGCTTAGACATGAACGAGATCATCATCGAACCCGTCCTGACGGAGAAGGCGTCGCGCATCGCGGCCGAGGGCCGGCACTACAGCTTCAAGGTCAAGAAGACGGCCAACAAGCTCGAGATCCGCCGCGCCATCGAGGAGCGGTACCCGGAGATCGACATCAAGGAGGTCCGCACCATGGTCGTGCGCGGCAAGCGCCGCCGCCAGTTCACCAAGCGCGGGCTGCTCCAGGGCCGCCAGGCCGCTTGGAAGAAGGCCATCGTGACGCTGCGCTCCGGCGAGATCGACTTCTACGAGACCATTTAACCAACCAGGGCGCAAAGCTGGCGGTCGCCGCCGGCACGAATGCCCTCTACCATCATGGCAATCCGCAAACTCAACCCGGTCACGCCGGGACAGCGGCACCGCTCGGTGTCCAGCTTCGAGACCATCACGAAGTCGGAGCCCGAGAAGAGCCTGCTCGACACCTGGAAGCGCTCCGGCGGCCGCAACAACCACGGCCGTAAGACCTCCCGCCACCGCGGCGGCGGTCACAAGCGGCGCTACCGGATCATCGACTTCAAGCGCAACAAGCACGGCATCCCCGCGCGAGTCGCAGCGATCGAGTACGATCCCAACCGCTCGGCCCGCATCGCGCTGCTGATCTACGCCGACGGCGAGAAGCGCTACATCATCGCGCCCGACAAGATCGAGGTCGGCCAGACGGTGCTTTCGGGACCGGAGGTCTCGCCCGATCTGGGCAACTGCCTGCCGCTGGCGAACATCCCGCTCGGCACGCAGGTCCACGCCATCGAGATGAAGCCGGGCAAGGGCGCCCAGATGGCTCGCTCGGCTGGCACGTACGCGCAGCTGACGGCCAGGGAGGGCAAGTTCGCGACGCTGAAGCTGCCTAGCGGCGAAGTCCGCCGCGTGCCCGTCACGTGTGTGGCGACGGTCGGCACGACGTCGAACCCGGACCACATGAACATCCAGATCGGCAAGGCCGGTCGCTCGCGCTGGTTGGGCATCCGCCCTCAGACGCGCGGTGTGGCGATGAACCCGGTCGATCACCCGATGGGTGGCGGCGAGGGCAAGTCGTCTGGTGGTCACCCCAAGAGCCCGACCGGCGTCTACGCCAAGGGCTTCAAGACCCGCAAGAAGAAGAAGGCCTCCGACCAGTTTATCGTCCGCCGCCGCAAGGCGAAGAAGTAACCATGGCACGCTCTCTCAAAAAAGGACCCTTCGTCCACTACAAGCTCCGCGCGAAGGTGGACGAGATGAACGGCGGCGGCAAGAAGCGCGTCTTGAAGACGTGGAGCCGCGGCTCGATGATCACGCCCGACATGCTCGGCCACACGCTGGCCGTCCACAACGGCAAGCAGTTCATCCCCGTCTACGTCACCGAGAACATGATCGGGCACCGGCTCGGCGAGTTCTCCCCGACGCGCACCTTCCGCGGCCACGCCGGCTCCGGCAAGAAGGACCGGCGCCGCTAAACATCCCGCGTGAGGCACGGGGGTCGGGACAGTCCGGCTCCTGCCCGCTGGCGCCGCCAGTCGGGCACCTCGACGCTCACCACTAGAACAGAACAATGGAAGCACGAGCCAAGCGGAGGTACCTCCGCATCAGCCCCCGCAAGATGCGGATCGTGGCCGACGTCGTCCGCGGCAAGAACGCCCAGCAGGCGATCACGACCTTGGAGTTCATGCCCCAGAAGGCCGCCGCGATGGTGCGCCGGGGCATCCAGGACGCCTACGGCAACCTGGTCGATCAGAACCGCGACGAGCGCATCGACGACGACGCGCTGATCGTCAAGACCATCATGGTCGATGAGGCGCCGGTCATCAAGCGCTTCCAGCCGGTCTCGCGCGGACGCGCCCACCCGATCCTGAAGCGCTCCAGCCACCTTACCGTCATCGTCGGCACGCCGGACGCCGGGAAGGAGGACACCTCTATCCGTCGCGGCGAGCGCGTCGAGGACTAACCACACTTAAGACAACCGAACTCATGGGACAGAAAACCAACCCGATCGGCTTCCGTCTCGGTGTGATCCGAGGCTGGGACTCCAACTGGTACACCGACGGCAGCTACGCCGAGAATCTGGTCGAG
This sequence comes from Rubricoccaceae bacterium, assembly GCA_963789285.1. GTDB lineage: Bacteria > Bacteroidota > Rhodothermia > Rhodothermales > Rubricoccaceae > Rubrivirga. The sequence continues at coordinate 2,036,126 of CAWBJZ010000004.1, forward strand.
GACTACGAGATCCGTAGGTACCTCGACGCCCGCTTGAAGCGCGCCGGCCTGAGCCGGACCGTCATCGAGCGCACGCCCAAGCGTGTGATCCTGACGCTGCACACGTCGCGCCCCGGCGTGATCATCGGCCGCGCCGGCTCCGAGGTCGAGAAGCTCCGCGAGGAGCTCAAGACCCTGACCGACAAGGACATCCAGATCAACATCAACGAGATCAAGCGTCCCGAGCTGGACGCATCCCTCGTGGCGCAGAACATCGCGCAGCAGCTGGAGGGCCGCGTGTCCTACCGCCGCGCGATGAAGCAGGCGCTCGGCGCCGCGATGCGCATGGGCGCCCAGGGCATCCGCATCAAGCTGGCGGGCCGGCTGGGCGGGTCTGAGATGGGCCGCGTCGAGCAGTACCTGGAAGGAAGGGTGCCGCTCCACACGATGCGCGCCGACATCGACTACGCCGAGGCGACCGCCTTCACCATCCAGGGCACGGCCGGCGTCAAGGTCTGGATCTTCCACGGCGAGGTGATCGGCAAACCCGACCTCAGCCCCAACGCGACGGCCCAGCGCCAGCAGAACGCGGCGCCGAGCGTGCCGGAGCGCCGCCGGCGCGACGGACGCGGCGGTGGCCGTGACGACCGCGGGGGGCGGTGGCCGCGGACGCCGGTAGCTCGAACCCCTCTCCTCTAGACAAGAACTGATATGTTGATGCCCAAGCGGACCAAGTTCCGCAAGATGCAGAAGGGCCGGATGAAGGGCCTGGCCCAGCGCGGCGCCCGCGTCACGTTCGGCGACTACGGGATCAAGGCGCTCGAAGCCGGCTGGATCACCAGCCGCCAGATCGAGGCCGCCCGTATCGCGATGACGCGGAAGATGAAGCGTACCGGTAAGGTATGGATCCGCATCTTCCCCGACAAGCCGATCACCAAGAAGCCGGCAGAAACGCGGATGGGCAAGGGCAAGGGCTCGCCCGAGTACTGGGTCGCCGTCGTCAAGCCCGGCCGCATCCTGTTCGAGGTCGGCGGCATCGACGAGGAGCTGGCGCGCGATTCGATGCGCCTGGCGATCCAGAAGCTGCCGATCAAGGCCAAGTTCGTCGCGCGTCCCGAGATGAACCCCGTCCGCGCCCCCGGGCTCGACGCGGAGTCGGACGCGAGCGACGGCCTGCAGGCCGTCGTGGACAACGTGGACCTGACCAAGATCTACGGCCTGGGTGACACCTTCGCCGAGGCGCTGACCGCGGCCGGCATCGACAGCTACCAGAAGCTGGCGGACGCCGACATCGACAAGTTGCGTGAGCTCATCGCCGGTGATGGCACCGACGACCAGGGCGTCAACGAGGAGACTTGGAGCAAGCAGGCCCAGTACCTCGCCGACGACGACTTCGAGGGGCTCGACGAGTACGTCGAGGGCCTCCGCGAAGCCGACGGCAACGTGGTCGAGACCGACGAGCCGGAAACCGAGACCGACGCCGAGGCTGCGGCCGACGCGGAGGGCGAAGGTGACGCCGACGCCAGCTCGGACTCGGACGACGAGACCGCCAGCTAACCACAGACTCTAGACACCTGGCCTCGGGCATCGCGCCCGGGGCCTTTCCGTACCCACCATGAAAGCAAACGACATCCGCGACCTCAGCGAGTCCGAGATCGAGCAGCGCATCGCCGAGGAAACGCGCGACCTGACCGACTTGCGGTTCCGCCGGTCCGTCGCCGGGCTGGAGAACCCGATCGTGCTGCGCGACAAGCGCCGCGACATCGCTCGGATGAAGACGGTCCTGAACCAGAAGCGCGCCGCGCTGACCAGCACGGCGCCGGCGACTGGCGGCTCGGCCGAGGCGTAGCGCCCGGTGAAGCTTCGGAGAGACGCCGCCAGCCGGCGCGTCTCTGACTGAACCTTCACCGTGACGTGGCTATCCTCGTCTTTCGCGCCAGGCCCGACCTGGCGACCCCGTAGTTGGTGGGGTACCGGCCCACCAAGCGACTAGCAACCCGCCCCTAAGGGGCAACCAGGCTATGGCTACAGATACCCAGACCGCTGATGCGGTCGCCGAGCGCGGCGCGCGCAAGTTCCGCGTCGGCCTCGTCGTCTCGGACAAGATGGACAAGACGATCACCATCGCCATCGAGCGGCAGGTGAAGCACCCCATCTACGGCAAGTTCGTCAAGCAGACGACCAAGCTGAAGGCGCACGACGAGACCAACGACGCCGGAGAGGGCGACACGGTCCGCATCCAGGAGACCCGCCCGATGTCCAAGACCAAGCGCTGGCGCTTGGTGGAGGTGTTGGAGCGCGCCCGATAACCTGAGCCCGACTGGCGGCCGTCTCCGACGAGCACCGCCAGTGGTCCCGCACTCGGCACCCCACCCATGATCCAGCAAGAATCCCGACTCAACGTCGCCGACAACAGCGGAGCCAAGCAGGTCTTGTGCATCCGCGTCTTGGGCGGCTCCGGACGGCGCTACGCCCGCGTGGGCGACATCATCGTCTGCTCCGTCAAGAACGCCATCCCCGGCGGCAACGTGAAGAAGGGCGACGTCTCGCGCGCCGTCATCGTCCGCACCAAGAAGGAGTACCGCCGCCCCGACGGCTCGTACATCCGGTTCGACGAGAACGCCGCCGTCCTCTTGAACGACGCCGACGAGCCCCGCGGCACGCGCATCTTCGGGCCCGTCGCCCGCGAACTCCGCGACCGCCAGTTCATGCGCATCGTCTCCCTCGCACCCGAAGTCCTCTAGAGCGATGCCCCGCACGACCAACAAGCAGAAGAAGCTCCACGTCAAGAAGGGCGACATGGTCGCTCTCACCAAGACGATCACGAGCTCGAAGAACCTCGAGCCGAGCCAGAGCCGCCTCAAGGGCTACGTGGCCCGCGTCCTGGAGGTGTACCCCAAGCAGGAGAAGGTGCTGGTGGAGGGCGTGAACGTCCGCTACCGCAACACCAAGCCCAACCAGCTCTACCCCAACGGCGGGCGGATCGAGGCCGAGCGGCCCATCCACGTCTCGAACGTGATGCCGATCGACGAGAACGGCGCCGCCACCCGGATCGGCCGCAAGCGCGTCGAGGACCCCAACACGGGCAAGGCCCGGTGGGTCCGCTACGCCAAGACGACCGGCAGCGAGCTCGACAGCTAAACCCAGCTGAGGGCGCGGCTGGCGGTTCGTCCGCATCGCGCCCGTCACGGCTGAACACACACCCATGGAGAACTACACACCCCGTCTCAAGGAGCGCTACCGCGCCGAGATCGCGCCGGCCCTGATGGAGCGGTTCGAGTTTTCGAACACCATGCAGGTCCCGCGCCTGACCAAGGTGGTGCTCAACAAGGGCATCGGCGAGGCGTCCCAGAACAAGAAGGTCCTGGACGACGCGCTGGAGGAGATGCGCAAGATCACCGGCCAGCAGCCGTCGGTCCGCAACGCCCGCCAGTCGATCTCGAACTTCAAGCTCCGCGAGGGCATGCCCGTCGGCGTGACGGTCACGCTTCGGGGCGACCGGATGTGGGAGTTCGTGGACCGGCTCATCACGCTGGCTCTGCCCCGCGTCCGCGACTTCCGAGGCGTGCCCGACCGCTCGTTCGACGGGCGCGGCAACTACACGCTGGGGATCAAGGAGCAGATCATCTTTCCCGAGATCGACCTGGAGTCGGTCTCCAGGGTCTCCGGCCTGGACGTCACGTTCGTGACGACGGCTCAGACGGATGAGGAGGCCCACGCGCTCCTGAAGGAGTTCGGGATGCCGTTCGTCCGCCGCGAGACCGCGAACGCGTAGCCCACTAGCAAGCAACCCAAAGAACCATGGCTAAGAAGAGCGTTATCGCCCGAGAGAAGAAGCGCCGCGAGACGGTTGCCAAGTATGCCGAGAAGCGCGCTGCGCTGAAGGCCGCTGGCGACTACGAGGGGCTGCAGAAGCTTCCTCGGGACGCGAGCCCCGTCCGCCTGCACAACCGGTGCGCGCTGACCGGCCGCCCGCGCGGCTACATCCGCAAGTTCGGCGTCTGCCGCAACGTGTTCCGCGAGCTGTCCGTCGAGGGCAAGATCCCGGGCATCCGCAAGTCCAGTTGGTAGCAAGACTGGCGGCAGCTGTCGCCAGTGGCTACCCATCCATTCCTCTAGCGGCCAGGCGGGGACGACCCGAACCGGCCGAAGACACATGAGCGCACTCTCCGATCCCGTCGCGGATTACCTCACGCGTATCCGCAACGCCCAGAAGGCCCGGCACCCCTACGTGGACGTGCCCGCCTCGAACCTCAAGCGAGCGATCACCCAGATCCTGGTGGACAAGGGCTACGTCGCCGACTACGTCAACGTCGAGGACACCAAGCAGGGCCTGATCCGCGTGTACCTCAAGTACATGCGCGGCGGCAAGCCTGTCATCGAGTCGATCAAGCGCGTCTCGAAGCCCGGCCTGCGGAAGTACGTCGGCGCCGACGACCTGCCGCGCGTGATGAACGGGCTCGGCATCGCCATCTTGTCCACGAGCCAGGGCGTGATGTCGGACAAGGAGTGCCGCCGCGCGGGCATCGGCGGAGAAGTCCTCGCCACCGTCAGCTAACCCGGCGAGAGCCCCAGACCCCGACCGCTATGTCCCGTATTGGCAAGCAGCCCATCCCGACCGTCGATGGCGTCACGCTCGACGTCTCGGACAAGAACCGCGTCACCGTCAAGGGCCCCAAGGGGACCTTGGACCTGAAGATGGACCCGGATCTCAGCGTCGAGCAGAACGACGACGAGATTACCGTCACGCGCCCGACCGACCAGAAGCGCCACCGCGAGGCCCACGGCCTGACGCGGTCCCTGATCGCGAACATGATCCAGGGCGTCTCCGAGGGCTACTCGAAGAACCTGGAGGTGATCGGCGTTGGCTTCCGCGCCGAGGCCAAGAAGATGGCGGGCCTGGACGTGCTCGAGCTCGCGCTCGGGTTCTCGCACCCGATTTACTTCGTGCCGCCGGACGGCATCGACATCGAGGCCGAGACCGTTCGCGGCCAGAACCCGAAGATCAAGATCAGCGGGATCGACAAGCAGATGGTGGGCCAGGTGGCCGCCAAGATCCGCGCCCTCCGTCCGCCGGAGCCCTACAAGGGCAAGGGCGTCCGCTACCAGGACGAGTTCGTCCGTCGCAAGGCCGGCAAGACCGCCGCTCGCTAGCGCCCGGCTGGCGGACTCCGCCAGCGCCTACTCACCCACACTGCGCGGCCGGACGGCCAACCCGTCGGCCCCCAGCGCACACAGCACATGTCCAAGACAGCCAAGAAGGTCACGCAGCGCGCGCGCATCCGCCGCCGCATCCGGGCCAAGGTCTCCGGAACGACCGAGCGCCCGCGCCTCAGCGTGTTCCGCTCCAACAAGCACATCTACGCCCAGGTCATCGACGACGCGACGGGCACCACGCTGGCGGCCGCCAGCACGCGCGAATCCGGCCAGGCCGGCAGCGGCGTCGAGGCGTCCAAAGCCGTCGGCCAACGCGTCGCCCAGCGCGCCAAGGAGGCGGGCGTCGAGCGCGCCGTCTTCGACCGTGGCGGCTACCGCTACCACGGCAACGTCAAGGCCCTCGCCGACGGCGCCCGGGAGGGCGGCCTGACGCTCTAAACACACAGAACCAATGGCACAGCAGCAAAACAGAGGCGGACAGGGCGGCAACCGACCCGGTGGTCCCGGCGGCAACCGTGGCGGGCAGGGCGGCGGCCGCGACAACCGCGGAGGACGCGGGCGCCGCAACGACGGGCGCGACAACGCCGCCAACCAGTCCAACCTGATCGAGAAGCTGGTCGCGATCAACCGCGTGGCCAAGGTCGTCAAGGGCGGCCGCCGCTTCTCGTTCAACGCGGTCGTCGTCGTCGGCGACGGCAACGGGAAGGTGGGCCAGGGGCTCGGCAAGGCCAACGAGGTCGCCGACGCGATTTCGAAGGGGACCGAGGACGCCAAGAAGAACCTAGTGGCCGTCCCGGTCACCGGCACCGGCTCGATCCCGCACGCCGTCCGTGGTCGTCACGACGCGGGCACGGTTCTCCTGAAGCCGGCCTCCGACGGTACTGGCGTGATCGCTGGCGGCGGAGTCCGGGCGGTGATGGAGTGCGCGGGCATCCGCAACGTGCTCGCCAAGAGCCAGGGCTCGTCGAACCCCCACAACCAGGTCTCGGCGACCATGGACGCGCTCCAGCAGCTCCAGGACGCGGGCACCGTCGCCGCGCGCCGCGGCATCACCATCAAGCAGGTGTTTGAGGGGTAAAGGGTTAGGGGTGATGAGTGAGCAGTCACTCGTGCCCACCCTTCACTCATCACCCTTCACCCATCACCCGTTATGTCCAAGATCAAAATCACCCAGACCAAGAGCGTCATCCGTCGCCCCGGCGACCAGAAGAAGACGATGGTAGCCCTGGGTCTCCGCAAGATCGGCAAGACCGTCGAGGTCGAGGCCACGCCTCAGATCCTCGGCATGGTCAACAAGGTGAGCCACCTGGTCTCCGTCGAGGAGGCGTAAGGCGACTGGCGGTCGAGATCGACCGCTCGTTCGTCCGCTCCGGTTGGTTCCACCAGCCCCTCAGGGTTCACCGATTCCTGACCCCGGGTCGGCCCAGCTTCGTGCTCGGCCGACCTACCTTTTCTAGGTGCCCTCGTGGCACCCGGCGACTGCGGCTCACGACGAGCGCCAGCGCCCCGCGAGTCGGCCCCGGCCGGCGCCTCTAGCCCCCCATTATGGATCTCAGCAAGCTCACGCCCGCCAAGGGCTCGACCAAGACCAAGAAGCGCGTCGGGCGCGGTCAAGGCTCCGGACACGGCAACCACACCGTCGGCCGCGGCCACAACGGGCAGAAGTCCCGCTCGGGCGGCAAGGTCCCGACGTGGTTCGAGGGCGGCCAGATGCCGTTGCAGCGCCGTGTCCCGAAGTTCGGGTTCAAGAACCGCAACCGGAAGGCGTACGACCCCATCAACCTCAGCCGGCTGGCGAACCTGGTGGAGGAGGGCCGCATCGAGGCCGGCGCGACGCTGTCGCCCGAGACCATGACGTCGTTGGGTATGGGCGGCAAGAACGGCCGCTTCAAGATCCTGGGCGACGGCGACTTCAGCACCAAGCTGGACGTCCACGCCCACGCCTTCTCGGCGTCGGCCAAGGAGAAGATCGAGGCCGCTGGCGGCACCGCCACGGTCGTCGAGGCCTAGAGCGACCCGGGCACGCGCCCCGGTCGTCTCTTCTGCATCTAGAACCCCACACGCATGGCCTCGGTCGTCGAATCCGTCCGCAACATCTGGAAGATCCACGAGCTTCGGCAGCGGATCCTCTTCACGCTCGGTCTCCTGATCGTGTACCGCCTGGGCTCGTACGTCACGCTCCCGGGCGTGGACGCGATCGCGCTCCAGGAGATCGCCAACTCGAACCCCAACCAGGGCGGGCTCTTCGGGCTCTTCGACCTGTTCGTGGGTGGCGCGTTCTTCCGAGCGGGCGTGTTCGCGCTGGGCATCATGCCGTACATCACGGCGTCGATTATCATCCAGCTGCTCGGGGCCGTCTGGGCGCCGATCCAGAAGCTGCAACGCGAGGGCGAGGACGGACGGCGAAAGATCACGCAGTGGACGCGCTACGGCACGATTGCCATCACGGCGCTACAGTCCATCGGCTACGCGATCAACCTGCAGTCGTCGTCGGGCGATGCCATTGTCATTGAGCCCTGGGCCTTTACCGTCGTCTGCGTGATCTGCTTGACGGCCGGCACCGTGTTCGTGATGTGGCTGGGTGAACGGATCACCGAGAAGGGGATCGGCAACGGCATCTCGCTGATCATCATGATCGGCATCATCGCCTTCCTGCCTCAAGCGCTGCTGAACGAGCTGCCCCAGATCGGCGGCATCGGCCGGAGCGACACGAACATCTTCATCTTCCTGATCGAGATCGCGGCGCTGTTCATCGTGACGGCCGGCGTGGTCTACGTGACGCAAGGCACGCGGCGGATCCCGGTCCAGTACGCCAAGCGCGTCGTCGGGCGGAAGCAGATGGGCGGGACGACGCAGTACCTCCCGCTGCGCGTCAACGCGGCCGGCGTCATGCCGATCATCTTCGCGCAGTCGATCATGTTCATCCCGAGCACGATCGCCTCGTTCTTCCAGGACAGCGCGTTCTGGACGACCGTCGGCACGGCGACGGGCGACATCTTCGGGTTCTGGTACTCGGCGATCTTCTTCGTCATCTGCGTCTTCTTTACCTACTTCTACACCGCCATCGCGGTGAACCCGCAGGAGATGGCGGACACCATGAAGCGCCAGGGCGGCTTCATCCCGGGCGTCCGTCCGGGCCGCCAGACGAGCGAGTTCATCGACACCATCCTGACGCGGATCACGTTGCCGGGCGCGCTGTTCATCGGCTTCGTCGCCATCCTGCCGGCCTTCGCGGCGCAGTTCGGCGTCCAGCAGGGCTTCGCGCAGTTCTTCGGCGGCACGAGCCTGCTCATCTTGGTCGGCGTGACGCTGGACACGTTGCAGCAGGTCGAGAGTCACCTGCTCATGCGCCACTACGACGGGTTCATGAAGACCGGCCGCGTGCGCGGGCGACGCCGCTAGCCTGATGAGCGAAGGGTCACGAGTGAAGGGTCTCCCCGCGAACCGCCGCCAGCCGGGCAACGCCGTGCGACTGGCGGACGTGCTCGTCGCCCTTGGCTGCTCACCCCTCACCTGATGGCGACCGGACGGATCACGCTCAAGAACCGACAGGACATCGCGGGCATCCGCGAGGCTGCGAAGGTCGTCGAGCGCGCGCTGGCGGCGGCGGCCGAGCTGATCGAGCCCGGGATGCCGACGCTGCGGCTGGACCAAGCGGCCGAGGCCGTCATCCGCGACGCCGGCGGCCGGCCGGCGTTCAAGGGCTACCGGATGGGTGGGGACACCGACCCGTTCCCGGGCAGCCTGTGCATCTCGGTCAACGACGTCGTGGTCCACGGCTTCCCGACGGAGACGCCGCTCGAAGAGGGCGACGTGGTCTCGGTCGATTGCGGCGTCGAGCTGGGCGGCTACTTCGGCGACTTCGCCTACACCTTCCCGGTCGGCGAGATCTCGGCCGAGGCCCAGGGCCTCCTCGACACGACGCGCCAGTCGCTGATGCTCGGGATCGAGCAGGCGACCGCCGGCAAGCGGATCGGCGACATCGGCTACGCGGTGCAGTCGCACTGCCAGGCTCGGGGCTACGGGGTCGTGCGCGACTTGGTGGGTCACGGCGTCGGCCGCAACCTGCACGAGCCTCCGAACGTGCCCAACCTGGGGCGGCGGGGCACCGGCAAGAAGCTGAAGGCGGGGCTGACCATCTGCATCGAGCCGATGATCAACGGCGGGACCGGCGACGTGACCGTGGACCGCGACGGCTGGACCGTCCGCACGGCCGACGGGGCGCCGTCGGCGCACTTCGAGCACATGGTGCTCGTTGAAAAGGGGGGGGCGGAGATCCTGTCCTCCTACGATCTGATCGAGGCCGCGCTGGCGACGAAGCGCGGCGAACCCTCAGCGGCTCCGGCCGCGTCCGTCGCGTAGGACAGACCACACTCACTAATGCGCCCCGGCGCTTGTACATGGCGAAGCAGCCCGCAATCCGACAGGACGGCAAAGTCACCGAAGCCCTTCCCAACGCCCAGTTCCGCGTGGAGCTGGAGAACGGACACGAGATCCTGGGTCTCCTGTCCGGCAAGATGCGGAAGTTCTACATCCGCATCCTGCCCGGCGACCGGGTCACGGTCGAGATGTCGCCCTACGACCTCACCAAGGGCCGCATCGTCTACCGCTACAAGTAGCACCCGCCCGGCGCTGGCGGCAGTTGCCGCCAGCGGGGTGGAGCGCTCAGCCTCGGCGGGCTTTTCACGCCGCCTGCGACGGGACTCGACCGTTTCGGGGCGTTCTTCCAGGCCGGCCCTTTTTGTGGCCGGTCCCATCAGACCTCTACGACCATGAAGGTTCGCGCCAGCGTCAAGAAGCGGTCGGCCGACGACAAGATCGTCCGCCGCAAGGGCCGCATCTACATCATCAACAAGAAGAACCCCAAGCACAAGCAGCGCCAGGGTTGATCTAGGCGGACGAGAGGCCGGGCACGCCCCGGGTCTCTCGTCCCGAATCGCAAAACACTATGCCCCGAATTGCAGGAGTAGACGTCCCCGGCCGCAAGCGCGCCGTCGTCGCGCTGACGTCCATCTACGGCGTCGGCGACAACCTCGCCTCCGAGATCTTGGAGCGCGCCGGACTCGACCACGACACCCACCCCGACGCCTGGTCGGAGGACGAGACGCGCCGGGTCCGGTCGCTGATCGAGGACAACTACGTCGTCGAGGGCGCGCTCCGCACGGAGACGCAGCTCAACATCAAGCGGCTGATGGACATCGGCTGCTACCGCGGCTTGCGTCACCGCAAGGGCCTGCCGGTCCGCGGCCAGCGGACCAAGACGAACGCGCGCACCCGCAAGGGCCGCAAGCGGACCGTCGCAGGCAAGAAGAAGGCACCGCGCAAGTAGACCGGCCGGGGCTCCGCGCCCCGCTGGCTCCGCGCGAGCGCCGACGCACGCAGGCACCCCGGCGGATGCCGTCTCTTTGTAGACACCGTCCGCCAGTCGGTCACCCCTGACGCGCCGGCCCCGCCCGCCCCTCTGGGCGACCTACAACACCTCACCGGGCTCCGGCCCACACGTACAGCATCATGGCTAAGCAGCAAGCACCGCGCGGCGGTGGCCGCGCCGGCGCCCCGCGCGTCCGTCGCAAGAAGGTCCAGGTCGAGACGAACGGCAACGCCTACATCAAGGCGTCGTTCAACAACATCCTGATCACGATCACCGACGCCTACGGCAACACGATCTCGTGGAGCTCGTCGGGCAAGATGGGCTTCCGCGGGTCGCGGAAGAACACCCCGTACGCCGCGCAGGTCGCCGGCTCCGAGGCGGCCAAGGAGGCCTACGACCTCGGCCTCCGCCGCGTCGACTGCTACGTCAAGGGCCCCGGCTCCGGCCGCGAGGGCGCCATTCGGGCGCTCGCCCTCTCCGGACTCGAGGTTCTGTCGATCCGCGACACGACCCCGATCCCCCACAACGGCTGCCGGCCGCCCAAGCGCCGTCGCGTCTGAGTGGAGTGATGGGGACAGGTGAAGGGCATTTGCTGCTTTGACTCCTCACCCTTTACCCCTCACTGAGCGCCCGCAGGGCAGAAGCCCGGCTGCGCCCGCTCCGACCCCGCCGACTGGCGGAGGACCCGGGGGCGGACCGCACGTAGTTCCCTCGTCTCTCCGCTAGCCCCGAGAGACGGACTCACGAGATACAACTAAACACCATGGCCCGTTACCGCGGACCCAAGCAGAAGGTCGCCCGCCGCTTCGGCGAGCCCATCTTCGGACCCTCCAAGTCGCTCGAGCGCAAGCCCTACGGCCCCGGCCAGCACGGCAACCAGCGCCGCCGCAAGGAGTCGCGAGTACTCCGTCCAACTCAAGGAGAAGCAGAAGGCGAAGTACACCTACGGCCTGCTCGAGAAGCAGTTCAGGAACGTCTTCGAGAAGGCCGCCCGCAAGAAGGGTGTGACCGGCGAGAACCTGCTCCAGCTCCTGGAGGCTCGCTTGGACAACGTCGTCTACCGCCTCGGCTTCGCGCGGACGCGCCGCCAGGCCCGCCAGCTAGTCACGCACGGCCACGTGATGGTCAACGAGCGCGTCTCGGGCATTCCGAGCCACACGCTGCGCCCCGGCGACATCGTCGAGGTCCGGCCCAAGTCGAAGAACCTCACGTCCATCGAGGACGCCGTGTCGGTGAACCGCCGCAACTTCAACCACCTCGAAACGGATCGGGACGGGCTGAAGGGCAAGTTCCTCGACTACCCCTCGCGCGACGACATCCCGGAAAACATCCGGGAGCAGCTCATCGTCGAGCTCTACAGCAAGTAACCGCCCGGCGCTGGCGGCCGACCTCGGCGGGAGGTCCCTCCGCTCTTGCGGAGGCACACAGCCAACGCCACGCTCTCACCTAGCACACCAGCCTCACTATGGCACAATTCCAACTCCAGATGCCCGACGGCGTCACGGTCGAGGAGATGAACGAGACGTACGGGCGGTTCGTCGTCCAGCCGCTCGAGCGCGGATACGGCGTCACGATCGGCAACGCGTTCCGGCGCGTGCTGCTCTCGTCGCTCTCCGGCACGGCCATCACGGCCGTCCGCGTGGACGGCGTCCAGCACGAGTTCTCGACCATCCCCGGCGTCACCGAGGACGTCACCGACATCATCCTCAACCTCAAGGGCGTCCGGTTCCGGGCCGAGGAGGAGGACGAGGGGACCGTCTCGATCCACCTCGAAGGCGGCGGCGACTGGACCGCGAAGGACATCGCCGACAACACGGCGGACTTCGAGGTCCTGAACCCCGACCACCACATCGCCACGCTGGCGGAGGACGCCGACGTCCGCATCGACCTGCGCATCGAGCAGGGCCGCGGCTACGTCGGGTCGGACGAGAACAAGCGGGCCGACGACCCCATCGGCGTCGTCGCCATCGACTCGATCTTTACGCCGATCCTCAACGTCAAGTACAACGTCACCCCGACGCGTGTCGGTGACAAGATCGACTACGAGCGCCTGACGTTGGAGGTCGAGACGGACGGATCGGTCACGGCGGAGGACGCCTTGACGCGCGCCGCGGCCATCTTGCGCGACCACATCGGCTTGTTCGTCGAGGTGGACGCCACGTCGGGCGAGGACGCCGAGGAGACCGAGGTCGACGCCGAGGTCCAGCGCGTCCGCGCCGTGCTCGGGCAGTCGGTCGACGACCTCGACCTCTCGGTTCGCGCCCAGAACTGCCTGCGCGCCGCCTCGATCAAGACCATCGGCGACTTGGTCGGCCGGGAGGAGAGCGAGATGCTCAAGTTCCGCAACTTCGGCCGCAAGTCGCTGCTCGAGCTGGTGGACGTCCTGGAGGAGCGCGGCCTGCGCTTCGGCATGGACGTGGACCGCTACGGCGAGATGAACTAGAGGGCAGTTCGGGGTTCAGGGTTCTGGGTTCGCCGTTTGCGACCCCGAGCTTTGGTCCTGCGAACCTTGAACCCTTGAACCCTGAACCGAAAAAATGAAACACGGAAAGAAGATCCTCAAGATCGGCCGGAACGCCTCCCACCGGAAGGCGACGCTGCAGTCGATGTCGGCCGCGCTCCTGGAGCACAAGCGGATCAACACCACGTTCTCGAAGGCCAAGGCGCTGCGCCGCTTCGTCGAGCCCATCATCACGCACGGCAAGGACGACTCGACGCACAGCCGTCGCCAGGCCTTCCGCAAGCTCAACGACAAGGAGGCCGTCAAGCGGCTCTACAACGAGGTCGCGCCGACGGTCGGCGACCGCCCCGGCGGCTACGTCCGGATCGTGAAGCTGGGCCAGCGCGCCGGCGACGCGGCCGAGATGGCGATGGTGGAGCTGGTCGACTTCAACGACGTCCAGCCCGAGGGCGCCGGCGGCTCGAAGCGCAAGACGCGCCGCTCGCGCAGCCGCAAGCGCTCGAAGGACACTGCGGCACCGGCCGCCACCGCCGCGACGACGACGGCCGCCAGCGACGAGGCTCCCGCCGAGCTGGCGCCCGCCACCGGCGAGACCGAGACGCCCCAGGCCGATCCCGACGCCGAGTCGCCCGCCGAGACGGAGGCCCCCGCGGCCGACGCCGAGGAGAGCCAGCCCGCCGACGTCGTCGCCGCCGACGGTCCGACACCGGACCCCGCCGGCGCCGTCGTGGTCCCGCCCTCGGGCGACGACCACCCGGACGCGGGCCAGGGCGCCGACACCGGCACCGGCGAGCCCGGACCGGGCGCCGACGCCGAGAACCTGGGCCGCAGCCACGACAACCGGTAGCCCGCCCCGCTGGCGGCACGCCTCGCCGGTCGATCCCGCACGGGGTCCCGTCCACTGGGACGGGGCCCCGTGTTCCATTTGGAGCCGCACGGGAGCTTTGGAAGCTCGCGCTCTTCTCGGCCTGACTTCCCACCGCGACCGCGTCGACCGCCGTTGGGAGGTGCTCGGCGCCTGGCTCGCTTGAAGGAATGCGGTTGGTCAGCCTCCGACTGCGTCGCAATCGCTCAAACGACACCGATCTTGCGGCTGCTCCTCGCTCCTGCCTGACGTGGGGTTTCCTTTGTGCTTCGTCGACCCCGGTGTGTCGTCGCCCAGGACTCCTCCCCGCCTCTCCCTCGCTCCCCCGTCCCATGTCCAAGCGACTCCCCCTCCTCCTCGCCCTACTGGCGGCGGCCTCCGCCAGCGCGCAGATCTCGACCGACCGGCCTGGGCTCGGGTTCAGCCCGCTCGTCGTGCCCCAGGGCACGTTCCAAGTGGAGGCCGGAACCCCCCAGGCCACTCGGTTCAACGCGCCCGAGGCGAGCGGCGTGAGCGGGTCCCTGACCGTGTACTCGTTCCCGGTCGCCCTGCGCTACGGTCTCACCGAGACCATCGAGCTGAGGGCGGGGACGCCCTCCGTGTACGACATCGTCAGCGTGTCCATCGACACGCCCGCGGGGAATGACAGTGACTCCGACAGGAACGCCGGACTCGACGTGGTCGAGGTCGGCGCCAAGATCCAACTGGCCACGAACGGGCCGACGGTCGCCCTCATCCCGTCGGTCCTGATCCCGACGATCGAGGGCGGTGACCTGGCCGCCGTCGCGCGCGTTGTGGCGGGGTTCGCGCTGACCGAGCGCGTCGGGTTGACGGCCGTACTCGGCGGTAGCGTCACGGACGCCGAGCCCGACGCCCGGGTCGTCGCGGAGGCCGTTGCCGTGATCGGAACGGCGCTGTCGGACGCGTTCTCGGTCTACGGCGAGGTCGGCGCGTTCCCCCAGGATGGCGGCACGCCGGTGCTGGCGGGCGGCGGCCTGCTGTTCCTGGTCTCGCCCGACGTCCAACTCGACGCCTCGTTCAACGTCGGCCTCACCGACGAGGCCGCCGACTTGCTGTTCGGCGCCGGGCTCTCGTTCCGGTTCTAGGTCGCGCGTTGTCTCCCATGGCGACGCTCAGCCCGCGCCCTGAGGGGGCCACCTCCGACTGGCGGCGCCCGAGCTCAGAGCGCTCGAGCTCAGGGCGCCCGGGGGTCGCCAGCGCCTGGGGTGGCCGATGAGGCCCGCTCGGTGGGGGCGTCGAGCGACGCTGCCGACCAAGCGTTCCCGTCGATGTCGCACCGATCCGAGGGGATGGTGTCCGAGCGTTCGCCGGTTGAACCCCGTCAGCGCGCCTGCGGATGCTCTCGAACGCGTGCCCACGTTCGCCCGGTACCAAGGTCCGGTCACGGGCCCCGTCCGCCAGTGGGCCGGCGGGGGGCGCAGTGCGGGAGGGGTCCTCCGTTTTAAAGACCTAGGGGCAAGGCCGATACGGAGGGGGTTACAATGGCGCTCCGCAGACTCGCGGGGTGCCACCCTCAATGAAGCGATCTCGCCGCGCTGCGTACGGTCTCGTCCTCTTCCCGCTTTTGGTCGTGGGGGGGCAGACCTTGGTCCAGCACTCCCTGTCTCGTGCGCAGTCCGCCGGCACGGAGATCCACCTCGCCGGCCGGCAGCTGTACCTGATGGAGCGGATCGGGCGGCACGCTCCGCTCGCGCAGCAGGGCGACCCCTCGGCGACGCGCGCCCTCCGCGCGGACGTCGCGGAGTGGTCGGACGCTCACAACGTGCTCCTGGACGGGGACCCGTCCAGAGGGCTCAGAGGTGTCCGAGACCCCGCGCTCCGGGCGCCGCTCGACTCGCTCACCCCCCTCGTCCGAGGCATCGCCTCTGCGATGGCCGGGGCCGGAGGGGCCGCTGCCGCGCGGCCGCTCATCCAAGACGCCGAGCGCGTCTTCGCGCCGTCCATGACCCGGGTCGCGTCTGCCCTCGACGACGCGGCAGCCCAGCACGTCCTCCGCCTGCGTCGGCTGATCGGAGTTGTCGGCGTCTCGCTCATGGCGGTGGCCGCGGTGGTGGGACTGCTCCTGTTCAGGGGAGGGGGCACCGGGAGCGCGCCCCCTTCCGCCGGCCCGGCCACGCCCGCCGCCCCGCGCCCGCGCCCTGCCACCGCGCGCAAGGTGCCCGGCCTCTTGACCGGGGCCCGGTGGACGACGTCGCTGGGGGCCGCGGTGATCCTCGGGATGTGGGCCGTCATCGACGTCGTGGGTTCGGGAGAGTACACGGACCCTCTGTGGCTCCGCATCGCGTGCGCGGGCGTGCTGCTGGCAGCGGGCGCGGCCACCTACCACCGCCGGTTCACGCTCGGCGTTCTGAGGCCCGTCGCCGTGAGCCTCGCCAGCGGGGTGCTGGGGTACCAGGCGTGGCTCGGGGCGATCAACGGGCTGGACTCGGTCTGGATCGTGAGCGTCCTGACGATGGGGGCCGCCCTCGCCATCACGCTCGGGCCCTACGCGCGCGTCGTGCGCGAGGTCTGGACGGGGCAGGCCTGCCTGCTCGCCGCGGTGGCCGTGCCCCTGGCCGCCTTCGGGGCGCCGATCGACAAGGCGGCCTTGACCGTGGCCTGCTACGTCGCCCTCCTCATCACGACCGGGTTCGCCGGCGTCGTGTTCGTCCACACGCGGCAGGCCCTCCGCAACGGCAGGGAGTCGCTGCGCGAGAGGAGCCAGTTGCTCCGCACGGTCATCGACGCGATCCCCGAGCACGTCTTCGTCAAGGACCTCGACGGGCGGTGCGTCGTCCGGAACCAGTTCTCGTGCGACTTCCTAGGGATGGCGGACCCGAGCGAGGCCGTCGGGCTGACGACGTTCGAGACGTCGCCCTACAACCTAGCGGAGGCCTACTGGGACCTGGAGAAGGAGGTCATGGAGACCGGCCAGGCCATGCTCGAGCGCGAGGAGGCGTGCATCTCGGACGGCCGGCCGGGCTGGATGGTGAGCTCCCGAGTCCCCCTCCGGAACGGGGACGGCCGCGTCATCGGGCTGGTCGGCGTCACCCGGGACGTAACGGAGAAGAAGGCGGCGGAGGCCCAGATCCGACAGCAGAGCGCGCTCACGCGTGCGATCCTCGAAGCCGTCCCCGACGCCCTCCTCACCGTGGACGGGAACGACGTCGTCCTCGACGCGAACGCGTCGGTCGCCGACGTGCTGGGCGTCCCGCCGGACCGACTGGTCGGGCGGCGGCTCAGCGACGTCGCCGTCCCCGTCCGGTTCAGGGACGAGCACCGGGCCAAGCTCCGGCGCTACGTGACCGAGGGGCACGTGGGGTCGCTCGGGCGCCTGCTGGAGCTCCCGTTCCTCCGGGCCGACGGCGTCGAGGTCCCGGTCAGCGTGACGATCCGCCCGATCGACCGCGCGGACGGCGAGCCCGTCTTCCTGGTCTACATCGCCGACCTCAGCGCGCAGAAGGCGGCCCACGACGCCCTCGTCGCGTCGAAGGACGCGGCCGAGGCGGCCACGCGGGCGAAGTCGGAGTTCCTGGCCACCATGTCGCACGAGATCCGCACGCCCATGAACGGGGTCATCGGGATGACCTCGCTCCTGGGCGAGACCGCGCTCGACGCCGACCAGGAGGACTACGTCCGGACCATCCGCACGAGCGGGGAGTCGCTGCTGACGGTCATCAACGACATCTTGGACTTCTCGAAGGTGGAGGCCGGTCTGCTCACGCTCGAAGAGCAGTCGTTCGACGTGCGGAGGGCCGTCGAGGACACCGTCGACCTGTTCGCCCAGGCGACCGCCGACGCCGGGACCCAGCTGACGTGGCGCGTCGCCGACGCCGTCCCGGCCTCCGTTGAGGGCGACGTCACGCGCCTGCGCCAGGTGCTGGCCAACCTGGTGTCGAACGCGCTCAAGTTCACCGACGGCGGGACCGTCGAGGTCCGCGTGTCAGTCGAGGGCGTCCGGCGACGACGCGATCACGCTGCGCGTCGAGGTCGAGGACACCGGGATCGGGATCGCGCCGGACAAGTTGGAGGCCGTGTTCGGCTCGTTCGTCCAGGCCGACGCCTCGACGACGCGCCAGTACGGCGGGTC
Organism: Rubricoccaceae bacterium; assembly: GCA_963789285.1. Taxonomy (GTDB): domain Bacteria; phylum Bacteroidota; class Rhodothermia; order Rhodothermales; family Rubricoccaceae; genus Rubrivirga. Next base: position 2,054,049 of record CAWBJZ010000004.1, read on the forward strand.
GGGCTTGGGGCTCGCCATCTCGGCCCGGCTGGTCGAGATGATGGGCGGGGAGATCTCGGTGACGAGCGACCTCGGCGTGGGCTCGACGTTCCGCTTTACGATCCGGGTCCGGCCGAGCGCCAAGCCAGCGGGCGATGGGGCGACGAGCACGCCGGTGCGGGTCTCCCGGCCGAGCGCGCGTCGCTCTCTGCGGGTGCTGCTCGTCGAGGACAACGTCGTCAACCAGAAGGTGGCGGTCCGGCTCCTGGGCAAGCTGGGGCTCGCGGCCGACGTGGTCTCCGACGGCGTCGAGGCGGTCGAGAACACCGCGCGCCAGGACTACGACGTCGTGCTGATGGACGTCCAGATGCCCCGGATGGACGGGCTCGACGCCACGCGCGCGATCCGGAGCCGGGACGGGCACCAGCCCTACGTGATCATGCTCACCGCCAACGCGATGCAAGGCGACCGCGAGCGCTGCCTGGAGGCCGGCGCCGACCGGTACCTCACCAAGCCGATCACCCTGGAGGCCCTCGGCGCCGCGATGGACGCCGCCGAGCAAGGGAGGGCGCCCATCGCCACGGCGTAGCGTCCTGGCGGCGCTCCCGTCTCGCACTGGCGGGCGCGCTCCGCCAGTGGAGAGGGAGAGGACGCGGCCCGCGGTCGCCGGAGCTCTTACGTGCGAGGTTCGACGAGGCCGCGCCGCCGGGGGCGGCGTGTGACGGACGCGGGCCGGCGGTACCTTGCCCCGTTAGATCCCCCGCCCAGCGACCGCGACCACCCGTGAGCGAGACGACCGCCCCCGCCGACGACATCCAGGCCGTGCTTGAGGCGAGCGACGGCTTCCAGATCCTCGCGCGCGCGCTCTCCGACGCCGTCCTGGTCGTCCACGCCGACGGCGTCGTCGCGTACGCCAGCGCGAGCGCGGCGGACTACCTCGGCCTCCCCACTGGCGACGTGGTCGGACGCCCGTTCCTCGACGTGGTCGCTGAGGACGACCGCGCCGCGTTCCCGCCGTCGCTGTTCGATGGGGCCGTGGGGACGTGGGACTTCCGGGCGGCTCAACCACCCCAGGACGACCCCGACGCCGACCGGTGGCTCAACGCGGCCGTGCTCTCGCCGCACCTGGAGGGCGTCCGGGGGACCGAGCTCGGCGGCGCGCTCGGCGACGCGACCGTCGTCCTGCTCCGCGACGCGGCCCGCTGGCCCCTCCCGTCCAACGGCGGCGACGGCGCGGGGCGGCGCCGCCGCCGTCCGCGACCGGACCGACCTGCTGCGCCGCGCGCTCGACGCGACGAACAACCTCGTCGTGGTCGCCGACGCCCGGGCCGAGGACAACCCGCTCGTCTTGGTCAACCGCCACTTCCTCGACGCGACGGGGTACGGCCGCGACGAGGTCATCGGCCGCAACTGCCGCTTCCTCCAGACCCGGCCCGACGGGACCCGGGACGACGACCAGGACGGCGTGCGGGAGCTGGCCCGCGCCGCCGCCGCCGGCGAGGCCACCCACGTCCTCCTGAGGAACTACACCAAGGCCGGGGACCTCTTCTACAACGAGCTCTTCGTCACGCCCGTCCACGACACCGACGGCCAGGTCTCCCACTTCGTCGGGGTCCAGAACGACGTGACCGGCCGGGTCCTCGCCGAGCGCGACGCGCTCTCCCAGGCGGCGCTCCTGGGCGCGTTCTTCGACAGCGCGCCGGCGGTCATGGGCGTCGTCCAGCGCGACCGCGCGGGGCTGGTGCACCGGACGGCCAACGAGGCCGCGGCCGAGCTGTTCGGCCGTCCGGCGCGCGGAGTGGCCGGCGCGCGCTCCGGCGAGCTGGGGTTCCCCGAGCGCGAGGCCCAGCGGTGGGCCGACGCCGTCGAGGAGTGCGCCGACGCCGGGGAGCCGGTGGAGTTCGAGACCCGGTTCCCGTGGGACTCGGAGCCGAACGTCGAGGGGGCGCGGCTCTTCCGCGTCGTCGTCGCCCGGGTCCAGGGGCAGGGGACGGCCCAGCAGGGCGAGCTGTACTCGTACCTCGGCGAGGACGTCACGGCCTCGCGCCGCAGCGAGGCCGAGCGCCGGCTGCTCGCGGCCGCCGTCGACCAGGCCGACGAGTCGATCCTGGTGACCTCCGCCGAGGTCGACGGCTCCGGCCCCACCATCCTGTACGCCAACCAGGCGCACGCCCGGCTGTTCGGCTACGAGCTCGACGAGGTCGTCGGGCGCACGCCGCGGATGTACCAGGGGCCGAACACGGACCGGGCCGAGCTCGACCGGATCCGGGAGGGGCTGGAGGCGGGGGAGCCCGTCCACGCCGAGACCGCGAACTACCGGAAGGACGGGTCGGAGTTCTTGCTCCAGTGGGAGATCGCCCCGGTCACCGACGCCGACGGCGAGGTCCGGCACTGGGTCGGGACCCAGCGCGACGTCACCGAGCGCCGCCAGCTCGAGCGCGAGGTCCTGGAGGTCCAGGCGCGCGAGCAGAAGCGGATGGCCCAGGAGCTCCACGACGGGCTGGGGCAGGTGCTGGCGGGGAGCGCGATGATGATCGAGAGCGTCCGGTCCCAGCTAGACGCCCGAGGCTTGGACAAGCTGGCCGACCAGCTAGGACGAGCGGCGGGCTACGTCCGCGACGGCCACGGCCAGGCTCGGGCCATCGCGCGCGGCCTGTTCCCCATCGACGTCGACGCGGGCGGGCTCGCGGACGCGCTCGAGCAGCTGACGCGCGACGCCGCCGAAGCGTACGGCGTCGAGTGCGCGTTCGCGTCCGACGGCCCCGTCACGGTCGCCTCGCGCGACCACGCGGGCCACCTCTACCGGATCGCCCAGGAGGCCATCGCCAACGCGGCTCGGCACGGCCGAGCCGGCCGCGTCGACGTTACGCTCGCCCGACTGGCGGACGGCGCGGCCCGCCTCTCGGTCGAGGACGACGGCCGGGGCATCCCGGCCGAGGCCCTCGGTGGCGACAGCGGGCTCGGGCTCCGGACCATGCGCTCGCGCGCCGAACGCGTCGGCGGCTCCCTGGACATCCGCGCGCTCGACGGCGGGGGGACCCGGGTGGCCGTCCGATTCGAGCCGAGCGCACCAGAGGCGTCGTAGGAAGTCAGGCCACAGGACGAGCCGCCAGCTGCTGGCGGTGTACGGCGACATAGGCGGGGGGGCTGAGCAGGACGTCCAGGTGGGAGCGGGGGCTCTCAGCCTGCTCGTCCGCTGGGCTCTCAGGGGGACACGAGCCCGTGGGGAGCCCTCCGATTTAATCTCCCACGCGGTAGTGGAGTGGGATGGCGGTGTTCCAAAAACTGGTATTATTAAATATCGGATGAAGGGGCGTTAGGCGAAGCGCCAGGAGGCGAAATCCTATGTTTATTGCATGAGCGCCCAGGTCCTTTGGCTCCTCTTCATCAAGGCCCCCGGAGTTCTGGATGAGCGTCCTTCGCCCCTTCGTGATGAGACGCTCGGAAGGCACGTGCCCAGCGCTCTCGCTGTCGTCATCGCCGGCAGTACCCACTCCCTCCCCAACCCACTCCCACATGCGAATCGCACTCGCGATCTCCCTCGGCCTTGGCCTCGCAGCCGGCGCCAGCGCGCAGAACACCGCCTCGTCCACGTCGACGGGCAACGACAACACCTCGGTGATCACCCAGACGGGCAGCAACGACGCGACCGTCCTCCAGGACGGTGACTCCAACGAGTCCACGGTCGTCCAGAACGGAACCGGCAACGAGACGCTCGTCGACCAGACCGGAACCAACAACACCGCCCGCGTCGGCCAGACCGACCGCAGCACCGTCGCCGACGGCGAACTCTCGACCAATGGATTCGTCGAGATCATCCAGGACGGCGACGAGAACAACGCGGAGGCCGACCAAGCCGGCGAGAGCAACGAGTCGCTCGTGGGCCAGTCGGCGTCGACGGAGAACGAGGCCACCTCGCTCCAGATCGGCGCCTTCAACTTCTCCGACGTCTTCCAGGACGGGTCCTCGGAGAACAGCGCGGCGATCGAGCAGCGGGGCGACGACAACGAGTCGTTCGTCAACCAGCTCAACGCGGGTACGACGGGCAACGCGGCCACCGTCGACCAGGACGGCGACCTCAACTCTGTCTTGGTGACGCAGCAGAGCGCCACGACGGCGAGCACGGCGACCGTCTCCCAGACCACGAGCGAGAACTTCGCCGAGGTCTTCCAGGACGACAGCGATGATGCGACGGCGACCGTGACGCAGCAGGGCGGTGACCTAAACATCGCCACGGTCAGCCAGACCAGCGTGTCGGGCAGCACCGTGACCTTGCTCCAGGACGGGACCCAGAACGACGCCGTCGCGACCCAGAACGCCGACGCCGGCAGCACGGCCGACGTGTCCCAGACTGGCGACTTCAACGCGGCCGAGACGGAGCAGACGGGCGCGAGCCACACGATCACCCTCCAGCAGGTTGGCGACGAGAACGACACCTTCATCCAGCAGGCCCGCACCGGCAACCGGGCCGTACAGCGGATGACGCAGGGTGACCAGAACCTCGTCGATATCATCCAGACCGGTAACGGGAACGTCGGGGAGTACGAGATCTGGGGCGACCGAAACGACCTTGATCTCGACCAAGAGGGCAACGGCAACTTCGTGTACTTCAACGCGCGTGGTACGGGCCCCGGCGCAGACGCCGACTTCCGCGCCAACGACAACCAGGTTGACATCGACCAGATCGGCAGCTCGAACACGGTGTCGGGCTCGGTCCAGGGCGACTTCAACCTGATCACGGTCCTCCAGGACGGCATCGGCAACTCGGCCGGCTCCGGCTTCGACGGCCTCGGTGTCGACGTCTCCGGTAGCTACAACGAGATCGACGTCCTCCAGGACGGCGACGGCAACTCGGCCATGATCACCGTCACCGGCGGCGTCTTGGGCTCGGGCAACGTCGTGGACCTCGACCAGCTCTCGGACGGCAACATGGCCACCATCTCCCAGATGGGCAACGGCAACTCGGCCGTCGTGACGCAGGACTAAAGCCCTCGGCACCTCCGACGCGGGTGACTTGCCCGCGTCGGAGGGCTGGCGGACGCCCTGCACAGCCCCGCTTACGGCACTGGCTCCAGGGCAGACAAGGTTCAGGCGGCCGACCGACCCCTCACGTTTCGGGGACCGGGACGCCTTCTGCGCTGTGGCAACGATCGCTGCATCGACCCCCGCTCGTGCTGAGCCCTCAGCCGCGCGGCGCTTTGACAGGTGATACCTCCCTAGAGGCATCGCTGACCCCCCTTCGGGGACGCTCAGAACGTCTGGACGTCTCCGGCTCGGATCCTCCCTCCACTCCTCCCCAAGATGATGAACCGTCTACTCGGTCTTCTTGCTCTCGCCTTCCTCGTGTCCGCGTGCGACAGTGCGAGCTCCGACGCCGCCCTCAACGACTCCGGCGTCACCTCCAACGCGATGATGGCCGGGCCCTCGGCCGCCCTCTCGGCTGACCCGGCTACGGTCGACGGCATGACGGCCTCGCCCGTCTCGCGCCACATCGTCGCCAGCAGCCGCGGGCTCTCCAGCAGCGCGCGTCGGGCCATCGAGGCCGCCGGCGGCACGATCGTGTTCACGCACTCCACGGGCGTCACGCTCGTCGACGGGCTCTCCGACGCCGCCGCCGCCAGCATCGCGTCGGTCCGAGGCGTCGACGAGGTCATCGCCGACGTCAACCTCGACCGGACGCCGGAGGACCCCGGCGTTGAGGCGATCGAGGCGAGCCTGGACTCCCCGGCCGACGCGTTCTTCTATGGGCTCGGCTACCAGTGGCACATGGACGCGATCAACGCGCCCGCCGCCTGGGCCGCCGGCCGCACCGGCTCGCCGGACGTGACCGTGGCCATCATCGACTCCGGCCTCGACGACCAGCACCTCGACCTCCGGGGCCGCGTCGACGCGAGCCGCTCGATCTCGCTCCTGCCGGCCGGTGAGCTCGACTACCTCATCCGCGACGTCCTCTTCCCGGGCCGCCCGGACTGGTCGGACTTCAACACGCACGGCACGCACGTCGGTGCGACGGCCGTGAGCAACGGCGTGGTTGGGGCCGGTGTCACGGAGAACGCGACGCTGATGGCCGTCAAGGTTTGCCGCTACAACAACTCGTGCTCGGGCGGCGCCATTCTCGCCGGCGTCCTGCACGCCGCCGACAACGGCGCTGACGTGGCCAACATGAGCCTGGGTGGCTCGTTCGACCGCAACCTCAGCGGCGCTGGCGGCTTCATCGGCTTGATCAACCGGGTGTTCAACTACGCCGACCGCCAGGGCATGCTGGTCGTGGTCTCGGCCGGCAACTCGGCCATCGACCTCGACAACGACGGCCCCGGGTACAAGACGTACTGCAACACCCCGAGCGCGTTCTGCGTCTCGGCCACCGGCCCGCAGTCGACCGCCGACATCCGCGTCGGGCCGTTCTTCGACATCGACGCCCCGGCGTCGTACACGAACTACGGCCGGAGCGCGGTCGACGTGGCCGCGCCGGGCGGGGACTCCAACGGGTTCGTCTGGGCCGCGTGCTCGTCGACGCAGGTCGTCGTGCAGGCCGGTACCGGCCGCATCTTGCGCGGCGGCTGCACGGCGGGCCCCAGCTTCATCACGGCGAAGGCCGGCACCTCGATGGCGTCGCCGCACGTGACGGGCTTGGCGGCGCTCTTGGTCGAGGACTTTGGGCGGAGCCCGCGTCGGATCAAGAGCCAGATCCAGCGCTCGGCCGACGACCTTGGCCCCCGCGGCACCGACCCGTTCTACGGGCGTGGCCGGATCAACGTCGCGGAGGCGCTCGGTCTCTAAGGGACCCCGCTCACCGACGGCGTCCTTGCGGGCGGCGGGGCCTCGGCCTCGCCGCCCGCAGTTGTTTGGAGGGGCATCACGGTTTCTGAACGGCCGCCGCACCGACTGGCGGGCGGAGCGCGCCGAGGTCGGGACAGCCGAACCGAGCCGTTTGCCCGTCGGCTCGCAAGCACGCGCGGCGCGGCCACACCTCGCGTCCGCTCTGCGGGCGGGGCAGCGGCACGCGTGCCGGTAGATTGGCGCACGCCGCACCCCAGCCCGGGCGTTCCCCTCCCATGATCCAGGCCTCCGCCGAGCTCCACCGCCAGCTCGACACCCTCGTCGTCGTGCCCGAGTACGAGCGGCGCCTGCGCGTGCTGCTGGAGCACTGCGACCGGAACCTGCCGTCGGTGGACGAGCGGCTGATCCGCCGCGCGTTCCGCGTCGCCTACTGGGCCCACCGCGACGACCGACGCGCCTCGGGCGAGCTCTACATCTCGCACCCGCTGGAGGTGGCGCTGATCGCGGCCAAGGACATCCGCATGGACGACGTGACGGTCGCGGCGGCGCTGCTGCACGACACCGTCGAGGACACCGACTTGTCGCTGGACCTGATCCGGAGCGAGTTCGGCGACGAGGTGGCCGCCATCACCGACGGCGTGACCAAGATCGGCCACGTGTTCGAGAACCGGGCGCTGGGCCGCGCCGAGAACGTCCGCAAGCTGATGCTGTCGATGGCGTCGGACGTCCGCGTGATCCTGGTCAAGTTCGCCGACCGGCTGCACAACATGCGGACGCTGGGGGCCATGCCGGCCGAGAAGCAGCTCCGCATCGCGGCCGAGACCCAGGACCTCTTCGTCCCCCTCGCGCACCGGTTCGGGCTGCACGAGGTCAAGACGGAGCTGGACGACCTGTGCCTGAAGTACCTCCAGTCGGAGGCCTACCACGAGATCGCCCGCGGCCTCAACGCCAAGCGGCGCCAGCGCGAGCGCTACGTCGAGCGCTTTATCGAGCCGATCCGCCAGGAGCTGGAGGAGGCCGGGTTCGACTTCCACATCTACGGCCGGCCCAAGAGCATCACGTCCATCTACAACAAGATGAAGCGGCAGGGCGTGACGCTGGACGAGGTCTACGACCTGTTCGCCATCCGCATCATCCTGCACACGACGGGCAAGCAGGGGCGCGAGGACTGCTGGCGGGTCTACTCGACGCTGACGGCGTTGTACCCGCCCATCGCCGACCGCTTTCGGGACTTCATCTCGGTGCCGAAGTCCAACGGCTACCAGTCGCTGCACACGACGGTGATCGGGGCGCAAGGCCGCCCGGTCGAGATCCAGATCCGGACGGGCGAGATGCACGAGGTCGCCGAGCGCGGCGTGGCGGCGCACTGGAAGTACAAGGAGGGCGGCGGCGACGGCCAAGCGGTGGCCGGCTCGGAGCAGCGGATCGAGGAGATGTACGCCTGGGTCCGCGACATCCTGGAGACCGCCCAGGGCGAGGACGCCGGCGAGTTCGTGCGCGAGTTCCAGCTCAACCTCTACGAGGAGGAGATCTACGTCTTCACGCCCGGCGGCGACCTGGTCACGCTGCCGCGCGGGGCGACGCCGGTCGACTTCGCGTTCCAGATCCACACCGAGGTGGGCTACCACTGCATCGGCGCCAAGGCCGACGGCAAGATGGTGCCGCTGTCGTACCACCTCCAGTCGGGCGAGCAGGTCGAGATCCTGACCTCGAAGCGGCAGACGCCCAACCCCGACTGGGCCGGGTTCGTGGTCACGCACAAGGCGCAGAGCCGGATCCGGCAGTGGATCAACGAGCGCCGCCGCAAGGCCGTCACGCACGGCCGCGACCTGCTCGACAAGAAGCTCGCGCGCGCCCGGCTCACACCTGACGAGCAGGAGATCAACAAGACCGCGAGCCGGTTGCGCTTCCCCTCGGCGCAGCAGCTGTTCTTCGAGATCGGGTCGGGCCTGTTCGACCCCGCCGACTTCGTCGAGGCCATCCGCGACGGACGGGCCCCGGACACGCCCGAGCCCGCGCCCGGCGAGTCGCCGGCGCTCTTGGAGGTGGACGCCGTCGACTTTAGGGAGGACGCGCGCGAGCGGTCCGGCGGGCGGACGGCGCTGGTGATCGAGGGCGAGCGCCACACCGACTTGGCCATCGAGTACGCGGCCTGCTGCGGACCCATCCCCGGCGACGACGTGTTCGGGTTCCTGTCCAAGACCGGCGTCGTCAAGATCCACCGCCAGTCGTGCAAGAACGCGCCGCACCTGTTCCTCGACCACGCCGAGCGCGTGATCCCCGTCGAGTGGAGCCGGCAGAAGGACGTGCAGTTCTCGTCCACGCTGCGGCTCGTCGGCGAGGACCGCGTGGGGATGGTGTCGGAGATGACGGCGGTGATCTCGAAGTCGCTCAAGACCAACATCCGCTCGATCACGGTCACCTCGGAGGACGGGATGTTCGAGGGCACCATCGTGCTCTACGTCTCGGACGTGAAGCAGCTCCGCCGGATCATGAAGCGGTTGGGGCGCTTGGACGGCATCTACGGCGTCTACCGGGACGATTAGTCCAGGCGCATTTGAGATATGTGTGGAGTCTCGGGCACGGCCCCTGAGTAGGGCGAATCCCTAGGTCCTTCCTCGTCGTTCGAGAATAGGTTAGGCTATCTTTAGGGCTAGACAACGGTGTTCGTCAGCCCACGTGCAGAGGGCGGGCGGGCGTTATCCACTGGCACTCCATGATCGCGCGGAATGTGTGCGCGTACGGAGGGAGCCCACCACTACCACGATGCAAGCAGCCTCCGAGCGCACCCCCACGCTCACCAAGAAAGACGTCGCTCGGGCCGTCGCCGCCGCCACGGGGGAGCCGCTCTACCAGTGCGAGCCCTGGGTCCAGGCGACCATCGAGGCGCTCCGCGACATGATGTCGAGCGCCGACCCCGAGGTCCGCATCGAGCTCCGGGACTTCGGGGTGTTCGAGGTCAAGAAGACCAAGGCCAAGCCCAAGGCGCGCAACCCCAAGACCAACGAGACGGTCTTCATCCCCGCCCGCCGCAAGACCCACTTCAAGCCTGGGAAGTCGCTCCGCGACACCCTCCAGACCCCGCTCGAAGACCTGGGCTACGACGTCCCCGAGGGCAGCGCCGACCACCCAAGCCGGGCCAAGGCCGCCTAGCCGTCCCGCTGGCGCACGCCTTCCGCCAGCGGCGCGCTAGCTTGGCGCCATGACCGAGACCTCTCGCGCGGTCGGGGTGGACTACGGCGCCCGGCGCGTCGGCGTCGCCGTGACCGACCCTCTCCGCCTGTTCGCCCGCCCCGTCGGCACGTACGCGCCGGGTGAGGCGCTTCGGGTGCTGGCCGAGATGGACGACGTGGCCGTGTTCGTCGTCGGCTGGCCGGTCCTGGACGACGGGACCGAGGGCAAAGCCGTGGACCGCATCCGCCCGTTCCTGGGACGGCTCAAGAAGGCCGTGCCCCAGGCCGAGGTCGTGGTCCAGGACGAGCGGGACTCGTCGCAGCGCGCGCTGGCGGGGCTGGTGGAGGCCGGCGTGCCCCGGGCCAAGCGCCGCGACAAGGCCCAACTCGACGCCGCCGCCGCCTGCGTCATCCTGCAGGACTGGCTGGACGAGCAGCCGTAGGTGAGGCCGCCGGAAAGCGGGTGAAGAGGCCCAGCCCTGGGCTCGCTCAGCGCGTCCGGGCGTAGGATGGGCTCCCCCGACCCCCGACGTCCGTGATTCTGCCGATCTACGCCTACGGCCAGCCCGTCCTGCGCGAGTCCGCCGCCGAGGTGACGCCCGACGAGCCCGGGCTCCAGTCGCTCATCGACGACATGATCGAGACCATGCGCGCCGCCAACGGCGTCGGGCTGGCGGCGCCCCAGATCGGCCGGAGCCTGCGCCTGTTCGTGGCCGACTTGTCGCCCTACGCGGAGGACCTGGCGGAGGACCACGGGGGCGAGGTGCCGGAGTGGGCGACGGGGCCATTGGTGTTCATCAACCCCGTCCTGGACCTGGACGAGGCCTCGGGCGAGGTGGACGTCGAGGAGGGGTGCCTGTCGATCCCCGACCTCCGCGAGACGGTGTGGCGCCCGGACGGGCTGGTCGTCCGCTACCTCGACCGCGAGTTCCAGGAGCACACGCTGCCGGCGACGGGACAGCTGTCGCGCGTCATCCAGCACGAGGCCGACCACCTTGACGGGGTCTTGTACCTCGACCACCTGTCGCCGCTGCGCCGCCGCCTGCTCCAGCGCCGCCTGAAGGCCATCGCCCGGGGCGACGCCGAGGCTGACTACGAGTTGGCGTTCGTGGAGCGGTAGGGGAGAGGCTGCGCCCGACTGGCGGCTCTCCCTGAAGCCGCTCTCCGTCGGCGTCCATTCGAGGTCTCCTCTTACGAGCGGGGGGACAGTTTGGGCGCCCGCGCACCGGAGGCGCCAGTACGAGGCGGAAGGACTGGATCGCACCATGGGGCTCTAGCCCTCCGAGCCGTCGGCACGCTCCGGCCCGACGCTGTGCTCGATCAAGTCCAGGATGCGGGCGAGCTTATCGGCCCACGACGACGGCTGGGTGTAGCCGTGGGGCTCGACGGGCGCCAGCGCCAGCTCCCAGTCGCGCTTGCCGAGCTCGATCAACCGCTGACTCAGGCGGAAGATGTCTTGGGGCTGGACGTTGTCGTCGACGAGCCCGTGCGTCATCAGCAACGGGTCTTCGAGGCCGGCCGCGAACTCGATGGGGCTGGAGCGCAAGTACGCCTCCGGATCCTGAAGCGGGGTGTTCAAGATGTTGCGGGTGTAGGTGTCGTTGTAGTGCGCCCAGTCGGTGACCGAGCGGAGCGCGGCGCCGCCGCCGAAGTGCTCGGGCTCGGTGAACAGCGCCATCAGCGTCAGGAAGCCGCCGTAGGAGCCGCCGTAGATCGCCACGCGCTCCGGGTCGATGCCGAACTGGTCGCCCACGTAGCGGCTCGCGTCCACGTAGTCCTGGAGGTCGCGGCCGCCCATGTGGCGGTAGACCGCCGTCCGCCAGTCGCGCCCGTAGCCGGCCGAGGCCCGGAAGTCGAGGTCGAGGACCACGTAGCCGCGCTCGGCGAGCAGGTGGTGGAACTGGTACTCGCGGAAGTAGCTGCTCCACCAGCGGTGGGCGTTTTGCAGGTAGCCCGCGCCGTGGACGAACAAGACCGCCGCGCCGTTCGGCTCGGCGCCGACGTCCTGGGGCCGGTAGATTCGTGCCGGCACGAGCGCCCCGTCCGACGCCGGGATCTCGACGACCTCCGCCTCTTTCCAGTCGTACGCCCGCCACCCGTCCGTCGTGGACTCGGTCACGCGCGTCGGCGCCGTCGCGCCGGTGGCCTCGGCGACGTAGACCTCCGGCGGGCTGGCGGCCGTGGAGTGCAGGAGCGCCAGGCGACGGCCGTCCGGCGAGACCGCGGCGTCCCACCGGCCCGTCGCTGAGGTCAGCCGCTCGCGCTGGGCGAAGCCGCCCGTCGTTGACGGCATCCGCCAGATGTGCCGCTGGCCCAGGTCGCCCTCCGACGTCTGCAGGATCCAGGTCGCGCCGTCGTCGGTGAGCGTCGCGCTCTCGACCTCGAACGCGCCCTCGGTCAGCGGCTCGACCGTCCCGGCGCGGTCGACGGCGTACAAGTGGCTCCAGCCCGTCCGCTCGGAGTGGAACCAGAACCGGCCGTCGGGCAGCCAGCCGACCGACGAGGCGCCGCCCCACCACGCGATGCCCGGCCCGGCCAGCCACGCCTCGTCGCGCTGGCGGTCCAAGACGGTGAGCGCGCCGGTGGCGGGGTCGAGGCGCGCGATCCAGCGGTCCTTGTTGTCGACCGTGCGAACGTCGACGACGGCCCAGCGCCCGTCCGGGCTCCAGTACGGGCCGACGGGGATGAACTGGCGGACCGAGTCGGCGCTCGCGCCGCGCTCGCGCGCGTAGTCGGCGGGGTCCTGGGCGCCCGGCAACGCCGAGAGATCGACTTGATAGGTCGTGTCGCGCTCCAGGTCTTGGACGTAGAGCGCCGCGCCGGTCCGGGGGGCGCCCACCTTAGGGCGGGCCTGGATCTCGCGCGCGACGCCGGTCTCGGTGACGTAGTCCACCAAGAGCGTCCGCTCCGGGTCGTCGTCGGTCGACAACGTGAACGTGACGAACCGCCCGCGCGGGCTGACCGCCAGCCCGCCGACCGACTGCTTGCCGACGTAGAACGTCGGCGGGGCGTCGGGGTCGAGGGCGTCGCGCTCCCGGGCGGCGCGCGCCAGGGAGTCGCGCTCGACGCTCTCCCGGACCACGTCCAACAGCCTCCGCTGCTGGTCCCGGAGGTACTGGGCCTGGTCGGACGGCGTGGGGTCGGGCCGCTCGGTGCCCTCGCGCAGGTCGGTGATCTGCTCGACGCCGAACCCGGTGGACCGCATCAGCGCATCGCCCTGGCGGTAGACCAGGCTCCCGTCGCGCAGGAAGACGGGGTCGGACTCCCGGGCGGAGGTCCGGGTCACGCGCTTGGCTCGGCCGGCGTCGAGGTCGGTTATCCAGATGTCTCCGCCCCGTTCGAACGCGCGGCGTCGGCGGTCGGGCGCGTAGCTGCCGTCGGCGCTCCACCCGGCGTAGCGGGGCCCAAGCTGGCGGCGCTCGTCGGCCGAGACCTGCTCGGGCTCCCCGCCCGTCGGCGAGACGCGGAACAGGGAGTCGGCGGGGAAGGCGCCGCCGGGGTTCCACCGGAAGTAGACCGCGTCGCCGGTGTCGGTCCAGAACGGCTCCGAGGGCCAGGCGCCGATCCAGGTCTCGGGGTCCTGGGTGATCTGCTCGACGGTGAGCTGCGCCTGGGCGGGCACGGCGGCAACGAGAAGCAGGACGAGGGGGGCGAGCAGGCGCATGGTCGGGGCGAGGGCGGAGCCACAAGCTCCGCCCGGATCGCGCCCGGCGCCAGCGCTTAGGGCGTGCCCACGGTCAGGCTCAGCGAGACGTGGTTGAACCGGAAGTCGCCCGCCAGCCGGACGCTCGTGTCGACGCCGGGGATCACGTCGGCGAAGACGGTGTCGTCGGACAGCGGGGTGAGCGCGTAGCCGCCGCGCAGCTCGGGCGCCAGCGCCACGCCGCCCAGGTCGAACCGGGCGCCAACGGAGCCGCCCAAGGCGAGGTGACTGCGGCGGACGTCGCCCAAGAGCGACAGGAGGTCGTCGCGGGGGTCGTCCTCGTTGAGCACGACGCGGACCTCGGGTCCGATGCCCACGACGATCAGGGCGCCGGCGTAGGGCTGGCGGTAGGTGACCTCGCCCGAGGCGACGGCGAACGCCAAGTCCACGCTGCGCTGGTCGAAGAACGAGGCCCCGTCGAACACGTCGCTCGCGCTGAGGTAGCCGGCGCCGACGCGCCCGCCCCAGGTCGGCCCGTGGACGTCCACGCGCACGCGGGCGTCGATGCCGACCGAGATCGGGAAGTCGACGCGGCCCAGGGGGATGGGGACGCCGGCCGCCTCGACGGTCCCGCTGGCGCCCAGCGTGGTCAGGCTGGGCCCGACCGAGACGTCGGCGCCGACGGAGATCTGGGCGGAGGCGGGGAGCGCCAGCAAGGCGGCGAGGAGGTAGCGCATGGCGTGGCGTGGGGGGCGTCGCAAGAACGCTCCTCCGGGCGCGTCGTGCCGGCTCCTCCGCTACCGATCGCCGTCCAAGAGCGCGCGGCGCCGCGCCTCGATCATCTCGTCCCGGCGCGACTGGCGGTCGGCGAGGGCGGCCTCGATCTCGTCGGCCTGGTCCGCCAGCGCGGCGGCGCGGTCGCGCAGGGCGTCGGCGCGGTCGCGGCGGGCCTGGTCCTGGGCCTCGAACAGCTCGGCGAGCGTGGCGTCGAGCTCGGCTTGGGCGTCGCGGCGGGCCCGGCCGTCGGTGCTGCGGACCCGGCCGGCCTGGTCGCGAGCGCGGGACTCCAGCTCGCGGATCTGGGCGCGCGTCTCGGGCGAGGCGCCGCGGTCGCCCAGCACGCGCTCGACCACGGTCTCCCCGTCGTCGGTCCGGAAGACGGCGACGGTGGTCTCCATCATCTGCCCCAGCAGGTCGCCCAGTTGATCGGGGTCCGGCATCCGCATCTCGACCACGCGCTCGTCGCCGCCGTCGCGCCGCTCCCGGCGGATCACGATGCGGCGGCCGTCCTCCGAGTCCGCCTCGTCGATCTCCACCTCGATGCCCCTGACGTCGGCCAGGACGGAGTCCACGTCGATGACGACGCGGCGGGGCTCGCGGTCTGCGTCTTGGGCGCTGGCGGGGAGCGCCAGTAGGACGAGGGCGGGGAGGAGGAGGCGCATGGCAGGCGGGGGAGGGGGCGGCTACAACGCTCCGCCCGTCCGATCCGTGCTCGGTCGGCTAGCGGTCGCCCCACAGCCGCCGCCGCTCGACGGCGACCGTCGGACCGTCCTGGCCGGGGGCGCCGTCCTCTCCTTGGACCGAGACCCGGACGGTCCCGTCTGGCGCCACCAGCCGGCCGGCTTCGTCGGGCACGCGGATCAGGTCCACGGGCGCGCGCCGCGGTCTCCGGCCCAGCGCTCGGCGGATGATCGCTTGGTGCGGGTCCAGCCGCTCGTCCCAGCGCGCGAGCGCGAAGTGGGTCTCGGGGAACCGCTTGAGGAGCGCCCGCCACTTCGCCGACGACACCTTGCCGGCCTCGCCCCAGAATGTGGGCCGCTCGTCCCCATAGGCCAGCCCGCCCGGCGGCGGCGCCAAGTCCACCAGGTCGGGCTTGTAGGTGTCCCCGATAGGCACCTCGACGCGGACGCCGGGGAACGCCGGCCGGTAGAGCGCCCACAGGACGGCCTTCATCAGCACGTGCTCGATGGACTCCCCGCGCTTCTTGAGCAGCACCAGCTTCTCGCCGCCGGAGCGGACGGTGAGCGTACGGCGGAGCGCGAGGTCGGAGGCCACGCCGCCGGGATGCCCGGCCCCGGCGGTCGGTTCCCCCACTGGCGGCGCCTCCGGGCGGGCCGTAGAGGCGCTAGACGACGGAGTCCGGGAGCTCCAGCCCCTCTTTGAGCGCTAGGAACCGGTCGTGGAGGTCGGTGCGCTGGACCTGGAGCCGGGCCAGCACGTTGCGGCGCTGCGTCCGGAGCAAGCGCACGCGGACGGCGCGCAGGGCCTCTTGGGTCAGCTCGCTCCAGCGCATCGCCAGAATGCCGCCCAGCACGCTCAGCAGGATCACGACCAGCGCCAGCCGCCAGCGGGGCGTCGGGCACGGCGGGGAACAGGTCGTGCAGGCGCGCGGCCGTCACGCCGGCGACCACGCCGGCCACCAGCCACGCGAGCGGGAACAGCACCAGGCCGCCCAGGATCTTGATCGTGGCCGTGTCCTTCTCGGCGCCCGCGAACCGCCGGGCCAGAGGTTTGAGGGCGAGGTACGGTGGCGCGTTCACCACGAACCCGAGCACCAGGACGGGCGGGAGCAGGACCGCCAGCAGCACCAGTTGGACGGCGAAGATGACGCCCAGCAACGGGTTCAGGAGCGGCGGCCGGTCGAGGTCGGCGTCGGTCATGCCGGAGGCGCGGAGCAGCCGGTCGTAGTCGGCGAGGTCGCGGCGTAGGGCGGCGATCTCGTCGGGGTGCGACCGGCGGCGGTGCTGGTAGCCGGTCCAGATCTGGTGGAAGCCGCGCGCGCGCGCGCGCGCCGACAGCGGCTCCGAGCGGATGCCCAGGCGCACGTCGTCCTCGGCGCGCATCAGCGCGTACGCCCGGTGCATCAGCCGGTGCAGCGCCCAGTCCTCGGTCGGGCGGACGGCCTCGACCAGGGCGCCCTCGATGCGGTCGGTGAGCACGTGGGCCGGGCTGGCGGCGTCGGTCGGCGCGGCGCTCGTCTCGTCGGGGGCGTCCGCCAGCGGGCCGAGGCCGGAGGCGTCGATCGGCGGGTGGAAGGCGACCACCACGTCGGAGCGGAACAGGTCCTTTCGGTCGTAGTGGAGCCCGACGGGGACGATGACCGGCGCGGGCTGGGCGCCGTCGGCCGCGCGCAGGAACAGCCGCGCGGCGCCGGTCTTGACCTCGGACAAGAACGGGGCGTCGTGGCTGACGCCCTCAGGGAAGAGCGCGGCGAACCGGCCCCCTTGGACGGCGTCCGCCAGCGCGCCCAGGCTCTTGTCGTTGGCCGCGCGCCGGGCGTCCGGATCGGCCGCGCCGGCTTTGCCGGCGTCCTGGGCGCGGTAGATCGGGACCGTGCCCAGTCCCCGCATCAGCGTGCCGAGGACGGGCCACCGGAGCAGGCCGTGGCGCGCGCCGAACACGACCTGGACGGGCGCCGAGGCCAGGATCAGCGCGGGGTCCACGATCCCGTTGGGGTGCCACGCCACCAGCAGCCCGCCCCTGTCGCGCGGGACGTTCTCGGCCTCGCCCTCGACCACGATCTCGCGGAAGAACACGCCGACGAGCAGGCGCACGAACGCGCGCAGCAGGCGGTAGACGAGGGGCGGGCGCGGCACTAGACCAACGCCGCCTCTTGGGGCTCGCCGTTGTGGACCAGCAGCACCGTCCCGGCCGCCTCCGCGGCGGCGTTCAGCGTCTCGCCGTAGGTCGTCGTGTCGACGTCGCTGGGCCGCTGCATCCCCAGGACCGTGAGGTCGGTCGCGGCGCTGTGCTCGGCGACGATGTCGGCGAACGGGCGGGCGGGGTCGTGGCGGACGATGACCTGGACCTCGGCCACGACGCGGACCTCGTCGAGCAGTCGGAGGGTCTCTTGCCGGACGGGCTCGACGGCCTGGGCCTGCCCCACCATCCGCATCACGCGCAGCCGGGCCCCGTCCCACTGGCGGTGCCGGCGCACGAGGTAGGCCAGGATCAGCATGAGGTCGCCGTTGCCGCCGCGCCCGCCCCACCACACGTCGATCGTCTGGCGGTCGCCGAAGCCGCGCTCGTCGTCCACGCGTAGGAAGAGGACGGACTTGTGCAGGTCGCTGAGGTCGCGCAAAACGTGGAGCAGCATCCGCCGCCCGCCCTCGGACCCGCTCCACCCCATCATCACGGTGTTGGACTCCAGCCGCCCGATGCCGTGGCTCTGGGCGACGGCCACGGCGCCGCGCCCGAAGTCGGGCACGATCTGGGCCTCGGCGAACGCCGTCATGCCCCGCTCGCGGATGTACTCCCGGATCCGCTCCTGGGCGCGGTCACGGAGCCCGGGCTTGTTGGGGTCCTCGACGGCGCCGGTGATGAGCTGGCTGAACGTGACCACGCCGCGCCCCAGGCTCAGCCAGTCGGCCAGGGCGACCAGCCGCTCGCGGTTGTGCGGCTGGCCGGTGAACACCATCAGGTTGGGCCGCCAGTTGCGGCTGTCGCCGGAGGCCCCGCCGCGCTCCAGCTTCAAGAGCGCGAAGCGGGCGAGCGAGGTCCACACGCCCGATCGAACGTCGCCCCAGGTCCCGGCTAGGGCTCGGCGGCGCAACCCGAAGTAGATGCCGTAGGTGACCACGATGGCGGCAATCGTCGCCGGCGCGTTGATCAAGAACATGGCCCCGTAGCAGCCCAGGGCGCCGAGGGCCGGCACCAGCGCCGGCACGGCGAAGGTGGGGCGGAAGCTGGGGTTGCCGACGGCCTTCTCGATGGCCGCCACCAGGTTCACCATCCCGTAAGTGTTCAAGAAGAACATCGTGATGATGGGCGCGACGACGTCGAGGTCGCCGGCCCAGATCACGATTACGGCCACGACGCCGGTGAGCAGGACCGCGGCCCTCGGTTCGGTCGGGCTCCCCATTTGGCCCGCCATCCAGCGGGGGACGACGCTGTCGCCGGCGACGGCCTGCAGCGTCCGCGGCGCGGCGAGCACGCTACCGAGGGCGCTCGACAGCGTGCTCGCGGCGACGCCGGCCAGGATCAGCACGCCCACCAAGGCCACCTCCGACATGGCGGCCGTGTTCTCGACCAGCTCTTCGGCCGTGAAGTGCGTCGCGAACCAGATCGCCGCGGCCACATAGACGACGGCCGTCACCAGGATCGACGCGATCGTGCCCCGCGGGATGCTCTTGGACGGGTCCTTGAGGTCGCCGGAGAGCGAGATCCCCACCTCGATGCCGGTCACGGCGGGGAAGAAGACGGCGAAGACGGCCCAGAACGGGACGGCCTCCAGCCCGGCCGCCGCCGCCGACGCCTCGGTCAGCCCGCCCGTCGGCGCGCCGATGCTGCCCCAGCCGCCGGCGAAGAACGACACCAGCGCCGCGATCAGGATGGCCAGGATGCCGAACTGGATCTTGAGCGCGAAGTCGGCGCCGATGTAGGCGATGACGACGAACGCGAGCACGACGACCGTCGCGAAGATCTGGGGGTCGAAGGCGGCCAGCATCGGCACCGCCTCCATCGCCTCGACGAAGCCGATGACGTAGAACGCGACCGAGATCGCCTGGGACAGGTAGAGCGGGATCCCGATGGCGCCGCCGATCTCGAGGCCTAGGGAGCGCGAGATCAGGTAGTAGTTCCCGCCCGCCTTGACGTTCATGCTCGTCGCGATGGACGAGAGCGACAGGCCCGTGAGCAGCGAGATCGCGTTGGCCAGCCCGATGATGACGAGCGCCCCGCCCAGCCCCGCCTGCCCGACCACCCAGCCCGTCCGGAGAAACAGGATGATGCCCAGGATGGTGAGCACGTTGGGCGTGAACACGCCGGCGAACGTGCCGAAGCGGCCGGCGGCGGGGGCGAGTCGGGCGTCTGCCATCGTGGGGGCGTGGGGCGCCGGAACGTAGCCACGGCGCCGGCGACTGGCGGACCTGATCCGCGCGCGGTTTCGATCAGGCGCCGCCCACCGGCCCCGCGCAAAGAAAGAGGGGCGGCCCCCCGAGAGGGCCGCCCCGCAGACGACGGGCGGACGACGTCCGCCAACGCGACCGGCGCTGGGCTAGAACGTCACCGTGAGGAAGCCTCGGCGCGGGCCGCCGCCCGTCTGGTGCAGCCCCAACGGGGGCTGGTTCGACGAGACGACCGGGATGTAGACCGAGGGGCCGACGGCGAAGCGAGCACCCAAGGCTTCGAACTCGAACTGCGCGCCCACAACAACGCCGGCGTAGGCCCCCGTGCGGTCCTCGGTCGAGAAGCCGGAGTCGAAGTCCAAGCCGTCGGACCGCGTGACGCCGCCCAGCAGGCCGCCCGTCGTCGCCAGTCGGACGCCGCGGCCGAGGTCGAACCTCCGCGTCGAGGTCGCCCCGGTCTGGAGCGAGAAGCCGGACCGCTGGAACCCCGATCCGCTCAACCGATCGGTGCCGTAGAACCCGATGGTCCCGCTCGCATGCACGTCCAGCGTCGAGCTCTCCCCGAGCGAGCGCTGGTACCGGACCTCCGGGCCGAAGGCCAGGCCGGAGTAGAGGCCCCCGTACTGGACGCCGCTCGCGTGCGCCCCGACCGAGAGCCCGCTCGGGAGCCGGTACCCGAGCGAGACCGTCCCGACGCCGATCGCTCCCACGCCCCCTCCGCCGTACCCGCCAGCGACGCCGAGCTCGGTGAAGACGCCGGTGTCGGCGTCCGGATCGGGAACGGGGCCAGGGGGCGGAGACGACTGGGCGGAGACGAGGGGGGCCGCCAGCAGGGCCAGGGTCGCGACGAGGATGCGCATAGCGCGAAGGGATTGTGAAGGAAGGGCTCCGAACGGACCCCGCGGTCGTCTAGTGCGACCTCGCCGCCACCCGGACGGGGTTGTGCCCTGACTGGCACACTAGCGACACGACCTCGTCGGGGGCGCAAACGAAAAGCGGGGCGGCCTCCGAAGAGACCGCCCCGCGTCCTGTGCCGCTGGCGGAAGGCTCCCGCCAGTCGGGCGCGCTAGGCCTCCGCCTTGGGGAGGTTCTCGTAGGCCCCAATGACCTCGCGGACGTGGTCGCCACGCGCCTTCATGTCGGACTTCTCGCGGTCGTTGAGGTCGAGCTCGACGATCTCCTCGACGCCGTTCTTGCCCAGGCGGACGGGGACGCCGATGAACATGTCCTCCAGCCCGTACTGGCCCGTGACCCAGGCCGCGGCCGGGAGCACGCGCTGGCTGTCCTTGACGATGGCCTCGACCATCTCGGCCGCGCCCGCGCCCGGGGCGTACCACGCCGAGGTGCCCATGAGCTT
Source organism: Rubricoccaceae bacterium (assembly GCA_963789285.1). Taxonomy (GTDB): domain Bacteria; phylum Bacteroidota; class Rhodothermia; order Rhodothermales; family Rubricoccaceae; genus Rubrivirga. The sequence goes on from CAWBJZ010000004.1 coordinate 2,074,827, forward strand.
GACGATCTCGCCGCCGCCCTTCTTGGTGCGCTCGATGATCTCGTCCAGGCGGGACTCCTCGATGAGGTTGGTCACCGGCTGGCTGCCGACTGTCGTGAAGCGAGGCAACGGCGTCATCGAGTCGCCGTGGCCGCCCAAGAGCATCGCGTTGATGTCGCGGACGGACACGCCGAGCTCCATCTTCAGGAAGGCGCGGTAGCGCGCCGTGTCGAGCACGCCGGCCATGCCCATCACGCGCTGGCTCGGGAAGCCCGACTCCATGTAGGCGACGTAGGTCATGACGTCGAGGGGGTTCGAGACCACGATGATGATCGTGTTCGGGCTCTTCTCCGCCACCTGCTGCGTCACGCTCGCGACGATCTCGGAGTTGACCTTGAGCAGGTCGTCGCGGCTCATGCCCTCCTTGCGGGGAAGCCCGGCCGTGATCACGGTCACGTCGGAGTCGGCGGTGATGCCGTAGTCGTCGCCGCCCTCGATCACGGTGTCGAAGCCGTGGATCGGCGCCGACTCCATCAGGTCGAGGGCCTTGCCCTTGGCCGTGCCGGGGTTGATGTCGATGAGGGCGATGTTCTGGACGATGTCCATGCGCGCGACGCACTCGGCGACCGTCGCGCCGACGTTGCCGGCGCCTACTACTGTGAGCTTCATGTCTTTGGGATTGGGGGAGGGAGGGAGTGCCAGGCGTACGCGGCACCGGCGCCGACGTTCGACCCGGACCGCCGGATCTCACGCCGCACGGCGCGCGGGCATGGGATTCGGCACGAAGACACGCAGCGTCACACGCCGGTTCAACGCCGGCCGTTGAGCCGTGGTAGCCTGCCGCCTCCGCCGACCCCCGACGCCATGATCCGACCCCTCGCCCTCGCCGCGCTGGCGCTCTCCGTCAGCGCGTGCGCCACCGCTCAGACCCCCGCCCCCGCGCCGCCCGACCGGCCCGTCGCGCTGGACGAGACCGCTGTGCCCCGCCCGGACCAGCCGCGCAACGTGGTCCTGATGATCGCCGACGGCTTCGGCCCGGCCTCGGCCACGATGGGCGCCGCCGCCAAGGGGTCGCCCTTGGCCTTCGACAGCCTGCTGGTGGGCGCCGTCGAGACCTCGGCGACGGACAGCCGCGTGACGGACTCGGCCGCCAGCGCGACGGCCTACGCGTGCGGCATCAAGACGTACAACGGCGCCATCGCCGTCGACACGCTGCGCCAGCCGTGCCGGACCATCCTGGAGGCGGCCGAGGCGCGGGGCATGGCGACGGGCCTGGTCGCGACCAGCCGCATCACGCACGCGACGCCGGCCTCGTTCGCCGCCCACGTCGAGAGCCGGGCCGAGGAGCGCGAGATCGCCCGCCAGTTCGCGGCGTCGGGCGTGGATCTGCTGTTTGGCGGGGGCCTGGGCTCGTTCACCGGCGAGGGCAACGAGTTGCTGCTGGCGGCCATGACCGACGGCGGGTGGACCGTCGCGACCGACCGCGCCGGCTACGACCGGGTCTCGGCGCTCCCCGCCCTGGCCGTCCTGGCCCCGTCGCACCTCGCCTACGAGGTCGACCGCGGCCGCACCGACCAGCCGTCGCTGGCCGAGATGACCGCGCGCGCGCTCGACCTGCTGGCGGCCTCGCCAGACGGGCGTGAGAACGGGTTCTTCGTCATGATCGAGGGCAGCCGCATCGACCACGCCGGGCACGGCAACGACCCCGTCGGGCACTTGCACGACATCCTGGCCTACGACCGCGCCGTCGAGGCCGCCCTCGCCTGGGCCGCGCGCGACGGCCACACGCTCGTCGTCTCGACCGCCGACCACGAGACCGGCGGCATGACGCTGGGGCGGGACGGCCTCTACCTCTGGGACCCCGCGCCGTTGCTGGCCGCGACCGCCAGCTTCGAGGGCATGACCGACCAACTCCGCGCCGGCGGGGACCCGGCGGCCGTGGTCCGCGAGGGCCTGGCCCTCGACGAACTGCCGCCCGGCTCCGAGGACGCCATCCGAGGCGCCATCGCCAGCGGCGACCCGTACGCCTGGGCCCGGTCGTGCGCGACCTGATCTCCGAGCCCGCCGGCATCGGCTGGACGACGGGCGGCCACACCGCCGCCGACGTCGGCTTGTACGCCTTCGGCCCCGGCGCTGACCTGTTCCACGGCCGGATGGTCAACGCCGACGTGGGCCTAGCGCTGTTCCAAGCCCTCGGCTTCGACCGCTGACGGTACCAGCGCCCCGACTTCCGAGGAGCCGTCGCCAGCCCGGTGGCACGAGGTCCGTCAGCGCGACTGGCGGAGCTTGCGGAAGACGAGGACGTGGCCCAAGAGCGCCAGTTGGACCAGCCACGCCGGGAGCCAGACGCCGGGCCACGTCACCGGCAACGTCATCCGGGGCTCGGTCGGCAGGACGCCGAAGGCGGACAAGGCGGCGACGACCACGGCGACGCCGAGCAGCGCCAGCGCCGAAACGTTCCACGCGGCGACGACCCACCGGGGCGGGCGCCCCCGCCACAGGCCGAGCGCCAGGGCCGCTAGCCCGGAGAGCACGTCGAGGTTCAGGCCGTGCCACGTCATCTCGACCGGCACCACGTCCGCGTCGGCCGCCCGCTCCAACAGCGCCTCGACCGCGATCCGGAACGACTGGAACCCGACGAGCACTGCCAGCGGCAGCCGGAGCAGGCGGTCGCCCACGCGCGAGAACGCCAGCGCGACCACGCCCAGGCTGAGCGCGAGCAGCATCAGCCCGACCGGCGGGGGCCGCGCCTCCACGTCGGCGAGCGCCCCGCTGGCGGCGAGCCCGCCCGAGACGGCGAGGTACACCGCGGCGACGCCCAATCCGACGGCCAGCCACCGGCCGCGGTCGTGCGGGCCAGCCAGCGAGAGGCCGACCGCGAACACCCCGGCCATCGCGACCGCCAGTGCGCCGAGGAGCGAGATCGAGAGCGGCATGGGAGGGGAGGAGGGCTTCCGCACGCTACGGGGCGGGCGCCGCCTAGATGCGGTGTGCGAGACGTGTGACACGCCGGGCGTCAGCGGGCCGTGCGACACTGGTGCGACCTTCCGCCCACCATGGACACCGACCGCGCCGAGTTCGTCATCGTCGACACCGAGACCACCGGGTCGCGGGCGGGCGACGACCGGATCATCGAGATCGGGGCCGCCCGGCTGGTCGGCGGCGAGGTCGTCGACACGTTCCAGCAGCTCATCGACCCCGGCTGCCACGTCCCCAACCGGATCACGCGGCTGACGGGGATCTCGACGGGCATGGTCTACGGCCAGCCGTCGGCGGCCGAGGTGCTGCCCGGCTTCGTGGACTTCCTGGGCGACGCCATCCTGGTCGCCCACAACCTGCCGTTCGACGCCCGCTTCTTGGACGTGGCGTTGGCGGAGGCGGGGTTGCCTCCGTTGCAGAACCCGTCGCTGGACACCCTTCGCCTGGCGCGACGCTTGCTCTCGTCGCTGCCGTCCAAGGGGCTCAGCAAGCTCACCCAGCACTTCGGCATCACCGTCCACGGCCGTCACCGCGCGCTCGGTGACGCCGAGGCCACGGCCAAGCTGCTGGTGATCCTGCTGGAGCGGTTGCGCCTGGAGTTCGACGTGACGACGGTCGAGGGCTTGCTCAACTTCCAGCGCCGCCGCTACAAGGACACCCGGCGCGAGCCGCGCCACCTCAAGAAGATCCGCGACGAGACGCTGCCGCTCCTGCCCGACCGCCCCGGCGTCTACTTCATGCGCGACAGCCGCGGCACGGTGATCTACATCGGCAAGGCAAAGAGCTTGCGCAACCGCGTGCGGAGCTACTTCTCGGCCGTCGAGGCGCATGTGCCCAAGACGCGCAAGCTGGTCCGCGACGTGCGCGAGGTGACCTGGACCGAGACCGGCACCGAACTGGCGGCGCTGTTGGAGGAGTCGCGGCTGATCAAGAGCACGCTGCCGGTCTACAACCGCGCCCAGCGCCGCTACCGCGACTACCCGTTCATCCGCCTCGACACCACGCACCGCGCGCCGACCCTGAGCTGGACGCCGCGCATCGCCAACGACGGCGCCGAGTACTACGGGCCACTGGGGCGGCGCGGCCAGGCCGAGGAGCTGGTCGAGCTGATCGGGCGGCTGTTCATGCTGAGGGAGTGCGCCGACAACGTCTACGACTTGGGCCGCCCGTGCCTGTACCACGAGATGGGCCGGTGCGGGGCGCCGTGCGCCGGCGGCTACGAGCAGTACGAGCTGGAGGTCGACCGCGTGCGGCGCTTCCTGACCGGCCAGGACGCCGAGGCCGTCGAGATGGTAGAGGAGGCCATGCGCCAGGCCGCCGCCACGCGCGAGTACGAGGCCGCCGGGTGGTACCGCGACCAGCTCCACCGGCTCCAGCGGACGATGGGGCGGCAGCGCCGCATCGCGTCGGCCGTCCACGAGCACCACGCGGTCCTGGTCGAGCCTCTGGCGCCGGGCTACGACGGGTTGGACGGCGGCGCCCAGCTGTTCCTGATCCGCTACGGCCGGCTGGCGGGCCGCGTGGACCTGCCCGCTCGACCCCGGCCCGGACGAGCTCGCCGACCTGCGCGAGGCGCTGGCGGAAGCGTTCGACCCCAACCTCGCCCCGCCCGAGAGCCACCTCCGCCCCGACGTGGACGAGATGCGGATGCTGGCCAACTGGATGCGGCTCCACCCCGACGGCGCCCGCCAGGTCCGCTGGCGCCCCGACCTCGGCCTCGACGCGTTCATGGACCAAGTCGTGACCGCCGCCCACGACGCCGTCCCGACCGCGGAGGCCGAGATCGAGGAGACCGACGCCTGACGTACCCCTCGCCGGACCGCCCCCCCCGTTTGACCGTTGCATCGCTTCGCGCAACGCACGGTCAAACTGTCCCCCTCACTCGTGAGGGGGACAGCCAACCGCCCTTGAGCGGAGCGATGGGCGTGTGTTGGCGGGGGGAGTGCCGGGCCGGGTCGAATCGCTACGCCACCTCCTCTGCCACGAACTGGCGCTCGGCGAGCCCGGCGTAGAGCCCGCCACGGGCCACGAGTTGGTCGTGTGTGCCGGTCTCGACGACGCGGCCCCCGTCCAACACCACGATCCGGTCGGCCTCCCGAACGGTCGCCAGCCGGTGGGCGATCACGACCGTCGTCCGCCCGTCCATCAGGTCCGCCAGCGCGTCTTGGACGGCGGCCTCGGACTCGGCGTCGAGCGCCGAGGTGGCCTCATCGAGAAGCAGGATCGGCGGGTCCTTCAACAGCGCCCGGGCGATGGAGACGCGTTGGCGCTGCCCGCCGGACAGCTTGACGCCGCGCTCGCCGACGGGCGTGTCGTAGCCGTCCGGCAAGGCCGCGATAAAGTCGTGGGCGTTGGCCGCGCGCGCCGCCGCCTCGACCTCGGCGTCGGTCGCGTCGAGCCGCCCGTAGCGGATGTTGTCCCTCAGCGAGACCCCGAACAGCTGGACGTCCTGGGCCACCAGCGCGACCGACTGGCGGACGCTCTCGACGGACGCGTCCCGCAAGTCCACGCCGTCGATTCGGACGACGCCCGCGTCCGGGTCGTAGAAGCGGGGGATCAGGTGGAGCAGCGTCGTCTTGCCCGCGCCGCTCGGTCCGACCAAGGCGACGGTCTCGCCCGGCGCGACCCGGATCGACACGTCGCTCAGGATGGGGCGCCCAGCGTCGTAGCCGAATGTGACGCCGGCCAACTCGACCCCGCCGTGCACATCCGCCAGCCGGACGGCATCCGGGGCCTCGGTGACTTCGGGGACGGAGTCCAGCAGCTCGAACAGACGGTCCGAGGCGCCGGCGGCGCTCTGGAACGAGGTGTAGAGCCGGCCCGCGCCCGCCACGCTGCGGGCGATGTTCAAGGCGTAGACGATGAACGCGACGAGCGCGCCTGCGGTCAGCCGGTCCGCCAGCACCTCGCGCCCGCCGAACCAGAAGATGGTCACCAGCGCCGTCGAGAACCCGAAGCCGACCATCGACCAGAACCCGGCCACGATCCAGGCGCGGCGCCGCGACGTCTCGAACAACGCCTCGACGGCGTCGGTGTAGCGGCCGGTCTCGTAGCGCTCGCGCGTGAACGCCTTGACGACGCGGACGCCCGAGATCGCCTCCTCGGCGATGGCCGTCGTGTCCGCCAGCCGGTCCTGGATCGACCGCGACAGGTTGCGGACCTTGACGCCGAACGACCGCATCGCCCACGCGATCGGGGGGACCACGGCGAAGATCACCAACGACAGCCGCCAGTTCAGCGCCAGCATCAGCGCGACCGAGCCCACCAGCGTCAGCGACAGCCTGAGCGCGTCGCCCAGATCGCTCGTGGCCGCCGACTGCACCTTGGAGACGTCGTTGGTCAAGCGGGAGGTGATCTCGCCGGTCCGCTGGTCGCTGAAGAACCGGAGCCCCAGGCGGTGGAGGTGGGTGTAGAGCCGGGTCCGGAGGTCGGTCACGACGCGCTCGCCGGACCAGTCCATCAGGTACGTCCCGCCGAACCCGAACACGGCCTGCAACGCGAACAGCCCGAGCAGCGCGAGCGCCAGCTGGTTGAGCAGGTCGCCGTTGGTGGCCTGGAACACGGAGTCCAGGAGCCGCTGCAGGCCCAGCGGAACGACGAGCCCGACGGCCGTCGAGACGAGTGTCAGGGCAATCGCCGCCGCCAGCCGGCCGCGGTAGGGCCGGGCGAAGGTCAGGATCCGCCGCAGCGTGGCCGTCAGCGAGCGCGGCGCTTTGGCGTTGTCGGTCTCAGCGCGTGGGGTCTCGGGCATGGCGAGTCAACGGTGCCCGGGCGGACCGGATTCTGCGCGCCGAGTGCGGTTGCGGGGGAGACGCCGCGCAGGTCTCGCGCCTCGCTGGCGGAGGCCGCGGACGGGTTCTGAGCCGGTCATGGGGCGCGCCGCCGCCGTCCGCTGGCACCGCGTCGGCGGGGGCGCTGTGAGCGGCATCGGCTGGCGTCCCTCACTCGCCGGGCACGTCCGGGCGGCCGTCGAGCGGCGCCGAATCAGACGCCACGCCCAGGTCCGCCAGCGCCTGCAGCGCTGCCGACCGGCCGGTCGCGAGGCAGGCGGTGATGAGCCAGCCGCCCGTCGGGGCCTCCCAGTCCAGCATCTCGCCGGCGGCGTAAACCGAGGCGCGGTCCGCCAGCCGGAACCCGTCCAAGGCGTCGAACCGGAGCCCGCCCGCGGTCGAGATGGCTTCGTCCATCGGCAGCACGCCTTGGTGGCGCACCGGGAGCCGTTTCAGCACGCCGGCCAGGTCCGCGCCGAACGGGCGCCCGAACTCGTTGAGGAGCGCGGCGCGGGCGCCGTCGAGGTTCACCGCCTTGCGCAGCCGCGTTGCCTGGCTCGGCTTCGACCCCTGCTTCGCCAGCCGGTCGGCGACGACGGCGTGTGAGAGGTCGGGCGCCAGGTCGACCGTCAACGCGTGGCCGTCGCGGACGGCCTGGCTGACGCTGTAGATCCCGCCGCCCTCCAGGCCTCGGGCCGTGATCACGGCCTCGCCCCGGCTGACCAGGTCTCCCGCCCGAAACGCCACGCCCTTGACCGGCTCGCCCTGCCAGCGCGCCATGTGCCGGGACCACTCGACGCGGAGCCCGACGTTGGCGGGCTGGAACGGCGCCACCGCCTGCGGAACGTGCGCCGTCCACGCCCCGTCGGCGCCCAGCCTCCGCCAGCTGGCGCCGCCCATCGCCAGGACGGTGGCGTCGGCCTCGACCTCGCGCCGCCCGTCGGGCGTGTCGAACACGGCCCAACCGTCGCGCCAGCCCTCCCACCGCCACCGCGTCACCAGGCGCACGCCCAGGCCGTCGAGCCGCTTGAGCCAGGCGCGCAGCAGCGGCGACGCCTTCATCGCGACGGGGAACACGCGGCCGGTCGACCCGACGAACACCTCCTGGCCCAGACCCGTGGCCCAGCGCACCACCTCGTCCGGGCCGAACTCGGCCAACGCCTGCGCGAAGGCTGGGGACACGTCGCCGTATGCCGCCTGGAAGTCCTCGTCCTGCTTGGTGAGGTTGAGGCCCGACTTGCCCGCCATCAAGAACTTGCGGGCCGGCGTCGGCATCTGGTCCGCCACGACGACCGAGGCGCCGGCGCGAGCGAGCACCTCGGCGGCCATCAGCCCCGCGGGTCCCGCCCCGACGACGAGCGCCCGGGCCGTTGCGCCTCCCGAAGCGCCGCGCCCGTCCGCTGCACGCCATAGGTCAGAGTCTGGTATGCTGCTGGACTCACTCATGCGGTTCGTTGCTCTACGTACGTACCGTCCCACTGGCGCTTCCTCTCGGCGCGCCCCAACCCTGCCGACCACAGCCGCCCCCTGCTCAGATCCGCACGCGGACCTGGACGCCCAGGTCGCTCACGCGGTTGCCCGGCACCTCGCTCGTGCCCGACCCAACCCTCGTCACGTTGCGGAGCCAGGTCGAGGCCAGCTTGAGCTGGACGCGGACGTCGCTCGTCGGCGTGGCCGAGAGCAGCACGTAGCCGCGCACGCCGCGGCCGTTGAGCGCCGGGATCGCGAACACGCCCGTCAGGTCGTTCTCGAAGGCGAACAGCCGCGCGTCGAAGCTGTCGGTGTCGAACAGCGTCAGCCGGAGGTCGGTGCGGAGCCAGCCGAGCGCCTGCCACCGGACGTCCTGGTAGACGAGCGAGCCGTACTGGTTGGGCTGGGTGCGGTCGGGGTCGACGTAGCGCGAGCCCTCGACGCGGGCCCTCAGGCGCAGCTGGCGGTTGGCGTCCCACTCGCCCTGGACGCGCAGCGTCTGCCGCGTCTGCGTCGAGAGCCCGCCGACGACGGAGCCGGGGACGGTGCCGGGCACGTCGACGCCGGTCTCGCGCGTCTCGGTCCGCGCCTGCGCGTACACCCGGAGGTAGCGGCGCGGGCGGTGCTCGACGTGGAGCAGCGCCTCCGACCCCTGCGTCGGGCGGGGCTCGTTGAAGCGCAAGAACGGGAAGCGGTACTGGTCGAGGTAGGCGTTGACGGTCCAGGCCGGCGACGGCTTGATCCGGGCGCCGACGTAGACCCCGTTCTCGTTGCGGCCGACGCCGTTGCGCTCGCCGAAGGGGTAGCCGTGTAAGCTGGTGAAGTCCGGGGCGTAGCTCCGGCCCACGACCAGCAGGTCCGCGCCGCCGCCCAGGTCCAGCCCGACGCCGCCGACGGCCCCCAGCCCCCCGCCGGCGCCCCGGGCGACCTCGCCGAACGCGATGCCCAGCCGCGTCTTGGCGTCGGCGTAGGCGCTCACGACTGTCGCCTGGTCGCCAGCGAAGTCGAACCGCTCGTCCGGGCGGTCGCCGGCCGCCAGTGGGGTGCCGAACGTGGAGCGCGTCGCGACGACGCCGGCGCGGCCCTCGACGTCGCTGGTCGCGACCCGGTACTCGGCCCCGCCGCCGAAGAGCGTCTCGTCGAGGGCGTCCTTGCGCGCCAGCTCGCGGTCGTTGCGGTGCAGCCCGTCGGCGCCTAGGCTGGTGACGACGGCGTCGAAGGCGCCCGGCGGCACGTCCGGCCCGCCGAAGCCCGTCGTGTCGGGCCTGAACATCGACGCGTCGAGCGAGCGCCGGCTGGCGAACGCCGAGACGTAGAGCCCGGGGACGACGGCGACCGACAGGGCGGCGCCACGGAAGAAGTTGTTCTCGTCGACCGAGCCGTAGGGCCTCAGCCCGCGCCCCGACCGGATCGGCCCGCCGACGGCGTCCGGCCCCTTGCCGAAGCCCGATGCGCGCCACAGCGCCAGCCCCTGCCCGTACTGCGCCGAGTAGTCGCCCAGGATCAGGGCGTCGATCCGCCCCATGTCCAGGATGGCGGCGTGCGCCGACTGGTAGTCGTAGCCGTAGGTGTTCGTCCCGCCGTCGAAGCGGAACGCCTCGCCGGGGTCCTTTTCGAGCGTGACGTTGAAGGAGACCTGGCGGCGGTACGTGGCCTGGAGCCGGGTGTAGATCCGCTCGGGCGAGCCGAGGAACGCGCGCGTGGAGTCGGGCCCTCGGAAGCCCTCCCCCACGTCCAGGCGCCGCTGGACGCGCTGGATCGCGGAGTAGCGCAGGCCGCCGGTGATGGTCCCGATGGAGGGGACGGCGGGGAACCGCGGCTCCCTGCTGGCGACGGCCGCCAGCACCGGCCCGATGAGGAGGTAGGGGCGCGCGTCGAGGTAGACGTCGGACGTGACGCCGGGCACCTGGAGCAGGCCCGGCAGCGACGTGAACGGCCCGTCGGCGCGGAAGCGGACGATGGCGCCGGCGACGACCGGGTCGAAGGCCGGCACCTGGGCCAGCTCCTCGGCCGTCGCCGTGTTGATGTCGAGGGGGTTCTCGCGGAGCGCCTGGAGGAGCTCGAGGAGCTCGGTCGGGTCGCCGGCGACGTCGTCCTCGAACAGCGCCTCGAAGTCGGCGCCGACCTCGGGCTCGACCTCGGTGCTGTCGGGGACCTGGGCGACCGCCGCGCTGGCGGTCAAGATGAGGAGGAGGGTGAGTACGCCGGCCGCCCCTCCGCCCGAGTGGCTCCCCCCGCCAACGATGCCATCGCTTCGCTCCGTGCAGCATTGGCTGTCCCCCTCACGCGTGAGGGGGACAGTCTGAGCGCCCACTGGGCGAAGCGATGGGCGCTCGGGCGGGGGGAGCGGACGCGGGCGCGTCAAAACGACACCTCGACGCCCACGGCCGGCGTCAGGCCCAGCGTCTCGTGGAGCTCGAAGGCGAGGTCGGCGCGGAGCCCGCTCACCACGACGCCGGCGCCGCCCGAGAACCGGACCGGCTCCGACGACACGCCCACGCGCAGCGCCAGCTGGGGCACGACGTAGACCTCGGCCCCGCCGCGCACCGACAGCCCGAAGTCGAGGTCCTGGCTCGCGTCCAGCACCAGCGTCGAGGTCGCGGACGGCGCGTACGCCAGCCCGACCGTGATCGCCGGCACCGTCCCGGCCGACTGGCGCAAGTCGGACGCGTCGTCGCGCGCCAGCGCCAGCAGGTTGCGGCCCGACAAGCCGGCGCGCAGCCCGTCCACGACCTCGCCCTGAACGCCGAGGTCCAGCAGGACCGCCGTCTCGGACCCGTAGCCCTCCACCGACGCCGTCTCGATGCCGAGCGCCAGCCCCACGTCGAGCCCGCGGCTGGGGCTGAGCGCCAGCTGGCGGCCCAAGCCGACCTTGATCTGGGTCTCGCGGCGCTCCGTGAACCCGTACGTCCGCGCCGCCAGCGCGACGGTGCCTAGGGGGGTGGGGGCGGCGGCGGAGAGCGCGCCCAGCCGCAACTCGCTGACGCCGAACGCCTGGCTGGCCTGGAGGCCGGCGCGGCGGTCGGTGAGGCTGGCCCAGGCCGCGGGGTTGACGTGGCCCCAGGCGTCGGCGCCGAGCGCGACGCCAGCGCGGCCCAGCGCGAGCGTGCGCGCGCCGCCCTCGGCGTACTGGGCCTGGGCGGGCAGGGCGAGCGCCAGCGCGCAGGCCAGGACCAGGAGGGGGCGCATAATTGCCATCGGGCGGCGTTCGGGCGGGGAGCGGGGCCGGTAGCTTCCGGCCCGGCCCGAAACATACGCGACCCCCGCCGTGCGCCACGCCCTCGCTTGCCTGCTCCTCGCCGCTGCCCTGGCGGCCGCCCCGTCGGCCCAGGAGCTCAACTGCCAGGTCACGCTGAACCGGACGGCGCTCTCGGGCAGCGAGTACTCCTACCTCGACGAGCTGCGCGAGGAGGTCGCGCGCTACGTCAACCTCCGCGCCTGGACCGAGGACGTCTACGGCGCCGACGAGCGGATCGACTGCCGCCTGCAGATCACGATCACCGAGGCCGAGTCGCAGACCTCGTTCCTGGCCCAGGTCGTCGTCCAGGCCAGCCGCCCCATCTACGGCACGGCCCAGACCACGCCCACGGTCCTGCTCAGCGACGACGCGTGGGCCTTCAACTACACGAGGGGCCAGAACCTCGCCTTCGACCTCAACCGATTCGACGCGCTGACGTCGGTGCTGGACTTCTACGCGCTCCTGATCCTGGGCTACGACTACGACTCGTTCGCCGAGCTCGGCGGCACGCCCCACTTCGAGCGCGCGCGCCGCGTCGCCGAGGTCGCTCGTGCCACGGGCGCCGACAGCTGGGGCGGGGACCTCAGCGAGGACCGGTCGCGGTTCTCCCTCGTGCAGGAGCTGCTCGACCCCACGTTCGTGGCGCTCCGCCGCGCCCACTTCTCGTACCACGTCGGCGTCCTCGACCCGTTCGTCCGCCAGCCCGACCAAGCGTGGGCGCGCGCGCTCACGACGATGGGCGAGCTGCACGAGCTATTCCTGCAGTTCAACCGCCGCCGCTACGCGACCGACGTGTTCTTCGCGACCAAGCACACCGAGATCGCCGCCTTGCTGCGCGACGCGCCCCAGCGCAACCAGGCCTACGCGCTCCTGTCCGAGATGGACGCCGCGCACATGAGCACCTACGACGTGCTGGTGAGCAACTAGGGGGACTGGCACGGTCCTCGCGGGACGGGCGGGCGACCCGCCCCCCGCGATGACTACCGCCCGCACGCCCTTCGAGATCTTGGGCGTCTCCCCAGACGCCAGCGCCAACGACCTCCGCCGGGCCCACCGGCGGCTGGCGCTGAAGTACCACCCGGACCGGAACCCGGACGACCCAGCCGCCAAAGAGGCGTTCCTGGAGGTCCAGACGGCGTACGACGCCCTGGAGCGGGCGGACCCCGACGCCGGCTTCGACGTCGAGCGCGTCGCGGCCCAGATGCAGCGCGCGGCCCAGGAGGCCGAGCGCCGGCGGTCGCGGCCCGGCGAGGGCGGCCGGGCGTGGCAGCAGGTACGTTTCTTCCTCGACCGGCCACGTTCCGAACACGCAGCCGCCGTCCTGCGGACGCCCTCGGCACAGCTGGGACTGGCGGCCGCCGTCGTCGCGGCTGTCGCGCTGGCGGTCGGGCTGGGGCCCGCGGTCGGCGTGGCCCGCCAGTGGCTCGGGACCAGTGTCGCGCTGAGCGCGTGGCTGGCGTCTGGGATCGGCGTGGCCGTTGGGCTGCTCGTCGCGTTCCGGACTCTGACCCGGGTCGAGATGCCGCCGTACGCCGTCGAGACCCACTGGCAGGGTCTGCGCGACCTGCGCTGGGACGTGCTCCTGAGTTGGAGCGAGATCCGAGGCGTCCGCCAGGGCGACGGCGCCGTGGACCTCGCGCTGACCGACGCCGCCGCGCGCCGCTTGCAGCCGCTCGTCCCGATCCACGCGTGGCTCCAGCCCAACGTCTACCGGCTCCCGATGCGCGACGGCTCCCGCCTGCTCCCGATCTTGCAGGCGCAGCTGAAGGGGTAGGGCCCCGCCCCCCGCGCCCGCCAGCTGGCCTAGCGCACGCTGCCTGCGGCCTCGCGGACCACGCCCTCAAACCTCTGGGGCTCTTCCAAGAAGGCGTAGTGAGCCGAGCGCTCGAACCGGACGAGGTGCTTGCCCGCCGGGGCGTCCAGCGCGCGGACGTAGCCTTCGACGAGCGAGACGGGGGTGATCTGGTCGTGCGCCCCGGCGACGAACCACGCGGGCACGGAGAGGCTGGGCGCGAGCGCTACCAGGTCCACGGTTTGCTTGTCGGGCATAAGCGCGCGGAGCGAGAACAAAGGGTCTTGGGCCTGCCGCCACAGGTCGCGTGCCGTGTACTCGGGCGTCGTGAGGGCGTCGCGCAGGCCGGAGGCGGCGAGCGCCAGTCGCCCGCGGCCGTGCCAGACGCCGCCGAACTGGGTGAGCACGGCCCGCTGGCGGAGCATCTGGGCCGCGGTGTGCGGAGGGGGACCGAGCCGGTCCAGGGCCCGGAGCGCCCGCCGGTCGCCGCGCCGCTGGGCCTGGTCCCGGGCCCACGCCGTCGAGGCCGCCTCCTGGTCCCGGACGTTCACGACCTGCCCGACTCCGACGTAGCCCGCCACCAAGTCCGGCCGGTCCCGGGCCAGCAGGACGCCGACGACGGTCCCCCACGAGTGGCCGACGACGAGCGGCGCGCGCCCGAACCGCTCCGCCAAGCGCTCGGCGACGACGGCGGCATCCGAGACGATGGCGTCGAGGGAGAGGTCGCCCTCGCCCAGCGTGCCTCTGGAGCGCCCGGTCCCGCGCTGTTCCCAGTAGGCCAGGGCAAAATCGGCTTCGAGCCCGGTCGCGCGTGCGATCTGCCGAGCGAACGGCAGGAGCGAGGCGCCCGGGCCGCCGTGAATGAGCAGGACCGGCACCGCGCCCCGGCCCCGGAGCGCGACGAACTGGCGGACGCCGCCGACCTCGATCCAGACGGGCTCGCTCATGGGTTGGGGAATGCCGCGGGCGCCCGCCAGTGGGAGGCGGGCTACGGGCTGCGCACCACGCGCGCCCGGCGGACGAGGTCGCCCTGGAGGATCTGGTCGATGACGTCCTGGCCCCGGACGACGCGGCCGAACGCGGTGTACCGGCCGTCGAGGTGCGGCTGGTCGCTGTGCGTGACGAAGAACTGGACGCCCTCGGTGTCCTTGCCCGAGCTCGCCATGCCCAGCGTCCCGGGGCGGTAGCGGATGCGCGTGAACTCGCTCCGGATGGGCGTCTCCGGGCCGCCGAAGCCGTCGCGGCGGAAGTAGTCGCCGCCCTGGACCACGAAGTCGGCGACGACGCGGTGGAAGGGGACGCCGTCGTAGCGCCCGCCGGCGGCCGTGCGCGTGATCAGCTGGACGGTCTGGGGCGCGGCCTCGGCGTCCATCTCGATCTCGACGCGGCCCCGGTCGGTCTCCAGCACCAGCGTCGGGCGCCGCCCGACGCCCGCCAGGTGCGCCCAGTCGATGCCGGTCGTGGCCGCCGAGCCGCCGCCGGTGATCTCGACGTCCACGCCCTCCTCCAGCCGGTCGTTGATGGCCTCCCGGGCGGCCAGGCGCAGGGTCTGGCTCTTCTCCTCCAGCGTCACGCCGACCAGGAAGTCCAGCTCCTCCCCGTCGCGGACCCGGCCGATGGCGGCGATCAGCGCGACCATCGGCTCGACGTCCTCCGGTGGGGAGAGCGTCCGGTACACCTCGCGCAGCAGCGCGCCCGCGCCGAGCGCCCAGAAGGCGGAGTCGGCCAAGACCGGCGCGGCGGTCGTGGTGAGGGCGAGGTCGCCGCGGCGGAGGCCGTGGGCGAAGGCGTCGTAGAACCGCCGCGCGCCGTACTCCCCGGTCTCCCACCGCTGGCGGAGCGCGCCCAAGGCGGCGGCGGCGACGAGCGCGTCGTCGGCGCGGGCGGCGGTGAACAGCTGCGTCAGCGCGGCGCCGTCGTCGCTGGCGCCCAGGGCCGTGAGCCCGGCGGCCCGGGCGAACGGGTCCCGCTGGCGGTCGGTCCAGGCGAGGACGGCGTCGGTGCGGCCGTTGCCGGCCAGGACCGCGAGGAGGGGGGCCTGCACCGTCCACGGCCGCGCGCCGTCCTCCACGACCGCCAGCGCGGCGGACGGGCCCGCGTCGTCGCGACCGGCGAGCGCCGTCGCGGCGGCCTGGGCCACGTGGGGGTTGTCGTCCGAGAGCCCGGCGACGAGGGCGCTTGCCGCGGCCCCGTCGTCGACTCGGCCCAGCGCCCTCGCGGCCTGGACGCGCGTGCTCCAGTCGGTGTCCTGGGCCAGCGCTCGCGCCAGCCGGCCGAGGTCGGCGGGGTCGTCGAGCCGGCCCAGCGCGCGCGCGAGGTGGGCGCGGGCGGCGCCGTCGGGCAGCGCGTCGAACGCCCGGCGGATGGCCGAGGCCTGCCCGCGCCACGCGTCCACGGGCGACCGGGTAAAGGCGTAGGCGGCGTTCGCGCGGACCGCCGGCGCTTGGTCCTGAAGGCGCGCTCCCAGCCACTCCGCCCAGGCCGTGCTGGTGACGTCGCGCAGGCCAAAGCGGGCCAGGGCCAGGGCCCGGGCCGGTTCCAGCGCCTGGGGCAGCACCGCGCCCAGCACGGTCTCCAGGTCCTGCCGGCCGCCCGTCTTGCCGAGCGCGTCGAGCAGCTCGCGCAGCACGGCCGGCGTGGCCTCGCGCCGCAGCGACACCGCCAGCGCCACGCCCGCCGTCGAGTCGGCCGACTGGCCGAGCGCGAACGCGGCGTCGGCGCGGACGGCCGGGACGGGGTCGTCGAGCAGCCGGCGCAGGGCGGGGACGGCGCCCTCATCCTGCACCGACGCCAGGGCGAACGCGGCCCGGGCGCGGACCAGGCTGTCGGGGCTGCCCAGCGCTTGCGCCAGCGCCGCGCCGTCGCGGCGCACCTGCAAGTCCACGACGGCCTGGAGCGCCGGATTGGTCAGCAGCCCGTCCGCCGGGCGGCCCGGGTCGGGGTCCTCGGCGCGGAGGACGGGGCCGGAGGCCGTGCAGCCCCCGACGAGGAGGGCGGCGGCGAGGGCGAGATAGCGCACGGCGGTGGAGTGGTAGGAGCCCGTCCGGAATGGAAGCCCAGCGGAGGCTCCCCCAGTGCGAAAGGGGGGACTCGAACCCCCAC
Organism: Rubricoccaceae bacterium; assembly: GCA_963789285.1. Lineage (GTDB taxonomy): Bacteria > Bacteroidota > Rhodothermia > Rhodothermales > Rubricoccaceae > Rubrivirga. The sequence goes on from CAWBJZ010000004.1 coordinate 2,091,157, forward strand.
GACCTTTCGGTCACCAGATCCTAAATCTGGCGCGTCTACCAATTCCGCCACTCTCGCAAGCGCGAGCTAAGATAATCGAGGTCGGGAGGTGATTCTGCTGCCGGGTCACACGCCAAGACGAGCGCCTGCGGACCCGGATGACTTGAGGCCCGCACGCCTGGCCCTCCCTACGCGGTCGGACGCGCGGGTCGTGCGGGCTTCATAGGTCAGCCAGTACCGCCCGGGCCACCGCTGGCGTCACGTCCAGGATCGACCGGGCCTCCGCGAAGGCGCCCGCGCCCGGCCCGAGCGCCACCAGCGGGACGGGGTGTCGCGTGTGGCTCTTGGTGCCCAGGTCCTCCAGGTTGCCGTGGTCGCTCGTCACCACCAGCAGGTGCTCGCCCAGGCCGCCGAGCAGCGCGGCGAAAAACCGGTCGAGCGACCGGAGGACGGACGCGGCGCGGCCGGCGTCCTGGCTGTGGCCGGCTTTGTCGGTGAGGTAGTACTCCAGCAGCACGAAGTCGTGGGCCCGGCCGAGGTCCAGCAGCGCGGCGGCCGCCTGCGCCTCCGAGATGGGCGCGTGCTCCGGGTCGATCACGCGGCGCCAGCCCTCGCCGGTGAGGTCGGAGGCGAGCGCGCGACCCGCCGCCAGGTCGTCGGCCCCGCGAAGGCGCACGCCCGCCGAGCTGGCGGCCAGCGTCGTCACGGTCCAGCGGCCCCGCGCCTCGACCATGCGGAAAAAACGCTCGGGGTAGGCGTTGGCGAACGCCAGCCGCTCCGCGCCGACGGCGGGCGCCAGTCGGGCGAACACGCTGTGCGCCTCGACGAGGGGGCGGACCTTGGTCGGGGGGTACGGGCCGAAGTGGCGGCCGTGCGCGCGGACGGCGTCGTGCCCGGTGAACAGCGCGCCCTGGCCGGTCCCGCTCTGGGGCAGGCCCTCCACGCCCAACGTCGCGTCGATCGGGACGAAGACGTGGCCGGGCTGGCGGACCGGCTCGGCGTCGGCGGTCCACGGCTGGCCGCCGGCGAGCGCTTGGAACGACGGCAGGTCTAGGGTCGCAAGGGGATTTCCGGACGTCGGCGGACCCAGCCCGACCCCGTCCAAAAACACCCAGAGCACGCTCACGCGACCAGCCCCGCCACGTCGCCGGCCGTCTCGGCGTCGACCACCAGCGCGCCGTCCGCCCACGGCGACTCGGGCGGGGCGGGGGGAACGAGGGCGATGGGCCGTCCGGCCGAGCGCGCCCAGGTCGCCGCGCGGTCCTCGGGCGAGTCCGCGGCCGGCGCCACGGCGCAGACGGCGCGGCCGAGCGCGGCCTGGACGAGCGCCCGCTGGCGGTCGTCGTGGTCGAACGGGCCGTGCGTCATGTCGAACGGCGAGACGATGAGCCCGCCGGCGCGGACGAGCGACGTCGCGCCGGGCCGCATCGGCGGCGCCAGCCGGGCCAGGCCGGCGCCCAGGACGGCCACGGCGGGGAGGTCGGCGGCGAGCGACAGCTTTTGCAGCGCCAGGTCCACGCCCGTCGCCGCGCCCACCACCAGCCCCCGGCCGTTCGACACGGTGCGCCGGGCCACGTCCTGCGCGGCCTCGAACGGGGCCCCGTCGAGCGGCGCGCCGGCGAGCACCGCCAGCGCAGGCCACGCGAGCGCCCCGAGGTCGCCGAAGGCGTAGAGCACGACGGGGCGGTCGGCGCGGTCGAGGTCCATCAGCCCGGCCGGCCACGCGTCGGCGCCGGGGGCCAAGACGGCGATCTTCTTGTCGGCCAGCGCGCGGACCTGGGCCCGGGCGCGGTCGAGCGCTTGGTCGAAGGCGGGGTCCAGGATGGCGTCGAGCGCGCGGTCGGCGCGGGCGACGCCCTTGAGCCGGAGCAGCACCTGCTCGCGCGGCGACCCGCGGACGGCCTCGGCCGAGCCGAAGTGCTCCAGCAGGCGCCACGCCGTCACCTGACCGACGCCGTCGAGCGAGAGCAGGGCGAGCGCGAACGAAGGCATAGGCGGGGGATTCCGTCCCGGAACGTTACGAATCGGGCCGGGTCTGGGTGCTTCCGTTCCCACCCAGCCCCCCGCGCTCCGCTTCCGGCGCGCGGCACCCTGTTTGCGGAACCGTGCCCGACCCCACCCCTCGCATGTCCACCACGCTCCGCATCCTGTTCGTCGCCGAGGCCGCCGCCGGCATCGCCGCCCTGAGCCTGGCGCGCCAGGGCGGCCCCGTCCGCGCCCAGCTGGCGCCCTCCGCCGACGCGCTCCGCCAGGCCCTCATGCAGCCCGACGCCGCGGCCGCCTGGGACGCCGTGGTCTACATCCCCGGCGGCCCGGTCGAGGAGGTCGAGGTGGCCGTCTTCGTCCCCGACGGCCTGCCCCTGCTCGTCGTGGACGACGAGGTGCCGCTGCTGCTGGCCGAGACCGCTGCCCAAGCGCTCCCGCTGAGCAAGCTTCCCGAGATCCGGTCGCACCTTCCCGGTCAACCGGAGTCCGACCTTGAGGCCCAGCCGGACTCCGACGTGGCCGCTCCAGACTCCCCCGCGCTCGACCCAGAGGTCGCCGAGGCCGCCCCCACGCAGGCGGCGCCCGAGCCCGCCAGCCCCGCGGACCCGGGCTACCAAGCCTCCGCCGGCGGCGTGGACCTGACCTCGCTGGTGGAGGAGCTCTCCGTCGCCCTCTACCGCAGCACGCCCGACGGCCAGATCCTGTACGCGAACCCCGCGCTGGCGGAGCTTTTGGGCGCGCCCTCGACCGAGGCGCTGGGCTCCATCGACGTGTGGACCGACCTCGGCTACCCGCGCCAGTCGTTCGCCGACGAGATCCACGCCGCGGGCTCCGTCCGCAACTTGGTGATGTCGTGGACGCGGCACACCGGCGAGCGCGTCCACACGCGCGAGACGGCCCGGGCCGTCCTCGACGACGCCGGCGAGGTGCTCTACTACGAGGGCGTCATGGAGGACGTGACGGCCGAGGTCGAGGCCCAGCGCGAGGAGCGCGCCGTCGCGCGCCAGCACCGCGCCATCGCCGCGTTCGCCGCCGCCGCCGAGACCCAGGACCCCGCCGTCTTGCACGAGTCCGCCGCCCGCGCCCTGCTGGACGCGACCGACGCGGACTGGGCGGGCCTAGCGACCTACGACGGCGGGGCCGCCCGGCTCGCCACGACGGCTGGAGATCCGCCGGCCGCCCTCGCCGACCTCGTTTCCTCGGTCTCTGGCGACGGCCTCCCGGCTCAGGCCTACGCCGTGCCCTCGGCCGACGGGCCGCCCGACGACCTCGCCGCGCTCCAGGCCGCCGGCGTCCGCGTGGCCGGGTTCGCGCCCGTCCGCAGCGGGGACGCCGCGCTCGGCCTGCTGGTCTGGGGCAAGGCGGAGGGCGGCGAGATCACCGCGACCGACGTGCGCGGCGCCGAGGCGCTGGCGTGGCACCTGAGCGGGCACCTCGACCGCGCCCAGGCCCTGGGCGACCTCCGCGACTCCGAGGCCAGCCTGGCGGTCATCGCCGAGCGGACGCCCCACGTGCTCTACCGCCTGCGGTACACGTCGGAAGGCGGCGCCTTCGACTACCTCAGCCCCGCCGTCGAGTCCCTGACCGGCTACTCCAAGGCCGACCTCGCGTCTCGGGGGGGGATCGACGGCCTGATCGAGCACCGCGACGTCCGCCAGGGCGAGGGGCTGGCGAGCCACCCCGTCCCGGGCGCCGACCGCTACCACGCCCTCTACCAGATGGCGACGGCCGACGGCCCGCGGTGGGTCGAGAACGACGCCCGCCCCTGGCTCGACGACGCCGGCCGGCCGGTCGGGCTCGTGGGCGTGCTCCAGGACGTCACCGAGCGCAAGGCGCGCGAGGACCAGCTGGCGGACGCGGCCCAGACGGCGCTCATCCGCCAGCGCGCCTTGGTGGACCTGTCGCACCTCAGCGGCGCCGACGCGTTCGGCGGCCCGGCGGCCTCCGTCGCCGCGGCCACGCTCGACGCCGCGGCGGTCTCCTTCTGGACCTGCCCCGCCGACGCCCCCTGCGCCCCGCTCTGCGTGCCCGCGCCCGTCGACCGCCAGTCGCCGGGCTTCGACGGCGACCTGAGGTCCGTCCTCCGACACGTCGCCCAGCACCGCGCCCTCGCCATCTCGGACGTCCGCGACGACCCGCGCGTGGCCGAGATGCAGCTCGACGGGTTCGCCCAGGCGTACGGGCTGCGGTCGCTGCTGATGGCCCCCATCCGCCGCGACGGCCGCGTCAAGGGCCTGGTGGTGATCCACCGCCACGACCCCCACGACTGGGACCCCTCCGAGACCGAGTTCGCCGCCGCCGTCGCCGACGCGGTCGCGATGGCGCTCGAGCGCGAGGACCACGAGCAGGCCGCCCAGGCGCTGGCGGTCTCGCAGCAGCGCTACCAAGCCCTGGCCGAGATGGCGAGCGACTACGCCTTCGCGGTCGTCGAGCGGGACGGGCACGCCGTCCGCGTGGAGTGGGCGACGGGCGCGTGCGCCCGCATCAGCGGGTACACCGTCGCCGAGCTCTCGTCCCTGGACGTCCTCCGGTCCCTGATCCACCGCGACTCCGCCCACACCGTCCGCGCGATGGCCGCCGACTGGCGCGCCCACGGCGAGGCCCGGGGCGAGATCCAGATCTGGACCCAGTCGGGCGAGACGCGCTGGGTGGACCACCACTCCCGCATCGGGCTCACGACCGACGACGGCGCCGTCGTGGTGTACCACTCGGGGCAGGACGTGACCGACCGCAAGCGCAACGAGGCCGCCCTGGTGGAGGCCCGGCTGGCCGCCGAGGAGGGCCGCGAGGCCGCCGAGCGCCTGAGCCGCCTCAAGAGCTCGTTCCTGGCCAACATGAGCCACGAGGTCCGGACGCCGCTCACCGGCATCCTGGGCTTCGCCGACCTGCTCTCGGCCGAGGTCCCGGAAGAGCAGCGCGACTTCGTCGCCCACATCGAGCGCAACGGCCGGCGCCTGCTCGACACCTTGAACGCCGTCCTCGACCTCTCCCAGCTCGACGCCGGCGAGTACCACTCCGTGCCGGCGCCGCTCCGGCTCGCCGGCCCCGTCTCGGCCGCCGCCGCGGACTACCGGAAGGTGGCCCTCGACAAGGGCCTGCGCCTCGACCTCGAGGTCGCGCCCGACGTGGCGGCCTCCGTCGACCCGACGGTGCTGAACCGGATCACGAGCTACCTCCTGTCCAACGCCATCAAGTTCACCGAGAGCGGCGGCGTCCGGGTGTCGGTCGAGGGGCAGCAGGGCGAGGCCGTCCTCCGGGTCAGCGACACCGGCGTCGGGATCTCCGAGTCGTTCATGCCGGCCGCCTTCGAGGCCTTCCGCCAGGAGGAGAGCGGGCACGCGCGCAGCCACGAGGGCTCGGGCCTGGGGCTGGCCGTGGTCCAGCGGCTGGTCGCCCTCTTGGGCGGCACCGTCGACATCCAGTCGTCGCAGCCCGGAGGCACCGCCGTCACGGTCGCGTTCCCGCTCGTGCCGGCCCCGCCCGCCGCGGAGCCAGCGCCCGCCGCGGGGCCGGCGCCCGACGAGGGGCCGGCGCCCGACGAGGGGCCGGCGCCCGAGCGCCCCGCTGAGGCCCTCGCGCCCGCCCACGGCGACGGCCAGAGCACGTCGGCCGACGCCGTCGAGGTGCGCCTGGCGCCCGCCGCCGACCCCGCCCCCGCGTCGCAGGCGGACGTCCCGCTCGACGACCTCTTGGGCGCCCCCTTCGACTTCACGTTTCTCTCGGCCCCGGCCGATACCCCGCCGACCGCCACCACCCCGCCGCCCGCCCCGACCGACATGTTCGACTTCCGCTTCGGCCGCGCCTCGGCCCCCGAGACGCCAGCTGAGCCCGCCGCGCCCGCTCCGCCCCGCCCGCCCGCCGCCCCGCCCGCCCGCCCCGTCGCCCCGCCCGCCGCCCCACTGGCGCCGGCCGCGGGCGCCCAAGGCGCGCCCGGCTTCCCGGGGCAAGCGCCGGCCTCCCCGGCCCCGCCAGCGCCGGCCCCCGCCGCGCCGAGGCCGGCGCCGCCAGCGCCAGCCGCAGCGCCGGCCATGCCGGCCCCGACGGTGACCGAGCCGCCCGTGATGATCGTGCGTGCGCAGCCGACCGCGGGCGTGACCATCCCACAAGCGACGGCCGGCGGGCCGACCGAGGAGGCCGAGGTCGTCGCCGGCGACGGCCGCCCCAGCGTCCTGGTGGTGGAGGACAACGAGGACACCCGGATGCTGCTCGAGCGCATCCTGCGCTCGGCGTACGACGTCACCGTCGTCGGCGACGCCCGGTCGGCGCTGCTGGCGATGAACCAGCGGCGGTTCTCCGGGTTGGTGCTCGACATCAACCTGGGCGGGAAGGAGACCGGCGCCGACGTGCTCCGGATCGCCCGCTCGCTGCCCAACTACGACAACGTGTTCGCCATCGCGCTCACGGCCTACGCCCTGCCCGGCGACCGCGAGCGGTTGCTGGAGTCCGGCTTCAACGAGTACATCTCGAAGCCCTTCACGCGCTCGTCGCTGATGGAGACCCTGGCGGCCGGGGTCCAAGTCTAGGCGGGTGTCCGATCTTGGGGCGGTCCCCCCGGCTCCGCCATGCCCCAACGCCCCGCCAGTCCCGAGCACGGCCTCCGCCTCGACGAGCCCGACCCCGCGCCCTCCGGCGGCGGCGGCACGGCGCTCGCGCTGACGGGCGGCGGCGCGCGCGCCGCCTACCAGGCGGGCGTGCTTCGGGGCATCGCCCGGCGCGTCCCCGGCTTCCGGCCGGACATGCTGACGGGCGTCTCGGCGGGCGCCCTCAACGGCGCGTTCCTGGCGGCGTGGGCGCACCGGCCGTTCGCCGAGGCGGTCGAGAACCTGGTCGCCGTCTGGCGCGAGCTGGAGGCCGACCACGTCTACCGGCTCGACCGGCCGACGGTGCCCCAGGCGCTGGCCCGCTTCGTCCGCCGGCCCGCCGAGATCGCGCCGCCGGCGGAGGGCGGGTTCCTCGACACCACGCCGCTGCTGGAGTTCGTCGAGCGGCACCTGGGCGCCGTCGGGCAGCCGATGGCCGCCGTCGAGCGCAACGTGCGCGACGGCCACCTGGGCGCGTTCGCCATCACGACCACGTCGTACACCACGGGGCAGTCGGTGACCTGGGTGCAGGGGCAGGGCATCGAGCCGTGGGACCGCCCCATGCGCCGCGCCATCCGGACGCCGCTGCGGCCCGAGCACGTCCTGGCCTCGGCCGCGCTCCCGTTCTTCTTCCCCGCCGTCTCCATCGACGACCCGGCGGTCGGGCAGGGGTGGTACGGCGACGGCGGCATCCGGCTTACCGCGCCGCTCTCGCCCGCGCTCCACCTCGGCGCCGACAAGATCCTGGTCGTGAACACCCGCTACGGCCAGAGCCGCGCCGAGGCCGACGACCCCAAGATCGACGCGTACCCCCCGCCGACGCGCGTGCTGGGCATCCTGATGAACGCGGTCTTCCTGGACGTGCTCGACCGCGACGCCCAGACGCTGCACCGGATCAACCAGCTGGTCGAGGCGACGCCGCGCGAGCAGTGGAACGGGTTCCGCCCCGTCGACCTGCTCGTGCTCCGCCCGTCGGTCGACCTCGCCACGCTGGCGACGGGCTTCGAGCCCCGGCTCCCCCCGTCGATGCGGCTGGTCATGGGCGGGCTGTCGTCCGGCGACGGCCGGAGCCCCGACTGGCTCTCGATGCTGCTCTTCGCGCCGGAGTACGTCGAGCGGCTGGTCGAGATCGGGGAGTCCGACGCGGAGGACCAGATGGACGAGATCCAGGCGTTCTTGGGCGGCCGGGAGCCCGCCGCGGAGGCACCAACGAACGCGGTCGCGTAGAGCGCGCCCGGGCGAGCCTCCTAGACCCGCGCCCGACTGGCGCGTGGCGCCCGCCAGCGCGGCGCGTGGCGCTAGCCTGCTGTTTCCGCCGAGCCGCCCCGGCTCTTGGGCTGCACCCGGTCCGCCAGTCCGTCGATCGAGAGCGCGTCGAGCGTGCAGCCGTCGATGGACAGCCCGCAGCGGTGGGCGTAGGCGCAGCGGACGACGTAGCGCGCGAGCGCGTCGAAGCGGGGGGCGGCGTCGGTCGCGTCGATGGTCAGCGAGCGGCCGTCGAGGTCGTGGCCCCGGACGGTGAGCGCGCCGTCGGCGACGTCGACCGAGTCCACGGACCGCCACAGCAGCGCCGTGCGGCGCCCGGCGGTGTCGGTGGCGGCGATGCCCAGCGTCGAGACCTCGAACCGGCACCACCGCCGGTGCAGGCGGCCCAGGCGGTGGAGCACCACGCCCGCGCACGCGCTCAGGAGCGCGCCGCACAGGAGCACCACGCCGCCGGCCGGCGCCCCGCCCCAGACCGTCGCCAGCGGCGCCGCCGAGACCACGACCACGCTGACGACCCCGAACCCAACCAAGAGCTGGCGCGCGCGCCGGCGAGCGGCGACGAGCGCCGCGCCGTCGTCGAACACCTGGGACCAAGCGGCCATCGCTAAGGGGACTGCGCTAGAGGGGCTGGGGGGCGTCGGAGGGTACGGCGGCGGGGTACCGCCGCGCGCGCCTGACCTCCAAACTAGGAACGCCCCCAGGCAAGCTCTCGTCTCCGCCGCACTGGCGGAGGACCCGGGAAGAGTGAGGACGCTCTAGACCAGACGCTCCCACAGCTCCGCCACGCCCTCCCGGAACCGCGTCGCCCCGCCCTGGCTCGGGTGGCGGACGTAGACCGGGTCGGCGCCGACGGCGGCCAGCGCGCCCTCGGCCTTGCGCCCGACCGCGACCACGGCGCGCGGACGGACCGCGTCCACGGTCGCCGCCAGCAGGCCGTGCCAGCGCCGGACCTCGCGCACGCCCGGCGTCCGGATCGTCAGCGGCTCGCCGGCTTTGTGCGGATGCAGCGGGACCGCGTTCCAGGTCCAGAACCGGCCCCAGTGCGGCAGCATGGCGTCCCAGTAGATCGTCCCGCTGTACTCGTTGAGCGGCTCGCCCGTCGCGGCGAACCGCTGGGAGGTGGGCCGGCCCGTCACGGGGAAGGCGGGGTCGAGCAGCTGGCGCTCGTTGGTAAACGGGACGCCCGAGAACCGGCAGCCCCACGGCCCGGGCGCCTCGGCCACGACCAGCACCTCGGGGCGGTCCCCGACGGCGTCGAGCGCCGCCTCCAGGTTGGCTCGGCGCCGGGCGGGCGCGTCCGGGGCGTCGTGGGCGTCGGTGTCGCGGTACGGGTTGAACATCCGGTCGCCCGCCGGTTGGTCGTACAACTCGGCCCGGTACACGTCCGCGAGCCGGCTCCGCCAGTCGGCCATCAGTCCAGGCGGGGGTTGACGACCTGGTTGAAGATGGACCCGAACGTGTACGAGATCCCGACCGAGGCGAAGTAGTTGTAGCCGGTCGCCAGCTCGAACTGCCCCGTCAGGATCTCGCCGTCGGTGGCCCGCTGGGCGCGCAGCCCGATCTGGTCGCGGACGAACTGGTACTGGCCGTTCAGGCGCAGGCTCAGGCCCTGGAGCAGCCTCAGGTCCACGCCGCCGCCGACCTGCAGGTTGTACTTGTCGAAGCGGTCGGCGCCCAGGAACTGCGACGCGCTCGAGAACACGTCGACCGAGCCCCAGGGCTGGGCGAACTCCGCCGCGAGCCCGAGCTGCTGCTGTCCCAGCACCTCGCCCGTCTCCAGCAGCACCGTGCTGTCCTGGTAGGCGACCGCGCGGACGCCGGCGGTGTAGAACACCCGGAGCTGGCGCTGGGTCGCCTCGGAGTACGGGTAGATGTTGTACTCGACGGCCGGGCCGATCTCGACGCTCCCGTCGATGTTCGAGAACGTGTTGCGGTTGAGCTCGGCCCGGGCGCCGGCCGACCAGTGCGGGCCCAAGCTCCAGACGGCGCCGGCGTTGAGCCCGTAGTTCGCGTTGTCGGTCGTGAACGTGGTCCCGTCGGAGAGCTCGAACGAGCTCCGGTTGTAGCTGGCGCGGGGCCGGACGGTGACCTTGAACGCCTCGGTCACGCGCGACGCCGAGAACGACCCGAACACGTTCCCCGACTGCGACTGGGCCTGGCCGTTGAAGAACCCGCTGCCGTTGAGCCGGAAGACCCAGCTGTTCCAGGGGTCCGAGACCTCCTCCGCCTGGGCCTCCTCGGTCGTCGGCGCGGCGTAGGCGACGGACAGCCGGCCGGCCAGCCCCGTCCGACTGGCGAAGCCCGCGAGGCCCAGGGACAGCCGGCTCAGGAGCGCGCGGCGCTGGTCGTCGTCGGAGGCCCCGGGCGGCGTCGACGTGACGAGCGTGTCGCGGCGGCCCCGGAGCCCGGCGCGGCGGCCCTCGAACAGCAGCGTGTACCGGTTGCCGCCGCCGCCGGTGTCCTCGTCCACGATCAGGACGTAGACCGACGCCACGGCGGGGTCGCGGACGAACTGGGCGAACCCGACCTCGGTCTGGAAGAAGTCCTGGTCGCAGCCGGGCACGAAGCCCTGGCAGTCGACGAAGGTGGCGAGCCGGGAGGAGTCCTGGGCGGAGGCCGCGAGGCCGGGCAGCAGCAGGAGGGCGAGGGCCAGCAGGCGCATGGGGCGGGGGGTGAGGATGAGAGCGGAGGATAGTCGCGCCGTTGCCCGGCCGGGTGCCCCGGCGTGGCGGGGAGTCGGTGCGATACGGCGCGCCCTACGGGCCTTCCCAGCGGCGGGACGCGGGCCGCAACGCGCCGGACGCGCCGGCGCCCGGGCGGGCCATCGGGGATCAGGACGCGGGGCCCCGCGTCCCACCCCGCCCCTCACTCGCCCGCTGCATGGCCTCCCTCTCCGCCCAAATCGCCGGCCTCCTGGCCGAGACCGAGCCGTTCGACGTGCTCTCCGACGACGAGCGCCAGTCGCTGCTCCAGAAGATGACGCTCGAGCTCTACGCCCCCGGCGAGCTCATCCTCCAGCAGGGCGACGACATCCACCGCGCGCTCTACATCGTGACCGAGGGGCTGGTGCGGTTGCAGGAGGCCGAGACCAGCCGGACCGTCGACATGGCCGGGGCCGGGTCCCAGTTCGGGTCCTACGGGCTGCTCCAGGGCGGCGCCACCCCGTACGAGGCCCGGGCCGTCCAGCAGACCTCGTGCGCGCTCATCGCCGCCGACAGCTTCAAGCGGCTCATCGACTCCAACGAGAGCTTCAAGGCCTACTTCGACGCCGACATCCAGCGCTACGTCCGGATGCTCGACGAGGACATCGACGCCTCGGGCGCGTTCCTGCTCTTCGACACCACGCTCGGCGACGTGCTCCGGGCGGAGCCGCCGACGGTGCCGGTCGGGGCCACGATCCTGGAGACGGCCCAGGCCATGGCCGCGATGGAGGCCGACGCCGTCGTGATGGTCCAGGACGGCATCCCGATGGGGATCGTGACCGAGGGCGACCTGGTCGAGCGCGTGCTCGCCACCAGCGCCGACACCGGCGGGCCGATCATGGGCCTGGTCGACCGCCCGCCGATCGCGCTGGCGACCAACGACCGGCTGTTCGACGCCATGCGGACGATGATGCGCGAGCGGATCCGACGCGTCGTCGTCGTGGACTCCGAGGACGGCCGCCTGCGCGGCCTGCTCACGGCCGAGGACATGAGCCACTACCGCGGGCTCGACCCCGTCGCGACGACCGAGCGCCTGGAGCGGGCGCAGTCGGTCGAGGAGCTGGCTGGCTTGCGCGCCGACTCCAGCCGGCGCCTGTACCGGCTCTACCACCAAGGCGTCCACTCCGAGGACCTGCTCGACCTCGTCACCGAGGTCGACGACCAGCTCAAGCGCCAGGTGCTCGAGACCGTCGAGGCCGAGCTGGCGGCCGAGCTGGGCGACGGCGTCTACCACGGCCGCTGGGCCTGGCTCACCTTCGGCGCCTCCGGCCGGCGGGAGTCCGTGCTGCGGGCGTGGCAGGACAACGGGCTGGTCTACGCCGACCCCGAGCCGGCCGACGCCGAGCGCGCCGCGGCCTACTACGAGCGCTTGGCCAGCCGCGCCGTCCGCGCGCTCCAGCAGTGCGGCTTCGGCGACCCGGAGAACGGCATCGACGCCTCGGCCGAGGCCTTCCGCCAGCCGCTCTCGGCCTGGCGCGCGGCCTACGCCACCTGGGCCGAGGGCACCGACGCCGAGTCGACGGCCCGGGCCTCGCTGTGCTTCGACCTGCGGACGCTGTACGGCGACGAGGAGTTGGGCGACGTCCTCCGCGCAGACCATCGCCGAGCACCTGCCCAACGAGCGGCTCGCCAAGATCCTGGCGCGCGAGGGCACGCGGATCGACATCCCGCTCTCGACGTTCGGCCGCATCGAGGTCGACGAGATCGACGGGCGGACCGGGCTCGACCTCCGCACGCGCGCCGTCCAGCCCATCGTGCGGCTGGCGCGCGCGATGGCCATCGACGCCGGCGTGCTCGACACGGCCAACACCTTCGACCGACTGCGCGCGGTCGCCCACAGCGACCACCCGCTCGCGGCCCAGGCCAAGGGGCTGGTGCCGCCGTTCACGACGCTCGTCGACGTCCACCTCCGGGAGCAGATGCTGGCCGCCGAGCGCGGCGAGGCGCCCAGCGACCTGGTCGACCCGGACGCGATGCACAAGAGCCAGCAGAACCTGCTCAAGGAGACGCTGAAGTCGGTGCAGTCCGGACAGACGGCCATCCGCAAGCACTACGGGCTGTAGCGGCCCCGCTCCGGTGGAGCCCCGCATCCGACCGTCGGTGCCGGGCGACCAGCCCTTCCTGTGGGTGGCGCTCTACCACGCCCTCCACGTCCCGCCTGGCTCAGAGCCCTTACCGCCTGGCATCGTCCGCCAGCCCGAGATCGCTCGTTACGCGGAGGACTGGCTGGAGCGGCCAGGCGACGCCGGCTTCATCGCGGAGGTGGGAGGGGAGCCCGTCGGGGCCGTCTGGCTCCGCCGCTGGCGAGACGGGGAGCGCGGCTTCGGGTTCGTGGAACCGGGGACGCCTGAGCTGTCGATGTCGCTCGTGCCCGCCTACCGAGGGCGCGGGATCGGGACGGCGCTGCTCCGCTGTGTGCTGGCGCAAGCCGCCCGCCAGTCGGAGGCCGTGAGCCTGAGCGTGTCGTTGTCGAACCCCGCGCTCCGGCTCTACGAGCGGGCCGGGTTCAGGGCCGTCGGGGAGCCCGAGGGCGGGTCGGTGACGATGCTCAGGCGGTCTCCCGCTCGAGCGGGGCCTGAGAAGCCGCCGCGCTAGACGCGGTGGCTCCGCGGACAGCTCCTATCCGCGGACGGCTCCTAGGGAAGCCACTACGCCAGGCTCGATAGGAGGCGCCGTGCGCGAAGGGGGTGCGTCGATCCACGAGCCCGGGCGTACGCCTCGAATCCGGCCGGCGTCGTCGGCAGCGTCCCGGGCATGTCGACCGACATCGACCAGTGGGGGAACAGCCGGTGCCCCTGGACCAAGTCGGCCAAGCGGCCCCTCGCGAACACCTCGAGGTCTGAGTGCCGGGGGTCCCTGCAGATCCGGCCGTACGTCTCGGAGACGGCGGGTTCGGGACCCTCGAGCCACTGGACGAAGAGGCGCTGGTGGCCGTAGAGCCCGCCGCTGTACAGGAGGAGCCCGGTGACAGAGCGCCGCGAGTTCGCCCGCATCGACTTCAGGAGGATGTCGTGGAGGTCGCGGTCGGTGATCCGAGGAGTGGCGACGGACCGGTACAGCAGGGCGTGGAGGGGCGCGTCGTGTTCGGAAGGGCGCATATCGTGGGGCAGCGGGGGCCTTTTCGACTCGGTCAAACACCAACGGCAGACGCGCCGAGGTGTTTTAGTGGAGCCGGCACCCGCGGTAATCGCCGTCTGGTGGGGGCCGCAGAGCCCGCCGCTGTGGGCTAACCCGAGGCTGAGCGGTCTGCCACGTCGCGGCCCCGGCGTCTCCGCTGATCGCCCGAACGCACCAGTCGCCCGGGGCGGCCACGCGGCCGTCCGACCAAAGCTTCGGCAAGGGGGACGCGCGGGGCTACGGCACTTGAGCCTCCAAGCACTCGGCGACGCGCGTGGCGAGCGCGGCCGCCAGTCGGTCGCGGAGGTCGGCCCGGGCGCGGTCGGAGGCGCGGTCACCGGCGTCGTCGGAGAGGGCGGCGCGCTGGCGGCGGTCCAGGACGAGGTCGGAGGGGTCGGCGTCGGCGGTGGCGCGGTCGTAGGTCTCGGTCGCCCGGGCTTGGGCCGTCCGCTCGCAGACGGTCCCGCCGCCGGCCTGGGCCGCCGTCAGGTCGGCTCGGACGGACAGCGTCAGGCGGACTTGCTGGACCCAAAGATCGGCCCGGCCGCCGCCCCGCCGCTCGACCGACTGGCGACGCGTCTCGCCGACGACGGACTCGTCGGTGACTGGCCGGGCGAAGACCACCACGCCCACGTCGGCGCCGAGGTCCCCGGCGGCGTCGGCCAGCCGGCGGGGGCTGTCGGACAGGTCCACGCGGCGGCCGGCGCGGTCGCGGCGGTCCCAGCGGCGGACGTCGGCGGGGTCCACCAGGGCGACGAACGGGGGAGGGGGCGCGAGCCCGTCCGCCAGCACGTCGTCCAGGTCGCGGAGGAACACGGCGTCCTGGCCGTCGCCCTCGGTCGGGAGCAGGGCCGCGACGACGGTGCCGAGGTCCAGGATCGCGGCCTGGAGGTCCAGGATGTCGTCGCGCAGGTCCAGCGCGCCAAGTCGGGCGTCGAGCGCCAGGGCGGCGTCGGCGCGGGACAAGGCGCTGCGGTAGCGGCCGGCGTCGAGGTCGGCGTGGGACCAGCCCACGAGTATGTCTAGCCGGAGCTCCTCGATGCGGCGCTCGCAGACCGGGTCGGAGCAAAAGCCCGTGGCCCGCCTGAGGCGGTCGGAGGCGCTGGCGAAGTCGCCGGCGGCGTGGCCCGCGTCGGCGGCGTCGGTCAGCCACGCGACCGCGCCGCGCCGCGCCCGGGCCAGGTCCTCGTCGAACGACGGGGGCCGGACCACCTCGACGCCCAGCCGCTCGGCCCGCCGGACGAGGGCGGCGGCGGCCTGGTACTCGAGCGCCGCCGGCTCCGGCTCCGCCGCCCGGGCGCGCGCGACGTGCTGGCGGACGGCCTCGCGCCCGGCGACCGCCAGCCGGCCGGGCACGTTCCCGAGCCGGGGGTCGCGCTCCAGCGCGGTCGCGTAGGCGTCGGCCGCGCGGACGTAGTCGCCGGCGACCTCGTGCTCCATCCCGTCGGTGTAGGCGCCCGTCGCCGTCGCGCACCCGCCGGCGGCGACCAAAAGCAGCGACAGAGCGGCGAGCGAGCGGGACATGGGAGCGGGGGGAGGGTGGGGCGGAAGGCCACCGAGTCGGTCAGAAACGCCGATCACGTCCGGCGGCGGGGGAGCATTTGGGCTCCCCTTGCAAGCACGGCGCCAAACGGCACGGGTTTGGAAAGACGCCGGACTGCCGATACTCTGTCGTCTCCCCTCCGCCGCCCCTTGGCCGACCGCCCGACCCTGACCCGCACCGCGACCGTCGCGCGGCCCCAGCGAGCCTGGACGCCGCCGCCGCCGCCGTCGCGCAACCCGTTCCGGCGCTGGTGGGACGGCGTCACGGACGCCGACGCGAGCCTGGGCCGGCGCGTCGCAGTGGCCTTAGGCGTCCCCGCGCTCGTCGGGCTGGCGGCCGTCGCGGTCGCGGCGTTCGCGTTCGCGTTCTACGTCTGGTCGCTGGTCCCCGAGATGCCCGACGCCTACGCGCTGTCGCGCGCGACGCAGTCCCAGGCGTCGGTCGTGCTCGACGTGCGCGGCGAGCGCCTGACCCAGTTCGAGCCCGACTTCCGGGAGTGGGTGCCGCTGGACTCCATCCCCATCCACCTGATCGACGCGCTGATCGCGACCGAGGACCGCGCGTTCTACCGCCACGGCGGCATCGACACGCGGCGCACCGTGGGCGCCATCTGGGCGACCGTCCAGGGCGACCGCCAGGGCGGCTCGACGATCTCGCAGCAGCTCGCCCGCAACCTCTTCCCCGACGAGATCGGCAACGCCAGCACCGTCGAGCGCAAGACCAAGGAGGCGCTGGCGGCCCGGGCCATCGAGCGCGACCACACCAAGCGCGAGATCCTGGAGGCCTACCTCAACACCGTCCCGTTCCTCTACAACGCGTTCGGCGTCGAGATGGCCGCGCGGACGTACTTCGGCACGCACGCCCCCGACCTGACCGTCGCCGAGTCGGCCGTGCTGGTGGCGATGCTCAAGGGCCCGAGCCTGTACAACCCCGTCCGCCAGCCGGAGGCGGCGCTGGAGCGGCGGAACCTGGTCCTGCGGCTGCTGGCCGACGACGGGGGGATCGACCGGGCGGAGGCGGCGCGGCTGACGGAGACGCCGCTCGGCGTCGAGCTCCGCACCCAGCCGTCCACGTTCAGCGCCGCGCCGCACTTCACGGCCGCCGTGCGCCGCGAGGTCGAGGCGTGGGCGACCCCGCGCGGCTACGACGTCGACCGCGACGGGCTGGTGATCCGGACGACGCTCGACATGACGATGCAGCGCGACGCCGTCGAGGCCGTCCGCCAGCGCTCCGAGCGCCTGCAGCGGACCGCCGACCGGAGCCTGGGCCGCCCGCCGAGCCGCGCCGTCGACGCCTGGCTGCGGCGGACCGACGCCTACGCCCAGGCGCGCGACCAAGGGCTGGACCCAGACGCCGCCCTGGCCGAGACGCGGGGCGACGCCGCCCTGGTGGACTCCGCCGTGACGGCCGTCAAGACGGTCCAGACCGGGCTGGTGGCGATCCAGCCCGAGACCGGCGCCGTCCGGGCCTACGTCGGCAGCCGGGACTTCGCGCTCGACGAGTACGACCACGCCGGCGTCGCGCAGCGCCAGGCGGGCTCGACGTTCAAGCCGTTCGTGTTCGCGAGCGCGCTCCAGCGGGGCTACAGCCCCGACGACGAGCTCGACGGCGGCTCGGTGACCTACGACATGGGGGGGGGCAGGACGTGGACGCCGTCGGGCGGCACGTCGCCCGGCACGCTCGCCGACGCCCTCGCCTTCTCCAAGAACACCGTCACGGCCCGGCTGACCAACGAGGTCGGCCCGCACCGCGTGGCGCTGGTGGCGCGGCGGATGGGCGTCACGTCGGACCTCGACGTGGTGGCGTCGATCGGGCTGGGCACGAGCCCGGTCACGCTCCTGGAGATGGTCTCGGCCTACGGGACGGTCGCCAACGACGGCCTGCGCCGCGCGCCCCGACTCGTCACGCGCATCGAGACCGCCAGCGGCACCGTCCTCGAGACCTTCGGCGGGACCGGCGAGCAGGCGCTCACCCGGCGCGACGCCCGCAACCTGCTCGACATGATGCGCGGCGTGGTCAACCGGGGGACCGGCCGCGACTTGCGCGCGATGGGCGCAACCGGCGACCTCGCCGGCAAGACCGGCACCACGCAGGGCTACGCCGACGGGTGGTTCATCGCCGTCCGGCCCGGGCTGGCGGTGGGGGCGTGGGTGGGCTTCAGCGACCAGCGCGTCACGTGGCGCTCGAAGGAGACCGGCGAGGGGTCCAAGACCGCGCTGCCCGTCGTCGCCGACTTCCTGGTCCGCGTCCAGGACCGCCTGCCCGCCGCCCCGTTCCCCCCGCCGCCGGGCCGCTACGACCCCCTCGCCTTCGACCTCGACGGCGACTCGACGCTGGTCGACGACCCCGACGTGGCCGACGTCACCGACGAGGACTACGAGTTCTCGTACGGCGAGGACCCGTACCAGCCGGCGCCCGTCCCGGCGCCCGACGTGGAGCGGCCGCGCGCCGAGCAGCCCGCGCTCCGCCAGCCGCCCGACGGCCAACGCCGCATCGGGTGGGGCGGCGACGCCGAGCGTTCCCGAGCCGACGACGCGGGCCGCGTGCGGGACGGGGGGCTCCAGCCCCCGCCCCCCGCGCGCAACCCGAACAACCAGGGAGGGCGGACGGCCGAGGAGATCATCGAGGACGCCCGCCGCGGCGACGGGTAGGCCGTCCCGGCTCTTGCCCTCGGCTCGCCGAGTGCGCTTCCGGCCACGTCTCTGAACCCCCGTCCTGCGCCTCCGCCAGTCGGGGCTGAGCGGGGAACCGGTGAAGGGTGCTGGCCGAGGGAACGGCGCGCCGCAGTGCGGCATCTCGCACGTCCCCTCCCCACGCCACGATGCCCCGCGTCCTCCTGTTCACCGGCAAAGGCGGCGTCGGCAAGACGACGACCGCCGCCGCGACCGCGCTCGCCTGCGCCCAGCGCGGCCAGCGGACCTTGGTGCTCTCGACCGACCCCGCCCACTCGCTCGCCGACGCCGTCGACCAGCCGCTCGGGCCCGAGCCTAGGGCGCTGGCGGCGAACCTGGACGCGATGGAGGTGGACCTGTACTACTCCATGCGGAAGTACTGGGGCAACATGCGCGAGCTGGTCCGCGCCGTGCTCCGCTTCCAGGGCGCCGACGCCGTGGCCGCCGAGGAGCTGGCGGCGCTGCCCGGCATGGGCGAGGGCTCGGCGCTGTTGTGGCTCGACGAGTTCTACCGCTCGGGCGACTACGACGTGATCGTGCTCGATGCCGCGCCGACGGGCGAGACGCTGACGCTTCTGACGCTGCCCCAGGTGACCCAGTGGTGGCTGCAAAAGGCGTTCCCACTCCAAAAAACCGCCATCAAGACCGTCGGCTTCGCCGTCCGCAAGACGACCGGCGTGCCGCTCGACCGTGGCTACGAGGAGCTGGACAAGCTGTTCGGCAAGCTGGGCGACGTGCAAGAGGTGTTGCAGGACCGTGCCGTGACCTCCGCCCGGCTGGTGATGAACCCCGAGCGGATGGTGATCCAGGAGGCCAAGCGCGCCTACACCTACCTCCAGCTCTACGGCTACGGCGTCGACGCGGCCATCGTCAACCGCGTGATCCCCGAGGACGAGGCGGGCGGCGTGATGCAGAAGTACGTCGAGGCCCAGGCCGGCTACCTCGACGACATCCGCCGGTCGTTCGCGCCGCTGCCGGTGATGGAGGTGCCGCACCTGGGCCAGGAGGTGTTCGGGCTGGAGCTCTTGGAGCAGATCGGCCGGGACCTCTACGCCGACCGCGACCCGGCGGCGGTCTACCACTCGGAGCCGTCGTACAAGGTCGAGAACCAAGGCGACGACTACACCGTCTCGCTGCGCGTCCCCGGCGCCGCGCCCGGCGACGTCGAGGCCGAGCAGTTCGGCGACGACCTGGTGGTCCAGATCGCCAACCAGCGCCGCAACGTCACGCTGCCGGCGTTCCTGGCCTACTACCGGCTGGCGGGCGCGACGGTCGAGGACGGGTGGCTCCGGGCGCAGTTCGTGCCCGAGAGCTAGGCTAGCGCCACTTGATGTTGCACCCCATCGACGGGGCCTGCTCGACCGTCACCTCGCCCTCGGCGAGCAGCTGGCGGACGGCGTCGTCGAGGTCGGAGGTGGTGGGCGTGGTGCCGGGGCGGGAGTCGTCCAGGCGGCCCCGGTAGACCAGCCGCTGGTCGGCGTCGAACAGGTAGAAGTCGGGCGTGCACGCGGCGTCGAAGGCCCGGGCGACCTCCTGGGTCTCGTCGTAAAGGTAGGGGAACGGGTAGCCCAGTCGGTCGGCGCGCTTGGCCATCTCGTCGGGTCCGTCCTGTGGGTAGGCCTGGACGTCGTTGGACGAGATCGCGGCCGTGGCCACGCCAAGCTGGCGCCAGGCCTGCGCGAGGTCGATCAAGCGGGGCTCGACGTGGACCGCGTACGGGCAGTGGTTGCAGGTGAACACCACCACGACGGGCTGGCCTGCGAAGTCGTCGCGCCCGACGGTCTCGCCCCCTTGCTCGGCGTGCGTGTTGGGCAGGCGGAAGTCGGGCATCGCGGTGCCCAGGCCGAGCATGGTGGAGGGCGTGAGGGCCATCGAAGTCAGGAGTTGTGGGTGTCGTCGTGGCGAGCGAAGCTCGTTCGCCTAGGAGTCGGGTTGCGAGGCCGGGCCCCGCGCCAGGCGTTCGACGGCCGCGACCTGGCTGGCGGCCACGTCGGAGAACGTCACCAGCGCGGCGTCGCAGGCGGCGTAGCCGCGCAGGCCCCGCGCGTCGCCCAGCACCACCAGCGTCGTCGGGTGGGCCTCCATCAGCCGCGTCGCGAACCGGCGCTCGCGCGCCGCCAGCCCGAACGTGCTCCAGGCGGCGGGCCGGGCGACGGTCGCGATCACCAGCTCACGCGCCTCCTTGGCCAGGATTCGGATCTCGTCGAACACGTCGTCCTGGTCCTCGTGCGTCGGCTCGAGCTCGCGGTAGACCGCGTTCGGGAGCAGGCGCTCGACGGCCTGCCCCATCGGCATCGTGACGGGCTCGTTGGGGCGCGGGGCCGGCTTCATCAGCACGACCAGCACGTCGGTCCCGTCGCCCAGGTCGGGGAGCGGGCCGCGTGCGACCTCGACGGCGTCGTGCGCCACCCGGACCGCGAGGTCGACGTGCGCTTGGTCCCTCACGACGTCCGACGAGACGGGCGGCTGGCGGAAGACGTCGGCGCCGAAGCGGTCGCGCAGGGCGTCGCGCAGTCGGTCCACGCGCGCCAGCGCGGCGTCGAGCAGGCCCTCGTCCAATCGGCCGTCTCTCACGGCTTCCGCCAGTCCCTCGATCACGGCCTCCGGATCAACGGCGTC
The DNA here is from genome assembly GCA_963789285.1 of Rubricoccaceae bacterium. Taxonomy (GTDB): domain Bacteria; phylum Bacteroidota; class Rhodothermia; order Rhodothermales; family Rubricoccaceae; genus Rubrivirga. The sequence goes on from CAWBJZ010000004.1 coordinate 2,111,621, forward strand.
CACGAACAGGTCCACGCCGGCTTCTAGCAACTCGACCGCGACGTCGGCCTCGGTCCGGCCCTCGACCTTGGCGCCGGCCATCTGCAGGCTGTCGGTCACGACGACGCCCTCAAACCCCATGTCGTCGCGGAGCAGGCCGCCTAAGATGGCGGGCGAGCGCGTCGCGGGGCGGTCGGGGTCGAGCGCGGGGTAGATCACGTGCGAGGTCATGACGAGGTCCACGCCCGCGTCGATGGTGGCGCGGAAGGGGACGAAGTCCGTCGCCTCCAGCGTCTCGAGGTCGTCGTCCAGGACCGGAAGCTCGGCATGCGAGTCGCCCGTCGTGCCGCCGTGGCCGGGGAAGTGCTTGGCGGTCGCGAACTGGCCGGCTTGGTGCACGCCCTCGACGAACGCCGTCGACAGCCGGGCGACGGTCTCGGGGTCGTCCGAGAACGCGCGCGCGCCGATGATGGGGTTGTCGGGGTTGCGGTCGACGTCGACGACGGGGGAGTAGGTCACGTGGATGCCGCACGCCAGCGCCTCCCGGCTGGCCTGGGCGGCGAACTCGCGGACGGTCTCGGCGTCGCCCAGGTGCCCGAACGCCGCCGCGTGGGGGTAGAGCGTCCCGCCGACGACCTGCTGGCCGAACCCGCGCTCCATGTCGGTCGTCACGATCAGCCCGTGCTCGGACTTCGCCTGCAGCCTGGACAGCGTGTCCCGGGTCTCCGGCCACCGGCCGTTGAACAGGATGAGCCCGCCGATGGCGTAGCGGTCGAGCAGCGCCGCGACGTCGTCCTCGGCCTCGGTCGCGGTGACGGCGGGGGGCAGGTTGTTGCCCAGGCGGACGATGAGGAGTCCGGCGGCTTTGTCTTCGAGCGAGCGGGGCACGGGCGCAGCGGTGGGGGCCGGTGCTACGGCGCCGGCCCGGGCTCGATCCCACCACCAGCGGCCCGCTGGCGACTCTCGAGGGCGGGGCGCTACTGCGGCGGCTCGTCCGCCGCTCGCCGGCGGCCGCGCCAGACCGACCGCCCGATCACGAACGCCACGGCGCCGAACACGAACGCGACGGGCGACGACACCGCCGACCACACGGCCCACTGGCGGAGCATCTCGGCGGTCGTCCGCCCGCCCTCGGCCCAGCGTCTCGATCAGGACCGCCACGAGCGCGCCGAGCGCTAGGCTCGTGAGCGCGGTCACGGCGACGACCTGGAGCCAGGTCGGGACGCGCCCGGGCCTCACTGCGCGGGGTAGTTGCTCGAGATCCGGGCCCAGTTGACCACGTTGACGCCCTGGGACTGGCCGGCCGTCTTGCGGACCCAGGCGTCGCTGTAGGTGCCGTCGAGCGCGCGGCGCATCATCATCTGGTCGAGCTCCGTCCCGGTCCCCTCCAAGCAGCATCACCGCCCAGCGGCTCCTTGTCGGGGCCGAGGTAGACCTGGACCGTGATGATCCCGTCGGCGTCGGTCAGCGTGGCCGGGATGGCGAAGTCGGCCGAGGGGCGGTACTGGGTGGGGGTGTAGCGCTGGTAGAAATCGGTCTTGATCCGGTCCACGAGCGCGTCGGCGTCGTCGTTGCTCGCGGAGGCGCTCGCCTCGACCTCGGCGAGGTAGTCGGCGGCGAACACGGAGTCGACGATCTCGGGGTGGGTGCGGTAGAAGTCCGTCATCCGCTCCTGCGTCCACCGGACGAACTCGGAGTCGTCCCGGGCGACGCCCATCGCCTCCAGCGTGGACAGGTCGCGGAAGGCGGCGGCGGTGTCGGCGCCGGGGGCGTACCACCGCGTCGGGCTCTCGGCGACCCAGCCCTCGGGGGGCTCGGCGGACGCGGCGGAGTCGGTGTCGGAGCACGCCGCCAGCAGGGCGGCGCCGGCGAGCAAGGCGGGGAGCAGGCGCATGGGGGTCGGGGTCGGGGGCGCGGGGAAGCTACGGGACGCCCCGCGCCCCGTCGGCGCGCGCCGGCGCCCCGGCCTTCGGGGGCGTGCCCTGAGATGGGGAGGCCTCAGCGGCGGGAGGGACCCGGTGCGGTGACTGGCTCGTCTCCTGGCGTGGGCGCCCCCTCGTGCCCCGCTCCGCCCCCCGTTCTCATGGCCGCGAACCTTCCGCCCGAGCGTCTCGTTCTGGCCTTCGGGTGCGGGATCGCCGCCGCCGCCTACGCCTACTGGACCGCCGAGGCCGTCCGCTACGGGATCGGGTGGTCCAGCATCGCCTCGCTCCGCGCGGGCGGCGCGCTGCTGGGCTGCCTGCTGCTGGCGCTCGTCTTGCGGGCGGTCCGACGCTCGAACTCCTCTCCCCCAGACTCCCCTCTCCCATGACCCAAGGCACCAACTACCGCTGGGTGACCGCGGTGATCGCCGGCCTGTCGGCCGGCCTGATCGCGGCCATCGTCGCCCCCCGCTACTTCGACGACTCCGCCGTGAGCTGGATCATCACGGTCGTGGTGACGCTGGCGGTCGGCGGGGCCGTCGCGCTCGCCAGCCGCGAGCGGATCGACGAGGGCGTCCACGTCCGCGACGACGCCCTGCCGCCCGAGTAGCCCTTCGTACCTTCCCGGAACCCCTTCCAGCCTCCCCCTCCGATGACCGACCCCGCCCCCGACGCCCCCGTCTCCGCCTACGAGAAAGCCCCCGCCGACGGCAAGGAGGTGGACCCCCGCTGCGTGCCGCAGAACCTGGACGGCCCGCCGCCGATCGGCGACGAGATCGTCCCGCCGGAGTACGACCAGGAGAGCCAGGAGAACTGGCGGTTCCTGTTCCAGCGCCAGATGGGCATGCTGCCCGGTAGGGCCGGCGAGGCCTACCTCGAGGGCGTCGAGACGCTGGGCATGGGGCCCAAGGAGCTCCCGCACTTGCGTGACCTCAGCCGCCGGATGGAGGCCGCCGCCGGCTGGCGGATCGCCCGCATCCCGGGCCTGCTCCACGAGCGGGACTTCTTCAACCTGCTCGCCGACCGCGTCTTCCCGTCGACGGACTACATCCGGCGCAAGGACGAGCTCGACTACACCCCGGCGCCGGACTGCTTCCACGACATGTTCGGCCACATGCCGATGCTGACGGAGCCGGCCTTCGCCGACTTCTACCACTTGTTCGGCCAGAGCGCCTTGAACGCCGAGGGCGTCGACCGCCAGTCGCTCGAGCGGCTGCACTGGTTCGCGGTCGAGTTCGGGCTGATCAAGCAGGACGAGGGGATGCGCATCTTCGGCGCCGGCATCTTGTCCTCCAAGGACGAGGTGCAGCACGCGCTGAGCGACCAGGTCGAGAAGGTCCCGTTCTCGGTCGAGGCCGTGATCAACCAGGACTACGACGTGTGGCACCTCCAGCCCAAGCTGTTCGTGCTGGAGTCGTTCGAGCAGCTCGAGACCGACTTCCGCGGCTGGGCCGCCGAGCGCGACCTGCTCCCCGCTGGCGCCTAGCGCCGGCGCGCGGTTCGAGACCCGTGGGGGCGGCTCGCCGAGCCGCCCCTACCCATTTCTGCCACACTCGCAATGACGACGCTCCTGCCGACGACCGCCGCCAGCGGGCCGAGGCCGTCGTCCGCGGGACGGTGCAGGGCGTCGGCTTCCGGCGCTACGTGCGGAAGTGGGCGCGAGCGCTCGACTTGGACGGGTGGGTGCGGAACGAGCCCGACGGGACGGTCCGGCTGGTGGCGGAGGGGGACCCGGCCGCGCTCGACCGGCTGGCGCGGCTGCTGTGGGGCGGGTCCCCGGTGGCCGACGTGCAGGCGGTAGAGGTCGCCCGCTCCGAGGCGGAGGGCGTCGGGGCCGGCTTCGAGATTCGGCGGTAGCGGGGGAGGGGTCCGAAGCCGGTCCGCTGCCCGAAGCCACGGCGTGCGCTCCCACCGTGTCAATGCCGACGGAGGTGAAGCATGCCTGCTCCGACTGGCGGACGGGATGGGCGTCGGGTTAGAGCCTGCCCACACGGAGTGGGCGACGCCGTTGAGCGGTGGCGCAGCCGGGCTACGGTTCCACTACGGTGGCCTTGATCGGCCCCCAGTCTCTGGCCCAAACGACCATCTCGCCGTCGCGGATCTCCGCCTCGATGGGCTCCGCCAGTGGGCCGTCCAAGGTGCCGAGGGCGAGGAGCGCCGTGACGCCGGAGGCGGTCAAGTCCGCCGGGACGTGGACCCCGCGCCCCCGGCCGTCCGCGCCAATCCGGAGCTCGACCAAACTCCCGTAGCCGCACGACCCGCCGAGCAGCCCGCGCCAGACGACCTTCTGGGTCATCGGCTGCTCGACCATCGACGCGCCACACGCTGCGGTAGTCGCGGGCCTCCCAGAACGCGCCGCCGGCGGCGTAGGCCAGCACCGGCGACGTGAGCACCAGCAGGGCCGCTGCGAGTCGGGAAGTCCGGGCGCCGGCGACCGCCTCCAGCGTCGCGCCGCCGACCCAGACCGCTCCGCCCAGGACCAGCGTCGCCAGCGCCAGCCGCCAGCCGGTCAGAGTCCAGGCTGCGTCGCCCAGGTCGTGGATCTCCTGCGGCGGGTGGGGCGAGCGGAGGACGCCCAGGCCCAGGGCGACAACAGAGCACGTCAGGAGCACGGTGACGAGGAAGCCTCGGGCGGAGCGGACGGGCATGGCGACGGCGGCGGTTCGCCTTCCAGACACGCCGCACGCGCCGGCGTTGCTAGCCCGCGCGCTTCATGATCGCGCCGGTCGCTTTGAGGAGGGCACCTCGGGGCACGAAGCGTGTGGCCGCCGTCTGCACCTTGTTGAACCACCCGGGCACGACGCGGCGGCGGTCTCGGGCCAGCCCCGCCAGCCCGGCCCTCGCGACCTCCTCGGACGAGGCCGCGCCTGAGAAGAACGCGTCGGCCATCCCGGCGCGGTCGCCGAACTCGGTCCGCACCGGCCCCGGGCACAGGCACGTCACGCGGACGCCCGTCCCGCGCGTCTCTTGGTGCAGCGCCTCGCTGAACGACACCACGTAGGCCTTGGTCGCGGCGTAGACGGCGAAGCTGGGCGCCGGCGTGAACGCCGCGATGCTGGCCACGTTGAGCACGCCGCCGCGCCGGCGGTCGATCATGCCCGGCATCAGCCGCCGCGTCAGGCCGGTCAGCGCGGCCACGTTGAGGCCCACCATGCCTTCCGCCGCTCCGACGTCGGCGTCCAGAAACGGCCCCTGCACGCCGAACCCGGCGTTGTTGACCAGCACGTCGACGGTCTCGTCACCCAGCCGGTCCACCAGGGCCTGGGCCGCGCCGGCCGGCTCGAGGTCGGCGGCGACCACGACCGCGGTCCCGCCGCGCTGGCGGATGTCCTGGGCGACGCCGGTGAGAGCGTCCTCGCGGCGGGCGACCAGGATCACGCGCGCGCCGGCGGCACCGAGCTGGCGCGCCGTCTCGGCGCCGATGCCGGAGGAGGCGCCGGTGACGAGCGCGGTGCGGCCGCGGTAGAAGTCGGTCATGCGGGGAGCGGAGGGATCTGGGGAGCAGAACGAGCGGCGCTCAAGACGGCCGCCAGCCGCACGCGGTTCGCGGCTATCCTTGGGCTCGCCTCCCACGTGCCGTGATCCGCCGCGCCCTCCTCGATGCTGCCGTCGCCCGGCTCGACGCCGCCGGCGTGGACGACGCGCGCCGCAACGCCGAGTGGATCGTCGAGGGCGTGACCGGCGCCCGGCGCGTCGACCTCTACGCGCGGCCCGACGCGGTCGTGGGGCCGGCCCAAGCCGCGATCGTGGACCGGATGCTCGCGCGCCGCGCCGCCGGCGAGCCCGTCCAGTACATCCTGGGCTCGGCCGACTTCTACGGCCTAACGCTCGGCGTGACACCCGCCGTCCTCATCCCGCGCCCCGAGACCGAGACCGTGGTCGAGCACGCCCTGGCCCGCATCGCCGGCGTCGAGGCGCCCTGGGTGCTGGACGTGGGGACGGGCAGCGGGGCCATCGCGCTCGCCGTCAAGCACCAGCGGCCCGACGCCCACGTGTTCGCCGCCGACGTGTCCGCCGACGCGCTGGCGGTCGCGGCCGGCAACGCCGAGCGGTTGGGCATGGACGTGACGTTCATCGAGTCCGACGCCCTGCGCCCGGCCTTCGCCGACGAGGTCCCGCCCGCGTTCGCGCTTGTAATCTCGAACCCGCCCTACGTCCCCGCCAGCGAGGCGCCGACGCTGCAGCGCGAGCTGGCGCACGAGCCCGACACGGCGCTCTTCGTCCCCGACCACGACCCTTTGGTGTTCTACCGCGCCCTGGCTGGCCACGCCGAGCGCCTGCTCCGGCCCGGCGGCGTCTTGGTCGCCGAGACCCACGCCGACTTCGGCCGCCAGGTGGCCACGCTGTGGACCGAGTCGGGACTGGCAGACGTGGAGGTGCTCTCTGATCTCGCGGGGCGGGACCGCATCGCAGTAGGCACCCGGCGAGGGTGAGCGCTCCGCCGAGCGTCTTCCACGGCGGACGTCAGAGCGCCCCGACTTCGCGACTGAGCCGGGTGAGAGCCTGGACACCTTGCGCGACTGCCCGCCACGCGGCACCATCGTAGGTCCGTACAGGTTAGGGCCCTTCTTGGTCTCCTACGCCCCTGGACCCCTCTCTACGAGCCGCGTCCCCCTCCCTCGCCTTCCCGGTCGTTGTCGCTCTCGTCGTGCTAGCTGGATGCGTCCCCCGCGAGGCGGTGCTCGGGGCGGTCGACGCGCGCATGGCCACGTTCCAGCCGGACATGCTGTGCGCGGCCGGGGGCTCGGTCACCTTCATCGACACGCGGGAGGGCGTGGAGGACCGGCCCCTCCGCATGCCCCGGTTCTCCCTCCCCGGCCAGCACGACGAGGTAAGCCCCCCGATCACAGAGGAACTCCAAGCGCTCGTGCGCCAGGAGATCGACCGTCTCACTCGCCCCGCTGGCGGACGGCCTCCGCCAGTGCGGACAAGTCCTGGGCGGGGAAGGTGGTGGGGCCGAACGGGTCGGAGACTTCGGCGCCCGGGTCCCGGAAGCGGTGCGCGACCGCGGCGACGGTCGCGGCCAGGGCGTCGACGTGGTAGCCGCCCTCCAGCGTCGCCACGACGCGGCCTCCGGCGTGCGCGTCGGCGACCTCCTGCACGACCGTCACGCAGTCCGCCAGGCCGTTGACGCTCAGGGTGAGGCCGGCCAGCGGGTCCAGGCGGTGGGCGTCGGTGCCGAGCGAGAGCAGGACCAGGTCCGGGCGGAAGCGCTCGGCCAGACCCGGGAGCACGGCGCGGTACAGGCCCGCCAGTTCGTCGCCCGTTCCCCCCGGGACGGGGAGGTTGACCGTGGCGCCCTGGCCCGCGCCGACGCCGGTGTCCCCGAACGCGCCCGTGCCGGGGTAGATGTCGGCCTGGTGCGACGAGACGAACAGGACGGACGGGTCGCTCAGGAACGCCTCCTCGGTCCCGTTGCCGTGGTGGACGTCGAGGTCGACGATCATCACGCGCTCGGCGCCGTGCTCGGCCTGGGCGTGGCGCGCGGCGACGGCGGCGTGCTCGAGAGCAGGCAGAACCCCATCGCCGTCATCGGCCGGGCGTGGTGCCCCGGCGGGCGGCCGAGCGCCAGCCCGTTCGCGGCGTCGCCCGTCATCACGGCGTCCACGACGGCGAGGAGGTTGCCGCACGACTGGCGGGCGACGTCGAACGACGCCGATGTGGCGTAGGTGTCGGGATCGAGGTTGCCGCCGCCGGCCTCGCAGATGGTCTCCAGCCGGTCGAGGTAGGCCGGCGTGTGGATCCGCTCTAGCGCGCGGCGCGCGGCCGGAACGCCGGTAAGCCGGGGCAGCGCCGCCAGGACCGGGTCGGCGCCGAGCGCGGCGCGGACGGCCGCCAGCCGGGCGGGGCGCTCGGGGTGGCCGGGCTGGGCGTGGGCGCCGTCGCCGTCTTGGACGGAGAGCACGGTCACGGCGCGACGGGCTTGGGCAGGCACACGTAGGCGCGCTCGTGCCGGGCCTCTAGGGCGCCCGCGAAGGCTCCGGCCGCGTCGCTCAGCTCCCTCACGGTCCCGTCGCGCTCCAAGACCGAGATCGCCTCGCCCCGGGCGTCGTAGGCCGCCAGTCGCGCGGTGTCCGTCGCGACGTAGTACTCGGCGTCCGCCCGGGCGGTGTCGCGTGCCGACAGGCCCTCCGCGACCAGCCAGTCTGCCGTGCGCGTGAGCCAGTCGTCGCACTGGGCCTCGGTCGGAGCGTGGTCCAGGGGCGTGGTGCGGAACAGGTCACGGTCGACGAAGCGCCGCGCGAGGTCCGCCAGGACGGGGTCGCGGGACTCGGTCCAGCGCTTCAGGCTGTAGAGCACGTCGGTGTCGTCGAGGGCGGTGAAGGCGTCGAGCAAGGCATCGCGGCGGTCGCCGTCGAGGTCGTCGGCCGTCGCGGTGCCGTCGAGGAAGAACGCCAGGCTGGGGGCGGTCGCGTCGAGCGCTGGGTCCGAGCCCCACCGGTCGCGCGCCCGGGCGACGGCGCTGCGCAGGACGTGGTCGGCGGCGATCACGGTCTTGTGGAGGTACACCTGCCAGTACATCAGGCGGCGGCTCAAGAGCACGTTCTCGACGGCGTAGGCGCCCTTGGACTCGATCACCAGGTCGCGGCCCCGGTGCACGCTCATGGTCTTGATCACGCGCGCCACGCCGACCACGCCCTCGGCGACGCCGGTGTAGAACGAGTCGCGGCGCAGGTAGTCCAGCCGGTCCATGTCGAGCTGGCTCGCGATCAGGCTGTGGAAGAACGGGCGCTGGTACGTGCCGTCGAAGATGGCGAGCGCCGCCGCCAGTCGGCCGCTCGTCCGCTGGTCGATGCGGGCCATGAGCGCCCGGCTCATCCGCTCGTGGTGGTGCCGCCGGCCGGACGGCCCGGGCGGCAGCAGCTGGTGCTCCAGGGTGTGCGAGAACGGGCCGTGGCCGACGTCGTGGAGGAGGGCCGCCGCTAGGGCTCCGTCGACCTCGTCGGTGTCCATCACCGTGCCCTTCTCGCGCAGGGTGTCGAGCGCCTCCTGCATCAGCGCCATCGCCCCGATCCCGTGCTCGAACCGGGTGTGGACGGCGCCGGGGAACACCAAAAAGCCCAGCCCGAGCTGGCGGATGCGCCGCAACCGCTGCACCTCGGGCGACTCGATCAGGCTCAGGACCAGCCCCTTCGGCACCGAGACGAACCCGTGGACGGGGTCGTTGAACAGCGTGAACCGGCTCGGCATGGGCGGCGGGAGGGGGCGGGCGTGGACCCGAACCGCGCGCCGCAAGATCCCAGGGCGGGGATTCGCCGCGCGCCACTGGCGGGGGGCGTCGGCGGGAGACGGACGGCCGGTTTACTGGCCGATGGGTGAGCCCGGCGGCGCGTCCAGCGCCTCCGGCCGCATCGAGGGATCGTAGGGCCGCTCCTGCCAGCGCTCGATCTCGGCCGCCAGCCAGGCGCCCGTCGCCGCGTCGTCGCCGCTCAACTGGCGGAGCCGGCCGGCGAGCGCGTCGAGGGTCGCGGCGGTCTGGGCGCGGACGGTCGGCGCCGCGTCGGTGTCGCCGGCGAGCGCCATCAGCCCGTCGACCCAGGCGCCCCAGACGGCGCGGCGGATCTCGGCGTGGTACGGCGTCGCCGGGCGGGCCGTGATCGCGGCCTCCGTCCGCGCGAACACCTCGTCCAGGTCGGGCAGCGACGGGTCCAGGCTCGACTGCACCACCAGTCGGGTGGCTCGCGCGGGGTCGAGGAGGTAGCCGAACGTCAGAGCCGCTGCGGTCTCGGCCGGGGCGACGGGGTCGAAGGTCACGCCGGTCCGGCGGTCGAAGCTCTCGCGCGTGGCGTCGTAGCCCGGCGGACGCGGCGGGATGGCCCGGGCGGCTTGGGGCAGCGCGAGCGCGTCCAGCGACACCGTCTCCAGCAGCGCGCCGAGCGCGGCCCGCTGGCGGCTGCCGTCGACGGGCGTGGGAGGCGCGGCGCCGTCGCCGCGGTCGGCGTAGTCGTAGCTCACGCCGGCCAGCAGGTGCGCCGTCGCGTCCACCTGGTAGCGGTGGCGGAGGTAGAGCGGGACCAGGACCTCCTCCATCGTCGCCAGCGGACGGCCCTCGCGGACGACGGCCTCGGAGAACCGCTCCAGCGCGATCCGCCTCACCTCTAGCTCGTCGCGCAGCGACTGGACGGCGTCAGCGCCGTTGTCCCACAGCGCGCCCGTCGGGTGAGCGGCGCCCGACGGCCGGGCGTCGGCGTCGGTGACGTAGCGCAAGCCCCGCCCGCGGTTCTCCGCCAGCACGGCCTGCGCGACGGCCTCCGACGGCGCGTAGCCGTAGCGGACCGCCTGGACGTCCCACTCGCCGACGCCCACGCCGTACGCGTCGGCCACGCTGACCTCCCCGTCCAGCGCCGTCGCCAGCGGGGCGGGGTAGTCCATCACCGTCGTCCGCCCCTGGGTCGAGCCGGCGAAGTTGTGCGCGATCCCAATCGTGTGGCCGACCTCGTGCGCGGACAGCTGGCGCAACCGGGCGAGCGAGAGCGCCAGCGCCTGGTCGTCCGCCGGGACGCCGTCGGCGTAGGGCGCCAAGAGCCCCTCGGCCAGCAGGTAGTCCTGGCGGACGCGCAGGGAGCCCAGCGAGACGTGGCCCTTCAAGATCTCGCCCGTGCGCGGGTCCACGACCGAGGCGCCGTAGCTCCAGCCCCGCGTCGCGCGGTGGACCCACTGGATCGTGTTGTACCGCACGTCCTGCATGTCGGCGCCGTCGGGCAGCACCTCGACGCGGTAGCCGTCTCGGAAGCCGGCCGCTTGGAACGCCTCCGCCCACCACCGCGCGCCGTCGAGGAGCGCCCCTCGGACGGGCTCGGGCGTGCCGGGGTCGAGGTAGTACACGATGGGCTCGGCGGCGTCGCACATCCCGTCGGCGTCGGGCGGGCCGGCGCACTCCAGCCGGTGCCGCGTGATGACGCGCTGGACGAGGTCTTGGCCGATGGGCGCGCTGTAGTCGGCCCACGTCAGGGGGAAGTAGCCGCTGGCGGGCGCGAAGGCGCGCGGCCGGTACCCGTCGTCGGGCAGCGCCACGAACGACTGCCGCACGCGGACCGTCACGGCGCCCGGGTCGGCGGCCACGTCGCGGACGAAGCGGCCCGGGGCGTCGCTCAGGAACGTCAGCCGAGCTTCCAGCTCGGTGTTCTGGGGGAACGCCTTGAGCTGGTCCGGCACGACGGCGCTGCGCTCGGCCGCCAGCCGGAAGCTGCCCTGGCCCGTCTGGCGGAGCCGGTCGGCGACGCCGTGCGCGTCCCGGACGACGAACGCTGTCGCGTCGATGAGCACCCGGTCGGAGCCTGCGCCTGCGGCACCGGTCTCGGCGGAGGCGTCGAAGCCCCAGACCACGCTCTCGGCGAACGCGTCGCGCACGGCGGCGGCCTCGGCGGGGTTGTCGGTCGAGGCCCGGAACCGCAGGTTCGGCTGCACCAGCAGCACGCGGCGCCCGACCCGCTCGAAGCGCACGATCCGCTCGCCGCTAAGCTGGCCGCGGTCCAGGCCGACGTCGTTCGAGCCGAGCCCGGCCGGGAGCGAGACGACGTGGAGCAGGTCGGTGTCGAGCGGGACCGACAGCCAGACCTTGCCCTCGGCCTCGTCCCACCACACCGGCACCAGCCCGTCGCGGCGCTCCAGCCCCTCCGTCTTGGCCTCGACGGTTGGCAGCGCACTGGCGGAAGCCGTTGGCGGGGCTGGCGCAGGTCGGGAAGTGGTCGGCGCGGTCGCCGTGCAGCCGGCGGCGAGGGCCGCCAGCGCGGCGAGAAGGAAGGGGCGGGGCATGGCGGGCGGGGGTGGCTCCGTCCAATCTAGGCCGGCGGCACCCCCAGCACGTCCGGCAGGCGGCGGCGCAGGGTCGCGACCAACGCCGGGTCCATGAACGCGAAGTCGTCCGGGATGTCTAGCACGACGACCCGGGTCCCCCGCAGGGCGTCCCCGAACACCGCCAGCCGGCGGCGGTGGCGCGGCTCGAAGGCGACGATCACGTCCGCCCACTCGACCAAGTCGGCCGAGACCCGAGCCTCGGCGTCGGGCGCGGTCCCGGCCGAGAGCGCGACGACCCCGGGCCAGTCCGCAACGACGGCCTCGGCGGTCGGGCTCCGCAAGCGATTCCGGCTGCAGACGAACAGGACGCGGACGGGATCGGTCATTCCTAGGGGCGGGGAGCGGGGTACGTTACCGGATGTCCGACCGCCGATCCTGATGCCTGCCCGCCCCGCCTGGCCGTCCCGGTGGGCGGCGGCGTGGGACGCGCTGGTGGCCGCGGTCGCGACCGGCGCCGCCGTCTACGTCCCGCTGTCGCTGCTGCCCGGCTTCGTCGACCCGGCCCAGTCCGACGGCGTCGAGTGGCTGCTGACGGCCGTGTTCGGCGCCGACCTCGCCGTCCAGGTCCGCCGCTTGCGCCGGACGCCCGCCGCCCGGGCCGGCGCGGCGCGCACGCTGCTGGCGGCCGACGCCGCCGCCGCGCTCCCCCTGTTCCTGCTGGGCGCGCCCGGGCTCCTGCTGTTCCGGCTGGCGAAGCTGGCGCGCGTGGCGGCGGGGATGCGGGCCGTCGGCCGCCACCACGTGGGCCAGGCCAGCCGGCTGCGGCTGGTGTGGTTCGCCTACTGGCTGGCGCTGACGGTGCACCTGGTGGCGAGCGGGTTCCTGGCCCTGGACGGCGTCCCGGCCGCCCTGCCCGACGGCGCCCGCTACGTCGACGCGCTCTACTGGGGGACCGAGACCCTGACGACGGTGGGCTACGGCGACGTCGTGCCCCGGACGCCGACGCAGAAGCTCTACGCCACCGCCGTCATGCTGATGGGGATCGGCCTGTACGCCTTCCTGATCGGCAACATCGCGTCGCTGATCTCCAACCTCGACCCACTGCGCGCGGCGCACCTGGAGGAGCGCGAGCGCCTGGACGCCTTCGTCCGCTACCGCGCGCTGCCGCTGGCGCTCCGCCGCCGCATCCAGTCCTACCACGACTACCTGTGGGAGCAGCGGCTGGTGGTGGACGAGGAGGCCGTGCTGGCGCGGCTCCCGCCCAGCCTGCGCGACGACGTGGCCCTGCACCTGCGCCGTGACCTGGTGGAGGGGGTGCCGCTGTTCCAGGGCGCCTCGGACGCGTTCCGCCGCGAGGTCGCGCTGCAGATGCACTCGTTCGTGGCCCTGCCCGGCGACGAGATCGTCCGGGCGGGGCAGCCGGGCCGCGAGATGTTCGTGATCGCCCGGGGCACCGTCGAGGTCGTCGGCCCCGACGGTCGCGTCTTGCGCCAGTTGCACGGCGGGGACTTCTTCGGCGAGGTCGCCCTCGTGCTCGACGGCGACCGCACCGCGACCGTCCGCGCCGTCACCGCAGCCGACCTCTACGTGCTCGACCGGACGATGTACGGCCGGGTGGCCCAGGACTACCCCCGGGTCGCGGCCGCGCTGGCGGAGGCGGCCCGCCAGCGGGTGGGCGGTCAGTAGGCCCGGATCCAGTCGACCTCCAGGCGGAACGGGCCGTCGATGCCGTCGGCGATGTAGATGCCCAGCGTCTGGACGGCCGACCGGTCGAGCGCGTCGACGCGCACCGGCTCGCCGTGCGCGGTCGTCTCCAGGTCGGCGAAGGCGACGCGGACGGTCTGCCAGTCCTCCGTCGTGGGGAAGGCGCTCTGCCGGTTGACCTCGCGGCCCCGGTGGCGCGTCCCGTCGTCCACGTCCAGCTCGAACGTGCGGCCCCCGCCCCGGACGCGGAGCTCGACGCCCTCGTAGTCCGACAGGTCCGACGCGCGCTCGCCCCGCACCGACGTGAAGCCGCCGCCCCGGGTCACGACCTCGCCGGTGAACACGAGCGCGCCGTCGACGACCTCGACGAAGCCTTTGGAGCGCCCGCCCATCACGCCGTCGTTCTCGACGGCCCAGGTGGCCGAGTCATCGCTGAAGTCGAACAGGGTCATGGTAGAGTCGGCAGGGGCCGGGCTGGCGGCCGCCGCCGGCGTGGCGCTGTGGCGGACCGCGTCGCCGCAGGCGGAGAGGATGAGGGCGAGGACGAGCAGGCGCATCGTGGGCGCTGGGGGGGAACAGGCGAACGGCTGATCACGCGACCGAGGTCCCGCGTGCACCAACCGTCCGGCATTGCCTAGAGCCCTCCGGGTGGTCCGCGGCGACCGGGTCGGCCAAGGCCTGGAGACCCACCGCCGGGTCCACCCCGGGTCGGGCGCCCGGCGTCTATTTCAGGGTGAGGTCTGGGCGGACTCTCGCGGGTCGTCGCGTCGCGCTGGCGGCGGGCGCCGGCCCCAGAACTGCCCGGCGACGACGCGGACGGCGAGGAAGGCCGCCCGGCGCCGCCATCGGACCACGCCCTGCTCGCGCATGAGCCGCGCGAAGAGCCGGTCCGCGTCCCGGCGCGTCCACGGCTTCGAGACCGGGTCCCACCCGTCCTCGGTCCACCGGAGCGTCTCGACGCGCCCGGCCTGGACGTAGAGCCAGTCGTGGAAGATGGAGGCGATGCCGAGGTCGACCGGCGCGATGATCGACCACAGCAGCCGGGGCACGCTCGCGAAGTCGTGCTCGAAGCCCTCCGGCACGACGAGCCGATAGAAGGCCTCGGTCCCGCCTTCGGAAGCGTGCCGCCAGGTGTAGGCGACGTCGTCGGCGAGCCGGAACCGGCGGAGGTCCGGGAGGAGGATCTGGCGGGGCGCCCGGACGTTGCCGGCGTCGTCGGGCGGGAGAGGCGGGGCGTGCACGGTGGGCGGCGGTGGGCCCGGGGGGTACCGGGGGACGGGCCGGGAGATCCGTCGCCGAGCGCCCCCGAGGACCGGGGGCAGGACTGGCGGCTTCGATGCGGAGGCGCGGGGATCGCGTGCTCCGCCCCTCGCCGCTTTTCTCCACCAGTCCACGCCGCCCGGGCGCGGCGTGGTGTTGATTGGCGTATCCCATCCCGCCTGACATGGCCGACCTCGACACGCTCGTCTCCCTCTCCAAGCGCCGCGGGTTCATCTTCCCGTCGTCCGAGATCTACGGCGGGCTCGGCGCCGTCTACGACTACGGACCGCTGGGCGTCGAGCTCAAGCGGAACGTGCGCGAGCGGTGGTGGAACGCGATGGTCCGCGAGCACGACAACGTCGTCGGCCTGGACGCGGCGATCCTGATGCACCCGACGACGTGGAAGGCGTCGGGCCACGTCGACGCGTTCTCCGACCCCTTGATCGACGACCGCGCCTCCGGCCGCCGCTACCGCGCCGACCAGTTGGTCGAGGGCGCCATCGAGAAGCTGGAGAAGAAGGGCCGCACCGACAACGCCGACGCGCTCCGCCAGCGGTTCGTGAAGGCCCTCAACAGCGACGACGCGGCCGCCGCGCTGGGCCAGATCATCCAGGACCAAGAGATCAAGTCGCCCGATTCCGGCGCGTTCGACTGGACCGAGGTCCGGCAGTTCAACCTGATGTTCGAGACCGCGACGGGCGCCCTCGCCGAGGAGGCGAGCAAGCTCTACCTCCGGCCCGAGACCGCCCAGGGCATCTTCGTCCACTTCAAGGACGTCGCCGAGACGGCGCGGCAGCAGGTCCCGTTCGGCATCGCCCAGATCGGGAAGGCGTTTCGGAATGAGATCGTGGCCCGGCAGTTCATCTTCCGGATGCGGGAGTTCGAGCAGATGGAGATGCAGTACTTCGTCAAGCCCGGCGAGCAGCACGACGCCTACGCCGAGTGGTCCGAGAAGCGGATGGCGTGGCACGTCGGGAACGGGATCCGCCCCGAGAAGCTGCGCTGGCACCAGCACGAGAAGCTGGCGCACTACGCCGACGCGGCCCAGGACGTCCAGTACGAGTACGGCTTCGGGTGGCAGGAGATCGAGGGCATCCACTCCCGCACGGACTTCGACCTCAGCCGCCACCAGGAGTTCAGCGGCAAGAAGCTGGAGTACTTCGACCCCCAGACCCAGGAGCGCTACATCCCGTTCGTGGTCGAGACTTCCGTCGGGCTCGACCGCACGATCCTGATGATCCTGTCCGACGCCTACCACGAGGAGGAGGTCACGAACGGCGACAAGACCGAGAGCCGCACTGTGCTCAAGTTCCACCCCGCGCTGGCGCCGTTCACGGCCGCGGTCTTCCCCCTCGTCAAGAAGGACGGGATGCCCGACGCGGCCCACAAGATCGAGGCCGACTTGCGCCGCCAGTTCAACGTGGTCTACGACGAGAAGGGCGCCGTGGGCCGCCGCTACCGCCGCCAAGACGAGATCGGGACCCCGTTCTGCTTGACCGTCGACGGCGATACGCTGGCGAACGGCACGGTGACGGTCCGCGACCGGGACACGATGGCGCAGGAGACGATCCCGGCTGAGAACGCGCGCCGGTACCTCGAAGACCGCATCGACGCCTGGGCACCAGAGGCATAGGTCCGGCGGGTTCACGAGCGGACCGAAGCGGGTCTTCTTCCCTAGTAAGCGGGCGACGCCCAACTCGCGCGAACGCGTCCGATGACGTGGGCCTCTCCGACGGTCACGTGCCCGTCGGCCTGGGCCAGACGGCCGAGGTCGCTGAGCACGCGGCGCCGCCACTCCGGGGAGAGGGACGAGCCGAGCTCCTTGGCCAGCGTGTCGACGTCGGCCGCGAGGCCAGAGCGGGTGGCCACGCACGCCGTGTCGACGACGGCCCGGGCCGCTTCGGCGTCGAGGGCCGAGTCCCAGCGCTGCAGCAGCGCCGCCGCCGCCGCCCGCTCGTGCTCGTCGTCGCCGTTGGTCACGGCGAAGTAGAGCAGGACCAGGTCCTGAAGCGGATTCGAGAGGGTAGGGACTTCCACGGTAGTGGACGTGGTGGGAGTCGGGTGAACGTCCTAGTTATTAAACTGGTGCCAACATCCGTATAGGCAATTTCCCCATGTTGGATAGGTGATTACCCCACACCAGGGGTCAGGCCGCATTGGGCGGTTAGCACGCAGACCGATCAGCCGGGTCTGAACCCCGCGGGGGAGCCGGTAGCGGAGTCAGGTCGTACCCGACCCTATGACGCACCTCGAGATCCGCTACCCACCGCGCTGGCCCGGCGAGCTGCTGGCCGCCTTCGCCCGCGACCTGCTGGACGCGACGCAGCGCCTAGAGCGCGCCGGGCAGAGGGTCGGCGCCGACGTCGTGCACGCCGGGCCGGCGGGGCGGGGGATCGTCTGGCTCCGGCACCCCGACCTGGTCCGCGCCGTCCTGATCGACGAGAACAGCGGCGTGACGAAGGCGCGCGGGCTGCGGCTGGCGCAGGCCATCCTGGGGCTCGGGCTCCTGACGCTGGAGGAGCCGCACCACGCCCCGCGCCGCCGGCTGGTGCTGCCCGCCTTCCACCACCAGCGGTTGCGGGCCTACGCCGACGTGATGGTGGCCCAGACCCAGGCCGAGGCGGAGGCCTGGGGGACCGGGCCGTTCGACCTCGCCACGTCGATGGGCCGGCTGGCGCTCGCCATCGCCAGCCAGACCTTGTTCGGCGCCGACGTCGACCGCCAGCGGATCACCGACGCCGTCGCCCAGGGGCAGAGCGCCTTCGACGGCGCCCAGCACCCCCTGGGCGAGCTGTTCGCGCGCTTGCCCGTCCCCAGCACCATCCGCACGCGCCGCGCCCGGGCCGCCATCGACTCCGAGGTGTACCGCGTGATCGCCGAGCGGAGGGGCGCCGGCGACGACGGCAGCCTGCTCGACCTCCTGCTGGCGGCGCGCGACGACGACACCGGCGCCGGCCTGAGCGACGGCGAGGTCCGGGACGAGGCCGTGACGCTGCTGCTGGCGGGCCACGAGACCACGGCCGTCGCGCTGTCGTGGGCCTGGCCGCTCATCGCCGACCACCCCGAGGTGGAGGCCCGGCTGCAGGCCGAGGCCGACGCCCTGGACGGGCTCCCGTGCTTCGACGACGTGCGCCGCCTGCCCTACACCCGCCAGGTGCTCGCGGAGGTGATGCGGCTGTACCCACCGGCCTGGGTGATCGGGCGAGAGGCGGCGCGCGACCTGGACCTGGACGGCGTGGCGATCGCCGAGGGCTCGACGCTGCTGCTCCCGCCGCTCACCATCCAGCGCGACCCCCGGTTCTGGCGCAGCCCCAGCCGCTTCGACCCCGACCGGTTCTCGCCCGAGCGCAAGGCCGAGCGGCACAAGTTCGCCTACTTCCCCTTCAGCGCCGGCCGGCGTGGCTGCATCGGCGAGCAGTTCGCCTGGACCGAGGGCGTGCTTATCCTGGCGACCATCGCGCAGCGCTGGCGGATCCGGTCGGCCGGCCCGCTGCCGCCGCCCATCGGCTCGGTCACGCTGCGCCCGTCCGGGCCGGTCCCGGTCCGTGCCGAGCGTCGCTAGAGCGCGACCTAGCTCAATGCCGGTGGTCTCGGACCGCTCCGCCGTCGCCGCCAGTCCGCGACGGGTGACGGCCTAGCGCCCGCAGTACGAGGGGTTTAGAGTACCTGCTCCATCAGGAGAATCGCAACGACCGAGCCCACCCCGGCCCCGAACAACGCGGCCGACATCTCGGACATCCAGGCGAACGCCCCCGACAGCGCCCCCGTTGTCCCGAGATCCCGAATCATGCTCCTCTGCGTCAAGAGCGAGAGGACGGCCGCGAACGCGAAGCACAGGAGCGGGACGGCGATGAAAGGGCCGAGGTCGAGCAGGCCAGCCTGCAACGCGAGGAGGCCGCCGCCGGTGGCGGAGACGGACAGGGTGGTCAGGTTGCGGAGGTGCTCGAAGTGGAGGTGGGCGACGAACCGGACGTCGTCTGGGCTCAGGGTGGGGGCGGGGGTGTCGGGCGCTGGGGCCCCGTTCGTGCCGAGCGCTTCGGTGGTTGCGGGCGTCTCGGTGTCCGTCATGCTCGTGGGGGGAGAGGGGGGGGGTAGCGAAGGCCTTGGGGCTCTGCAGCCTTTCTTGTGGCCCGACCTGAGCGGTGTCGCCGGGCAGGGTCGGTGGCTCGAGGGCTTGGTTACTCGTCGGCAATGCCCGCGTCGGGCGGGCGGTCCAGGAAGTCACGGGGGACGCGGTCCGCCAGACGCTCGAAGGCGAAGTAGCCGGTGGTGGTGACGGCGAACGGGTCGACGGGCGTGCCGTCGGGGTCGAGGGCGGCGCCCCCGGGCTTGACCGCGAGCGTCGAGCGCTGGACCGGCTCGGGCCGCCCGCGCGGCTCCCGGAACCACGCCGACCGGAGGTAGCGGTCCTCCTCGGGCTCGCGGTCGTAGACAACCTCGAGTTCGCCCCGGACGGACAGCGTCGGCACCCCCCGGGCGTCGCGGACCAGCCGCTCGCCAGTCGTAGGGAGCGCCGCCGTTGAGCGGGCCCTCCCCGTGGCCGGCGAGCGCGCCGCCAGCGCGAACCCCTCGGCGCTCTCGGTCCCGCTCAGCACCGACCGCAGCAGGTGCTGCAGCGAGCCCTCCCACGCGCGCTGGCGGGCGGCGGCCCACCGAAACCCCTCCGCCGCCGACGTCGGCGCCATGGGCTCGAACACCTCGTCGCCGTCGTAGCGGACGACGGTCGCGCCGGCGCTGAACTCCAGGAGGTCGTAGTGCAGCCGGTAGCCCAGCGCGCGGTTCTCGATCACCAGCGGCGCGCTGGCGGTCGCGCGCAGCGTGCCCCACCGGGAGCTGAGGTCGAGCACCTCCGGGTTCAGGATGCGCGCCGAGTCGGCGTTGGCGGACTCGCCTAGTAAGGTCTCCTGGAACTGCGCCAGCTTGCGCTGCCATCGGCGGTCGGCCTGGGCCTCGACGGCGACGGGCGCGAGGTCGGCGGTGGTCTCGGCCAGCGCGAGGTCCGCTCGGACCGTGGCGCCGGGCGCGAGGCGGACGTCTTGGGCCGAGGGCGCGAATCCGACCATCGACCCGATCAGCCGGTAGGTGCCGGGCGCGACCGCCTCAATCCGGAACCGGCCGTCCCGGTCGGAGGCCGTGCCCCGCGTCGTGCCGGAGAGGTAGACGCTGACGCCGGGCAGCACCTCGCCCTGGGCGTCGCGGACCGTGCCCACCACGACCGAAGGCTCGGTGACCGGCTGGGCGACCGCCAGCGGGGCGGCCAGCAGCATGACAGCGAGAAGGCGAAGAAGCGAAACAGGCATCGTCGTCCGTGAGAGGCGGGCCGTAGTCAACGGGTTGGGACGCGCCGTGTCAAGTCTCTTCCGCCGCCCGATGAGGTGGATACAACTCGTCACCGGAGTGTGAGCCGCTTCTCTCAAGCCGTGGCCACGAACGGACCGTCGTAGGGCGGGACCCCGACCCGGGCGCCAGTCAAACCCGTCGCGCCAGACATCCCTCTACGACAGCGTTCGCGCGTGCTGAACGCCAGCCTGCGCGACGCGGACCGCTAGCGCGACCCCTGGCGGAGGCACCGGCTCGGACTGGCGGACGCGTTCCGCGAGCCTAGGCCGGCGTCCATCGGGCGCCCCCCACGCCGGCTGGCCCCGTCCGCCAGCGCGGACCCGCCCGGGCGGCGGCGGGTACGACGGGCCCCCTCTCCGCCCGCCATGCCCCTCCCGCCCGGCCTGTACCCCGTCGCCGACGGCGCCGTCCGCGTCCCCATCGTCTTCGTCAACGCGTTCCTGCTCGGCGAACCCGGCCGGCCGTGGGTGCTGGTCGACACCGGCACGCCCGGCGCGGGCGGGCTGATCCGGCGCGCGGCCCGGGCCGTCCACGGCGGCCGCCCGCCCCAGGCCATCGTGCTCACGCACGGGCACTTCGACCACGCCGGCAGCGCCCAGGCGCTCGCCGACCTGTGGGACGTGCCGATCTACGCCCACGACGCCGAGCTCCCGTTCCTGACCGGGCGCTCGGACTACCCGCCCCAGGACCCCTCGATGGGCGGCGCCATCGCGTTCGTGTCGCGCTTTTTTCCCACCTCGGGCTACGACTTCGGCGCCCGGGTCCGCGCCCTGCCGGCCGACGGGTCCGTGCCCGGCTTGGAGGGCTGGCGGTGGCTGCACACGCCCGGCCACGCGCCGGGCCACGTGTCCCTGTTCCGCGACGCCGACCGGACGCTGATCGCCGGCGACGCCGTCGCGACGATGGACCTGGACTCGTGGGCGGCCCAGGTGACCCACGCGCGCGAGGTGTCCCGCTCGCCGGTCCCGTTCGTGCCCGACTGGCAAGCCGCCGACGCCAGCGTCCGCCAGCTGGCCGACCTGCGCCCGGCGACGCTCGCGGCCGGCCACGGGCGGACGATCGCCGACCGCGCGGCCGACCGACTGGCGGCGTTCGCCGAGCGGTCGCACCGCCCCGAGCGCGGGCGCTACGTGCCCCGCCCCGCCCAGTTCGACCGCCAGTCGGGCGTGGTCGCGGTCCCGCCGCCGGTCGCGGACACGGTCCCGCTCCGGGTGGCCGCCGCCGTCGCGGCCGGCGTGGTGGCCCGGCGCCTGCTCCGGCGGTAGCGCTCGGCTGGTGGCGTGCGTGCGGGTGGCGCCCGTTAGGGCGGCCCGCCGGGTCGCTACGGCAGTCGCTACCGCGTCGCCTGGTCGAGTGACTCGAACACCTCGTCGGGCATGTCAATCTCGCCCGCGGCCGTGTTCTCCTCCAGGTGCGCCACCGACGACGTGCCGGGGATGGGGAGCATGACCGGCGACCGCTTGAGCAGCCAGGCCAGCGCGACCTGGCTGTGCGACGCGTCGAGCTGGTCGGCCGCCTCCGCCAGCACCTCTGATTCGGCGAGCTTACCGGCGTTCAAGGGGTACCAGGGGATAAACCCGATGCCCTCGGCCTCGCAGAAGTCCACCACGTCCTCGTGCTTCCGCGTGCCCAGGTTGTACTCGTTCTGGACCGTCGCGACGGTGAGCCCGGCGTCTTGGGCAGCCTTGATCTCGTCCACGCCCACCTCGCTCAGGCCGACCAACCGGACCAGCCCCTCGTCCTGGAACTCCCGCAGCACCGCGAACTGGTCGGCGGCGTCCACGTCGGGGTCGATCCGGTGCAGCTGGTAGAGGTCGATCGTCTCCAGCTGGAGCCGCCGCAGCGACATCCGGACGGCCTGGCGCAGGTAGTCGGGCTTGGCGAGCAGCCGCCAGTCGCCGGGGCCGGTCCGGAGGAGGCCGCCCTTGGTCGCGATCACGACGCCGTCGGGGTAGGGGTGCAGCGCCTCCGCGATCAGGTCCTCGGAAACGAAGGGCCCGTAGCTGTCGGCGGTGTCGATAAAGTCGATGCCGAGCTCGACGGCGCGGTTCAGGACGCGGATGGACTCGTCGTGGTCTCGGGGCGGGCCCCAGACGCCGTCGCCGGTGATCCGCATGGCGCCGTAGCCCATCCGGCGGACGGTGAGCCCGTCGCCCAGGTCGAAGGTGCCGGAGGCGTGAGCGGGTTGGTCGGAGGTGGCGGCGTAGGGCATCGGATCGGAGAGAGGGAAGGCGTTGGATCGAGTGCTCGCGTCAGCGTTCCACCGGGGCGCCCGCCTCGCTGGCGGAGGCGGTCCGCCAGTGGGAGAGGGGGACGGGGCGCCAGTTCGTCGCAGTCAGAGCTGGGCGCGCAGCTGGCGGAGCGCGTCGGGCGTGGTGAGCAGGCGGCTGCCGTACCACGAGAACGCCTCGCCGTCGACGAGCACGACCCGGGCGCCGGGCGTGAGCGCCTGGACCTCGTCGATGTGCTTATCCGCGAACGGGTACGGCTCCGACGAGAGCAGGACCACGTCGGGCGCGAGTGCGGCGATCTCGGCGTCCGTGAGCGCCGGGTAGCGCGACTGGCGGCACACGTTGACCAGCCCTGCGCGGTCCATCACGTCCGAGATGATCGTGTCCGTTCCGACCGACATCCAGGGGTCGCGCCAGATGAGGTAGAGCGCTCGGGTCTCTGGCCATTCGGGAAGGCCGTCGAACGCCGCGCCGATCCGGTCCGCCAGCGCGTCGGCGGCGGGCTGGCGGCCAACGAGTGCGCCGACGTCTCGCGTCATGGCGAGGGAGTCCTCGACGGTGGCGACGTCGGTCGTCCAGACGGGGCAGAAGCCGGCGCACGCCTCGACCTGCTCCCGGACGTTCTCCTCCTTGTTCGCGATCACCAGGTCGGGCGCGAGGGCTCGCACCTTCTCGGGGTCCACGTTCTTCGTCCCGCCGACGATCTGCTTCCGCGCCTTCCAGCCGTCGGGGTGGACGCAGAACCGCGTGAGCCCGGCGACTTGGCCGTCCAGCCCGAGGTCCGCGAGCAGTTCGGTTTGGCTGGGCACCAGCGACACGATGCGTTGCGGAGGCGCCGCCAGCGTCACACGGCGCCCGACGGCGTCGGTGCGGTCGAAGAACGCGCTCACTCCCGCTCGCCCAGCGCGTCCGCCAGCTTCGCGACCAGGCCGTCGAACGAGCCGTTCGACATCACGAGCGCCAGGTCGCCGGGCCGGAGCTCCGCCAGCAGGTCGGGCAGCAACGCGTCGGCGGAGTCGTAGGCCCGGGCGGCGGTGCCGGACTGGCGGACGGCGTCGGCGATGGCGGCGGGGTCCACGAAGTCGGCGGGGTCGTCATTGTGGCGGAGCGGGGGCGTGGACAGGAAGAGCGCGTCCGCGGTGGCGAGTGCGTCGGCGTAGGGGTCCTGGAAGGCCGAGCGCCGCGACGAGTTCGAGCGCGGCTCGAAGACGGCGACGACGCGGCGGCCGGGCCAGCGCTCGCGCGCGCCCTGGACCGTCGCCTGGACGGCCGTCGGGTGGTGCGCGAAGTCGTCCACGATCAGGACCTCGCCGTCGTGGCGGACCTCCTGGCGCCGCTTCATGCCCGCGAACGAGCCCAGCCCGGCCGCGACTTGCTGGGCCGTCGCGCCGGCGTCGAGCGCGACGGCGGCGACCGCCAGCGCGTTCATGGCGTTGTAGCGCCCGCCCAGCGGCAGGTCCACGTCGGCGACCGCGTCGCCGTCTACCACCAGCGCGAACGATTGGCCGCCGTCGTGGGGGGTGAGGCCGCGGGCGGCCACGTCGAACGTCGCGCCCTCCGCTTCGACGCCATAGGTCTGGACGCGCGCCCAGGTCCAGTCGGCCAGCTCCATCACCGCCTCGTCCTCGCCGTTCAAGACCAGCAGGCCATCGGGCGAAGGCAGCGTGGCGAACGCTTGGAAGGCGCGGCGGTACTGCTCCCAGTCGTCGTAGATGTCGGCATGGTCGAACTCCAGGCTGGTCACGATGGCGCGGTGGGGCCGGTAGAGCACCATCTTGGGCCGCTTGTCGAAGTAGGCCGCGTCGTACTCGTCGCCCTCGATGGCGAAGACGGGCCCCGTGCCCGGCGCCGCCGTCCGCTCCTCGCCCACGAGCACGCCGCCCACCAAGAAGCCCGGGTCCAGGCCCGCCGACCGGAGCACGTGGACGAGCATCCCGGTCGTGGTCGTCTTGCCGTGCGTGCCGGCGACCACGGCCGGCTGGCGGCGGCTGAGGAAGAGGTGGGCGAGGGTCTCGGGGAGGGACGCCTGCACCAGCCCGCGCTCGCGCGCGGCGGCGGCCTCGGGGTGCGTCGGCGTGGCCGCGTTGCCGGTCACGACCAAGTCGTAGGGCGTGTCAAGGTGGGCGGCGTCGTAGCCCTCCAGGACCGTGATGCCGGCTGCCGCCAGCCGCGTGGACATCGGGGGGTAGGCGGTTTGGTCGGAGCCGGAGACGCGGTAGCCGGCCGCCGCCAGCAGCTCGGCCAGGGCGCCCATCCCCTTGCCGCAGATGCCGATGAGGTAGACGCTCTCGATAGACTCCGGCGGCGGCAGCGGCGGGCGCGCGAACTGGCGGAGGTCGGCGTCGGGGAAATGGTCGAGTCGGCGCATGGCCCAAGCTACTTGCGGGGCGGGCGGCTCCGGATGGCGTCGCGGTCCCGGTCGCTCTCGGTCCCGGTCGCTCTCGGTCCGCCAGTCGGGCCCCGGCGGTCCCACTGGCGGCGGAGCTGGAGGCAGGGGAGGGCCCTTCTGCCGGACCTTTGCGGGATTCCCTGGCCGGGTCTCGGGCGGATACCGATAGGACGGGGACCCGCTTTGCTCCATGTTAGAGGGCACAACTCTTCTACTTGTCATGGCCCCCTCTCCCTCCTCCGCGACCGCCACCGACCGCTTGCTCGAGCTCGCCGCCACCTACGCCAGCCAGGGGCGGCCGGCGATGGCCGAGGCCGCCCGTCGCGCCGCCGTCGTGACGACGCCGCCCATCGAGTGGGCCCCGCGCACGGACCGGGCCGGCGCGCGCTCGGCGTCGTTCGGCTGGACGGCCCGGTACTCCGTCCCGAGCACGTCCTCGGCCGCCTAGGTCACGGCCGGCGGCTCGCCGCCGGTGATGCCGAACTGGACGGCGGCCTTCTTCTCGGCCTCGACGCGGTCGATGGCCTCCTGGGCCTCCTCGCCGTCGTGGACGATCCCGAGCCGGACGGCGCGCTCGGCCCACCGCGCCCGGGCCTCGGCCTGCATGTCGTGGTGGGCGTCGGACTCGTCCTGGATCTCCAGGCCCAAGAGCGTCTCGACGACGTCCTCGACCGACGCCACGCCCTCGGTCCCGCCGTACTCCCCGACCACCAGCGCCAGGTGCTCGCGGCGGTCGAGCAGCCGCTCGAACAGGTCGGGCAGGGGCAGCGTGCCCGGCACGGTGAGCAAGTCGCGGGCGAGCGTGGAGGCGGGCTCGTCGCCCCGGCCGGCGGCGGCGGCGGCCAGCACGTCGTCCTTGAGCACGAACCCGGTGATGTTGTCGCGGTCGGTGCGGAAGACGGGCAGGCGCGAGAACCGCGGCGGCTTGGCGGCGATCTTGGCGATGGGCGTGGTCTCGGGGTAGGCCACGACCACGGTCCGCGGCGTCATGACATCGCGGGTCTTGAGCTCCCGGAAGCGGAACAGGCTGCGCAGGATGCGGCCCTCGGCCTCGTCGAACACGCCCTCGTCGGTGCCGATCTGGGCCAGCGCCGCCAGCTCCTCGCGGCTGACCTGCCCCTCCTTCTCGCCTCGGGCGATGAGCTTGGTGATGCCTTGGGACAGCCACACCAAGGGGATCGTGATCCAGATCAGGATCGGCAGGATCCGCGAGACCACCGGCGCCAGCCCCCGCCAGTAGACCGCGCCCAGCGTCTTGGGGATGATCTCGGACAAGACCAGGATGCCCAGCGTGAGCACGGCCGAGAAGATGCCGATGACGTCGCTGCCAAAGACGGCCGCCGCCTCGGCGCCCGCGCCGGCCGCGCCGATGGTGTGGGCGACGGTGTTCAAGCTCAGGATGGCCGCGAGCGGCCGCTCGACGTCGGTCTTGAGCGCCTTGAGGCGGTCGGCGGCGCCGGGGTTCGTGGCCGACAACGTGCCCATGTAGGCCGGCGACACGCTGAGCAGGACCGCCTCCAGGACCGAGCACAGGAAGCTGACGCCGATGGCGAGCACGATGTAGAAGACCAGCAGCGACATCGAGCCCGACCCGGCGACGGCGTCGGCGGTGGGGCCGGGGACGAGGAGAGCGAGAGGCATAAACGGAGCGAGGGGCAGGGACCGTGCTACTCCGCCCCCGCCGAGCGGGTCCGCCAGCGCGTCGCGGATCGCGACGGACGCGTCCGCCAGTCCGGCATCGGCGGTACAGTCGGAGGCGATCAGGCCGATACTCCGGCCGTCCCCCCGCTCCCGTGCTCGCCTCGCTCCTCCGTCTCCAGGCCGTCGCGTTCTGGCGCGCGCCCCACCTCGCCGGCCGGCTGGCGCTGGCCGCGCTCAAGGCGGCGTTCGTGATCTATGCCGTCGGCGCGGCGGCCATCCTGGGCGTGGTCCTCCCGGACCTGCTGGGCGTGATCGCCCCCGGCGCCGACGCGCTGGCGCTCGTCGAGCGGTGGCTGCTGCCTGGGCTGGCGGCGCTCGCGGGCGTGCGGCTGATCTTCGAGAGCGTGCCGACGCGCGGGGCGCGGGCGTTCCTGCTGCTCCCGGTCTCGCGGCGCCGCATCGCGGCGACGGTGCTGGCGCGGTCGCTCGCGTCCCCGTTCAACCTGGCGCCCCTAGCCTTCGTGGTCCCGTTCGCCGTCCGCGTCGTCCAGGCGCAGAGCGGGCCCGGCGCCTGGGCGTGGGCGCTAGTGGTCGCGGCCGTCGTCGTGCTGTCGCACGCGGCGCTGGTGGCGTGGAAGACCCAACTCGGCGACCGCCCGGCGGCCGTCGTCGCTGGCGTCGCGCTGGCGGCGGCGGCCGTCGCGGGCGTGGACCTGGCGACGGGCGGAGTCCTGGCGGCGGCCCGGGCCGGGTCGCCCGTCGTCGCGTTGCTGGTCCTGGGAGCCGTCGCGGCGCTGGGACTGGCGGCGGCCGGCGTCGCGTCGGCGCTGTCGCTCGACGCTGGCGGCGAGCGGCGCCAGTCTGTGGGCGGCGGGGCTGGCTTCGAGCGCCTGGGCGTCCGGGCGTTCCTGGACCTCGACCGCCGGATGGTGGCCCGGACGTCGTACCCGCGCGGCATCTCAGTTAACGCCGTCGTGTTGAGCCTGGGGCTGACGGCGGTCGCCGCGCTGGGCGGAGGCGACGGCGCCCCGTTCACGGTCCTGCTGGTGTTCTCGTCGGGCGCGCTGGCCGGCTCGGTCGGCCAGTTCGCCGTCCCGTTCGCGACCGCGTGGTTCGACCGGCTGGCGACGCTGCCAGGCGGCGTCTCGGACTTCGTCCGCGCCAAGTACGTCGGGACGAGCGCCGCGACGGTGGGGCTGGGCGTGCTCCAGGCTGGGCTGGTGCTGGCGCTCCGGCCGCAGGCGGCGTGGCTGATCGGGGTGTCGGTGCTGTTCAGCCTGGGCGTGCTGGCCCCGGCGGCGCTGTGGGGCTCGACGCTGGCGCCCAAGCCCATCGACCTGTCGGGCCGCGTGGCGTTCAACTACAAGGTGCAGTCGTTCGGCGGACAGGCCGCCATCGGCGCGACGGCGCTCTTGGCCGGTGGCCTCGTCACCATCGGCGGGACCGGGGCCGGCCCCGCCGTCGCAGCCGCGCTCGGAGTCGCCGGCATCGCGGCGTCGCCGTGGTGGCTCCGCCAGCTCGCCGCCCGCATCACCCGCCAGCGGCACGCCGTCGGCGCCCGCTTCCGCGCGACCTTGTAGCCCATGCCCGGACTCTCCCTCTCCGCCCACGAACTCGTCAAGCGCTACGGCGACACCGTCGCGCTCGAACTCGGCCAGCTGGCGGTCGCGCCCGGCGAGGTCGTCGGGCTGGTCGGCAACAACGGGGCCGGCAAGACGACGCTGCTGCGACTCGTGATGGACTTGATCGCGCCGACTGGAGGCTGGGTCACGCTGGACGGGGTCCGGGTGGGCGGGAGTGACCTGGGGTGGAAACGCCGCGTCGGCGCCTACCTCGACGCCGGCTTCCTGATCGACTACTTGCGCCCCCAGGAGTACTTCCGGTTCGTCGGCGGGGCGTACGGGGTGAGCGCGACCGAGGTCGAGGCGCGCGTCGCGCCGCTCGCCGGCTTCCTGGGCGAGGCGCTGTCCGGCGGGCGCCTGATCCGCGACCTGTCGCTGGGCAACGCGGGCAAGGTGGGCGTCGTGGCGGCGCTCCTCGCCGAGCCGGACCTGGTGATCCTGGACGAGCCGTTCGCCAACCTCGACCCTGGCGCGCGGATCGCGCTCGAAGGCCTGATCCGCCAGCAGGGCGAGCGCGGCGCGACGGTGCTGGTGTCGAGCCACGACTTGGACCACGTCGTGGACGTGTGCGGACGCGTGCTGGTGCTGGCTCAGGGCCGCGTCGTGCGGGACACACCCTCGACGCCGGGCACGCTGGCGGAGCTGAGGGACTTTTTCGCCCGAGGCGGCACGGCGGAGGCCGAGCCTACGGAGCCGCCAGTCCACGCGGCGTCGTAGGCGACGCGGGACTGGCGGGGAACGCCGGCGAGCGCGACCACGCGCCGGGGCGGCTGCCTCCGCCTAGCGCGAAGTGCGGAGAACGCCGGTGCCCCCGGTCAAACGCGAGCGATGGCGACCAACCCAACCGACTCGCTCTTTCCTCGCAACGCCGCCGGCCCCAGGTCGGTGTGGACGGCGTCCGCCAGTGGGGGCATCCGGGCCAGCAGTTCGTCCGAGACCAGGAGCCGCTGGCCGCGCGGGCGGCACTCGCCCTCGATGCGCGCGGCCGTGTTGACGACGTCGCCGGAGTGGACGATGTCGCGCTTGAGGTCGCCCACCTCGGCCGTCACCACCCAGCCGCCGTGGCACCCGGCCTTGAACCGGGGGACCTCACCGTAGCGCTGGCGGTACCGCTCGGCACGCGCGGAGACGCGCTCCTCGACCAGGAACACGAACCGGATGGGCGCCGCGTCGCGCAGGGCGCGCTTCATGGGCCACGACACCATCACCTCGTCCCCGACGTACTGCACGATCCGCCCGCCCGTTGCCAAGACCGGCTCGGCGACGTCGGCGAAGAAGTCGTTCTTGAAGTCGGTGAACGCCAGCGGCCCCAGGCGCTCGGCCCAGGCCGTGGAGTCGGTCAGGTCCAGGAACACGAACGCGCGCTCCTCGCGGCGCGGGCGGCGGTAGGTACCCAGGAACAGCGCTTTGAGCGTCTCCGGGCCGAGCACACGCCGGAGCTGGAGCGCGAAGTTGATCAGGAAGCTGGCGACCATCAGCAGGCCCAGGAACACCCAGAACGGGCGGCTGACCACCATGGCCTGGAACTGGTCCGACCGGATGGCCTCGGCGAACCCGACCCCATCGACGCGCGAGAGCACGGCGATCATGACGGCGAGCGCGAGCGCGACGGCCGCCGCGTAGCTCACGGTCCGCGCCAGGAGGGCGGCCCACAACGGCAACCGCCGGCTCCACCGCGCCAGCGGCCCGCTCTCCAACCAGGCCGCCACCGACCCAATCACGACGCCGATCCCGACCGACCGCACGATCACGCCCCCCACCGGCTCGCCGGGCTCGCCGACGCCCGCCAGTCGCGCCGACAGGAGCACGAACACGGCCCACGGACCGATCAATATGGGCGCCAGCCGCAACGCGCGCCGGGTGCGCCCGACCGTCACCGCGCGCGGGGCGCCAGCGGCTCCGAGGCCCACGCGACGGCGTCGTCGCGCTCGTCGGTCGGCCACACCTGGACCTCCAGGCCCGGGACCAGCCCGCCCTGCACCTGCGCCAGCCGAGCGATCCACGACGTGTCGGTGACGACGGCGTAGCGGTCCACCTTGCCGAGTTGGGTCAGCAGCGCCAGCCCCTTACCCACGTTGGCGCCGAGCGCGTCCAGCGTCAGCCCGCCGACGCCGGTGACGGTCCCGACCAGGTGGACGTGGCCGCCGTCCATGGCGCGGTCGACCTCGCGGTAGAGCGCCTCGATGTCGGGCCGGGTGACGGTCCCGTCGATCTCGAAGCCGACGACGTGGGAGGGCAGGCCGGTCGTGATGCGGAACATGGTCGGTAGGGGAGAGGCGTACGACTGGCGGAGCGCGACCGCCAGTGGGTCAGGAGGTGCGGGGCATGGGGACGCTTGGGCCACCCGCGTACAGGGTGTCTGCGCAGAGATCGGCGCCGCTCGCCCACTCGATCCCGCCGCCGCCCTCTACGATGGAGACCGCCGCAAAGGCCTCCACGTCCGCCAGCGGGCGGAAGACACCGAGACCGAGGACGGGCGTCAGGTCGACCTCTCGCTCGGCGCCATCCGCGAAGGCGACCGCGAGTCGGGCGCCGTTTGTGTGCCGGACCGACACAATTCGCGGCGTCAGCGCTGTCGGGCTCGCGATCCGGTCTGTGGTCTCGATCTCAGGTGCGGGAGCGTTCATCGGAGTGGAGGGATTGGACCAGGGGGCTCGCCCACAACGGCTCGGCTCCAGGCTTCGTTCAGCTCCCGCTCCCGGAGCAACATCCACGTCTGGACGGCCCGCGCTTGTCGCTTGGGAAGAGAGCCCGCTAGAATCTCGCCCTCGGGGATGGAGAACACGGCTTCGGCGCCACCGTAGCGTGCGTGGAGGTGGGGAAGGTTGTGCTCGCCAGTGTCGAGGTAGAAGAGTAGGATCGAGATTCCGAGGAAGCGCGAGACGGTCGGCATGGGAGAGGCGTTCCACCGGCGGAGGCCGTGCGCCAGCGTGGCGAGAGGGAACCGGTGCGGCGAGCTACGACGCCGGGACGGGCGCAGGCATCAGCTCGCCGTCGGCCGAGCCGTCGCCGTCGATGGCGAGCGGCGTGGAACTGGCGGCGCCCGTGAGCGCGGGCGAGCGGGCGTCGGCGACGCGCATCGCCAGGCTGTCGAAGGCCGAGTACATGACGGGCACGATGACGAGCGTGAGGAACGTCGCGAACGTGAGACCGGAGATGATCGCGGTCCCCATCGGCCCCCAGAACTGCGTGTTCTCCGAGCCGATCGAGAACGAGGGGTCGAGGTCGGTGATCAGCCCGACGAAGTCGATGTTGACGCCGAACGTGAGCGGGATCAGGCCGATGACGGTCGTGAACGCCGTCAAGAGGACGGGCCGCAAGCGCGTGGCGCCGCCCTCGATGACGGCGTCCTGCTTGTCCGAGCCTCGGGCGCGCAGTTGCTCGATGTAGTCCACGAGCACGATGGCGTTGTTGACCACGATGCCCGCGAGCGAGATCAAGCCGATGAACGTCATCAGGCCGAACGGCGTCCGCGTCAGGATCAGGCCCAGCATGACCCCGATCAGGCTCAGGCCGACGGCCACCATGATGATCAGGGGGTTCTTGACCGAGTTGAACTGCGCGATCAGGATGATCGTGATGAGCGCCAAGCCCATCAGCAACGCCGTCGTTAGGAACGTGAAGCTCTCGTTCTGCTCCTCGCTCGCGCCGGTGTACGAGACCGAGTAGCCCGACGGGATCTCCTCCAGCGCCGGCGCCAGCTCGGCCTGGACGTTGGCCAGCACCTCGTTGGCGTTCGCGCCCGGGGCCGCGTCCCCCATCACCGTCACGACGCGCTCCTGGTCGAGCCGCGTGACCGAGCCCAGCCCGCTGGCGGGGACCACGCGCGCGACCGAGACCAAGGGGATCTGCAGGCCCTCGTTGAAGACGGTCAAGCTCTCGATGTTGCGCAGCGTCTCGCGGTCTTGCTCGCGCAGCCGCACCGTCACGTCGTACTCGTCCTTGCCGTCGCGGTACTTGCTGGCCTCGACGCCGTTGACGGCCCCGCGCACGGCCAGCGCGACGGCCTGGGTCGAGAGCCCGAACGCGGCGGCGCGCTCCCGGTCGATCTCGACGCGGTACTCCGGCCGGCCCGAGTTGAGGTTGTCGCGGATGTCGACGAGCCCGGGCAAGCGGCCGGCGTCCGAGGCGTCCTCCATCCGAGACTTGAGGTCGTCGGCGATGCGCTGGATGACCTCGAACTCGTCGCCCTTGACCTCGATGTTGACCGCGGCGCCGGTCGGCGGGCCGCCCTCGTCCTGGGTCACCTGCAGGTCCACGCCGGGCAAGCCGGCCAGCGACTCCCGAATGCGGCGGATGGTCTCCGACGACGGCTCGGCGCGCTGGGCGTAGTCCACCATGTTGAGCGTGACGGTCGAGCGCTCGGCCGAGGCCGCGCCGCCCCCGAACATGGCGTCGCCGCCGACGCCGACGGACGTGCCGACGTTCTTGGTGTTGCCCGCCGTCGCCGGGTCCGACTCGATCAGGTTGTCGACGCGAGCGAAGACCTCGCCGGCGACCGCGTCCGACCGCTCGATGTTGGTGCCGACGGGGGCCTCGGCGGTGATCTGGATAAAGTTGGGGTCCGTGGTCGGGAAGAACTCGACGCCGGTCGGGGCGACGGCGAAGAGCGCGATCACGCCCACCAGCACGCCCAGCGTGGCCGTCAGCAGGCGCGCGCGGTTGTCGGTCAGGAAGATGTACGGCGAGCCGAAGTCGGTCTCCTTACGCTCCCGACCTGAGAACACGACGCCCAGCACGCCGGCGCCGACGATCAGGATGGGCAGGAGCAGGAGCTCGACGACCAGGAAGATGCCGTCCTCCGCGAAGTCGATCCGCCCGGCCAGCGTCAGCAGCACGATCAGCACGCCGATGACGGCGCCGAACCACAGCCCGGCCTTGATGCTGGCGCGCCCCCCCAAGAACGCCGTCTCCAGGCTGTGGAGCACGATGCCCAAGACGCCCGCCAGCAGGAGCAGCCCGCCCGGGACGATCAGCAGCATCCCCGCCGGGGCGGCGGCGGCGTTGAGGGCGACGCCGGCGATCAGCAGCACGAACCCGCCCGTAAAGGACCCCAGCGCCAACACGTTGCGCAGCAGCCCGCGCTTGACGGTGTAGTCCCGTTGCAGCATCCAGCCCAGGAAGCCGCGGTAGGCCTGGGTCATCCGCGGGACGGTCTTGTTGGCGAACCGCTGGTGGGCCGGCTCCAGCGCCTTGCGGTACAGGAGCACGAGGGCCGGGATGGCGATGGCCAGGAAGATCAGCGTCTTCCAGTTGGCGATGCCCACGACGACGGCCGTGAACGCGACCGCGCCCAGGCCGATCATCCGCGCCCGGCGGCTGGGCTGGCGGTCCTGCTTGGCGGCCTTCTCGGCCCGGAGCTCGTCGTCGGTCTTGACGAAGAAGCCCGCGATCACCGGGTTGATGATGAGGGCCACGAACAGCGACGACGTTAGGGTGATGATCAACGTCAGCGGCATGTAGCTCATGAACTTGCCGATCGTGCCCGGCCACAGCAACATCGGCGCGAACGCGGCGACGGTCGTGGCCGTCGAGGCCGCGACGGCGTAGGCCACCTCGCTCGTGCCCTCCTTGGCCGCCTCCCACCGGCTGTACCCCTCCTCCCGGAAGCGGTAGATGTTCTCGATGATCACGACCGCGTTGTCGACCAGCATCCCCAGCGCGATGATGAGCGAGAACAGGATGATGAAGTTCAGCGTCTGGCCCGCCGCCGAGAACACCAGGAAGCTCAGGAACATGCTGAGCGGGATCGCCAGCCCCACGAGCGCGGCGTTGCGGACGCCCAGGAAGAACAGCAGGACCGCGATCACGAACAAGATGCCCGCGATGATGTTGTTTTCGAGGTCCTCAACAAGCGTCTCGACCTGCTCCGACTGGTCGCCCGTGAGCACGTAGGTCGTGCCGGTCGGGAAGTTGTAGGCGTCGATCTGCTCCTCGACGCCCTTGACCACCTCGATGATGTTCTCGCCCGTCGCCTTCTTAACGTTCAGGCGGATGACCTGCAGGTTCTCGGCATTCTCGACCGGGACGAACTCGCCGTCGTCGGTCTCGGTCTGCAACAGCTCCAGCCGGGCGTACGACGATCGGTCCTTGTACCCGAACCGGACGTCGGCCACGTCGCGGACGTAGACGGGCGTCCCGCCCGGCGCCGTCACCACCAGGTCCAGGATCTCGGCGGGGTCGTCGATCTCGCCGTCGACGCGAACGAGGTAGTTCTCTGGACCGACGTCCACGGAGCCGCCGGGGATGTTGGTGTTCTCGGTCTGGATCGCCTGGACGACGTCGTTGGTCGAGATGTTGTAGCCCTGCAGCGCCGCCAGGTCGATGTCGACCTGGACCTCGCGCTCGAGCCCGCCGATGAGGTCCACGCCGTTGACGCCGGGCACGCCTTCCAGGTCGTCCTGTAGGTCCTCGGCCGTCTCGCGCAGCGCGGTCAGCGAGCCCTCCGTGAGCAGGTTGACGGTCAGGACGGGGAAGTCGGCGAAGTCGATGTCGGAGACGATGGGCTCCTCGACGTCGCTCGGGAACTCGACCTTGGCGCGGTCCACGGCCTCCCGCACCTCCCGGCTGGCCTCGTCGATGTCCTTGTCCGGCAAGAACTCCGCGATCACCGTCGAGACGCCCTCGGTGGACGTGCTTCTCAAGTCGTCCAAGCCCGAGAGCGAGGCGACCTCGCGCTCGACCTCCTGGGTGATGATGGCCTCGACGTCCGACGGGCTGGCGCCGGGGTAGATCGTCGTGACGATGATCTGGGCGAACTCGATCTGGGGCTGGCTCTCCTTGGGCAGCGTGACGTAGGACACGAGCCCGCCGACGGACAGCGCCAGCGTGAGCACGATGACCGCGGTGCGGTTGGAGATCGCGAGGTCGGTGATTTTCATGGGTCCGGATTCGGGGGGACGTGGGCCGTGCCCACGGTCTACTGCTCGCTGCGGGGCTCGACGGCGGCGCTGGCGCCGCGCGTGGGCGAGGCGTCGTCGCGGCGCCCAGGCGCCGGCCGGCCGGCGACCGCCAGCGGGGCGCGGGTCTCGGTGATGCGGACGCGCTCGCCCTCGGCTAGCTCCGACGCGCCGGAGACGATGATCTTGTCGCCGGGCTGGACGCCCGACCGGAGCACGACCGTCGCGCCGGCGTCCGGGCCCAGCTCGACCTCGCGGCGCTGGGCGACGGTCCCGGATGTGTCGTTGGCGGCGATGAACACCGACGTCCCGCGCTCGTCGCGGACGATGGCCTCGGTCGGCACCACGATCACCTCGTCGAGCACGTCGCGCGTGACGTCCAGGCGGACCACCATCGACGGCTTGAGCGAGCGGTCGGCGTTCTCGACGGCGACCTCGATGGGGAACGTCCGGCTGGCCTGGTCGATGGCGGCACCGACGAAGCTGACGCGGCCCCCGCGCGGCTCGACGGCGTAGGCGTTGGGCGAGACCGACACCTGCGTGCCCTGCTCGATCTCGCCGGCGTACCGCTCCGGCACGCCGGCCGTCACCTTGACCGAGCCCGAGCCCACCAGCCGGATCACCGGCTGCCCGGGCGCCGCCAGCTCCCCGGTCTCCTGCAGCCGGGCCTCGACGACGCCCGAGAACGGGGCGACGATGCGCGTGGACGCCAGCTGGCTCCGCGCGCTCGACACGCCGGCCTGGGCCGCCTGCTGCTGCGCGACGGCCGCCGAGCGCTGGGCCTGCGCCGCGCCCACGCCCTCGCGCGAGGCGCGGAGCTGGCCCTGCGCTTGGGCGATGCCGGCGTCCGCCTGGGACACCTGGGCCCGGGCCTGCGCCACCTGCGTCTCGACCTGGCGGAACTCCAGCGCCGACAGGATCGAGTCGCGGAAGAGCGGAAGCTGGCGGCGGTACTGGTCGAGCGCCAGATCCAGCTGAGCCTGCGCCGCTTCGCGCTGGGCGCGCGCGGCCCTCACGCCCGCCTCGGCGCCGGCCACCGTCGCTTGGGCCTGGGCGATCCCAGCCTGCGCTTGGGCGACGCCCGCGCGGCCCTGGGACACGCCGGCCTGCGCCTGGGACACGCCGGCCTGCTGCGTCGTGGCGCGGACCTGGGCGACGGTCTGCCCCGCGCGCACGAACGTGCCGACGGGCGCGACGTAGGTCAGCATCCCAGGCACGTCGGGCGACAGCGTCGCGTCGTTGCTCGCGTCGACCGTACCCGTCAGCTCGATGGTGTCCTCGAAGAAGCCCGGGTCGGCGATCAACACCTCGACGGGGACGGCGGTGTCGCGCGGGGCCTCGGCTTGGGCGGTCTCGGCGTCGCCGCCGCACGCGGCGAGCAGCACCGCCAGCGCGGGAAGAAGAAGGGCGTGTCGCATGGGAGGGGGCGGACGCCGCGGGCGGCGTCGGTGGGTGTCGTGGAGGCGCGGGGCGCCTCCCGTGTTAGTCGCTGCCGGTGACGGTCACGGGCGTGATGACGGCCGGGGTCTCCGATGGCGGAGCGAGGTCGAGGGGCTCGGGCGCGATGACGCCCGTCGCGCGCTCGTAGGC
The DNA here is from genome assembly GCA_963789285.1 of Rubricoccaceae bacterium. Lineage (GTDB taxonomy): Bacteria > Bacteroidota > Rhodothermia > Rhodothermales > Rubricoccaceae > Rubrivirga. The sequence continues at coordinate 2,147,936 of CAWBJZ010000004.1, forward strand.
GCTCCGGGCCACGAGTGCGTCGAAGACGGCCTGGAGGTAGTTGAGCCGCGCCACGTCCAGGTTCTGGCTCGCCACGCGGACGTCGACCTGGCTCGCGACGCCCTCCTCCAGCCGCGCCGAGGCAAACGTGAACGCGGTCTCGGCCGTCTCGACCGTCTGCGACTGCGCGTTCAGCCGCCGCCGCGCGCTCTCGAGCTGGCGGATGGCGCCGGCGACCTCGAGCGAGGCGGCGTTGCGGACCTGCTCCAGCTGGATCTCGGCCTGGTCGACGGCGATCTGGTTCTGCTGGACGCGGCGGCGCGTCTGGAAGCCGTCGAACAGGTTCCAGTTGGCCCGCAACCCGACCGACAGCGCCGGCTGCCAGTAGTCGTCCGAGAAGAAGCCGGTCGAGCCGGTCTCGAACGTGAACGGGTCCGAGGCGTCGGGCGTGGTGATGAAGCCCCGGTCGTCGGGGATGTTCGCGTTGTAGCTCGCGTTCACGACGGCGCTCAGCGTGGGGTAGAGCCCGGCGCGCGTGATCTCGCGCTGGACCTCGTTGAGCCGCACCGCCAGCGCGGCCTGGCGCACGTCGGGGCGCAGGTCGAGCGCGCGCTCGGCGGCCGCCGCCAGCCCGACGGTCTGGAACAGCCGGTCCTGGGGCGGCGCCAGCCGGCCGTCGAGCGCGACCTGGGAGGTGACGGGCAAGCCCAGCGTCAGCAACAGCCGGTCGCGCGCGGTCGCCGCGCCGGCCTCCGCCTGGACGACGCCGGTCTCGGCGTTGGCCAAGTCCACCTCGGCGTTGAGCCGCTCCAAAACCGGCCGGACGCCCTGGGCCACCAACAACGACGCGTCGTCAAAGGTGTCGCGCGAGCGCTCGAGCGAGGCCCGCTGCACCTGGGCCTGCTCCTGGGCCAGCAGCGCCTGGTAGAACGCCTGCCGCGTCTGGTCGATGATCTCGGCCTGCCGCTGCTCGACGGCCACCTCGTTGATCTCGACCAGGCTCCGCGCGCCCTTGACGGCGGCGAACGCCACGCCCGAGTAGATCGGTTGGGACAGCGACAGCGTGTTCGTAAACGTGTTGTCCGTCCCAAACGGGTTGGCCCCGTTGGCCGGGTTGAACCCGACGGCCGCCTGCCCCTCGCCGACGCGCCGGTTGTACTCGGCGAACGAGATCGGCTGCGTCGTCGGGTCGCCGTCCGTCCGGGCGTTCTCGTTGAACTGGATCCAACCGATCGCGCCCAGCCCGCCGAAGATCCCCCCGGCGCCGGTCCCGGCGAAGGGGTTGGCCTGGACCACGTTCCGCGTGTAGGCGCTCGACGCGTCGACCCGGGGGAAGAGCGACCCGTACGCCTCGCGCACCTGGGACCGCGCCGTCTCGACGTCGAGGCCGGCTAGGCGGACGGCGTAGCCGCGCTCCAGCGCGATCTCGATGGCGTCGTCCAGGGTCAGCGTGATCGTGGCCGGGACCGCCCCACCCTCGATGCCGACGACGTAGGCGGAGTCCACCCGGACCGGCTGGGCGCTGGCGGCCCCGATGGAGGCGGCCAAGAGCAGGAGGAGTCGGGCGGTCATGCGTCGGGGGACGGGGCCAGGAGCCCGTCGAAGAGGACGGTCGTGATAAAGTCGGCGGCCTCGCCGGGCGAGCCGTAGGGGGCCGGCTCCAGGGTGTCGGAGGGGTCGCACCGCGTGTCGAGCTCCGCCATCAGGTAGCCCCGCACGTTGCCCATCAGCAGGTGCGCGACGGGGCGGGCCGGGAGGGGGCGGAGCGCGCCGGACGCGATGGCGGCCTCGATGGGCACCACCAGCGCGTCGAAGAGGCCGTTGAAATGGGCCATGACCACTGCCGACTTCTCCTCGTCGAACACGGTCCGGTGGCCCTCCTTCATGAACATGAGGAGGGCGTCGTCTTCGTCGTTGTGGTACTCGATCAGGCTCCGGATAAACCGGTGGAAGGCGGCCCGCGCGCCCTGCGCAGTCGCCAGCTCGTCGAGGTCGGCGAACGAGGTCGCGATCACGTCGTGGAGCCCGGCGATCACGACCTCCTGCAGGATCACCAGGAACAGCTCGTCCTTGCCGCCGGGGAAGTAGTTGTAGATCGTCCCCTTGCCGAACTCGGCGCGCTCGGCGATCTCGTCGACGGTCGCGCCCTCGAACCCCTTCTCGGCGAACACCGCCAGCGCGGCGTCGAGCATGGCCCCGCGTCGAGCCTCGCGCTCGCGTTCACGCCGGGACAGGGAGGGGGCGGTGACTTCCAAGGTGAACGGGGGGTTCGGGATGTGACCGGCGGGTCACTTTTGAAACTTGGAGGTCACTACGGCCTGGCTGGCGCCGGGTTTCGACGGCCTCGGTGAAGAGGGAGGGAACGGGCGGCCGCAGAGGGTCGGTGACCCGACCGTCGCTTAGGACCGCGCGAAGGGGACGGGCCGTCCCGACGACGAGCCCAACGAAACGAGGGCGCGCAGCGGCACGCCCTCATGAGTTCTGTCGAGGAACGGAGCCGTGCCCGGCTACACGTACTCGTCCATGCCGTGGACGCCCAGGAAGTCCACGACGTCCTTGACCTTCTGGGCCTGCTCGCGGTGGCACACGAGCACGGCGTCGCCGGTGTCCACGACGACGGCGTCCGTCATGCCCACCAGCACCAGCAGGCGGCCGTCGGAGCTGCGGGCGTAGCTCCGCGCGGTGTCCTGCAGGATCACGTTGCCCTCGGCGCGGTTGCCGGCGTCGTCCTTGTCGGCGATCTCGTGGACGGCCCGCCAGTCGCCGACGTCGCTCCAGCCGAACGCGCCGGGCACCACCCGCACGCCCTCGGCCTGCTCCATGATGCCGTAGTCGATGGAGATCTTGGGGCTCCGCTCGTAGGCGTCGGCGACGGCGGCGGCCTCTCGGTCAGTGCCGAACGTCTCCGCCAGCGGCGCGAACAGCTTGTGGACGACGGGGAGGTAGCGCTCGAAGGCGGCCAGGATGGCGTCGGCGCGCCAGATGAACATCCCGGAGTTCCACAGGAAGTCGCCGGCGTCCAGGAAGCGCTCGGCCGTGGGCAGGTCGGGCTTCTCGGCGAACGTCAGGACGGGGTACGCCGTCGGCGGCCCGTCGTCGTCGTCGAGCGCGTCGCCGGGGCGGCCGTCGCCGTCGGCGTCGTACTGGATGTAGCCGTAGCCGGTCTCGGGGTGCGTGGGGCGGATGCCGATGGTGACGAGCGCTCCCGGCTCCCCGTCCTGGGGTTGGGCCGCCAAGGCCGCAGCGTCCAGGACCAGGTGGAACCGGCCGACGTTGGCGATCAGGTGGTCGGCCGGGAGCACGATCATGGTCGCGTCCGGGTCCTGGGCCAGCAGCTTGCAAGCCGCCATCGCGATGCAGGGCGCGGTGTTGCGGGCGACGGGCTCGCCCAGGATCTGGCCCGGCGGCACGGCCGGGAGGTGCTGCTGGGTGATCTCGACGTAGTCGGAGTTGGTGACCACCCAGACGTTCTCGGGCTCGACGAGCGGCTGCAACCGGGCGAACGTGTTCTGGATCAGCGAGGCGTCGCCGAAGACGTCGAGGAACTGCTTGGGCGTCGAGCGGCGGCTGCGCGGCCAGAACCGGCTGCCGACGCCGCCGGCCATGATGACGGCGTGCAAGGCCATGGGGTCGGGGGGAGGCGGGGGGAGGGTGAGACGGGCGTGCGGTCGGAGGGTTCGCGGGCGGCAGGGCGGCGCCGGCCCACTGGCGGCCGGGCTCCGCCAGCGCGGCACGACCGGTTGCCGCGCTCCGCGACCTACATTGGGGTCCGTCCACCTCCGACCCCATGCGCGCCCTCCTCGTCGCGGCCTTGGCCGCCCTCGCCATCGCCCCCGCCAGCGCCCAGCGGCTGGACCTGATCGGCACCGTCGAGCTCCCCACCATCCCCCGCCCCGGCGCCGACCAGCCCCGCGACCCCAACGCCATCGGCGTCCCCGACGTCGTCGGGGGGTCGGACGTGTGGGCCTACACCGCCAACGACGGCTCGGAGTACGCCATCATGGGCAACGTCGAGGGCGTCGCCATCGTGGCCGTGCCGAGCCTGGAGGTCGTCGCCCAGATCGACGGGCCGACCGAGGACGCGCAGTTCTACTGGCGCGACATCAAGACCTACGGCTCGTTCGCCTACGTCTCGACCGAGGCCTACGGCCGGAGCGAGGGGCTGCAGGTGATCGACCTGCGCGGGCTGCCGCACCACGCCGAGGAGATCGCCGTCGTCCGCGGCCAGGACGACCGCCTGGTGTCGAGCCACAACCTGTCCATCGACACCGCGACGGGCTACGCCTACATGCTGAACTCGGACGCCAACGCCATCATCGTCATCGACCTCGCCGACCCCATCCGCCCCGTCGACGTGGCGTCGGTCCCGGTCCCGGACTCCCACGACGTGTTCGCCCGCAACGACACGCTGTACGTCGCCGAGGGCCGGAACCCCACGTTCTCGATGTGGGACATGACGAGCAAGACCAGCCCGACGCTGATCGGCCGCGTCGACGTGCCGAACCCGGGCTACGTCCACAACATCTGGCCCTCCGCCGACGGCCGCTACGCCATGACGACCGAGGAGACGGTCGACAAGACGGTCAAGGTCTGGGACCTGTCCGACCGCGAGAACCCGACGCTGATCGGCGACTGGCTGGGCGAGAGCCGGCTGGCGCACAACGTCCAGATCGACGGCCGGTACGCGTTCGTGTCGCACTACGCCTCGGGCGTCTACGTGCTTGACATCTCCGACATCGCCAACCCCGTCGAGGTCGCCCGCGTCGACACCCACCCCGACAACGACGACGCGGCGTTCTACGGCAACTGGGGCGTCTCGATGCCCACGCCCAGCGGGTACCTCTACGCCAGCGACCTCGAAGGCACGCTGACGGTGATGCGGTGGGACCCGGAGTCGGTCGAGATGTAGGCTGCTAGTGGCCCGGACGGCCTACACACCCAGCACGTCCAGCCACTGCTGGCGGACGGCGCCGGGGCTGAAGTCCTCGTCGAAGCGCGCCCGGGCCGCCCGGGCTGCCACCGGCCATCGGCCGACGACCCGCTCCACGGCAACCGCCAGTGCAGCGGGGGCGGGCGGAGTCCCGACCAACTCGGCCTCCGGGGCGCCGACCATCTCGGGGATCGAGGCCCACCGGGTCGAGACGAGCGGCGTCCCGGCCGCCAGCGCTTCCAAAAGCACGAGCGGCTGCGCCTCGACGGGATACGTGGTTGGGAGCACGAACACGTCGGCGGCGAGGTGGAGGTCTGCGGCCTGCTGGCGGCCCACGCCGCCGAGAACTTCGACAACGTCGCGGACGCCCAGGGCGTCGGCGCGGGCGAGGAAGGCGGAGCGGTCTTCTGGGCCGGTCCAACGACCGGCGAACGTCGCGCGGACGCCGAGCCCCCGGGCGCGGAGCAGCGGCAACGCCTCTAGCACCACGCCGTGGCCCTTGCCTGGGATGAAGTTGCCCAAGAACAGCAACCGCAGCGGCGCGCTGGGGCCGGCCGCGATCCGCTCGTCCACTTGGTCCTGCGGTGGGAGCACGTCGGCGCCGATGGTGTTGGGGACGACCAGGCGTCGGGTGTCGGGGATCCAGGGGGCGCAGCGTTGAGACAAAGCCTCCGACAGGAACACGACACTGGCCAGTCGGCTCACCATCCGCTGGGCGCTAGCGGCGGTCGCCTTGCGGCGGAAGAGCGCGTCGAAGTCGCCGCGGTGGACGACGCCGTGGACCGGGCGCCCGGGGCCGAAGGCGGGGAGGACGGTCAGGCGGTCTCGCGCGTGTCCGAGGAGCGAGGGCGAGACCGAGGTCCACAAGACGGGCCCGTCGCCGTCCAGCTGGCGACGGAGACGAGCACGCAAGCCGAGAGCGTGGCGGACGCGGTCGGGGCGGAGGGGGGCGCCGGTGACAGCGTGCTCGCCCTCGGGCAGCGACACGTCAACGCGGCGGACGCCAAGGTCGGCGAGCAACTCCGCCAGCCGGGCAGTCGCGACGGCCTGGCCATCGAGCGGAGGCGGGAAGCGGCCCAGGACGGTGGGGGAGGTGTCCACGGTGGGTGGGGAGGGCGTCGGGCGGTCTTACGCGTCGACGGAATGGAAGGCGTGGTGGCGCCGGGCCACCACGCCGAGCGCGGCGAGGACCAGGCGTGCCCCGGCCGACATCGGCCGGTCAGCGTGGAGGCTCGCGGCCTCGACGGCGGCCCACAGCCCCTCGGCGAAGGCCTGGGGGGTGTACCCTGCGATGATCTCACGCGACCTCGCAGCCAGCGCAGCCCGGTCCACGCCCGGCCCGGTAAGCTGGACGAGGGCGTCGGCGAGCGCGCTCAGACCGACGGGGTCGAACGTGGCGCCGTTGCCGTCGACTAGGTCCAGCGCGCAGCCAGCGCCGGTTGAGACCAGCACCGGCAAGCCGGCCGCCATCGCCTCGTTGACGACCAGCCCCCAAGGGTCCGACAGGGCCGGGTGGACGTAGAGCCCCGCGCCGGCGTACCACGCCGGGAGCGCGTCTACTTGCTGGAAGCCGCCGAACACGACGCCGCCGCCCGCCAGCCGCTCGAGCCCAGCTCGCCCGGGGCCGTCGCCCAAGAGCACCAGCGGCCACGGCGCCTGGCCTGCAGCCTGGGCGCGGGTGCGGTAGCGAGCGTACGCGCGGATCAGCGAATCGACGTTCTTACGGGGCAAGAAGCGGTTGACGCTCAGGAGGTATGGGCCGGGGTGGGGGATCGCGCCCTCGGCCCGGGCACGCGTCGCACCCCGGGCGAAGAACGCGTTGTCGACGACGTCGACGGGCCGGAACACCGCGTTCGGCCGCATTCCGAGGGACGTCACGTAGTCCTCCTGAGGCGTGCCTGCCACTAGAGCCGCGTCGTATTGACGAACGAGGGTGCGCTTGACAGCCTCGCGCCACCCGACGCGGGGCGCGTCGTCGGCGCGGCTGTCGAAGAGCATCACGGCTGGGCGGCGCCGGCGGCGGCACCACGCCAGCGCGGCCTGCGCGTCGGGCGTCGAGTAGCTGGTGATGGCGACGGCGTCGGGGTCAACGCGGTCGAGGGCGTCGGAAATTGCGCGACGCGTCCGGGCCGGCGGGGTGTGCTCGGGTGCGGCGTCTCCGAGCGCCGAGACGCGGGCGAACGGGACCGGCTCCGTCTCGGGATCCCAGGCGTAGGTGGCGTCGGCGCGGGCGGTCTCGAGCGCCGTCAAGCGCCCGCCTCGGTCATCTAGCAAGGCGTGGAGCGCGCGCAGCCGCGCGAGGTGGTAGGGCCCCAGACGGGGCCACTGCACGCAAACGTGTCGGACGGCGCGCGTCATCGGTCGAGGATGGGGTCCAAAAGAGCGCTGGCGAACGCGTCGGGGGTATGGGCGGCGGCCAGGGCGGCGGCGCCCTCTGCCCGGAACCCGATGCGCGGGTCCGCCACGGCCGCCGCCAGCTGGCGAGCGACGGCGCCAGGCGAGCTGGTGTCGACGGTCTGGCCGAGCCCGTGCGTGCGGGTGAGCCAGCCCATCAAGCCTGTCTCTTGGGTGAGGACCGGCGTGCCGGCGGCGACGGCGGCCATCAAGAACCCGCTCGACCCGATCTGACCGACGTAAGGCAGCAAGGCGAGGTCGGCTGCGGTCGTCAGCGCGGCGAGATCAGCGTCGGAGACGAAGCCGGGGCGGTGGACGAACTGGACGGCCGTGCCGCTGCGAACGCGCGCGATGCCTCGGCTCACCGCCCCGCGCATCGGTTCCGCCACGCGGCCCGCCATCACGACCGCCAGTCGGCGGGCGGCCTCATCGTCCAGCTGGCCGAGGGCCTCCAGCAAGACCGCCGCGCCCTTCCGCCCGTCGAGCGTGCCTAGGAGGACGGCCAGCCGGCGATCGGGCTCGACCCCCCAGGCGGCGCGGGTCTCGGCCGCCGGGGGGACCGGGAGCGTGTCCGGGATCGGGTCTGGGACGGCGATGACCCCGGCTCTGGTGCCAAGCGCCCGGATCCGGGGCGGGGCGGACGGGTCGACGGTGTAAAGCGTGCGGAGGTCGGGGTGGCGGAGGGCCGAGCGGAGGAGGCCATCGCGGAGACGGGTCCGCAGGGTCCGGGGCACGTCGGCGCCGGTGTGGAAGGCGAGGGCGGAGAGGGTGGGCCGTCGGGGGAGGCGGGCGCGCCGTGCGAGCGGGCCCACTAGGTACTCGAAGCTCATCGCGAGCACGTGGTCGGGTCGGTGCTCGGCGGCGAGGCGGCACAGAGCGTCCACCCGTCCCCGACCTAGAGCGTTGTCGAGGCCGGTCCCCGGCGGGGCCACGTCGCCCGGCTGGAGCGGGGCGGCCGTGGCGCCGGCCGCCCCCAGTGGCGCATCGACGGCTTCGAGTACGGACCGTTGCGCAGCCAGCACCACCTCCCCGCGCTCACCACGCTGCGCCCAGCCTTGAAGCAGGTGACGCGCGTAGACGGCCTGATGCCCCCCCTCCATGGGTTCGAAGACGAGCAGTCTCATCGGGAGCCCTCGGATGAGGCCGTCGCAGCCTCCCGGCGCTGCCGGCGCGACGTGAGCGCGTGAGCGTTGTGGGGAACGTCGGGGGGCGCGAGGTACATCAGGCCGTGCGGAGGCCGCGAACGGCGCGGAGGACTCGTTTGTGCGCGCCCTCTCCAAACACAGCACCCCATGCGCCCCGGGCGAGCGGGCCAGGGAGCCGCGCGGCGAAACGGGCAACGCGGCCGTGCTTGGTGACGCTCGATTCGCGGTGGGACGCGAGGGAACGGACGGCCTGCGCGAACCCGTTTCCAGAGAGGTACGCGCGTTGGACCTGCATCGCCAGCCACCCGTCGTCGGCCGAGAGGGGGGCCAGGCGGGCGGCGACGCCCGGCCCGAAGCGCTCGGCAAGGAACGCCCCCTGTAAATCCCGCCCCTGCTCAACGACCGCCAGCGTGCGGGCGAGGCCTTGGGCGGTCACGGCGCTCTCGACGAAGTGGTTGGCGCCGTGGACGCGGTAGCGCATCAGCGGCTCGGGGATGGACGCGAGGGCGGTCGCGAGCGGCGCTACCCGCTGGATGACTACGTCCGCAGCGATCCGGTAGGAGGCATCGAGCGGGAAGAGCACGTCAGCGACGGCGCGCCGGAGCGCGAGCGCGGACGTCTGGGGCATCGCCGGCACGCCGCCGCCGCGCCGCAAGATGGCCTCGCCCTGCCACCCCGGCGTCGGCACGGCCCTCTGCGTAGCCCGGACGCGGCCGGCGCCGTCGACCTGGACCAGGCCGTGGGCCAGAACCCCGGCCTCGGGCCGCTGGCGGAAGGCGTGGACGACGCGGGCGCACTTGTCAACCATAAACGTGTCATCGGCGTCCAGGAAGCACAGCACCTCGCCGGCCGCCGCGGCGACAGCCGCGTTCATCGCCGCCGCCTGCCCCGAGTTGCCTTGGGCCAAGATGCGAACGCGGCCGTCGCTGCCGAACGTCTTGCGGAGCAAGGCGAGGGAGCCGTCTGCTGAGCCGTCGTCTACGACGACGACCTCGACGGGCGCGTAGGTCTGGTCGAGAGCGCTCTGAACGGCCTCCACAACGTAGGCCTCATAGTTGTAGCACGAGACCAGGACCGACACGAGCGGCCGCTCGGACAGGGGGGGGAGCGCAAGGGGGGCGAAGGGGAGCATCGGTCAGGCGCCGCGGCGCAGGGCGTGGAGGTCGGATGGGCGGAGGACGCCGAGCGCCCAGGCGGCGGCGGCGTAGCCGGGGACGGCGAGCGCGGCCCCGGCCACCCAGGGGCCTCCGAGCGCCAGGACCCCGCCCACCGGCGTCCCGACCCCCACGGCAGCTGCTGCCAGGGCTCGGAGGGTCGCCCCGACGGGGAGCCGCCCGATCACCCGGGCGTGCAGGACCCCGAGGGCGACCAGAACGACAGCCTCCGCCCCGAGCGTGGCCCAGGCGGCGCCCATCGCGCCGTAGGCGGGGATCAGGAAGAGGTTGAGGGCCACGTTGGCGACGGCTCCCCCGCCCACGGCCCAGAAGTACGCGTCCTGCCGGTCCCACGCCAGCAGCGGCTGCCCCAGGGCCATGTTGAGGTACACCACCCCCACGTTCGCCATCAGCAGGACCAGGACGGGCGCGGCCGGAGCGAAGTCGGCGCCGGCCAGCAGCCCGATCAGCGGACCCGCCAGCAGCGCGCCGCCAACGGCGACGGGCAGCCCGACGCCCAGGTTCGACCGGGCGTACGCCTGGGCCCCGGCCGCCATGCGCTGGCGGTCCCCCAGGGCAGCCGACAAGGCGGGGAAGAACGCCTGGCTCAGGATCGCGGCCGGCACCAGGGCCACCATGATCAGCCGGTACGCCACGTCGTACAAGCCCACCGCCGCGTCGTCGCGGAACGAGGCCAGCATGAGCTTGTCGAGGTTGTAGTAGACCAGGATCATGAACGACGACGCCGCGATGGGCAGCGCCGGGCGCAGCAGCGCGCCCCACGCCCGCAGGTCTACGCGCAGCCGCAGCGGGCCGAAGTCGCGCCAGAAGGCGGCGAGGAGGGCCGCCGTCACGATCACGAACGCCACTCCTTGTAGCGCGGCCGCCCACGCCAGGTCTTGCGGCCCGCGGACCAACGCCAGCGCCCCTACCAACTGCAACGCCGAGGCGACCACGTTCCGGACGGCCAGCACCCCCATCCGCTCGGTGCCCTGGTACACCCACTCCAGCGTGAACGGCTGCGCCAGTAAGGGCGCGCCAATCATGGCCAGGGCCAGGCGCTCGCTGGGCGGCCGGTCGAGCATCCCCACCGTGGCGAAGTAGGCGGCCGCGGCGACGAGCGCGAGCGCCACCTGCAGCGACGTCACGTCGGCCGCTAGTGTGCCGACGCGGCTCGGATCGCGGGCTAGCTCCCGGATGGCCAAGGTCTCCAGCCCTGGCCGCGCGGCCAGGCTGAAGTAGCCGTAGAGCGCCAGCCCGTACCCGATCACGCCGAACGCGTCGGGGCCGAGCGCGCGCGTCAAGTGCGCGACTGTGCCCAGGGTGAGCAGCATCGTCACGCCCCGCGCCAGCGTGAGCGCGCCGACGTTACGGGCCACCCGTGCGCCGGTCATTCGCCCGCCGCCCGCCGCCCCACTTCCTCCGCGCGCTGCCCGAGGCCGTGGCCCGTCGCCAGCACCAGCACCAGCACCAGCGACGCGTCGGCGATGCCCAAGGGGTTGGACGTGTTCGCCACGAGCGCTAGGGCCGCCACGGCGCCCACCACGCCCGCCGCCGCGGCGCGCTCGGCGAGCGGCAGCGTGCTAGTCCTGGCCGCCTTGGCCGCCCGAATGGCCGCCCGCGCCCACAGCGCCAGCACCAGCCCGAGCCCCCACAGCCCCGCTTTGTGCCACACGAACACGTACGCGTTGTGGACGAACGACCAGCGGGACGTGCCCTCCGAGATCGTGCTGTAGTACGTCGTCTGTCGGCCCCACCCGTAACCCAGGATGGGGTTGGCGCGGATGTCGGCCCAGGCCGCGCGGTTCTCGGCGTAGCGGTTGAGGAGGGAGACGTCGGCCGTGGCGGCGGTCGCCAGCGAGGCGAACCGGATGCCCACGCCCTCGACCAGGAGCGCGACCTGCTCGTAGAACAGCGCGCTCGCTAGCGCCGCCAGCGCCGCGCCTCCGCCAACGAGATAGAGCACCTGCCGCCGGCGAATCTCCCGGGGCGACGCGGCGACGGCGAGCCCGAGCCCGAACAGGGTCGAGATCCAGTAGCCCCGCGACTTCGCGATCAGAAGTCCGGCGAGCACCCCGGCGCAGATCGCCACCAAGGCGCCCCGAGCCGCCAGCGAGCGGACCGCCGGCAGCGCGCTCAGCCCGATCAGCAAGCACGCCGCCATCGCCGTCTCGCCCGTCGTGAAGCGGACGTTGGCGACCTCGTACCACACGGTCGCCTCCGCGACCGCCGTCCGGATCGCGAACGCGTTTAGCACGGTGCTGTAGAGCCCATAGAGCGCCAGCGCTGCGACGACCAGCCCCAGCCCCCACCGCTCTCTCGCCACGGCGTCTTTGACGGGGAAGAACAGCAGGAATGGGAAGAGCGAGATGGCCTCCGCCCTCAGGTCGCCCAGGGCGTTGCCCGCGAGCCCGCCCGCCACCAGCATCGCCCCGATCCCGAAGACGAGCCACGCCAACGCCACGGCGTCGTCGGGGCCGACCACGAGGGGCTCCCCACCGATCAGCCTCCGGCCGTACCACGCCGCCGCGTACAGCAACGAGCCGGCGAGGTAGAGTCCCTCACCTGGTGAGAAGCCGTCGCTGCCGCCGATGAGCGCGGTGGCCGCGACCAGGAGCGCGCCCAGTTGGACGGCACCGCCCGCCTGGGCCAGCCCGAGCAGGGCCAGCCCCCCGCCCGCCACCACGCCGACGGCGAGCGCGGGGAGGGGCCCGGAGGGGAGGAGGAACAGGAGGAGCGCCAGCAGCACCGCTCCGCCCGCCACGATGGCGCCGGCGCCAGCGCGCAGGATCACGCGATCCTCGGTGGTGAGCGCGGCGCCGTCCACGCTATCGAGCCTCGGTCTCCGCACGGAGCCGTGCCAGCACGGCCGGCGCGCGCGCGCCCCACAGCGCGAGCATCAGCGCGACCGCTAGCGCAACCAGAAAGGCCGAGAGCGTCGCCGCGACCACGATCAGCGAGCGGCGGGGCTCGGCCTTGAGCGCGGGCGGGACCGCCGGGTCGATGACCTGGACGGCGTCGGCCTGGCGGCGCTCGTTGAGCAGCGACTGCTCGTAGAGCGGCTGGAGCTCCTTGAGGATCTCCCCTTGGAGCAGGATGCCCTGCTGCACCTGGGCGTAGCGCCGGCCCACCTCGGGGATCTGGCTGAGCGCGACCGGCATGACCGCGTCGCTGCCCGAGGTCAGGCGGTCGCGTTGGGCGCGCGCCGCGGCCAGGCCCGCCGCGGCGGTCCGGGTCTGGTCGTTCTCCTCGCCGAACTCCGAGCGGAGCATCTCGTAGCCCACCTCGGCCTCCGCCACCAGCGCACCCGCCGACGCCAGCGCGTCCATGACGGCCGCGCCCTGGGCCTCGGGCTCGAAGACGCCGTAGCGCTCCTGGATGCCCTGCATCGAGCTCATGAGCGAGTCCATGTCGGTCTCCGCCCGCTGCAGCCGCCGCTCGAGGTAGACGCGGTACGTGGACGCGCTCTCCTGGTTGAGCTCGGTGTTCTCGCGGTTCAGGATCTCGACGAACGTGTTCGCCATCTGCGCCGCCAGCGTGGGGTCCTCGTCCAGGACCTGGACGGCGAGGTAGTTGTACTCCAGGCTCACGTCGAAGTCGGTGCGGTCGGAGAGCGTGCGGACGGCGGCGGCGACGGGGTCGGGCTCGTCCCCGGTCTCGTAGCGGCGCACCAGCTCGTAGCGCTCGACGATGGCCTCCTGGGTCGTGCGCGAGGTCAAGAGGGCGAGGTAGCGGGTGTAGCCGCTGCCGCCGCCGCCCAGCAGCGCCGCCGCGGTCGGCGACGACCGGCCCAGGAGCGTGCCCAGCCCGGAGACGCCGGAGTCGGGCAGCAGCACGCGCGTCTCGGCGCGGTAGCGGTTGGGGATCTGCGTCGTGAGCCAGACCGCCGCCCCGGCCACCAAGACCGTCACCGCCAGGATCCACCACCTCCGGCGCCACACCGCGCCCGCGGCCCACCACAACCGGTCCCGAACCTGAGAAGCCGGGTCGACCGGCCCGCGCTGGCGGCCGGCGTCGGCGTAGTCGGCCCCGGCGCCCCCGTCGCCGGAGACGCCGACGTCGGGGTCGAGCGTGGGGAGGGGCTCTGGCATGGCTAGTCCCGGTTGAGGGCGTTGATGACCGCGATCGCCGTGAAGACGGTGCCCACGGCGGCGAGCGTCGTCTGGATCAACTGGAAACGGGTCTGGCGCCGGTCGCGCGCGTCCTGGCGCTCGATCTGGAGCTGCTGGAGGGCCAGGCTCTCGTACTGCGGGTTGTCGGCGGTCGGCTGGCGGTCCACGAACACGGCGTCACCCGGCCGGACGACGCCGCCAGCGCCGGCCGTGAGCTGCCCCGTCGCGGCGTCGACGACGTAGACCTGGGTGGCGATGGGGCCCAGGCCGCCGGCGGCCTCGACGTAGTCGCGCGCGCTCCGGCCCGCGGCGTAGGCCACGTAGCCGCCGCGCCCGACCTGGCCGAACACGCGGACGGTGCCCAGGTCACGCGGCACGATGAGCCGGTCGCCGTCTTGGAGCACGACGCCCGGCCCGCCGGCGAGCGCCGCCTCTAGGTCCACGGCCAACCGGGGCGTCCGTTGGATCTCCTGGGTGTAGTAGCGCCGGCCGACGAGAGGCAGGCTGCTCAAAGTGCCGATGTCGGTCGCCAAGGTGTCGAGCGAGCGCGACGTCACGCGGTCGGCGAAGCCGAGGGCGCGGGCGTCGACGGTCTCCTGGGCCTCGTGCGCGCGCGGCGCTCCAGCGCGGCGGCGCGAGCGAGAGCGTCGGGAGCCAGCCCGCCGGCCATCTCGACGAGCGCCGCCAGCGTCGTCTGGCCAGCCGTGATGGGGTAGGTGCCCGGGAACCGCACGCCCTCCCCGACGACGCTCGCCTGGCCGGCGTCGGGGTCGGCGGCGGTGGCGTAGACGCCGTCTCGGGGCAAGATGTCCAGGCTCCCCGCCTGGGACAGCGCGACCTCCACCGACTCGACGCCGCCGGCGCCGCGCCGCGTCCGCCGGACACTCCCGATCCGCGCGCCGAGGTCGGCGCCGGCGGCGACCGCCAGCAGGTCGGCGGCGGTGTCGCCCGGGCGCCAGTCGTAGGTGCCCGGCCGGTCGACGGCGCCGTCGACGAAGACGCCCTCGCGGTCGGGGTCGAAGGTGGGGAGTGTGACCGCGTCGCCGTCGCGCAGGGTCGGGTTGAAGGCGAGCTCGCCGGTGGCGAAGTAGCGGGCGAGGTCCACCGACCGCACGTTGCCCGCCCGGTCCACGACCGGACGTTGCGGAGCGCGGGGCGCCGCTCGACGCGCCGCTCGGACGGCTGGCCGTAGCGGGCGAGGTCGCGGGGGCTCTCGGCGAACCGCGGGTCGGGGCCCCGGTCGGGGTCGGCCGTGGCGACCGCCAGCGCGTCCTCGACGCGGCCCACGGCCGAGATCAGGTGCCGCCCGGGCCGGGGCACGGCGCCGGCGACGTGGATGTAGAACAGGCGCGGCACCGCCAGCGCGACGCCGGTCTCGACGTTGGCGAACTCCCGCCGCATCCCGGCCAGGACCGCGCCGCGCACCTGGCCCAGGCTGCGCTCGGCCGCCTGGAACGTCCCCACGCTGGGCACCACGAGCAGGCCGTCGGCGGACACCGTCGCCAGGCTCTGCAACGCCAGGCTCCCGCCGACGGTGACCGAGAACACGTCGCCGGGCCCCACGACGTAGGCGTCCTCGTCGACCGCGCCCTCCAGCGCGACCTGCTGGATCGTGGTCGGCGCGACCATCTGCGCGGCGCCGCGGCCGACGGCGCCCCGGTTGACGCCGCGCGACGGGGGCGACAGCTGGGCGGCTACGCGGGGGCGAGGGCGAGGACGATCGCCGACAGGACGGACAGAGCAGTCCCGCGTGCGGGGTGGGCCATGGGGCGCCGGGAGGGAGACGTGCGTAGCAACCGTCGCCGAAGGTACGGCCGGGCGGCGCCGGGCAAAGGGCCAAGCGGAGGGGACGGCCCCGGCCCGCCCCCGGCCCGCTGGCGACGCCCGACCGCCCGTGCGGCGCGGACGAGAGCGCGGCCCGGCGGGAGGGGAGATCTTGCTGCCACGCCCCCGCCTCCCGTGCCCGCTCGATTCGCCCCCGCCAAGGTCAACCTCGGCCTCCACGTGCTGCGCCGCCGCGCCGACGGCTTTCGTGACCTCGCGACGGTGTTCCTGCCCTTCGGGTGGTCCGACCGGCTCAGCGCCGAGCCGGCCGGCGCCCTGTCCCTCACCACGTCGGACCCCGCGCTCCCCACCGACGGCGGCAACCTGGTGATGCGGGCCGCCCAGGCGCTGGCCGCGCACGCCGGCGTCGCCAGTGGGGCCCGCATGCACCTCGACAAACGCGTGCCGTACGGCGCCGGCCTGGGCAGCGGCTCGTCCGATGCCGCGGCGACGCTGCGCCTGTTGTCGAAGCTGTGGCGACTGGACGTACCCGAGCAGGAGCTGGCCGCGCTGGCGCTCGACCTTGGCTCCGACGTCCCGTTCTTCCTGGACGCCGTCGCCGCGCACGGGACGGGGAGGGGCGAGCGACTGGCGCCGCTGGTGGGCGAGGACGGCCAGCCGTACCGGTGCCCGTTCTGGCTTGTGGTCGCCGTGCCGCCCGTCCACGTCTCGACGGCGACGGCGTTCTCGGGCGTCGTACCGGACGACGGCGACCGGCCCGACCTAGCGGCGGCCGTGGTCTCGAACGACCTGAGCCGCTGGCGGCGCGAGCTGACGAACGACTTCCAACCGTCCGTCGAGGCCACGCACCCCGAGGTCCGCAGCGTCCGCCAGTCGCTGGAGGAGCGGGGCGCCGGGCTGGCGGTGCTGTCGGGGACGGGCTCGGCGGTTGTGGGGGTGTTCGAGACCGAGGGGCCTGCGCGCGCGGCGGCACAGGCGCTGTCGGAGACGTGCCGCGTCTGGGTTGAGGCCCCGTAGCGATTCGGCAGTCGTGCTCGCGGGAACGCCCGAATGTTGCCTAGGCCTGGTTCTCTAGCTCGACCTCCTGCTCGATCTCCAGCGCCGCCTCGACCAGCCGGTCCTTCATCTTGGCCAGCGTCTCGTGCTGGTCGACGTAGCGCTCGACGGCGTCGCGAAGCGAGGTGTCGGACTGCACGACGGTGCGGCGGCGGCGCTCGACGGGGTCCGCCTCGCGCTCGATGGCGGCGACGGTGTCGGCGGGCTCCAGCGCGGCCCGGATGGCGGCCTCGTCCACGACGCCGGCCTGCTCCTCGCCCGTCTTGTAGCGGACCCGGACGACGGCGTCGGCGATGTCGTGGCGCGCGATCTCCGCCAGCACGTCGGCTGTGGGGTCGGCGGACTCGCTCACGTCGGCGAAGACGGGGACGAACCGGCGCGCGGGCGTGGCCACGAACTCGTAGGCCGTCCGCCGGCCCGGCTCACCCTCAGGATCAACCTCCACCAGCACAAACCCCTTCTGGGCGTCGTGCTCCTTGAACGAGATCCGCTCGATGGACGACGAGTAGACGACCGGCGGGCCCTCGCCGCGCTCGAACGCGTCGAGGTTGCGGTCCTGGTAGCGGTGGATGTGGCCCAGGGCGACGTAGTCCACGCCGGGCGCCGCCAGTTGGCCGACGGTGAACGTGGGCTCGTGCGCGATCAGGCTGGCGCGCTCACTCCCGGACAGCTCCGAGCCTTGAACCGTCAGGTGCGCCGCGACGACGAGGGGCACGGCGGGGTCGGCCTCGGCGGCGCACCGCGCCACGAACGCCGTGTAGTACTCCTCGATGGTGGACCGGATCTCGTGCGGCGTCTTGCCCCGGTACTGCTCCTTGGCCAGGATCTTGGACCGGATGGGCCACGGCAGCGCGATGAGCTGCAGCGGGCCGGCCTGGGTCTCGATGACGCCGCCGGGCTGGCCGTGGGCGCGGAAGGTGGGGGTCGTGAACACGTCCACCTTTCCGTCCAACACACCAAAGATGTCGACCGACGACGCCTTCCCGAAGCTGACCGGGTGGTCGTGGTTGCCGACGATCATCGCGACCGGGATCCCGGCGTCGATCAGCGGGAGCAGCGCCTCGGCGAACTGGCGCTGCTGGGTCGGCGTGGGGTCGGCGGTGCGGTAGGCGTCGCCGGCGAACAGGAACAGGTCGATCTCGTCCCGGATGGCGCGGGCCACCATGAAGTCCATCGACCGGCGGAAGTCGAGGAGGCGGGTGTTCAGCCCCGTCGCGGGGTCCAGCCGCCCGTGCGTCTCGTAGCCGAAGTGGATGTCGGCGCAGTGGAGGAGCTTCATGGGTCGGGGGTGACGGGCGACGAGCGGACGCCCTCCGCCCGTCGCTTTCTACTCATCGTCACCAGCCGATGCGGCCTCCGGAGCTGCCCTGGGGGGGGGCAGGCGCGGGGGGCGGTGTCGGCGCGGCGGGCCGGTTGTCGCGGCTGCGGTTCTGGAAGTCCTCCATCTGGCGGGTGGCCCGGCCCGAGCCGGCGCGGCTCCCGCTGGTGGACCGGGCCCCGCGACGAGCGCGAGCGCGGCTGTCGCCGGGCCAGTAGCCCGCGTCGCCGATCCGGCTGCGGCGCGTCGGCGGCTGGTAGTTCTCCGGCTGCTCCAGGTCCAGCGCCGGGTCGAGCCGGATTAGGGAATCGCCCTCGACCTGGAGCAGGCTCAGGAAGCGGCCCACGTTGCGGAGCCCGGTCCGCCCGCCCTGGCCGATGGCGGTGTTGGGGTAGGTGATGCGGCGGTCGTCGAAGCCGGTCCACGAGCCGACCACCAGCTGGGGCGTCATCGCGATAAACCAGCCGTCGCCGTTGCCCTGCGTCGTGCCGGTCTTGCCTGCCACGTCGAGCGGCCCCACGCCGGTGAAGCTGTTGATCCCTCGGCCGGTGCCGCCCGTCACGACGCCGCGCATGGCGTCGAAGGTGGTGTAGGCCGTGGACGGGTTGAGGACCTCGCGCGCGACCGGCGTGAAGTCCTCGATGACGTTGCCGTAGCGGTCCTCGATGCGGTCGATGGCGAGGACGATGTGGGGCGGGACGTCGGTGTTGGACGGCCGCTCCTCCTCCAGCGTCGGGCCGTGGTAGACGCCGTAGTTGGCGACCGTCGAGTACGCCGTGACCATCTCCAAGAGCGACACGTCCTGCGTCCCGAGCCCGATGGAGCGGGGGTAGCAGTCGTTCTTGCGCGCCTCGAACGGGCGGCACTCGGCGTCCCACTTCGCCGTCGGGATGGTGATGGTCTCCTGGCCCGGCGCGCACGTCAGCCCGAAGCGGGCCATGTTCCGCTTGTCCCGGGCGCAGTTGAGGACCTGGGGCGCGAGCTCGAGCGGGGTCCGGAGCCCCATCTGGTACGCCGTCCGGGCGACCTCGGCCGCGCCGAAGTGCTTGGTGACGCGCGCGGCGACGGTGTTGACGGAGCTCTGGAGCGCCGACGAGAGCGACATGTACCCGTAGCCGCCGCCGCCCGAGTTCTGCGGCTCCCAATCGCCCCAGCGGAAGGCGCCGCCTGAGACCGGCGACTGCGGGGAGTACCCGTTGTTGAACGCCGTGGTGTAGACGAACAGCTTGAACGTCGAGCCCGGCTGGCGGCGCGCCTGGCCGCCGTGGTCGTACTTGTTGCGGACGAAGTTGCGGCCGCCGACCCAGGCCTTGACCTGGCCCGAGGTGGGGTCCATGGCGATGAGGCCGGCCTCCAGCCGCGTTTGCTCGGTCTTGAGCGAGTCCATGAACACGCTGTTGGCGCGGAGCGCCTCGATCACGCCGCGGTCGAGGTCCTCGCGCTGCCCGCTCCAGGGCGCCCCCGCGCTCTGGGTGTAGCGGTCGGTGAGCGCGACGTACTCGTCGATGGAGCGCTGGCGCGCGGCGTTGGTGAAGCCGTTCTTGCTCCGGCGCAGCCAGGTCTCGATCGTCGCCGCGTCGCCGCCGAAGGCGCGGTCCACGGTGCTCTGCAGCTGGTCCATCTCCTGCTGGACGGCCTGGGTCGCGAGCGCCTGCATCCGGCTGTCGATGGTGGTCCGGATGACCAAGCCGTCGCTGTAGGGGTCGTAGTCGTTCTCCTTGGCCCAGCCGATGAACCACATCCGCATGACCTCGGCGAGGTGGGGGGCGATGTTGTCCTCGTGGCTGTAGACGTCGAAGGCGAGCGCGATGGGGGAGGCGTAGGCGGCCTGGTAGTCGGCCTCGGGGAGCACGCCCTCGTTGCGCATGTTGGTGAGCACCACGTTGCGCCGCGTGATCGCGGCCTGGTTCTGGCTCTCGGTCACCACCTCGCCGTCGGCGTCCAGGCACTCGGCCGAGGTCCCGCCCGGGGCCAGGCACGGGTTGTAGCGGGAGTTGGCCGCCAGCATCCCCACGAGCGTGGCCGACTCCGAGGCGTTGAGCCGGGCCGCCGGCTTCGAGAAGAACGTCTGGCTGGCGGCCTCGATGCCGTAGGCGTTGTAGAGGAAGGGGACGGTGTTCAGGTAGGCCTCGATCACCTCCGGCTTGGTGTACGTCCGCTCGATGCGGATGGCGATCAGGATCTCCTTGGCCTTCCGCACGACGGACTTCTCGCCCACGCGGAAGCCGGTCGCGTCGCGGTACAGGTTCCGCGCCAGCTGCATCGTGATCGTCGACGCGCCTCGGGCGTCGCCCTTGGTGACGAAGTCCTTGACGATGGCGCCGATGGCGTACATGTCGACGCCCCAGTGGTCGTAGAACCGGCGGTCCTCGGTGGCGATCAGCGCCTGGGGCACGAGCGGGCTCATCTCGTCGAGCGACACCCAGGTCCGGTTCTCGCCGTCGTAGTACCGCGCCATCTCGACGTCGTCGGCGGTGAGCACCTGCGTCGCGAGCAGGTTGCGGGGGTTCTCGATCTGCTCGAGCGACGGGAGCCCCTGGCTCAGCCAGAACACGACGCCCAGCCCGGCGGCCACGCCCAGGCCGATGATCCCCAGGATGAACGCGAGCGCGCGGCCCACGCGGCGGCGGCGCTCGGCGGCCGGCCCGGTCGGGCGCGGCGGGGCGGCCGGCCCGGGCGGCGGCGCCAGTCGGGCGCGCTGCGCGGCGCCGTCGCCCTGGGCGGCCTCGTCGGGGGAGCCGAAGAACGACGCCAACTCAGCGTCCTCGTTCTGCCCGTCGCCGCCCGTGGCGCTGGCGTCCGACGCCTCGGCGGCGCGCTTGTCGTCCAAGGCGGCGCGGCGGGCGTCGGGGGAGCTGAAGAAGGATTCGAGCTCGTCGTCCAGGGTGGAGTCGTCCATGTCGGAGGCGGGGGGACCGGTCGTCAGGGGGAAGGCACCGGGGCGGCGGCCCCGTCGTGCCAGCGCAGCAGCGCGGGGCCGCCGGCGTCGATGCGGGCGAACGTGCGCGCGCCGAACCAGTAGCCGGGGTTGAGGTAGGCGCCGTCGGGCGTCACGTCCAAGGCGGGGGTGTGG
The DNA here is from genome assembly GCA_963789285.1 of Rubricoccaceae bacterium. GTDB lineage: Bacteria > Bacteroidota > Rhodothermia > Rhodothermales > Rubricoccaceae > Rubrivirga. The sequence goes on from CAWBJZ010000004.1 coordinate 2,168,882, forward strand.
CTGTGCCCGAACGCGACCACGTCGTCGTCGGTATACGCCAGCCGCTGGCGGGCGGCGTGGGCGAGGGCCCGGGCCACGTCGGGGTTTGGCGTGCCGTCGGTGCCGAAGCGGCGGGCGGTCCAGCGCGCGAGCGCGTAGCCCGAGTCCCCGGGCAGGGCCATGCGGTACAGGCGGGCCATCGAGCGTGCTCGCAGGAGCGGCTGGAGTCGGGAGGAGAGCCGTTCGGAGGGTGTGCGCCCATCCCCGTGCGCAATATACAGAGCGCGGCCGTCGCGGCGCGCCTGCCACACGCCGGCGACGACGGTCACGCCGACGTCGCGCGCCCAGTAGTCGATGTGCCACGGGTCCCGGTTGCCGACGACGTAGACCACCTCGGCGCCGGCGTCGGCCCACTCCGCCAACAGCCCGGTCAGGCGCGGCGCCGAGCGGGGGACGAGGTGCCGGTACTCGATCCACTGGTCGAACACGTCGCCCAGGAGGACGACCGTGCCGCCGTCCAGCACCTCCGACTGGTGGGCGCGCAGCATGGCGACGGCGTCGCGCTCAGCCGCGCGCGTCTCGTCGCGCGTGCCGCGGCCGAGGTGGAGGTCGGAGAGCAAGAGGAGCAGGGCGTGTCGGGGGGACGTGCTCGCGTCAACGTCGCGCTGGCCGGTCTGGCGTGCCTCCGGCGTTTCTTCGACCGGGCGCGGCTCGCGGCCGCGCTGGCGGGCGCCACCGCCAGTGGCGCGGGAGGGAACGGCGGAGTGACGAATGTGGAGATCGTGTTGGCGTGGCGGGGGCGGCCCGCTAGGTTGCGCGCTCACCGGCCCCGCCCAACCCCGTGCGTCCTGACCGCTTGCTCCGCCTGGTTCCGCTCGTCGTCTGCGCCGCAAGCCTCGTGGGGGGGGCGTTTAGCGCCTCAGCCCAGGTCGTCATCCGTGAGCGCGTTGAGATCTCACGCCCGGCGGAGCGCGTCGCGGTGCAAGCTCAGTCTTCTGCAGCCGATGAAGGGTGGTTGTTCACGAAAGGGGGTACAGTCACGTTTGTGTTGAACCCTGTACAGGAGAGCGGCGGCACGAGCATTGAGCAGTGCTACGAGACCTTGGACCACGACCTTCGTCTCACATTTCGCGGATCTCGAGACGGGGAGGTCACAACGATCAACCTCGGCAGCTACATCGACGACGTGTACCTGTACAGTTACCCGGAGTGCGACCCGTACGTCTCGTACGGGTTCGCCGAGACGAGGCTGGACGTCGGGCGCGTTGAGCCTGGAGACGTCATCGTGGTCGAGTACCTCCGCGATGGCGTCCTGTACGGCCCTCCCTTCTCAGCGACGTACCCCGACGACATGATCGCCTGGGATTTCTATGGGGGCGGGGGGGTGCCCCGAGCCGAGGGCGCCGTCCGTGATCGCCAGAGCGCAGGGGGGGGTGGGACCGGCAGCGGCGCGCTGGGCGACGGAGCCGGGATCGGCGGCTTCTTCGTCGACTTCCTCGAATCGTCAACCCTCGAGTTGAAGGCCGACCGCGACTCGATCCTCGTCACCGAGGCTGCGCGCCTCACGGTAGAAGGCGTCACAGATCCCGACGCTGAGATCACGTTGACTTCAGCGACGCCGTACGGCCGCCTCGTCCGGGTCGCCAGCGGGGACACGACGGCGGTGGCCGGGCCGTTGGCGTGGTCCGAAATCGAGGGCTCCGAGATCCTCTTCGTCGCCGACGGCAAGTGGCCGAAGGTAGACGCGGCGGTCCAGGTCAAGGGCACGCTAAGCGATGGATCGTCGGGCACTACGACGCTCGCCGTTCTGGCCCCGAAGGTCCGGTTCGTCCGTCAGGACGACGCGCTTATCCCTACCCCGTCCGAGGACACCGCCAACGCCTGCGTCCGCGTGAGCAAGTTCAAGACGGACGTGGAACTGCCCGGCTCCGTCGGGTTCGACTCCCCGTACGCCGCGGGCCAGTCGCGGGCGGGCAACGGCGACCCCGACACGTTCCGGCCCCAGGTAATGGGCGTCGCTACGGGCCGGACTGTCGAGTTTCGGATCGAAGTCGAACGGGGGGGGGCGACAGTCGGATCGGCTACGGTCGCAGCCGTCGAAGGGGTCCAGACAACCTCTGGCGGTGCGAGCGTCGTCACGTACCGGGCCAGCAAGCACCTCCGGCTCGTCTCGAACGCGCCGCCCCCGAGCGGCAGGCCGTCCGGTTCGAGGTACGACGACGAGCACGCGGGGGACCAGACGCTCCGAGTCGAGCTCAGCGACGTCGTCCGTGCCTACCTCGTCGTGGACGGGAAGGACACAGGGGGCTTATTTGAACTCCCCGTCGGCCGACCCGGCTCAGAGTCGGGGCGGAACGCAGCCCGTACGGGCCGCCTCGTCTGGCACACGTTCAATCGGGTCAATAGCGATCCCGCCTTCGTCCGAGACCGCGTATCGGAGGACTGGGCGCAGGCTTCCATCCAATTCGAGAACATCGGGGCGGGCGACAGCTTCTCGTCGGCCGTCGACGACAACCTCATCCTCGTGGAGTTCGGGCGGAGCGAGAGGAGGAGCGGTCGAACGTCAAGCGCCGGCTCGCTCACAGCGACGGTCGCCGTCGGGGGGGCGTCTCCGCAGACTCTCACCCTCACGTATGCGGAAGACCTGACTCTACTTGGGGTTGTGGCCGTCCTTCGCCAGCAGATCGCGGACCAACTCGGCCTCAGCGCCCTCAATATCCATTTTCAATCGGCGGTCACCCTGGACGAAAGCAAGGCGGAGCTAGCCCGACTGAACGCGGTCGATCGATTCTTCCTGGCTATCGCGCCGGGGCAGAACATCACGGTATCTAATGTCCGGGGGGACCGAGCCGTCCGGCTGCGGACCCAGAGCTTCAACTACAACAGTTTGGCCTTCCACGAAGTAGCGGCCGTAGGGCGCAACGTGGGCGACGGCGACGATGAGACCATCGACGTGGTCGTCCTTCCAAACGGGTCTCTCCGCGGCGCTACTGTGGGACGGGAGGTCAAGGGCAAAGGCATTCCTAAGTCGTTCGACACGGCGGGCGGCGTCCCGAACACCATGTACCTGTCGGAGGACGGCGCAGACGGAAGCGACGAGTTCCCGATGGTGGCCGGCCACGAGTTGGGGCACGTACTCCTAGAGGTTGGCCACAACGACCCTGGTTCGAAGAACCCCTTCGGACCCATCGAACTCATGAGCGGGCGCGTGACCGACCGGGTCGAGGACTTGAGCAGTGCGAAGCGGCTCACCGAATCGATCCAGGATAGGGCAAGGAGTGTGAGTGCCGTCCCGGGTAACCAGATCCTCCAGTAGCGCCTTCTCGACGAGCGCTGCCAGCGTGTAGTCCCCAAACCCTATGCCCTCGACCTTTCGCACTCTCGTCGCCCTCTCTGCGCTCGCGTTGGCAACCGTGGGAGTCCGAGCTCAGTCGATTTACGACCTCCCCTCTGAGGGGCCGACAGTCGGAGAGATCGGTGTCGATGCAGCACTCGACCTCATCCTGGCGGGGAGGGTGCCGTCTCCCAATGCGGAGCAGGCCCTGATCGCGGCCGGCGAATCCGGTGACGCCTCATTGGTACCGACGCTAAAACAGATCGTTCAGGCCTACGGGGAGCCTGGATCCATTGGCTTCCTCGCACTGAGCGCGCTGTGGGACCTCGGTGAACCTGACCAGTACTTCTTGACGCTCGCTGAGTCGTTGGGCACGCCCGACCCCACCGCGTTCGACGCGGTTTGGGTCGCCGCCCGGCGGCCGACGGGCGCAGGACTTGCTCGGGTTCAAGCAGCGTCCGACATAAGGGCGGGGCACCTGGACGGCGCCGTCGCAGAGTATGAGGATCTCCTCCTTTGGAGCCAGGAGGTCCAAGACGCCAGCCTTCAAACCGCCGTCGGCCTCCTCGTGCCCGACCTCGCCCGAGTGCTCACGACAGTGCTCTCGTTGGACGGGTCTGTGGAGGTAGCGCGCGGCCGACCTGATGGGGACCTCCACCCCAGCGCGGTGTTCGCGACGTCCGCCCTCAGAGATCTTGCCGCCGTCCGGCCCGACTCGGTTCACACCTACCTTCTCCTTGAATCCCAGCGCCTCGAGTACACTGACCGCTTCGGTGCCGCTGCCGCCCAGGTCGCCGCTTGGTTCGAAAGCTATGCCGTCGCAGAGGCGTTCCCAGATGGCCTACCGAGCGGCGAGCCCCCACCAGTGGATGAGCAGGCCGACGTCCGGCCCGTCCTCGAGTGCGTGGCCGCGAACGCCGACGGGACGTACACGGCGTACTTCGGGTACGAGAACCGCCACGGCGAGCCGGTCACCATCCCGCGCGGCGCCCGCAACCGGCTGACCCCCGCCTCCTACGACGGCCAACAGCCGACGGCCTTCCCCATGCCGAACGCCGTCCCCGGCCGCCCCGGCCGGACGCCGTTCTACCCCGGCCATGCCTACGCCGTCACTTTCCCGGCCGGGACGCAGGTCGTCTGGACGCTCGGCCGCCGGACCTCGACGGCCTCTGACAACTTGGCCCAGCGCTGCCCCGGCCCGTAGGGCGCTCCCCGCTGTCACGGCGCCTCACCTCCCCGACCGACCATGCCCCGCCTCCCCCTCGCTCTCCTCGCCGCCGCCCTGCTGGCGACCGCCGCCGCCAGTCAGACGGCGCCGGCCGCCGCCAGTCAGGCGCCGCCCGTCGAGGCGCCACCGCCGGACGGCGCGCCGCCTGTCGAGCAGGCGGCGCACGCGGTCCCGTTCGGGTCCAAGGGCAACGCCGTCGAGATCGAGGTCGCGGGCTTGGACGTCGAGCCGGCCGAGGTCGTCGTCACGTCGGCGCCGGCGTGGCTGGCGTTCGCGGCGGCCTCGGCGCCCGCAGAGTCCGGCGGGAGCGAGGCGCCGGTCGCGCGGCTGGCGTTCGACGTGCTCCGGACGGCGCCGGTCGGGGAGCCGGCCGAGGTCACCGTCGAGGTCCGCGCCGGCGGGGCCGTCGTGGCGACGCACACGGTCCGCCTCCGGGTCGCGGCGCCGGCGGCGCTGGCGCTGGGAGTGCCGTACCCGAACCCGGCCCGGGGCACGGTCGCCGTCCCGTTCGAGGTGCCCGAGGCGGGCCGCGTGCGGCTGGCGGCCTACGACGTGCTGGGCCGCGAGGTGGCCGTCCTGGTGGACGGCGAGCGCCCCGCCGGAGGCCACAGCGCGCGGCTAGAGGTGGGCGCGCTGGCGGCCGGCGTCTACGTGGTCCGGCTGGTGGCGGGAGGGCAGGCCCGGGCGCAGCGGCTGACGGTGGCGCGGTAGCCGCCAGTCGGGGGCCGCTAGTGCAGCTTCACAGCGTGTCTGGCCGGTCCGCGCTCGGCTCGATCCACCACCCCTGTCCCCTCCTGTCCAGGAGGGGGACTTCGTAGGCGACGTTCGCTCTGGACTCTAGCATTGGCGGCATCAACGTCGCGTCCGGACGTGGCGTGTGCCTACGGCGTTTCTTCAGACGGCCACGGCCGCCAGTAGGGCGGGCGTGCGCAACTTGCCCGCCGCGCGCCCCGTTCTCCGCCGCCCCCCTCCAGGCCCGTGCCGAACGCTTACCGGCCCCCGTCCAACGACCTCGTCCCGCCGGTGATCAAGAACCTCTTGATCTTGAACGGGTTGGTGTTCCTGGCCCAGCAGATCCCGCCGCTGACGCAGTACCTCCAGTACTACGGCGCGCTGTGGCCCATCGGGCTGTCGGAGCCCATCCCGGGCGGGCCGCTGGCGGTGGGCTTCTACCCGTGGCAGCTGGTGACCTCGGCGTTCATGCACGCCGACCTCTGGCACATCGGGTTCAACATGTACGGGCTGTTCCTGTTCGGGCGCGGCGTCGAGCAGACGCTGGGCGCCGGGCGGTTCGCGATCTTGTTCGGGGCCAGCGTGCTGGGCGCGAGCCTGCTCCAACTGGCCGTCGTCACCACGACGTTCGCTCAGACGGGCGTCCCCGTCCCGACGCTGGGCGCCTCCGGCGGGTTGCTGGGCGTCGTGATGGCGTGCGCGATCCTGTTCCCGCGCCAGGAGCTGTTCATCATCCCGTTCCCCATGCCGATCCAGATGCGCTGGCTCGCGATCGGGTACGTCGCGCTCGACGTGCTGGGCGGCTTCGGCGTGACCCAGTCCAACACGGCCCACTTCGCCCACCTGGGCGGCGCCGCGACCGGCGCGCTCCTGATCCAATACTGGCGCGGACGGCTCCCGCTCCGCCCCCGCGCCCGACTCACGTGATGGCCGACCCCAACTCCCCGCTCGCCCGCTTCCAGCTCTGGCGGCTGCTGCTGCCGCCGGCGCTCCGGATCCTGCTGACGGTCAACCTGGCCGTCTTCCTGGTCGGCGCCGTCTCGGCGATCCTGGCCGCGTTCGGGCTGACGCTGCCGTTCCGCCTGCTGGAGTTCCTGATGCTGCCCGGCGACCCCGGCGCGGTCCTGACGCGGCCGTGGACGCCGCTGACGTACGGGTTCACGAACCTGATCGGCGGCGCCGGCGCGATCTGGGGCATCATCAGCTTCGTGTTCGCGATGTACTGGCTGGTGTGGCTGGGCCGCGACCTGGAGCAGGAGCACGGCTCGCACGGGCTGTTCGGGTTGTACGTCGGGAGCGTCGTGTTCGGCGCGCTCGTCGCCATCGGGCTGGGCGCGCTCGGCCCGAACCCGCTCGTGCTCCCGTTCTACCAAGGCGCCTGGGGCGCGGCGACGGCCGTGCTGGTGGCGGTCGCGACGCTGCACCCGAACCGCCAGATCGGGCTGTTCCTGCTGGGCGTGATCTCGCTCAAGTGGATCGCCATCGCGTTCGTCGTGCTCAGCCTGTTCCGACCGGACGCCACGTTCCTGGGCGCGGCGCTGTTCGGGTTCCTGTGGGCCAAGGCCTACCAGCGCGGCTTCGACCTCAGCGCCTGGGCGCGCCCCGTCTTCGCCGACCGCCGCCGCGCCGCCGCGCCGCGCTCGTCGCCGTTCTCGCGCACGCCGCCCGCCAGCGCCACGCCGCCCAAGCGCAGGGGGCTCACCGACGTGGACGACATCCTGGACAAGATCCTGGAGAAGGGCTACGGCAGCCTGACCAAGGAGGAGCGGGCCATCCTGGAGCGGGAGGGCGGTGACTGACACGCCGACCCGACGGAGCCGGATCGGCTGGGCGGTCCTCGCGCTCGTCGAGGCCCCCGTCGTGGCGGCGGTCGTCGTGGGGCTGGTGGCGGCGTACCTCCCGCCCCGGCCGTACTGGTGGACGCAGCTGGTCTCGATCGGGCTGCCGTACGCGGCCTGGGCGCTGGCCGCGTTCGCCGTGCTGTGGCTGCTGGGGCGGAGGTGGGGCGCCGTCGCCTTCCACCTCGCCCTGCTGGCGGTCGTGGTCGTCCGCGCCGGGGCCCTCGACCGGCTGTCGGCGCCGGAGTCCGACGCGGACGACTTCGTGCTGACGACGTTCAACGTGCCCCAGGTCGGCCCCAGCCGGGAGGCCCTGGGCGACTCCGTCGTGGCCTACATCGCCAGCACCGAGCCCGACCTGATGCTGATGCAGGACGCCTGGGTGTTCGGCCGCAACGAGCGGACGGCGGGGCAGGCGGTCCAGGTGGAGGCCGTCGACGAGCGGCTGCCGTACACGCTGGAGGTGCCGGCGCGGCTGGCGGGCTACCCCGGCTGGCGCTCCAACGCGACGGGCGTTCCCCTCCTGACGCGCGACCAGGCGGGCGTCGAGGTGCTGGAGCAGGAGGCCTTGGTGCTGGGCGTCGAGCGCGACGCCGACGTCTCGCTGGCGCTCCGGAGCCACCTGCGACTGGCGGGCCGAGAGCTGGTGGTCTACAACGTCCACCTCCGGTCGTTCGGGGAGTCGAAGCCGTGGGAGGACGAGGCCGTCCGGCTGACCCGGCCGTCGACGTGGCGCCCGTACCTCGCGCGCTACCGCGGCGTCTACGCCAAGCGCGGCGACGAGACGGCCGAGATCGCTCAGCGCGTCGCCCAAGAGGAGCTGCCGGTCGTGATCGCGGGCGACCTCAACTCCACGGCCGACAACTGGAGCTACCGCGCGCTCCGCACGGCCGGCGGCGTCGACCGCGCCGACGCCTTCCAGTCGGCCGGCGGGTGGGGCTGGGGCCGGACGTACCACGCCGCGCGGCCGTTCGTCCGCATCGACTTCGTGCTGGTGGACCCGGCGCTGGAGGTGGTCTCGGCCAGGACGACGCCGGTCACGTTCTCCGACCACCGCCCCGTCCGCGTGGGCCTGCGCTGGCGCGCGCGGTAGCTGGCGGTCGCCGCCGCCAGTGGGGGAGAGCGCGTCTCCGCAGCTCTGCGGAGGGCGATCCCGCGCCCGCTCCTTCCGGTGGTCTTCAGCACAGGGCTAGAGGGGGGCGAGTTAGCTTCTCGGCCCCGCAGACACCCGCCGCGCCGGGCGCGGGCCCCACCCCCGCTCCCCGCGAATGCAGACGCTCGAGTACACCCTCGCCTTCGCCGTCGTTTGCCTGGCGTCCTACCTCATCGGGGAGGGGTTCAAGAAGATCCGCCTGCCGACGATCACGGGCTACCTCTTCGCCGGCGCCTTGGTGGGCTCGTTCGGGCTGGAGTTCCTGCCGTCGGCGGCGGCCGAGAGCCTGCGCTTCGTGGACGAGCTGTCGCTGGCGGTGATCGCGTTCGTGGCCGGCAGCGAGCTGTACCTCGTCGAGATCCGGCCCCGGCTGCGCCAGATCCTATCGACGGCCGGCGGCATCCTGGTCACCACGTTCGCGCTCGTCAGCGTGGCCGTCTACGTCCTGACGGCGTTCCTGCCGTTTACGGCCGGGTGGGAGCCGGCGGCCCGGCTGGCGACGGCGCTGCTGGGCGGGGCGGTGCTGCTGGCGCTGTCGCCGCCGTCGACCATCGCCGTGATCAAGGAGGTCCACGCGCGCGGCCCGTTCACCCGAACGGCGCTGGGTGTGACCGTGCTGATGGACGTGGCGATCATCGTGCTCTTCGCCGTCGCGGCGTCGCTGGCGAGCGCGCTCTTGACGGGCGAGAGCCTGACCATCGGGTTCGTCGGTCTCTTGGCGCTCGATCTGGCGCTGGCGGCGGGCGTGGGGCTGGCGACGGGACAACTGCTCAAGGTGGTCCTGGCGCGGCGGTGGCCGCGGCTCCTCAAGACGGCGCTGGTGCTGGCGATCGGGTTCGCCGTCTACGAGCTGGCCGGCTGGGTCAAGACCGCCAGCCTGGCCGAGCTCGGGGTCGAGGTCTACATCGAGCCGCTCCTGATCGCGATGATCGGGGGGTTCGTCGTCACCAACTTCTCGGCCTTCCGCGACGAGTTCGACGGCATCCTGCACGACGTCGGGCCGGCGGTCTACGTCGCGTTCTTTACCATCACCGGGCTGGGCCTCAAGCTCGACATCCTGTGGCAGACGCTGCCCTACGCCGCGGCGCTGTTCGTCGTCCGCGCCGTCGGCATCGCGATTGGGGCCGCGGCCGGGGCGACGCTGGCGGGCGAGCCGGCCAACGTCCGCCGGATCTCGTGGATGGCCTACATCACCCAGGCCGGCATCGCGCTGGGGCTGGCGCGCGAGGTGGCCGTCCAGTTCCCCGACTTGGGCACGGCGTTCGCCACGCTGATCATCTCGGTGGTGGTGCTGAACGAGATCTTCGGCCCGCTCTTCCTCAAGGCCGCGCTCAAGCGCGCCGGCGAGACGCACTTGCCCGACTCCTCGCCCGACGACGACGCCCGCGGCGTGCTGGTGCTGGGCGTCGAGGGCCAGTCGGTCGCGCTGGCGCGCGCGCTCGGCGCCCAGGGCTGGGACGTGGTCGTGGCCGACCCCGACGCCGAGCACGTCGAGCGCCTGGCGGCCGAGGACGTCGACGAGCGCCACATCCCGGCCGTCAGCGAGTCGGTCCTGGACGGGCTGATGACCGACCGCACGGCGGCCGTGGTCGCGCTCCTGCCCGACGACGACGACAACCTCCTCGCGCTCCAGTACGCCTCGGAAAAGTGGGGCGTCGAGCGGCTCGTCGTCCGCCCCGCCAGCCGGACGCGCGACGCGGAGTTCGCGGAGATGGGGGCCTTCGTCGTCGACCCGGCGTCGGCGATGGTGACGCTGTTCGAGCAGGCCGTCCGCGCGCCGCAGTCGGCGGCGCTGCTGCTGCGGCGCGACCCCTCCCGCACGGTCGCCCAGGTCCGCGTCGCCAACCCCGACGTCGACGGCCGGCCGCTCCGCGACCTGCGCCTGCCGCTCGACGTGCTGCTGCTGGAGATCGCCCGGGACGGGAGCACCGTCGTGCCGAGCGGGCACTCGGTCCTGAACCTGGGCGACCAGGTGACGGTGATCGCCGAGCCGGGCTCGCTCGACGAGGTCCGCCTGCGGCTGGGGCGCTAGGCAAAAAAAGAGCCGCCCCGCCCTCGTCGTGAGGGCGGGGCGGCAGACTCGGGTGGTGAGCCCGGGGTTACGCGGACTGCGACTCGCGCGAGCGCTCCGGCTTGGCCGCCGCGCCCGGCTGGCCGACGTGGGCGACGGGGTCGAGCTGGCGGTCGGTGACCGTGTGGCCGTTGGTGAGCAGGCGGTTGACCCGGCCGCGCAGGCGGAAGCGGGAGTCGAGGAACGAGGTGCGGGTAACGGGGAGCGAGAACATGAGACTTGGGGGGTGGTGCGCCCGGCGCGCTCGCGCCGGACCTGGAAATCGTGCCGCGGAGTCGCGGACGCGCCAGACGCCGTCCGTCTGGCAAAGGATGGAGGTGAGCCCGGCCACAGCGTGCGGCCCCAGGCTTACGCCCGTTCGAGCGGCGTCAGCCGGTAGAGCCACGCCGTCCGGCCACACGTCGCCCGCCAGTCGCGGCGGGGCCGGGTCGGAGCGGGGCGAGCGGAGCCAGACATCGAGCGGAGGGCGGGGGCCCTGGTGTGTTGAGGGACTTCCACGTTGCAACAGGCAATCCGTTGCGCCCAGTCGGTGAGGGGTCCGTGAGACCGGGGTGAGGGGGTTGTGAACTGGGTCCGCCCCGGGCCGTCAGGCCCCGCCAGTCGGGATCGCCCGTCTCCCGCCGTCGCTGCTGGCGGCCGGCACCGCGACGGTGAGACCGGCTTCACGGAGCGTTTGAGTGGTAACCGACTGCCATGCAACGCGTTGGAGCCGCAAACCACAGAAGTTCCGATGCCCCGCTCCGCCTGCCCGCACGGCCTCAAGGCTTGCGCACAAGGCGCGTGGTCGGTGCTGCTGGCGGTCCGAGGCCGGTAGAGCTGAGGCGCGCTGCGCCGTGACGGGAGCGCCCCGTCGTCGTCCCGGCTCGCATGAGCCCTCCCGCTGGAGTGGTCCGGCGGTACTCTACTAGGACTCCCACGTCACGGGAGCCTTCGCCTCCTTCCTCCGATGCAGACCTTGCTCCGCCCCTTCCAAACCTTCTTCAAGACCGAGGCCGCCGGCGGCGTTGTCCTGCTGGCCGCCGCCGCCGTCGCGCTGCTGTGGGCCAACAGCCCGTTCGCCGCCAGCTACGCCGACCTGTGGGGCACCTACGTCACCGTCGGCGCGGGCTCGTTCGAGATCTCGAAGCCGCTGCTGCTCTGGGTGAACGACGGCCTGATGGCCATTTTCTTCTTCGTCGTCGGGCTGGAGATCAAGCGCGAGGTGCTGGCCGGCGAGCTGGCCGAGCCGCGCAAGGCCGCGCTCGCGATCGCCGCGGCGCTGGGCGGCATGGTGGTCCCGGCGACGTTGTACTTCGCCGTCACCGCCGGCACGGACCGCGCCGTCGGCTGGGGCATCCCCATGGCCACCGACATCGCGTTCGCGCTGGGCGTGCTAGCGCTGCTGGGCAGCCGGGCGCCCCTCGCCCTGAAGGTGTTCCTGACCGCCGTCGCTATCGTTGACGACCTGGGCGCCGTCGTCGTGATCGCCATCTTCTACACGGCCCAGATCAAGGTCAGCTCGCTGGTGGCGTCGCTGGCGCTGGTGGCCGTGCTGGCCGTCGTGAACCGACTGGGCGTCCAGCGGACGTCGGTCTACGCGCTGATCGGCGTCGCGGCCTGGGTGTTCATGCTCAAGTCGGGCGTTCACGCGACGATCGCCGGCGTCTTGGTGGCGCTGACGATCCCGGCCACGCGCAAGATGGACGAGGTCGCGTTCTCCGAAAAGGTGGGCGCGTTGCTGGACCGCTTCCGCGAGGGCATCGTCGGCTCCCCGACGGACCCCACGCCCGAGCAGTCGGCGGCGGTCCACAGCATCGAGGTGGCCTGCGAGCGCGTCGAGACCCCACTGGCTCGGCTGGAGCACGGGCTGCACGGGCTGGTGGCGTTTTTCATCATGCCCATCTTCGCGCTCGCCAACGCCGGCGTCGCCTTGGGCGGAGGCGTCGGGGCGCTCATCACCGACACGGTCGCACTGGGCGTGATGCTTGGCTTGATCGTCGGAAAGCCCGTGGGTGTGATGCTGCTGGCGTTCGTGTCAGTCAAGACCGGGCTGGCGGCGCTGCCGGCCGGTGTCACGTGGCGCCACGTGCTGGGCGTGAGCTTCCTGACGGGCATCGGGTTCACGATGTCCATCTTCATCGCCAACCTCGCGTTCGGCCCTGGGGCGCTGCTCGACAGCGCCAAGGTGGGCATCCTGGCGGCCTCCATCGTGTCGGGTATTCTGGGCGCGGCGATGCTGATCGGGACGTCCAAGCGGGCCGCGCGTCAGCCCACGGCCTAGCGGTCTGGTCTCGGCGGCGCCAACGGCGCCAGCCGGCTGCGGCGCCTGCTCCCGCCGCGGATGGCGGTTGCTGGCAGCGGCCGCCAGTGGGAGCCAGGGCACGGACGGCTCCGTCCCGTTCGCGCCGCCGCGCCTGTCTGCGAGGCTGGCGGGGCGTGTCGGGGGATGCCCTACCGGGCCCCGGCGTCCATCGGAGCGCGCTGACGCGCCCGAGCCTAGCGTACGGGCTCGCCGGGTCGCGGGGCGGCGGCTGGGCCGGCGTCGGCCGAGCGGAGCAGGTCGAGCACGCGGCGCTCCATGTTGCTCTTGAGGTCGTCGCGGACGGCGTCCGGCCCGTCATCGAGGTACATCGCGTGGACGTAGAGCGTCCGGCGGTCGGGCGAAACGACCAGCGACAGCGTGCCTGGTGTCAACGAGATCAGGTTGGCCAGGATCGTGATCTCGGCGTCGGTTCGGGCGTCGAGCGGGACGGCGACGATGCCGGGGCGGGCGCGGAGCCGGGGCGTCAGCACGTCGAAGGCCACGCGGACGCTCGACAAGACTAGCTCATAGACGTAGAACGCCGCGAACCCCAGCCCCTTCCACAGCCCGGTGTGGTACGCCGACTCTCCAAACGCCGGCCGCGCCAGCAGGATCACCAGGTAGCCCAGCACGAAGCCCGACAGCAGCACCGGGACCGCGAACGTGCCCATGACGGCGCCCCACAGCAACGCGAGCAGCAGGTTCAGCAGGAACAGCTTCATGGTGCGGCGCCGAGCACGGCGGTGACGTATCCAGACGGGTCGAGGAGGGACGCCGCGGCGGCCGTCGCGAACTGGAAGAACGGCTCGGCCCACAACCCGATCACGAGTGTGAGCACCGCAAGCACCGCGACGGGGCTCGCCATCAGCGCCAGGCCGGCGCCGCGTGCCGGGCCGGGCTGGCGGCCGTCGACGAGCGGGGTCCAAAAGGCCCCGTTCCAGATCTTGGTCATCGAGAAGATGGTCAGCAAGCCCACCATCAGTGCGACGGCGACGATGACCCAGGCGCCGGCGTCCAGGCCGGCCTTGATCAGGATCAGCTTGGCCCAGAAGCCCGACAGCGGCGGGAAGCCCGCAAGGGAGAACGCCGGCACGACGAACAGGACCGCCAGCCACGGGTGCGCGCGGTACAGCCCGCCCATGTTCTTCAGGTCGAACGAGCCGACCAGCCGCTCCGCCAGTCCGGCGACCAGGAACAGGTTGGCCTTGACCACGATGTGGTGGACGATGTAGAACACGGCGCCGACCAGCGCCAAGCGGCGTAAAGAGGGCCAGCCCCATGATCATGTAGCCGATCTGGCTCACGATGTGGAAGCTCAGGATCTTGCGGACGTCGGTCTGCGCCGCCGCGCCCAGCACGCCCGTCACCATCGTCAGCCCGGCGACCCAGAGCAGGATCGTGTGCGTGTAGCCGACGTCCTGAGTAAACAAGAGGGTAAAGACCCGGATCAGCGCGTAGACGCCGACCTTGGTCAGCAAGCCGGCGAAGATGGCGGCGACCGCAATCGGCGGCGTGTGGTATGACGCCGGGAGCCAGAAGAACAGCGGGAAGACGGCGGCCTTGATCCCGAACGCGATCATGAACAGCATCGAGATCGACGTCACCAGGCCGGGCGCGTCGGTCTCCGCCAGCCGGACCGACAGGTCGGCCAGGTTCAGCGTCCCCGTCAGCCCGTAGACCAGCCCGATGGCCGCCAAGAAGCCCAGCGAGCCGACCAGGTTGATCATCACGTAGACGACCGCCCCGCGCACCTGGCCGCGCCCGTTGCCCAGCACCAAGAGCACGAACGACGAGATCAGCAAGACCTCGAACCAGACGTACAGGTTGAACAGGTCGCCGGTCAGGAACGCGCCGCAGACGCCCATCAGCAGGACGTGGTAGAGCACGTGGTAGTGCGCCCGCTCCCGGTCTGGGTCCACGGTCGCGAGCGAGTACACGATGGCCGCCAGCCCGACGATGGCGGTGATCAGCACCATGACCGCGCCCAAGAGATCGGCGACGAGCGTGATGCCGAACGGGGCCTGCCACCCGCCGAGTTGGACGGCCTGCGTTCCGCCCTGCCAGACCTCCGCCATCAGCGCGCCGGCGGCGACCAACAGCGCGACGGCGCCCCCGACGCTCAGCGCGCGCTGGATCGGGAGCGACTGGCGGGCGGCGAGCGCCAGCGTGGCGGTCACGAGGGGGATGAGGACGGGCAGGACCAGGAGCCAACTCATGACGAGACCTCGGCCTGGGCCGCGTGCGTGAGGCCTGGCGCCGAGGTCGGCTCCGTCCCCGCGTTGGGGAGCAGGCCGGGCTCGACGAGGGCAGCGGGCGCGTGGTCGAGGTCGTCCTCTCCACCCAGCTCGTCGGCCTCCACTGACCCCAAGGTGACGAACGAGCGGTAGACCAGGACGAGCGCGAAGGAGACCAACCCGAACCCGATCACGATGGCCGTCAGCACCAGGGCCTGGGGCAAGGGATTGGCGTAGGCGCCGACGGGGGCGTCGCCGCCGTACGGCACGAGGGGCGGCGCCACGCGCGAGACGCGGCCCATGCTGAGCACGAGCAGGTTGACGGCGTTGGACAGCAGAACGAGTCCAAACACCATCCGCAGCAGGTTGCGGCGCAGGACCAAGTAGACGCCCGCGGCGAACAGGACGCCGGCGAGCAGGGCGAGAAGCGTCTGCATCTAGCGCGGGGTGGGGGAGGGGTCGGGGCGGGGCTCGGCCTGCTCCAAGGCCAGCATGATCGTGAGCGCGAAGCCGATGACGGCCAGGAACACGCCGATGTCGAACAGCAGCGGCGTCCCCAGCTTGACCGCGTCGAGCCCGCCGCCCAGCGCGAGCGTCGTCCACTGCCCGGTCAGGAAGACCTCGTTGGTGGCGACCGCGAACAGGCCGCTGGCGATGGCGACGACGAGTCCGATCCACAACAAGTCGCGCGGGTCGAGCCGCAACAGCCGTCGCATGGCGGTCTCGCCGAACGCGATGAGGTAGAGCGCGAACGCGCCCGAGGCCACGAGCCCGCCGATGAAGCCGCCGCCGGGCTCGTTGTGGCCGCGCCACAGCAGGAAGAGCGAGATCACGAACAGCAGCGTGATCAGGAACCGCGTCGCCGTCCGCAGGATGACGGAGCCCTCCACGTCGATGCGCGGCAGGACGGGCGCGGCGCCGCTCAAGACCAAGACGTGGGCACCGAGGGCCGCGACCGCCAGCACGGTCACCTCGCCCAAGGTGTCGAGTGCCCGGAAGTCGACCAGGATCACGTTGACGACGTTGCGCCCGAACCCTCCAGGCACGGACTCCTGGGCGAAGTACGTCGAGACCGACGGGTCGAACGGGACCGCGGCGACGGCCAGCGCGAGCCCCGTCACCAGCACGCCCGCGCCGACCGCCAGCGCGGCACTGGCGGCGCGGGACAGCCCGCCCTCGGCGCGCTCGGCGCGGATAAAGGGCAGGTGCCGCAAGACGAGCAGGATGATGACGACGATCAGCGTCTCGACCAGCATCTGGGTCATCGCCAGGTCCGGCGCGCCGAGCCCCAGGAAGATCAAGGCCACGCTGAACCCGACCGCGCCGAGCGCCGCGACGGCCAGCATTCGGGACCGGCTGGCGGCGGCGGCGAGCGCGCCCGCGATGATGATTCCGGCCAGCGCCCACTCGTGCGGGAGCACCTCGGCCCAGTCCGTCGCGAACGCGGGCAGGCCGTGCTTGAGGAGCAGGGTCAGCCCAGGCAGGACCACGACGGCCGCCAGCAGCCAGATGAGGTAGCCGCGCAGGCTCCCGTTCTGCAAGATCCGCGTCTGCCAGCCGGCCACGCCCAGCATCCCGTCGAGCGCCTTCTCGTACCCCCGCTCCGGACCAACCCTCGTCAACGGGTCCAGCCGGGTGAGCGCGCCGCGGACGCGGTCCCACTGCCAGTAGGCCAGCGCGCCCAGCGCCACGGTCAGGACGCTGAGGTACAGCGCCGTCCCGAACCCGTACCACAGCGACAGCTTGACGTCGACGGCGTAGCCCAGTGTCGCCGAGACGGCCGAGGTCACGAGCGGCGCTGGCAGCAGCGTCGGCAGCAGCCCGAACACCAGGCCGACGGCCGCCAGCACGGCGGGGCCGATCCACATCGACGGCGGCGCCTCGTGCGCGTCGCGCGGCGTCTGGCCCAGCGCGCCGAAGAACGGGCGCAACACCACGATGCCCGCCGCCGCCAGCGTCAGCGCGTTGGCGAGGACGGCGGCGCCGGGCAGGATCACGTCGGCGCCTTCGAAGCCCAGCTTGGCTTTGTACGCCAGCTCCTTGCCGACGAACCCGAACAGGGGCGGCACGCCGGCCATGGATAGGCCCGCCAAAGCGGCGGCGCCGAACGTGAACGGCATGGCCTCGCGCAATCCGCCCAGCGTCAGCACGTCACGCGTGCCGGTCTCGTGATCGACGGAGCCGGCGATCATGAAGAGGGCGCCCTTGTACAGCGCGTGGACGAGGAGGAACACGATCGCGGCCTGGATGCTCGCCTCGAACGACAGCCCGACCAGCAGCGTCAGCGTGCCGAGCGCCGTGATGGTCGAGTACGCCAGTGTCTTCTTGAGGTCGGTCTGGCGGAGCGCCCAGACGGCGCCCAAGAGCATCGTGATCAGCCCGGCCGTGGACAACGTGTACGTCCACAGCGCCGTCCCGCCGAGCAGGGCGTCCAACCGCATCAGGAGGTAGATCCCCGCCTTCACCATCGTCGCCGAGTGCAAGTAGGCGCTGACGGGCGTCGGCGCCGCCATCGCGTTGGGCAGCCAGAAGTGGAAGGGGAACTGCGCGCTCTTGGTCAGCGCGCCGAGCGCGACCAACGCGAAGGCCGCCGGGTAGAGCGCGTGCGCCCGGACGGCCTCCGGATCGGCCATCAGCTCGCGCAGCTCGAACGTGCCGCCGCCGATGATGCCGAGCAGCACGAAGCCCGCCAGCAGCGCCAGCCCGCCGCCGCCGGTCACCAACAACGCCTGCAGCGCCGACCGCCGCGACTCCTCATAGTCGTGCTTGTACCCGATCAAGAGGTACGACGAGAACGACGTGAGCTCCCAGAAGACGAAGAGCGCGATCAAGTTGCTGGACAGCACCAGCCCCAGCATCGCGCTCATGAACAGCAACAGCGCGAGGTAGAACCGGCCCAGGTCGCGGTCGCCCCGGAGGTACCCCCCGGCGTAGATCACGACCAACGTCCCCAGGCCCGTGATCAGCAGTGCAAACAACAGGCTCAGCCCGTCGAGGTAGAGCGTGACGTCGACGCCGAACGACGGGACCCAGGGCGTCGACTCCAGGACGGCGCTCTCGGTCGTGACGCGACCGACCTGGCCGGCGAAGAACGCGAACAGCCCCGCGGGCAGGAGCGCCAGCGCCCACCCGGCCCGGTCGCCCAGGGCGCGGTAGACCAAGGGCGCGCCGAGCGCGACCACGAAGCTGACCAAGAGGACGGTGAGCATCAGCTAGCGGACTGGCGGTCGAGGCCGGCCGCGTCGGAGACGGGCGCGGGGGACGCGACGGGGACCGGGTCGGCGGAGGTCGGGCGGCTGGCGGCGGCGTCGTGGTCGGCCGCCAGCTCGTCGAGCTCGGTCCGGTGCCACAGCCCCAGCTGCCCGCTGGCGACGGCGGCGCGGCCGATGACGTGAGCCGAGATCGGCGCGGTCAGGAACAGGAACGCCACGGTCGCCAGCGCGCGGACGGTCACGCCCAGGTCGGAGTAGACCACGGCGACGGCCAGCAAGATCAGGCCCGCGCCCAGCGTCCCGGCCTTGGTGGCCGCGTGCATCCGCATGGGGAGGTCCGGCATCCGGACCACGCCCAGCGCCGCGACCAGCATGAACGCCCCGCCGAAGAGGACGAGGACGGAGGCGGCGATCTCAGACATCGGAGCGGGGGGCGTCGGGCGGCTCGGTGTGGCTGGCGGGCGGGGACTCCTCGATGTAGCGGCCGAAGGCGACCGTCGCCAGGAAGGCGATCAGCGCCAGCACCAGCGCCGCGTCGAGGTAAGCGGCCACGCCGGAGACCAGCGTCCACAGCGCGATCGTGCCCACGGCGAGGTACGCCACCATGTCGAGCGCGACGACGCGGTCGGGCAGGCTCGGGCCCCGCACCAGGCGGACGAAGACGAGCACGAACGCGAGCCCGATGCAGACGAAGCCCACCAAGGCGGGCCAGGGGAGCGAGGACATCTAGAGCTTGAAGAGGGCGTCGAGCAGCGACAAGGTCGCACCCTTCCGCTTGACCGCCACAGTCGGCACGCGGGCGGCGCGGACGGCGCGCTCGGCGACGCTGCCCAGGAGCACCGCCGCGCCGGCGGTCCGGCCCCGGGTCCCGATCACGACCAGGTCGGCGCCGATCAGCTCGGTCTGGCTGTCGATCGCCGCGTGGACGTCGTCGCTGCAGGCGAGGTGGCCCACCGCGCGCAGCCCGAGGTCCAGGCCATCCAAGAACTCGTCGAGGTACTGGCGCGCCCGGGCGTCGAGGTCGGAGCGGGTCTGGTCGGTGTCGAGCTTGGCCGGCGGGGCGGGGTAGACGTGGAGCACGTGGAGTTCGGCGAGCCCGGCGGCGACGGCGAAGGCGGCGGCGACCCCGACGGCGTCGGCGGCGTGGTCGGAGAAGTCGACGGGGACCAGGACCCGCTCGGTCCGCTCGGGCAGGGCGTCGGGCACGATCAGGACCGAGCACGGCGCCTTCCGCGCCAGCTTCTCGGCCAGGGCGCCGCCCGTGTGGTCCTTCCCCACCACGACCAGGTCCACCTCCTCGGCCCGGATCACCCGGAGCAGCTCGGCCAGGGGGTTGCCGTCGCGCAGCGTCTGCTCGGCGTCGGCGCTCGACGGCCCGTGGTAGTGCTGGGCCACGACGGCTTGGAGCTGCTGCCGGGCTTGCGCCGCTGACTCGTCGAGCGTCGTGATGTACTCCTGGTACATCCCGCCCATCGCCAGCGGCTCGGGCCGGACGTGCAGGAACTGGACGCGGTCGGCGTGCGCCATGGACGCCACCAGCGCGGCGTAGTCGAGCACGGCGGCGTCGTAGTCGTCGAGGGCGACGCCGACCAGGATGTTCTTGAATCGTTGCATCGTCGTGGAGTCTACAGGCGGGCGGACCGAGCCGAGGCGAAGCTGGGCAAAAACGTCGGGCCCGCCCAGCCGACCTGGGGGGGGGCCCTTGCGCGGGCCGAGTACGAGGGGCGGGTCGGGGGCCCGCCGGCCTAGGCCCGTTCCGGCACCGCGAGGAGCCCGAGCCACTGCCCACGCGCGCACGCGGCCTGGCCCTGGGGGCAGACCGTCCGGGAGAACGCGTGTGGGGGGGCGGAGGGCATCGGGCGTGCGGTACGGCCGGATCTCTAGGCGGATCCCCCCGCCGCACCCGATGAAGCCGGATTCACGCGCTCGCCGGCCCCCTCGCCCCACCGCTGGCGGTCGTCGCCAGCGGGGCCGAGCCGGGTGGAGCCTCCCCGAATACCTGCGCTTCGGCCCCCTCCTGCGGCACCGCTAGCAGGCCGCCGCGTAGCTTCGTCCTCCCCCGCTCACCCATGACCCTCACCCAAAGCCTGCTCTCGATGGGCGGCGGCGTTCTGCTGCTGCTGGCCGGCGCCGAGGCGTTGGTGCGCGGGGCGTCGGCGCTGGCGCTGCGGTTCGGGATCTCGCCCCTCGTGGTGGGCCTGACCGTCGTCGCCATCGGGACGTCCAGTCCCGAGCTGGTGGTGAGCATCCAGGCCGCGCTGGCCGGGCAGGGCGGCGTCGCGATCGGCGGCGTGGTGGGGTCGAACATCGCCAACCTCGGGCTCATCGTGGGCGTGGCGGCGGTGCTGTCGCCGATGGCCGTCGACCGGAAGCTCGTGCGCCACGACGTCCCCATCATGCTGGCCTCGATGGTCGTGCTGGTGCTGTTCCTGCTCGACGGCGTGCTGGCGCGCTGGGAGGGCGGGCTGCTGCTGTGCGCCGCCGTGGTCTACACCGTCGACGGCATCCGGACGTCGCGGCGCGAGACGCGGCAAGCGCAGGAGGCGCTGCCCGTCGAGGTGCAGGAGGCGATGGCGGAGACGCACGTGGGCTTCAAGCGGCACTTCTTGTTCGTCGTGGGCGGGATCGCGCTGCTGGTCTACGGCTCGGACCTCCTGCTCGAAGGCGCCATCGCGACGGCGACGCGGCTGGGCATCAGCGAGGCCGTCGTCGGGCTGACGCTGGTGGCGCTGGGGACCAGCCTCCCCGAGCTGGCGACGACGATCGTGGCCGCGTTCCGGGGCGAGGGCGAGATCGCGCTGGGCAACGCGGTCGGCTCCAACATCTTCAACGTGTTCAGCGTCCTCGGCCCGGCCGCGCTCGTGACCCCCATCCTGTCGACGGGCGTCGGCGCCGACGTGCTCGCGATCATGGTGGGGACGGGCCTGCTGACGCTGTTCTTCTTGGTCTCCGGCGGGCAGACCCGGCGCTGGGAGGGGTTCGTGCTGCTGGCCACCTACGTGGGCTACATCTGGTGGATCGTGCCGTAGCACGCGGACCGCGCGCCGCCGGCGTGCTCTGCGTTCGCACTCGCACGGCACAGTGTGTCCCGGTCCCGGCTGGCGGGCTCCGCCGTCGAGCGCGAGGGGAAAGGTCGAGGCGGTAACGGCCCGCCAGTCGGGCGCATCTTGCGCCGTCCCCCGCCCCGACCCATGCGCATCGCCCTCGTCCAGCAGCCCGCCACCGCCGACCTCGCCGACAACCTCGCGCGCGGGCTCGCCGCCTTCGACCGCGCCGCCGACGCCGGCGCCGACCTGGTGGCCTACGCCGAGCTGGCCTTCTCGCCGTTCTACCCCCAGCGCCTGGCCACGCCCGAGACGCTGGCGGCGGCCGAGCCCCTGGACGGGCCGACCGTCCGCGCCTTCCAGGAGCGGTGCGCCCAGCGCGGCGTCGTGGCCGTCCTCAACGTGTTCGAGCGGGAAGGGGACCAAACGTTCGACACCTCGCCCGTGATCGACGCCGACGGCACGCTGCTGGGCGCCACCCGGATGGTCCACATCACCGACTACGACGCCTTCCACGAGCAGGGCTACTACGCCCCGGGCGACGCCGGGATGCCGGTCTACGACACCGCCGCGGGCCGCGTCGGCGTGGCGATCTGCTACGACCGGCACTACCCCGAGGTCATGCGGGCGCTCGCGGTCGCGGGGGCCGAGGTCGTCGTCGTGCCCCAGGCCGGCGCCGTGGGGGAGTGGCCCGACGGGCTGTACCACGCCGAGATGCAGGTCGCGGCGTTCCAGAACGGCTACTTCACGGCGCTGGCGAACCGCGTGGGCCCGGAGAAGCGGCTGACGTTCGCCGGCGAGAGCTTCGTCTGCGCGCCCAACGGCCGCGTGATCGCGCAAGCGGGGCAGGGGACCGAGGAGGTCCTGGTCGCCGACCTCGACCTGGACGCCGTCGCCCAGTCGCACGCCCGGCGCCTGTTCCTGCGCCACCGCCGCCCCGAGCTCTACGCCGACTGGATCGGCCGGTAGCCGCCCCGCCGCGCTGGCGGAGGGCGTCCGCCAGCGCGAAGGGTCCCAGCGCTGCGCGCTACCAGCCCCACGAGCCCGGGCCGCCCTTGAACGGGCCGACCACGCGCGACGTGACCCACCCGCCGTAGAACCCGCCCGGCTGGGGCGTCACGCGCTCGTCGCCGATCCAGCACGCGTCCATCGCGCCGGGGTAGACGGCGACGTGGTCTTTGAGCGCGGCGTAGGGCTCGCGCGGGGCGGGGTAGGCCCAGGCCGCTTTCTCCGCGACGCGCCTGCCGCCGAGCACGTCGAGGTACGACGCCCGCCCCTTCCACTCGCAGCCCGACGTCTCCGCGCGCGCCGCCAGCGCGCCGGGCGCGAACGACTCGGCCGGGAGGTAGACCGTCGGCGGGTGGCTGGTCTCCAGGATCTGGAGCGCGGCGTCGGTCCGGGCGATTTCGGCGCCGCCCAACTCGATGCGGACGGTCTGGCCGACGGGCTCCAGCGCGGGCGGGCGCGGGAAGTCCCACACGGATCGTTGGCCCGGGCCGGGCGTGACGCGTTCGATCATGACAGAAGGTTGGAGATGCGAGTTTTGCGGCACCCGAAGATCCGCGCGAGTTGAAGCCGCACCGCGGGATACGCGACCTCCCCGAACGGCGCGACCGGCAGCGCCCACCGGACCTCGTCGTCCATCCGCGTGCCCGGCTGGCCGTCCGGGCCGAGCGCGTCGATGAAGGTGTGCGTGTGGTGCCACAGCCGGTACGGCCCCCGGACCTGCTGGTCCACGAAGCGGTAGCTCGGCTCCCACGCCTTGATCTCGGTCCGCCACCCGAACCGGACGCCGAACAGGCCGAGCCGGTAGTCGATCAGGGTGCCCTCCCGGATGTCGATGGGCGTGGGCGTCACGATCTCGAAGGCGAGCTCGGGCGGGGTGATGCGGGCCAGGTTCTCGGCGTCGGAGAAGAACGCGAACACCTCCCGGCGCGGGCGCGGGAGCCAGGTCGCGGTGTGGAGTCGGTGGGTCACGGCGGAGGGCGGCGGTCCTAACGAACCGTAGGGGACTCCCCCGGGGTCCCGGCGAGCGTGCGCGGCTAGCTTGCGGGCCTTCCTCCGCGCCCGCCATGTTCGCCCCCGACGTGTTCGCCCGCCGCCGCTCCGCACTGGCCGAGGCGCTGCCCGACGGGCTGGTGGTGCTCCTGGGCAACGAGCTCGGCGGCGATGAACTACGCGTCGAACCACTACGCCTTCCGCCAGGACGGCTCGTTCCGCTACTACACCGGCCTCAACGAGCCCGGCCTGGCCCTGACCCTCGACACCGCCAGCGGCGCGGCGACGCTCTACGGGCGCGAGGCGACGATGGAGGACCGGGTGTGGGACGGCGAGACGCCGTCGATGGCGCACCGGGCCCAGCACGCCGGGACGGAGCACCTAGCGACGCCCGACGACCTCGCCCCGGCCGTCGCGCTCGCCCAGCGCGACGGGCGCCCCGTGATGGTGCTGCCGCCCTACCGCGGCCGCCAGCGCCTGCGACTGGCGGAGCTGCTGGGCGTGGGCCCGAGCGACGTAGAGGCGTCGGAGGCGTTGGTGGACGCCGTGATCGCCCAGCGGCTGGTCAAGACCGACGACGAGGTGGACGAGATCGAACACGCCATCGGGATCGCCGCCGAGATGCACCTGACGGCGATGTGGATGGCGCAGCCGGGCTTGAGCGAGTACGAGGTCGCGGCCCAGATGGCCGCCGTCGCCGCCAGCCACGGCTCGCACCCCTCGTTCCCCATCATCCTGACCACGCGCGGCGAGGTGCCCCACCACAAGGCGAGCGGGCACGTCCTGGCCGACGGCGACCTCATGTTGCACGACGCCGGCTGCGTCGCGCCCCGGACCGGCTACTGCTCCGACATCACGCGCGTCTCGCCCGTCGGCGGCACGTTCTCGGACCGCCAGCGCGCCGTCTACGACGTGGTGCTGGACGCCCAGACGGCGGCCATCGACATCTGCGCGCCGGGCACGTCGTTCCGCCACGTCCACGACCTCGCCTCGCACCGGATCGTGCTCGGGCTGACGCGGATGGGGCTGCTGCGCGGGGCGCCGGAGGACGTCGTCGAGGCCGGCGCGCACGCGCTGTTCTTTACGCACGGCCTGGGCCACGCGATGGGCTTGGACGTCCACGACCTAGAGGGGCTGGGCGAGGACCGCGTCGGCTACGGCGACGAGGCCCAGCGCAGCGAGCAGTTCGGGACGAAGTACCTCCGCTTTGCCCGCGACTTGCAGCCGGGCCACGTGATGACGGTCGAGCCGGGCGTCTACTTCAACGCCGCGCTCGTCGACCAGTGGCGGGCGGAGAAGCGGCACGCCGACTTCGTCAACTACGCCGAGGTCGAGAAGTGGCTCGGCTTCGGCGGCGTCCGCATCGAGGACGACGTCTTGATCACCGACGACGGGCACCGCGTGCTCGGCCCGGAGATCCCGAAGACCCCCGACGACGTCGAGGCCGCGGTGCAGTCCGCCGTCGAGTAGCCCGCCCCGCTGGCGGCTTGTCCCCGCGGAGGCGGGGGCTCGGCGTCGGCGAGAGACATCCGCGACTGCGCCGTGTCCCAGACCAAACCCATCGTCGCCGTCGGGCTCCGGCCCGGCTTCGTCCAGGCCGCCCAACGGCTGGGTCAGCCGCTCGTCGCCGTCGTCGAGCGCGCGCCCGGACCCAAAGCCGTTCGCACCCTGGCGGACGTGGTCGTCGCCGACCTCGACGGCCGCCAGTGGGAGGACGTCGCGGCCGGGCTGGCGGAGGCCGAGCCCGCCGCCGTGGTCGCGCTCACCGAGCGCGCCGTGCTCCCGGCCGCCCACCTCCGCGCGGCGCTCGGGCTGCCCGGCCAGTCCGTGGAGTCGGCGGTGCTGTGCTCGGACAAGCGGGCCATGAAGCGCGCCGCGCGTGCCGCCGGCCTCCGGTGCGCCGACGTGGTCGAGGCCGAGGAGGGGCTGTCGGCCGGCGAGATCGTCGAGCGCCTGGGGCTGCCCCTCGTCGTGAAGTACGCCGTCAGCTCGGGCGGGCGCGGGACCGTGGTCGCTCACAAGCGCGCCGAAGTGCCGACGTGCTGCCGCCGGGCGCGATGGCGGAGTCGTTCATCGACGGCGTCGAGATGAGCGTCGAGACGTTCTGCCTGGGCGACCGGGCGCTCTTGGTCAACCCGACCGAGTACGTCGAGCCGGCCTGGTCGAGCCTGGTGCCGGCCGACCTCGGGCCTGACTTCGACGACGTCAAAACCCACGCCGAGGCCGCCCGCCGCGCCCTCGGCCTGGCCGACGGCATCGCCCACCTGGAGGTGTTCCGCACGGCCGGCGGCCTGGTGCTCGGCGAGCTCGCCGCGCGTCCGCCCGGCGGGCACCTCATGCGGCTGATCGAGCTCGCCTACGGCTTCGACCCGTGGGACGCCGTCTTGCGGATCGCCCTGGGCCAGGACCCCGGCCTGCCCGACCGCGCCCGCCAGTCGGCCGCGGTCCGGATCCTGCACCCGGGCCCCGGGCGGGTCGGGGTCGTGGAGAACCCAAGCGGACGGGCTGCCCGGCGTGGAGGAGGTGTCCGTCCGCGTCCGGCCCGGCGACGCGCTGGGCGTGCGCGAGGGGACGGGGCAGGAGGCCGGCCACGTCGTCGTGACCGGCGCGGACGCAGCCGAGGCGCGCGCGCGGCTGGCGGCGGCCGTGGCCGGGGTCCGGATCGAGCTGGACGGCGCGGGCTGAGACGCGGCGGAGGGCGGATCCTGTGTCGATCCGGGCGCGGATGTGGCGGAGTCGTGTCGAGGGTCCGTCCGTCTGGCGGCGTTGCCGAACGCGGAGACGATCCGGGGAGACCCGGCCGTAGTGTCGGCCCACACCGGGACCCGTCCCCCAGCTCTCAGACCCATGATCCAACTCACACGAACGACCCTCCGCGCCGGACTGGCGCTCGCCCTAGGCTTGGGCCTGGCTTGGTCCGCGACCGCCCAACCCGGCGACCGCGCCCGCCGCGGCGCCGACCTCGACGCCCGGCTCGACCGCCTGGGCAACGCGCTCTCCGTCACCGACCCGCAAGCCGCCGCGCTCGACGCCATCGCCGGCCGCCAGCTCGACGACCCCGCCGCGTCGTGGGCCGCCGCCGCCGACGTGCTCGACGTGCTGACGGCGGAGCAGATCGACGAGCTCCGCGAGATGCGTGCGGAGCGAGGGGAGCAAGCCCGCGGCCGTCGCGGTGACGCCGACGCACGCCAAGGCCGAGGCGGACGCGGCGGTCGGGCCGGACGCCGCCCAGGCCGCCCAAGCGAGCGCGCCCAAATGGGCGATCGCCAGGGCCGCCAGCCGCTCACCGACGAGCAGCGCCAGTCCGTCCGCGCCGTCCGCGACGACGCCCGCCAGCGGCGCCAGGACCTGGTCGGCCAGCTCCGCGATGGCTCGATCTCGGACGCCGCGTTCATCGAGCAGTCCCAGTCGCTGCGCGAGGACTCGCGCCGCCGGCTTGAGGCCATCGTCCCCGCTAGCCCTGAGCGCCAAGCCCGGCGCGAAGCCGCCCGAGACGCGCGCGAGCAGGCCCTCGGGCTGACCGACGCCCAGCGCCAGCAGATGCAGGCCCGCCGCTTGGACCGCATCCGCCAGTCGCCCGAGCCGCTGGACATGCGCCCGTTCCTGGACGCCGACGGGCAGCTCGACCGCGCCGCTTTCCGCCAAGCCCAGCGCGAGCGCCGCCAAGCCGCCCGCGCCACTGGCGCCGAGCGTGGCCAGGAGCAGATCCTGACCCAAGAGCAGCGGGACCTGGTGAGGGTCCACCGGCTGATCTCTAGGGGCGGGCGCGAGGGGCGCCGCCGCTAGCCCGGGCCCTAGTCGCTTACGGCGGGCCGTCCTCACACGAGGGCGGCCCGCCGCTGCGTCATGCCGACGCCGTCTTGAGGAATCCGACCGCGAACCGTGCGCGTACTTTCGATCCGCCGCCCCACGCCCCCTTTTCGCTCCCAGGCATGTTCGGATTCAACAGTGGCTACGTCGAGGACCTCTACGCCTTGTACCGCCAGAACCCCGAGTCGGTCAGCGAGAGCTGGCGCGAGTTCTTCGCCGACTTCGACCCCGGCCCAGCCTACTCGTCGTCGCTGGGCGCCGAGCCGTCGGAGTCCCAGGCCAAGGCGACGATGATCGCCCAGGGCGCCGACCGCGCCCCGCGCGCGTCGGACCGGCCCACGGGCGACGGCGCTCCGAGCGAGCCGGCCACGCCGAGCGCTCCAGCCCCGTCGGCCTCCGCCACGCCGACGCCTCCGGCCCCCTCGGCCCCGTCCACGAACGGCGCCAGCGGCGACGGCGCGGCGCTGCCCGCCCGGCTGGCGGCGCCCGAGATCGCGCTGCCCGAGGGCGCGGAGGCGTCGCGCATCAAGGGCGTCGGCGCCCGGATCGTCGAGAACATGGAGGCCAGCCTGACCATCCCCACGGCCACGTCCGTGCGCGAGATGGCGGTCAAGCTGCTGCAGGAGAACCGCCGGTTGATCAACCGCCACCAGCGGACGACGGGCGGCGACAAGGTCTCGTTCACTCACCTCATCGCCTTCGCCATCATCCGGGCGATGGAGGCGGTGCCGTCGATGAAGGCGGCCTACCGCGAGACCGCCGACGGGCCGGAGCGGATCGACCCCGCCAGCACCTCGTTCGGGCTGGCGATCGACATCGAGAAGCGCGGCAAGCGCCAGTTGCTGGTTCCTAACGTCAAGGCCGCCGAGACGCTGTCGTTCGCCGGCTTCCTGGGCGCCTACAACGACATCGTCAAGCGCGCCCGCGACGGCAAGCTGACGCTGGACGACTTTCAGTCCACGACCGCCACGCTGACCAACCCCGGCGGCATCGGCACCCAGCTGTCCGTGCCCCGGCTGATGCCGGGCCAGAGCGTGATCATCGCCGTCGGCGGGATCGGCTTCCCGCCGGAGTACGCCGGCATGGACGCCGGCGAGCTGTCGCGCTTGGGCTTGAGCCCGGTCATGACGATGACCTCGACCTACGACCACCGCGTGATCCAGGGCGCGGAGTCGGGCGAGTTCCTGAAGGCCATCGCCCAGATGCTCCAGGGCGAGGACGGGTTCTACGACCAAGTCTTCCAGTCGCTCGGGTTGCACACGCCGCCGTTCCGCGGCACGTCCGACTCGACGCCGTCGCTCGGCAAGGCCGCGCTCGGCTCGTCCGGCAAGTCGTCCAAGATCGAGAAGCAGGCGCGCGTCTACGAGCTGATCCGCGCCTACCGCGTCCGCGGGCACCTACTGGCGGATACGAACCCGCTGGGCTACGAGCCCCGCAACCACACCGAGCTCGACCCCGCCAGCTACGGGCTCACGGTCTGGGACCTCGACCGCAGCTTCCTGACCGGCGGCATGGCGGGCGTCGGCGGCGGACTGGCGGGGCACAGCAAGATGTCGCTCCGGGACATCCTGGACACGCTGTGGGACACGTACACCGGCCACGTCGGCTCGGAGTTCATGCACCTGTCCTCGCCCGAGGAGAAGCGGTGGCTCATCGAGCGGATCGAGCCCCAGCAGTTCCGCGAGCCCATCGACACGGCGCGGAAGAAGCGGATCTTCCAGAAGCTCAACGAGGCCGAGGCGCTGGAGCAGTTCATCCACACCAAGTACATCGGCCACAAGCGGTTCAGCCTGGAGGGCGCGGAGACGATGATCCCGCTGCTCGACGCCGTCTTGTCGGACGCCGCCGACCAGGAGACCGAGGAGGTCGTGATCGGGATGGCCCACCGCGGACGCCTCAACGTGCTCACGAACATCCTGGGCAAGCCCTACGACAAGGTGTTCGGCGAGTTCGAGGGGACCGTCGACCCCGAGGCCGTCCACGGCTCGGGCGACGTCAAGTACCACATGGGCCAGCACGGCACGCACACGTCGCCAGCGGGCGCGACGACCGAGCTGACGCTGGCGTCCAACCCGTCGCACCTGGAGGCCGTGAACCCCGTCGTCGAGGGCATGGTGCGGGCCAAGCAGCAGAAGATCGTCGAGGCCAACCCAGACGCGTCCGAGAAGCAGTTGCGTGACCGCGTGCTGCCGGTGCTGATCCACGGCGACGCCGCGTTCGCCGGCCAGGGCGTCGTCGCCGAGACGCTGAACTTGAGCCAGCTCGAAGGCTACCGGACCGGCGGGACGGTGCACCTGGTCGTCAACAACCAGATCGGGTTCACGACGCTGCCGATGCACAGCCGCTCCTCGGCCTACGCGACCGACATCGCGCGGATGATCCAAGCGCCGATCTTCCACGTCAACGGCGACGACCCCGAGGCGGCGGTGCGCGTCGCCCGACTGGCGCTCGACTACCGCAACGTCTTCAACAAGGACGTGGTCATCGACATGGTGTGCTACCGGAAGTACGGCCACAACGAGGGCGACGAGCCGTCGTACACCCAGCCGCTGATGTACGACGAGATCGGCGGGCACCGGACCGTCCGCAAGCTCTACCTCGAGTTGCTGCTGCGCCGCGGCGAGTTGACGCCGGAGGAGGCCGAGGGCATCCTGGACGACTTCAAGGGCATCTTGGACAGCGCGTTCGAGGCCACCAAGGAGCTCGCCGAGCAGCGCAAGGACCTAGACCCCGTGCCCGAGCCGGCGCACATCGAGGCCGAGGACACGGTGAACACCGCCGCCAGTCGGGACGCGCTGGCGCAGGTGATGGAGGCCGTCGTCGGGCTGCCCGACGACTTCGCCGTCCACAAGAAGCTCGCGCGGCTCGTCGTGGACCGGCGCCGCAAGCAGTTCGAGGACGGGACCATCGACTGGGCCTTCGCCGAGGCGCTGGCCTTCGGGACGCTGCTCTTGGACGGCGCGCCGGTGCGGCTGTCGGGCCAGGACTCCGGCCGCGGCACGTTCAGCCAGCGGCACGCGATCCTGTACGATCAGACGGATGGGTCGCGGTACCTGCCGCTCAACCACATCGCCGATGGCGGCGCAGGTGACGGCCAGGCGCGCTTCCAGGTCTACGACTCACTGCTGAGCGAGTACGCGGCCCTAGGGTTCGAGTACGGCTACTCCGTCTCCGATCAGGGCGCGCTAGTGATGTGGGAGGGGCAGTTCGGCGACTTCGTCAACGGCGCTCAGATCATGATCGACCAGTTCATCACGGCGGCCGAGGCCAAGTGGGGCCAGACCTCGTCGCTGACGATGCTGCTCCCGCACGGCTACGAAGGCCAAGGGCCGGAGCACTCGTCGGGGCGGTTAGAGCGCTTCCTCCAGGCGTGCGCCGAGGACAACATCATCGTCGCCAACTACTCCACGCCGGCCAACTACTTCCACGCGCTGCGCCGCCAGGTCAAACGCGGCGCCAAGAAGCCGCTGATCCTGATGACGCCGAAGTCGCTCTTGCGGCACCCCGGCGCCGTCTGCTCCGTGGCCGAACTGGCGGACGGCGAGTACCGCCCGTTCATCGCCGGCGACCAGCCCGACGCCGACCGACTGGTGATCTGCTCGGGCAAGGTGTACTACGACGCCGTGAAGGCTAGGGAGGCGCTGGACGATCCGGACTCGGTCTCCATCGCGCGTCTGGAGCAGTTCTACCCGTTCCCCGAGACGGCCGTCCGCAAGCAGCTGGAGCGGTTCCAGGGCAAGCCCGTCGTCTGGCTCCAGGAGGAGCCGGCCAACATGGGCGCGTGGACGTTCGTCCGCCCCCTGTTCGACGACGTGCTGGAGGCCATCGTCGGCGACTGCTCGCAGCGCATCCGGTACGCCGGCCGCTCCGCCGCCGCCAGCCCGGCGACGGGCTCGGCCAAGGTGCATGCCGCCGAGCAAGAGGCGATCCTGCGGACCGCGCTCGGCATCGATGGCTGATGAAGCAAGCGATGCCGAGAGCCGTACCTCGTGAGTCTCTCCGAACGCATACTGACGAGCGCAGTCGCCTGCGCTCGGTTGGGGAGTGCGAAAGCCTCCATCCGACGCAATCCACGTCCGTTCTAGTTGTGACCGAAGACGGTAAGGGAGTCCAGTCGGTCGTACCGAGGGCCGCCCGGGCTCTAGCTCCGCGCGACGGTGCCTGTCCCAGGCCGTCCCCAGCGAGCCAACGCCCCGTGACCGGCGCTGACGGACGGCGCCGGAGCCGCCAGGCACGCGCTCTGCGTAGGGCAGCTCCGACCGAGTGTCTAGAACGTCTGGTCGTCTGCTTCCAACCCAGAGCAGTACGGTGCCCCCGGGTCGAAGCTCGACATCCGGCAGCCTGGCTCCACACGCGGACCACGCCTCGGAGGTGACGCGCCCGACGTGGAGGCTGGGTGACGCTGTCCCGTCCAGAGATCCAGGACTTCAGGCTCGCATCTGGACGTGGTCTGCAGCGGCGGCGACGGTCGGTCGCCGGAGGTGAACCGGACGGTACAACGCCGCCTTGAGGTCGTCGAGAGACATCGTGCCGTTGGCCGTAGCGTCCTCGCGAGCCTCGTCGATCATGGCGTCCACTGCGCATCCGTCGTGAGCGTGAACAGATTGTTCCAGCGCTCATCCGAATCCGGCTCGTTGAGCAACTGCCGGGCGTAGAACTCTTGGCGGCTCGGGGAGGTCAGCGAGTCGACCGACGGCGTCAGAGAGGAGGCGGCTCATGGAGGCTGCGGTGGCGTGCTCCTCCCAACGTACGGTAACCACGGAGTCAGCGCCCGCCCCGGACCGAGTCCAGGGCGGGCGCAGACCTGAGCGACTGGCGACGCCTCTCGCCGAGGCCAACCGCCAGCCGCGCGGCTAGTAGCGGCGGCGGTTGGCGCGGCGGGCCTTCTTGGCGGCCTCCTTGCGCTCCTCGCGCTTGACGGCCGACGGCTTGCTGAAGGCCATGTTCTCGCGGTAGATCCGGAGCACGCGCGCGCGGTTCACGGTGCGCTTGAAGCGGCGCAGGGCGCGGTCGATGGACTCTTTGTCGCGAACTTTGATGCCAATAGCCAAGGCGATACCTGTCAGTGGGTGAGGAAGGGGGCACGCCCGCCGGGCGCAGCCCGCCAAGCTAGGGGGTTGTCCGAGCCGGACCAAGAACAGAAACCTCGCGAACGGTGAAAACAAGGGGAAGGGGGACACGAGGTGTCTAGCCCCGTCGCGTCGAGACGCTAGGTCTGGGGGGGCGCCGCGCGCCGTGCCTGCCCGGCCCGCTGGCGGAGCGCGCCCGCCAGTGGGAGATTGGGCCGCCCCCCACGCCCACCTCTCGTCCATGCGCCTCGTCCTCGCCACCCGCAACCCCGGCAAGGTCGCCGAACTGGCGGCCCGCCTGGACGGGCTCGGCGTCACGCTCGTCACCGCCGCCAGCTTGGACGCGCCGCCCGTCGAGGAGGACGCGGACACGCTGGTCGGCAACGCCACCAAAAAGGCCCGGTCGCTCTGGGACCACGCCGGCGTGCCCGCGCTGGCGGACGACACCGGCCTGGAGGTGGACGCGCTCGGCGGCGCGCCCGGCGTCCACTCCGCTCGATTCGCCGGGCCGGACGCCGACGACCAGGCCAACCGCGAGAAGCTGCTCGCTAAGCTGGACGGCGCTGAGGCCCGCACCGCCCGCTTCCGCACCGTTCTCGCCTACGTAGACGCCGACGGCGTCCGCGCCTTCGACGGCGTCTGCGAAGGCGTCATCACGACCGAGGAGCACGGCGACGCCGGGTTCGGTTACGACTCCGTCTTCCGGCCTGCCGACGGTGACGGGCGCACGTTTGCCCAGATGTCGGCCGACGAGAAGAACCGGATCAGCCACCGAGGCCGCGCCCTGGACGCGTTCGCCGACTGGTTCGAAGCCCACACCGCTACCCTGTAGGCGCCCCGCGGACCGCGCCCGCCCCACTGGCGGTGACCGCGGAGAGACCCAACCCAGCACCATGATCGCTCTCGTTCAGCGCGTCTCGTCTGCCAGCGTCCGCGTCGAGGGCGAGGTCGCCGGCGAAATCGGGCGCGGGTTGTTGGTCCTGCTCGGCGTCGTTCACGGCGACCGCCAGTCCGAGGGCGACTGGCTGGCGGACAAGGTCGCCGCGCTGCGCGTCTTCCCCGACGACGAGGGCAAGATGAACCGCTCGTTGCGAGACGTCGGGGGTCAGGCGCTGGTGGTCAGCCAGTTCACGCTCGCCGGCGACGCGCGCAAAGGGACGCGGCCGAGCTACGCGAGGGCGGCCCGTCCCGAGGTCGCGGAGCCGCTGTACCACGCCTTCACCGACCGACTGGCGGAGCGCCTGGGCCGGCCCGTCCCGACCGGCGTGTTCGGCGCGACGATGGAGGTGGCGCTCGTCAACGACGGACCGGTGACCCTGTGGGTCGAGCGCGAGCCGCCCGCGCCGTGAGCGATCTTGCCCGTCCCACGCCCCCCTCGCCATGCGCTTCCTACTGACCCTCGCCCTCGCCGCCCTGACCACCGCGTCCGCCAGCGGGCAGCGGCTGGTCGTCCACGGCGGGCCGATCTACACCGTCGACGAGGCGCAGCCGGTCGCGGAGGCGTTCGCGGTCGAGGACGGTCGGTTCGTCGCCGTCGGCGCGGAGGCCGAGGTGCTGGCGGGACGCAGCGACTGGCCCCGCCTGGACCTCGAAGGGCGGACGGTCACGCCCGGTCTGATCGACGCCCACGCCCACTTGATGGGGCTCGGCCAGGCGCTGTTGCAGGCGGATCTGGTCGGGACCACGTCCAAGGCCGAGGTGGTCGAGCGCTTGCAGGCGTTCGCCGAGACGCTGCCCGTCGGCGCCTGGGTCACCGGGCGCGGATGGGACCAGAACGACTGGGACGGAGACGGCGCGTTCCCGACGCGGGCCGACCTCGACCAAGCGTTCCCCGACCGCCCCGTCTGGCTGGGCCGCGTGGACGGGCACGCCGGCTGGGCCAACACCGCCGCCCTGCGCGCCGCCGGCATCGACCCCGACGCCGACGCGCCGGCCGACATGGAGGGCGGCGCCGTGCTCCGCGACGACCGGGGCCGCCCGACCGGCGTATTCGTGGACGCGGCCGAGGGGCTGATCCAGCAAGCCGTCCCGGAGCCCGACCTCGCCTTCGCCCAGGAGGCCCTGCGCCGCGCGCTCCAGGAGACCACGCGCTACGGCCTGACCGGCGTCCACGAGGCCGGCACGCCGCTGGCGGTGCTGCCGCTCTACCGCCAGTTCGCCGCCAGCGGCGACTTCCCGATCCGGGTCTACGCCATGATCACGCCCGAGGAGATCGCGCCGTTCTGCGACGCCACGCCCGACGGCGTCGCCGAGCCCCGCCTGCGCGTGCGCTCGGTCAAGCTCTACGCCGACGGCGCGCTCGGCAGCCGGGGCGCCGCCCTGCTGGCGGACTACGCCGACGAGCCCGGCAACACCGGGCTCCTGTTCCGCCAGCCGGACGCGCTCCGCGCGACCGTCCAGGCCGCCATGGCGTGCGGGCTCCAGGTCAACACCCACGCCATCGGCGACCGCGCCAACCGCGTCGTGCTCGACGCCTACCAACACGCCATCGAGCGGACGGGCGGAGGCCCGGGCCGCCACCGCGTCGAGCACGTCCAGGTCCTGCACCTCGACGACGTCGAGCGGTTCGCCGCGCTCGGCGTCGTCGCCAGCGTCCAGCCGACGCACGCCACCAGCGACATGCCGTGGGCCGGCGACCGTCTCGGCGACGAGCGGCTCAAGGGCGCCTACGCCTGGCGCCGGCTGATCGACGGCGGCGCCCGGATCGCCCTGGGCAGCGACTTCCCCGTCGAGCGCGTCGACCCGCTGCTGGGCTTCCACGCCTCCGTGACGCGCCAGGACGCCGCCGGGATGCCCGCCGGCGGGTGGTACGGAAACCAGGTCCTGACGCGCGCCGAGGCGCTGCGCGGCTTCACGCTGGACGCGGCCTACGCCGGGTTCATGGAGGACGAGGTGGGCAGCATCGCGCCGGGCAAGCGCGCCGACTGGGTTGTCTTCTCGCAAGACCTGATGACGGTCCCGCCCGGAGGAGATCCTGGCGACGGAGGTGGTCTCGACCTGGATCGACGGCGCGCCGGTGTATCAGGCGGAATAGCGCGCCGCTGGCGGTCCGACTGCGAAGGCCCGGCGTGCGATGCTTCCGGCGTGACGCTCCGGACCACCCGTAGGGGCAAGCCGGCGGCATGCCCATCCGGCCTGACTCGATGCGCCAGCGGAAGCCTCCGTGGCACGCTGTAGGGGCGCATTGCAATGCGCCCTTGTTCGGTAGCATCGACCACCCCTGCGACCGACCGAGGGCACGCCACCGGCATGCCCCTACGCCACTCCCCATCCGACCGGCGGCTGTCGCGTCCAACTGGCGGAGGACCTCGGAGCGTTCGACCGCCCGCCGCGTCCGCCGGCTCCCGCCCCCGCCGGCGCCCGCCGCCAGTCGGGCAAGCCCCGGTTCTCCCGCGCCGCGATCCCCGCCGACCGCGCCGCGTACTCCGGTCCCCGCCCCTCGACCCCATGCCTGACTTCGTCCGCGTCGCCTCCACCTCCGACCTCGCCGACGGCGAGATGCGCCAGGTCACCGCCGGCGACACCGACGTCCTGCTCTCCCGCGTGGACGGCGAGTTCCACGCCTGCACCGCGTTCTGCACCCACTACGGCGCCCCGCTGGCGACCGGCGTGCTCGACGGCACGACCGTCGTCTGCCCCTGGCACCACGCCGCCTTCGACGTCACCTCGGGCGCCCTGTGCGAGCCCCCCGCCGCCGACGCCCTGCGCACGTTCGAGGTCCAGGTCGAGGGCGACGACGTGAGGGTCCGCGTCCCCGACGACGCCGACACGCACGGCAAGGGCATCGCGTACCGCGAGAGCGACGGGGCCAAGCCCGACATGGCCGAGCTGGCGACCGATGCCGACGAGCGGCTGTTCTTGATCGTCGGGGCGGGCGCGGCGGGGCAGGCGTGCGCCGAGGAGCTGCGCGCGCTGGGCTACCGCGGCCGGCTGGCGATGATCACGCGCGAGACGCACGCGCCCTACGACCGGACG
This sequence comes from Rubricoccaceae bacterium, assembly GCA_963789285.1. GTDB lineage: Bacteria > Bacteroidota > Rhodothermia > Rhodothermales > Rubricoccaceae > Rubrivirga. The sequence continues at coordinate 2,204,840 of CAWBJZ010000004.1, forward strand.
GTGCTGTCGAAGGGGTTCTTGGCCGGCACGACCGACGAGAGCGCGCTCCGGCTCCGCGACGGGTCGTTCTACGAGGCCCACGGCATCGAGCTCTGGACCGACCGCGTCGTAACCAAGCTCGACCCCGAGTCCAAGACCGTCTCGTTCAAGGAGGGCGAGGACGTGACCTACGACGTGGCCCTGGTCTCGACCGGCGGCGAGCCGCGCCGCCTCGACATCCCAGGCGGCGACCTCAGCGGCGTCCACCTGCTGCGGTCGTGGCGCGACGCCGAGGCCATCGTGAGCCGCACCCAGGGCGCGGCGTCGGTGGTGATCATCGGGACGTCGTTCATCGGCATGGAGTCGGCGTCGTCGCTGAGGGACCGCGACCTCGACGTGACCGTGATCGGCCGCGACGACGTGCCGCTCGTGGGCGCGCTGGGGCAAGACGTAGGCGGCGTGTTCCTGAAGGCGGCCCAGGAGAAGGGGGTGGAGTTCCGGCTGGGCGCCGACGTCCAGCGCATCGAGACCGTCGCCTCCGACCCCGGCACCGGCGCCCCCCGCCGCCTGCGCGTGGTGCTGGCCGACGGCGAGGTCGAGGCCGACGTCGTGCTGATGGGCGTCGGCGTGACGCCGGCGACCGACTTCCTGAACGGCGCCGACTTCCGCCGCGACGACGGCGGGCTGGTCGTGGACGAGACCCTGCGCGCCGTGCCCGGCCTGTTCGCCGCCGGCGACGTGGCCGCGTTCCCCGGCGCGCACGGCACCGTCCGCATCGAGCACTGGCGGCTGGCCCAGCAGCACGGACGGACGGCGGCGCGCAACATGGTCATCGACCGGACCCGACGGCCCAGCCCCACCCGTTCGACGGCGTCCCGTTCTTCTGGACCGGGCAGTACGGCGTCAGCCTGCGCTACGTCGGCCACGCCGAGGACTGGGACGAGGTCGTCGTCGACGGCTCGCTCGACGACCGCCAGTTCGTCGCCGGCTACGTCTCCGACGGCCAGGTCCGGGCAATCGCGGCCGTCGGCCGCGACAAGGACGCCGCGGCGTTCCACCAGTTGATGGCGCGCGGCGAGACGCCCACGCCCGACGACCTCCGCGCCGGCGCCGACTTCCAGGCGCGGCTCTAGGGTTGTGCCGGCGGTGCCACACGGGCGGAAGCCGTCCGCCAGTGCGGCGCCCCGTGAGCTAGGCGGGTGGCGCGGTCAGCGCGGAGGCCGGGGCGTCGCCGGTGTTGACGACGCCGGCCGGCTCGAACAGCACGACCTCGACCTCCTCGTCGGCCACCGGCCGGTGCTCGGTGCCGGCCGGGATGACCGCCAGCTCGCCCGGACCCAGGGCGACCTCGCCGTCGCGGAGCTCGATCCGGAGCTGGCCCTTGACCACCCAGAACATCTCGTCCACGTCGTGCCGGTGCCACACGAACGCGCCGAGCAGCCGGGCGACCTTGACCTCCTGGCCGTTGAGCTCGGCGACGACGCGGGGCCGCCAGGGCTCGGCGACGGCCCCCAGCTCGCGAGCGACGGAGACGACCGGCGTCACTCCTTGGTCAGCGCGGTCAGGAACGAGGCCGCCCCCGCCTGCACGCGCACCAGGAACGTGTCGCCGTCCTCGACCTCGGCCAGCGCCTCGCGGAACGCTTGGACCGACGCGACGGGCTCGCGGTCGACCTCGGTGATCACCATGCCCCGCTCGATGCCGGCATCGCGGAACGCCTCGCTGTCGCGGGCCACGTTCTGGACGAACGCGCCCTGGACGTCGGCGCCGATGCTCCGGGCCACCTGAGGCGTCACGTCCTCCAGCGTCAGGCCCAGCGCCTCCATGCGCGAGGGCGCCGCGGCCGGCTGGCGCTGGCGCCGCTCGCGGTCGGGGCGGCTGGCGTCGGAGATGTCCTGGGCGGCGGGGCGGCGGCCCAGCTTGACCGTCGCCGTGCGGCTGCGGCCGTCCCTCGTGTACCCGATCTCGACGGTGTCGCCGGGGCGCTTGTTCGAGATCAGCGACACGATCTGGCGGTTGTCGCTCAGCTCGACGCCGTCGATGGACGTGATCAGGTCGTCGACGCGCAGGCCGGCGTCCGCAGCGGGGGTCGCGCCATCCGCGTCCGGCGAGATCTGGCGGATCTCCGCGGCGCCGGGCCCGACGTCGTTGAGCCTCCGCAGGCTGGTCGTGGCCGGGCCGAACGAGATGCCGAGGTAGCCGCGCTCGACGACGCCGGAGTCGATGATCTGCTCGACCGTCGACCGCACGATGGTGGAGGGGATGGCGAACGAGATCCCGTTGAACGTGCCGGTCCGCGTGGCGATGGCCGCGTTGATGCCGATGATCTCGCCGCGGAGGTTCACCAGCGGCCCGCCCGAGTTCCCCGGGTTGACGGCGGCGTCGGTCTGGATGTAGTTCGAGATCGTGGCCCGACCGCGGGGGTCGCCGCCGCCGTAGCGGCCCAGGCTGGAGACGATGCCCGAGGTGACGGTGTTGGAGAGCTCCTGGGAGAGCGGGCTCCCGAACGCCAGCACCCACTGCCCCACGCGCAGCGCGTCGGAGTCGCCGAAGGTGAGCGAGGGGAAGTCGTCGCCCTCGGCCCGGAGCACGGCCAAGTCCGAGAACGGGTCGGTCCCGACCACCTCGGCGTCGAGCTCGCGCCCGTCGAAGAGGAGGACCGAGATCTCGTCGGCGTCCTCGACCACGTGGTTGTTGGTCACGATGTAGCCGTCGGCCGAGACGAAGGCGCCCGAGCCCAGCCCCTGCTGCTCCCCGCCGCCGCCCATGAAGGGGTTGACCCGGTTCCCGGACCCGACCTGGACCGCGCGCACCTGGACGACGGCCGGGTTGACGCGCTCGGCGACGGTCGAGAACGCCTGGCCGAGGTCCTCGGCCGTGGCGACGGCGTCGTCGTGGGTGGCCGTGCCCTGGGCGTCGGCCTGGCCGAACAGGCCCGCCAGCCCGGTCAAGTTGGCGGCCGAGGTGACGAAGACGATGCCGCCCAAAACGGCGGCGGTGACCAAGAGCGCGATCGAGGCGGTGCGCTTGACGTCGGACATGGATCTCGAGAAGCGGAGGGGGGAGACAACGGGGCGCGACGGGCGCGGTTGCGCCGGGCGTTCCTGAAACGACGCGCCGCCGGCGGTGGTGCCCGGAACAGGATCGGGGCGCCCTCTGGGAGAGCGCCCCGACCGGTATCCTTTACACACACACCGCTCGGAGGCGGCCCGGTGTCAACGAGCGGGCCAGGGCGTTGGTATGTGCCCTGCCACGAGAGACGCGAGGGGAGGGCCGGCTCCAGCCGCCGACCGCTCTGCCGAGCGACAGGAGCGCGACCCAGCCGGCGGAAGCCGCGCCCCGCTGGCGGGCGCCCTCCGCCAGCGCGGGGCGGGCACCTCTGCGCGGCGCCGTCGTCCACCCGGCATGATCGACGACGCCCGACTCGACGCCGCGATGGACCGCGCGCTCGCCCTCGCCGAGCGCGGCGCCGGGGCCGTCAGCCCCAATCCTATGGTGGGCGCCGTCGTGCTCGGCCCGGACGGCGAGACCTGGGGCGAGGGGTGGCACGGGCGGTGGGGCGGGCCGCACGCCGAGGTCTGGGCCGTCCGGGACGCTCGTCGCCGGGGCCACGCCGACCTGTCCCGAGCCACCGCCGTCGTCACCTTGGAGCCGTGCAGCCACACCGGCAAGACGCCGCCCTGCGCCGATCTCCTTGTCCGAGAAGGGGTTCGTGCGGTCGTCGTTGCCCAAGAGGACCCGTTCCCCGCCGTCGCCGGGCGCGGGGTCGAGCGCCTGCGCGCGGCCGGCGTCGACGTCGCGGTCGGCGTGCGCGGAGACCGGGCGCGGCGGCTGGCCCAGGCGTTCCGCACGCACGTCACGACGGGCCGGCCCCTCGTGACGCTCAAGCTGGCGGCGACGCTCGACGGCCAGGTCGCGACCGCGAGCGGCGACAGCCGCTGGGTGTCGTCGCCCGAGTCCCGACGCAGGGTCCACCGGTTGCGCGCCGAGACCGACGCCGTCTTGGTGGGCGCCGGCACGGCGGCGGCCGACGACCCGTCCCTGACCGTCCGAGACGTGCCGCTCGCGGCGGGCCAGCGCCAGCCGCTGCGCGTGGTCTTGGACCGCGCCGGCTCGCTCCGTCCAGGCCTGCAGCTGTTCACCGACGGCGCCGCGCCCACGCTCGCCGTCTCCGCCACGACCCCGGGGTACGCCGACGCGCTCCGCCAGCGTGCCGGGGCCGTCCTGCTGGCGGACGAGGTCGGCGGGCACCTCGACCTGGGCGCCGTCCTGGACGCGCTCGGGGCGGGGGACGGGCTGCCCGACGGCGTGCGGCCCGTCCAGTCGGTCTTGGTGGAGGCCGGCCCGGGCTTGGCGACGGCGCTGCTCGCGGCCGACCGGGTCGACCGCGTGTGGTGGTTCGTGGCACCCAAGCTGGTGGGCCGAGGGACGCCCGCGATCCGCGACCTCGGAACCCACCAGATGGCCGACGCCCTCGGCTTCGCGGAGTCGCGGTGGGAGACCGTCGAGCCGGACGCGTTGCTGATTGGCGAGCGGCGCGCGCTGTGAGGAATCCACTCCGCGTCCACGCTGGGCGCGCTACTCTTCCGCTCCCCAACCCCGCCGCCGTGATCCACCGCCTCGTCCTGCTCTTGCTCCTGGCGGGCTCCGTCGCGGCCCAAGACGGCGGCACGGACGCCCGCGTCTTGGTCGCCGAGGCGTACGACCAAGTGCTCGACGGCAGCGCGCGGTCGTTCTCGTTCCGCGTCGTCACCACGACGCCCGACACCACGCTGGTGGACGTCGGCCGCGCCGTGACCGCGCTCGACCCCGAGTCCGCGACGGCCCGCTTCCGGGTCGAGTTCGACGACGCCGAGATCTCGGTCGCCGCCCTGAGCGCCACCGACTACCGCGTGGCGATGCCGCGCACGAGGGCCGTCTACGTCGACTCCACGATGGCGGAGGTGTCGACGGGCCCCGTGGGCCTGCTGATGCTGCACCCCGCCTTCGGCGCCGCGCTCTACTCCATCGCCGGCGACGCCGAGTCGGAGGTCCTTGGGCTAGACGCTGAGGCGAACTGCACCCGGGCCACCTACGTGCTCACGCTCGACGCCGAGGGCAACGAGCTCGGCCTGGACGCGTGCTTCGACGTCGAGACCGGCCTGCCGTCGGAGCTGACCTATCGCGACTCGGGCGGCATCGAGGCCCGGATGACGTTCGCCGACATGGCGGCCATCGGCCCCCCCGCCGCCGGCGCCTTCGACGTCGGCGCCCCGGCCGACTGGCGGCTGGCGCCCTACGACTCGGGCGACCTGCCCATCCTGGCCGTCGGCGACGCCGCGCCCGGCTTCGAGCTCGAGGCCGAGGACGGCACGCCGGTCTCCCTGTCCGACTTCCGCGGCCGCTACGTCCTGGTCGACTTCTGGGGGACGTGGTGCGCGCCCTGCGTCGAGGCCATCCCGCACATCCAGGGGATCGCCGACACCTACCCCGACCTCGCCGTCCTGGGCCTGGCCTCCTACGAAGAGGACGCCGACGACCCCGCCGCCTTCGTCCGCCAGCGCGGCGGGCGGTACCCCGTCGTCCGCGCCGACCAGGCGACCGTCGACGCCTGGCAGGTCCACGCCTTCCCGACCTACGTCGTCGTCGACCCCCAGGGCGAGGTCGTGTTCGTGGCCGTCGAGGACCGCGACCCCGACGCCCAGGGCGCGCTCGACACCTTTCTCGCTAGCCTGTTCGACTAAGCCATGTTCACCGGAATCATCGAGGAGGTCGGCACCGTCGCCGACGTGACGCCGCTGGACGGCGGCCGGCGCCTGCGCCTGGCGTGCTCGTTCGCCGCCGAGCTGGCGGTCGACGAGAGCGTGGCCGTGGACGGCGTCTGCCTGACCGTCGTGCGCCGGGACGACGACGCCTTCGAGGCCGTCGCCGTCGAGGAGACGCTGTCCAAGACCGTTCTGGGCGGCCGCCAGCCCGGCGACGGCGTCAACCTGGAGCGCGCCATGGTGCTCGGCGACCGGCTAGACGGGCACTTGGTCCAAGGCCACGTCGACGCGACGGGCACCATCGAGCGCATCGAGGCCCTGGCCGACTCCCACATGGTCTGGGTCCGCTACCCCGCCGACCACGCCGAGTACTTGATCCCGCGTGGGAGCGTCACGGTCGACGGGATCTCCCTGACGGTCGCCCGACTGGACGAGCCGGCGGGCACGTTCGCGCTCGCCGTCATCCCCCACACCTGGGACAAGACGACCGCGGGCCGGTGGGCCGAGGGGGATCAGGTCGACCTAGAGTTCGACTTGGTCGGCAAGTACGTCTTGCGGAGCCGGACAACCCGTCACAGTGGATCCCCCGGTGCCGACGACGAGACGGCAGGACGGCAGGGGGCTTCCCCTATGTGAGGGTCGTGTCCGGGATGGAAGATGGGCCTCCCGGCCGACCATCTTGTCAGTCGGGGCACGGTGGCACAGAGCGTGGAGGGGACCGGGCACCCTCTCTCCTCCGATCCCATGACGACCACGCTCTCCCTTCCGGCCCACCGCCGCGTCAGCCCCGCCACCGTCCTCGTTCGTCTCGGGGTCATCACGACGGCGCTCTTGGGCGTCATGATGTTTTAGTCATCCAGCCGTCACGGTCGCGTTGTAGAGCAGCGGCCGCCTTTTCTCAGTTTTCGACCGTCGAGCACCGGAGACCCCTCGGCTCCCCGCCCTTCCCCTGAGCCCGTCCGCTCTTCTATTTCTTCGGACACCCGCTCCCCGCTCGATCCCGACGCCCCCTCCGCCACCGGCGGAGGGGGCGTCGTCTTGTAGAGGAGCGCCAGATCCCGAACGGCGACCGTACCCTCCCGACTGGCGCCGCCAGTGGGCGAGGCGTCGCGGGCAGCGGTCGGCGAGGCGCTCGCGCGGTGCGCGTAGCTTCCCGGCCGCCTCCGCGACCGCCATGCAGCCGCCCATCCAAGACCTCGACGTCCTCGACGCTCCCGCCCCCGTCTCGTCCGCGCCGGACGTGCGCGGGAGCGACCAGCCCCACGCGCTGGCGGCGCGCGCCGGCACAAACGGCCGGAGCGTCTGGATCGAGACCTACGGCTGCCAGATGAACGTCGCCGACTCCGAGCTGGTGGCCTCCATCTTGGGCGGCGACGGCTACGCGCTCGCGGCCGACGAGGGCGACGCCGACGTGGTGCTGCTCAACACCTGCGCCATCCGCGAGAAGGCCGAGGACCGGATCCGCCGCCGGCTCATCCACTTGCGCGCGCGCAAGGAGCGCCGCCAGCCCGGGTTGCAGATCGGCGTGCTGGGCTGCATGGCCGAGCGCTTGCGGTCGAAGCTGCTGGAGCAGGAGCGGCTGGTGGACTTGGTCGTCGGGCCCGACGCCTACCGCGACCTGCCGCGCCTGCTGTCCGAGAACCACGACTCGCGGCCAGGCCGCCGTCAACGTCCAGCTCAGTAGGGAGGAGACCTACGCCGACCTAGCGCCCGTCCGCTACGACACGAATGGGATCTCGGCGTTTGTCTCCATCATGCGGGGCTGCGACAACATGTGCGCCTTCTGCGTGGTCCCGTTCACGCGCGGGCGCGAGCGGAGCCGCCCGGTGACGAGCATCCTGTCTGAGGTCGGCCAGCTGGTGGACGCCGGGTACAAGGAGGTCACGGTCCTGGGCCAGAACGTCAACTCGTACCGCGTCGAGCACGACGGGACGGCGGTCGACTTCGCGGAGCTTCTGTATCGGATCTCGCTCTTGAGCCCCGAGTTGCGCATCCGCTATTCGACGAGCCACCCCAAGGACTGCTCCGACGACCTGCTCCACGTCCACGCCGAGCGGCCGACGGTCTGCAACTTCATCCACCTGCCCGTCCAGCACGGGAGCTCCGCCGTCTTGAAGCGGATGCGGCGCACGTACACCCGCGAGCACTACCTGTCCCTCATTGAGCGCGCCCGGTCCATCGTGCCCGGCATCGCGTTCTCGACCGACTTGATCGCCGGCTTCTGCGGCGAGACCGACGCCGAGCACGCCGAGACCTTGTCGCTGATGGAGGCCGTCCGCTACGACCACGCGTTCATGTTCGCGTACTCCGAGCGGCCCGACACCTACGCCGCGCGGAAGTACACGGACGACGTGCCGGAGGAGATCAAAAAGGCCCGACTGGCGGAGGTCATCGCCGTCCAGAACCAGCACTCGCTCGACTCGTCGCAGCAGTTCGTCGGCCAGGAGGTCACGATCCTGGTCGAGGGCACCTCGAAGCGCAGCGACAGCCAGCTGCGCGGGCGGACGGACACCAGCCACATGGCCGTCTTCGACCGCCCCGAGGGCGTCCGGGCCGGCGACTACGCCGTCGTCCGCGTCGAGCGAGCGACGCAGGCGACGCTGCTGAGCACGTTCGTCCGCACCACCACCCTCGCCGACTCCGTCCGCCAGTGGGTCTGAGGCCGCGCGGCGCCGGCTGCCCGCCTGCGACCGGCGGGGCGCCTCTACGGAGCCGCGTCGGGGAGCGGGCGCTGGGCGATCAGCACGTCCTCGACGACGCGCCCTCCGATCAGGTGCTCCTGGACGATCCGCTCCAGCACGTCGGGCGTGCACGAGTGGTACCACGCGCCCTCCGGGTAAACCACCGCGACGGGGCCGCGCAAGCACACCTGCAAGCAGTTCGCCTTGGTCCGGTAGACTCCCCCGGCGCCGGTGAGGCCCAGTTCCTTGAGCCTCGCCTTGAGCCAGGTCCACGACGCCAGGCTGGTCTCGCCGTCGACGCACTTGGGCTTGGAGGGGCCGGCGCAGAGCAAGATGTGGCGGCGGATCGCCGGGATCCCCAGCGTCTCGACCTGGGCGGCCAGCGCGCGGTCGGCTTTGTCGGTCATGGCGAGCGTGGGGCGGGCGGGAAGCCCCGCGGCGGGCGCTAGGTTCCGGGATGGTGATCTACGAAGTCAATCTCGCCATCGACGCCGATGTCGCCGACGCCTACGCCGCCTGGCTGGCGCCGCACATCGACGAGGTGCTGGCCGTGCCCGGGTTCGGGTCCGCCGAGTGGTGGGCCGTCGAGGCCGACGGCGAGGACCGCCAGCGCGTCCGGTGGTGCGTGCAGTACCGCGTCGAGAGCCGGGAGGCGTTGCAGGACTACTTCGACGAGCACGCCGAGCGCCTGCGCGGCGACGGGCTGGCCCGCTTCGGCGGACGGTTCGACGCCGCGCGCCGCATCCTGCTGCCACGCGGCTGAGGCCCACGCGCTACTGGCGGTCGCCGCCGCCAGTGGATCAGAGTCCAGCGCCGCCGTAGAGCTCGTCCATCGCGATCTCAGCCGGGACGGACGAGAGGGCCAACGTGCCGCTGGCGACGTCCTCGACCGTCCACCGCTCGCCCTCCCGCCGCCACACCTGGACCGCGCGGCGGTCTTGGCGCACCAGCGCGATCTCCCGGATGGAAGGCACGGTGCGGTACACGTCCAGCTTGTCGCCGCGGTCGTAGGCCTCCGTTCGCTCCGAGAGCACCTCGGCGACGAGCGCCGGGTTCACGAGCGTCACCTCCTTGGGGCTCGTGAACTCCAGCGCGCCGCACGCCGCCGAGACGTCGGGGTAGGTGTAGCGCCCCCCAGGCTCGACCTGGACGCGCAGGTCGCTCGAGAACACCGTGCACTCCGTTTCTCGGAACGCGAGTCGGAGCGCGACGATCAGGTTGATGGCGATGACGTCGTGCGTGCGGGTGCCTCCGGACATGGGGAAGACCTCTCCGTGGATGAATTCGTGCTTCCCCTCCTGGGCCTCCTCCCAGTCGAAGTACTCTTGGGGCGTGAGCCGGAGCGAGACGGGTTCGAGCGTGGCGTGCATGGCGGCAGCGGTTTGAGGCAACGTACGGCACGACCTTCCTGCTGGCGGCGGGCTCCGCCAGCGGGGCGGCGGTGGGGGAGAGGAGCGGGTAAGGCTCGGGCGCGGCCCGGCGTCCCCAGCGGAGACGGCGGGGTAGTTTGCCCGCTCCCCTCCAGACGCACCGCATGGACAGGCAGGCCCTTCAGGAACGGTTCGGCATCCTGGGCGACAGCCCGGCGCTGAGGCGCGTGCTGGAGCGCGTCCGCCAGGTGGCGCCGCCCGACATCACGGTCCTCCTCGAAGGGGAGTCGGGCGTGGGCAAGGAGTTGGTCGCGACGGCGATCCACGGGCTGTCGAAGCGGCGGCACAAGCGGCTGGTCGTCGTCAACTGCGGCGCGATCCCCGAGGGGCTCATCGAGAGCGAGCTGTTCGGGGCCGAGAAGGGCGCCTACACCGGCGCGACCGACCGGCGGACGGGGTTCTTCGAGGAGGCCGACGGCGGGACGCTGTTCCTGGACGAGATCGGCGAGATGCCGCTGCAGGCCCAGGTGCGGCTGCTGCGCGTGCTCGAGACCGGCGAGTTCAGCCGCGTCGGCGGCACGGCGACGCTGACCTCCGACGCCCGGGTGATCGCGGCGACCAACAAGGACCTGGGGCAGGAGGTGCGGAACGGCCGCTTCCGGGAGGACCTCTACTACCGGCTCAGCACGGTCGTGCTCAGGCTGCCCTCGCTCCGCCAACGGGTCGAGGACATCGTCCCGCTCTTCGACGCGTTCGTGGCCCGCTACGCCCGGCAGTACGAGGCCCCGTACCTCCGCCTGGACCCGGACGCCGCCGAGGTGCTCCGGCGCTACAGCTGGCCCGGCAACGTGCGCGAGCTGCGCAACGTGGCCGAGCAGGCCGTCGTGATGGTGCGGCAGAACCCCCTGACGGCCGAGGCCGTCCGCCCGTTGCTGCGCGGGGTGACGGCCGGCGCCGGGCTGGTGCCCGCGCCGGCGTCCGACGAGCAGACGGAGCGGGGGCTGCTCTACCGCGCGCTGCTCGAGATCCGCGCCGAGATCCGCGACCTCCGCGCGATGGTGCAGCGCGCCGCGCCGGGCGTGATCGAGGCCAGCTCGGGCGCGCTCGTCCACGTCCCGACCGACCCCTACGCCTACGAGCCGGCGCGGCAGGAGGTGGCCTACGAGCCGCCCACGCCGGACCCGTACGAGGCCGCCGACACCACGTTCGAGATCGAGGACGCGGGGGGCGACGGCGCCGCGCCGGGCCTGCCCGCCTCGCTCGAAGAGGCGCTCGCGCACGGCCTGCCGCTTCCGACGATGGAGGAGGCCGAGTCCGCGCTGATCGCCGAGGCCTTGCGCCGCTACGACGGCAACCGCCGCCAGTCGGCCGACGCGCTGGGGATCTCCGAGCGCACGCTGTACCGCAAGCTCAAAGAGGAATGAGGGACCAGGAAACAGGGATGGGGAGGGCGAGCGTCCGGCCCACGGCGAAGGCCGTCGTGGCCGTTGGCGGTCTCCTGATTGCTCTCGCCTCCGTGCTCACCGCCTGCGGCGTCTACAGCTTCTCCGGCGCCACCATCCCGGACCACTTAAGGACGGTCGCGATCCCGCTTGCCGAGGACCGCTCGACGGGCGGCCCGCCGGCCATGGACCGCCTGCTCACCGACGCCCTCGTAGATCGCTTCGCCGACCGCTCCCGGCTGGCGCTCGAGCCGGACGAGGACGAGGCGGACGCCGTCGTCCGGGCCACCATCGAGCGCTACGCCGTCGCGCCGGCGGCCGTGACCAGCGACGGCAACCAGGCCCAGCTCAACCGCATCAGCCTGTCGGTCCGCGTGGTGTTCCAGGACCGCGTCGAGGACGACGAGCGGCTGGCGCGCACGTTCACCGCCAGCGAGGACACGCCGCCCTCGGACGGGCTCCAAGGGCAGGCCGACGCCGCCGCAGCCGCCCTGGAGCAGATCGCGAGGGACGCCTTCACCGCCGCGACCTCCGACTGGTGACGGCGGCGCTTCAGGCGCTGGCGGCCGTCGCCGTCGCCGGCTACGTGCTGGCGACGCTGACGCTGACGTGCCTGGGGCTCCACGCGTTCGTGCTGTCCGTCGTGCGCTCGGTCCTGCCCCCGCGGCCGTTGCCGACCGCGACGCCCGAGACGTGGCCCGACCTGGTGGTCCAACTTCCGGTCTACGACGAGCCCGCCGCCTTGGTGGCTCGGGCCTTGGACGCCGCGCTGGGGACCGACTACCCCGGCCGCGTCGAGGTCCAACTGCTGGACGACTCGCCGCCCGGCGCCCGGCGCGAGAACGCCCGGCTGTGCGCCGAGCGGCACCGCCGCGGTGTCCGCCACCTGCCGCGAGACGCGCGGGACGGCTTCAAAGCTGGCGCCCTGGCCTGGGGCCTGGCCCACACCTCGGCGCCGCTGGCGGCCGTGTTCGACGTCGACTTCCAGCCTGGGCCCGGCCTGCTCCGCCAGCTGGTCGCGGCGCTCGTCGCCGACCCCGGTCTGGCGTTCGTTCAAGCGCGCTGGCACCACGAGCCTGGGCCGACGGTGCTGGCCCAGGCCCAGGCGGCGGTCCTGGACGTGCACTTCGCCGTCGAGCAAGCCGGCCGTGACCGCGCGGGCCTGCCCTTGGTGTTCAACGGGACGGCGGGCGTCTGGCGCGTGGCCGCCATCGAGGACGCCGGCGGGTGGTCCGGCGACACCCTAGCGGAGGACTCCGACCTCGCGCTCCGCGCCCAGGCGCGCGGCTGGCGCGCTCGGCTGGTCGAGGACGCCCACGCCCCGGCCGACCTGCCGGCGACGGTCGGCGCGTGGCGTCGGCAGCAGGCGCGGTGGGCCAAGGGGCTGGTCGAGGTCGCGCGGCTGCACCTGGGCACGTTGTGGCGCTCGCCGCTGCCGCTCCGGGCCCGGGCCGCGTTCTCGGCGCACCTCGCCCTGTCGCTCAGCCTGCCGGCGCTGCTGACGCTGATCGTGCTGCACCCCGTCGTCGGGCTGGCGGCGGCGGCGGGCTGGGTGCCCAGCGCCACGTTCGCGGTGCTGAGCGTCGGGTACCTCGCCCTGGGCGGCCTCGTCACGGCCCACGTCGTCGCGATGCGCGCGCTCTACCCGGACTGGCGGACGCGCTGGCGGCGCATCCCGGCAGCGATGATGGCGCCGGTCGCCTTGGTGATCCCCGCCAGCCGGGCGGTGTGGCAGGCGTTGCGTGGCACCCGGACCGCGTTCCAGCGCACGCCGAAGTCCCTGACGGAGCCGTCCGCTCCCACGGACGGGCGGGCGGAGGTGGCGCTGGCGGCGTACTCGGCGCTGGGGCTGGCGGCGGTCGCGGGCGTGGGGGCGTGGGGCGCCGTCCCGTTCCAAGCGCTGCTGGCGGTCGGCACGGCGGGGGCGGCGTGGGCGGTGCGGCGGCCTCCGCCCGTCGCGGAGGGCATCGTGAGGGAGCTCGCAGCGCAAGCGGCCTGAAGGCCACCAGACAGGCCATATGCGCGCCGGCTTTCCTCAAGCGCCTGGCTGGAGTCCGGGTTGGGCCTGCGTAGCTTCCCGCACCTCCGTCTCCCATGACCCCTCCCGACCCGCCCTCCCCCGAGCCCGACCTCCAGGTGGCCGCGCGCCTGCTCGCGCAGGGCCGGCCCGCCGAGGCGGCCGAGATGCTGGGGCGGATCGTTGCGGAGGCGCCGATCTACGCCGCCGCCCACGTGCTGCGCGCGACGGCGCTCGAAGGCGCTGGGCTGGTCGACGCCGCGCTCGTGTCCTGGGGCCGCGCCGCCGCCCTCGTCCCGCGCAGCCCCCTCGTTCACCGCGAACGCGAGCGCCTGCTGGCGACCCGGCTGGCCGACGAGCCGCCCCTCGGCCTCCCGCCTGCGGAGCCTGCCGCGCCTCCGGAACCAGACTCCGACTTCGCAGCGCCCGCTCCGCCCGAGCTTGCGGAGGAGACGGAGCCCGCTCAACCGGAGCTGTCCGTTCCGGACCCCGCCGAGGGGTACGGCGCGCCACCGCCACTCGACGTCGCGGATCTCGTGTTCGTCGACGTCCCACCCGCGCCGCCAGCCGAGCAACCGGAGCCGCCAGCGCAAGCGGAACCGTCCGAGACCACCGCGGGCCCAGACCGACGTGAGCCGCCGCCCGCCTCCATCGACTGGGCCACCGTGCCCCCGCCCCAGGCCACCGTCCTGCCGCCCGAGGGCGACGTGGCCGAGCCCCCGCCGCCGCCCGACTGGGGCGACGACTCCGGCTGGGGCGTGCTCGACGAGAGCGACATCCCGACGCCGCCGCCTGGCGCCTACGCCGAGCCCGACGTCGTCGCCCCGGAGTCCCCCGACCGCCGCGGCTCCACGGTCGCCGACGACCTCGACGACCTGATCAGCCAGCTGGAGGTGGCCCCCCGCATCCGGCCCGACCCGGAGTTCGACGGCCCCGACGTGCCCCTCGACGCCGGCCACGTGGACGACCTCGCCTCCGAGACCCTGGCCAAGATCTACGCCGCCCAGCACCAGTACGTCGAGGCGGCGCTGGTCTACGAGAAGCTGGCCGCCCAAAAGCCCAGCCAGGCCGACGAGCTGCTGGAGCGCGCCGCCGAGCTCCGGCGTCGGCAGTGAGCGCACCGCGTCTGTTCGAGCCCGGCCCGCGCGTGGTCGCCGGCGTCATGAGCGGGACGTCGCTGGACGGCGTCGACGCCGCCGTCGTTCGCGTGGAGGGGAGCGGCACCGGTCTGGAGATCGAGACGCTGGGCTTCGTCGGCCGGCCGTACCCGGACGCTCTGCGCGCCGCGCTGGCGGCCGTCGTCGAGGTGACCGGGTCCGACGTGCGCCAGGTGAGCCAGCTCCACGCCCGGCTCGGGCACGTGTTCGCAGACGTGGTCCGGGCGGCGCTGGCGGAGGCGGGGCTGGAGACCGGCGGCCTCGACCTCGTCGGGAGCCACGGGCAGACGGTCCAGCACGTGCCCCAGGCCCAGGACTGCGCCGGCGCCCCGACGCGCTCGACGCTGCAGATCGGGGACCCCGCCGTGCTGGCGACCGCCTTGGGCACGCCCGTCGTCTCGGACTTCCGGGCGGGCGACGTGGCGCTGGGCGGCCAGGGCGCACCGCTCGCGCCCTACCTCGACCGGACGCTGTTCGCCAGCGACGCCGAGACGCGCGTGCTGCTCAACCTCGGAGGCATCGCCAACGTGACGGTGCTGGCTCCCGGCGCCGACCCCGTCGCCTGGGACACCGGCCCGGCCAACATGGTCATCGACGCCGTCGTGCGAGCGCGGACCGAGCAGGGGTTCGACCGCGACGGCCAGATCGCGCGCGCGGGCACGCCCGACGCCGCCCTGCTGGCGGACCTGCTCCGCGACCCGTACTACGCCCAGCCCCCGCCTAAGTCAACCGGGCGCGAGGACTACGGGGCGGCGTTCGCCGGCCGCCTGCTGGCGTCGGGGCTCGCCACGGCCGACCTCGTCGCGACGGCCACCGCCCTCACCGCCCGCACCGTCGCCGACGCCGTCCGCCAGCACGCGCCGGGCGCGGCGCGCGTGATCGCGTCGGGCGGCGGCGTCCACAACCCGACGCTGCTGGCGATGCTCGCCGACGCCCTCGACGTCCCGGTCGAGACGACGGCGGCGCACGGGCTCGACCCCGACGCCAAGGAGGCCGTGCTGTTCGCGGTCCTGGCGCACGAGTGGGCGGGCGGCGTCCGGACGGGTTTGCCCTCGGTGACGGGCGCAAGTCGGGCCGCGATGCAGGGCTCGCTGACGCTGCCGTGACCTCGGCCCCAGCGCCGGCGGCAGCATGGCGCACACGCCGCACCTGCCATGCTCGCCCGCCTGCTCGTCCTCGCCTCCGCCCTCGCCCTCGCCGGCTGCGCCGGCGCCCGCACGTTCCAACCCGTCGACCCGGTCGATGAGCCGACGGCGTACTTCGTCTTCGACCTGGAGGAGGTCTACGAGGTCGTCGACATCCGCTTCGAGCGCGCCGCCGTCTCGGACTCGGGCGTGGTCTACGGCCGGCCGACCGTCCAGGTGCTCGCGCGCCGCCGCGACACCGGCCAGCACGCGCTGCTCCTGTACGACCTCGAGCGCTTGCGCCAGGGACCCCGGACGGTGATCGAGCTCCAGACGCCCCCCGCCCGGCGGTAGGCGCCGCGAAGATTCCGGACTGGCGGATCGGACGGCCGCGCGCGAGGTAGGGGAGGGGCGCCCCTCCCGCCCGTATGTCCGAGATCCCCGACTCCGCCCCGTTCACGCCCGTCGCCGAGGTCGGCGAGTTCGGCCTGATCGACCGACTGGCGGACACGCTGGGCGACGCCGCCAGCGGCAAGGACCTGGTCGTGGGGATGGGCGACGACGCCGCCGTGTACCGCGTCGGCGGGGCCGGGTCGGACCGGGGCAGCCGGGTCCACGTGGTGACCACCGACGCGCTCGTCGAGGGCGTCCACTTCGACCGGACCTACGTGCCGCTCCGGGCGCTGGGGTGGAAGGCGGTCGCGGTCAACGTCAGCGACGTCGTCGCGATGAACGCCAGGCCGCGGTTCGCGACGGTCGCGCTGGGCCTCCCCAACAACCTGTCCGTCGAGGGCGCCGAGACGCTCTACACCGGCATCGCCCAGGCGTGCGAGCGCTACGGGCTGGCCGTCGTCGGCGGCGACACGACGGCGTCGGCGCGCCTCACGGTGACGGTGACGGTGATCGGCGAGGCCCGGGAGGACGAGATCGTCCGGCGCTCGGGCGCCCAGCCCGGCGACCTGCTGTGCGTGACGGGCGACCTTGGCGGTGCCGCGGCCGGCCTGCAGGTCTTGATCGCGGGCAAGGACGCCATGAGCGAGGGCGACGGCGCGTCGGTCGTCCGCCCCGACCTGACGGAGTTCGCGACCATCGTCGAGCGCCAGCTGATGCCCCAAGCGCGGCTGGACCGCGTCGAGACGTGGGCCACGGCGGGCGTCCGCCCCACGTCGCTCATCGACGTCTCGGACGGGCTCGCCTCGGAGGCCCACCACCTCAGCCAGTCCGGCACGGTCGGCGCCGTGATCGACGGGGGGCTGCTGCCGGTCCACGTCCAGACGGCGCTGGCGGCCCAGCGCTTCGACGCGCGCGCCGAGGCCTACGTGCTCTACGGCGGCGAGGACTACGAGCTGCTGTTCACGATGGCGGAGGCCGACGCACCACGGCTCGCGCCCGACACCTACGCCGTCGTCGGCCAGATCGTCTCGCCCGACGAGGGCGTCAAGCTCCGGTTGCCCGACGGCAACCGCGTCCCGCTCCAGGCCGGCGGCTACAAGCACTACTAGCCGCCCGCCGCCGCCCCGCTAGCCGCCCACCCCCGCCCCACTGGCGGAGGCCGTCCGCCAGTGGGGCGCGGACTCTACAGGTCGATGCCCAGGGACACGGTCGCGCTCCGGCCGCGCGCGGCCAAGTCCGAGATCGCGAGGTGCTCCTGGTAGTACGTGTCGAACACGTTCTCGACGCCCACTTGAACGTAGAGCCCGGCCGCGGCGCCGGTCGTGGGCCGCCACCCCGCGCGGACCGACGCGACGGCGAACCCGTCGGTCGGCCGCTCGGCGTAGGTGAACCGCGCCACGCGGTCCTGGCCGAGCGCCCACCGCGTCTCGATCTCGGCCGAGAGCGAGCGCCGGTCGTAGCGCAGCGCCACCACCCCGCCGACGGGCGGCACCATCGGGAGGGGCTCGCTGAACGTCACGTTCTGGCCGTAGGCCGCCGACACGCTCGCGGCCGCCTCCAGACCACCGCCGAGCGGCGCCAGCGCGGAGACCTCGCCGCCGGCCATCCAGCCGCGCTCGGCGTTGTCGTAGAGCCGGAACCGGTACGTCGAGCCGGCCAGGCCCGCGATCACGTCGGCGTCGGCGAGCCCGACCACGACGTTGCGCAACTGGTGGGCGAACGCCGACGCCTCAATCGCCAGGCGCGAGCTCGCGTGGGCGAGGCCCAGCTCGAGCTGGCGGCTCCGCTCGGGCGCGAGGTCGGGGTCGCCGGTGTAGAAGTAGCCGTCGACGTAGTTGTAGACGTAGTGGCCGTACTGCTCGACCACGCTCGGCAGGCGGCCCGCGTCAGCCAGCGTCAGGCGGAGCTGGGTTTGGGGAGACAACGCGTAGGTCGCCGTCAGGCTCGCGCTGGGGACGAGCAGGCGGCGGCCGACGTCGGCGTCGCCGGTGCGGCGCTCAAACAGCTGGCGCATCGACTCGCGCCCGACGTCGCGCGCCGTCGCGTCCAGGCGCCCGCTCGCCGAGACGGCCAGGCGCGGCGACAGAGCGCGCCGCGCCTGGAGCGCGACCGAGCCGTTGACGGCCTGCACGTCGCCCACGTTGAGCAGCACCATGTCGCGGATGCCCGGGTACAGGCTGTACATGGTCATGTCGCCGAACTGGCGGAGCCGGTGGCCGTCGGCGGTCAGCGTGAGCGCGGTGCCCGCGACCGTCCTCATGGCCTCGGCGCGCGCGCCCACGACCTCGGTGTACCCGCCCATCGGCATGTACATCCCGCGCATCACCTCGCGCGCGAGCACGTTCCGCTCGCGGTCGTCCATGTAGTGGTCGACGCGGTTGGCGTAGAGGCGGGCGTCGAGGTGGTGGAGGCCGAGCCGGTGGAGCCCGTCCGCGGCGCCTTCGTAGCTCAGGCTCCCGATGCGGGCCTGGGCCAGCACGGCGTCCATCAGCAACGCCGGGTAGCCCACCAGCCAGGCGTCGTCGGTGATGAGCTGGGCGCGCAGGGTGTGCCCGTCCGCCAGGTCGAGGGCGGCGGAGGCGGCCAGGTTGCGCTTCTGGTAGCCCGAGGTCTCGATGGCGCCTCGTCCGCCAGGCGCGTAGTCGCCCGAGCCGCGGTACGACCCGCTCACGCGGACCGCCAGCGGGCCGGCGCTCCCGCTCGCGGCCCCGCGCACGCGCCGCGCCAGCCCGTTCGACTCGACGCCGGTCTCGGCCTGGACCGCCAGCGGCGCCCCGGCGCGGGGCCGCTGGGTCGCGAGGTCCACGGAGCCGCCGATTTGGGAACCTTGGGACAGGTCGCCGGCGCCCCGGGTGACCTCGACCGCGCGCAGGTTCTCGGGCTCGACGTAGCTCGACGCCGGGTCCATCCGGTCCACGCACGCGCCGTAGACCGGCATCCCGTCGATCGTGAGCGAGATCTGGCCGCCGCTGTAGCCCCGCACGGCGGGCTCAGACGCGAAGTTGGCGCGCGAGATCATCCGGACCCCGGGCAGCCGCTGCAGCAGGTCCTCCGTCGTCGCGGAGGTTCGGGTCGGCGCCGACGGCGCACCGGCCACGGCGTGCTCGCCCTCGACGGTCACGCTTGAGAACGCCGTCGCCTCGGGCGTCAGGTGGATCATCCCGTCGCGCTGGACTTCCTCGACCGAGACGCGCAGCGGCGCGTAGCCGACGGAGGTGACCAGGAGCACGGCGTCGCCGGGCTGGAGCGCCAGGCGGAAGCGGCCGTCGGCGTCGGCGGCCGTGCCGCGCGAGGTCCCGTCCACGCGGACCGTGGCGCCCGGCACGGCCACCATCGTCCGGGCCTCCAGCACGCGGCCGGTGACGTCGGAGGGCTGGGCGTGGGCGCTGGCGGCGATCACGAGCGAGAGCAAGAGAAGGCGGATCATGGTTCGTACACGGTGTAGCCGACGAAACGGGCGGTCTGGCGCGCGGCGCCGGGCGGGGTCAGGGCGACGGTCATCTCCCAGCCGCCGGACATGATGAAGTCCACGTCCCAGCTGTAGCGTCCGCTGCCGAGCGCGCGGGGCTTGCTGTGCGGCGTCGAGTGGCCGTCGCCGCCGCCCATGTCCATGTAGGGCGTGAGGGCGGGCGCGAGTCCGTCGACCTCGACGAAGGCGGTCCCGGTCCAGCGGTGCGCGGCGACCGTGAACGCGTTCTCGCCCACGACCGGGCGCAGCGGGTCCACCCAGGAGACGAGCAGGGCGTCGGCGCCGTCGCCGGTCGGCTGCATCCACAGGTCGCGCCGGGCTTGGACGGCGAACGAGACCTCGCCGCGCTGCCCGCTGGCGGTCTCGATGCTCGCGCGGACGGTGAAGGCACGCGCGGTCGTGTCGGGCGTGAGCAGGAACGCGGCGCCTCGGAAGAAGCCGTCGCCGTCGGCCGCCGTCGCCGGGTCCTCGACCGGCAGCGCCACGCCCGCCGCCGGGCCGCTGGCGGGCGCTGCCGCCAGCCGGACGCGGGCGTCCCGGACGGCGGCTCCACCTTGGGCGACGCGGACGCCCAGGCGGACGTAGCCCAGGTGCGCGCCGCCGCGCGCGGCGTAGAGCTCGACGTCGAGGCCGTTGTCGGACGCGGTCGCGACGAGCGCGTCGCCGGTCAGCTCGTCGGGCGGGGCGGGCGGCTGGAGGTCCTGGAAGTCGAAGTCGGTCACGCCGTCGGGCACGCACCCGGCGACGGCCAGCAGCAGGACCAGGAATCGGAGCGGGGTCGGTCGGGTCATCGGTCGGGGGAGCGGTCGACGTCCGCGGGGCGGTCGTCCAAGGTCTGGAGGAAGGCCACGAGCTCGTCCTTCTCCTCGTCCGTGAGCCGGAGCGGCCGGACACTAGCGCTCTGGCCCAGCGTGCCAGATCCACCCCGGTCGTAGTGCTCCACGACGGCTTGCAGCGTCCGGAGCCGCCCGTCGTGGAAGTAGGGCGCCGTCCGGGCGACGGCGCGCAGGCTGGGCACGCGGAACGTGCCGCGGTCCGCCGGCGAGAACGTGATCCGCTCGCGCCCGGGGTCGGCGTCGCTTACGGCCACGCCGTTGTTCTCGAACGCGTCGGAGGTGAGTTGGGGGCCGGCGTGGCAGGACTGGCAGTGCGTCTCGAAAAGCGCCAGCCCGGCCCGAGCCGACGGCGCGAGCGCGTCGGTGTCGCCCGCGCGGAAGCGGTCGAGGGCGACCGGCGCGCTCACCAGCGTCCGCTGGTAGGCGGCCAGGGCGTAGGTCAGCGTCCGGATCGTCGGCGGCTGGCCGTCGAAGGCGTCGGCGAACAGCGCGGGGTAGTCCGGATGCGCCGCCAGTCGGGCGAGCGCGTGGTCGGTGGCGAGGTCCATCTCGTGCGGGTCTTCGAGCGGGACCAAGGCTTGGCTCTCCAGGAACAGCGCGCCCGCCGTCCCAGAACAGCGACGAGCGATAGGCCACGTTGAGCAGCGACGGCGCGTTGCGGAGCCCGGTCGCTCCGCCCACGCCCACGCTCCGCACTTCGCCGTCGGAGAACGACAGCTCGGGCAGGTGGCACGAGCCGCACGAGACCGTCCGGTCGCGCGAGAGCACGGGGTCGAAGAACAGCCGCTCGCCCAGCGCCACGCGGTCGGCGCGGAGCGGGTTCTGCGGGGGGACGGGGAGGGCGGCGAAGCCGTCGGGGACGGGGACGGTCACGAGCCGGGCAGGCTCGGGACCGGCGCCGTCGCACCCGCTGGCGGCCCCCACCAGGAGGGCCGCCAGCAGCGCGCCGCGCCACAGACGGGCGGGCATCGGTCTAGCGGACGCCGACGAGCGTGATCGCCGCCGCCGCGTTGGCCTTGGCCGTGTCCACCACGTCCTGGCAGCCGCCGGTCATGCACCAGCGCTCGGACGCGTCGTCGAGGTCGATGCCCTGGACCATTCGGGCGAGGTCGACGCGCAGGGCCAGGTCCTGCCTCTCGCCGCCGTCGAGCTCGAACGCTTGGTCGATGGCGACCGTGAGCGCGTTCGCCGCTCCGCCCGAGTGCAGCCGCCACTGGCCCGAGGCCGGGTCGCGCGGCGTGCCCGTCGAGGCGTCCACCGCGCCGTCGCCGTCGACGTCGACCAAGCCGTCGAGGCGCAGGAAGACGTAGCCCGCGTTCCAGTTCCAGTGCATCGACGGGGACTTGGGCGCGAGCGGGTGCTGGGCCGGGGCGTCCTCGGGCGCGATCCGGTTGTCGAGACCCTCGACGCCCATCAGGAACCGGAGCCCGGTGTAGCGGCCCGAGGGCGCCTCGCCAATCGAGGTCGCGAACGAGCCGCTGGCGAGGTCGGCGAACACGACGCGCTCGTCGACGACGTGCTGGATCTCGGCCCCGGCCTCGTCCCGGGCGCGGACGGTGATCGGGGCGTCGGCCATCAGCACGATCTCCCTACCGTCCTCCCGGAGGAGCGTGATGCCGGAGAGGTACATCTGGGCGACGTCGAGCTGGCCCGTCGTGCCGTTGACCGAGAACGGCTGGCCGGCCTGGAAGGCGGCCGAGCCGACGGTGGCCTCGACGTTGAGGCGGAGGGTGGTGGGCTCGTCGGAGGTGCCCGAGTCGCAGCCGGTGAGCAGGGTGCCCGCCAGTGCGAGCGCGAGGGCGCCCGTGGGCGCGAGAGATCGGAGAGTCATGGGTATCGGGAGGGTCCGTGGCGCGGTCGCGCGCACGGGAACGGAACGTCGACAGGCCGCGAGGGCGCGGCGTCGATGGAGAACGTGGGGCCGGCAGACCGGCAGACCGCCTCGCCGAGCGCAGCCACGGACCAGCGCCGCTCAGCCGAGCGAGCGTCCAGCGCGGTGCGTTCGGCGCGACGCGTAGCGAGAGCGCCCGCCAGCGTGGCGGGGCTCGGGCCGCCCGTCGGGGCGGCGGCTAGGCGGCGTTCTCGTTCCGGGGCGGGTGGAACACGCCCTGGGAGGCCTCCCTCCCGGTGTCCGTCGCGCCCTCCGCGAACCGCGCCGCCGCGTCGGTCGCAGCGGGCCCGGGCACCGTAACCCGCTCGACGACCTGCGCGCGTACCGAGAGCGCGAGTTCGAGCAGCGTCGCCGGGTGCCCGTGGGGCTCGTCCCCGTGGCCGCCCCCGTGCGTCATCGCCTCCATCCGGTCGGCGAGCTGGCACATGCCGTCGCAGTCCGTGTCGGGGTTGACGCACAGGGTCTCCGCGATCCACTCCCGGTTGACGAGCCACGACGCCTGGGCGAGCAGCAGGCCCTGGGTGCTCGCGACGAGCGCGAGGACCAAGACGAACCGGGCGGCGGGGCGGAGGGAGGGCACGACCCGCAACCTACGGAACGGCTCGGCCAGCCGGTGCCCCCCCGACGGCGGCCGCGTGGCAGACTCGCCGAGAGACCTCCACAGTGGGCGGACCTAGCTGGCGGGTTAGGCGATCTGCCGGCGCTCTCGCCCTACACGCGCCCCACTGGCGGGCCGTCTCCGCTAGCGGGGCGGGGGACGCACGGCGCAATTGGCGGGCGCGGTGGGCGCGTCGCGTTGAGGTGCGCCGTCTCCGCTCCAGCCCAGGCCCCTGCCGCGCCGGGCGGCCCGGCGGCAGACGTAACGCAAGCGCAACGTGGGCGAGGGATCCGCCGGCGCCGGCGTCGTTGGAGGGCGGTTGCTCACTCCCTTCTCTCATGGCCCTCGTCCACGACCGTCCCGCCTCGGCCCTCGACATTCCTGCGCGCGACACGTTCACGGGGCTGGTGCAGGACCACGGGCGGTTCGCGGCCCTCATCATCATCGCGCTCGCCGCCGCGGCCCTGGCGGCGCCCTACCCGGACGTGGCGCGCTGGCTCGGGTTCGCGCTCGCGGCCTACGCCATCGTCGCCAACGACTCGATCCAGACCGTCGGCACGTTCATCGCCTCCAACGAGAACAAGCCGTGGTGGGCGCTGTGGCTCTTCATCGGCGGCGTGTTCCTGGCCACCATCGCCTACGGGTGGGCCGTCGCCGCGCCCCCGGGCGACGTCTCGTTCGGGCGCCTCGCCTCGAAGGGGTTCGCCGTCGCGCCCACGTCGTTCTCGTTCCTGCAGGTCGCCGCGCCCGTCGCGCTCCTGGTGCTCACGCGGCTGCGGATGCCGGTCTCGACCACGTTCCTCATCCTGTCGTGCTTCGCGACCGAGGCCGACGGGCTGGGCGCCGTCTTGGCCAAGAGCGTGTGGGGCTACGTCATCGCGTTCGGGTTCGGCGCCGTGCTGTTCGCCGCCACCGCCCGGGCGTTCCAGCGCTACGCCGCCGGCGCGCCGAGCCGGTGGTGGGGGCCGGCGCAGTGGCTCTCGACCGGCGTGCTGTGGTCGAGCTGGGTCATGCAGGACATGGCGAACCTGGCCGTCTACCTGCCCCGCCAGCTGAGCGTGGCCGAGGTCGCGGTGTTCGCCGCGGCGATCTTCTTCGGGCTCGGCGTCCTGTTCTACCTGCGCGGCGACCGGATCCAGCGGATCGTGTCGGAGAAGTCGTCGGTCGTGGACATCCGGGCGGCCACGCTCGTCGACTTCGTCTACGCGCTGATCCTGTTCGGCTTCATGAACGTCTCGACGGTCCCGATGTCGACGACGTGGGTGTTCATCGGGTTGCTGGCCGGGCGCGAGCTGGCGCTGATCACGATGCGGGCGGCGGACCGCTCGCTCAGGGAGGGGTTCCGCCTCGCCGGCCGCGACCTGGGGCTGGCGACGGTGGGGCTCGTGGTCTCCATCGCCATCGCGATGGCGGCCAACCCCGTCCTCCGCGCCGCGATCCTGGGGTAGGGCGCCGCGCTTCGGCTCGGCTCGCGCGGGCGGACGGCCCCCGCCAGCGCGGCGTGGTGGGAGGGGGGCGGCGTGGCTACGTTCCGCCTTTCCCCGCCGCCCATGTCCCTCCGCTCCCAGATCGCCGGCGGCTTCGCCGTGCTCCTGATCCCGCTCGCGATCATCGCCCTGGTCGCGTTGTCCACCATCTCCAGGCTGGGCGGCGCCGTCGAGGCCGTCCTGGCCGACAACGAGCGGAGCCTGCAAGCCGTCGCCGAGATGGACGGGGCGCTCGAACGGTTGGACAGCGCCGCGCTGCTGGCGCTGCTGGGCCGCGGCGGCGAGGCCCGCCAGATCGCCGACGCGGCCCGGCCCCGGTTCCGCGACGCGCTGGCGGTCACGGCCGGCAACGTGACCATCGACGGCGAGGGCGAGATCGTGTCCGGCATCGAGTCGGCTTTCGGCGAGGTCGAGCAGGCGTCGGCGGCGCTGGACGACGCGGAGACCGACGCGGCGCGGAGGGCCTACGCCGAGCGGTTCGTGCCGGCCTTCGAGCAGACACGGGGCCGGCTCCAGGCGCTGGAGGAGGCGAACCGCCAGGCCGCCGCGGTCGCGGCCGACCAGGCGAAGGCGTCGGCGCAGACGGCGTTCTGGGGGCTGGCGCTGGGCGTCGCGCTGGCGCTCGGGCTGGGGGCGTGGGCGGCGGCGAGGCTGTCGCGCCAGATCGCGGAGACCCAGCCGTAGCTCCGCACGCCGTTCGCTCAATCCGCACCGCACGGCTGGAACGGCCGGTGGCACCTTCGTTGGACGTAGCCCCCCTGCCGCCAACGCCTTGAGCCCTCGAACCCGAGCCCGCGCCTCTGTCGCGCGCGCCTTCCGCGGCGTCCAGCCCGTCCGCTTGGTCTTGGTCGGATACCTCGGCTGCGTCGCCCTGGGATGGGTCCTGCTCTCGATCCCGGCCGCGAGCGCCGTGCCAGGCGTGTCGCCGCTCGACCACCTGTTCACGGCCACCAGCGCCGTCTCGACGACCGGCCTGGCGACGGTCGGCACGCCGGCGACGTACTCGCTCTTCGGCGAGATCGTGATCCTGCTGCTGATCCAGGTCGGCGGCATCGGCTACATGTCGCTGGGCTCGTTCATCGTGCTCTCGCGCGGGCGCCGGATGTCGAAGGCGCGGCAGCGGATGCTCTCGGCCGACTTCTCGATGCCCCGCGCGTTCCAGCTCGACGAGTTCATCAAAGGCGTGGTCGTGTTCACGGTCGTGGCCGAGACCCTGGGCGCGCTGGCGCTGTGGGCGCTGTTCGCCGACGCCGGCGTCGAGGACGCGCTCTACCAGGCCGTCTTCCACTCCATCAGCGCGTTCTGCACGGCCGGGTTCAGCCTGTTCGACAACAGCCTGGAGTCGTTCACGGGCAACGTGGGCGTCAACGCCGTCGTCTCGGTCCTGGCGCTGTTGGGCGCGGTCGGGTTCATCGTCGCCGTGGACGTGTGGCGCGTGGTCACCGGCCGCCAGTCGCGCCTGACGACGACCTCGCGCATCATCCTGCGCCTGACGTTGGTCCTGACCGTGGTCGGGACGCTGGGCATCTACCTCATCGAGCCCAGCGAGTTCGCGCCCACGCCGGCGCTGCGGCTGCTGGCGTCGTTCTTCCAGGCGATGACGGCCATGACCACGGTCGGCTTCAACACCGTCCCCATCGGGGGGCTGGTGCCGGGCGCGCTGCTGGTGACGATCCTGCTGATGGTGGTGGGTGCCTCGCCGTCGGGGACGGGCGGCGGGCTCAAGACGACGACGCTGTCGGCCGTCTTCGCCGTGGCCCGGAGCGTGCTCCGGGGCGAGACCGAGGTGACGTCCGGCGGGAGCCGGATCCCGACCGACCGGGTGTTCGCCGCCGTGGCCTCGTTCGCGTTCTACGTCGCCGTGCTCACGGGCGGCCTGTTCGTGCTCACGCTGACGGAGGCGGCCCCGTTCGAGACGCTGCTGTTCGAGGCGACGAGCGCGCTGGGCACGGTCGGCCTGAGCATGGGCGTGACCGGCGACCTGACGGCGCTGGGCAAGCTGGCCATCATCCTGCTGATGTTCGCCGGGCGGCTGGGGCCGCTGTCGTTCGGCTCGGCGCTGTTCCTGCGCGAGCCCCGGGTCGCGCCCGCCGAGCGAGAGGAGGCCGACATCGTCCTCTAGCCTCCGCCGCGCTGGCGGAGGCCGTCCGCCAGTGGGCCGGGGTATCCTCGGGCGCCCCGCCGCCGACGCCATGCTGCCCGCCCTCCGCCTCCTCATGTGGGGCATCGCCGTCGCGCTCGTCGTCGCCGCGGCGTTGTCGTGGCCCGCGCTCCCGGACCGCGTCCCAACGCACTTCGACGCCGCTGGCCAGCCGGACGCGTGGAGCGACCGCTCGCTGGCGCTGTGGCTTCTGATGCCGCTCCTGGCCGCCGCGTTGTCTGCGCTGATGGACTGGTCCGCACAGACCATCCGGCGCCGCCCGGAGTCGCCGCTGGTCAACCTGCCCTACAAGGATCAGGATATCTGGGCGGCTCTGTGTGGTCCCGGCGCTGAGCATGGTCCAAGCCGCGATCTTAGCACTGCCATCTGAGCAGCGGGCGACCGTGCTGGGGTGGCAGGCCGTCGCGATGTACGTCGCCGGCGTCTCCGTCGTGGTGGCCCTCGCCCTCGTCCAGGCGAGCGTGTGGACCACGGCGCACGGCGCGGACGGCGCGACTCTGAACAACGTGGCCGTCGGGGTGGCGCTCGTCGCCCCGCTGGCAGCGGTCGGCACCGCGGCGTTGCGGACGAGGGGCGTCGTCGGCGACGCCTAGGACGCGCTTTGACCGAACCTTCGCCCGGCTGGGGCGCGGCGTTCACCGCCGCCAGTGGGGCGCGACGGTAGCTTCCGGGACGCTCCCCACACGCACGCGCACGATGGAAACCGCACCCCCGCCCGTCGCCACCCCGTCCGCCATCGGCGTCGCCACCGGCGAAGTCCTGCAGGTCATCGGCCCCGTCGTCGACTGCGAGTTCCCCGCCGGCTCGGTCCCCGAGATCCTGGACGCGCTCGAGATCGACCGCGGCGATGAGCCCACGCTCGTCCTGGAGGTCCAGCAGCACCTGGGCGAGAGCCGCGTGCGGACGATCTCGATGGACTCCACCGACGGGCTCACGCGCGGCACGACCGTCGTCAACACCGGCCGGCCGATCTCGATGCCCGTCGGGCAGGAGGTCCGCGGCCGCCTGTTCAACGTCGTCGGCGAGCCCATCGACGGGCTGCCCGCGATCCCCAACGCCGAGCGCCGCCCGATCCACGCCGAGCCGCCCAGCTACGACCAACTGGCGACGTCGGTCGAGGTGCTGGAGACCGGCATCAAGGTCATCGACCTGATCCAGCCCTACCTGCGCGGCGGCAAGATCGGGCTCTTCGGCGGCGCCGGCGTCGGCAAGACGGTGCTCATCCAGGAGCTCATCAACAACATCGCCAAGGGCCACGACGGCTTCTCGGTCTTCGCCGGCGTCGGCGAGCGGACGCGCGAGGGCAACGACCTCATGCGCGAGATGCTGGAGTCCGGCATCATGAAGTACGGCGACGCGTTCATGCACAGCATGGAGGAGGGCGGATGGGACCTCTCCAAGGTCGACATGGAGCTCCTGAAGGAGAGCCAGGCCGCCTTCGTGTTCGGCCAGATGAACGAGCCGCCCGGAGCCCGCGCCCGCGTCGCGCTCTCCGGCCTCACCCTCGCCGAGTACTTCCGCGACCTGGGCGGCACCGACGTGCTGTTCTTCGTCGACAACATCTTCCGCTTTACCCAGGCCGGCTCCGAGGTCTCGGCGCTCTTGGGCCGGATGCCCTCGGCGGTCGGCTACCAGCCCACGCTGGCGACCGAGATGGGGACCATGCAGGAGCGGATCACCTCGACCAAGCAGGGCGCCATCACCTCGGTCCAGGCCGTCTACGTCCCGGCCGACGACCTGACCGACCCGGCGCCCGCCACGACGTTCGCGCACTTGGACGCCACGACGACGCTGTCGCGCGGCATCGCCTCGCTCGGCATCTACCCGGCCGTCGACCCGCTCGACTCCACGTCGCGCATCCTGACGGCCGAGGTCGTCGGCGAGGAGCACTACCGCGTGGCCCAGGACACCAAGGAGCTGCTGCAGCGCGACAAGGAGTTGCAGGACATCATCGCGATCCTGGGCCTGGACGAGCTGTCCGACGAGGACAAGCAGGTCGTCAACCGCGCGCGGCGCGTCCAGCGGTTCATGTCGCAGCCGTTCTTCGTCGCCGAGCAGTTCACCGGCACGCCGGGCAAGTACGTCAAGGTGGACGACACCGTCCGTGGCTTCAAGATGATCCTGGACGGCGAGCTCGACCACCTGCCCGAGGGCGCGTTCCTGTACAAGGGCGCCATCGAGGAGGTCATCGAGGCCGGCGAGAAGATGCTGGCCGAGGGCTAGACCGACCCCCGTTCCCGCTGGCGGCGCCGCTCCGCCAGCGGGGCACCCGTCTGCGGCGCACGCCCTGACTCGCACCAGCCCGACCCATGGCCGACTCCCTGCTCGTCGAGATCGTCTCCCCCGACCGCTCCGCCTACCGCGGCGAGGCCCGCAGCTTTCGGGCGCCCGGCGCCCAGGGCTCCTTCGAGGTGCTGAGGGGCCACGCCCCGATGCTGGCCGCGACCCGCGTCGGCACGGTGACCGTCGTCACCACGACGGGCGAGCGCGTCTCGTTCGCCACCTCCGGCGGATTCGTCGAGGTCCTCGACGACCACGTGATCATGCTGGCCGAGACCGCCGAGCCCGCCGGCGAGATCGACGTCGAGCGAGCACGCGCCGCCGAGGAGAAGGCGGCCGAGCGGCTGGCGGCGGCGTCGAGCACCGAGGAGCGCCAGGCCCTGGAGGCCGAGCGCGACCGCGCCCGCAACCGCCTGCGCACGGCGATGGGCACGGTCTAGCCGATACCGACCGGAGACCAAACGCGAAGGCGCCCCGCGATGACTCGCGGGGCGCCTTCTTCTATAACCGTCCCGCCAACGATCACCGCCAGCGCGGCGCGGGCTACGCCGGGGCGTTCTGGGCGGCGAACCCCTCGACCATCGGCCGGAGCGACTGGCGCGCCCAGTCCGCCAGCGCCGTCGGCGTCGTAGCCTCCGGCGTGCGCTCGGCGCCGCTGTAACCGGGCGTGCCGATCCGGGTGTAGAGCGTGACCATGCCATCGGCCCACTCCTCGGTGGCGCCCATGCCGGCGATCTGCTCCTTCAGCGCCGCCGGCGGCACCTGCTGCGCGGCGACGGGGCGGTCCAGGGCCCCGCTCAGGATCTCGGCGGCCTGGGCGTACGACAGGTCCTCCGGTCCCAGGAGCGGGACCACGTCGCGGTCGGTCCACGACAGATCCGCCAGGAGGTCGGCGGCGCGCGCGGCGATGTCGGCCGTCGCGATCATGCCGGTCGTGGTCTCGGGCGGCTTGGGGAAGAACACCGAGCCCATGCCCGCGATGGGCGGAATCTGCGCCTCGAAGTTCTCGAAGAAGAAGCCGGGGCGGAGGTGGCGGACCGCGGCGTCGGTCTGGTCGAGCGCGTCCTCAATGCGGCCGAGCCCGCTCACCGGCCCGTGGTCGTCGCGGTTCTGCGCGCCGTCCGACGACAGGTGGACGACGTGGCCGATGCCGTTGGCCTCAATGGCGCCCGTCGCCGACTGAGCCAGCGTTTGGTACCAGCCGAACAGGCTCGGCGTGGTCCAGTCGTTGGGGCTGAGCCAGAACAGGGCGTCGGCGCCTTCGGTGGCGTGGCGCACGTAGTCGGCGTCCTGGAGCACGCCCTCGCGCGTCTCGACGGCGTCGCGGACGTCAGGGTCCAGTTTGGAGGCGTCGCGCAGGAGCAGGACCAGGTCGCGGCGCCCGGCGTCGAGCAGCTGGCGGATGAGCGCGGAGCCGATGTGGCCGGTGGGGGTGGTGATGGCGAGGGGCATGGGGGAGTAGGGGGATGAGCGCCCCCGACGCCTGCGCCCTTCGGGCAGCTTACCGAGCGCGAGCGGGGACTGGCTACCCCGGGGTAACCAACGCGTCCATCGCGCACCCTGGTTGGCTCGGCTCGGACGGGGCGGCTCGCGCTGGCTTCGCCCAACGTTCTTGCCGGGCACGGCGAGGGGCCGTACCTTGGGGCATCGGGTTGAGCACGCCCAGCCCCGCCCTCCAGGGCGAGCTCCCCGACTGAGCGTCCGACGGTTTTCCGTCGGGCGCTCTCTTTTTGGCCTGCCCCGCCGGCGCTACCTTCGGGCCGTCTCCCCCCGACACCGCCGTGGCCTTGTCCTACACCTTGCGCGAAGGGCTGGCCGGCTTCCGCCGCGCCAAGCTGGCGGCGGCCACGTCGGTCGCCGCGCTCGCCATCGCTCTGGTCCTGATCGGCATCTTCGCGCTCTTGGGCTGGCAGGGCCAGAACGTCGCCGAGACGCTGCGCCAGCGGGCGAGCGAGGTCGAGGTGTTCCTGGACGACGCGGCCACGCCCGAGACCGCCGCCCGCGTCGGCGACCGCCTGCGCCAGATCGCCGGCGTGGACTCCGTCCGCTACATCTCGCACCAGGAGGCGTCGGAGATCTTCGCCGAGTCGTTTGGTGCCGAGGCCGACTTGTACGACGACGCGCAGTTTTTGCCCGCCAGCTACCGCGTGCGCCTGGGCGGCTCTTACGCCAGCCCCGACACCCTCGCGGCGCTCGTCGACCGCGTCGCCGCGTGGGCCCCGGTCGAGGAGGTGGCCTACGACCGGGCGTCGGTGGAGGCCGTCGAGCGCAACCTCCGCGTGTTCTCCAGCGTCGGGCTGGCCGTCGCGCTGCTGGTCGTGGTCGCGGCGCTGCTGTTGGTCGGCAACACGGTCCGGCTGTCGATCTACGCCCGGCGGATGCTGATCCGGACGATGAAGCTGGTCGGCGCCACGAACGCGTTCATCCGCCGCCCCTTCCTGATCGAGGGCGTCCTGCAGGGGTTGGTAGCCGGCGTCGGCGCTGGCCTGGTGCTGTGGGGGCTCTACGACCTGTTCCTGCGCTTTATCGAGTCGGCGGACGGGGGCGCGTCGGCGGTCGGGTGGCCGGGCGGGTCGCCGGTGCCGACGATCCTGGCCCTGGTGCTGCTGGGCGTGGCGCTGGGCTTGGCGGCGTCCAGCGTGGCCGTGCGCCGGTTCATCCGCCAGGTGCGGCTGAGCTAGGTGGCCCGGTCTTCCGTGATCCGCGCCGCGCTCTGGGTTGCCGTGGTGGGGCTGGCCGCCAGCCTCGCGGTCCACCTCGTGACGTTCACCGCGTACGCCCCGCCGCGGGCCGCGCTGGCGCTGCACCTGGGCGTGTTCGCGACGACCCTCCCGGTCTTGTTCGCTGCCAAGGCGTGGGCGGAGGAGCGCGCGCGGGACCTGGGGACCATCGCTGGCCGGTGGAGCATCGCCACGGCGCTGGTCCGCCCCGTCCCGACCTGGCAGAAGGTGGCGTTCGTGGTCCTGGCCGTCTACGTCTCCATCAACTTCGCAGTGAGCCTCGCTCGACTGGCGGACGGCCCGGGGGCGGGTTTGGAGCTCCGGCTGTTCTCGGGGCACTGGATGCTGTTCTACGCCTTCAGCGCCATCCTGGCGTGCCGTCTCCTGGCGGCTCCCGCCCTCTCGTCTGATCCCGGCTCGTAGGCGCCTCCGCGACCGACGACCCTGTCTCGCGTCTTCCGCAAGTCGAGCGGGAGGGCACCGCTAGCGCCCTGGGGGGGCTTCCGCGTGCCCTTGTGACGGAGCGGGCAACGGCGGCGGCTCCGTGGTGTCCGGAGGGCGTTCGGTCCTCGGCTCACCCACGCCTCTCGCCATGCGCTTCCCCTTCGCTCTCGCCGTCGCCCTGCTGGCGATCTCCGCCGCCAGTGCGGCGCCCGTCCCCGTCACGCCCGGCCTGGGCACCGTCGTGGGGACCGTCGTCGACGCCGAGACGGGCGACCCGCTCGTCGCCGCCACGGTCCGCGTCGGGGGCACCGCGCTGGGCGCCGCCACCGACGTCGACGGACGGTTCCGCATCGAGGGCGTCCCGACGGGGAGCCGGAGGCTCGCGGCGAGCTACATCGGCTACGTCACAGCGACGCAGCCGGCCGAGGTCCGCGAGGGGGCGCCGGTGTCCGTGTCCTTCGCGCTCGCCGCCGACGACAGCCAGCTGGACGAGGTCGTCGTGACAGGCGCCTCCGACCGCCGCTCCCGCTCGGTTTCGGCGATCTCCGTGGCATCGCCCGGCATCGCGCCGCCCGCCGCCAGCCCGGCCGCACCTGGCATGTACATGCAGGGCCGCGCGGCAGGTGTCACGGTCGGAGGGCCGCCCATGAGGCCGGCGGACCGTGAGGGCTACGCGGCCGTCGAGGAGGTCGGGTTCAAGACCGCCATCGACGCCCCGCTCTCGACGTTCTCCATCGACGTGGACCGCGCCAGCTACGCCAACGCGCGCCGCTTCCTCGCCAGCGACGTGCTGCCGCCCGAGGACGCCGTCCGCGTCGAGGAGTTCGTCAACGCGTTCGACTACGGGCTGGCGGAGCCGGCGGACGGCGCGCACCCGTTCGCGGTCTCGACCGAGATCACCCAGGCGCCGTGGGCCCCGAACCACCACCTCGCCCGCATCAGCCTGCAGGGCCGGCGGATCGACACCGCCGACCTCCCGCCGGCCAACCTGGTGTTCTTGCTCGACGTGTCCGGCTCGATGTCGGCGCCCGACAAGCTGCCGCTCGTCAAGCGCGCGCTGCGGCTGCTGGTGCGCGAGATGCGCGACCGGGACCACGTCTCGATCGTGGTCTACGCCGGCGCCGCCGGGCTCGTCCTGCCGCCGACGTCGGGGCGCGACCGCGGCCGGATCCTGCAAGCGCTCGACCGGCTTGAGGCCGGCGGCTCGACGGCTGGCGGCGCCGGGCTGCGGCTGGCGTACCAGACGGCCCGGCAGCAGTTCGAGGCCTCAGCGACCAATAGAGTGATCCTGGCGACCGACGGCGACTTCAACGTCGGCGAGTCGTCGGACGCGGCGATGCAGCGGCTGATCGAGCAGGAGCGCGAGTCGGGCGTCTTCCTGTCCGTGCTCGGCTTCGGGACCGGCAACCTGCAGGACTCCAAGATGGAGGCCATCGCCGACCACGGCAACGGCAACTACAGCTACATCGACTCCATCCGGGAGGCCGAGCGCGTGCTGGTCCGGGAGTTCGGCGGCACGCTGTTCGCCATCGCCAAGGACGTCAAGCTCCAGGTCGAGTTCAACCCGGCGCGCGTGGCCGGATACCGCCTGATCGGCTACGAGAACCGCGCCCTCGCCAACGAGGACTTCGCCGACGACAAGAAGGACGCCGGCGAGCTCGGCGCGGGCCACACCGTGACGGCGCTCTACGAGATCGTCCCCATCGGCGTCGAGGTGCCGACGGCCGGCGTGGACGGGCTTCGCTACCAGACCTCGCCGCGCCTGACCGACGCCGCCGACTCGGGCGAGTGGCTGACGGTCGCGCTCCGCTACAAGCCCGCGACCGACGGCGGCACGTTCGCCGACCAAAGCGTCCGGCTGGCGGTGCCCGTCGGCGGGGGCGTGGTGTCGCTGGACCGCGCGAGCGAGGCCACGCGCTGGGCCGTCGCCGTGACGGAGGCGGCGCTGCTGTTGGGCGCGAGCGACTACGCGCCGGGCGCTAGCTACGACCACGCCCTGCGCCTGGCCCGCGACGCCCGAGGAGGCGACCCGCACGGCGACCGCGCCGAGTTCGTCCGCATGATCGAGACCGCGCGCGCGCTCGCCGAGACCGACCGCCAGCGGGGCGACCGGCCCGTCGCGCTGGGGGACTAGAGCAGGCCCGCACTCGTGACACGCAAAACGCCCCCGGGCTGGAGCCTGGGGGCGTTTCT